>JAWKVZ010000003.1:0-461990 GCA_041397725.1 Hyphomicrobiaceae bacterium | reverse complement strand
CGCAGGTTGCGCACGACCCGCTCGGTCGGCGAATGCGAGACGCCGTTGGCGAGCGTCGAGGTCGCCGTGTGCACAACGTCGACGCCGGCCTCCACGGCTTGCAGCACGACATAGGGCGCGAGGCCCGAGTTGCAATGGGTGTGGATCTGCAGAGGCCGTCCGCCGATCACCTGCTTCACGGCGGGAACGAGCGTCGCAACGCGCTCCGGCAGCAGCAGGCCACTCGCATCCTTCAGGAACACCGCATCGACACCGAGCGCCACGAGATCCTTGGCCTTGCGCACGTAATAGGCGTCGGTGTGGACGGGGCTGTGCGTGTAGACGAGGCCGCCCACGACATAGAGCCCGTGGCGCTTGGCGGCGCGGATCGGAATCTCGAGATTGCGCATGTCGTTCAAGGCGTCGTAGGGCGTGTGATAGCGCATGCCGTTGGCGGCGAAGCGCTCGGCCGCCAGCTCCACGACGTCGTCGGCGAAGAACTCGAACGTGAACAGGCTCTGGCCGCGCGTATGGATGATGAGCGGCGTCTCCTTGACCCAGCTCGCCAGGATGCGCATGCGCTCCCAGGGATCCTCGCGCAGATACCGAACGGCCACGTCGAACACGGCGCCGCCGACGAGATCGATGGCCTCGAACCCCGCGCGATCGAGCCGCGGCGCGATGTCTTTCATCATAGCGGTGGTCATGCGCGTGGCCCACAGGCACTGGTGCGCGTCCCGCAACGTCACGTCGATCAGGCGAATGTCACGCTTGCTGCTGCCAGCCATCTGCTCGTTCCCTGTCACTTGAGGCCGTGGCGCGGCAGGAAGGCCTGCTCGACCCAGCGGGTATGGATGTTGCCGTTGGCGAAGTCCGGATCGCCGAGCAGCGTCGCGTGGAAATCGAGCGTCGTGCGCAGACCCTCGACGTGGAAATCGCGGATCGCCGCCCGCGCCTTGGCAATCGCCTCCTCGCGCGTCTCGGCGTGCACGATCAGCTTGGCGATCATCGAGTCATAGAAGGGCTGCACATCCATGCTCTGATAAGCGAATGTGTCGAGCCGGATACCGGCCCCCGACGGCGCCCGCCAGCGCTTCAGGCGACCGGGTTCGGGGCGGAAATTCTCCCGCCAGTCCTCGGCGTTGACGCGGAACTCGATGGCGTGGCCGTTGGCGCCCGCGGCCGGCAGCTTCGCCGACAGCGGCTCGCCCATGGCCACGCGGAACTGCTCGGCGACCAGATCGTGCCCGATCAGCATCTCCGTGACGGGATGCTCGACCTGGATGCGTGTGTTCATCTCGATGAAGAAGAACTCCTCGGACTTGGGCTCGTAGATGAACTCGACCGTGCCGGCGCCCTCATAGCCCACGCCTTTCGCGAGCTTCTCGGCCGCCTCCAGGATGCGGGCGCGAACTTCCGGTCGCAGGACCGGCGAGGGGCCTTCCTCGACGAGCTTCTGGTGCCGGCGCTGGACCGTGCAATCGCGCTCGCCGAGCTGTCGCACCGTACCGTGCATGTCGCCGAACACCTGCACCTCGATGTGGCGGACGGCGGAGAAGAACCGCTCCAGATAGATTCCCGCGTCGCCGAAAGCTGCTTCCGCCTCCCGCGCAGCCTGATCGAACAACGCGGGGAAGGCCTCGAGATCCGGCGCCACACGCATGCCGCGTCCGCCGCCGCCGGCGCGCGCCTTCAGCAGCAGCGGGAAGCCGATCTCGCGGGCAGCCGCCAGCGCGCTCGCGGCATCGTCGAAGGCGCCGTCGGAGCCCGGCACGAGCGGCACTCCGAAGCGCGCCGCGGTGGCCTTCGCCTCGGACTTGTCGCCCATCGTGCGGATGACCTCGGCCGAGGGGCCGATGAACTTCAGCCCCTCGCTGGCGCAGCGCTCGGCGAAACCGGCCCGCTCGGACAGGAAGCCGTAGCCCGGATAAATCGCATCGCAGCCATGCGCCTGGGCGACGTGCAGCAGGGCCGGAATCTGCAGGTAGCTCTGGGTGCTCGGCGGCGGACCGATGCACACCGCGCGATCGGCCGCCCAGACGTGCGGGCTCGCCACATCGGCCGTGGAATGCACCGCAACGGTCTCGAGGCCGAGCGACCGCGCCGAGCGCACCGCACGGAGAGCGATCTCGCCACGGTTCGCGATCAAGACGCGCGAAATGCCCCTCTTGCCTACCGCCACGCCCACCTCCCTCTTGTCTCAACATGCAAGACGATTGATTTCGAAAATCGATATCGGCATAGTGCGCAATCGTCAATCGATCCACCATCAAAGGTTCCGGCCCCCCGCGATGTCGACGCGCCGCATGAGCAAACCGAGGCACCACCGACCGCGTGCACCGAGCGCGATCATCGAGCCGCCGCCGGTCCTTGCGCCGCAGGGGGTCGAGCTCTCGCAGCTCGGCGCCATGGGCAAGGCCTTCTCGATCATCGAGATCATCACGCGCGCACGCGAGCCCTTGACGATGACGGCCATCGTCGAAGCGTCCGGACTGACCAAGCCCACCGCCCATCGCATCACGGGCATGCTCGCGGAGATGGGGTTCATCGAGCGGGATCTGTCCCGCCGCGGCTATGTGGCCGGAGAGCGCCTGCTCAACCTGTCCTTCAATACGCTGCGCACCAGTGCCACACGCAGCTTCCGCCACGCCATATTGCGCACGGTGTCGGAGCAGACCGGCGAAACCTGCAACTTCGGGGTGCTCGCCGGAACCGAGGTCATCTACCTCGACCGCGTGGAAGCCAAGTGGCCGCTCGGGTTGCGCTTCGAGGCAGGCAGTCGCGTGCCCGCCCACTGCACGGCCATCGGCAAGCTGTTGCTCGCAGAGCTGCCGCTGCGCGAGCGCAACCAGGCCTTGTCCGCCATGCCGCTGACGCGCTACACCGCCAGGACGATCACGGACCGAGCGCGGCTCGACAGGGATCTCGAGGGCATTTCGCGATCTCATGTCGGTATCGACAATCAGGAGTTCATGGACGGCGTCGTCTGCATATCGGTGCCCGTTGCCGGTGCCGATGGTGGCACGATCGGCGCGCTCGCCGTCTCCGCACCCGAGGCCCGCGTCACGCTCGAGCAGATTCTGGCGTTCGTGCCGGCCATGCAGGCGGCAGCCGGGCAACTCGCCGAGACCTACGTGACCAACAAATGACGAAGACAGCTTTCGAGGGGAAGAAACGCCGATGGCGCTGACCTACAAAGACGTGGCCGAAATCCTCAAGATCATCGACTCCTCCGACTGCGAGGAGCTTGTGCTGGAGGTCGAGGGCCTGAAGCTCGTCGTGCGCCGCGGCGGCGCCGGGCCGCTGGCTCCAGCCGTCGCACTCGCGCCGACGCCGGAGCCGACACGGATCGCGCAGGCCGCTCCGGCCGCCCCCGCCGCCCCCGCCCAGCAGCCCGCCGCGGGCCCCGCCCCGGCCGCCACTGCCCCCGTCGCCGACGGCACTCAGGTGCGCGCGCCGATGGTCGGCTCCTTCTATCGCCGGCCGTCGCCGCAGGAGAAGCCGTTCGTCGAAGTCGGCAGCAAGGTGAAGAAGGGCGATCCGCTCTGCCTCATCGAGGTGATGAAGCTCTACACGACGATCGAGGCGCCCGTCTCCGGCACCGTGGTAGCCATCACGGCCGAGGACGGCAAGCTGGTCGAGTTCGACCAGCTTCTGTTCGTCGTCAAGCCGGACTGATCCGGCGCGGGCAGAAGCCCCCGCAAACGAGGCGCGATGGTGGTCAACGGCGGGGTCAGCCCGCCGTTGCCGTTCCTAGGGTCTTGCGCGTGAGATACATCCAGCCGGTCAGCAGGAGCGTGAGCGTCCACAGCGCATAATGCCAGTGCCAGTGCCCGACGCCCTCGCCGATCGTCATGGCAAGGAAGCCGAGCACACCCGCCACTGCGAACAGCATCCGCTCCAGACCATTCAGGTCGCGGAAGCAGTAGCCATAGGCCGCGACAGAGACCAGCCACTGGATGAGCACGACCTCGCCGATCTCGCGCAACACCGCCAGCGTGACGTTCGGGAACGACATCAGCTCCGGCGCGAACACGAAGGCGAACGGGATGATGAAGGTGGTCAGCGCCAGCTTCATGGAGTCGATGGCCGTCTCGACGAAGCCGGCGCCCGAGAGCTTGGCGGCGGCGAAGACGCTGACCGCCACGGGCGGCGTCAGCGTCGAATAGACGGCGAAGTAGAAGACGAAGAAGTGCGCCTGCAGCGGCTTCAGACCGATCTGCTGCATGAAGGGCACGAGCGCCAGAGCCACAATGAGATAGGCGACAGGTGTGGGCAGACCCATGCCGAGGATTAGCGCGGCGATCATCGCGCCGAAGAGCAGCATGAGCTGCGTGTTCGGCAGGATGGTGATGAGGTAGGCGCCGAGCTTGCCGGACAGGCCCGTGGTCAGGAAGACTTGGCCGAGAGGGCCGATGGCAATGAGCAGAATCGACAGCGCCGCCACGAGATAGAGGCCCTCGTCCATGGCCTCGAGGAACTGTTTCAAGCTGGGTCTGTATGGCCCCTGCACGATGAGCCCGACGACCAGCGCCACCGCGATGCCGTAGAGGCCCGCAAGGGAGGGGGAGTAGTAGTTGACGAGCATCCACACGACGACGCCGAACGAGGCGAGGAATGCCGGCATCATGCGCCAGATCATCGCCGTCTCGATGGGCTCGCTCGTCTTCGGCAGCCGGTTGCGCCGCGCGTAGACGTAGATTCCGATGGAGACCCCGACGAGATAGAGGAATCCGGGGATGACGGCTGCGAGGGCCACCTCGACGTAGGGCTTGTTGAGGAAGGCGGCGATCAGGAAGGCCGCCAGCCCCAGCACCGGCGGCATGATCTGGCCGGCGGTCGAGGCCGTTGCTTCGATCGAGCCCGCCATCGACGACGAGTAGCCGTACTTCTTCATCATCGGGATGGTGAGCCGCCCGGTCATGACGACGTTCGAGACCGCCGTCCCCATGATCGCCGCAACGATGCCGGAGCCGACGACGGCAGGCCCGGCGGCGCCACCCGGCACGCGGTTGCCCATGACCTTGCCGACCTCGAGCATCATGCCGAGCATGCCGAGACCGAACAGGACCGCGGCGTAAAGCACGAGGAAGTAGATGTTGTCGGCCGCGTCGTTGGCCAGCATGAAGAAGCCCTGGGTCGTACCGAGACCCAGGTAGTTCATGATGAACTTCGTGTCGTACTCCGGCGTCATCAGGAACGGATTGGGGATGAGATAGCCGTAGAAGAAGTAGACGATCGACAGCGCGACGATCGTCGTCAGCAGGCCGCCCCAGTGGATCCAGTTGAGCATGAGGATCGAGACGACCATCATCCAGCCGAAGAACATGTCGCGGTCGGTGAACTGACCGAGCACCAGCTCGAGGCGGTCGGCGTTCCAGCGCACGTAGCCCGTCGAGATGGCGCTCAGGACAAGCGCGGTCAGCGTGAAGGCCATCTTGAACCAGAGGAGCGAAATCTCCTCGCCGGCGAGCTTGCGATCGGCGAGCATGCGCAATGCGATGAAGCCGGATGCGAGGCAGATGGCGAAGATGAATGTCGAGTAGTGCTGCGGCGAGCTCTTCACGAAGCCGAGCATCGAGGCGCCGAGATACAGCGCGAGCGCGATGCTGACGCTCTGGAACAGCACGTTCACGACATTGCGAAAGGTCTGCCAGCTCATGGCCGTGCTCCCCTTGGGCGCCTACCGATATGCGTCTACTCGTCCACAGGCGGCACGAGGCGAGCAGCGCCTGCGGTCAGGTAACCGAGTTGTCGCGCAGGATGGACGAGAGGCAGCAGATCGCGAGTTGCACGAGTCCTCATGGAACTCGGGCATCTCGCGACCGCTGATCTAAAGACGATCCATTACTGCTTGGGATAGGTGACGGGGGGGAACTTCTTGTGCTTGTCCCACCAGCCGAGCTCGACATAGGCGCGCTTGGCACCCGGGTGCACGTTCTCTTCCGAGAGGCCGTGCAGCATGAGCTCCGGCGACCAGATGCGCCAGACAGGATGCAGGTCCTTCATCTTCGGACCGATCTTGGCGACAGCCATGACGATCTCGTAGGCCGTCTTCTCCGGGAACTCGGCGTGAGAGGCCTTGAAGCCGCGCACGAAGCCGGCTCCGAGCGGCTTGTCCTGACCCGGCAGGGTGCCGGCAGGCAGCGTCACGTGCAGGAAGGTCGTGCCGAACTTCTTGTTGACCTTGTCGACGTCCTCTTTGGTCACGCCGATGTAGCAGAGCTTCTTGCCGGAAGCCTTGCTGGCCGCCTCGAGCTGGCGGATGGGGCCAGGCAGGAGGAAGGCCTTGAGGTTCGGCTCGGTGCCGACAGGCGTGACGGACGCATCGGTGACGCCATCGATGAGCTGCTGCGTCAGCTGCGCCGGCGTCATGTGCCGGATGTCGGAGTTCTTGGGCGTGATACCATAGGCGTGCTCGAGGAAGAGCCGCGCGAAAACACCCCAATCGGACTGGCCGCGCAGGCCGAGCGAGATCCGCTTGCCCTTGAGGTCGGCCATGGTCTTGAGGTTGCAGTTGAAGGTTGCAAGGAACTTGCCCTGCCCCCACCAGCCTTCACCATAGAGAAGCTTGAAGGGGATCTTCACGGGCTTGGGCAGGAACTCCTTGAGCTCCGGCGAGCCGCCCTGAAAGGCGAGCTGGATGATGGTGTCCTCGGTGCCGAAGAGGAACTTCTTCCACTTCGCCTTGTTCGCCATCTCCTGGATGTTGAACATGTAGCCCGGCGTCTCCTGCGGCAGCAGGGCAACCTTGGCGCCGCTGGTGAGCATCTGATTCATGAGAATCGTCTCGCTCTCCGTCAGGCCGCAGCCGAACGGGCACAGCAGCACCGGCACGGGCTCGAGCGCTTGCGCGGTCCGGACAGGCCCCGCCACGAGCCCGGCGGCTACGGCGGCTAACGCCACAGCCTTCACTCGCGTCATCAACTTCATCAATCACGTCCTCCCTGGTTTTGCCGGCTCCCGCCGGCGGCCCGCGTCTTCACGGTGCACTCGCGACACCTCCACAACGGCGGCGTCGCGCATTTTCGAGACAACAAGTATCAGAATTTAGCCCCCTGTGTGTCAACTCATCGCATGCGTGCATGCTCGATTGTGACCGCTCCGCCTCACCTGAAATTCGATTCCGCGGAGCCTCTCGCACTCGGGGGCGCTGATCGTGACCCTGATGCTTCGCAGCTGCGAAAGCATCAGGGGTCGTTACCGCTCTAGCCTTTCGGCGGCACTTGCGGCGCCGCCCCCATACCCATGATCTCGCGAGCCTCCTCCGGTGTCGCCACCTCGCGCCCGAGCTCATGGATGATGCGCACGGCACGCTCGACCAGCTCCGCGTTGTTCTTCGCGAGACGCCCGCGCGAATAGTAGACGTTGTCCTCGAGGCCCACGCGGATGTTGCCGCCCATGGCGACCGCCATCGTCGACAGCGCGAGTTGCGCCTTGCCGATCGAGACCACCTGCCAGCTCGACTCCTCGGGGATCGTATCGAGCATCAGCATCAGGTTCTGCGGCGTCGCCGGAATACCGCCGCGGATGCCGAGCACGAACGAGAAGTGCATCGGCCCCTTGATGACGCCCTGCTCCCTCAGTTCCATCATGTTGGCGATGTGAGAGATGTCGTAGACCTCGAGCTCGTTGTGGATGCCGCGCTCGTGGCACCCGTTGATGAATTCGGTGTTCCACTTCTTGGAGTTGTCGAACAGCCACTCCTGGCCCTTGTGATCGAAGTGAAAGGTGCCGGCATTGACGGTCAGCATGTCCGGCGGCGGCTTCAGCCCGAGCAGCGCCATGCGCTCCTCCTGGGGAAACGGCCGGCCAATGCCGTCGTCGCCATAGCGGATGCCGATGCCGTTGCCGACCTGGGTGATCATGCCCGGGCAGCGGTCCATGATGCCGTTCAGCACGTCGCCATAGATCTCGAGGTTGCTGCACGTCTTGCCGGTCTTGTCGCGCACGTGGATGTGGGCGATCGAGGCGCCGGCGTTGTAGCAATCGTGGAACTGCTGCACGATCTCCTTCGGCTGCTCCGGCAGGTTTTCATTGGACTCCTTGCCATGCAGGCCGCCGGTCGTCGCGACCGTCAGGATGACCTTCTGCGGGTTCTCGAGTATTGGCTTCATGTTTCCTCCATGTGCGGCCGGCCGAACGCCGTCGCTTATCGTTCCAAGACCACCGAGGTCTGCTATTCGAGACAATCAGTATCAAATCCCGATAGCGTTGCGTCAAGCGCGCGACGCCAGCCCGCATTGGCCTTTCCCGCGTTCGAGCGAAGGATGGACCAGCGCGGCACAGTCCGATTTCGAAGGGCCGAGACGATGAAAGACCTGACGACACAGTCGCTGCTCGACGCCGTCAACGCCTGGGTGGCGATCGAGAGCCCGACGCACGACGCAGCGGCGGTGGATCGCGTTTCCCGCCACGCGGAAGGCCTGCTTCGCGCCATCGGCGCGCGCATCGAGCGCATCGCGGGCGAACAGGGCCTCGGCGACATCCTGCTCGGACACGTGGACGGCCAGACGGCCGGTCCGGGTCTCCTGCTCCTCGGCCACATGGATACCGTGCATCCCGTCGGCACGCTGGCCGGCCCGCTACCCATGCGGGTCGAGGGCGACAAGGCCTATGGTCCCGGCATCTACGACATGAAGGGCGGCAATGCGATCGCCTTCGCGGCACTCGCGCATCTTCACGCTCGCGGCGAGCGGCCTCACCTGCCCGTCACGGTCATGATGATCCCCGACGAGGAGGTCGGAAGCCCGTTCTCGCGACCGCACATCGAGGCCCAAGCCAGGCGCCATGCCGCCGCGCTCGTCGTCGAGCCCTCCGGGGACGGCGGACGCCTGACGATCGCCCGCCACGGCATCGCCCGTTATCATGTGAAAACGACCGGCCGTCCCGCTCATGCCGGGGCCTATCACGCGCAGGGACGCAGCGCGATTCGCGAGATGGCCCGGCAGATCCTCGCCATCGAGGGCATGACGGACTACGATCGCAGCATCTTCGTCAACGTCGGCACGATGCGCGGTGGCACGCACGAGAACATGGTGCCGGTCCACGCCGAGGCTTGCGTCTACTGTCTCGTGCCGCGCCCGGAGCACGAGGCCGAGGTGCGCGCCAAGCTCATGGCGCTGCGACCGCACGACCCCGACGTGCGCCTCGAGGTGACACCGGGGCTCTCGCGACCGTCGTACGTGAAAACCCCCGCCATACAGAAGCTCTACGACCACGCCGCCGCACTGGCCCGCGAGATCGGCTTCGAAGTGAAGGGCGAGCGCATTGCTGGCGGCGGCAGCGACGGCAATTTCACCGGCGCACTCGGCGTGCCGACACTCGATGGTCTCGGCGTCATCGGCGACGGGCCGCACACCCACCACGAGCACCTGCAGGTCTCGTGCCTGGTGCCTCGCACGCGCCTGCTCGTCCGGCTCTTCGAGACGCTGCGCTGAGGCTACGCCGGTCGCGCGGCGAGCGTTTCCGGCGCCAGGATGCGGTTTGCCGACTTGAGGGATTGCGCGAAGGCGCGCGCATCCTCGATGACAGCGTCGGCGCGCTCACCGCCGATCAGCGCGACGGCGCAGGCATGAAGCGCGGGGCAGGCGCTGTGCTGCGCCGCCGCGATCATCGACACGGCGATACACTCGTCGCGACAGAAGCTGCGACAGGGGCCCGGGAAGGCCTCGATGGAGCGCTGCGCGACACTGGTCACGCTCCGCACCCAGCAGGCGAGATCGCCGACGACGGCGCGCGCCGCATTGGGACCGAGGGCTCCAGAGTAGAGCCGCCACGCCTCCTCCCAGCAGGAGATGTCGCCGGTATTGTAGCCGCAGACCCAGTGCCGGAACCCCAAGGCGACGAGACGCTCCGCCTCCCCGAGGCATGGCACGAACTCGAAACGGCAACTCTTGCGGCCTGCGGCTCGAGGCTGCTCCATCGGCACGATCGGCAGGCGCTCTGGTCGCGTGTGATAGCCCATCGGGACATCCCCTCGTATCTGCGATCCGCATGGTGTCGGCATCGATGCGGCAAGCGCCGGCCGGCGGCGGCGCCTCTGCCGCCGCCGGCTCTGCTTGGCTCGACTTGACTTGGACTGGCTTGGCTCAGCTCAATCAAGCTCGACCCGACGGGTCATGGACCGGCGTCGAAGTTGACCTTGTCGACCAGCGTGGAGGCCTTCTTGCGCAGCTCTGCGATGCGCGCGAGCGGCAGGCTATCGGCCTTGAGATGGCCCCAGCTCTCGACGTGAGGGGCAAGCGGAATGCCGGCCTTGAGCGGATACTCGCTGACGATCTCGGCATAGATCTTCTGCCCTTCCGCGGAGGCCAGGAACTCCATCAGCTTGATGGCAGCAGCCTTGTGCGGCGCGTACTTGGCCAGGACCATTCCCGACAGGTTCACGTGGGTGCCGCGACCCGTGACGTTCGGGAAGATGATGCGCACGGCAGCCGCCCACTTCTGTTGCTCCGGGTTCTTCTTGTTCCGCTGCATGGCCGCCATATAGTACGTGTTGCCGATAGCGATATCGCAGCGTCCGGCAAAGACGTCGCGCACCTGCTCGCGGTCGCCGCCAGCCGGCTTGCGGGCGAGGTTCGCCTTGAAGCCGCGCAACCAGGCTTCGGCCTTCGCCTCGCCCATGTGCGCGATGATCGAGGCGATAAGCCCGAGATTGTAGGTGTGCTGGGCGGAGCGCGAGCAGATCTTGCCCTTCCACTTGGGGTCAGCCAGGTCCTCATAGCTGATCGCGGTCTGCTTCACGCGCTCCTTGGAGGCATAGATCACGCGCGCGCGCATCGAGACGCCGAACCAGTGACCGTCGGGATCGCGGTAGGCGGCCGGAATGCTCTCCGTCAGCGCCTTGGACGTCAGCGGCTGCGACACGCCCTTGCTCTTGGCCTCGGCGAGCCGGCCGATGTCGACCGTCAGCAGCACGTCGGCCGGGCTGTTCTGCCCCTCCGCAGCCATCCGCTCGGTGAGGCCTGCCTTCGCGAAAATGACCTTTGTCTTGATGCCGGTCTTGGCGGTGAACGCCTTGAGGAGCGGATCGATCAGCACGGGCTCGCGGTATGAGTATATGTTCACCACCGACCCCGACTGGCTGTCCGCCGGCACCGCCGTGAAAAATGCCGCCAGTCCGAGCGCGACAGCCCCGGCAGCTCCCAGCATGATGGAGCGGCCACCCGTCGAGCCGCTGAAAATGTTGCGATCGGCCATGCCTGCGTCTCCCGAACTTCTCAAATTCCAGATCGGCGAGTGGGCTCGCCGCCGCAACGAAAATGACCGAAAAAAGCTCGCCCCGTCAAATGCAAATACTGTTGATGGACAAATTGTCCCGAAATAGAATTCTTCTATTTCAAGATTAGAAGAGCTCTAATCGGTCGACTCGTCAATCTACAAATAGAATAATTCTAATTCTCAAATTCAGAACGCCAGAGATGCCTGGCGAAATGCATGACAAAGAAGCGCGACTCCGGTTGGGACACAACAATATCGCTGCGCGGAGAAGGCGTTGCTGCGCCCTCTCCGGCAACCGACGCGATCAGCCCTCGGCAGTATCGGCGGGCGCGGCCTGAAGCTGGCCGTAGTTCTGCTCGCCGATCTTGGACAGCAGATCGAGTTGGGTCTCGATGAAATCGATATGCCCCTCCTCGTCCTCCAGGAGCTCCTCGAACAGCGCCATGGAAACGTAGTCCTCGGCCTTGCGGCAGACCTCGCGGGCGGACTTGTAGAGCTTCTGGGCTTCGTATTCGGCGGCGAGATCGGCTTCCAGAACCTCCTTGAGGGTCTGGCCGATGCGCAGCGGCGCCAGGGTCTGCATGTTGGGGAAGCCTTCGAGCAGGATGATGCGCGCGACGAGCTTGTCGGCGTGCTGCATCTCCTCGATGCTCTCCTCGCGCTCCTTCTTGGCCAGACGCGTGAAGCCCCAGTCGTCCAGAAGACGGTAGTGCAGCCAATACTGATTGACCGCCGCCAGCTCGTGGCGGAGCGCCTCGTTCAATACGTCGATGACTGCCTTCTTACCCTTCATTGCCTCTTCCTTTCGCTCGGCCCGGATGGAGCGCACGGCGTGCGCCATTCAAGACGCGCTGTTATTCGGCCGCGGCCAGCGTGATCCGCACCGGGTCCAGCTTGCCTCGCCGGGGATCGAGCCGGCTCAGTCGCGATTTGGCCGTAGCACATGCACACGGGCAGGCCCGCCCCTCCCGCTCCAGCTTGTCGACGAGATCATAGATCACGGAGACCGTCAGCGGTGCGCAGCCGCAGCACTGCATCTGCTTGGAGAGATGTCGAAACACGACACCCGGCGTCGGCAGCGGGGCGTTCGGCTGAGACAGAATCTCGACGAGCGCGGCCTCTAGGTCGCGGTCGGTCAGCACGGTGCATGAGCAGACGATCACGATGAAACCCTGGCTGCGCGCCAGATCGTGGCGCGTGGCGGATGGCGGAGTGATTGCGTGAACCATTAGTGGTGCGAGCCCCCCCTGCGTCAAGCATCCGCGTCAATATTTCCCAATCTGGAATTCTTCTAATTCTAGAGTGCAGGAGCATGATTCGTGTAGTTCCGCACATGCCGTCAATATTCGGCAAGCAACGGAAAGAACGCCGCGCCATGATGGCGTCAGGCCTCCCGCCAGCCTCACAGCCCAGGAGCTTCGCAGGCTCGGACGCGCAGCGCTCTGCGCTGCTGTGACGAAGGGTGTTGACGGATACGCCCGGACGACCGTCTCATGATCGTGCCATCGACGGAACCTGCCACGGGTACCCCCGGGACGGGAAACGCGCCGACTGCGTGGGCCGGCATCTGCCGGTCTATCGAAGTCGATCACCGCCGGTCGAGCCACCGGATACTGCGCGGGCGGCGTCGACACGCTCGGACAACGACAAGCGACAAGGAGCAAGGACCAATGTCTTACTACCGAGACATGACGTGCAAGAACGTCACGCTCAAGGGTGACAAGGGCACGCCGATCACCGCCTACACGGCGAAGCCCGCCGGTGCCGGCCCCTTCCCAGGCGTCGTGCTCGTCCATCACCTGCCCGGCTGGAGCGAGTTCTACATCGAGACCACGCGCCGCTTCGCCCATCACGGCTACCTCGCCATCTGCGCTAACCTCTACGAGCGCTCCGGTGGGGGCAACCCGGACGACGTCGCGGCGAAGGTGCGCGCCGAGGGCGGCATCCCCGACGCGCAAATGGTCGGCGACACCGCAGCCGCCGTGAAGTGGATGCGCGAGCAGCCCGAGCTCAACGGCAAGGTCGGGATTTTCGGCTCCTGCTCGGGTGGCCGCCACGCCTTCATCTACGCCTGCCAGAAAGGGGACGTCGACGCCTGTGTCGATCTGTGGGGCGGACGCGTCGTCATGGGCAAGGACGAGCTCAACGAGAAGACCCCGGTGGCGCCGATCGACATGAGCAAAGGTCTCTCTTGCCCATTGCTCGGGATCTTCGGCAACGACGACCGGGCGCCGAGCCCCGAGCAGGTCGACCAGCACGAGGCCGCGCTCAAGGCGCTCGGCAAGTCGTATGAGTTCCACCGCTACGACGGCGCGGGTCATGGCATCTTCTACTGGCACCGGCCGCTCTACCGTCCCGAGCAGGCGATGGACGGCTGGAGCAAGGTCTTCGCGTTCTTCGGCAAGCATCTTGCGAAGTGAGGTGACGTCATGTGCACATCGATCGTCGAGATCGCACCCGCCGAGGGCATGGCCAAGCGAGGCGAGGCCTGGTTCCCCCTGACGCAGACCGTCGTCGCCTATGACCACGCGCGTCATGCCCCGCTCGGCGACGTCATCACGCTCGACTTCGTCAACACCACGATGGAGCCCGGCGCCCGCGCGGCTGTCGAGCTGACGCTGGAGACCGCCAAGGCGCTCAGAGCCGCGCTCGACCGGGCGATCGCCGCCGCGGAGTTCGAGGAGGCTGAAGTGCGGGGCAAGCGCTCCCCTGCCGGCCTCCATGAGGCTGCTTGACGCCCAGGGGTGCGATCGCGAGCAGCGATCGCGCCCCAAACTCCCTGCGCCGACGCCATTGCCCGGCGCGACCGCCGCTGAAGCCATGGTTTGACCGACATCAAGGCCAGCGCCACCCGGATCGCTTCAATAGAGACATGGACGCGACGGGCTCGAGTGAAGCGCTCGGTCTACGCGCCACGACATGATCGTTGGCGTGCCCCTCGCATGTCTGCCCGAGACGCACATGCCGATGGCCCTGCCGTCTGGGTGACGTCGTGGGCCACAGCCGTTGCTCGAGACGAGTCCCGCGCCTGTCTGGCGATGCGGTGAGGCCGACACGGGAAGGCCTGATCCGCCGCACCTCGCCGGCGCCTGCGTCGTCGACGCGAGACAGGCGAGCTGCGGCCCTGGCACGGGCCGCCCCGCCCTGTCGTGGGGCTCGACAAGAAGGAGAAGACAGATGATCAGAATTCGCACGGCGATGCTCGGCGTACTCCTGCTTGGCGGCGCGTTCGCGCTCGAGGCCCGGCTCGCCGACGTCGAAGCCCAGACACAGGTCGTACAAGGCAGGCGCGGTGCCGCACCAACCGCGACACCGCGAGCCGCACCCGCCGCACCACGCCAGTCCGCGCCAAGGCAAATCGCGCCGCGCCAGATTGCGCCGAGACGCGCCGTGCCGAGGCAAGCCGTGCCGCGCCGGGTCGTCCCCCGCCAGGTCACGCCGCGCCGTGCGGTGCCCCGCGCCGTGCCACGCCGGGTTGTTCCGCGAAAGGTCACGCCACGGCGTGTCGTGCCCCGCGTCACGCCGCCGACCGGCAAACGTGCGCGGCCGCCCCGGCGCACAATTCGCCGCCACCGCGCCTGGCGTCCCGGTCTGCGCTGGCGTTGGATCCCCGTGCCGACGATCATCATCGCCGAGGAGCTGAACTGGTGCCATTATCATCGCTGGCGCGTGCGCGGCATGCATTTCCACCGGGCCATCCGCTGCCACCGTCACGCCCGATGGAACCATCCGGCCATCCGCTACGTCACGGGGTACTGAGGCGATTGCCGGCGGCGGTCAACGCGCCGCCGGCGCACCGGCCTCGCGGCCGACCACGGCTGCACGACGATGGAGCCGGTGCTCCAGGACGAGCAGCAGCGTGTTGAGCGTGCTCGATACGATGAACAGCAGCAGCGTCAACGCCATGATGATCTGCACCTCGTTGCGCTCGATGGCCTTGATCAACACGAAGCCGAGGCCCTCGGTCGCAGCGAACATCTCGCCGATGAGCGTGCCGAGAATCGTGCTGGCGGTGCCGATGCGAACGCCCGTGACGATCTCCGGCAGCGCGGCGGGGAACGCCACGGAGCGGATCGTATCGAAGCGCGACAGGCGCATGGCCCTGGCTGTCTTCAGGTAGGTCCGCGGGATGCTGCGCACGCCGCTCATGGTGAAAAGCGCGATGGGGAACAGTCCGTGGATGGCGCCGAACGCCACCTTGCCCGAGAGGCTCAGCCCGAACAGCAGCAGGATGACCGGGTACAGCGTGATCTTCGGGATCGAGAAGAGTGCGATCAGGTAGGGATCGGCCACGTCGCCCGCAGCCCGATTGAGGCCGAGCGGCAGCCCGATCAGAAGTCCACCCCCGATGGCGATGGCCAGCGCGTAGCCGAGTGCCAGGCTGGTGGCGCCGGCATGCATCCAGAACTTGGGATCGCGCAGATAGCGCAGGAGATAGGCGATGGTCTCGCCGGGCGCCGAAAGGGCCTCCTCGCCGACCAGATGATGCAGGCCCTGCCAGACCGCGCCGACGAGCAGCACCAGCAGGACGAAGTCGACGAGCTTGCGCCTCATTCCCGCCCCCAGCGACGGTGCAGCTTCTTCTCCCAGCCATGCAGCGTCAGCGCCATGATGGTGACGGTCGTCAGCAGCAGGAGCAGAAGCGCGTACATCGTGCGCCCGTCGAAACTGTTGTAGGCGAAAGCCACGCGGTAGCCGATGCCGCGCGCCGAGAGAATGAACTCTCCGGCGATGACCGCGATGGTGGCGTAGATGATCGAGAACTTCATGCCCGTGATGAAATAGGGCCCCGCCGCAGGCAACGAGATCAGAAACAGTTGCTGCATCCGCCCGAGCCGCAGAAGCCGCCCGGTTTTCTCCAGCGCACGGGGCACACGGTCGAGCCCTGTGAGCGTGTTGACGATCATCGCCACCACACCGAACATCGTGCCGATGATGATCAGCGGCACGCTCGTGATGCCGAAGATGACGATCAGCAGCGGATAGAAGACGAAGATCGGAACGGCATAATAGGACGTGAGAAGTGGATCGATGATGGTCCGCAGCCGTGGCAGCCCGTGGATCAGCGTGCCGATGATGAAACCGATGACGATGGAGCAGATGATCGCCGCGAGAATGTTCTTGAGCGTGAACAGGATGTCGTCGGTGGCATTCCCCGTCGCCAGGAGCTCGCCGAGCCTCAGAGCCATGTCGCTCGGCGCCACGATGGTCAGGCGATCGATCCAGCCCGCCCGGCAGCCGACCTCGAGTGCGCCGACGGCAAACACCAGCACCGCGATGCGCCGCATGGTCAGTGTCATCGCACGGCCTCGCTCTGCTCGCGCGCACGCATGGATTCGGCGCGCAGCCGCGACCAGAGTTGCGCCGTGACCCGCCCGAAATTCGGATCGGCGACGATCTCGGACGTGCGCTCGCGCGGCCAGCCGGTCTCAAGCAGCTCGATCAGCCGGCCGGGGCGCGCGCTCATGACGCCGACGCGGTCGGCGAGCAGCGCCGCCTCGTCGAGCGAGTGGGTGATCAGCATGATCGTGGCGCCCGTGTCGCGCCACAGCCGCAGCAGCTCGTCACCCATCAGCAGCCGAGTCTGCTGATCCAGCGCTCCGAATGGCTCGTCGAGCAGGATCAGCCGTGGGCGCAGGATGAGCGTGCGTCCAATGCACACGCGCTGGCGCATGCCGCCGGAGAGCTGCGCCGGGTAGGCGCGCGCAAAGTCCCGCAGGCCGAGAAAGGCCAGCACGGCGTCGACCCGCTCCGTGAGCTCCTTGCGGCCCACCCCCTGACGGCGCAGACCGAACGCCACGTTGTCCCAGACCGACAGCCAGGGAAAGCTCGCGTCCTCCTGCAGCACGACGCCGACGCCATCGGGCGGCAGGCCGCTGACGGGCTTGCCTTCGAAGCTCACTCGCCCCTCAGTCGCACGATTTAGGCCGGCGACGATGTCGAGAAGCGTCGATTTCCCGCAGCCCGACGGACCGACAAGCGCGAAGAACTCGCCCTGTCGCAACTCGAAGCTCACCGGCCCGAGGGCGTGAACCTCCATGCCGCCATGGAGCGGTGCGAACCGCTTCACGACGTCCTGCACCTCGACGACGGCGCCACGGCCACCGGTGACGGGCTTCGCAGCCCCATCGCCGACGGCCGCCGCGCCCAGCAGAGCGGCTCCGTCGGTCATAGCGTCCTGCGCAGATCGGCCGGCAGGAAACTCTGGTCGACGTACTTGTTCCAGTCGACGCTGCCTTCGACGGCCTTCATGAGTTGCAGGCCCCGGACATTGTTCTCGAGTCCGTCCTTGGTGAAGTCGCCGCGCGACCAGTACTTCCAGCCGATGAACTTCGGCAGCACCTTGCCGGCCAGATCCTTGTCGATCGAGAGGAATTCCCCACACAGCGGTACTGCGGCCGATGGGTTGGCGTAGATCCAGTCGACCGCCTTGCGACGCGCGAGCACCATCTTGCGCAGCCGCTCCGGCTCCTTCTTGCCGTAGACTTCCGTCGTGACACCGAAGGCGAAGTTGAGCTGCTTCACGTAGTCGGCCGCGCGGAAAACCAGCTTGTACTTGCTGCCCGCCTTGGACATGGTCGGTTCGACGATCGGCGCCGCGTCGATGCCGCCCGCCGCCAGCAGCGACAGCCCGCCGCCGAGGCCGCCGGTGGCCACCAGCTTGACCTGGTCCGGCGCGATGCCAGCCGCGCTGAGGCTCATGCGAAGCAGCATCTCGGTCGTCGATTTGGCCGAGGTATAGCCGATGGTCTTGCCGACCAGATCCTTGATCGAGCTGATCGGCTTACCGGGCAGCGTCATCCAGGCAATCTCGCCGGCATCGTTGGTGGCCGCATAGATCACCTTCAGCGGGACGCCCTGCTTGATGGCGGCGATGGCCGCACCGGACGCCACCTCACCGAACGGCGTGCCGCTGGCCAGGATGTTGCGCACCGACGTGCCGCCGCCCTTGCTGGAGATGAACCCCTCGATATCGAGACCTTCACCCTTGATGAAGCCCTGCTTGAGCGCCACCAGCCAGGGAAAGCCGCTCATGAACTGGCCATACTGCGCAATGGCGATCTTGACGCCTGCCTCAGCCGGCGTGGCCGAGGCGCCGAGCGCCGCACCGCCAAGCACGGCAAGGAATGCTCTTCGATCCAAGGTGCTCATGTGTCCCTCCCAAGTGTTTGCTCGTGATTGGTCCCTGTTGCGTTCAGGAACTTACGTCTCGCAGGCATAGAGCCGAGACAGGCGGTCATACTCCTCGAGACCAGCGACACGCTTCAGCTCGTCGAAGCTCGCCATTGGCGGAGATGCGGCAGCATCGCCCGTGCGAAGCGCCGCAAGCGCATCCGTCATCGCCCGCATGGCCGAGAACAGCAGCGGATGATAGACGGCGATCCTGACGCCCATCGCCTCGAGCTGGGCCGCGGGGATGACTGGCGTCTTGCCGCCCTCGACGATGTTGGCCATCGCCGGCTTGCGCATGGCGCGCACGAAAGTCTCGAGTTCCTCGACCGAGACCGGCGCCTCCAGGAAAATGATGTCCGCCCCCGCCTCCTCGAAGTCGCGGCAGCGTTCCAGGGCCGCCTCGAAGCCGTGCACGGCGCGCGCGTCGGTCCGCGCCAGAACGAGGATCCCGCACTCGCGCGCCGCATCGACGGCGGCCCGCATTTTCATGCGCGCCTCTTCGCGCGGGAGCACCTGCTTTCCCTCGAAATGGCCACAGCGCTTCGGCGTCACCTGATCCTCGATCATGATGCAGGCTGCCCCGGCGCGGGCGTAGTCCATGACGGTGCGACGGACGTTGACGGCGTTGCCGTACCCCGTATCGCCATCGCCGATGACGGGCAGGCCCGGCACCGCCCCACAGATTAGGCGGAGTTGATCGGTCATCTCGGACGCCGTGATAAGGCCGGTGTCGGGCATGCCGAGCCGCGTGGCCGCCACCGCCGCTCCGCTCATGAAGCCGATAGGAAACCCTGCCTCGCGGGCCAACCGTGCCGAGAGTGCATCGAAGCACGTCGGGACGATGTGCAGCGTGTCAGCCTCCAGCAGGCGGCGAAGCTCGGCTGCAACCGTCATAGATAGAACTCCCCACACTCGCCGGCGCATCATCGCGCGCCGGTCGTCATTGACGGAACCTGGCCCGCCGCACCCGGAGCCCCGGCCCCGGCGTCTCGTTGCCGGCGAGGCTAGCACCGGCCTTCAAGTGCGCCAAGAGCATTGCTCGGTCTCCCCGGCCGCCCGCGGCTCGGGCGCGCCCCTGTCCATCCGGCTCGGCACGAACGGATGACGAGCGAAGGCACGACGGTGTATCGTCGCGCGAGCCCATTCGCGACGGCGCCCGCCGATCCCGACATTCCGCCGGTCGCATCGAGGACGCACAGGAAGGAAACGCACATGGCCGCAGCCAGGACATACTTCGACAAGGTGTGGGCCGATCACGTCGTCGCCGACCTCGACGGCCAGAGCCAGCTCATCCACATCGACCGCCTCGTGCTTCACGACTGGACGGCCGGCTGGATCATGCCGGGGTTCGCGAAGGCCGGACGCAAGGTGGCCAATCCAGATCTCGTCTTCACGCTGGTGGACCACCTGATCGACACGCGTCCCGGCCGCACGCGCAGCCAGTCGAACGCCGCCACAGGCACGGAGATCATCGAGACGGCGCGCAAGCACATCACCGACTACGGATTGCGCTTTTTCGACATCGGCGATCGCCGGCAGGGCATCGCGCATGTCGTGGCCCCGGAGGCCGGCATCATCCTGCCGGGCATGACGCTCGTGTGCGGCGACAGCCACACCTGCGGCAATGGCGGCGTCGGCGCTCTCGCCTGGGGCATCGGCAATTCCGAGGCTGAGCACGTCCTGGCGACGCAGACGTTGCCGCAATCCAGACCGCGGACGATGCGGGTGACCTTCGACGGCGGCCTGGGCAAGGGCGTCTACGCCAAGGACATGATCCTCGCCCTCATCGGCAAGGAAGGCGCCAACGGCGGCATCGGCTACGCCATGGAGCTCGCCGGCAGCGCCATCCGCTCGCTTCCCGTAGAGGGCCGGCTGACCTTCTGCAGCATGGCCATCGAGTTCTCCGCACGCACGGGCTTCGTGCCACCCGACGATACGACGTTCGAGTATCTCGCCGGTCGCGAGTTCGCGCCCAAGGGCGCTGCCTGGGACGCTGCGGTACGGTACTGGCGCGGCCTGCTGAGCGAGGACGGCGCGCACTACGACAAGGAGGTGCACATCGATGCGTCCGCTCTGCGCCCCCACGTCACCTGGGGCACCAGCCCGGAGCATGTGCTGGGCATCGAAGGGCGCGTCCCCGATCCGGCGGCAGCGCCGAACGCCGAGGTGCGCCGGCAGCACGAGAAGGCGCTCTCCTACATCCGCCTCACGCCCGGCGAGCCGATCGCCGGCGTGCCCGTCGAGGCCGCCTTCATCGGCTCGTGCACCAACGGGCGGCTCTCGGACCTGCGGGTGGCGGCCGGCATCCTGAAGGGACGCAAGGTCGCCGAAGGCGTGCAAGCCGTCTGCATTCCGGGCTCGGCCAGCGTCAAGCGGGAGGCCGAGGCGGAAGGCCTCGACAAGATCTTCAAGGCCGCAGGCTTCGAATGGCACGAGTCGGGCTGCGGACTATGCGCCGACATGGGCAACAAGCGGTTCGCCGACCAGCGGGTGATCAGCACCTCGAACCGGAATTTCGAGGGGCGCCAGGGTCCGCAGACACGCACCCATCTGGCGAGCCCGGCGACCGTCGCGGCATCCGCCGTGACAGGACGCATCACCGACCCGCGCCCGATGCTCGGCTGAGGAGAAAACCATGGAAAGCCTGAAGAGCGTGACCGGCGTCGCCGTTGCGATGCTGCGCGACAACATCGATACCGACCAGATCATCCCGGTTCCCGAGATGACCCGCTCGACCGAGGAAACGCACGAGCGATGGGGCGCAGGCCTGTTCGCCTACTGGCGCTACATCAAGGACCGCGAGCCCAATCCCGACTTCATCCTCAACAAGGAGCCATGGAACCGCGCCACCATCCTGCTCGGCGGCGCCAACTTCGGCTGCGGCTCCTCGCGCGAGCCGGCGCCCAAGGCCCTGCGCGGCTTCGGCTTCCGCGCCATCGTCGCGCCGAGCTATTCCGGCATCTTCTTCAACAACTGCTTCCGCAACGGCATCGTCCCCGTCGAGCTGCCGATGGCGACGGTCGAGCTGATCGCCAGCCAGGTCGAGGCTTCGGGCGGCGCCGGGCTCGTGACCGTCGACCTCGAAAAGCAGGAGGTGAAGGCCCCTGGCGGCGAGGCGTTCCCCTTCAAGACACCGCCGGCACTCCGCGCCATGCTGCTGAGCGGCCTCGACGAGATCGACCAGACGCTCCTGCGCAAGGCCGAGATCACGGACTTCCAGTCGAAGGACCGGAGCAAGCGGCCTTGGGTGTATGCGCCGGGGCTGGAAAGCTGAAACACGCCGCGTTCGACAGGCGCCGACGGCGCCGGCCGCACGCATCAGGAGAGCAGACATGAGCCACGACCGACCTGTGCGTCCAAGGCGCAGCTTTATTTTTTCGCCGGGCCTCAGACCGGAGATGTTTCCCAAGGCGCTTTCCTCCGGAGCCGACATCGTCTGCGTCGAGCTCGAGGACGGCATCGCGCCAAAGGACAAGGACACCGCACGAGCCCGCGCGCTCGCCCTCTTCGAGACGCCGCAGGCCGACGATGGCGTCGAGCGGATCGTGCGCATCAACTGCCTGCGCGACCCCTTCGGGCTGGCCGACGTGCACGCGGTGCTGAAGACCGCGACGCCGCCCCCCGCACTGATGCTGCCCAAGGTGCGCACGCCCGACGAGGTCAAGTGGCTCGACGACCTGCTGACCGAGCGAGGCCACCCGACGCGGCTGCACGTCATCATCGAGACCAACGCCGGCCTCGAGGCCGTGCATGACATCGCACGCTCCAGCCCGCGCATCGACGCCCTGTTCTTCGGTGGCGTCGACATGGCCGCCGAGCTGCGCTGCCGCAACGCTTTCGAGCCCCTGCTCTACGCCCGCTCGCGCGTGGTCCACGCCGCCGCAGGCGCCGGTCTCGACGTGATCGACGTGCCCTACCTCGACCTCGAGGACCCCGCCGGCATGCGGCGCGAGGCCGAACTGGTCCGCGATCTCGGCTTCAGCGGCAAGGGCTCGATCCACCCGAAGCAGATCCCGATCCTCAACGAGGTCTTCACGCCGAGCGAAAAGCAGATCGCGCACGCGCGGCGCATCATCAAGGCGTTCGCCGAGGCTGACACCGGGCTCGTCGTCATCGACGGCAAGCTGATCGAGAAGCCGGTGCTGCGCGATATGCATCGCATCCTCGCCATCGCCGAGCGGATCGGCTGACGAAGCGTCGATCCGCCCGCTCCGACAGGCCACGACCCCGGTCACGGCCCCGCCCACGAGCCGAGCACGGCCAGCACGCCCACGAGCAGCAAGCTCGCGGCCCACACGACGTCGAGATTGAACCAGCTGCGGGAAATGAACTGCGGTCCGAGCCAACGATGGACCGCCAGCGCGAGCAGCCCACCGGATGCGATCATGGCCATGGCGTGAACGGCCGACACGACGACCGCTGTCGTCAACGTGCCGGCCATCAGGGTCATTGCCGCGCGATGGCCGGCGTCGAGCTCTTCTGCCTTGCAGAGCCCGAGGTAGATCGGCACGAGCATCAGCCCCGCGCCGTGTGCCATCGCCACGGCGAACGACCAGAACGTCAGTTGCGTCGGCCGGATGCGGGCGAGAAATCGCGGGTGACGCCGGTTGATCAGAAGGTACGCACCGACGGCGATCACCAGGAGACCCGCACCGAGCCTGATCTCATGCTGCCAATCCACCAGCGTGGCCATCAAGGCGAACGGCAGCAGGATCCCGGCCATGGCGAGGAAATGACCGAGCGCCAGCGGACCCAGCGCGATCAGAAGATCGCGCTGGCCGCGCCCCAGCAGCCCGGCGGACACGGCCAGCGGCCAGCCCATCCCGGGGTTGACGCCGTGATAGACGCCCGATCCGATGACCGCCAGCCACAGGCCGGTTGCCGTCCAGGTCTCCGCAGCCAAGGTCACACGTTCGGATAGCAGAACGAGTCGGTCGAGCAATCCCCACCCTCGAGGCGGATCTGGTGTGAGCGATAGCCCTTGGGGAATTCGACGTAGAACTCCGGATCGAGGCTCAGCCCGCCGGTCTCGCCGACGTCGGCCTTGACCATCGCCGCTCCGCGCTCGCCAGGATAGAACTGGTCGTCCCAGGTGGAATACAGCGAGTTGGTCCAGTAGACGCGCTTGCCGTCGCGACTGATCTCGACCATCTGCGGGCCGTAGCCGAAGGTCTTGCCGCTCGGGTGCTTCGTCTTGCGCACGATGCCGCCGACGTGGACGGAGCCGGCCAGCTTCGGGTTCATCGGGTCGGTGACGTCGTACTGGCGCATTTCTCCCGTTCCCCAGCAGGCCACGTAGAGGAAGCGGTCGTCGAGCGAGAGGTCGATGTCCGTCACCAGCGGAGGAACCGCACCGAAGCCCTGCAGCAATGGCGGCAGATCCTCCGCCTTGGCGGCCTCGGGCGGGATGGTTGCGGTCTTGCGGGCATGGAACTTGCCGCCCTCCCGCCACCAGGTCCAGATCGATCCCTCGAGGTTGGTCGTATCGACGACCACGCCGCAGAAGCCGTACTCCTTCGCCGGATCATGGGCAGGACGGACCTCGAGAGCCATCTGGTGGTTCGCACCGAGATCGACGGTCTGTACGTTCTTGCGATCGCGCAGGTTCCAGAAGTGCAGCCGGTGACCGTACCGGTTGGACAGGAGATCCTCGGGCACGACGCCGTTCTCGAATTGCGGCGGCAGGGCCCACTCCGAGGAAATCATGTAGTCGCGCGGCAGGTTCCACCAGAAATCGTACTGCTTGTCCTGGCTGCCGCGATCGATCTCGTAGCGACCGAGGATCTCGAACGTCTCGCAGTCCATGATGAAGATGCCGGGCGGGCCTTTGGTGCCGTCGGGGCCACCGCCGCCGAGTGTGGACACGTAGACGCCCTCCGGACCGCAGTGGATCGTGTGAGGACGCGAATAGCCGGTCTTGGCGAAAACCTCCTCCGGCTCGATGATCTTGTGGATCTTGGCCGCCGTCGGCCCGCCCTTGGTGTCGATGATGTAGATCCGCGAGGAGCGGATGCCCGGGATGATCAGGAACCGCCGCTCCAGGAATGCGTGGCCGGTGAGCGGCGAGAGCGCCGAGGAACAGGCGTTCCAGCCGAAGTGATGAAACTCGTCGCCCCTGTTGGGCATCATCACCTGATGCACGATCTTGCCGTAGCTCGAAGACTTCGGATTGACATCCACGACCGCCAGCCCATCAGGCTGCGAGAAGTCGGGGCACAGCATCAGGGTATAGGCGTAGTTCTCCACCGGGGCCTGCATCGCAAGCTTCGCCGTCGCGTGAAAGGTCGGGTCGGGCCTCATTGACATTGCAGCTTCCTCCACGATTTGGTGCTCGACGCGCCGGCACCGATTGGGCAGGTTCGGAAGCGGCAGAGACGCCCGTCCGAGCCTCGCCAAGGCCAGACCTTGTCATATGCAGGGCAGCGGTTCAAATAGTGAAATGGGGCATTCCGGGCCCAGATCAGCTTCATGATGCGGAGCTTTCGTGGACGGAGAAGCGGCGCGTCGGCGCCCGGGCCGGGCGCGGCCATCCGGCAATCGACCCGCGCGCAACCCGCTCGTCATCGCCTCGACGATGGTGCGGAGCCGCCGTTGATGATGACCGCCCACTGCCATAAGTTGGCGATCCGTACGTGCAGTTTTCGGGGCAGTGAGACGTGACCACCAACCGACCTGAGCTCATCGTTGCGATGGAGCAAGGGGCGATGAAGCGCTTGGCAAAGGCCGCCGCGGCCAAGGCCCTTCGCGCCAACCGTCCGCGCAGCCAAAGTCTCGACGCCGTGTTCTTCGACACCGCCGATGGACGTCTGGCGCAGGCAGGCATTTCGCTGCAGATGTGCAAGGCGCGCGATCACTGGGTGCAGACCCTCACGTTCCGGCCGGAGCCGGGCGAGACCGCGGCTCCCCTGGTCGTGACCACACAGAAGACCACCCGGGCCAAGCCTCAAGTCTTGCAGTTGCCAGCCTCCCCCACGCGCACGCGCCTGCTCTCCGTCGTCTCGAAGAAGGCACTTCGCCCCATCGCGACCATGGCCTTGTCGCGCAGCACACGCCTGCTGCGGGCGAACGGCGAGGGACGCATCGCGCTGGAGATCGATCGCGGCACCATCAGGAGATCTTCATCGAGTGCACCGGTCGGCGAGGCGAGGCTCAAGCTCATGCACGGCCGCGCCGCGGGCCTGCTGGCCGTTGCGGAGTCTCTGCTGTCCGCCGAGCCCATAACCATCTTGATACGCAGCGGGCCCGCCGGCAGTCGCGGCCCGACCCTGCCGGCCTCGGTGAACGACAGCGCGGTTCCGACGCCGCAGGTGAGCCGCGTTCCACGCCTCTCACGCGCGATGACGGGCCTGCAGGCTCTCAGCGCGCTAGGCCACACGGCGGCGATCCAGATCCTGCACAACTGGGAGGTCGTGCTCCGCTCCGACGATCCAGAGGGCGCACATCAATTGCGTGTGGGCCTCAGACGTCTGCGCACCGCACTGCATGGCGCCAAGCCTCTGACGCGCGACGAACGCCTGGTCCGGCTCCGCGCCGAGGCGAAGCGCCTCGGGGCCATCGTCGGCGCCCTGCGCGACGCCGACGTGCTGCTCCAGGAGGTGGTCGCACCGGCATTCGCCGCGGAAGATAATGGTGCGGGCGACTCGATCCTCCGCGCGCGCCTCACGGATTACAGGGAGCACCAGCGGCGCATCGTACGTCGCGAACTCGAGTCCCCGGACTGGAGCTGGCTCAAGCTCAACTGTGCGCTATTCGACTGTGCGATCGACGACATCAGATCGACGCTCGAGGACGAGCGGCAGGAAGGACGCGTCCTTGCGCACGCGCGCCACACCCTCCAGGCGTCCTGGCGCAAGGCCAAGGCGTGGGGCCGTGACATCGATCACCTGACGATCGACGAGCGTCACGAGATGCGCAAGGCGCTCAAGCATCTGCGCTACTCGATCGAGTTCTACGCATCGCTCTATCCCCGCAAGGCCACCAGCGAGTTCGTGAAGCGACTGAAGACGCTCCAGGACATCTTCGGCTACCTCAACGATGTCGCGATGAGCGAGCAATTGGCTGGCATTCTTTCGCAATCCGAAGACGTCGAGCCTCGCTTGCAGGATGCGATACACGCGGTCGGCGCGTGGCATGAAAAGCGGGCCAGCAAGGCCTGGAAGCGCGCCAAGGCCCGCTGGCGCGATCTCGACGAGACGCCGCGCTTCTGGAAGTGACCGGCAGACGACGCGATCGCGTCGCCGCCCGTCCGCCGGACTCGTGCGCCCCGCTCAGCCCTTCACGCAACGCGCGACATGCGCCAGGAAATGCTCGAGGTCTCGGGTCTTCATGTCCGGATCCTTGCCGAGATCGTCCCATCGCCTCAGACGCACGGCTTCCTGCCAATGGGGCAGGCGCTCGAACGCAGCCACCTCCTCAGCCGACATGGGGCCACCCTGAAGCTTGAGGGAATGCCGCGACGCCTCCGACAGCCCATTGTGGTAGTCGCTCTCGACCGCGCAGAGATAGCGCTTGGCCGCCACATGCAGGCGGACCGGCTCCGTGACGTTCGCACCGAACCAGTCCTTGAGAAACCTCTCGCCGAGGTTCTCGTGATACCGGTCCTCGTCGTTCACCAGCGCCTTGTCGAAATCATCCTCGAAGAGGTGTCCGATATCATGCAGGAGGGCCGCGACGATGAGCGAGGAGGGCGCCCCTTCACGCTCGGCGAGCTCGGCGCACTGCAGGGCGTGTTGTTCCTGCGTCACGGCCTCGCCGCCATAGAGGTCGGCGCCCCTGCTGGCGACCATCTCGCGCAACTTCCCGGAAATCGTCTCCACGGCTGTCATCGTCTCACCCCTTGCTTGCTTGACCGTCTCGTCTTCGGCTGTCGGCTCGTGCATCGGCTGCCCGGCTCGCCGCCACGGACCGGCCCGGTCCGAACGCTCGGGGCCTTGCACGCGGTGAAGAAGGCCTCGACCAGCGGCAGCCCCGCCGTGTCGGGCCGTGCGACGGCATAAACGCCACCCGCGCCCTTGATGCCCTCGATCGGCACCGACGCCAGTCGCCGGTCGTCGCCCATCTCGCCGGCCAGCACGATTCCGACGCCGAGCCCCGCCGCGACCGCTTCCTTCACCGATTCGCGTGACGGCAGACACATCACGTCCGCCAGAACCACGCCGGCATCGCCGCAGGCCCGCTCGAAGATTTCCCGCGTAAGCGAGCCTTCCTCCCGCAGGATCAGCCGGCATCTCGCGAGCTCCTTCAGTCCGGGCGGCTCGCCGCGCACCCAGGCATGGCGGGCCGGCACACACGCGAGCAGCCGTTGCTCAGCGAGCAGCGCCGAGCGCAGCTCCATCGGGGGCCGCTCCATCGTCATGACGCCGGCATCGATCTCGCAGGCAGCGAGTTGCGCCAGAAGCTCGGAGGTGTTGCCGGTACGGAAGCTCACGCCGATCCGTGGATGCGCCGCCAGCAGCCGCGCGATCACCGGCATGGCGAGGGCCGGCGTGGAAAACCCGACCACCATCTCGCCCCGCTCGGCCTCGCCGAGTTCCCGTGCCACCCGCTCCAGATCGACCGCGCGCGCCAGAACCTGGCGGGCGCCGTCATAGATCCTGCGGCCTGCGCGCGTCAGCGTCAGAGCGATGCCCTTCCGCCGCTCGATCAGCTTGAGGCCATAGGCGCTCTCGAGCGCCTGCACGCGCTGCGAAACCGTCGGCTGCGACAGGCCGAGCCGGCGGGCCGCCATGGAGAAGCTGGCGCAATCGACGACGGCGATGAAAGCCTCGATCTCGCTCAGCGCCGCCGTGATGCGGCATCGCTCATGCAGGGGCTCAGTCATCGTACTCTCGCAATCGAGTTCCGGCCGTGCTCAGACCTCTCATAGTCTATTGTAATGATCAAGACTCTTCCTATCGAGATTCTCAATGCCTGCGTCGGCACTGGCCCTTGGCACGCAGCCGGCGGAACAGTCCTGGCGGGCGACAGCGCGATGCCGATCGGGGCAGGCAGGCGTCGCTGCAGCGCCCTCCCGGATCATGCTGCGGTTTTCCACCGTCGCACAGGTGTCATGAAGATGCGTAATCGGCCTGTCATCGCCTGCTGATAGCCCCTGCTCCAACAATGGGAGCAGGTCATGTCGGCTCATGCCATCCAGGTCGTGAATGCGTTCAAGCGTCGTTCGAGCGTGGCAAACCGATCCTCAAGGACGTCAACCTCAAGATCGACAAAGGTGAGATGGTCGCGCTGATCGGCGCATCCGGCTCCGGCAAGTCGACGCCATCCGCACCGTGGCCGGACTGATCCCCATCGACGCCTCAGGCCGGCGCGTGACGTCCGGCGAGCCTCACCACGGCGAAATCCGCATCTTCGGCGAGACGATGCAGCGCGACGGCCGCCTTCACCTCGCAGGCCAAGGCACTGCGCGCCCGCGTCGGCATCGTGTTCCAGCAGTTCAATCTCGTGCCGCGGCTCTCCGTTCTGACCAACGTCTGCCTCGGGCGCCTTCGGACAGATGCCCGTCTGGCGCGGCACGCTCGGGCGATTCAGCACGCACGAGAAGCGGTGCTCGCCATGGCCGCACTCATGCGCGTCGGCATTGCCGAGCAGGCCTTTGAAGCGCGGCTCCGCACTCTCCGGCGGACAGCAGCAGCGCGCCGCCATCGCCCGCGCCCTCGTGCAGGGTGCCGAGGTGCTGATAGCCGACGAGCCGATCGCCTCGCTCGATCCAAGCCCGCCCGTCGCGTCATGGATACTCTCGCCGACCTCAATCAGCGCGACGGCATCACCATTCTCGTTTCGCTGCATCAGGTCGAGTACGCGCTCAGGCATTGCGCCCGCACGATGCGTTGCGCACCGGCCAGGTCGTCTACGACGGCCTTCCGAGCGGCTGACACCGGCTTTCCTCGGCGAGCTCTTACGGCGCGGAGAGCGAGGAACTCTTCATTCCCGGCCTGGAGAACGTCTCACCGGCCGCGCCCTGCCTCGAGCGCCGGCCGCCCGGCTGCTCGCGGGATTTCACCGATGCAGAGCGCCGCCACCGTCACGGCATGAGCCGACGGCGCGCTCTCACCCACGTCCGCACAAATTCCGGACACTTGGCCGGAGGGACAACGCGCAAGCATGCAAGGGGAGTAGCCAAATGCTTGGAAAGACACTGACCAAGGTCGCGTGCTCGCGGTCGGTCTTGCGACCGGCGTGGGGATTGCGCTCCATGAGCAAGCCCAGGACTGAAGGTGATCATCTCGACCGAGGCGACCTCCAACCTGGAAGCAGGTCTGGGAGCCTTTCCTGGCCGAGATGGCGAGCAGACCGGCCTCAAGATCAAGCCGTTCTTCGCCTCCGACTACGCCGGCATCATCGAGGCCATGCGCTTCAAAAGGTGCAGGTCGCCTGGTTCGGCAACAGTCGGCCATGGAGGCCGTCAAGCGCGCCGGTGCCGAGGTGTTCGTGCAGAGCGTCGACAAGGACGGCAACCCCATTACTGGTCGCACCTTCGACAACCAGCCAAGGACAGCCCCATCCAGAAGCTCGAAGACGCTGAAGTGCGACAAGAAGCTGGACTTCGGCATCGGCGATCCGAATCAACGTCCGCTTCCTCGTGCCCACGTCCTACATCTTCGCCGCGAAGGGCATCGACCCCAAGGCCTGCTTCAAGACCGTGCGCAACGCCAATCACGAGGCCAACGGCCTGGCGGCTGCCACCAAGCAGGTGCACGTCGCCACGAACAACAGCGAGAGCATCGCGCGCATCAGGAAGACCAAGCCGACGCGAAGCAGATCCGCATCATCTGGACCTCGCCGCTCATCCCCCCGGATCCGCTCGCCTGGCGCAAGGACCTCTTGACCCGTCAAGTCCAGGCTGATGACGTTCCTCATCAGCTACGGCCGCGTGGGCTCCGCGGCGGAGATCGCCAAGGCCAGGAAGGTGCTGGGCGACCTGGCCTGGGCGCCCTTCATTCCGTCCTCCTGACGACCAGCTCCTGCCGATCCAGCAGCTGGAGGCGAACAAGAACATCCTGCGCGTCAAGGCTGACAAGAAGCTCTCGGATGCCGAGAAGGCCGCCGAAGGCGAAGGCGCTCGAGGTTGAGATCGCCAAGCTGACCGTCGCTGCCAAGGCCGCCGAGGACCAGCGAGCGCACCAAGCGCTTCAAGGACTTTGCCGAGATCGCCAAAGCGGGCGAGTGTCCGACGTGATCGCGAAGAAGAGGTGGCCGATCTCGTGGCGTTCGTGACGAAGAAGTAGAAGCCGGCGTCGGCGGCACGCCGCTCACCCAGCGGCGCCGGGCGCGAAAGCCGTCCGCGCCGTCTCGGTGCGACAGGCGGCTCCGTCGCCCATGAGCACCGACGCGCACGACGACGCCCGACCGTCACGGAGCCCGGACATGAGATCCCGCCAACCACGCCCAAGCCGTGCTCGAGCCCGCAGCCGTGACCGTGCCCCCCGCGACCGATCCTGGAGCGTCTGCGGCCCTTCCTGGTCTGGCCAGTGATCATCGCACTGCTCGCCTGGAGCTGGGGTCCGACGGAGATGGCGCAGATCGTGGTCTGTCACCGATCGTAGAAGATGGCCACGCTGGCGGCCGATTTCATGAAGCCGAGCTTCCGCCATTGGGAGTCCTATGCCGCCCAGGATGTTTCGAAACAGTGCAGATCGCCGTCTGGGGCACCGCGCTCGCCGTCGTGTTCGGCATTCCCCGCAATCCTCGCCTCACCAACATCTGTCCGCAATGGACTGCAGCTGACGCGCCGGCGCTGATGATGCGTCCTGCGCCATCAATGAGATCGTCTTCGCGCTGCTGTTCGTGGTGACCGTCGGCCTCGGCCCGCTCGCCGGCGTGCTGGCCCTGTTCGTGCACAACACCGGCATCATCGCCAAGCTCTTTTCCGAGGCCGTCGAGGCCATCGACCCACGCCCTGTCGAAGGCATCCGCGCCACAGGAGCAACCCGGCTGCAGGAGGTCATCTTCGGCGTCATTCCTCAGGTGCTGCCGATGTGGAGCTCCCTGACGCTCTACCGCTTCGAGACCAACGTGCGCTCCGCCACCGTGCTCGGCATCGTCGGCGCCGGCGGCATCGGCCAGTCTCTTTACGAGAACATCCGCAGCTTCAACTATTCGGAGACGTCGACCATCATCATCATCGTATTGGCGGTGATGCTGATCGGACATGGTGAGTGCGCAATTGCGCAAGCTGCTGGTCTGACCCGACGGCCGAGCGTTGCCATGGTTGCGGCGAGCCAAAGCTGGGCCAGGCTTGTCGAGGCTGGGCTTGGCGGGGCTAGGCTGCCGCTCTACCCGCAAGACGGCGGTCAAGTCTGTGAAACGATGGTCGGAGTGGGAGATCTGAACTCCCGACCCCCTGCTCCCGAAGCCTCCGGACGTCCCGCACGGCCAAGGCGGTTTACCAGATTCCGCCGCCTGTCCGGTGCAAAGAAACCCAAGTGATGTCAGCGGCCGGCGCGCCAGCGGTAAACCCTGCCTCGCACCTTTCGGCCATCCTCAGTAGCGCTGCCCACAGCCGGTCAACTCCGCAAATCATGATCGGTACGTTCGCGCCGAACGGAAGCGAGAAGGGCACCGCTTCGGTGCAATCGGCTCGCGACACGGAACGCGCGGATGCCCTCCACTAGGCGTCCGACCGCAATGCAACCGGCTGCAAACTGTCTGGAAACGCCCCAACCGATCCTGATAACTCGCCGAATCGCTCTTGAGACCTCCATGCAACCACGGACGAGCGCAAGTGGTGGCGGCAGGGCATTGATCCCGTCGTCATTGCAAAGCGGCTTTAGAAAGCGGGGGCATGGGACGGTGCTGCCTGAGGAATAAACCTGGGTGACGGACCGTCCCCGCACCTCATGATTGCTGCGGCCAAGACACGTCAGCTGGTGTCGATTGCGCCAGCGGGCGGTCTAATTCTTGTCGTCGGTACTGCACCCGATAGCACGTCATGAACGATTGTGACTCTGCTGGCCGATGTCATCCTTGTATGTAGCTGCGCCGACCTGTTGTATTGGCGAGAACGAGGAGTTCACGAGCATGCCCTGTATGTGGACCAGCTCCTTTCCGGCACCGCGGCTCGGTCACAATGCCGCTCGCGGACTGACCTGCATGCCACAAGCTCGACGCTGCCCGCTTCTTGGCGAAGCGCGACAGTTCACTGGTCTCGATTTGTCGACGATGAGATCATGTGCAGACAATGCGTCGGGTCCGGGGTGGCATGAAGTGCTTCTGATTGGGGCAAGGATCGCGCTCGCGGTGTCGACCACGCCTGCTGCCGCTCAGGATGGCTGGCCCTGGTCGATGTTCGAGCAGCCGAAGGCAACGCCCAAACGGGCCCCGAGGAAGACGAAGCGGCAGCCGGATCGAACGCGCAAGCGCCAGGTACCTGCCTCGGCGGCGAAGGACAGTGGACCTCGCTCGAAGCTGGACAGCAAGCACGCAGCGTGTCGATCCTACGCACTGAATGGACGGCCCGTGACGAAGCGGGCTACGAGGAGTTCATTCGGACGGGCCAAGGAAAGCGGGTGCCGCACCGTCCACGCGCCTGTCGAGCCCGGTTTCGAATCCGCTCTATGCGGTCAGCAATCCACCGGGCTCCGTATTCTCTGCCGACTGCGCTGACCTGGCCCTATGTTCTCCGCGCCTATTACGCCTGGAAGAACGGCCTGCCCTTCTCATACTCCTGTGGCGGTCAGCCCGCTGGGCCCCTCGCGGGACATCCGCTATACGGCGCGCGGCAACAGGGTCGTGTCGCGACGCGACATCGTCGGCGGAGCGGCCGACGCGAGACGGGTATTGCGCGAGATCGCCGATGCCATCTCGTCGGCTCACTATCGCTACCCCGCATCCCGAAGGCCGCCTGCTGCCCGATCATTATCCGATCGGGATCACGCCGGCCAGCATCAGGCCGGGCACGATCATCTATGATCCCAACGGTCATCTCGCCGTCGTCTACAAGATCACGCCCGAGGGACGCATCCACTTCATCGACAGTCATCCCGACAACTCGCTGACGCGAAGCGTCTATGGCAAGGCGTTCACGCGGGCGTCTCCGGCCATGGGCGCGGGCTTCAAGCGGTGGCGCCCGTTGAAACCCGTCGGCGCCGTCAAAGGGACCGACGGGACCTTGAAGGGCGGACGCGTCGCACTTGCGGCCGACAAGGACATTCCTGACTGGTCGGACGAGCAGTTCTACGGCACGGAGAAGAACCCGAGGAAAGCGTGGCGGTCGGCGCGGTTCATGATCTCCGGGCAAGCCCTCGGCTTCCACGAGTTCAGTCAGGAAGCGCCTCGCCAAAGCCGGCTTCAAGTACGACCCGCTCGACGAAACGTGGACCATGATGCGGACGCTGTGCAGCGACCTCAAGTACCGTGTCGATGCCGTCGATCTCGCCATTCAGGCCAAGATCCATTTGCGGCCGCAGCCGGAACGGCTCCCCAACAACATCTACGGAACCGAGGGCGACTGGGAGATCTACTCGACGCCATCGCGCGATGCACGCCTGAAGACGGCCTTCAAGGAGCTGCGTGACGAGGTTGCCCGCTTCCTCGCACCGTCGATCAGGCCGACAGCCGGTCCCTGACCTACTCGGGCAGCGACCTGCGCGCGGACCTCCGGGTAGTTCACGAAACTGAGGCAAAGGCCTGCACGATCACCTACACGAGAAGCGACGGCTCGAAAAAGGAGCTATCCTTCGCGGACGTCCACAGACACCTCTTCGATCTGTCGTTCGACCCACACCACTGCGTGGAACGACGGTGGGGCGCGCGGGACCCGACAGAGCTCGCCACCTGCAAGGATGGCCCGTTGAAGAGCCAGTGGTATGCGGCCGAGCAACGCCTCAGGAACCAACCCGACCGGACCTACGACGCGCGCATGGGCTTCTCCCTTAACGAGCTGCAGAAGAGGGCGGCCGGCAGCGGCATCGACGCACCGCCGGATATCGACGTCCGCGAAGCTTCTGCGGGACCCGAAATCCTGATCGACCGAGGAATTGGCCACGCCGTTGCGAGGTGGTGCATGCGCTGCGGAGCGCGAGAGTCCGGCTCCGGCACCATATCGGAGCTGCTCACGGCCGCCGTCACCCGCATCTCCCACCCGCTCAGCGGGCCTCCAGTCTCAGGGCGACGAACCTCTCGGCACGTCCTGACGCAGCAACGCGCAGCAACATTGGCCGTGCGCCCGCCGCCAAAGCGGTGGCAACCCGGATGGCGCACGTCCTCGATTGTGCGAACACTCTCCCCATTGATCTCGACGACGACATGGCCGACGACGAGCCGCTTTTCCGGACCTTGCCCCTGTGGTGACACGCTCGTGACGACGACGCCCTGACCTCGGGCTGGAGTTTATGCCGCCGGCGCAGCTCATCCGTCAGGGCGGCGATCTCGAGCCCAGGCAACGGTTGGGCCGAGATGCGACGCGCAAAGCGTCGTCGTAGCGCTCCTTGTCGGACTTCACCGGAGGCGCCGGCATCGTCCTGAGCGAAACGCCCAGCCGCTGTCGCCGACCGTCACGCAAGACGAGCAGGCGGGCCTCGCTGCGAGGCGTCATTGCGGCGATGCGCCGTGCGAGGTCCCTGGCATTCGTGATCGGGGTGCGTACCATCCAGCTCGAGGATCACGTCGCCGCGGCGCAGAACCTGGATCGACGGCCCGCCCTCCGTCACCGCCGCGACGAGCGTCCCGTTGGTGTCCGCGAGCCCCAGGCTCGGCGATCTCCTTCGTCACATCCTGGATGCGCACGCCAGAGCCAGCCGCGCGCCTGTGTCGGAGCGGGAGCCGGAGTTCTGAATGGGAGATGGAGCCGGATCGGCCCTGCGGTCCTCTTTCGGTACAGGGGCGGGCGGCATCTGCGGCTGTGACGGCGGAAGTGCGCGAGGTGCGACTGGCGGCAGCTCGGCCGGGTGCTCGTCCCGAGGCTCCAGTGGTTTCGCCCGTTCTTTCGGCGGATCGTTTGGCGGCTGCGGAACCTGAGCCATCCGCTTGGGCTCACCACTGCGCGAGGTCGGGCCTGGCGAAAGCCCATCACGCGCAAGATAGACGCCGAGACCGATCAGAGCTGCGCCCATGAGAGCGAGCAAGGCATAGGGTTTGCGCGGACGAAGCTCGCGCGTCTCGCTCTGCCGCGCTGCTGCGATCACCTCGCTCGGAGCCGAGACCGCAGGGCTGGGCAGGGCGGACGGCACGGAGCGCACCGTCACGGTTCCGCTCGATCCCGCCGACACTTCCGAGAGCGCCGCTCTCAGCGCGGCTATACTCTGTGGGCGAGCCTCGGGCCGCACGCGAAGCATCAAATCGATGGCGTCGAGAAAGGACGTGCGATAGCCGCCACCCGCGTTGGCCGCAACCGGCTCGAGCGTATCCTCCAGAACGCGATCCGGTCCATCGACCGGCGTAGCGCCGGTGACGGCTTTGTACAGTGTCGCGCCCAGTGCGTAGATGTCGGTCCACGGCCCCTGCCGTGTCGAGCGGGCCGAGTACTGCTCGGGCGGCGAGTAGCCCGGCTTGACGATCCCGGTGAGGGTCTTTGTTTCCTGGGCAATGGCCTGGCGTGCGGAGCCGAAGTCGAGCAGAACGGGAGAACCGTCCGGCCGCACGATGATGTTGTCGGGCGCAATGTCGCGATGCAGGAAATCGCTCGCATGCAGAACCTCAAGGGCATCGAGCAGTGGCCCGACGATGCGATCGAGCTCATCCTGCGTCGGGCGCCGTGCCAGACCGTCGAGCCACGACTTCAGGCTCTGGCCCTCCTCGAATTTCAGAACCATGTAGGCGGTATTGAGGGCCTCGAAAACGCGAATGACGCGGACGATCGCCGGATGGTCGAAGCGTGCCAGCGTACGCGCCTCATCGAGAAACCCGGTTCTTCCCCATTCGAAGAGCTCGGCGTGACGGCCCGACTTGGGATGGATGCTCAGTGTGCCGTCACGCGTGCCGAAATCGCTCGGGAAATACTCCTTGATGGCGACTCGCGTGCCGAGCCTGACGTCTCGCGCGGCGTAGGTCACACCAAAGCCGCCCGAGCCGAGAATTCCCTCGATCAGGTAGTCGCCGACGAGCTCGGCACCAATCGGCAGATGCTCGCGATGATCCATGACGCCCAGCCCTTGGCGATCCTTCCGTGCCTGCCCGCAGTCCGGCCGAGGCTCGCGGCGCGCGTGCCGCCTCGCAGGCGAAATCATGGCTCAGATGACGCGGCTGCTCAATGTCACATATCATATTGGGAGTGATTGCAGACCAACGGCGAGACGGAGCCCGCTGCGACGACGCAGCGACTCGAGCGGCAAACCCCGCGACGGTCCGGCATCGTTTCGGCCGAGCGCTTCACTGCTTTTCCGCTGCTCGTGTGACCCCTGGCAACCTGCGTCTCCGGCCGTTAGGCTTGGCCGCACGTATGTGACGTCGATGGGGCTCGGCCGCACGATTGAGACTTGAGTTCACTGGGAGGTACAGGATGCAAACGAGTGGTTGGCCGTGGCGGTTGACACTTGCCGTAGGGCTCGGGCTGGCAGCCGGTCCGGCGGCAGCGCAAGGCGCCTGCGGGGAGCCCGCAACCATCGCGACGCATGACCGCTCCACCACGGCCTACAGCATCGGCTGGCCGCTGGCTGCGGCACCGCAGAAGGGCCGCGTGACCTTGGTCCTGCTCGCCGGCGGGCCAGGGCATCTCGCACTCGACGCCACCGGCTGCCCGCGCAAGCTCAAGGGCAACGCGCTCGTGCGATCGCGCCACCTGTTTCAGCAGGCGGGCTTCGTCACAGTGCTCGTCGACGCGCCCTCCGATCACCACGGCGAGGACGGGCTCGGCGGCTTTCGCACCTCGGCGCGACACGCTGAGGACATCGGCAAGATCATCGCGGCCGTGCGCGCGCGGACGAAGGCCTCGGTCTGGCTTGTCGGCACCAGCCGCGGGGCCATTTCGGCAGTAAACGCGGCAAGCCGCTTGACCGGACCGGCGGCGCCGGACGGGCTCGTGATCACCTCTCCTGTCACCTCCGGCCGCTCGGGCGGACGCAAACCATGGGTGGCACAGACGGTCTTCAGCACGCGGCTCGAGGCGATCCGGGTGCCCATGCTCGTCGTCGTCCACGCCGACGACAGCTGCATTCGCTCGCCACCCCGCCTCGCCCGTCGCATGCTCGACCGAATTCCGGCGAAGCGTGCCCAGCTCGTCACCGTAACGGGCGGACCGGTCGGACGCCGGGATGCGGGTCTCGCCGCGTGCAAGGGCCGCTCGGCTCACGGCTTCCTTGGCCAGGAAGCGCAGCTCGTCGATGGCATCGACCGCTTTGTCCGCGGGTGGCGCTATTGAAGTGAAGTCGCGGTTGCGCGGTCTCGCTTTCCCCTCTCATGCACCTCGGGCGAGAACTTCGGGGGTTCAGTCAGCTGTGTCATGGCTCCAGTCTCTCAAGAGTTGGAGCCTCCGGCAAACCCGGGGCGGTTCAGTCCGTTCTCGTCGCGCGGGAGCGAGAAGGGCACCGCTCCGGTGCAATCGGCTCACGAGACGGAACGTGCGCGGGATGCAACCCCACACTCCTCCATTCGGCGTCTGACCGAAATGCAACCGGTTGCAACCGTCTGAAAAAATCGCTCCAACCGATTCTGACGACTCGCTGAATCGCTCTAGATCACTGAAATGCAACCACTTTCCAAGACCTCCTCCTAGCCCTATTTTGCGCCGCTGCGCGCCCGCTCGCACGAGAGGGCCAGAAGGTACCTTGGGCGGTTGCCGGTGACGTGAAGGCTGGCCCATCGGACGCTCATGACGACGACGGCGGCGATCTGCCCACTACACACCGCGATTGCGATTGCCGAGTACCCCGCCTGACCATCGCTGATGGGTCTTCAGGAATGGGACGCGACCCAGCTGAGCGGTCACCGCTCGCGTTGACGTGGTGGCCGCGTGTCACCTCTTATCGGTGTATCGAATTTCGCCACTTCGACTTCGAAATTATCTGCCGAGTGTTGCCCGTTTTGCATGCGAAGCATCGTTCGACGGGCGAGAGGGCCGCTGGGATCGCACCTTCCCTCCGCCCCTCGCCATCTGCCCCTGCACCTCATCGCCCCTCGATCGCGGCGATATCGGCTTCGAACCCACGAAGGTACCGCATCCACAAGGCATGTCCTGAACGCTCGGCAAGCGGCGCCACGATGGCACGCCCCTTCTTGAACAACGCCAGCGCCTCGTCATTGCGACCCATGCGCACGAGGAGTTGCCCCATCTTCCCGTGGCTGGCCGCGAGGTCTGCTTGCCAGCCGGCGTTTCCGGGGGCGGACGTGGCGAGGCGCTCGGCAATCGCGCGCGAGGCCGTGTAGGCGGCGAGCGCGTCGGCCAGCTTGCCCTGGGCCACCAGCACGTCGCCGACCCTGTTGTGCGACACCGAGAGGTCGCGCTGCCACTCCGCGTTGGAGGGGTCGGCCTCCAGGCCGCGTTCGCATAGCTCCTGCGCCCGGCGATAGGCCGCTCCCGCGGCGTCGAGATTGCCCTGCGCCGTGCGCGCGTCGCCCAGGCCGAAGTGTCCCCAGGTGAGCCATCGGGGCTCGCTCACCCTGTTGCCACGGGCCGCAAGCGCCTCGAAAGCCGCAGCGGCCGCGGCCGTGCGGCCCATGTCCATGTTGCTTCGACCGACCCAATAGGCCGCTTCGCCATCGTCGGGATCGAGCTCGGCCGCCCGCGCATAGGCGTGGAGCGCCGCCTCGACGCTCCGCCCGAGAGCCAGCGCCGCCTTGTGCTTCAAGGCGGCCGCCGCGCTCTTGAGGTCGGCGCGCCCGGCCTCCTCGTGAGCGCGCGCGATCTCCTCGAAGATCGCCTCGGCCTTGGCGAAGTCGCCCTCTGCCGCAAGTGCCTGTGCCTCGGCGAGGCGTTCGGCGCGTTCGCCCGTCGCGTCCTTTCGCTCGCGCGCCAGCGCCTCGAGGGCCGCCTTCGCCGCGCGCAGTTCCTCGTCCCTGCGGGCGAGATCATCCTCGAGCTTCGTGGCGTAATGGTCGAGGGCGCGCTGGACGAGCGGGTCCCCACCGCTATCGGGGGTCGGACCTGTCGGCGGACCCGGCGGGGACGGCAGCGGACGACGGCGGAAGAAGGCAACGGCGCTGGGGACCCCGACGAGCCCGGCAAGCGTGGCGATGGCCAGCGTCTTCTGGAGGGGGCTGAGCCCCGCGAACTCACCCCACCAGCGCGCGACGAAATCGCTGCACGCCTGCCAAATCGGCGAAACGTGATCCGTCAGCGCGCTCCACGTGTCGGCGAGCCACCCAACGCTCGGCATCGACTTCCCCCCGGACTGTGTTCCCAAGCCACTATCGCCGAGGTTTTCCGTCCGTGCAATGACACCGGAGACACTCTGCGGATCTGTCGCCCTCAGGCGCCCGGCAGGACGTAGAAGTGCGCGGTGGCGCAGCCGTCGCGGAGTTTCTTGACGGCCTGATAGTCGGCCGACTCGTACCAGGCGCGGGCGTCGGCGGCGGTGGCGAACTGGATGATGCCGTTGCGCAGGCGGTTGGGGTCGCCTTCGAGCACATCGGCGGTGGCGCCGCGGGCGATGTGATGGCCGCCGAACTTGCGGATGGTCGCCGTGGAGGCGTCGATGTAGGCCTGGAAGGCGGCGGGATCGTGCACCTCGATGCGGGTGATGACATAGGCGGGCATGGAAACCTCTCTGCTGGATGGCGGCACGGCAGCGGACGCCTGCGCGGTGGCGACGGTCCAGCGTGGCACGACGCGCGCGCAAGGGAAACACCGGCCGCACCTCACGTGCCGCCCGCCGCGGCCGAGGCGCCAAGTCGACGGGTGCGGCACCCACCGGGGCGGGCCTCGCATGGCACCCCGGCCCGCCACCGCCGCGGGCATCTGCGGGACACACGGGGCTCGCAGGCTCGGTGGGGTTCTCGGAATCCCTGGAACTCGCGATTTTCGTGGGGCTCGTGGACTCTGTGGGACTCGCATGTTTGCTCTTGAACTTTGTTCAACGGTGACGTATATCACGTTTGAACATCGTTTTTAACCCTGGAGTTGCGCATGCTCGCCCTGCTCGCCCGTCGTCTGCTCGGTGCCGCCGCCGATCTCGGCCACGCCCTCGTCGACCCGACAAGCTTCAGCTTCCCGGGCGTCACCATCGCCTTCGCCCGCCCCGAAACCGCTCCGGCGGCCAGGATCTGAGCCGGCCACGCCCCCGCGCGCGGCCGGTCCTTACACGGCCCCGTCGAATTTGCGCACGGTTAAGGCCTCACGGTTAATGTGACGGGCAAAGCCCGGTTCACGCCCCGCAGGCCGCCAGGAAAGACCCGATATGTCCGCCAATCTCATGACCACCCGGCGTTTCGCGCCGCTCTTCTGGTGCCAGTTCTTCTCGGCGCTCAACGACAACTTCGTGAAGAACGCGCTGGTCATCCTGATTCTCTATACGATCGGAGCCAAGAACGGCGCCATGCTGGTGACGCTGGCGGGCGTCATCCTGATCGCCCCGTTCTTCATTCTCTCCGCCCTCGGGGGCGAACTCGCAGATCGCTACGACAAGGCGCTCATGGCGCGCCGGCTGAAGCTCGTCGAGATCCCCGTGGCGCTGTTCGCCGGCATCGGCTTCGCGCTGCATTCCGTGCCGCTGCTGATGGCGGCGCTCGGCTGCTACGGCATCATCGGCGCGCTGTTCGGACCGATCAAGTACGGCATCCTGCCGGATCATCTGGAGACGAAGGAGCTGGCGGCCGGCAACGCGCTCGTTGAAGGCGCGACGTTCCTCGCCATCCTGCTCGGCACGGTGGCCGGCGGCATCGCGGCCGCCGAGAGCGGCAGCCCCTGGATCGTCGCAGGCCTGATGGTCGGGCTCGCCGTCGCCTGCGTGGTCGCCGCCTACCTCATCCCGCCGACCGGTGCAGCGGCTCCAAATCTAACAATTACGCGGAACCCGCTGACGTCGACCTGGCGTCTCATCGGCGAGGTGCGGCGCAACCGGCGCATCTGGATCGGCGCCCTCATCGTCTCCTGGTTCTGGCTGGTCGGCGGCGTCGTGCTGGCGCTCCTGCCGACGCTCATCAAGGACCGGGTCGGCGGCAGCGAGGGCGTCGTCACGAGCGCGCTGATGGTTTTCGTCGTCGGCATCGCCATCGGCTCCTGGCTCGCGGCGCGGGCCAGCCACGACCGTCCCAACCTGGCGCTGGTGCCAACGGCGAGCCTGCTGATGGGCATCGTCGGCCTCGACCTCGCCTACCTCGTCTCGAGCATCGTCACGGCGAGCCCCGCCATCGGACCTGCCGCCTTCGCCTCGACGACGACCGGCATCCACCTGTTCATCGACCTCTGCCTGCTCGCGCTCGGCGGCGGCCTGTTCGTCGTGCCGTCGTTCGCGGCCGTCCAGGCCTGGGCCGAGCCGGACCGGCGCGCCCGTGTGGTCGCAGCCGTCAACGTGGTCTCCGCCGGCTTCATCGCGGCCTCCGGGCTGCTCGTCGCCGTCCTGCAGTCCCAGGGCGTGAGCCTGACCATCCTGTTCGCGGCCCTCGCCGTCGCCAACCTGCTCGTCACGGTCCTCGTCGTCCGGGCCTGGCGTCGCGAGGGCGTCCGCGACGTCGGCGCCTTCCTGTTCCGCGCCTTCTACGATCTCGAGGTCAAGGGGCTCGAGAACCTGCCCAAGGCGGGCGAGCGCATGGTCATCGCACCCAACCACGTGAGCCTCCTCGACGGCCCCATGCTGCATGCGGTGCTGCCCGTCGACGCCGCCTTCGCCATCGACACCAACATGGCCGACGGCTGGTGGGTGAAGCCGTTCCTGAAGCTGATCCGCGCCCATCGCATCGATCCCACGCGTCCGCTCGCAGCGCGCACGCTGGTCAACGCCGTCAAGAGCGGCGAGCCGCTGGTCATCTTCCCCGAGGGCCGCGTCACCGTCACCGGCGGCCTCATGAAGGTTTACGACGGCACCGCCATGATCGCCGACAAGGCGGACGCCTGGGTCGTGCCGGTGCGCATCGAAGGCGCCGAGCGTACCCCCTTCGGCTACCTGACCAAAAGCCAGACGAAGAAGTCGTGGCTCCCCAAGGTCACGATCACCATCCTGCCGCCCGAAAAGCTCCAGGTAGACCCGGCGCTCAGGGGCCGGCAGCGGCGGCTCGCGGCGGGCGCCGCGTTGCAGGACGTGCTGGTCGACACCGCCGTGCGCACCGCCCACACCAACCAGACGCTGTTCGAGGCCCTCGCCGAGGCGCACGCCGAACGCGACACCGGCAAGCCCGCGGTCGAGGACCCGCTCGGCACCAGCCTCGGCTATCGCAAGCTCATCGCCGGCGCCCAGGTGCTCGCGCGCAAGCTCGAAGGGGAGATCGGCGCCAAGGCGGCGGTCGGCGACGCCGTCGGCGTCATGCTGCCCAACACGGCGGGCGTCGCCGTCACCTTCTTCGCGTTGCAGAGCATGGGCCGCGTGCCTGCGATGCTGAATTTCACCGCCGGCCCCGCCAATGTCCGGTCGGCCTGCGAGGCTGCGCAGGTGCGCGTCGTGCTGACCTCGCGGGCCTTCGTCGAGAAGGCGCGCCTCGAGCCCGTCGTCGCGGCAGTCGCGGAAGACGCCGAGATCCTCTACCTCGAGGACGTGCGAGCCAAGGTGGCGTTCGGCGACAAGGTGCGCGGATTCCTCGATGGTACGCGCCCCCGCACGGCCCGCTCCGCCGACGACCCTGCCGTCATCCTCTTCACGTCGGGCTCGGAGGGTACACCGAAGGGCGTCGTGCTCTCCCACCGCAACATCCTGGCCAACGTTGCGCAGGCGCTTTCGCGCATCTCCGCCAACGGCGACGACAAGGTTTTCAACGTGCTGCCGGTCTTCCACTCGTTCGGCCTGACGGGTGGCCTGATGATGCCGCTGGTCGCGGGCGTGCCGGTGTTCCTCTATCCCTCGCCGCTCCACTACCGCATCGTGCCGGAGCTCATCTACCAGACCAAGGCGACCATCCTGTTCGGCACCGACACATTCCTGACCGGCTACGCCCGCTCGGCGCACCCTTACGACCTGCGTTCCGTGCGGATGATCATGGCCGGCGCCGAGGCCGTGAAGGAGCGGACGCGCGCCATCTACATGGACCGCTTCGGCGTCCGCATCCTCGAAGGCTACGGCGTCACGGAAACCGCCCCGGTTCTCGCCATCAACACGCCGATGGCCAACCGCACCGGCACCGTCGGTCGCCTTTCGCCGCTCACTGTGTGGCGCCTCGAGCCGGTGCCAGGCATCGACGAGGGCGGCCGGCTCTACGTCAAAGGCCCCAATGTCATGCTCGGCTATCTCAGGGCCGAGAACCCCGGCGTGCTCGAGCCACCGCCCGACGGCTGGCACGACACCGGCGACATCGTCACAATCGACGCGCAGGGTTTCGTGACCATCAAGGGCCGCGCCAAGCGCTTCGCCAAGATCGCCGGCGAGATGGTCTCCCTCGCCGCCGCCGAGACGCTCGCCGCAACGGCCTGGCCGTCGGCTCAATCGGCCGTCGTGGCGCTGCCCGATGCGCGCAAGGGCGAGCGGCTGGCGCTCGTCACGACCGAGCCCGGCGCCACGCGCGAGCCGCTGCTGCGCCAGGCCCGCGCCCGGGGAGCGTCGGAGCTCGGCGTTCCCGCTGACGTCATCGTCGTGGAGCGCCTGCCCCTGCTCGGCTCGGGCAAAACGGACTACGCTGGCGTCCTCACACTCGCCCGGGAGCGTCTCACCCCCGGCAACCCCGCCGCCGCCTGACCACTCGACAGCACGTCATGGTTCCGTGCTAAATCGTCGCCGAGGCCGGTCATCCGCCGGCAGTGGCCACGACCGACGGGAGGTTCGCATGGACGGGAGCCAGGACAGGACTGCAGGCAGGGGCGGTGTCGACGCCGAGCCGATGAACGACACCATCAGGGCGCTTCTCAACCGGCGGAGCATCCGCAAATACACGGATCAGCCCGTCAGCGAAGCGACGATCTCCGGGATTCTGAAGGCCGCCTTCCGCGCGCCCACGTCCTCCAACATCCAGGCCTACAGCGTCGTCGTCGTGCGCGACGCCGAGACCAAGAAGCGCCTCTCGGTCGTCACCAAGAACCAGAAGCACGTGGCCGAGTGCCCCGTGTTCCTCGCCTTCTGCGCCGACAACACGCGCATCGAGGCAGCGCTCGCCGCACGGGGGCACACGATCGCGGACAACAATCTGGAGATCGGTCTGGTCGCCAGCATCGACACCGCGCTGGTCGGCATGTCGGCGTCGGTCGTCGCTGAGACGATCGGCCTGCACGGCGTGTGGATCGGCGCCATCCGCAACGACGCGACCGAAACGGCGCGCATCCTCGGCCTGCCCGCCAACGTCTACTGCGTCTTCGGCATGTGCCTCGGCTGGCCGGCGGAGGCACCCGAGCAGAAGCCGCGCATGGACTACTCGCAGATGGTCCACTACGAGCACTATGGCCAGCTCCGCGACGACAGCCGCACGATGGAGCAGGCGCTCGCCGACTACGACAAGGCGCTCGCCGCCCATTACACCGGCACGGGCCGGGCGACGACGCCGGACTCCTGGAGCCACGACATGGACAAGAAGTTCGTGCCGCAGGCGCGCGAAGCCCTACGCGCCCAGCTCAAGGCGCAGGGCTTCGACTTCCGCTGAGAGGCGCGGCCGCTCCCGGCTCCGCCTCGTCACTGGGCGCGGTGCCGGGTCCGCCGCTCTGCGCGTTCTCCCCCTCGCTGCGCGGGCGGAATGCCTCGGCCAGATCGATGGTCTCGCGCCGGCCGATGGCGGCGGCGTGGCGGGCGAGCCACTTGTGCATCTCCGTGCGCCCGGCGCCGTGCAGATAGGTCAGCAGCCCCTTGTCCGGCTGCAGTTTCGTGTCCTCTCCGAGCGCCCTCGTATACCGGCCGGCCTCCACGAGATGGAAGCGATGGTGCACGAGCCCGGCCCAGCCCGTGCGCCGCCACGGCAGCCAGTCTCGGATGCCGCCGCGATAGGTTTCGCGCACCGTGGTGATGAGCTCGATGTCACGCAGCAGCGGCTGATTGAAGGTGATGCGGTTGGCCTGTGCTGCAATCGCGCGCACGTCGCGCGGCGTGCCATTGCGCGCGATGGGCGTGATCTGGACGATGAGCGTATCGGCGACGGGGCTCTCGCGCGCCAGCGTGACGATATCGGGATTGGCCGAGAAGCCGCCGTCCCAATAGGCCTCCCCGTCGATCTCCACGGCATGGTGCAGCGTCGGCAGGCAGGCGGAAGCCAGAACCGTGTCGATGCCGATGTCGCCGTTGCGGAACAACCGGCAGCGCCCGGTCGCGACGTTGGTGGCGGCGATCAGCAGCTCGACGGGTGCGCGCGCGCGGATCAGCGCAAAATCGACCTCGGCCTCGAGCAGGCGCCGCAGCGGATCGAAACCGAGGGGATTGAAGTCGTAGGGGGACAGCAGCCCGGCGAACTGGGCCATGCCGGCCAGCAGCGGATTGCTGCGCAGGAAATCCGGTATGCCCGCACGCTGCACCGCGCCCCATACGGCGGCCAGCCGCGCCTTGGCGCCTGCGCGCCCGCCGTCAGCGAGCCCCGCGGCCAACGCCACGGCATTGACGGCCCCGGCGCTCGTGCCGCTCACCCAGCCGAGCTCGATGTCCTCCTCCTCGAGCAGGCGATCGAGCACGCCCCACGTGAAGGCGCCATGCGCGCCTCCGCCTTGCAGCGCCAGATTGAGGCGCGCAGCCCGCCTTCCACGTCTCACTGCCGCACCCCGCCACATTTCCCGGCCGTCGCATCCCCGTTCAGGCCAGCGGCCACAACGGTACCACGACCGGCGTCTCCGCGACGACGCCACAGTACGCCGTCACTCCGTAGGCCGCTTCGACCAGCGCCGGCGTGATGACATCCGCCACCGGCCCGCAGGCCAGCACGCGCCCGCCCTCGAGCAGGATCGCATCCTGGCAGAACCGCAAGGCAAGGGTGAGATCGTGAAGCGCCACGATGACGCAGCGGCCAGCCTGCGCCAGACGCTCGACATGCGCGAAGAGTGCGAGTTGATGGGCGGGATCGAGCCCCGCGACAGGCTCGTCGGCGATCAACACGTCGCCGCCCTGCGCCAGCGCCCGCGCCGTCAGCACGCGGGCGAGCTCACCACCCGAGATCTCGTTGGCCGGGCGCTGCCGTAAGGCCAGCAGATCCATGGCCGCCAGCGCCTGCTCGACCGCCGCGCGATCCTCGTCCGTGAGCCGACCCCGCCAGCGCTGGTGGGGCGCGCGGCCGAGCTCGACCAGCGTCTCGACGCTGACGGACCAGTGCAGCGCCCGCGCCTGCGGCAGATAGGCGAGCCTGCGCCCGAGCGCACGCGCATCGTAGCTGGCGAGCGGCGCGCCGGCGATGCGGATGACGCCTCGCTCCGCCGGAACCAGGCCGGCGAGCGCCCTGAGCAGCGTGCTTTTCCCGGCACCATTGGGACCGATCACGGCGACGACCCGCCCGGCCGACGCCCTGAAGTCCACGCCGTCGACGACGAGCCGGCCGCCGAGCCGCACCGCCAGCCCCTCCGCCTCGATCACTGCGGCCGCGCTCATGGTGTCAGCTCCCGTCGCGTCTCGAGTACGAGCCAGACGAAGAACGGCGCCCCCAGAAGCGCCGTCGCCACGCCAAGGCGGATTTCGCCGCCGGGCGTGATGAGACGCAGGATGCTGTCGGCGACCAGGACCAGAATGGCGCCTCCGAGCAGGCTCGCCGGCAGCAGCAGGCGCGGTCGATGACCGACCCGGGGGCGCAACAGGTGCGGCACAACGAGCCCGACGAACCCGATCGTTCCGGCGACCGACGTGGCCGCACCCACGCTCAATGCCGTGCCCGCGATCACCAGCCAGCGCAGCCGTCCCATGTCGACACCGAGATTGCGCGCTACGTCCTCCCCCAGCGTCAGCGCCTCGAGTGGCCGCCCGATCAGCATCAACAGCCCGAGCCCGAGGAGGATGATCGGCCCCGCCAGCGCGACGTGCACCAGGCTGCGGTCGGCGAGCGAGCCCATCGTCCAGAACACCATCTCGACAGCGGCGAAGGGATTGCGCGAGAGGTTGAGCACGAGGGCCGTCAGCGCGCCTGCGACGCTCGAGACCGCGACCCCCGCGAGAATGAGGCTGAGAGGGCCGCTGCGCGCACCCCCGAGCGTCACCACGATGAGGACCGCGAGAGCGGCCCCGGCGAGCCCTGCCAGCGGCAGAGCCAGCGCGAAAGCGGCGGCGACGCCGGTGTGGATGGCGAGAACGGCGCCGAGAGCCCCGCCCGCAGAGACGCCGACGAGCCCCGGCTCCGCCAGAGGATTGCGCAGGTAGCCCTGCAACGCCGCCCCGGAGGCACCGAGTGCTGCCCCGACCAGCAGCCCGAGAAGGGCGCGCGGCAGCCGGATCTCGCGAACGATCAGCGCTGTCACGTCGCGCTCGTCGGAGAAGAGCGCGGCCAGCACGGCGCGCGGGCTGATGGCCGTCGGCCCGATCAGCAGCGCAACGGCAAAGGCGAGCAGCGTCCCGAGGCCGAGCATGGCGAACAGAAGTCCTGCGGACGGCGTGCGCTGCGCCGGTGCCGCGTTGCTCATGGCGCGCCCCTGGCATTGAGGCGGCGACGGGCCGCAGCGAGCCGCTCCACGGCGGCGGCGACATGATGCGTGCCGCACAGCAGCAGGCGCTGTGGCACGACGACGTGGGTGAGCCGCGTCATGATGGCCCGCAGGGCTGGATGGCGCAGATTGTCCGCGACCACGGTCCGGTAGGCCTCGGCCGCGCCACTCAGGACGAGCACATCGGGCGGCCGCGCGACCAGTTCCTCGAGCGACACCGCTCCGCTCGCCCCTGGCCTGAGACGCGCGACGACGTTGTCGAGCCCGGCGTGGCGCAACAGCGCATCCGCGAGCGTACCCGGCAGCTCGACCGCCCCGCCGATGCCATAGATGGCCGCCGTCGGACGCCGCTCGCCCGGGGCCGGCGCCGCAGCGCCGAGGCGGCGATCGAGCTCGGCGATCAACGCTTCACCACGCGCCACCTCGCCGACCGCCGCCGCGACCGTCGCAATCGCCCGCCGGACGGCCGCGAGATCGTCGGCGAAGGGAATCACCACCGCGCGCCGGCCGAGCCGGCGCAACAGCTCGCGCGTGGCGCGGGTGGTCACAACCCCGGCAATGACGAGGTCGGGATCGAGCGCCAGCACGTCCTCCGCCTCCCCGCGCGTCGTCCTGATGGCGCGCGCCTCGGCGGCGACGGCCGAGACGAGCGGATCGGCCGCCAGATGACTGAGGGCCGCGATACGCTGGCGATCAACGAGCGCCAGCACGATCTGATCGCTGCAAAGATTGAGCGAGACGATCCGGCGCGGCTTCTCCGCGGCGCTCGCCGTGCCGCCGAGCACGAGCAGCACTGCAAGCAGCGCCAGCCGTCTCACCGTCCCGGCCTCGATGCCTGGGCGCGCTCCTCGAGACGCAGCCGCAGCCCCGCGTAGGCGGCGAGGCCGGGCGTATTGACGCCGTAGATCTCCTGATAGCGCTGGTCGAGCAGGTTCTCGACGCGGGCGAACAGTTCGAGCTGCTCCGTCAGCCGATAGCTGCCGGTGAGGCGGACCAGCGTGTAGTCGCCGAGCACGACGCGGCCTTCCGCGAACGTGAAGGCATCGCGCACGACGTCGCGCATGCGGCCGTTGAAGACGACGCCGAGCCCGACACGCGCCTTGTCGCCGGCAAACGTCCAGATGGCGTCGGCGCTGGCGGCATGGCGGGGCCGGCGCACCTCGACGAGGCCGTCGCCGTCGCGGGCGTCGAGGAAGGTGTAGCTGGTGTGGATGGTGAGCCCCGGCATCGGTTTGATGCGGCCGCTCACCTCGACGCCGCGCCGATCGCTGCGCCCCGTCAGATTGCGTGGCGGCCCCGCGAACGACGAGAAGATCTCATCCTGAAGGTCCTGGTCGAAGTAGGTCACGTCGACGACCACGCGGCCGTCGAGGAACGGCTGCTCGATCCCCACGTCCCAGCCGAACGAGCGCTCGGGCCTCAGATCGGGATTGGGGGTGAAGAAGCCCGGAAACTCGCCGAACTGCTCGTACATGCTCGGCAGCACAACGCCCGTGCCGACGCTTGCATGCAGCCGGCTGCCGGTCGGCTTCATGGTGTAGGACGCCGACAGGCTCCACGTGTCGAAGCGTCCGAAGGCGCTGCTGTCGTCGAGGCGGACCGCTGCCTTCAGCGACAGCATGCGGCCGACCTCGCCCGTGTACTGCAAGGCCAGACTGTCCAGCAGCCGCCGACGCTCGATGGCAGCGGGAGCGAAGGTGTTGGAGGTCGTGAAGTCCTCCCATTCCTTCTCGGCGAGGCCGGTCACCGCATGCTTGACGCCAGACAGGCCCGGAACCTCGAATGCGAGGCGAGACGTATAGGTCAGGCGTCGGCGCTCGCCGCCCGCCTGGAACGTGAAGCCCGGCAAGAGCGAGCGATCGTCACTCTCGGAGAAGGAGCCTGTCAGCTTCTGCACCCAGCGCCCGTCGAGCAACTCGAGCTGAGCGGTGGCGTAGGCGACGCGCGTCTCCTTGCGGCCGCGGTTCGGCGCATCGACGAGGATCTGTGGAGTGAAGCCACCGGGAACAGCGCCCGGCGGCGTGCCGAAGTCGTCGAAACCGAACGACTTGCTCATGGCCCGCACACCACCGAACACGGAAAAGAAGGGCGATAGGCGGAAGCCGCCGTTCGCGGCGAAACTCGACTGGCGCGCGGGATCGCGCTCGCTGCCGAAGGTGGCGAGGTTGTAGCCACCGATCTCGTAGCTGATGAACGAGAGCGAGCCCCATGCCGCCTCCGTGCCACCGCGCAGCGCCATCGCCACGCGGCGCATATCGAAGGCGCCGGCTTCTGCCGTCAGCGTCGCGCGCGCCGGCCCTTTGCCGCCGCGCGTCACGACGTTGATGACGCCAGCCAGGGCATTGGAGCCCCACAGCCCGCTCTGCGGCCCGCGCAGAACCTCGATCCGTTCGATGTCGCCCACCAGCAGATCGGAGAAATCGAACTCGCCGGTCGGAGTGTCGTTGGCCTTGACGCCGTCGATCATGACGAGGACGTGGTTGCCCTCCGCGCCTCGCACCCGCACTTGCGTCACGCCGGCGGGATTGCCGCTGCGGCTGACCGAGAGCCCCGGCACGAGGCGGAGTGCGTCGGATACATGGCGCACCTGCTGGCGGCGAAGCTGCTCGCCGCTGACGACCGTCACGGCCGTGCCGCTCGTGCCGCTGTCGGACGGGGCGAGCCCGAGGTCGCCCGATTGAATGATGATACCTTCGAGCGGCGTCGCGCCCGTACCTTGCGCGCGGCCTTCATCCACCGCGCCCGCGAGCATCAGCATCGCCAGCACTGCCGTCCGGCCTGTTCGACAGCCCCACATGTCCACCTCCCCATTGGCGCTTCGCTGGAAGCGACGGGAACGGCGAAAAGCTCGAACACCACACACGACGACAGCCAGAGCAGCAGCGCACGAATGCGCCGTCCCCGGCATACGATTAGCTCAATCTGCGTGAAGCTCGCGACCTGTCCGCACGTCCTGGCGCCCCTCATCCCACACGAGAAGTCGCCACTACGGTGGTCCGCTCCCCCGCGCGCCCCGCACGAGGAATGGGCGACACGCGCCGGCAGGTCTCCTGGCTCGCGGCTCAAGCGCCCGGTACCTGCCTTCCCGACCGCGGCTCGGGGCCTGGTCAGTGGATTAGTGGTACGGACTCGCCGCCTACAGTTGCGGGGGCAGCCGCGGCATGGCGCCGAAGTTGGCGCGTACCGCGTTCCCTTTTCACCCGATGGGGTCAACCATCGGAGACCGGTGCGATATCGAAGCGAAGCAGACGGGCAGCCCGGCTGTCAACCGCCAACACTCCTGCAGCGGCATTTTGCGGGCCGCTGCGTGCCTGCTGCGAGACAGCACGCGCGCACAACCGCGCGGGCCGCCGCTCGCTTACTTCACAGCCGCCTTGGCGATCTCCTCGAGCAGTTTGTCGATGGCGGCGAGTGCCTTCTTGGTGGCCCCCCGGCCGCCGCTTGGGGGACGCCGGTAGCCGACGTGAACGACGCCCGGCTTGGCGGCGGTCTCGTAGATGAAGATCACATAGGGGCAGTAGCCGATATTGGCGGCGCTCGCCTCCATCATGTCCCGCGACAGCTTGGCGGAGCAGAACGTGTAGAACTCGGCACTCTTGTAGATGGCCTTGGTGGAGCCGACGTCGGCCCCGGTGCGCTCCAGCATCTTGCCGATGTGGCCGGTGTAGTCGATCTTGAGCCCCTTCGCCGTGATGGCGTTGCTGAGCTCGAACTTCACGTCGTCGAACGCGGCCTTCTTGGTGAACGTCCTGAGCCCTTCGGCGGTGGCGGGTGTGAGACCGACAGCGAGCGCGAGCAGCACTGCGGCAAGGCTCCTGGCGAGCGTAGCGATGGTCCTGGCAAGCATGGCGATACTCCCTTCCCCCGGCCGTCTCAGCGGCCGGACCGAGCGGCTTAAGATACGCGACGTCAGACTGCGATCGGCGCTCTCGCGCGTCCATCTCGACCGATCACACCTGGTGTCCTGAGCGCAGGGTGTGATTCACGCTCTCGATGAAAGCGCTCTCGCGCGTCCATCTCGACCGATCACACCCTAACCACCGCCCTCATGCCTTGATCTCGGTCAGCCCGTCGCCTGTCCCGGTTGCAGCGTCAGCCGCCCCGGATCGTCGCGGTGAGGCCGCCGTCGACCACCAGCTCCGCACCCGTGATGTAGCGGGCGTCGTCCGAGGCGAGGAACACCGCGGCATTGGCGACGTCCCAACCGTCACCCATGAAGCCGAGCGGCACCTGCCCGCTGCGCTCCGCGACCATGCGCTTGTCATCGCCGCCGTAGGCTTCGACGATGTTGAGGTGAACGCGCGGCGTGTCCATCAGCCCCGCGATGATCGTATTCACACGGATGCCGTCCGCGGCGTAGTCGACGGCCATCAGCCGCGCGAAGTGATTGGCCGCCGCCTTGGTGACGCCATAGGGGATGTGCGACTGGCCGACATGGCGCAGGCTCACCACCGTCGACGTGATGAGGATGACGCCCTTGCCGTGCTCGCGCATGTAGGGGATCGCCGCCTGGGAGGCGAGATGCAGCGCGAGGACGTTGCCGTCGAGCGATTGCCGCCATTCCTCGACGGTCAGGCTCGCGGGGTCCTTGCGTTTGCCGAGCCCCACGTTGTTGTGCAGGACATCGAGGCGGCCGTAGCGCGCCCTGACCTCCTTCATCAGGTCTCGCACCGCCGCCTCCGCAGTGGCGTCCACCTGATAGGCGCTGGCCTCGCCGCCTTCCTCGCGGATGATGCGGACGGTCTCCTCCGCCGCGTCGCGATTGACGTCGACGACCGCGACCTTGGCCCCTTCGCGCGCGAAGGCGACCGACGACGCCTTACCGATGCCCCAGCCTGGCGCGACGGAGCCTCCGCCCATCACCACAACAACACGATTATCCAGCCGCTTCATGCCGTCCTCGCTCGTCGATGGCCACACCCGGTGCCGGTGCACCGACCGCGCGGCAAACCGTCACCTAGAAGCACAGAAAAGACCGGGACAGCGCGGCAAGGTCGAGCAGCATCGCAGGCCCACGCGCCATGATGAGATGCAGCGCACCCAGCATGATCACGCCGAGCACCGCGAACAACGCGACCTTGACACCCGTCGGCATGCGCTCGCCGGAGCGCTCCCGGTCGCGGCCCTCGTCCTGTCGTGTCGTATCCTGGCGTGCCATATCCATCACGTCTGTCCCGAGCCGACGGCATCGAGGCTCAAGCGGGCCACCGGCCGCTCGCGGATCGGCAGATTGATGAGCGCCGCGCCGATGCCGAGCAGGATCGAGATCCACCACATCGCATCATAGGACTTGAAGACGTCGTAGAGGAAGCCACCGAGCCAGGCCCCGAGGAAGCTGCCGATCTGGTGGGCCAGGAACGTGATGCCGAACAGCATCGACATCCACGTCGGCCCGAACAGCGTCATGATCAACCCGCTCGTCAGTGGCACCGTCCCGAGCCAGAGGATCCCCAGCGCGAAACTCAGGACCAGCACCGTGACCTCGCTCAGCGGCATGTAGATGAACACCAGGAACAGGATGGCGCGTCCGAAATAAAGCAGCGACAGCGCCAGCCGCTTCTCGATCAACTCGCCCGCCTTGCCGCACAGCAGCGAGCCCAGGATGTTGCCGAGGCCGATGGCGGCGAGCGCACCAGCGCCGAGCCAGGCGTCGAACGCCTTGTCCTTGAGGAAGGCCGGCAGATGCACGGAGACGAAGGCGACGTGGAAGCCGCACACGAAGAAGCCCAGCGTCAGCAGCACGAAGCCCGGATGCGCCATCGCCTCGCGCAGCGCCGCGCCCATGCTCTGGGCGCCCGGCATGCTGCCCGCCGTCGGGGCCGACACGAAAGCCAGGGCGAAGATGGCCATCAACCCGGCCGTCGCCGCCAGCACCATCAGGCTCTCCTGCCAACCCACGCTGGCGATGAGCCAATGGGCGTAGGGCATCGCCGCGAACATGCCGATCGAGCCGCCGACGCCCGTGAGCGTGATGCCCATCTGACGCCGCGACGGCGCCGCCGCCCGACCGACCGCCCCAAGCACCGCCGTGAAGCTGCCACCGGCCACGCCGAAACCGAGCACCGCGCCGGCGATGACGAGTTGCGACTCGCTGCGCGCGGTCGCCATCAGATAGATGCCGAGCATGTAGCACAGAGCGGCGGTGACGATCACACGCGTAGCGCCGTAGCGGTCGGCGATCGCACCGACCGGAAAGGCCGCGAGCCCCCAGGTCAGGTTCATCAGCCCCATCGACAAGGCGAACGCATTGCGCCCGAGGCCCAGGTCGGCGCTGATCGGTGCCAGATACAGTCCGAAGGCCTGGCGGATGCCGAAGCACACGCCGACCGTCGCTCCGGCTGCCAGGACCAGCAGCCAGAACGGCGTCTCATTGCGATAGATCGAATGCGGCATGCTGAAATCCTGGCGGGCCGAATGAAATGCTCTCAATCCCTACGTGTTCTTTAGCAGCACTTCGCGACAGCTACGAAACGAATTGCGCCTCGCGGCGCCCTTGATCATCCGGTCTCCCCGCTGCCGGTGCAATGACGCGCGAACGCGCCGGCCACCCCAGGGGATCAGCGGACCGGAGCGGCATCGGCAAGGTCGAGCCGTTCCAACTCGACGACGCCGCCACCCGGCTCCGCCAGTCCGCGCCCGAGCAGGTTCAGCGCCCAGCGCGTGCCGACTTTCTCTATCCGAACGAGGTTGTAGCGCGCCAGCGCGTCATGGTGGGCGATGCCGATCGATGCCGAGGGCACGCCGACGACGGGAATGCGGGGCAGCCCGCCCGCCCTCTCGCACCAGACGAGCGACGCCTGATGATTGTGTCCATGCAGCACCAGTTCGGCGCCGCCTGTGCGGAGAACATCCGCGAGCTGGTTGGCGTCCTCGAGCGCCCGCGAGCGCGGCGCCTGGCCGGGCAACGGGGGATGATGAACGAGGACGACGCGACAAAGCCCCTCGCCACCCAGCCGGACCAGCAGCGGCTGCAAGGCGTCGAGCTGAGCGCGTCCGATCCGGCCGGACGCGATGAACGGCGGGCGCGGCAGGGCGGAGTTGAGCCCGATCAGCGCCACGTCACCGAGGCGGCGGACGAATGGGAAGGCAGGCGCGGCCTCCTGCGGGGTCTCGCCAGCGCCGGTCATATAGCTCCGCCAGCGCATGGCGCCCGGATCTCTCCGCATTCTCACGTAGATATCGTGATTGCCGGGCACGACGGTGACGCGCTCCTCGGGACCGAGCTGGCGCAGCCAGGCCAGGGCGCCGACGTGCTCCACGGGCAGTCCGATGTTGACAAGGTCGCCCGTGACGGCGATGTGGTCGGGAGCCTGTTCGAGCAGGTCGAGCACAAGCTGCTCCAGCACGGGCCGCAGGTGCGCGGCCTTGCGGTTGCGCTGCCAGTTCAGATAGCCAAGCAGGCGCTTGGTGCGCAGATGCCCGAGCGAGAACGCCGCCATAGGGGCCAGGTGCGGGTCGGACAGATGTGCGATCGTGACGACCATGTGCAGCCCCGGGAATCGGTGTAGGGGGTCCATTCTATAGCGTGGGTTGGCGCGCAACGGGAGACGAGGCGACCACGTCGCTCCGATCGATCGGACCGGCGGTCAGTCCGGCGACAAGGGTGCCCAGACAGGACGAGATGGATCGCTATCGCCTCACCCTCAAGGTCATGCGCCACTACTGGCGGCTCACGCGCGGACTGACCATGGGGGCGCAGGGCATAGTGGTCGATGCCTCGCAACGCGTCCTCCTGATCCGGCATACATACCGGCCTGGCTGGCATTTCCCCGGCGGCGGCGTGGAAAAGAGGGAGACGGTCGAGACGGCGCTGCGCCGGGAGTTGCTGGAGGAGGCTGGCGTGGTCGTCGAGGGGAGCGCCGACCTGTTCGGCCTCTATTCCAACCATCGGCTGCTGCCGGGCGACCACATCGCGCTGTTCGTCGTGCGGACCTGGACGCAGCCGAGCGTACCGCCTCCCAACCGCGAGATCGCCGAGCAGGGCTTCTTCGCCCTCTCGGAGCTGCCCGAGGCCATTCACACGGCAACGCGACGGCGGCTCGACGAGGTTTTCGCGGGGCGTGCGCGAGAACCCCACTGGTGACAGCGGCCCCCTGGCGCGTTCAGGCTGTGACGTGGTGACGATTGACCGCACGGCTCAATTCGTCGGAAACGTGGTGCCATCCGTAGCGACGAGGAGCTCGACGAGCGATGCCGCCTGCCGTGGCCAGCCGACCTGCCGCACCCGACGACCTGCCGGCGATCAACAGCCTGCATCGGCGCGCCTTCAGCCCCGGACGGTTTGCGCGCACGGCCTATCGCATTCGTGAGGGCACCGCCCTCATCTCCCCGTACTGCCGCGTTGCCGAGCGTGATGGCCGCCTGATCGCAGCCGTCCGTTTCACGCCGGTCACGGTCGGAGCGAAATCCGGCGTCCTGCTGCTCGGACCTCTCGCCGTCGTGCCGGAGCTTGCCGGCCAGGGTATCGGCCGCACTCTCGCCGCCGAGGCCATCGACAACGCGCGCAACCAGGGCATGGCGCTGGTGCTGCTGGTGGGCGACGAGCCCTACTACCGCCGGCTTGGTTTCGTGCGGGTTCCGGAGGGCCAGATCACACTCCAGGGGCCGGTCGATCCGAGCCGCCTGCTAGCGTTGGAGCTGCGCGACGGCGCCCTCGCCGACTACGCCGGAGTGGTCGCGGCGGAGCCCTAGGGTGCGGTCGGTCGAGATGGAAGCGCGAAGCGCTGCCAGCGAGAGCGTGACTCGCACCCGACAACTCAGGAACAAGTGCGGTCGCTCGAAATGGAAGCGCGCAACGCTGCCAACGCGTGCGTTAACGACCCGTCAACCACGCCCCGCACTTTCGCTCCCTCAATGGGTCAGCGCCTGGCAGAGCACCATCGGCTCGTCGTCGGAGGCCTTCTGGCGCGCCTGCGCGCGCAGGGTCAGATCTTCCTCCAGCAGCTCGTCGCGGTCGCCGCGTGAGGTCGGCAGGCCAGCAGACGCGACCGGACGGGCCGCCTTGCCGTAGGCGAAGGAGACCGCATTGGCCTCGGGACCGGCGCCATTGCCGGGCAGGGTTGCCAGGAGCGCCAACAGCATAACGCCGCCGGCGAGCAATGGCACGGCCACCCCTGCGAGCACGAGTTTGATCATGGCCACACACTTGGGCGCACCGCCCGGCGTTTCAATGGCCTCGGAAGCTCCGGTTTTGACACGACTTTTCACCTTGGCGTGAGCGCCTCGGCCGCGTACCCGATTGCTCCGCTGCCGCACTACTGTCACAACGACCTCGCATGAACGCGTTTCGGCTCATTGGAAGCTCGCTGGCGCCCTCTTGCGGCCGGCGACATCCACTGTCCGAGCGGAGCGATGGGGAGGGGAGCACATGGCCACGATCGTGACGGTGCATGGGACGTTTGCCCACACCGCGGTTCCGTCCGGAACTGCCGGGCTCGTTGCCAACGGGCCGCCAGCCTGGTGGCAGACCGGCAGCGACTTCGACAAGGACTGCCAGGCCCTGCTGGAGAGCGAGGGCGGATCGCCCCGCTTTCTACCGTTCATCTGGAGCGGCGATAACAGCGAGGCCGACCGCCGGGAAGCTGGGCGGCGGCTGCTCGGCGTCCTGCTCGACCTCGAGAAACAGAACGAGCCCTACTGCCTCGTCGCCCACAGCCACGGCGGTTCCGTCGTATCGGCGGCGCTGCTGAGAGCGGCCGCGAAGCGCCAGATGCTGCCCGGCTTGAAGCGCTGGATTACGGTCGGAACGCCGTTCGTCACCCTCCGCAAGGAACGGTTCCTGTTCACGCGCCTCTCGTTCATCAACCGGGCGATCTATGTCGCCACGCTGATGCTGCTGTTCATGCTCCTGTTCGGGCTGGGCGCGCAGATCGTCTATGGCGATTTCAGCTCGTTCGCCGACCGCCGGCTGATGCGTCTCGGCATCTCCGGCGCGCTGATGATGCTGCCCTTCCTGCTCTGCTACATCTTCTGGCGCATCGCCGAGCGCCGCGACCTCCACGTCCACAGTCCACGCGTGAAGGCGCGCGCGAAGGAGTATTTCGGCGGCAGATGGCTCTCGCTCACGCACGAGGACGACGAGGCGGTACAGGGTCTGACGGCGCTCAAAAGCATGCAGTTCTCGATCTTCGATCGCGAGTTCGCAGTGGGCGGGCTCGCCATGCTCTCCGTCTTCGTGTTGCCGCTGACCTATCTGGCTCTGGTGTTCTCGCCCGGCCTCATGAACCGCGTCGCCGACTATCTGGTGAAGAACGTCTATGTCGTCCCGAATTACGAGGCGCGCGCGGCGCGGTTCAACGCCATACGCCTCGAATCCAGCCAGATGTGGCGAAGCATGGCCGAGGCACGCCGACAACTGGCCACGCCGGGCCTGCCGCAGGCCGAGCAGGAGCGCCTGCGCAAGGCGCTCGCGACACAGCGCCTGCAAACGCGCGCGCGCTGGCAGAAGATGTATGCCGAGTTTCCCGACTACCTGACGTTCGTGCGGGCAGAGCGCTTCCGGCGGCAATTCATGAGCAGGGACGGCAAGTCGTGTGGGAGCCTGTGCGACGGCGGCACGAACAAGGCGCTCAACAGCGATCTCATCATGCATCTGATCACCGACCGCGTGGTCAGCGTCTTCGGCGATGACAACGTTCGCTGGTCGGCCTTCGGCGGCGTCCTGCGCTTCCTGGCCCCAGTGCTGCTCATACCGATCCTGTTCGGCATCACCGCCGTCCTCGTCTGCCTGTTCGTCCAGTTCATCGGTCGTTTCGTCAGCGGCTGGCTCGCCAGCGCGCTCGACTCGCTCACCTGGTCGGAAATCAAGCGCGCCTCGCTCGGCAACGACACCGAGAGCGAGGTCGCATTGGGCGCCGCGCCGCGCCCGCCCTGGCTCGACACTACGCAGGCGTTCCTGCCCGCCGAGATCGGCGATCAGCTCTCGAACCACAGCAACGCCATGGCCAGCCAGTCGCTGGCCAAGTTCCGCAATGCCATCAGCGAGCTGGCCTTCGCCGACCGCCGCAAGGCCTATCCCGACCTCGTCTCGAATTACCTGTCGTGGCGCGAGCTCATCCACACCGCCTACTTCGACACGGCCAGCTTCCGCAAACTCGTCGCCCACGCCATTGCCGAGAGCGAAGGCTTCCGTCCCCGGCCGGACTTTTCCAAGGATAGCGAGTTCGCGAAGGCCGCCACCTGGCTCTTCGCGGTGAGCCCGCCCGCCGGGACACTGACGCCACAGCCGCCGGTCACCACGGGCGGGGGCGCGGTGCGGCAGGCTTGACCCGCCGCATCCCCACCGACGAAGATGCAGCGGACCGCCGTCCACCAGAGCAAGCCAGGAGTGAGCCCGTGACGCTGCGCCTCGGATATCTTCTTCCCACTCGCGAGCAGATCATGGCCGGCCGGCCGGAAGCCCGCCCCTTGCTCGACCTGGCCGAGCGCGCGGCCGGCCTCGGCTTCGACTCCGCCTGGGTCGGCGACTCGTTGACGGCGCGGCCACGCCACGAGCCGCTGGCCATTCTCGCAGCCGTCGCGGCTCGTGTTCCCAGGATCGCCATCGGCACCGCTGTGCTGCTGCCGGCGCTGCGCAACCCCGTCCTGCTGGCCCATCAGGCCGCCACCATCGACCAGATCTCGGAAGGCCGCCTCATTCTCGGCCTCGGCCTCGCTCGTGACGTTCCCTCGATCCGCGCCGAGTTCACCGCAGCCGGCGTCCCCTTCGAGAAGCGCGTCGGACGCGTGATGGAAGGCGTGCGGCTGATGAAGGCGCTGTGGAGTGGCGAACCCGTCGAATGGCAGGGCTTGTGGACGGTCGAGAAGACGACGCTCAGCCCGACGCCGGCCAGACCCGGCGGCCCGCCGCTGTGGATCGCCGGGGCGGTGCCTGCGAGCCTCGAGCGCGCCGGCAAGCACTTCGACGGCTGGCTGCCCAACGAAGGCGACGCAACCGCCTGGGGCCAGAAGTGGGCGGAAGTCAAGCGCGTCGCCCGCGAGGCCGGCCGCGATCCCGGCGCGATCACCGGCTCTCTCTACACGACCCTCTCCATCGACGACGATCTCGCGCGCGCCAACCAGCGCCTCGATGCCTACCTCGAGCAATACTACGGCGCGCCCGCCGCCGCCCTCAGGAAACGCCAGGAGTGGTATGCGGGTCCGGCTTCGGGGGTCGCAGATTACCTTGCCGCCTACGCTCGTGCCGGCGCCGGCCATCTCGTGCTGCGCTTCGTCGGCGACCATCAGCGGCATCTGGAAATCGTCGCCAAGGCGCGAGCGGCGATCGCCGTGTGACGTCGCACAATCCGACGCACCCCAGGGAGCGCCCCATGAAGATCATCGACGCGCAGATCCACCTCTGGCGCAAGGGAACGGTCGTGCCACCGCACCGCACGACGCCGTATCTGGTCGAAGAGGCCATCGCCGACATGGATGCGGCTGGCATCTCCGGCGCCATCCTGCACCCGCCGAGCTGGGACGAGGATTCCAACGCGCAGGCCATCGACGCCGTGCGCCGCTATCCCGGACGCTTCGCCATCCTCGGCCGCATCCCGCTCGACGAGCCGCTAAAGCGCGGCCTCATCGAAACCTGGAAGGACCAGCCGGGCATGCTCGGCCTGCGCTATACGTTCCTGAAGCCGCACATGAAGAGCTGGCCGCATGACGGCACGATGGATTGGCTGTGGCCGGCGGCCGAGCGCCTCGGGTTGCCCATCGCCCTGCTGGCCGGCGACTTCCTGCCCCTCGTCGGGGAGATCGCCACGCGACATCCGGGCCTGCGCCTCATCGTCGACCACTTCGGCGTCTTTCGCGGCAATACGGACGACGCCGCGTTCGCCAGCCTGCCGCAGGTGCTGGCGTTGGCCCGCCACGCCAACGTCGCCGTCAAGGTGACGGGCGGGCCGCAGTACGTGAGCGACGGCTATCCCTTCGCAAGTCTCGCCCCCCGTTACCGCGCCATCTATGACGCCTTCGGCCCGCGCCGCATGTTCTGGGGCACCGATATCACGCGCATGCCGTGCTCCTGGCGGGAGTGCGTGACGCACGTGACCGAGCACCTGTCCTGGCTGCCGGAAGCCGACAAGCGACTGGTCATGGGCGAGGCCATCGCCGACTGGCTCGGTTGGCACGAGGCGCCGCGCGGCTGATCTGCCAGGACGCCTCAGGACCTGCGCGACGTGCCCAGGAACTTGCGAAACGCCGCGAGCGTCTGCTCGCTGACGTGGTGCTCGATGCCTTCGGCATCGGAATCCGCGATCTCGGCATCGATGCCGAGCGCAACCAGGAAGTCGCGCACCAGTTGATGGCGCTCGCGTGCTGCCGCCGCCAGCTCCTGGCCCTGCTCCGTGAGGAAGATCGAGCGATAGGGTTTGCTGGTGACGAGACCGTCGCGCTGCAGGCGCTGGATGGCGTTGTTCACCGTGGCGTTGGAGACGCCGAGCCGGCCGGCGAGATCGACGACGCGCGCCTCGCCGGTCTCGTCGATGAGATCGGCGATCAGCTCCACGTAGTCTTCCTTGAGCTCGGTCTGATGGGCCTCGCGCACGCGCTGAAAGCGCTCGGCCTGCGCGCGCGTCTTCTCGTCGAGGTCGTCAGGCGTCGTCATGTGCGCTGTCCTTCCCCCGCCAGCCCTACACCATTGCGCAGTTGACAACAAGTTTAGCACTACCTAACTTTTAGCGCAGCCCCTAATGCGGCTTCGCCACGGTGGCTGCCACGCCGACGTGCGCGGCGCGGACCGCTGGCGAGCGAGGGCAAAACGGCTGGTGTCACGTCGTTCGGTAGAAGCGCACTCATGCCCAAGATGAAAGCTCATCTCGTAGTGAAGCCAGCGGAGCGGCGCCCGCGCGCACGCCTGGCCGTGCTGGCCTGGCTCGCCGTCCTGGCACTCGCCGCCACGACCGCCACCGCCCGCGCTAAGACGCCGGTGAAGAAGCCGTTCCGCGTCGTCACGACCTTCACCGTCATTCAGGATATCGCCCAGAGTGTCGCCGGCACGGCCGCCGTGGTCGACTCCATCACCAAGCGCGGCGCCGAGATCCACGACTACCAGCCGACGCCGGGCGACATCGTCAAGGCGCAGTCCGCGCAGCTCGTGATCTGGAACGGCCTCAATCTCGAGCGCTGGTTCGAACGCTTCTTCCAGAACGTCAAGGGTGTTCCGAGCGTGGTGATCTCCGACGGCATCGAGCCCATGGGCATCTCGCAGGGACCGTATCGCGGCAAGCCGAACCCCCACGCCTGGATGTCACCGCGCAATGCGCTGGTCTACGTCGAGAACATCCGCCGGGCCCTGGTCAAGCACGACCCCGCCAACGCCGAGGCCTATAATCGCAACGCCGCCGCCTATGCCGCCCGGATCAAGGCCATCGATGCGCCGCTGCGCGCGCGGCTCGCGGCGATCCCTGCGGCCGAGCGCTGGCTCGTCACGAGCGAAGGCGCCTTCAGCTACCTCGCGCGCGACTACGAGCTCAAGGAGCTCTACATCTGGCCGATCAACGCCGACGAGCAGGGAACGCCGCGCCAGGTCCGGCGCGTCATCGACCTCATGCGCAAGCACAAAGTCCCCGTCATCTTCAGCGAAAGCACCATCTCCGACAAGCCGGCCCGCCAGATCGCCAAGGAGACCGGCGCGCGCTATGGCGGCGTGCTCTACGTGGACAGCCTGAGTGCGCCGGGCGGCCCGGTGCCGAGCTACCTCGAGCTGCTTTCGGTCACCGTCGACACCATCGCCAGGGGGTTCGGACGATGACGCTCATGCCGAAGCCTGTTGACCCCGCCAATGCGCGCGCAGCAGAAGGGCCTGTCGCCTCACTGGACGTCCAGGGCGTCACCGTCACCTACCCCAACGGCACCACCGCCCTCGCCGATGCCTCGTTCACCCTCGGACCAAGCAGCATCTGCGGCCTCGTCGGCATCAACGGCTCCGGCAAGTCCACACTCTTCAAGGCGATCATGGGGTTCGTCGCGCCGGGCGCGGGCAGCATCCGCATCGCCGGGCTCGACGCACGCGAGGCGCGCCGGCGCAATCTCGTCGCCTACGTGCCACAGGCCGAGGATGTCGACTGGAATTTCCCCGTGCTCGTCGAGGACGTGGTGATGATGGGGCGCTACGGGCACATGGGGTTCCTGCGCATCGCCGCCGCCGCCGATCGGCGCGCCGTCGACACCGCCCTCGAGCGCGTCGGCATGAGCGAGTATCGCAAGCGGCAGATCGGGGAACTGTCGGGAGGGCAGAGGAAGCGGGTCTTCCTGGCCCGCGCGCTTGCCCAGGACGGGCTGGTCATCCTGCTCGACGAGCCGTTTACCGGGGTCGACGTCAAGACCGAGACGGCCATCATCGACCTGATGAAGGACCTCAAGGGTGAGGGCCGCCTGATGCTGGTGTCCACGCACAACCTTGGCAGCGTGCCGGAGTTCTGCAACCAGGTCGTATTGATCCGGCGTACCGTGCTGGCGGCCGGATCGACCGAGAGCACGTTCACACAGGCCAATCTCGAGCGCGCCTTCGGCGGCGTGCTCCGCCATTTCCGCATCGCTGGCAGCGCGCTGCACGATGACGACGACCGTCGCGGCGTCACCGTTCTGACCGACGACGAGCGCCCGGTCGTCTTCTACGGCCATCGCAAGGCGTCCGACGCGCCGCTCGGCCACGGCGACAAGGAGCCGGGCAAATGAGCGAGCTGCTCGTGCCTTTCGCCTACGACTACATGGTCAAGGCCATGTGGGTGTCGGCGCTCGTGGGCGGCACGTGTGCGTTTCTCTCGGCCTTCCTCATGCTGCGCGGCTGGTCGCTGATCGGGGACGCTCTCGGCCATGCCATCGTGCCGGGCGTCGCCACCGCCTACCTGCTCAAGGTGCCCTATGCCCTCGGCGCCTTCCTCGCGGGCCTGCTGGCCGCGCTCGGCATGGCCTTCGTGCGCGCGCAGACGCGCCTGCGCGAGGACGCCATCATCGGCCTCGTCTTCACCTCGTTCTTCGCCGCCGGCCTGTTGATCGTCTCGATCAACCCGACTTCGGTCAACGTGCAGTCGATCGTGCTCGGCAACATCCTCGGCATCTCCGACGCCGACGCCGTGCAGGTGGTGATCATCAGTGCGGTCACGCTCACCGTCCTGCTCCTCAAGTGGAAGGACCTCATGGTGATGTTCTTCGACGAGGCGCACGCCCGCTCGGTCGGCATAAACGTCTTCTGGCTGAAGGTGCTGTTCTTCACGCTGCTGGCGGCGGCAACGGTCGCCGCGCTGCAGACAGTCGGCGCCTGCCTCGTCATCGCCATGGTGGTGACGCCCGGCGCCACGGCGTATCTCCTCACCGATCGCTTCGGCGTTCTGCTCGTCATCGCCGTCGCCATTGGCGCGACGACGAGCTTCTTCGGCGCCTACCTCAGCTACTTCCTCGACGGCGCTACCGGCGGCGTCATTGTCACCCTGCAGACGCTGCTGTTCCTGGCTGCCTTCTATCTCGCGCCCAAGCATGGCCGCCTCGCCGCCCGACGCCGCGCCGCCAGCGGGGCCGCAGCGCCATGAGCCTGATCAGCGATCTCATCGTCGCCCCGCTCAGCTACGGCTTCATGCAGCGCGCCCTCGTGGTGGCGATTCTGGTCGGCGCCGTCTCTGCGGTGCTGTCCTGCTATCTCGTCCTCAAGGGCTGGTCTCTGATGGGCGACGCCGTCTCCCACGCGGTCCTGCCCGGCATCGTGGTCGCGCACGTCGTCGGCCTGCCCCTCGCCGTCGGGGCCTTTGCCGCGGGGCTCGCCTGCGCCCTGCTCACCGGCTTTCTCAAGGAGAACAGCCGCGTGAAGGAGGACACGGTCATGGGTATCGTGTTCTCGGGGCTGTTCGGCTTCGGTCTCGTACTCTTCACCAAGGTCGAGACAGACCAGCACCTCAATCACATCCTGTTCGGCAACATGCTCGGCGTGACGCCGCGCGATCTCGTCGAGACGGCCATCGTGGCGGCCGTCGTGCTCGCGGTCGTCATCGCCAAGCGGCGCGACCTCATGCTCTACTGCTTCGACCCGATCCACGCCCAGGCCATCGGCCTGCCGGTGCGCCTCCTGCACTACGGTCTGCTGGTCCTGCTGGCGCTGGCCATCGTCGCATCGCTGAAGGCCGTCGGCATCATTCTGGTCGTGGCCATGCTGGTGGCACCGGGCGCCATCGCCTACCTGCTGACGAGCCGCTTCGAGCGCATGCTGGCGATCGCCGTGACGGTCGCCGTGGTGTCGAGCATCGTCGGAACACTCGTAAGCTTCCACATCGACGGCGCGACGGGGCCGTGCATCGTGCTGGTGCAGATGGCGGTGTTCGTGCTGGCGGTGCTGTTCGCTCCGCGGCACGGCCTGCTCAGGCGCCGAAAGGTGGCGAGCGCCGCCATGCCTGCCGATGCCGCTGGCAACTGAGGACCCCGCCCGCACTCCGCCGCCAGGCGTGCCAGCGCCGGCTGCGATGGTTCGCGAAAGCAAACCTGGCCTCTGCAATCCGGCACTAGCGTCCGGTCGAGGTCGCCTCGCACTTCTGGAAGACGAGCGTCCCCCGACCGGAATCGCTGAACTTGCCGTCGCGAATGAGCGTGGCGCCGTCCGAGCGCACCGACTGGACGCTGCGCATGCGGCCGCCTTCGATCTCCACGATGATGTCGAAGGTGTACTGGCCGCCGCCGCGGCGGCTGTCGGTATAGGCGAGACGGTTCGGCCCGAGCAGGCGCGCCCGGAGCATCTCGAAGATGCCGTCGAGGGACTCGACCTGCATCCTCAGCTCCCGCGTCGGCCGATCGCCGTTGCTGGTGGCATAGATCTGATAGGGATTTTGCGGCGCGGGCGGCGCGGAGCAGTCGACCGCCCAGGCACCAACGAGCCCGAAGCGGATGACGGCCTCGCCGTCGGCGTCGGCCCTTGCCGACGGCGCACCCGCCATCAGCGCGCACACCAGCGCAACCGTCAGCCTCGCCCCTGATCTCAGCATGTCACTCCCCTCCCCTCACCGGCGGTATTGCACGAAGGGCGACTTCGTCGCCAGCTCGTCGTACAGCGCGCGCGCGCGATAATTGAACTCCTGCGTCGCCCAGTAGGTGCGCGTCGCCTGGCGCGCGTCGGCCTCACGGTAGACGGCCTCGATCAGGGCGCGTCCGGCGCCACGCCCGCGCCGCGTCGGATCGACGAACAGATCCTCGAGATAGCAGTAACAGGTCGGGGACCACGTCGAGCGGTGGAAGAGCACATGCGCGAGCCCATAGGGCCGGTCGTCGGCATCCACGGCGACGAGGCCGATGTGAACACCGTCCCCGCCCGCCATCAACCGTTGCCAGGTCAGCTCCATGACCTCCGGCGCCACGCTCGCCTTGTAGAAGGCGATGTAGCCCTCGAAGAGCGGCCGCCATGAAGCCTTGTCGCGCTCATCGAGGCGGCGGACGACAACAGTCATGATCCATCTCCTGCAAAAACGGGCGGCGGGACTGCCTCGGCGATTATAGCAGCACCAGCGTCGCGAGCCCGAGGAAGGCGAAGAAGCCGACGATGTCCGTCACCGTCGTGACGAACACGCCAGAGGACACGGCCGGATCGAAGCCGAAATGGTCGAGCGCCAGCGGAATGAGAATGCCGGACAGCGCAGCGGCGAAATGATTGAAGATCATGGCCGCGCCGATCACCAGCCCGAGCTTGCCGGTGCCGAACCAGACCAGCACGACGAGGCCGAGAATGACGGCGAACAGCAGGCCGTTGAGGAGGCCGACCGAAACCTCGCGCAGGATGATGCGCATGGCGTTGACCGAGCCGAGCTCGCGCGTCGCCAGCGCCCGCACGGCCACCGTCATGGTCTGCGTGCCGGCATTGCCGCCCATGGAGGCGACGATCGGCATGAGCACGGCGAGCGCCACCATCTGCTCGATCGAGGCGTCGAACAGCTTGATGACCTGCGAGGCGAGAATGGCAGTGCAGAGATTGACGACGAGCCAGAGGAAGCGGCTGCGCGTCGTGGCGAGCACGCTGTCGGCCAGCGACTCATCGCCGACGCCGCCGAGCAGCTTGATGTCCTCCTCCGCCTCCTCCTGGATCACCTCCACCATGTCGTCGACGGTGACGACGCCGACGAGGCGGCTGTTCTTGTCGACGACCGGCGCCGAATAGAGATCGTAGCGCTGAAACTGACGGGCGACCTCCTCCTGGTCCTCGGTGGCGAGAACCTTGTTGACGTCGCTCTCCATGATCTCCTCGATCCTGACCGGCCGCTTGGAGCGCAGCAGGCGATCGAGGGGCACGGTGCCGACGAGGTGGAACGAGGGATCGACGACGTAGATTTCCGAGAAATCGTCGGGCAGATCCTCCGTGTCACGCATGTAGTCGATGGTCCGCCCGACGGTCCAGAACGGCGGCACGGCGATGAAGTCCGCCTGCATGAGGCGGCCGGCGGATTCCTCGGGATACTCGAGGCCGCGCTCGAGTGCCGCGCGATCGCCCTCGGGGATCTGCGCCAGGATCTCGTCCTGGTCCTCCTGCTCGAGGCTCTCGAGCACGTAGACGGCATCGTCGGTGTCGAGCTCCTTGACGGCCTTGACCAGCTCCTGATTGGGCAGGGCCTCGACGAGTTGATCGCGGACCGTCCAGTCGAGCTCGGAGAGGACGGCCGGCTTGAAGTCGTCGCCGAGGGCGACGACCAGCGGCACCCGGCGCTCCGGCGCCAGCAGCGTCAGGAGATCGGCGAGATCGGCCTCCCGCAGTTCGCGGGTCAGCTCGCGAGCCAACTCCGGCTGCCCGGCATCGAGCATGGCTTCGACACGGTGCACGAAATCACCGCGGAGCATGCCCTCCTCGTCGTAGATCGGGTCGTCGCGTGTGGTGTCCATCATGGCGGAACCCGCTCCGTTCTCCGGCTTGCACAGTCGGCGCGCGCATGGGGCAGAAGCCGAGCCGGCAAGTCAAGACGCCCGCACCGCTCGCGACGGCGCAATCATTGGTCGCAGTTCACAGTCCAGCCGAATCGCAATAGGAAGGTCCGTTGATTGTGGCGTAGGCACCACAATGCACCCCCAATCGAGCCCTAATTGTCCGGTTTATACAATCCGTTAAGGCCTGCAGGCGCAGGTGGTGGGCCAACCAAACGCCCGGGAGCTCGTGTTCTGATGCTGAGGTTGCTGGCGCGCACGACATCGCTGATGATTGCTGCGGCGCTCTTCTCGACGGCCGCGAGCGCTCAGACGTTTCGCACATCCTGCCCCGGCAATCCCGGCGCTGTGGGCGTATCGCGCATCGTGCGCATCGACGCCACCGGCGGACCGCGCTTCGGACATCTCCAGTACCGCGACCACGATTTCCTGACGCGTGGCGAGGTGGTGTTGACGTTCGACGACGGCCCGGCGCCCGGCATCACCGACGTCATCCTGAAGGCGCTGGAGCGCCATTGCACGAAGGCGACGTTCTTCGTGGTCGGCCGCATGGCCATCTCGCACCCGCTGCTGCTCCAGGACGTCGCCCGCCGCGGCCATACCATCGGCACCCATACCTGGTCGCACAAATACCAGCTCCGCCGCACGAACATGCGCACCGCCGAGCACGAGATCGAGCTCGGCTTCAGCGCCGTGCAGGCCGCTCTCGGCAAGCCGATTGCGCCGTTCTTCCGCTATCCGTTCCTGAGCGACGGCCGCCGCTCGCTGGAGCACCTCGGCGCCCGGAACGTCGCCGTGTTCTCCATCGATATCGATTCCCTGGATTACCGCAGCCGTAACGCCGACGCGATCATCGCCAAGGTGATGGGCGAGCTCAAGCGCAAGGGCAAGGGCATCCTGCTCTTCCACGACATCCAGCCGGCAACAGCGCGGGCGATGCCGCGCCTGCTCGACGAGCTGCGTCGCGGCGGCTACCGCATCGTTCATATTCAGCCGACCAAGGCGGCGACCACGCTGGCCCGCCACGACAGCGAAGCCGCGCGCCTGCTCTCCAGGAAGCGCATCGCCCAGACCCGCAATCCGCTGGCACCGCGCAGCATGGTCTGGCCGATGGAGCCTCCTGCGCGCCGTGCCGGTGCGCCATTGCCGCCGACAGCGCCCGGCTCGCAGCAGCCGCGCGTGCCGGTGTCAGCGCCCCAGACCGCACCCGTACCGCCGGCGCCCATGGTCCAGCCGCCGGGGGAACCGCCGCGCGTGCGCCTCAGAGGCCCGATCGTCGAGCGAAGCTGGAAGTCGCAGGTTCTGGGCGGCGACGGCAACTGACCGTCCCGCGACCGCGCTTCCCGCGACACACACCCCTCCAGGCTGCACGATCGAGATCACTCGAGCCTTGACGACTTGCATATCCTCTGAGACTTGAAGGGATGTCTCGACGAGGTCCAGTCGCCATGCGCACGTGCTTTGCCATCGCCGCAGCGCTGCTGTGCGTTGCAGCCGGCGCCCCGGGGGCCGCCGCGGCCGATTGCTCGGCGACCGGCGGAGGGCTCGGCGTCTCGCGGGTGGTCCGGATCGACGCATCCCGAGCGCCCGTCTATGGCTCCATCACCCGTCTGCCGCAGGCGGCGGCTTTTCTCCGCCCGCGCGAGGTCGTGCTGACCTTCGACGACGGACCGCACCCCACGATCACGCGCTCGGTGCTGGCGACCCTCGATGCCTTCTGTACGAAGGCGACCTTCTTCCCGGTCGGCCGCGTCGCCGTGCAATTCCCGAACCTCGTCGCGGAGACGGTGCGCCGTGGGCACACGGTCGGCTCACACACCTGGTCGCACCCGCTGAACGTCGGCTCTCTGACCTTCCCTCGCGCCACCGACGAGCTCGAGCGCGGCTTCACGGCCGTGGCCCTCGCCGCGCGTGTGCCGATCGCACCGTTCTTCCGCTTTCCCGGCCTCAACGATTCCCCGCTCCTGCTCGCCCATATGCAGTCGCGCGGCGTCGCCGTGTTCTCGGTCGATGTCGTCTCCGACGACAGCTTCACCGCCGACCCCGACGTACTCGTGCGCAACACCATCCGCCGCCTCGAGGCGCGCGGGCGCGGCATCCTGCTCTTTCACGACATCAAGTCGAGCACCGCCAGGGCGCTGCCGAAGATCCTCGCGGCGCTGAAGGCCAAGGGCTATCGCGTCGTGCACCTTGCGCCCGCCCGCAGCTTCCAGCCGCTGCCGTCCTATTGGCGGCCCATGGCGCGCGTGATGGCGCGCCGCGCCCCAGCGAGTGGCAAGGCGGGCGCGCTCGTCGCGGCCATGGCGCGGGTGCGCCCCGACAGCGGCGCGTCGACGGCGCTCGGACGAGACTCGGTCGGGGTATGGTCGACGCACGTGCGGCAAAGCGGACGTCGCCCCCCGCGCCGGCCGCGTCTCGCCGATGATCCATCTTGAATTAAGTGCAGACCTGATCCAGGCGCACGACTGACCCGAGTGCGGGCCTGATGCCGGTGCGATCACCGCGCTGGCACCGGCAGCCTGACGCTGCCCGCTCCATCGGCCGATCGCCGGCCTGATCCGCAGGCTCGCCGATCACCCGCTCAACCTCGGCCTGGTGGCGAATTCGCCGTCTGCCACGCCGAGGTGCGATCATCGTCGCTGTCCGAATGGTGCGGTCGAGAGGACTCGAACCTCCACGGGTTGCCCCGCTAACCCCTCAAGCTAGTGCGTCTACCAATTCCGCCACGACCGCATTGCCAGACCAGACGACATCCATGTAACAAACTCGTCGGCCTGGAACAAGTGACCCTCGCGCATTCGGGGCGACGAGGGCCGCTCCACGTATCAGAGATACCAGGGGCGCGCAAGCAGCATTCAGCTCGCGGCTCGCGCGCGCCGATACGACCACCCCGAACAGGAGGGCCAGACGTTGCCCCCAGCCGTGAGCTGGCTCGTGAGCACAGGTCCGATCGACTACGAGATGGCCGTCGCCGCCATGGAGCGCCGCGTCGCCGCAATTGCGGAAAAGCGCGCACGCGAGCTCGTCTGGCTGCTCGAGCATCCCCCGCTCTACACGGCCGGCACAAGTGCGCGCGCCGGGGACCTGGTCGATCCCGACCGCTTCCCCGTGCATCACAGCGGACGCGGCGGCCAGTACACCTACCATGGCCCCGGACAGCGCGTGGTCTACGCGATGCTCGACCTCGAGCGCCGCGGGCGCGATGTGCGCCGGTTCGTCGACGAGCTCGAGGGCTGGGTGATCGACACGCTGGCGAGCCTCGGCGTCAGCGGCGAGACGCGCCCTGGCAGGGTGGGTGTCTGGGTGCGCACGGGCGTCGGGTCCGGCGAGGAAAAGAAGATCGCTGCCGTCGGCATTCGCCTGCGCCGGTGGGTCAGCTTCCATGGGCTGAGCCTCAACGTCTCGCCCGACCTCTCGCACTTCGACGGCATCGTGCCGTGCGGTCTCGCGCACTTCGGCGTGACCAGCCTCGCGGCGCTCGGCCGCACCAGCGACATGGCCGTGGTCGATGACGCGTTGCGGCGCGTGTTCGAGGCGCGCTTCGGCGCCCGCACCGAGACGGTGACGATGGACGAAGCCGGTGCGTTGTGAGCTGGCGCGCTATGAGACGGCGGCGGCGGTCGCGCAGGACGACGAGACGGCGCGTGGCGCCGAGTCCGTTGCGGCATGCCGAGCGGCCAGGACGGCCCGCGTGCCGTCAGCGCCCCTTCTTCGGCGGCGGCCCCACATCCGGCACGGGCGGCGTGGCATCCTCGTAGTAGACCTCGCCACCCTCTATCGCGACCACGATGCCGCGCTCAAGCCGGAACGTCCACTCCGGGCGATCATCGATGCGCACGACGCAACCGCGCGGGCAAAGATCCTTGATCGTTTCCCCGGGCTTGATCGCCCGTTCGAGCTTGTCGCCTGTCCCGAGCACCACGATCCTGCGCTGCTCGCCATCCTTGTTGGTGATGGTGACGGCGCCCGCCGCCGTAGCGGTGAGTGCCGTCACTAAGATGGTCAGAAGCACGCTGCAACGCATCTTCATCACCCGATGGGTCGGCGCACGCAGCGCCGTTCGTGAAGCTACTTCTTCTTCGCAGCCGGCTTCTTCGCTGCGGGCTTCTTCGCGGCCGGCTTCTTCACGGCTGCGACCTTCTTCGCCGGGGCCTTCTTGGCGGGAGCCTTCTTGGCGACGGCCTTCGTCGTCTTGGCGGGAGCCTTCTTGGCCGGAGCCTTCTTGGCCACAACCTTCTTCTTGACGGCGGTCTTTGCCTTCATAGCCATAGCAGTAATCCTTCTTGAACTCACCCGAATCCTGTTCGAGCATCGCGAATCTGGTGAGTGCCATGCAGCTGCGCAAACGGAAATTTCCGGTGACCGCGATCGAAATTCTCGATAGATAGGATTCTCGGGGGACCCGCAGAGCGAGTGCTTCCATGGATATCGCGCAGGCCCGCACGTTCCTGACCGTCGCCGACACCGGCAGCTTCGTCGACGCGGCGCGGCGCATGAACATCACACAATCCACAGTGAGCGCGCGCATCAAGTCGCTCGAGGAACTGCTTGGCCGCGTGCTTTTCGAGCGTTCCAAGGCCGGCGCGGTGCTCACGCCCGCCGGTCATCAGTTCCAGCGACACGCGCTCGCGCTCATTCGCATCTGGCAGCAAGCGCAGGTCGAGGTCACGCTCGCCGACGAGCTGCGCGACCATCTTTCTATCGGCGCGGAACTCAGCTTGTGGGACGGCCTCGGCTTGCGTTGGTTGTCGTGGCTGCGGCGAACGGTCCCGGATCTTTCTCTGTCGGCGGTGGTCGCTGCGCCGCGCGTGCTGACCGAGCGGCTGCTGGAAGGCACGCTCGATCTCGCCATTCTCTACAGACCCGAGCCGCCGCCGGGGCTTGTCGTCGAGCATCTCTTCGAGGAAGAGCTCGTGCTCGTCAGCAGCGTCCGCTCGGGTGGGCGACGTCGCGCCGGCGAGTATGCCTTTGTCGACTGGGGGCCGGATTTCCGCGCCGATCACGCCGCGGCCTTGCCGAAAATGACCAACGCCAGCCTGAAGCTCGAGATCGGCTCGCTTGCGCTCGATTACTTGCTGGCCAATCCCGCCTCGGCATATCTGCCGATGCGGCTGGCCAAGCCTGCGCTCGCCAAGCGCCAGCTCCGGCTCGTCTCACGCGCGCGCAAGTTCCGCTATCCCGTCGCCATGGTGTTTCCCGAGGAACGCGACGAGGAAGCATTCGAACCGCTGCTTCAAGGTCTTCGCCGCGTCGCCGACCGGCTGCGCTAGAGCCTGCGCTCGCAGTATGAATGCGGCGCTGAGAACGCAGCGCGCGCGACGTGATCACTCAGACCAAAGTCTGTGGACTTGAGGACGCACGCACGCGACTGTGGAGCGCCTCGAACACCGGCGGGCGCGAGGCGCTGATCAATCAGAGCGTCGGCAGCACCTCGAAGCCCGCGATGTCCGGCGGCTCGGTCCGGGTCGTCTCGACGCCAGTGACGACGGCCGCGCGTGGTCCGCTGCCGCAGCGCGCCAGCATGGTCTCCACCTGCTCGGCCGGCCCCGAGAACAGGGCCTCGACGCTGCCGTCGCGGCGATTGCGCACCCACCCGTCGAGCCCGAGATCGGTGCCCATGCGCAAGGCCCACTGTCGATAGCCGACACCCTGCACGCGCCCCTTCACCCTCACCAGAACGGCGCGTCTGGCCGCTTCAGCCTCCATCACAGATGCTCCGCTTCCGTCGCCTCAATAGCCGAGCGCGTGACCGTCCTTGCGTGGGTCCGACGCACCGACGAGCCCGCCGTTCTGCCGGTCGAAGTAGACGATCTGACCGCCGCCCCACGGCTCGTCGCGCCACTCGATTGTATGCCCCATGCGCTCGAGGGTCGCGGCGACGTCAGCCGGCACGGACTCCTCGAGCGACAGCCGGCCGTTCTCGAAGAAGATGCGCGGCAGATCCAGCGCCTCCTGCGGGTCCATGCCGTAGTCGAACATGTTCGTCACGACATAGACGTGGCCCATTGGCTGGAAGGCCGCCCCCATCACGCCGAAGGACATGAGCGGCTGGCCGTCCTTCATGGCCATGGCCGGCACGAGCGTGTGCATGGGTCGCTTGCGCGGCGCGATGCAGTTGGGATGCGCGGGATCGAGCACGAAGCCCTGCCCGCGGTTGTGCAGGGTGATGCCGCCCTTCTCTGTGACGATGCCGCTGCCGAACGCGGAGAACAGCGAGTTGATGAACGAGACGGCCATGCCGTCCGCATCGACTACCGTCAGGTAGACCGTGTCGGAGCCCGAGGGGCGCGGCACGGGACCGAGATCTGGCGTGCGGCGATCCCGGTCGATGCGCCGCACGATCTCGTCCGCGACACCGGCCGTGAGCATGTGCGCCACCGGCACCTCCGAAACCGCAGGGTCGGCGACGAACGTATCGCGCATGGCATAGGCGAGCCGGGCCACCTCCATCAGGACGTGGTAGCGCTCGGCGCTCATGGCCTTGTCCGACAGCCGGCCGAGCCGTGAGAGTACGTTCAACATCACGAGAGCGACGATGCCCTGGTTGTTCGGCGGCAGCTCGTAGATTTCCGCTCCACCATAGGGGACGGCGATGGGCGTGACGTAGCTCGCGGACTGGCTCGCGAAGTCGTCCATCGTGTGGAGGCCACCGAGCGCCTTCAGCGTGGCGACCATCTCGGCCGCGCGCTCGCCGGTGTAGAAGGCATCGCGCCCCTGTTCGGCAATGGCACGCAGCGTGCCGGCGAGCGCCGGGAAGCGCACGACCTGCCCGACCTGCGGGGCCTTGCCGTCGAGCAGAAGATGCCGGCGCGCGCCCTCGTGAATGGAGAGGTGCGCCACGTTCCGCGACCAGTCGAAGGCCACGCGCGGCGCCACCGCGAGGCCCTCCTCGGCCAGCTCGATGGCGCGGGACAGCACCGTATCGAAGCCGAGCGTGCCGTGGTCGGCGAGCAGCCGGGCCCAGCCGTCGATCGCGCCCGGCACCGTCACGGCATGCGGCGTCGTCCGCTCGACCGTGGTGATCCCCTGGCGCTGATACCAGGCGCTGTCGGCAGCGGCTGGCGCGCGTCCGGAGGCATTGAGCGCGATCGGCGCCTGGCCGGGTTTTGCGATGAGGGCGAAACAGTCGCCACCGATGCCGGTCATCTGCGGCTCGACGACGGCGAGCACGGCCGCTGCCGCGATGGTCGCGTCGACGGCATTGCCGCCGCGCTTCAGGATGTCGATGGCCGCGAGGCTCGCCGCCGGATGAGAGCAGGCGCACATGGCGCGGCGAGAATAGACCGGCGAACGGCCCGGAAAATGAAAGCTGCGCATCGCTCCCTCATATCGCTGTCGGTGGGACGCCCGAGCGGCGGCACGCGCCACCGCGACAGGTCGCCGGAACTGGATCATGGCGTTGTCCCGCGTCTCCGCGGCAAAGGCAACAGGATCGGCATGCCCGACGCCAAAGCAGGCCTGTCTGACGCCTCAACTCCGCCGGTCGCGGAGCTTGCCGAGAGCCGCGAACGGCCCGCGCGCCGCGGCCGCGTCGTCGCGCTCCGTGCTGGTGACGTCGAGCGCCGCACCCGGCGCCCTGGGGAAGGGATCGAGGCTCGCGGCCAGATGCTCGTAGACGAGTTGACCGATATCGACGCCATCCGGCCCGAGTTCCTCGGGCGCGTCGGGCCCGAGCGGATCGTCGGCAGCGTCGCCGCGCTCCTCCAGCGCGTCCGCCGGCCACAACTCCACCGCGAACTCTTCGCTGATCGCAGACGGCAGTGGCTCGAGCGTGATCACGCAGCGCTGCTGCACCTGCGCCTCGAGCGTGCCGGCGACCTCCAGACGACCACGTGGCAAGCGGCGGATGCGGTAGCGCGCCGCCAGCCGGTCGACCGAAACGAGCTCCAGCGCAGCGGCGACCGCAGCCCGCTCGTCCGCATCGGCCTCGCGCGTGAGATCGAGGCCGCGCTCCGGGATGGTCGGCTCGGGATGGAGCCAGCTCAGTGGTCCGGCTTGGTCCGGCGCGTCCGACGTCGACATCATGCCTCCCCTGCGCGGCCGCCGTTATCCGACGACGTGGGACCGGGCAGGCCGAGCCGCCCGGCGGCGATCTCCGACCAGTCCGTGTCCGCCAACTGTCTGTGAGCGGCCAGCATATAGCGTGCGAGCGCGCGATCATCGGACCCCGCCGGCGCCTCGCTCGACCAGACGTTTCGCGCCAGGGCCGCGGCGAGGCCGCGCTCGTCGCCCGCGGCCACGGCCTCGGCATAGGCCGTGAGCCGTCCATAGAAGCCGTCGGCCGCCTTGCGGATCTTCTTCGGCACTGTGAGGTCACCGACACCCAGCTCGCGCATGGACCCGTCCATGTCCGCGAAAAAGGTCTCGACCACGGCGCGCCCCAGCGGCTTCACCGCCTCGCCTTCGCTCTTCATGCGTTCGAGCACCAGGAACATGTGGGCAACCAGCATCTCGAACCGCCCTTCGAGCGTGTCCGGTACGCCGCAGTCCGTGTAAAGCGCGGGCATGCGGGCATGCGTCACGATGGAGCCATAAAGCTCGTGCGCAATCCGCTTCGTTTCGCGTCTCTCTTTAAACCAACGCAACATGCCTATGCGTCCGTCATCTCCAAATGGCGCGACGCGAGACGGCCGGGGGACAAGCGGCAGCCGGGCATTGCTTTGCGGCGAGGGGCGGGATAGTGCATAAGCAATGGTCTTATCAGACGATTCTCATCGGGGTTAGAGCAAAATGCTTCGACGGCTCCATCGCCTTTTGACGGTCGTCGGTTCCGTGGCGAACGCCGCCGGGGCGGGCCTGCGCATGCTGCTCCCCGCCATGCTGTTGGCGGCCTCGGCTGTGGCGCTGGCCGGCTGCGCCAATCAGGTCAACAAGCACGGCCATCATTTCTCCGACACCGACATTCAACAAGTCCAGCCCGGCATGACCAAGGAGCAGGTGCGCGTCGCGCTCGGCACGCCCGACACCGTCTCCAGCACCGACGGCGCCACCTTCTACTACATCTCCAGCACCACCAAGGGTGCCATGTTCATGAGCCCGAAGGAGGTCGACCGGCGCGTCCTGGCGGTCTACTTCAACCCAGTCGGCACGGTCGATCGCGTCGCCCACTACGGGCTCAAGGACGGCAAGGTGTTCGACTTCATCAGCCGCACGACGCAGAGCCACGCGCGTGACGAGACGCTCGTCAAGCAGCTCTTCCGTAACCTCGGCAAAGGCTCCATTTTCAACCAGTAGGCACGGCTGGCGCGGCAGGAGCAACCGGCGCGCCAGCGTCCGTGCAGGCTTATGCCGGGGCACCGGTTCCGGCAGCGTCGCAGAGGTTCGCTGTCATGCGATAGAGCCGCAGGGCCTCATGCCCACCCTGGGCCGCGAATGCTGCCACCACGCCGCCCGCAACCGGAGCCATGACCTGCAGGCCCTCCTTCTGCCACGCCGCGGCGTCGGCAGGAAATTCCGTCTGGCGGTGCGCATGGCACGCTCTCACGAGCGCGAAGGCCTGTGACGGGCAATCCGCCATCAGGCGCGGAATGCCGGGGAACGACGGGGTAAACACCGCAAAGCCGCGTGCCATCGCCCGGCCATCGCAGACCTTGAGCAGCTTCGCTCCAGGCGTCGCGCGAGACGTTGCCAGCGAGTCGCGCGGCAACGCGAACGCGGCCTCCAGCGCACTGTCCTCGCCGGGCGCGATCTCGCTCACGGTCTCAGCCGACGAGATCGGCAGCGCCTGGACCTGGCCCCACGTCAACCGCAGCGCGGCGCTCTCGTAGGTGATCGAGAACCCCTGGGCACGATACAGGGCGATGGCCGCAACGTTGTCCGCCTTGACGAAAAGTTCCATCGCCGTGAGGCCCTTGCGGAGGGCGTTCTGCCGCGCGTCTTCGAGGAGCGCGCGCCCAACGCCGAGCCGACGCGCCTGAGCGGCCACGGCGACGTTGTTGACGTTCATGCGAGCTCCGATCGGCCGGGCGAAACAATAGCCGACGACCTCGCCGTGTCGAACGGCGACACGCGTCAGCGGCATCGCCATGCCCAGGAACACGTCGCGGGTGAACGGCGGCTGGTCGATCCCGAGCTCTGCGAACAGACGCACATAGGCCGCGTAGTCGTCAGCCTCGGCCGTCCGGATGAACACTGTTTCCATTTGGCGCATGTGGGTGGCGCCGCGCCAGACGACAAGGGGCGCCCACTGGGCGCCCCTGCCTCGAACCTCTTGTGACTGCCCCGCTGCTCAGTGGGCCAGGATGGCCAGCAGCAGCAGCGCCACGATGTTGGTGATCTTGATCATCGGGTTGACGGCGGGACCAGCGGTATCCTTGTAGGGATCGCCGACGGTGTCACCGGTGACGGCGGCCTTGTGGGCCTCCGAGCCCTTGCCACCGTGATGGCCGTCCTCGATGTACTTCTTGGCGTTGTCCCAGGCGCCGCCGCCAGCAGTCATGGAGAGAGCGACAAACAGGCCCGTGACGATGACGCCGAGCAGCATGGCGCCGAGCGCAGCGAAGGCCTGACCCGGACCGGCAATCCACTTCACCACGAAATAGATCACGATTGGCGACAGCACCGGCAGCAGGGACGGAATGATCATCTCCTTGATGGCCGCCTTGGTCAGGATGTCGACCGCCCTGGCGTAGTCCGGCTTGTCCTTACCCTCCATGATGCCCGGCTTCTCGCGGAACTGCCGGCGAACCTCCTCCACGATCGAGCCTGCCGCGCGGCCCACCGCCGTCATGGCAATACCGCCGAAGAGATAGGGCAGCAGGCCACCGAACAGCAGGCCGACCACGACGTAGGGATTGGACAGCGAGAAATCGACCGTCAGGCCGTGGAACAGTGTGCCCGGCTTGGCGATCGAGATGAAGTGCTTGAGGTCCTCGTTGTAGGCGGCGAACAGCACCAGCGCGCCGAGCCCCGCCGAGCCGATGGCATAGCCCTTCGTCACCGCCTTCGTCGTGTTGCCCACCGCATCGAGAGCATCCGTCGTCTTGCGGATCTCCTTGGGCAGGCCGGCCATCTCGGCGATGCCGCCGGCGTTGTCCGTCACCGGGCCGAACGCGTCGAGCGCCACTACCATGCCGGCAAGCGCCAGCATTGTCGTCACGGCGATCGCGATGCCGATGAGGCCAGCGAGCTTGAAGGTGACGATGATGCCCGCGATGATGATGAGGGCGGGGATCGCCGTGGACTCGAGCGAGATGGCGAGGCCCTGAATCACGTTGGTGCCGTGGCCGGTCTCCGAGGACTTGGCGATCGAGCGCACGGGCCGGAAGCCGGTTCCGGTGTAGTACTCCGTGACGACGATGATGGCCGCCGTCACGACCAGACCGACGACGCCGCAGTAAAAGAGGTGCAGGCCGGTGAAGCTGGTGACCACCTTGCCGGCCGCATCCTTGACCTCGAGCACACGGCTCATGCCGATGAGATGGTCGGTGATTGGCCAGAGCGCGATGAGTGACAGCACGCCGGTTGCGATCATGCCCTTGTAGAGGGCGCCCATGATCGAGTTGTTGGCGCCAAGACGCACGGCGAACGTGCCGATGATCGACGTGACGACGCAGGCTGCTCCGATCGCCAGCGGATAGAGCATCAGGTTCGAGAGCACGGGGCTCGCCCCGAAATAGATGGTCGCGAGCACCATGGTGGCAACGATCGTCACCGCATAGGTCTCGAACAGGTCGGCCGCCATGCCGGCGCAGTCGCCGACGTTGTCGCCCACGTTGTCGGCGATCGTGGCGGGGTTGCGCGGGTCATCCTCGGGGATGCCGGCCTCGACCTTGCCGACGAGATCGCCGCCGACGTCAGCGCCTTTGGTGAAGATGCCGCCGCCGAGACGGGCGAAGATCGAGATCAGCGACGCGCCGAAGCCCAGCGCCACGAGACTGTCGACGACCGTGCGGCTCTGCGGCTTGTAGCCCATGCCGTAGACCAGGACGGCGTAGTAGACGGCCACGCCGAGGAGCGCCAGGCCCGCAACGAGCATGCCCGTGACCGCACCGGCCCGGAACGCCATGGACAGACCTTCGCCGAGCGACTGCGTCGAGGCCTGCGCCGTGCGGACATTGGCGCGCACCGAGACGTTCATGCCGATGTAGCCTGCCGCACCGGACAGGAAGGCGCCGATCAGGAAGCCGATCCCCACCTTAATGCCGAGGAAGTAGCTGACGAGCAGGAAGATGAAGACACCTGCGATGGCGATCGTCGTGTACTGGCGGTTGAGGTAGGCCTTGGCGCCTTCCTGAACTGCCGCCGCGATCTCCTGCATACGCTTGTTGCCCGCATCGGCCGCCATGATTGCGCTGACGGTCCACGCGCCATAGGCGAGCGACAGCAAACCGCCGCCTATGATCGCCCACATGACATTGTCCATGATGTCTTTCCTCGGTGTTGGCAGGGGTCGTGACGCCGGGAGGCTCCCGCCGCTGAACGACATGGTCCGCATCAGGGCGCGCCAGGCCCCATACGAGACTGAAGGCTCGAGCTTTCGGCATGGAGCCGGACCGGCGCTGCCAGCCACATCATCGCGCGATGCCGCGCCCGGCCACGCGCCCATGCGCATACGCCAAGACGACCTCGCCCCCCGGTCCATGCGGGAATCGCGGCCGGACCATGCCAAACTTGCTCGCGACTTGCAATAACAGGCCTGTAGCGGCAAGCGGCGACTTTGGTCGAGGATGAACGGGAATTTCAGGCGAAATGGTCCCACCCGGGCCTGCCGATGGCGATCTCCCGCCCATCGGCGTCCAGAAAGCGCGTGCCGGACCCGGCAACCACCGTGCCGATGGCCGTGACGGGCACGCCGCCCGCGACAGCCGCCACCTCGAACGCCTCGGCGCGAGCGGCCGGCACCGCGGCCAGCACCTCGTAGTCATCACCCGCAGCAAGCAACGCCCCGATCCGCGCGGGTTCGCGCGCCAGCGCCTTGGCGAAACCGGACGACTGCGGCACACGGGCGGTCTCGACCACCGCGCCGGTCCCGCTCGCCCGGCACATGCGGCCGAGATCCTTGGCGAGCCCGTCGGACAGATCCATCGCGGCGTGGGCCTCCGCGCGCAAGGCGGCGCGCAAGCCAAGCCGCGGCTGCGGCCGCAGATAGCGCGTCAGCAACGCCTGCTGTTCCCGTGCGCTCTCGCCCCAACTTCCCGGCGCCACCCGGCCGAGGCGAAGCTCGAGCCCGAGCGCGGCATCGCCAAGCGTGCCCGAGACGTACAGCGTGTCGCCCGGCCGCGCCGTCCCCCGCCGGATCATATTGGCAGTGGGGACCGTGCCAATGACGGTGATGCCGATGGTCAGAGGACCCGGCGTCCGGTCCGTATCGCCGCCCGCCAGCACACATCCGAAAGCGGCCTGGGCCTCGGCGAGCCCGTCCGCAAAGGCGCGGAGCCATGCCCGCGCCGGGGCCTCCGGCAGGGCGAGTGTCATCAGATAGGCGACCGGCTCCGCCGCCTTGGCCGCCAGGTCGGACACGTTCACCGCCAGCGCCTTCCAGGCGATGTCGCCCGGCGCATCGTCGGCCAAGAAATGAACGCCGGCGATGATCGGATCGGTCTTCAGCACGAGATCGGCGCCGGGAGGCGGGGTGAGCACGGCGCAATCGTCGGAGAGCCCGAGCGCACCCGGCAGGCCCTTGGCGAGGGGGGCCAGATACTCCTGGACGATGGCCTCCTCGCCTTCGACCCGCTCGGCGGGCGTGCCTGTGACCCGCGCGCTGCTCACCCGACGATATCGCCCTCCGCCTTCAGCCAGCGCACCGACGTGCGGAAGGCCTCGAGCGTGCGCGCAACCTCGGCTGGACCATGCACGGCCGAGACGAGGCCGCCCGGCGAGCCGTTGAGGTCGGCGCCGTTGCACAGCATGGCGATGCGCAGGCGATGGATGAGATTGGGGTTCTTGGCGCCCTTGAGCCCCTTGAAGCCGAGCTTCACGGGATCGAAATTCATTGGATCGAGCGGCAAGCCGGCCGGGTTCTGGAAGATGTGGATATAAGAGACGTCGCCGTAGACGCCCCAGGCCACACCCTCCTCCACGAGGATCTTGCGCATGCCGTCGCGGATCGTATTGGCGGTGCGCTCGGCCGTGCCGCAGATATCCTCGCTCTCGATCAACTTGAGCGTGGCGAGGGCCGCCGCCGCACACAGCGGGTTGGCGTTGTAGGTGCCCTGGTGGCCGATCTTCTCGCGGCCCGCCGCCGAGGCCGCAACGGGGTCGAGCTGATCCATGATATCGCCGCGCCCGACGACGGCGCCGCCAGGCAGGCCGCCCGCGAGGATCTTGGCCAGGATGCACATGTCGGGGATGACGCCCGAGCGCTGCTGCGCGCCACCGGGCGACCAGCGGAAGCCGGTCACCACCTCGTCGAGCAGCATCACCACGCCATGCTTCGCGGTCGACGCCCTGACGGCGGCGAGGAAGCCGGGCGGCAACGGCACCTGGCCGGTCGACGCACCGCCCGCCTCGAGCATGACCGCCGCCACGTCGTCGCGGCTCGCCAACACCTCTTCGACGCGCGCCGGGTCGTCCGTCGGCAGCAGGATGGTCTCGCTGACGATCTCCGGCAGGATGCCCGCGGGCACGCTGCCGTCGAAATGCGAGTTGGAGCCGGTCGCGACTTGATCGTGCCAGCCGTGGAAATGGCCGACGAAACGCACGACCTTGCGCTTGCCGGTGTAGGCGCGCGCCAGGCGCAGCGCCATGTGCGAAGCCTCGGTGCCGGAGGACGTGAAGCGCACGCGTTCCGCGCAGGGCACCATCCGGTTGACCTGCTCGGCCCAGCGCACCTCGAGCTCGTGTGCGGCCCCCCAATGCGTGCCGAGCGTGATCTGATGCTGGACCGCCTCGACGACGGCGGGATGGGCGTGGCCGAGGATGAGCGCGCCGTGCCCGCCAAAGAAATCCACGTACTCGTGGCCGTCGACGTCCCACTTGCGGGGGCCGGCCGCGCGGGCGGCGTAGAGAGGATAGGGCTTCAGCGCACGGGAATCATGCGTGAGGCCGGCCGGCAGCACCCGACTCGCTTCATCGAACAGGCGCGCCGATGTCTTCGTGCGCGCCCGGTACTCGGCCTCAATCCGCGAATTCGTCCTGGCAAGCTCGTTCATTGCGACTCCTCCTGCGACCCGCCCTCGATGGCGCCTGTCCGTACCACTGCACGATCCTACTCCCGTTGCAGTGGTGGCGCGAGCCCCCCGGAAGCGCTCAGAACTCGGCGGGGCGCAGGCGGTGCGCCAGCTTGTCGAGGACCCCGTTCACCACCTTGGGCTCGTCGCCCTCGAAGAAGGCGTTGGCGACCTCGATATACTCGTTCAGCACGACGCGCGCCGGCACGTCGCCGCGCTCCATCAGCTCGAACACGCCTGCGCGCAGTATCGCCCGGAGAATGCTGTCGATGCGGATGAGCCGCCAGCCCTTGGCGAGCTGGCTGTCGAGCATCGGGTCGATATCGCGCTGACGGCGCAACACGCCCTGCAGCAACTCGCTGAAGAACGCCGCATCCGCGGCGGCGAGCCCTTGATCCTGCTCGGTCTCGCTGCCGAACCGGTGCATCACGAACTCGCGGATGACGGCGTTGAGGTCGGTCTCGACCAGATCCATCTGGTAGAGCGCCTGCACGGCGGCGAGCCGCGCGGCGCTGCGCTCCTGCGGGTTGCGTGCGCCCCCGTCGGAGCTTCCTTGTTCGCTTGGCGACATTGCTCAGGCCCCGTCGAAGCCGACGCGCGCGATCTCGATCAGCCGCAGGCAGGCCCGCGTCGCCGAACCGCCCTTGCCCGCCTTGCCGCCCTGCGCCCGCGCGATGGCCTGCGCCTCGGTGTCCACGGTCAGGATGGCGTTGCCGAGCGGCAGCGTGTGCTCGATGGCCAATTGCATCAGCCAGTGGTTGGCATTGTTGCAGACGATGTCGTAGTGCGCCGTCTCGCCGCGAATGACACAGCCCAGAGCGATGACGCCGTCGTACGTCACGAGATCGTTGCAGGCAGCCGCCAGCACTTGCGGAATCTCCAGCGCGCCCGGCACCGTGATGCGGTCGTAGGTCACCGCATGCTCCTTGAGCTCCGCCTCGACCCCCTCGATCAGGAGGTCGGCGATCTTCTCGTAATAGCGCGACTCGATGATGAGCAGATGCGCATCCTCGATCCGCCCGACGGGGCCGCCGCCGGCACCAGATCCAAAACCAACCATGTGTCCTGACCTACTCGATCTTGCGCTGTTCGACGATCCGCAGACCGTAGCCTTCGAGGCCGACATAAATCGACTGACCGGAGTTCGACAACAGCACCATGTCGCGGACACCGAGATCCAGAAGGATCTGCGAGCCGACGCCGATCTCCACGAGCCGGCGGCCGTCCGGCGCCCCGCCCCGGCCCGGCCGGCCCTTGCGTCCCTCGATCCAGGCCGAGACCGAGCGCGCCCTGAGATCGCGGATCAGCACGATCACGCCGCGTCCCTCGCGCTCGATGGCCTGCATGGATTTCTGGATGAGCGTGCGGCGATCGCCGCCCGTGCCGATGCCGAGCAGATCGGCCGGCATGTTGACGGCATGGACGCGCACCAGCACGGGTCCCGGCGCCGAGAGATCGCCCTTGACCAGCGCCAGGTGCTCCGCCGGATCGACGGTCGTCTCGTAGATGTGCAGGTCGAAGCCGCCACCGAAGACGCTGTCCACCTTGGTCTGCGACACCGAGCGGACGATGCGATCGTGCTTCAGCCGGTAGGCGATCAGATCCTCGATCGTGCCGATCTTCAGGCCGTGGCGCTGCGCGAACGAGACGAGGTCCGGCATGCGGGCCATGGTCCCGTCGTCGTTCATGATCTCGCAGATCACCGCTGCCGGATAGAGCCCGGCGAGGCGGGCAAGATCGACGGAAGCCTCCGTATGACCGGCCCTCACGAGCACGCCGCCATCACGCGCGATCAGCGGGAACACGTGCCCGGGCGAGACGATGTCGTGCGCGTGCTTGGTCGGATCGATGGCTGTCGCGATGGTGCGCGCCCGGTCGCCGGCGGAGATGCCCGTCGAGATCCCCTCCCTGGCCTCGATGGACACGGTGAAGGCGGTGCGGTTGCGGGCCTCGTTGTTGCGCGCCATGTACTCGAGGCGCAAATAGTCGGCGCGCTCCTTGGTCAGCGACAGGCAGACCAACCCGCGCCCGTGCTTGGCCATGAAATTCACGGCATCCGGCGTCGCCATCTGCGCGGGAATGACCAGATCGCCTTCGTTCTCGCGGTCCTCCGCATCGACGAGGATGATCATGCGGCCGTTGCGGAAATCCTCGATGATCTCGCTGATCGGCGAGAGGAAGCCCTTGCCTTCCTGGTAGACGACTTTGGGCACTGTGTCGGTCAACGCCGGCTCTCCATGAGTCGCGCCACGTAACGCGCGAACAGATCGATTTCGAGATTGAGGATATCGCCCGGCCTTTTGAACTGCCAAGTCGTCACCGTCAAGGTGTGGGGTATCAGGTTGACGCCGAAGATCGACCCGTCAACCTCGTTTACGGTGAGCGAGGTGCCGTCCAGAGCGACCGACCCCTTGGAGGCGATGTAGGGAGCGAGCTCGTCCGGCGCCTCGATCTCCAGGCGCCTCGACTCGCCGTCACGGCGCAGCGCCCGCAGCCTGGCAACTCCGTCGACGTGACCGGTAACGATGTGCCCGCCGAGCTCGTCGCCGGCCTTGAGCGCGCGCTCGAGGTTGACGTGCCGGCCGACCTGCCATCCCCCCAGGCTGGTGCGCGCCAGGCTTTCATTCGAGACATCGACGGTAAAGACGACCCCCGCCGGCTCCGGCTGCCAGCCGGTCACGGTGAGGCAGCAGCCGTCACAGGCGATCGAGGCTCCGAGCGTCAACGTCTCGGCCGGATAGGCGGCACGAATGGCGAAAGCGCCGCCCTTGTGTGACACGACCTCGCCAATCGCCGTGACGATCCCGGTAAACATCTCTCAACGCCCCTCCATCATCGCCGCCGTCAGGTAGCCGGCATGGTCGATGCGCTTGCCCCGGGCACCTTGCGACAGCATTTCGCGCTCCTCCGCGCTCACCGGGCGCTTCGTCCACGTCGCACTGTCGACGCAGACGTAGACCGTCTCGGCCGTTGCCAGGACGTCGGCCGTTCCCGCACGCCGCATCTCGATCGCCACCGTGAACGACGACGTGCCGAAGCGGGCGACCGCGGCTGCAAGCTCGAGCACGTCGTTGTAGCGGGCCGGCGCCTTCCACTCGATGAGCTGACGTACGACCTGAATCTCGAAGCTGCCGTCGAAGGGATCGCGGCCCGGCATGGCCGCCCTCAGGAACTCCGAGATGCACAGGTCGGCATAGTCGCTGTAGCGCGAATTGAAGACGACGTTCTGGGCATCGCACTCCTGATAGCGCACGCGCAGGTAATATCGGAACGGCTGATCCACGGGTGCGGTCTCTCGATGGCGGTTGGCGGCGCGATTCCGTCAGCGCGACTCCTGGCCGGCGGCGGCCACGAGGCGCGCCAGATTAGCCTCGCTCGCCCGCGAGCGATAGACCGTCATGGTGTCGTCGATGAGCATTCTCGACTGGCAACGCCGCCATTGAGCGTTGTCGCGGACGATCTCGAGGCCCTGCTCCACGAACGGCAACATCCCCTCGTCGCCGGCCGCATGGCCACCCTGGAACACCACGACCTCGTCTACGACGCCGGCGGCGAGGAAGGCGGCCGCGACATGCGGGCCGCCCTCGACCAGCAGGCGGGTGACGCTCCGCGCGGCGAGCGCTGCCAGCGCATCGGGAATGGAGACGCTGGCGGACCGCTCGCCATGCGCCAATCCCGAGCGGACACGGATGACCTCGACGCCGACCCGACCCTCGACCTCCCCGGGCAGCTCCGCGCCCTCCCGCGTCACGATCAGCGTCGCCAGCCGCTCCGTCGCATGCAGCATCCGCGCCGTCGCGGCGAAGCGGCCGCTTCCCGTCAGCAGCACCCTCAGCGGCGAACGGTCGCTCAAACCAGGCAGCCGGCAGGTCAGCTCCGGATCATCGGCAGCCAGCGTACCGCGCCCGACCAGAATGGCGTCGCTGCCCGCGCGCAGGAGATGGCCCCTGTCCCGGGCAGCCGAGCCGGTCACCCAGCGCGGCCGCCCGTCGCCGGCGAGAATACGGCCGTCGGCGCCGACCGCCACCTTGAGCTGCACGAATGGACGACCGAGGCCGACGCGCAGCAGATGCCCGGCGTTGACCCAGCAGGCCTCTGCGGCGCAGACCCCCGTCACCACCTCGACGCCAGCGGCGCGCAGCCGGGCGAACCCCAGCCCGGCAACCCGTGGATCGACGTCGCCATGAGCGGCGACGACACGCGTGATCCCCGCCGCGATCACGGCATCGGCACAGGGCGGCGTGCGTCCGACGTGTGCGCATGGCTCCAGCGTCACGTAGAGCGTGGCGCCCCGCGCGAGTTCTCCGGCCCGCCCGAGCGCGATCGTTTCAGCGTGCGGACGCCCGCCCGCCGCGGTCCAGCCTCGCCCGACGATCCGTGGACCATCCGCCCCTTCTGCCACGACGATGGCCCCCACCGCCGGATTGGGACTGGTGGCGCCAAGCCCGCGCCGGGCCAGCACGAGTGCAGCCGCCATCATCTCGAGATCGAAGGGCGTCGGCGTGCCAGGGCTCATGCGGGTCAGCCTTCGCCCGAACCGCTGCCGCCCCCTTGCGACCGAGCGACCGGCTCGCCCGCAGGTCCCTCGCGCGCGATCTCGCCCAGCACCTCCGCGAAGTCGCGCGCCTCGCGAAAGTCACGGTAGACGGAGGCAAAGCGCACGTACGCGACGGGATCGAGCTCCCGCAAGGCCTCCATCACCGCCTCGCCGATGCTGCTCGAGGACACCTCGCTCTCGCCCTGGCTCTCCAACTGGCGCACCAGCCCGGAGACCATGTGCTCGATGCGCTCGGGTGCGATGGGACGCTTGCGCAGCGCGATCTCGACGGAGCGCGTCAGCTTCTCGCGGTCGAACGGCACGCGCCGCCCCGAGCGCTTGGTGACGATGAGCTCCCTGAGCTGCACGCGCTCGAACGTCGTGAAGCGGCCGCCGCAATCCGGGCAGATGCGCCGGCGTCGGATCGCGGTGCTCTCCTCGGTCGGCCGGCTGTCCTTGACTTGCGTGTTATCGCTGGCGCAGTAGGGGCAGCGCATGACCGGCTCGACTCCGCCAAGACGACGTTCGACGCGCGTCCCGCGTCAGGAGTAGATGGGAAAGCGCGCGCACAGGCTTTCCACCTTGCGTTTCACCCGCGTCTCGACCTCGCCGTTGCCCTCGGGGCCATTGACGGCAAGCCCGTCCAGCACCTCGACGATCAGGCGGCCGACCTCACGGAACTCGGTGACGCCGAACCCGCGCGTGGTCCCGGCGGGGGAGCCAAGCCGGATGCCCGATGTCACCGTCGGCTTTTCCGGGTCGAAGGGGACGCCGTTCTTGTTGCAGGTGAGGTTGGCGCGCCCGAGCGCCAGCTCGGCGGCGATGCCCGTCAGCTTGCGCGGCCGGAGATCAACGAGCACGAGATGCGTGTCCGTGCCGCCCGAGACGAGCGCGTAGCCGTCCTCGCGAATGACCTCGGCCATGGCCCGGCAGTTCTCGACCACGGCATGACCATAGGCCTTGAACGACGGCTCCAGAGCCTCGCCGAAAGCCACCGCCTTGGCGGCGATCAGATGCATCAGGGGGCCGCCCTGCAAGCCCGGGAAGATCGCCGAGTTGATCTTGCGCGCGATGTCCGCATCGTCGGTGAGGATCATGCCGCCGCGCGGACCGCGCAGCGTCTTGTGGGTCGTAGTCGTGACCACGTGGGCATGCGGGAACGGGCTCGGATGCGCGCCTGCGGCGACGAGGCCCGCGAAATGCGCCATGTCGACCATCAGCTTGGCGCCCACCGCGTCGGCAATGGCGCGGAAACGCGCGAAATCGATGATACGCGGGTAGGCCGAGCCGCCGGCGATGATCAGCTTGGGCGCGTGCTCGCGCGCCAGCCGCTCCACCTCGGCGAAGTCGATGACGTGATCGTCCTGCCCGACGCCGTACTGCACGGCGTGGAACCACTTGCCGGACTGATTGACAGAGGCTCCGTGCGTCAGGTGTCCGCCGGCCGACAGCGACATCCCGAGCAGGGTGTCGCCGGGCTTCAGCAGCGCCATGAAGACGCCCTGGTTGGCCTGGCTGCCGGAGTGCGGCTGCACGTTGGCGAAGCCGCAACCAAACAGCCGCGTCGCCCGCTCGATGGCGATCCGCTCGGCGACGTCGACGAACTCGCAGCCGCCGTAATAGCGCCGGCCAGGATAGCCTTCCGCGTACTTGTTGGTGAGCACGCTGCCCGCCGCCTCGAGTACGGCGCGCGAGACGATGTTCTCGGAGGCGATGAGCTCGATATGGGTCTGCTGCCGCCCGAGCTCCTGGGCGATGGCCTCGGCGATCTCCGGATCGCTGGCACGCAGCGAACGCTGGCTCGGGCCCGAGGCGTGCTCGGAATGGGGGCTGGCCTGGCGGATGGACATCGACTGCTTCCTCTTGCGAGCGTGCACCGGGCGGCGGCCATTGCGGCGCGTTCCGGGCTTGCCCTGACCGCGATCCACGCCGCGATGTGCCGCACCTCGCCAGCCGCTCTCACTGGCAGGGCCGGGCATCATGATCACGCGACGCGCCGAGCGTGTGATCGACGGCGACGGCCTCGCGCTCGCGAGCCCGCGACACCGGACATCACCCGCTCATCATGAGCACAAGATGCGATCGACGTTCTCGCTGGCAGCGTGGGGCTGTTCCAGCTCGACCTCCCGCACCCTCAGAGCCTCCCGGGCGGCGGTGGAACGAGAGGTTCGCGCCCTGCCCGCGGGGCGCCCCGTGACTAGCACAGGTCGGCGGCCGGCAACAAGGAAAGCGACAGCACATCCCCGCACTGTGTGTCGCGCACTGTCGCGGTCTTGGAGGTGACGGCCCGGTCCGGTCGCGCTATTCGGCGGCGGCGGCGAGGCCCGTGAGGCCCAGCTCGCGCCACAGCGTGGCGAGCGAGGCCACGAGATGATCCATGTCGGCGTCGGTGTGCTGCGGCGTCGGCGTCAGGCGCAGGCGCTCGGTGCCGCGCGGCACGGTCGGATAGTTGATCGGCTGCACGTAGATCGCGAAGCGGTCGAGCAGCGCGTCGGTGACCTCCTTGCACAGCACGGGGTCGCCCACCAGCACCGGCACGATGTGGCTCGGGTTCTGCATCACCGGCAGGCGCGCGCGCTCGAGCCGCGCCATCAGCGTATGCGCACGCTCCTGGTGGCGTGTACGCTCGACGCTGCTGGCCTTCAGATGCCGGATGCTGGCGACCGCTCCTGCGGCCAGGGCCGGAGCCAGCGAGGTCGTGAAGATGAAGCCCGAGGCGTAGGAGCGGATGGCGTCGCACACGTCGCGGCTCGCCGCGATATAGCCGCCCATGACGCCGAACCCCTTGGCCAGCGTCCCGTTGATGACGTCGACCTCGCCCGCCACGCCGAGCGCCTCTGAGAGACCGCCGCCGCGTGGCCCGTAGAGCCCGACCGCATGCACCTCGTCGAGATAGGTCAGCGCGCCGTAGCGCTTCGCGAGCTCGCAGATGGCTCCGATCGGCGCCATGGTGCCGTCCATGGAGTAGACGGACTCGAAGGCGATGATCTTCGCCCGCTCGCGCGGCTGCGCCGCCAGCAGCCGCTCGAGGTCGGCCATGTCGTTGTGGCGCCAGATCACTTTTTCGCCCCGGCCGTGCCGGATGCCGGCGATCATCGAGGCGTGGTTCTTCTCGTCGGACAGGACCAGCGCTCCCGGCAGCAGCCGCTGCAGCGTGTCGAGCGTGGTGTCATTGGCCACGTAGGCCGAGGTGAAGACCAGCGCCGCCTCCTTGGCGTGCAGGTCAGCGAGCTCGGCCTCGAGCTCGACGTGATAATGCGTCGTGCCGGAGATGTTGCGCGTGCCACCGGAGCCGGCCCCCGCTGCGTCGATCGCCTCGTGCATCGCCGCGAGCACATCGGGGTGCTGGCCCATGCCGAGATAGTCGTTCGAGCACCAGACCGTGATCGGTGTGCTGCCGTCCGACATGAAGCGCGTCGCACGCGGGAATTCGCCGCGCTCGCGCCGGATGTCGGCGAACACCCGGTAGCGTCCCTCTGCCCGCAAGGCCGCCAGCGCCGTTGAAAACTGCCGGGCGTAATCCATGACCCTCGACCTCGCTCCCAGACACCCGCCCACGACCCGTCAACGCCGTGAGGTGACGAAATATTCCCGCATTCCAGCCTGCGCCAACAGCGCAGGACGCCGGCGGCAACCCCATGCCGCGGCGGTCCGCGTGGAGATCACATTAGCGGCATTGGCTCGCCATCGCCAGTAGGCTGGCGGCGCCCGTCGTCGCACCCCACGCCCTGGCGCAGGCGCACAACAATCGACGATGCGGGGATGAGCCTGGCGCCTGTTCGTGTCCGCGCGCACGGCCACACCGCGGCACGAACTGCGACGCCGGCGGCCAGAGAGCCTGGCGATGGAAGGAGCCGACGCTTGCGCGGTCGAGCCCGCTGCCGGCGGACCAGGCGCCCTGCCCTCGGCCCGGCGCCGACCCGGCGACGCGAATGAGGCGGCCGGCGAGGCGGACCGGCCGGTCCGCCGCCCCGCTCAGTAGGCGGCGGCCATGGCTCCGACGCCGTCCTTCAGGTAGATGTCGCGGCGGAACTGCACCACGCCATCCTCTGTCGCCCACGCGGTGACGTAGACGAAATAGAGCGGCACCGGCTTCTTCAGACGAACGTCGAGGCGCTCGCCCGATTTGCGCATCTGCACCACCCGCTCGCGCGTCCACTTCTCATTGCCGGACAACAGCCAGGCCGTGAGCTGCTCGATGTTCTGCGCCCGCACGCAGCCTGAGCTGGCGGCCCGGAAGTTGCGGCCGAACAGCGTCTGCGAGGGCGTGTCGTGCATGTAGACGGAATGGCTGTTGTGGAAATTGATCTTCACGAAGCCGAGCGGGTTCTGCGGGCCCGGCTGCTGCTTGAAGGTGTAGGAGCGCACCGCGCTGGACCGCCAGTCGATCTTGCCCGGCTTAAGCTTGCGCCCGTCGCCGCTGTAGGCATCGATCCCGTACTTGGCGAGCACGCTCTTGCCGCCCCGCTGCATCTCACGCCCCTTGGGAATGAGATCCTTCTCGATGACGGTCGGCGGAAGATGCCACACGGGGTTGAAATTGAGCTCGTGCACGGCGGAGCGCAGTATAGGCGTCGCACGATCGATCTTGCCGACGACGGCCGAATGGCGCGACACGACACGTCCGCCCTCCACGGCCTCGATCTGCGCGGCGGGGATGTTCACCATCAGGTAGCGCTTGCCGGTCGAGCGCACGAGGCTCGTCAGGCGCCCGAGGTTGGTCTGCAACTGCTTGAGCCGCGCCGGTGCGGGCACGTTGAGCGCCGCGATCGTACGCTTGTCGACGACACCCGTGGGGCTCAGGCCGTGGCGGGCCTGGAAGCGCTTCACGGCGCGCTCGAGATGATGATCGAAGTAGTCGGCGTAGCTCGAGTCCTGCTTGATGTCGGCCGTCAGGCGCAGGCGCGCACGCAGCAGCCCGACGGCGGCATGCGTCTGCCCGATGCGCAACTGCACGTTGGGGATCGTGCGCCAGCCGCCGGCCGCGACGACCGCCTTGTAGCGCTTGATCGCGGCCTTCAACGGACCCAGGTTGTCCGGCGAAAGCGTCGGATATCCGCGCGGCGGATTGGCTTCCCATTCCCGCGCGAACTCCCGGTCATAGCCGTAGTGCGGCGTGGAGGTGCCGGGGAGGCCGAAGCGCGCCCAGCTCAATGGATCGTTGGCATGGGCAGGTCCCGGCGCCGCAACGCCGATCGCAGCCATCACGGCCGCCGCCAACCCCAGTCCGACGCGGCCGCGCAGAGTGCTGCCGCTCCGGCTCCTGCATGATCTCCAGACGAGCATAGTCATGGCCTCGGTGCCCATCACAATTTCTCTTTAACCATAGGGTCGAGGAGTTAATGAAACTCCAAGTCACCCGGTCCGGCTCAGCCGCACTTCCGTGAGACGACGACATGGACGTTCGGGGCACAGTGTCCCCGACCGTGGTCTCGCTGCCTCTACCCGCTTGCAGCAAGTTTGGACAATTCGGGCCGCACAGGGAAGTCAAATCCCGGTGCTCTCGCTTCGATGCCAACGGAGTGATGCTGCAACGCCACAAATACGTGACGCCGGGGCAACGCAGCCGGATTGACCGAGGGGGCAGTGGAGATGCCCGCTCGAGGGCGAGGCTCAGGCAAACGCCGACGGCTCCGCGCCGGCAGGGTGACCTGCGACGGTGCGGAGCGTACGCCAGCTCGATGACTGGATGCCGAGTTCAGCGCGCTTCGAGGCCCCGCAGACGTGAGCCCCCGAAGTCGCCGGTTGTCTAAAGACGGAAGCGGATCTGATCCGACCAGAAGCGCTCGAGGCGGTTCAAGGCCACGTTGAGCGTGTGGAAATCCTGGCGGCTCACCTCGCCCACGGCTTCGATGCTGCCGAGTTGCCGCTGGTAGAGCTTGCTGACGACGTCGCAGGCCTGCTTGCCCTTCTCCGTCAGGCTGACACGCACCGAGCGACGATCCGTCTCCGACCGCTTGTAGTGCAGGAAGCCCATGTCGACGAGCTTCTTCAAGTTGTAGGAGACATTCGAGCCCAGGTAGTAACCGCGGGTCTTCAGTTCACCGGCCGTCAACTCGGACTCGCCGATGTTGTACAGCAGCAGTGCCTGCACACTGTTGAGCTCGGAACCGCCGACGCGATCGAACTCGTCCTTGATGACGTCGAGGAGAAGGCGATGCAGGCGCTCGATCAAGCGCAATGCCTGAAGATACTCGTTCTTGAACGTATCCTCGACCTGCGGCGCGCGGTGCCGCACCGTATCGAATGCTATACTCATATCCCTGCCTCGTGCTTGACGCGTCCCGGTTCTTTTTTTCCGGGTTGCCAGCACGTTAGCGGAGCGAAGCTAAAATAGGCCTAAGAGGCTTGTTGAACAATCGGTTAGCGGGTGTGCCGGAGGCTCTTCCCGCCCCTTCAGCGGGTCTGCATCGCAGCCCGCGACGGCAGCGCCAGCTCACCCTCCGCGACAGGTGCGAAAAAGGCGTCGACCTCGGCCCTGGCGCCGTCGCCGTCCGCGCCGTGCCGCCAGCGCGGCTCGCCGTCCTTGTCCACGAGGCGCGCGCGCACGCCCTCGAGGAAATCCGGCTCCACGATCAACCTGGACGCGATCCGGTAGTCCTGTTCGAGCGTCTGCCGCAGATCCAGGCCTTGGGCCAGCGTCACGGCACGATGAGTGATCGCGAGCGCGAGCGGCGAGGCTTGCCCCATCCTGGCGAGCGCACGGGCCGCCACCTCCTGGCCGGCTCCGCTGACCGAGGCCAACCGCTGGCGGATCTCTCCGACCGTCGGCGCCGAGAAGCAGCGCGCGATCACCGGCGCCGCACCCAGCAGCGGCCCTTCGCCGGGATTGGCATGCCAGGCATCGAGAATGGGGTCGACCGGGTCGGCGTCGGCCACGTGCGCGACGACCTCGGCAACGCGCGCCTCCGGCAGTACATGAGTCACAAGTCCGAGGTGGAATGCGTCCGCCGGCCCCACGCCCTCGCCCGTCAGCGCCAGGTACATGCCGAGGCTCTCCGGCATCCGCGACAAAAGCCAGCAGGTGCCGACGTCGGGAAAAAACCCGATCCGCACCTCCGGCATCGAGAAGCGGTAGGCCGGCCCGGCCACCCGGTGGGTGCCATAGGACGTGAGGCCGACGCCCGAGCCCATGACCATGCCGTCTATCAGCGACACCGTCGGCTTGGAAAAACACTCGTGCTGCCAGTTGAACCGGTACTCGGCCGCCAGCGCCGCCCGCGCGGCGGCGAGGCTGGACCTCGCCGTCGCCAGCAGCTCGCGCACGTCCCCGCCGGCGGAAAAGCACCGCGGCACAGCGGAGACCACCGCCACGGCGTAAATCTCGGGATCGCGCGCCCACGTCCGCAACGCCCCGCCGATGCGCTCTATCATGCCGGCCGAGAGAGCATTGAGGGCCTGCGGGCGATCCAGTGTCACGAGGCCTGCCGCGTTTCTGGCCTCCAGCGTCAGACCATCCGTCGCCGCAGACTCATTTCCGCCGTCTTCTGTGCTCACGATTTCCATTCTCCGCAGCGTTGTCGGCCAGCTCCTCCCCGGCCGCAGACCAGGGATGCCGCCAATGATCCACAGACGCGACGTTTGCCCCCTGGCCCTCCGGTCACCGAGCGTTTATGCAGTCCACTGACGTCAATCGAGGGCGCACTGCATTCATGATCCCGACCAAGCCTCGCTCCAAACCGGCCGCCGCCCTTGGAAGGACAGCCGTCGCGCTCGCCCTCGCCGCCCTGCTGACGCTCGCTCTTGCCGCTCGCACACCTGCCCATGCCCGTCAAGATTCCCGACGCGCCGAGCCGGCGCCAAGCGTGGTGATCCCGCCTCCCACGTCCGCCTGGCCCATCACGCTCGCCGATGCCAAAGCGAAGGCGAAGGCGAAGGCCGAGGAGGCGGCCCGCGGAAAGCCCGGCGCGCCGCCGCCCCCGTCCTGGACGGAAGCCGAGATCAAGGCCGCCGAAGCGCGCTGCGCCAGCGCCCTGAAGGGCCTCGACGCGAAGGTCGTGAAAGTCGCCCCGATCCGCCATGGCCCTTGCGGCGACCCGGCCCCCGTACAGCTCATCACGATCGGCAGCGCGCCCGAAGTGGCGATCAGCCCGCCCGCCATCGTGAACTGCGACATGGTCGTGGCACTGCACGCCTGGCTCAGGGATCACGTGCAGCCGGCGGCCCTGAAACACCTGAAGGCGCCGGTCATCCGCCTGCGCAATGCCAGCTCCTACGTCTGCCGCAATCGCTACGGCCGCGCCGACGGCAAGCTCTCCGAGCACGCCCGCGCCAATGCTCTCGACATTTCCGCCATGACGACGGCAAACGGCCAGACGCTGGCCGTGCTCGGCGGCTGGGGCACCATCGCGCGCGTCGAGCGCGAGCGGGCGCTGGCCGCCAGACGCGAGGCCGAGCGCAAGGCGGCGGAAGCCGCGAAGGCGCGCGAGGAAGCCGTGCGCAAGGCCGCCGAGCGCGCTCGCGGCCGTCCCGCGGGCTCGGCGCCGGTGGCGGATGCCGAGCGAGAGACCGAGCGCAAGACCGGCCAGCCATTCGGCTTCACGCCAAGCCGCCTCGGCGGACCGAAGCCGACGACGCCAGCGGCCGCGGCCGCCCCGCCGAATGACAAATCCTCGCGCCGACGGGGGCGCCGCGGTCGTGACAGCGCCCCGACGCTGCCGGTGATCTCTCCGGGCGACACGCCGGGGGCGGTGTTCCTCAAGACGATCCACGCGGGCGCCTGCAAGGCCTTCAAGACGGTGCTCGGCCCGGAGTCTAACGACGCCCACCGCGATCATTTCCACATCGATCTTGCCCAGAGGCGCTCCGGCGCGTATTGCCGCTAGGGCGCGCCCGCTCGCAAGGTCGCGCCCCGGCGCCTCCATCACCATCGATCACGCTTGCAGCACGGCAAGCCTTGCCCTCGAGGCGCGACGGTCTACACTGCCGGCAGTGCTGTCAGACGCAAGACGGGACCCGAGCGATGAAGCCCTTGAAGACACCGGCCGCGGCTGAACGGATTAGCCTACAGTCGCAGGCGGCCGGTTCGCCCGGCGCACCGGCCTTCCCGGCCACACGCATGCGGCGCAACCGCAAGAGCGACTGGGCACGACGGCTGGTCGCCGAGAACGTGCTGACCACCGGCGATCTCATCTGGCCGCTCTTCGTCATGGCTGGCGACGGCAAGCGGCAGCCCGTGCCGTCGATGCCGGGCGTCGACCGCCTGACCGTCGACGAGGTCGTGCGCGCCGCCGAGGAAGCGCTCGAGCTGGCGATCCCCGCCATCGCGGTGTTCCCCTATACGGAACCGGCGCTCCGCACGGCGGATGCCGCCGAGGCCTTCAATGCCGACAACCTCGTCTGCCGGGCCTGCCGGGCCATCCGCGAGCGCGGCCTCGAGATCGGCATCGTCTGCGACGTGGCGCTCGACCCCTACACGAGCCATGGCCACGACGGCCTCATGCGCGGCGAGGAGATCCTGAACGACGAGACGCTGGCGGCGCTCGTGCGCCAGGCCCTGGTGCAGGTGGAGGCCGGCTGCGACGTCATCGCGCCGTCCGACATGATGGATGGCCGCATCGGCGCCATCCGGCAGGCCCTCGAGGCGGCGGGCCACACCAACACACAGATCATGTCCTACGCCGCCAAATATGCGTCGGCGTTCTACGGTCCGTTCCGCGATGCCGTCGGCTCGTCCAAGACGCTGACGGGCGACAAGCGCACCTACCAGATGGACCCGGCCAATTCCGACGAGGCGCTGCGCGAGGTGGCGCTCGACCTCGCGGAGGGCGCCGACATGGTCATGGTCAAGCCGGGCATGCCCTATCTCGATATCGTGCGGCGCGTGAAGGACGCCTTCGGCGTGCCGACCTACGCCTATCAGGTGTCGGGCGAGTACGCGATGCTGGCCGGCGCCGCCGCCAACGGCTGGCTCGACGGCGAGCGCGTCATGATGGAAAGTCTGATGGCCTTCAAGCGCGCCGGCGCCGACGGCATCCTCACCTATTTCGCGCGCGATGCCGCGCGGCGGCTCCGCGAGATCTCCGGCGGCCCGGCACGCGCCTGACCGCCCCCGGCTGCCGCGCATCTATGGGGTCGGGGCGCGGCATTCACGATGACTGACGGCTCTGTGGACGGCCGCCGCCCCAGCCCATATACCTCGTCGAGAGGGCGCGACCGCCGGTCGCCGATCCCGACCGGTCCTTGCCGACGTGTTGAGGTGTGTCAGTCGCGCTTTCGCGGGTGCGAGACGGCCGATCCGTCGCGGTCGATCACGCTCTAGCCCGGTTACGCCTTGTCGTGGCATGATATGCGTTCGGCCGGTCTGCAGGCGCAGTGCGGCCGGGTCGGCGGAGGGACTGGAGCAGCGCTGGAGGACGCGCGGGAATGACGGAGCAGAAGAAGCACTTCCCGGAATTCTACGTGACCGCGCCACAGCCGTGTCCGTACCTGCCTGGCCGCAACGAGCGCAAGTTGTTCACGCACCTGACGCACGACAAGCCGCGCCAACTCATCGACAACCTGCTGAAGGGCGGCTTCCGGCGCAGCCAGAACATCGCCTATATGCCCTATTGCGAGGGGTGCCAGGCCTGCGTCTCCGTGCGCGTGCTGGTCGACGAGTTCAAGCCGCGGCGCACGCTCCGGCGCGTGATCGAGCGCAACCGCGACATCGTCGCGCGTCGCGTCGAATCGCGCCCGTCGCAGGAGCAGTACGGCCTGTTCCGCGACTATATCGATTCCCGCCACGGCGACGGCGGCATGGCCGACATGACCGTGCTCGACTATGCGATGATGGTCGAGGATTCGATCATCGATACCTTCATCACGGAGTATCGGCTGCGTCAGACGCCGGGCATCCACCGCGGCAGCGAGGAAGGCTCGCTCGTCGCCTCCGCGCTCTGCGACCGGCTCTCCGACGGCATCTCCATGGTCTACAGCTTCTACGAGCCCGAGATGATCTCGCGGAGCCTCGGCAGCTACATGATCCTGGAGCACATCGACTACGCGCGGCGGCTGGGCTTGCCCTACGTATATCTGGGCTACTGGATCCAGGGCTCGCGCAAGATGAGCTACAAGACGCGCTTCACGCCCCAGGAGCATCTGACCAGCAACGGCTGGGTGCGCGTGACGCCCGGGGACGGCACGGACTGATCCGCGGCCGTCGCGTACAGCCGCCTCAGGGCGCCTGACGGCGGGCCTGCCCCAGCAGGACGAGGCAGAGCACGGCCCCCACGACGAGGCCCGCGCCTCCGAGCGCGAAGATGCTGGCGTGCCCGCCCCTTTCGAACAGCCATGGCACGACGAGCCCTGCCGAGGTCGCACCGAGGCCGTTGCTCAGGATCATCACCCGCATGACGCGCGCCATCGCACCGGGAGCGGCGAAGTCCCGGGCCCGCGCCGCCATGAGGCTGGCAACGCCGGGCTGCGCGCCAAAAACCACGGTCGAGAACCAGAGTGCGGGAGCCAGCGCACCAAGCGCCGGGATGCCCACGCCCAGCGCGACACAGGCATAGGCCAGCGGCAGCGCAAGCCCGATCCCGACGCGGCGCGCCAGCAGCGTCGAGAGCCACGGGCCCAGGAATGCGAAGATGCCGACCACCGACCAGTGCCAGCCACCGACATGGACGCCATAGCCCAGGCCGCGCGCCAGGAAATCCACCCAGTAGAGCGTATGAGGCACGATGCCGAACGAGAACAGGAAGTGGGCAAGCGCCAGCAACGCGAGCGGCAGGGACGGACCGAGGGCGCCTGTCGGAGGCGGCTGCGCCGCCAGCGTGGCGGCCGTCCCGGGATCTGCCCCCGCAGCCAGCCCCCCACCGCCCGCGCCACGCCACCCCCACAGGCCCACCAGCGTCGCGACAAGCGCCACCGCGGCGATGCCCGCCCAGGCCGCCATCAAGCCCTGCGCCAGCAGCCGTGGCACCAGGATGCCCGTCAACAGGATGCCGAGCCCGACCCCTGCGAAGACGAACCCCGCTGCGGCCGGGCGGGAGCGCTCGGGCGCAGCCTCGACCGCCGTGGCCACGCTCTGCACCATGATGAAGGCGGTCGCCAGCCCGATCACACCGCGGCAGAGCGCCAGCCACGCGAAGCCCCATGGCAGCGCCGAGCCGGCGAGCCCGATGGCGCACAGCACGATGGCCACCGACAGGCCGACGTCGAGCCGGCAGAGGCGGCGCAAGCGCTCCGCGAGTGCAGCCCCGGTGAGAAACCCTGCGAGATTGACGGCGCCGACCCAGCCCGCCTCCGCCGCCGTCAGCGCGCCGCTGCCGATCAGCGCCGGCACCATCGCGGTATAGGAGAAACGCCCGAGGCCCATGGCGACGAGCATGCCGGCTCCGCCGCCGATCGCCACGCGCACCCAGGCCGACTTCTCGCGCCTCGCGATCACCGCCATCCCGCCGCCTTCCCTGCCCGCTTACCGAGCTGCCAGCCGGTCTCCGGTTCTCGTCCCGGTCGAAAACCGGCCCCGCGCGCTCACTGTCCGGCGGGACGCGCCAGCTCCTTGTCGATCTTGGCGAACATGTAGGCCCACTTGGCTTCGGTGGTCCGCATGAGGCTGTCCATGTGACCGCGCAGGGTCTGCAGCAGAACGCAATTTTCCTGCTTCTGCGCCGCCCCCTCCTCCCCGAGACTGGTGATGCTCGCCAGCAGGTCGGCCGTGGTGCGGTCGAAGCGGGCGATTTCGGGGTCGCGGACGTAGGGGACCGCCTTCTCCATGAACTGCTCGTGCGTCCAGCGATGCTTGTCGCGGAGCTTGCGCAGCTTCTCCTGGAAACGGGGCTTCATCTTCTGCGTGAGGGCGCGCAGAGAAGCGCCGGCCGCATCGACCACCGCCTCGAACTCGGCGCGCGAGCATTTCTGGGCCTGCGGCGACGTCGCCACGGCGGGCTGCACGCCGAGCAGCACCACAAGAAGAGCCGCAGAAAGGTCACGCGAACGCATCACACCCTCCTCGCGGGCCTCAGGGGAACCTCGGCCCGAAGCGACCCGAGCGCGGGAATCCCTTGGGTGCCAACCGTCCGGCCTGTCCGCGCGTGCCGAGCCACTCGCCGAGATCATCGAGCGTGAACGTACGGCCCGCCGGATCGAGCCAGGTCAGCCCCTTGTCGCGGGCATAGACCTTGGCATCCACGAGGCCGCCGTCCTTGTAGCGCTGCAGCCGCACGCCCTTGCCGCGCGTCATCTCGTTGACCTCGTCGAGCGGGAATACGAGCAGCTTCCTGTTGTCGCCGATCACCGCCACCATGTCCCCTTCGGCCGGCACGCAGCACGTCGCCTCCTCGGGCTCGGTCAGGTTCAGCACCTGCTTGCCCTTGCGCGTCATGGCGACGATCTCGTCCTCCGGCACCACGAAACCATAGCCGGCAGTGGAAGCCACGAGCAACTTGCGCCCCGGCTCATGCACGAAGGCCGCGACGACGTCGTGGTTCTCCTCGAGATCGACCAGGAGGCGCAGAGGCTCGCCGTGCCCGCGCCCGCCCGGCAGCTTGTCGCAACCGAGCGTCAGGAACTTGCCGTTCGTGGCGAAGAGCACGAGCTTGTCGGTGGTCAGCGCCTTCACGGCACAGCGCAGGCCGTCGCCCTGCTTGAACTCGAGCTTCGAGAGATCGTCCTGATGCCCCTTGAGCGCGCGCAGCCAGCCCTTCTCGGACAGGATCACCGTGATCGGCTCGCGCTCGATGAGCGCCTGGTCGAGATCGACCTCGATTTCCGGCGCGTCGGCGAGCTCGGTGCGACGGCGGCCGAGCTCCGAGCGCTTGGAGAACCGCTCCCGCGTGGCGCGCACCTCTTCGGCAATCCGCGACCATTGCTTATCGTCGGAGGCGAGCAGCGCGCGGATGTCCTCCCCCTCGCGTGAAAGCTCGTCGTGCTCGCGCCGGATCTCGATTTCCTCGAGCTTGTGCAGCGAGCGCAAGCGCATGTTGAGGATGGCGTCGGTCTGCACCTCTGAGAGCGAGAAGCGACTCATCAGCGTCTGCTTCGGCGCATCCTCGAAGCGGATGATGCGGATGACCTCGTCGAGATTGAGGTAGGCCACGAGATAGCCGGCCAGCACCTCGAGGCGGTGCTCGATCTTGGCGAGGCGGTGCTGCGAGCGGCGGACCAGAACCTCCTTGCGGTGCTCCAGCCACTCCTTCAGCACATCGCGCAGCGACAGCACGTTCGGCACCTGCCCGCGCGAGAGCACGTTCATGTTGAGCGGGACGCGCACCTCGAGCTCGGTGAGCCGGAACAGGCTCTCCATGAGCACCAGCGGATCCACCGTGCGGCTTCTCGGCTCGAGCACCAGGCGCACGTCCTCCGCGGACTCGTCGCGCACATCGGCCAGCAGCGGCAGCCTCTTGGCGGCCAGAAGCTCGGCGATCTTCTCGACGAGCTTGGCCTTCTGCACCTGATAGGGCACCTCGGTCACGACGATCTGGTAGGTGCCGCGACCGGCCTCCTCGCGCTCCCAGCGCGCCCGCAGCCTGAAGCCACCGCGCCCCGTGCGATACGCCTCGAGGATCGACTCGCGCGGCTCGACGAGAATGCCCCCGGTCGGGAAATCCGGGCCGGGCACCATCTCGACAAGCTTCTCGATGCTGGCGTTGGGATGCTTGATGAGATGCAGCACGGCGTTGCACAGCTCGTCGGCGTTGTGCGGCGGGATCGACGTGGCCATGCCGACGGCGATGCCCGACGAGCCGTTGGCGAGCAGGTTCGGGAAGCTCGCCGGCAGCACCACCGGCTCCTGCTCGAGCCCGTCGTAGGTCTCCCGGAAGTCGATGGCGTCCTCGTCGATGCCGTCGAGCAGCGCCATGGCGACATCGGTGAGGCGCGCCTCGGTGTAGCGCATGGCTGCGGCGTTATCGCCGTCGATGTTGCCGAAATTGCCCTGGCCGTCGACCAGCGGATAGCGCTGCGCGAAGCCCTGGGCGATGCGCACCATGGCATCGTAGATCGCGCCGTCGCCGTGCGGGTGATACTTGCCCATGACGTCGCCGACCACGCGGGCGCACTTCTTGTAGGCGCTCTCGGGATCGAGGCCGAGTTCGCGCATGGCATAGAGCAGCCGCCTGTGCACGGGCTTCAGGCCGTCCCGCACGTCGGGCAACGCCCGGTGCATGATGGTGGACAGCGCATAGGCCAGATAGCGCTCCTCGAGGGCGTCCTTGAGGAGCACCGGCTCGATGGGGCCAGGGCCCGGAAGAATCGGTTTGTCGCTCATGACGTCTGGTTAGCCCGGAGCCGCGTCCGCCATCAAGTGCAAGCGCGCCACATGGGGCAAGGACCGTCATTGGTGCCCCCCTGTACGACAGCCGCCGTTGCGCCGCCAGGGCAGGCTTCCTAAACTCGGGCTCCTCGCGGCCCTGCCAGCCTTCCGGAGCATTCCCCATGGCCTTCGATTCCCACGGTCTCACGATCACGACGGCCTGCGATGCGGCCGGCGCGGCGCTCGATCACGCCCTCCTCGGCTATATGGATTACCGCGCCGATACCGCGGCCCGCCTCGCCAAGGCGCTCGAAAGCGATCCCGACATGGCGCTCGCGCACGTGCTCAAGGGCTACCTGCTGCTGCTCGCCAACGACAGCGCCAAGATCGCGCCCGCCCGTGCCGCACTCGCCGAGGCACGCCGGCACGCTGGCGCCGTGACGGCCCGCGAGCGGGCGCACATGGATGCGCTGGAAGTCTGGAGCAAGGGGGATACGCTGGCGGCCATTGCCGTGTGGGACGACATCCTGCGCGTGCATCCCCACGACGTGCTCGCGCTCAGGCTCGGCTATTTCGCCAATTTCTGGCTGGGGCGGCCCCAGGCGATGGCCGACTCGGTCGAGCGCGTGCTGCCGGCCTGGCGTCCCGGCCTGCCCGGCTACGGCACCGTGCTGGCGAGCCTCTGCTTCGCCCACGAGGAGTGCGGCAACTACGCCACCGCCGAGGCCGCGGGCCGCGAGGCCATCGACATCGACCCGGGCAATCTGTGGGCGGCGCACGGCGTCGCCCACGTGCTCGAGATGCAGGGGCGGTGCGAGGACGGCATCGCCTGGCTCGAGCGGCTGGCGCCCCACTGGGCGGGCGGCAACAACCTCACGCATCACCTGTGGTGGCACCGTTCCCTCTATCATCTCGAGCAGCGGGACTTCGCCAAGGTCCTCGAGCTCTACGATACGCGCTTCCGCGATCTGGCGGCCCCCCTCACCGTTGCCACGCCCGACGCCTACAACGACATCCAGAACGCCGCCTCGATGCTCTTCCGCCTGGAGCGCCACGGCATCGACGTCGGCGACCGCTGGGGCGAGATCGCCGACAAGGCCGTGCATCACATCGGCAACGTCATGTCGCCGTTCACCTACCTGCACTGGGTAATGGCCGCGACGGCAACGCAGCGATGGACGCTCGCCGATCAGTTGGTCGAGGGCATCCGCAGCTATGCCGCGAGCTGCCATCCGAGCCAGCGCCACAGGCTCGAGGCCTGCGCGCTGCCGATCGCCCAGGCCATCCTCGCCCGCGGCCGCGGGACCTGGCGGGAGGCGCTGGAGACGATGCGCCCGGCGCTCGCCCACACCCAGCACCTCGGCGGCAGCCACGCCCAGCGCGACCTGTTCGACCAGCTCTATCTCGACATCGCGCTGAAGGCTGGCTCGACTGCCGATGTCCGCTTTCTGCTCGATCGTGTCGGCCGGCTGCTGCCCGTGCAAGACCGCATCGGCTATGCCGAGGCGGCACGCACCCTGCCCCACTGAGGCGACACCCCCATCATACCGAGAGGCAAGCCCCCATGGCTCATCATCACCTTCCCGCCGGCCCCGAGAGCGTTCACTGGGGCAACTTCGATGCCCGCCTCGCGCCGGTGCTGACCGTTGCCAGTGGCGACACGGTGACCATCGAGACCGTGTCGGGGGGGCCGGAAGTGATGCCGCCGGCGGGGAGCGGCCTCGACATTCCACCCGAGCTCTCGGCCATCCACCAGGCGATGCGGCCGACCCTGCCCGGCCACATCGTCACCGGACCGGTCGCGGTGACGGGCGCCAGGCCCGGCCACGTGCTGCAAGTCGACATCCTCGAGGTGAAACCGCGCCAGGCCTGGGGCTACAACCGCATCCGACCGCTGGCCGGCGCGCTCCCCGACGACTTCCACGAGACGCGGCTCGTACACATCCCGATCGACCGGGCGCGCGGGGTCGGCCTGCTCTCGTGGGGCGCAGAAGTCCCGCTCAAGCCCTTCTTTGGTGTCATGGGCGTGGCGCCGCCGCCCGCCTGGGGCGCCGTCAGCACCATCCAGCCGCGCCGCAACGGCGGCAATCTCGACAACAAGGAACTGGTGGCCGGCACGACGCTGTACCTCCCGGTGCATGCCGAGGGCGCTCTTTTCTCGACCGGCGACGGCCACGGCGCACAGGGTGACGGCGAGGTCTGCGTCACGGCCATCGAGACGGCGCTTTCCGGCACGTTCCGCTTCACGGTGCGCCCGGACATGACGCTGACCTGGCCGCGGGCCGAGACGCCGACCCACGTCATGACCATGGCGTTCGACCCCGATCTCGACAGCGCAGCCCGTACGGCGCTGCGTGACATGATCTCGCTGATCTCCGCCACGCGCGGCCTTTCCCGCGAGGACGCCTACATGCTCTGCAGCCTCGCCGCCGACCTGCGCATCACGCAAATGGTCAACCAAAACAACGGCGTGCACGTCATGCTGGAGCGCCGCTACCTCGCCTGAGACCAGCGCGGTCTGGCACCAGCGGCCACTTCGAAAGCGTAAACGTCGCGCCGGGTTTCACGCCTTTACGTTGATGCGCGACGATCCGCCCCAGGATGGTCGCGACAGGGTAATATGGGCACTTCGACGCCAGCCCCGAAGGAGATCGACCTTGCGACGTTCCGCCCTTGCTGCCGGCGCCTTCGCCGCCGCTGCCCTTTTCGCCCAAGCCGCCGCCGCCGAGCCGGTCGTCCTCGAGGGCCAATGCTTCTGCAAGCTCGGCAGCGAAAAGGCGGGCTACAAGCTCATCGTGGCGCTGACCGACGCCAACCGCGAGGCCATGCGCAAGCTGATCGAGGCCGGCGGCGTCGACCTCGGAAAGTCGATCACGTTGAAAGGAAAGGGCTGCGATCCCAACGCCTGGCCCCACAAGCGCTACAAGGAAAAGTGCGGCCAGACGAGCATCTTCAAGCGATCGGCCGACGGCAAGGGCACGTGGAAGAGCGTCGACAATTCCGAGCACACCGGCGCGATGACGGTCCGCATCTTCGCCAACGGCGGCATCCCGGTCGGTGCGAGAACGCCTGCAGGACTGCCGATTGTGGACGCCAAGCGCTGGCCCGGGGCCGCGAGCTTCTCTGTAATGGGACGGGTCGCCAAGTAGCCCTTAGCCCAAGTCGCCCGTAACCCTGGCGCACTCTCAACCCAGGCGCACGCACGGGCGAGCCTTTCGCCCACGGGTCGATGCGCACCCGTGGGCGCTCTGCTGTCGCGCGTCCGTCGCCGCTATGGCGAGGCGGCATCGCCCGCGGCTGCGCCACCCGCATCGGCCGTCAGCCAGTCGCGCAGGATGTCGTTGACGGCCTCGGGCGTCTCGAGCGTCGGCAGGTGGCCGGCACCCGGGATGACCTCGAGCCGGGCGCCGGGGATCGCGTCGGCCATCTCACGGGCCACCTTGACGGGCGTCATCTGGTCCAGCTCGCCGACGATCACCACGGTCGGCACGTCGATCTCCGCCAGGAACGGCCTGTTGTCCGGCCGGCCGATGATGGCCTCCTGCTGACGCTTGAAGACCTCGAGCCCGGTCTCCTCGGTCATGCGCTTGAGGATGGCGAGCAGGCGCGCATCCTGCTGCCGGCCGGGAGCCATGAGATAGGGGCGGAGCGCCTCGCCGACGGCCGCGATGCCTTTTTCCTCCGCCAGCGTGATGAGCTCCCGCCGCTGTGCGGTCTGCTCGGGCCGGTCGCCGCGGGCGGACGTGTCGATGAGCGCCAGTCGCGTCACCCGGCCCGGGGCCTGCCGCAGGATCTCGAAAGCGATGTAGCCCCCCATGGACAGGCCGGCGAGGGCGAACTCCATCGGCGCCGCGGCCAGCACGTCGGCAGCGATGGCCTCCATGTCGTCCTCGACCCCATGATCCGCCACCGTGATCCGGGCCACGTCACCCAGAGCGGCGATCTGCGGCGCGAAGAGCTCCGCCGTGCACAGGAGCCCCGGAACCAGGACGAGGTTCGGCATTGCAGCATCAGACATATCGGCGCTCCGGATGAGGTGCAGGGCCTGTCCGCCCGCGGCCATGATCCATGTTTCCAGCGCCGGACGGAAGCATTTCCGACACCATCCTGGCACCTCCCGGGGACAAGCGCGCGACATTTCCTTGCTTTAGCAGCGCGGATCACGCATGATCCGCGCGTGTCAAGAGGCACAACGATCGCGACTCGCCGTCAAAGTTGTAGGTGGCAAGGTCTCGTACGATCGTGGCGCGCCAGCCCTGAGGGGAACCATGGCGCATGTTCGAGAGCCCGGCCGGACGCTGGGCAGCACAAACTCCCAGTGGAGCTGACGTTACTTGGAGACAACGAGTTTTTCTGGGCTTGGCTTAAGCCCAAAGGTGCTCGCCGCCATTGAGGCCGCGGGCTACACGACACCGACACCCATTCAGGCCGCTGCCATTCCACTCGCCGTCAGCGGCCGCGACGTTCTCGGCATAGCCCAGACCGGCACCGGCAAGACCGCCGGCTTCGTGCTGCCGATGCTGGCGCGTCTCGAGAGCGGCCGCGCCAGGGCGCGCATGCCGCGCTCCCTCATCCTTGCGCCCACCCGTGAGCTGGCCGCCCAGGTCGCGCAGAGCTTCGAGCTCTACGGCGTGAACCACAAACTGACGCTGGCCCTGCTCATCGGCGGCGTCTCCTTCGACGAACAGCTCCGCAAGCTCGACCGCGGCGTCGACGTGCTGATCGCCACGCCAGGCCGCCTGCTCGACCATTTCGGTCGCGGCAAGCTGCTGTTGACCGGCGTCGAGATCCTGGTCATCGACGAGGCCGACCGCATGCTCGACATGGGGTTCATCCCCGACATCGAGCGGATCTGCAAGCTGCTGCCTCCGCGCCGCCAGACCCTGTTCTTCTCGGCCACCATGCCGCCGGAGATCACCAAGCTGGTCGGCCAGTTCATGAACGACCCGGCCCGGGTCGAGGCCGCGCCCCCCGCGACGACGGCGAAGACGATCACCCAGCGCTTCCTGTTCACCTCCTCCGAGGACCGCGAGAAGCGCGAGGCTCTGCGCCAGCTCATCCGCGGGCAGAACGTCAAGAACGCCATCATTTTCTGCAATCGCAAGCGCGACGTCGACATCCTCTTCAAGTCGCTGCGCAAGCACGGCTTCAACGTCGGCGCGTTGCACGGCGACCTCGATCAGCACCAGCGCATGGCGACGCTCGACGCCTTCCGCAACGGCGAACTCCAGCTCCTTGCGGCCAGCGACGTCGCGGCGCGAGGTCTCGACATCCCCGAGGTCTCGCACGTCTTCAATTTCGACGTTCCCATCCATTCCGAGGACTATGTGCACCGGATCGGCCGCACCGGCCGCGCCGGGCGCGAGGGCTATGCGGCGACGCTGGTCACGCCCGACGACGGCAAGGCGCTCGCCGAGATCGAGAAGCTCATCAAGGAAACCCTCACGTGGCTGGGCGATGCACCGGCCGGTGAGGACTTCAACACGCGCAAGCGCGGCCGCGGCGGCAAGAAACCGGCGGCGGCAGCGAGCGGTGGGCGGGACAGTGGACGGCGGGGCGGCGGCGAGCGTCGCCGTGGCGCCTCCGACCAGGACGACGGGCGTGAGCGTCAAGCCCAACGCAGCGAGGAGCGCGCCGAGCCGCGCGAGCGTCAGCCCCAACAGCGTGAGGACAGACCCGAGCCGCGCGAGCGCCGGTCGCCCGAACCACGACGCGAGCAGCCGACCGCCTCGACGTCGGCCCCGGCCTCTGCAGAGGGCGGTGGACGCCGCCGGAAGGGAGGCTCATCGCTTCATCAGGCCGGCAGCGGCGAGCCGCCGCGCCAGCACACCAGCCGCAAGCGGAGCGGTGGCGGGGATCGTGACGAGAAGGTCGTCGGCCTCGGCGATCACGTGCCTGCCTTCCTGAAACGCCCCGTTCGCATCGCCCAGGGCTAGCGCGCGCTCGGCCCTGACGGCCGTGCTGTCGATACCGCCCGCATGGGCGCGCACCTGATCGCGTGCAATCGTGGCGGCGGACTTGACCCAGGTCATGCCGCCGCCCCCTGCCCTGCGTGCACAATGCACTTCGTCGCGCGACGCCCGCCCATCGCGGCGCCAGCCGGGCGGCAGGCATGGCTACAAGGGAGATTTGCCGTGGACATCGAGGCCATCAAGGCTCAACTCGCCGATCTCGTCCGCGTCATCGAGGACAAGCCGGAGGACAGCCACGAGCTGTTCCTGCAGCTTCACGAGAAGCTCAACGAAATCCGGGCTTTCGGCATGCCCGTGCCGCAGGATCTGCTGGATCTCGAGCGGGCCCTCGAAGCCGAATTCAAGGCCGCCCGCCGCTGACGCGCCCAGCCGCCGCGCGCGGAGCCGGAAACAGCTCCCGCGTGCGGCCGGTGACATAATATGCGACGAGGCCCAGCCACTCCCTGACGGCGAAGTCGACACGGCGCAGTCCCTCGGGGATGCTGTCGAAGAGGCGCCAGAGTTCCGGCCCGCCCGTTGTGCGGAAATCGACAGGGTAGGCCTCGACCTCGAACCCAGCGCTGCGGAAGCAGCCCATGGACCTCGGCATGTGGAAGGCGCTCGTCACGAGCAGCCAGCGCTCGCCCGGTTTCGGTTTCAGCAGTCGATGGGTGAAGACGGCGTTCTCGTGCGTGTTGCGCGAGCGATCCTCGAGCACGATACGCTCGCGAGAAATACCGGCGCGCTCGAAGAAGCGACCGACCTCGGCGGCGGCCGACTTGCGCTTGTAGATCACGCTGCCCGTACCGCCCGTGAAGACCAGCTTGGCCTTCGGAAAGCGCCGCGCCAGCAACAGCCCCTCGACCAACCTCTCGCCCGCCTCGTTGAAGGACAGCATCCCCGAGGCCTGGGTGGTGCCGCCCTCCTCGGCTCCGCCGAGCACGATGATGCCGGTCGGCTCGAACGCGCCGGCCGCCGCCGGATTGACGGGAAAGCGTCGCTCGAGCGGGCTCACGATCAGGTTTCCGATGGGGCTCAGGCCAAGCACGAGCATCCCCATCAGGCCGGCCAGCAGGCAGGTTCTGGAGAGCCGCCGACGTGACGTGACGCCGAGCGCCACCCCGAGCAGCATAAGCAGCACGACGACGGTCGACGGCTGGATCAGGAACCACAAGACCTTCGAGACGAGAAAGAACACGACTGGCCCTCCCCTGCCCTCGTCAGCCGCAGCATGCCGAGGCCTCTACCGCGTCATGGCGCGTGCGCGTGCTATCGAAGGGCAGGCGCCCGCCCCTGTCGCGGCGGCGCTTGCACGCTAGGCCCACCAGCGCTCACTCACCTGGAAGCGACCGGCCTCATCCTCGATCGCCTGGGCTACCTGAAAGAGCGTGGCCTCGTCGAACGGCTTGCCGATGAGCTGAAGCCCGAGCGGGGTTCCTTCGGAGGACAGACCGGCGGGCACCGAGATGCCGGGCAGCCCGGCCATGTTCACTGTCACCGTGAAGATGTCGTTGAGGTACATCTGCACGGGATCGCCCACCAGCTCGCCGATGCCGAAGGCCGGTCCCGGCGTGGTCGGTGTCAGCAGCACGTCAACCGCCTCGAAGGCGCGATCGAAATCGCGCTTGATGAGCGTGCGCACCTTCTGGGCCTTGAGGTAGTAGGCGTCGTAGTAGCCCGCCGACAGCACATAGGTGCCGATGAGCACGCGGCGCTTCACCTCGCGGCCGAAGCCCCGGGAACGCGTCTCCTCGTACATGTCGATGATGTCGCGGCCGGGCACGCGCAGGCCGTAACGCACGCCGTCGTAGCGGGCGAGATTGGAGGAGGCCTCGGCCGGGGCCACGATGTAATAGGCCGGCAGCGCATACTTGGTGTGCGGCAGGCTCACCTCGCTGACCACGGCACCGGCCGCTTCCAGCCAGGCCACGCCCTTCTGCCAGATCGCCTCGATCTCGCCCGGCATCCCCTCGACCCGGTATTCCCTGGGAATGCCGACGCGCAGCCCCTTCAGCGACCGCCCGAGTGCGGCCTCGTAGTCGGGCACGGGCGCGTCGACCGAGGTCGAATCCTTCGGATCGTGGCTCGCCATCTGCCGCAGCAGGATCGCGGCGTCACGAACCGTACCGGCGATCGGGCCGGCCTGATCGAGCGAGGACGCGAACGCCACGACGCCCCAGCGCGAGCACCGCCCATAGGTCGGCTTGATGCCGACCGTGCCGGTGAGCGCGGCGGGCTGGCGGATCGAGCCGCCCGTGTCCGTCGCCGTCGCACCGAGGCACAACCGTGCAGCCACCGCCGCCGAGGAGCCGCCCGACGAGCCGCCCGGCACAAGCCGCGCATCGGAGCCGGTCCGGCGCCACGGATTGACCACCGGGCCGAAGGCGCTCGTCTCGTTCGACGAGCCCATGGCGAACTCGTCGTTGTTGAGCTTGCCGAGCATGACCGCGCCGGCGTCCCACAGGTTCTGGGTGACGGTCGACTCGTAGGTCGGCTTGAAGTCGTCGAGAATTGCCGAACACGCCGTGGTGCGCACGCCCTTGGTGCAGAACAGGTCCTTGATGCCGAGCGGGATGCCCTCGAGCGGGCGCGCCACGCCGGCGGCAAGCCGCTTGTCGCTCTCCCCCGCCATGGCCCGGGCCTGCTCGGCGGTCGTCAACACGTAGGCATTGAGCGCGGGATTGGCGACCTCGATCGCCGCCAGGAAGGCATCGGTGAGCTCACGCGCGGAGAACTCCTTGCGCGCGAGGCCATCCCGGGCCTCGGCCAACGTCAGCTTGGTCAGATCGGACATGATCGCAGAAACTTTCTCGTCTTGGGCTCGGCTCGGCGGGACGGGCGTTCGGATCGCTATTCCACGACCTTCGGCACGACAAAGAAGTGATCCGCGCTCGTCGGCGCGTTCTCGACGATCTCGTCGGCCTTCTCGCCGTCGCTGACGACATCCTGGCGCTTCTTGAGCTGCATGGCGACCACGCGCGTCATCGGCGCCACCTCGGCCGTGTCCACCTCGTCGAGCTGCTCGACCCAGGTCAGGATGTTGGCAATCTCGCTTTCGAGCGCCTTCGCCTCGGCATCGGTGACCTTGATCCGGGCGAGCCGCGCGATACGGCGGACCGTTGCCTCGTCGACCTGCATCGGGGCTTGCCTTTCGTGGCTGCGAGCATGAATGGTGCGCCGCTCTCATAGCGTGCGCGCCCATACCGCGCAACACATGCGGGCCAAGCCGCGCGCGACGGGGCGCAGGGAGCGAGCCTGAGCACTAAACTCGCATTTGTAGCGACAGAGTGGAGCACCTGACTTACTTAGGTTGCAGGCTCAATTCTGTTCCGCTAATGTTCCCGAGAACCCATCAGGGAGCGATCGGTGGATATCGAGACTGAAATCAACGATTTGAAGAGGCGCGTCGGCGAGCTTGAGGGCGCCGTCAACAGTCTCAATGGCCAGTTCGCACGTGTGCACCCCGAGATCGTGCATTTCCGCCAGGAAATCGATCATCGATTCAGCGAGTCCGAGCGGATGATGACGCGGATCGTCAGTCGGCTGGACACCATCAACACGCAGATGTGGGGCCTGCGGGACGATCTGCCCGACCTGCTTCGCCGCGTGCTGAGGTCGTCGAAGGACACCGACGGCGAAACGACCGGCGCCTGAGCCGCCGCCGAGCGGTGCTAGTGCCGGAAACATGGTGCGTCGGTTCCGATGTCGATGGTGCGCGACCGCGCGTCCATCAGGATCGGCACCGGCTCAACGCTTGCCCGCCAGCCGGCAGGGCCGCGCCGTTACCTTGCAGAAGTAGCGCCCCTCGGTCTGCGAGCAGACCATCTTCTTGGCGATCGCGATCTCATAGCGGCCCCAGGTGCGGCCGTACTCGTCCACGGTCCCGATCGTCCAGGCCCTGATGGCCGCCCCTTCCGCCACCCGCCGGCTCGGGAACGGGCCACCTTCCCCGTAGTGCTCGTGCTCGGTGAAGCAGACCCGGTTGCCGACGCGGGCCTGCAGATGCAGCGCGTCGTGCCCGGTGGACTGCGCCAGTGCCGGCGCCGCCCCTCCGGCCGCGCAAAGCGGCAGGGCGATCAGACTGGCCTTGAGGGCGAAGCGTCGCAGACTTTCGCACAGCGCGCGCACGTGTCCTCCTCCCGGGCTCGTGAGCCCTCACAGCGAGCAGGTTTCCATAATCACGCCCCGCGGACTATCATTACCGGACAGCCGGAGGCGAAGTGCCATGACATTCTCCCAGCTTCTCGAACGATTCGCGACGGCCGTCGAGCAGGGTGACGGTGACGCTCTCGCCGCGCTCTTCACCGAGGACGGCGTCTATGACGACTACTTCTTCGGGCCGTGCCGCGGCCGGCCCGCCATCAAGGCCATGCTGGCCCACTTCTACGAAGGGGGCGAGGGCTTCCGCTGGGAATTCCTCGATCCCGTGGCGAACGAGGCCATGGGCTATGCGCACTACCGCTTCAGCTACACCTCGCGCCACCCGGACGCCAAGGGAGCCCGCGTATGCTTCGACGGCATCTCCCGCCTGCGCCTCTCCGGGGGCCTGATCGCGCAGTACAGCGAGGTGTTCGACCGCGGCATGGCGCTGGCGCAACAAGCCTTCGACGGCGCCAGAATTGCCAGAATCGCGCAGAAATATGCCGCGCGACTGAAGGAGCAGCCGGCCTGGGCGGCCCATCTCGCGCCGCCCGGCGAGCGCAATTGACTGGGAACCCGGCAGTGCGGCCCGCATCAAGCGCGCAGGCTCGCAGTGCCGCCGAAGGGCAACACGCTGTGGCCATGACACTGTCGAGACTGCTGACGACCACGCTTCTGCTGGGCCTGCTGGCGCTGGCCGGCGCATGGCCCGCCGCGTCTGCCGACTGCAAGAAGGAGGACTTCGCCAAGGCGGTCGACAGCGCCGGAGCCGCCTTGCGCCGCCTCAACGCCGACAGCCTGCCGAAGGTTCAGGAGGGCCTCAAGCGCCTCAAGGTGCATCTGGGCTGGAGTGATGCGGACTTCGACGAGCGCTCGCGCGCCTTTCTGCGCGACGGCCGCATCCGCGAGCTCGACCGCGAGGCCGCGGCCCTGCTGGCCGGCATCGATACCGCCGCCGCCGAGGGTGAGCGCACGCCCGTGGACTGCGCCAAGCTCGAGTCGCTCAAGGGCATGGTCACCAAGCTCATCGCCACCATGCGCACCAAAACGGCCTACTCGCTGACCAAGATCGACACCGCCCTGTCGTCCCCGCCGGCCGGCCCGGCTGCGAAACCCGCGGCGCCTCCCGTCATGCCGGCCCCACCGGCGCCCGTCGCCAAGGCGCCGCCGCCGGCGCCGAAGCCGCAACCGGGCAAACCCTGGAACACGATCACGCGGCCCGACGAGACGCCGCCCCCGCCGCCGTCCCAGGCTCCGGCCCAGGCTCCGTCCCAGGCTCCGGCCGCTCTGCCGGCCCTGCCGCCGCCGCCGCCGCAGGAAAGCTTCACCATCGACGAGATCCGCGCCGCCTCGAAGGGGTTCTTCGGCACGCTCTCGACCAACCTCGGCAGCGTCATCGAATACGCCTTCCGGCGCATGGGCCGGCCGACGGGCTACGTGCTGGGCCGCGAGGGCGGCGGCGCCTTCCTCGCCGGCGTTCGCTACGGCAAGGGCACGTTCTACGGCCGCGACGGGCGCACCATGCAGGTCTTCTGGCATGGTCCGTCCATCGGCTACGACGTCGGCCTCGAGGGCTCCCGCACGATGTTCCTCGTCTACAATCTGAAACAGCCCGAGCAGATCTTCGCCGGCTTCTCCGGCATCGACGGCTCGGCCTATCTGGTCGGCGGCGTCGGCATCACGTTCGTGACCGACGGCCGGCTGGTCATGGCGCCGATCCGCACCGGTCTCGGGCTCCGGCTCGGTGCCAACATCGGCTATATCCGCTTCACCCGCCGCTCGACCTGGCTGCCGTTCTGAACGCTCCCACACGGAGCACCTCGACAGATCGTCTCCGGCGGCCGATCATGCGCGCCATTCATCCGCACAAGTCATCCAGGGAGGACTGAAGAACCATGTCGAGCACACCCCGCAAGTCCGCGTTCGTCTCCGGCGCCGGCCGCAACATCGGCCGCGCAATTGTGCTGGAGCTCGCAGATCAGGGCATGAACGTCGCCATCAACGGCCACTCCGACCGCGCCGCCTGTGAGGAGGTCGCGGCGGCCGCCAAGGCCAAGGGCGTCGAGACGATGGTCGTCATGGGCGACGTCGGCAAATCGGCCGAGGTGGCGCGCATGGCGAAGGAGGTGCTGGCGCGCTTCGGCAGCGTGCAGGTGCTGGTCAACAACGCCGCCATCCGGCCCGAGAAGCCGTTTCTCGAGATGTCGGACGAGGACTGGCACCGCGTGCTGGATGTCGATCTCAACTCGGCCTTTTACACGGCCCGCGCCTTTCTGCCGGGCATGGTCGAGACGAAGTGGGGCCGCGTCGTCAACCTGACGGGCATGAACGCCATCCACGGCTACCGCGGCCGCGCGCCGGTCTCCGCCGCCAAGCACGGGCTGTGGGGCCTCACCAAGGCGCTCGCCAAGGAGTTCGGGCCGCACGGCATCACCTCGAACGCCATCTCGCCGGGCCCGATCCGCAGCGCGCACCGCGACGAGCGCATGACGCATCACATCGAGTCGATGGTGAAGATGATTCCGCTCGGCCACATTGGCGACCCCGACCATATCGCCGGCCTGACCGGCCATCTCGTTTCCGAGCGCGGCGGCTTCATCAACGGCCAGATGATCGCCTGCAACGGCGGCGGCCAGACCTAGCCGCCCCCACCCCCCCGCCCGCCCGGCTCAGCCGGGCGGGTCGCCTGTCGCGCGGCAAACTTGGCACGCGGGCTTGGTCTTGCTAGTCTTGCACCCATGACTGTGATCCTGTCTCCCGAGCAGCAGAAATGGCTCGAGGCGCAAGTCGCTGCGGGCCGGTTTTCCTCTGTGGAGGCGGCCGCAGAGGCGGCTATTGGCGCTGTCATGGCCGGTCATGCCGAAATCGAGGCCGATGATCTCGAGTGGGCCGCACCCTATGTCGCGGCGGCCAGGGCCGATGTGGCGCACGGTGATGTGCTGACACGCGATGAGCACAAGGCCCGCATGGCCGCACGTCTCGGAGGCCTCAAGCGCTGATGGCCAAGGTCGTTGTCACGGCCACGGCCGATGCCGACCTCGCGACGATAATCACTGACCTCGCTGACAAGGGCGCGATCGACGCGGCCCTTCGCTACGCGGCCGAGTTCGAGACTTTCCTTGATCGACTGAGCGAGTTTCCAGGCAGCGGGGCCACCCCGGCCCAAGCTCGGTGCGCACGCACGCATCGGCATTATCTCGCCCTACGTGATCATCTACGACTTCGTGGACGACACGGTAATGGTGCTGCGCGTCCTGCATGGCCGTCGCAACATCACGACGACGCTGCTTCGCGAGCGCTGAGCCACGCGACTTGGTAGCGCCTGCCCGTCGGCGGTCGCGCCTGCGCGCCCTCAGGTGGCGAAGCGGAAGTGCAGCACGTCGCCGTCCTTGACGACGTAGTCCTTGCCTTCCAGGCGCATCTTGCCGGCCTCCTTGGCGCCCGCCTCGCCGCCGAGCGACACGAAGTCGTCGAAGGCGATGGTCTCGGCGCGGATGAAGCCCTTCTCGAAGTCGGTATGGATCGCGGCCGCGGCCCGTGGCGCCTTGGTGCCGGCGGGGATCGTCCAGGCTCGCGCCTCCTTCGGGCCGGCCGTGAAATAGGTGATCAGGCCCAGCAAGCCGTAGCCGGCGCGGATGAGGCGGTTGAGGCCCGGCTCCTCTAGCCCGAGTTCGGCGAGATAGGCGGCGCGCTCCTCCTGGTCAAGCCCGGCCAGCTCCGATTCGATGCGTGCGGAGATGACCACGACGCCGGCGCCCTCCGCCTTGGCCCGCTCCTCCACCAGCGCGGAGAAACGATTGCCTGCCCCGGCCGAGGCCTCGTCGACGTTGCAGACGTAGAGCACGGGCTTGGCGGTCAGGAGTTGCAGCGCCCGGTAGCCGGGCTCCTCCTCGGCTGTCAGCTTCGCGAGGCGCGCCGGCTTGCCCTCGCGCAGGAGCTCCAGCGCCTTGTCGATGAGCGCCACGGTCGCCTTGGCCTCCTTGTCACCGCCCTTGGCCTTCTTGTCGAGCGGCGCCCGGCGCTTCTCGAGGCTGTCGAGATCGGCGAGCATCAGCTCGGTCTCCACCGTATCGGCATCCGAGACGGGATCGATGCGCCCCTCGACGTGCGTGATGTCGTCGTCCTCGAAGCAGCGCAGCACATAGGCGACGGCATCGACCTCGCGGATGTGCGCGAGAAACTGGTTGCCGAGGCCCTCGCCCTTGGAGGCGCCGCGCACGAGCCCGGCGATGTCGACGAAGGTCAGCCGTGTCGGGATGGTCGCCTTGGACTTGGCGATGTCGGCGATGCGGTCGAGACGCGGATCGGGCACCGCCACCTCGCCGACATTCGGCTCGATGGTACAGAAGGGGTAGTTGGCAGCCTCCGCGGCCGCCGTCTGCGTCAGCGCATTGAAGAGGGTGGACTTGCCGACGTTCGGCAGCCCGACGATCCCGCACTTGAAACCCATGGTGATCTTTAGTCCTGCTGGCGGCCCGGCCGCGCCCGAAGAGCGGGCAAGTCATGCCCGGCGACGGCGATGCTCTAGCCCATCGCGGCGCCAGATGGAACCGTCAAGGCGTCCCAGGGGGCGGGAACGCCCTCCCGTTACGCCTCAGCGCACCTTGGCCATGTCGAATCGGGAGTAGCTCGCCCGCTTCGGCAGGTTCTTGGCACGCTTGAGCGCGTCGTCCAGCGCCTCGCCGAGGTTCACACCCTCGTCGGAGGCCTTGACGCCGATGACGATGATGGGTCGCTGCCAGCTCGTCCCCTCCGTCTCGCAGGTGAGGCAGGCCTCGCGATACTGGCCGAGATTGAGCGTCCAGATCGCTTTGCCGCCGCTGACGGCCTCGCCGAGCCATGCGGCGATCCTTCGGGCGCGATCGGCGGCGCGCCGCTCCTCGGCCTGCCGCTCACCCTCCGCCGAGGCGAGGCCGACGGCGATGAGCCCCTTCTGCTCGCCGATGCGCGCGCCGAGCTCCTTCTCGAGCACCGCCTGCTTGAACTCGTCGCCCGAGAGCGCCTTCCCGGCCAGCATCACCTGGTTCGTGCTGCCCTTGACCCAGGTATAGTCCTTGCGCAGCACGATGAGATCGAATGTGGCCGAGCGACCCGCCTTGTCGCGGCCGGTCACCGTATAGACGACGGCCTTCTCGCCGAGCTTCTCGCGGGCGACCGTGCGCACGGCCGTGGCCTGATAATTGGCGAGCCAGACGGCGTTGCGCTGCGTCTGCACATGATCGTGCGCGACGAACGAGGCTGTCCCGGCGACGACCGTGGCGGCACCAACCGTGGTGACGACGTTGCCGGCGCTCTGGCTCATGAGCCAATTCCACCAGCGCCGGAGCGTGTTGGCGCGCCGCGCCGTGCGAATGAAGCCGCCACGCTTGCGCCGCTCCTCCTCCGGATCGTCGACCGGCAATGGCTCGCTCATGGGATGCCTCCTCGCTTCATGCCAGCGGAGCAGCGCCGCACGTCCCCGCCGCGAATGGCGTACACTGCTCTTGCGACGACAATACCACTGCGCGCCCTCGCGTCGACAGCGGTGCGTCAATCTACCTGAGCCGAGCCGCGACCTCTTCGATCCGCGCCGCCCGCGCCGCCTGCCGCTCAGCCGAGGCGGCCTGCGTGCGCTCAACCAGAGCGGCGGGCGCCACCGCCGGCGAGCCGGCTTTGAACGGGGGGTCCGGATCGTACTCGATGGAGAGCTGAATGGCCTCTGCCGCCGCCTGCCCCTCGAGTTCGGCAACGATGCGCAATGCGAAATCGATGCCGGCCGTGACACCGCCGCCCGTCACGGTGTTGCCGTCGACGACGACACGCTGCTCCACCGGAATGGCGCCGAACGAGGCCAGAAACGGCCGCGACATCCAATGGCAGGTGGCCCGCTTGCCCTTGAGCAGGCCGGCAGCGCCGAGCACCAGGGAGCCCGTGCAGACCGAGGTCACGAAACGCACGCCAGCCGCCTGACGCCGCAGAAAGCCGAGCACCTCCTCGTCGTCGAGCAGGTCGATGACGCCCGGCCCGCCCGGGACGCAGACGAGGTCGAGTTGCGGGCATTCGGCGAGCGTCATGGTCGGCAGCATGGCCAGGCCGCTGTCGGCCTTCACCGGCTCGCGCGTCTTCCAGAGAAGGTGCACCTCCGCACCCTTCATGCGCGTCAGAACCTCGTAGGGTCCGGTCATGTCAAGCTGCGTCAGACGCGGAAACAGCAGGAAACCGACACGAAATGGTGCTTTGCTCACGGACGTCTCCTTTGTTCGTTCCTCGATCGGCTCTTATTCGGCGGCCTCGTCCGGCCCGCGCCAGCGAGCGGCCCGCTGCGCGTCCTTGGCGTCCGCGTCCACCCAGCGTGCCGCGCCTTCCGCGCCGGTCTCGCTCTTCCAGAACGGCGCGCTGGTCTTCAGGTAGTCCATCAGGAACTCGGCCGCGGCGAAGGCCGCCTCGCGGTGCGGGGAGGCCGTCACCACCAGCACGATGTTCTCACCGGGCTCCAGCCGGCCGTAGCGATGCACCACGAGCGACCCCGAGAGCGGCCAGCGCGCCTTGGCCTCCGCCTCCACGCGCTCCAGCTCCCGTTCCGTCATGCCCGGATAATGCTCAAGCGTCATGGCGGTGATCGGGCCGCTCTTGCCGCTGCCGCGTACGGTGCCCGTGAAGGTGACGACGGCGCCGATCTCGTGGCGGCCGGCCGTCATGGCGCGCACCTCGGCGCCGACGTCGAAATCCTCGCGCTGAACCCTGACGGCCATGCGTCAGCCTCCGGTCACCGGCGGGAAGAAGGCGATCTCGCGCGCTCCCCGCACGCTCGATGTCGGACGCGCATGGGTCTGGTCGATGGCGGTGCGGATGACCTCGGCGCGCGCGAACGCCTCCTCGAACTCCGGCCCGCGCGTCTTCAGCCAGCCGACCAGGTCCGCGACCGTCGACACGCCGTCCGGCAGCTCGACAGTCTCCTCCGACCGGCCGGCCTTCTCCCGCACCCAGGCGAAATAGCGCAACGTGACGGACATGCGTCCTCTCCGCTCGGGCGGCGCCCGCAAGGCGCCGCGACGGCCCCAGATAGAGCACCGGCGCACCGCCACGTCAACGCCGCGGCGCGCCGTCCCGGCACGCGATCGGGGCTCGAGCCATCACGGTGTCGCTTTCTCGTGTCAAAACGCGGTCATGCGGGTTCCTTCGAACGACAACGAGATCGGCATCGTCGCCGCCCCCAGGGCGCCGCGCGGAGACGTCGCGTCCCTCGACGGGACGGACACCGCCTTGCAGGCCCCCGACGCGAGCACGCACTTCGACATGCTGCTCATCCCGGCGGAGACCTGGGAGGTGCTGATCGCCTCCGGCTTCCTCGACGAGCGTCTCGCCACCCTCCCCCATGACGGGCTGCTCGGACGGCAGGGGCTGGCCCGCTTCCGCTCCGACGTGCTCGACCAGGTCGTCGAGATGCTCGAGCAGGAGATCGATTTCGCGGATTTCGATTGCCGACCCTGGCTGATGCAGCTCGAGGGCCTCGTCGAGCGCGCCCGCCTGCGCGGCGCGCCGGTGCTCGTCAAGCTCTATTGAGCGAGCGGCGCGGGCGCGCGAGGCCGTCGGCCGCGTCAGGCGACCCGCTCGAGTGCCACCGCCGTCGCTTCCCCGCCGCCGATGCACAGCGACGCCACGCCCTTGTCGACGCCGTACTTCCGCATGGCCGTGAGCAGCGTCACGATGATGCGCGCGCCCGAAGCGCCGACAGGATGGCCGAGCGCACAGGCCCCGCCGTGCACGTTCACCTTGTCGTGTGGCAGGTCGAGGTCGCGCATGGCCGCCATGGTGACGACGGCAAACGCCTCGTTGATCTCGTAGAGCCCGACGTCGCCGGCCGACCAGCCGGCCGCCTCGAGCACCTTGCGCATGGCTCCGATCGGCGCCGTCGTGAACCAGGCCGGGGCCTGGGCGTGGCTGGCCTGGGCGACGATGCGCGCGAGCGGTGTGAGGCCGCGCCGCGTCGCCTCGCTCTGGCGCATCAGCACGAGAGCGGCGGCGCCATCGGAAATGGAGCTCGAGTTGGCCGCCGTCACCGTGCCGCCTTCGCGGAAGGCCGGACGCAGCGACGCAATGCGCGAGGGGTCCGCCGTGAACGGCTGCTCGTCGCGGGTGATCTCGACCGCCCCCTTGCGCGACTTCACCGTCACGGGCGTCATCTCCGCGGCGAAGGTGCCGTCCTCGTTGGCCGCCTTGGCACGACGCAGGCTTTCGATGGCGTAGGCATCCTGCGCCTCGCGCGTGAACTGGTAGTGCTGCGCCGTGTCCTCGGCATAGGTGCCCATCAGCCGGCCGCGGTCATAGGCGTCCTCGAGACCATCGACGAACATATGGTCCAGCACCTCACTGTGGCCGAGGCGGGCGCCAGCGCGCATCTTGGGCAGGAGATAGGGCGCATTCGACATGCTTTCGAGGCCGCCGGCAACGATGACGTCCCCAGGGCGCGCATGCAGGGCCTCGTAGGCCATCATCACCGTCTTCATGCCCGAGCCGCACATCTTGTTGACCGTCGTGCACGGCACGTCGTCGGGAAGCCCGGCGCCCCGCGCCGCCTGTCGGGCCGGCGCCTGACCCTGGCCCGCCGGCAGCACGCACCCCATCAGCACCTCTGCAATCTCCCCGGCGGCGATCCCCGCCTGCGCGACGGCGGCCGCAATCGCGCGCGCACCCAGCGCCGGCGCCGGCATGGCCGCGAGCGTCCCCTGGAAACTGCCCATGGGCGTCCGCGCCGCCGCTACGATGACGATGGGATCGTCTGCTTTCCTGGCCATGCTCGTGCTCCATCCGCCTCGGTGCGCCGTCACGCGCGATGCAATGCGATGGCATGGAGCACGCCCGGCGCGCTCAAGTCAATTCGTCGCGCGATGCAGAGTGCGTGAGCGTGCGGGGCGCGTGTCAGCCGTCGCGGCCGACGTGCGCGCGCCAGACCCAGCCGCGGCGGCCGCGATAGACGACGGGGCACCATTGCGCGTGACAGACGCCGGCGGCGCGCACACCCCGCGCGCCCGAGCGCAATACGCCGATGACACTGGAGGTCGGCCTCGGGTCGCTCTGCACCTTGAGCGCATGCCCCGGCTTGACGCCCACGACCCGATACGTGACGACACGCGCGCGGCGCGGCGTCACGACGCGCGCGGGGCGTGAGCGCCAGACGGGCGGCGGCGGCGGCGGCGCGAACGCCTGAGACCACGACCGCGTCATGCGGCTGAACCAGTCGGGCAGCGCCAGGGACGGCTGCGCCAGGAAACGCTCGCGCTCGAGGTAGGCCCCATTGACCCAGCCCTGCAGACGGCCGTAGCGCACGAGCAGCCAGCCGCGCCGTTGGGGCCCCACGCGCACGACGCCGCGGCCGTTGTAGGGAATGGCGCCGAGGCGCCGGGCTCCGGCAAAGGGTGACGCGCGGACATTGAGCCGGTCGTCGGAGGCCACGCGCGCCACGCGATAGGTGGCGGCTGTCGGCTGCGCCGCCGCCGGACGGGCGTCCACAAGCAGCAGCGACAGTCCCACCAAAAGACAGGACAACAGGATACCACGAACCATCGCCAACCTCGCCGACCTAGCCTCAGTCATGCTCGGCGCCTGCCCCACCGGGCCAGTTGTCGCGGCTGCATGCGCAGGACGCCTGCCTCGACAACATGGATCGCGCCCGATGTCCGGCCGTTCAGCGTCAGGGCCGATGTCCAGGACCCGCGACGGCGGGTCCCTCGACGCCGGCCGCACGCCGTCCCGGATCACCGCGGGATGATCTGCCTCGGACGTACGCGGGCAATGCGCACAAAGAGCGCAAGTCTTTGCCGGGGGATTTCGTCGAGATCTTGGCGGCCGGCGGGCAATGGGCGCTGCGCCGGGTAACAACAGCTATCGCAGGAGCGCGCCCTGCGTGGCGCCGTGGCCAGTCGCGCGATCGTAATCGCGATCGCTGGTATCGCTGCGGATGATGCTGTGACCGATGATGTTGGCCTCTCGGGTCAACGCATCGCATGTCGGACGTTCGCCCATGGCCTGGATCGCGCGCCCGATGCGCAGACCGACACGCTTGCCGTTCTCGCCGTGCCCCTCCTCGTGCCGGCGCAGCGCCGTCGCGTAGCGCCGCCAGCTCTGGCGCAAGGCGTCGGGCGCGCCGTTGCTTTCGCGCCAGCGCGGCAGGATGTAGCTGATGCGGACGTGCGTGGTGACGGTGCGGATGCCGCAGCCGGTGAGCCCCTGCTCGAAGGTGAAGCGCCACTCGACCCACCAGCGTGTCACGCCACCCCAGCGCCGATCGCCCCACACGGGGCCCCGGGAGGCGATCTGTGTGAGCAGGTCGGCCCGCGACATGCCCTGGATGTCGTAATAGCCCGTGGAGACGCTGACGTGCTGTGCGTGGGGCGGCAGCGGACCGCGACTTGTCCAACGCGCCTGCACCGGATGGAACGAGGCTCCGAACATCAGCAGTGTGAGAGCCAGGTAGAGGCGACGCACTGTTGTCATGTGCTTGCCGCCGAGGCCGGCATGGCCATGCCCCGCGATCTCCGACCGGTCCGCTGGGTCTTGCTGTCGGCGACGGCCGGCTCGTACACGAGGCTGCCGTCGACCTTGCGCATCTTGGCGACTGGCGAGGCGGGATCGAGCATCGACTCCGCCACGACGGCGACGAGGAAGGGCAGATGCTGGACCCGCTCGAGCACCGCGTCGTGAACGCCTGCCGCCGACTGACTGCTGTCCCCGACCTGATAGGTGAGCACGAAGAAAGGCTGATCCGAGAAGTGGCTGCAGGCCTTCTGCACGAGCCAGGCTCGCCCGACGCCGGCGATGTCGGCGAGACAGCCGCGCACGAGCTCGAGCGCGCGCTGATCCAGCCCGTGCGGCAGGAACGTGTCCTGGCGCGACACCGACTGGCGCTCGTCCCAGCCAGCCTCGAGACGCTGCTGCGCCTCGTGATTGCGCACCACGTACTCCTTGGCGAGATCGAGTTCGCCGCGGCGCGCCAGATGGTCGGCCACCCAGGCCGCCGCCTCCGCCGCGACGTCGCAATCCTCGACCGACAGCTCGAGCATCAGCCAGAGCCCCTCGTCATCCCCGCGCTCCATGAGCACCGTCGCCAGCCAATAGCGCAGGCAGGTCCAGCGGCCCGCCACTTCCAGACTGCGGCGCAACGGCACGATGGCCTCGCGCGCCGGCTTGAGTTGGAAGGTCAGCTCGGCATGTTCGACGAGCTCGTGGGGCTTGAGACCGTGACGCAGCATCTCGCGGTCGAGCTCGCGCAGGCGACGCGCGGACCAGCGGCATCGCTGGAAGGTCTCGAACCACTCGCTCTCGATGCTCTTGACCCAGCTCGCGTGCACCTTATCGCGCAGACGACGCTCGGCCGCGCCGAGCAGTCGGCTGGCCGGGCGGGAAATGGGCTCGGGCAGGAACGGTTCGACACCCAGCCGCTCGAGACGCTCGACCAGGGCCGGATGGCTGTCGTCAGAGCCGGTCTGCCAGATCAACGCCGCCTGGACGAACTCGTGACGTTGCGCGCGGCGATCGAGCTGGCGCAGCCAGCGCGGCAACCAGTAGATCGGCTTGCAGCGCGGATGATCGCTGAACCGCATGCGGTCGAACAGACGCCGCTGGATCTCCGCCTCGGCCCGGCAGGCGACGGCCGTACGGATGAGCGCCGCTGCCGCCACCTTGGGTCCGGCAAAGCGCGCCGCCGCCTCGTCGGCCGCCCATTCCGAGCGCCGGCTGAGCTCCGCCAGGATCGGCGATATCCGGGACATGTACCAGACGTAGATATTGTGCAGGATGCCGTTGAACGGCGCGAGCCAGCCCGTGCCGGCGAGCACATAGAGCGCCACGGAGGCGCGCAGCAGGGCATCCGACTGCCCGGCATCCTCCGTCACATGGCCGAGCTCGTGCGCGACCACGGCCGACAACTCCTCGGGCGTCAGCGCATCCATGATGGGCAGACCAAGCATCAGGTCTGCCGAAGCCTTGCTCGGCAGGAAGCGGAGATGTCGCGAGATGCCGGCATTGCACATGCCGTTCATCTTGATCGCACCGTAGGGCTTGAGGCCGAACGCGGTCGTGGCGCGGTCGAGCAGCGTGAACAGCGCCGGCGCCTCGGCGCGCGTCATGCGCACCAGGTTGACCGGCTCATCCGCGCGCTCGGGGAAGACGATGACCTTCAGGATCAAGACGGCGACGAAGAGGCCGTAGATCATGAGAAGCACGTCGACGACCGGCACACCCTTGACGCATGCGACTCCCGCACAAGCTCCGCCGCTCGCCTTGGCGACCGCCGTCTTGTGCAGCGTGGAAAGCGCCGCCCGAATCAGCACCCAGAGCGCCGCCAGCAACAGCAGCAGCGAGGGCGCATAGCCGATCAGAACCCAATGCGCCGTGCGCAGACGCGCCGGCTTCTCTTTGGCCGGCTGCGCTGCCACGGGCGAAATCGGACCAGTTGTGTCCGCAGCCATAGGATACCCCGTACGCTTCTTCCCTATGTGGCAGGGATCATGGCGTACGGAGTGCTAAGGGATTATTTGGCACGCGAGCACGCCCGCGCACCGACTGCAGACATGGTGAGCGCATCCTTGCCGGTTGTGCCGATCCGGCACACCGCCCCGACCGCCCTCGGCTCAGAGCTTCTCCGACAGGACCTGCTCGAGCACCAGGCGGGCGTCCGTCATGCCGTCCATGACGCGGTTGCGGGCGCGCAGCAGCTCGGTCTCGAGAATCCAGCGCTTCTCGCCCTCCGGTAGCTTGCCGTACTCCGGGATGTCGTAGAGCAGCGGGATCATCGAGCGCTGTGGGGTGTAGCCGTAGGGATCGTGGCCATAGCTGCCCTTCGCCGTGCTCGCCAGCGGCACGATGATCTGGTTGACGCGCTTCATGGCGGCATTGATCCGGTCGGCGGCGGCCATCGGCAAGGCCGGATCGCGACGATAGCGCTCCTGCCAGTCTTTGGTCATCGCGTCGAACCGCTTGGCCGTGTCGCGGAAGGCGATCGCCCGCTTCAACGCGCTTTCGAGGCCGACGCCCTTGCCCGGATCTTTCAGCTCCTCGAGACGTTTCACGAACTGCTCCGCCGCGCTCGTGAACTCGTAGGGCAGCACGGGCAGCGTCAGGAGATGCCAGACATAGGCGCCGTAGACCTTGAGATGCACGGCAAGATCCGCGACATCGACCTTGTCGAGCCCGCATTCGATCGAGTGATGCCACCAGCCGAGCCGCGCGAGGGCCGAGGCCTTGAGCTCCTCCTCGGTGTAGTGCCCCATGGCGTAGATCATCGGCACGCCGAGGCCGAGGAACGAGGAATCGCCGCCCTTCACAAGCTGGTGCCAGTAGAACTCGCGATCCGTCAGCAGCCGCTTCTCGATCTCCTGATGGAAGGTCTTGAGTTGGATATTCGACGAGGCGCCCCAGCGGGTCGTGCCGACAATCGCCGGCTGGTCGACCTGTACGTAGGCGCAGGCGTGATCGCGCAGCCGCTCCCAGTGGGTGTCGGCGAACCAGGTCGAGCCGACCATCGTGCCGATCTCGTGCGCGGTCCAGAAGCCGCAGAGCAGCCCGCGCTTGAGCTTGTCGCGATGCTTGGCCATGACGCGCGCCAGCTCGACGAAGCAGGCGTTGCCAGCGGCGTTGTCGGTGGCGGCCTCGCCGTACCAGGAGTCCTGATGACCGCCGAGGATGACGAAATCGTCGCTGCCGGGCGCCTTGAGCTCGCCGACCGTCAGCGCCAGCTTGCGCCAGCAATTGTCGGTCGTTGCGCGGAAGCGCACGCGCACCGTCCCGTTCTCGCACATCTCTTTCAGCGCCAGGCCGGTCGTGCGGGCGATGCCGATGGCCGGGATGCGCGCCATCTCGTTGGCCAGTGTCTCGCGCGTCGGGTTGCCCCAGGCGGGCTTCACGGAGCCGAACGGCACGGCCGTATTGTCGGGTCCGCCCCAGTTCATCAGCACCATGCCGATGACGCCCTTGGCCTGGGCGATACGCACCTTCTCGTAGCGCGCGGGATGATAGGAGGTCTCGGTCAGCACGATCTTGCCGGCGAGATCGCGCCCCTCGTACTCGTGTTCGGCCCCCGAGACGAGATAGACGAGCTCACCCGAGATGCCGTCGGGCAGCGTCGGCGTGCACTGCGAGGCGGTGAAGGCCTCGATCGCCACCGACTTGGGCGCCAGCACCTCCAGCAGCGTCGGCTCGGGATAGCTGATGTAGCCCCACATCTCCTCGATGTAGCCGTCGAGACCGTTCCTGATCAGGGCGTCGCGATTGAACTCCGCTGCCCGGCGCGCGTTCTCGGTCCCGGCGAGCCGGGAGGGAATCTGGCGGCAGATGTGCTCCATGTGGGCGCGGACGTTGTCGATCGACAGCTCCGCCAGAACCTGTTCCTCGCTCATGACGTCTCGGTCTCCCTGCGGCTGTGCCGGACGCTCGCCGGCAGCTCATGACTCCCACCCGGCAGCGCCGGCTATCCCTCGAACGGCTTGCCGCCCGGCATCCGCCGCACACCCTTGCGCAGGCGCCGGTAGGGGTAGAGCGTCGCGTCGACGATGTTCGCGCCGGGACCTCGCACGAGAATGATGGTCTCGGCCAGCGGCTCGAAATCGGCGCGGAAATGCACGGTGCTCTTGAGCCCGAGAATGGCCTGCTCGGCCGGCTCGATGCCGACATGGCGGAAGACCGACTGGTCGAACGCCTGCATGCGCTTGCTCGACACGACGATCGAGACGCCGCCGGCCTGGAGCAGCGCCATCGGGCCGATGTCGATGTCGCGCCCGCCGACAGACGGCCCCGTCGTCTTGAAACGCCCATCGGCGAGACGCGCCACCTTGAACGTGGCCTGCATCGGCTGGGCCCCGGCCGGTCCGGAGCGCCCGGCGAGGGCCAGCGTCAGCGTCGCCCCCTCCCCCGCCGCCGTCGCCGCGGCGGCCGCTTCCGGGTCGAGCAGAACGCCGACAGCCGCCCTCTCGGCCCCGGCCTTGTAAAGCTCCTCGGCCAGCGTCGGTACGTCGCTGGTGCCGCCGGCACCGGGATTGTCCTGCACGTCCGTGAGGATCACCGGGCGCGTGCTGCGGCTGGCGATCTCCATGGCGCGCGCCACCGCCTCCCTCGGTTCGAGCAGCGACTGCACGAACTGGCCCTCGTCGCCAAGGATCATCCGCTCCACCGCATCGACCGCAGCATCGACGGCCGCCTGGTCGTAGCCGTAGGCCGATACGGTCGGTCCGCAGTGGCGTGTATCGGAGGGGGGAAAGCCCGCGAGATAGCACAGGCTCAGAATGTCGCCCGTCTCACGCCTGACCGTCTCGGCCACGATCGACAAGGAGGGCTCCGTCAGCGTGCACTGGCCAATGAGCGGGATCAGGAAAGGAAGCTGGCGATAGGCGCGCGCCGTCGGCCGGCCACGCCGCAGCACGTCCTCGAGCACCCGGGCGCCGCGCGTTCCCGTCTCGGCGCGATCGACATGGGGGTAGGTGCGGAAGGCCGCCATGCCGTCCGAAAGCGCCACCATCTCGGGGCTGACGTTGGCATGATAGTCGAGATCGAACACGATCGGCACGTCCGGCCCGACCACCGCACGCACACGACGGAGCAGTTCCCCTTCCCCGTCGTCGAAGTCCTCGCTCACCATGGCGCCATGCAGATCGAGATAGACGGCATCGACCGGCAGGGCCCGGGAGAGGGCCGCGACCAGCTCGGCCGCGATGCGCTCGTAGGCTTCGCGCGTCACGGTGCCGCCGGCGGTGGCGGCCGCCCACAGCAGCGGCACCAGTTCGTGCCGCCCGCGCATCGCCTCGAGGAAACCGGCCATCGGGAACGTGGTGCCCGTCAGCCGCTCGACGACCTCGTCGCCGCGAGAGAATTTCGGCTTCTCGCCCCCCTGGAAGGCGGCATAGTCGCTCATGGGCAGAACGAAGCTGTTCGTCTCGTGCAGGAAACCGCCGATCGCGATCCGGCTCATCAGCGCTCTCCGTGCCTCAGCGCGCCACACCCGTGATGAGCGGCGGCCGTGCCTGCTGCGCAGCCGCCGCCGAACCTCGTCAAAGGATGGTCCCTACTTCCACTTCGCCAGCCAGAAACGGGACATATCGTCCGTCTGTGCCTGGAAATCCAAGTCCTTGGTGAAGGCATAGAACTTGGCGTAGGTGAACATCGGCGCCCACAGAGCCTCCTCGGCGATGCGCACGAGCGCCTTGCGGTAGGCGGCCTTGCGCACCTCGGGATCGACCGAGGTGTTGCCGATCTGGATCTGCTTCACGACCTCGGGGTCCTTCGCCCCGTCGTCCGCCTCGCCGGCGAAGAAGTAGCCGGGCAGCGCCACCACGTCGTTGATGCCGAACGAGCCCCAGCTATTGTCGAGGAAGTAGGCGGTGCCGTCGTGCATCAGCGGACGCACGGCGCGCCATTGCATGAACTTCAGGTTCACGCGGATGCCGACACGCGCCAGCTCACCGACCAGGGCCTCCGAGTAGGAGCGCTCGCGGAACGCCCACAGGTCGGTCGTGAAGCCGTTCGGATAGCCGGCCTCGGCGAGCAGCTTCTTGGCCTTCGCGGGATCGTAGTCGTACTTCGGCACATCCTGCGTGCAGCCGAACTGGCTCGGATGGCAGGCCGCATGGATCACCTCGGAGCCACCGCCGATGAGCGCATCGGCCATGGCGCGACGGTTGATGGCGTGATTGACCGCCCGGCGCACGCGCACGTCCATGAACGGGTGCTTGCCCTTCACACCGCGGGTCTCGAAGCGGATGAAGCGCACGCGCAGCGTCGGCGTCTGGATGACCGTGAAGCGGCCCATCTTCTTGATGTGATCGACCTTGTCCTTGTCGATGTCCTGGATCCAGTCGACGCCGCCGGCCAGGAGCTCGGCGAGCTGGGTCGTGCGGTCGGGGATCACACGGTAGAGGATATGCTTGATGCTCGGTTTGCCGCGGTTGCCGCCGAAGTAGTCGGGATTGGCGACGAGTTCCACCGACTTGCCCGGATTGATCTTCTGCACCTTGTAGGGACCGGTGCAGACGAGCGGCACGGCGCCGTAATCCTTGCGCTTGCCGTCGGGCATCGGTGGGGCCTTGTCGTAGTGGCCCTTGGGCAGGATCGGGGTGACGCCGGCCAGGTACTCGGGCGCTGCCGGGAACGGCTTCTTCAGGTGCACGCGCACCTTGTAGGGTCCAAGCTGCTCGGCGTTCTTGATCCACGAGATGTTGCGGATCGGAATGACGCCGGAGCCGGGCGCGGTGACGTGATTGAAGGTATAGACCACATCCTCGGCGCCGAACTTCTTGCCGTTGTGGAACTTCACGTCCTCACGCAGCTCGAACTCCATGGCGGTGGGCGAGATCCACTTCCAGCTCTTGGCCAGGTGCGGTTTGACGGCCAGCGTCTTGGGATCGCGATCGAGCAGTGAGTCGCAGACGTTGTGATAGAGCACGATCTGCGCGCGGACCTGGGCGTAGTAGGGATCGACGGTCGGCACGTCGTGCTCCGCCGTCCAGATCAACGTGTCCTTGGCCTTGCCGGCCATCGCCGGCATGGCGCTCGCGACAGCCAGCACTGCCGCCACAGACAACTTCGCCAAATTAAACCGCATCGGCACGGCCTCCTTGCCTTTCAAGCATCCCCGTGGACGTCGACCCGATCGCGCATACGCACTTGTCCGGTCAATCGACAGCCTAAGGAGGCCGCGTTCCGACTGTCAATCCGCGACAACCAGAGTTTGCTTGTTCGGTGCCATATTCGGCGCAATGCTGGCCGTGACATGCATGTGGGCAGACTCTGAGGGGAGCAGGACATGGAGACAGTGAGCTTCTTCAGCGAGGGCGTGCGGCTCGACGGCAGCCTTTTCCGCCCGCACGACGCCAAGGCCGGAGAGAAGCGCCCCGCCGTCGTGCTCTGCCACGGCTACACCGGCGTGCGCGATCTCTATCTGCCGGATGCGGCCCGGACCCTCACCGCCGCGGGCTATGTGGCGCTGACCTTCGACTACAAAGGCTGGGGCACCAGTGACGGTCCGCCTCGCCGTCTCGATCCCTACGGTCGCGTCGCCGACACGCAGGCGGCGATGACCTTCCTCGCCGCACAGCCGGGCGTCGACCCCGGGCGCATCGGCCTGTTCGGCTGGAGCTTCGGCGGCGCCACGGTCATCTGGACCGCAACCTTCGACCGGCGCGCCAGATGCGTCGTCAGCGTCGTCGGCGTCGGCGATGGACCGGAGTGGTTCAGGAGCGTGCGCAACGAGGCGGAATGGGCCGAGGTCGTGCGCGTCGCCGACGAGGACCGCCACACACGTCTCGACACGGGCCACTCGCGCATGGTCGACCGCTCGCTCGTGCTGTGGCTCGATCCCGCCTCGCAGGCGGCGTCTCTGGCGAGCCGCAAGGGCGCCACCGGCGCCGCCAACGAGGTGCCGGCCGAGTTCATCGACGAGACCATGGGGTTCCGCCCGCAGCTCATCGTCGGCCATCTCGCGCCGACGCCTCTCCTGCTCGTCACGACCGACAGGGATCAGGTGGTGCCGCCGGTGCAGTCCGAGCGGCTCCATGCGGCCGCCGGCGAGCCGAAGCGCCTGGTCACGCTCGCGGGCTTCGGTCACTACGACGTCTACGCCGGCGAAGCCTTCCGGCAGACCATGGCCGAGACGCTCGGCTGGTTCGCCGAGCATCTGTGAGCCATGACGCGCGGGCCATGCCTGCCGATCAGAGCTCGCGCAGTGCGTTGAACTGGTCGACGTAGCAGGAGCCGTCGATCTTGACGCCGATGACGGTCGTCCGCCCGCTCTTGAGCGCCGCGCCGAGCGCATCCGCGAGCGCGGCCTCCCGATCGACGATGACGCCGTCGGCGCCGAGCCCCTGGGCGAGCTTGTCCCACCCGACTCCGCCGATGCCGACGCCATAGATCGGGATCTGCTTGATCTGCTGCTTGACGCGGATCATGCTGATCTCCTCGTCGTCCAGCACCACGACGATGATCGGCAGGTCGTCGCGCTTGGCGGTCTGCAGCTCGGCGAGCGCCATCATGAAGCCGCCGTCCCCGGTGAACGCCACGACCGGGCGATCCGGATAGGCGAGACGCGCCGCCAGCGCGCCGGGGATGGCGTAGCCCATGCTGCCGAGACCGCTCGACGTCAGGAACTCGCGCGGCGCGTACGACTGCCACTTCTGCACCACGAGCAGACGGCTCGCACCGGCATCCGCCGTGGCGATGGTCTCACGCGGCAGCACCGCCCGTGCGATCTCCATGGCGCGATGCGGCGACAGCCCCCTGGTCGGCACATTGAGGGCATCGACGACCTGCTCGCGAAAGCTCTTGGCCGCCTTCTCGCCCCAGCCGGTGCCGTCGCTGGCATGCTCGGTGATGGCTGCGAGCACCCCCTTCAGCGGCCCGACCAGTTCGAGGCCCGCCGGCACCGCGGCGTCGAGCGCCGCCGTCTCCGCAATCGAGAGCACCGGCAGCGTATAGGGCCACGGCTTCGGCTGCAGCTCGATGGCGTCGAGGCCGATGGCGACGATCAGATCCGCCTGATTGACGAGGTTGCGCTCGATGATGCCGCCGATGATGCAGCCCGCGCGCAGCGGGTGATCCTCACTGATGGCGCCCTTGCACTTCGGCGTCGTGAGAACCGGCGCGCCGAGCCGCTCCGCCAGCGCCGTCACCTCCGCCGACGCCCGCGCCCAAAGCACGCCGAGGCCGACGAGGATGATGGGCTTGCGCGCCTTGGCCAGCATGTCGAGCGGGGCCTTGAGGCTGGCGCGGTCGGGCGGGGGGGCCAGCACGTTCGCGAGAAGCGGCGCCTCGGCCACGGGCTCGGCGGCCTGGAGCGTCGTCTCGGTCTGCGGCAGGTCGAAATGCACAGGCCCCGGCGCCGGCGCAGTCGCCACGCGCAGCGCGCGCCGCATCTGCTGGCGCACGCTGCGGGCATTGACAGTCGTGCCCCACTTGACGAGCGGGCCATAGATGGCGAGGTGATCGATGCGTTGACGCAGCCCGATCGAATAGGTCGTCGGCCCGTACTGATCGGTGATGGCGATGAGTGGCGCGCGATCGAGCGCGGCATAGGCGATGCCGTTGACCATGTTGGTGGCGCCCGGCCCGCGCGTCGACAGGCAGATGCCGGGCGAGCCCGTGATCTCGCCCCAGGTGGCCGCCAGCATGGCGCCGGCCGTCTCCTGCTTCATCAGGATGAAGCGCATGTCGCGCTGGCGTGCCGCGTCCATCAGCTCGACGGATTCACCGCCGGGATGCCCCACGATGAACGGCGTGCCCGACTCCTTCATCGCCTCTGCGATCACCTCGACTGTCGTGGGCATGCGTCCTCCGTGATTATGGCTCTCGTTGCCGGGCCCTGCTCGTGTGCGTCCAGGCCCGCTCGGTCCGCAGGCTAGCACGTGCCTCGCACGGATCAATCGTCATGCGCACCCCTTGCCAGTCGCCAGGAGGGCTGCGACCGTGGAGGCGCCATGGGGTGTGGGCAGGATGCGGGAGGGAGTGACATGTTCGAAGGGTTCGAGACGCTTGATATCGAGGTGCCAGACGAGGGGTTCGGCGCCGCGACCATCCATCTGCGACAGGCTGGCAAGGGGCCACCGCTGCTGCTCCTGCACGGTAATCCCATGACGCACGTCGCCTGGCACAAGATCGTGCCCGGCCTCGTCGATCGCTTCCACGTCGTCGCCGCCGACCTTAGGGGCTACGGCGACAGTGTCGGTCCCGAGGACGGGGGCGAGCGGCACATCAACTACTCGTTCCGGGCCATGGCCCTCGACCAGATCCACGTCATGCGCACCCTCGGCTACGAGCGCTTCCAAGTCGCCGGTCACGACCGCGGCGCCCGTACGGCGCACCGCATGTGCCTCGATCATCCCTCGACCGTCATCCGGGCCGCCGTCGTGGACATCCTGCCGAACCTGCACATCTGGGAGAACGCCTCCAAGGACTGGGCGCTCAAATCCTGGCACTGGCTGTTCATGGCGCAACCCTACGACCTGCCCGAGCGCATGATGGCGAGCGTGCCGGCGGACTATTTCATGGAGCGCAAACTGTCGAAGCCGGGCATCGGGCTCGCCCCGTTCGACAAGGAGGCGTTCGCCGAGTATGTGCGCTGCTTCACCTGGAAGACGATCCGCGGCTCCTGCGAGGACTACCGCGCCTGCGTGACCAGCGACCTCGACATGGACAAGGAGGACTACGCGGCGGGAAAGCGCGTCACCTGTCCGCTGCTGGCGATCTGGGGCGCGCGCAGCCATACGGGCACCGTGCACGGGGACGTGCTGGCCATCTGGCGCGGGTTCGCGGCGGGGGAGTGCCTCGGTGGTGCGCTGGCCTGCGGGCACTACGTCCCGGAGGAGGCGCCTGCTGAGACGCTCGAATGGTTCCTGAGGTTTTTCGATCCCGCAGCCTCAACCTGACCACGAGCGATCGACAGTGTGAACGATCGCCGTGGAGACTTGCCCGCCCCCATCGAATGCGGGAGTCTGCGATGGCGTAGCGTGCGGCCAGAACGGGAGAACACCATGGGCATGCGCACCGTCGATGAGCATCTCCTCGCCAAGGAGCCGAAGCGCATTCTCTCCCTCGACGGCGGTGGAGTGCGGGGCCTGATCACGCTCGGCATGCTGCAGCAGGTCGAGGACATCCTCAAAGTACGCAGCCCCGATCCCGCCGCCTTCCGCCTCTCCGACTACTTCGATCTCATCGGCGGCACCTCGACCGGCGGCATCATCGCCACGCTGCTCGCCCTCGGCCACTCCGTGGCGGAGATCCGCGAACTCTATGTCGACATGTGTCCCCGCATTTTCTGCGAGAGCGGCATCTGGCGATCGCTCGTCAATCCCTGGGGCCTTCGCCAGGCGAAGTTCGACTGCGATGCCTTCAAGGCGTCGGTCGACAGTGCGATGGAGCGCTATCTCGCCACGCGCGGCATGGCTGGACAGGACCCAACCCTCGGCTCGCACCATCTGCAAACCGGGCTGGGCATCGTCACCAAGCGCATCGATACCGGCAGCGTCTGGGCCCTGACCAACAATCCACGGGCGAAGTTCTGGACTCCAAACAGCCCGTACTGGCCGACCCCGCCCGGTGCGGTGCCCGAGGAGTTCTTCCCCAACCGTGACTACACCCTGCGCACGCTCGCCCGCGCCACGGCCTCGGCGCCGTACTATCTCGATGCCGTCGAGCTCGGCATCTCACCGCAACAAATGGGGCTCTTTCTCGACGGCGGCGCCAGCCCCTTCAACAATCCCGCGCTCGAACTGCTGCTGATGACGACCTTGAAGCGCTTCGACGATCGCGACGGCAGCGCAAGCTACTCCCCCTTCGGCTTCGACTGGGAGATGGGCGAGCGCAATCTCCTCCTCTACTCTCTCGGCACCGGCCACTATCGCACCAGGGTGCAGCCCCACGCCTACAAGCGCCATTTCAATGCCTGGAAGGCGAAGATCGCGCTAAACGGCGTCATCGACGACAGCATGAAGGCCGCTCTGGTCTGGCTGCAGGCCATGTCGGAGCCCGTCGACCCGATGGATGTCGACGGCAATCTCGGCAACATGCAGGGACTGCGCCTCTTCCGCGAGCGCTTGCTGACCTTCACGCGCGTCAACGTCACGCTCGAGACCGACTGGCTGCGCGACACGCTCGACATCGTGCTGACGCCCCGGCGCCTCGAGCAGACGCGCGCCATGGAGAACGCACGGCAGAGCAATCTGGCCCGGCTCCTGAGCATCGGCCGCACGGCCGGGCCGCGACTCGTGCGGCCGGAACATTTTCCGGCCGCTTTCGATCCGAGCTACGCCCGCGCGCCCGCACCGCCGCCGACAGCGGCGATCGCTCAGCCGTAGATCTCGGGGTTGACGACGTTGTCGCGAACCGGCGCCCCGTCGAAGACGCTCAGAACGTTGCGGACCGCCTGCACCGCCATGCGCGCGGCCGCCTCCTTCGTGACGCCGGCGATGTGCGGGGAGATGATGACGTTGGGCAGCTTCAGCAGCGGATTGGCGGGGTCCGGCGGCTCACGATCGAGCACGTCGAGGCCGGCGCCGGCGATGACGCCCGAGGTCAGAGCCGCATGCAGCGCCGCCTCGTCGACGAGGCCGCCACGGGCGGTGTTCACCAGGAACGCCGTCTTCTTCATGCGCGCAATGCGGGCGGTGTCGAAGAGCCCGGTCGTCTCCTGCGTCTTCGGGCAATGCAGCGTGATGAAGTCCGCCTGCGCGACCGCCGCGTCGAGGTCCGTCACGGGCTCGCAGCCAGCGGCCGAGATGGTCGCGGCGGGAACGTAGGGATCGTGCACCAGCACGCGCATGTCCATGGCCTGACAGCGCTTGGCGGTGCGCGTACCGATCCGCCCGAAGCCGATGATCAGCACGGTCTTCTCAAAGAGGTCACCTGGCAGATAGGTCAGCCGCTGCGCCCAGTTGCCGCCCTTGCAGAGCGCATCGAGCTCGGCGCCACGCTTCACGAGTTGCAGCATCATGAACATGGCCTGCTCGGCGACCGACGGCGAGTTGGCCGTACCGACGACCATGAGCGGGATGCGCCGCTTCGAGAGCGCGGGCACGTCGATGGCGTCATAACCGACGCCGGTGCGCGCGATGACCTGAAGCCCCTGCGCGGCGTCGAGCTCGGCGTCGGCGATGCGCGTCATGCCGAGGATCATGCCATGCACACCATTCTGCGCGCGCAGCAGCGCCTGGAACTCGTCCCGGCCGATCATGTACGGGAACTTCACACCCTCGACATCGTCGCGACTGGCCAGGATCTCCCAGCCTGCCGCCGACATCGAGTCCGACACCATGATGCGCTTCTTGTTGGTCGACACCGTCTCATCCTCTCCTGCCTGATGGAGGCCGCATCAAGCCCTATGACCACACCCGCTGACAAGAGGTTCGCCAAAAGGAAACGGCCGGATCGTCGCGATCCGGCCGTTTGCACGTCGTGTGTGTCGGCTTGGGCTACTTGAGCGGGCCCGGTGCGGTCTCGACGGGCTGCACGCGGGGCGGCGCCCTGCGCTTGGCAGCCGCGCGCTGCTTCGCCTTCGCCCTCGCTGCGGGACGTGCGGCAGCAGTCTGCTGCTGGGGAGCCGCGGCCGCCTGTTGCGGCGCTGCAGGCGGCGCGGATGCCGCCTGGACGGGCGCCGAGACCGGTTGCACCGGAGCGACATCGCCGGGCGGCACGGCGGCCAGCGAGGTTGCTGCCGGCTGGCCCAGTTTGAAGGAGAGCGTCGCGCCGACGACATCGGGATCGAGGTTCACGCGCCCGGACTGCTGCAGGTAGCGTTGTCCGGTCGTGATCGAGGTCCGGTAGATGTCGTGCGTCGCATTGCTGGCAAAGATGTGCTTGTACTCAAGCCGCAGCGTGAACGAGCTGCTGATGTGATACTCGAGACCGATGCCGGCCACCATGGCGCGGTGGTGCTGGCGTCCCTCCTGAACATCGAGGAGCGTACTCACGCCGTCGGTCAGGGTCGTATCGAGACGCGTGCGGGTATTGACGAGAGCGTAGCCCAGAAGACCGTAGGTGTGGACCTTGCCCCAGACGTAGCCGAGACGACCGGCACCGATCACGGTGTAGCGGACTTCATTCTTGCAGCGGCCCGAGCCAGGGACGACCGTGAAGGGACCTTCGCCACCGCCCGCGGCACAATCATTGCCGCCACCGAGCTGCTTGCCCGTCAAGTCGAGATGGCCGCCGAGCACCCAGCGGCCGAACTGCTGCTGATAGCCGAGGCGGCCGCCGAGGCTGTAGCTGTCGAATTTCACGGTGACCTGCGACCCAGGCGTCGCTCCGGGGGCGCCGAGGAAGGCCGGGTTCTGCGCGCCCCACTTGATGTTCGTCTTGGCGGCGAAGTAGCTGCTGGTCGGATGCAGGAGCACGCCGCTGAAGTCGTGGATGGGTTCTTGCGCCAGTGCGGGCGACGACAGACCCGCCAGCGCCATCAGTCCCGCAATTGCCCGTCTCGCCCTGTGCCGCATGATGCCCCCCTGAAACGGCAGACCGCCCGATGCGCCCCCGCGATTCATGCATGACCGATGTGATAACCGATTCGCTGCGGTCCGCGCGTTGTCGGACGAATGCAAGCGATTGAGGTGGGGATGAGGTGTGGAAAGCGCGCCACATTGCGCCCCTGGTGCGTCGGGCCCAGCGCGTCGCGCCGAGTGAGACCCCCACCCGCCACGGCCGCGAGTGACGGCGGGCAGCGCTTCGTCTACTTGAGAGGCGTCACGCTGCCGGCCGGCCGGCGCGCCGCCCGCCGGGCGGCCCGCTGCTGCTGCACCTGCGGCGAAGCGGCCTGCGCAGTCTGCGGAGCGGGTGCCGCCTGCTGCGGCGCCGAAGCGGCCTGCACCGGGCTCTGAGCGGCTGGCGGAGCGATATCGCCCGGCTGAGCCGCCGCAAACTGCGCCGATGCGGGATTGCCGAGCTTGAACGTGACGGAAGCCTGGACCACGTCGGGGTCGAACTCGGTCGGCGTGCGGTGAATGAGGCTGCCGAACCGGTAATGCTCGTGATCGGTATCACCCAGCCAGATGTGCTTGTATTCCAGGCGCAGAGAGACGCTCGGCAGAATGGCGTACTCGACACCCAAGCCGGCCTGCACACCGGTGTGGACATCGGACGAGGCCAAGGTGCGCGTAAGGTTGGGGAAGCGCACCTCGGTGCGCGTCTCCGCCCGGACCACTCCGGCGAGGCCATAGACCAGCCAGCGCTCGAATGCGTAGCCGACCCTGAGCGAGGCGGAAGCCATATAGCGCAGGCTCGAATGGCACCTCGTCGGCTCTGCCGTAAAGGAGATGCCTTCGACCCCGGGACATGAGGTCGTTCCGCCGATGTCGCCACCGCTCAGCTCGAGTTGGCCACCGAGCACCCAGCGGCCGAACTGCTGCTGATAGCCGAAGTGCCCCCCGAACCAGCCCCCGTTCACGTCGGTGTGGACGCGCGAGCCAGCCGGAACGAAGGAGTTGCCATCGATGAAACTGCGGGGACCGAACGTCTGCGTCGTATTGCCGAAGAAATACCCCGTGCCTGCGCCGACATAGAGCCCGCTCCAATCGACGACGGGGGGCGGCGCCCCTTGGGCACGCGCGGCATTCGGCACTGCGAGGCCGACCAGCACGACAGAAGCCGAGAGCAGCGCCATGAGCCTGGCGGAAATCATCCTGCAGTCCCCCTCTGCTTCGCGATCGTGTCACATTGCGATCGTGTCACGGCATCCCCGGAAGGGATTCGGTTCGCGGGTTCCCTTGCCCAGGACCACCATAAGCTTAACGGGAGCAACCACGAATGCCACCGGAGAGCCGGAAAACACACGAAAAGTCTGCGCTCTGTGATTGATCTGCACCTCTACTGTCTTTGAACGTTTAAAACTTTGCACCAGCCTTCGCCAAGCTTACAGTCCCTCGGGCTCTCCGGACGCTCTTCCGCTGTCTCACCTCACGACTAGGGCGCGTTCCTCCCACGCCGCACCGGCCGCAGGGCTCCCCCGGCCTTGAAACTGAACGATGGTTTCTTACCTGTTGTCACAGCGTACGGAGCGGCAAAGCGGGGTGTGCCCGCAGCCTTCCGGCGCTACACTGGACCACATCGCCCGTCGTGCTGCCCCCCAAAGCGGCTCGCCGACACCGAGGTACCGACGCCATGGCTGCCCGATCGCTGATCGCCACGCTTCTCGTGTGCGCCGCCACGCTTCCCGCCCTCGCCGACCCCGCGAGCCAGGACTGCCACTCGCGCGATTCCGGGCGCGCCATCAGCGGCTGCTCGTCTCTCATCCAGCAGCGCACCGATCTCGAGACGGCCTACCGCAACCGCGGCCGCGCCTACCTCCTCAACAAGGAGTTCCAGCGCGCCATCGCCGACTTCACCGCCATCATCGACATGCGTACCGGCGACGCCACGGCCTATTACGACCGCGGCCTCGCCTTCTTCCTGAGCGGCGATCGCAAGCGGGCGCTGGCCGACTTCAACAGCCTGCTGGCGGCCAACGGCTCGTTCACGGAAGGCTTTTTCGCGCGCGGGAACGTGCATCTGGCGCAGGCCAGCTACAATCTTGCCATTGCCGACTACGAGGCGGCCATTCGCCTCGCGCCCCGTCACAAGGATGCCTATCTCAATCTGGGCTACGCCTGGCTCGGCAAGACGCAGCCGGACAGCGCCATCGCCGCCTTCACGAGCGTGGTGACGCTGGACCCTAAGGACGTCCGTGGCTACCTCGGGCGCGGCCAGGCCTTCCAGGGCAAGGCGGACTACGTTCGCGCCATCGCCGACTTCGACGCCGTGCTCAAGCTGGCACCCGAGAGCGCCGACGCTTATCTCGGACGCAGCCTCGCGCACTACTCGCGCGCCGACTACAAGCAGGCCATCGAGGACGCGACCAAGGCGCTCGAGCGCCATCCGCCGGGGCCGGGCATCGCGCGCGCCTTCCTGACGCGCGGCATGGCGCGGCTCTATAGTGGCTCCGCAAACGAGGCCATCAGCGATTTCGCCATCGCGCTGCGCGGCGATCCCGAGACGCCGCTCAAGTACGCACTCCTGATCGGGCGCGCCCATGCGCTCTCCCAGCGCGGACGCCTCGACGAGGCGGCCGCCGACATCGATGCCGCCATCGCGCTCAATCCGAAGGGCGCCAGGGCTTATATCAAACGCGGCGACATCAACTCCGAGCGCGGCCAGCGTCAGGCGGTGCTCAAGGATTTCGACAGCGCCGAGCGCCTCTCCCACGACGACGCCGATCCCTTCGTGCGCATCGACGCCTGGATCGCGCGGGCCTATTCGCTGGCCCGCGCCGGCGAGACGAAGGCCGCCCTCGACGCCAACGCCCGGGCCGTCGCCGCGAGGCCCGACTACGCCAGCGCCTATATCGGGCGCGGCTGGACCCACTACTACGCCGGCGACCTCGACAAGGCCGTGGCCGACTTCGAGAAGGCCATCCTGATCAATGCCAAGTCACCCCACGCCCACAACGGCCTCGGCCGGGCGCTCTGGCGCAAGGGCGATCTGGCGGGAGCCGTGAAGGCGCTCGATGCCGCACACGTGCTGTCCCCCACGCGCTGGCAGGTCTTCCGCGACCGCGGCCTCGTGCAGCAGGCCATGGGCAAGTGCGAGGCCGCCGTCGAGCAACTCACCCGCGCGATCACGCTCAACCCGGCTTTCGCCGAGGCCTACGTCTACCGCAGCCGCTGCTATCGGGCGCAGGGCAAGACCGCCCTCGCGGAGGCCGACATGACGACGGCTCGCAGCCGCCTGACTCCCGACCTCGAAACGCGTGCGCTCCTCCTCGACCAGGACGGCGGCACGCGCGGCCAGCCGGCTGCACCAGCGCGCTCGCCCTCTGCCGGCTCCTCGCCCGCGGGATCGCTGAGCTCACCGCGCTGACACGGCCGCCGGCCCGCGCACGGGAGCATTGACCCCGAGGCCATGCATCGGCGACAACCCACCCTGCCCCGCCACGACAGCGCGCGGGGCAATGTCGCCGCAGTCACTCGGGATCGCACCTCCATGACCAAGTCCGGCCAGAGCCATGGCCCTCTCACCGGTGTTCGCGTGCTGGAGTTCGGGCAGATTGCCGCCGGCCCCTTCGCCGGCTCGCTCCTCGCCGATCTCGGCGCCGACGTCGTCAAGGTCGAGAACCCCGTCGGCGGCGACGGCATGCGCGGCTGGCCACCGCTCAGCGAGAACGACACCGGCGAGGCGTTCAGCGAGAATTTCGCCTCGGTCAATCGCAACAAGCGGTCGATTGCCGTCGATCTCAAGGACGCGGAAAGCCTGGCGCGCCTGAAGCGCCTCACCGAGCGCGCAGACGTGGTCCTGGAGAACTTCCGCGCCGGCGTGCTGAAGCGGCTCGGCCTCGGCTACGAGGCGCTGGCGGCGAGGAACCCCCGACTGGTCTACTGCTCGATCTCCGGCTACGGACAGCAGGGTCCCTACGCGCAGAAGGGCGCCTTCGACGTGACCGTCCAGGGCATGAGCGGGCTCATGAGCGTCACCGGCGAGGAGGGGCGGCCGCCGGTCAAATGCGGCGTTCCCGTCGCCGACTTCTGCGCGGGTCTCTACGGCGCTTTCACCATCACCGCCGCTCTCATGGAGGCGCGCAGCAGCGGCAAGGGGCGTTTCATCGACTGCTCCATGCTCGGCGCGCTGATCGGCGTCGCGGCCTTGCAGACCAGCGAGTACTTCGGCACCGGAAAACCCGGCCGCCTGCTCGGCTCGGCGCATCCACGCAATGCGCCCTACCAGGCGTTCAGGGCCGCCGACGACTATTTCATCATCGCCGCGGGCAACGACGCGCTCTGGCGCGAGGTGACAGAGGCGGTGGGCCGGCCCGAGCTCGCCGGCGATCCGCGCTTTCTCACCCAGCCGCTCAGGGCCCGCAACCAGGCGGAACTCGCCGAGATCCTCACGGCGTGCTTCGCCAGCCGCAGCGCCCGTGACTGGCTCGAGGAGATGGACCGGCGCGGCGTTCCCTGCGCTCCGATCAACACCTATGCCGAGACGCTCGGCGATCCACACGTGCAGTCGATGGGGCTCGTGCGCGACCTCGTGCTGCCGAACGGCGTCGCGACGCAAACCACGGCGTTTCCGATCGCCATGACGGATTTTGCCTTCACCGTCCGCCAGCCGCCCCCGCGGCTCGGCGAGCACACCGGTGAGGTCATGGCCGAATGGCTGGCCGACGAGAGCGCGTGACGCCTGCGACACTGATGCCACGCCCCGCTGCCGCTGCGCTGCGACACAGCGGATTTCCCGCCTCCTGCAAGGACTTGATCAGGCATGCCTGCCCTGTCGCGGCACGACGGGGCGCAATTCGTTAAGAGCCCCGCCGCTGCGGCGTTGCTGACCGGCGATTTCGTATGCTAGACAATAGTTGCCTAGCTTATCATTGGCGCCAAGGTCATGACCCAGGACGACGAGCGCTACATCGGCTTTCTCATCTCCGACACGGCCCGCCTGCTGCGCACCGTCTTCGACCGGCGCGTGCGCAAGCTCGGCATCACGCGCTCGCAGTGGCTCGTTCTCGTTCGCCTGCATCGCCGTCCGGGCGCCAGCCAGTCCGAGCTGGCGGAGATGCTCGAGATCGAGCGGCCGTCCGCCGGACGCCTCATCGACCGGCTCGAAGCCAACGGCTGGGTCGAGCGACGCACCGATCCCGGCGACCGCCGCGTCAACCGGCTCTACCTGACCCCCCGCGCCGAACAGGTACACATGGATATCTGGCCGGTCGCCCAGTCGACCGTCGAGGATGCGCTTGCCGGCCTCTCCGGCGCCGAGCGCCAGCAGCTCGCGGACCTCGTGCGCCGCGTCAAGGCCGAGTTGCAGCTTCAGCTCGGCGGTGATGCCGGTACCGATGCCGCCAGCGCCAGCGACAGCGACTCGTTCGCGGAGGAGCTGTCATGAGGCCACTGCCGCGCGGCGCGCTGCGTCTCATCCTGCTCGTCGGCGTGCCCCTGCTCGTTGGCGCTGTCAGCGTCTTCTTGTGGCTCTCGGGCGGACGCTACGTGTCGACCGAGAACGCCTACGTCAAGGCCGACATCGTGCAGATGGCCGCCGAGGTCTCGGGGCGCATCGTCAAGGTGGCCATTCGCGACCACGCCCGCATCGCCAAGGGCGACCTGCTCGTCGAGATCGATCCCGTTCCCTACGAGCTGGCCCTGAAGCGCGCGGAAGCCGAGCTCGACGCCCTCCGCCAGCAGGTCGCCACGCTGAAGGCCAGTTACGAGGAAGCACGCTCGGAGCTTGCCGAAGCACGGGGACGCTCCGCCTATTTCGCGCAGCAGGCCGCGCGCAACCGCGAACTCGCGCGCCGCGGCGTGGTCTCGTCGAGCAAGCTCGAGGAGATCGAGAACAGCGCCTCCGCCGCCCGCGACCGCGTCGCCGTGGCGCGAAAGAAGCTCGAGCGCGTGCTGGCCAGCATCGGCGGCTCCGCCGACGTGCCCGTCGACGATCATCCCCTCGTGCGCGAGAAGCAGGCGCTGCGCGACCGGGCCAGGCTCGATCTGTCCAAAACGCGCATCGTGGCTCCCGTGGACGGGATCGCCGTCAACATGAAGCTGCAGCCCGGCGAGCAGGTGAAGGCGCAGGTGGCGCTGTTCTCGATCGTCGCCGCGCACCAGGCCTGGATCGAGGCGAACTTCAAGGAGACCGATCTCACTCACGTCACCGTCGGCCAGAAAGCCACCGTGGTGCTCGACATCTATCCCGGCGTTTCCTGGCAGGCGGTCGTCGAGAGCATCAGCCCGGCGACGGGAGCCGAGTTCGCCATCCTGCCGCCGCAGAACGCCTCCGGAAACTGGGTCAAGGTCGTGCAGCGCCTGCCGGTCCGCCTGCGGCTCGTGAAGCGCCAGCAGGGCCCCTCCCTGCGCGCGGGCATGACCGCGACGGTGACCATAGACACCGAGCGCGTACGCCATTTGAGTGATATCATCGGCACGGGCGATGCCGTTGCCATGCGGCGCAAGTAGCGCGGCGCAGACCGGGCGCGCCCACTGCCGCCAGAGGGGGATCGCCTGAGCCGAACCAACGCACAGAACGACGAGACGGCGCCTGCGGCCCGCCCGTCGCCGGCCGCCTACGTGCGCGAGAAGCTTGCTGCGGCGCTCGTCACGCCCGTCAAGGCCATGCGGTGGGCCTACCTGCCGCTGCTCATGGTCTATTTCGCCTACGGCGCCCTCGGTCTCATCGGCATTGCCGAGGCCTTCTGGATCAAGAAGGCGCTCAAGATGACACCGGCGGAGCTGGCCGCGCTCAACGTCTGGCTGACGCTGCCGTGGACCATCAAGATGGTGTTCGGCTCGCTGGTCGACAGCGTGCCGATCCTCGGCTCGCAACGCCGCGCCTACGTCTTCATCGGCGCTGGCCTGATCGCCCTCGGCATGCTCCTCCTGGCGGCTGCGGCGGCCGGCGTCGTGACGTCGGTCAGCCTGGAAGCCCTCTTCGTCACCGCTTCGGTCGTGACGGTCGTCGGCGTCGTCCTCCAGGACGTCGTGGCCGACGCCATGAGCACGGAGGTCGTGGCCCGTGTCGAGGCCGACGGCGTGACACCGCGTCCGGAAGGGGACGTACAGCGCGATCTCGCCATGGTGCAGGTGCTGGGCCGGCTGGCGCTGTCGCTCGGCATCTTCTCGGTGGCCGGCCTCGCGGGCCTGATGGCCCAATGGTTCTCCTACACGAGCGTCTTCCTGATCGGCCTCGCCGTGCCGCTCATCTCCGTGACCGGCGCCCTGCTGGTCCGCCTCGACACCAGCGAGCGCCAGCCCATCGATTGGCGTATCCTCGGTGGCGGCCTCGTGTTCGGCGCCGCCGTCATGGCGCTGGCGCTCGGCAAGGTCCCCTATGGCCAGGAGATCATCTTCCTGCTGTCGATGACCGTGGTCACGGTCATGCTGACCCGCGTCACCGGCGATCTCGACCTCGAGGCCCGCCGACGTATTTTCTACGCCGCCATCATCATCTTCCTGTTCCGCGCCACGCCCGGCGTCGGCGAAGGCTACCGCTGGTTCACGATCGACCGCCTCGGCTTCGACGAGGCCTTCTACGGCGTGTTGCAGCAGACGGGCGCGGCGCTGGCGCTGCTCGGCACCTGGTTGCTGTCCGACCTCATCACCCGCCAGCGGATCGTGCGCGTGCTGCTCTGGCTGACGGTGCTCTCGACCCTGTTCACGCTGCCCAACCTGGCGCTGGCGCTCGGCCTGCACACGGTGACGGAGCCCTTGCTCGGCATCGGCGCCAGAACCATCGCGCTCATCGATGCCGCCGCCGAATCGCCCTTTGCCCAACTCAGCATGGTGCCGCTGCTGACGCTGGTCGCGATCAACGCCCCCGCCGGTCGTCGCGCCACATGGTTCGCCCTCATGGCCTCCCTGATGAACCTTGCGCTCGTCGCCGGCTCGCTCGGAACCAAGTATCTGAACCTGCTCTTCCACGTCGACCGCGGCAGCTACGACACACTGCCGGCGCTAATCACGACGGCGATGCTCTTGGGCCTTATCATCCCCCTCACGGCCATAGTACTGTTCGGTCGTCGGACCTGATCGCTCAGGACGAAATTTCCCAGTCACCGGCCCTAAAGCCGCCCTTTTCGCAGCCGTTATTCGCGCCCCGAACGACGGGCCGATGCGTTTGCCGCCCGCGAGAGCCATCGAGGAGCTGTACCGTCCATGCGCGCCGATCCAGCGAACGGTCTGAGCGATACCTTGCCGACGCGGCGTCCCCTGCGTTGGGCCATCCGGCGCGCCATCACGGCGCTCGCCATCGTGCTCCTGGTCAGCCTGCTCGCCGCCGTTCTGATGCATGCCAGCATCGACGAGACCGCCGAGGCGAACCCGCGGCCTGCCGCCGCCGCCGTGGCCAAGCCCTGACGGGCGATCAACCGTGCGCCCCGCCCTCTGCGGGGCCGCGCAGGCGTGCCGCGGCCTCACCATCGATATGTGTCGGTTGCGACTCCCCTCCATCTTCTCGCTGGGGCGCATCGATCGCCTCCTGGCCGCCGCCCGCCATGCCCGCGACCGGGCGCCCTGAGTGCGCCGCATTGGCAGGCCGTCCCCCACCGCGAGGATGTGGCAGCCCACCGCCAAACATGATCTAGTCTAGCCGTCGAGACGTCCGGCGCCGAACGGAAGATCCGTGCGCGCCCCAAGCTGGAGACCACACCCCGTGCGCCTCGTGATGCTCGCCCGCAATGCAGCGCTCTACTCTCACAGGCGCCTGGTGGAAGCCGCCGAGCAGCGCGGCCATTCGCTGGACGTGATCAACACGCTCCACGTGCACATGAACATCACGTCCAACAAGCCCGTATTGCATCACGGCGGCCAGACGCTCCCGCTCTACGACGCGGTCATCCCGCGCATCGGCGCCTCCGTCACGCACTACGGCCTGGCTGTGCTCCGGCAGTTCGAGATGCAGGGTGTCTACCCCCTCAACGAGAGCGTCGCCATCGGCCGCTCCCGCGACAAGTTGCGCTCGCTGCAGCTCCTGGCCCGCGATGGCATCGGACTGCCGGTCACCGCCTTCGCCCACGATCCACGCCGCGCCGAGGAAGTCGTCATGGAGGTCGGCGGCGCGCCCTGCGTCATCAAGCTGCTCGAAGGCACGCAGGGCGTCGGCGTGATCCTGGCCGACACGATCAACTCGGCCAAGTCGATCATCGAGGCCTTCCGCAAGGCCAACGTCAATATTCTCGTGCAGGAGTACATCAAGGAGGCGGGCGGCGCCGACATCCGCGCCTTCGTCGTCGGTGAGGAGGTCGTGGCGGCAATGGAGCGCCAGGGACGGCCAGGCGAATTCCGCTCGAACCTGCATCGCGGCGGGGCGGCCAGGGCCGTGGCGCTGACCAGCGACGAGCGGGACACGGCGCTACGGGCCGCTCGCACGCTCGGCCTCAACGTCTGCGGCGTCGACATGCTCCGCTCGGCCAAGGGGCCAGTGGTGATGGAGGTCAACTCATCGCCGGGCCTCGAGGGCATCGAGAAGGCCTCCGGGCTCGACATCGCCGCGCGCATCATCGTCTTTCTGGAGCAGCATGCGCGGCAGGGTGACACCCAGACCAGAGGGCGCGGCTGATCAGCCGCCGAGCACTGACCTGATGCGCTGGCGGAACCGCTGGGCGACCTCGGCGAACCCCGCATCGCTCGGATGCAGCTCGTCGTACCAGCGCTCCCGCACGGGGCCGACCGCGCCGAGACAATCGACGAAATGGAAATTGCCGGCATAGTCGGCCTCGAACGCGCGCAGGCGGGCCGAGAACCGCTCGATGATCTCGGCCGTGATGGCGCGCTGCAGCTCCGTATCCTTGATGCCGCATCCCATCATCGGCAGGCCGAGCCAGCGGCCGCTCTCGCCGTCCGGCCAGCCGCGATCGTAGCCGTGCGCGAAGATCTTCAGCTTGGGATCTCGGCGCAGGATGTCCTCGATCAGCACTTTGTAGAAGTAGATGACCTGGCCGATCGCCTGCTCCAGCGGCTCTTTCAAGCACGCCCGCGGGTCGTCGCCGGGGCGATAGGCCCTCAGATAGAGATTGAGCGCGCCCTCCCCCAACAGGTCGTTGCCGCCGCCGCTCAGGAGGACGCCGTCCGGCCGGATCTGCTCGATCGCCTTGAGCACGTCGCCGCTGGACGCCATGTGGCGCATCGTATCGCCGGCGCCGGCGAGGGAGTAGATGGCGTAATCGTCGCTGAGATGCCGGATCGTGTCCTTGACGAAGATCGGATACTGGAACCAGGAATCCCCCTCGGCGACGAAACGGAGGCCCTTCCAGCCGCCCCGCTGCACCTTGCGCCAGTACATGGCCTGCCGGCGTGCTCGAATGATGGGATTGATCGCCGCCAGGGCGACGATCAGGGCCGATTCCGGCTCGGCCCGCCCATCCGTCTCGGCACCATCGAGCAGATCGCGACGCTGAATGTGCTGGACCGTGCCGGGATCGTGGCTCGGCACGATGCGCGGCGAAAACGCGTCCGAGCCGGGGTCCAGCATGACATGGCCGGCGAGCAATTCCTCGGGGATGTCGAGATCGTTCAACTTGGCCGCGAGCTCGCCCGGCGTCAGGGCCTCGCGCGCGGGCTGCTCGCCGGCGGCGGATGGGGCTGCGGCTGCCACGGCTGGCCCCCTGACCCCGACGGCATACTTGCTCCTGATGGACTGGATGATGGACGCGAGCGCCACGCCCTCGTTGGCCGGCTCGTTCATGAAGCCGCTGCGACCGCCGAGATTGCGCAGCCCGCCCTTCTGCGGGGGGCCGGCATGGTGCATGGCGATGACCTGCCAGTCGTTGTCGTCGAACACGGGGCTGCCCGAGTTGCCGGGCATGGTCGGCGTCCTGTAGCGCAGGTAGATGTCGCCGATCCGCTCCTTGCGCTTGTAGCCGACGTCGAGCACCTCGGTATCGTTGAGGGAGATGCACAGCTCCTCCCGCGCGGGATGCCCGATGATGAAGGCGTGGCGCAGCGCCATGTCGTCCAGACGGTCGGCGACCAGGTCGGGGGCGAGTGACAGCGGCCGCAGATGCTCGATGCGCGGCGAGAGCCGAACCAGCGCATAATCGAGCGCCTCGAACGGCGACTGCATCAGGACCTCGGTGAGGCGATAGCGGCTGCGGCTCTCGACATCCTCCTGGAAGGTCACGTAGGCCCGCTCGATGTCGATGCCCGGGGCGGCCGGCGGATCGCCGACGACGTGGGCGTTGGTGAGCAACAGCAGTTCCTCGCCGAGCGACGGAGCGAGGTCGCCGCCGCGCACGAGAAAGCCGGTGCCGACCGGAAGCCCCGTGCCGATATTGACGATGCGCCCGACGGCGGCCGCTGCGGTCAGCCCCTGCTTCAGCCAGGACAGACGCCGCGGCGCCGCGTTGCCGAGCACGGCCTGCGGCACCACGTCGTCCATTTCCGCAAACGACAGCATGGCCTGCGTCTCGGACTTGCTCAGCTCGAGACGGCCGCCACGCATCTCGCCGAGGCGGGCATTGAGCGCCGCGACGAGTTGCCCCTTGGCATCGCGTCCTGCCGTGATGCCCCAGACCTGGTTGAGCTGACGTAGGCTGCCCTCCAGCGGGAAAGCCGTTTTGACCCCATCCTCTCGATGGACATATCGTCCATACCAGTGAGCCGCCTTCTCGAGCAGCTCCCGCGCCGACTCGTGACGGCCCTCCCGCGCCTCGGCATCGGCGAGCGCCACATAGCATTCGCCCGCCACCGCCGCGTTCCAATGCTCGTCGCCACCGGCCTTGCCGCCCTGCAGATGGGCGAGCAGATGGTGCACGATCGGGACCGCGTCGACGCCGGATGGAAGCGTGACGCCGTCGCGGCGCGCCCGCGCGATCAGGGCGACCAGATTGATGCCGAGCCAGCCGACCTTGTCATCCGCGGCCGCGAGGTAGGCCGACGCGTACCTGGAGATCGCCTGGCGCAGAGCCGACTCGATCGCCGGCGGGCGCGGACGGTGGCGATATTCGACGTAGATCTGTTTGTGGGCGCGCCCGAGCAGCCCCAGCGCTTCGATGTGCGCCTCCTGATCGCTGGACGTCGTCATGGCGATGCGCTCGAGGACCGGCACGGCCGCCACCGGCTGCCCGGAGTCGATCAGCGCCTGGGCCTGATCGCGCGCCACCAGGCCGTCGTCCACGCCGAGGCGCTGGATGTGATCTGCGACCCTGGCGAGGTGGTCGAAGGCGCGCGCATCCTTGAGCGACTTGAGCACGCCTGCGTAGTCCTCCCTCCGGATCGCGCGGCTCATGCGGGCGAGGGCGTCAAGGAAACGTTCGATGGGACCTGCCAGCGCCTCGAGCTGGAGCTGTCCCGCCAGCGCCTCGATGTCACGCGCGGCCGACGCGACCTCCTTGCACACTTCCCCCATTTCCCCCTCCCGTACGCATGACCGAGCCTCGCGCCTGAAAGCTAGTACAGGTGAGCGGCGGATGACAGATGCTCTTCCGCGTGCGCCTCATGAGCAGGCCGAAGCGTTGCCGTGAGGGCGCACCCGGCCGCTTCATCCCTCCGTCCAGGGCGTCAGGGCGAGGCGATGGCCGGCGATATCCGCAAAGGCCCGTTCCCGGCAGGTCAGGACCAGCACCTGATGCTGCCGTGCCGCCTCCGCGAGCGCCGCGAACATCCCGGCGATGCGCCGGTCGTCGGCATAGACCAGGGGATCGTCGAGGACGACGGGCGCGGCGTGGCCATGCTCGGCCAGGTAGCGCGCATAGCCAAGGCGCACCAGGATCGAGATCTGCTCGCGGGTTCCCATGCTGACCACGTCGAGCGGCTCGGCCCGTCCCTCGCGCACCAGCGCGGTCGCCTCGGCAGCCGCGCCGAGTTCGAGCGTCCCGTCGCCGAAAATGTGCGTGAGATAGGGGCGCGCCGAGGCGATGATCGGCGTCAGGTAGCGGTCGCGGCTCTCGCGCTCCACCGCCTCGAAGGTCCGCCGCAGCAGGTCGAGGGCGGCTGCCTCCTGCGCGAAGCCCGCCACCTGGGCAGCCAGCGTGCGCACACTCTGCGTCAGCGCTTCGAGATCGGCGCGCCGGCCGCTCTCGCGCCGGTTGCCGAGTGCGCCTTCAAGCTGATTGATCTCCCGCTCCAGCTCCTTGAGCCGCCCGTCGGCCCCTTGCCGGGCCGCACGCGCCCGTGCGTGCTCCGCCTCGATCTCGCGCCGGCGCGCGGCATCGATCACCTGGCTGCGAACCGCCCGGTGCTCGCGCTCGGCGGCGGCATGGGCCGCGACTTGGTCGGCCAGAGCCTTGGTGAGCTCAGCCACCCGCGCCTGCCGTGCCTCCGGTGCGCCGAGCCGCGCTTCGAGCTGCAGGATCTCCTCGCCGACGCGCTGGCGCTGCTCGCGCGCGCCATTCAGCGCCGCCTCGGCCGCGCGGACGCCCTCGCGCGCACGCTCGCACGCGGCCTGCCTCGAAGCGAGGTCCCGTTCGGCCGCCGTCACCGCAGCCTCCAGCACATCCGCACTGCCGGACGCCGGCTCGCCGGGCGCAAGCCCCGCGAACTGGGAAACCTCGGCCGTCAGCGCCGCATGCTCGGCTTCGAGAGCCTCGAGGCCCTGCGGCGCCAGAGCAGCGACGGTCGCCCGCGCCCGCTCGCGCTCGCCCTCCATGTCGCGGCGTGCGTCGAGCCGGGCCTGGGCCTCGCCGAGCGAGGTGACGGTCATGCGCGCCAGCATGTCGTCGAGCGCCTTGCGCTCACCATCGCGCGTGTGGCGGAGGTCGGCGAGATCGCTGCCGCCGCCCGGCGCGACGCTGATCGTGCCGACCCCGAGGATCTCCAGACGGATCGGCGTGTCGGGCCGCAGCTCTTCTCCGTCATCGAGGGGCCGACCAGCCAGATTGATCCTGCCACCGGCGCCGGGCACGTAGGTGACGGTGACGCGTGGCGCGGCGGCCGACAGGCGTCCCTCGCTCACGGCCAGCGCGCCGGCCAGCGACCGCGCCCGCTCGACGCGCTCCGCGGTCACCGGCAGCGCGGCCAGCGCAGCGTCGAGCCGCGCCTGCTCCTGCCCCGCCTGCCGAACCAGACCGAGCCGGTGCTCCAGCGCCTGCTGGCGTGTGCGTACCGCGTGCGCCTGCACGAGTCGGGCGTGCGCGTCACGGTGCGCCCGGCCCTCATCGAGCCGTCGCCGCTGTGCCTCGTGCGCCTCGCTGGCCGTCTCGATCTGCACGCGCGCGGCGGTTGCCGCCTCGTCGAGACGGCCGATCTCGCCATCGAGCGCCGCGGCCTGAGTGTGCCTCTTCGCGAGGTCGGCCATGTCGCGCTCGAGATACTCCAGCGCCTTGCGTGCGGCGTCGCGCTTGAGGCTCTCGGCCTCAAGCCGCGCCGCGGCTGCCGCCTCCTGCTGCTCGGCCGCCTGCGCCACCGCCAGCCCCTGCTCCGCGACCTCAACCGCCGCCTCCAGCTCGCCGCGGCGTTCGGGCGAGAACAGCGCCTCGCGCTGCGCGATGCACGTGGCGAGCCGCTCGATCTCCTGGCGTTCGGCCTCGGCCTGCGCCTGCGCCGCCGCGAGCGCCAGCTCTGCCGCGGCGAGATCCTTGATGGCCCGTTCGCGCCGGCTGCCGGCCGGCGGCTTGTCGGCCCCGCGACCGCCCGTGAGTTTCTTGAGGTCACCCTCCACAAGCGCCCTGACGGCTCTGGCGCGGTCGCCGCCGAGCACGTCCTCGACCTGGCTCTGCACGAAGGCCTGCAGGCGGCCGACCGTCTCGTCGTGCGGGATGGGTGCGTCGAGCGACTCGCGCTGCCCCACCCAGACCAGGCCGAACGCGGGGCCGGCGGACTTGCCCGTCCCCTTCAGCCCGGTGACTGCGAGCAAGGGGGCGAGCAGGCGTTTCAGGTGCTCCTCGGCGTCGGCCCCACGATAGATCTCGCCGCCGTCGGTGGTGGCAAGCGTGGCTGACCTGTCGGCGAGATAGCGTTTGCGCAGCCGCCACAGCCGCCCGTCGATCTCGAGGTCGGCCTCGATCAGCGGCGCGCCGCCCGCATACGGCCGCAACGCACGCACCGCTTCGGCCTGGCTCGTATGCAGGCTTTCCACGAGCGTGCGGAGCGCACGCACGAGCGTCGACTTGCCCAGCTCATTGGGGCCCACCAGGATGTTCAGCCCGTCCGAGAGACCCTCGATGGCGACGGGCGCGGAAAAGGGGCCGACCTCCTTCAACCGCAGCGCGCGCAACTTCAAGAGCGCCTCCCTTCACCCGCCTGGCGGGCGTAGCCGTAGAGCTTCCGCAGGGCCAGCTCCGCCACGGCCCGCGCCTGGGCGTCGTCCGCAGCGGCCACGGCGCGAAGGCGCGCAGCCACTTCGCCGATCACCCCGCCGCCGATCATGGCCTGGTCGGCCCCATCGGCGGCGACGTGGAGATCGGCTGCGTCGTGCTCCAGCCAGAAGAGCTCGGCCGCCAGCGCCTCGAGACGTGCTTCGAGCGCACTGTGCTCGGCGAGTGAAAGCTGCCCCGCCAGTTCCAGTGCCAGCAGATGCGAGCGCGAGGCGGCCCCGAGCGCTGCCACCTCGACGGCCACCGCCTCGATATCCGCGAGGCTGTCGAGCTGCACCGCACGTTGCGACCAGTGGAACTCTGCCGTCGCGACCCGTTCGACCTCAGGCGCGGCGGATGGAGAGGCGAGCCGCACGACGAGGGCATGACCCGGCTCGTTCCTGACGTAGCGATCCGGCTCCGGCGTGCCGGAGTACCAGACCCTCGGGCCGATCTGCCGCGCGCCGTGCCAGTCGCCAAGCGCCAGATACGCGAGCCCGGCCCGCTCGGGACGATCCTGGGCGATCTGGACCGCCGCCTCGCCGAGGCTGCCGAAGCCCTGCACCGAGCCGTGCGCGAGCCCTATGCGCAGCGCTCCTTCCGGTGTCGCCGCGCTGTCCATCCACGCCGTCGGGTCGCCGCTCGCGGCCCTGCTGGTGAGTGGTGCTGCCAGCAGGTGGACCCCTGGCGCGATCTCTGTCGCGCCCTGCGTGTCGTGGGCGCGGACATTGGCGAGCGGCCCGCCGAGCGCGCGCACCCTCTGCCAGAGGCCGCCGGGACGCGCCGGATCGTGATTGCCCGGCAGCAGATGCCACGTGAGGTCGGCGCACTTCCGCATGATGCTCAGCGCTTCGCGCAGCGTCTGATCGGGCAGCGTCTCGGCATCGAAAATATCGCCAGCGACCAGCACGTGGGCGGCGCCCTTCGTCCGAGCCTGCGCGGCGATGCGCGCGACGGCGTCGAGACGGGCGCGCTTCAGGATGGCGGCCTTGTCCTCGGGGAAGCCGCCGAAGGTCTTGCCGATCTGCCAGTCGGCCGTATGGACGAATGTGAAGGCCACGCGCGTCGGGCTCCCTCGCAGCAGCGCTCGCTCCCGCCGGGCCGGCGCACGGGGGATGCAGAAACCGAACCTCTCGTTCTTATTTTGTTCGCTGATGCCGTGTCAAGGCCGCTTCGGTCGCCGGCGGTCGGCCCGGTACGCGGTTGAGCGTCCACGCATCAGATGGCAAACGCCGGCTCGCGTGCACGAGCCGGCGTCGTCTCGAGTCATAGGGCCAATCGCAAGGCCAGGAAGAACCGACGGCCGCTCGCTATCTGACCGTGCAGCCACCGATGGCGCGGCTGCAGCTGTGCCCGTTCTTGCGGCACTCGGAGAGCGCAATGCGAGGCGTGGCGCCGGTGCCGTAGGAGACACCGTTGCTGCTGGAGCCGGTGGCCACATAGCCGCAACCGCCGTTGCTGAAGGTCGTCACGACCCGGCAGCCCTGCCCGCCCCGGCCCTGGCACTGGCTCATGGCGCTGCGGCTCGCCTCGGACAGCGAGCGATACTTCCAGCCGACGCCGACCGCGACGCGCGAGCGGCCCGAGCTTTCACGCCAGAGCGCTACGGCGATGGCGCCATAGCTGCCGCCGCTGGTGCGCGGGCAGCGCCCCGACGTGACGTGCTTGCCGCCCGCACAGCAGATGGACCCGATGGGTGCACAGCCGCCACCGAGATGATCGGGGCAAAGCTTGTAGCCGGGATTGCACTGCGCGGCGGCGGGCGCCGGCGCGAGCAGAGCGAACGAGCCGCTCAGGAAGAGCCCCAGAAGAAAAACCCTAAAAATGGAACGCATGATCTCAGCCCTCATGTTGCCAAAAGAAGGTCACTCTCAAGCTGATTGCGAGATTAAGCGAGCGGATGTTGGAATGCCAAGAGCCGACGACAGAGAGATCTCATGCTGTGCCCGCGATGCCGCACTCCGGCCGTCCGGCCCGGCTGCAGACGGTGGAATGCGACGCGCTGGAGCTGCCGACGATGGCCTGTCCGCAACCTTAATTGATCGCTCACACCGCCAAAGCCGCCAGGATGTCCGCCCTGCTGGGGAAGCGGCCGCTCGCGGACTTCGAGAAGACCAGCCGGCCATCCACGAGGATATCGAAGACGCCGCCGTGGGAGCGCCGCAAGCTGACCTCGGCCGCCGGCTGCGCCTCGAGCACGATGCTGCGCGCCTCACGGGCGCGTGGCTCGTAGCCTCAGGCCCCGCAGTATGCGATCTCGACCTTCATGCCTCGCTCCTTCCCGATTGGGCCGATGCTGTGTCGGCAAGCCTCGCAAGGGCGGGGCGCGAGCGCAAGGCTCTTCGCGGATGAGGCCCTTCCGCCGCCGCACGCGATGCTGCTAACGTGCCGCCGGCGAACGACGACAGGGCCCGAGGGCCGGAACGCGGGGGAGCGCAGCACATGTCTATCCTGGTGGTTGGCGGGGCGGGGTTCATCGGCCGGCGCATGATTCCGATCCTGGCGGCGGCCGGCCACGACATCACCTGCATGGACATCGACGTTGCCACGGCGTCGGCGGCCTTCGCATCGCTCGGCGGCAAGGTCAAGGTCGTGCGCGGCGACGTCACCCAGTTCGACGACGTCATCGGCGCGGTGCAGGAGTCCCGCGCGGAACGGCTGATCAATCTCTCCTATTTCATCGGCGATCTGGCGCCGCACGTGGCCTTCAAGCTCGAGCTGCAGGGCATGGACAATTGCTTCGAGGCGGCCCGGCGCCTGGGCGTCAGGCACACCGTGTTCGCCAGCTCCGTGGCTGTCAGCGGCCAGCAGTCCCGCTTCGGCGAGCGCCTCGTCGACGAGAGCGACGAGCGCTATGGCGAGAGCCAGTACGCGGTCAACAAGATCATCAACGAGTGGCAGGCCCACGACTACAGACGCGCCTACGGCATGACCATCACGTGCATCCGTCCGGCCAACGTCACCGGTCCGGACAAGAAGTTCGGCTCGATCGATCACGTCAATTGCATGTGCCAGCCGGCCCGCGGCAAGCCCGTCACCTTTCCCTATGCCGACACGATGCGGTGCGTCATCCACGTCGAGGACATGGCGGAGGCGATGGCACGCGTGCTGCTGGCCGACAAGCCGCGCCACACCACCTACAATTCCGGCGGCGTCACCATCAGTCTCGGCGAGCTCGCCGTACTCGTGCGCGAGGTACTGCCCGACGCCGACATTCGCTTCGAGGCGGCAACGGGGGGCCGCGAGAAATCCGGCAACTTCCTCATCGACAACCGGCGCCTCGTGGAGGAATTCGGCGTGCAGTTGAAGCCCCTGCGCCAGCGCGTGCGCGAGGTGATCAACGACGTGCGCGTCGCCGAGGGCCTGCCGCCCGTTGCCTGAGGCTCCGGCGCGCCCGCCGCGGACCGCGCCCATCGGCGGGTCTTCCCCGAGGGCTGCAATCATGCCATGAGGTGCGCCCACACCTGATGCCGGGATGCGAGTGACACACCATGACTGCAGACGTTGAGACCATCGTCGTCGGCGCGGGAGCCGTTGGGCTCGCCTGCGCCCGCGCGCTCGCCCTGAAGGGCCAGGAGGTCATGGTGCTGGAGCGCCACGATCTCATCGGCTCGGAAACGAGCTCGCGCAACAGCGAGGTCATCCACGCCGGGCTCTACTATCCGCCGGGCGGCCTGCGCGCCCGCCACTGTGTCCATGGCAAGCATCTGCTCTATGCGTTCCTCGCCGAGAACGGCGTGCCGCACGAGCGACGCGGCAAGCTGCTGGTCGCGACCTCCGAGGACCAGCTCCCCAAACTCGAGGCGATCCGCAAGACGGCGCTCACGAACGGCGTCGACGACCTCACCTACGTCACCGGCGCCGACGCCATGGCCATGGAGCCCGCGCTCTTCTGCGTCGCGGCGCTGCTCTCGCCCTCCACCGGCGTCATCGACAGCCACGGCTACATGCTGGCGCTCGAAGGGCACATTACCTCGCACGGCGGACAGGTCGTGCTCAACACCCCCGTCAGTGCGCTCTCGCGCACGCCCGACGGCCTCTTCCGCGTCGAGACGGGCGGCGAGGCGGCCGGCGCCATCACGGCGAAGCGCCTCGTGCTCTCTGCCGGCCTCGGCGCCACCTGGCTCGGTGAGATGCTCGGAGGCAAAGCGGGCTACCGGGTGCCGGTCACCTACCCCGCCAAGGGCCATTACTTCGCCTATCCCGGCCGCTCGCCCTTCCAGCGCCTGATCTACCCCATGCCCGAAGGCGCCTGGCTCGGTATCCACCTGACACTCGACATCGGCGGCAAGGCCAAGTTCGGCCCCGACCTCGAATGGAAGGACGAAATCTCCTACGACTTCGAGGATGGCGATGGCGCCCGCCAGCGCCTCTTCACCCAGGAGGTGCGCCGCTACTGGCCGGACCTGCCGGCGGAGGCGCTGCAGCCCGACTACACCGGCATCCGCCCGAAAATCTACCGACAGGGCGAGCCCGTGCCCGACTTCGCCATCCACGGCCCCGAGACGCACGGCCACGCCAACCTCGTCGCACTCTACGGCATCGAGAGTCCCGGCCTCACCTCATCCCTCGCCATCGCCGAGCACGTCGCCGGGCTGCTGTAGGCGAGCGGGCGCGCTCTGGTTCGCCCGACTATGACGGCATTGTGACAAGGCCCACGGTGAGCCCGACTCGAGAGCGACGGAACCACCCGGAGACGCGCGCGCCCGGCCTGGGAAGACTCTCCTGCCCCCGCTCACCCCGTCCCGTCGTGCGACCTGCCCGGCCGGTTCCTCGCTCAGCGTGCGCACGGAGCGTCCGCCGATCCACACCCTGGCGCATCGGAGACTCTACCTGCGGTCGCCACCTCGAGAGTTGACAACTTCATCCGCCCTCGGACAAAAGCGGCAAGTGCAAGGCTCGCCTGATGTAAAGCATTTATTCCGTCGTCGTTGTTTTTTCTTGAAAGCCTGTTGCAGATTGGCTTCATACAACGCTAGCGGCGAGTCCGACGCTCTCAGTCCGGTCAGGTATCGGTCGGGATCTCGGATATCCGCGTCGGCACTACGAGCGTGGCTGGGTGGCGGAACCCAACGTGGCTCACGTGTTGCGCGACGCACCTCGCCGGCGTCGAGGGAGGCTGAGCATGGCGAGTTTGCATCCGGGACTGTCAGAGGACGACTGGCGGAGGAGCCTTATGGCCCGACTGGCCGAACTCGACGAGAGCCCACCACGAGAGCTGCCGCACGCACGCCCGGCCGCGGGGGACGCGGCCGATGCGCCACCCGATTGGCCCGCGGCAGGCGACGATCCCCCTCTCGAGCCCGCCTTCGAGCCCCCCTTCGAAGATGTGCTGTCGGCTCTCGAGCACTCCCGGAAGCTCCACCAGATCGAAGCCTTCAGGAACACGACCGAGGCGTCGGCGCGCCGGGCCAGCATGACCGCCTGGATCGCTGCCGGCCTGGGCAGTGGCCTCATCGGCGCGCTGATCCTGGCGCTGGCGATCAATGCACTGCCGACGGAGGTCAGAGCACTCCCCGGGGCCGCCGGTCGCCTGACCGCACTTCATGCCGCAAGTCCGCCCGCACCAGGTCGGCTCGCCATCGCCTCGCGCGATGAGCCTGCGCCTCCTGCGTCGCCACGGGCGAGCGCACGCGTCGGCGACGTGGCGGTGACGCCGGTCCGGCTTCCCGAAGCCCGTCCCGCGCCGAAGCCGGTTCCCGGCAGTGCGACCCTCGCGCCGATTTTCGAAATCGTTCTCAGGCCCGATCGCAGCCACTCCGCGAGATTTCCACTTTCGATCCAGTCGGGCTCGACCCTGTATCCTCTGCATCTGCTGATGATCCGCAACCTGCCTGAGGGCATCACGCTGTCGCACGGCATGCGGGTGGCGCCGGGCATATGGGCGGTGAGCCCGCAGGAGCTCGAGGCCCTGACGCTGTCGCTGCCGGCCACGCCGCTCGACCGCTTCGACATCTCCGTCGAGCTGCTCGACTCGGAAGATCGCCCGGTCGCGCAATCGAGCTTCGGCGTTCGCGTCGTTTCCGGGCATCTGGTCGAGACCTCGGCCCGGCTCCGGTTGCCGCCGGCCCCCGCCAGGACGGCGAAGCCTGCGCCCCACGTCGCCGTTGTGGCCACACCCGACGAGACCAGGGCGGCGACGCCCAGCGAGACCGTTCGTCCGCCGCTCACCACCCTGTCACCCGCTCCGCAGGCGCCGCCGAAGCAGTTGCGCGCGCCACGCCGCGGCGTCGGCCCAGGCGACAGCCATCGCGCGCGGCGCCTGGCGCGCAAGAAGGGCCCCGTGAGGGCGACACGCTCGGCACTCGGCGCGCCGCGCTCCACCGAGGTCGAGGCTCGCAAGCCGCCCTCGACGGGCATTCTTTCGGCCCGCCCGTTGCCACGCTGGGCGCCGTTCTCTTTCAATGGGCGCGACTGACGCGCGCCTTCTGCCTCACCGCCAATCCTCGGCGATCATGGCGCTCGCCTTCTCGGCGATCATGATGGTCGGGGAATTGGTGTTGCCGGAGGTGATGGTCGGCATGACCGAGGCATCCACCACGCGCAGGCCAGCGAGCCCGTGCACCTTGAGGCGGGGATCGACAACCGCCATGGGGTCGGTCCCCATTTTCGCGGTGCCCACCGGGTGGAAGATCGTCGTGGCAATGTCGCCGGCCACGCGTGCCAGATCCTCGTCGCTGGTGTACGCGGGACCGGGTTTGAACTCGACAGGGGCGTAGCGGGCAAGCGACGGCATCGAGACGATGCGGCGCGTCAGACGGATCGAATCTGCGGCGACGCGGCGATCGCCCTCGGTCGAGAGATAGTTCGCCCGGATCTCGGGATGCGCGCTCGGGTCGCCCGAGACGATGCGCACGTGTCCCCGGCTCTCGGGGCGCAGGTTGCACACGCTCGCCGTGAAGGCCGGGAAGGGATGCAGCGGCTCGCCGAACCTGTCGAGCGTCAACGGCTGGATGTGATACTGCACGTTGGGCGTCTCGAACGACGGATCCGTGCGCGCGAAGGCGCCAACCTGCGACGGCGCCATCGACATCGGCCCCGAGCGGAACAGCGCGTATTCGAGCGCGATGCCAATCTTGCCGATGAGACTGTTGGCGCGCTCGTTCAAGGTGGCGATGCCGGAAACCTTGTAGGCACAGCGGATCTGCAGGTGATCCTGCAGGTTCTCACCGACGCCCGGCAACTCGTGACGCACGGCGATGCCGTGCCCCTGGAGCAGCGCGCCTGGACCGATGCCCGACAGTTGCAGGATCTGCGGGCTGCCGATGGCGCCTGCCGAGAGGATCACTTCCCGTCGCACCGTCACGGTCCGGCGCTGGCCCCTGGTCCTGACCTCGAGGCCGGAGACGCGCCTGCCCTCCAGCGTCAGGCGCTCGACCAGGGTATGCGTCGAGACCGTGAGATTGGGCCGCGAAGCAGCCGGGCGCAGGAAGCCGGTGGCCGTGCTCCAGCGCCAGCCCGAACGCTGGTTCACGTGGAAGTAATCGACGCCCTCGTTGTCGCCGCCGTTGAAATCCGTGACCTTGGGAATGCCGGCCTCCGCGCAGGCGTCGCGGAAGGCGTCGAGGACGTCCCAACGCACGCGCGCGCGCTCGACGCGCCACTCGCCGCCGCGCGCGTGCTTGCCCGCAAAGCCCGCCGGCTCCATGGCGCACTGGTCCTCGTGCTTCATGAAATAGGGCAGCACGTCGTCCCAGCCCCAGCCCGTGTTGCCGAGCTGGCGCCACTGGTCGTAGTCGCGTGCCTGTCCGCGCATGTAGATCATGCCGTTGATGGCGGAGCAGCCCCCGAGCACCTTGCCGCGCGGATAATTGAGGCTACGGCCGTTGAGACCGGGCTCCTCGGCCGTCTTGAAGCCCCAGTCCACCCGCGGATTGCCGAAGCAGTAGAGATAGCCGACGGGGATTTTCACCCAGATGTAGTTGTCCTTGCCGCCGGCCTCGATCAGCAGCACGCGCACGGCGGGGTCTTCCGACAGGCGATTGGCGAGCACGCAACCGGCCGAACCCGCGCCGACGATGACATAATCGTAGGTGTCCGCATCGTCCGTCATGGCGACCGCTCCCTCTCCTGACGCACCGGCCCGCCACGCCATGGCGCACGGCCACACGCTTCATACATCAGGCGCGCCCTCGCGACCAAGGCGGCGGCCGAGGAAAACCACGACGTGATCGTTCCACAGGCAGGACCCCTCCTGCACGAAGCCGTGGCGGGCGTAGAAGGAGCGGTTGCGCGAGGCTTGCGCCGTAACGGCGTGGAGGCCCGACGCGCCGCACGACGCCATGTGCGCGGCGAAGTGCTCGATCAGCGCCGCGCCGACGCCTCTGTCGCGCGCATCCGCAGCGACGTTGATGTGAAGCTGCGCGGGGAAAGCACGGCAGAGTGGCGCAAAGTCGCGATAGAACGCGAGGTCGGCGAACAGACGGTCGCGCGAGGGATCGTCCGGCGCGCCGATGATGTAGCCGAGCACCTGCCCGCCGGCATCGCGCGCCAGGAAGGCGTGCTCCAGGTGGTGGGTGAGATAGCGGCCGAGCCAGCGCTCGCGGAAGCGCGCCTTGGCCTCGGCGTCGGCGAAACGCTGGGTGGCGCTCGACTCGAAGAAGATGCGATCGACGGCGGCCGTCACCGCATTACGGTCGTCACACGCGCGAAGTCGTACGATCTCGATGTCGGCAGCCGCGCGAGAAGCCATGAGGCGGCGATGGTCCTTCCGAGGGGCGCAGCGGCCCGATGCCTGGCGCGCCGCCCCGAGTGAACGCGCGAGGGGGCGCCGAGTCAATCACCCGCCGCCATCCTGCCACGGCGCGCCCGCGCCCCGCACTGCCCCCGCCCTTGACATCCACGCCGCCCTCTCCCACATGCGGTCCAGAGGCGACTGAACGTTGTTTTTGCAATTGAGCATAATGCGGAGAGCAACATGGGCTATTTCGATGGGCTGACCGGTGCAAGCTTCAAGACAGACCCGCAGGGGCGCACGGTGTTCTATCCGTTCGGCGTCCTCGCCAAGGGCCGCATCGTGCCCGACGACGCTGCCGAGCGCGCCCTCAAGCGCCAGCTCAAGACGGCCTATATGGTCTTCCTGCCGGCAACCGTCGCCATCGCTGCCGTCGGCGTCTCGTCCAACCTGATTCTGACACTCGCGCTCATCACACTGCTCACCGTCTCGTTTCAGCTCTTCGTGTCCTCGCTGATCAAGGGCTACGCCCGATCCGACGAGCGGCTGACCCTGCGCGAGGCGCAGATGACGCAAGCCCGGTCGCTCGGCCGCCGCTGGCTCGTCGCACTCGCCATCATCTCGGCGCTCCTGGCCGCGGGCGGCCTCGCGGTCGTCGCCCTCGAGCCTCGCGAGGGACTGCTGACGGGGCTCGGCACCTTTGCCTTCTTCGGGGCCTGTTTCGCCGTCTTCACCTCTCAGGTCCGGCGACTGAAGCGCGAGGCCGCCGGGATTTAACCATGCCGCCTAACCGGATGTAGAGCCCTTCGGGGCGATACTGGCCGGCATGATCAGACGAATCCTGCTTTTCACCCTCCTCGGCGCCGGCATTCTTCTCGCCGGTGCCCTCCTGCTGGGCGACCGTGCCGGCCCGCAGGGCGCGTGGGCACGCTACCAGACCGCTCTCCGCGCGGACCGGTTCGACACTGCCGCAACCGAGGTTGCACAGCGCACGCTGGACTTCGAGATGCGGGCACGCAGGCTCGCACTCGTGGCCGACGAGGCCACCCTGCTAGCGCTCCCCACCATCGACTGCATCGCCGCCCTCGGGCTGCGCCAGGCTGTCTACAGCGGACGCATGACCATCGAGGCTCTGCGCGCGCCGGCAAGCCCGCAAGCCCTCCACGCCGCCTGGCGACGCAGCCAGCCGCACCGCCCCTTCACGGACGTAGCACTGCTTGCCGTTCTGCCCGTCGGCCGCGGTCGAGCCGTCGGCTGGTTCGGCCCCCGCGAGTACGCGGACGATTGGATGATGCTGGCGCTCGCCGTCGCCGGCGGACTGCGCGTCGACTTCTTCAAGGAGAATGGCGCCTGGCGTGTCGACTTCATGCCGGGCGTGCGCGCCTCCGCCCGAGAGCACGACGCCATCGGCACCACCGCGGCCCCCGGTTCCGACCCCGGGCGCCGCAAGCGGGCGTTCAACGTCATCCTGGCGCACGGCGACGCGGCGATGCAGGCGCGGCTCTGGACGCCGCTCGACACCCCCGGACGCCAAGGCGCGCTGAGCCGGTGACCCGCGCGACCGGCCGGCCCGCCTCTCAGTGCGCGTCGCGGTAGTGCTTCTTCAGGAGATCGCGGCCGAACGCCCCCTCGGGATCGATCCACACGGAGTGCACGTGATTGGCGCCGTCCTGGGTGTTGTCGTACTCGACCAGCGTTTTCGGCCCGTGCACCCGGAAATAATGCGGACGCCCGCGCGTCGGACTGCCCGCCCAGGCGAAATGCAGCGCGCCCACGCCGGCCTCCGTCACCCGCGCCATCGCCGCCGACGCGAGCTCCGGCCGCAGCGTGCCCGTAAAAAGCTCCAGGATGCGCATGACGCCGGCCGTCTGCGCCTCGTTGAGACGCGCGAGCGCAACGCCCTGGTAGCGCTTGAGCTCGTCCTCGCGGCCGGGGCCGGCGACGATGTCGCCCAGCGAGCGTTCGCCGATCACGGCGGCGGCGCGCAGCGCGCCATCGAGCGAGCCGACGAGGGAGAACACCGCGTCCTCCTCGCCCCCCAGGAGGCGGAAGCCGGCGTGACGATGACGGCTCGGCACCTTCGCCGGATTGGCGCCGAAGAAAGCCGGCGTGACGCCGACGCCATGCCCCGGCGCCACCATGACGCTGACCGACAGGTGATGCCCTTCGAAGCGCCAGGCCCAGGGCGCGGCGCCGGCCGGGTTTCCGAAGACGACGAGCGCGTAGTTGGCGGGATCGCGGAACTCGAGATTGTCGGTGAGCTCGCCGAGCACACGCTCGAGCTTGATGATGCCTTCGATCTGCTGGACACCGCGCCGGCTCAGCAGTGTCGCGAGCACGTCCCAGAGCGCCTTGGTCTGGGCCGCGCCCATCTCCTTCAGCGTGACGCCGGGCCGCCCGCGCGGAATATAATGCCAGTCGCCGCGCCGCCGACTCGACCAGCCGAGCACGGCCTTGCGCCGGAGCGCCGGCGAAAGCGCGGCGAGCCAGGCGCCTACGGCCTTGGCCATGTCGGCGGCCACCGCCGGAACCGTGGCCCAGGCCATGCCGGGCAGCGCGGCCGAGGCCCCGAGCGCGGCAACCGAGCCGATGAGCGCACGCCGGCTGAGCGGCTGAGCGCCTGCGCCCGCCGTTTGCGCGTGATGATGATGGTGGTGGTGATGACCATGCCCGTCATGGTCATGGCCGCCGTGATGATCGTGCGCGTGGTCGTCGCCGTGATCGTGCATCGGTCGGGCTCCTGCCAGTGGCCGACGAAGCGTGCGCCGCAAATCTAGGCGGCAATGTCCGCGGCTGGAAGTCGCGAAGCGACCATCTCGCGCAACTGTGACCCTGCCCTACGCCGCCGCCTGCTGCTTGCGGCGCACGCGCTCGCGATGGGCGATGTAGAGGCCGGCCAGCACGACGATGCCGGCGCCGAGCATGGTCCAGCCGTCCGGCAGGTGGTTGAACAGCAGGTAGCCGAACAGCACGCCCCACACGAGCGAGGTGTACTTGAAGGGCGCGATCAGTGCCGCCTCGCCGTTGCGGAAGGCCTCCACCATGAGGTAGTGCGCCGTCGTGAAGATCACGCTGCTGAGGCCGAAGATCCACAGGTCCCGCGCCCGGAACGGCACCCAGCCCAGCGGAAACGTCAGCAAGCCCGCGACGAGCACCGCCGTCGTCGTCACGAACAGCACGGCGACCGTCGTCTCCGAGGACGCGATGCGCCGCGTGATGAGATCGCGCATGCCGCTGGCCAGCGCCGCCCCGAGCGGCAGCAGCATGGCCCACTGCATGGCCGCCGTACCGGGCCTGAGGATCACGAGCACGCCGAGGAAGCCGACGAGCACCGCGAGCCAGCGCCGCCAGCCCACGCGCTCGCCGAGCACGAGCGGCGCCATGGCGGTGATGAAGATCGGCCCGGTGAAGGTGATGGCGATGGCGTCGGCGAGCGGCAGGTAGATGAGCCCCGTCACGAAGAAGAAGCCGCTGGCGATGACGCAGATCGCCCGCAGCGCATGGCCCTTGACGTGGCTCACGCGCAGCGTCGACAGGCCGCCGGAGAAATGCGCGAGCAGCAGGATCCACGGGATGACGAACAGGCTTCTGAGGAACAGAAGCTGGCCCACCGGATAGGTCGCGACGAGCACCTTGACGATGCCGTCGTTGAGCGAGAGCAGCGCCACGCCGCCGACCATGCAGAATATCGCCCTGAGGGCCTGTGCCGGCGTGCTTTCCGCCACCAGGTTGTCCCGCGCCACGCCGCCCTCCCGCGCCCTGCCCTCCGCTCGGGCAAACGCCGGACGCTAGCGCAGTTCCGGGCCCACCGCACGCACGACGTTGGCCGCCCGCCGCTCCGCCCACAAGCCCTTGCCTGTCGGCCGGCGCGCGGCCTGCGGCTGCCTCACACACGACCGGCGTTCGCGGCCCACCTTCTACGTCACGGCCGCGGAGGCGGCCGCCTCCGCCACTTTTGGTCGCGCGGACGGAACGGTTTGGCTCGTTGCCGGCAAGGGAATGCCTGCGTGAACGCGGTCGAGGTCCCCCGATCCTGGCGTGGGTGGCCGTGGCCCCTTGTTGGCACGGCTCCGCCATGACGCGGCCATGACGATCCGGAGGACGGCAAGAGGGAGAGCGCGTCGCCCGCCGCACCCCACACGGTCATCCTCGCGCGCGGCCCACCCTCTACGTCACGGCCGCGGAGGCGGCCGCCGCCGCCACTCTCGGTCGTGCAGTCGGCGGCCGAACCACCGCGCCTCACCACCAACTGTCATCCTCGGGCCTGGCCCGAGGATCCATCCCTCCACAGGCTGCGGTCGTCGTGGTCCGGCCCGCGCCCGCCGCCCGCGCCTGCCCCACACCGGTCCCGAGCCCGTTGCACCATGGGTCCTCGGCATGAAGCCGAGGACGACAAGTGAAGCGGGGGACCGGCCGCGCCTCAGCGGATGCGGAAGTGGTTGCGCACGGCGAGCAGCGCCAGGAAGATCAGCGCCGCCGACAAAACCGTCTGCAGCAGGCCGAGCGCCACTACCCAGGTCGGGATCACCGGCGTGAACTGGTCCGGCAGGTGGCGCGGCTGCGCCTTGCCCCGCTCGATGTGCAGGCCGAACAGGCAGGCATAGGTCTGCGCCTGCTTCTCGCCCGCCGTGAGGCCGCCGACCAGCGTCGCCTTGCCGAGCGCCAGCGAGAACGCCTCACCGAGCGGATCCTCCGGCCCGGCGAGGCAGGCGAGTGGCCTCGGCGCCGCCACCACCGGCAGCAGCCCGCCCGCGCGCGCCGTCACCGCATGGCCGAGGGCGCGCGCGAGCCACGCCGTCGCCCCGCTTGGATAGGCCGGCTGCCGCGCCGCCATGTGCGCCGAGAGATAGGCCCAGGTGAACAGCCCCGTGAACACCGCCAGCCACGCCAGCGGGCGCACGATCGAGCGGCCGAAGTCGGAGAACGCCTGATAGAGCCGGCCGAACCAGTAGCGCGTGCCGTTCTGCCAGAGGGGCGCGTCCGAGCGGAACAGGTTGAGGGGCCTCGGCAGCGCCCAGTCCGTGCTGCCGCGCAGGCTCTTCAGCTCCTCGGCGAAGAAGCGCTGCTCGCGCTCGTGGTCGTGGCCCTGCACTGCGAGCCGCTTCAGCGCCCGCCAGCGCGCCGTGGTGTCGCCGTCGCCAATCTGCTTCGCGGGCTCGATCCGGAGCACGTCGAGCCGCGGCGCCTCTGCGAAATGCGCCTGCTCGAAATCCGGCACCTGGAGGAACGTCGCGCCGCGCAGCGAGAAGTAGCTCTCGCCGCGCATGGCCGTGAACCGCGCCTCCCGCTCGAAGCGCGCATCGTCGAAGATGGTATAGCCGTCGAAGCGAGCTTGGAGAAACCACGCAACTCCTAAGAATGTAATCCGGGTTAGAAACGTACCGCCGGAGAACGTTGCATTCTCGAACCACACGTGCCCCTTGAACAGAGAATTATCGAATCTCGCATCCCGCGAAAAGGTAGCCTTTTGGAACCCTGCTTCCCCCTCCAAAGTCGTCTTTTCGAACCTTCCGTCCCCAGAAAACGTCGCAGCATAGAACCAAACGCGCCGCTTGAACGTCGTCCCTCCGAACCATGCGCGCTCCACAAATGTCGCCTTCTCGAACCATGCGTCCCCCGACAATATCGCCTCAAGGAACCACGCCTCCCCTTTGAACGTCGCCTCGCTGAACCATGCGTCCCCCGAGAATAACGCCTCTCTGAACCACTCGGTCCCCGAGAACGTCGCCTTGTCGAACCACGCGTCCCCCGAGAACGTCGCCTTGTCGAACCACGCGCCCCCGAGAACGTCGCCTCCCTGAACCCCGCGGTCCCCGAGAACGTCGCCTTGTCGAACCGCGCGTCTCTCCCGAGAACGTCGCCCGTCGAACCCCGCGCTCCCCGAGAACGTCGCCCCGCGGAACCCCGCGTCCCCCGAACGTCGCCCCTTCAAACCCCGCGTCCCCCGGAAACACGAAGCCGTCGAACGAGACGCTCACCGCGAAGGTGTGCCCCCGGAAATCTACGCGGGCCGCGACCTGCCACGCCGTCGTCGCCTCGTTCTTGCCGGCGCCCCAGCCCTCGACCGCCCACTCCCCCGCCGCCTCCAGCCGGGCCTTCTCGGCCAGCATCTCGGCAGCCCAGGCGTTCCAGGCCTCCCTGCCCCGCGCCAGCAGCGCCAGGCTCTCTTCGGTGTTCATGGGCTCCCCCCGGACGGACGATCGTCGCGCCAACCTTACTGCGCACGCGATCGCGCCGAAAGTGCGACGGGGGCGGAGGAGAATAATGGACCCGCGCTGGCCGTCAGATGCGGTCGAGCCGGGCGAGCCAGAAGCCGCGCAGCCGCATCTGGACGACGACCTTGATGGCGCCCCAGACGTGCACGACGGCGGCGCCAAGCAGCAGGAGCTGGCCCACGTCGTCGAAGCCCCGCCATCCCCAGATCGTGAGGACGCTCAAGCCCATCAGCACGAGGTAGGTGGCGAGCACCTCGGCGCAGAAAGCCATGAGCCGTGTCATCCGTCGCCTCCGCGCCATCCCCCGGAACTCTAGCCCGAAAACGTTAAGCCGCCGTCGCCGGAGCGGCCGCCGCCCTCGACCCGGCGGACGCGGTGCGTGTATGGTGCCGGGCAGCAGGCTCAGGACCCAGGCTGCCTCCACGGCGCCCGCCCGCGTGCCGCACCCGTCCCACCGTTCCAGCCAGGACACCCGCCCAGGAGACCCGCCATGACCCTTGCCGAGACCTCATCCACCACCGGCCTCGAGGCCAAGCTCATGCTGATCGACGGCGCCTGGACGAAAAGCGCCGACGGCCGCGAGATCGCCGTCGAGAGCCCGGCCAACCGGAATCCCTTCGCCAGCGTGCCGCGCGGCGGCGCCGAGGACGTGGACCGCGCCGTCCGGGCGGCGACCGCCGCCTTCCCCGCCTGGTCGCGCGTGGCCCCGCGCGACCGCGGCCGCCTGCTGCAGCGCATCGCCGACCTGATCGAGGCGGAGGTCGAGGACCTCGCCCGCATCGTCGCGCGCGAGACGGGCAACGCGCTGCGTACCCAGGCGCGGCCCGAGGCGCGGCTCGTCGCCGACATCTTCCGCTACTTCGGGGGGCTCGCCAGCGAGCTCAAGGGCGAGACCATCCCGCTCGGCGAGCACGTGCTGAGCTATACGCGGCGCGAGCCCATCGGCGTCGTCGGCGCCATCATCCCGTGGAACGCGCCGGTGCTGCTCGGCTCGCTCAAGATCGCGCCCGCGCTCTGCGCCGGCAACACGCTGGTGCTGAAGGCGGCCGAGGACGCGCCCCTCGGCGTGCTGTGGATCGCCGAGCGCTGCCAGGAGCTGCTGCCCAAGGGCGTGCTCAACGTGCTGACCGGCCTCGGCGCGGAATGCGGCAGCGCGCTCTCCGCGCATCCGGGCATCCGCAAGCTCTCCTTCACCGGCTCGACCGACGTCGGCAAGCTCATCATGAAGGCGGCCGCCGACCGCATCGTGCCGGTCTCCCTCGAGCTCGGCGGCAAGTCGCCCTCCATCGTCTATCCCGACGTCAACGAGGACTGGGTGGTCGACGGCATCATCGCCTCCATGCGCTTCACGCGGCAGAGCCAGTCGTGCACGGCCGGTTCGCGCCTCTTCCTGCACGCCGACATCTTCGACGACTTCCTGGCCAAGCTCGAGGCCAAAACGAGCGCGCTCAAGATCGGCGACCCGCTGGACGAGGCGACCGACATGGGCGCCATCATCAACAACAAGCAGTTCACGCGCGTCTGCCGCTATCTGGAGGAAGGCCTCGCCAACCCCGCCACCAAGCTGGTGTTCGGCGGCATGCCGCCCAAGACGGGTCCGCTCAGCGAAGGCTATTTCGCCGTGCCGACCGTGTTCGCCAACACCTCCAACGACTGGCGGCTGGCGCGCGAGGAGATCTTCGGGCCGGTGCTCGTCGCCATCCGCTGGACGGACGAGGCCGAGGCCATCCGCATGGCCAACGACAGCCACTACGGCCTCGCCGCCTACGTGTGGACGCGCGACATCGGCCGCGCGCTCCGGACCGCGCACGCCGTCGAGGCCGGCTGGGTGCAGATCAACCAGGGCCTCGGCCAGGTGCCCGGCCACTCCTACGGCGGTGTCAAGCAGTCCGGCATCGGCCGCGAGTTCTCGCTCGAGGGCATGCTCGACAGCTTCACCCACCGCAAGAACGTGACGATCAGCCTGACCACGCCGCCGCCGGCCTGAGGGCAGCGGCGGCGCGGGCTCAGGACGGGATGATGACGCCCTTGCCGGTCGTCTGCGTGTTGAAGAGCTTGTAGGCCTCGACCGCGTCCGTGAGCGCGAAGCGGTGCGTGAAGAGCTTCTCCACCGGCAGCTTGCGGTCGGCGCAGAAGCGCGCGCACTCGCCCTGGCCCGTGGCGCTGAAGGTCCACGAGCCCACCAGCGTGAGCTGGCGGCGGATGACGTCGGCGGTGATGTCGATCATGGCGGGCTTGCCCATGCCGACGAAGGCAACCGTGCCCCAGGTGCGCGCCGAGCGGACGGCAGCCACCGCCGCATCGGGAATGCCGCTGCACTCGATCACGTAGTCGGCGCCCTTGCCGTGCGTCATGTCCTTGACCTGGGCGACGACATCGCCGGCGGAAGCGTCGATGGTGGCGTCGGCGCCGAACTCGCGGGCGCGGGCGAGGCGGTCCGCCACCACGTCGACGGCGATGACGCGGGCGCCCATGGCCGCGCCGAGCATGGTGGCGCTGAGGCCGACCGGGCCCTGGCCGCTGACGACGACGTTCGTACCGCCCTCCATGTGCATGCGCCGGATCGCGCCATAGGCCGTGCCGGTGCCGCAGGAGATGGCCGCGCCCTCGGCGAAGGAGAGCTGCTCGGGCAGCGGCACCAGCGTGCGCACGGGCACCTTCATATAGCGGGCGTGGGCGCCGTGGCCGGTGCGGCCATAGACGACCGAGCCCTCGTCGCAGAGCTGCGTCCAGCCGGTCTGGCAGTTGTCGCAGACGCGGCAGCCGTCGTAGTGGTGCACCATGACGCGGGCGTCGGTCGGGGCCATGCGCTCGGGGACGGCGCGGCCGCGCGCCACGACGACGCCGCACGGCTCGTGGCCGGCGATGAAGCGGCCGCCGCCGCCACCGGCATCCGGCGAGCGGTAGACGTGCAGGTCCGTGCCGCACATGCCCGAGCCCTTGATCTCGAGCACGACCTCGTCGTCACCCGGCGTCGGATCGGGAAAATCCCGGATCTCGAGCCCGCAATTGCCGGTGAACACCACGCCCTTCATGAGCATCCCCTTGCTTGCGCCCCGCGACCGGGGCCGTCACCGCCCAGTGTCGCGCGAACGGCGGCGGGCGGCAACGGGCACGCGATGGAGAGATGGGAGTTAAGCGCGGGAGGAGTGGGCAGGAGGGACCGCAGGGCGACGCGCCGGCACGCCGGGTGCGGCGCGGGCAGCGATCAGGAAAGGCCCTTCTCGTCGTCCCAGACCTTCTCGGGCATGGGCAGCCCCTGCCACATCTCCGGGCCGAGCGGGCGGTCGGGCTTCACGCCGCACTTGTCCTCGAGCAGCCACATGAGCTGGCGGGAATGCTGGCCCGAGTGCCACGTCGTGCGCTCCAGGAACTCGTGGCGCGTGACGCCGCCGTAGTAGACGTTGGCGGCCTCGGTCAGGATCGCCGGCCGGTCCTTGGCGCCTTCCCACCACTGGGCGAGGCGGCGACGGACATCGGCGCCATAGGCGAGGATGTCGGCGCGCGTCGTGCCGGCGGGCGGAATGCGGTTGTAGGCATCGTGCATCAGGCGGATGCCCTGCTCGTGCTCGAGGAAGGCGTCGACGACGTTGAACAGATGCCACGTGAGCTGGGCGTAGGAGCGCGGCCGGCCCGGCACGAGATCGCCGATGCGCTCCTCCGGGAACTGCGCGAAGAAGCGCGAGGCGCCGTCGATGATGAGGTCGATGCGGCGCACGAGCTCGGGGGCCGGCAAATGCTTCAAGGCGCCGATGTCGATGCCGAGGAACTCCGCCACCGTCTTCAGCGACTGGCCGTTCACCCACTTGTCGCCACGCGACACCACGGGAAGCTGGCGCGGACCGAAGCGCAACAGCTCCTGCAACGCCTCCTCGTCAGCGAGGACGTTGCGCGAGACGAACGGCACTCCGTGCTTACCAAGGAACTCCTTGGTTCGGAGGCAGCTGGTTCAGCCAGGCTGCCAGTAGACGCGCACTTCGGCGTCGAACTGGCTCTCGGTGGGGCTGGACATGCGATGTCCCTGCTCGCTTCGAAAACTGTGATCCTGCGGACGCCGGGTCGTCCCGTCGCCATGCGTTTCCGATTATCAGACCTGCGCGCGCCTGGCAACCGCCGAGCGCATTCGCACCATTGACCGGCCGTGCGCCGGCGCGCATGTTGGGCGTGCGCTCACCGACGCCTTCCGCCCCACGGCACGCGGCAGATTGTCCGGTGGTCGGCCGACCGCGCCTTCTCCGCAACGCCCGCACCGCACCACACACGAGACCGCGATGACTGACGGCGGCCCCGCCATCGACCTTCAGGACACGAGCGTCACCTTCACACTGGCCGGCGGCGGCACCTACAAGGCCGTCGGTCGTGTCAACCTCACCGTGCGCCCCAACGAGTTCGTCGCCATCGTCGGCCCGACCGGTTGCGGAAAATCGACGCTGCTCAACATCGCCGCCGGGTTGCTCAAGCCGGCTTCGGGCCGGGTGATGATCCTCGGCGCGCCGCTGACCGGCCTCAACCGGCAGGCCGGTTATCTCTTCCAGCAGGACGCCGTGATGCCCTGGAAGACCGCACTCGACAACGTGGCGATCGGGCTCGAGATCGCCGGCACGCCGCGCGCCGAGGCGCACGAGGCGGCGCGCATCTGGCTCGGCAAGGTCGGGCTCGGCGCGTTCGCCGATCGCTACCCGCACCAGCTCTCCGGCGGACAGCGAAAGCGCGTCGGCCTGGCGCAGATCCTCATCCGCAATCCGCGACTGCTGCTGATGGACGAGCCCTTCGGCCCCCTCGATGCGCAGACCCGCCAGATGATGGGCAACCTCCTGCTCGATCTGTGGGCCGCGGACCGCAAAGCGGTGATGTTCGTGACCCACGACCTTGAGGAGGCCATCGCGCTGGCCGACCGTGTGGTGATCATGTCGGCCGGGCCCGAAGCGCGGATCATCGGCGACCACGCCATCGATCTCGAGCGCCCGCGCGACGCCGCGGACATCCGGCTCGAGCCGCGCTTCCACGAACTCCACAAGGCCATCTGGAGCCAGCTCAAGGCCGAGGTCATCAAGGCATACGGGAGCACGTGACCCATGGAGATCTCGCGCCTCAAGCTCTTTCTGCTGCAGGTCCTGGTCGGCGCCGTCGGCCTGCTGATCTGGCACGTCGGCTCGACGGTGCCGATCGGCGGCGTCTACTTCATGCCGAAGTTCTTCTTCTCGACGCCGCTCGAGGTCGCCGAGCGGGTCTGGACGATGTTCGCCTCGGGCGAGGTGTGGAAGCACATCTGGATCACGCTGACCGAGGGCATTCTCGCCTTCCTGATCGGCTCGATCGCCGGCGTGGTGTTCGGCTTCTGGTTCGCGCGCAAGCCGCTGGTCGCCGCCGTTTTCGATCCCTACCTCAAGGCCGCCAACGCGCTGCCGCGCGTCGTGCTCGCCCCCATCTTCCTGCTCTGGTTCGGGCTCGGCATCTGGTCGAAGGTGGCGCTCGGCGTGACGCTGGTGTTCTTCATCGTGTTCTTCAACGTCTACCAGGGCGTGAAGGAGGTGAGCCCCACCGTCCTCGCCAACGCGCGCATGCTCGGCATGAGCGAGGGCCAGCTCTTCCGCCACGTCTACTGGCCGTCGGCGCTGTCGTGGATGTTCTCGTCGCTGCACACGTCCGTCGGCTTCGCGATTATCGGCGCCGTCGTCGGCGAATACCTTGGCTCGGCGGCCGGCCTCGGCTATCTCATCCAGCAGGCCGAGGGCGTCTTCGACGTCACCGGCGTCTTCGCCGGCATGGTGATCCTGGCCGGCTTCGTGCTGGTTGTGGATTGGTTCGTGACGCTGATCGAGAGGCGTTTGCTGGTCTGGCGGCCGGCGTCGGCCTCGGAGCAGCACTGAACCGCGCACACAAGAGAAACGATGTAGAGGAGGACCGGGAGAATGACGTCCCTTTGGAAGCGTGGTGCCGCCCTGGCTGCGGCGGCGGCGATCGCCGCGGTTGGACTTGCCGTGACACCCGCCATGGCGCAGGCGCCGGAGAAGAAGAAGGTCAAGCTCGGCGTCGGCGGCAAGCCGGCCCTCTACTATCTGCCGCTGACCCTGACCGAGCGCCTCGGGTTCTTCAAGAAGGAAGGCCTCGACGTCGAGATCAGCGACTTTGCCGGCGGCTCGAAATCGCTGCAGGCCCTCATCGGCGGCTCCGTCGATGTCGTCACCGGCGCCTACGAGCACACCATCCACATGCAGGCCAAGGGCCAGGATATCCGCGCCGTCGTCGAGCTCGGGCGCTATCCCGGCATCTCCCTCGCCATCCGCACGAGCAAGGCCAAGGCCTACAAGTCGCCGGCCGACCTCAAGGGCATGAAGATCGGCGTGACCGCTCCGGGCTCCTCGACCAACATGGTCGTCTGGTACCTGATGAGCCAGGCGGGCCTGAAGCCGACCGATGCCTCGTTCATCGGCGTGGGCGCAGGGCCGTCGGCCGTCGCCGCCATCAAGAAGGGTGAGATCGACGCCATTTCCAACATCGATCCCGTCATCTCCCGACTGGAGAAGGACAAGGAGGTCGTGGTCGTCGCGGAATCGCGCAGCACCGCCGGCACGACGAAGCTCTACGGCGGCCCGATGCCTGCGGCCGTGCTGTACATCAAGCAGGACTTCATCGCCAAGAACCCGAACACGGTGCAGGCACTCGTGAACGCCTTCTACCGCACGCTCAAGTGGCTGGAGAAGGCGACGCCCGAGCAGGTCACCGCGACCGTGCCCGAGGCCTACTATCTCGGCGACAAAGATCTCTACATCAAGAGCGTCAAGGGCCTGCTCGAGTCCTACTCGCGAACGGGCGTGGTCAGCACCGACGGCCAGGAGCGCAGCCTCAAGTTCCTGAAGACCTTCATCCCCAAGATGAAGGACGCCAAGATCGATCTGACCAAGACCTGGGACGGCCGCTTCATCGCCAAGGCGGCCAAGACGGTCAAGTAGGTCACGACAGCCCCGTTGCCCGGGCTTGCGCAAGGAAGCCCGGGCCTACTCATGGAAGGATGACGGACGATGAGCACGACGCTGGCCAACAAGCGGCCGTTGAAAATCGCCGTCATCCCGGGCGACGGCATCGGCAAGGAGGTGGTGCCGGAGGGGCTGAAAGTGCTCGAGGCGGCCGGTCGCCGCTTCGGCATCACGTTCCAATGGGACCACTTCGACTGGTCGTGCGAGACCTTCCAGAAGACTGGCCGCATGATGCCGGCCGATGGCCTCGAGCAGATCCGCGGCCACGACAGCATCTTCCTCGGCGCGGTCGGCTTTCCCGGCGTACCCGACCACGTCTCGCTCTGGGGCCTGCTCATCCCCATCCGGCGCGAGTTCAAGCAGTATATCAACCTGCGCCCGGTCCGCCTGTTCGAGGGCGTGAAGTGCCCGCTCGCCGATCGCAAGCCGGGCGACATCGACTACATGATCGTGCGCGAGAACAACGAGGGGGAGTACTCCGAGATCGGCGGCCGGCTCTACGCCGGCACCCCGGACGAGCTCGTCGTGCAGCAGGCCGTGTTCACGCAGAAGGGCACGGACCGGGTCATGCGCTACGCCTTCGAGCTGGCCAACTCGCGCCAGCGCAAGGAGCTGGCCTCTGCCACCAAGTCGAACGGCATCATCCACTCGATGCCCTACTGGGACGAGCGCTTCGCCGAGATGGCCAAGCACTACCCGCAGGTCAAGACCAGCCAGTTCCACGTCGACATCCTGACCGCCCACCTCGTGCGCAACCCCCACTGGTTCGACGTCATCGTCGGCTCGAATCTGTTCGGCGACATCCTCTCCGATCTCGGCCCGGCGACGACCGGCACCATCGCCATCGCGCCCGGCGCCAACCTGAACCCGGAACGTGAGTTCCCCTCGATGTTCGAGCCGGTGCACGGCTCGGCGCCGGACATCGCCGGCAAGGGCATCGCCAACCCTGTCGGCCAGATCTGGTGCGGCGCCATGCTGCTCGACCATCTCGGCGAGCCGGAAGCCGGCGCGGCCATCCTGCGGGCCATCGAGCGGCTGTTCGCCGAATCGGACATGCGCACGCCCGACATGGGCGGCAAGGCCACCACGGCCGAGATCGGCACGACCATCGCGCAGCTCGTCACCGCCGGTTGAGGGGACGGGCAGCCTCGCTGGCGCCACGTTGGTGCGCGAGGATCACAGGCGAGATGTTCCGCCCGGCGGCAACTGGCATCCGCGGCCGCGACGGCTTATGGTCCTGGCGTCGGGCGAATCGCAACCGCTCCAAAGCCGGCATCCCGCACGCGCCACGCGGGCGAGCATGCCGTGCACCGCTCTACCCGGAGGCTCGTCACGCCATGCGCCGCTTCGCCAGGCCAGGATGTGTCGCCACGATCGCACGCGCGGCGGTCATGATCGCGCGCGCAGTGGTCCTGGTCATCGTGTGCGGGTACTTGGCAGCCGCCCCGACCTCGGCCCAGCCGGCAGCCAGCCGGGCCGGCCCGGCGCAGCAGGCCGGCACCGCCTTCGCCCGTGGCAACTTCGAGCAGGCCGCCCTGCTCTTCACCGAGGCGCTGCGCGACGCCACCCTGTCCAACGATCGGCGCGCCACCATCCTCACCGATCGCGGCGTCGCCAACTGGCGGCTCGGTCGCTTCAAGGCCGCGCTCGACGACTTCAATCGCGCCGTTTCGCTCTATCCCGAGTACGCCGCCGCCTATAACAACCGCGGCAATGCGCTGCTCTCGCTCAATCATCCGCGCGAGGCCGTGAAGGACTTCCGGCGCGCCCTGCTGCTGGCCCCCGGCTATGCCGCGGCCCACAACAACCTCGCCAATGCGCTTCTTCTGCTCGGCCAGCCCAAGGAGGCCCTGCGGCTCTATACGCGCGCCATCAGGCTGACACCGAACCAGCCCGCGGCGATCAACGGCCGCGGGCGCGCGCGCCTGGCCCTCTCGCATCCGCACGCCGCCATTCGCGACTTCAGCCGCTCCGTCAGCCTCGACGCGCGCTTCGGCGCCGGCTATCGCAGCCGTGGCGAGGCCCATCTGCTGTTGAAGAACTACGAAGAGGCCGTCAAGGACCTGAGCCGCGCCGCGGCGTTCGATCCGAACAGCACCGACATCTACGTGCTGCGCGGGCGGGCGTATCTCGGCGCCGGGCAGGTCGACGAGGCGGTGACCGACTTCAACAAGGCCATCGAGATCGATCCGCGCTCCGTCGAGGCCCACATCGCCCGCGCGCTGGCTCATGGCCGGGCCGAGGCCTATGACGAGGCGCTCAACGACGTCGGCCGCGCCATCGAGCTCGATCCCCGTTCGGCCAAGGCGTTCGCCGTGCGGGCCTATGTCTACAAGGCGATGGGCACGCCCGAGCTCGGCCTCAAGGACGTGGAGCGCGCGCTTCGCCTCGACGGCGCCAACCCGGAGGCGCTTTGGGCCCGCGGCGAGCTCTACGAAGCCCAGCAGAAGCGCCAGCTCGCCATCGCCAGCCTGCGCAAGGCAGTGGCCCTGAAACCATCGCTCGACGAGGCCGTGACGGCGCTGGAACGGCTCGGCGCCGCGCCGGATACCTCGGAGCAGACCGTCGGCAGCGCCGGCCCGGGCGACTGGCGCGTGGTCAAGGGCCAGCACGGATACGTCGCCACGAACAAGCGCTATCCGCGCCTGCGTGTTCCCCTTGAGATGATGAGCGACGAGCCACCGAAGCTGCTGGACTGGAGCCTCAGGCAAGCCCCCTTCAAGGGGATCGGCGTGCTGCGCTTCTACGCGGGCAAGGTGGATGAACGCGGCGGCCCAGCGCGACTGGAGCAAGGTGCAATCGTCGATCTCTACACGAGCAAGGTCGTCGCCATCGAGCCGATGCTTCAAGGCACGCGCGAGGCGCAATGGACCTGGGGTGACGGCAAGCTCATCGTGGCCGGGCTCGACGGCCTCACCGACGAGCTGACGTTGCGCGCCCCGCGCCCGCGTCCCGACCGCCGCTATGCCGGCGATCCCGACCGGCAGCGCCCCGCCGACCCCTGGGCGTGGGGACCTCAGGGCACGGACGAGCAGCCCCGGCGGCCCACGCGGGGACGCCCCCGTCCCAAGCCCAAAAGCTTGTTCGAGCTGTTTTTTCCTCAATGACGCCGGCCCATCCAGGCGATGGGTGCCGTAGAGTGGCGGGCCGGGTGATCCAGCATGCGGGCCCGTGCGTAGTAGCCACCAGGCGGTGGCCTGTCCCCGGAACACACCCCACCCTGTCGTTCCGTATCTCGGGATGGGTTGCCGCCCCCTCGCTCGGGAACGGCTCGGCCTCGGCAAGAGATCGGCTCGCCGCTGGCAATCGGGCCGACGGCTGTCATGTCGGAGAGCCCCGGAGATGATCGCCTCATCATGACTGCGCCTGACAGACCCGTCATCGTCTGGTTCGGCCGCGACCTCCGTCTTTCCGATCACCCGGCACTGACGGCCGCCGTCGCCACTTCCCAACCCATCCTTGCGGTCTACGTGCTCGACGAGAGCGGGACGCGCACCCGTCCGCCAGGCGGCGCCAGCCGCTGGTGGCTGGACAAGTCCCTGCAGCACCTCGCCGAGTCGCTCGCACGGCTCGGCGCTCTCCTCGTGCTGCGGCGCGGAGACCCCGTCGAGGTCCTGGCAGCCCTGGTCCGGGAGACCGCGGCGACGACGGTCTTCGCAAGTCGCGATCACCGCCCCGATGGCGCCAGCCTGCAGCAGGCGGTGAGCGAACGCCTCGCCGGCTCGGGCGTCAAGCTCCGCCGCTTCGCCGGCGCTGTGCTGTTCGAGCCGGAGGCCGTGGCGACGGGCAGCGGCGGCCCGTTTCGTGTGTTCACGCCGTTCTGGCGCGCCTGCCTGTCGCGCGCCGCGCCACCCGAGCCACTGCCTGCCCCGCGCGCGCTCGTACCCTATCATGGCCCTGTCGAGAGCGAGCGTCTCCGGGACTGGGGCCTGCATCCGAGCCGCCCGGATTGGTCAGCCGGCCTTGCAAGCGCCTGGCACGTTGGCGAAGCCGCGGCGCAAGACGCCCTCACGCGGTTCCTCTCGCAGGGCGTCGCCGCTTACGCCGAGGGTCGCGACCGCCCCGACCATGTCGGCACCTCCCGCCTCTCGCCGCATCTGGCCTTCGGCGAGATCAGCGCGCGCCAGTGCTGGCATGCCGCCCGCCATGCGGCCGACGCCGATCCGCGCCTCGAGCGCGGCGCCTCGTCGTTCCTGCGCGAACTCGGCTGGCGCGAGTTCTCGGCGCATCTGCTCCATCACTTCCCGCATCTGCCGAGCGCGCCGTTCAAGCCGGACTTCGCGACATTCCCCTGGCGGCAGGACGACGCGGCGCTAGCGCGCTGGCAGCGTGGAGCGACGGGCTATCCACTGATCGATGCCGGCTTGCGGGAACTATGGCAGACGGGCTGGATGCACAATCGCGTGCGCATGGTCGTGGCCTCGTTCCTGGTCAAGCACCTGCTCATCCCCTGGCAGGCGGGCGAAGCCTGGTTCTGGGACACCCTCGTCGATGCCGACCTCGCCAACAACGTCTGCGGCTGGCAATGGGTCGCCGGCTGCGGCGCCGACGCAGCGCCCTACTTCCGCATCTTCAATCCGATCATGCAGGGCCGCAAATTCGATCCCGACGGAGCCTACGTGCGCCGCTGGCTGCCGGAGCTCGCGCGCCTGCCGACGGACGTCCTGCATGCGCCCTGGGAAGCGAGTGCCGCGACGCGCGCCGATGCCGGCCTCGCGCCCGGCTCCGGCACCTATCCCGAACCCATCGTCGCACATGCCGCGGCGCGCGAACGCGCGCTGGCCGCACTGAGGCAGAAGAACGACACCTCCGGAGAGTTCTCGCAGAGCGGTTGATCCAGCCCCTGACAGACCGATATGAGTTAATGATTGCGTAGGCTCATGCGGTCAAGCTCAGGGACAGCTTCAACCGCATGTCAAGTGTGGGGGTATCGAGTATGTTGCGGATGTTCTCTCGTGGACTTGCCCTGACGATCGGACTGCTGATCGCAGGCTCCGGCGCTGCGGCGGCGAGCGTCGTGGCCAAGGTCGATCTGTCATCGCAGCGCATGAAGGTCTACGTCGACGGCCACCTCCGCTACTCCTGGCCCGTCTCCACCGCGCGGCGCGGCTACGTGACGCCCACCGGCAGCTATCGCCCGCAGCGGCTGGAGAAGCGGTGGTACTCCCGCAAGTATTACAATTCCCCCATGCCCAATGCGATCTTCTTCCGGGGCGGCTATGCCATCCACGGCACCTACGCCACGCGCGCCCTCGGCCGCCGCGCCTCCCATGGTTGCATCAGGCTCGCGCCGGGGCATGCCGCTACCCTGTTCAATCTGGTCAGCGGCCGGGGCAAGCAGCAGTCGCGGATCGTCATTACGCGGTAGCGGCTCCATCGCGACGGACGCCCTGCCATCACGTTGCCGTGAGTGCGACGGGACGCCCGCAGGTGCGCGCCATGACATGCTTGGCCTGATCTGCTAGGGTCGCTCGCTCGAGATGGCGGCGCAGAGCGCTTCCATCGAGCTTCCTGTCGCGACGCCGTTCGAGGTCTCATCGGCGGCCCCTGGCTTACGGCTCGTCGAGAGCCTTGCGTCTCGACCGGGTCGAAGATCGGGAGAAGCCGGCCTCGCGGCGCCGGTCCCTCGGCGGGACGCCAGCGAGCACGGTGTGTGCCTCGGTGTGTGCAAGGTATCCGCAAGTGAAGCGATTGGCGTCCTATGGCATTTGAGCTCGCGCGTGGCAAAGCGCTGTTGATCCTTGCCGGTCTCGTCGTCGCGACGATCCTCGCCGGATGTGACCGACCGACGGCAAATCCGGCGAAGTCACCGGCACCGCCGATTTTGCCGATCGTCACCGTGGCACAGCCGGCTTCGCGCAGCATTCTGGAGTGGGACGAGTACGTCGGCCGCTTCGATGCCGTGGACACCGTGGAATTGCGCGCACGTGTGTCCGGCTACCTTACCGGCGTGCATTTCGTGGACGGTCAGATCGTCAAGAAGGGCGATCTTCTCTTCACGATCGATCCCCGCCCGTTCGAGCGCGTGCTGGCCCAGGTGCGGGCCGAGCTCGAAGCTACCCGCATACGCGCCGAATACACCGCCAAGGAAGTGAAGCGCGGCCGCCCCCTGGTGGAGCGCAAGACGATGTCCGACGTCGTCTTCGATCAGCGCGTCAATGCCGGGCGCGATGCCGCCGCCGCGGTGAAGATCGCGGAAGCGAAGGTCAAATCGGCAGAGCTCGATGTCGAGTTCACCAAGGTCACCGCACCCTTTACCGGGCGTGTCAGCCGGCATCTGGTCAGCGTCGGCAACTACGTCAGCGGCGGCTCGGCGACCGGCACGCTGCTGACGACGCTGGTGACGCTCGATCCCATCCAGTTCTATTTCGACGTCAGTCAGTCCGACTACCTGAAGTACGTGCGCCTCACCCGCAGCGGCAGCAAGGCCAGTGCAGCCGAGAAGGGCACACCTGTCGAGCTGGCGCTTCAGGACGAGAAGGGATTCCCCCACAAGGGCCGCATCGACTTCGTCGACAACCGGCTCGATCTCGGCACCGGCACGATGCGCGTGCGCGCGATCCTGGACAACCCCAGCAGCCTCTTCTCGCCGGGCATGTTCGCCCGCGTCCGCGTCGTCGGTTCCGAGCGCTATACCGCCCTGCTGCTGCCCGACGCCGCCATCGGCACCGACCAGACCAAGAAATTCGTCTATGTCGTGAACGAGATCGGCGTCGTGGCGCGCCGGGCCGTGACGCTCGGTCCCGTGGTCGGTGGCCTCAGGGTCGTGCGCACGGGCCTGCGACCGACCGACTGGATCATCGTCAAGGGGCTGGTGCGCGCCCGCCCCGGCGTCAAGGTCACTCCCAAGCGTGAGACCATCAAGGTCACCGAAGAGACCAGCGGCGCCACCCCACGCCCGGCACGGCCATGAAGCTCAGCCATTTTTTCATCGTCCGACCGATTTTCGCGGCGGTCGTCTCTCTGTTCATCACCATCATCGGCGCCATCGCCTACTGGTCGCTGCCGCTCACGCAGTTTCCCGAGATCGTACCGCCGACCATCGTGGTGACCACCCAGTTCCCCGGTGCGAGCGCGCAGACCGTCGCGGACACCGTCGCCACGCCGCTCGAGCAGGAGATCAACGGCGTCGACGGCATGCTCTACATGTACTCTCAATCCACCAGCGACGGGAACCTGACGCTCACCGTCACATTCGAGATCGGCACGGATCTCGACAAGGCGCAGGTGCTCGTACAGAACCGCGTCGCCACCGCCGTGAACCGCCTGCCGGAGGAGGTGCGCCGCGTCGGCGTCACCACGCGCAAGAACTCGCCCGACCTGCTGCTCGTCGTGCATCTCTACTCGCCGGACAGCACCTATGATCAGGTCTACATCTCGAACTACGGACTGCTGCAGGTCACCGACCGGCTGGCACGCGTGGATGGCGTCGGCTCGGTGAACATGTTCGGTGCGCGCGAGTACTCCATGCGCATCTGGCTCGATCCCGAGCGCATCGCCGCCCTCGGCATGACGGCTGAGGATGTGCTGGCGGCGCTGCGGGCGCAGAACGTCCAGGTCGCGGGCGGCGCGCTCGGCGAACCGCCGATTGCCACCCGCTCCGCCTTCCAGGTCTCGCTCCAGCTCAAGGGCCGGCTCGTGCAGCCGAGCGAGTTCGAGAACATCGTGCTCAAGTCCGGCGCTGACGGCCGCGTCGTGCGCGTGCGCGACGTCGGGCGCGTGGAACTCGGCGCGCTCAACTATCTCACCTACGGCTATCTCGACCGCCAGCCCGCCGTCGTCTTCGTCATCACCCAGCAGCCGGGCTCCAACGCGCTCGGCACGGCCGATGCCATCCGCGCGAGGATGAAGGAGATCGCCAGGGATTTCCCGAAAGGACTCTCCTACGACATCATCTACGACCCGACCGAGTTCATCCGGGTCTCGATCGAAGCCCTCAACATCACCATTCTCGAAGCCATCGGGCTCGTCGTCCTCGTCGTGCTGCTCTTCCTCCAGACCTGGCGTGCCTCGGTCATTCCCGTGATCGCCATCCCCGTGTCGCTCATCGGTACCTTCGCCGTCATGTCGGCGCTGGGGTTCTCGATCAATACCCTTACGCTGTTCGGCCTCGTGCTGGCGGTCGGCATCGTCGTCGACGACGCCATCGTCGTCGTGGAGAACGTCGAGCGGCGCCTCTCGGAGGGGCTGTCGCCCATCGAGGCCGCCCGCGCCACGATGACCGAGGTCGGCGGCCCCGTCATTTCCATCGCTCTCGTGCTCTCGGCCGTCTTCATCCCGACGGCGTTCGTCGGCGGCATCACCGGCCAGTTCTACCGTCAGTTCGCGGTGACCATCGCCACGGCCACCGTCATCTCTGCCATCGTCTCGCTGACGCTGAGCCCGGCACTCTCCGCCATCCTGCTGAAGCGCCACGCCGCAGGCGCGCACCAGTCCCTGCTGATGCGGCCCATCAACGCCTTCTTCCGGGCCTTCAATGCGGCTTTCGACGCCCTGGCCCGCGGCCACGCCAGGCTGGTGCGGCTGGCGATCCGCGTCCGCTGGCTGACCCTCATCATCTATGCCGGGCTCATCGGCGCCACCGCCTGGCTGATGACACATCTGCAGGTGGGCTTCATTCCGACGCTCGATCGCGGCGTGCTGATCGTCTCGCTGCAACTCCCGCCCGGAGCCGCCCTCGACCGCACCGACGCGGTGGTGCGTCGCGCCCAGGAGATCATCCTCTCCACACCGGGCTTCGTGCACACCTCGGGCTATGCCGGTCGCTCCGGCGCGACCTTCACGAACGCGACGAACGCCGGCGCGATCTTCGCCGTCATGGCGCCGCATGCCGAACGCGCCACCAAGGGACAGACCCAGGAGGCGTTGGCAGCCGAGCTCAGGAAGCGGCTCGGCGTCATCCAGGAGGCGCGCATCATCGTCATCATCCCGCCACCGGTGCGCGGCGTCGGCAGCTCCGGCGGCTTCTCGATGCGCCTGCAGGATCGCGCCGGGCTCGGCACCGACCGGCTGGCCGCCGCCGCCTTCGACCTGATCGCCGCCGCCAACAGGACGCCGGGCATCATCGGCACCTTCACGACCTTCTCGACCAACACGCCACAGGTCTACATCGACGTCGACCGCGTGCGCGCGCAGATGCTCAAGGTGCCGCTGTCGAGCATCTTCGAGACGCTGCGCATCTACATGGGCTCGGCCTACGTCAACGACTTCAACCTGTTCGGCCGCACCTACCGCGTGACGGCCCAGGCCGACGCGATCTACCGACTGAACCAGGAGAACGTCAAACGCCTGCGCGTCAGGAACGCCGACGGCCAGATGGTGCCGCTCGGCTCGGTGGTTACGTTCCGCGAGATCTCCGGCCCCGAGCGGGTGCCGCGCTACAACCTGTTCCCGACCGTCGAGATCAACGGCCGCACCGCCCCTGGCGTCAGCTCCGGCCAGGGCCTCGAGATCATGGCCGCGCTTGCCAAGCGCACGCTGCCCGAAGGCATCGGCTTCGAGTGGACGGACCTGTCCTTCCAGGAGGCGCGGGTCGGACGCGCCGGCTATTACATCTTCGCGCTCAGCGTCTTGTTCGTCTTCCTGGCGCTGGCCGCCCAGTACGAGAGCTGGTCGCTGCCGCTGGCGATCATGCTGATCGTGCCGATGTGCCTGCTGTCCGGCGCCGGCGGCGTCTGGTTCACCGGCCAGGACGTCAATATCCTCACCCAGATCGGCTTCGTCGTGCTGATCGGCCTGGCTGCGAAGAATGCCATCCTCATCGTGGAGTTCGCCCGCCAGCTCGAGGACCGTGGCCTCGACCCGACCAACGCGGCCATCGAGGCCTGCCGCATCCGGCTACGCCCGATCATCATGACGTCCCTCGCCTTCACACTCGGCGTGCTGCCGCTCTACTATGCGACGGGAGCCGGCGCCGAAATGCGCGTGGCCTTGGGTACGGCGGTGTTCTGGGGCATGATCGGCGTCACGGCCTTCGGCCTGATCTTCACGCCCGTTTTCTATGTCGTCATCCGCGCGTTGACGGGTCGACGACGGACGACGACGGTCTCACTACCCGAAGCAGCACCCGGCCCGGCACCGGCCGGAGAATAGGGACGGCGCGCGCCGCCCGCGCAACGACGGATCACACCTTTGACCGAGGCCGGCGCGACAGCTCAATCCCCTCCCGCGATCCCCGAGGCGCGCCAGCCCCTGAGCCTGGCGCGCCGCCTGCTCGTGCTGCTCGTCTGCGTGCTCTGTACGACCGTGTTCAATGCCAGCATGTTCGTGGCCTCCACCCTGTTGCCGCAGATGCAGGGAGCCATGTCCGCCACCCAGGACGAGATCTCCTGGGCCATCACCTTCAACATCCTGGCCACCGCCGTCGCTACGCCGACCACCGGCTGGCTGGTCGGTCGCTTCGGGCGGCATGGCGTCATGGTCTTCGCCATCGCCATCTTCACCGTGGCGACGTTCCTCTGCGGCGCCGCGACCTCGCTCCAGTCCCTCGTCCTCTGGCGCATTCTGCAAGGCCTCGCCGGCGCTCCGATCATACCGCTCTCGCAGACGATCCTGCTCGACAGCTTCGATCGCAAGCACCACGGCATCATCATCGCCATCTATGGCATGACCGGCATCATCGGCCCGACACTCGGTCCGGTGCTCGGCGGCATGCTGGCGGAGGCGACGAGCTGGCGCTGGGCGTTCTACATGCTCGTGCCGTTCGGTGTGGTAGCCAGCATCGGCATCGCACTGGCCCTGCCACGCGATCTGCCGTTGGGCGAGCGGCGGCTGGACTGGATCGGCTTCCTGACGTTCTCGCTCGCGATCGGCTGCCTGCAACTCGTCCTGGCCCGCGGCGAGCGCGAGGACTGGTTCCAGTCGAACGCCATCATCCTCATCGCCCTGCTCGCCGGCCTCGCCTTCTATCTTTTCCTGGCCCACAGCCTGACCTACGACCGCCCCTTCCTCAATCTCCGGCTCCTGCTCGACCGCAACTACGCGCTCGGACTTTGCCTCATCGCCATCTTCGGCATGCTGAACTTCACGCCGATGGTCCTGTTGCCGAGCCTGCTGCGCCAGCACGCCGGCTTTCCCGACAGCCTGATCGGCTACATCATCAGTTGGCGGGGCGGTGGCGCCATGACAGGGTTCTTCCTGGCCATGTACATCTCGAAGCTCGACCCCCGCATCGGCATGGGCCTCGGTTTCGGGTTGCAGGTCACATCCGGCCTGTGGCTGGCCTCGATCGATCTCAACGTCAGCCATGGCGTGCTGGCGGCCAACAGCTTCATCCAGGGGCTCGCCGTCGGGACCATCTGGGTGCCGATGACCGTGGCGACCTTCTCGACAATCGACAACCGCTATCTCGCAGAGGCGACGGCGCTCTACCACCTCATGCGCAACCTCGGCTCGAGCCTGTTCATCTCGCTGTCGGTGGCGGAAGTCGTCCGCACCACGGGCGCCAACTACTCCCGCATGACCGAGTCCGTCACGCCCTACAGCGAGGCGCTGCAACTTCCCGGCGTGAGCGGCGGCTGGAGCATTGAAACCCTCTCCGGGCTGGCGCGCCTCGCCAAGGAGATCGACAGGCAGGCGGCCATGATCGGCTATATCAATGCCTTCTATCTCTACACCGCCGCCTCCCTGGCGGCGCTCGTTCTCGTGCTGCTCGTCCGCCCGCCGCGCCGCCGGTTGACCTGAACCGCTGAGAAGATGCCGCTCCGGTGCCGGTCAGGCCGGACTCGACATGCACGGCGGGTACGCTAGAAATAGGGCTTCACGACACGCGCCGAGCGAGTCACAATCCTGTCCGGACAAACAATCTGAGAAGCGAGGCCGAAAGAATGCGATACGAGGCGCCTCAAACCCTCGAGGCTGCCGCGCGGCTGCTGGCGGAATCCGCTGGCAAGGCGCGTGTGCTGGCAGGCGGCACGGATCTTCTGGTGCAGATCCGTTCAGAGATCCTGGAGCCCGAGATCGTCGTCGACATCAAGAAGATCTCCGAGCTGCGCACCGTGGACGAGGAGCCGAGCCGCGGCTTCAGGATCGGCGCGGCTGTGACCGGTGCCGAGCTCAAGGAGCACAAGGCGCTGAAAGCGATGTGGCCCGGCGTCGTCGAGGCCGCCAATCTGATCGGCTCCACCCAGGTGCAGGGGCGCGCCACGCTCGGCGGCAACCTCTGCAACGGCTCGCCGGCCGCCGACAGCGTGCCGGCGCTCATCGCCGCCGGGGCCGTGGCCTCCATCGTCGGCGTCGACGGCCGACGCGAGCTGGCGGTCGAGGACATCATGATCGGCCCGCGCAAGCTGGCGCTGAAGCCCGGCGAGATCGTCGCGAGCTTCCGCCTGCCGCCACGCCCGGCGCGTTCGGGCGACGCCTACCTGCGCTTCATCCCGCGCACGGAAATGGACATCGCCGTGGTAGGCGCCGGCGTCAACCTGACACTCGATGCGGCCGGCAAGATCACGGCCGCGCGCGTCTCGCTCGGAGCCGTGGCCGAACGGCCGCTGCTGGTGGCCGAGGCTGCCGCCGCCATCGTCGGCACGACGCTCGACGACGCGGCGCTCGCCAAGCTGTCCGCTGCCGCCAGTGCCGCCTGCCGTCCGATCGACGACAAGCGCGGCACCAAGGAATTCAGGATCGAGGTCGCCGGCGTCATGGCGCGGCGGACCGCAAAGATTGCCTACGAGCGGGCGAGGAAGGTCTGATGTCGAAATACCATATCACGACGACGGTCAACGGTGATCCCGTCGAGTTTCTCTGCGAGGCGGATCAGACGCTGCTCGACGTGCTGCGCGACGAGCTTGGGCTCACCGGCAGCAAGGAGGGCTGCGGCTCCGGCGACTGCGGCGCCTGCAGTGTCCTGCTCGACGGGCGCCTCGTGTGCTCCTGCCTCGTGCTCGGCGTCGAGGCCGAGGGCCGCAAGGTCGAGACGATCGAGGGCGTCGCCAAGGGCGACGAGTTGCATCCGATCCAGAAGAAGTTCCTCGAGCATGCGGCGCTGCAGTGCGGCATCTGCACGCCGGGCTTCATCGTCGCCACCAAGGCGCTGCTCGAGAAGAACCCCGACCCGACCGAGACCGAAGTGCGCTACTGGCTTGCCGGCAATCTCTGCCGGTGCACGGGCTACGACAAGATCGTGCGGGCCGTTCTCGACGTGGCGGCGGAGATGCGAGGGAGCTAGATCATGCAGGAGCGCGTGAAGGACGGCGGAGCGGGTTCGCACAAGTACGTCGGCACGCGCCCCTTGCGCCCCGACGGCGTGGACAAGGTGACGGGGCGGGCCCGGTTCGGCGCTGACCTGCGCCTGCCCGGCATGCTGACCGGGCGCGTCCTGCGCAGCCCGCATCCGCACGCCCGCATCCGGTCGATCGACACCTCGGCCGCCGAGAGGCTGCCCGGCGTCAAGGCCGTGGTCACGCGCGACGACTTCCTCGATCAGGAGTCCGAGTTCGTGCCGGCCGGCGAGATGCTGGTCAACTATCGCGACATCGTGCGCAACGTCATGGCCCGCGAGAAGGTGCTTTACGAGGGCCATGCGGTCGCCGCCGTCGCCGCCACCAGCCCGGCGATCGCGCGCCAGGCGTTGAAGCTCATCAAGGTCGACTACGAGGTGCTGGCGCACGTCATCGAGGTCGAGGACGCGATGAGGCCGGACGCCCCGCTCCTGCACGAGGACATGATCACGGCCGGCGTCGAGCCAAAGCCTGCGAGACCGTCGAATGTGGCCAAGCGCGTCGAGTTCGCACTCGGCGACGTTGCGGCGGGCTTTGCCGCGGCCGATGTCGTCATCGAGCGCACGTTCGACACCAAGCCCGTCCATCAGGGCTACATCGAGCCGCACGCCTGCGTCGCCAGCGTGTCGGAGGACGGACAGGCCGATCTCTGGGTGACGACCCAGGGGCATTGGATCGTGCGCGCCCATTGCGCCCGGCTGCTCGGCATGGAAACGTCGCGGATCCGCGTCACCGCCTCCGAGATCGGCGGCGGCTTCGGCGGCAAGACGGTGGTCTATCTCGAGCCGGTAGCGCTCGCCCTGTCGCGCAAGGCCGGCCGGCCGGTGCGGCTGGTGATGTCGCGTGATGAGGTGTTCCGCGCCACCGGCCCGACCTCGGGCGCGCGCATGCGCATCAAGATCGGTGCCACGAAGGATGGACGCATCACCGCCGCTGAAGGCGAGCTCAAGTATCAGGCCGGCGCTTTCCAGGGCAGCCCTGTGCAACCCGGCGCCATGTGCGCCTTCGCGCCCTACGACCTTGAGAACGTGAAGGTCGTCGGCTGGGATATCGTCACCAATCGTCCGAAGGTCGCCGCCTACCGCGCGCCCGGCGGCCCCATCTCGGAGTACGCCGTCGAAAGCGTCATCGACGAGGTCGCCAAGACGCTCAAGCTCGACCCTGTCGCCTTCCGGCTGAAGAACGCGGCCAGGGAAGGCACCAAGGCGGCCTACGGCCCGAAGTTCGGACCGATCGGCCTCGTCGAGACCCTGGAGGCCGCGAAGAGCCATCCCCACTACAGCGCACCACTCGGCAAGAACCAGGGGCGCGGCGTCGCCTCCGGCTTCTGGTTCAACATCGGCGGCGAGACGACGGTGCAGATCGCCGTCAACGAGGACGGCACGGTGACGCTCACCTATGGCACGCCGGACATCGGCGGCCTCAGAGCCTCGCTCGCCATGATGGCCGCCGAGAAGCTCGGCATCGACTACGAGCGCATTCGCACAATCATGGGCGACACCGCCTCACTCGGCTTCAACTTCCTGACCGGCGGCAGCCGCTCCACGTTCGCCAGCGGCATGGCGACCGTCGAAGCCGCCCAGCAGGTGACGCGAGAGATGTGCGCCCGCGCTGCCAGGCTCTGGGAGATCGCGGCGGACGCCGTCGTCTGGGAGGACGGTGAAGCGCGCCCCGCGGGAGACAACGCCGGCAAGTTCGAGCCGCTGTCGTTCGCAGCGCTCGCCAAATCGGCCGGCAAGACCGGCGGCCCCATCGTCGGGCTCGCCAGGCTCAACGCCCAGGGGGCCGCGCCGAGTTTCGGCACCCACGTCGCGGATGTCGAGGTCGATCCGGAGACGGGCCGCATCTGGATCACCCGCTACACGGTCGTCCAGGATGCCGGCCGCGCTATCCATCCGAGCTACGTCGAGGGCCAGTTCCAGGGCGGCGCCGTGCAGGGCATCGGCTGGGCGCTCAACGAGGAGTACGTCTACGGCGCCGACGGCAAGCTGCAGAACGCGGGGTTCCTCGACTACCGCATCCCCGTCGCCTCGGACCTGCCGATGATCGACACGGTCATCGTCGAGGTGCCGAACCCGCGCCATCCCTTCGGCGTGCGCGGCATCGGCGAAACGCCCATCGTGCCGCCCATGGCCGCCATCGCCAACGCGATCGAGAACGCCACGGGCATCCGCTTCACGGAGTTGCCGATGTCGCCGCCCAAGGTGCTCAAGGCCCTGAAGGCGCGCGCGGCGGGCGGCCGGGAAAGCTGACCGCTATGGCGCACGTCGTCCTCGTCGGCAACCTGCGCCAGTATACCGGCGGCACCAGCGAGCTCGACGTCGACGCCCACAACGTGCGCGCCCTCTTCCGCAAGCTCGGTGAGCGCTTCCCCGCCCTTGCGCCGCATCTCGAGGACGGCCTCGCCGTCGCCATCGACGGACAGATCTACCAGGATGCCTGGCTCGAGCCGGTCGGCGCCGAGAGCGAGGTGCACGTGCTGCCGCAAATCGCCGGAGGCTGACCGCGCCCCGGCAGAGCCCCTGTTTACCCCCCCCGCGCGCTCGGTCAGGACGAGCGACGCCCAGCCGAGGACACAGCAGATGAAGGATGCCACCAAGGCCGTCGTTGCCGGTCGCCGCCCCAAGGACAACCACGGCATCGTCAATCCGCCCGTCTATCATGCCTCCACGATCATCGCTTCCTCGCTCGCCGACTACCGCGCGCGGCGTGACATCCCGCCCGGCGACGGCCTGACCTACGGCATCCACGGCACGCCCGGCACGTATGCCTTCGAGGAGGCGGTTGCCGCGCTCGAGGGTGGCTACCGCACGCGTCTCTGCCAGTCGGGACTGACGGCGGTCGCTGCGCCGCTCCTGTCGTACCTTTCGACGGGCGACCATGTGCTGATGGTCGATTCCGTCTACGGGCCCGGCCGAACGCTCTGCGACGGCATGCTGAAGCGCATGGGCATCGAGACGACCTACTACGACCCGCTGATCGGCGGCGCCATTCGCGACCTGATCCGCCCAAATACCAAGGTCGTCTATGTCGAGAGCCCGGGCTCGTGGACCTTCGAGGTGCAGGACATCCCGGCCATCGCCGAGGAAGCCAAGAAGCGCGGCGCCATCGTCATGATGGACAACACGTGGGCCTCGCCGCTCTACTTCAAGCCCTTCGAGCACGGCGTCGACGTGTCGATCCAGGCCGCGACGAAGTACATCGCCGGCCATTCCGACCTGCTGATGGGCACGGTGACCACCACGAAGGAGGCGTACCCGAAGCTCAGGACCGGCTGGCGCGAGCTCGGCCTGTGCGCGGGACCCGACGACGTGTTCCTCGCCATGCGCGGCTTCCGCACCATCGCCACGCGCCTGAAGCAGCACTGGGAGAGCGGGCTTGTCATGGGCGAGTGGCTGATGGCGCGGCCCGAGGTCGCCGAGGTCATCCATCCGGCCATGCCACACGACGAGGGCTATCGGCTCTGGAAGCGTGATTTCCTCGGCGCGGCAAGCCTGTTCGCCTTCGTCCTGAAGCCGGAGTTCTCGTCCGAGCCGCATCTGGCCGCCCTGCTCGACCAACTCGAGCACTACGGCATGGGCGCCTCCTGGGGCGGCTTCGAAAGCCTGCTGATCCCCGTCGATCCGCCGACGCGGCGCTCCGCCACAGCCTGGCCGCGCCCGGGACGCCCCGCCGGTCAGGTGATGCGCATCCACATCGGCCTCGAGGACATCGGCGACCTCATCGAAGACCTGAAGACCGGCTTCGAGCGCATGAACAAGGTCGGCTGAAGGACGGCGGGCACAGCGCACACGGTCGCCGGCGGACGGGCAGACTACATGCCGAGCACGCGGCCGATGCGCCCGGCAAGCGCCAGCACACCCTCGATGTTGGCGGCCCATTGCAGGGGCTGGCCGGCGAACCAGCTCCAGCGCATGGCCGCTTCCTCGCGCGAGGTCTTGCCTCCCGCGAGGTGATCGCGCACGGGCGCGAGATAGTCGAGGATCTGCTGATGCTGGTCGCCGAAACGCGCGGCGATCCTCTGCATGAGCAGGTCGTAGTCCTGGGCGTAGCTGACGTGGGCCTCGGTGGCGATGGTGCTGCCGGTGACGTTGCCGCCGACCATGACCGCGCCCGGCGCGTGATCGAGGCGCATGTCGCGAGGGGCAGGCGCGGCGGGCTGGGCCGGTTCGCGGTATGAGGGCGGCGGGCCGCCGTTCCGCCGGGGCGGCGGATCGCTGCGTGGCCGCTGGCGGCCCGACACCTCGTCGAGCATCGCATCTAGGCTGTCGGCGGCGGGCGACGGCGCGGCCCGCGGGTCCCGCCTCTCCGCGTCGCCGACGCTCGGCGCGATCTGGCCGCCATCCATGTCGCCGCGCACGATCGTGGCGCCGGCCGAGTCGGCAATGGTGGTCGCGCTGGCATCGAGGCGCTCGATGCGCTCGGCCTGGATGTTGACCTGATAGACGATGGACGCGCTCTCGTCGGCGAGGAGCGCCTCCTTGATGCGCGCCAGCACGTCGCGCATGAACTGCTCGTTCCTGTTCACGAGAAGCGTGACGCGACTGTCGGCCGTCGAGATGTAGAGGGCCCGCCTCTGCAGCAGGACGACGCCCACGGCCAAGAGCCCGGCAGCGGTGATCGCAATCAGGATCTCCGTTCCGTAGCCATTCGGCCGATAGATCGGCGACTGCGCCATGGTGAAGGCATAGAGCGCGAGGACTCCCGCCACGAGGATCAGGCGCCACCCCCACTTCACGGCATTGGGGTCCGGCCCGATCGCCACCTGCGCGATGTTCGGCGCGCGAATGATGCGATCCTCGAGCTCGATGAGCTTCGGCGTGATCTTGATGCCCTTGGCTGCGACGGCCATGACGTTCCCCTTCAGCAGTCGGAGCATAGCACATCGCCCGCCTGCGGCCAGCCTGCCCCGGCGCGGCGGCCACGACACGGACGGGCGCTACTCCGCGGCGAGACGCGAGCCCTTGGCGCCATCCTCGCCGCTAGGCGCGAGGCCCCACACGTCGGCGAGACGCTTGGCCGAGCGCTTCAATTCCTCGACCTGCTGCTCGGCCCGCTCGAGGGTGAAGCGTGGCTCCGGCCCGTGCAGCGCCAAGGCGCCGAGCACCCGCCCGTCGCTGTCGGCGATCGGCACGGCCACGCCGACGATGCCGACCGTGTACTCCTGGTCGTTGATCGCGTAGCCCTGCTCGCGGATGCGCGCGAACTCGGCGTCGAGGTCGCCCGGTCGGGTCAGCGTGCGCTCGGTATAGCTCTTGAGCTTGCGGGCGGAGAGCAGGCGCTCGCGGACGGCCGCATCCAGGTGCGCGAGCAACACCTTGCCGCCCGAGGTGCAATAGGCCGGCACGCGGCTGCCCGCCTGCAGGTGCACGCGCAGCGACCAGTGGCATTCGATGCGCTCGAGATAGACGAACTCGAGACCGTCGAGCACGCCGACGTTGGCGGTCTCCTCCACCGTGTCGACGAGGTCCTGCAGGATGGCGCGCACGGGCGCCGCCTGGTTGCCGGAGCGGAGCGCCGCCAGGGCCAGGCGCGACAGGCGCGGGCCGACGGAAAAGCGGTCGCGCACGGGATCGCGCAAGACGAGATCGTTCATCTCGAGTTGCCGGAGCACACGATGAATGGTCTGGCGCGGGATGTTCAATCTCGCCGTCAGGTCCGGCAGGCCCACCGCCTGCGGCTGCTCGGCCACGACTTCGAGGATCGCCAGCGCCTTCTCGAGGGCAGACAGCCGCTCCCGGTTTTCATCCGCTTCGCTCATCGCTTCATCCGCCCTGCCCGAGGGTCCACCCGCCGACCGGTCGCGCCCCGTCTTGGGGCACCCCGGATCGGCTCAATTCGCGTCCACCGCGCGTTGCGCAAGCACACCGGGGAACGGATCCCGCGCGGCCCACAGTGCAGTTGACAAGGCCCATCTTCCATCGTTTATGAGACACACTATCCCGTTTTTCAGAGGCTTTCGAGAAGGAAACGTGGCGCCATGCAGGATACTCCGGCCCCGCTCAAGGACAAAGCTGCCGCTACGGACGCCGCGGCCGATCCCGTTCCCGGTCTCATCGCCAGGGGTCGCGCGGCCATGGCAGCCTTCGCCAATGTCGGCCAGGCGCGCATCGACGAAGCCGTGACGGCGCTGGCCTGGTCGATCTACGAGCCCGGCCGCGCCCGCAGGCTCGCCGAGATCGCCGCCGAGACGACCGGCCTCGGCAATGTCGAAAGCAAGGTCATCAAGAACACGCGCAAGACCTTCGGCACATTGCGCGACCTGCTCCGCGCCAAGTCCACGGGCATCATCGAGGAGATCCCCGAGAAGGGCCTCGTCAAGTACGCCAAGCCGGTCGGTGTCGTGGCTGCCATCACGCCCTCGACCAATCCGAGCGCGACCCCCGTCAACAAGGCCATGATGGCCGTCAAGGGCGGTAATGCCATCATCATCGCACCGCCGCCGACGGCCTGGAAGGCGACGAACGCCACCGTCGAGGCCATGCGGGCCGAGCTGACGCGCATCGGCGCACCGGCCGACCTCGTGCAGATCCTGCCGGCGCCGGTCACGCGCGACATGACGAACCGGGTGATGGCGCTCAGCGACCTCGTCGTGTGTACGGGCAGCCAGGTCAACGTCAAACAGGCCTACTCGTCCGGCAAGCCGGCGCTCGGCGTCGGTCTCGGCAACGCTCCCGTGATCATCGACGCCACCGCCGATCTCGACGACGCGGCCCACAAGATCATGCTGTCGAAGACCTTCGACAACGCCACATCCTGCTCGTCCGAGAACGCTGTCGTCATCGTCGACGCCGTCTACGACGCCGCCATCGCCGCGCTCGAGCGCCAGGGCGGCTACTTCGCCACGCCTGAGGAGCGCCAGCGCATCATCGAGCGCCTCTGGCAGGGCGGCAAGCTCAACCGCGCCGTCATCGCCCAGGGGCCGGAGAAGCTCGTCGAGGTGTTCGACCTCTCCGAGAAGGCCAAGGGCATGCGCTTCGTCATGGCGGCCGAGACCGGCGCCGGCAAGGACTTCCCGCTCTCGGGCGAGAAGCTGTCGCTGGTGCTGACGATCTACCGCGCCAAGGACTTCGCCGACGCCAAGCGCATCATCACCGACATCCTGGAGTACCAGGGCAAGGGCCACTCCTGCGGCATCCATACCAAGACCATGGAGCACGCGCGCGAGCTCGCCGAGGACATCGACGTGGTGCGCGTCCTGGTCAATCAGGCGCACACCTTCGGCAACGGCGGCGGCTTCAACAACGGGCTGCCCTTCACGCTGTCGATGGGCTGCGGCACCTGGCAGGCCAACTCGATCACCGAGAACCTCAACTGGCGCTGCTTCGTCAACATCACGCACCTCGTCACCACCATCCCCGAGGACAAGCCCTCCGAGGAGGCGCTGTTCGGGGCCTACTGGGCGAAGTACGGCAAGTAAGGGCGGATCGGTGGAGGCGGCCCGCGCGCCCGCGCGGTTCTTTGCTGCTGCCCCCCGCAAGCGAGGCTGAGGGAACATGAACTTCGAAGAGCATGCGGCCAAGCCGCTGTTGCGGGCAGCCGGCATCGAGACGCCGCGCGGGCTCATCGCCACGACACCGGACGAAGCCGCCAAGGCGGCCGCCGAGATCGGCCCCTGCGTGGTCAAGGCGCAGGTGCCGACGGGCAAGCGCGGCAAGGCGGGCGGCATCAAGCTCGCCAAGACCCCGGACGAGGCGCGCGCGCATGCCACCCAGATCCTCGGCATGACCATCGGCGAGCACGTGGTGGAAAAGCTGCTCGTCGAGGCGCAGGTGCCGATCGCCTGCGAGATGTACGCCGCCATATTGAACGACGCCGAGGCCAAGTCGCCGCTGCTGCTGTTCTCCGCCAAGGGCGGCATGGACATCGAGGAGATCGCCGCGACCCATCCGGGCGCCCTGGTCCGCCTGCCCCTCGACGTGCGCGCGCCGTTCCCCGTCGATGCCCTGAAGAAGATCCTGCCCTCGCAGGTCTCCGTCATTTCCGGCCGCCTCATCGAGCTGCTGGAGCAGCTATATGCCGTCTATCGGGACCACGACGCAGAGCTCGTCGAGATCAACCCGCTGGTGCTGACACAGGACGGTACGCTGGTGGCGCTCGACTGCAAGTTCGTCATGGACGACAACGGCCTGCCCCGCCACGCCGAGCTGGTGAAGACCGGCACGCCGGACAAGACGACCGAGCTCGAGGATCGCGCCAAGGAGCTGCATCTGAAGTTCATCGAGCTCGAGGGTGAGGTGGGCGTGCTCGCCAACGGCGCCGGTCTCACCATGACCACGATGGACGCCGTTCGCCACTACGGCGGCCGACCCGCCAACTTCCTCGAGATCGGCGGCGACAGCTACACCAAGGCGACGCCCGCCCTCGCGCTCGTGCTCGCCAATCCGAACGTCAAGTCGCTGCTCGTCAATTTCTGCGGAGCGTTCGCACGCACCGACGTGATGACCGAGGGCGTGATCAACGCCTGGCTCGAGCTCAAACCCAAGATCCCCATCTACTTCACCATCCACGGCACCGGGGAGCAGGAGGCCATCGCCATGGTGCGCAGCCGCCTCGGCATCGAGCCCTATGATCTCATGGACGACGCGGTGAAGGCCGCAGTGGAGGCCGCACAATGATCGTCAGAGGCAACGAGACGGTCCTCGTGCAGGGGATCACCGGCAAGCAGGGCTCGTTCTGGGCCGACAAGATGCGCGGCTACGGCACCAAGGTCATCGGCGGCGTCAATCCCCGCCGGGCGGGCGAAACGCACCTGGACATGCCGGTCTGGGCCACGGCCTGCGACGCCGCCAAGGATACCCGCGTCGACGTGTCCGTGCTGTTCATCCCGCCGTTCGGGGTCAAGGAGGCGATGCTCGACGCCATCGAGGCCGGCGTCAAGAAGATCGTCTGCCTGACCGAGCACGTGCCCGTGCAGGACACCATGTACTACCTCGCCGCCGCCAAGGAGGCGGGCGTGCAGGTGATCGGCCCGAATACGGCAGGCGTCGTCACCACGGGCGAGTGCTTCGTCGGCTTCATGCCGGCCTTCAACGAGCGCGTCTTCCGCAAGGGCGAGGTCGGCATCGTCTCGCGCTCGGGCAGTCTCGGCACGCTGCTCTGCCTCAATACGGTCGAGGCCGGCATGGGCATCTCCGCCTTCATCGGCATCGGCGGCGATCCCATCATCGGCACGACGACCAAGGATGCACTGATCCAGCTCGACAAGGACCCGGCGACCAAGGCCGTGGCGCTCATCGGCGAGATCGGCGGCTCCATGGAGGAAGAGGCGGCGGAGTACGCCAAGACCATGACGAAGCCGGTCGCGGCGTTCATCGCCGGCGCCGCCTCGCCACCGGGCAAGAAGATGGGCCACGCGGGCGCCATCGTGCTCGGCGACAAGGGCAGCTATGCCGGCAAGAAGCGCGCGCTCGAGGACGCGGGCGTGGTCGTCTGCCCGACGCCCCAAGGCGTTCCCAAGGCGCTCAAGGCCCGGCTCGCCGGAGCCTGAGCAGGCCGCGCAAAGCAGCGCTGGCGCGACCTTGCCAGGCGCCGGCCGCTCTACTCCGGCATCTTCAAGAGCAGCTTGCCGCGCGAGGTGCCGCCCTCGAGCGCCTTGTGCGCCTCGCGCGCGGCCGCCAGCGGCCAGATGCGGTCGATCGTGACCTTGAGGTGACCGCTCCGCCACATCCCGAACAGGTCATCGGCACGCCCGCGGATTTCCTCCTCGTCCTGCATGTAGTCGGACAGGTGCGGGCGCGTGAAGAAGATCGAGCCAGCCTCGGCCAGCTCCAGCGGCGTCACTGCCTCGACCAGGCCGGAGGCGCCGCCGTAGTTGATGCAGACGCCGCGTCGGCGGGTCGAACGGATAGAGCGCGCGATCGTGTCCCGGCCGACCGCATCGTAGACCACGTGGCAGCCCTCGCGCCGGGTCAGATCCATGACGCGCGGCAGGAAGTCCTCCGTGCGGTAGTTGATGACATGATCGGCGCCGCGCGCCTCGGCGATCGCTGCCTTTTCCGCGCTTCCGACCGTGGTGATCACGGTCGCACCCAGCGCCTTGGCGAGTTGAATGAGTAGCTGGCCGACCCCACCGGCGCCGGCGTGGATCAAGCAGACATCGCCCTCTTTCAGCGGGAACGCGCTGGTCGAGAGATAGTGCGCGGTCGAGCCCTGGAGCTGCAACGCCGTAGCGACGTCGAGCGGCACGTCGCCAGGCACCGGCACGAGCCGCCACGCCGGCACCGTCGCATACTCGGCATAGGCTCCGCGATGGATGCAGTAGGCGACGCGATCTCCGGCCTTGAAGCCCTGGACGTTTGCACCGAGCTTCACGACCTCGCCGGCCCCTTCCATGCCGATCACCATCGGCAGCGGCGTCTTGTACGTATCGGAGCGCGCATAGGCCCCCGAGCGCATGTAGATGTCGATGAAATTCAGTCCCGCAAAAGCGTGCCGGACCAGCACCTCACCCGGTCCCGGCTCGGGCACCTCGACATCGAGCACCTCGATCGCATCCGCACCGCCGAATGCGCGCACCCCCATAGCCTTCATTCGGCCACCCTCCCGTTCGTCTTTGTGCGTCGTGCGATCTTAGGCGTCACGGTCAGCAATTGCATGAGTTCCTGCAAACGTACGCAAGTTTGTGCCCAGCTCATGTCCATTCTCGGAGCAGTCTTGCAACCAGGCGATGCAATCTGGCAAAAAAAACATCACTAACCGTGCACTCGGGCCTTGTCATCGCCAGCTTCGACTTCCACGTAGTCGATGTGGGCTTCCCCCCTCTCCTGAAGGCCCACATCTGTGACAGCGCGCTCAGGCGCGCATGTATTCGCCACGGAAGCCTCGTCCGCCACGACGGGGCTTCCACCTTTCCGGGCCTCTCCCGACCACGCGATCCTCTCTCAGCGCGCGCATGCGGCGGCGATCCGCGCCCGCAACGCCGCGGGGATCGCCGGCGCCGGTCGCCACGTCGCGCACAGCTTGCCGATGCGTCCCGCCTCTGCGCCCGCTCCCGGCAGGCAGAAGAGACCGCGACCGTCGGTCTGTGGGGTGAAGCGCATGCCGACCGCGCTGCCGTCACCGCTCCCGAGGGTGCCTGCGAGATAGTTCAGCACGTGAATGCGGGCGGCGGAATCCGCGGGCTTGAGCCGCTCGGGTCTGTTGTGTGTGCCGGTCACCGGGATCGCCTCCACCGCGCGGGCGCGCAGGCGGCCATCGGCCTGCCGCACGAGATGCACCCGGGCCATGAGCCCGTAGTCCCGGCAGATGCCCTTGCCGCGCATATCGGCCGTGCCGTGATGCAAGAAATTGCCGAGGCCGTAGAAGACGACCGAGGACCCGACCAGCTCGACGCCTCTCACGACGTGGGCGTGGTGCCCGACGACCAGATCGATGCCGCCCGCCTTCACTGCCTTGCCCCGCCAGTCCGCGAGCTGGCGGCGGTCGGTGCGCACCTGGCCCTCCGTGCCGTAGTGGATGGACAGGATGCGATAGGCGGCGTCCGTCCCCTTGAGCCGGCGCAGGATCTCGTCGAAGTCCTCGTCGAAACGGTAGGCGATCTGCCCCGGCTGGCTCGGGCCGGCGCGATGGCGCGCGAGATTGTTCGTGACGATGCCGATGGCCGCGAAGGCGAGCCGGCTGCCGCGCACCTCGACGGCCTGCGGGCGGCCCGCCTCCTCGCGGGTCATGCCGATGCCAGCCGCCGCCTTGACGCCGAGGCGCTTGAGCGCCGCGACGTGGCGCAGCGTCTCCACGAGGCCGGGCACGCCGTAGTCCATCGAGTGATTGTTTGCAAGCGACAGCAGATTGAAGCCCGTGCCGACCAGATGGCGCAGGCCGGCCGGATGCGTGCGGAAATTGAAGGGGCCGCTCTGTCCCTTGGTATCGCGCGGCAGGTCGTTCCTGTCGGTGACGACGGTCTCCACGTTCATGAAATTGAGATCGCCGTTGATCTCCCGGCGGATGCCGGCTGTGGTGTCGGACCATGGCTGGAAGCGGCCATGCCGCGTCACGCCTTTGGCACTCACGGGCTGATTGTTGGGGCTGTAGCCGACATCGCCGACGAGAACGATGGTAATGGTTTCTGGCTGTGCCGTGGCTTGGGCGCCCGCCGCAGCGGACCAGAGGCTGCACATCGCCACGGCGAGCGCACCTGCCCGTCTCGCATTCCTTCGCGTCACGTCGCCTCCCCGCTCTGCAGCCGACCAGCGGGCAAGGATACATGCAAAAATGGCAGGTGTGCGATCCGTCCGGCGATGCGATCGGTCGCGTTGGCTGAGCCCGGCGCCGGCCGCGCGGGCTGCGGCGAGGCGCCGGGAGACCGTCAGGAGCCGGCGCGACCGGCCGATGGCAGGGCGGCGCGGAGGCTGGCGAGCGCGGCGGGCGTCGCCTTGATCGCGACGATGAGCAACAGCCCCGCGATCGCGTTGAAGAGCAGCGTCGAGAGCGTTGCGCCCACCTGCGAGCCGACGAGACCGAGGGCGGTTGCCGCCATCAGGCTGCCCTTGAGCCCCGCAGCGGCGAGCAATGCCACGATCAGCACGTTGTCGCCGAGGATGCCAATGTCGTTGAACCCGAGCCGTCGCATGTCTTGCTCCCGAAGTTTTCGAGCCGGTGATGTCCTGCCTGCTAGGCGATGCTGGCCTCGATGGCCTGCGCCGGCAGCGCCACAGAGGCACGTCTGAGGGCACTCGCCCGGGCCTCGGCCGCGAGACCCAGCGTCAGCCACGCCGTCAGCGCCACGAGCGCACCGCTGAGCAGATACGCCTGGCCTGCCATGCCGGAGACACGGGCGACGATGTCGATGAGCAGGAACGCGCAGCCTGCCTCCAGAACCGTCCGCGCCAGCCGCGGCGCCTTCCCTGCCGCTGTGCCGGCCTTGCTCCCAGGGCTCGTCAGTACGTGCCTGACGAGGGCGAGAACGTGAGTAGACATGATCGCCCTCCGTGTGTGTGCGTGGCGTTCGCCATGCGGGGTGCGCCGCAGTCCGTGACGCTTGTTCAAACATGTGTTTCGTCGCTGCACGCTGTTCAAGAGAGGCGTTCATAAACGTGAATGCATGTGAGAATTCGGCAACACCGGGTATGTGAGGCGGGCATCAGGGGAGCGGACGCGAAGCTGCCGCCGCGACAGGGGGGGACGACGCAGCAACCGCAGGCCGGGCCGTGCGGGCATCCCCTCGCCGCCGTTTCCGGCCCGTGCTCGGTCAGGATTGCGGGTCGGGACCGCTCAGGAGCAGCACATCCACGGCTGCCAGATACTCGCGTCGCCGGGCCTCGCGGCGGGCCGCCGCCTCGGCGTCCTCGCCCCACTGGGCGATCTGCCAATCCTCGTCGACGTGGCTCGCGGCCCAGCCCGTAGCCGGTGAAAGCTGGCCTTCGGCCACCGCGAGCGCAAGGAGTGCCGAGCCGAGCAACGTCGTCATGACGTGCAGGGCGCCAAGGGCGAAGGTGTCACGCTGCGCCAGTGCCGCCTCCATGGCCGCGCCCAGCGCCGGGGCCTGATCGACCGGCATGATCCCCGTCGCGAGCATCAGGCGGACGCCGAGCCTCTGCTCGGCCCAAGCCACGACCGGGTCCCAGTGCCGGCTCTGGCGCTCGCAGAGCCCGGCCGGCCCGTCGGCGCGATAACAGACGAGATCGGAGCGCGCGTACTGGGCGATGTCGGCGGCCACCTCGCGCTCGCGGCCGCGCACGCCTTCGAGGACGGAATTGATCAGCCGGGTGAGCGGCATCGTCAACGGCTCGAGTGTTGCCCCCTGCGCCGCCCATTCGCCGGCGACGCGCTCGGCCAGGGCCCGTGTCGGCAAGGCGAGAAGCTGTCGCCCTGGAGTGCGCGCCGCACGCCCGTCGAGCAGCACCACGTGCGCGCCGTCGCGCTCGCCGGCCTCGGCCTTCTCGTAGAAGCGCTTCGGCTTGGCCACGTCCGCGCGCCCCGGCGCCGACTTGCCGTTGCCTCCGCCGCGCTTGTCGCTCGCGTCGCCGCCGCTCACGCCCCCTCCTCCCGCGCCGCCAGCAAGCGGTCGACCGTCTCGACCAGATGCGCGTACTCTTCGACCAGTCCGTGCGCTCCGGCCGCCACGAGCGCGTCAGGCGGGTGATAGCCCCAGGTCACCCCGATCGCCGCGGCACCGGCGCCGAGCGCCATCTCGATGTCGAAGGTGGTATCGCCGACCATCACGGTGCGCTCCGCCAGCGCGCCGACCTCGGCCATGGCGACCTGGATCATGGACGGATGCGGCTTCGAGGGATGCGCGTCGGCCGTCTGGATCGTCCGGAAGAGATCGCCGAGCCCCTCGCGCTCAAACAGCCGGTCGACGCCGCGACGGGATTTGCCGGTCGCCACGCCGAGCACGACGTCGCCACGGCGCGCGAGATGCTCCAGCGTCTCGCGGGCACCCGGAAACAGCGGCTCGTTGTGCGCCGGGTCCTGCCGCAGCGTACCGAAGGCGTCGCGATAGCTCTGCGTCACCCGCTGGATCAGGCCGGGATCCCCCCCTGGCAGCAGCCGTTCGACCGCTTCGACGAGGGACAGACCGACGATGGCCAGCACCGTCTCGCGCGCAGGCACGACCAGGCCATGCGCCGTGAAGGCCGCGGCCATCGCCGCGAAGATGATGTGCTGACTGTCGACGATGGTGCCGTCGCAATCGAAGATCACCAGCTTCATGAGCTGCCTTCGCCCCTTGTCTGCACGCTGCCGCCGCCCTTCACTCGTCCTCGTAGCGTTCCGGGTCCAGCCCGAGCAGCTCCCAGGTGCGCCGCATGTGCTCCGGCAAAGGCGCGGTCACGTCGATGCGCCCCTCGCCCGACGGGTGCTTCAACTGCAGCCGGCGGGCATGCAGATGGAGTTTGGCCACCATGTTCTCCGCCGGCAGATCCATGCCGCCTTCGTATTTGGAGTCGCCGACAATCGGATTGCCGATCAGCGCCATGTGCGCCCGCAACTGGTGCTGGCGCCCCGTGACCGGCTTCAGGCTGACCCAGGCCGCCTTGTGGGCGACGCGCTCGATCACGGAATAGACCGTTGTCGCATGCATGGCTTCCGCCTGCTCGCCCGGCAAGGCCTTGCGCACACGGTCCCCCTCCGGCCCGGAGGCCTTGACGAGCGAGGCCTCGATGCGCCCCTGGCGCGGCGCCGGCACGCCCTTGACCAGCGCCCAGTAGGTCTTGGCCGCAGAGCGCGTCTGGAAGGTACGGCCGAGCGTCTGCGCGGCCTGACGATGCTTGGCCACCAGCAGCACGCCGGTCGTGTCGCGATCGAGACGGTGCACGAGCCGTGGCCGGTCGCCGAAGCGATCCACCATGCCGGCCAGCAGGCCGTCGATATGGCGGCGCGTGCCGGTGCCGCCCTGCACGGCGATGCCGTAGGGTTTGTTCAGCACGAGCACGTCCTCGTCCTCGTAGAGGATGAGGCGCTCGATGAAGTCCCGATCGGCCTTCGAGAGCCCCGGCGGCGGCGTCACGGAAGGCGGCGGCGGCTGGCGCACGATCGCGGGCACCCGCACCTCCTGCCCCGACGCGAGACGCGCGTTCGCCTTTGCGCGCGCTCCGTCCACCCGCACCTGCCCGGTCCGCAGCAGCTTCTGCAGACGGCCGTGCGTGACGAGGGGAAAATGCTCCCGGAACCAGCGATCGAGGCGCATGCCGTCCTCGCCGCGTGCCACCCTGATCGCCTCAACGGGCGCACTCATGTTACGAGGCTCCGAACGAACACGAGACCGACAGCGAATGCGGCCAGAGACAGTCCGACACTGGCAAAGACGTAAACCGCGGCGATGAGCGCCTCCTTGCGTGCGATGAGCGTGGCGATATCGAGGGAGAATGCCGAGAAGGTGGTGAGGCCGCCAAGGATGCCCGTGGCGATGAAGGTCCTGAGCTCCGGCGAGCCGGCATGACGGACGGCGATGAGCTCGATCACCACGCCCATCAGCATCGATCCGACCACGTTGACGGTCAAGGTCGCCCACGGAAAGCCCTCGCCGAGCCAGCGCAGAACCGACAGGTTGACGAGATGGCGCAGCCCGGCGCCCAAGGCACCACCGGCCGCAGCCAAGGCGAGCAGTTTCACCGCGAAGCCCCCTTTCCGGTCTGACCGCGACGGTCGACGCCCGGTGCCGCCGCGACGACAGCCGTGCCGGTCTGCGGTCGTCGGCGCGGCCCGGTCATGGCGTTCCCGTCGTATCGGCGCCCTCGATGCGCCCGCCGATCAGCCAGCCGATACCCCAGCCGACCACCAGTCCCGCGAGGTTCGTGGCCATGAACACCAGCGCATGCATGCTGCCGACGTCGTCCGGATTGTCGAACGTCTGCTGATCCACCACCCACGTGGCGAGGGGCGAGGAGACGAACATGGTGACGAGCAACGCGGCCACGACGGCGCCGACCATGGCGATCACATAGCGCATGACACCTCCCGCCGCACGGCCCTTCCGGTCGCAGCAAGCCCCATGGCCTACTTCACCTCCCAGAACCAGATTTCCTTGCCGCTTGCGTAGTTCGAGTAGTAGCCGAGCCAGGAGAACCATTCCAACAGCCACTTCGCCGACGTGCGATAGCCGTTCCAGACGTCGATGTGGTCGCCCGTCGGGTTCCTGGCGGCACGCTCCTGCGCGTTGCGGTACCAGTAGCCGTTGAAGAAGATGATGCCCGTGCGGCCGATCAGGCGCGGATAGAATTTCTGCACCTCCGGCCCCGTGATGCGCTCGACCTTGGCGACATTGGGGATATTGGCCGCGACGAGTGCATTGGCCAGCTCCCGCGCGCGGATGAAGTGCATCGCTTCCGGACCGTGCACTCCGCAGGTGACACAGCCCCTGACCGCGCCGGGAGAAACGCCGGCGTTCTTGAGGGCCACACCCATGCGGATGGAGCACTGGTTGGAGAATGTCGGCATGCCGCGCCGCATGTCCTTGCCGAAGACTTTCATGTCTTTCGGAACGATGCAGGGCGACTGGTTCGACTGGTTGATGGGATGATTGCGCCACAAATCCTTGAACGCGACCATGTTCGATCTCCACGAGAGGCTTGCCGGCGCGCCCGACTATAGGAAGGCGGGCTGCCCAAGTCCAACGCCTGCACGTTTCGGCAGGCGCACCCTGGCGCTCATCGCCCCTGCGGCACGGAAAGCTTGAGGATCCGCCGTCGCGCCTCGTCAACTTTGCGGCTGGTCGGGAAGCGGGTGATGAAGCGCACGTAGCCGATCAGTGTATTGGCCTCCTCGGCCTGCCGCCACGCTTCGTCCTCGGTCAGGGGCGCCGGCTTGGCAGCCGGAGGCGCGGACGGTGCGGCCGGCACGTTGCGATGCGCGTCGTTGGCGCGCTCCGGCGCCGGCCCCCGCTCCGGTCGGATCACAGGCCCGGCCGGCGTCTGCGGCGGCGTCGGCACGATGCGCGGGCGAGTTGCGGCCGGCGTACGCGTGGGCTGGGAGCGCCAGACCGCGAGCCGTTCGTCAAGGCTGCCCACGACCAGCACAATCCCGCCGACGATGCCCGCGAGCGCCAGGATGGCGACGATGATGCCGCTGATATGGGCGGAGCCCGGCTTCATCTCGCTCATCGGCGCAGTCCTCTGCGTTGCTCAGCCGCCGCCCGTGCGCTTGCGGCGCAAACCCTGCCAGTAGGCGAGCCGCTTGCGCAACTCACGCTCGAATCCCCGTTCAGGCGGATCATAATAGGTCTGTCGCGCCATCTCCTCGGGAAAGTAGCTCTGACCGGAAAAGCCATCCTCGGCATCGTGGTCGTAGGCGTAGTCGGCGCCGTAGCCCTGCTCTGCCATGAGCTTGGTCGGCGCATTCAGGATGTGCTTCGGCGGCATCAGGCTGCCGTGCTGCTTGGCGCTGCGCATCGCGGCCTTGATCGCCACGTAGCCGGCGTTCGACTTCGGCGCGGTCGCCAGATAGATGAGCGCCTGGGCCAGGGCCAGCTCGCCCTCGGGAGAGCCGAGAAAGTCGTAGGCCTCCTTGGCGGCGAGCGCCTGCTGGAGGGCGGCGGGATCGGCCAGTCCGATGTCCTCCACCGCCATGCGCACCATGCGGCGCGCGATGTAGAGCGGGTCCTCACCACCGTCCAGCATGCGCGCCAACCAGTAGAGCGCCGCATCGGGGTCGGAGCCGCGCACGGACTTATGCAATGCGCTGATCAGGTTGTAGTGGCCGTCACGCGACTTGTCGTAGATGGGCGCGCGCCGCTGCACCAGCTTGACCAGCCCCTCGCGATCGATCGGCGTCTGGCCGGGCGCTACGGCCGCCAGCACCTCGTCGGCGAGGTTGATGACGGCGCGCCCGTCGCCATCGGCCATCAGGATCAGCGCCTCGCGGGCCTCTGGCGCGAGCGGCAGCGCTCGCCCCTCCTCCACCTCCGCCCGCTTCAGAAGGCTCTCGAGCGCCTCCTCCGTGAGGCGGTTGAAGACCAGTACGCTGGCGCGCGACAGCACGGCGGGATTGAGCTCGAACGACGGGTTCTCCGTCGTCGCCCCGACCAGCGTGATCGTGCCGTCCTCCATGTGCGGCAGGAAACTGTCCTGCTGGGAGCGGTTGAAGCGATGGATCTCGTCGATGAACAGCAGCGTGCCCTGCCCCGACAGCCGACGCGCCTTGGCCCGCTCGAAGGCCTTCCTGAGATCCTGCACGCCCGAGAAGATGGCCGACAACTGCTCGAACTCGAGCCTGGTCTCGTGCGCCAGCAGCCGCGCCACCGTCGTCTTGCCGGAGCCCGGTGGTCCCCACAGGATCATGCTCTGCAGGCGGCCACTTCTGATCAGCCGCGTCAGCGTGCCCTCCGGCCCGACCAGATGCTCCTGCCCCACCACCTCGGCGAGCGACACCGGCCGCAGCCGGTCGGCCAGCGGGCGGGGCGCGCCTTTGTCGAGACCGGCTGCTTCGAAGAGACTGCTCACGACCTGCCTTCAGGCTGAAACGCCGCGACGCGGTGGCGGCCTCACCGCACGACACCACGGATCCGCCGCCCGTCGCGGATTACCACGATCGGCCAGACTCTATCCGGTGTATCGACCAAGCCTCGTATCTGCTCAACGGAAGTGATGCGCTGGCCGAGCAGTTCCACGATCACGTCGTCAACGCGCAGGCTGTCGGCCACCCTGGAATTGCGCGCCACGGCCGTAACCAGGACGCCTATTCCCTCGGCAATGCCGCGCTCCTCCGCCATGTCCGGCGAGATATTGGCGACGGTGGCGCCCTGCAGCGGATGATTGCCGTCGAGCACGAGCACGTCGTCGGCGCTCTGCTTGGGCGGCGCCGTGATGTCCATGGTGACGGACACCGGACGGCCGCGACGTATGACCTCCAGCGTCGAGCGCTTGCCGATGCCGCGCAAGGCCAAGCGATAGAGCACGAGCCGGGGATCGTCGATATCGATGCCGTCGACCTTGACGATGACATCCTGCGGCATCAGTCCCGCGCGCTGGGCCGGCCCGTTGCGCGACACCGAGTTCACGAAGGCGCCCGCGATGCGGCGCAGCCCGAGCCCTTGGGCCAGATCGCGCCGGACCGGGTGCAAGTCGGCGCCGATCCAGGGCCACACGACCCGGCTGTCGCCGCGCAGGGCGCTATCGAGCACCAGTTGCGCGAGGTTCGACGGGATGGCGAAGCCGATGCCATGCGAGCCGCCCGACTTCGACAGGATGATGGTGTTGATGCCGATCAGCCGCCCGCTCATGCTGATCAGCGGACCACCGGAATTGCCTGGATTGATGGCAGCGTCCGTCTGCAGGAACACCTGGTGCTTGGCCTTGCCGATGCGCCCGCGCAGCGGTCCGGAAATGATGCCCATCGTCACGGTCTGGCCGACGCCGAACGGATTGCCGACGGCCAGGACGAGATCGCCGACTTCGACGCGGTCGGAATCGGCCATCTCGATGGGCTCGAAGCGTCCGCCACCGATGATCTTGAGAACGGCGAGATCCGTGCCCGGATCGGCCATCACGATGCGCGCCTCGTATTCGGAGTGATCGTGCAGGGTGACGCGGATCGGCTCGTTCCGCCGGCCGCTGACCACGTGGTAGTTGGTGATCACCATGCCGTCGGCGCGCACGATCACGCCGGACCCGAGCGAGGTCTGTACGCGGTCCCGCGGCACGCCGAAGGGATCGCCGAACTGGCGGAAGAACTCACGGAATTCCGGGATGTGGTCGAACGGCGTGCGGACGCCGGGAACGCGCTTCTGGGTCGACACGTAGACGACCGCCGGCCGGACGCGCTGGATGATGCGTGCGAAGGAGTACTGTGCGGCGCCCCGGCTCGGCGGCGCGGTCTTCTCCTGCGCCATGGCCCGCTCGGGTCCCGCCAGCAGCATGAGGAGCAGCAGCGCCCCCAGGCTACGAAGCGGGCGTGTCTGCAGGAGTCGCGTGCGCATCTGACATGTCCCCGGCTACCACCGCATCGGGCAGCTGCCATGCCAGACGCCGAGTGTGGCAGGAAGCGACCCGCCACCCGGTATAGAGCACTTCACCGTTGGAATGAAGGGTGGCGCGCTCTTGGGCCGACCACGTGGTATTCGTGGCCGCGGTCAGTGGCGGGCCAGCCACTCGCGCGCCTGGCGCTGCGCCTTGGCGATATCGATGCGCGACATCTCGCGGGAAATCTCCATCCGATAGCGCTTCGCACGCTCGTTGCCGCGCATGGCCGCCAGATTGAACCACTTGTGGGCCGCCACGAGGTCCATCTCGACATCACGGCCGACGCAGTACATCAGGCCTAGCTCGAAGAGCGCATCGACGGCGCCGCCATGGGCCGCCTTCTCCACGAACTCCCTGCTGTTCCACTCGAGTCTCGCCACTGTCCCCTCCCGTTCGGCCGCGCAGTGCAGCCGCTGCTCGTTGATCGTTGATCGTTGCGACCGAAGCCGCCCGTCTGCGCCGCTGTGCGATGACGACGCGACGATGAATTCCCGACCCCGACGATGCCGCGAGCAGGGCGAACAACCCGTAAATTTCGCTCCGTGCAGCGATTAATTCACTTTCAATGCTGCTTTGCGAGGTGCGAAGGGGCGTCAGAAAACCGCACGGAATGCCCGATCTGGAACGACCGGCAAGCGGATTCCAAGAAAGGCCGGTAAGCCTTCGCTAAGCATGATCGCAAAAACCGGTATGGCCGGTGGGCGACAGTCGACGGAGGATGCGCCGGCCCCGCATCCGGGGAGCCTTGCGTCCCCCGGTGCCGCCGCCTTAAGTTCCCTCCGCCGCAGGGGACGTGCGGCAAGCCGGGGGACTGATCGTCATGCGTTGCCTGCTCCTGCTCGTGGTGGTTGCGACCGCACTTTCCGGTTGTTCGGGAGCGAACGGTCCCTCGCCGCTCGGCTCTCTGACGTCGGCGACGCGGGTCCCTGCCGCCGACGAGCGCGAGATCACGGCGGAAGAGTTGCGGCGCCAGCGCAGCCCGGCAGCCAGCGTCCTCGCCGGCCTCGCCGTCGAGCGCGTCACGGGCCGCTCCCCTGCCGCGCCCCCGCGCTGACATCGCCCGCCGGGAGCGCGGCGCGCACCGTACGCCTTACAATCGCATGACGATGCAGGAGACCCGCAACCGATGCGTCCGCACCTCGCCCGCCTCATGGTCACAGTCGCCGTCCTGGTTCCGGCCGTGCCGGCGCGCGCCGACGATGTCTCCGTATGCCGGAAGGCGTTCCAGGGCTCCGTCCCTTTCCGGAAGGGAATTGACGCCTGCACGGGCGTGCTCCAGCGCGATCCCAGGGCCGCGTTCGCCTATGCCGGTCGCGCCCACAGCCGGGACTACGGCGTCAGGCGGCCCTTTACTGCCGCGCGTGCCGCCGAGATCCGGCGCGCCTTCGACGCGGCGCTCGCCGACTATACGAAGGCCATCGCCTTCGATCCCTCGAACTCACAGTATCTCGTGGCCCGCGGCCTGTTGCGCCAGACCCGCTTCGAGGCCTTCAAGGACGCCGCCGAGTTGCGCCACGCGATCGCCGATTTCTCGCGCGGCATCGAACTCTGGCCGCGTGAGGCCCCCGTCTTCCTCGGCCACCGGGCGCGGATCTACGAGGCGCTCGGCGAGCGCCGGAAGGCGATTGCGGACTTCCGCGCCATTCTCGCCATCGATCCCAAAGACTATCCCTCGCGTGACGCCCTGAAGCGGCTCGGCGCGCGCCCCTGACGGGGCCGGAGAGGCCTGACATTTGCCAAATCGCACTATATTGTCGGCATGAGCCCTGCACGGCTCGTCATTGTTTCCAGCCTGAGGAGCCCCGCTGCCGATGCCTATGGATGCCAAGGAGCTCGAGAGCCTCATCAGGGCCAAGTTCCCCGACGCCAAGATCCTGATCAAGGATCTGGCCGGCGACGGAGACCACTACGCGGCCCAGGTCGAGACGGCCGCCTTCAAGGGCAAGTCGCGGGTCCAGCAGCATAAAATGATCTATGACGCGCTCGAGGGGCGCATGGGCGACGTGTTGCATGCGCTCGCACTGACCACCACAGTTCCCAAAGATTGACACCGGCAGGCCTATCGCCCACATCTTCCCCGGCGTTCGGTCGGCGGCTTTGAACCGCCTCAACCCAGAAGGACCTTCAATGAGCGAACAAGCAGTCCACGACTGGATCCGCAAGCAGATCGCGGCCAACGACGTCGTGCTCTTCATGAAGGGCACCAAGAACTTCCCGCAGTGCGGTTTCTCCGGTCAGGTGGCCCAGATCCTCCAGTACCTCGGCGTCGACTACCAGGATGTCAACGTCCTCGACGACATGGGCGTGCGCGAGGGCATCAAGGCCTTCAGCAACTGGCCGACCATCCCGCAGCTCTACGTCAAGGGCGAGTTCGTCGGCGGCTGCGACATCGTGCGCGAGATGTTCCAGCAGGGCGAGCTCACCGAGCTGCTCGACGACAAGGGCGTCAAGCACACCAAGCCCAGCGCCACGGCCTGAACGGCCGCGCGGGCCGCGGTCCGGGCACGCTCTCGACACGAATACAGGGGGTCTTGCGGCTGTCGCGAGGCCCCCTCATGATAATGTGACCGTCGATCCTCGCGGCGGGTCCGCGTCATGGGAGCGTCGATGAGCCTCGGGGGCCGCCGGTTCCTTCTCAGTCTCGCCATCGTCGCCGCCAGCGTCTGTCTGGCGCTCGGCATTACGCTGCCCATCCTCAAGCTGACCAAGTTCGTCTTCTTCACCTACGAGCACTCGCTCGTCTCGACGGTGCAGACGCTGATCCGCGATGGCCAGAATTTCCTTGGCTTCACCGTGCTCGTCTTCTCGATCGTGCTGCCGGTGATGAAGCTGCTCTATCTCGTGTTGATGTCGACCTTGCCCGTGCACGAGTTGCGCCGCCAGCGCCGCCGCCTGGAGGCGCTGGAATGGCTCGGCAAGTGGTCGATGCACGACGTGCTCGTGCTGGCGCTCACGATCTTCTTCATCAAGTCGCAGGGCGTCTACGATGCCGCGAGCCTCAACGGCGTCTACTTCTTCACCGCCGCCATCGTCTTCATGATCCTCGCCTACTCCTGGCTGCGCGCGGATGCGGCGATCCGGGCGCCGGACCTGCTGTCGCCGGAGGAGCGCGGGCCGCCGCGCAGGCCGTCGACCTTGCGCAACGTGCTGCTGAGCCTCCTCATCATACTCGCCTCGGTCTTCTTCGCCCTCGGCATCATCATGCCGGTGATCCGCTTCACGACCGTCTACGTGTGGACCAACGAGCACTCGATCGCGACCATCCTCTATGCGCTCTATCGCAACGAGGAATTCTTCCTGTGCATCGTGCTGTTCACGTTCTCGATCTTCTTCCCGTTCCTGAAGCTGCTCTACCTGCTCACTCTGATGCTGTCGCCGGACTTGCCGACCGAGTTCCGCTCGCGCTCGATCGCGACCATGGAGTGGCTGGGGCGCTATTCCATGACGGACGTGATGGTGCTGGCGCTCATGATCTTCTACGTGAACTCGACCGGCTATGCCGAAGCCTCGGTCCTGCCGGGCGCCTACTTCTTCGCGGCCTCGGCGCTGATGACCATGTTCGCCTACGGCTGGGCCAATACCGGCCCCGACGCACCCCACACGAGAAGCGTCGTCAGCCAGCCCGCGCAATAGCGCGCGATTGGCCCCGCTGCCCCTCGCCGGCCCGCCGCCGCTGAGCCGTGATGCAGCCGCCATCCGCCACGTCGGACAGGGATCGCAGCGCCCGATGCCCCCAAAAAGAACAGCCCGGTGCGCTGCTGCGCCCGGGCTGTTTCGATCTGTGAGGTCGCTGTCGGATCGCTGGCCGCCGACGCGGGCGGCGAGCGGGTCGCTCCGTCAGCGCGAGTAGAACTCGACCACCAGATTGGGCTCCATGATGACCTGATAGGGAACCTCGCTCATGCCGGGGATGCGGGTGAGCTTGGTGGTCATCTTGGTGTGGTCGGTCTCGAGGTAGTCGGGCACGTCGCGCTCGGGGCTCTTGGTGCCCTCGAGCACGAGCGGAAGCTGGCGCGAGGCCTCCTTGACCTCGACCACGTCGCCGACGCGGCAACGGTAGCTCGGGATGTTGACCCGGCGTCCGTTCACCTTGATGTGGCCGTGGTTGACGAACTGGCGCGCAGCGAACACCGTCGGCACGAACTTGGCGCGGTAGACGATGGCGTCGAGACGGCACTCGAGCAGGCCGATGAGGTTCTCGGAGGTGTCACCACGACGGCGGGCGGCCTCCTTGTAGATGGCCTTGAACTGCCGCTCCTGGATGGAGGCGTAGTAGCCCTTGAGCTTCTGCTTGGCCCGCAGCTGCTGGCCGTAGTCGGAGACCTTTCCGGTCCGGCGCTGGCCGTGCTGGCCGGGCCCCGACTGGCGCTTGCTGTTGAGCGGGCTCTTGGCGCGGCCCCAGATGTTCTGGCCGAGCCGGCGATCGATCTTGTGCTTGGCGCGGATGCGCTTTGTCATGTGAGCGAAGTCCTATAGTGATGATACGTCGGATCAATCAAGCGCGTCTTCCTCTGCCCTTCCCCCGAGGGGAAACGACCGACAGGCCGCCCGGAACTCCCGGACAGCCGCAGGCGCGCAACGAAAACGCGGGCCGAAATCCGGCCCGCGGCGCGCATTATACGAATTCGCCGGGCGGCGTCAACGCACACAGACACGGCCCCGTCCGGGCTATTTCTTCACGGCGGCCGGCGTCGCCGGCTTCGGCTGAGGCGTGCCCGGCTTGACCTGCTTGAGCGGCCCCTTGAGCACGTAGGGCTGGATCTTGTCGAGAATAACCTTGATCTCGGCCTGCGTGCACTTGCGGCCGCGATGGCTCTGGAAGGTCTTCTTCTTGACCGACTTCGTCTTGCCGTCGCCCTGCTCGACGAACTCGAGCTTGTTCAAGGCCAGATTGACCGTGTAGGCGTGCAGGATGGCGATGTAGAGGAGCTGTTGGTCAGACCACTTCTTCTTGAGCTCCTCGGTCTTCATCAACGTGCGCTGGTTCAGCGTCGCCTCGTCGAACAGGCTGCAGGACTCCGCTGCAGCCGTCAGCCGCGCCACCCGGATGACCTCACGCGCGGTCGCGATCGGCACCACGATCTGGGCCTTCTTGCTCTTGTCCGTGATGATCGTCTTGCGATCGGGACCCGTGTAGCGCGTGGGATGCTGATCCCAGGCCATTTCCATGATGATCCGAATGGAACGGTCGTCCAGATCCTTGGCAACCGCACCCCCCGCCGCCACCAACAGCATCAGCACGAGAACACCCGCCCTCGGCCAGTTGCAGCATGCTCTTATCATTATGTCAGCCCCTATCACTGCCGGTCCTGTCCCACCGACCTGCCCGCGCCATGGCAAACGCCAAATCGCGGCAACACTAAGGCGCTTGCGGCCTCTTCCGCCGCCCCTCGGCCAGTGCCGCGACGATTCCCCGCAAGGACCGGACTTCCTGCTCTGTAGCACCAAATCTTGACAGCAATGTTCTCAAATTGCGCACCATCGACGGCCGTTTGTCGGGCGGGAAGAGGTAGCCCGCGGCGTCGAGCTCGCGCTCGAGGTGCTCGAACAGTCCGAGCAACTCCTCCTTGGTCGCCGGGCGCTGTGCGCGCAGATTGAGGCCCGGTTGTGCGGCCGGGTCCGTCGCCGTGCCACGCCCGAGTGCATTGGCGCCCGCCTCCTTGTACCACTCGTAGCCGACCAGCAGTACGGCCTGCGCCAGATTGAGCGAGGCGAAGGCGGGATTGACCGGTGCGATCACCAGCGCATCCGCCAGCGCGATGTCGTCGTTGTCGAGGCCGGAGCGCTCGGGGCCGAACAGCACGCCGACCCGCTCGCCCGCCGCGGCCCGGCGCACCAGCTCGTGCGCGGCCTCCTGTGGCGACAGCACCGGCTTCGTCAGGTCGCGCGGGCGCGCCGTCGTGGCGCAGATCCAGTTGAGGTCGCCCACCGCCGCCGGCGTGTCGGCGAAAGCCGCCGCCTCGTCGATGATGACGTGGGCCCCCGAGGCGGCCGCCTCGGCCTTGGCGTTCGGCCAGCCGTCGCGCGGGGTCACGAGCCGCAGCTCGTCGAGCCCGAAATTGGCCATGGCGCGGGCGACCATGCCGATGTTCTCCGCCATCTGCGGCTTGACCAGTACGACGGCGGGCGGCTCGGCGGTGGTCTCCGGCCGCGCCCCGAGCTTGCCGTCCCGGTCCTGCTTGTGCCGCAGCCGCCGGATCACGCGGCGCGCCAGATACCAGATCTCCCGGCCTTCCCAGCTCTCGGCGAGCTCCGCCAGCGACGCCGCCTCGAGCGGCTGTCCGCCCGCCCCGCCCGTCACCACGAGAGGGCTTTCCCGGAAGGTGATCTCGGAAAACTGCCGGCAGTAGTCGTCCAGGCGCCGCAGTCCGGCGTTAAGCCGGGCCAGCCGGCACTCGCTGCAGAACGCCCCCGCCACCCTGCAGCTCTGCTCCGCGCAATACCTGAGGCTCGCGTCGAGCGCCGCCCGCTCCATACCACCGGCCGCCATGGCCAGCGCGTCGCTGAGGCCCGCCTCGTAGCACTTGAGCACGACCTCGGCGACGCTCGCGCCGGTGCCTGTCACCGTCGGTTGGCCGCCGTTAACTTCGGGGCTCACTTCCACCCACATTTTTCTGTCCTCGGGGCGTTTGCCCTTACCGGGAGGCTTGGCTCAGAGCCATTCCCGCGCTATCACGCCCCGAACAGGTCGACGGCGACGCGCGGGCACGGCCTCGCTTCCCACCCTCTCCGCGCACGGGATGACGTCACATGAAGAAGATCAAGGTAGCCGGCACCGTTGTCGAGATGGACGGTGACGAGATGACTCGCATCATCTGGCAGCTCATCAAGGACAAGCTGATCCATCCTTACCTCGACATCAATCTCGAATACTACGATCTCGGCATCGAGGCCCGCGACAAGACGAACGACCAGATCACCGTCGATGCCGCCAACGCCACGAAGAAGCACGGCGTCGCCGTCAAGTGCGCCACCATCACCCCGGACGAGGCGCGCGTCAAAGAATTCGGCCTCAAGGATATGTGGAAGAGCCCGAACGGCACGATCCGCAACATCCTCGGCGGCGTCATCTTCCGCGAGCCCATCATCTGCAGGAACGTGCCGCGGCTGGTGCCCGGCTGGACGCAGCCCTACGTGATCGGCCGCCATGCCTTCGGCGACCAGTACCGCGCCACCGACTTCAAGTTCCCCGGCAAGGGCACGATCACGCTCAAGTTCGTCGGCGAGGACGGCACCGTCATCGAGCGCGAGGTCATCAAGGCGCCGGGCGCCGGCGTGACCATGGCCATGTTCAACCTGGACGAATCGATCCGCGACTTCGCCCGCGCCTCCTTCAACTACGGCCTCGCCCGCAACTACCCCGTCTACCTCTCCACGAAGAACACCATCCTCAAGGTCTACGACGGCCGCTTCAAGGACATCTTCCAGGAGGTCTTCGACGCCGAGTTCAAGGCCGAGTTCGACAAGCGCAAGCTCACCTACGAGCACCGTCTCATCGACGACATGGTGGCGGCGGCCCTCAAGTGGTCCGGCGGCTACGTGTGGGCGTGCAAGAACTACGACGGCGACGTGCAGTCCGACACCGCCGCCCAGGGCTTCGGCTCGCTCGGCCTGATGACCAGCGTGCTGATGACGCCGGACGGCAAGACGGTGGAGGCCGAGGCCGCCCACGGCACCGTGACGCGTCACTACCGCCAGCACCAGCAGGGCAAGGAGACCTCGACCAACTCCATGGCCTCGATCTTCGCCTGGACGCGCGGCCTCGCCCATCGCGCCAAGCTCGACAACAACGCCGATCTCGCCAAGTTCGCGGGCACGCTCGAGAAGGTGTGCATCGACACGGTCGAGTCCGGCTTCATGACCAAGGACCTGGCCCTGTTGGTCGGCCCGAGCCAGACATGGCTCTCGACGACCGGCTTCCTCGACAAGATCGACGAGAACCTGAAGACGGCGATGTCCGCCTGAAGCGGGCCGCCACGGACGCGACGCGAAGGGTCGGGCGGCAACGCCCGGCCCTTCACTCGTTCTCGGACGGCGGATTCGGCCCAGGTCCGCATTCGCCCCCTCGACCAGCCGCAACGACGCGTTGACCTGCTTGTGGCTCGCCCCGCGCCTGCGCGCCCGCTCCCGGCGTAGCCACGACCGCACGCGCGATGCGCTCTCGCAACAGGGAGCGTGAGACGAGAGGCCCGACAGGGTTCTGGCTCTCGCACGTGACCGACAGATCGAGGGCCGGGCCGGAGTGCTCGGCCCCTCGCATTTGGGGTGGTGCATCCGGTCTCGATCATTACCATGGGGCCAGACCGACGACGGGGCTCCGTCACCACGCCGCGCCTGGATGCACAAGGAGGGAAACGCATGACACGTCGCGCCAGCGACACCCTACGAGCACGACGACTCTTGCCGGATCTGCCGTCCGCCCTGTGTGCACTCGCACTGCTGGCCGCCAGCGCCTCTCTCGCAACCGCCGCGCCACCCGAGATCGACCTCGACAAGCTCGGCGGCACCTGGAACATCGCCATCGTCACCGAAGATCGCTCCCACGCCTTGCGGCCCGGTCTCAGGAAGAGGCTGTGGAAGGACACCTTCACGTTTCGCAAGCGCGACGCCAGGACCGTGGTCGCAACCCGCAAGTCAGACGATGCCCGCCGCAACGGCGGGAGTGTCGAGCTGATCCTGGAGAAGACGCGCAGCGAACAGCATCTGCGCCTCAGCTCGAACGTCGCAAAACTGCGCGAGATTTTCCCGGCCTATGCCATCACGCCGGTTGCAGAAATCCCGCCGGCGACGATTTTCAAGGGAGACGATCTGTACTTCATCCGCTTCCTGCCCGGCCCGCCCGGAGCTCGCGGCGATTTCCAGCGGATGACCTTCCTGGAGTTCTGCAACGGACCTGCACTGACCATGGCCGCCAGCGCCCGTTCGGAGCTTGCGGTCGCGGCCCGACTGAAGCAGAAGGCGCCCCGCTTCTTCAAGACCTATGACGACTCGATCGCCGCCATGTTCGGCCTCTTTCGTGACGATGTCAGCCAGCGCGCCCTCGGCCGCCCCTTCAGCCAGATGTCGCGCGAGGAGCAGGAGGATGTCGTCGGCCGGCTGCAGGTCTGCGCCATTTTTCATGACGATCCCGCCGTGAGCGAGCCGCTGGGCATCGCCCTGTTCCGCGCTTTCAGCAACTCCCATGTCAGGGGCACGCTCAAGATGCGGTCGACCCGGTTCAGAGACCCCTCGCTCGCGCTGAAGCGGCACCCGGCCATCATCGGAAGCCTGCTGGCGAGGGAGCGCGAGGCGCGTGCCCAACTGGACAGGACCGTTCCAAAAGCACCGCGCCCGAGCACGCTCGACGAGGCGCGGAAGCTCGAGCAGGACCTGCGGGCCGGCATGGACCGCGTGGCGCCCTCGTTCGTGCAGGAGCGCGCCATCCTGGCCGCCTCCGCGATCCAGGCGCTGGAGGAACGGCAGAGGCGCGCCCGGGAGGAGGAGCGGGAGCGCACGGGGCCACCCCTGTCGGAACGAGACCTGCTCCTGCAGGCCGCGCAGAGATTTTTCCTCGCCAACTGCAACCGAATCTTCCTGGCGCTCCGCGCTGCCAAGCATGGAAACGGCCAGGGTCTGCTGGCGATTGCCAGCACATCCGCCATTGGACCGAAAGACGGCTTCTGCGTCACGGAATCGGCGATGCTGATCGGTCGCTTCCAGATCGACCGTGCGGAGCAGGTGCGCTGCCGGGGCGCTGCGCTGCAGGAGTGCGAGTGGACCGCCTACTTCTACTGCAGCGAACGCCTCAATCCGAAATTCGGCTTCTCGCCCGGGACCAGGGACCTGGACATCCGGTGCGCCGTCATACGCCGCCTGCCTGTCCCGATGAAGGGGCGTTTCACCGTCAAGTCGAAGCGACGCTGGGACGCCATCAGCCTGGCCTGGTAAGGCGCGGCATGGCCGAGGGAGCCTGCGCCCGGAGCTGCGGGGCGCGGGCCCATCTCCCGCGACGAGGAGAACGACCGGGACCGCGCGACACGCTCCCGTCTCTTGTGCATCCGGGGGCGGCGCGCCTGCGCGTCACCAGAAGACGTTGGGATTGCGGATGGGCTCGCCCCTGCCGAGAGCCTTGAACCCCTCGAGCTGGCGCTTGACCCACCAGATCACGGCAAAGACCATGACCAGCGCCCCGACGCCGAACGGCATGGTCCAAGTGGCGATCACGAACAGGATGAACCCGAGCCCGAACGTCCTTACCTGCCAGCGGAAATGCGTGGCGAGCCATTCCGGCTTGGCCTCCCGATTGCCGAGCGCCACAAGGAGCCCGAGGATCGGCAGCACCGGAATGAAGAACAGCAGGTTCAGAATGTAGGCCACCTGCGCCGCGCCGAACACGGCTGGGGGAGCGCCCGACGGCACCTTGGAGGGCCAGGGAAACGGGCTCGGGCCGTTGCCCGTCCCGCTCGGCGGCCAGGGGGACGGCCACTCGGCCTCTCCGGCAGGTGCCTCGCGCTCCGGCTGGCGACCGGCGCGCGAGATGCCCTCGTCCTTGGGCCAGGGCCGCTCCGCAGGCTGCGATGGCGGTGCCTCGATCCGAGGCGCTCTGTGCTTGCCGGTACGGGGCGGCGGGGCCGGTGTGGCCGCCGGCGCTCTGACCGGCGCGCGGCGCTCGGCGCGCGACGCAGTCGCCGGCTTCCTCGTAGCGGTGGCAACCGAGGGCGCGGCCGCTCCCGCCTGCTCCAGCGTGCCGGCCGGGGTCCATTCGGCGGTCTTGCTGTTCCAGATGACATCGGTCGGCCTGACGCGCCCTTCGGCCTGCAGGCGCGTCCATTCGTCCTGCGAATACGGGCCCCACTGCTCCCCGTCGCGCGACAGAAACCAGATCATGTCTCGGTCCGATGGACTCATGGCGTTCCCCTTCCAGGGCCAGCCTATTCGCAATTCCTTGACGAAGGGCGAACATGGAACCGCCCGCGCGCCTGCCTGCCCACCGCCCGTTCACTCCGCCGAAGGGCCGCCTGCCGCGTCCTTGGCCGGGTCGTGGCGCCGGCGTGAGGCCACTTCGCGCACCCGCTGCAGGATGACGGGATGGCGGCGGGCCAGTCGCTCGAAGTCCTCGCGATCGAGGATCAGCAGGCGGCAGCGCGTCGCCGCCGTGACCGTGTGCGTGCGCGGCCGCCCTTCGAGCAGGGCCAACTCGCCGAAGAACTCCCCCTCGCCTAGTCGCACCTCTCCCTCGTCCGCCTCGACCAGGACCTCGCCTGACGCCAGGAAGAACATGCTGTTGCCGGGCTCGCCGACACGCACGATGACCGAGCCGCCCTCGTAGGTGCGCGAGTAGAGCAGCGTCATGATCTGTGCCACCGCCGCAGCATCGAAGCCTGCGAACACCGGAACACGCGCGACCAGGGACCAGGTGACGATGAAATCGCGCCGCGTCACCTCCTGGCTGAAACCCGTAGCGATGATACCGATCGGCAGCGCGAAGACCGCGAGCCCACAGAGCAGCATGAGGCCGGTGAAGACTTTGCCAAGCAGCGTCAGCGGCACCACGTCACCGTAGCCGACGGTGGTCAGCGTGATGAGCGCCCACCAGAGACTGTCGGGGATCGTGCCGAAATGCTTCGGCTGCACGCTCCCCTCGATGAAATGCATCCCCGTGGCAGCCAGCAGCAGCAGGCACACCATGATGATGAACGCACCGAACAGCGCCCCCCTCTCCGCAGCGATCACGCGTCCGAGCGACTGCAGCGCCGCCGAATAGCGTGCGATTTTGAGGAAGCGGAAGAGCCTGAGGATGCGCAGGAACGACAGATCGATAGGCAGGAACGGCTCGACATAGGCCGGCAGGAAGGCCAGTAGGTCGACGACCTGCATGGGGCGCGAAGCGAACTGGCTCCGTGCCCGCCACGGCGGCATATGGCTCAGGAACGGCAGCTCTACGCAGGCCCACAGCCGCAGCACGTACTCGATGGTGAACACGGCCACCGAGAAGATCTCGAAGGCGATGAAGTAGTTTCCGTAGGTCGCGCGCACCCAGGGCACAGAGTCGACCACGAACGCCAGCACGTTGAGGCAGATCAGGACGATCAGACCGACGTTGACCGCGGTTGCTACGGGATCGCCGCCGATGCCGCCGTCGAGGATCGCGTGGACGCGGCGACGCCACGTCCGGGGTTGTGACACCTCACTCATGGGCCCGTCCGCTCACGCGCTGCGCCGCGCCGCCGCAAGGCTGCCGCGTGCCCGGTCGCTCGCACCTCAGCGAATCGGCGGGGCATACATGATGCCGCCCTTGTTCCAGAGTCTGTTGAGACCACGTGTGATCTTGAGGGGTGACTGGCTGCCGAGATGGCGCTCGAAGATCTCGCCATAGTTGCCGACCTGCCTGACGATCTGTGCCGCCCAGTCGGCCGCCAGCCCGACGCGCTTGCCGAAGCTGCCCTCGAGGCCGAGGAAACGGCGGATCTCGGGGTTGGGTGTCGCGCGCATGCTCTCGACGTTCTGCGACGTCAGCCCCAACTCCTCCCCGTTGATGAGGGCGAAAAGCGTCCAGCGCACGATCGAGAACCAGCGTTCGTCACCCTGCCGCACGACGGGGCCGAGCGGCTCCTTCGAGATAATCTCCGGCAGGATCATGTGCTGTTCAGGCGCCGCCAGTCGCAGGCGCTGCGCGGCAAGGCCGGAGGCGTCGGACGAGTAGACGTCGCAGCGCTTGGCCTCGTAGGCCTTCAGCACCTCGTCCGTCTTCTCGAAGGTCACGATCTCGTAGCGCATCTTTCGCGAGCGGAAGAAGTCGGCGATGTTGGCTTCTGTCGTCGTGCCGGCGTTGGTGCAGACGGACGCCCCGGTGAGCTCGCGTGCGCTCGTGACACCGAGCGCCTTCCGGACCATGAAGGCCTGGCCGTCGTAGTAGATGGTGCCGACGAAACGGATCCCCGACGCCGTGTCGCGGCCCATGGTCCAGGTGGTGTTGCGCGACAGCACGTCGACATCGCCCGACTGCAGCGACGGGAAGCGCTCCTTCGACGTCAACGGGCGGAACTTGACGGCGCTCGCCTTGCCGAACACGGCAACGGCCACCGCCCGGCAGAAGTCGATGTCGAGCCCGGTCCAGTTGCCGGCCTTGTCCGGGTTCGAGAAGCCCGCCAACCCCTGGCTGACGCCACACACGACGTGCCCGCGCTTGCGGACCTTGTCGAGCGTGTCTGCGCGCGCCTGTCCGCTTGCTCCGACCGCGAAAGCCGCGACGAGCAGCACCAGCGAGCCAATCACCTTGAAGCGAAACGCCATTGAACCGCCACCCCCAGTCACCTTCGGAAACAAGACCGGCCCACCGCCCGCACTGCCGGAGTGCATCAGGCCATGCCCCGCACGTGTCGCGGCGCCCGCCTCGATCCCGACCATGGCAACAGCCGTCGAAAGCGCCGAACACGGCGCCGCAGAGCGTATACTTCGCAAGATCGTCTGCTTTTTGGCTGGCCCAGCCCGCCGGGTCAAGTCGCAGGGAGCGTGCACCAGGACACCCAGGCGGGCGCCAGCCCCGGCGAGGCCCGGAAGGGCGGCGGCGGACGGTCGCATGGACCTCGCAACTGTGGGTGGGGAAGTCGCAGGCCTCGCCACTGTACGCCGCCGGCCCTGCCGAGCGCAGTGAGGATAAGACGACTTCGCACCTGGCCGACCTAGGAGCATACCCACTGGCCCACCGACAGCGCCCGGCTTCATCGCCGCGATGCGATTCGGGCGGCCTGCCGCGCCAGACCGGCGTTCGAGTGCGCCACTCCCGGTGCGATCTCGAGTCGCCATGCGAAGGGCACCTCGTGCTTCAGGGCGAGCTGGCGCCCCGCCTCGAAATAAGCTTGCCCGCGCCCGAAACGATGGGGGCCCTGCCGCATCGCCGCTTCGTCGCGGGGAAGGCTGTGATGGTTGGGGTCGTTGTCGCTGTCGCCCAGCAGGATCACGAGCGGACGCGTGACCAGCGCGCGCTCCTGCTCGGTCGTATAGCTCGTGCCGCCGAGGCCGAACGGATAGCGCACGTCCATCACCGGCATGGTGTAGCTGCCGGCATTGGCGCTGATGGCGATCTCGATGAGCGGCGAGAAAGCGAGCGTCACCAGACGGTGCACGAGCTGCCCGCCGGCCGAGTGTCCGAACAGCGCATACTGCTCGCGCCGGCTGCCGGCGCGCGCCTTGACGTGCAGGAAGATGCGATCGAGCACGGGAAACAGCCACTCGTCCCGCGGCAGCAGCCGCTCGTCGTCCTTGAAGACGTTGCCATAGTTGTAGTCGCGGCTTTCCGGGTAGGCCGCCTTCGAGAACTCTGGCGCGACGACGAGACAGCCTTCGGCCTCGGCCGCTTCGGCCCAATTGTCGCGATACTCGTCGGCATTGCGCTTCATGCCGTGCATGACCAGCACGATCGGGCTTTCGGGTCCGAAGCCGGCCGGCGTGTACGTCCACAACGGGATCGGCCGTCGGAGCCCCGGCCGCGGGTCCCAGTACTCGAGCCGCCCTGCCCCCGGCACCAGCGCAATTTCACTCGTCATCGTCATTCCCTTTTCGTCGCTGCGGCGTCTCACACCTGTCCCGAAGGGCTCCAGGTCATATCGGGATCGAGCGGGTAGATCGGCCGGCTCACATTGCGATACGGCAACCGCGAGAGGATCGGCGTGGTCAGGCCCGGTGCATCGACCTCGACGATCTGCTCACCCTTGAAGAACTCGTCGAACCCGGCGCGGAAATGCCCCCTCGACTTGACGATAAGGCCGCGCAGCCCGGCGATGTCGATGCCCAGGCTCTCGAGCAGGATCGGGTCGGTGCATTGGATACGGATCGAGCAGACCACGACGTCGATGCCGCCGACACGGATGCGCGCCGCCGCTCCCATATCCAGCGCGCGGCCGACCGCCGAGCCGCGCCGTCCGACGCACTTGCCGTCGGAGAGGGCGATCACCTCGCCCTCAGCCGCGAACGGCCGCGACATCTCGTGCGTCTCGTCACGATTGAAGCGCACAAGGAAGCGCGCACCGACACCCTTCTCGTGCGCCTCACGCGCCAACGCGGGATCATTGAAGACGCCGAGCGCCACACCCGTCACGCCCGCCGCGTGGAACGCTTCGAGCAGCCAGGTCGTGTTGCTGCGCCCGCCACCGCCGGGGTTGTCCGCCACGTCCGCGAAGGCGAGCGCCGGCAGACTTGGATCGGCCGCCACGCTCACCATGCGCCGGGTGGCCTCGTCGATCCCGGTCAGGCGCGGCACATAGCGATGGCGGTCCGCCCAGGCGCGCATCGCCAGATCGTGGGCCAGCGCATCGGCCGCCGACTGGTCGCCGCGCGCCGTCACCACGATTGCCATGCCCGCCTTGGGTGAGTCGGTCAGGAAGAAGCCGGCGCAGATCGAGACGTTGATAATGCGCGCGTCGATGCGGCTCTGACCGTAGGAGATGAGATCGGCATAGGGGCCGGCGGCCGTCAGCAGCGTCACCGAAGGTGGCAGCAGCGGCACGCGAACGAACGACCTGGCGGTGCGCACACCACCGAGAATCTCGCGCAGCGCCCGCGCCGTCTCGACACCGCGCTCGAACTGGTCCACGTGAGGGTTGGTGACGTAGGCGACCAGCAGATCGGTGGCCGCGACCATCTCCTCCGAGACATTAGCGTGCAGATCGAGCGTGGCGACGACAGGCACGTTCGCCCCGACGATGCCGCGCACGAGGCGGAAGAGCGTGCCGTCGGGATCGTGATCGCCGGTTGCAGAGGCGGCGCCGTGCTCGGAAATGTAGACGGCATCGACGGGTCCCGCGGCCTCGAGGCGCGTTTTCACCTCGCCCATGAACTCGTCGAAGAACGCCTGATCGGCCGGGCCACTCGGGCTGGTGCGCGCGACCGCGATCGGTACGAGCTCGAGGCCGCCGGTCCTCTCCATCTCGGCCACGAAGCCCGACACCGTCGCCATCACACGCGGCGCCGCGCGCGCGATGTCGGCGGCCAGTGCTTCGCCGGTCAGGTAGTAGGATTCCACGAAGGCCGCCTTCGTCGCAATCGGCGAGAAGCCGTTGCTCTCGAGGCTGAAGCCGAGGATGGCGACACGCGGCCGGTCGATGGCAGGCATGAGTGTGGTGCTCCCGGTGGGCTGGGTCAGCCGTCGTCCCTGACGGCGAGGTCCGTGTCGTCTGCCCGCACCGCCAACCGTCGATCGTAACCCTTGCTGGCAGCGAGCAGGTGGCGGGTATAGGCATTCTCGACGGCGCCGGTCTGCAACTGCTCGACGCTCAGCTCCTCGACGAGCCGCCCCTTGAGCATGACGCCCAGGCGATCGCACATGTGTGCGACGACGGCGAGATCGTGGCTGACCAGCACGAAGGTGAGATGATTGTCGCGGCGGATGTCCGCCAGCAAGTTCAGCACCTCCGCCTGGATGGACACGTCCAGCGCCGACGTCGGCTCGTCCAGCAGCAGCACCTTGGGCTCGAGAATCAGGGCACGGGCGATGGCGACGCGCTGTCGCTGGCCGCCGGAGAGCTGATGCGGGTAGCGGAAGCGGAAGCGCGGTCCGAGTTGCACCTGATCGAGCGCCCGCACGATGCGGCCGTTGGCGTCGTCGAGCCCGTGGATGATGATGGGCTCCATCAGCGCGGCATTGACCGTGTGGCGCGGATGCAGGGAGCCATAGGGGTCCTGGAAGACCATCTGCACGAGCTTGTAGAAGGCGCGCTCGCGCCGCGGCAGCAGCCGCTGGCCGTCGAGCAGGATCTCGCCGGTCCAGTCGGGATTGAGGCCGCTGACGGCCCGCAGCACGGTCGACTTACCGCAACCGGACTCCCCGACGAGGCCATAGGACTGGCCGGCTTCGATCGCGAAGGAGATGCCGTCGACGGCTCGCGTCAGGCTGTCGCCGACGCCGAACGTCACGGCCAGATCGCGGACCTCCAGCAACGCCATCGTGTCAGAGCTCCTGCTCGAGCCAGGCGGGGTCCCGCTCGAGCACTGCCAGGCGCTCGCGCCGCTCGCCGAGGCGCGGCAGCGAATCCAGCAGGCCGCGCGTATAGGGATGGCGCGCGTTCGCCAGATCCTGCGCGCGGCAGGTCTCGACGATGCGTCCGGCGTACATGATCAGAACCCGGTCGCAGAACGTGGCAACCAGATTGAGGTCGTGGCTGATGAAGATCAGCCCGAGACCCCGCTTGGACACGAGGTCGTCGAGGATCGCCAGCACCTGCATGCGCACGGTCACGTCGAGGGCGGAGGTCGACTCGTCGGCGATCAGCAATGCGGGATCGGGGATCAGCATCATGGCGATCATGATGCGCTGGCCCATGCCGCCCGAGACCTCGTGCGGATAGAGATCGTAGACGCGCGCGGGCTCGCGAATCTGCACTGCTTCGAGCATGGCGAGGGCGCGGGCGCGCGCCTCCTTCTCCGACGCCTTGTGATGCACGCGGAACGCCTCCGAAATCTGGCGCCCGACCCGCACGACCGGATTGAGGGAGAACTTGGGGTCCTGCAGGATCATGGAGATGCGCCGCCCCCGCACCGCGCGCATCTCCCGCTCGCTGGCGCCCAGCAGATCGAGCCCCTCGAAGGCCATGCGCCTCGCCGTGACGGTGGCGCTTTTCGGCGTCAGCCGCAGGATGGAGCGCCCGGTCATGCTCTTGCCGGAGCCGGACTCGCCGACGATGCCGACCTTCTCCCGGCCGACCGTGAAGCTGATGCCGCGCACGGCATCGACCGGCCCCAGGGGCGTTGCAAAACGAACGCGCAGATCCTCGATGGCGAGCATCGGGGCGCCGGCGGCGGGCGACGCGGGGGATGTCTCGCTCATCCTTCGCTCCGCGGGTCGAGGACGTCCCTGAGACCATCGCCGAACAGATTGAAAGCGAGGCTCACGAGCAGGATGGCGATGCCGGGATAGGCCGCGATCCACCAGTGGTCGAGCATGAACCGGCGCCCCGTCGAGAGCATGGTGCCCCATTCGGGCATCGGCGGCTGCGCGCCGAGACCGAGGAAGCCGAGACCGGCGGCGGTCAGGATGACGCCAGCCATGTTGAGCGTCACGCGCACGATGAGCGACGGCAGGCACATCGGCATGATGTGGCGCCAGATGATGCGGAAGGAGGACGCCCCCTGCAGCCGGCTGGCGGCGATATAGTCGGACGAGCGCACGACCAGCGTCTCGGCCCGCGCCAGCCGGGCGAGGCCGGGCCAGCTCGTCAGTGCGATGGCGATGACGGCGTTCTCGAGTCCGGGTCCGAGCGCCGCCACGAAGGCGAGCGCCAGCACGAGGCCGGGGAAGGCCAGGAACACATCGGTGATGCGCATCAGGGCCGTGTCGATCAGGCCGCCGAAATAGCCGGCGACCGTCCCGACGACGAGGCCGATGGGCGCCACGATGAGTGCAACCAGCAGGACGATGTAGAGCGTCACGCGCGAGCCATAGACGATGCGGCTGAAGACATCCCGCCCGACCTCGTCGGTGCCGAGCCAGTGCCGCGCGCTCGACGGCTGCAGGCGATGCTCCAGGTTCTGCAGGAGCGGATCGTGCGTGGCGATCAGCGGCGCGAAGATGGCCATGAGCAGGAGCAGAACCAGCACGACGAGCCCCGCGAGCGCCAGCGGGTTGGCCTGGAAACGCAGCCAGGAAAAATAGGCGCGCTGCGCTGCCGCCTGCGTCGTGGACAGGGCCACGTCCGCCGTCAGCCAGGCCTTGAGGCCGCTCTTCGACGCCTCTGGCGGGGCCGTCGCCGGTGCCGGTCCCTGGCTCATTTGGTCCTCGGATCGAGCACGCGATAGAGCATGTCGCTCAGCATGTTCAGAGAGAGGAAGATGACGCCGATCATGAGCGTGCACGTCAGCACCACGTTCATGTCTCCCGTCAGCAGGCCCGCGGTCAGGTATTGCCCGAAGCCGGGCCAGCCGAACACCGTCTCGGTCAGCACGGCGCCGTCGAGCAGCCCGCCGTAGGCGAGCACGATGACCGTCAGGAGCTGTACGCCGATGTTGCGGAAGGCGTGCCACGTCACGCGCGCGCCGGAGAGACCCTTGATGCGCGCCGTCGTGACGTACTCCTGATTGAGCTGCTCCAGCATGAAGCTGCGCGTCATGCGGCTGATGTAGGCCATGGAGGTGTTGGCCAGGATGAGCGCGGGCATGACCACGTGGCGGAAGGCATCCTCGGCCACCTCCCAGTTGCCGGCGATCATGGCATCCAGAAGGACCGAGCCCGTGACAGGCTCGACGACGCCGATGTTGTGGAACGAGATGCGCCCCGAGCCGCCGATCCAGCCAAGACCGGCGTAGAACACCACGAGCGCCATGAGCCCCAGCCAGAAGTTCGGAATGGAGTAGCCGAGCAGCCCGAAGATGCGCACGAGATGATCGATCCAGCTGCCGCGATAGACGGCGGCAAGAATGCCGAGCGGCACGCCGAAGAGCACGCCGCCGATCAACGCCAGTGTGGCGAGCTCCATCGTCGCGGGAAACACGCGCGCGATGTCCTGCACGACCGGGTGGCCCGTCGCGATGGCCGTGCCGAAGTTGCCGGTGAAGATGTCATGCAGGTAGTAGAGGAACTGCATGTAGAGCGGCCGATCGAGCCCGAGCTGGGTGAAGACCTTGCGATAGGTCTCCTCGTCCGCCTGGTCACCGATGATCGCCAGCACCGGGTCGACCGGCATGACGCGACCGATCAGGAACGTCAGCAGCAGCAGCCCAATGAGCGTCACGAATACGGTCACGGCGAGACGGCCGGCGGCCTTGCTCCTGGCCACCCACGCCCCGCCATGCCGCTGCCGGCCGACGCCCACCGTGCCCTCGGCGCTCATGCCCGGCTCCTGCCCGCCCTACTTCTTCTCGATCGACTCGTAGTACTCGGTGATGAGATTGCGCGTGAAGTGCGTCACGCGCTTGTGCAAGGCATTCACCGAATTGGACTGGAACATGTAGATCAGCGGCGACGTCGCCATATGCCGGCGCTGGAGCTCCTGATACATCGCCGCGCGCTTCACGGGGTCCTTCTCGACCTGGGCGGCGCGGATGGTCTTGTTGATCCACTCGCCCGGGTCCCACGAGGCACGCCAGGCCACGGAGATGGAGTTCTTGGCGCCGTCGCTGTTGTCGGGATTATAGGCGTGCCGCAGCATGGGATTGTTGGCGTCGGCATAATTGAAGCCGTAGCCCGCCATGTAGATCTCGAAATTGCGCGCGCGGGCCCGCTTGAAGAGCTGCGCGCCGATCATCTGCGTGATCTTGAGCTTGACGCCGACCTTGGCCGCATTGGCCTGCAGATGCAGCGCGATATCCGAGCTCGGGAACGACTTCAGCACGATCATCTCGGCCTCGAAGCCATTGGGATGGCCAGCCTCGGCAAGCAGCTTCTTGGCCTTCTCGAGGTCGAGCTTGAAGGGGCGATGGTCCTTCGGCAGCGCACCGAACATGCCGAACGGAACCGGGCTCTGACGCGTGAAATAGGCGTCCTTCAGGACCGTGCGCTCGAGCCCCTCGTAATCGATGAGATGACGGAACGCCTCGAACAGCTTCGGGCTCTTGAATCGCGGGTCCTTCATGTTGAACATCAGGTAGTTGATGCCGAGCGCCGGCGAGACCTGCAGCCATACGTTCTTGCTCGCCCGCATCGCCGGGAAGTCGGCGGGGTCGATGTCCATGGCGTGATCGATATCGCCCTTCTCGAGCAGCAGGCGTTGCGCCCCGGCCTCGGGCACGTGGCGGATGATGATCCGCTTCATCTTCGGCTTGGCGCCGCCGTAGCCCTCGTTGCGCTCGAGGATCAGCAGCTCCTGCGGCCGCCAGCTCGTGACGCGATAGGGGCCGTAGCAGGACGTCTTGGTCGTCAGCCACTTGTTGCCGAGGTCGCCGGCGGCCTCGTGCTTCAGGACCTCCTTGCGGTCGAGCACGGGCGCCACGCGGAAGTCCGTGAAGGCGAACGGGAAGAGCGTCGGCGCCCAGGGCCGCGTCGGCTTGATGACGAGGGTATGCGAGTCGACGAGCTGGATGACCTGATCGACGTTCTTGGCCGTGATGTCCCACTCACGCACGCGGCGCGCGTTGGTCAGGTTCAGCTTGATCGTCCGCTTCATGGACCAGACGACGTCCTCGGCCGTCAGCGGATTGCCGGAGGGGAACTTCAGGCCCTTGCGGATCTTGATCGTGAAGGTCTTGAGGTCGTCCGAGGCCTTCCAGCTCTCGGCAATGCCGGGCACCAGCGTCTTGGCGTCCTTCTTGTCGAGCGCAATCAGCGCCTCGCACACGCTGCGCATGATGTTGGCGGTAAAGCTCTCCGCCACCGCCGCCGGATCGAGCGTGATCATGGCGCTGGTGTTGCCCGCGACGACGAACGTATCCATCGGCGGCGCGGCTGCGGCCGACTGCGCCGCGACCACGGCCGCCAGACCGACGCCAGCCGCCCGGATGGCGCCCACATGACGCCTCAGTGCCCCACTCATCGAATCCTCCCTGTGCATCTTGGAGACGACGGCGGCCCGGCTCTGCGGCCGTCTACCGCCCCGTCGAACGGAAAGGCATTCCGTTGAGAATGCAACTTTGCATGCTCAGCGGGCAATGCTTTTGACGATGCGTCCGCTGCATAGGGTCATGCGGCACGGGGCACACCGTCCGACCGGCGTGCGAATCCGTCTGGCGCCGGGCCGCGGGACGTGTAGGCTGTCTCGCCTCCGGAGCCCCGCCATGGACTACACCCTCTTCGTCGCCCTCGGCTTCTTCGCCTCGATCATCTCCGCCATCTTTGGCTTCGGCACGGCCCTGTTCGTGCTGGCCATCGGCTCGCACATCCTGCCGGTGAAGGAGACGATCGCGCTGGCCACCGTGCTGTTCACGGCGTCGGTTCTGGCCAAGACGTGGCTGTTCGCGCGGCACATCGACTGGAAGCTGGTGGCCATCATGGTGACCGCCAGCCTGCCGTTCGCCTACCTCGGCGCCAGCCTGCTCGCGGTCGCGCCGGCGCCACTCATCAAGAAGCTGCTCGCGGCCATGGTGCTGATCTACCTGGCCCTCAGCCTCTTCAAGCTGATGCCCCGCTGGCGCATCGGCACGGCCGGCCTGATCGTCGGCTCGACGCTCTACGGCTTCGTTTCCGGGCTGATCGGCACCGGCGGGCTCATCAAGGCGATCCTCTTCAAGGAGATGAACATCGCCAAGGAGGCTTTCGTCGGCGCCATGGCGGCAACCTCGATCCTGGCCAACTTCGCCAAGCTCGTAGCCTACGCCCAAACCGGCATCCTCACACGCGAGATGGCCTGGCCCGCAGTCGGGCTCGTGGCGGCCGCCCTTGCGACTTCTTTCATCGGCCGAGATGTGCTTCGCCACTTTTCCGTGCGCCAGTTCGAAGCCGGTGTGCAGATCCTCCTCGCCGTCTTGGCGGTGGGGTTGCTGTTCTGATGCCACGCCCCCCCGAGATGCAAGGAGCACCCGCATGACGTCCCTTTCCTTCCCCGGCGCAGGCTGGCAGCCTGCGACGTCCGAGGGCAGCCGCTTTTCCCCTGATGGACTGGCAGCGGTTCTCGACGAGGCCCGGCGCATCGACACGGCCGCGCTGCTGCTGCTCGACAACGGCCGGCCGGTGCTCGAGTTCGGCGACCTCGCCCGGCGCTACAAGTCCCACTCCATCCGCAAGAGCCTGCTGTCGGCGCTCTACGGCATCCACGTCGCGGCCGGTCGCATCGACCTCGCCGCGACGCTCGCCGACCTCGGCATCGACGACAAGCTCGGCCTGACCGACGTCGAGAAGCGGGCGACCGTCTATGATCTGCTGATGGCACGCTCGGGCATCTACCATCCGACCTGCCACGAGAGCGCACGCATGCGGGCCATTCGCGAGCCCCGCGGCAGCCATGGCCCGAGCACCTACTGGGTCTATAACAACTGGGACTTCAACGCGCTCGGCACGATCTTCGACAAGCTCGTCGGCTGCAGTCTGTTCGAGGAGTTCCGCGACCGCCTCGCCACGCCGCTCGGCATGCAGGACTTCCGCTACGATGCCGAGCGCAGGGACGGCGAGTACAGCGGCTCGGACGAGACCGTCCACCCGGCCTATCCGTTCCGCATCAGCACGCGGGATCTGGCGCGCTTCGGTCTCCTCTATCTCGCCGACGGCGTCTGGAACGGCCAGCGACTGCTGCCGGAGACCTGGGTGGCGCAGAGCGTGCAGCCCTATTCTCATGCCGGCGCCGACGGCGCCTACGGCTTCATGTGGTGGCTGGAGCGCAGCGGTGTGCATCTGCCGGGAGTGATCGTACCGCCCGGCACTTATTCGGCGCGGGGCGTCGGCGGCCATCACGTCGTGGTCATGCCGGCAGTGAACCTCGTGCTCGTACACCGCGCCGATACCGACGTTTCCGGCCGCGAGGTCGACAAGCACAAGTTCGGGCGGCTGGTGGCACGGATTCTCGCGGCCTACCGTGGCTGAGGCGCGGGGCGCGGCCGCTCAGCCGCTGCGCCCCCGCCGGTTGAGCTCGCTGCGCACCGACAGCACGACAGAGAGCGCCGCCAGCACCAGCAGGAAGGCGGTGATCGGCCGCTGGAAGAGGCCGATCACGCTGTAGTCCACCATCTGCATGGTCTTCACCCAGGCCGACTCGCCGATCTTGCCGAGGATGAGCCCGAGCACGACGCCGGCCATGGAATAGCCGGAGCGGCGCATGAAGTAGCCGACGATTCCGGCGATGAACATCACCCAGACGTCGATGACGAGCGTCCTGAGCGCATAGGTGCCGATCACGGACACGAGCAGGATCGCCGGACCGAGCACGGCGAAGGGGATGCGCAGCAGGTGCACGGTGGTCTTGGTCTCGAGCCAGCCCAGCAGGAAGATCGCGATATTGGCGAACAGCATGGCCACGAAGACCACCCAGACCAGCTCCTTGCTGGTGACGAGCACCATGGGGCCCGGCTCCATGCCGTGGATCTGGAAGGCGCCGACCATCACCGCCGTCAGCGCGCCGCCCGGAAGCCCGAGCGCCAGCAGCGGGATCATGGCGCCACCCGTCGCGGCGTTGTTGGCCGTTTCCGGCGCCACCACGCCCTCGAGCGTGCCGCGCCCGAATTTCTCCGGATGCTTGGACCAGCGCACGGCCTCGCTATAGCTCAGGAACGCCGCCAGCGTCGCGCCGATGCCGGGCAGGAGGCCTGCGAAGAAGCCGATGATCACCGAGCGCAGCATCGTGATGCGCACGCTCCAGAACTCGCGCAGGCTCGGAAAATCGAGCGAGGCCTTCGGCGCCTTGTACTCGCCCGTGGCGATGTGGCGGCTCTGCACGAGCACCTCCGACACGGCGAAGAAGCCGAGGATGAGCGGCACGAAGTGGATGCCGGCCCCCAGATAGGCGTTGCCGAAGTCGAAGCGCCGGAGCCCGCCGGCGGCATCCGTGCCGATGGTGGCGATGAGAAGCCCGAAGCCGACCGAAAGCCAGCCGCGCCACAGATCCTTGGCGCCGACCGCGGAGGAGACGGTCAAGGCGAAGACGATGAGCGCAAAGATCTCGGGCGGCCCGAAGGCGCGGATGGCCCAGCCCGCGATGGGCGCCGTCGCGACCATCATGATCAGCACGGAAACCGTGCCGCCGATGGCCGAGCAGGTGACGGCGGCGCCGATCGCCTTGCCGGCCTCGCCCTTCAACGTCATCGGATAGCCGTCGAAGGCGGTTGGTGCATTCTCGGGACTGCCGGGAATGTTGAACAGGATCGCGGTGACGGCGCCGCCGTAGACGCCGGAGCAATAGATCACCGCCAGCAGCATGATGGCCTGCTCTGGCTGGAGATAGGCCGTGAAGGGCAGCAGGATGGTCGCGAGAATGATGGCGTTGAGGCCGGGAATCGCGCCGAAGACCAGACCTCCGATCAACCCGCCGAAGAAGATGAGCCAGTTGATCGGGCTCTGGGTGAAGATCTGAAGGCCGAGCATAAAATCGCTCATTGCATCCTCGCAGCGGGGCGTGTCGCGCGCCCTGCATCAATGACATCGCCCAGGGGGCTACATCGACCCCAGTCGAACCAGGAGCCAATTGCTGAAATCGTAGAAGCCGGGCCAGACGCCGGTCGGCAGCGAAAGATAGAGCAACTTCGCAAAGACCAGCAGGATGAGGACGTAGAAGCCCACGGTGACCGCGAGCATCAGGCCCAGCCGGCGCATGCCGAGCACCCACATGTAGGCGAAGAAGAAGAACGGGGTCGTGGCATAGAAGCCCGCACCGGGCAGCAACGCGGTGTAGACCAGCGGCAACCCCATGGCAGCGGCAAGCTGCAGATTGCTGCTCGTCGTGGTCACCTGCGGAGTCGAATCCGACGCCGCCGGCTCGGGGGCCTCGGGGGCGCTCGTGCGGTCCATCAGGAACGAGATGATCGCAGCGGCGACGATGAACAACAGGACGGCGCGGGGCCATGCCACGGGACCGAGCGCGAAGGTCGAGAGCTTCACGTCGAACCAGTAGGAGTAGCCCCACATGCCAGCGGCGATCGCCAGCCAGAGGACCAGCTCGCCGAGACGGCGAGCCGGCCCATTGGTGGTGGCATTGACCTCGGAGTTTGTCATGGCGGATCTAACGACCGCTCAAACCCGAATGGTCACTTGGCGCTGGCGTAGATCGCGAGCATGTCGCGCACCAGCTTGTCGGCATCGGCGCCGTCGTAGTAGCTGCGCGCGAGGTGCATGTACTTGGACTTGTTGAAGGCCTGATAGTCCTTGGTATCGAAGGCAGCCTTGCAGGCCTTGCGCAGGAACTCCTTGCGGTCCTTGGGCACGTCCTTGTGCACCCAGAAGCCGCGCGTGCGCAGCAGGATGGGGATCTTGATGCCGGCCTCCTTGAGCGAGGCGACGCCCGCGAAGGCGCTCGGTGCCTCGTCGAGGATGGTCAGGATGGCCTTCATCTGCTTCGCTTCGAGGAACTTGCGCACGTCACCCGGCTGCTCGAAGAGCACGTCGGCATGACCACCGAGCAGGGCTGCGTAGCGCTCCGCCGGCTTGTCGTACGAGATCTCCTTGACCTTGATGCCTGCCGCCTCGGCCAGCGAGCCCATCAGGATGACCTCCATGGACTTGGCGACGCCGATGTTGGCGACGGTCACCTTGCCGGGGTTCTTCTTGGCGTAGGCGACGAACGACTTCCAGTCTGTGAAGCGCTTCTCGTCGGGCCGGATGTAGATCTGGCTGAAGGTCGCCTGCGTGAAGCAGATCGGCACGATGTCGCCGCCGACGGTTGCCTTGATCTGCTTGGCTGCGCCAGCGGAAATCAAGCCGTCGGTCTGCTGCAGGATCGTATAGCCGTCCTTGGGCCGCGACATGAAGTCGGGGATGGCCGCGAGGCCGCCGCCGCCCGGCTTGTTCTCGACCTGGAACGGCACGCCGCCCACGGCCTGCATGGCCTTGGCCCAGGCACGCGCCACCTGATCGGAACCGCCGCCGGCGCCGTAGGGCACGATGATGCCGACCGCGCGTTCGGGGTAGCCGCCCACCTTGGCGACCTTGTCGGCCGCTACGGCCGGGGAAACGAGCAGCGCTGCGAGCGCGATCCCTCCAAGACGTTTCATGGCATTTCTCCCTTATGCATTGCGTCCAAGCCTCCCAGCGGCGACAGGTGCAACCGTCTGGCGTTTGGTTCCGTTTCGAGCAATAAACGCTGACAATCAACTAGGCAAGGCCGGACGCGCCCTCGTCTGCTGCGACCAGCCGAGTCATGGCATGTCCCTGAAAGGAATTCGTTCCATGAGCGAAGCGTTGCGCCTGCTCCGGCTTGCGGTCGCAGGACGAGACTACCGTTATGCGCCGCTCGCCGCCGCGGGCAAAGAGCGCGTCGCCCGCGCGCCGCGCACGCGACGCATCCTCGCCGAGAATCTTCTGCGCCATGGCGAGGCCGGCGTCGCCGCCGACGTGCTGGATGGCAAGCGCGTGCCCATGAGCTTCAGGCCCGTGCGCCTCATCATGCAGGATCTGCTCGGACTGCCGCTGCTCGTCGACATGGTCGCACTGAGGCGCGCGGTGGCCGCGACCGGCGGCGATCCGGCGCGCGTCAATCCCGCGATCCCCGTCGACATCGTGGTCGATCACTCGATGACGCTCATGCACTGGGCGAGCCCCGACGCGCGCGCGCGCAACGAGCGCACCGAGCTTGAAAGCAACCGCGAGCGTTTCCAGTTCCTCCGCTGGTGCGAGACCGGCTTCGAGAGGTTCCGCGTCGTACCGCCCGGCAAGGGCATCGTGCACCAGGTCAACCTCGAGCATCTCTCGGGTGTCGTGACCGAGATCGACGACGGCTCGGGCGAAGCGCCCCTGCTTGCGCCCGATACGCTGGTCGGCACCGACAGCCACACCCCCATGATCAACGGCATCGGCGTGCTCGGCTGGGGCGTCGGCGGCTTCGAGGCTGAAGGCGTCATGCTCGGCCGCACGATCACGTTCCAGGCGCCGCGCGTGGTCGGGGTGAGGCTGGTCGGCCGCCTGCGGCCGGGCGCCGTCGCCACCGATCTCGCGCTCACCATGACCGAGCGACTGCGCCGTCTCGGCGTCGTCGAGGCGTTCGTCGAATTCCATGGGCCGGGCCTCGCGACGCTCTCGGTCCCCGACCGGGCGACGGTCGCCAACATGTGCCCGGAGTACGGAGCCACGGCGGCGTATTTTCCGATCGATCGCCGCACCATCGCCTATCTCGTCGAGACGGGGCGTGGCCCTGCCGCCGAGGTCGCGGAGGCCTACGCCAAGGCCCAGCAGCTTTGGGCCGACGACGGCGAGGCGGACGCCGCCCTCGGCTACGACGAGACGATCGAGGTGGACCTGTCCGCCATCGGCGCCTCGGTGGCCGGACCATCCCGGCCGCAGGACCGCATGGAAATCTCCGCCGTGCCGTCCGCCATGGGCAAGGTGCTCGACGAGCGCCAGCGCCCCCGGCCGCGCGACCTCGCACAGCTCACCGACGGCGCCGTCGTCATCGCCGCCATCACAAGTTGCACGAACACCGCCAACCCCCACGCGATGCTGGCCGCGGGCCTGCTCGCCCGCAACGCGCGGGCGCGTGGCCTCCTCTCACGTCCCTGGGTCAAGACTTCGCTGGCACCGGGCTCCGCCGCCGTCGCCGGCTATCTCGCCCGCGCCGGTCTGCAGGAGCACCTGGACGCGCTCGGCTTCAATATCGCCGGTTTCGCCTGCGTGACCTGCAACGGCATGTCGGGGCCGCTCGCGCCGGAGATCGAGCAAGCCATCACGTCGAACGGGCTGGCCTGCGCGGCAGTACTCTCCGGCAACCGCAACTTCGCCGGCCGCATCCATCCGCTGGCGCCCGCGAGCTTCCTCGCCTCGCCGGCGCTGGTCGTCGCCTATGCGCTCGCCGGCTCGACGCTCATCGACCTCGAGCACGACCCGCTCGGCACGGACAGCTCGGGTGCGCCCGTGCGGCTCGCCGACCTCTGGCCGGACCCGAACGAGGTGGCGCGCCTGGTGGCGGAGACCATCACACCCGATCTCTTCAGCGAGACCCGCGCTCACCTCTTCGAAGGCTCGCCCGACTGGCAGGCCCTGCCCACCGCCGGCACGCGCACGCTCTACGATTTCGGCCAGGACAGCACGTATCTGGGCGACCCGCCCTACTTCAGCACCCCGGCGGGGAGCACCGGCGTAACCACCATCCGCGGCCTGCGCCCGCTGGCGATCCTGGGCGACCAGATCACGACAGACCATATCGCCCCCGTTGGTCACATCCCCGAGACGTCGCCGGCCGGGCGGTATCTGATCGCGCGCGGCATCACGCCCCGGGATTTCAACAGCTACGGCACCCGCCGCGCCCAGCCCGACGTGGTCGTGCGCTCGGTGTTCGCCAACATCCGCCTGCGCAACGAGATGGTCGGCGGACAGGAGGGAGGCCTGACGCGCCTCGAGCCGGGCGGCGAGGTCATGGCGATCTACGACGCCGCCGAGCGCTATCGCGACCGCGGCGAGGCCAGCATCGTGATCGCCGGCCGCGACTACGGCTCCGGCTCCTCACGCGATACGGCGGCCCGCGCCTGTCTGCTGGCCGGCATCCGCGCGGTCGTCGCGGAGAGCTTCGAGCGTATCCATCGCACGAACCTGATCAACGCCGGCATCCTGCCGTGCGAGCTGCCCGCCGGAACGACCCGCAAGACGCTGAGGCTCGACGGTACGGAGACGTTCGATCTCGAGGATCTGCCGGCGGCGTTCGCCGACGCACTCGCCTGCACCCTCGTGGTGCGGCGGGCGGATGGAGCCACGGACAGGATTGCCGTGCACCTGCGCGCGGATACGGCGGAGGAACTGGAGACGCTGCGGGCGGGCGGCCTGCTGCCAAGCATCGCCGGCGAGCTCGGCGTGCACTGACGGCACGCGCCCGGCATGCCGTCACGGAGCACGCCCGCGACCGCTCATGCCCGCAAACCGCACCCCGGATGTTCCTGCCAGGGTGCGGCTCACCAACGCGCGGCGAGGCCTCAGCGAGGCCCTGCCACTGAGCGGGCTCTTAGCGCGGCCCACCGCGGCGGCAGAAGGTGATGCGGCAGACCTGATGGCGCGGCGTGCGGGCGGCGCACTCGCGCAGAGCCCGGCGACGGGCGTAGCCAAGATCGTAGTTGTGCCAGCCGGCGCCCCAGGCGCTCGGGCTGCGCGCGCGGCAGTAGTAGGCGTAGGCGTCGGCGGGCATGATGGCGACGGCTCCGGTCGTCAGTGCGAGAACCGTCAAAATCTTCTTCAGCATGGCATTCTCCCCTTGTTTGGACCCAAAACGCTCTGGGGCCGTGCGACCCCTGCATAATCTTAGGCGCAATTTTCAGAATTGCACCGTTCGCCGCGCATTTTTCTGAACGCTGTGAGCCAAACTTGCCACACCCCGGCCTCACGTCGACACGCGAGGCGATCCACCAAGGCTGCACGCCGGACCGCACAGAGTTGAAGGGCCGTGATCGCTGAATCTGCTAACTGGGATCCCTCCCCTGTCCGAGCGGTCCCCGTCCCATGCGACTTTCCCCATTCCTGCTCATCGTCCTGCTGCTCACCCCGGCGCTCGCCGGCACGACGGCCCGCGAGCGCTACCCTGGCGCCCTGCCTGACCACCGCCTCGCCCGCGGCGCCAACGTCATCGCCGAGGCCTGGCTCGCCGATCCGACGGACCGCTACCGGCATTTCGTGCTCGGCGCGCGCTATGAAGCGGCGAGCCTCAAGGTGCGCCTGAGGGACGGCCGCCTCCTGACCTTGACGCTGCCGCCGGAGTCCGTTTTCGAGGACCGCCTCCCGCGCCTTGCCGACCTCGACGGGGACGGCCGGGACGAGATCGTGCTGGTGCGCTCGCACAAGACCCGCGGCGCTGCCCTGGTGGTGATCGCCATCCGCGACGGACGGCTCGGGATCATCGCCGAGACGCCACCGACAGGCCGCGCCAATACGTGGCTCAACCCGGCGGGCATCGCCGACTTCGACGGCGACGGACGCCTCGATGTCGCCTACGTGCAGATGCCGCACGCGCTCGGCCGCCTGCGGCTGTGGACGCTCGACGGCGGCCGGCTGCGCGAGATCGCCCGCGTGGACGACACGTCGAACCACATCATCGGCTCGCGGCACCTCGGGCTGGCGGCGGTCGCGGACTTCGATGGCGACGGCGTCGCGGATCTGGCGGTCCCCTCGTTCGACCGGCGGTCGCTGCGCTTTCTCTCCTTCCGCGGCGGTGTGCGGGAGATCGCGAGGAAGCGCCTGCCGGCCGCCGCCGCCGCCGATTTCGCGGTCGAGCGACACGGCGGCCGAACCGTCGTGATCGTCGGGCTCGCTGGTGGCCGCACGGTAAAGATCAGGCCGTAGACGGAACTCGTGCACGGTCGGCACTGGACCCGCCAGGGCCGGCGTGCCAAGCTCCGGCCATCAGACGCCGGAATGGCGGAGCATCCGGGCCGTGGATGGCCCCTCCGCATTCTGCAACCAGGAGCATTACCATGAGCATTCTCGGAAAGATCGTCTCCTCGATTTTTGGCGGCAGCACCAAGGCCGAGGCCGCGACACCGGCGGCGGCGACTCCTGGAAGCCCGATCTCGACCGTCGACGTCACAGCCAAGCTGGACAAGCTCGCGGAGGAGGCGAGCGAGAACCTGGATTGGCGCCGGTCGATCGTCGACCTGATGAAGCTGCTCGATCTCGACAGCAGCCTGTCGGCCCGCCGTGAGCTTGCCGGGGAGCTGAACTACACCGGCGACACCAAGGACACGGCGACCATGAACGTGTGGCTGCACAAGCAGGTCATGACCAAGCTCGCCCAGAATGGCGGCGTGGTGCCGGCAGAGCTGAGGGACTGAGGCCAGCCGGCCCGGGATAGAGGGCGTGGCGTCGGCAGGGGCGCACGCGCGAGCCCGTCGCCGCCACGCCTCGTGCGGTGATCCGTGCACAGGCGCGCGCGCCTGACAGGCGCGGGCGACCACGGCACAGCCGCGCCTCAGCCTTCGACGTGCATGGCCGGATCGGCGATCGCCGCAAACGCCGGGCGTGCGCGCAGATCGTCGTAGTAGCGCGCAATATGGGGCAGTGCCGGCCGCTCGATGTCGAGCAGGTGCCAGCGATGCACCCGGATGGCGAGCGGAATGTCGCCCATGGTCCAGCGCTCACCGGCAATGTAGCGCGAGCCCGCGAGCACGCCGTCGACGATGGTCAGCTCGCGGGCGAGCCGCTGCCGCGCCGCCTCGGCCTTCGCCGGGTCGCGCTTGTCGGCAGGCAGGCGGATCAACTGCATGACCAGCTCGTGCATCGGCGGAATGAGCTGGTTGTTCTCCCACATCATCCACCGGCTCGCCGAGGCGAACAGACGGATGTCGTTGCCGTAGAACAGCTCGGGGCCATGGCGCATGCCGAGATACTGCACGATGGCATTCGACTCCCAGAGCACGAAGCCGTCATCGTCGATGGTCGGCACGGTTCCGTTGGGATTCATCGCCCGGTAGGCCGCGGTATCGACGATGCCGAAGGCGGCGTTGCCTTTCGACACGTGGCCGCCCGCCCCCATGGTCGCGCTGGCCAGCACGAGATCCGCCTGAAGGCCGAGCTCCGCCAATGCCAACAGGACTTTCTGCGTTCGCGCCGACGTCGGACGCCCCCACACCCTGATTGTCATGTCCATGGTTCTCCCTCGTGCCCGCTCGCACTTGCTGACAGCAGGCTGGCGCGACGCCAGCGCGAACGCAAGCGCCGCGCAACCGGTGCGCGGCGCGCCTGCAAGACGAACCTGGTGACAAAGCGGGGAACTAGTCCGGCCGAGACCAAGGAGAACGCGAATACCGACACGACCCCGGCCGGACCACATGCGCCATCATACGCAACACCTGAACGCGGCGCATTCGTCGAGAGTGGCAGCCAATGCTTGCAATTTTGCAAACGCCGCACGCCGGATCGGCCGACGCTCGCGCCTCGCAGGCGGGCGACGCCCCTCAGCGAGGCTCGGGGACGCCCGCGCTGGCGGACGATGCCGGCTCGGCTTGATCCAGGCGGCCTTCGAGCCAGCGGCTCAGGAAGGCGTCGAGCCAGGCGTGGACGTGGGGTGCGTGATGGAAGTGGCCGTGGATGTGCTCGTGACGCGGACGCGCGCCCTTGAGCACGAGCCGATGGCGGCTCATGCCGGTCCAGCGATGCACCTGCGCGAAGGTGATCTCGGCATGGAATTGCAGGCCGACGGCGGCTGGACCGTAGCGGAAGGCCTGGTTCTCGAAGGCCGCGCCGGGCCCGCCTTCAGCCAGCAGCACGCCGCCCGACGGCAACTCGAACCCCTCGCGGTGCCATTGATAGAAGCGCTCGGGCCACGCGCAGACGCGTCGCCCCTCGTCCGTCGCCCGTATCGGCAGGTAGCCGATCTCGACGTGGTCGTCGTGGTGGAAGCCGACGCGCGCGCCAAGATGGCGGGCCAGCATCTGCGCGCCGAGACAGACGCCGAGGAAGGGCCGCTGCTCCTTGAGAGCCACGTCGATCCAGCGGGTCTCGGCGAGGATGAAGTCGTCCCTGTCGTTGGCGCTCATCGGGCCACCGAAGATGACGGCGCCCGCGTGCGCCTCCAGCGTCTCGGGCAGCGGGTCGCCGTAGCGCGGCTTGCGGATATCCAGCGGATAGCCCTGTTCCCGCAGCCAGCGGCCGATGTGCCCCGGCGTGGAGTGGGGCTGATGCAGCACCACGACCACGGGCTTCTTGGGCGGCGTGGAGGCGTCGCGAGCCGGCGACCGATGCCCGCCCGAAGGTGCGTCTTCCGTCAGTCTCGCGTCAAACATCCGTTTTTCCCTCGTCGCGCCGACGGAACAGAAAACCGATGACCGGCAGCAAGAGCAAGTGCGGCAGCATACGCATTCCCAGTGCACTCACCTCATTCAATACACCGACAACCTTGACTCGTCGCCCCATCATGTAGGCTCTCAACGCCGATCTTGCCACCGTACGTGCGCTGTAGACCGGTATGCACCACAGGTAGAAACTGGCGTCCGAACCCATCTTGGCGTGGAATCCGGTCGCCACCGGCCCCGGCACGAGCGCCATGACGCGCACGCCCTGCCCGGCCACCTCGTGCCTCACCGCCTCCGTCAGCGAGAGCACATAGGCCTTACTGGCGAAATAGAGGGCCGCCCAGGGGCCAGGCGCATAGCAGCCGAGCGAGGTGACGTTGATGACCCCGCCGCGGCCGCGCAGCACCATATCCGGCAGGAAGCGGTGCGTCAGCTCGCTCAACGACGCGACGTTCAGCTCGACGAGGCGGCGTATGTCCTGCCGGTCCATGGACGTGAAGGCGCCGCTCAGGCCGATTGCGGCGTTATTGACGAGGACGTCGACGTAGGCCCCGAGCACATGCACGCGCTCGGCCAGGATGGCGCCGGCCTCCGCATGCGTGAGATCGAGGGCCAGCGTCTCGACGCGCCCCCCGTGCTCGCGGCGGATCGCCTCTGCGGCGCGCTCCAAAGACGCCTCCTTGCGTGCCACGAGCAGAAGCGCATGCCCACGCCGCGCCAGCTCGCGCGCCAGCTCGAGGCCGATGCCCTCGGAGCCGCCGGTCACGACGGCCAGCGCTTGCCGGCCGGCGAACGCATCGTGCCCCTGCTGCGGTCGCCACTTGCGTCGCAACCAGGCATCGATAAGGGCGTGCATCATGCGTTATTCTCATCCTCGCTGGGGGGACATGTGCGAACCGGGCAGCCCACAGAGCACAACGCCCCGGCAGGTGCTCGGCGAAGGAGACAGGAAAATGACGGCGCATGCCATCCAACTCACTCGCACGCTCGTTCAAATTCCCACGATCAACCCGCCGGGCAACGAACTCGCAGCCGCACAGCACCTCGGCGCCGTCCTGGAGGATGCGGGCTTCTCCACAGAGCTCGTCGCCATGGGGGAAGGACGCGCCAACCTCGTTGCCCGCATCGGCGGCGTGAGCGACACCCCGCCGCTCGCCTTCACCGGCCACATCGACGTCGTGCCGCTCGGTGCGGCCGCCTGGAGCATGGACCCCTTCGGCGCCGAGACCGCGGACGGAAAGCTCTATGGCCGCGGCAGCTCCGACATGAAGAGTGGCGTCGCCGCCTTCGTCGCGGCGGCCGTCGAGCTGGCCCCGCGGCTGGCGCATAGCCCAGGTCTGCTCCTCGTCATAACCGCCGGCGAGGAAACCGGCTGCGAGGGCGCCTTCCATCTCGCCCGCACCCGCCCCGAGCTGCTGGACCGCGCCGGCGCCCTCATCGTCGCCGAGCCGAGCTCGAACCGGCCGCTCGTCGGCCACAAGGGCGCCTTGTGGCTCAAGGCGTTGAGCCTCGGCGTCACCGCCCACGGCTCGATGCCCGACAAGGGCGACAACGCCGTCTATAAGGCCGCTCGCGCCGTCGGCCGCCTCGAGAGCTTCGACTTCAACGTGGCGAGACATCCGGTCATGGGACCGCCGACGCTCAACGTCGGCTGGCTGCACGGTGGCATGAACATCAACTCGGTGCCCGACCGCGCCGAGATCGGCATCGACATCCGCACCATCCCCGGTCTGGCGCACGACAGGCTCGTCGAGGCCCTGGCCAGCCTGCTGCAGGATGAGGCCAGCATCGACCGCCTGCTCGACGTAGAGGGGATCTGGACCACGCCGGACCACCCCTGGGTCGAGGAGGTGTTCGCGGCGGTCAAGGACATCACAGGCCAACCCGCGGAGGTTGCGGCTGCCAGCTACTTCACCGACGCCTCGGCCTTGGCCCCTGCGCTCGGAGGCCCGCCGACGATCGTGCTCGGCCCGGGTCCAGCCCACATGGCGCATCAGACGGACGAATACTGCGAACTCGACCGCATCGACGAGGCACGGGCGATCTTTTCCCGGCTCATTGCAGGCTGGTGCGGGCTTTAGCCCGCCCCTCCGCCGCTGGTGTGGCCCGCGCGCACTAGCAACCCCCCGCACAGGGCTGCCGGCGCCCCCGGATTGCCTGCGTCCGGCGTGGTCGGCAACCCACCCGGGCCGCCCCCCGGCCGCACTTTCCGTCACTCAGGCCGTTGTTGGCGCGCCACAAGATGTGGCAACGCCAGCACCCTCATGCCACCACACCTTGTATGCCATGTCCGCCCCTGTGGAAAAATGAGCGGGGAAAACGTCGATTCTCCGAGACAGCCAATCATATGAATCTCGTTAGTTGGCGAGCCCCTTCGCCAAGCCCCGCACTAGGGACATGAAAAAGTTAACAGATTCCAACGAATCATTTACGGTCCGCTTTCGAGGCTCCACGTTAGCGGCGTTCTTCGGGCGTCGCCGGTCTCTGGGGATAAGTGCAACGAGACACGGATGATTGGAGATCATCCGATCGTGTCACCCCGGACACACCAGTCGTCGATGTGGGGACGGTCGGTCTGCAACACTCCAGTCGGTCGATACGTCATCGACCACCAACACACCGGAGCCTGCAGAGCAAAAAGCCGACTGGACGACCTATGCGTTCGCAGGCCACCACGGCCTTCGATTAGGCCCTCGCAAGTCTCGCGTCAGACCGCCATCCGTCCCAACCGTGGGGCGGAGCATTTTTTGGAGGGGGCAATGAAACATGCTCTGGGCTTGTTAGGCGTACTGGCAGCCGGTGTGCTGCTAGCCGTATCTGCTGCCATGAACTGGAGGTTCGGGCTGCAGTTGGGAAAAACCGAATTCGACGGCCAGATCTATGGTGCGGCCAGCGCGGCGGCGGACTGCCTCAAAGCGCTCGTACCATTCTTCTTGTTTGCTTCCATACGCAACAAGATGTGGTCGCAAGCAGCGGCGTCGGCCCTCGTCTGGGTGGTCTGCACCGCTTACTCGCTCACCTCGGCCCTTGGCCACGCCGCGCTGAACCGTCAGGATACGACGGGCGCCCGTGCCGTCCAGGCTGCTGTCTATAAGGACATGCGCGCCGAGTTGAAGCGGTCGGAGGAGAAGCTGGCGTGGATACCCCAGCACCGTCCGGCCATGACTGTCCAGGCCGGCATGGACTCGCTCAAAACCGAGCGAGCCTGGGCGTGGAGCAAAGGCTGCACCGAAGTCAAGGGAAAGAGCACGCGCGAGCTGTGCCAGAAGTACCATGGCCTTGCTGCAGAGCTGGCCGCAGCCGACCAGGCGCGGAAACTCGATCAGCGCATCAGGGAGCTGAGGACGCAACTCGCCACTGGCACCACGGGCACCGCGGTCGCATCCGCTGACCCTCAGGCTGCTGTTCTGGCGAAGATTGCCGGCCTGGTATTCCCGACGGTGCGCGTCGAGGACGTGCAGATGGCGCTCACGGTCTTCATCGCGCTGCTGCTCGAAATCGGCTCCAGCTTCGGTATGTACGTCGCCTTCTCGCAGTGGCGCATCTATGACCACCGTGCCGAGGCCGTGCCTGCCATCGTGCCTAACGTGACCGTCGCTACGGCTGTCCAGCCGCCCGTGACCGTCGCTCCGCCCATAGCTGCACCGCCGGTCGTGCCGGCCAAGCCAAAGGTAACTGCCAATGACAATCGAAGCCAACTCAAGCTGGTTGCACCCGAAAGCGATGTCGAGAGGTTCCACAAGGACCGCATCCAGACCGCCGAGAACTCCAGCCTGACAGCAATGGCACTCTACGAGGACTACTGTGCATGGTGCGAAGAGCAGAACAAGGAGCCGCTTGCACTTCCGACTTTCGGTCGACAGTTCGGTGAACTCGGTGTGGAGAAGGCGAAGGTCGCCGGACGCATCCGTTACATGGGCATCAAGCTGAATTCAGGCCTCGATTACGACGAGGAGGACAAAACACCCGCCCGATCGGTTGCCTGAAGTCCAGCGTAAAAGTTTGGCGCCTTTAGCCCAGAGCGCCAAAAGGAGGAGCGGAGCATCGCGAGAGCGATGCCCGCTCCCAGCTCTCGGGGAAGGTCGCCGGACCTGAAATAAGCAAGACGGTACTACAAAAGACAGGGTGGCTTCGGCCACCCTGTTTTCGTTTGGGGGCCTGGATGTCGCGCGCGCCGCCTCGATAGCACGTGCGGGACTGACCGGCGCGCCAGCACATAGGCAGGGTTCGCGCGGTCCGCTACCGAGGTGAGCCGATCTGCAGGAAGCCCGTCAGCCGGCGCTGCAATGTCTGCACGTGCCTCGCTCGCACTCCCCTTCCCATGAGCCCGCCATCCCGCGGGCGCGCGTCAAGGACGGGCCGGCAACGGCGCTGGCTCAGGAGATCTGCGCCACCGCCAGCGTCGACCGCGGCAGCAAACCGCCGCCGCCTTGAGAGGAGGGGGCGCGGGGCTCAGCCCTTGGCGCTCAACCCTTGGCGATGGAGATCTTCTTCTCGGCTTTTACCGCCTCCGGCCGCTTCGGCATGGTGACGCGCAGGAGCCCCTTCTCGAAGGCGGCCTTGACCTGCTCCTCGTCCACGCTCTCGGGCAGCCTGAAGGAGCGCTGGAAGCTGCCGTAGCGCCGCTCCATGATGTGGTAGTCGTCCTTCTTCTCGTCGCGCTCAACTTTCTTCTCGCCCTTGATCGTCAGCACGCCGTCCTTGAGCGTCAGCTCCACGTCCTTCTCGTCGAGACCGGGCATCTCCGCTTCCATGATCAACGCGCCGTCATTCTCGCGGATGTCGATGCTCGGCCAGTGCGAGAGCTCGCCCTCCCAGGGCGTGGACAGGCTCGGCAGACGGCTAGCGCCGCCGCGTCCCATGAAGGTGTCGAACAAGCGGTCCATTTCCGCCCGCATCGCGCCGAAGGGGTCGGCAAGACGGGCCGGTGCAGTAGACGTGGTGTCCTGCTTCTTGATTTCCTGGGCCATGACATAGCCTCTCGAGTGCTGTTGGGGTCTACAGATCGGGAAACGAGGGGCCGACGCTCGGCTTGCGCGCCACAGCATGCAGCACCCGCGTGGCACACACCTAGCCGGGCGGGCGCAACGTATACCTTGACCTCGGTCAATGGCCGATGAGGGTTGCCAGCACGCCTGGCAGTCGCTCGGGGAGATCCTCGGCGATGAGCCCAGGGCCGAATGCGTTCGCGACAGCGCCGTGCAGCCAGACGCCGGCGCACGCGGCGTTGAACCCCGAAAGGCGTTGCGCCAGCAGCCCCGCGATGAAGCCGGCCAGAACGTCGCCGGAGCCGGCTGTGGCGAGCCAGGGCGGGGCGTTGTCGTTGATGGCGGCCTCGCCATCCGGCGCCGCGATGACGCTGTCTGGTCCCTTGAGGACAACGACCGCGCCCGATCGCGCCGCAGCCCGGCGCGCGCGCTCGAGCTTCGAGCCCGGCAGGTCGCCGAACAACCGCTTGAACTCGCCCTCGTGCGGCGTGAGCACGACCTGTCCGGCGCCCGCCGCCCGGATGCGCGTGAACAGCGCATCCGGCGCCTCGGCGAAACAGGTCAGCGCATCCGCATCGAGTACGACCGTGCAGCCGGCCGCAAGACCGATCTCGACCATCTCCCGCGTCTGCGGGGTGACGCCTGCGCCCGGCCCGATCAGCAGCGCGTTCTTGCGGGGATCGGCGAGGATGCGGGCGAGCCCGTGCGGCACCTCGAACGGCATCACCATGATCGCCGTCAGATGCGCAGCGTTGACCGGAAAGGCCGCGCGCGGGCTTGCGACGGTGACCAGCCCCGCTCCGGCGCGCAACGCGCCGCGTGCGCCGAGACGCGCCGCCCCCGTGCATTCGGCCGGTCCGGAGACCACCACGGCATGCCCGCGCTCGTACTTGTGATCGTCGCACGTCCGTCTCAACGCATTGGCCCACAGCGCGCGCAGGTGACCGTTCACGAACGTGCGCGGGGCGATATCGCTGAGGACGCTCGCGGGAATGCCGATATCTGCGACGATCACCTCCCCGCACAGCCGTCGCCCCGGGAAGAGCAGATGCCCAGGCTTGCGGCGGAAGAACGTGACGGTGCGCGTGGCACGGGCCACGAGGCCGCCCACCACCTCCCCGGTCGTCCCGTCGAGACCGCTCGGGACGTCGACGGCGAGCATCGGCGCCGCCGTGGCGTTGGCCCACGCCAGCAGATCACCGGCCGCACCTGCGATGGGCCGGGCGAGGCCCGCCCCGAACAGCGCGTCGATGATCACCCCTGGTCGGCGCGTCAGTCGATCGGGAACGGCTTCCAGAACAGGACCGTCCCAGCGCCGGGCCATCTCGGCGGCATCGCCGCGCAAGGCGTCGCGCGGGACCGTGCAGACGACCTCGACGGCATGCCCGCGCTCCGCGAGCAGGCGCGCTGCGACGTAGCCATCGCCACCGTTGTTGCCCGGTCCTGCCAGCACGAGCACATCAGCGCCCGGCAGCGCCAGACGCTGCGCTTCATCGGCAACGGCGCGTCCGGCATTCTCCATCAGCGTCAGGCTGGCCACGCCCGCCGCGACCGCCAATCGATCGGCCTGCCCCATCTCGGCAGTCGTCAGAAGTTCCAGGCCGGAGGTCTCCGCCATCACCTGCCTCGTCGCTCGCAGATCACGCTCTGCGTCATATGCCCATCGGGCAGCACCGCTGGCAACGCCTCCCGGCATAGCGAGCCGCGCCCGTTCTGCCTACTTTTTGGGCTTCTTGCTCACCTTTTGAGCTGATCAGCCGCTTCTCGAAACAGCAGTCAATTTGAGCCCGCGGCTAAGGTCTTGATCAAGCATCGTTTATCAAAGCTTACCGAGTTGGCACGGGCGATGCTAATAAGGGGCGGTCCGACCGCCGGAAATCCTCGCGGTCAGCCTGGAGGACAGTGACGACATGAAAAAGATCGAAGCGATCATCAAGCCGTTCAAACTCGACGAGGTGAAGGAGGCCCTCCAGGAGATCGGTCTCCAGGGCATCACCGTGATCGAGGCGAAGGGCTTTGGTCGGCAGAAGGGGCACACCGAACTCTACCGCGGCGCCGAATACGTCGTGGATTTCCTGCCCAAGGTGAAAATCGAAGTCGTCCTCGCGGACGAGATGTTGGATAAGGCGGTCGAGGCCATCCAGAAGTCGGCGCGAACCGGCAGGATCGGAGACGGCAAGATATTCATCTCCGCCATCCAGGAGGCCATCCGCATCCGTACGGGAGAGACCGGCACAGAGGCGATCTGATCCTCCCGGCCGGGTCCGGATCAGCCGAGACAGACCTCGGCTTCTCGCCCGGCACCTCGCATACCGGCAGGCGCGCACTCTCGCTCTTGAGATCGCTCGGCCGGACCCACCCAAACGAAAGACACGACGCAACAGGGGACTGTCATGGCTGACGCCAACGAAGTGCTGAAGAAGATCAAGGACAACGACGTCAAGTTCGTCGATTTCCGTTTCACCGACACCAAGGGCAAGATGCAGCACGTCACGGCCGATGCGCGGTGCATCGACGAGGCGCTGCTGGCCGAGGGCTACGCCTTCGACGGCTCGTCCATCGCCGGCTGGAAGGGCATCGAGGCGTCGGACATGATCCTGATGCCGGATCTCGCCTCCGTGCACATGGACCCGTTCTTCGCCCAGACCACCATGGCGGTGTTCTGCGACGTCCTGGAGCCCTCCACGGGTGAGCTCTACGAGCGCGATCCGCGCGGCATCGCCAAGAAGGCCGAGACCTACCTCCAGCAGACTGGCATCGGCGACAAGGTGTTCTTCGGTCCCGAGGCCGAGTTCTTCATCTTCGACGACGTCCGCTTCAATACCGACCCCTACAATACCGGTTTCCGGCTCGACTCGACGGAGCTGCCGTCCAACTCCGGCACGCAGTACGAGATGGGCAACCTCGGCCACCGTCCGCGCATGAAGGGCGGCTACTTCCCGGTCCCGCCGGTCGACAGCTGCCAGGACATCCGCTCCGAAATGCTCTCGGTCATGTCGGAGATGGGCGTGACGGTCGAGAAGCACCACCACGAGGTGGCTTCCGCCCAGCACGAGCTCGGCATCAAGTTCGGTCACATGGTGACGATGGCCGACCAGTTGCAGATCTACAAGTACGTGATCCACAACGTCGCCCAGGCCTATGGCAAGTCCGCCTGCTTCATGCCGAAGCCGGTCTTCGGCGACAACGGCTCGGGCATGCACTGCCACCAGTCGATCTGGAAGGGTGACTCGCCCGTCTTCGCCGGCAACAAGTACGCCGACCTGTCGGATACCTGCCTCTCCTACATCGCCGGCATTCTGAAGCACGCCAAGGCCATCAACGCCTTCACGAACCCGACCACCAACTCCTACAAGCGTCTGGTGCCGGGCTACGAGGCGCCCGTGCTGCTCGCCTACTCCGCGCGCAACCGCTCGGCCTCCTGCCGCATCCCGCACGTGACGAGCCCGAAGGCCAAGCGCGTCGAGGTTCGCTTCCCCGATCCTGCCGCCAATCCCTACCTCGGTTTCGCGGCGATGCTCATGGCCGGCCTCGACGGCATCCAGAGCAAGATGGACCCCGGCCCGGCCATGGACAAGAACCTCTATGACCTGCCGCCGGCCGAACTCGCGGAGATCCCGACGGTGTCGGCGTCTCTGCGCGAGGCCCTCGAGCACCTCGACAAGGACCGCGACTTCCTCAAGAAGGGCGGCGTGTTCTCCGACGACACGATCGACGCCTACATCGAGCTCAAGATGGCCGAGGTCGAGCGCTTCGAGATGACGCCGCACCCGGTCGAGTTCGACATGTACTACTCGGTCTGATCGCGTCAGACGATCGAGACGGCATAAAGACGGGCGGCCCGGCGACGGGGCGCCCGTCTGATGTTTCAGGGGTCAGATGCGCTGGCGACGGCACCCGCTCACGCCGCTCCGCCGCACGTCCGCGCCGGCAGTCCGGGTCCACCTGTGCGCGTGCTCCGCCGCTCGAGCAGCACCACGTCGTGCCAGACACCGCCGATTTCTCCGAGCCGCTCGCGGACCCCGACCTGTCGAAACCCGCAGCGGACGAGGAGCGCGCGGCTGGCCCGGTTCGCGGCAAACACCTGCGCCTGCAAGGTCCAGAAGCCCTCGGCCTCCGAGGACGCGACGAGCTCCTCGAGCAGGGCCGCACCGACCCCTCGCCCCCTCGCAGCAGCAGTGACGTAGACGCTGACCTCAGCGACCCCGGCCGCCCCTCACGTATCGGCCGCCAGTGTCAAGGCGGCCCAACCAATCACCGCGCGCGCGTCGCGCGCCACGAAGCGCGCATTGGCAAGGTATTTGCCGTTCCAGCTTGCCCACCTCGGCGGGGCCGCCATGAACGCCGCCAGGCCCGTCGCCAATCCCTCGGCATAAATGGCGCGCACAGCCGCCCAGTCGGTGCGTCGCATGGCCTCGACCCGGTAACGCTCGCTCATCTCCGGCACTCCTGCAAACGAGGCGATAGTCCACCTTAGCGGGGCCGCCTGCGCGCGCATAGCACGAGCGGAGAGCGCGTCGCCGGCGCGGCCCCTCCATATTTGTGTCTCACGCCGGCGCGTTGACGCTATCCTCGTGTCGTCAGCCGCCAAGAGACCGAGGATAGCGCCCGATGAAGATCAAGGACGTCACCGTCACCCGCTACCGCGAGGATGCCGTTTCGCGTCAGAGCCCCGAGATCCTCGTGGTCGAGCTGAAGACCGACGCCGGCCTGACCGGCACCGGCTTCGCCACCGCGGCCAACGCCGCCATCGGCGACATCATGGCGGCCCTGCTGCGCACACTGCTGAAGCCAACCGTGATCAGCCAGGACCCCCGCCTCACCACGGATCTGTGGAACCGCATGTACGCCGAGGCGATCCCGCGCCGCGGCGGCGACGGCCTGATGCGCCCGTGCATTGCAGCCATCGACTTCGCCGCCTGGGATATCAAGGGGAAGCTCGCGGACATGCCGGTCGCGAGCCTCTTCGGCAGCCGCCGCGAGATGGTGCCGACCTATGCCAACTGCGCACACCACCTGCCCGCGAAGAAGCTCGCCGAGCGCGCCCGCGAGTACGTCAAGAAGGGCCATAAGGCTCTCAAGCTCAGAGGCACGCGCACGTTCGTTACGCCCGCCGAGGCGACCGAGCGGGTCCGCCGCGTACGCGAGGCGGTCGGCGACGACATCAAGATCATGGTCGACGTCAACGGCACCTGGGATGTCGACACCGCCATCGCCCAGCTCCACGCCTGGGAGGACTTCGACGTCTACTGGCTGGAGGAGCCCGTACCGCCCGCCGATATCGCCGGCTACATCCGCATCCGCGAGCAGTCGGGCGACACGCTCATCGTCGGCGGCGAGCAGCACGTCGGCTTGATGGAGTTCGAGCGCCTGATCGGCGAAGACGCCGTCGACATCGTGCAGCCGAACGCCGCGCTCACTGGCGGCATCACCGACTGGCTGCGCATCCATGCGCTCGCCACCGCCAACAGCGTGCCGATCTCGCCGTGGAACCTGCAGTGGGTGCACCTCCATCTGGCAGCCGGCCTGCCCAACGTGAAGTGGCTCGAGTACTTCATGCCCGACAATCCGCTGCAGCGGTTCCAGACACGGCTGCTGATCGGCCCACCGCTGCGCGAGACGACGACGGAGGACGGCGTGTTCCTGCTGGCGCCGCAGGCGCCCGGTCTCGGCCTCGCCCTCGACGCCGAGGTCGCGGAGCAGACGCGCCTCGCGGAGTAGCCTGCCGCCACTGGAGGCAGGACGATCGCGGCGTCTCAGACGGCGCCCGTGGCGCCCATATAGCCCGGCAGCCAGGCCTCGTGCGCCGCCGCGAGCGTGGCGAGCGGCAACGGCGCCTCACCTTTGAGCTCCAGCGCCTCGCCCTCGATGCGGCCGACGATGCGCGCCGGCAGGGCGAGCTGGCGCGCCCGCTCCAGCACCTGATCGGCCATGTCGGGCGCCACCTCCAGCACATAGCGGCCCTGATCCTCGCCGAACCAGATGGCGTGCGCCGGCAGGCGCCCCTCGTAGGGATGCAGCACGACGCCACGCCCCCCGGCGAGCGCCATCTCCGCGATCGCCACGAGCAGACCGCCGTCCGAGACGTCGTGGACGGCAGCCACCGTGCCCTCGCGGATGAGCGCGCGTACCAGCGTGCCCGCCTTGAGCTCCTCGGCGAGATCGACTGGCGGCGGCGCGCCCTCGAGCTTGCCGGTCGCGTGCTGTTGATAGAGCGACTGCCCGAGCCAGCCCTGCTCGCGGCCGATCACGAGCAGCAGATCGCCCGTCCGCGCCAGCGCCAGCGAGGCGACCCGGCCGACATCCGGCACGAGCCCGACCCCGCCGATGGCGGGCGTCGGCGGGATCGCGACGCCGTTCGTCTCGTTGTAGAGCGAGACATTGCCGGACACGACTGGGAAGTCGAGCGCCCGGCAAGCCACTCCCATGCCTTCGACGGCGCCGACGAACTGACCCATGATCTCCGGGCGCTCGGGATTGCCGAAGTTCATGTTGTCGGTGATGGCGATGGGATCGGCGCCGACCGCCGTCAGATTGCGCCAGACCTCGGTCACGGCCTGCTTGGCGCCCATGACGGGATCCGCTGCGCAGTAGCGCGGAGTGACGTCGCAGGCGACGGCGACACCCTTGCAGGTCCCGTGCACGCGCACGACGGCCGCGTCGCCTCCGGGGCGTTGCACGGTATCGCCCATCACCATGTGATCGTACTGCTCCCACACCCAGCGCCGTGAGCAGAGATGCGGCCCGCCCAGCATCGCCTGGAGCGCGGTGAGAATGCCATTGGGCGCCGGCACCCACTCCGCGAGCACCGGCTTGGCGACCTCGGTCCGCACCCACGGGCGCTCGTAGACCGGCGCCGAGTTGGCGAGCGTCGGCACGGGGATGTCCGCCTCGACCTTGCCCTTGTGGCGCACCACCAGCCGACCGTGGTCGGCGGTGCGGCCGATCACCGCGAAATCGAGGCCCCACTTGCGGAAGACGGCCTCCGCCGCCGCCTCCGCGCCGGGACGCAGGATCATGAGCATGCGCTCCTGGCTTTCGGAGAGCATCATCTCGTAGGCCGTCATCGCAGGCTCGCGCTGCGGCACGTGGTCGAGATCGAGGTCGATGCCGACCCCGCCCTTGTCCGCCATCTCGGCCGTTGACGACGTCAGGCCGGCGGCGCCCATGTCCTGGATGGCGATGATGGCGTCGGATGCCATCAGTTCCAGACAGGCCTCGATCAGGAGCTTCTCGGTGAAGGGGTCGCCGACCTGCACGGTCGGGCGCTTCTCCTCGGATTTGTCGTCGAACTCGGCGGAGGCCATGGTCGCGCCGTGAATGCCGTCGCGCCCGGTCTTGGCGCCGACGTAGACGACCGGCAGGCCGACGCCTTTGGCAGCCGAGTAGAAAATCTTGTCGGTGCGCGCCAGTCCCACGCACATGGCGTTGACCAGGATATTGCCGTTGTAGCCCGGATCGAAATTGGTCTCGCCGCCGACCGTCGGCACGCCCGTGCAGTTGCCGTAATGACCGATGCCGCTGACGACGCCTGCCACCAGATGGCGGGTCCTGGCGTGAGCCGGATCGCCGAAGCGCAGCGCGTTCAGGTTGGCGATGGGGCGCGCGCCCATGGTGAAGACGTCGCGCATGATGCCGCCGACGCCGGTCGCCGCGCCCTGGAACGGCTCGATGAACGAGGGGTGGTTATGGCTCTCCATCTTGAAGATGGCCGCGTCGCCGTCGCCGAGATCGACGACGCCGGCATTCTCTCCCGGCCCCTGGATGACTTTCGCGCCGCTGGTCGGCAGCGTCCTCAGCCAGATGCGGCTCGACTTGTAGGAGCAGTGCTCCGACCACATGACCGAGAAGATGCCAAGCTCGGTCAGCGACGGCTCGCGTCCGAGGATCGACAGCAAGCGCTCGTACTCGTCCGGCTTCAGCCCGTGCTCCGCCACCACCTCGGCGGTGATCGGCCTGCTCTTCTGCGCGTCGTTCTGCATGCGATCTCGATCCTGCAGCCTCTATCCCGTGCTCTCGGCCGACTTATAGCGGCCGGCCGTTCGCTTGTCGTGCGGCCTCGCCGCTCAGCGCCCCTGTGTCGCCAGGATCTTCACGGCAAAAGCGCCGAATACCCCGGCGAACAGCCAATCGACCGCCCGCATCAGGCGCGGGCGGGCGCGCAATCCGGCGATCACTCCGTCCGCCGCGAGGATCATCACAACCGCCAGCGGGAACGAGAAGCCCACGAAATAAAGCCCGAGGAACAGCAGCTTGCCGGCCGCCGCCGGATCGTGCGCGGAGACGAATTGCGGCAGGAAGGTTACGAAGAACAGCACGACCTTCGGGTTCGTGAGGTTGACGCCGAGCCCGAGCAGCAGTGTCGGCCATACACGGGGGGGCCTCTGCTCGCGCTTGCCGAGATTGAGCGCCGATCCCGAGCGGATAGCGTCGACGGCGAGCCAGAGCAGGTAGAGCGCCCCGGCGACCTTCAGCGCCAGGAACGCAGTCGGCGAGGTGGCGATCAGCGCCGACAGGCCGAAGGCGGCGAGCAGCGAGTGCACGACATTTCCAAGGCTCGCACCGGTCATGGCGGCGATGCCCGCGCGCCGCCCGCCGGCGATCGTCTTGGCCAGGAACAGGCTCATGTCCGGCCCCGGCGTCACGAACAGCACGAAACAGGCGAGCGAGTAGACCGCCAGGGTGGGCCAGTCCGGCAGGAAGGTCATGGTCCGGCTCCCGCTTTGGCGCTCAGACCGCCAGCGCCCCGACGACGCTCTCGAAAAACCGGCGACCGTCCGTGCCGCCGAGAGCCGGTTCGAACAGGCGCTCGGGGTGCGGCATCAGGCCAACGATGCGGCGCGAGGTGTCGCAGATGCCGGCGATGTTTTTCTGCGAGCCATTGGGATTGGCCTCGGGCGTCGGCGCCCCGGACCGGTCGACATAGCGGAAGACCACGCGCCCCTCGTGCTCGAGCGCCGCCAGCACTTCGGCGCTGGCGAAATAGTTGCCGTCGCCGTGCGCCACGGGGACCCTGACGATCTCGTTCCTGGCATAAAGCCGTGTGAAGGGTGTATCGGTCCACTCGACCCGCAGCCAGACGTCCCGGCAGACAAACCTGAGCGAGGCATTGCGCATCAGCACGCCGGGCAGCAGGCCCGACTCGCACAACACCTGGAAGCCGTTGCAGATGCCGAGCACCGGCACGCCGCCGCGCGCCTTCGCCACCACGTCGCGCATGATGGGCGAATGCGCGGCCATGGCCCCGCAGCGCAGATAGTCGCCATAGGAAAAGCCGCCCGGCAGCACGATCAGATCACTGGGAGGCACGACGGAATCGCCGTGCCAGACCATGGCGGCCGGCCGGCCCGACACCGCCTCCAGCGCCACCTTGACGTCGCGGTCGCAGTTGGAGCCTGGAAATACGATGACGGCCGCTCTCATGCTGGCTCGAGCTCGTAGCTGTAGTTCTCGATAACCATGTTGGCAAGCAGCTCGCGACACATGCGCTCCACCGCCGAGCGGGCACTCGCAGGGTCCTTCTCCTGGAGCTCGATCTCGATGTACTTGCCCTGGCGCACCTCCTCCACCCCGGTGAAGCCCAGCGCGCCGAGAGCGTTCTGGATGGCCTTGCCCTGGGGATCGAGTACGCCGGTCTTCAGTGTGATCTTGATGCGTGCCTTCATCTTCCGCCTGATGCTCGCTGATGCCGGGACACGCGGCGCAGCCCCGCGAGGCGCGCCGCGCACGTCTCGCGCTAGTTCGGTTTGCCGGTCGGGTTCGAGGAAACCAGCACCGGTCCCGATCCCTTCGGGCGCGGGCTTTCCGTCAGCACGCCGAGCCGGCGCGCCACTTCCTGGTAGGCCTCGATAAGGCCGCCCAGATCGCGGCGGAAGCGGTCCTTGTCCAGCTTGTTGTCGGTCGCCATGTCCCACAAGCGACAGCAGTCAGGGCTGATCTCGTCCGCGAGCACGATGCGCATGTGCTCGTTGTCCCAGAGGCGGCCGAACTCGACCTTGAAATCCACCAGCCGGATGCCGATGCCGAGGAAGAGACCGATCAGGAAGTCGTTGATGCGCAGAGCGAGCGACATCATCTCGTCGATCTCTTGCGGCGTCGCCCAGCCGAACGCGGTGATGTGCTCCTCCGAGACGAGCGGATCGTTGAGGGCGTCGGCCTTGTAGTAGAACTCGATGATCGAGCGCGGCAGCGGTGTGCCCTCGTCGAGACCGAGACGGGAGGCGAGCGAGCCGGCAGCGACGTTGCGCACCACGACCTCGATCGGGATGATCTCGACCTCGCGGATCAACTGCTCGCGCATGTTCATGGAGCGGATGAAGTGGGTGGGCACGCCGATCTCGCCGAGCCGGGTGAAGATGTACTCGGAGATGCGGTTGTTGAGGACGCCCTTGCCCTCGATGAGCGCGTGCTTCTTGTTGTTGAAGGCCGTCGCGTCGTCCTTGAAATGCTGCACAAGCGTCCCCGGCTCCGGTCCCTCGTAGAGAACCTTGGCCTTGCCCTCGTATACACGACGCCGCCTGTTCATACCGTAGTCCTCTTGTGTCCAGAAGCTTGGGGCGTTTCGGGCTCGCCCACGCCCTCGTGCACGACTCTTCGCAGGCGCAACACCGCTGTCGCGGCATCGCAACAAAAACCCGCCGAGCAATCGGCTCGACACTATCCGAAGCGGCCTTGTGTTACAATCATCAGCACCTGCCAGCCTTGCCGGCGCCCACAGTCATGCCCAATTGATTTGTCGCGGCGTCACGGCTATCCGTCAGGCTGGCGACGTGCCTGCTGTCGGAGCCTCGGACGTCCTTCCCCGGGGACCGAGCGGCGGGAGCCGGTGCATGCCGGTACGCAGGAGCGCTGAAGCCAGCGCTCGAGACATCATCGGGGACCCCGTCGGCTGACGCGGCATTCGGCAACAGAGGTGATAAATGACGACTTTCGACGAGCGTGAGAAAGCATTCGAGAAGAAATTCGCTCACGATCAGGAGCTCAAATTCAAATCCGAAGCCCGCAGAAACCGATTGATCGGCCGCTGGGCCGCAGAAAAACTCGGCATCTCCGGCGAGGAGGAGATCACGGCCTACGTGAAAGCAGTGCAGCGCGCAGATCTCGAAGAAAAGGGTGACGACGATGTCTTCCGCAAGCTGCGCAAGGACTTCGACGCAAAGAGCCTGAGCATCAGCGACAGCGACATCCGCGAAGCCATGTCGGCCATGCTGGCATCGGCCGTCGAGCAGATCGAAAGCGAACGCAAGTAGTTCGCCATCGAGTCGCGGCGGGCAAGACCCGCTCGCCGCGGCTGATGCCCGCTCGCCCGCTCCTCGATCGACCGCTCAAAGTGCGCGATCACGCCGCGGCGGCTGCCGGGCGGGCGTCGCGACTCCCATCAGGCGTGGATCACCCTGCCGTAGGCGTCGAGCACGCTCTCGTGCATCATCTCCGACAGCGTCGGATGCGGGAAGACCGTGTGCATCAGGTCCTCCTCGGTCGTCTCGAGTTGCATGGCGACCACATAGCCCTGGATCAGCTCGGTGACCTCGGCGCCGATCATGTGTGCGCCCAGTAGCTGCCCCGTCTTTGCATCGAAGATCGTCTTTACCAGGCCATCGGGCTCGCCGAGGGCGATGGCCTTGCCGTTGCCCATGAACGGGAAGCGCCCGATCCGGATCTCCCGCCCCTCCTCCTTGGCGCGGCGCTCCGTCAGGCCCACGCTCGCGATCTGGGGATGGCAATAGGTGCAGCCGGGGATCTTGAGCTTGTCCATGGCGTGCGTCGGCAAGCCCTTGATGGTCTCGATGCAGATGACGCCCTCGTGCTCCGCCTTGTGCGCCAGCATGGGCGGCCCGGCGACGTCACCGATGGCATAGATGCCCGCCACGCTGGTCCGCCCGAGGCCGTCCGTGACGACGGTGCCGCGCTCGAGTCTGACGCCGAGCTCCTCGAGCCCGAGGCCCTCGACGTTGCCGACCACGCCGACCGCCGAAATGACGCGGGCGAATTCCGCCGCCGTCGTCTTGCCGTCGCTTCCCTCGATGGTCGCCACGACACTATCGGTCTTGCGCTCGAGGCCGACGACCTTGGCGCCGGTCATGATCCTGATCCCCTGCTTCTCGAACCGCTTGCGTGCCAGCTCGGCGATCTCGTGGTCCTCGACCGGCAGGATCTGCGGCAGTAGCTCGACGACCGTCACCTCGACACCGAGCGTGCGATAGAACGATGCGAACTCGATGCCGATGGCGCCCGAGCCAACGACCAGAAGCGACTTCGGCAACTCCTTCGGCACCATCGCCTCGAAGTAGGTCCACACCAGCTTGCCGTCCGGCTCCAGACCCGGCACGACGCGCGGGCGAGCACCCGTGGCGACGATAATGTGCTTGGCCTTGTAGGTGCCCGTGCCGAGCACGCCTTTGGGCACGGGATGGGCGGGCTGCACCGGCGCCTTGCGGCTGGCGGCGACCACGACCTCGCCCGGCTTGACGATGCGCGCCTCGCCCCAGACGACGCTCACCTTGTTCTTGCGCAGCAGAAAGCCGACGCCGTCGTTGAGCCGCTTGGAAACGCCGCGCGAGCGTGCGACGACGGCCGCCGGATCGACCGACACGCCCGTGGCGGCCAGCCCATAGTCCTTGGCGTGGGTCATGAGATGATAGACCTCGGCCGAGCGGAGCAGCGCCTTGGTCGGGATGCAGCCCCAGTTCAGGCAGATGCCGCCGAGATGCTCGCGCTCGATGATCGCGGTCTTGAAGCCGAGCTGGGCCGCCCGGATCGCCGTCACATACCCGCCAGGGCCGGCGCCGATGACGATGACGTCGAAGGATTGATCCATTTCCCGCCGCGACCCGCCGGTCACGCTCCCTCATGATCACTCGTGACGCCCGACGCGGGCCATGGCAAGTCCAGCGTGTGACCGACTGCGATGGGATCGCTTGCGCGAGCCGGCGCAGTCGTGACTCACACTCGCCCACGCAGCGCGGCGTGCGAGTCACGCTCTCGGAGACAGCGCTTCGTGCTGCCACCTCGACCGATCGCACCCTAGAGCGTTCCGAGGCTCGATGGAATTGCCGAAAAGCGGGTCATCGGGCCGCGGCGCGCGTCTGACGCGCGAGGCCGCCTGCCGTCAAAGCAGAAAGGGCGGCACGTGCCGCCCTTCCGCAAGCCCGCGCATCATCGCTCAGACGTGGCAGCGGCCGCCGAGGTACTGACCGAGCAGATTATTGTAGCGATCGACGTCTGCCTGAGCCTGCGACGACAGCTTGCGCCCGGCGTTGGCGGCCTCGATCTTCGAAGCCACGCCGCGCGACACCAGCCTGTCCAGCTCCCGCTGAACGCTCTTGCAGTTCTGACCCGGCGCAAGCGCGGTGGCGCCGACCTTGCCATCCGGATTATCTGCACAACCGGCCAGGGCCAGTGCAACCACGGCCGCGATGGCAGCCAAGCTCAAGCGCCGCGACGTTCCCGATTGAAGCAACACGGAACGCTCCCTCCTGAAAGTCTCTAGGACACAGATGAGCGAATGTCGGCCTTGTGAAGCATGCGCGAAGGAGCATTTCAAGGGTGCGTGGAAGCACTGTTGCCCAGCCGCCTCAGATCAAGGCCCGCATCGACGCGCCACTGTCGCACCCGGACCCCGCCCGCCGTCGCGAACCCACCAGCAAGGTGGCGGGTGCCGATGCGTCTCACGTGCGATCGACCTTGCCGACCGCGCCCGCAGCGCCGCCAACACGGATGATCGCACGCTTGCGATTACTGCTTCGCCTTCGCGATGGCCGGCTTGGCGGCGACGGCTGCCGGCTTGGCAACGGCCGGTGCAGCAACGGTCGGCGTCGCGGCAGCCTTCACCGGCTCGGCGGCGCACTTGGCCTGGAACTCCTCGCTCGCCTTCATGTACTCGGACACCTTGGCGAGATCCTTGCGCGAGAGCTTGGCCTTGCGCACGCTGGCCTTCTCGACCTTGGCGGCGATGCCGTCCTTCTTCATGCTGTCGAGCTTGGCGCTCAATTGCACGCAGGCGGGATCGACCTTGGGCGCCGGAGGCGGCTTGGTGACGGACGACGTCGTCATGAGCGAGCCGTCAGAGGCGCAGCCTCCGAGCGACAGCAGAAGCCCCACCACACCACCCATTCCCACGATACGAATGAGACCCCGAGTCATGACTGTATTCCCCCTGTAAGCATCCCGCTGCATCGTGCATCACGCCACAAGCCCCTGTCAGGCAAGCGCGATTCGAGCACTTAAGACCAATGGTCACGGTGCGACCTGTGGAAAGGTCGCGGATTGCAGCGAGTTATCTACAGACGGACGCGCCGTCGCCGCGGCAGGCCTCAAACGAGCATGCGCACGGGGTCTTCCATGAAAGCCTTGAAGGCGTTGATCAGCATGGCCCCGACGGCGCCGTCGATCACGCGATGATCGCAGGAGATCGTACAGCTCATCATGGTGGCGGCGACGACGGAACCGTCGTCCGCGATGACGGGACGCCGCTCCCCTGCACCGACCGCGAGGATGCTCGCATGGGGGGGATTGATGACGGCGTCGAAGCGTCGGATGCCGTACATGCCGAGATTCGAGATCGAGGTCGTGCCACCCTGGTACTCGTGCGGCGCCAATCGCTTGCGGCGGGCCCGGTCGGCCAGGTCGCGCATCTCGTTGGAGATCTCGCTGAGCGACTTCACCTCGGCGTGGCGAATGACGGGTGTAAAGAGCCCGCCGTCGACGGCGACGGCCACCCCGACGTCGGATGATTTGTGGCGCAGCATGCCCTGCTCGGTCCATGTCGCGTTGGCGGCCGGCACCTCTTGGAGCGCCAGCGCCAGCGCCTTGATGACGAAGTCGTTGACGGAGAGCTTGTAGGCGCGCGGCCCTTCCTTGGGCGAGGCCGCGTTGAGCCGTCCACGGGCGGCCAGCAAGTCGTCGAGGCGGCAATCGACGGTGAGATAGAAGTGCGGGATCGTCTGCTTCGATTCCGTGAGACGGCGCGCGATGGTCTTGCGCATGCCGTCGTGCGGCACGACCTCGTAGCTGCCCTTGTCGTAGAGCGAGAGGATCTGATCGTCCGCCATGGGCTTCAGCGCCTGCGGCGGGGTCGGCACAACTGCCGTGCCGGGCGTCGCCGCGAGCGCTGCGCCGGGCCTGGCGCCCTCCACGTCGCGCTTGATGATGCGCCCGTGCGGACCCGAGCCCGCCAGCGCCGCCAGATCGATGCCGCGCTCGCGCGCCAGCCGGCGGGCGAGCGGACTGGCGAAGATGCGCCCATCGGCATGGCCATTGCCGCGTGCCGGCGCCGGTGGCGCGGTCTTGGCCGTCGGTGTCGCCGCGGGGCGGGCCGGCTCCGGCGCTGCCGGCGCTGCTGCGGGCGTCGCCGCGACCTTGGCCGCCGGGCTCGCGGGCGGTGGCGCCTTGGCGGCGGCCGTCAGACTGGCGCTGTCCTCGCCGTCGCCGAGCAGCACGGCAATCGGCGTGTTGACCTTGACGTTGTCGGTGCCGCTGGAGACCAGGATTTTCGCGAGCGTGCCCTCGTCGACCGCCTCGACCTCCATCGTCGCCTTGTCGGTCTCGATCTCGGCGATCACGTCACCGGGCTTCACCTTCTGCCCCTCGCCGACCAGCCACTTGGCGAGCTTGCCCTCCTCCATCGTCGGAGAGAGCGCGGGCATGAGGATCTCGATCGGCATTGTTGGTTTCCCGGATTACAGGTTGTCGCTTGACGGCACACTGACCTCGCCGACTGCGAGCCGCGTCGGCGTCCATTTCAATCTGCGACGCGCGATGCGCTCCGCAGGGCTCTCGTGCTCGTAGGCCACCGCATCTGCGGTGCGACCGGCGAACGCCTCGAGGCCAAGACCGCGCACGTTGAGCGTGCTCCAGCATTGCCCGCCGTCCTCGAGCACGGCTCCGACGTAGACGCCACAGGCCGCGCACAGCAGGCTCGTCGCCGTCCGCGTGGCGAACTGGTAGCGCACGAGCCCTCCAGCAACCGCAGTGATCTGCGCCGCGCCGGATGGATCGGAGACCGTCATCGCTGCGTGGCGGCGGCAGAACTCGCACTGGCAGGCGCGCACCTGCAAGGCGTCGGCCGCGCGCGACGTCTCGAGGCGGACCGCCACCTGCCCGCAATGGCACCGCCCCTCGTACGTCGCGCCCGCCATGGCCGGTTGTCCCTTCACCGCTCGATCGCCGTTGCCGTCCGCATCATCGGTAGGTGACGCGCTTTACCGCCTCGATCACGTGATCCACGCTCGGCAGCGCCAGACGCTCGAGATTGGCGGCATAGGGCATTGGCACGTCGGCCCCGCTGACCTTGGCTGGCGGCGCGTCGAGATAATCGAAGGCATCGATGGCGACGCGGGCGCAGATCTCCGAGCCGACCGAGCAGACGGGCCATGCCTCCTCCACCGTGACGAGCCGGTTCGTGCGCTTGACGCTCTCGATCACGGTCGGCAGGTCGAGCGGGCGCAGCGAGCGCAGGTCGATGACCTCCGCCTCGATGCCCTCCTTGGCGAGCCGCTCGGCGGCCTCCAGCGCGTAGACCATGCCGCGCAGGAAAGAGACGATGGTCACGTCCTTGCCCGGGCGCGCGATGCGCGCCTTACCGATCGGCACGACCCAGTCGGCCGAGCGCGGCACCTCGCCGGATGTGCCGTACAGCACCTCGTTCTCGAGCACCAGCACGGGATTGGGATCGCGGATGGCCGCCTTCAGCAGGCCTTTGGCGTCGGCCGCGGTGAAGGGCGCCACGACCTTGAGACCGGGCACGTGCGCGTACCAGGCCGAGAAGCACTGCGAGTGCTGGGCGGCGACGCGGGCGGCGGCTCCGTTGGGGCCGCGGAAGACGATGGGGCAGCCCATCTGGCCGCCCGACATGTAGAGCGTCTTGGCGGCGGAATTGATGATCTGATCGATCGCCTGCATGGCGAAGTTCCAGGTCATGAACTCGACGATCGGCCTGAGCCCCGCGAAGGCCGCGCCGACGCCGATGCCGGCGAACCCCTGCTCGGTGATGGGCGTATCGATGACGCGCTTGGCGCCGAACTCGTCGAGCAGACCCTGGCTGATCTTGTAGGCCCCCTGGTACTGCGCGACCTCCTCGCCCATGAGGAAGACGTCACCGTCGCGGCGCATCTCCTCGGCCATGGCCTCGCGCAGCGCCTCGCGCACGGTCATCGATACCGTCTCGCCCATCTGGGGATCGGCCGCGGCCGGTACAGTCGCAGGCGCCGGGGGAGGCGCGGCGGTCACGGGCGCCGGGGATGCCGTCGGCGGCGCGGCCGGCGCGCTCGCGGGTGCCGGACGGGCGGCCCCGTCCCCGGCGGTCGCCGCCTCGCCGTCCGCGAGGATCAGCGCGATGGGCGTATTGACCTTGACGCCTTCCGTGCCAGCCGCCACCAGGATGCGTCCGAGGCGGCCTTCGTCGACCGCCTCCACTTCCATCGTGGCCTTGTCGGTCTCGATCTCGGCAATGACCATGCCGGATTTTATGGCGTCGCCCTCCTGGACGAGCCATTTGGCGAGCGTGCCCTCCTCCATGGTCGGGGAAAGCGCGGGCATGAGGATCTCGGTGGGCATCGTTGGCACGTCCGGATGGTTAGGCTTGAGAAGCCGGAATGGCGGCGGCGCGGCGCGTCGGTATCGGTCGGTCGGCGTCAGCCATGGGCCGGTTACGCCTCCAGCAGCACGTCGGTGTAGAGTTCGCCCGGATCAGGTTCGGAATCGGATTGCGCGAAGTCCGCCGAGGCATTGACGATCTCACGCACCTCGCGGTCGATCTCCTTGAGCTTGTCCTCGCTGGCATGCCCGCGCTCCATCAGGCGGTGGCGCACCTGCTCGATCGGGTCCTGCTCGTCGCGCACCCGCTGCACTTCCTCGCGGCTGCGATACTTGGCGGGGTCCGACATCGAGTGGCCGCGATAGCGGTATGTCAGCATCTCCAGGATGTATGGCCCCTCGCCCGCCCGCGCCCGCGCCACGACCTTGTCGCCGGCCGCCTTCACGGCGCGGATGTCCATGCCGTCGACCTGCAGTCCGGGGATATTGAAGGACGTGCCGCGCTGCGAGAGGTTCGTCGTCGACGACGCCCGCTCGATCGAGGTGCCCATGGCGTACTTGTTGTTCTCGATGATGAAGATGACCGGCAGCTTCCAGAGCGCGGCCATGTTGAAGGTCTCGTAGACCTGCCCCTGGTTGGCGGCTCCGTCGCCGAAGTAGCAGAGGCACACGCCGTCCGTACCCCGGTAGACGTTGGCGAAGGCGAGCCCGGCGCCGAGCGGCACGGAGGCGCCGACGATGCCATGGCCGCCGTAGAAGTTCTTCTCGCGGCTGAACATGTGCATCGAGCCGCCCTTGCCGCGCGAGTAGCCGCCGCGCCGGCCGGTCAGCTCGGCCATGACGCCCTTGGGGTCCATGCCGCAGGCGAGCATATGGCCGTGGTCGCGATAGGTCGTGATGACCTGGTCGGACGGGCGGATCGCCATCTGCATACCGACCACGACGGCTTCCTGGCCGATGTAGAGGTGGCAGAAGCCGCCGATGAAGCCCATGCCGTAGAGCTGGCCGGCCTTCTCCTCGAAGCGCCGGATGAGCAGCATGTCGCGGTAGGCCTGGAGCTCGTGCGCCGGCGCGAGGTCGGGCGGCGCACCGGTGTTCGCTCGGCTCGATCCGGTCTCGGTGTCCGGCGGGGTCGGGGGCTCGAAAGGCATTCTCTCTCCTTCAGCCGCGTCGTTCTTCCAGCTTGCTCGGCTCGGGAACCGCTCTCGAGCGAAGCTACACCAGGGCGTTCGGGATGCAAACTGCTTCGGGGGCCGAGTTGCGCCGACACATCATCGGCCAACGACCGCTCACGGCTGCCGTTCACGTCCGGCGAAGGCGGACGGCTCCAGGCCTCGCCCCAGCAACGGCGCGATCCGCTCAGCCGCCCCGCTTGCGCCGGGCCAGGAGAAAGCCCGCGCCGGCCCAGACCATGCCGAACAACAGGTGCACGATGAAGAGCCCGCCGATGGCCCTGAAGGCGGTCGCGAATGGGGCCACGCTGAAATGCGCCAGAGCTAGGCTCAGGAGCAATCCGGCCGCCGCCCCGGCAAAGCCGGCGAAGATGATCTTCGCGCCCTGATCCGCCTTTCGCCCCATGAGAAAACTCACGACGATCACCAGCGGATTGATCAGCGAGGCGAGAAAAATGCTCAGAGGATCGGGAAAAATCATGGGTCCTCGCGTCGATGAGACCACCTCGTCGCGGCTGTGCGGACAGCGCCGCTCGACGCCGGACGCGCCGCCGCTGCGAGCCTATTTCCCCTCGCTCTGCTTCCTGAGCTTCTCTTCCTCGTACTGGACGAACCAGCCAATCATCTGCCGCCACAGCGCTTCGCACAGCTCGGGCGACACCCCCCTGCTGTCGGCGCGCGCGCGCACCTTGTCGATGACCTGCTGGATGCGCCAGGGCACGAGGGCTTCCGACGGATTGGACTTGAGCTGCCAGGCGCGTTCGACATAGCCGAAACGCTCGGCGATCAGGTCGACCAGCGCGGCATCGAGGCGATCGATCTCCACGCGCACGTGGTCCATGCTCTCGCAATTCTGCGGCTGACGATTGGACATTCCCGGCTCCCCGTGAGGCGTTGACATACCGAGCCGGAGATCGCACCGGCAGCGAACAGGGCAGGCCCGTCGAGCGGGACCGCCACGCGTCGGCAAGCCCGGTCCGGCTCTGCGCGAAGAAAGGCGAATGCTGCTGTAGCATGCACGGCGAACCGGTGTCACCACGCGACGGCGCGGTTGCACGCTGGCGGGCTCTCGCAAGGCGCCCCGTATTCGAGCCCCGGCGGCCGGTTGCCCGCTCTGATGACGGCGCTCTAGGTGCCGCCGGCCCCGCGCCGGGGATCGGCGACATCCTCGATGTGGAGCTCGATGCGTTGGCGCCCGCCCCAGGTGTCACGCTTGAGCGAACCGGCGACGTGCAGCGGCATGCCGGCCGCGCCGAGCAGCAGCGTCCCAAGCTCGGAACCGACCGCCCGGAAGGCCACGGCGTCGAGCCGCGCGCCGTCGCTCGCTTCGAGCACGCAGCGGACGTGCGTCTCACCCACCACCTTGGCGTATTTCACGCGATGGACGGGAAACGCAAAGCGCGGCGTCGGATTTCCGGCGCCATACGGCCCCGCCCGCTCGAGCAGGCCGATGAACTCCTCGGTGACGCTGCCGGCCGTCTGCGCGCCGTCGATTTCCAGGGCCGCCGCCGCCCGCGCGCTGGAAGCGGCATCGATAAGCTCGGCCCGCAGGAACGCCGTCAGTGCCTCGAGCCGCTCCTTGCGCACAGTCAGGCCGGCCGCCATGGCGTGGCCACCGCCCTTGACGAGATGCCCGGCTGCGACGGCCGCCCGCACGGCGCCGCCGATATCGACGCCGGCGATGGAGCGCAGCGAGCCGGTGCCCTCGTGCCCTGCCTCCCACGACAGGACGCAGCTCGGACGGCCGAACTTCTCGGTGAGCCGGCTGGCGACCAGCCCGACCACACCCTTGTGCCAGGCCTCGGAGCCGAGCAGCAGCAGCGGCGCCTCCGGATCGCGCTCGAGAACGCGCCCCGCCTCCGCCACCGCCTCCTCCAGCATCGCCGTCTCGATGGCCTTGCGCTCGCGGTTCAGCCGGTCGAGCAGTACGGAGATCCGTTCCGCTTCCCCCTCGTCCTCGGTCGAGAGCAGCCGCGCACCGAGCGCCGCATCGCCGATGCGCCCGCCGGCGTTGATGCGGGGGCCGAGCACGAAGCCGAGATGATAGGTCGTGGGCGCGACCGCCAGTCCCGCCACGTCGAACAGGTGCCTGAGGCCGACGTTCTGCCTCTGACGCATGACCTTCAGCCCCTGCGTCACGAAGGCCCGATTGAGGCCCTGCAAGGGAACCACGTCGCATACCGTCGCCAGGGCTACGAGATCGAGCCACGCCATGAGATCGGGCTGCGTCCCGCCCGCCGCATAGGCCCCGCGCTGGCGCAGGACGCGCGCCGTCGCGACCAGCACCATGAAGGTGACGCCGGCGGCGCACAGGTGGCCGAGGCCGGAGATGTCGTCCTGGCGGTTGGGATTGACGACCGCCGCCACGTCCGGCAGCTCGGCGTCGGCCTGGTGATGATCGATGACGATGACGTCGGCGCCCAATGGGCGGGCCACGGCAAGCGCCGCATGGCTGGTCGTGCCGCAATCGACGGTGACGATGAGGCGGGCGCCCTCGCGAACCAGCGCCTCGATCGCGGTCGGGTTGGGGCCGTAGCCTTCGCGCAGGCGATCAGGCACGTAGGGGCGGGCCGAACGTCCGTGTGCGGCGAGGAAGCGCAGCATCAGGGCGACCGACGAACCGCCGTCGACGTCGTAATCGCCGAATATGGCGACGGGCTCGCCCCTGGTGATGGCGTCGGCCAGCCGTTCGGCCGCCTTCTCCATGTCCTGCAGGGTGCTCGGGTCCGGCATCAACGCCTTGAGCGTCGGATCGAGCACGACCGGCACCTCGTCGAGCTCCACCCCGCGCGCCGCCAGCACGCGGCCGAGCAACTCGCCGATGCCGTGGCGCTGACCGATGGCCTGGGCGAGGCGGTGGCCCGCAGCGTCCAGCCGTTCGCGCCACACGAGCCCGCGCGCCGAGCGCTCGACGCCGAGAAAGGCGCCGTCCTCAGCGTCGCCCTCGTGGATGAGCCGCGATTTCCTGAGAGCCGTCATGATGTCCTCCCGCTGCACCCCTCTCTAGCCGATTCGAGGGGCGCCTCGGGGACGCCATCAGGGTTTCAAACCGATCATCCGGAATGTCGTCTTGATGCGCCGCACGGTGCCCGTGCGGGCCCGCAGCACCACCGTCTCCGTCTCGGCGAAGCCCTGACGGAAGTGCACACCGTCGAGCAGCGAGCCGTCCGTGACGCCCGTCGCCGAGAAGATGACATCGCCTGACGCCAGCTCTTTCATGGCGTACTTGCGGTTGATGTCGGAGATACCCATGGCGGCGGCCCGGACCTTGTCGTCCTCCTTCAGGGCATGGAGCCGACCCTGCATCTGCCCGCCGATGCAGCGCAGGGCTGCCGCCGCCAGCACGCCTTCCGGCGCGCCGCCGATGCCCATGTAGATGTCGATGCCGGTTTCCTTCGGATCGGTGGTCCAGATGACGCCGGCGATGTCGCCGTCCGGAATGAGCTGGATCGCGGCGCCGCACTGGCGTGTCGCCTCGATGATCTCGGCGTGGCGCGGACGGTCGAGAATGCAGGCGGTGATCTCGCCGACAGGCACGCCCTTGGCCTTGGCCAGCTCGCGGATGTTGTCGGCCGGCGAGGCGTCGAGGTCGACGATGCCGTCGGGATAGCCCGGGCCGACGGCGATCTTGTTCATGTAGATGTCCGGCGCGTTGAGCAGTCCGCCTTCCTCCGAGATGGCGAGGACCGCCAGCGAGTTGGGCATGCCCTTGGCGCAGATCGTGGTGCCCTCGAGGGGATCGACGGCGATATCAACGCGCGGCCCCTCGCCGAGGCCGACCTCCTCACCGATGTAGAGCATCGGCGCCTCGTCGCGTTCGCCCTCGCCGATGACGACACGCCCGCGTATCGAAAGCTTGCCGAGCTCGCGACGCATGGCGTCGACGGCGGCCTGATCGGCTGCCTTTTCGTCACCTCGGCCGCGCAGGCGCGCCGCCGCAATGGCCGCGGACTCGGTGACGCGCGCGATCTCGATCGAGAGAACGCGATCCAGCCCCCCGGATGTGCTGCTGATCGGCATATCCACCCCTTCTTTCTTGTGCGGGCTCGTCCCGCATGGGCCCTTCGTTTCGTGCGGGCTCGTCCCGCGCGTGCAGGACCAAACCAGCCCTGCTCTGACCTTACATTGCCTCGATTCGGATCATCTGCGGCGGTTCGGCCACCTTGCCGTCCGTCTCGATGGCGTCGAGGACCTTACGTATAGCCTCCTCCGTCGTCTCGTGTGTGACGAGCACGACGGGCGCGGGAATGCCGGCGAGCGGCTTGGCCTCGGCGCTCGGAGGCGCCGGCGGCGGACCGCGCTGAACGATGCTCTCGAGCGACACCTTGCGCTCGGCCATGCGGCGCGCGATGGCGGCGAAGGCGCCGGGCCGGTCGAACACCGAGAGGCGGATGTAGTAGGTGCCTTCGTGCGTGCCCATGCGGGCCCGCTTGTAGGGCGCGAGCTTGCTGGCACGGGTCACGAACGGCGGCAGGATGTGACCACGACCGATGTCGATGATGTCGCTCAGCACCGCCGAGGCCGTCGGCTTGGCGCCGGCGCCGGCGCCGACCAGCAGCAGATCCCCGCAATAATCGCCCTCGAAGGCGACGCAATTGGTGACGCCGGACACCTCGCCGATGGCCGAATCCTTGCGCACCATCGCCGGGTGGACGCGCTGCTCGATGCCGCTCTCCGTGCGGGCCGCAACGCCCAGAAGCTTGATGCGATAGCCGAGCTCGTCGGCCGCCTCGATGTCGGCGGGCGTGATCGACTGGATGCCCTCGATGTGGATCTGGTCGAAGGCGACCCGCGTGCCGAAGGCGAGGCTCGTCAGCAGGGAAAGCTTGTGCGCGGTGTCGAAGCCGCCGACGTCGAAGGTCGGGTCGGCCTCCGCGTAGCCCTTCGCCTGCGCCTCCTTCAGCACGTCGGCGAAGGTGCGCTTCTCCTCCTGCATCTTGGTCAGGATGTAGTTGCAGGTGCCGTTGAGAATGCCGTAGACGCGGCGGATCTCGTTGCCGACCAGCGCCTCGCGCAGGGTCTTGATGGCGGGGATGCCCCCGGCCACGGCGGCCTCGAAGTTGAGCGCCACGTTGCTGCGCTCCGCCAACCGGGCCAGCTCGACGCCATGCCGTGCCAGCAGCGCCTTGTTGGCGGTGACGACATGCTTGCCGGCCGCGAGCGCGGCCTCGACCGCCTTGCGGGCGACGCCTTCGTCGCCGCCGATCAACTCGACGAAGATATCCGCTGCCGGATCGACGGCCAGCTCGACGGCGTCGTCGTACCAGCGCACGCTCGACAGATCGGCGCCGCGGTCCTTGGCGCGCTTACGGGCGCTGACGCCGACGACGACGATATCGCGCCCGAGCGTCGCCGCGAGGCGATCCCGGTGGGTGTCCAGCAGATGCAAGAGACCGGATCCGACGGTGCCGAGACCGCCGATGGCAAGCTTAAGAGGTGCGCTCATTCAGGCCGCGAGAGTTAACGGGTCGCCTTTTGTTGCATAGGGATCACGTTATGCATCGTTTCCTCGGTCTGGGCGAGGAACTTTTTGATGTTGCGGGCAGCCTGCCGGATGCGGTGCTCGTTCTCGACCAGCGCGATGCGCACGTAACCCTCGCCGTACTCCCCGAAGCCGACGCCGGGCGAAACCGCGACATCTGCCTTCTCGATCAACAGCTTGGAGAACTCGAGCGAGCCGAGTTGGCGGAACTGCTCGGGGATCGGCGCCCAGGCGAACATGGTCGCGCGCGGCGCCGGGATCGTCCATCCGGCGCGACCGAAAGCCTCGACCAGACAATCGCGCCGGCTCTTGTAGACGCCCCGGATCTCGTCGACGCACTCCTGCGGCCCGTTGAGCGCCGCCGCGGCGGCGACCTGGATCGGCGTGAAGGCGCCGTAGTCGAGATAGGACTTCACGCGGGCCAGCGCCCCAATCAGCCGCTCGTTGCCGACGGCGAATCCCATGCGCCAGCCGGGCATCGCGTAGGTCTTCGACAGCGAGGTGAACTCGACGGCGACATCCTTGGCGCCCGGCACCTGCAGGATGGACGGCGGCGGCTCACCGTCGAAGTAGATCTCGCAGTAGGCGATGTCGGACAGCAGGATGAGGTCGTGACGCTTCGCGTACTGCACGACCTCCGTGTAAAAATCGAGATCGCAGGTCAGCGCCGTCGGGTTCGACGGGAAATTCAGGATGAGCGCCAGGGGTTTGGGGATCGAGTGGCGCACGGCGCGATCGACCGCGGCCAGGAACTCGGGACCCGTTCCCACGGGAATGTGGCGGATGGCGGCGCCGGAGATGATGAAGCCGAACTCGTGGATCGGATAGGTCGGATTGGGCACCAGCAGCATGTCGCCCGGCGCCGTGATGGCCTGCGCCATGTTGGCGAAGCCCTCCTTGGAGCCGAGCGTGGCTACGATCTCCGTGTCGGGGTCGAGCTTCACGCCGAAGCGCCGCTCGTAGTAGGCGGCCTGAGCGCGCCGCAATCCCGGAATTCCCTTCGAGGCCGAGTAGCGGTGCGTCCGCGGGCGCTGCACGGTTTCGACGAGCTTGTCGACGATGTGCTTGGGCGTGTCCATGTCGGGATTGCCCATGCCGAGATCGATGATGTCGGCTCCGCCTGCCCGCGCACTCGCTTTCAGCCGGTTGACCTCGGCGAAGACGTAGGGCGGCAGGCGCTTGATGCGATGGAATTCCTGGCTCACGTTGGCCCATGCTCCCGGTTCGGTGACGGTGAGGACTCGGGCGAGGCCCCGCCTAGGTGGCACGCGTCGCGCGCTGGCGATGTGCTGTGATCACCCGACGCCCGTGCGAGACGGGCGCAAGATGCGATCGGCCGGCGCCGCGCCGCACGACATGCAGGTACTGCGAAGATCACACTCTATAGCACAATTCCGGAGGGATGCCTCAGCGGGCAACATCGTCGCGGGTCGCGGCGTGCGCCGACATCCCTGGCCCGGACGGCTATTTCGTCGTCTCGATCTTCTTGATCGCCGCCGCCCGCTCCGTGTCCTTCTGCTCGGACAACTCCCGTATGGCCTGCTTCTGCTCCTGTGGCGTCAGCAACTTCTGCGGGATGCGGGCCAGGTCGGGAAGCGTCGGATAGCTCGAGTCGCTGGCGCAGCCGGACAATGCGGCGGCGAGAGCGATCAGCGCCCCGATTCGCACGAGCCACGGTGCCTTTGCCGACGAATGCACGATCCCGCGTCCCTTCAATCTCGCCACCGGCCTGCCCCTGAACTCGGCAAATTACTAGCTGATTCCTGCGTCTTTAGGCACGTTGTCATCAAAAGGTGGCAGAACTACAACAAACATCTGACGCATCAGGCCGCCTTGTGGTAGCGCTCCAGAAGGCAGTTCAAGCGAGGATCGCATGCAGAAAGAGACCTCGAAGACCGCTCGATCCGGCGACGGCAGCAAGACCACGCCGCCTTTCGGCAGCGACTACACCATCAACGATCCCGAGGCCTTCGCTCGCAACCTCTTGCGGCTGTGGGAGGAATCCTCGCGCGCGATCGCCACCTATCTCGAGCGCGCCGACGCCAAGATGGGCCCCTACAGCAACGCCACGGAGCTGACCGAGGCTGCCAAGACCGTCACGGATATCGCGCGCCACTGGGCGAGCGATCCTGCCCGCCTCGCCGAGGCCCAGGGCAGCCTCGTCAAGAGCTACGCCGAGCTCTGGAACGCCTCGCTCCGCCGCATGATGGGTCAGCCGACGCCGCCGGTCATCCAGCCGGAGCCGGGCGACAATCGCTTCCGCGATCCCGAGTGGACCGAGAACCACTACTTCGACTTCCTGAAGCAGGCCTACCTGCTGTCGTCGCGCTGGTCGGAGACCATGCTCGAGCGCACCGACACCCTCGACGAGCGCGCCAAGCAGAAGGCCGAGTTCTATCTGCGGCTGATCACGAGTTCGCTGTCGCCGTCGAACTTCCCCCTGACCAACCCCGAGGTGCTGCGCGAAACCCTCCAGAGCAACGCCGAGAACCTCGTCAAGGGCATGCACAATCTCGCGGCCGACATGGAGCGCTCGGGCGATCTGCTGAAGATCAGCCAGACCGATGTCGGCGCCTTCGAGGTCGGTCGCAATATCGCCGTCACGCCCGGCAAGGTCGTGTTCCAGAACGACGTGCTGCAGCTCATCCAGTACACGCCGACGACCGACAAGGCCTTCGCGCGGCCGCTGCTGATCGTGCCGCCCTGGATCAACAAGTTCTACATCCTCGATCTCACGGCGGAGAAGTCCTTCATCAAGTTCGCGGTCGACCAGGGCTTCACGGTGTTCGTGGTGTCGTGGGTCAATCCCGACGAGCGTCTCTCGCACAAGACGTTCGAGGACTACATGAAGGAAGGCATCCTCGCCGCGGCGGACGCCGTCAAGCGCGAGACCGGCGAGGAGAAGTGCAACGTGCTCGGCTACTGCGTCGGCGGCACGCTGCTCGCCACGACGCTCGGGTATTGCGCCGCACGCGGGCTCGAGCCCTTCGAGAGCGCCACCTTCCTCGCTGCCCAGATCGACTTCTCAAAGGCCGGCGATCTCCTCGTCTTCATCGACGACGCCCAGCTCAAGTCGCTCGAGGAGATGATGTCGGAGCGCGGCTACCTCGACGGCAGCCGCATGGCCACCGTCTTCAACATGATGCGGCCGAAGGACCTGATCTGGCCCTACATCGTCAACAACTACCTGCTCGGCAAGAACCCGTTCCCGTTCGACCTGCTCTACTGGAACCAGGACTCGACGCGGATGCCGGCCGCCAATCACAAGTACTACCTGCGCGAGTTCTACCACGAGAACAAGCTCGCCAAGGGGCAGCTCCAGGTCGGCGGCGTCCGCATCGACATGAGCAAGGTGAAACTCCCGGTCTATGAGCTCGCCACCCGCGAGGACCACATCGCCCCGGCGCAATCGGTCTTCATCGGCGCCCGCCTGCTCGGTGGGCCGGTGCGGTTCGTGCTGGCGGGCTCCGGCCACATCGCCGGCGTCGTCAATCCACCGGGCAAGGTGAAGTACCAGCACTGGACCAACGACCATCGCGCCGCCACGCTCGAGTCCTGGATCGAGGGCGCCAGCGAGCACCCCGGCTCCTGGTGGCCGGATTGGGCGAAATGGCTCGGCGGGCACTCCGGCGGCAAGATCGCCTCGCGGCGCCCCGGCGCCAAGCTCGGCGTGATCGAGGACGCGCCCGGCAGCTACGTCAAGGCCAAGAGCTGAGGCGAGGAGCGACGGCATGCGACGGCTTGCGCCGTCGCGCTCCGACCGGTGCCGCACTCCGACCACATTCCCCTGTTCCGACTACGGCCTGATCGAACGGGGCCAGCCGCCTGCGTCGTCGCGACGGGCGATGCGAGTGGCGGAGCCCAGCGCTGCGGATATCCGCTCAGCACACGTCGTGCCCATGCCGTCCCGGTGCACGCGACGCAGCTGGCGGACAGCAACGGTTCATGCGACGGATGATGCGAACGGCAAGACTCTGGATTCTTGCTGCGGTCCTGGCGGCATTGGCAGTGATCGGCCCCAGCGCGGCCGAAAAGCCCCCGTCGGATGCCGCGCCGCTCGAGCGCCGGGTGGTGCGCGACATCGGCTATGCCGGCGCCCGCATCAGCCTTGTCTTCAGCCCGAGCGAGTTCGAGGTCGGCGAGGGCGTGCTCGTCGACTGGGTGCTGCGCTCGGCGCGCGCGGTCACGACCTACTTCGGCCGCTTCCCGGTTCGCGACGTGCGCATCAAGCTGAAGGCCGTCGACGGCAACGATATCGTCGAGGGCGCCGCCAACATGGATCCCGACGCGCGCATCCGCATCACGCTCGGCAGCCGCACGAACGCCCGCACGCTGCAAACGGACACAACGCTGGTGCACGAGCTGGCCCATCTGGCCTTTCCTGATCACGACGACAAGCACCTCTGGCTGCACGAGGGAATGGCCACCTACGTCGAATGGGTCGCCTACGCCCAGTCCCAGGAGATCGCCGCCCGGCGCGCGTGGAGCGAGTTCATGACGGAAATGCCGCTCGGCCTGCCCGAGAGTGAGGATCAGGGCCTCGACGACACGCCGAGCTACAATCGCCGCTACTGGGGCGGCGCGCTTTATTTCCTGCTCGCCGACATCGAGATCCGCCGCAGGACCGCCAACCGGCTCGGCGTGCAGCACGCCTTGCGGGCCATCCACAACGCCGGCGGCACGCTGCGTGACACATGGTCGATCGAACGGACGCTCACCACTGCCGACAGCGCGACGGGCACGACGGTGTTCCAGGACCTCTACAAGATGATGCGCGGGCAACCGGTCTCTCCGGACCTCGCCACGCTCTGGCGCCGCCTCGGCGTCCAGCAGAACGGCGGTCGCGTTGCCTTCGACGACAAAGCGCCGCTGGCCGCCATCCGCCGCGGCATCACGGCGCCGCCAGCCTGGCCGTTGCTGCTGGCGGAGCCGAGCCTCGTGCGTCAGGGACGGCGGCAGCGCTGAGCGCCGCGCGAGCATGCTCGACGCCGGACCGGCCTCAGACCTGCGCCAGTGCCTGCTCGAGATCGGCGATGATGTCGTCCTTGTCCTCGATGCCGATCGAGAGCCGCACGACATCGGGCCCCGCCCCGGCCGCCGTGCGCTGCACGTCGGTGAGCTGGCGATGCGTGGTCGAGGCCGGATGGATGATCAGCGAGCGCGTGTCGCCGATGTTGGCGAGGTGCGAATGCAGCTTGACGGCGGACACGAGCTTGACGCCGGCGTCGTAGCCGCCCTTGACGCCGAACGTAAAGACGGCGCCGGCGCCCTTCGGGCAGAGTTGCTTGGCGAGGGCATGGAACGGATTGCTCGCAAGCCCCGCATACTGCACCCAGGCGACCTTGGGGTGCGCCTCGAGCCACGTGGCGACCGCCAGCGCGTTCTCGCAGTGGCGCGCCATGCGCAGCGACAGTGTCTCGATGCCGGTCAGGATCATGAAGGCGTTGAACGGCGAAATGGCCGGCCCGAGATCGCGCAACCCCATGACCCGGCAGGCGATCGCGAAGGCGAAATTGCCGAAGGTCTCGGCGAGCCGCATGCCGTTGTAGCTGGGATTGGGCTCCTGCAGCGTCGGATACTTCTTCTTGGAGGCGAGCCAGTCGAAGCTCCCGCAGTCGACGATGATGCCGCCGAGGGAGTTGCCATGCCCGCCCATGAACTTCGTCAGCGAATGCACGATGATGTCGGCGCCGTGCAGCTTCGGCTGGCAGAGGTAGGGTGTCGCCAGCGTGTTGTCGACGATGAGCGGCACGCCGGCCTTCCTGGCGATGGCGGACACGGCCGGCAGGTCGACGACGACACCGCCCGGATTGGCCAGGCTCTCGCAGTAGATGGCCTTGGTCTTCGGCGTGATGGCCTCCGCGAAGCTTTCCGGCTTCGTGGCATCGGCCCACACGACGTTCCAGCCGCTCTTCTTGAAGGCGTGATTGAACTGGTTGATGGAGCCGCCGTACAGCTGGCGACCGGCGACGAACTCGTCGCCCGGCTCGAGCAGCGTGTGGAACACCAGGTGCTGTGCCGCATGACCCGAGGCGACGGCCAGCGCCGCCGTGCCGCCCTCGAGCGCGGCCACGCGCTGCTCGAGGACACCCTGCGTCGGGTTCATGATGCGGGTGTAGATGTTACCGAACACTTCGAGATTGAACAGCGCCGCGGCGTGATCGACGTCATTGAATACATAGGAGGTCGTCTGGTAGATCGGCGTGGTGCGGGCACCGGTCGATGGGTCCGGGGCCGCCCCCGCATGAATGGCGAGGGTATCGAACTTCGGACTCGACTCGGTCATGGCACTCATCCTCCTGCCTGCGGCGACGCTCTCGATGAGAGCATGAACGGCACGCCGGGGTCAGTGTCAAGCCGACCATGAGTACCGGCCGACGCTGCCTCCCAGGCGGCGACCAGACCACGGAGACAGATGTGAACGTGCCCGTTTCAGCCGGCAAGCCGCCCCTCCCGACGCTCGTGATCCATGGCGGCGCCGGCACCGTCAGCCGCGAGCAGATGACGCCGGAGCGCGAGCGCGCCTATCACGAGGCCCTCGCGCACTGCCTGCGCGCGGGCCAGCGCGTCCTGCTCGAGGACGGCAGCGCCCTCGCCGCCGTCGTCGCCGCTGTCGTCGCGCTCGAGGACTGCCCGCTCTTCAATGCAGGCCACGGCGCCGTGCTCACGAGCGCCGGTCACGCGGAGCTCGATGCCGCAGTCATGGACGGCCGCACGCGCCGCGCTGGCGCCGTCGGCGCCGTCACGCGCATCCGCAACCCCGTACGGGCGGCTCTCGAGGTCATGCGACGCACGCCGCACGTGCTCCTGGCCGGCCCCGGCGCCGACGCGTTCGCCCTGGCACAGGGGCTCGACATGGTGGAGCCGGACTACTTCGTCACCGAGGCGCGCCGGGCGCAACTGGCTCGCGCACAGAGCGCGGGACGCGTCATGATCGATCATGACGCGGAAACCCTGACCGACGGCCGCACCGGCACGGTCGGCGCCGTCGCGGTGGACAGCCGCGGCGAGGTCGCCGCCGCCACCTCGACCGGCGGTCTGGTCAACAAGCTCCCCGGCCGGGTCGGCGATACGCCCGTTCCCGGCGCCGGCACCTACGCCGACAATGCCACGGCGGCCGTCTCGGGCACGGGCAAGGGCGAGGCCTTCATGCTGTCGCTGGCCGCCCACAAGGTCGCCGTCCTCATGGAATTCGCGGGCCTCTCCGTCCAGGCCGCGGTGGAGCGCGTCGCCAGCGTGGACCTGCCGCGCGCCGACGGGCAAGGCGGCCTCATCGCCGTCGATGCCCAGGGCAACGTCGGCATCGCCTTCGGCACGACCGGCATGTACCGGGGCATCGTGCGCGGCGACGGCACGCCGGAAACGGCGATCTACCGCTGATCGTCGCCGGACCTGGCCACCTCTGCCGGCAGCCCGATCGGGACTATGCCGCCCCACCCTGGTTGTGATGGCGGCGCACGCGCAGATCCGCCTGCGCCTTGTGCCCGGCGAAGCCCTCGAGCGCGCACAGCCGCGAGCAGACCTCGCCGATGATCACGCTCGAGCGCGGATCGCTCACCCGCTGATAGGTCACGGTCTTCATGAACTTGCCGACCCACAGCCCGCCCGTGTAGCGCGCGGCGCGCCGCGTCGGCAGCGTGTGGTTCGTGCCGATCACCTTGTCGCCATAGGCGACGTTGGTGAGCGGGCCGAGGAAAAGGGCGCCGTAATTGGTCATGCGCGTCAGGAAATAGTCGGGGTCGGCGGTCATCACCTGCACGTGCTCGCTGGCGATGCGATCGGCCTCCGCCACCATCTCGTCGAGCGTATCGCAGAGGATCACCTGACCGTAGTCGCGCCAGGCGACGCCGGCGATGGCCGCGGTCGGCAGCGTCTCGAGCTGGCGCTCGACCTCGATCATGGTCTCGCGGGCGAGCCGTGGCGACGTCGTCAGCAGCACCGCCGGCGACGTCGGGCCGTGCTCGGCCTGCCCGAGCAGATCGGTCGCCGCCATCTCGGCGTCGCACGTCTCGTCAGCGATGATGAGCGTCTCGGTCGGCCCGGCCAGGAGATCGATGCCGACCCGGCCGAAGAGCTGACGCTTCGCCTCGGCCACGTAGGCGTTGCCGGGTCCCACCACCATGTCGACGGGCGCGATCGTGGCGGTGCCGAGCGACATCGCCGCAATGGCCTGTACGCCGCCGATGCAATGGATCTCGTCGGCCCCGGCCAGATGCATCGCCGCGACCATCGCCGCGTTCGGCTTGCCCTCGTAGGGCGGCGCCATGGCGATCACACGCCCGACCCCGGCCACCCGGGCGGTGACCACGCTCATGTGGGCGGACGCGATCAACGGATATTTCCCGCCGGGGACATAGCAGCCCACGGCATTGACGGGGATGTTCTTGTGGCCGAGCACGATGCCTGGCAGCGTCTCCACCTCCACGTCCCTCAAAGCGCTCTTCTGGACCTCGGCGAAGTGGCGGATCTGGTCTTGCGCGAACTTGATGTCGTCGATGGCCTGGGCCGGCAACGCCGCGATGCAGGCGGCGATTTCCTGCTCGCTCAGGCGGAACGATTCGGGTGACCAGGCGTCGAATTTCTCCGAGTGCCGCCTGACGGCCGCGTCCCCCTCCCGCTCGATGTCGGCGATGATCGCCTCGACCGCCTTCTGCACGGACCGGTCGGCGGCAGCGGCCGTTTCCGGATCGATCCCGGACTTGATGATCTGGATCATGGTTTGCCTTCCCCTCTCACGATCGCGCGCGATGCTGGATTTCCGTCTCGCGTTGCAGTATATGACGTGGCGCGCGGCTGCGGCGTCGTCCATTTCTTGGTTTCGACGCGCAGCGCGGGCTCGGCTGTTCCTCGGTAGCTCAACGGTAGAGCAACCGGCTGTTAACCGGTAGGTTGCAGGTTCGAATCCTGCCCGGGGAGCCATTTCCTGCCGCACTCGGCGGCATACGGACGGCCAGCGACGCCGATACGGCTCGTCTGTGCTGGCGCCACGAGCCGATTCCCACCGCCTCCATCTCGTGCCATGCTCGCCAGCGATGCTGCCGCATCGCCTGTGTTGCGCGCGCCGCCCCGGCGGCTGCAGCGCCCCTCAGTCCCCCGGCGGCGATAGCGCCCCTCTGTCCATGGAGTCCCGGCATGACGGCCCCACGCACCCTGCTGCAACTGGCAGGCGCCGATCCGACACCGGCCCGCGTCGCCGACGCCAGCCTGGTGCTCATCGACATGCAGAACGAGTATCGCAGCGGCCCGATCGCCGTCACCGGTGCGGACGCGGCCATCGCCAGCGCCGCCCGGCTGCTGGACGCGGCACGGGCGAGCGGCGCCCCGGTCATCCACGTGGCCCACGCCGGACGGCCCGGCGGGCTCTTCGATCGGACGGCCGCGCGCGGGCAGATCGTCGAGGCGCTTGCCCCCGCCGAGGGCGAGGCCGTGATCGAAAAGACCCTGCCGAACGCCTTCGCGGGAACGTCGCTCGCCGATCAACTCGCCCTCGCCGGTCGCTCGAACGTCATCATCATCGGCTTCATGACGCACATGTGCGTCAGCACGACCGCGCGCGCAGCGCTCGACCACGGCTATCGCGTGACCATCGACGCCTCGTCCTGCGCAACGCGCGACCTGCCGGATCGCAAGGGCGGCGTCATCCCGGCCGGCACGCTGCATGACGTCGCGCTCGCCGAGCTGACCGACCGTTTCGCCGTCGTCGTCTCGTCTCCGGACGCATTGCTCTAGACCGCGCTCGGCACGCCCCCGCCCCCGCTCGCAGGAGCCGGGGCACCGAGAAAGTGGGCGATCTCGCCCGCTCGCGCCATCGTGTCACGATAGCCGAGGTCCATGAGCGCCCCGCAGTACGCGGGCTCGAACATCAGATAGCTCGGCAATCGCCAGTCGCGCCCCCACATGCCGAGCCGCCTCAGCAGCATCCGTATGGTCCACGGAAGGTGGCTCGCGTACTCGCGCGCGACGTCGCGAACGTCGAGGGACGGCTCGATGACCTTGACCTCGATGTCGCGGAGCTGTGTCTCCCCGCCTCGCTCCGGCGGCACGAGCGACAGCGTGTGATCGATGCGGCGGGCACGCTCGATATCGGCATCGACGTTGTCCATGAAGATGATGTCGAGCAGGCTGCCGCCAATGGAGCCGATGGAGGGATAGCGGACCTCGCCGTTGGCGGGCATGGGGTCCGGCCTGCCGTCACGCGCGGTGATGACCAGGATGCGGTCGGCCCCCGTATGAATGGCCGGGCTGAGCGGCGAGGTCAGCCGCAGGGAGCCGTCGCCGAAATGCTCGCGGCCGATGCGTTGCGCCGGGAATACGAAGGGCAGCGCAGCGGCCGCCATGACGTGCTCGAGCGTCAGCGGGGTCGGCACGCCGTCGCGGCGTGCGCGCGACCAGCCCTCAAGCTCCCGTGCCCCCTGGAAGAACGTTACCGCGCGGCCACGATCATACGACGAGGCCGTCACGCCGACCGCTCTCAAATCGCCCGCGCGGATCGCCCCCTCGATCGCGCCGAAATCCAACTGCTCCGCGAGAAGCCGGCGCAGCGGCGTGTTGTCGAGCAGGGCTTGCGGATTGGGGATGCCGAGCGCCGCCAGGGGCGTCAGCGATACGACCCAGTGCAGGCCGCGCAGTGAAATCGACGGCAGGTCGGTGCGGTAGACATCGCTCGTGCGCAGCTGCTTCCAGAAGCGCCCGAGCGCGTCGACGCTCGCCTTGAAGTCGCGCGCCCGCGTCGCCAGGGCGACCGCGTTGATCGCGCCCACCGATGCCCCGGTGATGACGGGAAACGGATTAGCGCCAGTCGGCGCGATCTCCGCGATCGCCCTGAGAGCCCCGACCTGATAGGCGCCTCTGGCTCCGCCGCCCGGCAATACGAGCCCGAGCGTTCCCGCAGTCGCATGGCTCGCACTCATCGTCCCGGTCCGCCTCCATCGTCGCTTGCGGGCCGACCCGCGCCCCGCTGCATGCGCGTGAGAGTAGCCAACGAGTCTCGCGCACGTCGACGGGGACAGCGATCCTAAGCGCGATCCCCTGCGTGCTGATGGAACGAATCCTTTCACATTGCCAACGAACTAAGTGTCACCCAGGGCACGCGAACCGGGGGCAAGAGGACTGGACAAACGCGTCTCTCTCGCTAGCATGCGCGCGGACGATGCCGCCGTGCCGAGCGTCTGCGGCGGCGCCAACAAGCCAATCCACGAGGGAGGAAAGAGATGCTTCGACGAACCTTGCGGTCTGTGGCCGCTGCCGGTGTCGCCTTTGCGACGGCGCTGGGGCTTGCAGCGCCCGATGCAGCCAAGGCCGAGTATCCTGACAAGCCCATCAACATCCTCGTCGGCTTCGCGGCTGGCGGCGGCATCGACACATATGCCCGCGCCTTCGCCGCGCACAGCCTCAAGACGCTCAAGATCGGGCCGGTCGTCGTCAACAAGCCGGGCGCCGGCAGCATGATCGCCGTGCGTGCGCTGCTGGATGCGCGCGGCGACGGCTATACGCTGCTGATGCAGAACTCCGTGACCATGCTCTCCCGCCTGCTGACCGACGGCGCCAAGGGCGAGGCCATGCTCGCCAGGATGCAGCCGATCGGCGCCGTGGGCGAGCTGGTGACGGCCCTCGGCGTGCCGGCGGACAGCCCCTTCAAGACGGCGAAAGACCTTGTCGAGTACGCCAAGAAGAACCCCGGCAAGCTGCGCTGGTCGCATCCCGGTCGCGGCAGCGTCCACACGCTCGCCGGCATGCTCTTCCTTAAGGAGAACGGCATCAAGGCCCAGGATGTGCCCTTCAAGGGCGGCGCTCCCTCGCGTAATGCGCTCGCCGGCAAGCAGGTCGATTTCTCGTTCATGGGCGTGCAGCTCCTGACGGGCTTCGAGACGAAGATCCGGGCGCTCGCGGTCGCCAGCACGGCACGTGACGTCGTCTACAAGGACATCCCGACCTTCAAGGAGCTCGGCCTGCCGGAGCTCGGCATCTCCGCCCCCGTGGCGCTGTGGGGCAGCAAGGACCTGCCGAAGCCGGTGGTCGAGAAGCTGCGCGCCGCCGTGAAGGAGGCCGCGACGCAGAAGGCCTACGTCGACATGGTTCGCAAGACCGGCCTCGGCGGCTTCCATATCCCCAAGGATGCACTCGAGGAGCGCATGAAGCTCATCCGTGCCAAGCTCGGGCCGATCATCCAGGAGATGAACGTCAAGAAGAAGTAAGGCGTCTCAACGTCCTTTTGGGCGTCCCCGGGCTCGGCACGGGGACGCCTTTCATGCTAGGCTATCTGCAAGAACAACACTCCGTCCGCCAGCCCGGGCCGCCAGTCCTGGCAAAGCGGACGCGCACGACATGCCTCCGGGGAGGACCAATACCATGGCTCGCACGCACCGCGACGCGCTCGCGGCCGTCGTCGCGCTGGCGATCGCCGGCTTCTTTCTCTATCAGGCTCGTCTCGTCGAATCGAGCCAGGAAGATCTGATCGGCCCGCGCCTCGTGCCGTCGGTCTTCGCGATCATCGCCATCGTGCTGGCGTTCCTGCAATTCGTGACGGCCTTCGCGTCCCGCACCGCTCCACCGGCCGTCGCGGTTTCCGCGGACACCGATGTCCGCGACGAGCTCGCCGGTTTCGGCTGGGTACGCATCCTCCTGATGTTCGCGGTCGGCGCCTTCTACATCTGGTTCTTCGAGGCCGTCGGCTACATCGTTTCCTCCCTCGTCGTCTTCCTCCTGCTCTTCTTTCTGTTCGGCCGGCGCAACATCGGCGCCATCGTGCTGCTGACGATCGGCGGCACGATCGCCTACTACCTCATTTTCGTGAAGCTCATGGGCATGCACGACCCGCCAGGATGGCTGCTCGATCTCTCGACGCTCAAGCTGTTCTGATTGCCACCACCGGGACGGATGACCCTTCATGACCACCGTATTCACTGATCTGGCCAGCGGCTTCGCGCTGCTGTTGGGCAACCCGGCGGCGCTCTTCTTCGTCTTCCTGGGCGCCTTCATCGGCATCGTCATCGGCGCGTTGCCAGGCCTCACCGCCGCCGCGGCCATCGCCATGCTGATGCCGATCACCTTCTATCTGGACCCGCTCTCGGCGCTGGCCTTCCTCTACGTGATCGGCAAGTCCGGCCGCTATGGCGGCTCGATCGCCGCCGTGCTGTTCAACACGCCGGGGACCGCCGCCTCCGCCGCCACCATGATCGACGGCCATCCCATGGCCAAGAAGGGTCAGGCCGGCAAGGCGCTGAAGATCTCGACCGCCGCCTCCGTATTCGGCGACACCTTCGGCGAGCTCGTGCTCATTTTCGGAGCGGCGAGCATCGCGGTCTATACCGCCCGCTTCGGCCCGCCAGAGTATTTCGCCGTCTACGTCATGGCCTTTGTCGTCATCGGCAGCGTCATCGGCTCGTCGGTCACCAAGGGCCTGATGGCCACCGCCTTCGGTGCCCTCGTCGCCTTCGTCGGGCTCGATCCGGTCACCGCGGATGCCCGCCTCACCCTCGGCATCCTCGATCTGGAAAGCGGTCTGCAACTCGTGCCCGTGCTGATCGGGCTCTTCGTCGTGTCGGAGATCATGGTGCAGGTCGCCCGCGCCGAGGACGCGCAGATGATCACGGCGGAAGACGGCAAGGCCGTCGATCCCGACGGGAATCGGCTGACCTGGGCGGAATTCAAGCGCTGCATTCCCGTGATGATCCGCTCCTCGGGTGTCGGCACCTTCATCGGCCTGATGCCCGGCATCGGCTCCTCCGTCGCCTGCTTCGTCGCCTACGGCGAGGAGCGCCGCCGCGCCAAGAACAAGGACGAATGGGGGACGGGCGTCATCGAGGGTGTCGCCGCGCCGGAATCGGCCAACAACGCCGTGTCCGGCCCGAGCATGATCCCCCTGCTGACACTCGGCGTGCCCGGCAGCACGATCGCCGCCATCCTCATTGGCGTCTTCATCGTGCACGGCATCCAGGTCGGCCCGTCCATCTTCCAGACGAGCCGCGAACTCGTGTTCGGGCTGATGGCCGCCGGCCTGCTCGGCATCGCCGCCTACGGCATCATCGGCTACTGGGGCGCACCGCTCATCGGCCGCGCCATCCTGCTCGTGCCAAACAGCATCATCTATCCCTTCATCTTCATGACGGCGTTCGTCGCGTCCTACTCGACGCGCTCGAGCCTCTTCGACGTCGGCGTCGCCATGGTTTTCGGCATCGTCGGCTATCTGATGCGCCGCTTCGACTACTCGCCCGCCGCCTTCGTCATCGCCTTCGTGCTCGCCAAGGGTGCGGAGGAGAGCCTGCGCCAGTCGCTGCTGCTCTCCGACGCGGGCATCTTCATCTTCTTCGAGCGGCCGGTGGCGCTGGCGTTCATCGCCGCGGGCGTGCTCGTGCTGATCTGGCGGGCGGTGTCGAACATGAAGACCGCCGCGCCTGCCCCCGACACCTCAGCGCCACGGACCTCCTAGCATGACAGATCGCCCGCACAATCTGCTGATCATCATGTCCGACGAGCACACCCGCCGCGTGCTCGGCTGCTACGGCAACGGCATCGTCTCGACGCCGAACCTCGACCGGCTTGCCGCGCGCGGCACGCTGTTCGAGGCGGCCTACACCCCGTGCCCCATCTGCGTGCCGGCGCGGGCCTCGTTCGCCACGGGCCGCTACGTCCACGAGACCGGGCATTGGGACAACGCCTTCCCCTACACGGGCACCCCGCCGTCCTGGGGGCACGCGCTGCAATCGGCGGGCCGGCGCGTCGAATCCATCGGCAAGCTCCACTACCGCAACGAGACCGATCCGACCGGCTTCGACGTGCAGCAGATCCCCATGCACGTCGTCAACGGCGTCGGCGATCTGCTCGGCTGCGTGCGCGAGCCGCTGCCGGTGCGCTGGAAATCACGCGACATGGCCGAGAAGATCGGCCCGGGCGAAACGAGCTACTCGCGCTACGACGCCGACATCCGTGAGACGACGCTGGGCTGGCTCGAGGCGCGGGCCGGCGAGGGCGCGGACAGCACGCCGTGGACGGCCTTCGTCTCCTTCGTGGTGCCGCACTTCCCCCTGATCGCCCCTGAGCCGTTCTTCTCGATGTATGCCGACAAGAAACTGGCGCCGACCAAGCCCGTGCCGAACCCCGACCATCCCTGGTTCGAGGCGTTCCGCAAGTGCTTCCTCTTCGACAACTTCACCGAGGAGAAGACGCGCGTCGCCCTCGCCTCCTATTACGGCCTCGTCAGCTATCTCGACGACAATATCGGCCAGATCCTCGCGCTGCTCGAGCGCACCGGCCTCGACCGCACCACACGCATCATCTACGTGTCCGACCACGGCGACAACATCGGCGAACGCGGGCTCTGGGGCAAATCGAACTGCTTCGAGGAATCCGTCGGCATCCCCGCCATCATGGCCGGGCCCGGCATCCCCGCGGGCAAGCGCTCGACCACTCCCGTCAGCCTCGTCGACATCTATCCCACCGTGCTCGACGCCATGGCTCTGCCCGGCGCGGCCGATCCGGCCCTGCCCGGCACGTCGTGGCTGAAGCTCGCCAATGCTGCCGACGATCCCGAGCGTGCCGTGCTCTCGGAATATCACGCGGCCGGTGCGCCCACGGGCGCCTTCATGCTGCGCAAGGGACGCTTCAAGTACGTCTATTACTCCGGCATGCCGGCCCAGCTCTACGACCTCGCGAGCGATCCCGGCGAGCTGACAGACCTTGGCAACGATCCGGCCCACGCCGCCACGCGGGCCGCGCTCGAGGCGGAGCTGCGGCGCATTTGCGACCCCGATGCCGTCGATAGCCGCGCCAAACGCGATCAGGCCGCCAAGCTCGAGGCCTTCGGAGGACGCGAGGCGATCGTCTCCAAGGGCGGCTTCGGCGCGACACCACCACCCGGCGAGAAGCCGACGTTCGCCTGACGCCGCCGCCGCTCGGACGCGCAGCCCGACGCGCTATTCCAACGGTGCCGACGCGCTTTTGACGTTGACCGAGCCCGCGATCAGCGACTAGAGGCGTTGAAGGCGACGGGACACGAGTGGGCGGAACGCGCTGTGAAGCATCTGAAGCAGGAAGCGGTCGTCGTTGCCGGCCTCCTCGTCTGGGCGTCGACCTTCCTGGTCGAACTCGCGAGCGCCACGTCGTCGACGGCGCGCCAGCTCCTCGTCTTCCTGATGATCGCCGGGCTCATTCTGGCCTGCGCCTTCCGGGCGATCCATCACGCCGAGGCGCTTGGACAGAGGTTCGGCGAGCCGTACGATACGCTCATCCTCACCTTCTCGCTGCTCACCATAGAGGTCTCCCTGCTGGCGTCGGTGATGCTCACGGGCAGCCCCGATCCGACACTGGCGCGCGACACCATGTTCGCCGGCATCATGCTCTCGCTCAATGCCGTGGTCGGCGTCGTTCTGCTGGTCGGCGGCTTCAAGTACGGGCAGCAGGAGTTCAATCTCGAAGGCGCCCGCGCCTACCTCGCCGCCCTCACGCCGCTGGCGGTCATATCGCTCGTCCTGCCGCGCCTGACCCTTCAGGGGGACGGCGCCCTGACGTCCGCGCAGGCCATCGGCCTCAGCACCATCATCGTGCTGTTCTACATCGTCTTCCTGTCCGTACAGACGATGCGTCACCGTTCCTTCTTCTCCCAGATTGGTGGCGCGCCGGGCAGTCCGCCCGCCCACTCCCCGGAGCCGATGCCTGCGGCACCGGGCGGCGCAGGCATCGCCTGTCACTTCGCGCTGTTGCTGGTGGTGCTTGTCGTCATCGCGCTGCTCGGCAAGGAGATCGCAGGCTCCGTCGATCGCGGCATCCATCGCGCTGGGCTGCCGGCCGCCATCGGCGGCATGCTCGTGGCTGTCCTGACGCTGACGCCGGAGAGCATCAGCGCCTTCCGCGCGGCCATGGCGGATCGCCTGCAGCACTCGGTCAACGTCTTTCTCGGCGGTGCACTCGCCACCATCGGGCTGACGGTTCCCTGCGCGCTGGTCATCGGGTTGTACACGAACCAGCCCATAACGCTCGGGCTTCGGGGAACCGACACTCTCCTGCTGCTCCTGACGCTCTATGTCAGTTCGCTCACCTTCAGCGGCGTGCGCACGAATGTGCTGCAGGGCGCCGTTCACCTGCTGCTCTTTGCGACCTATGTTCTGCTGATCTTCGCGCCCTGACGCACGCGCCGCAAAAAAACAGACACTTGCAATTCTCCGCGAATGCGCCCATGTATCGGCCGCCGGGATGACCCATGGTGGGGCATCCATCTCGAGATTTGGTCGAGCGACCCCATAGCTTATTGGTTTCGTACCTTCCTCCAAATATGAGTTGCTGTGAGCGAAGCGTGCGCTCCTGCGCCGGCATTTCTCACGCACATGCAAGGAAGGTCTACCGATGCGGGTTACCGGCGTCGTCAAATTTTTCAATACTGCCAAGGGCTTCGGCTTCATCGCACCGCAGGACGGCTCCAAGGACGTCTTCGTTCACGCGAGCGCACTCGAGGCTGCTGGCATCCACGGCCTCAACGAGGGTGACAAGGTCACGTTCGTGATCGAGGACGACCGTCGCGGCCGCGGCAAGCAGGCTGGCCAGATCGAGCGCGCCTGACGGCGCGAGCGAGGCTCAGACAAATCGTTCGAGGTAGACGCGGCCACGCGTCTATCGCGGGCGTCGGTCGGGCGCCGAACCTGAAAGCCCGATCCGTCGAGGGGACTGCCTGATGGCAGCCCCTCAATACCTTCGGCTCGAAGTCGCACCTCGACTGCACGCATGCGAGCCGGACACTGCGGTGTCCCTCCACTCCGGATGCACGACCCGGACCAGGCGATAGCTGAACGGCAACAGGGGCCGCCCGACGCGGCACCCCCGAGGAGCAGTCATGGTTGAGACGGCGAACCGCGTGCGAAGCGTCCGTGGCACCAAACGGCGATGCCTGGCGTGTCACAAGCCGTTCTATGATCTGGGTCGCCCCTCGATCGACTGCCCGATGTGCGGCGAGCGCCTCGCGCCCGGAGCCGCCATTGCGGAACCCGTTCGCGCGTGGCGCGACCAGCCAGGCCCCGGCGTGAAAGCCGGTTGGCGATCCGGATCGCCGCGTCCGAAACCCGTCGCAGCCCCCGATGCAGAGGTCGCCCGGGAGTTCGACGAGGTCGGCGTGCCGAGCGCAGCCGCCGAGACGCCGGAGATCGACGAGGACGGCCTCGACGACAGCGTGCTCGAGACCGACGTCGACGATGACGATGTCTCTCAGCTCATCACCGACGGCAGCGACCCGGACGAGACGGCCGGCTGAGGCCGCCGGCGCCAGCGTCGTGGCGGGTTGCAGCGCAGAGCGCATCCGCCGCCAACGGCACTCACACCCGCTCCGCGAGCGCAAAGCCACCGGGCCAACCGACCCGGCGGCTTCGATCGGCGGGCGCCAGCGTCACGAGCAACTGGCGATCGTTCCCATGCCGCTGTTGCGGCAGTTGCGGACGCTGCGTGGACGCTTGAACTTGCCTTGCCACAGGCCACGCCGCGCGGCACGCGCCTGCGCCTCGTTTCCGGAATAGTCCGTTCCGTGCCTGAGATAGGCGACCGCGTGCCCGGCACGCGCCATGGCCGCCTGCAGGTCGGTCTTGCCAACGTAGCAGCGCGCGAGCGGACGCCCGAGGCTGGTGCCGCCTGTCCCGACGCAGCGGACAGGCCTGCCGCCGACGAGCCTGTGCAGATAGGCGGTCGATCGCTGCCCGCAGGCATAGCGCCGCCCGCGCGCGTCGAGGCAGGTCTGCTTGGTCTCGGGCGCATCGATCCCGAAGAAGCGGATCCGCACTCCCGAGATGATGACCGTATCGCCGTCGACGATCCGGGCCGGCCCCTTGTACTCGACGCTCTGGGCCTGGGTTGGAACCATGAGCGCCAGGGAAACCCCGGTTATCGCCAGCCATCGTTGAAGCGTCCTGCGCATCGTGCCACCTCCGTTTTGTTTTCTTCCGATGGCAGCAAACTACGCCTGCGAATGTCCTTCCGATAGCGAATTTCCGCGGAACGACGACGCTAGACCGCGCCCTCCTCCTTCAGTTGCGCGAACGCATCGGGGCCGATGCCGAGCATCTCTTCCAGAACCTCTGCCGTGTGCTGGCCGAGCTGCGGGCTCGGCGTCGTCGCCACCGTCTCGGCGCCGTGGAAGCGCAGCGGGCTGGTCGGCACGACGATGCGACCGAGATCGGGATGGTCGATCCACTCCAGCATGCCGCGCTCGTGCATATGCGGGTCGAGCATCACCTCCTTCACGTCGCGCACGGGCGAGGACGGGATGCGGTGGCGCTTGGCCAGCGCCTTGAACTCGGCGCGCGTCAGCGTCGATGTCCAGGACTCCACCAGCGCGTCGGTCTCGTCGATGTGGGCAACGCGCGCCGGATTGCTGGAGAAGCGCGGATCTTCGGCGAGGTCCATGCGCCCCATGGCCTCCAGAATGGCCAGCCAGTGCCCCTCGACGGCACAGATGATGGCCACCCAGCCATCCTTGGCCTTGTAGACGTTGTAGGGCGCGACGGAGAGGCCGCTGTGGCGGTTGCCGACGCGCAGCGGCACATCCCCCTTGGACTCGTAGATCATGCCGAGACTCGAGGCGAGCGAGGCATAGGCCGCCTCCTGCATGGCCACCTCGACGAGCCGGCCGCGCCCCGTGATCGTGCGCTCGTAGAGTGCCGTGACGATGGCGCCGTAGAGATGCACGCCCGAGAGGAAGTCGATAACGGCGGGACCGGCCTTGACCGGCGGCCGGTCGGGAAAGCCCGTGACGCTCATGAAGCCGGACGCGGCCTGCACGGTCACGTCCATGGCAAGACTGTCGCGCTCGGGGCCGGTGAGCCCGTAGCCGGTTCCCGAGGCGTAGACGAGACGGGGATTGAGCTCACTCAGCCGGCTCCAGCCGATGCCGAGCTTCTCCATGACACCAGGCGCGAAATTCTCGAGCAGCACGTCGGCTTTACTGGCGAGGCCCGCCAGCAGCTCGCGCCCCTTCTCGGTCTTGAGATTGAGCACGATGCCGCGCTTGTTCGAATTGAGCATCACCATCGGCAGCGTGGCGCCACGACCGACCTTCGAGCGCCAGCGTGCCGGCTCGCCGTGGGGCGGTTCGACCTTGATCACCTTGGCGCCGGCCTTGGCCATCAGCAGCGTTGCGTACGGCCCCTGATAGATCTGACCGAGATCGATCACCGTGATGCCGTCGAGCGGCAGGTTCCGCCGCTCCGCCGTATCTGCCGCCATGTCAGTCTCCTCCCGTGAGGCGCGCGCGCGCGCGCGTCATTTGAAGTTGCCGCCGATGAGATCGCGGGCGATGACGAGGCGCTGTACCTCGTTCGGCCCCTCGCCCACGCGGCGGATGCGCATCTCGCGATACCAGCGCTCGAACGGCAGATCCTTGGTCATGCCGTAGCCGCCGAAGATCTGCATGGCGCGATCGACCACGCGCCCACCCGCCTCGCTGGCGACGAGCTTGGCCATGCCGGCCTCCATGCGGAAGGGCTGGCCGGCATCGGCCTTGGCGGCCGCGGCGAGCGTCAGCCAGAGCGACGTCTTGATGTCGATCTCGTTGTCCACGATCATCCACTGCACGGCCTGGCGGGTGGCGAGCGGGGCGCCGAAGGTCTCGCGCTGACGCGCGTACTCGATGGCGAGCTCCTGGGCCTTGACGGCGACGCCGATGCAATAGGCGGCGTAAGGGATGCGCTGACGCGTGAGGCGATCGTTGGCGATCTTGAAACCTCCGCCGACCTCGCCGAGCACGTTCGCTGCCGGCACACGCAGATTGTCGAACTCGAGCTCCGTGGCGTAATGGGACGAACGCAGCGTGTGCACGATGCGGCGCACGTGGAAGCCCTTCGCATCGGTATCGACGATGAAGCAGGTCACGCCCTCGCGGCCCTTGCTTACGTCCGTGCGCGCGAACACGAGCCCGAAATGCGCCCGATCGGCGCCGGAAATGAAAACCTTGGCGCCGTTGATCACCCAGTCGCTGCCGTCGCGCACGGCGCGCGTGCGGATGGCTCGCGCCGGGTCCGAGCCTCCCGAAGGCTCGGTCAGACCGAAAAAGCCGCGCTTCTCGCCACGCAGCATCGGGAAGAGGTAGCGCTCCTTCTGGTCCTCGGTGGCCTCGTAGAGCTGGGCGAGACCGGCCGCGCCGAAGATGCCGTAGCACGGCACGTAGAGGCCGGCGCGATGCTGGGACATTTCCACCGCCACCAGCGCCCGCGTCACCATGTCCAGTCCGGCGCCGCCGTACTCGGCGGGAATGTCGAGGCCATAAAAGCCCATCTCGCGCACCTTGGCGCTCAGGCGCTCGAAGTGCTCGGGCGGCAGTTCGCTGGCGTCGGGATCGAGCTCGGCTTCGAGCGGCACGATCTCCTCCCGCACGAGCCGGCGCACCGTGGCCACGATCATCGTCTGCTGCTCGTCGAGCTCGAGATCCATGAGGGCGTCCTTCCCCTAGCGTTGCCTCAGAGCGGGCTCAGGCGGCCGAGGCGCGGCGGCGGCGCCTGCCGGTTCAGCAGCGGCAGAGCGCCATGGTCTGCGACGTGCAGCATCAGCAGCTCGAGATAGCGCGTGGTGTATTGCTGGTTGACCTCGACGCGGAAGTGCGAGGCGCCGCCCGGTCGCTCCCGCGCGGCCTTCTCCAACTCACCCTTGAGGCCGAACAGCGTGCGGGCGTCGGCCATCGCGATCCCCAGCACATGGCCCTGGTCGTCGGCGAGTTGATAGACGCCCAGCTGGCCGCTGAGGCGTCCGATCTCGGCGGCCTCGAGCGGTCGCCACGGCTTCGTCATGCGGATGGCCATGGCTCAGATCCCCGTGAAATTCGGGCGGCGCTTCTCAAGCCTGGCCTTGATGCCTTCCTGGCAATCCCGGCTCGATCGGGCCGCCTCGACCATGGCGTCGACGTCGGCGTGAGCGATACCGTCACGGAAGGCCATCCCGCGCGAGACGAGCGCCTTCATGGCCCGCAGCGACAGCGGCGCATTGCCGGCGAGCCGGGCGATTACACTCTCCGAGAGGCGCGCGAACTCCCCGGCCTCGGCGCAAAAGCCGATGACCCCGAGGTCGTGCAGGCGCTCGGCCGTCACGGGATCGCCGAGCAGGAGGATCTGCCGCGTCACCACCGGTCCGGCCGTCTCCAGAAGCTTCTTGGCCAGGAACCAGCTCGGCGACATGCCGAGTTGCGCCAGCGGCATGGCAAAGCGCGCAGAGAGCGTGGCGACGACGATATCGGCGTGGAGCGCCAATTCGCAGCCACCAGCGATCGCATCGCCTTCCACGAGGGCCACCACCGGCAGCGGATAGCTCTCGATGGCGTGCAGCATGGATTCGATCGGCGAGGCTCCGGTCGGGCGGCTGCCGCGCTCCTTGAGATCGAGCCCCGCACAGAACACGGTCCCCGCCGCCCGGATCACCGCCACGCGCTCGTTGGCCGCCGCCGGCGCCGTGAACGCCGCCTCCAGCTCAGCCATCATCTCGAAATCGAGCGCGTTGCGCTTCTCGGGCCTGTTGAGCAACACGTGCCGCACGGCGCCTTCGACAGCCCACTCCACCTTGGCCATTGGTCCCTCCTGTATCCAGACCATGGAAGCATTGTTGCCGGACCCAGGCAAGCACACGCAGAGTTTGCGGCGGCGAGCCGGTTTGGCACACCCGGCGACGGGCCGTTTAGGCATTTGCAAGCGAACTCTGCGGGCGGACTATTCCTTTCGCACTTCTTTACCGCCGTGTGCGGAAGTTGCCCCTCAAGACCTGCCCGTCCCCCGGCGCGGGTATCGACGGGCCGCGACTCTCAACGATCAAGCTGGAAAGCCGAGCATGCATCGCACGCGACTGACAACTCGTCTTCGGAGCTTTCGACGCAATGCCTCTGGCGCCACGGCGATCGCCTTCGCGCTGCTCCTGGTGGTGCTCTGCGCCGGTGCCGGCATGGCGGTCGATTTCGGCAGCGCGATCATGATGCGCACGCGCCTGCAAGGCGCATTGGATGCCGCCCTGCTGGCAGGCGCCCGCGCCTACCTCGCCCGGGCTGGCAGCGAAGTCGACGTCATTCCCGCGACAATGGAAAGCAACTGGGGCGAGGCGGGCGGCCTGACGCCGACCGTGACCTACACGCTCGACAGCTCCGGCACGCTCAGGGGCGTCGCCCGGGTCGACATTCCCGCCACCTTCACGCGCGTGATCGGTTACGAGTCGATCCCCGTCGAGGTGCAGACCGACCTGACCTTCGGCCTCGGCAAGCTCGATCTGGCGCTGGTTCTCGACTCGACAGGCTCCATGATGGGCAGCAAGCTGTCCGGTGCGCAGAGCGCCGCCAAAGGCCTGATCGACCAGATCTACTCGGTCTCCGGCGCCGATACCAAAGTCCGCGTCGGGCTGGTGCCCTTCGGACAATACGTCAACGTCGGCCTGCAGTACCGGCGGGAACCGTGGATGCAGGTCCCCGACGACTACACGCAGACCGGTGAGACCTGCGGCACCGTTACGCCCATCATCTCCTCGAGCAACTGCCGCACGGTCTCCGGGACCTGCACCAACGACGGCCTCCCCTACACGTGCTCGTGGACCGAATGCGACAACGTCTACGGCCCGCCGGTGTACCAGTGCACGCCGACCACCACGACCTACACCTGGAGCGGCTGCGTCGGTTCGCGCAACTCGCCCCTCGACGTGACGGTGACGGCAGACTCGAGCAATCGCGTGCCCGGCATCATGAATACCGCATGCCCGAGCCCGCTTGCCCGTCTCACGGCCGACCAGCGCGCCATCAAGTCCCAGATCGATGCCATGGTGGCGACCGGAGATACCTATATTCCCGCGGGGTTGCTCTGGGGCTGGCGCGTGCTCTCCGCCGGCGCGCCCTTCTCCGATGGCACCACCTCGGGCGGAACGCGCCGCGCGATGGTGCTCATGACCGACGGCGCCAACACCAGATCGGCGACCTATCCCGGGCACGACGGCACGAACGTCTCGACGGCCAATACGACCACCGAGACCCTGTGCGCACGCATCAAGGCGTCGGGCGTAGAGATCTATACCATCGCCTTCGACGTGACCGACCGCACCGTCATCGACCTGATGACGCGCTGCGCCTCGTCGACCGCCCACTACTACACGGCGGCGACGGTGAGCGACCTGCATGCGGCTTTCGATGGCATCGGCCGCTCGCTGACGGCGATCCGTCTGTCGAAGTAGGCGGCGATACCCGCTCTCTGATCAACCTGAGTGTGACCGGCGCCCTAGCCGCCACCCGGCGTGATGCCGATCGCCACGCAACAGCCCGGCCAGGCCGCCAGGAGTTGCAACACGAAACCGAGGACGACGGCGACCATGCCGGCATAGACGACGCGATAGCGCAGCCCGGTGTAGACCCGCCGCGTCTGGTCGATTTCGTGCTCGGCGCGGCGGCGGCGCATGTCGGCGCTCATCTCGTAATGGCGTTGCATCGCCGGATTGGCATCGCGCGTGGCGCGCTGGAGGTGTGCGTAGGCCTGGTCCTGACGCGCCCGCGCCGCCTCGATCGCCAGCTCCCTGGCCTCGTGACGCTGGGCAATCAGCCATTCCCAGGCGATGAGGCCGAAGCCGACGATGTCGAACACGAGTCCGGCGACCTGCAACCATGCCTGGCTCATGATCATCCCCTCAGACAACCTTGCCGGGATTGAGAATGCCCTTCGGGTCGAACGCCGCCTTGATGGCGCGCATCAGGTCCATCTCGACGTTGCTCTTGGCGGCTGCCAGCTCCTCCCGCTTCATGCGGCCGATGCCGTGCTCCGCCGAGATCGAGCCGTTCATGGAGATCACCAGCCCGTGCACCGCATTCATGATCTCGTCCCAGCGCGCCAGAAAGGCCTTGGTATCGGCGCCGACAGGCTGGGCCACGTTGTAGTGAATGTTGCCGTCGCCGAAATGACCGAGTGCGACCGGCCGAGCGCCCGGACACAACCCCGCCACGAGCTCGTCGGCGCGGCGAATAAACTCGGGTATGCGGGCAATCGGCACGGAAACGTCGTGCTTGACGTTGCCACCGAACGACTTCTGCGCCTCCGAGATGGCCTCGCGCAGCCGCCAGAGCGCATTGGCCTGCGTCAGCGACGTGGCGATGACGGCGTCGCGCAGCAGCCCTTCGCCGAACGCCTCCTCGAGAAGCTGCTCCATGATGGCGTGCGCGCTGCCGTCCTCCTTCAGCCCGGAGACCTCGAGCACGATGTACCAGGGGTGCACGGCGTCGAAGGGATCGCGCGTGCCCTCGATCACGTTGAGCACCGTCTCGACGCAGATGCGGGCCAGCAGCTCGAAGCCGGTCAGGCTGCTGCCGGCGCGATCCTGCGCCATGGTGAACAGCCTCAGCGCCGTCTCCGGGCTGTCGATCGCCACCATGGCCGTGGCACGCTCGGCCGGCAGCGGCAGCAGGCGCAGCACCGCCGCCGTGATGATCCCGAGCGTCCCCTCCGCGCCGATGAAGAGGTCCTTGAGATCGTAGCCCGTGTTGTCCTTCTTGAGCGCCTTGAGGCCGTTCCACACGCGCCCATCGGCGAGCACGACCTCGAGCCCGAGCACCTGGGCCCGCGCATTGCCATAGGCCAGCACGTTGACGCCGCCGGCATTGGTCGAGAGGTTGCCGCCGATGCGACAGGTCCCTTCCGAGGGCAGGGACAGCGCATAGAGCCGGCCGGCCTTCGCCGCCGCGTCCTGGGCCTCGGCCAGCGTCACGCCGGCCTCCACGGTCATGCTGTAGCCGGTGGCGTCGATGGCCCGGATGCGGTTCATGCGCGCGAGGCTCAGCACGACCTCGGTGCCGGTCTCGTCCGGAACCTGCCCGCCGACGAGCCCGGTGTTGCCGGATTGGGGCACGATGGCAGTGCCCGTCTCGTCGGCCACCTTGAGAATGGCCGCGACCTGCTCGGTCGAATTGGGCCTGAGAACCGCCAGCGCCGTGCCGAAATACTTGTCCCGCCACTCCCGCACATAGGGAAGCTGCTGGTCGGGATCGACGAGCACGTGCTCCGGGCCGACGATATCGGCGAAACGCTTCAGCAGGGCGTCCTTCGCGGCGCCCGAAACCGGCTTGGTCGACTTCTGCATGTCTCGATCTGCTCCTGGCGGATTGACGACGGGTCGGCGGTCATGTCCCGCGAGCCGCAGATTAGCGCGGATCACGTCCGATCGCACGGGGGCCGTCACACCCCCTCATCGCGGGGCGCCGGACGGGGCGCGGCCGCCCGTCGGAGCCGGTCGTTGATCGCCTCGCCGAGGCCCGTGCCGGGGATCGTGGCAACGGCGATGGAGCCGACGCCCGCGGCATCCAGCTGGCGCAAGGCTGCGAACAGATTGGCGGCCGCCTCGACGAGATCGCCGTGCGGGCTCAGGTTGATGCACGGGCCGTCATGCGGCGGCGTGTCGGCCCCGAACGCCAGCAGCGCCTCGCCCGGCCGGACGGCGCGCGCATCGAGCCGGACGGCAGCCCGCGGCGCATAATGGCTCGCGAGCTGACCCGGCGATTGCGGCCTCGTCTCCTCGTCGAGCCGGCGCCCGAGAGGCTGGCCGAGCGCCGCAGCGATACGCTCTGACGGCACGCCGCCCGGGCGCAGCAGCACAGGCTCCGCCCCGGACAGGTCGACCACCGTCGACTCGACGCCGACCTCGCTGGCGCCGCCATCCAGGATGACGTCGATACGCGCGCCGAGATCGGCGGCGACGTGGGCCGCCGTCGTCGGGCTGACATGGCCCGAGCGGTTGGCCGATGGCGCAGCCACCGGCACGCCTGCCGCGCGGATCAGCGCCAGAGCCACGGGATGGGAGGGAATGCGGACGGCGATGGTTTCGAGGCCACAGGTCACGAGATCGGAGACCGGACACTGCGGCACACGCCGCAGCACGAGCGTCAACGGTCCCGGCCAGAACGCCGCCGCCAGCGCCTTGGCCCGCGCGTCGAGCACCGCCAGGCCCGCCACCTCCGCGTCCGCAGCGACGTGCACGATCAATGGATTGAAGCTCGGCCGCCCCTTCGCCTCGTAGATGCGCGCCACCGCACGCCCGTCGCGCGCGTCAGCGCCGAGGCCGTAGACGGTTTCGGTCGGAAATGCGACGAGGCCGCCGGCCTTGAGAGCCGCCGCAGCCACGCACAGTCCCTCGGGATCGGCCTTCACAACGCGCATCGCCTGCCAAGTCGTCGAGTTCGCGCTCGTTGTCAATACGTCGGGTCACGATGCGGGGCTGCATGCGGCCGGCGCGGCCCGCGCGAGGGCGATGGCCAGGGCTTGGCCCTGGCCCCGCTTCGGCCTAAGCTCCGTGGTCACTATGCGCCCGTCGCACCCAACGTTCAACGAGAGGGTCGTCTCATGCCTTACCAGGCGCCGGTCGAGGATATCCTGAGTGCTCTCGAGACGGCCGGCGGGCTGTCGGACCTGATCGCCCGCGGCATCATCGATGTCGACCAGGACACGGTGCGCGCCGTGCTCGAGGAGGCCGGCCGTTTCGCGGCGGAGGTGCTGGCGCCGCTCAATGTGCCGGGCGACCGTGGCGCCTCGCGGCTCGCCGATGGCCAGGTGGTGACGCCGGACGGCTGGCAGGCGGCCTATCGCGCCTTCGTCGAAGGGGGCTGGGGGGCGCTGCCCGGCCCGGTCGAGTACGGCGGCCAGGGCCTGCCGTCGCTCGTGTCCATGGCCGTCTCGGAGATGTGGAACGCCTCAAATCTCGCCTTCGGCCTCTGCCCGCTGCTGACCCAGGGCGCTGTCGATGCGCTGATGCTGCGCGGCAGCGACGAGCTCAAGGCCCGCTATCTGCCAAAGCTCGTCTCCGGCGAGTGGAGCGGCACCATGAACCTGACGGAGCCGCAGGCCGGCTCCGACCTCGGCGCACTCACCACCAGAGCCGAGCCTCAGTCCGACGGCACTTATCGCATCCGCGGCACCAAGATCTTCATCACCTACGGCGAGCACACGCTCACCGACAACATCGTGCACATGGTGCTGGCGCGCCTGCCCGATGCCCCCGCCGGCACGCGAGGCATTTCCTTCTTCCTCGTGCCGAAGATGCTCGTCGCCGCGGACGGCACGATCGCGGGTCCCAACGACGTGCGATGCGTCGGCATCGAGCACAAGCTCGGCATCCACGCCAGCCCCACCTGCGTCATGTCCTATGGCGAGAAGGACGGCGCCGTCGGCTATCTCGTGGGGGAGCCGCACCGCGGGTTGCAGGTCATGTTCATCATGATGAACGCCGCGCGCCTCGCCGTCGGCGTGCAAGGGGTCGCCATCGCCGAGCGCGCCACGCAGAAGGCCGCACAGTACGCAGCCGAGCGCCGCCAGGGTCGCGCCATCGGCCAGAGCGGCGACGGCATGAGCCCGATCGTCGCCCACCCGGACGTGCGCCGGACCCTCCTGACCATGCGGGCGCTGACCGGCGCGGCGCGCGCCATCTGCCTCGCCACGGCGCGCGAGATCGACATCTCCCACCGTTCGGGCGATGCCTCGGAACGCCAGGCGGCGAGCGACCGCGCCGCATTGCTCACGCCCGTCGCCAAGGCATTTTCGACCGACATCGGCTGCGAGGTGGCCTCCCTCGGGTTGCAGGTTCATGGCGGCATGGGCTTCATCGAGGAGACGGGCGCCGCCCAGCACTACCGCGACGCGCGCATCCTGCCGATCTACGAAGGCACCAACGGCATCCAGGCGATCGACCTCGTCGCGCGCAAGCTGCCCCTCGGCGGCGGCAAGGTGCTCGAGGGATACATCGGCGAGATCGCAGCCACCGCCCGCGCGGCGGCGGACCGGCCCGAGCTCGGCCGCTCAGGGGAGCGGCTGGCCGCAGCGGCCACCGCCCTCGCCGACGCCAGCCGCTACCTCGGCAAGGCTCTCGCGTCCAATCAGCCGGAAACCGCGCTCGCCGGCGCCACGCCCTATCTGCGCCTGTTCGCACTGGCCGCCGGCGGGCACTATCTCGTGCGCGCGGCTCTCGCGGATGGACCCGGCAGCGGCCGCGACTACCGCGCCGCGCTCGCCCGCTTCTTCTGTGAGCATCTGGCGACCGCTGCGCCGGGGCTGGCCGAGGTCGTCACCACCGGCGCCGAGGGCCTGCTCGCCGTACCACCCGACACGCTCGCCGGCTGATCGTCGCTGGCCAGAAACCTCAGGACACACCTCATGACCACCGAGATCGAGATCACACTCAAGGATGGCGTCCAGCTCATCCGCCTGGCGCGCCCCGAAAAGAAGAATGCGCTGACAGGCGCCATGTACGACGCCATGTCGGCAGCCCTCGACCGCGGCGAGACGGACGACGAGATCGCCGTCCACGTCTTCATCGGCTCGGGCGGCTCCTTCTCGGCGGGCAACGACATCAACGACTTCGCGCGGCGCTCGAGCACGCCGAGCGGCGGCATACCGACGCCCTCGCTGAGCTTCATCCGCCGCCTGCCGGTGACCACGAAGCCGATGATCGCCGCGGTCGACGGCCTGGCCGTCGGCATCGGCACCACCATGCTGTTGCATTGCGACCTCGTCTACGTCTCGCCGACCGCGAGCCTCAGAACGCCGTTCCTCGACCTCGGCGTCGTGCCGGAGGCCGCGTCCTCCCTGCTCATCCCCCAGCGCGCCGGCTACGTGCGGGCCTTCGAGCTGCTCTGCCTCGGCCAGCCTTGCGATGCCGAGGCCGCCGTCAGGGCCGGGCTCGCCAACGCCGTCGTTCCGCAGGACCAGCTCGAGGCCACCGCTCTCGCCGCGGCGCGGCGGCTCGCGGACAAGCCGCGCGACGCGCTGATGCTCTCGCGCCGCCTACTGCGCGGCGACAACGGCGCCATCGTGAAACGGCTCGAGGAGGAGGCCGCCATTTTCGGTGAGCGCCTCACGTCACCCGAGGCCAAGGAGGCTTTCGCGGCCTTCTTCGAGAAGCGCGCGCCCGACTTCAGGAAGCTGCGCGGGGCCGGCAAGGCATGAGGCCTCGCCGCACCGCGCCAGGGCTGGGGCCTGCATGCAGCAGCTCGCCAGATTGAACCGCCGCCGCGCCGGTGGCCGCTGGGTGGTCGCCGCCATCGTCGTCGTGCTCGGCCTGCTGGCGAGCAGCGCACGGGCGCGCGAGGCGCTCGCATCGCCCTGGCCCGCTCCGAAGGGCGCGACCTACGACCAGACGCTGCCGGCCGCCCTCGAGGCCCTGCGCGGACGCCCCGCTTCCGCCACCACGCCGACGCTCGTCGTCGAAAGCGTCGAGGCCGGCGCCCTGCGTCTGCGCAACGCCTCCGGCGAGACGTTCACGGCGGCGACGGCGGAGGAACTGGCTCGCGGCCTCACCATCCTGCTCGGCGCCGCGGCGGCCAGGACGCCGGCAAGCTTTGCGTTCTACCTGACGGAAGAGACGGCCTTCGCCCGCCCTGCGCTGCTCGACGCCCTGCCGGCCGCGAGCCGGCTCCATGCAGTGCTCGGCCGCACCCTCTACCGGCTGGCGCGCAGCGGCAGCGGGCCGCGCCGCCGGCTCACGGTCGAGGTCCGTCCCGGCCTGCATGTTGCGCTCGGCGAGCGCGCGGACTTCGCCGAGATCTCCTGGCAGCTCGATCGACCGCTGCCGCGACGGCGCTTGCGCCTCTTGAGCGTGGTCGCCGCCGAGCCCAGGCTGACATCCTCCCCCCCGCCACCACCCAAGGCGACGACCGGAACGCCCGTGCCGGAGCCCGTGGCTGCCGCGCAACTGCTGACGTCGCTCGCCCGCCGCCCCGGCGCCACCGTGATCATGGTCGCGCACATCAAAGGCGGCGTCGCCTATTTCGATACCTCCCGCTCCCCGCCGGCTGCCGCACGCCTCGCCGATCTGACGGCCGCCGCGACCGCCGCCGACCTTGATCTCCTGCTGATCGAGGCCCCGACGCCGCGCCAGCCGGGCCGGCGGAACTGGCTCTGGCTGCGCATCGAGGTGGCCGGCCTCTCCCGCGCGCTCAGTGCATCGAGCCTCGGCGCGGCGCTCGCGGAGATGAGCCGCACCATGGGTCCGCTGCGCCTGGAGCTGCAGCGCCGCGACGAGGGCCGCATGGTGCTGCTGGCACGGGCGCAGGACCGCGGCACGCCCGACACGATCACGGATGTCGTGGGCGGCCTCACGGGCAGCGTCGTACCCGGCGCGCTGCATCTGTCGCTGACGCCGCGCGCCCGTCGCATTGAGCTCGACCGCCGTGTGCTGCCGGGCATCCCGTCGCTCGCACAGGGGGGTTACGCGCTGCTGCTGCTGCTCGGGCTGCTCGGCCTCACGCCCGCCCGACGCTGGTGGCGGCGGCTGTGGCCACCCGAGGACAAGGCCGAATACGCGAGCCGGCGAGGCTATGTGACGGCGCATGCTGTGCGCGGCCTTGCATTTGTCCTACTCTATCTGCCAATCGTGGCGATCCCCGCCGTGCTGGCGGCGCTGTGGCGGCGGCTCGACCGGCGCCCTGACACGGCCACACACGGAACACGCGCCCCGAACGAGGCGCGCAGCGCAGGAGAGCGATCGTGAGCAGCCTCGCGGGCAAGACCCTGTTCGTCACCGGTGGCAGCCGCGGCATAGGGCTCGCCATTGCGCTCCGCGCTGCGCGCGACGGCGCCAATGTCGCCATCGCCGCCAAGACGAGCGAGCCCCACCCCAAGCTCGAGGGCACCATCCACACCGCCGCCGCAGCAATCGAGGCCGCCGGCGGCAAGGCCCTGCCGCTCGTCTGCGACATCCGCGACGACGCCCAGGTCGAGGATGCCGTGGCCCAGACCGTGGCGCGCTTCGGCGGCATCGACATCTGCGTCAACAACGCCAGCGCCATCTCGCTGACGCCCATCGACGCGACCGAGATGCGCCGCTTCGACCTGATGCACGGCGTCAACGCGCGCGGCACCTTCCTGGTCTCCAAGACCTGCGTCCCGCACCTGCGCAAGTCGGCCAACCCGCATATTCTCATGCTGTCGCCGCCGCTCGACATGAAGGCCAAATGGTTCGCCGGTCACGTCGCCTATTCGATGGCCAAGTTCGGCATGAGCCTCGTCGTGCTCGGTCTCGCCAAGGAACTCGAGAAAGACGGCATCGCCGTCAACGCGCTGTGGCCGCGCACGACCATCGCCACCGCCGCCATCAAGAACATCCTCGGCGGCGACCGGCTCATGCAGGTCAGCCGCACGCCGGACATTCTCGCGGACGCCGCCCATCTCGTCTTCACGCAGCCCTCACGGGCCTTCACCGGACGGTTCCTGATCGACGATACGCTCCTCTACGAGCATGGCGTGCGGGATTTCGAGCCCTACAAGGTCACCCCGCAGGCGGTTCTCGCGCCGGACTTCTTCGTGCCCGAGGACAGCGCGCCGCCGCCGGGCGTCAAACTCCTCCCCCGCATGCAGCCCTGAGGCGGCGCAGCCCCGCCAACGTCGAAACGCAACCGAGGCCCGAGCCATGCCGACCCTTTACGTCACGCATACCTGCTTCCTCGACCACGACACCGGTCCCGGTCATCCCGAGCGCCCCGATCGCCTGCGCGCCGTCGAGAAGGTGCTGAGCCATGATCTCTTCAAGACGCTCAACCGCGTCGAGGCGCCGCTCGCCGACACCAAGTGGATCGAGCTCGCTCACCCCAAGACCTATGTCGAGCAGGTGCGCCGCCTCGCACCGAAGCCCGGCGGCGAGCTTGTCCGCCTCGATCCCGATACGGTGATGTCGCCGGGCTCGTGGGAGGCGGCGTTGCGCGCGGTCGGCGCCGGCCTGCTCGCCGTCGACACGGTCATGTCGGGCAAGGCCAGGAACGCCTTCTGCGCCGTGCGTCCGTGCGGGCACCACGCCGAGGCGGCCCGAGCCATGGGCTTCTGCCTGTTCAACAACGTCGCCATCGCCGGCATGTACGCGCGCGTCAAGCACGGGGCGGAGCGCATCGCCGTCGTCGATTTCGACGTCCACCACGGCAACGGCACGCAGGACATCTACTGGAACGACAAGAACCTGTTCTTCGCCTCGACACACCAGATGCCCCTTTACCCCGGCACGGGCGCCCGCGACGAGACGGGTGTGGGCAACATCTGCAATGCGCCGTTGCGGCCGGGCGACGACGGCGTGCACTTCCGCGAGGCGTTCGAATCGCGAATCCTGCCGGCGCTCCACAATTTCGGCCCCGATCTCGTCCTCATCTCCGCCGGATTCGACGCCCACAAGGCCGATCCGCTGGCCAATCTGGGGCTCGTCGAGGCCGATTTCGCCTGGGCCACGGAGAAAATCGTGGATCAAGCGGAGAAGCACGCTGGCGCCCGCGTCGTTTCGATGCTCGAAGGCGGCTATGATCTGGCGGCGCTGGCGAGATCGGTCGCAGTGCACGTCAAGACCTTGATGGACCGCGCGGGGTGACGACCACCCCCGGGCCGGCAAACGCCAGGGGTGGGGGCAGAACGAGAGATGGACATGACCATGGCACGATCCGCGCAACGCCATACCGATCTCAAGGACATGAGCTTCGAGACCGCCCTCAAGGAGCTCGAGCAGATCGTTCAGCGCCTGGAGACCGGCCGCGTCGAGCTCGAGGAGAGCATCAGCATCTACGAGCGCGGCGACGCACTCAAGGCCCACTGCGAGCGGCTGCTCAAGCAGGCCGAGGCCAAGGTGGAGAAGCTCACCCTGTCGCCCGAGGGCAAGCCGGACGGCAGCGAGCCGCTCGAGCCGGAGCAGGGTTGAGGCGCAGAGCCCCGGTGTGACCGGCCGCCCGTGCCGAGGCGCCCCCTGTCGACGACCGGTCCGGCTGCCGCGCCGGGCCGTCCCGCGGGCGCGATGCGTCACTTGCATGCATGCGCCTTCGCGAGATCGCCCGTCAATCAAGGTTGCGAGGCCGGTTACAAAACAGCTCGAATGGCTTATACTTGTTTCAAACGCGGAGCCTGTCCGTCACACCGGCGAGGTCCGGAAGCCGCAGCTCCCGCATAATCAACGATTTCTGTCCCGGAAGGACTGCACGTGGAGTCTAAGAGTAGGACGCCGCTCCTCGACAAGGTGCGGACACCTCATGAGTTGCGTGAGCTGCCCGAAACCGATCTGCTCCAACTGGCCGACGAGCTTCGACGCGAAACGATCGACGCCGTTTCGGTGACCGGCGGCCATCTCGGCGCGGGCCTCGGGGTGGTGGAGTTGACGGTCGCCCTGCACTGGGTCTTCGACACGCCGCGCGACCGCCTCATATGGGACGTCGGCCATCAGGCCTATCCGCACAAGATCATCACCGGGCGGCGTGACCGGATCCGCACGCTGAGACAGGGCGGCGGTCTTTCCGGCTTCACCAAGCGCGGCGAGAGCGAGTACGACCCCTTCGGTGCGGCACACTCGTCGACGTCGATCTCGGCGGGGCTCGGCATGGCCGTGGCGCGCGATCTCGACGGCCGCGACAATCAGGTCGTCTGCGTCATCGGCGACGGCGCCATGTCGGCCGGCATGGCCTACGAGGCGATGAACAACGCCGGCGTCCGCAACGAGCGGCTCATCGTCATTCTCAACGACAACGACATGTCGATCGCGCCACCCGTCGGCGCCTTCTCCGCCTACCTCGCGCGCCTCACCTCGAGCGGTACGTATCTCTACCTGCGCGACATCGCCAAGCAGCTTGCCAAGCGCCTGCCCAAGAGCTGGGAGCGGCGCGCTGCCCGCGCCGAGGAGTACACGCGCCATCTCTGGCAGGGGGGCGCCCTCTTCGAGGAGCTCGGGTTCTACTACGTCGGCCCCGTCGACGGTCACAACTTCGACCACCTGCTGCCGGTGCTGAAGAACGTGCGCGACGCCAAGCAGGGCCCCATCCTCGTCCATGTCGTGACGCGCAAGGGCAAGGGCTATCCGCCGGCCGAGAGGTCTGCGGACAAGTACCACGGCGTCAACAAGTTCAATGTCGTGACGGGCGCGCAGGTCAAGCCGCCGCCGAACGCGCCGACTTACACCAAGGTGTTCGCCGAGTCCCTGATCCAGCAGGCCAAGCGGGACAAGAGGATCGTCGCCATCACCGCCGCCATGCCCGACGGCACCGGCCTCGATCTGTTCGGCAAGGAGTTCCCCGACCGTACGTTCGACGTCGGAATCGCCGAGCAGCACGGCGTCACCTTCGCGGCAGGCCTGGCCAGCGAGGGCTACAAGCCGTTTGCCGCCATCTACTCCACCTTCCTGCAGCGCGCCTTCGACCAGGTCGTGCACGACGTGGCGATCCAGCGTCTGCCGGTGCGTTTTGCCATCGACCGCGCCGGTCTCGTCGGCGCGGATGGACCGACGCACGCCGGCTCCTTCGACGTGACGTACCTCTCCTGCCTGCCCGGCATGGTGGTCATGGCCGCCGCCGACGAAGCGGAGCTTCGCCACATGGTGGCGACCGCCGCCATGATCGACGATGGCCCCTCGGCGCTGCGCTACCCGCGTGGCGAGGGCATTGGCGTCGAGATGCCGTCGGAGGGCGTGCCGCTCGAGATCGGCAAGGGGCGCGTGCTGCGCGAAGGCTCAGCCGTCGCCATCCTGTCGCTCGGCGCGCGGCTTCGCGAATGCCTGCTGGCAGCCGACCGCCTCGCGGCCCTCGGCCTGTCGGCGACGGTGGCAGACGCGCGCTTCGCCAAGCCGCTCGACGTCGACCTCGTGCGCCGTCTGGCCAGCGAGCACGAGGTGCTGGTCACCATCGAGGAGGGCTCGATCGGCGGCTTTTCCTCCCACGTGCTGCATCATCTGGCCGAGAGCGGGTTGCTGGATCGTGGCCTGAAGGTGCGGCCTATGGTGCTGCCGGACGTGTTCATCGATCACGACAAGCCCGAGCGCATGTACGCCCTGGCCGGGCTCGACGCCAACGGCATCGTCAACACCGTGCTCTCCGCACTCGGCCGCGAGACACTGAGCCAGGAGGCGGGCGAGCGCGCCTGAGCGGCGCGCTCCCATGCTGTACCGGCGCGGCCGGGCCTGGCTGGCGCGCGAAACGGCCGGGTGCGCTTCAGCGCTTGAAGACCGCGCAGGCGACCCGCGGGCCGGCACCGCCGATCGGCTGCGTCATGTGATCGTCGGGCTTGGCATGAATGATGATGGCCGAGCCGTCGTCATCCATGAGCGCCAGCTTGCCGCCGCTCAACATGACGCCCGGGGCGAACAGCTCGACCAGGACGGAGCCGTCCTGGTGGGCATGGAGATTTGGCAGATCGGCGGGATGCGGCCCCTTCGGGTTGAGGAAGCCGTGCGCGAGCTTGCCGGGATTGATATGGCCCTTCGACTTCATGAACGTGGCATGGTCGGAGCAGTCGCCGTGCTCGTGGAGGTGGATGCCGTGCAGGCCCGGTGTCAGCGAGCCTTTGGCCAGCCTGACCGTCAGAACCAGCCCGTGCGGACCTTGCCTGGCGACGATGGTTCCGAGCTTCTGGCCCGTATTGCCGACGACATCGACCGTCTTCTCCATGGCGAGCGCCGGCAAGGCGAGTATGGTCGAGAGCATGCAGGCGAGCGAAAATGTCTTCCACATCGTTCCCGTCTCCTGAACCTCGAGTGCGATCGTACGGCGGTGGTCATCAGCGCCGTCACCGGCTAACTCTACCACGACCCGCGACGACCTGATCCGCCGGACATGCCTTTGGACCGTGCACCGATGCCGACCGAACCCGCCGAGCCGCAGCGCCTGGACGTCGCCTTGCAGGCGCGCGGCCTCGTCGGCTCACGCTCGCGCGCCCGCGACCTCATCCTGCGCGGCGCCGTGAGGGTGGCGGGCGAAATCGTGACGAAACCGGCTCGCCTCGTCGCCGCCGCCGATCTCGTCGAGATCACAGCGGGCCGTGCCGACGACATCTCGCGGGGGGCCGAGAAGCTGCGCGCGGCGATCGCCGCCTTCGCGCTCGATGCACGCGAGGCCGTCGCGCTCGACATCGGTGCCTCGACCGGCGGCTTCACGCAGGTGCTGCTCGAGGGCGGAGCGGCGCGCGTCTATGCGGTGGACGTCGGACACGGCCAGCTCCACCCCACGCTCTCGGCCGATCCACGCGTCCTCTCGCTCGAGCGCCTCGACGCACGCAGCCTCGAGCCCCGCCATGTGCCGGAGCCGGTCGGCGTCATCGTCGCCGACGTGAGCTTCATCTCGCTGACGCTGGCATTGCCGCGGGCGCTCACGTTCGCGGCGCCGGGCGCCTGGCTCGCGGCCCTGGTCAAGCCGCAATTCGAGGCAGGACCCGCCGCCGTCGGCAAGGGCGGCATCGTCCGCGACGCGGCGGACCGCCTACGTGCGCTCGACAAGGTGCGGGGCTGGCTCGCCGAGCAGCCGGACTGGCAGGTGCTCGGCACCGAGACCTCGCCCATCACGGGCGGCAGCGGCAACATCGAGTTTCTCCTGGCGGGACGGCATCGTGGCTGACGACGGCACCATTCGCATCGACCGGCTGGGCGCCAGAGGCGACGGCATCGCGGAGACCAGCGACGGCCCGCGCTATGTGCTCGGCGCGCTGCCCGGCGAGGACTATCGCGACGCGCCGGGGAGCGCCCCCGTCCTGTGCGGCCCCGTCTCGCCGGAGCGCATCGCGCCGATCTGCCCGCACTTCGGCACCTGCGGCGGCTGCGTCGCACAGCACATGGCGCCTGAGCTCTACGCCCGCTGGAAGCTCGACATCCTCCGGCAGGCCTTCGCTCATCGCGGGATCGCGGTGGAGCCGGAGCCGCTGCGCATCGTGCCGGCGGGCACCCGCCGGCGCGCCGCCTTCTCGATCCGGCGCGGCGAGCACGGTGTCGCGCTCGGCTTCATGGCTCACGACAACGTCACGCTGGTCGATATCGCCGCCTGCCCGGTACTCGACCCGCGCATCGCGGCGATGCTGCCACGCCTGAAGCGGCTGGCTGGACTGGCACTCGCCGGCGGCAAGGCCGCACGCCTCACCGTCACCGCCACCGCGACCGGGCTCGATCTCGTGCTCGACGGGGTTCGCGCCCCGCCCGACGCCAGCGGCCGTCAGGCGCTCGCAGGTGCGGCGGCGGCGGCCAAGGCAGCCCGCCTCGTGATCGCAGGGGAAGAGATCGTGACGCTGGCCGAGCCGTCGCTCGACGTCGGCGGCTATGCCGTACCCATGCCCCCTGGCGCCTTCTGCCAGGCGTCCGAGATCGCCGAGCGCTGGATGCAGGAGATCGCCGCCGCGGCCGTCGGCAAGGCGCGACAGATCGGTGATCTCTTCGCGGGGCTCGGCACCTTCACGCTGCCGCTGGCGCGCAGCGCGCGCGTGCTCGCCGTCGACTCCGATCAGTCGCTGCTCGATGCGCTCGGGCGGGCGAGCCGCCATGCGCGCGGCCTCAAGCCCATCTCGACGCTGCGACGCGACCTCTTCCGGGACCCGCTGTCCGCCAAGGAGCTCGCCCGCTTCGACGCGGTCGTGATCGATCCACCGCGCGCCGGCGCCAAGGCGCAGATGCCGCCGCTCGCCGCATCAGGCGTGGCGACGATCGTGGCGGTGTCCTGCAATCCGGCGACGCTCGCCCGCGACGTGCACACGCTGCTCGACGGCGGCTACCAAATCGAGCGGCTGGTGGCGATCGACCAGTTTCTTTTCGCCGCCCACGTCGAGGCCATCTGCGTCCTCACGCGCCGGCGCTGATCGGCTCAGCCCGCCAGAAGGCGCGCGACGAGGGCTGGCACGAGCTCCGTCGCCGGGCCGTGGCGCGCCTCGGCGAACCGCGTCGCCCCCTGAGACGGCTCAAGATTGAGCTCGATCGTGTGCGCGCCGGCGGCGTTCGCCTCCTCGACGAAACCGGCGGCCGGGTAGACGTTGCCGCTCGTACCGATGGAGACGAAGAGGTCGCAGGCCGACAAGGCCGCGAAGATGCGGGGCATCTCGTACGGCATCTCCCCGAACCAGACGACATCAGGGCGCATGCCGCCCGCACGCCCGCAGCCCGGACAGGCCGTGTCCGTGGTCAAATCCTCCTGCCAGCCGCAGCGCCCGCCGCAGTGCGTGCAGAGCGCCTTCAGCAGCTCGCCGTGCATGTGGAGCAGCCGGCGTGCGCCGGCCGCCTCGTGCAGCGCATCGACGTTCTGGGTGACGATCAGCAGCTCGCCCGCGTGCTCGCGATCGAGACGGGCCAGCGCCTCGTGGGCGGCATTCGGGCGCGCAGCGCGGCAGTCCCGGCGGCGCAGGTTGTAGAACTCGTGCACGCGCGCGGGATCACGGGCGAAAGCTTCCGGTCGCGCCAGCTCCATGAGGTCGTACTTCGTCCACAGACCGCCGCGGTCACGGTAGGTGGCAAGCCCGGATTCGGCCGAAATGCCGGCCCCCGTCAAGACGACGATCCTGCGGTCAGTCACCGGCCCCTCCCCGGGCGGGCACGTTGGCCCGGCCCCGCCATCCCTCTCACGCACTCAGCTCCCGGGACACGCCAGCGCGTCCGCGAGGTCGATGAAGCTTGCCGCCACGACGTCCCACGGCCCGTCGGCCGCGAAGTCCTTCGATTGCAGCGGCCCATACTCGCTCGGCCGCGCCACGAACGCCGTCTTCAGCCCCTGGCGCGCGGCCGCCGCGAGATCGTCGTTATGGGCGGCGACGAGCATGACCTGATCGGGCCGCAGGTTGAGCAGCGCGGCATTGCGCAGATACGCCTCGGGCAGTGGCTTGTAGGCGCGCGCCGTCTCGGCGCCGAGAATCACGTCCCAGGGCAGGCCCGCGGATTTCGCCATGCGCGTCAGCAGACCGATGTTGCCGTTGGAGAGCGTGCCGATGATGTAGCGCTGCTTGAGGCGCGTCAGGCCTTCGACGCTATCGGGCCAGGGCCTCAGGCGATGCCAGGCGCGGTTGAGATGATCGCGATCGCGCTCGCCGAGACCGGAGAGCCCGTGCCTATCCAACAGCCTGTCCAGGCTTTCCCGGTGCAGAACGTCGAGGATGGTCCAGCTTCGCCGCCCGCTGCGCACCTCCTCCATGGCCGGCTGGTAGAGCCCGCGCCACTCATCGGCAATGCGCGTCCAGTCGGCGGCGAGCCCACGCTCCCTGCCGAACCGCTCGAGATCCTGGATGAGGCTCGTGCGCCAGTCGACGACCGTGCCGAACACGTCGAAGAGCAGCGCCTCGACGCCGTCGAGATCGGCCATGCGCTACCCCCTTCCGCTGCCCGCGGCCGCCGTCATGCCCCCACCTGCGCGCGGTGGCGCAGGACGTGGTCCGCAAGCACCAGGGCCATCATGGCCTCGCCGACGGGCACGGCCCGGATCCCGACGCACGGATCGTGGCGCCCCTTGGTGATGATCTCGGTCTCATTGCCATGCCGATCGATCGTCCGCCGCTTCGCCAGGATCGAGGAAGTCGGCTTGACGGCGAAGCGGCAGACGACGGGCTGGCCGGTCGAGATGCCGCCGAGGATGCCGCCGGCATGGTTCGACAGGAACACCGGCGCGTTACCTGTGCCGCAGCGCATCTCGTCGGCATTCTCCTCGCCGGTCAACGACGCTGCGGCGAAGCCCGCACCGATCTCGACGCCCTTCACGGCGTTGATGCTCATCATCGCCGAGGCCAGATCCTGATCGAGCTTGCCGTACAGCGGCGCGCCCCAGCCGGCCGGCACGCCTTCGGCCACGACCTCGATGACCGCACCGATCGACGAGCCGGCCTTGCGGATGCCGTCGAGATAGTCGGCCCAGCGCGCGGCCGCGGCCGCATCCGGCGCGAAGAAGGGATTGCGATCGACTTCCTGCCAGTCCCAGTTGGCGCGATCGATGGCATGCGGCCCGATCTGCACGAGCGCGCCGCGGATCACCACGCCGGCCAGAACCTTGCGGGCCACGGCGCCGGCGGCGACGCGCATCGCCGTCTCGCGCGCCGAGGAACGCCCGCCGCCGCGGTAGTCACGGATGCCGTACTTGGCGAAGTAGGTGAAGTCCGCATGCCCCGGCCGGAACTTGTCCTTGATGTCCCCGTAGTCCTTGGAGCGCTGGTCGACGTTCTCGATGACGAGCGAGATCGGCGTGCCCGTGGTCACCTCGACGCCGTCGGGCTCCGATGCGAAAACGCCGGACAGGATGCGCACCTGATCGGGCTCGCGACGCTGAGTCGTGAAGCGCGACTGGCCCGGACGCCGCCGATCGAGGTCAAGCTGGATGTCGGCCGCGCTGAGCGGAATGCCTGGAGGGCAGCCGTCGATGACGCAGCCGATCGCCGCACCGTGGCTCTCGCCCCAGGTCGTCACTCTGAACAGGTGTCCGAACGTGTTGTAGCTCATGGTCTCGTCGGGCCTCGAGATAGCTTTGCCGTTTCATTCCAACGTGCCATAGAGCCCCAAACACCGTCCATCACGAATGCAGGCCGCAACCTGCGCGCTGCGGGCAATACGCGTTCTGACTGAATAATTCCAGCGCACGCCGCAAATTTGCCTGCCGATTGCCCCAGGCCTTACCGCGCCAGTCGATGCCGCGACGAACACTTGAATGATACTTATCTTCTACTTGTGTGACAGCCGCGACACTCGACTTTAACCGACCTGCGAAGCTGACAAAGCGTTCATCTATAAGTGATTGCTTAATATAGAAGAAATGGGTACTGTGCGTGCTTGTGGACTGAGCGTGACGAGATGCCATCGCAAGTACCCGCGTTCCGGCCGATCAAAGCGCCAGCGTTCCGCAAGACACCAACGGAGAAACATGCAATGCGCATTATGAAGCTTCTCATGGGCCTGGTTCTGGCCCTTGCCATCGGCACGGCCGTGGCAGTGACCGAGACGAAGGCTGCCACGCTCAGCGGCGTGACCACCAAGACCGACAGCTCGCTCGGCCTGGTCCAGAAGACCCAGGCTGCGAAGAAGGACGAGGCCAAGAAGGCCGCCCCGGCCAAGGCCGCGAAGCCCAAGAAGGCTAAGAAGGCCAAGAAGGGTAAGAAGAAGGCTAAGAAGGCCAAGAAGGGTAAGAAGAAGGCCAAGAAGGCTAAGAAGGGCAAGAAGAAGGCTAAGAAGGCCAAGAAGGGCAAGAAGAAGGCCAAGAAGGCTAAGAAGTCCAAGGCTAAGAAGTCCAAGGCCAAGAAGGCCAAGGCTGCGCCCAAGAAGGCTTCTTGAAGCCTGGACGCGAAGTCAAGGCGCGACCCACGGCCTGAGCACGTCAATCGGATCGTGGGTTCGAGCCGGAACGCTGGGGAAGTTTCATAACGCGACGCCAAGCCATGACGGGTCTCGATGCCCGGCGATGAAATGGATGAGCGGAGTGATCGGAAGTGGGGCCGGAGCCGAGTGCTTCGGCCCTTCTTCGTGTCTGGGCGTCAGGCGTGGCTATCGTGCCCGGCGCGACGCAGTACGATCGGGCGCAAGACGGCCTGCCGGGATGGCGGCACGGCGTGGCTCGACGGCGGGCCCGGCCCCGCCTTCCTTTCATGCTGGCGGCACTCCAGGCTTGCGCACACGCCGCAAGAGCGCCACGTTAGGCACGAGATGAGCGATCGTATTGCCCCCGAAAACCCCTGCGTGATGCGCCGTCCCGGGCGACCGGGGCCGACGGCGCGGGCGCCGCACGTCGCAGCGCGGCATCCGACCTCACTTCTGCAGGATGAATGCGACGCGCCGCTGGCCACCATGGGGCGCCCACGACGGTTCGAGCCGCGGGCTGCACGCCTGGCCTTGATTGCGATCGTCGCCGCGGTCATGGTTATGCCGGTGGGCGCCAAGGCCGGCCAGGCCAAGGCCAGCAAGCCCGAGTCGCCCGCCAAGGCGCCCGCCCAGAAGACGGTGGTCCCGACAGAGCCGCGCTATCTCAGGCTGCCGCCGAAGCGGATCGAGCCGCTGCTGCCGTCCCTTCGCAAGGCCGGCCGGCCCAATGGCCGCAAAGGTCGCAAGCGCTGACGTCGCTCAGTCGCGGGCGCGCTCCACGTAGCTGCCGTCTTCCGTCAAGACGACAACGCGTGTGCCCGCGGCAACATGCGGCGGCACCATCGTGCGCACGCCGTTCGAGAGCACGGCCGGCTTGTAGGACGAGGCCGCAGTCTGCCCCTTCACGACCGGCTCGGTCTCGACGATCTCCAGCGTAACGCGCGCCGGCAGATCTATGGCCACCGGCACGCCCTGGTGCATGCTGAGCGTCACTTCCATGCCCTCCTGCAGATAGGCGGCCTGATCGCCGACCATCTCACCGGGAACCCCGACCTGCTCGTAGGTCTCGGGATGCATGAACGTGTAGCTCTCGCCGTCCTGATAGAGGTACTGGTACGTCACCTCGTCGATGAAAGCCCGCTCGACCTGCTCGGTCGTACGATAGCGCTCGACCACTTTGACGCCGTCGCTGATGCGCCGCATCTCGAGATGCGTTACGGGCGTGCCTTTGCCCGGATGGATGTTCTCCGCGCGAATGACCACGTGCAGGCGGCCGTCGATATCGACGACATTGCCTTTACGGATTGAGCTTGCAATAACCTTGGGCAAGTGCGACCTCGCGCGTTGACGCTGTAACGAGGGGTCGTCGACCCGGCGCAGCGTGCAGTCCTTGGGGTGTTCGAGGCCGGTTCATACCCTGTCGACGCCCGCGCGCCAAGCCGCATTTTGCGCGGCTTGCGGTGTGGCGCCGCGTCGTCGGCGCTCCACCGCCCACACCAGACGATGGATGAAGCATGGCTTCTCGCGCGCCCCAGACCTGGTGGAGCCCGTCCGTGCATGCGGATCGCCGGCCCCTGCTTCTCGCGCGCCGCCGCATCCTGGCTGCCATCCGTGCGCATTTCGACGCCCAGGGCTTCGTCGAGGTCGAGCCGGCGGCCCTGCAGATCTCGCCCGGCAACGAGACGCATCTCCACGCCTTCGAGACGCAACTCGAGCGGACCGACGGCAGCAGCAAGCGACTCTATCTGCACACCTCGCCCGAGTTCGCCTGCAAGAAGCTGCTGGCCGCCGGCGAAAGCCGCATCTATTGCCTCGCCAGGGTCTTCCGCAATCGCGAGAGCGGGCCGCTCCACCATCCCGAGTTCACCATGCTCGAGTGGTATCGGGCCGGCGAGCCTTACGAGGCGCTGATGACGGACTGCGCGGATCTGCTGCGCGTCGCGGCGGAGGCGGCGGGCAGCACGACGATGCGCTGGCGCGACGCATCCGCCGATCCCTTCGCCGCACCCGAGCGCCTGGCCTTCATCGATGCCATGGCGCGCCATGCCGGCATCGACCTGCTCGCCACACTGGACGCGACGGGAAGCGGCGATCGCGATGCGCTCGCCGCCGCTGCCGTGCGCGCGGGCGTGCGGGTGGCCGGCGACGACACCTGGGCCGACATCGTCAGCCGCCTCGTGGTCGCCTGCCTCGATCCCCATCTCGGGCGTGGCCGCGCCACCATCCTCGACGGCTACCCGGCCAGCCAGTCGCCGCTCGCGCGCCCCTCCCCGCGCGATGCGCGCCTCGCCCAGCGGTTCGAGCTCTACGTGGCCGGCGTCGAGGTCGCCAACGCTTTCGCCGAGCAGACCGACGCGCGGCTGCAACGCGCCCTGCTCGAGGCGGAGATGGCCGAGAAGGCCCGCATCTACGGTCGCCGCTACCCCATCGACGAGGACTTCCTCGCCGCCCTCGCCGCCATGCCGCCGGCGAGCGGCGCCGCGCTCGGACTCGATCGGCTGGTGATGCTGGCGACCGGCGCGCCGTCCCTCGCCCACATCGTATGGACTCCCGTCGCTGAAACCGATCCGCAGGCCCCGGCATGAGCGACTCCGGCAAGACGCTGACGACGCTCGCCGCGCTCGGCGCGCGCGGCCTCGTGCCCGCACAGGAGCACGGTGCGCTCGCGGACGTGGCGGCCCGCTATGCCATTGCCCTCACGCCGGCGCTGGCCGACCTGATCGACCCGCACGATCCCGCGGACCCGATCGCGCGCCAGTTCGTGCCCGACGTGCGCGAGCTGACCACCGCACCCGGCGAGCACGCCGACCCGACCGGCGACGGCCCCCACTCGCCACTGCCGGGCCTCGTCCACCGCCACCCCGACCGCGTGCTGCTGAAGCTCGTGCACGTCTGCCCGGTCTATTGCCGCTTCTGCTTCCGCCGCGCCGTCGTCGGTCCCGACGGCGCCGGCACGCTCCCGGCCGAGGCGCTGGAGGCCGCACTCGGCTACATCGCCGCCGATCCCGGCATCTGGGAGGTCATCCTGACCGGCGGCGATCCGCTGATGCTGTCCGCCCGGCGCATCCGCGAGGTCGTCGCCCGCCTCGCCGCCATCTCGCATGTCCAGATCATCCGCTGGCACACGCGCGTGCCCGTGGCCGCGCCGGAGCGCATCACGCCTGAGGTCGTCGCCGCACTCGCAGCAGCGGACAAGACCACCTACGTCGTGCTTCACACCAATCACGCCCGCGAGCTGACGCCGGCCGTCGCCGCCGCCTGCAACCGGCTGATCGCGGCCGGCATCCCCATGGTGAGCCAGTCGGTTCTGCTCAAGGGCGTCAACGACACGGTCGCGGCCCTGAGCGCCCTCTTCCGCCGTCTCGTCGCGTTGCGCATCAAGCCCTACTACCTGCACCACGCCGACCTCGCTCCCGGCACCGCGCATCTGCGCACGACCCTCGCCGAGGGGCAGGAACTCGTGCGCCGCCTGCAGCAGACCCTCTCGGGCCTGGCGCTCCCGACCTACGTGCTGGACATTCCCGGCGGCTACGGCAAAGTGCCGGTCGGCGCGGCGCACGTCCATGCCATCGCGGGTGACCCGACACGCCTCGAGATCGAGGATGCGACCGGCCGGCGCCACGCCTACCCGCCCGAGGACTGAGCGCGCGAGCGCTGCCGACCACACAGGAGGAATTCCGCCATGACCGAAGGCTTCCGCCGCCCGCAGCATCTCGTCTCCGTCGACTGGCTCGCCGCCAACCAGGGGCGTCCGGACCTTCGCGTGTTCGACTGCACGGTTCACCTCCACCCGCTGCCGGACCTTTCGGGCCAGCGCGCCGAAAGCGGCCGCGCCGACTACGACGCCGGCCACATCCCCGGCAGTGGCTTCATCGACCTGCAGGCCGACCTCTCGGACGGCACCAGCCCCCTGCGCTTCGTCGTGCCGAGCGCCGACCACTTCGCCGCCGCCATGTCGCGCCTTGGCATCGGCGAGGGCACGCGCGTCGTGCTCTACGACCGCACGCGCAACCAGTGGGCGGCGCGCGTGTGGTGGATGATGCGCGGCTTCGGCTTCGACGACGTGGCCGTTCTGGACGGCGGCGTGGCGAGTTGGACCCATGCCGGCCATCCGCTCACGCGCGAGCCGACCATCTACCCCGCCGCCCGCTTCCTCGCGCGCCCGCGGCCCGGTTATTTCGTCGGCAAGGAGGAGGTGCGCGCCGCCATCGGCCGGCCGGGCACGCTGCTGCTCAACGCGCTGACCGAGGAGCAGCACGCCGGCAGCGCCGGCGTCACCTACGGCCGGGCGGGCCGCATTCCCGGCAGCGCGGTCGTTTCAGCCCGCGCCCTGATCGACCCGCAGACGCAGGCCTACAAGTCTCCCGCCGAGCTTCGCGCCCTGTTCGAGGCCGCCGGCGCCACCACCGCCGAGCGCGTGATTGTCTATTGCGGCGGCGGCATCGCGGCGAGCAGCGACGCCCTCGTTCTCAGCCTGCTCGGCGTCGACAACGTCGGCATCTACACCAACTCCCTGCAGGAATGGGCCAACGACCCCTCGTGCCCGATGGAGCGCGGGTGAGAGGGTGTGCGAGTGAGCGCAAGTCAACTCTAATGCTCTACTGCCTCACCGAGACAATTCATCCTGGATGCCTCTGAGTATCGACCGAGTTACTGCATCATCAAGATCGCGCTTCTCTCGTTCCGAAAGACCTTTTTTCTGCGTTTCCTGTGACCTTGCGAGATACCCTCTCAAGCTTCGCTGTTGCCGCACAATCTGGGCCTGACGACGCTCCAATCGTTCAATCTCTGCGCGTTGAGTCTCTGGGCTCACACCTTGCCAATGGAGACCCTTTCGCTCCTTCACGTCTCGTATCGCCGTTTCGATCCTCTTGCGCTCCTTTTCCAAGTCTGCCAACCGCTTTCGCGCAGCCCCATCGACACGGCGCTTCTTCTCATCAATATCGTATCCAACTATCACAACACGTGTTGGAGGCGGACTTCCGCTCGGACGCTTAGTCAATACCAGGGCGAGCTTGTGTGTGTAGCGAGCCAAGAGCTCGAGCCTTCCCCCTCCCGCCATGGTCCGCGTTCCTACCGGGATGAGTGTCAAACGCAAAGATGGGGTCAAGGTCTTTTCGATCTTGAACTCGACATCATAGTCAATTTGGCGGAGTTCACCAGGCGCCACTTTTGCAGTTGTCTGCACGTGAACAATTCGATCGAGCCACTGCTTGATTCCGAGGTCACCATGCAAGCGAAGCGGAAGACGATCGCGTCCGTTGGCAAGTAGCCCGCACGCTTTGGCCTGCTTAATATCGTTGACGCTGCGCTGAAAGCTCAACCGGGCAACTCGGGTTGCCTCGGTATTGAGAGCTAGCGTCAGGGCAGGAGTTGAAACACCAGGTGTCAATGGGATGGCGAGAGCGGCGTCACTTGATCCGTTGCCCTTGTTAAATACGGTAAGTGAAAGGGTCACGGAAACATTCCAATCCGCGAGCCAATCATGAGAGACCGACTCAACATCCCCCTGTGCTCCACGAGAGCGAAGAGCCCTCTCAATTTCACATTGGACATTCAACACGATATCAGCTGGTGTCAGCACGTCAGAATGAAAAGAGGGCGTGGAAACACAAGCTGACAACCCAACGCACGCCGCAAGAATACCGCCCACAATATGGAAACGCACAACACCCCCCCTTAACGCATACACAGATTGCCACCCTATGGGAGACTGAGCGCCAAGGCTGTAGCCATTCGGCAACCATAAAGCGATTCATGCCGTCGCGTTCGCCCCATTTTGGTAGCCGAATACGACCGGTGCACCGGTCGCGTTCGGAGGTCCGCCGCGCAAACCTTCCGCTCTCCACCCCACCCCATCCCCTTGTTCTCCCGGCCGCCTTCCCGCTACACAGGGTGAAAAGGGAGGACACACGAATGCGCCAGAACCGCATGGTGAAGCTCGCGCGCCGGCCGGTCGGCATGGTGCGCGGAGAGGACTTCCAGATCGAGGAAGCGCCGCTCGCCGAACTCGCCGAAGGCCAGTTTCGCGTCGGGGTCGAATACGTCTCGCTCGACCCGGCCATGCGCGGCTGGATCAGCGAGGGGCGCTCCTATGTACCGCCGGTGAAGATCGGCGCGGTGATGCGCGCCTACGCGGCGGGCCACGTCGTGCAGTCCCGCCATCCTGATTTCGCGGCCGGCGACGCCGTCGTCGGCATGCTCGGCGCGCAGCGCTACGCCACCTCGGACGGGCGCGGCGTCGAGAAGGTGGACACCGCCGTCGCGCCGCTCGAGCGCTGGATCGGCGGCCTCGGCATGCCCGGCAAGACGGCCTACTTCGGCCTGCTCGACATCGGCAAACCGAAGGCCGGCGAGACCGTCGTCGTCTCGGCCGCCTCGGGCGCGGTCGGCTCCATCGTCGGCCAGATCGCCAGGATCAAGGGCTGCCGCGCCGTCGGCATCGCCGGCGGGGCCGAGAAATGCCGCCGCCTCACCGAGGAGCTCGGCTTCGACGCCGCCGTCGACTACAAGGCCGGCCGGCTCGACGCCGACCTCGCCGCCGCCTGCCCCGACGGCATCGACGTGTATTTCGAGAACGTCGGCGGGGCCGTGCTGGATGCCTGCCTCGCACGCATGAACATGTGGGGCCGCATTCCCGTGTGCGGCATGATCTCCGGCTACAACGACACGCAAGCGAGCCCGGGCCCGCGCAACATGCGCTCGATCCTGGTCAACCGGCTGACCGTCCGCGGCTTCCTGGTGTTCGACTTCCTCGACCGCTATCCCGAGGCCATGGCGGAGTTGACGGCCTGGCACAAGGATGGCCGTCTCAAGATCCGCGAGGACGTGCGCGAGGGCGGGCTCGAAGCCTTTGCCGCGACGCTGGCTCTCCTCTATACAGGCGGCAACAACGGCAAACTCATCCTGAAGCTCTGACACCCGGCATGCAGACAACCGCCACGATCTATTTCATCCGGCACGGCGAAACCGACTGGAACGCCGAACTGCGCTTCCAGGGCCAGGAGGACGTGCCGATCAACGCCAAGGGCGAAGGTCAGGCGGCGCGCAACGGCCGCATGCTGGCCACCCTGCTCGACCGGCCGGAGCACTACGATTTCGTGGCGAGCCCGCTCCTGCGCACGCGCCACACCATGGAGATCGTGCGCGGCGAGATGGGCCTTTCACCAACCGAGTACCGGCTGGAGGATCGTCTCAAGGAAATCCACTACGGCGGCTGGCAGCGGCGCAAGCTCGACGCCATCAAGCTCGAGGAGGCCGAGGCGCTGGCGGCGCGGCGCGCGGACCCCTTTCATTGGCGCCCCCCCGGCCCCGGCGGCGAGAGCTACGCCATGCTGTCGGAGCGCGTCGCCGGCTGGCTCGCCGGCGTCACACGCGACACCGTGGTGGTCTCGCATGGCGGCGTCATGCGCTGCCTGCGCGGGCTGATCGAGGGGCTGGCGCTCGCCGACGTCCCGAAGCTCGACGTGCCGCAAGACCGCATACTGCTGCTGAAGGGTGGCCGCTCGAGCTGGCACTGATCGATCCCATCGTGGGGGAGCGCCGAGGCGAGACCCGGACGCCACAGCCCGCGATGACCGTGCATGCCGGACAGCCGCCGGGGCTTGCCAGCGGCTCGATCCTCGGCTTAATCGTTCGTCGCAATCCCTACCGCTACCCGATAAAACCGATTTCGTAGGTGTTCCGCCGAACGAGGAGTTGCGTCATGACGTGGTGGTGTGGACCGCGTGCCGCCGTTGCGGCAGGCCTCCTGGCAACCGGCAGCCTGCTGGCCGCCACGGGCACGGGAGCCTTGGCCCAGGCCGGCATGGACGATGCTGCGATCTGCATCAATGAGAAGGCCGATGCCGCCAAGCGTCTGGCGGCTTGCGGGAGCGCACTTGCGAAGTCAGGCGGCAGTGACGAGGCGCGCGCGGAGCTCCTGCATCACCGAGGCGAGTTGCTGGCAGGTCAAGGCGAGCACGAGAAGGCGATCAAGGATTACACGGACGCCCTGAAGCTCGCCGCCGACGACTCCGCGCTCTATATCAGCCGCGGCAACTCCTACGATGCCCTCGGCGAGGCCGACAAGGCCATCGCCGACTATACCGTGGCGATCCGGCTGGCGCCCGAGGAGGCCAGCGCCTACTACAATCGTGGCAGCGTCTTCGACGAGAAGGGCGATCACCGCCGCGCCATCGCCGACTACGGTCAGGCCATCCGCCTCGATGCCGCTTTCGGCAGCGCCTACAATAATCGCGGCCTTGCCTGGCAGGCGCTCGGCGAGCCGGACAAGGCCATCGCCGACTTCGACATGGCGCTGAAGATCGATGCGCGCGACGCCGACGTCTATTTCAACCGCGCTACGGCCTACGAGGACAAGGGCGACAGGCAGAAGGCGATCGACGACTACAAGCGCGCCCTCGAAATCGATCCATCCCTCGAGGAAGCCAAGCAGCGCATCGCAGCGCTCTCGGCACGCTGAGGCCGCCAACGCGCCGGACGCGACCTCTGATCCCCGCCGCCAGGCCTCGGACCGGAGCCGGGCGGGCCAGTCTTGCCGCAGCACTTATCCACAGGTTCATGACAGCCGGGCCGCACGCCCCCGTCCGCGCGAGCGCTCGACGCTCGCGCCGTCGCCGATCTGGCGCGTGATCCGACGCTCCCCAGACGCTCGTTCCGTCGCGGCGCGGCGCCTTGTGCGCGGGCACATCGACTGGCGATGCGGCTCTCGCGAGGCGAAGCCGGCGCCGTGCAGGGGATGCGGGGAAAACCGGACCGTCCGAAGCCCCCCGCAGGCCACCCCCAGCCCCCTCGAACGAAAAGAGCCGGGCTTTTGCCCGGCTCTCTGATCAGCTTGGCCCCGCTCGTTGGGAGCAGAAACCAGACCGTCCAATTACTTCTTCTTGTTGCGGACGTCCATGCACTTACGAGCCTTCTTGCTGTAGTACATGTAGGTGCCGCACTTGCCGGCCTTGGCCTTCTTTTTAGCCTTCTTCTTCTTGCCCTTCTTCTTGCCCTTGGCCTTCTTCTTCTTACCCTTCTTGCCCTTGGCCTTCTTCTTGCCCTTCTTGCCCTTGGCCTTCTTCTTCTTCTTCGCCTTCTTGGCCTTCTTAGCCTTCTTGGCCTTCATATGCTTGGCAACCTGCTCGACGACACTCACGTCGCCAGCCTTCGCCTTCAGCGTGGTGCCGGTTGCCGGCGCTGCGCTGCTCGGTGCGACCGCCAGGAACAGAGCCATGGCAACGGCCACCACCACACCCATCAATGCCTTCATGATGCGCATTGGTCTTCCTCTCCCAATCAGGACTACAAGCGCTAACCCGCACGTGGCGAATGTGGCAGAACGTACCAAGACCCCAGCCCCGTGCTTGAGACGCCGCTAGGACGATACGCACGTCTTGCACTTTTCGGCAATCCATGGCGGCGCGATCCAGCATTGCTCTGTGGCGCGCATATCACAGTGTAGCTGAACAGAATGTCAGAAAACGCAATGAGTTGCGTTCATTGGGCTGGTGCTTTGGGTGAGCGGCAGGTCACATCCGCGGCTGCCAGCGTCATTGCCGCTATTCAGCACTCGGATTGCCACGTGTGGATATCCGTCCCGGCCCCATGCCGAGAGCATGTTTCCTGACCGCGGATGAAGCCGGCGCCGACCGGCTTCTGCCACGCGTGTCGGATCGGGCACATGGCAGTCCGTGAAATGAGTGTTTCCCTACGAATAGAGCGGCGGCGTTTGCATCCAGAGGTGGGAAGGTCTAGTCTGCGAGCAGGATACTCGTGTCTTCGAGGAAGATATCGGTCGAGAAATCAGCGACCTAGCGCGTGACTGCGCTCCGAGCATCGGGACCGCGCCCCTTGCGTCGCGGACAGTCTCTCGGGACCAGCGCGCACGGATGGAGCACCTGCCGTGGCAGGAGGGTTCCGTCGCCCCAACCAGAGGACAAGGTTATGGTACGAGTTGTCGGAGCGTTGTTGCTCTTCATGGGCATCGGGGTCGCCGTATTTGCGTTTCCCAAGACGGATACGGCACAGAAGGCCAAGCTCGATACCCTCGTCAGCATAGCGACCCAGCGAGACGTCGCTCCCACGGAGCCGGCCGCAGCGCGCCAGAGTGCGCCGCGGATCTTCTCGCCGGCGCAGCCGCTGCTGCGCGCACAGGCGCCGGCCTCAGCCCCCATCGTCCGCCCGCAGCCGGCCGCGCCGCGCACGGTCGCCGCAGAGGTGCCCCGCGCGCCACGCGTGCAGCCGAGCGAGAGCATTCCGACATCGATCGTCCCGGCCCGACCGGCCACACCGGCGCTCGTCCAGCCTCGGTTGCAATCCCCGCCCGAGCGCCATCGTACGGCAGCGGCTCTTGCGCGGGACATCCAGAGCGAGCTCAAGCGCGTCGGCTGCTATCATGGTGATATCGACGGCGTGTGGGGTCCCGGCTCCAAGCGGGCAATGGCGGCGTTCGTGAGCCGGGCCAATGCCAGCCTGCCCGTCGACCAACCCGATCATATTCTGCTGACGCTCGTGCGAGGCTTCAAGACGACGGCCTGCGGCACCTGCCGCTCCAACGAGGTCGTCGACAACACCGGCCGCTGCCGGCCGCGCACGACGATCGCGCGCGGTCGCCCCGTGATCAGAGACGGCAGCTGGCAGCCGAGCGTCGAGCCGGCAGCACCGCGGGTGGCCCAAGCCAGGCCCGCACCAGTCGAGCAGCCGGCGAGCAGCACGCCTGCCGCAGCCGAGCCTGCCGCGCAGCCGCCGCGCGTGCGGCGCTATCCCTACGGGCGCATGGCCCTCGGCGTCGATCCGGCGACGCAGCCGCGGCCCGCACGCATCGTCCGCCCGGAGGCACGGGTGCGTCCCGACACGTCGATGCAGCCGCGCCGCCGCGCCTACAGCCCGACCATGTATGTCGGCCGCCCCAGCACCACGAAGCGGCGCGCGCCCAGGAAGCTGTTCACCGGCAAGCGTGCGCGCGAAGCGTTCTGGAGACGTCTGCACAGCGAAGGCTCTTGAGCGCACTGCTGCGTGAGGCACGCTGTAACAGAGAGCCGGCGCGTGGCGGTATGACGATCGCCGCGCGCGCCGGGACAGCCTTCAACCTCGCATCCGCTCAACTGCGCCCGACACCCTGATAAATCAGGCCGCGTGCGCGCGCGTCGGCCGGGTTGTACAGGTTGCGATAGTCGAACAGCAGCGTGCCGCGCATGCGATCCTTCAGATTGCCGAGATCGAGCGCACGGAACTCGTTCCATTCGGTCAGCACGACGATCGCATCGGCGCCATCGGCGACAGCGGCTGCGGAGTCGCACCAGACCACCCCGGGCAGCAGGGCCTCGCCGTGCAGGCGTCCCTGCGGATCGAAGACGCGGATCGTGGCGCCGCGCTCCTGCAGCATCGGCACCACCACGAGGCTCGGGGCCTCGCGCATGTCGTCCGTATTCGGCTTGAAGGTCACGCCGAGCACGCCGATCGTCTTGCCCCTGGCGCCGCCCGGCAGCGCCCGCTCGATGCGATTGGCCATGGCGATCTTGCGCTCGTCGTTGACGCGCTGGACCTGCTCGACAAGGGAGAGCGGCCGCTCGTTCTCGCGCGCGATCCTGATGAGCGCCGAGACGTCCTTCGGGAAACACGATCCGCCATAGCCAGGGCCGGGATGCAGGAACTTCTCGCCGATGCGGCGGTCCTTGCCGATGGCGGTTGCGACCTCCTGCACGTCGCCGCCGATGGCCTCGCAGAGGTCGGCGATCTCGTTGATGAAGCTGATCTTCATCGCCAGGAAGGCGTTGGCGGCATATTTGGCGAGCTCGGCGGACTCGCGCGAGGTGAAGATCACCGGCGAGTTGCGCAGCGTCAGCGGCTTGTAGAGCCGCGCCATGACCTCCCGCGCACGCGCATCGTCACAGCCGACGAGCACACGATCGGGATGCGTGAAATCCTGGATGGCCGAGCCCTCGCGCAGGAACTCGGGATTGGAGCAGACGGCGAAATCGGCATCCGGGCACAGCTCTCTCAGACGCAGCTCGATCTCCCGGCTGGTCCCGACCGGCACCGTCGACTTGGTCGCCAGCACGGTAAAGCCGTCCAGATGGGGCGCCAGATCGGTCACCGCACCATGGACATAGGTGAGATCGGCATGGCCGTCGCCACGACGCATGGGCGTGCCGACCGCCAGGAAGACCACGTCGGCCTCCTGCACGGCCGGGCCGATGTCCTGGGTGAAGAACAAGCGCTGCGCCGCCAGATTCCGCTCGAGCAGGCTCTCGAGCCCCGGCTCGTAGATCGGCGTCTGGCCCGCGTTGAGGCGCGCGATGCGATCCGCGTCCTTGTCGACGCACGTCACGGTCCAGCCGAATTCCGAGAAACACGCGGCAGACACGAGGCCCACGTAACCGGCCCCAATCATGCAGATCTTCACGCCGCTTCCCTCTCTGCTCGCCCGCAGCCCTGCCGAACGGCATGCGTTCCGCGGCACCACTCGTTCCACGCGTCGAGGCCGTCTGCGCGCCCGCCTCCACTGCCCTGAATCGGCCGGTTCCGTCGCGTCGGGACGGCCAGACAGTCGTGATGAGGCTCTATTCGAGAATTCGGGCACCGGCAAGTCGGCGAAAAGCGGCACACGGCCGCGCGACGCTGCCCACCCCCCACCTTCGAACGAGTGAGGTGGCGACAGAGCCCCGAATATCGATATCATGGCGCGCCCGGACGACGGCTGGTGGCGCGAGATCGAGACCTGCACCCAGCGCCGGCGATGCGGCGGTGTACGCGCACGATCGATTCGCGAAGGAAGACAGCGCACTGCTCAAATTCTCGACCAGGCTCGGCTACGTTCTCACGGTCTCGGCCATTCTGGCCGTCGCTGTCGTGCTGCGGATCGCCGATCCGACGCCGGTCGCGCACATGCGCAACATCGTCTTCGATTCCTATCAGAGGCTCAGCCCCCGCCAGGTGCCCGCGCGGCTGCCGGTGCGCATCATCGACATCGACGACGCCTCGCTCGCCGCACTCGGCCAGTGGCCATGGCCGCGCTCACACCTCGCCGACATCGTGGTCAAGCTCAAGGCGCTCGGCGCCGTGGCCATCGGTATCGACATCCTCTTTCCCGAGCCCGATCGCCTGTCGCCCGACGCCCTGGCCAAGCTGCTGCCGGCGGGCGAGCAGTGGACGGCGCTCAAGCGGGAGCTGGCCACCCTGCCGGGCAACGACAGCCGCTTCGCCGACGCCATCGCCGGGGCGCCGGTCGTCATGGGCTTCGATGCCGATCCGGCAGGCAACAGCGCCGCGCCCCCCAGACGCGCCGGCTTCGCCTTCGCCGGTGACAATCCCCTGCAGTTCGTGCCGAAACTCGCCGGCCTCCGCACGAGCCTGCCGCTGCTCAATGCACGAGCCAAGGGCTCCGGTGGCATCCTCTGGCTGCCCGACCGCGATCAGATCGTCCGCCGCCTGCCGGTGATGGTCGCGGCCAGCGGCCGGCTCTACCCGTCGTTCGCGGCCGAGGTCGTGCGGGTCGCCAAGGCGGCCACCACCTACATCGTCAAATCGTCGGGCGCCAGCGGGGTCGAGTCCTTCGGGGAGCGGACGGGCGTCAGCGAGGTGCGGATCGGCCCCCTGCTCATCGCCACCGATGCGGAGGGCCAGCTCTGGCTGCATTTCTCCCGGCACGACCAACGCCGCTTCATTTCCGCCCGGCGGCTGTTCGACGGCACGCTGTCGCGCGAGGAGATCGCCGGCCGCATCGTCCTGATCGGCTCGAGCGCCGCCGGCCTGCAGGACCTGCGGAGCACCCCTCTCGACGCCCTGGCGCCTGGGGTCGAGATCCACGCCCAGGCCATCGAGCAGATCCTGGCGGGGCAGGGTCTGTCGCGGCCGGATTTCGCACTTGGCGCCGAACTGGCCTTCCTGCTTGCGGCCGGCATCCTGCTGGCTCTGCTCATCCGCCGCACAGGCGCAGCCTCCGGCGCTCTGGTCGGCGCCAGCTTCCTGGCGGCCGTGACGCTCGCCTCGTGGCTCGCCTTCACCACGAGCGGCTGGCTGCTCGATCCCGTCTATCCCACGCTGGCGGTGCTCGTCCTCTATCTGGCAGCGACCTTCTATCAGTATCTGCGCGCCGAGACGGACCGCAGCCGCATCCGCGTGGCTTTCAGCCACTACATGGCCCCCTCGCTGGTCGATCAACTCGCCGATCACCCGGAATTGCTGCGCCTTGGCGGCGAGACGCGCGAGCTCACGATCCTGTTCGCCGATGTGCGCGGCTTCACATCGCTCTGCGAAGGCCTCTCTGCCGAGGAGGTGACGAGCTTCCTCAACCGGCTCTTCACACCGCTGAGCACCGTCGTGCTTGAGCACCGCGGCACCATCGACAAGTACATCGGTGACGCCGTCATGGCCTTCTGGAACGCGCCCCTCGACGATCCCGACCATGCGCGCAATGCCTGCCTCGCCGCCCTCGGCATGCAGGAGGCACTCGCCGTCTACAACCAGGACCGCGCCCGGGAGGCCGGCGGCCGGGCCACCCCCATCGCGCTCGGCTTCGGCATCAATACGGGTTCCTGCTGCGTCGGCAATTTCGGCTCCGTGCAGCGCTTCGACTACTCGGCCATCGGCGACAGCGTGAACGTCGCCTCCCGGCTCGAGAGCCTGACCAAGCTGTACGGCGTTGCGATCATCGTGGGCGAGACCACCATGCTCGCCACACCGGGGCTGGCGTTCCTCGAGATCGACATGGTGCAGGTGAAGGGCCGGCAGGAGCCGAGCCGCATCTTCGCGCTGATCGGCGACGCGACCGTCGCGGTTTCGCCCGAGTTCGCCCGTCTCGCCGGCGAGCACGCGAGCCTCATCGCCGCGCTCAGAGGCGCCGACCCGACGCTCGCCGCGGCCGCCATCGCACACGCGCGCCAGACCTATCCGAAGTCTCTCGCGGATCTGCTGGACTATTACGAGTGTAACCTGACGAACGCCCGCGATAGCGAAGTGACCGGCAGCCTCGCCTGAGGCGGTCCGCGCCTCCCGTCAGCCCATCGACGATGGCCGCGTGCAATCGGCCCGGCCGCTTGCTACAGTTCCGCCCCACCTGTCCACTCAGAGATCAGACGGCTCCAAAGTGCTATTCATCGCCCTCGGATACCTGTTGCTCAAGCATGCCATTGCGGACTTCTTCCTGCAGGGTCCTTACCAGTGGCGCAACAAGGGAACATATGGCCATCCCGGCGGGCTCCTGCACTGCGCGATCCATCTGGTCCTGACGATGCCAGTGTTCCTCCTGCTTCCCGCCGGCAGTGTCGGTTACGCGGCGCTGATCCTGGTCGCGGAATTCGTCTTCCACTATCACGTCGACTGGAGCAAGGAGCAGGTCATCCGCCGCCTGTCGCTGACGACCAGCAACGACGGCTACTGGCGCGCCATGGGCATAGATCAGCTCATGCACGGGCTCACCTATGTCGTCATCGTCATGGCGCTGACCTCGCGTGGCTGACGCGGCGGCTCGTCAGATCAGCGCCGCGATCTCCTGATTGGCGAACTCCACCCGGTCGGCGAGCGCGCGGATGATGAACTGCAGGAAACGGGCAGCCAGCTCGGGCGAGTCCGCAAGCATGCGCTCGAAGTCGGTGCGCGACAGCGTATAGACCACCGTCATGCCCTCCGCGCCGACCGACGCCGCCCGGCGGGTCTGGCGGAAGAACCCCATCTCACCGACCACCGTCTTGCCGGACATGCGCCGGATGCGCAGCGGACGATCGCTGCCGTCGGCGACACTGACCGCGATGGCGCCCGCGGCGACGAGATCGATGGTGTCGGCCGGCTCGCCCGAGCGGTAGAGAATCTCGCCACCGCTCAACTCGGTCCGCACGAAATAAGCGAGCAGCCCGACGTGGCTGCCCGGCCTGCCGAGCTCGCGATCCAGCCAGGCCTCGAATGTCTCGCCGCCGCTCGGCTCGGCGGTCTCGCTCAGATCCGCGAGCAGGCGATCCTCGCACCACTCCAGCGCCTCGTTGCGGCTGGGCAGCACCTGATGGACGCGGCCATGGCCGAACAGCTCCGCCTGCTCGAGGGTCAGCAGCATCGACATGTCGAGGCCGCAATAGACCAGCGCAACGCGGTGCTCGTCGCAGTAGTTGCGGAGCTTGACCAGGCTCATGACCGCAGAAGAGTCAAAACCCGAGACGCCGGCGAAATCCAGGATGAGATAGCGCGCACCGGGACCCGTCCGGTTCTCGACGCAGCGGCGCACGTGCTCGAACACGCCGTTCGACGAGCCGAAGAAAATGAACCCCGTGAGCCAGAGGACGTGGATGCTGCCGCCATGCTCGCGCAACAGGCGCGCGTCGGCGGCGCTGCGCTCGACGTTGCTGGCGAATGCTGCCCGAGTCAGATGACGGCGCACGACGCCGATGCGGCTGTAGCTGATCGCGAACATCAGGCAGGCGCCGACGACACCGAGCACGACGCCGACGAGATAGCCGAAATTGATGATGACGATCATGATCGCCAGAGCCAGGGCGAAGTCCATCCAGGCATTCTGGGCCGGCGAGCGCGACATGGCCTCCTGCAGGATGCGCACGCCGACATAGGCGAGCAGACCGGCGAGGATCGGCGTCGGAACGAGACGCGGCAGGTCGATGCCCGTCATCAGCACGAGTCCGATGAAGACGGCGGCCACCACGCCGCTGGCGCGGCCGACACCGCCGGTCTCCGCCATCAGCTTGCTCGACTGCATCGAGAGATTGCCGGAAAAGCCGCCGAGGGGCGCCGCAATCAAGTTGGCTATGCCGTTGTGGCGGAACTCACTGTCGAGGTCGGCGACGCGCGCGCGCTGCACCTCGAGACTGGAGACGTCGAGCAGCAACGCAATGGCGGTGACGCCGGCCACCGAGCCGATTTCCGCGAGTGCATGGAGATACAGCCGCCAGTCGATGTCGGCCGCCAGCGCCACCGCCGGGGGCCACCAGGGGACAGGCCGGCTGGAGCCGGTGAGGTACCAACCGGAGCTCGCACTCGCGAGGCCGAGCCCCCAGAGCAGGACATCGAGCACAAGCGTGGCTGAAAAGAACATCAGCGGCAGAACGAACACGCTCTCGCTGCGCGACTTCAGCAGGAACACGACGGCGACGAACGCCACCGCCACGGCCAGCTTCGGCACATCCTCCGGCTGCAGCCCCGAGGCCATGGCGAAGAGTTGCAGCTCGCGTCCGGTCACGACCTCGATGCTGCCCGTGACGAGCTGCCAGCCGGACGCAGCGAGAAAGCCGCCGATCACCGGATAGGGCACGAAGCGCACGAACTGGCCCATTCGGAAGGCGCCGATCAGGAACAGCACGGCTCCCGTCACGAAGGTGGCCAGCGTGATGGCGAGCAGGACATGCAGGACCGCCAGCTCGACACCGCCGCCACGCGCCAGGATCGGCGCCGAGACCGTGGCCGCCAGCACGCTCATCACGGCGATGGCCGGGGTATCGGGGCCCGTGCCGACGGGGGTCAGCGTGCTCCTCAGCGCCACGTAGAGACCGGACACCGCCGAGCCCATCAGCAGCGCCCACAGACCGAGCGCCAGTCCCGACTTGAGGTCGCCCTGGAACAGCAGTGCGCTGAAGGAGACGCAATAGGCGACCGTCACGAGGGCCGAGACGATCCCCGCCACGAGATCGCCGCCGAGCCGCGCGCCATGGTCGCGCGAGAGCTGCTCGGCACGCGCGAAAGCCGGTCGCGTCCGCGCGCGCCTGAGCGTGCGCCGCGTTCCGGCACGCGCGCGCGTGCGCAGACGGAGCCTCCGCCGGCGCCGGCGCTTGCCGCTCTGGTGGTCCTCGCCCGTCGTCGCTTCCGGCGCCACGCCTGCCCTCACATTGGTGGCCAGATCATTGCCACCCCGCGCGGCAATTCAAGCGAATTCTGTCTGCGACCGCCCGGCCTCGCCCACATATTCGTGCGCCGCACGGGCCGCGCCGTGTGCCGCCATGAAACGGGTTTGCACTCAGCACGCGCCCCCGGGCGCGGCAGTTGCCCGCGTCTGGCTCGAGAGCCAGGCGCCATAGGCCTCGCTTGCGCGCGTCACGGGAATGACGAGGAAGGCCGGCACCTCGTAGGTATGCAGCCGCGTCAGCTCCGCCTCGACCGCATCCACGAGCTCCTGCCGCGTCTTGATCAGCACGGCGCACTCGCTGTCGCGTTGCACCTCCCCCTGCCAGGCATAGATCGCCGTCATGGCCGGCAGAATGTTCACGCAGGCGGCGAGCTTGGCGCCGACGAGCGCGCGGGCGACGCCCTCGGCATCCTCGCTCGAGGCGAATGTCGTGTAGATCAGGGCGAGCGCTGCCTCCGGCATTTCCCACTCCATAGCTGCACACTTGCATTGCGCCGGCCAAAGCCGCATGACATGCGAACGGCCGGTATAGTGCCGAGCCGACAGTACAGTGGCAAACGATGTCTGCCGAACCGACCGCATTCAGCCGGATCACCTTCGTCGCCAGCGACGTGGCGGAGGCCTTATCGGCGCGCGATCGACTCATCGCCCGCTATGGCCAGTGCGAGACGGGCACGCCCGACGCCATCGTCGCCCTCGGTGGCGACGGCTTCATGTTGCAGACGCTCCACCTGCACATGCACGCTCGCATACCGATCTACGGCATGAACCGAGGCTCGGTCGGTTTCCTCATGAACGAGTACGCCGAGGACCGCCTGCACGAGCGGCTGGCCCGCGCCACGGTCAACACCATCCATCCGCTGCGCATGCAGGCCATGGACGCCGACGGCAGGAGCCACGAAGCACTGGCGATCAACGAGGTCTCGATCTTCCGCGAGCGCTATCAGGCCGCCAAGCTGTGCATCTCCATCGATGGCAAGGTGCGCATGGAGGAATTGATCTGCGACGGCCTGCTTGTCGCCACGCCGGCCGGCTCCACCGCCTACAACCTCTCGGCCCATGGCCCCATCCTGCCGATCAACGCTCCCTTGCTCGCCCTGACGCCGATCAGCCCCTTCCGCCCGCGGCGCTGGCGCGGGGCGCTGCTGCCGAACAAGGCGCACGTGACCATCAAGGTCCGCGAAGCCAGCAAGCGGCCCGTCAGCGCCGTGGCCGACCACACCGAGTTTCGCCATGTCGTCGAGGTGGAGATCCGCGAGGACGCCAGCATCGACCTGCTGATGATGTTTGATCCCGGTCACGCCCTCGACGAGCGGATCCTGTCGGAGCAGTTCCTGAATTGATCGCGCGGCCCGCCCGTGCCCCGCGCCTCAGCGTGCCCGTGGCGCGCTGACCCTTGTGCTCCACCGCCCTCTCGTCGCGGTGGCGTCGTGTGTGCGGACGGGCGATGGCGCGCCGGCGAGATCGAGGCCGCCCTTGAGCCGCGCCTGAGCCGGCAGGAGGCTGCCGGCCGTCTCCACGCGCTGCTTTGTGACCGGCGCGACCGGCGGCAGGCGCAATTGCTCGGCGATGGATTGCCCGCGCAGCGCCATGATCTCGTGGCGCTCCTCGGGGATGGGCACGTAGTAGTGGCCGTTCCGGGTCACGAAAATGCGGCGCGCGAGATGACCGAGCCCGTGGTGCGGGCCATGACGCTTTACCAGCGCGAGCCATGCCTGATCGGCGGCCACGGGCTTTCTGGGGATCTTGGCGCGCTTTTGCGCGGCCCACGCCGACGTGCGGACCATCTCACCAGCGGTCGCCGAAGCCAGACCGAGCGCCGCCGCGACACCGGCTGCGAGCACGCGAAGGCATGCACCCGCAAGCAAACAGCCGACCGAACTCCGGAACATACGCGAAGGCATGATACCAGTACCCCACCGCAACACACGCGACGCGAGCCCGATACGCAGAGCACCAACAGACCTTGAAGTGTAGGCCGTCGGAATAAATCCGAGGTTAATGCGCCGCCCGGAATGGCACGGCGCCTTCGCTGGGGCAGGACTTTATGCCTGTCCGCCGGCTGCCCCTTACGTTGGCGGCCGATCGTGTGTATCGAAGGAGCCCTGACAGAGAGGACATACACGCATGAAGGGGCTTTTCTTTGAGGAGTTCGAGGTCGGCCAGCGCTTCGAGCATGCCATCCGCAGGACCGTCACCGAGATGGACAACACGCTCTTCTCGTGCCTCACGCACAACCCGCAGCCGCTGCACATCGACCATCACTTCGCCGCCGCGACGGAATGGGGCCGCCCCCTCGTCAACAGCCTGTTCACCCTCGGCCTGATGATCGGCATCTCCGTGAACGACACCACCATCGGCACGACGATCGGCAATCTCGGCATGACCGACGTGCGCTTCCCGCACCCGCTCTTCCACGGCGACACCGTGCGCGTCGAAACCACCGTCGCCTCGAAACGCGAAAGCCGCTCCCGCAGCGATGCCGGCCTCGTCGAGTTCCTGCACCGGGCATACAACCAGGATGCGGTACTGGTGGCGGAGTGCAAGCGCGCGGCCTTCATGCGCAAGAAGCCGGTGGCCTGACCATGCGCTCCCTGCTCTTCGTTCCGGGCGACAGCGAGCGCAAGCTCGCGCGTTCCCTCTCCTGCGGCGCCGACATCCTCCTCATCGACCTCGAGGACTCCGTGGCGTCCGCCGCCAAGCCGACGGCGCGCGGCCTCTCGGCCGAGTTCATCCGCGCGCATCTGTCACTCGAGACGCGCCCGCGGCTCTACATCCGCATCAACAGCCTCGACACGGCCTTCTGGGAGCAGGATCTCGAACAGGTCATGCCGGCCGCCCCCGAGGGCGTGCTGCTGCCCAAGGCGCGCTCGGGCGAGGACGTGCATCAACTCTCGATCGCGCTCGCCAGCGCCGAAAGCCGCTCCGGCCTGACGCACGGTGCGACGCGCATTCTCGCACTGACGACGGAGGTGCCGGGCTCGCTTCTGCACATGGGCAGCTATGTCGGGCAGAGTTCGCGCCTCGATGGGCTCACCTGGGGAGCCGAGGACCTCGCCGCCCAGATCGGCTCCCTGTCCAACCGCACACCGGACGGCCAGTATACGTCGCCCTACCGCCTCGTCCGCGACCTCTGCCTGATCACGGCGGCGGCAGCCGGAGCCGCGGCCATCGACAGCGTCTACGTGAACTTTCGCGATCCGGACGGGCTGCGCCGGGAGGCGGAGGAGGCGGCGCGCGACGGCTTCACGGCCAAGATGGCCATCCACCCCGATCAGGTCGCCATCATCAACGAGGTGTTCACGCCGAGCCCTGCGGAGATTGCGCGCGCCGAGCGCATCGTCGGGGCTTTCGCCGCAGCGGGCGATGCCGGCGTGGTCTCCCTCGACGGCATCATGCTCGACCGGCCCCACCTGACGCTCGCCCGGCGCACGCTGAAGCGCGCCGGACGCAGCCTCGTCTAGACCGCGTTCAGGTCGTCTTGCGGCCCAGCGCCTCGGCGGCGCTCGGTCGCTCGAGGGAGAAAACGTTCTCGGGCGTCACGACGGCATAATCCATGTAGCCGAGGCGTGCCAGCGGCCGGGTCTTGGCAATGTCCACCTTGCCGTCGGCGATGATCTTATCGTCGATATAGACGCCGACCACGAGGCCGATCACGACCATATACGGCGCCTTGCGTCCGCCCGGCTTGCCGGGAAGCGAGAGCGTGCAGTGGTAGCGGCACTCGAGGGCGGCCGGGCTCTCGGCCACCCGCGGCGGCTTCACGAAGCGCGACGGCGCCGGCGTCAGGCCAGCAAGCGCGAGCTCGTCGACGCCCGTGCCCACGTCGGCCGACGTGATGTTCATCTGGTCCTTCAGATCGTACGTGCAGAACGAGCAGACGAATTCCCCGGTCGCCTCCGCATTGGCGAGGGAGTGCTTACGCCCGGAAGAGGCGAACATCACGTAATGCGGATCGTCGCCGACGCCGTTGAAAAAGCTGTAGGGCGCCAGGTTGACGTTGCCGTCCTTGTCGAGCGTCGACACCCAGCCGACCGGCCGTGGCACGACCAGCGCCTTCCAGGGATCGTGCTTCAGCCCGTGCTTGTTCTCCAGCGCGTCGTAGATCATCGCCTACCTCTCGATTCTGTGCTGCGGCCTCAGGCCGTCCAGTTGCTGACAATGGCGGCTAGATCGGGCCGCTCGCGCTCGTCGGGTGTCACGAGCGGCGTGCCGATGTAGATGAAGCCCGCCACGCGCTCGCCGTCACCGAGCCCCAGCGCCTTGCCGACGGCCGGCGAATAGGCATACCACTCCGTGATCCAGTTGGCGGCAAATCCCATGGCGTGGGCCGCCAGGCAGAGATTGAGGCAGGCCGCCCCCGCCGACAAGACCTGCTCCCATTCCGGCACGACGGACGTGCTTCGCGGACTGGAAACGACGGCGATCACCACGGGCGCCCGCAGAAAGCGCGCGCGCTCCGTCTCGAGACGGATCGGTGAGGGCGCGTCCTTGTCCTCGGCCACGAGAGCATCGGCCAGCACGCCGCCGAAGGCCGCCCGCGCCTCGCCCTCGAACACCACGAAGCGCCACGGCGCCAGCCGCTTGTGGTCGGGCACGCGCGCGGCAATGCGCAGGATCTGCTCCAGCGCTTCGGCCGACGGCCCCGGCTCACCGAGGCTCTTGGCCGACACGGAGCGTCGCGTGCGCAGGAGCGCGAGCGCATTTTCGTTCATAGCGACCACCATCATGCAGTTCTTCCGGCTGCTATTGGCTATATCAAAACAGGATGAGCTACAATGCGCCGCTGTTGGAGTTTGACGGGGACCGGCGTGCGCCGATCGGGAGCTTGCTCATGATGCCTCGCTGGATCGCCGATGGAAGACCCCTGGCGCTGATCCTCGGCGCCATGCTCGCGCTGGTCATGCCAGCCGGCCGCCTCGCGGCGCAGCCCTCGGGCGCCGAGCCCGCAAGCCTCATCGTCGTGTTCGACGGCTCCGGATCGATGTGGGGGCGCCTCGGCACGGAGCGCGACAACAAGCTCGACCTCGCGAGGACCGCGCTGAAGGCCGCCATCGAGACGCACAAGGGTGCCGGGCGGCTCGGACTGGCGTCGTTCGGGCACCGGCGCAAGGGGGATTGCAGCGACGCCGCCATCGTCGCCCCGCTGGCGCCGACCGGCGACAGCGCCATCGAGGAAGCGATCGACGACCTCAATCCCCGCGGCCGGGGGCCCCTCACGCTCGCACTGCGCCTCGCCGGCCAGGCTTTGGGCGACGTCAAGGGCCGACGCAGCATCATTCTGCTGCATGACGGCCTCGACAACTGTCGCGGCGATCCCTGCGCCGCCGCCACGGCGCTGCGCAAGACCGCTCCTGGCCTCGCCGTGCACGTCATCAGCATCGGCCTCAGCGCCCGCGAGGCCCGCAAGATGCAGTGCGTGAGCCAGACGACCGGCGGCACGCACGCCGTCGCCGGCGATGACGAGAGCCTGACGCGCGCCGTCGCGGCCGCCTTCCGTCTGGCTCTGCCCGGCGCGCCGGCCGCGCGCGCCCCCGCGTCGCCCGGCAAGACGCCCCCCGACCCCGCCAGGCGCAGCGGCCCACCGGGCCTGAAGCTGGTGGCGCGGCTCGGTCCGGGCACGCCCCCGCTGACTTCGGGCGTTCGCTGGGAGGTCGCGGCCGAGGGTGGCAAGACCGCCAGTCCGCCCCTCTACGCCGGAAGCGCTCCACCCGCCCTGCTCAAACTCCCCAAAGGCCGCTATCGCGTGGTGGCCCGGCTCGGCGCGGCCACGAGCACCCGCAGCGTCACGGTCGATGACGTCGCGACGACGATCCTCGATGTGTCACTCGATGCCGGCATTCTGCGTCTCGCCACGCTATCGGCGCGCGGCGGCCGGCCGCTGCAACACGTGTTCTACTCGGTTGCCCGCCGCCCCTCGCCCACCGCCCCGCCGGACCAGACCGTGGCGATGACGCACGAAGCGACACCCGTCCTGCACCTGCCGGCGGGTTCTTACGTGATCACGGTCGAGCACGGCATCGCCCGCAGCCAGCATTCGATGACCGTGCTGCCTGGCAGCATCGCCGAGATGGCGATCACCCTCAACATGGGCGAGATCAAGCTGAGCGCGTCGCCGGCCGAAGGCCAGCCGCCCCTCGACAACGTACAGTTCGTCGTGCTCGAGGACGATCCCGAGCAGGCGGACGGGCTCCGGATACTCACCCGCACAGCGGCGAACCGGCCGCTGCTGGCGCTGCCGGCCGGCACCTACACGGTGATGGCCCGCTGGGGCGAGGCGGAAGCGCGCGTGCGTGTCAGCGTCCTGCCCGGTCAGACCGTCGAGCGGACCATCGTGCTGCGCGCGGCGCGCCTGACGCTCCAGAGCCGCCTCCCCGGCAGGACGGCGACGGCGGCCCTGCCCCTCGTCTGGCAGCTGCAGCGTCTGGACACCCCTGAGAGGCCGCGGCTGAGGACGACGGCGGCACAGCCCGTCCTTCACGTCGCGGCCGGTCGCTACCGGCTGGTCAGCCAGCTCGGCGGCCACAATGCCCGCATCACCCGCGACATCGAGATCGCTCCTGGCCAGCCGCGCACAATCGTCGTCGAGCATCAGGCGGGGATCGTGACCCTCGCCCTCGCGGCAACGGATCAGGGCCCCTCCCTCGTCGGCGCGTACTGGGAGATCACGACCCCCGACGGCCGCCTGATTGCCCGCAGCGCACGGCACGAGCCGCGCTTCGTCCTGGCGGCAGGCACCTATCGCGTGACGGCGGAGCGGCAGGCCAGGCGTCACGAGGCGCAATTGACGGTGACGGCCGGGGAGATCAAGACCGTGGTGGTCGTCGCGCGCTAAACTGCCTTGAGATCGCGCGATTCGTGCGGCAGGCATCCAGCCGGAACGGGATCGGGCCGGGACGCGGCCGGACCCGGTTTCGGCTGTGGGTCACTTGCCACGCGTGCGTTACGGGAGCCTCCGCGGAGGGGAGACATGCGACACCGTCATGAGTGCCGGCCCGGATGGCTGCGCCCCGCTGTCAGCGCAGTGCGCGTCATGCTGGCTCTTGCGCTGCTCGTGCTGCTGGCGCCCCTCGCCGCCAGGGCCCAGGCGCCCACCCCACCGGCCAGCGGCTGGCAGCCCGAGACGCGCACGCGGCCGCCGGTGCGCCCGACGCCGCCCCCGCAGCCCAAGGCCAAGCCGCCCACGACCGGCCGCCTGACCTTCGTCGCCGTGCTGACCGAGGACGGCCAACCCATCGAGCAGGGCCTGTCGTGGTTCATCTACGACCCGAAGGCGAAGCTCGACAAGACCCTGAAGCCGCTCGCCGTGAGCAGCCTTGCCAGCCCGACGTTCGATCTGGCGCCCGGCGAGTATCTGGTCGTCGCCGCCCTCGGACGCGCCCACCTGGCGCGCAAGCTGACCGTCGGCGCCGGCTCCAAGACGAGCGAGCAGTTCGTGCTCAATGCCGGCGGCCTGAGGCTCAGGCTCGATACCGGTTCGGGGGCGCTGAGCGGGCAGACCAGCGTCCTCTACGACATCTACTCCGACGAGCGCGACCGCTTCGGCAACCGCATCCTCGTCGTGCGCGGCGCCAAGCCGGGCGTCGTGGTTCGTCTCAATGCCGGCATCTACCATGTCATCAGCACCTACGGCGATGCCAATGCCGTGTCGCAATCCGACGTAACCGTCGAGGCGGGCAAGCTGACGGACGTCGGCGTCTACCACGCCGCCGCGCGCGTCACCTTCAAGCTCGTGCAGCGGGCGGGCGGCGAGGCCCTCGCCGATACCCGCTGGGTGATCTTGACGCCCGGCGGCGAGATCGTGAAGGAGACGGCCGGCGCGCTGCCCACGCACATCCTGGCAGCGGGCACGTATCTGGCGCGCGCCCGGCTCGGCAACCAGACCTACCAGAAGCGCTTCACGGTCAAGGCGGGCGAGGTGGCGCAGGTCGAGGTGCTCATGCAGTAGGCGCGGACGGCGGCGGCGCTCAGAAGCGGCCCCGCGCCAGCCGGCGCTCGACGCCGAGCGCATAGCGCGACAGCGAGAAGCAGAGCACCCAGAAGACCAGCCCGACGAACAGATACCCGGTCGAGGCCGTGACCGGACTGGCCCAGGCCGCATTCGTGAAGCTGCGCTGCACGATCCCGAGCAGGTCGAAAAGACCGATGGTGAGCACGAGCGTGGTGTCCTTCAACAGGCCGACCGACGAGTTGACCATGCCGGGGATGGCATGGCGCAGTGCCTGCGGCAGCACGACGTAGACGAGCGCCGTGCGCCTCGGCATGCCGAGCGCCGCCGCCGCCTGCACCTGACCGCGCGGCACGGCGGCGAGCCCGCCGCGAATGACCTCGGCCATGTAGGCGCCCGCGAACATGGCGACGCCGACCAGGGCGCCGTAGAGCCGCTCGATCCGTGAGCCCTCGGGCAGGAACAGCGGCAGCATCACGCTGGCCATGAAGAGCACCGTGATGAGCGGCACGCCGCGCCAGGTCTCGATGAAGAGCGAGGCGAGCACGCGTAGCACCGGCAGCTCGGACTGCCGCGCGAGCGCCAGCAGCACGCCGATCGGCACGGCCAGCGTGATGCCGGTCGCCGCCACGATCAGGGTCAGCATGAGGCCGCCCCACAGCTCCGGCTCGACGCTGGCGAGGCCGAGCATCCCGCCCCGCAGCAGTACGAAGGCGATCACCGGGAAGCCCGCCAGCAGCAGTACGGCGTTGAGCCGCTTCGCCGGCACCCGCCGCCACAGCAGCGGCAACAGCAGGCCTGCCCCGATCAGCAGCGCCGCATCGACGCGCCAGCGCGCGGCGAGCGGATAGCCGCCATAGATGAACTGGCCGATGTGCGCCTCGATGAACGGCCAGCAGGCGCCGACTCCGGGCTTGCGGCACGCCTCGACCCCGCCTCTCCAGACGGCATCGACCAGCGCAAAGCGGATCAGCGGCACCGCGATCCACCAGAGGACGGCGAGCGCCAGTAGCGTCAGCAGCGCATTGCCCGGGCTCGAGAAGAGCGCGTGCACGGCCCTGCGCCAGTTCATTGCCGGACGCCCGGCGCGAGGCCCGCCGGCCCTGCCGCCCGCGTTCTCATCGCTATCGGCCATGCCGCCTCCCGTAGAGGCTCATGAGCCCGGCAGTCGTCAGCGACAGCACGAGGTAGACACCCATGGCCAGCACCACGACCTCGATCGCCCGGTTGGTCTGCTCCAGCACCGGCCCCGATAGCACGGACACGACATCGGGATAGGCGATGGCGGCGGCGAGGGACGAGTTCTTGGTCAGGTTCAGGTACTGGTTGGTGAGCGGCGGAATGATGCTGCGCACGGCCTGAGGCAGCACGACGAGGCGCAGCGCCGGCCAATTGCGCAGCCCGAGCGCCCGCGCCGCCTGAAGCTGCCCGCGCCGTACCGAAAGTATGGCGCCACGCACGATCTCGGCGATGAAGGCGGCGGTATAGATGGCCAGAGCCAGGACCAATGCCACCAGCTCGGGCAGGATCCTGAGCCCGCCGACGAGGTTGAGGCCACCCGCCGCCGGCAGCTCCAGCCTGAGCGAGACGAGAACCGCCAGGACGAGGATCATCGCGGCGACACGAAGTGCGCGGCCGATGGCGGCGGCGCTCCAGCCCTCCGGCAAAGGGATCAGGGGCGCAACATGGCGCCAGGCGAGGCTCGCCAGAGCGACGAGCGCCAGGACAGCGGCGAGTACCGCCGTCCACTCCCCGGCCAGCGGTTCCGGCAGATAGAGGCCGCGGTTGTTGAGGAACACGCCCGGCGCCAGCGCCAGCGACTGGCGCGGCGGCGGCAAGGGGCGCAGAACCGCAAAATACCAGAAGAAAAGCTGGAGCAGCAGCGGCACGTTGCGCACGAGCTCGACATAGGCTCCGCCGAGCCAGCTCACGAGCGGATTGGACGACAGACGCGCCACGCCGACGACGACGCCGACGACGGTCGCGAGGGGGATGGCGATGGCAGCCACCAGCAGCGTGTTGAGCAGCGCCACCAGGAACGCCCGCCCGTAGCTCGACGTCTCGTCGAAGGCGATCAGCTTCTGCGAGATGGCGAAGCCGGAGGTGTCCCAGAGGAAGCCGAAGCCGGACGTGATGTTGCGCGCGGAGAGATTGGCGACGAGATTGTGCAGCAGCCAGCCGAGCACCGCCACGACGAGCGCCAGGACGATGGCCTGAACGGCGAGGCTTCTCGGATCGGTCTTGCCACGGCGCCGCTGACGCATACTCCCCCGCACGCCCGCTCCGCGTCACCCATACCCCGGATCAGGCGTCACCGGGCCGGGTTCAGCCCTGCCCCTCGATCCGTCGCGCGATCGCGGCCAGCGCGCCTTCGGCCTTGGCCCCGTCGGGACCGCCGGCCTGCGCCATGTCCGGCCGCCCGCCGCCGCCCTTGCCGCCGAGCGCCTCGGCGCCGACCTGCACAAGATCGACGGCACTCCAGGAGCCGACGAGATCGGGCGTCACGCCGACCACGAGGCCGGCCTTGCCTTCCTCGGTGACGCCGATGATCGCGACGATACCCGAGCCGATCTGCTTCTTGCCGTCGTCCACCAGACCGCGCAGGTCCTTGGGCTGGATGCCGTGCACGGTCCTCGCCAGCAGCTTGACCGTCCCGATGGTCTGGACGGGGGACGCCGCGGCGGCGCCATTGCCGGCCCCGCCACCGCCAAGCGCGAGTTGCTTCTTGGCGTCGGCGAGCTGGCGCTCGATCTGCCGGCGCTCGTCGATCAGCGACTTGAGACGGTCGAGCACGTCGTCGGGCTTGGCTTTCAGCAGCGCCGCCGCCTCGCGCAGTCGCTCGTCCTGCGAGCCGAGGTACTGGCGCGCATTCTCGGCGGTCAGCGCCTCGAGACGGCGCACGCCCGCCGCGACCGCCGTTTCGGCCACGATCCTGATGACGCCGATGTCGCCCGTGCGACGGACATGCGTGCCACCGCAAAGCTCCACCGACCAGGCCTTGTTGGAGCGCCCGTCGTGCCCGCTAGCCCCCATCGAGACGACGCGCACCTCATCGCCATACTTCTCGCCGAAGAGCGCCATGGCGCCCGACTGCATCGCGTCCTCGAGCGCCATCAGCCGCGTTTCGACGGGGCCGTTTTCGAGCACCACGGCATTGGCGAGGTCCTCGACCTTGCGCACCTCCTCGGCCGACATGGCCTTGGGATGGGAGAAGTCGAAGCGCAGCCGGTCGGGCGCGACCATGGACCCTTTCTGCGCCACGTGCGTGCCAAGCACCTGCCGCAGCGCCTCGTGCAGGAGATGCGTCGCGGAGTGATTGGCGCGCGTGGCCGTCCGCATCGCGCGATCCACCTCGAGCTCGACGGAATCGTCGGGCTTGAACGTGCCCTTCTCCACGACACCCAGATGCACGAAGAGATCGCCGAGGCGCTTCTGCGTGTCGGTGACGCGGAAGACCGCGCCGTTCATGCCGCGAATGACGCCGACATCGCCGACCTGGCCGCCGGATTCGCCGTAGAACGGCGTCTGGTTGAGCACCAGCGCGCCCTCGTCGCCCTTCTTCAGGCTCTTGGCTTCCTTGCCGCCCTTGACCACGGCGCTGACCTGCCCCTCGGCCAGCTCCGTGGCATAGCCCAGGAACTCGGTCGCGCCGACCCGCTCGCGCAGCTCGAACCAGACCAACTCGGTGGCCGCATCTCCGGAGCCCTTCCAGGCTTTACGCGCCTCATCCTTCTGCCGCTGCATGGCCGCGCCGAAAGCGTCCGTGTCGACCGTGATGCCGCGCGGCTTCAGGGCATCCTGCGTCAGGTCGAGCGGGAAGCCATAGGTGTCGTAGAGGCGGAAGGCCACGTCACCCGGGAAGGTGTCGCCGGAACGCATGGTCCGGGAGGCGTCGGCGAGCAGGCCCAGCCCCTTGTCGAGTGTGGCGCGAAAGCGCGTCTCCTCGAGCTTCAGCGTTTCCGTGATGAGCGCCTGGGCGCGCACCAGCTCGGCATAGGTATCGCCCATCTGGCGCACCAGCGCCGGCACCAGACGATGCATCAGCGGGTCCTTGGCGCCGAGCAGTCGCGCGTGGCGCATGGCGCGCCGCATGATCCGCCGCAGCACGTAGCCGCGCCCTTCGTTGGAGGGCAGCACGCCATCGGCGATGAGAAAGCTCGAGGCCCGCAGATGATCCGCGATGACCTTGTGGCTCGACTTGGCTTCGCCTTCCGCCTCGACGCCCGTGGCATCCACCGAGGCGGCGATCAGCGCCTTGAAGAGGTCGGTCTCGTAGTTGTCGTGCGTGCCCTGCAGGACGGCCGAGATGCGCTCGAGGCCCATGCCGGTATCGATCGAGGGGCGCGGCAGGTCGACCCGGTCGCCCGGCGCGCGCTGCTCGAACTGCATGAACACGAGGTTCCAGATCTCGATGAAGCGATCACCGTCGGCATCGTCACTGCCGGGTGGTCCGCCCGGGATCTTCGGCCCGTGGTCGAAGAAAATCTCGGAGCATGGCCCGCACGGTCCAGTGTCGCCCATGGCCCAGAAATTGTCGGACGTGGGGATGCGGATGATCTTGTCGTCGCTGAACCCGGTGAGCTTCTTCCAGATCGCGAAGGCGTCGTCGTCCTCGGAATAGACGGTCACGAGCAGACGCTTCGGGTCGAGGCCGAACTCCTTCGTGACGAGGTTCCATGCCAGCTCGATGGCGAGCTCCTTGAAGTAGTCGCCGAACGAGAAATTGCCGAGCATCTCGAAGAACGTGTGATGGCGCGCGGTGTAGCCGACGTTGTCGAGATCGTTGTGCTTGCCGCCGGCACGCACGCACTTCTGCGAGGTCACCGCCCGATTGTAGGGCCGCGACTCCTGGCCGGTGAAGACGTTCTTGAACTGCACCATCCCCGCGTTGGTGAACATCAGCGTGGGATCGTTGCGCGGGACCAGCGGCGAGGACGACACGATCTCGTGCTCGAACGCTCGGAAATAGTCGAGAAAGGCCCTGCGGATCTCGTTGACACCGGTCATGGAATGGAAGTGCCTTACGTGGGTTGCACTGGTCGTGCGCGACGCTGGCGTGCCTGGCGGCCGACGCCCCGCGGCGCCTCGAGCGAGCCGCCGGACAGGACGCGCGCCACCCGTCCGTCGGCCGGCGATCACGGCCCCGAACGGTCTCATCGCGCAATCCGTATTTATAGGGGGGGGCGGCCACTGTCCAGCCGGCCGGCGCGGCAGGGCCTGGCGCCCCACCCCGTCACTCCCCCCGTCACCGGCACGCGCCGTTGCGAGACCGGCACGCCTCAGGAGCTGCGCTCAGCCGGCTGCACCGCCCCTGCGGCCCCGGCCCGAAGCTGCCGCAACCGCATCCGGCCAAACCGGGCGCCACAGCGCCACCGCCCCGACAGCCGCGACGAGGCCGCGGCGCGATCGGCCGCCACCGTGCTGTCGGCCCCACCAAGGAACACCGCCTCACGCTCGCCCGCCAAATGGCCCGGAGTGGCATACCCTGGCAGGCCGGCGACATCCGCCGACCCGGCGATGGAAGCGCCGGGTGCGCTCGTCGAGACCTCGCTCGACACCTCTACCGAGACCTTGGGTCGAGAGCCTTGTCGAGACTTGGGGCGCGCTAGCGCCGGCCGCGTCCGGCGCGACGCGTGGAGCTGGCGCCGGCCGTGGAATCCTCACCGTCATCCTCGGGCGCGGTCACCTCGCCCGTCTCCGGATCGACGCTCTCGCCGTCGTCGGCCTCGCCCGGCTCGGGCACGGCGGCCAGCATGCGGTCGACGATCAGGCCGGCATTCTGGCGGATGGCGCGCTCGATCGACTCGGCCATCGCCGGGTTGGCCTTGAGGAACGACTTGACGTTCTCACGGCCCTGCCCGATCCGCTGTCCATCATAGGAGAACCAGGCGCCGGACTTGTCGACGATCCCCGCCTTGACGCCGAGATCAACGAGCTCACCCATCTTCGAGATGCCCTCGCCGTACATGATGTCGAACTCGACCTGCTTGAAGGGCGGGGCAACCTTGTTCTTGACGACCTTGACGCGGGTCTGATTGCCGACGACCTCGTCGCGCTCCTTGATCTGGCCGATGCGGCGAATGTCGAGACGCACGGATGCGTAGAACTTCAAGGCATTGCCGCCTGTCGTCGTCTCCGGATTGCCGAACATGACGCCGATCTTCATGCGGATCTGGTTGATGAAGATGACCATGGTGCGCGACTTGGAGATCGAGCCGGTGAGCTTGCGCAGGGCCTGGCTCATGAGCCGTGCCTGCATGCCGGGCAGGCTGTCACCCATCTCGCCCTCGAGCTCGGCCTTCGGCGTCAGCGCCGCCACCGAGTCGACCACCAGCACATCGACCGCGCCCGAGCGGACAAGCGTGTCGGCAATCTCGAGCGCCTGTTCGCCGGTGTCGGGCTGGGAGATCAGCAGGTCCTCGACCTTGACGCCGAGCTTCCTGGCATAGACCGGATCGAGCGCATGCTCGGCGTCGACGAACGCAGTGATGCCGCCCTTCTTCTGGGCTTCGGCGACCACCTGAAGGGCCAGTGTCGTCTTGCCCGAAGATTCCGGCCCGTAAATCTCGATGATGCGGCCACGCGGCAGGCCGCCGATGCCAAGCGCGATGTCGAGGCCGAGCGAGCCGGTCGGAATGGCCTCGATGTCGATGGCCTTGTCGTTCTGACCAAGCCGCATGATCGAGCCTTTGCCGAAGTGCCGCTCGATCTGTGCGAGCGCGGCATCGAGCGCCTTGTGCTTGTCCATGCTCCCCCCTTCGACCACCCTGAGGTCCGGTGTGCTCATCTCGTTTCCCCTTATTTCACGAGTTGCAGATCGGCGCAATCGAGCCCACTGTACTTCTTTTGTTCTATTTTGGCAAGCTCTTACCAACCCACTGATAGTGCGGGGATATTCGCCGTGTGTTCGTGCCCTGTTCGACGGCATAACTCGCCCCCCGCCATCGTCAGGTGCGCTGCGAATCGCCACCATCGTCGCAATCCCGACGGCGAGTCGCTCCGCGACGTCGCGTGATCGGGGCTTCACTTGCGCATTTGGGGTGGAACCCGGGTCGGCCGGCCCCCGATGGCGATCTCGCGCCGGCGGTCAGCCGCCAAGCGCTTCCTTCACCTTGTTGGCGAGCTGGGACAGCGTGAAGGGCTTGGGCAGGAAGGTGAACTCCTCGTTGGCGTCGAGGCTCTTCTTGAAGACATCGTCCGCATAGCCCGACACGAAGATGATCTTCAGGTCGGGCTTGGACTTGCGCAGCTCCTTGAGCAGCGTGGGACCGTCCATCTCCGGCATCACCACGTCGCTGACGACCAGATCGACCTGCCCGTCGTGCGCGGCCATCACCTCCAGCGCCTCCACGCCCGTCGAGGCGGTCAGCACCTCGTAGCCCTGCCGTTGCAGCGCGCGCATGGCGAAGTTGCGCACGCCGTCCTCGTCCTCCACGAGCAGGACGCGTCCCGTGCCCGTGAGATCCTTCGGGCGCTCCGCCGCGCCGGCGCCCGGCCCCTTGATCTCGATGGCGTCGGGTTGATGGCGGGGCAGGTAGACCCGGAACGTCGTGCCCTTGCCGATCTCGCTCTCGGGATACACATAGCCACCGGTCTGCTTGACGATACCGTAGACGGTCGCGAGGCCGAGCCCGGTCCCCTTGCCCACCTCCTTGGTCGAGAAGAACGGTTCGAAGATCTTGGCCATGACCTCCGGCGACATGCCCGTGCCGGTATCCTCGACCTCGACGAGCACGTACTCGCCCAGCAGCATGCCCTGGCCCGACAGCTTCTGCGCCTCGCGCTCGGTGATGTTGCGCGTGCGCACGCTGAGCCGCCCGCCCTCCGGCATGGCGTCGCGCGCGTTGACGGCAAGATTGATGAGCACCTGCTCGAATTGCGTGCGGTCCGCCTTCACAAACCACAGATCGCGCTCGCACTGGATCTTCAGCTCGATGCGCTCGGTCAGCAGGCGGTTGAGCGAGTAGCCGAGATCCTGCACGACGTCGTTGAGGGCCAGCACCTCGGGCTTGAGCGTCTGCTTGCGCCCGAAGGCCAGCAACTGGCTCACCATGCTGGCGGCACGATTGGCCTCGGAGCGGATCTGCATGACATCGGAATAGCCGGGATCGGTAGGCCGGCGGCTGGTGGTGAACAGTTCGGACAGTCCGATGATGACCTGCAGCACGTTGTTGAAGTCGTGCGCGATGCCGCCGGCGAGCTGGCCGACCGCCTCCATCTTGTGGCTCTGGGCGAACTTGATCTCGAGGGCCTTCTGCTCGGTCGTGTCGACGACGTAGAGCGCGGCAGCCTCGGGCAAGCCGTCGCCGTGGTCCAGAAGGCTGATGAAAATACGCCGCGAGAAATGCCGGTCGGGCCCGTAGGAGATCTCGAGCGGCTCACCGGTGCCCTTGCCGGCGATGGCGGCGGCGAAGGCCGCGTCGACCTGCGCCCGCACGTCGGCTCCGGCGATTTCCTCCATGAGCGTCGACAGCCGCTGCGGCCGCGAGCGCGCATCGGCATAGAACATGCGCGCGAAGGCGGCGTTGGCGTTGGCGATGCGGCCATCCCGGGTCACGGTGGCGATGCCGAACGGGGCGGCGTGCAGGAAGCGCGACAGACGCACGTCGTCGCCGCGCGTGTCGGCATCGAGCAGTGAGCCGGCACCGCGCCTCAGCACGATGGCCCGCAGTCCCCGCTGGCGCTCGCCAGGGATATCGACCGTCGTGGCGATGAGCCGCACCGGTACGAGTCCGCCCTCGAGCCCGCACATGTCCAGATCGAGATGAGCGGCCTCGCCCGGCGTCGTCATGTGCAAGGCATTCACCAGCGCCGCGGCCTCGCCGGCGAACAGATCGGCGAACGTGCTCTGCCGCAACGACGCGGGATCGCGCCCGAGCCAGCCGGCAAGCGTGCTGTTCATCAGCTCGACCAGCCCACTCGGCGCCACGGACAGCACGCCGACGGGGAGACGATCGTAAGAGGTCAGCAGGTCCTCGAGCTGTCGGAAGGAATCCTCCTGGCGCAGGCGTACCGGCGTCACGTCCGCGACGCGCCACAGCACCGTCTCCGCAGCGGGCCAGACGCCGATCCGGAGCCAGCGGGCCTGCCGGCCATTGGCGCCGGCGCCACGCAGCCGCAGCTCCTCTTCCCGGGACTCTCCCCGCTCGACGGCCTGCATCAGGCGGAAAATCACCTCGCTCGCCTGCACGTCTCCGGCGAGTGCCCGCTCGAGTCCGCCGTTGGTGTCGTCGGCCGCGAGACCGAGAATGTCGGTGAAGGCGGCGTTGGCGTAGAGATGCGTACCATCGCGCGCGGTGACGCGGATGCCGTCGGGCAGCGGGTCGGCCCATGCGCGCACGCTGACGGAAGTGTCGGCTGCGCTGCCGACCGTCACGAAACCCGTGGCCACGCCGAACACGAAGAATGAACCGAGCGCCGCCAGGAGCGCCAGCAGCATGACCACGATGGGCTCACCACCGGCCCGCGCCAGCAGCGCCAACGCGCCGAGAAACCCCGCCAGCGCGAAGGCCAGCAGGAGCAACAACCCGTTCAGGCCTTTGATCGTCCGTACCGGCGGCCGGCCAAGACCCGCCTGATGGCGCACATCCACATCGGTCATCACCGGAGAAAATAGCTGATTCGTTCGTGCAGGGCTCTGAGACGCCTTGGTTTTCACAGAGAAGTACTCACACAAATTTCTGGACTGACGAGATCGCGAGCAGAGATCCGAGACGCGACGACGGCGAGCGAAGAGACTGTCGACGGACCGGACCGTCCCCATGAACACTTTCGACATTAGGGTTAAAATGCTGTGAAATCCTGCTATAGCTTGGCCGGGTGCGCGGCGGCGGAAACGCATGTCGCACACGAGGACGAGTGTGCGTCCATCGTCGTCCTGACCATCTGCAGACCGATGCTGAAGGGGGTTGGCGGCAGCCAAGCCTGGGGAGTGGCATGGAAACAATCTTGTATTGGCTCTTGGCTCTGATCCTGATCGGTGGGCTCGGCGTGGCGGGCTACTGGTTCTACTCCAACTACCTGGGCAACGGCTCCAACTCCTCCGGCATCTTCGGAAGCCCGCGCGAGCGCCGTCTGTCGATCGTGGAGCAGGCCAATGTCGACGGCCGCCGCCGCCTCGTCATCATTCGGCGGGACGATGTCGAGCACCTCATCATGACCGGTGGCCCGGTCGACATCGTGATCGAGACGGGGATCGGGGAGCGCAAATCGGCGGCGCCGGCACGCATCAACTCCGGCAACGACTCCGAGCGTGCTGTTTTCGGCAGGCAGGCCCGTCCGCTCGGGCAGCCAGGAAGCGAAGGCTGACCGCTGGCGCCAGAGAGCGCTCAGCCTTCCGGCAGCCGAGCGCGCGAGCCCGGGCGGGTGACTTACAGGGGACACCTCCCGGGAGCCGGCCTCGTGGCCTCCATGGTGGGGGTCCATGACTGACCGGAATTCCCAGCCCGCATGACCGGCCCACCCGCAACCGGACAGCGAAGCAGCAGTAAGGCGAAGCAGCATTAGGGGATTGCATTGAGTTCACGAGGTCCGATCGCCGCGTACCGAAGACTGCTTGCCATCCTGGTCGCCGTGCTGCTCGGCTGTCTTGCCACAAGTCACGCGGCGATCGCCCAGACGGCCGCCAAGCCGGCGACGCAGCCGCCGGCTCCGGTCGTGACACCTGCTCCGGACGTGACACCCACACCGACTGCGCCGCCGCTGTCGGCGCCTACCGCTGCACCGCCCCCCGCCGCCGCGCGCGAGCCTGCCAAGCCGGCGCAACCGCGCCTGGCGCGGGCCATCGCGGACCCGCTCAAGAAGCTTTCCGAGGATGTCGACAGCGTTTCAGGCCGCGTCGAGGACGCGGCCGAGAACGAGGACGAGCTCAACACGCTCCGCTCGAAACTTGACGAACTGCTCGCCGTCGCCAAGGAGCTCGAGCAGAAGATCAAGGCGCCGCTCGCCGACGTCAAATCGCAGATCGACAAGCTCGGCCCGGCTCCCGGCAAGGACGCCGCCCCGGAGTCGCCGCAGGTCGCGGCCGAGCGCAAACGCCTCGGCGTCTATTTCTCGCAACTCGACGGCGCCGCCAAGACGGTGAAGCTCGCCGAGGAACAGATCGGCCAACTTGTCGGGCGCATCCAGGAACTGCGCCGCGCCCTGTTCACCCAAGCCCTGCTGAAACGCACGCGCAGCCCGCTTCGTCCGGCGGTCTGGTCGGACATGATCGAGCACTCCGGCACGACGATGCGGCTGATCGGCATCGTGCTCAAGGCCTGGTGGCTGGAAATCCAGCCGCATCTCATCGAGGTGATACTGCTGCTCGTCGCGTCGCTGCTGACGCTGTTCGGGTTGAAGCGCTTGGTCAAGCGGCTCATCCGATGGGTCCGGGGTGGCGATCAGCCGCGCGAGCGCACGCAACTGGCGCGGGCCAATGCCGTGGTCTGGACGGCGCCCGCCCGCGCCATCCCGATGCTGGCATCGCTCCTCCTGCTCTATGCCGGCCTGGACAGCCTCGAGTTGCTAAAGCCGCCGATCGGCGACGTCGTGCAGGTGATCCTGCAGGCCGCGTTGCTGTTCATCGCCATTTCCGCGCTGTCTCGGACGCTCTTCTCGCCGAACAAGCCACTCTGGCGTGTGCTGCCGCTCGATACGCCGAGCGCCAACCGCCTGCATTTCCTGATCCGCGCCATCGCCGCCGTCTACGCTGTCGACATGGTGTTCAGGGAGATGAATCGCGCGTTCTACGCGCCCCTGTCGCTGACCGTCGCCGAGACATTCGTTTCGTCGATCGCCTTCGCCATGCTGCTGCTGGCCGTGGTCTTCACGCCGTTCAAGCGCCCGCCGGCGAGCGAGGCCGAGCAGGCGGCGGAACTCGCCGAAGAGACGGCTGCGCCGACGTTCGTCGCGGCGATGTCGCCGCGCTCGCTCAAGTTCCCGCTGCTCGCCATCGCGCTCGTCATCATCGTCGTCTCAGCCGCCGGATACGTGGCTCTCGGCCGCTTCATCGCCGGACAGGTGGTCGTGACGGGCTCCATTCTCGTCGCCGCCATGCTGTTGCATCTGGCCATCCGCGGCTTGACGCGCGAGATCGCGGATTCCGAGCGCTCGCTCGGCCACCGGCTCGAGGACGACCTCGGCCTCGACACCCGTCGGCGCGGCCAGCTCGCACTCGCCCTGTCACTGACGCTCAACGCCTTGCTGGTGCTCGCCGTCGTGCCGGTGCTGCTGCTGCAGTGGGGCGTCGCCTGGGCTGATATCCAGGTCTGGCTGCGCGCCCTCATCTTCGGCTTCGAGATCGGCTCCATCCGCATCTCGCTCGCGCGCATCCTCATTGCCGGCCTGTTGTTCACCAGCATCCTGTTCGCGACGCGAGTGCTGCAGCGCTCGCTCGGCGACACCGTCCTGCACCCGAGCCGCATGGACACCGGCATCGCCAATTCCATCGGCACGGCCGTCGGCTACCTCGGCATCGCCGTCGCCGCCGCCGTCGCCATCGCCTACGCCGGCTTCGACATCACCAACCTGGCCATCGTCGCCGGTGCGCTCTCGGTCGGCATCGGCTTCGGCCTCCAGAGCATCGTCAACAATTTCGTCTCGGGCCTCATCCTGCTCGTCGAACGCCCGATCAAGGTCGGCGACTGGATCGTCGTCGGCAACGATCAGGGCTTCGTGCGCCGCATCAGCGTGCGCGCGACGGAGATCGAGACGTTCGACCGCTCGAGCCTCATCCTGCCGAACTCCGAGTTGATCACCGGACGCGTCATCAATCTCACCCATCGCAATGCCATGGGCCGCGTCATCATCAATGTCGGAACCGCCTACTCGTCCGATCCCGCGGAGGTGGTGGCCCTCCTGCGCGAGATCGCCCAGGCTCATCCGACCGTGCTGCGCCATCCCGAGCCGCGCATCGCCTTCGTGGATTTCGGCGCCAGCTCACTGGATTTCTCCGTGCGCGTCTACATCCCCGACATCAAGCGTACGTTCGACGTGCAGACCGACCTGCGCATCGCAATTTTCAAGGCTTTCGCCGAGCGTGGGATCGAGATTCCCTTCCCCCAGCAAGACCTGCACTTGCGCGATCTCGACGGTCTCAAGCAGGCGCTCGCCAAGGTCCTCGCCGAGCGCCAGGGCGGGACCGCGCCGAAGGACGTCACAGAGCCGCCACCAAAGCCCGCCTGAGGCCTGCCGCTCAGCTCGATAGATAGTCGCGCAGCGCCGCAAGCAGCGTCGTCGCACCGATCACGGCCAGCGTCAGCAAGGCGGCAGGCCGGAAGTTGTGCCCGCCCGAGCGGGCAAAATAGCGCCCGCCGACGCGGATCGAGAGGATATAGACGGGCAGCAGCACGAGGCCCATGACCAAGGCTTGGCGCGTGAACAGGCCGAATTGCCAGAGCGGTAACACCGAGGAGATCGTGATCGCCGTCATCGCGGCCAGGACGTTACCACGCTGGCGTTCCGGCGGCCCCGGCCGTGACAGCGCCACGGCGACGACGGGCGGCCCACCCATGCCCGACACGCCTTGCACGAGCCCGCCCGCGATGCCCGCCAGCACCAGCGTCGGCGCCGAGGCATGCTCGAGCCGCCAGCCTTTGCCCAGCATCGCCACCATGAGCAGCACGAGCACGGCGATGACGATCTTCATCAGGGCGGGGCTCGCCGCCACCAGCATCCACGTGCCGAAGGGCGCAGCCAGCAGGATGGCCAGCGCCATTGGCGCCACGATGGCTCTCTCCGAATGGCGAATGGCGTCCGGCAGGAGCTGAATGAGAGCGGGCACACCGATGATGGTCTGCGCCACGACGGCGATGTGCGGTCCATAAGCCAGCGTCATCACGGGGACGATGACGAGCGCCGCACCGAAGCCGACGAACCCCCGCATCAACCCGCCGACGGCCACCGCCGCGCAGGCGACGAGAAGGCGGACGTCGATCGGCACTCCGAGAATGTCCTGCATCATGCCCCCTGCTCACGCTCAGCCCCGACGCCCCGAACCGCTGGCGGCCGGCCGTCAGAATGGCGCGACGCCACGCCCCTTGCCAGCGCAATCACGCCGGGGCGGCGGGATCGTGTCGGCGACCTGTCGCTGGCGATCCCGGCAAGGGCCACGCACGCCGCTCTGGCGCCGGCTGGCAAATCAGCTAGGCTGCGATCGCTCGAGATGAAACCGCGTCGTGGTTCCGTCGCGGGCGTGACTGCCCCCGCTTCTTCGATCAGATGTGCGAACCACGACGCCGAGGGATCGCACAGCCGAGCCTCTCGCTGTCGATGATGCCCCGAAGGGTGCTCCCCGACGCGACCGCCACCCGCCGCAGCCGGAGTTCTGCAAACCATGCCTTTCGAGCGACGCGTGCTCATCTGGATGTGCATGCTGATCGCCGTGAACCAGCTCGGGTTCGGCGCGGTCGTGCCATCGCTGGCCCTTTATGCGCAGTCGTTCGGCGTGACGGCCTCTGCGATCGGCATGGCCGTGGCCATCTACGGGCTCGCCCGGTTCGTCGTGGCGCTGCCGGCCGGTCAACTGTCCGATCGCATCGGCCGGCGGCCGACATTGGCGCTCGGCGGGCTGATCTCCAGCATCGGGAACCTCTGGTGCGCGTGGGCGACGGGTTACCCCGAATTCATCCTCGCGCGGTTCGTCGCGGGACTGGGCGCCGGCCTGGTCGTGACGACCGGCCAGGTCGTGCTGGCCGACATCACCACGCCGGCCACGCGCGGGCGCACCATCGCGATCTATCAGGGCACCTTCATCTTCGCCGTCGGCATCGGTCCTTTTCCGGGCGGTCTCATCGCCGAGCATTTCGGCCTGTCGGCCCCGTTCGTGGCCTATGGCGTCGCCAGCCTGCTGGCGACCGTCGTCGCCTGGTTCGCCGTGTCCGAGACGCGGGACCTCTCGCGCATGGCCGGCGGCAAGGGACAGGTGACGCTGCCGCCCTTCATGACGCAGCTGCGTCTGCTCGGCGGCCAGGTCGGTTTCCTTCTCGTCAGCCTCATCTCGCTGATGAACACGGTGGTGCGGACCGGCGGGCTATTCGCGGTGATTCCCGTCCTCGCCTCCACCCGGCTCGGCCTTTCGGTCAGCGCCATCGGCTTCGCGCTGATGCTCGGCAGCCTCGCGGGGCTCGTGGCTGGCTATGGCGCGGGCATGCTCACGGACCTGTTCGGGCGCAAGACCGTGATCGTGCCGGCGACGCTGCTGACCGGCGTCTCGATGGTGCTCTTCTGTGTGGCCCCCTCCTACTCGTGGTTCATCGCCGCCAGTATCGTCTGGGGCATGGCGAGTTCCGCGAGCGGCACGGCGCCCGCCGCCTATGCCGCCGATTCCGCGCCGCCCGGCATGAACGCGGCCGCCATCAGCACCTATCGCATGACCGGCGACGCCGGCTACGTCATCGGTCCCCTGCTGCTCGGCCTCATCGTCGACCTGCACGGCCCCGTGGCGGCGCTCCTCACCGGCGCTGCGGCGCTCGTCGCGGTCGGTCTGGCCTTTGCCATCGCCGCGCCGGAAACGCATCGCGCCCGGGGCGGGCGCTGAGCCGGCGCCGCGCCCCGTCCAGGCCGTCGGTCGACGCACCTAGGCGCTTGGCAGCGGGGCTGCCGGTCCACTAACATCGGCCGACCCGACCCTCCGCCCCCTTCCCATCCCCGACATCCGCCCATCCCATCCCCACCTCATGCAGATCAGGACCCCGACATGAAGAAGCCGGTGCTCTACAACGCCCTCGCGGAGGCCTTCGTGGCCGAAGGCGTCGACACGCAATTCATCCTGATGGGCGACGGCAACATGCACTGGACATCGGCGCTGGCCGCACTGCCGGGCGTCGAGACCATCCACGTGCGCCACGAGCATTGCACGGTCGCTGCGGCGATGGCCTACCATCTCGCGACCGGCAAGATCGCCGCGGCCTCGGTCACCTGCGGGCCGGGCCTGACGCAGCTCATGACGGCGCTGCCTGCCGCGGTCAGGGCGCACCTGCCGGTCGTGGTCTTCTCCGGCGAAAGCCCGATCAACGCCAAATTCTACAATCAGGCCATCGACCAGGCGCCGTTCATCGTCGCCACGGGCGCCCACTACATCGCCGCCCACAGCGTCGCCCGCATGCTGGACTACGTCCGCGAGGCCTTCCACGTCGCCCGCCACGAGCGCCGGCCCGTGGTCATCGGTGTGCCCTACGATCTCCAGAAGCTGCCGTACACCGCGAGTGCGCCCTACGTGCCCTCGACGCAATTCATGCCCGATGGCGGACGCACGCATCCCGACCCCGAGCAGATCGCACGTCTTGTCGAGCGTGTGCGCACCGCCAAGCGCCCTGTCGTGATCGGCGGCCGCGGCGTGCTGCGCTCGGGAGCCAAGGCCGTCGTCGAGGCGCTGGCGGATCGCTGCGGCGCCGCCCTCGCCAACACGCTGCCGGGGCGCGGCATGTTCGACCACCATCCCTTCTCGCTCGGCGTCAGCGGCGGCTATGCGTCCACGCTCTGCCGCGAGGTCATGGCCAGCGCCGATCTCGTTCTGGTCGTCGGCGCCAGCCTCTCCTACTACACGGTCGACGGCGGGCATCTCTTCCCCGACGCCTTCGTGGCCCAGATCGACGAGGCGCCGCGCGGTCTCAAGGACGGGATGAGCGCGGCGAACCTCTACGTCAAGGCGGATGCGCGCGCGAGTGTGGAGGCGCTGCTGGCGGCGCTCGATCGCACGCTCGGCGCCGGCGGCAAGACCGCCGCCACACTGCGCACGAACGAGCTCGCGCACCGCATCGCCAACGAGCCGCCCGACGACGTGGCCTTCGACATCGCGCCCGGCGTCCTCGATCCGCGCGCCGTGATCCGCGCCCTCGACGACGTCATCCCCAAGGACTGGCACGTCGTCAGCGGCTCCGGGCATCAGGCCTACTTCAACTCGCAGATGCGCGGCCGGCCGCCGGAGCTGTACACCTCCATTCGTGAATTCGGAGCCATCGGCAACGGCCTCTCCTTTGCGCTCGGCGTGGCTGCGGCCCGTCGCCAGGGTCCGGACAGCAGGATCGTGCTCATCGAGGGCGACGGCAGCCTTCTCATGCACATCCAGGAGCTGGAAACCCTCAAGCGTCACGGGCTCAGGGTGCTCATCTGCGTCATGAACGACGGCGCCTACGGGGCCGAGATCCACAAGTTCCGCGGCGAGGGCGTCGACGACTCCGGCGCCATCTTCGGACGGCCTCCGTTCGAGAGCATCGCGCGCGGCTTCGGCCTGCGGGGCGCAGAAGTGCGCGATCTCGCGGCGCTGCCGGGCCTCTTTGCGGATTTCGTCCGTCAGGGTGAGACCGAGGTCTGGAACCTGCAGATCTCCGACCAGGTCACCGCCCCCAACATGCGCCGCACCGTGCAGCGCGGTCACGGGGTCGTCTGACCGCCTCGTCCAACAGGAGGGAGTGCCCGTCATGATGCCGGCTGAATTCGACGTGACAGGAAAGGTCGTGCTCGTCACTGGCGCGGGACGCGGCATCGGCAGAGGCATCGCAGAGGTGCTGGCCGAGGCCGGCGCCGACGTGGCGCTCAACGCGCTCACGCCGCGCTATGTCGAGGGGGCGGCCCGTGAGATCGCGCAGTCCTCGGGGCGGCGCGTCGTGCCCGTCATCGCCGACGTCACGGCATCCGGCGACGTGGCGCGCGCCGTCGAGACGGTGCTCGCCACGTTCGGCCGCATCGACGTGCTCGTGAATGCGCTCGGCGACTCCATCCGCAAGCCGCTCGTGACGCCGCCCGACGGCGCAACGCCTGCGACGATGATCTCCGACGACGAGCTGCGGCGCATCATGGACCTCAACCTCACGGAGGCGCTGCTCTGCACCCGCGCCGTCGGTCCGCACATGCTCGCGCGCCGCTCCGGCAAGGTCATCAACATCGCCTCCTGGACCGCCCATCAAGGCGGGCGCGATCTCGTGCTCTACACGACCGCAAAGACGGCGCTCGCCGGTTTCACGCGCGCCCAGGCGCTCGACTGGGCACCGTACGGCATCCAGGTCAACGCCATCGCGCCCGGCATCTTCCCGGACGTCGTGACCTCGGGTGAGGACGGCTTCAGGAGTTCAACGGAGCGCGCCCGGAAGATCGTGCCGCTCGGCCGCGCCGGCCGCCTGCGCGAGGTCGGCATGCTCGCCCTCTATCTCGCCTCGGGTGCCTCCGACTACATGACCGGGCAGACGCTCCTGCTCGACGGCGGTCTCGGGCTGTAGGTGGGGGCGCCATGCGCTCTCGGCCGCGTCGCTCGCGGTGGGCTTCGGCTCAACCCGCCAGCCCGGCGCCTGCGCCAGCGCAAAGCCCGTTTCCTGCCGGGCGATCCTGGTCTAGCGTCAGGGCTGTGACGGGCGCGACGAGGCGGACGGACCACCATGACGCATGATGGTGCATGCGACGACGGACAGCCAGACGGGGACGCGCGAGCTCCCGTGCCCGGACCGGCGTTGCGTGCGCCCACCGACACCCTGCCGCAGGACTGGGCGGCGTTGGCAGCGCATCTCGCGCGCAGCGGCCATCGCCTCGATCTCGCGGTGCCGCCGCGTCAGTTCGCGGGCGGTCTCGGGAACCTGAACTACCTCCTGTCGATCGACGGCAAGCCGTGGGTGCTGCGACGACCGCCACTCGGCCCCATCCCGCCGGGCGCCAACGACATGGCCCGCGAGCATCGTGTGCTCTCCGCACTGTCCCCCCATTGGAGCCTGGTGCCGACGCCCTTGCACATGTGCACCGACCCGGCCGTGCTCGGGGCTCCGTTCCTCATCATGGACTACCGGCCGGGGCTCGTGATCGGCGGCGCTCTGCCGGCAGCCCTGCACACGACCGAGGTCGGGTACGATCTCTCAGCCCGGCTCGTGGAGCTGATGGCGCACCTGCACAGCCTCGATCCCGAGCGCGTCGGCCTCGCCTCGCTCGGCAAGCCCGCCGGGTTTCTCGAACGCGCCGTCGCCGGCTGGACGAAGCGCGCCGATCTCACCCTCGACGGATCGCCGAGACCCGCCGCGATGCAGTCGGTCGTCACGTGGCTGACCTCGCGACCGGCACCGGCGGGCCACGTCACGCTGCTCCACAATGATCTCAAGCTCGACAACGTCGTGCTCGATCCCCGCACGCTGACGCCGCGCGCCGTGCTCGACTGGGACATGGGCTCGCGCGGTGATCCGCTGTTCGATGTCGCCACGCTGCTGAGCTACTGGACGGAGGCGGGCGATCCGCCGTGCATGCACCGTCTGGCGCAGATGCCGACGGCCTCGGCAGGCTTCTGGACGCGCGCCGCCGTGCTCGCGGCCTACGCCGGGGCGACCGGCCGCGACGTTGCCGATTTCGGCTACTATCGCATCCTCGCCATGTTCAAGCTCGCCGTGGTCTTCCTCCAGCTCGAGGCGCGCACGCGCCGGGGCGGCCCCGTCGACCCGCGGCTCGCGCACGTGGCGGGGCTCGGCAGCGAGCTCATGGCCTTCACCTGCGAGCTCCTGGACGACACGCGTGGCGGCGGAGGCGGACTATGAAGATCCCTTTCATGACGTGGCGATCCACCCACAGCGCATTTGCCTGGGAGGTGCCACAGACATTCAACTTCGGCCGCGACGTCGTCGATGACTGGGCGAGGCGCCGGCCTCAGTCCCTCTGCCTCGTCTGGCAGAACGACAAGGGGACGGAACGCCGCTTCACCTGGGCGGAAATGAGCGCACTGACGGACCGCTTCGCGAGCGCTCTGGCCGCGGCCGGCATCGCCAAGGGGGACCGCGTGATCGTGATGCTCCCGCGCATTCCCGAATGGCACATCGCCATGGTCGGCTGTGCCAAGATCGGCGCCATTCCCATACCCTGCATCGAGATGCTGACCGAGAAGGACGTGGCATACCGCGTCGATCACGCCGGGGCGGTCGGCGCCATCACCACCCGCGCGGCGACCGCCAAGTTCGCCGACGCCGCCCGGCTGAAGCTGCGGATCGCCGTCGACGGCGCGCCGGGCTGGGACGACTTCGCCGGAGCGCTCGAAGCCGATGCGACGGGATTTTCCTGCGACGACACCTCGAGCGAGGACCCGGCCATCATCTACTACACCTCCGGCTCGACGGGCCTGCCGAAGGGCGTCACGCATGCTGCGCGCGGCCTTTACGCCTGGCGCGTCTCGGGCTGGTACTGGCAGGATTTCCGCGAGACGGACCGTGTCTGGTGCACGGCCGATACCGGCTGGAGCAAGGCGGGAACCTCCATCCTGTTCGCGCCCTGGACGTGCGGCTCCTGCGTCTACTTCTTCGACGGGCGCTTCGAGCCGAAGGACCGGCTGCGGCGCATCACGGAGAACGCCATTACCGTATTCTGTGCGGCCGCGACCGAGTTCCGCCACCTCATCAACGAGGACCTCGAAGCCTGCGACCTCTCGTGCGTGAGGCTGACGGTCTCGGCCGGCGAGAGCGTCAATCCCGACGTCGTCACGCGCTGGCAGGCGGCGACCGGCTGCAAGCTCATCGAGGCCTATGGGCAGACGGAGACGCTGATGACCGTCGCCAACCACGAGCACATGGCCATCCGTCTCGGCTCGATGGGCCGGCCGTTGCCCGGCACCGTGGTCGCCATCCTCGACGAGCGCCATCATCCCGTGCCCCCCGGCGTCGTCGGGCAACTCGCCATCCGGCTGCCGAACCCGCAGATGATGCTGGGCTACTGGCGCGAGCCCGAGCGCACGGCCGCCACCATCATCCGCCACGAGGGCCACGACTACTTCCTGACCGGCGACCAGGCGCGCATGGACGAGGACGGCTACCTCTTCTACGAGGGCCGCACCGACGACATCATCTCGTCGGCCGGCTACCGCATCGGCCCCATGGAGGTGGAGAACGCCATCGTCGAGCACCCCGGCGTGCTCGAGGCCGCCGCGGTTGCCGCACCGGACGCCGAGCGGGGAGAGATCGTCAAGGCCTATGTCGTGCTGAAGGCCGGGGTCTCGCCCACCGATGCGCTCGCCGCGGAGATCCAGGAGCACGTCAAGCGGTCCACAGCACCCTACAAGTATCCTCGCGCTATCGCCTTCGTCGCGACACTGCCGAAGACGGCGACCGGCAAGGTGCTGCGGCGCGTTCTGAAAGCCGAAGCCTATGCGGCGGCCCGAAGCGGTCCTCGTACCACCTGACGACGCAAGCGCGGGCATCGCGGTCTCGGTCGGCCGTCGCTTGCCCCGTCCCCTCGCAAACCCAGGAGTTCCACTCATGCGCCTCGCCAACAAGATCGGCATCGTCACCGCCGCCGGCTCCGGCATGGGCCGCGCCGGCGCGCACCGGTTCGCCCGCGAAGGGGCGTGCGTCGCCGTGGTCGATATCGACGCGACCGCGGTGACCAGGGTCGTCGGCGAGATCACGACGGCCGGCGGCAAGGCGCTCGGCCTCGCAGCCGATCTCACGCGCGACGAGGACTCCCGGCGCATCGTGGCCGAAACGGCGAAAGCCTTCGGCGGCCTCGACTTCGTCTGGAACCACGTCGGCCATCCCGGACCTGCCGCGGTCGAGGGGCTGGACATGCGGGAGTTCGACCTCGCCGTGACGCTCAACCTGCGCACGATCATGGTCACGACCGAGGCTGCCTTGCCGGAGCTGCGCGCGCGTGGTGGTGGCGCGCTCCTCTACACGGCTTCCACCTCGGGCCTGATGGGCAGCCAGTTCTCTCCCGTCTACTCGACCGTCAAGCACGGCGTCGTCGGCTACATGCGCGCCATGGCCAAGCGCTACGCCAAGGAACGGATCCGCTTCAACGCCGTCTGCCCCGGCCCGATCGACACGCCGATGCTGCGCGTGTTCGTGGCCCGGCCCGACCAGCAATCGACAGCCGGCATGGACAAGGAGGAGCTTGTGCGCACGCGCGGCGGCCAGACGCCCATGGGCCGCCCCGGCCAGCCGGAGGAAGTCGCCAACGCCGCGCTGTTCCTGCTGAGCGACGAGGCGTCGTTCATCACCGGCGCGGCACTGCCGGTCGATGGCGGCTACACGGCCTGAACCGTACGGCCGCGACGCCGGGCCTCGGCCGGGCGACGGCGTTGCCATGCGCTCGTCGTCTCTCCCACGTCTCTCACGCGGAAGCCGGTCGCCACGTCGCGCTGTCAATCGCGCGCGAGCCGGCGTATGACAGTTTTGTGACAGGCGGAGTCGCGTCGAGGGTGCGTGCGTCGGAGCTCGGCTCGCCCCACCCGCTGGTCGTCACATCGGGACATCGCGCATTGGGGTCGCTGCGGACATGATGAGATCGGGATCGTCCAAGACGGGGCGGCGTGGAGAGCCTGGCGTTTGCGCCTTCGGGCGGCCGGGCGCCACGTCCATGGCCGCGTTGCTGATGCTCTTGCTGCTCGGCGCGCCGGTTGTCGCCGATCCACTCGGTCAGCGGCCGGCCTATTCCGGTCGCAGCCTCAGCACGGTGGCCAACGGACAGGCCATCACCCGGCGCATCTGGGTTCCCGGCCTCGCCGAAGGCTATGTGCCGCAAGGCCTGACGGTCGTCGATGGCGCGCTCTATCTCGCGGCCTACAAGAGCCGCTCGAAAGCGCAATCGCGCGGCCCCTGCCGCATCTTCCGGCTCTCGCCCGAGACGGGTGCCGTGACCGGAACCCTGGACATGCCGTCGAGTTGCGGCCATGCCGGTGGCCTGGCGCGCGGCCCGAAAGGCGTGCTGTTCGTCGCGGACACGCGCACGCTCTACGTGGTGCGGCTCGAAGCGGCTGGCGCCGCGGGCATCGGCCGCGTCACGCAGACCATCCGGCTCACCGGGCGCCTCAAGGGCTCCTTCGCGACCGGCACGGGTGATGCGGTGTGGCTCGGCACCTACAGCAAGGACGGCCCGGCCCGCATTTACAGCTTTCCAGCCAGCGGCCTGCCGAACGAGATCGACGAGCGCGCCGCCACCCGCTCCCTGCCCCTGCCCGAGCGCTCACAGGGGGCGGCGTTCGACAAGGCCGGGCGGCTGTGGGTCTCGCAAAGCTCCAGTCGCTTCGGCAAGCTCTCCATCCTCGATGGCCGCAGCGGCAAAGTCCTCAAGACCTACGCGACGGCGAGCGGCGTCGAGGACCTGAGCTTCGATGCTGCCGGCCGGCTCTGGACCGTGAGCGAGGCGGGCGCCATCAAGTGGCTGGGATGGCACCAGTTCTATCCGGTGCTCTATCGGCTCGACGTCGCCAAACTGAAGTAGCCGCGCGCTCCATCATGTCTCGCCACCCCTCGGGCTCTCCGCGCCTCGTGCGCCGCCACGTGCCGCCGCCGCCACGGCTGGCCTGCCGGATCACGCGCGAACTCGCGTGGAGGCGTTCCGCGTGAGCGCGACCGTTCCCCCGCCGCCGCAAACGACAGCCGCCGAGGCCGACCGCGCCTCGCGGAATGCCGCCCTGGCGTTGACGGCGACCCTGCCGGGCGACACGCTGCTCTACCTCCTGCTGCCGCTCTATGCTGCGGAGTTCGGCGTCACGCTGCCCGAGGCGGGCCTCCTGCTCGCCGCGAACCGCCTGGTCCGCATCGCCGGCTACGGCTGGGTGGCGCGCTTCTACGCCGACCGAGGGCCGCGCGCCGCCTGCCTGGCCGCAACCATCGGCGCCATTCTTTCCACGCTGATCTATGCCACCCTCTCGGGCGTCTGGGCGCTGTTGATCGGACGGCTGCTGTGGGGGCTCGCCTTCGCCGCCATGAACATCGCCAATCACGCGCTGCCGACCGCCGTCGTGCAAGGGGCTGCCCAGCGCACGGGCCGCGCCCGCGCCATCATCGCCATCGGCCCCACCGTGGGCCTGCTCGGCGGCGCCGTTCTCGCGGTCTACTATGGTCCCCGCGCGGTGTTCCTGGCGCTCGCCGTCGTCGCCTGCCTCGGCCCGCTCTTCGCTCTGCGCCTGCCTTTTCACCGCGAGCCGAGCGCGCGCGGCGGCCCGCGCTTCGAGCGACCTGGTCCGATCAGCCTGTGGTCCTTCACCATGGGCTTCACGCTCGACGGGCTCTTCATGTTCGGTCTCGGCTTGCTGGCCGCGGCCAGCTATCCCAAGGGCGCGGTCATCGCCGCTGGCGTCGCCATGTCCCTGCGCTATGTCACGGAGATCGTCTTCTCGAGCGCGGGCGGCGCCATCGCCGACCGCCACGGGGCCCGGCGTGTGCTCGTCATCCTCTCGTTCATGACCGCCGCCGCCCTGGCGCTACTGTCCGCGAGCGGCCTGCTGCTCTGGCTCGCCGCTGCCGCCGCGATCATCTTCAGGGCGATGGCTCAACCCCTCGTGCCGCCCGTCGTCGCCGCGGCGTTCCCCGGCCCCGCGCGCGTCCCAGCTCTGGCGCGGCAAGCCACCTGGCGCGATATCGGCGCCGGCACGGGCCCGCTGGTGGCCGGCATCGCCTTCCCGCTTCTGCCGACCTTCGCCATCTACGGCGGCGCTGCGCTGATGGTGGTCGCGGTGACGGTCGTGCTGGCCAGGGCCGCCGGCGAGCGCACCTCCGGCTGAGCGGCCAGTCCCCGCGGCAACGAGCGGCTGGATCATATGACAGTTTTGTGACACAAAGATCGTCCGCCCCTGACCAACCGGACCGAGGCCACGCAGAAGGGCCAAGATCGATAACCGGACATGCAGGGACGCTGGCCACGATTGGGAGGACGGAATGGGTCTCAAGGCGCTCAAAACAACACTAGCTGCACTGGCCGCGCTCGGCCTCGGCCTCGCTGCCACGGCGGCCACGGCCCAGGACACGTGCAAATCGCGTGGCTCTCTCGACACGCTCTATTGCGACGAGAACGGTGATCTCGTCGCCGATCCGCCGAAGGATGCCGCAAAGCTGCGCAATCCCTCGACGCTGGTCTTCACCTATACGCCTGTCGAGGACCCCGCCGTCTACGCCAACATCCTCAAGCCCTTCATCGACCATCTCGCCAAGGTCACCGGCAAGCGCGTGGTCTACTATCAGGTGCAGTCGAACGCCGCCGAGATCGAGGCGATGCGCTCGGGCCGGTTGCATGTCGGCGGGTTCTCAACGGGGCCGACGGGCTTCGCCGTCAACCTCGCGGGCGCGGTGCCGTTCGCCGTCAAGGGCAACGAGAAATCCCTGCAGGGCTATCATCTGATCGTCATCGTCAAGAAGGACAGCCCCTTCAAGAAGCTCTCCGACCTCAAAGGCAAGAAGGTCGCTCACACCTCGCCGTCGTCGAACTCCGGCAATCTGGCGCCGCGCGTGCTGTTCCCGCCCGAGGGCCTGAAGCCCGACGCGGACTACAAGGTGGCGTTCTCCGGCAAGCACGACCAGTCGGTGCTCGGCGTCCGCTCCGGCGACTATGATGCCGCGCCGGTCGCCTCGGACGTGTTCTACCGCATGGTCCGGCGCGGCCAGATCAAGGAGAGCGAGTTCCGCATCATCTTCAAGAGCCCGCTCTTCCCGACGTCCTCGTTCGCCTACGCGCACGACTTGCACCCGGCGCTCGTGGCGAAGATCAAGGAAGCGTTCTTCTCCTTCCGCTATCCGCCGTCGATGCTGAAGGCCTTCGAGGGTGCGGACCGCTTCTTCCCGATCACCTACAAGAAGGATTGGGCCGCGATCCGCAAGATCGCCGAAGAGGCCGAAGGTGGCTACACCCGCGCCAAGCTCGATGCCCTGGCCAAGAAGGAAGCCGAGCGCGCTGCCAAGAAGGCGAAGAAGTAGTCGCGGTTGCCTCATCCATCTCTAACGGGCGCTGCGCCCCCGGCACTGCACCTCGCCAAATGCTGGCGGGATCGTGACGGGGGCGGCGCAGCCGGGCCGCACCTCAGGCCCCAAGAAGAGGCGCTTGCCCACGATGACGAACGCCACGGCCGCGGCCCCGCGTCCATCAGCCGGCCCCGTTGAGGGGTCGGCTCTCTCGCTCAAGGATCTGACCGTCGCCTACGTGCCGGGCCGGCCGGTGCTGAAAGGTGTGTCGCTCGACATCGCCGACCGCAGCGTCATCGCCATCATCGGCCCATCCGGCACGGGCAAGTCGACGCTCATCCGCGCGATCAACCGCCTCGTCACGCCGAACTCCGGGTCGATTCACTTCAAGGGCCAGGACCTGGCGCGCCTGCGCGGCCGCGCACTGCGGGCGGCCCGCTGCCGCATCGGCATGGTCTTCCAGGAGTACAATCTCGTCGAGCGCCTGTCCGTGATGGAGAACGTTCTGTCGGGGCGGCTCGGCACCCTGCCGGTCTGGCGGGTCTGGCTGCGCGCCTTCCCGAAGCACGACATCTCCCGTGCTTTCGACCTGCTCGATCAGGTCGGCCTCGCCGGCTTCGCCGCGCAGCGCGCCGACGCCTTGTCCGGAGGCCAGCGCCAGCGCGTCGGCATCGCGCGTGCGCTCATGCAGGACCCCGATCTGCTGCTCGCCGACGAGCCGACATCCTCGCTCGATCCCAAGACGTCGGTCGAGATCATGGAGCTGATGACGCAGCTCGCCGGCCAACGCGGCGTGCCGCTCATCGTCAACATGCACCAGGTCGATCTGGCGCGCCGCTTCGCGCATCGCATCATCGGCATGTCCGGCGGCCACGTGGTCTTCGACGGTCCGCCCGACACGCTCGAGGACCACCATCTCCACCAGATCTACGGGGGCGAGGGATGGCTGACCTGAGCCGGACGCCGTCTCCCTCGGACGCTCGCGACGACGGTCTGCGCTCGAGCTGGCTGGCGCGTCTCGGCTGGCTGGCGCTGTTCGCCTACGTCGTCTATGCGCTGAGCATCCTGAATTTCAACGTCGCACGCATGCTCGCGGGCCTGGCGAACGCAGCCGAGCTGCTCGGGCGCATGTTCCCGCCGCTGTTCTCCCGCGCCGATCTGCGCGAGCTGATGTTTGCCGGCCTGCTCGAGAGCCTGCAGATCGCGGTCCTCGCGTCCGCCGTCGGCATCCTGGTCTCGCTGCCCCTCGGCGTGCTCGCCGCCCGCAACCTGATGCCCGCATGGCTGAGCTGGATTGCACGCGGCGTCATCATGCTCTGTCGATCCTTCCACCCGATCATCGTCGCCATCCTGTTCGTCAAGGCCGTCGGCTTCGGCGCGCTGGCGGGCATCCTGGCGCTGATCGTCGCCTCCATCGGTTTCATCGCCAAGCTGTTCGCCGAGGCCATCGAGGAAATCTCGCTGAAGCAGGTCGAGGCGGTCCGGGCGACGGGGGCCGGCTTCTTCAACATGCTGATCTTCGCGGTCCTGCCGCAGGTCAACGCTCGCTTCATCGGCTTCGCGACCTACCAGCTCGATTCCAACCTGAGGAACTCGACCATGGTGGGGATCGTCGGCGGCGGCGGCATCGGTGGCACGCTGCAGGCCGCCTTCGGTCGCTTCGATTACGACTTCGTGTGCGCCATCCTGATCACGATCATCGCCATGATCATGATCGGCGAGATCCTGTCGCAGCGCTTGCGGGCGATCTTCCTATGAGCGGGCCGGTCGCCATCGCCGAGCGTGAGTGGACCCGCTTCACGCCAGCCCAGCGCATCGGCCGCTGGCTGACCTACCTGCTGGCGATCGCCGCCGTCGTATGGGCCGTGCGCACCGTCGAGGTCATCCCGGAGTTCCTGCTCGACGCACCGCAGCAGGTCGCCGACCTGTTCCGGCGCATGTGGCCGATCGATTGGGCCCACTACTATCAGGCGAACGGACTGGGCGTGCATCACGCTCTCGTCGAGACGCTGCACATCGCCACCCTCGGCACCATCATGGCCGCGGGGCTGGCGCTGCCCGTGGCTCTGCTCGCCGCCCGCAACGTGACGCCGTTCGCGCCCGCCAATTTCTTCGCCAAGCTGATCCTCGTCTCGTCGCGCTCGGTGAACTCGCTCGTCTGGGCGCTGCTGTTCGTCGCCGTGTTCGGCCCCGGTCCGCTCGCCGGCACGTTCGCCATCGCCTTCCGCTCGATCGGCTTCGTCGGCAAGCTGCTCGGCGAGGCGCTCGAGGAAACGGGCAAGGGCGCCATCGAGGCACTCGAGGCCACCGGCGCCTCCAAGGCGAACATCCTGCGCATGGGCTACTGGCCGGCGGTGCGCCCCGCATTCTGGTCGATCGTCGTCTTCCGCTGGGACATCAACGTCCGCGAGTCCGCCGTGCTCGGCCTCGTCGGCGCCGGCGGCATCGGCATGGTCATCGATACTGCGCTCAACACGTTCCGCTGGGACCGCGTCGCGCTCGCGCTCATCTCGATCCTGGCCGTGGTGCTGGTGGCGGAGGTTCTCGTGACATTCGTCAGGAAGCGGATCCTTTGACGTGCGCCAGTCATCGATGTGTGAAACAAGGCGAACCGGAGAGCTGAGATCCTGATCCTGATCAGGGCAGCGATCGCAAAAAGAGGAGGAGATCCGTCATGATCCACCGGACACTGATAGCAGCGCTCGCGATGCTGCTCCTGGCGCTGGTGCCAGCGCACGCGCAAAAGCCCTCGGGCAAGATCACCGTTCTCACGTCCTTCCCCAAGGACGTCACGGCCCCGTTCAAGAAGGCCTTCGAGGCGGCGCATCCCGGCGTGACGCTGGAGATCCTGAACCGGAACACGAACGCTGGCGTCAAGTTCATCGAGGAGACGCGCGCCTCGAACACGGTCGACATCTTCTGGGCCTCGGCACCCGACGCCTTCGAGGTGCTCAAGGGCAAGAAGCTCCTGCAGGTCTACCGTTCGAAGGCGGCGGGCATACCGGCAGTGGTCGGCGCCTATCCGATCAACGACAAGGACGGCTTCTACTCGGGCTTCGCTGCCTCGGGCTACGGAATCATGTGGAACACGCGCTATGCCCGCGCCAACAAGCTGCCGGACCCCAAGGAGTGGCAGGACCTCGCCAAGGCCGTCTACTTCGACCACGTGCTGATCGCGGCGCCGTCGCGCTCCGGCACGACGCATCTCACGATCGAGACGATCCTGCAGGGTGAGGGCTGGGCCAAGGGCTGGCGCACGCTCAAGGAAATGGCCGGCAACTTCCGCACCGTCACCGAGCGCTCGTTCGGCGTTCCCGACGCCGTCAATTCCGGACAGAGCGGCGTCGGCATCGTCATCGACTTCTTCGCCTTCTCCGCCCAGGCCTCGGGCTTCCCCGTGAAGTTCGTCTATCCGACCGTCACGACGATCGTGCCGGCCAACGTCGGCGTCGTGGCCAACGCCCCCAACAAGGTCGGCGCCCAGGCCTTCATCGACTTCCTGCTGTCACCGGCAGGCCAGCAGGTCCTGTTCGAGAAGTCGGTGCGGCGTCTTCCCGTGCTGCCCGCGGCCTACGCCAAGGCGCCCGCAGGCTATCCCAACCCCTTCAAGGACAAGTCGCTGGGCAGCAAGCTGACCTTCAACTCGGACCTCTCCAAGCGCCGCCGTGGGCCGGTCGATACGCTGTTCGACCAGCTCATCACCTTCCAGCTCGATGGCCTGAAGGCCGCGACCAAGGCCATCCATGCGGCGGAAGCTGCGCTGGCGAAGAAGGATTCGCCCGCCGGTCGCAAGCTCATCAAGGAAGCCCGCGATCTGATCGCCGCCATGCCGATCAGCGACAAGGAAGTGCTCTCGGACGAGATCCGCGTCGCCTTCTCGGGCGGCAAGAAGAAGAAGACGGCGCGGCAGGCCGAGCTCGAGCAGAAGTGGGCGGCGGCCGCGAAGACCGCCTATGCCGCTGCCAAGGCTAAAGCCGAGGCCGCGCTGAAGCTGGCCAAGTAGGGCGTCCCGACCGGGTGGACGGCGCGTCCGTCCACCCGGTCGCACGCGGACTGCCTCGACTGCAACGGATGGTGACACGGCGGCGGTAGTCGGCACCTGACCTCTGCCGCCGTCACGGAAAGGGCGAGCGAACGATGACGATGGTGGCCGAAGCCCCGGCTGGAGCGATGAAATCGCGCGCGACGGCCGGCCAGGTCGTGCTCGCAGCCTCCATCGCGCTCTTCCTCTTCACCTTCCTGGCGCTCCCCGTCATGACGGTGATCTATGTCGCCTTCACGGAGAAGGGCACCGGCGCCTTCACGCTCGTCAATTTCTACGACTTCATCAATACCGACCTCTTCATCACATCGTTCTGGAACTCGATGTACGTCGCCAGCATGTCGGTCGTGCTGGCCTCCGTCTTCGCCCTGCCGCTCGCCTACATCACCTCGCGCTTCGAGTTCCGCGGCGCCGGCCTCGTGCAGATGCTCGGCTTCATCCCGCTGATCATGCCGCCCTTCGTCGGCGCGGTCGCCATGCAGCTCCTGTTCGGGCGCAACGGCACCATCAATCTGCTGCTCGATGAGACATTCGGCTTCAAGATCCCGTTCATGGAAGGCCTCAACGGCGTCGTCTTCGCGGAGTCCGTGCACTACTTCCCGTTCATTCTGATCAACCTCTCCGCGGCACTGCGCAACATCGACCGCTCCATGGAGGAGGCCGCCCAGAACCTTGGCGCGCAGGGTTTCCGGCTCTTCCGCCGCATCGTCTTCCCGTTGGCATTGCCGGGCTACCTCGCCGGTGCCAGTCTCGTCTTCGTCAAGGTCTTCGACGATCTGGCCACGCCGCTGCTGCTGGACGTCAAGACCATGCTCGCTCCGCAGGCCTATCTGCGCATCACCTCGATCGGCCTCGCCGATCCGATGGGCTACGTGATCTCCGTGGTTCTGATCGTCACCTCGGTGGCGGCCATGGGGCTCTCGGCGTGGGCGATCAAGAACCGCGACTTCGCCACCGTGCAGCGCGGCGGCGGTGGACTGGCGCGCCGGCGCATGAGCCCCTGGCAGACGGCCGCGGCCTACGCCATCGTGACGCTGATCCTGTTCCTCGTCCTGGCGCCGCACATCGGGCTGCTGCTGCTCTCCTTCGCAACCGTGTGGTCGTTCAGTCCCCTGCCCGACGGCTTCACCGTGGCGCATTACGGCCGCGTGTTCGCGGAAGCCGGCATCTTCATCAAGAACACGCTCGTCTACGCGACGCTTGCCGGTCTCATCGACGTCATTCTCGGCGTGGCGATCTCCTACCTGGTCCTGCGTACGACGTTGCGCGGACGCCAGTGGCTCGACTGGATGGCCATGTCGGCGCTCGCCGTGCCGGGCGTCGTGCTCGGCATCGGCTACCTGCGTACGTTCTATGGCGTGAAGCTGCCGGACGGCACCTCGCTCACCTCGCTGTGGATCATCATCGTGCTGGCGCTGGCGATCCGGCGGCTGCCGTATGCGGTGCGCGCCTGCTACGCGGGGCTGCAGCAGATCTCCGTCTCGCTCGAGGAGGCCGCGGAAAACCTGGGGGCCTCCAAGTACCGCACGGTCAAGCGCATCGTCATGCCGCTACTGATGGGCGGCATCTTGGCGGGCTTCGTCACGAGCTTCGCGACCAGCGCCGTCGAGCTGTCGGCGACGCTCATGCTCGTACAGAACAACTCGGACGCGCCCCTCGCCTACGGGCTCTACGTCTACATGCAATCGGCGGCGGGACGCGGCCCCGGTGCGGCGCTCGGCGTCATCGCGGTGCTGCTGGTGGCGGCCTGCTCGCTGCTGTCCCACTGGATCATCGAGCGCAATGCCAGGCAGCGTCGCGCCGGCCTCGACTAGAAGAAGACGGGAGACACTTTGGTGACGCAAGCCAGGGGCGTGAGCATCGACATTCGCGACGTCAATCTGTCGTTCGGGCGGAACCATGTCCTCAAGGACGTCTCGCTGGCAATCAAGCCCGGCGAGTTCTTCGCGTTCCTCGGCCCCTCCGGCTGCGGCAAGACGACGTTGCTCCGCCTGATCGCCGGCTTCAACCAGAGCCAGAGCGGCCACGTGCGGCTGGACGACACAGACATCAGCCGCCTGCCGCCGTGGAAGCGCGACGTCGGCATGGTGTTCCAGAGCTATGCGCTCTGGCCGCACATGACGGTCGCGCGCAACGTGGCGTTCGGGCTCGAGGAGCGGCGTCAGGACCGCGCCACGATCGACCGCACGGTCGCCGAGGTTCTGGCCCTGGTCGGGCTGTCGGAGCTGGCCAGGCGCTATCCCTCGCAACTCTCCGGCGGCCAGCAGCAGCGCGTGGCGCTGGCGCGGACACTGGCCATCCACCCCAAGGTCCTGCTGCTCGACGAGCCCCTCTCCAACCTCGACGCCAAGATGCGCGAGCAGGTGCGCCGCGAGATCCGCGACTTGCAGCAGCGCCTCGGCTTGACGACTGTCTTCGTCACGCACGACCAGGAGGAGGCCAACGCCATCTGCGATCGCATCGCGGTAATGAGCCAGGGCGCCATCCAGCAGGTCGGCAGCCCGATGGAGCTCTACGAGCATCCCCGCAACCTGTTCGTGGCGAGCTTCATCGGCAGCGCCAACATTCTGAAGGGGCGCGTCGTCGGCGAGGGCGGCTCGCGCGCCTTCGAGGTGGAGGGTGGGGCCCGCCTGCCCATCGCCCCCACGCAGGACGTGCCCGCGGGGGCGCGGCTGGTCTTCCGTCCCCAGCATGCGTCGCTCGGCTCTGCCGGCGGCAGCGGCCTGGCTGGCACCGTCACCCAGCGCGAGTTCCTCGGCGCCACAGTGCGCTACAACGTCCGCATCGGTGCGTCCGATATTCTGATCGACGTGCCCTTTTCCGACAGCAGTGCATTGCGCGAGGTCGGCTCGGCCGTCTCGGTCGAGATCCCGCTCGGGCGCGCACGCTTCCTGACGGACTGAGGCCGGCCGCCGGACGCCCCGCGCCCCTCAACTGCTGACCCGCCGCTCTCACGACGACGGCGCGACGTGCTGGTCCGGGCGAGGCTGCAAGCGAAAGGTCAACAGCGTCGGCACGAGCAGACCTGCCACCGTTCGCGCGTTCGTAAAGCAGGCCTGTGAGTACCAGCCGGCCTCGCCCATGACGTTGAGCGCACCGAGATTGTGGCCGCCATGACGGATGGGAACGTTCATGATCGACGTGATACCCAGGGCAAAGAGGCTTTCAGCGTCCTTGTACGCGTGCGCTACCGCATTACGGTCGCGAGCGACGTAGATCTCCCCCCGCGCAAGCACCGCCTGATTGTGCGGGTAGTCGGCAAGCCGCTTGCGCCCGCCCGGCGCGTGGCTGCCCTGGTTGGTCGAATGGATCCGCTCGACCTCGGCTGTCTCGTCGATGTAGCGGAACACCGAGAGCTGCCGGAAGCGCAGGGTCTTCTGCGCCAGCGCCTCCACCGCGCGGAACACTTGCAGCGGTTCCCCGGCCTCGGCGGCAATGGCCATGACGGCGGCGACATCGCCAACCTCGAGCATGTGTGCGGCGGGATCGGGCACGGCTTGAGCCTCCATGAGCACGGCGATACAGCGCCCAGGATGCCGAATGCCGGTGTCATCTGGCAAGGTGCCCGCGCGATCACCGGCAGCAGCGACGCGCCCGCGCGCCCTGCGCCGCTGCCCCCTGGCGATCCCGGCAGGACTTGAACCTGCAACCCCCTGCTTAGAAGGCAGGTGCTCTATCCGGTTGAGCTACGGGACCATAAGGGACCGGTGCCGCCCGCGCCGGCCTGCGGATCAGTGGGTCCACGAGCCGATACGGCCGAACTTGAAATTATCTGCATACGACTTGGCGACAGCGCGGCGCGGCTTCGGATCGACGACACGGTAGGCGATGCCGTTCCGCTCGGCGTAGGCGACCGCCTGCTCCTTGCTCTCGAAGGTCAGGCGGATCTGGGCACGCATGTCGCGCGAGCTGGTCCAGCCCATCAGCGGGTCGATCTCGCGCGCCGATTCCGGCTCGAACTCCAGCACCCAGTCCTTGGTCCGCCCGAGCCCGGACTGCATGGCCGTCTTGGCCGGCCTGTAGATGCGCGCTGCCATCGCCGCCCCCGTCTTGCTCCGTCGTCCGCCCGCAGCCGGCGTCGACATGCGTCTGCTCGCCTCCACATAGGCCGTCGACGGCGAGAAATCAACGCGGAACACGGCCGTCACGGCCTCGTGGACTACCCTGCCGGGCAACGCGACGCAAGCAGACCTATGAAGCGTCGCACGGCGCTGGCGAGATCACCGTCGTTCTCCACGCGCTCCCTGGCGACATCCTCGGGACACGGCACGCCCGCCGCGCGGACGAGCCGGCCCTCGAGCTCCGCCTCGCTCTCGCGTCCCCGGGCCATCAGCCGCTGGCGCAGAATATCGACGCCAGCCGCGATCTCGATGACCAGCAGCCCCGGCCAGCGCTCCGCCGCCGCCGCCACCACCGAACGGGACGCATTGACGACAACCATGCGGCCACGCTCCAGATCCTCGGCCACGGCGGCCGGAATGCCATAGGCATGACCGTTGGCCTCCCACCAGAGCAGAAAGCCGCCGGCGTCGGCAAGACTGGCGAAGGCGCGGCGATTGACCGGCACATGGTCTTCGCCGAGGCTTTCGGCGCGCGTGATGACGCGGCTCGGAAAGACGATGTCGCGATTCCCCGCGAAATGCCGGCGCGCCGCGGCGATCAGCGTGTCCTTGCCGGCTCCGCTCGGCCCCACGACGAGCACGAGCGCGCCCGATCTGGTCGCCGCCGCCACGGCCGCCTTCTGCTTCGTCCTGCGCTTAGGCACGTATCAGGCTCTCGCCCCCTGTCTTCCTCGGCCGTCGTTGCGGTCCGGCCGGCTCGCGCGCACTGCAACGCACCATGCCCGCGCGAAAGTGATGGAGCGTCCGGCTGCCGGCAAGCCGAAATCGTCGCTCATCCCGCGGCGGGTCCGCCACGAGCATAACGTGCCAAACGCTCCGACAGGCTGCCGGTGTGCAACTCGAAGAGATGATTGTCGTGGTCGTGGAAGTAGATGGAGCGCCCCTCACCCTCAACGCGTGGTCGCGGCGGCAGCACGTCGAGACCGAGCTCACCGATCCGCGCGAGGCAACGCTCGAAATCCGCGTCGCGGATCTTGAAGGCAATATGGTTGTAGCTCCGCTCAGGCAGAGTCTCCCCCTCGATGACCGCGATCCACAGCCCGGCGACGTCGTAGAAGCGCTCGCGACCGACGGAAAAGGGCGTGTCGCCGCTGTCGTAGATGCGCCGCCCGCCGAGCAGGGACACGACGATCTCCTCCATGCGGCCGAGATCGCGCACGATGAACGTCATGTGGCTCAGCCCCTCGATCATCTGCATGCCCTCCTGGCAGCGCCAATCGCCCCTGGCTGGCCGAGCGCTACCAGCCGGCTCCGGCGGAAAAGCGGCGCCGGATTGCGAGACCCGGCCGCGCTCTACCCGCCCGGCGATGCCGTCAGGCCGGCCGCTCGCTGGTGATGACGGAGAACCCATCCGGCGTCCTGCGCGTCGTCGGTGGCGCGGGCGCGTCGGTCAGCAGCAGCGTGGTGCCCGGGTGGAACGAGCGCGCGATCGCCAAGGCTCGCCCCTTGTCGCGGAAGACGATGCGCTTCATGGCGGCGTCGCCCTGCCACTTCACCACATGCGCATCCTTGCGCGACTTGCCGATCCCGAACGCCAGCCAGGCGAGACCGCTGCCGTCGGCGGCCGGTCCGACGAGCGAATAGACATGCGTCCCGATGGACCGTGACGGATTGACGAAACCGACGGGATAGGCGCCCTCGAGTACGCCGTCCCGCGTCACGTAGGCCTTGCGATCGGCCCGCGAGATGACGACCGATGCAACGGGATAGTGCACCTCCGCATCCCAGGGACCGTGCGGCTTCTTCTTGCCCACGTGCCCCGCGAGCGTCCGCGCCTCGGCATCGGCCACGCCCGGCAGCAGGATGCCGGGATGCACGACGCTTGCCGGCTGCGTGCGCTCGTCGGCGATGATGACGACGGTGCCGAGATGCGTGACCTCGTAGAGCAGCGCCGAGAACTTCATCGGCAGCCGTATGCAGCCGTGGGAGGCCGGGTAGCCCGGCAGGTTGCCGGCATGCAGCGCGATGCCGCCCCACGTCAGCCGCTCCATGTTGGGCATCTGTGCGCCCTTGTAGATCGAGGAGACGTGCTTGCGCTCCTTCTCGAGAATGGTGAAGACGCCGGTCGGCGTACGATGGCCCGGACGGCCCGTCGAGCAACTGGAGATGCCGATCTCGATGCCATTGCGATACACGTGCATGAGTTGCTCGGGCAGCGAGACGATGATGGTGACGGAGCCCGAGGGCGCCCGCTCCGGTGCCCAGGTGAACTCGCCCGGACGCAGCTTGCGCGTGGGGACGAAGCGCGCTCCGAGCGCATTTGCGGCAAACAGCGACAGCGCCCCGCCCGCCGCCAGCGTGAAGACGGCGCGGCGGCTCACCATCCGAGCGGCCGTCAAGTCATGCGTCGTCATGGCTCTCTCCATTGTTCCCGATGTCGTTGCCTGCCCGGCTGCGATGACCGCCCGACACTCCGCAGTGTCGCGGGGCCGCGACGTCGTCAGCCCGCTTGCGTGTAAAAGACCCTGAGCACACCGGTCGTGCCGTGATCGCAGCGCCAGGGAGCCTTGGCACCCGGCACACGGATGAGAACGATCGTGCTGGTCTCTCCGCGCCGGACGCTGATGACGGAGAGGCCGCGCCGGTTCGTCTGCTTGCCGACGGCGATGAGACAGGCGCGCCGCACGCCGCGGCCCACAGGCTTCGCCGGGGCGGCTGCCGGAGTCCTGTTGATGACGAAGTTCACCATTCGGCTGCCGGCCCTGTTGAAGCTGCACTGGAACGTTTCCGTGCGGCCGCTGAAGCGCGCGGTGCCGTTGACCGCATGCGTGCCGTCGGTCCGCTGCCCCTCGTACTTCGTCTCGATATTGGGCAAGCGCGTCTTCAGCGCTTTGCCGGCACGCGCGCGGCATTCGGCCATCATGCGCTCCGGCGTGGCGGCATCGGCCGGGACGGCGGGCAGCATCGTTGCAAGCCCGACGACGGCAAGCGCGAGTGGCGAGATCCTTATCCGCATTGTCTGGCTCCATTCGATTGCTATGGCGATGCTAGCCTGCTGGCACACGGCCGACGACACATTTCGACAAACTGGCCGGGCAGGGTCGTGACGGCCCGAGGAACGAAGTTCTGTCGCTTCGCCCGCCCGCACTGGAAATTCGAGTTTCGGAAAGGCGAACTGCACGCGCCGCACCCTCAACTCGGCATCCTCCGCCCTGCGTGCAGATTGCGATTCTGGAAACTCGCGATTGCAAGCCTGCCCCGGGCGTTTTCATTCGGACGCCGCGAAAGCCAGACGCAGCATTTCGCTGAAGCTCGGCAGTTGGCCCGGTGGCCTGCCCGAAGGCCGATCATCGGACCGCCAACGGCCTCGGCCGTCGGTCATGCGCCGCGCGCTAACTGCCCAAGGCAGCGAAACCTGTCAAGGCGTCCCCACCATGCTGCGAGCGACGTTCCGTCGCGCCGCCCAACTCCAAACCCCTGGCCCGCCCGCTCGACGGAAATTGCGCATTCGACTTTTCTGCGACAGTCTTCTGTTGGCAGCGCAATTTTGCCCGACGCATTGACATCATGGCCCCGAAAACGACATTCGCGGATCGATGGGACGATGCCGAGTGGCGAGACGGCGTTGCGGACTTGCGCACTCCCGCCGACGCGAGCAAGCTCGATCCGTCGATCGCCCCCTCACCTGGACAGGCGCCGGCGAAACCCATTGGTGTCGGTTCGCACGCGTCAATGGAGTAACGCGGCAGTGCCCACACCCCACTTGCGACTTGGAGCCGAAAAGCCATGACGATCATCCGTTTCGACGCCGGCAACTATTACTACGTTCCCGGTGTCTTCCAGTACTCCGCCGGCGTGGCGGCCTTGCCCGGCTTTCGGCTGGAGCGCTTCATGTTCCACCGCCCCGTGCCGCTCGCGGCGGGCTTCGAGTGCATCGCGGCGACGCTCGCCTCGCTGGGACGCCCGCTGACGGCATTCGCTGCGTGTGAACTGCGCTCGCCGGAGCCCTTCACCGAAGCCGGCTTTCGCGCCTTCAACGAGATCTACGTCGGCACGCTGGCGAAGTGGCGCATCTACGACGAGGCCAGCCGCACCAACCCGGTCGCACGCTCGAACGTCTGCCCCATCCTGGAAAAGCCCGCTGAACCCGCCTTCCACGCTTTCACGATCACCGTGCCGGACGACATCGCCGCGCCGTCCTTCCACATCGCCGGCAGCGGCGAAGCGCCCGAGGGCCGCGCCAACTATCGGGACCACATCGTGCGCCGCGGCGACGTCTCGACGGGCGCGCTCACCGAGAAGGCCCGCTTCGTCGTCGCCGAGATGGAACGGCGCATGGGCGCATTGGGGTTTGGCTGGGCGGAGGCCACGGCAGCGCAGGTCTATACGGCCCACGACATCCACCCCTTCCTCGAGCGGGAGATCGTGACGCGCGGGGCCGCCCGGTGCGGGCTCACGTGGCACTATGCCCGTCCGCCGATCGTCGAGCTCGAATACGAGATGGACTGCCGCAGCATCGCCGTCGAGCGCGTCATCTGACGGGTAGAGCGTCCGACGAGCATCCCGCGACAGTCACCGCCTCATCCCAGAGAGCAGAGCGCAGACCAGCATGAGCACACCCTCCCCATCCCTGCCGAGCGAGGCCCAGGTCGTCATCGTCGGCGGCGGCGTCATCGGTTGCGGCATCGCCTACCACCTGACGAAGCTCGGCGTCAGCGACGTGGTGCTGCTCGAGCGCAAGCAACTCACCTGCGGCACGACCTGGCATGCGGCCGGCCTCATCGGCCAGCTCCGCGACAACCTCAACATTGCCCGGCTCGCGAAATACGCCGCCGAGCTCTACCAGACCCTCGAGGAGGAGACCGGTCAGGCCACGGGCTTCAAGGTCAACGGCTCGCTGTCATTGGCTGCCACGCACGAGCGCATGGAAGAGCTGCTTCGGCGCGCCGACATGGCCAAAGTGTTCGGGCTCGGCGTCGAGGTCGTGGGGCCGCAGGGCATCAAGGAGCATCACCCGCTGATCGAGGTCGGCGACCTCGTGGGCGGGCTCTACATTCCGACGGACGGACAGGCGAACCCCGTCGGCATCACGCAGGCCCTGGCCAAGGGCGCGCGCATGCGCGGCGCGCTGATCCTGGAGCAGACCAAGGTCACGCGCATCCTCACCGACCGGGAGCACGTGACGGGCGTCGTCACGGACAAGGGAACGATCAAGGCCCGCAAGGTCGTGCTGGCCGCGGGCATGTGGACCCGCGATCTCGCGCACACGGTCGGCGTCAGCGTGCCGCTCCACGCCTGCGAGCACTTCTACATCGTCACCGAGCCGTTCGCCGGCGTCACACCGAAGCTGCCCGTCGTGCGCGACTTCGACGGCAGCGCCTACTACAAGGAGGACGCCGGCAAGATCCTGCTCGGCGCTTTCGAGACGGACGCCAAGCCGTGGGGCATGGAGGGAATCCGCGAGGACTTCTGCTTCGATCAGCTCCCCGACGACTTCGATCACTTCGCGCCGATCCTGGAGATGGCGACCCGGCGCATGCCGGCCCTGGCGGAGGCTGGAATCCAGACCTTCTTCTCGGGACCGGAGAGCTTCACGCCCGACGATCGCCAGCATCTCGGCCGGGTACCGGAACTCGACGGCCTGTTCGTCGCAGCCGGCCTCAACTCCATGGGCATCGTCTCCGCCGCCGGCGTCGGCAAGATCATGGCCCCGTGGATCATGAACGGTGCTCCGGACGCCGACTACACCAGCCTCGACGTCCGCCGCAATCCGCCCTTCATGCGCAACCGCAAGTTCCTGCACGACCGCGTATCGGAAACGCTGGGACTGCTCTATGCGATGCACTGGCCCTTCTATCAGTACCGCACGGCCCGCGGGGTGCGTCGCACGCCCTTTCACGAGACCTGGAAGGCTCACGGCGCCTGCTTCGGCGAGCTCGCCGGCTGGGAGCGCGCCAACTGGTTCGCGAACGCCGGCAGCACGCCGCATTACGAGTATTCCTACAAGCGCCAGAACTGGTTCGAGCACTCCGCGGCCGAGCATGCAGCCGTGCGCACCGGCGTCGGCATCATCGACCAGTCGTCCTACGCCAAGCTGCGCGTACAGGGGCGCGATGCGGAGCGCGTCTTGAACCGGATCTCTGCCAACGACGTGGCTGTGGCACCCGGCCGCATCGTCTATACCCAGTGGCTGAACCCGGCGGGCGGCATCGAGGCCGACGTCACGGTCACGCGACTTGGCCAAGACGACTTTCTGGTGGTCACCGCTGCCGCCAGCCAGGTTCGCGACCTCGACTGGCTGCGCCGGAACACCCCGGCCGATGCGCACTGCATCGCGACCGACGTGACCTCGGCCTATGCCGTGCTCGGCGTCATGGGACCCGAAAGCCGCGCGCTGCTGCAGGGTCTGACGCCGGACGATCTCTCGAACGCCGCCTTCCCTTTCGCACACTCGCGCGAGATCGAGCTCGGCTACGGGCTCGTGCGTGCCTCACGCATCACCTACGTCGGCGAGCTCGGCTGGGAGCTCTATGTTCCCACGGAGTTCGCGGCACACACCCTCGAAGTGATCATGGCCGCCGGCGCGGCGCACGGCCTGCGGCCGGTCGGCCTGCACGCCATGAACTCGCTGCGCATCGAGAAGGCCTACCGGCATTGGGGCCACGACATCTCCGACGAGGAGACCCCGATCGAGGCGGGCCTCGGCTTTGCCGTGAAGACGGAAAAGCCGGACTTCCTGGGGCGTGACGCCGTGCTGCGCCAGAAGGAGCGCGGCGTCACCAAGCGCCTCGCGCAATTCCTGCTGAAGGACCCCGAGCCGCTCCTCTATCATGCCGAGCCGATCTATCGCGACGACCGCCTGGTCGGCTACCTCACCTCGGGCATGTACGGTCACACGCTCGGCGGCGCCGTCGGTCTCGGCTACGTCAACAACGCGGAGGGCGTCGACAGCGACTTTGTGCTGTCGGGGCACTACGAGATCGCGGTGGCCGGCAGGCGGGTGCCGGCGATCGTGTCACTGCGCCCGATGTACGACCCGGCGAGCACGCGCGTGAAGTCCTGAACGGCGGCGCTCGACGCCGTGCGCTCCGCACCATCGGAGCAAGGCGCGTCGCCGTGCACGCCTCAGGCGATGTCGGCTCTGCCGATGCGTGACATGAACTCCCGCTCCTGCGTCAGGTGGTCGAGCAGCGCCCGCTTGCCCGACCTGCGGGCCGCTTCGATGGCGTAGAGGGAGACGAGATCGCGTTGCGCATGACTGGCTCCGACCTCGATCAGGCTCGGCCTCGACAGCAGCATCGCATCGGCAGCCGTGGCGTAGTCCCCCTCCTCGAAGGCGAGCAGCGCCTGCGCGATCGCAATCCCGACGCGGCGCAAGACGTGCGCGACGTGCGTCTCTCCCTTGGCGGCCGCCTGCATCGACGCGATGAAATCGTGCGCCTCGGCGAAGCGGCCGGCCCGCGCCAGCGAGATGACGTTGTGCATATCGGTGAAAACGAGCACGTGATCGCCCTTGGCCGCGGCGGCATGGTCCGCGAGCGCCTGCCAGCGATCCCCGACGGCGAGCCCGAGGAACTCGAGCCGCGCCAGGTACGCCGCAGCGTTCTGGATGTCGAGGTAGAAGTCCGACCTGGTGTCGTAGATCGCCCGATCGTAGAGCGCCAACGCGTCGTCGAGCTGCTTCGCCTCCATGAGGTAGAGCCCGCGATGCCACCACAGATGGCCACGAAAAGGATTGCGGTCGTCCCACTGGTCGAGCGGGAAATCGAGCCAGGCGAGACCATCCTTGTGCCGCCGCTGCGATTCGAGCACGTGCGCCACCGAGTGGATGGCCCAGAGATCGCCGGGGTTGCAGGCGACGGCCTCGCGGCCGAAGCGCTCGGCCTCGCGGTACTGGCCGATCTCCTCGAGTCCGAACGCCATCATGCCGAGAACGTTGCCGTAGTTCGCCACCTCCCTGCCCCAGGCGGGATGGACGGAGGCGGGCACGGCGATGAGCTGGTGCGAGCGCCCCATCCAGAAGCTGACGAAGTGGTGCAGGCGCAGCGCCAGGATGTCCAGGGGATGGGCGATGAGGATGGCCTCCCATTGCGAGCAGGCATGCTGGGGATCGCCCTCGAGCCAATGCGCCAGGGCCGCGAGGTGCATGCGCTCGCGCGCGCTGACACCCTCCTGCGCCGCCCGCGCACTCTCCAGCGCCGAGCGAGCCGCACCGTGGAATTTGCGCGAGTTGTACATCATGAGCATATAGCCGCGCAGGCAATGCGCCAGACAGAAGCCGGGGTCGCGCTCGAGGGCGTCCTTGAGCTTGGGCATCGCCGTCAGCCGGTAGTCCAGCCAATCCGTCATCGCGTCCCGGAAGGCCGCGAGCGCCGGCGCGCTCTCCGCCGTGACCGGCAGCCCCTGATTGTCAAACATGCTCGACCTCGGACCTCTTCGCGCCTCGACGGCGGATGGACTGCCGTACCAGAGGACAGGAGCGAGCTGCCTCTTCGACCGGCGCGCCGCAAATGGTATTCCTAGAGGCGGCGCGGCGCCAGCAGCTCGGCCCGGAGAGGTCGAGCGGGCGGACGGTGCGGCCGCGCACCGCACGACGAGACAAAAGGAGATGTGCCGTGGGAAGCGTCGACAGGGAGGCCTTGCGGGCCAAGGCCTATGCGACACCGCTCTCCGCTTTCGATGTCGCCGACCCCGGCCTCTTCGAGCACGACGCGTGCTGGCCCTACTTCGAGCGCCTGCGCAGGGAGGAACCGGTCCACTTCTGCCCCGAAAGCCGCTTCGGCAGCTACTGGTCGGTCACCCGCTACCACGACATCATGCATGTCGACACGCATCACCGCATCTTTTCGTCCGAGGCAAAGCTCGGCGGCCCGACGCTCATCGACGGCCGTGAATCCTTTCGACGCGACCGCTTCATGGCCATGGACCCGCCCAAGCACACCGTCCAGCGCAAGTCCGTCATGCCCGTCGTCTCTCCAGGCAGCCTCGCCGGAATGGAGCCGATCATCCGCAAGCGCGTCGGTGACATCCTCGACGACCTGCCGCGAGGCAAGGAGCTCGACTGGGTCGACCGCGTCTCGATCGAAATCACGACGCAGACCCTGGCCATGCTCTTCGAGTTTCCCTGGGAGGAACGGCGCAAACTGACCCGCTGGTCGAACGTCTCCATGGCCATTCCCGAATCCGGCATCGTCGCCGACGAGGCGAGCCGCGAAGCCGAGATGCTCGAGTGCTACGCCTATTTCAAGGCGCTGTGGGACGAGCGCATCAAGGAGCCGCCGCGCAACAACTTCATCTCCATGATGGCGCACTCGCCCGAGATGCGCGACATGCCGCCGATGGAATATCTCGGCAACGTCATCCTGCTCATCGTCGGCGGCAACGACACGACCCGCAACTCCATGAGCGCCGGCGTCTATGCGCTCAACAAATTCCCCGCCGAGTACGCCAAGTTGAAGGCCGCTCCAGGCCTCATCCCCAACATGGTCTCCGAGATCATCCGCTGGCAGACCCCGCTTGCGCACATGCGGCGAACGGCCGTCGTCGACTGCGAGCTCGCGGGCCGGACCATCCGTAAGGGTGACCGCGTCGTGATGTGGTACATCTCCGGCAACCGCGACGAGACCGTCATTGCGAACGCCGATGCCCTCGTCATCGACCGTGACAACGCCCGCCAGCACCTCTCGTTCGGCTTCGGTATTCACCGCTGCCTCGGCAATCGCCTGGCCGAGCTGCAATTGCGCATCCTCTGGGAGGAGATCACCCGCCGCGGCCTCACGGTCACGGTGACCGGCGAGCCGAAGCGCACGCACTCCAATTTCGTGCACGGCTACGAGACGCTGCCCGTCATCGTGAGCTGAACCCCGTGCTGGCGCGCGATCATATCGGGGCTATCCGTTTGCCGGAAACGCCTGCTCCATCTCGCGGCGCAACACGTAGGCGGGGCTGGTCGTATCGAGCTCCACGTCGGCATAGCTGACCGGCTGTCCATCGGCCACGGGCCGGAGCAGCTTGACGTTGTGGGCGAGCCCCAGCGGCAGCAGGCGTCCGGCGACGGACACGCTTGCCGGCCGCAGGCCGCCCGAGACCGTGTAGCCGCCTTCGCCGTCGAGCACTTCGCCGGCTGCAAGATCGCGCTTGGCGATCGCCACGACATCGCCGCGGAAGTCTCTCGCCGCGCCCGTGGGCTCGCCCCTGAGCCCGACCGAGGCAACGGACACCGGCAGCTCGAGACCGATCAGGTGCCACTTCTTGTAGAGCGACATGTAGCGCCCGCTCGGATCGGTTATGACCTTGTACTCCTCGAAACAGTTCCTGATGTAGTCGCTGTCACCGCGGAAGCAGACCCACACACCCTTGCGGATGTCGTAGGGGATGGGCTCTCCGTCCGCCGTCAGGCACGACACGACCTCCACCATGCCCTCGCGCTCCAGGCAGCCGCCCTCGGCGCGCGGGCGCATCAACGTCGGAATGTCCTCGGCCGAGCCGGGCGGAAAGCTCAGTCCCTCCGTCGGCACGTCGAGACCGGTGGCGTTGGCGATGGCTGCCGATTCGATGGCCGGCTTCGAACCGTCGAGGAAGGCATTGAACATCTTGGGATTGAGGCGACCGCGCTCGGCCTGCTCGCGCGTCAGCCCCCAATGGTCCCAGACCGTCTCGGGGGTCGACGTGCGGTAGTGCTGCAGCCACTTGTGCCCGCGTCCGGCGGCGACGACCGTGAAGCCGCACGTGCGGGCCCAGTCCACGAGATCGCAGGTCAGTGCCGGCTGGTCGCCATAAGCCATGCTGTAGACCACGCCGGCCTCGCCTGCCTTGCGCGCCAGCCCCGGGCCGCAGAAGGCATCCGCCTCCACCGTCACATTGACCACGTGCTTTCCCGCGCGGAACGCCTCCAGGCAATGCATGACAGCCGCTGGCGGATTGCCCGTGCACTCCACGACGATCTCGACGACCGGGTGAGCGATGAGGTTGCGCCAATCGTCGCCGACATGCGTCCGGCCGGTCCTGACCGCATCGTCGAGAGACGTCGCCGCGAAGCGCTCCGGTGTCCAGCCGACGTAGCTCATGTTGGAGCGTGCCGCGTCGGGCGACAGATCGACCACGCCGACGATGTGAATGCCCGGCAATTTCAGCACCTGCGCCAGAAACATCGAGCCGAACTTGCCCGCGCCGATCATGCCGACACGAATCGGCCTACCGGCCTCGGCACGCGCAGTGAGCTTGGAGAAAAGGTTCATCGGGCTATCCTATGAGTTGCACACGAGGACGGCTGCCGGGGCATGCCGCACGGTCGGATCACAGGTGAGCGTAGTTGGCATTGCCGCCCCCGACCAGCGCCAGCCGAGCAACACAGAACCGGGCGACGACAGCAGCCGACGGAACGCGCTCGATACCGACCGCGCTGCGCCGACATCCTCCCCCTCACACACCCTCCATCGACGCAGGGTGGCCATGCCTGATAAGAAGGGCAGGGCGGATCATCCAGGCGGCTCGACGGCAGACCGGAGCCGTGGCCCGCCGCAAGCCCCTCACGCGGGAGAGCCAAGCGATGCCGAGATCAACCGCCTGCCGGCTCATCGTCGGCGCTTATGTCGCCGCCTGTGTGATCGCGCTCGCCTTCATCCCGCTCAGTGCGGCGGCCATCATCACACCCGATCCCCTGGCGGGCGTGTTCGCCGTCATTCTCTCTCTGCCATGGAGCGCGCTCGTCGTGAAGGTCGTCGACAGTTCGAGCGTACCCCTCAACATGCTGCTGGCAGCCGCAGGCATGGTTCTGAACGCCTGGCTCATCGGCAAGCTGTGCGGCTGGGTCGGGAGCATGCTCGGCTCCGCCCGCACGCGCTGATCTCAGGCGCTTTGCAACAAGCATCGCAGTTGACGGGACGCGCCATATATCGCGTCCCGCCATCACCGGCCCTACCACCACAGGCGAGGCGTCGCGTAAGGGCTCAGCACATCAGCGCTTGACGAGCCGCAGCACGAACAACAGGAGACAGGCGCCGATCGTCGCGTTGATGATTGCAGCGACGATGCCCCCACCGATGACGATACCGACACGCGGCAGAACGAACCCGGCGATCGCGGCGCCGACAATGCCGACGATGATGTCACCGAACAGTCCGAACCCACCACCCTTCATGATTTGACCGGCGAGCCAACCCGCAACTGCGCCGATCGCAAGCCAAATGACGACTGCAACAGGATCCATAGCGGTCTCCCTTGACTTCGACCCTGCGAATCGCAAGGCCACAGCCAGCTTGCGCAAGCAATCAACCGCGGGCAAGCGCCGTCTTTCGGGATCGCAGCGACCGCAACAGCCGCTCTCGGATCATCCGGCAGCGCCGAGTTGGCGACGCATCGGGGCACGATCTGGCCCCGCGACCTTCAACTCTTCGGATCGTCGATCGTCGGCGTCGGCCTCGCGAGCTTGCGCAGCGCCTCGACGTCGCGAATCTCGATCATGGCGCCCTTGACGTTGACCTTGTAAGGCGCGAGCGCACCAAACGAGCGCGACAGCACCTCCGGCGCCATACCGAGGCGGGAGGCCAGAACCTTCTTCTCGAAAGGCAGCTCGAAGCGCATGTTGCCGCCGATCTCCTCCTGATGCGCCAGCAGCCAGTTGGCGAGGCGTTCCAACCCCGACCTCAGCTTCTGGTTCTTCAGCTCCTTGACCACCATGCGATAGGCGCCGGCCAAGTCCGAGGCGAGACAGCGGGCGAAGGCGCCGTCCTGCTCGAAGCACTGGCGCACGGCATCGGCCGGGATCAGCAGGATGCGCGCCGCGGTCAGCGAACGGGCGGACTTCAGGTACACACGATCGAGCACGACGGCCGCCATGATGAAGCACTGGCCCGGACCCAGCACAGCCACCGTCGTCTCGCGGTCGCGATAGCCCGAGAAGACCTCGACCTTGCCCTCCACGACAACGTGCAGGAAGTCCGCCGGATCACCTTCCCGGACGAGTTCCACACCTTGCGGGAACCTCTGCAGGAACGAAATCCGGAGCATCGAATCAACATGGCGTTTTTCCACGCCTTCGAAGATGCGCAGCCCGCGGACTTGTTCGATTTCGTCAGCTCTCATGCGCTCCTCGCAGCCCGGATTTACACGCCAATTAGCGTCAAGCTGATGGTTGATAATAGTCAAGACAGGACTTGACGCAAGGGCGAGTGCGTGTTGACCGCACGATCATGCCCCCCTGACGTCCGGCGGCGTGCGCTTTGAAAATATGGTGTTTGCGGGTGTTGTTGACTTAGATCAAGCATCCGACACCCCCCTGATCGCCACCCTTCCCGCGATCCTCACGCGCACTTTGCAGAGATAGGGGGCAGACATGTCGGCACACACGCCGAGCTCATCGGATCAGAATAGAGCACTCTGGCTTTCCACGATCGCATTTACGGTCTGTTTCGCGGTCTGGACGATCTTTTCCATCATTGGCATTCAGATCAAAAAGGATCTGGGTCTCAACGATACCCAGTTCGGTCTTCTGGTCGGCACGCCAATTCTCACCGGCTCGCTGGTCCGCCTGATGCTCGGCGTGTGGACGGACCAGTACGGCGGCCGCATCGTCTACACGGGCGTCATGATCTCCGCAGCCCTGGCGACGTGGCTACTGACCTTCGCCTACGATTATCCGACATTCCTGATCGCCGCCCTCGGCGTCGGCGTCGCCGGCGGCTCGTTCGCGGTCGGCATCGCCTACGTCTCGCGCTGGTATCCGAAGGAGAAGCAGGGCACCGCGCTCGGCATCTTCGGCGCGGGCAACGTCGGCGCCGCCGTCACGAAATTCGTCGCCCCCTTCGTCATGGTCGCCTACGGCTGGAAGGCCGTCGCCAACGTCTGGGCGCTGGTGATGCTCGTGATGGCCATCGTCTTCTGGCTGCTGACGAAAGACGATCCGCAGCTTGCCGAGCGCAAGCGCCTCGGCCTCAAGCCCGAGCCTCTGTCGTCGATGATGGAGCCCCTGAAGAACATCCAGGTCTGGCGCTTCTCGCTCTACTACTTCTTCGTCTTCGGCGCCTTCGTGGCGCTGGCGCTGTGGCTTCCGCGCTACCTGATCGGCGTCTACGGCGTCGACATCAAGACCGCCGGCATGATCGGTGCGGCCTACTCGGTGCCCGCCTCCATCTTCCGCGCCTATGGCGGACATCTGTCCGACGTCTACGGCGCGCGGCGCATCATGTACTGGACGTTCGGCGTCTCCGTCGCGGTGTGCTTCCTGCTCGCCTATCCACCGACCCAGTACACGGTGGCCGGCATCAGAGGTCCGATTACCTTCCAGCTCGCAACCGGCGTCGTGGCATTCACCGTGCTCGTCTTCATCCTCGGCTTCTTCATGAGCCTCGGCAAGGCGGCCGTCTACAAGCACATTCCCGTCTATTACCCGAAGCACGTCGGCTCGGTCGGCGGCATCGTCGGCCTCATCGGCGGCCTCGGCGGCTTCATCCTGCCGATCCTGTTCGGCATCGCCAACGATCTCACGGGCGTCTGGCAGAGCTGCTTCATGCTGCTCTTTGCGGTTTCCGTCGTCTCGCTCGTGTGGATGCACCTCGCCATCCGCCAGATGGAGCGCGAGGCGGTCGAAAAGGCCGTGCCCGGCCAGCTTCCCGAGCTTCCGGAGATGGCCGAGATCCACAAGCCTGCCGAGCACACCCCGGCGCTCGCCGGCGTCGCCAAGTCCGGCGAGAGCACGACCAAGGGCGCCGTGCTCACAGACTGGCGGCCGGAGGATGCCGACTTCTGGAAGAGCAAGGGGCGCGCCATCGCCCGGCGCAACCTGATGATCTCCGTACCGGCGCTGCTGCTCTCGTTCGCGGTCTGGATGGTCTGGTCCGTGGTCGTCGCCAAACTGCCGTCGATCGGCTTCAAGTACACGACCGATCAGCTCTTCTGGCTGGCGGCTCTGCCCGGTCTCTCGGGCGCGACCTTGCGCATCTTCTACTCCTTCATGGTGCCGATCTTCGGCGGCAGGCTTTGGACGACGCTCGCGACCTGGTCGCTGCTCATCCCGGCCATCGGCATCGGCATGGCCGTGCAGAACCCCTCGACGCCATACTGGATCTTCCTGGTCCTCGCGCTGCTGTGCGGCTTCGGTGGCGGCAACTTCGCCTCTTCGATGGCCAACATCTCGTTCTTCTATCCGAAGGCCGAGAAGGGCAACGCGCTCGCCATCAACGCCGGCCTCGGCAACCTCGGCGTCAGCGTCGTGCAGTTCGTCGTCCCGCTCGTCATAACCGCGGGCGTCTTCGGATGGCTCGGCGGCGACCCTGTGGTGGTCAAGGAAGGCGCCGGTGCGGCCGCCCGCGAAGTGCCGCTCTGGCTGCAGAACGCCGGCTTCGTGTGGGTGCCGTTCATCATCGTCTCGGCCTTCGCGGCCTGGTTCGGCATGAATGACATCGCCTCGGCCCGCGCCTCCTTCGCCGAGCAGTCGGTGATCTTCCAGAGGAAGCAGAACTGGATCATGTGCTGGCTCTATACCGGCACCTTCGGATCCTTCATCGGCTACTCCGCGGGCTTCCCGCTGCTGGCCAAGACGCAGTTCCCCGAAGTGAACGTGCTGCCCTACGTGTTCCTCGGACCGCTGGTCGGCTCGCTCTCACGGGTCTTCACCGGCTGGATCTCGGACCGGTGGGGCGGTGGACGCGTGACCTTCTGGGTCTTCATCGGCATGGCCATCGGCGTAGCCGGCGTCATCTGGTCGCTCAACGTGCACTCCTTCCCGATGTTCTTCGCGATGTTCCTCTTTCTCTTCTTCGCGACCGGAGTGGGCAACGCCTCCACCTTCCAGATGATCCCCGCGATCATGCGCAAGGAGATGGACAGGCTCATGCCGGGCTCGACCGTCGCCGAGCGGACGCGTCAGTCGGAGAAGGAGAGCGCCGCCATCATCGGCTTCACGTCGGCGATCGCAGCCTATGGCGCCTTCTTCATCCCCAAGGGCTACGGCACGTCGATCGCGCTGACCGGCACGCCGCAGGCAGCCCTCGCCGGCTTCCTGATCTTCTACCTGACCTGCATCGCCATCACCTGGTGGTTCTACACGCGGCCAGGTGGGCTCCTCTTCGACGTCGAGCGTGGTGGTCCGAAGACCCCTTCCACCACCATGAAGCCAGCCGAATAGGCAACTCGCATCTCATGCTGAGGCAGAAACAATGAGTCACTTCATCGACCGACTGACCTTCTTCAGACAGGCGAAAGAGCCGTTCGCCAATGGCCACGGCGTGACGACCAACGAGGATCGGAGCTGGGAGGACGGCTACCGCAAGCGCTGGCAGCACGACAAGATCGTGCGCTCGACGCACGGCGCCAACTGCACCGGCTCCTGCTCGTGGAAGATCTACGTCAAGGGCGGCATCGTCACCTGGGAGACGCAGCAGACCGACTACCCGCGGACGCGGCCCGACCTGCCGAACCACGAGCCGCGCGGCTGCTCACGCGGCGCCTCCTACAGCTGGTACCTCTACTCGGGCAACCGCGTGAAGTACCCGCTCATCCGCTCCCGCCTGCTCAAGCAGTGGCGGGAGGCCCGCAAGGCGCTGGCTCCGGTGGCGGCGTGGAAATCCATCGTCGAGGATCCGAAGAAGCGCAACGACTACATCCAGGTCCGCGGCCACGGCGGTTTCGTGCGCGCCAAGTGGGACGAGGTGACGGAGATCATCGCCGCCGCCAACGCCTATACGGCCAAGACCCACGGACCGGACCGCGTCATCGGCTTCTCGCCCATCCCGGCGATGTCGATGGTGTCGTACGCGGCGGGATCGCGCTACCTGTCGCTGCTCGGCGGCGTCTGCATGTCGTTCTACGACTGGTACTGCGACCTGCCGCCCGCCTCCCCGCAGACCTGGGGCGAGCAGACCGACGTGCCGGAGTCCGCCGACTGGTACAACGCCGGCTTCATCATCCTGTGGGGCTCGAACGTGCCGCAGACGCGCACGCCCGACGCCCACTTCTACACCGAGGCCCGCTATCGCGGCACTAAGTCGGCAGTGATCTGCCCGGACTATTCGGAAGCCTCGAAGTTCGGCGACATCTGGCTGAGCGTGAAGCAGGGAACCGACGCGGCGCTGGCCATGGCCATGGGGCACGTCATCCTCAAGGAGTATCACGTCGACCGGCAGGTGACCTACTTCCGCGACTACGTGCGGCGCTACACCGACATGCCGATGCTTGTGAAGCTCGTGCAACAGGACGGCCGCCTGGTTCCCGACCGGCAGCTCAGGGCCTCCGACTTCGAGGCCTCGCTCGGGCAGTCGAACAATCCCGAATGGAAGACGGTCGCCTTCGACGAGCTCTCCGGTAAGGTCGTCGTGCCCAACGGCTCGATCGGCTTCCGCTGGGGTGAGCAAGGCAAGTGGAACACCGAGGAGAAGGAGGCGGGCGGCGGCGCGACACGGCTCAGGCTCTCCCTCGCCGAGATCAAGGACGACGTCGTCGATGTGGCCTTCCCCTACTTCGGCAACATCGCCAACGAGCACTTCACGCACACCGACCACGCGAGCGTTCTCGAGCGCCGGGTGCCGGTCAAGCGCCTGAAGCTCGCCGACGGCGAGGCGCTGGTCGCCACCGTGCACGACCTCTTCCTCGCCAACTACGGTGTGGATCAGGGGTTCGGCGGCGGCAACGTCGCGCGGAGCTTCGACGACGACGTGCCCTACACGCCGGCCTGGGCGGAGAAGATCACCGGCGTCAGCCGCGACAAGATCATCCAGGTCGCTCGCGAGTTCGCCACCAATGCCGAGAAGACCAACGGTCGCTCGATGGTCATCATCGGCGCCGCCATGAACCACTGGTATCACGCCGACATGAACTATCGCGGCGTCATCAACATGCTGGTGATGTGTGGCTGCGTCGGTCAGTCCGGCGGTGGCTGGTCGCACTACGTCGGCCAGGAGAAGCTGCGTCCGCAGGCCGGCTGGGCGCCCCTCGCCTTCGCCCTCGACTGGGGCCGCCCGCCGCGCCAGCAGAACTCCACATCGTTCTTCTACACGCACACCGACCAATGGCGCTACGAGACGCTGCAGACGACCGACATCCTCTCGCCGACGGCACCCCCAGGGGCGTGGGACGGCTCGATCATCGACTACAACATCCGCTCCGTCCGCATGGGCTGGCTGCCGGCCTACCCGACGCTCAAGCAGAACCCGCTCGACATCGCGCGTGACGCGGCGGCGGCCGGAATGGAGGTGCCCGCCTACGTGGCCAAGGCGCTCAAGGACGGCAAGCTGTCGTTCGCCTGGGAAGACCCCGACGCGCCTGAGAACTTCCCACGCAACCTCTTCGTGTGGCGCTCCAATCTGCTCGGCTCCTCCGGCAAGGGGCACGAGTACTTCCTGAAGCACCTTCTCGGCACGTCCCACGGCGTTCTCGGGCGCGACCTCGGCGAGGAGGGCCGCGAGAAGCCGAAGGAGGTCCGCTGGCACGAGGAAGCCCCGCGCGGCAAGCTCGACCTGCTCGTCACGCTCGACTTCCGCATGTCGACCACGTGTGTCTACTCCGACATCGTGCTGCCGACCGCGACCTGGTACGAGAAGAACGATCTCAACACCTCCGACATGCACCCGTTCATCCACCCGCTGACGAACGCGGTGGATCCCGTCTGGGAGGCCAAGTCGGACTGGGAGATCTACAAGGCCATCGCCAAGGCCTTCTCGCGAGTGGCGCCGGAGGTGCTGGGCGTTGAGAAGGATGTCGTGCTGACGCCGATCATGCACGACGCACCGCCCGAGATCGCGCAGCCCTTCGAGCCGAAGGACTGGAAAAAGGGCGAGTGCGAGCCCCAACCCGGCAAGACCATGCCGGGCGTCGCGGTCGTCGAGCGCGACTATCCCAACCTCTACAAGCGCTTCACGGCCCTCGGCCCGCTCATGGAGAAGATCGGCAACGGCATCAAGGGCATCGCCTGGAAGACCGAGCACGAGGTCGAGAGCCTCAAGGCGCTCAACGGCGTCGTCACCGAGGACGGACCGACCAAGGGCATGGCGCGCATCGACACCGACATCGATGCGAGCGAGGTTCTGCTCATGCTGGCGCCGGAGACCAACGGCGAGGTGGCGGTCAAGTCCTGGGCGGCTCTCTCGAAGACGACCGGGCGCGACCACGTACATCTCGCCGCCGTCAAGGAGGACGAGAAGATCCGCTTCCGCGACGTCGTGGCCCAGCCGCGCAAGATCATCTCGGCACCGACCTGGTCGGGGCTCGAAAGCGAGAAGGTCTGCTACAACGCCGGCTACACGAACGTGCACGAGCTGATCCCGTGGCGGACGCTCTCCGGGCGCCAGCAGCTCTACCAGGATCATCTGTGGATGCGGGCCTTCGGCGAGGCGCTCTGCGTCTATCGCCCGCCCGTGGACCTCAAGACGATCAAGGGCATCCAGGGGCTGAAGCCGAACGGCCAGAAGGAGGTCGTGCTCAACTTCATCACGCCGCACCAGAAGTGGGGTATCCACTCCACCTACACCGACAATCTGCTGATGCTGACGCTGTCGCGTGGCGGGCCGATCGTCTGGCTCTCGGAGAACGACGCCAGGAAGGCCGGCATCGCCGACAACGACTGGGTGGAGGCCTACAACGCAAACGGCGCTCTCGTCGCCCGCGCGGTCGTCTCCCAGCGCATGAAGGACGGCACCGTCTTCATGTACCACGCACAGGAGAAGATCGTGAACGTGCCGGGCTCGGAGATGACCGGCCAGCGCGGCGGCATTCACAACTCCGTCACGCGCGCGGTCCTCAAGCCCACGCACATGGTCGGCGGCTACGCCCAGCTCGCCTACGGCTTCAACTACTACGGCACCATCGGCACCAACCGCGACGAGTTCGTGGTCGTGCGCAAGCTCGCCAAGGTGGACTGGCTCGAAGGCGCCTACGACGGCCCGAAGGGACCCGTTGCACACAAATCCAGAGCCGCTGCGGCCGAGTGATCAGGAGATAGACAGATGAAAGTTCGCGCTCAGATCGCGATGGTCCTCAACCTCGACAAGTGCATCGGGTGCCATACCTGCTCGGTGACCTGCAAGAACGTGTGGACCAACCGCGAAGGCATGGAATACGCCTGGTTCAACAACGTCGAGACGAAGCCCGGCATCGGCTATCCCAAGGACTGGGAGAACCAGAAGCGCTGGAACGGCGGCTGGACCCGCAAGTCCAACGGCAAGATCGAGCCGAAGATCGGCGGCAAGTGGCGGATCCTGGCGAACATCTTCGCCAACCCGCACATGCCCGAGATCGACGACTACTACGAGCCCTTCACCTTCGACTACGAGCACCTCCAGAAGGCGCCGGAAAGCCAGGCCTTCCCGACGGCCCGGCCACGCTCGCTGATCACCGGCGAGCGCATGGAGAAGATCGAGTGGGGTCCGAACTGGGAGGAGATTCTCGGCGGCGAATTCGCCAAGCGCTCGAAGGACGTCAACTTCGAAGGTGTGCAGAAGGAGATCTACGGCCAGTTCGAGAACACCTTCATGATGTACCTGCCGCGGTTGTGCGAGCACTGCCTCAACCCGGCCTGCGTCGCCTCGTGCCCCTCGGGCGCCATCTACAAGCGCGAGGAGGACGGCATCGTCCTCATCGACCAGGAGAAGTGCCGCGGCTGGCGCATGTGCGTGTCGGGCTGCCCCTACAAGAAGATCTACTTCAACTGGTCGAGCGGCAAGAGCGAGAAGTGCATCCTGTGCTACCCGCGCATCGAGGCCGGCCAGCCGACGGTCTGCTCCGAGACGTGCGTCGGGCGCATCCGCTATCTCGGCGTCGTGCTCTATGACGCGGACCGTATCGAGGCCGCGGCCAGCGTCAAATCTGAGACCGACCTCTACGAGTCGCAGCTCTCCGTCTTCCTCGACCCCAACAACCCGCTCGTCGCCGAGCGGGCGCGGCTCGAGGGCATTCCCGACGCCTGGATCGAGGCCGCGAAAAAGTCTCCGATCTGGAAGATGGCGATGGAGTGGAAGGTCGCATTCCCGCTGCATCCCGAGTACCGCACGCTGCCCATGGTCTGGTACGTGCCGCCGCTCTCGCCGATCACGTCCGCGGCCGAGGCCGGCAAGATGGGGACCGACGGCGGCATGCCCGACGTCAAGTCCCTGCGCATCCCGCTCAGGTATCTCGCCAACATGCTGACCGCGGGCGACGAGCGGCCGGTGGCGACCGGCCTCGAGCGCATGCTCGCCATGCGCACCTACATGCGCGCCAAGACCATCGACGGCGTCATCGACGAGGCGGTCGCCAAGCGTGTGGGCCTCACCCCTCTGCAGATCGAGGAGATGTACCACGTGATGGCCATCGCCAATTACGAGGACCGCTTCGTCATTCCGACCAGCCACCGCGAGGTGACCCAGGACGCCTACGAGCTCCGCGGCGAATGCGGCTTCTCCTTCGGCGACGGCTGCCTGCCGAGCGACACCAAGGCCAACCTCTTCGGCGGCATCAAGGTCAAGAACGACAAGCCGCGCATGGGAGCCTACTGATGAAGACGCTCAAGGTGCTTTCCGCTCTGCTGACCTATCCGACCGAGGAGCTCGCCGCCGCAGCTGACGAACTCAAGGCCGTGCTGCGCAGCGAAGGCGTGCTTCGCGGCGCTCACCTCGCGGGCGTCGTGGCGCTCATCGACGATCTCGCCGCCCGCGATCCATTCGATGCGCAGGAACGCTACGTCCTGCTCTTCGACCGCACGCGCTCGCTGTCGCTGCATCTCTTCGAGCATGTGCATGGGGAGAGCCGCGACCGGGGGCAGGCGATGGTCGATCTGCTGCGGCTGTACGAGGAGGCGGGCTACTCACCCACCGACAAAGAGCTGCCCGACTTCCTGCCGCTCTTCCTCGAGTTCGCCTCGACGCGCGATCCCGCCGATGCGATCGAGCTCATCGGCCAGCCGGCGCATGTGCTGGCCGCCCTCAAGGAGCGCCTGGCGCGCCGCAGCTCGCCCTATGCGGCGGTGCTCGACGCCCTGCTTGCCCTGTCGAAGGCCAGGCTCGATCCCGCACAACTCGCGGCGCTGCGGGCCGAGGTCGATCCCGACCCCGACGATCTCGAGGCCCTGGACGCTGCCTGGGAGGACGAGGAAGTCACGTTCGGCCCCGGCGCAGCGGCTGCCGACTGCGGCATCGACCGGCTGGCGGCGAAGCTCCGGCAGGCCCGCCGCCCGGCGCCGGGACTGGAGCCGCAGCCCGGCCACGGCCCGCAGACCATCATCACCCATAATTCGACACCCCGCACTTGAGGAGCACGCGCCATGCGCGACGCGATCTTCCACATCCTCTTCGTCTGGTACCCTTACGTCTGCCTGTCCGCTTTCGTGTTCGGCAGCCTCATCCGCTTCGACCGCGAGCAGTACACTTGGAAGGCGAGCTCCAGTCAGCTGCTGCGCCGCCGTCAGCTCTTCTGGGGCTCGAACCTCTTTCACTTCGGCATCCTCTTCCTGCTGCTCGGGCATACCGTCGGCCTGCTGACCCCCAAGGCGGTCTATACGATCTTCGTGACGCCCTCGCAGAAGCAGATGCTGGCCATCGTGGCCGGCGGCATCGCCGGCACGGTCTGCTTCATCGGCCTGACGCTGCTCCTGCACCGTCGCCTGTTCGACGCCCGCATCCGCCAGACCTCGACCTACATGGACCTGGCGGTGCTGATCATCCTGTGGGTGCAGCTCGTGCTCGGGCTCATCACCCTGCCCTTCTCGCTCGGCCACACCGACGGCTCCGTCATGATCCGTCTGTCCAACTGGGCACAGGGCATCCTGACCGTGCAGCCGGTCGATGCCCGGACCTTGCAGGGACTCGATTGGCCCTACCTCGTGCACCTCGTGCTCGGCATGACCATCTTCCTGCTCTTCCCGTTCTCGCGGCTCGTGCACATCTGGTCGGCGCCGGTCTGGTATCTCGGTCGTCGCGGCTATCAGGTCGTGCGCTCGCGTCGCCCGCTCGGGACAGCCTCCCGGGACGGCACCTACAGCCCGGCGTCGGAGTAGTGCGATGACCACGCTCTTCGACAAGACCGCTGCCGGAGCCGCGGGCGATGCCACGGCTCGCAGCCCGCTGCCCCGCCCGAAGCCGGTCTCGGTCAACGGCGTCGTCATCGCGCACGCCGAGATCGCCCGCGAGACGCAGAACCACCCGGCCGGAAAGCCAGTCGCGGCCTGGCTGGCCGCGGCCCGTGCGCTGGTCGTGCGGGAGCTGCTGCTGCAGGAGGCGAACCGTCTCGCCCTCGCGCCGCAGCCGCTCACAGACCCGGAAGGGAGGCGCGAAACCGACGAAGAGGCGCTGGTGCGCCAACTAATCGCGCAGGAGGTGCGGACGCCGGAGCCGGACGAGGAGACTTGCCGACGGATCTACGCGGCGAACCGCGCCCGCTTCCGCACGTCCGACCTCTATGGCGTGCGCCACATCCTCCTGCCCGCGGCGCCCGACGACGCCGAGGCGCGCCAGAAGGCCAAGGTCGACGCCGACGCAATCCTGGCCACGGTCCATACCGAGCCGGAGAGTTTCGCGCGACTGGCAACCGCCTTCTCCGCCTGTCCATCGGCGGCCCAGGGCGGAAGCCTCGGCCAGATCAGCGACGGCCAGACGGTGCCGGAGTTCGAGAGCGCCTTGGCGGAGCTCGACGGCCACGGCCTGATCGAGACCCGCTATGGCTGGCATGTCGTGGTCGTCGACCAGCGCATCGCCGGCCGCGAGCTTCCGTTCGAGATGGTGCACGCGCAGGTCGCCGAGTGGCTCGTCACCCGCGCGCGCCATACCGCCATCCGCCAGTACATCACCATGCTCGCCGGCAGAGCCACCATCACGGGCATCGAGCTGGCAGGCGACGCATCGCCACTCGTGCAATAGGAGAGCTACGATGACACTGGGCGCCCTGCTCGCACGTCTCGAAAGCCACCAGGATGCCGCTGCGGCCCTCGAGGCCCTGCGGGATCTGCCTCTCTATGCCGAGGTCGCGGCGATGGCGGAGCGCTTCGGCGAAACGCCCGCCGAGTACGTCGCGCTCGGCGCCGCCCGCTTCGCCAACGGGGCGGGCGATGAGGACTGGCTCGCCCTGATCGCTGCCATGGAGCGCGCCGACGACCCCGGGCAGGCTGCCTTGCAGCGCCTGGTACGCTGGGCCATCGCGAAGGACAGGGCCGAGCTGTCTCCCTCCTGTGAGCACACCTGCGCCGGGTCCGGCGCGCCTGCCGCGGGATAGCACGGCCATGGCAGTCCGGCGGCGAGCTTTGGAGTCGGGTGCGCGGCCAACGACGGGCGCGCTCGAGCCTTTGCCCGACGCCCTTCTGCAGCGGCCTCTCGACTACCTGAGCGCGGCGCACTTGCGCCATCGCTGCATGCACGCCGAGATGCGCACGATCGCGGAAAGCGGGCGGTGCTCGCGCGAGGCGGCGGAGCGCCTGATCGCCTTTCTCACCCGCGAGGTTCCATTGCATCACCGCGACGAGGACGACGACATCTTCCCGAGCGTGCTGCGGCGCTCGGTGCCCGAGGATGGGCTCGAGCCCGTCCTGCGCCTGCTGTCGAGCGAGCACCATCTGTCCGAGCGCCAGGCGACCAGGATCGTCGAGGCTCTCGGCGGGGACGGGGATCGTGACCCCATCGAGATTGCGCCACGCGTCGCGGAGCTGCTGACCACCTTTGCGCGGCGCGAGCACCGCCATCTCGCGATCGAAAACGGCATCGTGCTGGTGATCGCGCGCAAACGCCTGAAGCGAGCCGACCTCGAAGCCATCACGCACAGCATGCGCATGCGCCGCGGAGTGAACGCCTGATGTCCCGCACGCTCGATCACCTGCTCGACCGCAACGTCGCCTGGGCCGCCGGCAAACGGCGCGACGATCCGGACTTCTTCCAGCGCATGGCCGAGCAGCAGAGACCCGGCTATCTGTGGATCGGTTGCTCCGACAGTCGCGTCACGGCCAACGACGTGCTCGGGCTCGACCCCGGTGCGGTCTTCGTCCACCGCAACATCGCCAACGTCGTGCACACCAGCGATCTCAACATCCTGTCCGTCCTGGAGTTCGCCATCGAGCATCTCGAGGTGAAGCACATCATCGTCTGCGGCCACTACGGTTGCGGCGGCATCCGGCGCGCGCTCGCCGAGCAGCGGGGCGCCATGCTCGATCACTGGCTGCAACCCATCACCATGCTCTATCGCAAGCACCGCCCGCAGTTCGACGCCCTCGGGAACGACGCAGCGCGCATCGACCGCATGTGCGAGGTCAACGTCGAGATGCAGGTTCGCCGCATCGCGCAAACGCCCATCGTGGAGAATGCCTGGGCGCGCGGGCAGCAGTTGCACGTGCACGGGTGGCTCTACGCCATCCACGATGGCCTCCTGCGCGACCTTGGCCCGCATGTCTCCTCGATCGCGGAGCGCGACGGGCTGCCCTCGATCGATCAGCGGGTGCTTCAACCCGTCGAGGCCATCAGCGCCAAACGGCGCCAGGCCCTCGATGCCTTTGCCGGCCTCGGCGCCGGTGCTTACGACCATGCCACCGCCGCGGAGCCTGATGCTCTCGCGCAGAAATGCAGGTGTTGAATGAGCGGACAGACCGAAAGAACGACCAACAGCGAAGGCGCGCCACTTGTCGCCTTTGCCCGTCCCATCATGGCCGTCGTCTACAGCGAGTCCTCGCTGGCGGCAGACATCCTGCGGCGCCTTGCAGCCCATTTCGACGGACTGGGCGCGCGCTGCTGCGGCTTCATACAGCACGCGGCCCCGCGCGCGGACCGCGCCCGTTGCGATATGGAGCTCGAGGACCTCTCGAGCCATGAGACGCTGAAGCTCTCGGAGGATCGCGGAGAGGGTGCCCGCGGCTGCCGTCTGGACGCCGCGGAACTGGCCAATGCCGTGGTGCGGGCGCACGACATGCTCGCGACAGGCGCCGATATTCTGATCGTCAACAAGTTCGGAAAGATGGAGGCGGAGGGCGGCGGCTTCCGGCCCGTGATCGCCGATGCGCTCGAACGGGGCATTCCCGTGCTGATCGCCATCCCCACCTGCAATCTCGACAGTTGGCGGGCATTTGCGGGCGATCTCGCAGGCGAGATTACGGCCGAAACCCTGGCGGGAACGCTGCGCGGCCCTCATCACGCCGTCGACATCGAGCGCGTGCTCGCGCCGCCGGCCTGAACGCATGAAAAAAGCGGCCGGAGGCTCCTCCGGCCGCTCTTCCTTCGATGATGGCGCCGCTTACCGGCGGAACTGCTTCAGGGCCTCGATGCGGGCCTCGATGGGCGGGTGCGTCGAGAACAGCGCCATGATGCCGGGCGAGGGGCCGATACCGGCAGCCTGGATGGACTTAGGCAACTCGCCGGCCTCGCCGCGGCCGAGGGTGGCAAGAGCGCTGATCATGCTGTTCGGCTGCCCCATGTACTTGGCTGCATCCGCGTCGGCGCGGAACTCTCGCTGCCGCGAGAACCAGGCGACGATCATCGAGGCGAGGATGCCGAACACGATCTGGCAGACGATCGAGGTGACGAAGTAGCCGATGCCCTGGCCGTTTCCGTCCTTGTTGATCTGCTTATCGACGAGGTAGCCGACGATGCGCGACAGGAACACGACGAAGGTGTTCACCACGCCCTGGATGAGGGTCATCGTCACCATGTCGCCGTTTGCGACGTGGGCGACCTCGTGGGCGAGAACGGCCTCGACCTCCTCGTGGTTCATGGTCTCGAGAAGACCCGTCGACACGGCGACCAGAGCCGAATTCTTGAAGGCGCCCGTGGCGAAGGCGTTGGGCTCACCCTCGTAGACGGCGACCTCCGGTGGTGTGATCCCGGCCTTCTTGGACAGCTTCGCGACGGTATCGACCAGCCAGCGCTCGTCCGCGTTGGACGGTTGCGTGATGACCTGGGCGCCCGTCTGCCATTTGGCCATCGGCTTCGAGATCAGCAACGAGATGATCGCGCCAGTGAAGCCGATCACTGCCGAGAGCGCCAGCAGGGCGCCGAAATTGATGCCGTTCTGATCCGCGATCCTGCCGAGACCGAAGATGTTGATGATGATAGCGATGACGACCATGACGGCAATGTTGGTCGCCAGGAAGAGGCCAATGCGCTTCATGTTACTCCGTTCCCCCCTTGGAGGTGGCGATGTGCAAGCGAGATATACGCCGGTGCGGCGTATCGGACAGCAGCCGTAGATATGGTATGCCGGAAAGCGAATTGAAGGCTCCGGCCGACGCGAACGCACGCTATTACTGAACCAAACGCTGTGCGATTCCGACGGGCACACGTTTAAGGCGTGCAAGTTCCGGCGACACACCCGCCGGCGTGACCCTAATCCACCGCCCGCAGGGGCGGCGCGCCGGATACTAAGTCAACGGACGGCTCCCATCCAGCCTTAGCGGAAGATCTCCAGGGTCTGTCCGCACCACGCCGCCCGCGGCGCCCGGCCGGAACGGTCGGCCGAGCCGCGACGAATTCTCCAGACTTGACGAAAATCAAGGCTTTAGCCTGTCCAATATGCTCCGTCGGCAGAGCAGGCAGCGGACTGCCTGCTCTTTTCGCATTGCAGGAGGGTACATGCGACGCTTGTTAACGATTGCCGCGGTTGCGCTGCTGAGCGCCCCCCTCGCGACCGCCGCATCGGCGGCCGACGTCGAAAGCGGCAAGGAATTGTTCGGCAAGTGCAAGAGCTGCCACACGGTCGGACCAGGCGCAAAGCACGGCGTCGGTCCGCAACTCAACGGCATCATCGGCCGAAAGGCCGGCTCGCTCGCCGACTTCAAGTACTCCGACAGCATGAAGGCCGAGGCGGCCAAGGGCCTCGTGTGGACCGAGGCGACACTCGACAAGTACCTGGCAAATCCGAAGGCGGTCGTGCCGGCGGGCAGCATGGTGTTCGCCGGTTTCAAGGACAAGGCGGACCGCGACGACGTCATTGCCTACCTGAAGAGCGCCGGCAAGTAGCCGCCGCAGTCGCCTCGCGCACGCCCACACGCCCCGCCCCTGGCGTGGACGATGCGGCCCGCACCGGGGCCTGACCCACCCGGCGCGGGTCCCTCTGCGCTTTCCGCGCCCCCGGGCCGGTCCGCACAGGCCCTTCCCGGCCGGTCGGGGACCGTCAGTGCCGGTGGGGATGGCGGTGCGGCTGGCCGGACTGTGGATGCACGTGATGGGGCTGGCCCCGGTGCGCTTCCAGGAGGTGCTGACGCAGGAGATCGCGTCCGTAGTCGTTGCCGTTGGGCGTGCGAACCACCGTGTGGATGTGCCGACGCGTCGGCACGCTGCGGTCTCCCGGCAGCGCGATAGGGCCTTGGTGGTCGAACTCGATCAGGATCACCGGGCTGTGAATCCGGTAGTAGAAGGCCGCGTTCGCCTCCGTGCCGCCCATCCAGGAGAAGTACGTCTCGTCGAGATGCATCTGGACCTCGACCATCTTCAAGGCGGCATGGTCGTCAGGCATCATGCCGACATAGCGCCCCACCAGCTCGAGCAGCGCCGCGCGATGCGCCGGGCTCAACTGGCTCGCCCGCACCCCCTTGAACGGCACGATGATGTTGTCGCTGAACATGGCAGCCAGCATGGCAGCTTGACCGGTCCGCTCACCGGAATAGGCGAGACGCTGCTGTTCGGGAGGCAGTGAGGTCATGAGCTTCAGCCCCAGGTCCTGCTCGACCTGCAGCACGGCGATGCCCTTGTAGCGCCCCGACAGGGCCTCCACAGGCTCGGACCCCATGAAGGTCGGGGTCATGACGACCTGGTCGCCGAGCACAAAGAAGTTGACGGCGAGGTGATGGCCTTCGATCTGCCAGCCCCAGGGCTCCGTCGCGGACGGCTCACCCATCATCGTCAGCCAGTAGAGATGCTCGCCATACTCCTTGATGTTCTGGACGAGTTCGGCGAGGTGCCCGTTGAGCCGCATGATGTTGCGCGAGGTGTCGTAGCCCCTGGCGCTGAGCGATGCCGAGAGGAGCGCGTAGACGAGCTGCCTCTGGCTCTCGCCGAGCTCCGCGAGCGATACGCCCTGGCGCGGGAAACGATGGATGTTGGCCCAGTCCCGCCACTCGGAATGATCGACCGGGAAGAGTGTCCGCTTGCGCTGCGCCTCGCTCAGGCCGCGCAGGACGGCCTCGGCCGCCTGCCGGACGACCAGCGTCGAGAGCCCGGTCTTCTTCCGCGTGAACAGGCCGGTGCGCACACGTCCGTCGGTGGTGATGCCGACGAACGGCTCGGCAAGCGCCTTCTTTGCCCGCTCGACAGCTCGCGACCTGCCCGGTTGCTGCGCCTGTGCCTCACCGAGCACGAGGCAGACAGCAAGTCCCATCAGTACAATTGGCATCGCCCTCATGTGACCATGCTCCACGACCAAACGGACATCCCGGCAGGATACAGGACCGCACTTCGCGGCGCCAAAGGAAAGTCGTAAGCCCGGAGAAAGCCACACCAGGCGTGCCGGCACTATCGCCACGCCCAAATCGCCGTGGGCGAGACGCAGACGTCGACACGCGCCATCTCTTGCGCATAGCGCATCTGTGCGATCGCCTTCTAGGCGAGTTCCCCGCGAACGATTGCGGCGCCATCGGCAAGCGCCTTCAGCTTCGCGAACGCCAGGGCGCGCGGCATGTATTTCATGCCGCAGTCGGGAGCCGGCACGAGCTTGTCAGCAGCGACGATCTTCAATCCCGCGCGGATCCGATCCGCGACGACGGCCGCCGTCTCCGCCTGGGGATCGCCGAGGTCGAGTACGCCCAGCATGATCTTTTTCGGCGCCAGCTCCGTCAGGATGCCAAGATCGAGCTTCGGCTGGGCGGCCTCGATTGAAATCGTCTCGGCAACAGTATCGGCGAGCTCCGGCAGGAAGGAATAGCCGACCGGCTTGCTCGAGCCCGGCACGACGGCGGCGTAGCCGAAGCACAAATGCACGACGGTGGCGACCTCGATGCCTTGCAGCGCGCGGTTGATCGCTTTGACCGCGATCCGCTTCGCCGCGTCCGGATCGTTGCGCAGCCACGGCTCGTCGAGCTGGATGACGTCGGCGCCGGCCTTGACGAGATCATGCGCCTCGGCATTCACCGCGGCGGCATAGTCCATGACCATCTCGTCGGCATCCTTGTAGTACTCGTTGCGCGCTTGCTGGCTCATCGTGAAGGGGCCGGGCAAGGTGATCTTGGCCAGCCGGTTGGTATTCCGGCGCAGAAACTCCATGTCCCCGACCTCGACGGGCCGTGTCCGACGGATCGGACCGACTACGCGCGGCACCGGCGTCGGCTGGTTGCCCGTCCGCGCGATCACCTCGCCAGCCGTATCGGCGTCGATGCCGTCGAGGGCCGTGGCGAAGCGGTTCGAATAGCTCTCACGGCGGATCTCCCCGTCCGTGATGATATCGATGCCGGCACGCTCCATGTCGCGAATAGCGAGGACGGTGGCGTCATCCTGGGCCTGCTCCAGGTACTCGTCCGGAATGCGCCAGATGTTCATGCGCACGCGGGGAACCGTCTTCGACAGCATCTCGCGGTTCACGAGCCAGTCCGGTTGCGGATAGCTGCCGACGACGGTCGTCGGAAGGAGCTTGTCGGCCATGGCGTGCACTCTCCATCTGCTCGTGACGCGTCTGTCGCGCCGTGGGCGGCCCGGCCGCCCGTTCTCTACTCAGGCAGCAGCCCCCCGGTCAGGCCGCGGCCGGTTGCGGTGTGGCTTGCGCCCGCGGCTGGGAAGCCGCCTGCGGCGTGCGACCTGCCGACTGCCAGACCACCATGCGCCGCTCGAGCGCGCGTGCCAGGATGTCGTAGGCCACCGACAGCGTGAGGATCGTGACGATGCCGGCGAAGACGCGCGGGCTGTCGAGGATCGTGCGGTTGAGCGTCACGAGATAGCCGATGCCAGCCGACGCCGTCAGCATCTCGGCCACTACGACGCCGATGATGGCGAGCGCCCCGCCGAGCCGCAAACCACTGAATACAGTGGGCAGCGACGCCGGAATGATCACGCGGGTGATCTGCTGGGGAACCGTCGCCCCCATGCTGCGGGCGGCCAGCAGGAACTGGGGATCGATGGTGCGAATGCCGGCGGCGGTCGACAGCATCACCGGAAAAAACCCGTAGATGCCGGCGAACATGATCTTCGATTCCGAGCCGATGCCGAACCACGCCGTGAAGATCGGGTAGAGAATGACGATAGGCACCGCGTAGAGACTGGAGAACACGGGCAGCAGCAGATCGCGCAGCACGGAGATGCCGCCGATCGTCGCCCCGGCGACGATACCGAGCCCGCAGGCGATGAGCATCGCCACCGCCACCTCGTAGAGCGTCACCAGCAGCGCGGCAAAATACTTGTCCAGATCGAGCCAGAGCACCTTGAGCGTCTTCGACAGCGGCGGCAGGAACAGCTCCGGAAGCAGCCCCATCATGGGCACGACCTCCCACAACACGAGCATCGTCAGGAGGATGGCCCAGCGCACGGCTCTGGGGTTCGGACGTCGCATCGCTCACCTCATTCCGACTTGCGGATCTGCTGCCAGATGCGCTCGCGCAGCTTGCCGAACGTATCCGTCGCCATCATCTCGTAGGTGCGCGGGCGCGGCAGCGTCACCTCGATATGATCGATGATGCGTCCGGGGCGCGGCGACATGACCAGCACCTCATCCGCCAGATAGACAGCCTCGGTCAGGCTGTGGGTGATGAAGACCACGGTCTTGTTCGTCGTAGACCAGATGCGCAGGAGTTCGTGGCCCATCGTCATGCGAGTCTGCTCATCGAGGGCGGCGAACGGCTCGTCCATCAACAGCACGGGTGGGTCCTGGACCAGACCCCGCGCGATCGAGACGCGTTGCTTCATGCCGCCGGACAGCTCGTGCGGATAGCGGTCGCCGAAGCCTGAAAGGCCGACGAGAGACAGCATGGGCTCGGAGCGCTTGCGACGCTCCTCGCGCGACATGCCGCGCAAGCTCAGCGGGAATTCGATGTTGTCGTAGGTCGTCAGCCAGGGAAAGAGACTCGCCTCCTGAAAGATGACGCCGACGCGGTCGGGGTCCGGCTTGGGAATGGGCCGGCCATGGCAGTGGATGCGGCCCTCGCTGTGATCGCGCAGGCCCGCCATCATCATGAGCAGCGAGGTCTTGCCGCAGCCGCTCGGACCGACGATCACGACGAACCGGCCCGCCCCGACCCGCATCGAGACGTTGCTCAGCGCCGGCACGCCCCCCTCGGCGCCGGGATAGACATGGCTGACGTCGACGACCTCGATGGCGTCGGCGGTCGCAGGGCCGGCTTTCATGTTCGCCACGTACTGCATCGCGCCTCCAGGTAGCGCACGGTTTCATTGAATGCGATCGCCACGACGGCCAGAATGATGACGCCGGCGAAGAGCTGCGGCATCTGGAAATTCTCGCCCCAGTTCGAGATGAGATGACCGATTCCGGTGCGCGAGGCGTACATCTCCGCGATCATGACGCCGGTGAAATTGAAGATCATCGAGATGCGCAGCGTCTCCAGAAGGACGGGCATCATGCTCGGCACGTAGACGCGCCGTAGAATCTGCATGGGCGTCGCCCCGAACGAGCGCGCCACCAGGACATAATCGGATTTGACCGACTCGACCGCCGCTGTCGCACTCATCAGCACCACGAACGCCGTCGTGAAGGCCGCGTAGGCGACCTTCTGCTGAAAGCCGATGCCGAACACGAGAATGAACATCGGCAGGAAGATCGATTTCGGGATGCTGAAGACGTAGAACAGCATCGGCTTGAAGATCGCCCCGGCATACGGGAACTCGGCAATGGCGATGCCGGCCGCCGCGCCGATGGGGACGGCGATGAGGAACGCCACGATCACCTCGAGCGCGGTGACCAGGATGGCCTCCTGCACAAGCGGCCGCGCGAGCTGCGTCTTCAGCATCACGAGGACTTCGCTCAACGGCGGCAGCAGCAGCGGATTCACGGTTCCGGAGCGCGGCAGATACTCCCAGGCGCCGAGCACGGCGGCGAGGATTGCCAGACGAACGATGATGATGGTGGAGCGCTTCACGACGACCTGTCGATCCCGACTGGGTTGGCGGGGGCGGCTGCGCGCCACGTCGCGACGCGCAGCTCGCCGGGGACCTCTCGGCTGGCCTGGATCGACGGCGATCAGGCCTTGGTCGGTACCGGCTTGAACTTCGTGATGAAGATGTCCTTGGCCGGCGCCAGATCCTTCATGCCGATCATGCGCCCCATTTCGAGAGAGCGCTCCGCCCACTCCAGCTTCATCTCGCCGGTCCGCGACAGGTTCTTGATGTTTCCGTCGAGCTCGCGCGCGGCGATGGGCTCGGGGATCTCGTCGATCTCCGCGACCAGCTTGATCGCGGCCGCGCGATTGGCATCGTCCACCAGGAAGCCGACGCCGCCGAACAGACCGTTCAGCACCTTCTGCAACGCCTCCGGCTTGTCCTTGATGGCTTTGTCGGTGGCGATCCAGGCACCGGTCGAATGCGCCGGCACGACCTTGCCGAAATCGACCAGCGCGCGGGCGACCTTCTCGTCGATGACCTTGTAGGTCAGCGGCGAGTAGAGCACGGTGGCGTCGATATTGCCCGTCAACAGGTTCGGCACGAGACCGCCACCGCCGAGCGGAACACGGGTGAACTGCACCTTGTGCTCCGCCATCGTCCAGCGCGCGAGGATGTCGGTGCCGGAGCCGGCCGACGTAATGCCGACCTTCTTGCCCGCGAGCTGGCTCACCTTGGTCACCGGCGAGCCCGCCTTCACCACGAGTTGCCAGCCGTAATAGCCGTTGGCGCCATTGGCGACGCAGCGCACGTTGACGCCGCGCTTGAGGCCGGCCGCGACACTCGACGTCGAGTTCTGGACGAGGTCGGCGGCGCCGGCGGCGAGCGCCTCGAAGCATTCTGCGCCACTGCGATAGATCGTCAGCTCGACCTTGATGCCCTCCTTCTGGAAGAGCTTCTGGCGAATGGCCGTTTCGGCGATGATGGTCGGCCAGTAGGTCTTCGTCGGCACGCCGATGCGAATGGTGGTCGCGCTCTGGGCGAAGGCAACGCGTGGCGCCGCCAGTGTCGCCCCGAGACCCGCCAGGACGGTGCGGCGGCGCAGCCCCGTGGATCCGCTCCTTTGGTCGTCAGCCATCTCAATCCTCCCGACATACTCTTTGTTTGATTGCATGTGCCATTGAAGGCCGGCACTTGATCGACAACTGTAATCATAAATTCTATTTGGGGAACAGCATCTCGATCCGAGCATCCGACCGCGCGCTGCCCGCATGCAGAGGCACAGCGAGTGGGCGCGCGCATACCCCTTGTCTCGACGAGCGATGCCACGGAAACTGTCGGCATGAACACACCATCCGATACTACTCGCCTGCGCATTCGACTCTATTTCCCCAACGGCACCATGTTCGGTCCCGGCAAGGCGGATCTTCTGGCGCTGATCGGCCAAACCGGCTCGATCGCCGCGGCCGGGCGCAAGCTCGGCATGAGCTACAAGCGCGCCTGGGGTCTGGTCGACACCATGAACAATATGTTCGGGGAGCCCCTGGTCACCAGCTCGCGGGGCGGTGCGGCGCACGGCGGCGCGACCGTGACCGAGACAGGTGAGCGGGTGCTCGCCCTCTATCGCAAACTCCAGGAAAACAGCCGTTCTGCCTCGGCCACTGAGATCGCTACGCTCCAAGGCCTGCTGACTCGGTCGGAGTCGCAGCCTCTCGATATAGCCAAACAGAAATAACGGTTGCGCCATGCGCTGACTCATGCCGTTATATCTCACGGAATATATCGATGGGGGAAACGATCATGAGAATTCGTACGCGATGGCTCGCGCCGCTCGTTCTCGCGCTCGCAGTTGTCACCGGAGGCTTCCTGGGAGCCTGGTCGGGCGATGCCAAGGCAAGCGAGAAGATCGTCGTATTCGCCGCCGCCAGCCTGAAGAATGCGCTGGAGGAGATCTCCGCGATCTGGAGCCGGAAGACAGGTCATGTTGCGGCCATCTCACTGGCCAGCAGCTCCAAGCTGGCGAGGCAGGTTCAGCAAGGCGCGCCTGCGGATATCTTCATCTCCGCCAACATCAAGTGGATGGACGTCCTGCAGAAGGGCCGGCTGATCGATGTCGCGACCCGGCGCGACATCCTGCGCAACCGGCTCGTCCTGATCGTTCACGGCAAGAAGGCCCGGCCCGTAACCATCGGCAAGGGCTTCGATCTGCTCGGCCTGCTGCAAGGCGGCAAGCTCGCGATGGCCATGGTCGACTCGGTTCCAGCCGGCATCTACGGCAAGGCGGCCCTGACCAAGCTCAACATCTGGAGCAGAGTCTCGCCGAGTGTGGCGCAGACCGACAACGTGCGCGCGGCCCTGGCTCTCGTGGCACGCGGCGAGGCTCCCTTCGGCATCGTCTACGCGACCGATGCAGCAGCCTCCGACAACGTCACGGTCGTCGGCACCTTCCCGAGCGAGACGCACCCGCCAATCATCTATCCGGCAGCGCGGATTGCCGAAAGCAAGAGCAAGGCGACGGCCAAGAGCTTCCTCGACTTTCTCGACTCGCCGGCGGCCAGGGCAATTTTCGAGCGAAATGGCTTCACGATGATCGCGACGGCCCGGGCAAAATGAGCAATCGCGTGCCGGCCCCATGAACGATTGGCTCTCACCCGGCGAGTGGATGGCTCTGAAGCTCTCCCTGCGCGTCTCCATGATGGCCACGCTCGCCTCTCTTCCGCTCGGCATCGTCGTGGGGGTGGTGCTCGCGCGGGCGAGCTTTCCCGGCAAGCAACTTCTCAACGGTCTCGTTCATTTGCCGTTGATTCTGCCCCCGGTCGTGACTGGATACCTGCTGCTCGTTCTGTTCGGCAGGCGCGGCCCGGTCGGCCGCATTCTCGAGGACTGGTTCGGCGTCGTTCTGGCGTTCAAGTGGACCGGCGCCGTTCTCGCGGCAGCCATCATGGCCTTCCCCCTCATGGTGCGCGCCATCCGTCTTGCCGTCGAGGCCGTCGACCCGAAACTCGAGGAAGCCGCCGCAACGCTCGGCGCCAGTCGCGTGTGGACTTTTGCCGTCGTAACCGTGCCGCTCATCCTGCCCGGGATCGTAGCCGGCAGCATCCTGGCCTTCGCCAAGGCGATGGGCGAGTTCGGCGCCACTATCACGTTCGTCTCCAACATCCCCGGACAGACGCAGACGCTGCCTTCCGCGGTCTATGCCTTCCTCCAGGTTCCAGGTGGAGATGGCCCTGCCATGCGGCTGGTGCTGATCTCCATTGCCGTGGCCATCGGGGCCCTGCTCGTCTCAGAGGCCGTCGCGACCCGCGTCGCCAGGAGGATCGCCGGTCAATGAGCCTCCGGGTCTCGCTCGCGCATCAATTCTCGCGGTTCCACATGCAGGCCACGTTCGAGGCCCCTGCAGGGGTGACCGCATTGTTCGGGCGCTCTGGCGCTGGCAAGACGACCGTCGCCAACGCGATTTCCGGCCTGCTGAGGCCACAAGCCGGCCACATCCGCGTCAACGGCGAGACCTTGCTCGACACGGCGAAAGGGATCGACGTCCCCGTGCACAAGCGCCGTATCGGCTATGTCTTCCAGGACGCGCGCCTCTTCCCCCACCTGAGCGTTCGCCAGAACCTGCAATTCGGAGGCTGGTTCAACGGGGGCCGCGAGGCCACGGTGACGCTCGACGACGTCGTCGAGTTGCTCGGCATCCGTCACCTTCTGGGTCGGCGGACCGGCGCTCTTTCGGGCGGGGAGAGGCAGCGCGTCACGATCGGCCGAGCCCTCCTCAGCCGTCCACGCATCCTATTGATGGACGAGCCGCTGGCCTCGCTCGACGAGGCCCGCAAAGCGGAGATCCTGCCTTACCTCGAGCGTCTGCGGGACGGCTTCAACATCCCCATCCTCTACGTCAGTCACGCCGTGTCGGAGGTTGCGCGACTGGCGACGACGCTCGTGGTGCTTTCCGAGGGCCGGGTCGTGCGCTGTGGTCCGGCCGCCGAGATCCTCGCCAATCCCAACGCCTTTCCCTTGCTGGGGCGCCAGGAGGCTGGCTCGATCCTGACCGCTTCCGTCGTCTCGCACGACGCGCATGACGGCCTGACCGAGCTTTCGTTCAGTGGCGGGCTGATCATCGCCCCGCTCGTCCGCGCAGCCCCAGGCACGAAGCTTCGTGTGAGAGTTCGCGCCCGCGACATCATCCTTGCTTTGCGTCCACCCGACGACACCAGCGCGCTCAACATCCTGCCTGTGACGGTGCGCGCGATCAGCGCAGGCGATGGCGCCATCGTCGACATCGCCCTCACCTGCGGGGACGCCAGCCTGCTGGCGCGCATCACGCGACGCTCGCTCGACAATCTCGGTTTGCGCGAGGGAACGTCGTGCTTCGCAGTCCTCAAGTCCGTCGCGGTCGCGCGGCGCGACATCGGCATCTTCGAGAGCCGCACCGGCGCTCGCGGCTGAGCGGCGAACGCTCTTGGCAGCAGGCTCGCGCCTGCTCTAGCGCTTGTTGAAGCGCATGGTCGCCTTGCTCATGGCGATGCCGCTCGTCGTGATGGTGACGCTGTGGGACGAGCCGCCGAACGATACGGTCATCGTGCCGTTGAAGCCGCTGCCGGAGACCTTCAGCGTCATGCGTCCACTGCTCAAGCGGCCGGTGGCGGAGCCCGAGGCATTGAACGTGCGCTCTTCCCAAGTCCCCGTCACGCGGGCGCCATCGACCCTGAGCCTGCTGCGGATGTGAATCGGGTTCTTGTCGCTTCTGCATTGGATGGCCATGCGCAGGTCGCTGCCGCCCCCCGTGTAGTAGGCGCTGCAGTTGATGCCCTCGTTCGAGCCGTCGGTATAGGTGATCCGCCCGGCGCCGCTCCAGGTGCCAACGAGCGGGTTGATCCCACCCGACGGCGCCGCCAGCAGGGCGGCCGGCGCGGCGACCAGCAGGAGCAGAAGCAGTGCGACGATGCGAGACGATGAACTGGCTCTGGTAGCGGCATGAAGCATGGGGATCTCCTCGTAGACGTGATGCAATGGCGTTATCAGATCTCTCAGCCGCGCAACATGGCAGCCGGGCCAGGCCGCGCCGGGGTCGACCGCTGGCCACAAGTCACATGCTGGCGCAGGTCCATGTCACCAGCTCCGTCGCAACCTGCGCGAAGGCATCGTTGAGCGCCGCGACCGCGGCCTGTGGCTCGCGCGATGCCAACGGCCTCTCCGCCATGAAAACCCTGGTGCCGATGATCTTGCCGTCCTTGTCCAGGACCTTCGTCGCCAGCTCGACGACAGCGCGGGGCGCCGCATCCTCGGCGATCTCGAAGCGGCGGATTTCGGTCAGCAACTGGAAGTCCGCGGGGGCACCATCCGGCGCACGCCCCAGGGCACGCGGGAATTTCGCATTCTCGAAGCTCTGCACGATGCGGGCCTGCAGGAGGCGCGGCAGCACGTCCGGCCAGCGGGCATTCTCGAGGCTGGTCAGGTCCGCCCCGCGAACGAGGATCTTCTCGCTCTCGAAATTGGCGAGCGCCCTCGGCTCCGGGACGAGCAGCTGCCCCGGGGGGATCGCCTTCAAGGCGGGGATAGTCGTGGCGGCGCGCAGGTCGAACATGCGCACGACCGGCTTCGCACCGCCCCCCGTCAGACGCTCGAGGCCAGCCAGGATGGGATCGACCTTGTCGGCATTGCGGGCCAGCGCCGCGACGAACTTCTCGATGCTGGCGATCGCATTGCGCAGCGGGCCGGCGTTCTCGCCGACCACGGCATTGATGCGGCGCAGGGCATCGCGTCCGGCCTGCGTGAGGCTCTGTCCGGAATCCTTCTCCGCCGTGAGCACCCTCGCCGCCGGCTCTGCCTTGGCGAGCAAGGGCGCACCGGGCGAGCCGCCGAGCAGCGAGACGACGGGCGCGCCCGCGAGCCCCTGAAAGTCGATCTCCGCCTTCGTATCCGTCCTGACCGGCGCCGTCTGGTCGACAGCAACATCGACCATGACCCCGTTCGGGTTCGCCGCCTCGAGCCTGGTCGCAGTGACCTCGCCGACGCGAACACCGTTGAAGAGCACCGCCGAGCCCTTCAGCAATCCGGCAATCGGCCCCTCGAAGCGGACGCGGTAGGTCACGCGATCCGCCAGGCCGCCACCGGTTTCCAGCCAATGGACGAACCAGAAGCCCGCCGCGCAGACGGCGAGCACGAACAGACCCATCAATGTGTAGCGCGCGCGGACTTCCATTGTGTACGGCTCATCTGGGTTGGCTGGTGATACGATGCTGGAAGAGCTTCCCCCTGTGGCCCCGGAAATAGGCCTTCACCCAGGGATGCTCCGAGGCGACCATGGTGGCGATCGTTCCGGTCTCGACCACCTTTCCCTCCGCCAGCACGGCGATGCGATCACAGATAGTATGCAGGCTTTCCAGGTCGTGCGTCACCATCAGCACGGTGAAACCGAGGGTCTGCTGCAGGGTTCTGATGAGCGCATCGAAATCCCCTGCGGAAATCGGATCGAGGCCGGACGTCGGCTCGTCGAGAAAAAGGATATCCGGATCGAGGGCGAGCGCACGCGCGAGCGCCACGCGTTTGGTCATGCCCCCGGACAGCTCCGAGGGCAGCTTTTCGGCGTCCTTGGCCTTCAGGCCCACCATGGCGAGCTTGGCCAGAGCCACCTCGTCCATCAGCTCCTGGTCGACCGTGAGGTGCTCGCGCATCGGAAACTGCACGTTCTCGCGCACCGTGAGGGAGGAAAACAGGGCGCCCTGCTGGAAGAGAATGCCCCATCTGCGCTCCGTGGCGCGGCGTTCCTCGTCCGAGATCGCCCCCCAGTCCTTGCCCGCCACGCTGATCGTACCGGCCCGTCGCGGCACGAGCCCGATGATCGTGCGCAACAACACCGTCTTGCCGCTGCCCGAGCCGCCGACGAGGCCGAGAACCTCGCCGCGCCGGATGTCCAGCGACAATCGATCAAGCACGGTATGGTCGCCGAATCCCACGACCAGATCCCGCACCTCGATGATCGGCTCTCCCGCCTGCTGCACCATGCCTCACATTCCTATCGACGCGAAGTACATGGCGAAAAGCCCGTCGAGCACGATCACCAGGAAGATGGACTTCACCACCGAGGCCGTCGTCTGAAGTCCGAGGGATTCCGCGCTGCCGCGGACCTTGAGGCCCTCCATGCAGGCCACGATGCCGATGACGAGCGCCATGAACGGCGCCTTGATGATGCCGACCTGGAAGTGCGTCAGCGATATCGCGTCCTTCAAGCGCGCGATGAAGATGTTCGGGTGCATCTCGCCGTAGAACCAGGCGACCAGTCCACCGCCGCTGAGCGCCGCCATCGATCCCAGGAACGTCAGGATCGGCAGGGCCACGACGAGAGCGATGATCCGGGGCAGGACGAGAACCGCCACGGGATCGAGACCCATCGTCTGCAGCGCATCGATCTCCTCGCGCATCTTCATGGAGCCGAGCTCGGCGGTGTAGGAACTGCCCGAGCGGCCGGCAACCATGATGGCGACCAGCAGGACGCCGATCTCGCGCAGCACGAGAATGCCGACCATGTCGACGACGTACTGATCGGCGCCAAACTTGCGGAAATGGAAAAAGCCCTGCTGCGCAATGATCCCGCCGATCAGAAAGGTGATCAGCAGGATGATCGGCACCGCGCGCCACGCGACGCGGTCCAACTGGTGGACCGTGGAGGTGATGCGAAAGCTCCGCGGTCGCCTGAGAATGCCGATGAGCGCGAAACCGACGGCCCCCAGCAGGTTGATGAAGCTCCTGAAATCGCCGCCGACGCTCATGGCTGACCGCGTGACGTGATCGATGACCGCCTTCAGCGTGCGTGGCCGGCGGGCGACACCGCCGGTGACCTTGGCTGCTGCGATCTCATCGACGAGCGCGGCGAAGCGCTGCGGCAGCCCGTGCACCGTGAGCCCGACGTTTCGCCCGCGGCAGCGGCGCTGCAGGCGCTGCAAGAGGCAGGCGCCGAACGTATCGATCTCCTGGACGCCGCTCATATCGAGTGTGAGCAGCGTCCCGCCGGCCACACCCTCCAGCACCTGCGAGATGCGCGCATCCAGGACATGGGCCTGCTCGGCCGTCCAGGCGCCAGTGGCGACGAGCGGCAGCCGCCCCTCGTTCGGTCGCCCCGCTTGCAAGAGCTCCGTGGCCACGATCAGCATCCCGTGCTTTGCCCCACGCGCTACTCCGATGGCTTCCGCCGCCCCAACTGTCAAACGAAGAGGGCCGGCGCGCCTATAATGTCGCACATGGCGCAAGCCGACCGCGCCGGCAGCCACCGCCGCCCCCACCCCGACGAGACTCGAACCGGCCACCATCATATTCGAGATTTCGGGAGACTCGGCCTGTGAAAGTTCCGCGACCGTAGCCGGTTTGGATAATCACTCGGAACAGTGGATTGCCGACTGAGGCTCTCGGCAGTTGCCATAACGCCACACGTCGTGCGTCACGACAGCCGCATGCAGGCCAGACCGGCGAAGATGGCGAGGGTCGCCACGAGGCGCGCCAGGCCGAGCCGCTCACCGAGGAACACGACGCCGATCATCGTGGCGAAGAGCACGGACGTCTCGCGCAAGGCCGCAACCGCCCCGATCGGGGCATGCGTCATGGCCCACAGTGCCGCACCATAGGACAGCATCGCCATGACACCGCCGACCAGGCCGATATGCCACTGCCGGAGGAGCATGCGCAGCAGATCGCGGCCACGATAGCAGCCGATGAGACCGACCAGGATCGCGCCGGTTAGCGCCATCATGAGCGTGACATAGCCGACGGGATTGCCCGACCGCCGCACGCCGTAGCCGTCGACTAGCGTATAGATCACGATGATGGCGATGTTGACCGCGGCGATCGCGAGGCCCTTGGCCGCCAAGCCGCCGCTGCGAATCGACTGGGCGCCAAGACCGATCACGCCGCCGCTCAGGAACAGTGTCCCCGCGAGCAACGGCAGGGTCAGCGCCTCCTGGAAGAGCAGGAGACCGAAAGCCGCAACGACGAGGGGAGCCGCCCCGCGCATCAGCGGGTAGATGGCCGTGAAATCGGCATGGCGATAGGAGGCGCCGATCAGCACGAAATAGCCGACATGGATGATGCCCGACGCCCCGACGAACGGATAGCTGGCAGGATCAGGCAATCCCGAGAACGGCAACGTGGCCAGAGATACCACCGCCGCCCCTATCGCGATGACGACGGCGCCGATGAACGGATCGCCACCGACGCGCCCCTTGGCCAGAGCGTTCCAGCAGGCATGGAGCAGTGCCGCAGCGAGCACGACGGCGATCACGTGCGAGGATATGTCAGCCTCCGTTGCGGCGACAGCCTTCGCCGCATCCCGATGCCTTACTCTTCATTCCACCCATCCGGCATCCAGGTAGGTGGTTGTACCGACGCGCGAATATTCGAGGCGCTGCAGACCGCCGGCGTGACGGACCGACAGAGCCCCCTTCTCCGGCTGCGGGAGGGACCCCGTGTGTGCCGCCAACGCCTCCGCCAGCACCCGGCCATCAGCCCGCGTTGGTTTCGCCAGCCCGAGGAGATGCAGCACGGTCGGCGCGACATCGATGATACCTGCCGGAAAGGGCGATACCCATTCCTTCCGAAAGTGCGAGCCCTGCGCGGCAAGAACGGTCTGCAACTCCTTGCGGTGGAGGCCGCCATGCGTGCCGCCACCCGCAGGGTAGCGCCCGTTATAGTAGCAGCTGCCGACGACGCCATCGCCGTAGACCGCATCGTCGTTGCGCATGATGAAATAGATGTCGGGCGCGCGTGGATGGTCAATCAGCACCGCCGCATGATCGATGGTCCCGGCGACGCCGCCCTCCGTGCCATTGCCCCCGGCCGTGAAAATCATGCCGCACCAGGGCTGGCGCGCCAGCCACTCGACCATGGCCGTCATGCGGGCGGGGTCACGATCGCGGACCTTGATCGCACCGCAGTAGGACGTATAGCCGGCGTAGTCGATCTCATTGCCGAGATGATCGCCTATGACGAGACCGGCTTGGCCCGCCGCTCCATTGACGTCGATCCGCTCCTTGGTGTTGAGGTGGCCATGGTCGGACATGGCGATGACCTGCATCCGCTCGTCGAGCCCTGCCTGCGATCGCCAGGCGAGGAGACGGCCGAACTGCCGATCGACGCTGGCGAGTGCCGTGGCCATCTCCGGCCTCGCGACGCCGAGATAGTGATGAGTCTGGTCGGGGTCGGTGAACCAGACGATGGTGATGTCCGGTCTTTGACGCGGCAGGACGGCGCCGACGACCATGTCGGTCAGAACGCGCGACACCTCGACATCCGGCCGGCCGGATTGAGGCAAGGGGCCGAACTCACGAGCCAGCTCCGCCACGAACGGAGCCGGACATGCGTTTTCCCAGCCGATCATGCCGAGGTTGATCGCGCCGCGCTCGGGCGCGCGCGGATCGGTAAGCCGCGCCGTGCCGCAGGACCCGCCGAAAAGCGTCGCGACTTTCAATCCGGCAGAGGTCACCACGTCGGCGAGACCAGGCGTGTCCAGCAGCGCACCGCTGTAGGCCGCCATGCCCGCCGCGATGTCGGTGGCGCTGTTCGGACGGAACATGCGATCCCGGAAGACATTGGGATCGTAGTACATGTTGTGCATGATACCGTTGCGCCGCGGGGTGGCCCCTGTCGCCAACGCCGCGGCGTTGGTGCGTGTCGAGGCGGGAAACACCGAGCGGGAGTGCGGGAACGAGACCCCTTCCTTCATGAAGCGATGGAGGTTCGGCATGCGCTCTGCCGACACCATATCCAGGCGCAGACCGTCGAAGACCACGATGAGGAACTGGGGCCGCTCTGTCATGGCAGCACGCGCCCTACGACTTTGCGTTGCCGATCTTGCGGGCGGTGTCCGGCAGCGGTAGCGCGGAGCGGTCGAGGTAGTCATGGGCGTGGATGACCACGGACTCGGGCGTCAGGAAGATCACGCCATAGGCGGGCGGCTCGTGGCTCTTCGGAACGGGCGAGATGGTATCGAGATCGAAGGGCACCTGATGGTTCGTGCCGCGGAAGATCGAGAACGGTATACCCCGCCAACTGCCGGAGACGGGGCGGTGGACATGGGCGAGGAACATGTGGCGGATGCCGGACGCCTTGGAGAGGACGCGCGTCAGCGGACCCGTATCGCGCAAGCGGATGTTGTCGAGGCTCGGCAGCGAGATGTCGAACGGCGGATGATGCAGGAAGAGGAAGATCGGTCTCCCCCTCGCCTCCTCTAGACGTGCCTCCAGCCAGGCGGCGCGGCGCTCGCAGAACTCGCCCCAGTTCTCACCCTTGCCGGCATTGGGAAGAACGGTATCGAGCAGAATGCATCTGCCGACCTCGAGATCAACGACGGTCTGCACGAAGCCGTTCTCGTCGACCGCGGTATCGGGAAACACGGACAGCAGATCCTTGCGAGAGTCGTGATTGCCCACCATCACGACATAAGGAACCTTCAGGCGGGACAGACAGTCCTTCAAGTTCTCGTAGGCGCCGACCTGTCCGGCGTGCGCGAGGTCGCCGGTGATGAAGCACATGGCGGCGTCCTGATGATGGGCATTGATGTCGGCGATGCAGGCATCGAGCCGCGCTCTCGGATCGAGACCGTGCAGCGTTTCGCCCGCCGGAACGAAGTGGACGTCGGTGACCTGGAGAATTTTCATGTCTGGCCTTTCCCGGGTGTGGAGCTCGCCATTTCCAGCGCAGGCGCGGCAGCGTCTTGCCCGGATGCGATGTCCTCGTAATCCTCGCGCCTCGATGCCGCAGCGATGAGACGACGCGTATAGGGATGGGACGGTGCGGCAAAGACATCCGCCGGGCGTCCACTTTCCACCAGCTTGCCCTTCTGCAGAACCGCCACCTCGTCGCACACCTGCTTCACGACGCCGAGGTCGTGGCTGATGAACAGGCACGCCGTGCCGGTCTTCAACTGGATGTCCTTGAGCAGGGCGAGCACCTGAGCCTGCACGGACACGTCCAGCGCCGAGGTGATCTCGTCACAGAGCAGCAGGTCCGGCTTCGCCGCGAAGGCGCGCGCCACTGCGACCCGCTGCTGCTGCCCGCCGGAAAGCTGGCGCGGATAGCGGCGCAGCAGATCTGGCGACAGCTCCATCTGCTCCAGCAGCTCCGCCGCCCGGTCGCGGGCCGGCCCGCCCGTGATGCCGAAGAAGACCTGCAGGGGGCGGGTCAGGATCGTCTCTACCTGCTGACGCGGATTGAGCGAGGACAGTGGGTTCTGGAACACGACCTGGATACGCCGCCGCAGGTCCGCCGACCGCTTGCCGTCGACGGAGCCGACGTCCTGGCCATCGAAGGTGACGGTGCCGGAGGTTGGTGTCAGCAGTCCGACGACGACGTTGGCGATCGTCGACTTGCCGCTGCCGGACTCCCCGACGAGTCCGACCGTGCCGCCGGCCGGCACGCTGAACGAAACATCGTCGACCGCCGGCGCGTCGATGGTCCGCCGCGCAAAGGGATTGAGCGACCAGCTCCGGCCGTAGCGGAACGTCAGATTGCGCACATCGAGCAACGCCGCTCCGGTCCTGGTGCTCGCCTGGGCCACCGGCGCCGGGGCATCGACGCGCGGGATGGCGGCGACCAGCTTCTTGGCGTAAGCCGTCGTCGGAGCCTCGAACACCTGCGCCGTGCGCCCACGCTCGACAACCTTGCCATCCAGCATGACCAGCACGTTCTCGCACATGTAGTTGGTCAGCGTCAGATCGTGGGTGATGTAGACAAGGGCAACGCCCAGCCGGTCGCGCAGATCCTTGACCAGCTTGAGCACCTGCATCTCCGTCGTCGTGTCGAGAGCTGTGGTGGGCTCGTCGAGGATCAACAGGTCAGGCTGGCAGGCGAGAGCGCCGGCGATGACCACGCGCTGGCGCTGGCCGCCGGAATTCTCGTGGGGATAGCGCCGGTATGTGCGGGCAGGATCGGGCAGGTTCGTGCGCTCGAACAGGCTCAAGGTGTGCTGGCGCGCCGCCTTGGCGTCCAGCTTCTGGTGGATGCGCGAGATCTCGTCCACCTGCGCCCCGACCCGCATGTGATAGGTCAGCGACGTCAGCGGGTCTTGCGGCACCATGGCCATGCGCTTGCCGCGCAGCTCCCGGAGCTGGTCCTCCGAAAAGGCCCGCACGTCGCGGCCGTCGAAGAGGATCTGGCCGCCGACGATCTCGCCGCCGGGGCGGCAATAGGCCATCAGCGCGCGTGCGATGGTCGACTTCCCGCAACCGCTTTCGCCGACGATGCCCAGCGTCTCGCCACGATCGAGCGTGAAGCTCACGCCGTCCACCGCCAGCGACTGTTCGCCCGTGGCGTTGTTGCGGTAGGCGATCTTCAGGTCCTTGACCTCCAGCAATGCCATACCGTCAACTCCGATGCAGGCCGCGCGCGGCGTCGAGCCCGAGGGCGTTGGCCAGTCCATCGCTCGCGAAATTCAGACCGACCACGAGCGAGCTGATGAAGGCTGCGGGCAGCAGCACCAGCCACGGTGCAGCGTAGATCTGATTGACGCTCTCCGACACCATGAGCCCCCAGTCGGGTGTGGGAGGCGAGATGCCGAGGCCGAGGAACGACAACGCGCTGACGATGAGGATCGCCGAGGATGTGCGGATGGCGAACTCGACGACGACGACCTCGGCGACATTGGGCGTCAGCTCGCGAAGGATGACGGAGAGCGCGGACTCGCCGCGCAAGCGCGCCGCCTTGACGTAGTCGAGCGGCACCTGCGTCAGGGCCTGGGCGCGGATCGTCCGCACGGCGCCAGGGAAATAGCTGATACCGATGACGATGGTCAGCACGACGACGGAGCGGCCGAACCCGATGACGAACAGGGATACGAACAGGATGCCCGGCATCGAAAGCTTGGTATCGACGATACGCATGACGACATCGTCGTAGAGGCCGCCGATGTAGGCGGCGGAAACCCCGATAAGGGTTGCGAAGAGCACCGCACCGAGGACGCCGACCATGGCGACGGTGATGGACGTGCGCCCACCCATGAGAAGCCGCGAGAAGTAATCGCGGCCGATGGCATCCGTGCCGAGCAGGAAGTCCGGGTGTCCGGGCGCCAGCAACGGCGCGCCGACCAGTTGCGTCTCGCCGTAGGGGATCAGCAGCGGGGCGAAGACAGCGACGGCGAGGTGCAGCATGACCAGCACGACCCCGATCATCGTACCGGGGCTGTGCGTGAGGACCTGAATGGCCCGACTACTGCTGGCTGACATGGCTTCGGACCCTTGGATCGAGCGCAATGATCGCCAGATCGGCGAGGAGGTTCATGAAGACGACCAGCACCGCGCCGAGGAAGGCGATGGCCTGAACGACATGGACCTCGCGGGTGTCGACCGCCTTGATCAACTCCACCCCGAGACCTGGATAGCCGAACACCTTCTCGACCACGATGAGACCGGACAGCACGCCGGCGGCGTAGAGCGCCATGGCGTTGAGTGTCGGGATCACCGATGCCGGCAGGACGTGGCGCAGGACGATGCGGAACTCGGGAATGCCCGATAGGCGCGCGCGCTCCACGTAGTCGCTGTTCATCGCCTCGATGAAGCCTGCACGCAACAGCCGGCTCAGGTGAGCGACATGCCCGATGATGACAGTCGCCGCCGGCAGCAGCGAGACCGCCAGCAGCGCTGACGCAGGGGCATCGTTGAAGATCGTGATCACCGCGGGGAACAGCGGTATCCAGACGGCGAAGACGATGATCAGCACCATGCCGATGACGAAATCGGGGATGGAGTAGCCGATGATCGACGCGGTGGAGATGACGGCATCGGGACGTCGCCCGCGCCAGTAGCCGGCGCCTGCCCCGATCAGAAAGGCGACGGGTATCGTGATGGCGGTGATGACGCCGCCCAGCAGGAGGGAGTTGAGCAGCGGATTGACTATGATCTCCGTGACCGGGATGTCGTCGACGATCGTGGTTCCGAAGTCACCGACGATCGCCTTGCCGAACCAGGTGAAGAAGCGCACGGGGGCCGGCACGTCCAACCCCAGCTCCCGTCGCTTCTTCTCGATGTCTTCGGCAGACATCGCCGCCACGTCGTCCTCGCTCAGATAGACGTCGAGCGCATCGCCGGGCAGAACCTCGGTCGCCAGGAAAACGAAGACAGCCACCAGAAAGATGATGAGCACGGACAGCATCAGCCGCCGCAACATCGCCCTGAGCACCTGCTGCCTCCCCAATCATCGACGCTGCGCGTGCCGCGAGCGGGCGCCGGTCACCCGCCGCCGCTTCGACAAAGGAACCGACGAGCCGCCTGAGGCGCCCGACGATCGAGCCTATCCTACGCTTTCCAGACCGGATTGAACCGGGCGGACCAGGTCTGCGAATGCGTGGACCAGCCATGGACATTGGCGCGGACGACATCGATCTCGCGCCGGCCGATCAGGAACAGTGCCGGCACTTCGTCCTGCAGGATGCGCTGCATCTCATGGTAGATCGCGCGGCGCTTCACGGCATCGCCTGTTCTCATGGCCTTCTTGTAGAGCGCGATATACTCGTCGCCCTTCTTGCTCGGATGCCAGTAGCCGCTTTCGTTGTACTCGGGACGCGCCATGCGGAACATGTTGGCCGCCGGGTTGCGCGATCCCACCGGCGCCATGGCGAACCGGTGCTTGCGTGTCTTCTCCTTGTCTTCGACGCGCCACTTGCGATAACCGCTCTCCTGGCGCACCTCGATGGGCAGCGTGATGCCGGCCTCCTTGACCGATTCCGCCAGCACCTGGAACACGCGGCTGATCTCGGGATAGTAGGTCGTGAAATAGAGGGTCGGCAGAGTGATGCCGTTGGGGAAGCCGGCCTCGGCCAAAAGCTTCTTCGCCGCGGCGACGTCGCGGTTGACCTTTCGCGGCAGGAAGTCTGCGTTGAAGTTGGTCATGTGGGTATCGTTGGTCATCCACCCCAGCTTGCCGCCGTAGACGATGTCGATGATCTTCTGGCGATCGATCGCCAGGCTCAGCGCCTTGCGGATGCGCACATCCTTGAACGGCGATCCCTCGTGCTTCGGCAGGACCAGCATCATCTGTGAGCCGGCCTTCGCGAAGCTGACCTTCGTGTTCGGCAAGGCCTGGAACTGCGGCACCAGCGCCGGATCGACACCGAGTATCATGTCGAACTGTCCCGACCGGTAGCCGTTCATGGCGGGTCCCATGTTGGGCTGCACGACCACCTCGAGCGTGTCGAGGTAAGGACCATCGCCCCAGTACTTGGCATTGGCCTCGTACACGACCCTGCGGCGTGGATCGATCTTCGCGAACTTGAACGGTCCGCTGCCGATGCCGTCCATGCCGATCTTGTCGAGTGGGGCCTCCGGCATGATCACCTGCCGGTACTCAGCCGTCCACCAGGGAAACTCGCTGTTCGGCGTCTGCAGGAAGAACCGGGCCCTGGTCGGCCCGACCTTCTCGACCTTGGCCAGCATCTTCTGCGCGAACGACGTGCCGAGCTTGGGGTCACGGTGGAAATTGTAGGAGGCAACCACGTCCTCGACCCGCAGGTCCCGTCCGTCGTGGAACTTGACGCCCTCGCGGATGTCGACCTCCCAAACGGTCTGGTCATCCTCGACGGCGCGCCACTTCGTCGCCACCTCCGGCTGGACGCCCAGCTCCTCGTCGACCCAGGTCAGCGTGTTGAAGACGTTCTTGGTGCGGATCTCGATCCCGTCATAGGGATGCCTGGCCGTCTTGATGCTCTTATGCCGCGTATTGTGCCCGACGACCGCATAGACGACCTTGCCGCCCTTCTTGGGCTTGGCTGCGGCGTGGCTGGAGCCCGGGAACATCAACTCGCCGAGGCTGAAGGAGGCTGCCGCCGCACCGCTGCCGACGACGAATGAGCGTCGTGTGAGGATTGCCTTGCCCGCCATGATCCTATGCCCTCCCAAGATCGATAAGCGCGATGCTGGCGCTGCTGCCGGCCACGCTCGCGCTCACCCCGCAGGTAGCAGCGGTCGTCGCGTGGAAGGTTCTCGGTGTTCGCATGTGATCAACTCCCTAGAGCCAAAGTGGCGCCTCGTTCATTCGAGGTCTGTTCCCGTTGCACCTCCGTGTTACATCTATGTGACGGTCGCGACTCCGTCCGTTCGTCAGTCGAGTCCGGCTGCGGCGAGCATGCGCCCGCGCTCGCCGATGAAGTTCTGGCCGCGCTCGCCATCGAAAGCCGCCAGGATGAGCGCGCGCCACTCGTCCTCGGCAATGCCATAGCTCGCGGGAGCCGTGGCGATGCCGAGCGCCTCGAGCTGGCGTTGCAGGGCGTCGGCTGCGGCAGCCATCGAATCCGTGCCGAAGATCGCCGCCAGCCCCTCCCCGCACAGTCCGCCCACGCCCTCCATGCTGCGCATCACCATCGGCAGCGTGAACGAGCAGGCGACGCCGTGCGGCACGTTGTGCCTGAGCGTGATCGGATAGGAGATCGAATGCGCGATCGCCGTCTTGGTGTTGGAGAAGGCGAAGCCGGCGAGCAGCGCGGCGCGCGCCATCGCCTCGCGCAGCGCCAGGTTCTGCAGGTCGTTCGCGAGGCGCGGCAGCGTCGCCAGCGCACCGCGCGCGGCGGTGATGGCATGCGCCATCGAGACCGGGTTGGCGTTGCGGTTCCACAGGCTCTCGAGCGCGTGCGAGAGGGCGTCGAGGCCGGTCTGGATCGTCAGCTCGCGCGGCTTGGCCAGCATCAGCGCCGGATCGACCAGCGCGATCTGCGGATAGAGGCGCGGATGGGCGAGCGAGTACTTGGCGCCGGCGGCGTTGTCCCAGACGGTGCCCCAGCACGTCACCTCGCTGCCGGTGCCGCCGGTGGTCGGCACCGCGATGAGCGGCGTCGGCTCGGGCAGGCTGGCGCCCGCTGCGCCCTTGAGATAGGCGCCGACGACGGCGAAGTCGCCTCTCGCCGCGGCGAAGACCTTGGCGGAATCGATGACGGAGCCGCCGCCGAGCGCCACGATCACCTCGGGCGCGCGGGCGAGACCCGCAAAGCGCGCGCATTGCGCGGTCAGCGCGGCGACGTCGGGGTTCGGCGCGATGTCGTCGACGACGATGGCGGCGCGGCCGGCGCGTCCCGCCAGCTCGTCGGCCAGGCCACGGAAATACGGGTCGGCGTAGGTGACGAGGGCATAGCTGCGCGCGCCGATCAAGCCGGCGAGGCCAGCGAAGCTGCCCGCACCGAAGCGCACATCCACGGGATTACGATACGTCCACACCGCCGCAATTCCCCTGTCCGTTGAGGCGTTCTGGAACGCTATCCGCCGGGTCGCTCCATTGACAAATTCATATTTAGAATGATAGCCATTCATTATGACGATGGTTTTCAGCCAGCTCCGCTCGTTTCACGCGGTTGCCGAGCATGGCGGCTTCACCGCCGCCGCGAAAGCGCTCGGCATCGGACAGCCGACCGTCACCACGCAGGTCAAGGAGCTGGAGCAGCGATAGCGCCGCCAGCCTGAGATCGCGAGGACGCTGACGTGAGCGAGAGCACGGACCGCGTCGAGATCACCATCACGCTCGACCGCAGGCTGCACGAGGCCGCGCCGCCAGGACGGCGTACATCGTGTCAATCGGCGTCGAACATTGACCCCGGATCGAACTGCAATGTTGCCCCCCTCCTTCCGTCGTCGTTGCGCCTGCTGGCCGGCTGGCCTGCTGCCGGTTCCGTGGACGGTGAGTTAGGCAAATCGCTGTCGTTCCTCGAAGGCAACCGAGCTCAGATTGCCGAGCGTCGAGTGCCTGCGTCGGGGATTGCAGAACCGCTCGATGTCATCGAACACGTCAGCCCTCGCGGCATTCAGATCTTTGCCGGCATCGTCCTCGCGAACACTGGCGAAGCCGGCTGCTGGGAGGCGGAACGTCTTCGCAGCGGGAAGGGAGGTGACTCTTCCGGATGGAGTTGAGGCAAGGATCATCGTCGGTGTGACCCGAACATCGATTGACAATTGCGGGGCACGCCACCGCGCGCGATCGGAACACGACGTGCCCGAGCGGAACCCTCCAACAAGTGAACGGGCGCCGAGCCTGGACCACGATCACTCAGGGCAGGCAGGTTGAGCTCCCGGCATGGCGATGGGGCATCCCCGTCCTTGAGGGAAGTGAGGGATTGCCGCCGAGAAGCGTTCAGCTACAGTTGACCAAGGGCCTGGATTGGCAGGACGCTCGGGCGTAGGAGAACCACCATGCAGCTTATCGATCTCAGCCGCGAAATCCATCACATGATGCCACGGCTGATCAATCATCCGTCCATCGTCGTGACGACCTACTCGACGCACGACGAGCTTCGCGTGGCCGACGGCTATAAGTTTTCCTCGGCGACCATGGTGCTGTCGATGGGTGACCATGCCGGCACGCATGTCGATGCACCCGTTCACTTCGACGCGCGCCCGGGTGCGAAATCCATCGATCAACTTCCCTTGGAGACCTTCTTCACAGAGGCGGTCTGTCTCGACCTGTCGGCCAAGCCGCTCAAGTCGGATATTTCGGTCGAGGATCTGGAGAAGGCCGTCGCTGCTGCGGGCGTCGAGATCAAGCCCAAGGACATGGTGCTGCTGCACATGGACTTCTATCGCCGCTGCTACGGCACCGACGGCTATCTCACCGATTTCCCCGGCTTGACCAAGGAGTCCGCGACCTGGCTCGGCAAGAAGGGCATCAGCATGTTCGGCGTCGAGGCCGTCAGCCCGGGACGGCCGGGGCGCAACAATTTCGAGGTGCATCACGTCTGCCGCGACATGGGCTTCACGCACGTGGAAGGGCTGGTCAACCTGGACAAGCTCGTCGGCAAAGGGCGGTTCCGCTTCATTGGCTTCCCTCTGAAGATCCGCGGCGGGACGGGCAGCCCCATCAGGGCAGTCGCCTGGCTCGACGCCTGATGGGCAACGGCATGCGGCAGCACTGGCAGCGGAGCGCCCGCGAATTGCAGGCAATCTATCGCGCCGGCGAGGGCTCGCCTCTCGAGGTCGCCGAGGCCTGCCTCGCACGCATCGGCGAGGTCAATCCGCGTCTCAACGCCATCGTGGCGCTGGACCGTGATGGCGCGCTTGCCGCCGCAGTGGCCTCCACCGAGCGCTGGCGGCGCGGAGAGCCGCTCGGCGGACTGGATGGCGTGCCGCTGACCGTGAAGGACAATCTCTTCGTCCGCGGCCTTCCCGCGACCTGGGGCAGCCGGCTGTTCGAGGATCACGTCGCCGTGGACGACGATCTGTCGGTGGCGCGTTTGAGGGCGGCCGGCGCCGTCATTCTCGGCAAGACGAACACACCCGAGCTCTCCCTTGCCGGCTATACCGACAACCTCGTGTTCGGGGCGACCGGCAATCCCTGGGCGCCGGATCTCTCTCCCGGCGGCTCCAGCGGCGGAGCTGTCGCGGCGGTGATGTCGGGTATGGCCCCCCTCGCGCTCGCGACGGATGCCGGCGGCTCGACCCGCCGTCCGGCGGCTCACACGGGTTGCCTCGGTCTCAAGCCGTCACCGGCACGCATTCCCCGGCGCTATGGGTTCCCACCCTTGGCGAGCGACCTGCAGGCGATCGGCCTGCTGACACGCACGACGGCGGATCTCTCGGCGATGTTCAGTTGCGTCGCCGATCCCGCGGCGTCCAGTTGGTCCCGCGGCAAGCGTCTCCTGATCGGGGCCTTCGCGCAGATCCCCGGCCATCCCGTCGAGCCCGACATCCTCGCGCGTTGGCGTGGCGGTTGCGCGCTTCTCCAAGAACTCGGCCACACGGTCGAAGAGATCGAGCCGCCGTTCGATCCCGATGGCGTCGGGCGCCTCCTGCTCGGGCCGGCGACGGCGGGCGTCGCGCGCGTGGTCCGTCAGCATGCCGGATGGCAGGATCGGGTGACGCCGGCCATCGCCGCGCTCGCACAGACAGGGGGCGAGGCCAAGGCTGCCGATTACGTCGATCAGATGGACGCGATCCAGGCCTTTCGCTGGCAAATGGCGGATCTGCTGGCGCGCTATGACCTGCTGGTGACGCCGACGGCGCCTGTGCTGCTCTGGCCGAAGGCGGAGCCGTTCCCCAAGCACGTCGATGGGAGGGAGGCGGCGCCGCGCGCCGGCGCGATCTACACCACTTTCGCCAACGTCGCCGCGCTGGCCGGGCTCAGCATTCCCGTCGCGGCGGCGGCGAACGGTCAGCCGATCGGCTTGCAGCTCGTCGGGCCGGCGGGTTCGGAGGAGCGTCTGATCGAGATCGCCGGGGAATGGGAGCAACGGGCACCCTGGCCGACACTCGCGCCACTGTGAGGCCGGAGGCCGGACGCGCTCGCGTCAAGACCCGGTCAGGCGCTCCGGAAGCTTGGCGTAGTCGAGCGTCTCGAGCCAGGCCGGGCCACCCGAGGCGTTCCATACCGCGGCTGCGAGCCCTGTGAACGCCTGCATGGCCAGCAGATCGATCTCAGCGAAGGTATTGCGGGCGGCATTGGCGCAAATGAGCACGCCGATGGAGCGTCCGCGCCAGAGCATAGGCGTCTGCACGGCGGAGCCGGCGCGGAAGGTCTGCAGGATCTTGACGAAACTGGTGTGATGGCTGGTGTCGCGGAGCAGCAGGGGGCGCTGTGTGGCGGCGACATGTCCGGGGTGGCCGAGGTTGATCGCCACCTTCTCATGGTATTGCTCGGGCGCGAAATTTACCGGCGCGGTGATCAGGTGATAGCGGCCGTCGGGCGTGCGCATAAAGGCCGTGCAGGCGCTCTGGGGCCTGGCGCCCTCCGGGAGGTTCGTCGGATCGGTTGCCGCGTCCCTGTCACCGAGCAGCGACGGCAGCATCCGCGTAGTGAGCCACAGCGCCTCTTCGGGTTCGTCAGTGATGGCGGCATCGGCTGCGATGCGCGACAGGGCGAGCGAGACCTCGTGATGAAAGCGACCGACGTCGCGCATGCGACAACTCCTTTCCGAGCGAATTTTCAGCCGAGCACCTTCGGCAGCCACGTGCTGAGGCTTGGGACGGCCACGAGCATCAGCAAAGCGCCGACCAGCACCAGGACGAACGGCGTGATGCCATGGATGATCTCGGTGATCGGCCTGCGCAGGATGCCGGTCATGACGTAGAGAACCATACCGACAGGGGGAGTGATCAGGGCGATCTCCATGTTCAACGTGAACAGCACCGCGAACCAGATCGGGTCGATGTTCAGCCCAACGATGACGGGGAACAGCAGCGGCAGCACGATGTAGATGATCGAGATCACCTCGAGCACGGTGCCGAGCACGAACAGCAGCGCCATCGTGAGCAGGATGAACATGATTGGCGAGAGATTGAGCCCCTGGATGAACGCGAGCAGGTCCTGACTGAGCTGCAATTTGGTCATCGCGTTGCCGAGCACGCTGGAGCCGGCGATGATGAGCAGGATCATGGCGGAGGTCACGAGAGAATCGAAGAATGCGCGCCAGAGATCGTGGAAGGTGATCGATCGGTAGACGAGCGTCACGAGGATGAGCGCATAGGTCACGCCGAGTGCGGCGGCTTCCGTTGGGGTGACGATGCCGGAATAGATGCCACCGACCACCACGACCGGCTGCATCAGGGCGGGCAGTGCCCGGCCCGTATAGCGCCAGGTCTCCTGCCAGCTGGCGCGTGGCAGGGGTTCGTAGACCCCGCCCCGGGAGCACGCGACGATGGCGTAAATGATCAGCATGGCCGTGATCAGCAGGCCGGGAATGATCCCGGCAATGAACAGCTTGCCGATCGATTCCTCGGTGATCTCGCCGTAGAGCAGCATGGGGATCGAGGGCGGAATCATGATGCCGAGCGTGCCGCTCGCCGCAATGAGACCGTAGGTGAAGCGCCGGTCGTAGCCGCGCGCAAGCATGGGCGGGATCGCGACGATGGCCATGGTTGCCGCATTGGCGACAGAGCTACCGGTCGTGCTGGCGCCGATGGCGCTCGTCAGAACCGCCGCGACAGCCAGCCCGCCGGGGAGATGCCCGACCCAGAGTGTCATGGTCTGGAAGAAGAGCTCTGTGACCTTCCCACGCCGCAGGATCTCGCTCATGAGGATGAAGAGGGGGATGGCCATGAGCAGAAACGACGAGGTGCCCGCGAAGAGTGCGGACGGCAAGCCGGCGAGGCTGGATTCGCCGATGGCGCCGTAGCCGATGGTCAGGCCGACGATCGCAAGGCCGATGCCGACGGGAATGCCCGTCGCGAGAAATGCCAGCAGGACCGCGAGGACTATGCCGATCATGGGGCTCAGATTGCCGTGCTTGAGTGGGGGTCATCCGAGCGTTCGGGCGTCAGCCCCCACCGGTTGAGAATGCGGGCGAGGAACTCCAGACCGAGGATCGTGAAGCCGATTGGGATCGCCGAATAGGGGATCCAGAGGGGCGTGTCCAACTCGGAGGCGTTCGTCGCGCCCATCATGTGTGCGGTGCTGACGAAGCGATAGCCGAGCAGGACGGTGTAGCCGCAGAAGGCGGCGCCGATGATGTCGGTAAAGGTGCCGAGCAGGCGGCGCGCGCCGGCCGAGAGGCGCGAGGTCACGATGTCGATCTCGAGCTGTCGCCCCTGGCGCAGCAGGTATCCGGCCGACAGGAAGCCGACCCAGGCGATGGCGAACGTCGTGACTTCGTGCGTCCAGTGCGTCGGCCGCCCGAACCAATAGCGCATCACGACCTCGTACTGGACGACCACGAACATGGCGAGCAGCAGGAACGCAGCGATCGCTGCCGCCGCCAGGCTGATCCAGCCGACAATCGTGTCGAAGAAGCGCGCTATGGTCCGCATGGCCGTGCCCCCCGGTCAGTGCGTCTCACTTGGCTGCGAGCGCCTCGACCCAGGCCAGCAGCTCCTTCTCCTCCTTGCCGGCCCGGCTGTTCCACTTGGCGATGGCCGGTGCGAAGAGCTTTTTCCAGTTGGCCTTGTCGGCGCTGGTGAGAACGAGCGTAGCGACGCCCTTCTGCTTCAGGAAGGCGACGGCCGCGTCGTCACGCTTCACGCTCTCGCCCACCGACCAGCGGAACACCTCGTCGCCGGCCTTGAGCAAGGCCTGCTGGTGCTCGGGCTTCATCGACTTCCACTTCGACAGCGAAATGTTCGTGGCCATCACGCCGAACGTGGCGCCGGTGATCGTCGCGAACTTCACGACCTCCCAGATCTTGCGGCTCTGCAGCGACGTGACGCCGGTGATGGCGCCGTCGACGGTGCCGCGCTGGATGGCCAGATACATCTCGCCGGGCGACATGGTGACTGGCGAGGCGCCGAGCGCGCGAAGCCCCTCGGCCGCCAGTTTGCCATAGGAGCGGATCTTCATGCCCTTGAAGTCGCCTTGCCCCTTCAACGCACGGCCGTTGTTCCCGAAGTCGAACAGCGAGCCGAAGAACGTCACGTGGACGGTCTTGAGCCCACGCTTCTCCATCTGCTTGGAAAATGCCTGGAAGAGCTTACCCTTGGGATCCCAGGCTTTGGCGGCGTGTGCTGCATCCTTAAAGAGAAAGGGCACATCGGTGATCTCTGAAACCGGATCGGTAGACCAGACGCTGGTCAGGTTGAAGCCCATGTCTGCGCCGCCGGTGGCGACGGCCGTTGGGATCTCGCGTGCGCCATAGAGCTGTCCCGCCGGAAAGACCTGAATGACGACGGCGCCGCTGGTCAGCGCCTTGACACGCTCAGCGAGCTTCATCTGCCCTTCGGTGACATGATGCGATGTCGGCAGCGTCCCGGCATAGCGGAGCGTGACATCGGCGGCCTTCGCGGCCACTGAAGTGAAGAATACGAAAAGTGCCGATGCGATAACCGCGGTGGAGACTGGTTTCAGCATGGCCGGCTTCTCCTCGACATGGATGGAACATTCGCGCCGTTGCACGCGGCCCGGGATGCCGGAGCAGTGCGCCCAATTGCTCAAGCAGAGACCGTGAGGATGCCAGCGTCAACAGAAAAGCTCACTCTTGCGAAGTTGGCGCGAGTGCGCATCAGCAACGCGCCCCAAGCATGGAAGTCGGTCGCTCTCATGTCGCGGCTGATTGCCTTTTGCGGCGGCACGGTGACGCGCGAACGAGCAGCAACACCTGAGACCTGCCGCAATCACGTCGCGCGAATGGCGGATGGCGTCTTGCGCCTGAGCGCGGCGGCCGCTGCGCGGGTTTCGAGGAGTCGCCAAGTGCTCGACCGCCCTGCATGAAGGCTGCACCTGCTCAGGTCCGTAGCGGGTCGACTGCCAGCATCGTAGTCGCTCCGGGTTCGGCCGGACCACCCTTAGCTGCGGACGAGAATGTCGCCCCCTAGACCCTCCGCGTCGACCGGTGGACGGTCGGTCTCGGACCTTCGCGTCGCCGGCGAAGGTATCGCTCGCCCGGCGGGTTCTGGGTGCGCGCTCGGTGACGTCGGTTGATCTGGGTATCGCGACACGGCTCGACGGCCGATCCGATGGCTGAACAGAGGCGATCGCTGAGGTTGCCTTTCTCTGCACAGTCACCGTCAACTCATTGGCGCCAAACGGCGATGCCCCCTATCGGACAAAGCCGTGGCAAGACAAGGCAGTTGATTTCACCTGATATTCCGGGTGCGCCAAGGTCGCTCTGACTTGCCTTGGCGCACCTCCCGTCACCTACATCATGCAACCCATGCCGGTGAGGAGTTGATCAGCCTTCTTCTTCTGATCGTCGTTGAGTGCTGCGTAGAGGCCATCCAGCGTCGGCTTGATACCCTTCAGGGCCGTGACACGGCCATCCATCGCCTTGATGCGTGCATCCAGCCGTGCGGCAGGCGACTTTGCGCTCATCGCCGTCATCATGACCTGTCGCATGCCGCGCATGCTCTCGAAGTTCTCCTTCAGCGCCTCGGCATAGGCGTCCCACACTTTCGTCTGTGCGGGAGTGATCCCGAGCTCGGCCTTGAGGAAGGCGATGCGTCCCTGCTGGTGCATCGGCGCTCCGTCCTGTCCCATGCGCATGCCCATCGTGCCGCCCATCATCGGGCAATCACCCATCATGCCCATGCGAGGCCCCATCATGCCGCGAGGACCACCCGAGCCAGGTCCCATCTGCATTCCCGGACCCATCTGCATACCGGGTCCCATCGGCATGCCCTTTCCCGGCTGCTGTGCGACTGCCGGCGCCATGAACAGCAAGAACGCTACGAATGATGCAGCAGAAAATTTTGAATGATTGTGCATATCGATCACTCCGATTCCATGCGCGGGGAAATGCCCACGCGGCACCTCGGGGGAGAGGCGCTTCAACAGCCAAGCTCGCCGCCGGATGGCCCAGGAAGCTCACCCGGCGAAAAAGCCGGCGGCCCTACACTTGCCCTGCATACCCCTAGCCGGTATTTGACGCAGGTCAATCAACGATCGGCGATTGTGCGTGCGATCATCACATCCGCGTGAGAGTCGGTCGACAATCCCCTGTTCGCCGGGCTGAGACGGAGAGAAGCCCGAGTTATCGCCCGGCGGCTCCTTGCCAAATGTGCACGCAGCGCGGCATGTCCAGCGCGACGACACGCGCGCTTGTAAACCTCAGCTCGGGGCTATCCATGTCACTCACCTGTCGGACAGGTGCAACGCCCATCTTTGAACATGAGGACATAGGCACGATGGGGCAGTTCGTCATGGTTTGACAGATGAGCGTGCAGGCTCTGTGCGTGATCGTGGAGCATGCTCGCACTTCGCGCCCATCACGGTCGCGAGCCAGATCCCGAGCGCCACCATGGCCACCCCGGCAATGAGCAGTCCGTCGATGCGCTCCCCAAGCGTGATGGCGGAGATGAGAATGCCCAGGCTCGGAGTGGCCAGCAGGGCCATCGACATGGTGCTGGCGCGGAAGTGCCGACCCGCCTCGACCACCGCCCAATACGCAAAGCCCGTGGACACCGGACCGACGAAAGCGAGGGACATGGCGCCGGTCATGCCGATGGCAGGCGGTGGCCCCTCCGCGGCGATGGCGATGGGAAGCAGGAGGACAGTCGATACCAGCATCTGCCATGGCGCCAGCGTGAACGCGCTCGCCGTGAAGCAGTGGCTTCTGACATAGACGATCGAGAGCGCCCAGGCTGCGGATGCGCCCATCAGGCACGCATACGCCAGCAGCGAAGTCGTCTCCTGCAAGACGAGAGACGGCGAAGCTATGGCGGCCACACCGATGAGGCCGATGACGGCCCCAGCGGCAGAGCGCACGGGCACCCGCTCTCCGAGCCACCAGGCGGCAAGCGGCACGACCCAGATCGGCGTCGAGAAGGCGAGCACCGAGGCGCGCCCTGGCGGCAGCGAGACCAGGGCGATGCCGGTGAGCGCCGAGTAAGCGGCCATCTGCAGGGCGCCAGAGACCAGGATCAGCGACCAGTCCTGCCTCGGAGGAACCTGAAGCCCTCCGGTCATCAGCACCAGAGCGAATACGCATGCCGTTGCGATGGCGTACCTGAGGACGCCGAACCAGATCGGCGGCACTTCGCCGACGCCGACCTTGATCACCGGCCAACTCACCGCCCATGTGAGGATGAGGAGCAGCAGCAGTCCGAGGTAGAAGATATTGCCGCCGAGCCGGGACCGGTTCAGATCCAGAGTTCGATCAGCTGAGCTTCGGTATTGCTCCATGACACGGTCTCTCGCGCAACGGCCGGTGGCTGGGCGAGAAGACTATGCTGTGCAACAATGCAAGTCCCTTTGTAATCCTGCATATTCTACTTGCATCAGTGCAATACTACAAGTGAGGCCTCGCAGTCATGTCGATCGTCTGGACCGATCCGCAGCTCGTCCTCGCCATCGCGCGATCGGGAAGCCTGACCGGGGCCGCCCGCACCCTCGCCATCGATCACTCGACGACCTTCCGCCGGTTGAAGGCGCTCGAGCGGGGCCTCGGGGCCCGGCTTTTTGAGAGGCTTCCCGGTGGCGTCTACCAGCCTACGGCGGCCGGAGAGCGCATGGTGATCGCCGCCGAGCGTATCGAGGACGAGATTATGGCACTCGATCGGGATCTCACCGGCCGCGATCTTCGCCTGTCGGGCCGTTTGCGTGTGACGACGTCGGAGTCAGTTGCCTTGCGCCTGCTCATGCCTCAGATCAAGGCGTTCCGGGATTTGCATCCCGGTATTGCGCTCGATCTCATCCTCGACAACAGGGTGCTCGATCTTACGCGCCGGGAAGCGGATGTCGCCATCCGTCCGATACGCCCCAAGGAAGGGGACCTGTGGGGCCGCAAGCTCGCCGATGTTGCTTGGGCCATTTACGCAACGCGCGGCTACCTGCGGTTTGCAGGCGGTTGTCCTGCGCAGGGCCGCAGCTTTTCTGGACACGTCTTCATTGGCTGGGACGAAAGCTCCAGGCGCGTCCGCGCTGCCGACTGGATCGAGGCCATTGCAGGTGCGGGCGCGATCGCCTATCGCACCGCCAGTCTCGTCAATCAACTTGCCGCAGCCAGGGCCGGCCTCGGTCTGGCAGTCCTGCCTTGCTATCTCGGCGATACCGAGCCGGCGCTTCGCCGGGTTGCTCGAGAGCCCGTGAGGGAACTGACCGACGAGCTCTGGATCGTCACCCACCGTGATCTACGGCACGCCGGCCGCATGCGCGCATTTCTCGATCTCGTAGGCGATGGCTTGGCGCGCGAGCGCGATCTCATCGCTGGTCGCAAACCGCGCACCTGACGTCGAGCCACGCGCGCACTCAGAGTGGCGCGCTTTCCCGGTAGCGGCCGAAGCTCCTCGTCACGCCCTCGCCAAACAGGATGACTTCGTAGATTTCAGGTGTTCCGCCCTCCATTCCGGGCGAGCCGATCGGCATGCCGGGGACCGCCAGACCGCGTGCCTTCGGCTTCTCGGCGAGGAGCCGACGGATGGCATGGGCGGGGACGTGCCCCTCCACGACATAGCCCTCGATCTCGGCGGTGTGGCATGAGGCCAGCTCTGCGGGCACCGCGAGACGCGCCTTGACCGCTCTCATATCGTCCGTGTCGATGATGGTCGCCGCGAAGCCGTTGCGACGCAGATGCTCCGCCCACAGGTGGCAGCAGCCACAGGTCGGACTGCGAAAGATCTTGGCGACAGGCTGAGCCTCGACGCGCAGGATCCCCGAAGCCATGGCTGTCGCGATCGCCATCAATCCCAGGACCTCCCGCCGCCCATGGCGTTTGACATCATTGTTCATCGCGCTCTCCTTGCATCGTCCGGATAACCGTGTGCTGAACGGGCTCAGCGCAGGGAGCGACCCAGGACGTCCATGAGTTCGCCAACCATGCGTCGCTGCTCGGACGTATTGCCAGCCGCGATGGCATGATCGACACAGTGGGAGATGTGGTCTCTCAGGATCTCCTCCTCGACGCGCCGCAAGGCTGCCCGTACTGCAGAGATCTGCGTGACGATATCGATGCAATAGCGGTCTTCCTCGACCATGCGGGCGAGGCCTCTGACCTGTCCCTCGATGCGGCTTAGCCGCTTGAGGTGCGAATCCTTGACGTCCTTGCTCATGCCTGATCCTTGGCGTACTTGCTCATGCCGGACATAATACCCTGATGGGGTATATCTGTCCAGCACTGCACCCCCTGGGGCATATTTGCCCCGGCAGAGAAATTGGGGCTCCGATGCCTTCACGCAGCTGCAAGGCGCAACGGCCCAACGGCGACAGAGGCCTTCGTGCCAGGCCTTACCACGTGCCCCCTGCCCTCCATGCCGGAGCTCCGACGGCCACGCTCGATCGAGCAACGAGACCGTACATGAACTGAAACTCAACCCGGACCACTCGATGAGGACTGGTCGCAGATCGATACCGTCCGTGGCGGTGCGCCCGAGCAACTCGGCATCTGGAGCCCCACCGACGCGGGCGCAATCGGCAGCCTCTTGCGCTTGTCCGCGACACCAAGTTCAACTATACGATCGATGTTGTGGTCAGGCATGGATGCCAAATGCTCATGAGGCACAAATTGGCGACATGGCGACGGCTGTTTGCCGTCGTTCTCGTGTTGGCTGTGTCTCTCGGCAGCGTAATTGGCGTTGCGGCGCACGCGAGCCACGGGCCGGGTGCTCACGCCCATCACACCTTCCCGGGCGCGGCTCCGGCAAAGGTCGCACGCGGCGGAGATATCGCTGCGCCCCACGAAGCCAGCGCTCACGCAGACCACGACGCTGACCGCGGTCAGACTAAGGATGTCTGCCTCGACATGCTCTGTCACGGCAGCGCCGCTGTTCTCCCTTCGGCCTCCGGCGTCGCATTTCCGACGCGCGTCCTGGTCGTCGTAATGCCGCGCGAGGCGCACAGTGCCAGCCGGATGCCGGCACCGCTGGACAGGCCACCAGCCTCTTTCCGTTCGCTCTGATCGTCCGGGGTGACCCGGTTTCGCTCACAGAAACGGAATACTCATCATGGTGACATTTGCCAGCGCGTTCGCGCGCGTGCGCAAGCATCGAGGCGTCGGCTTCGCGCTTTGCCTTCTGTTGACCGCTCTCATCCCAGCAACATCCGAGGCCGGGCCTGGCCACGATCACGGCCCACCTGCGCCCACGACGGCCGCGCCAGCCTCGCCCCGCGCCACCGCGACCTCGGAGCGCTACCAGTTCGTCGGCATCGTCGAAGGCGAGGTCATGGTCATCTATCTCGACCGCTTCGCCGACAATAGCCCCGTCACGGGGGCGAAGCTCGAGGTGACGATCGGCGACACGGTGGCGAAGGCCGAGCTCCAGAAGAACGGCACCTACGAGGTTACCGCGCCACTGCTGAAGAAGGCGGGCAGTCACGAAGTGCTTGTCAGCATCAGCGAGGGAGAGGTGAGCGACCTTCTCGTGGGCGCTGTGACCATTCCCAATCCTGGGTCATCCAAAGTGGCGCTGGATCATGGGATCTGGGAGCACATCGATCAGCTCTGGCATGACCTGTCGGATCACGTCAAAGCGGGCGGCTGGATCGCTGCTGGCGGCCTGGGGTTTCTCGCAACCGCACTGCTCGTCGCGCGACGGCGTCGAAAGCTCGTCAGTCCGCTGATCGTGCTCGCACTTGCCGCAATGGGGACATCGACGGCGTTCGCTGGCCCGGGTCACGATCATGGCCCCGCGCCGAAAGCCGCAGCCAGTGGCAAGGCGCCGCAACGTCTGCCCGATGGCACCGTGTTTCTCCCGAAGCCGACGCAGCGGCTGCTGGCGATCCGCACACGCGTTCTGGAGCCGCAGAGCAGCCGGCGCGCCGTCCGCTTCGTCGGGCGGATCATCGCAAATCCGAACCGCAGCGGCGTCGTCCAGAGCACGATAGCGGGCCGGTATCTGCCGCCGCCCGGAGGGCTCTCACTGATCGGAAGGTCGGTGCAAGCGGGAGATCTCATGGGCAGCGTGGCGCCGTCCTTCATCACCAAAGACGCCTCCGACATGGCGCAGACGCTCGGACAGTTGGAACAGGAGATCGCGCTGGCGCGCGCGAAGCTGGCTCGTCAGGAAAGGCTGCTCGGCAAGAACGTCGTCGCCGAGGCGGCCGTGGAGGAAGTCCGCATCCAACTCGACGGACTCCTGAAGCGTCGCACGAAGCTGCTGGCCGCCAGGGTCCAGCCGGAGGAGATGCGTGCGCCGGTGGACGGGGTCGTCATCGCTGTGCGCGTCGTCGCGGGGCAGGTCGTCTCGCCGACGGACGTGCTTTTCGAGATCATCGATCCCAACAGCCTGATGGTGGAGGCGCTCGTTTTCGATCAGGCCAGCGCCAACCAGATCGTGGATGCGGTGTCCTCGACCAGTAACAACGTGCGCTCGAAATTGCGCTTCGTCGGTCGCAATCGCGCCCTGCAGCAGCAGTATTCCGTGCTGAGATTCGAGGTGCTCGATCCGAGCCCGGCGCTCAACGTCGGCGCGCCTGTGACGATCACCGGTCACACCGGCCCACCCGTCACCGGCATCATTCTTCCGCGAGCCGCCATTGCGCAGGCTCCGAACGGGCAAATGGTCGTATTCCTCCAAAAGGAACCTGAGATCTTCGAGCCGCGCGCCATTCGCTTCGAGCCGTTCGGAACCGGCTCGGTTCTGGTCGCTGCCGGCCTCGAGCACGGCGACAAGATCGTGATCGAGGGCGCGCCCCTTGTTAATCAGGTTCGCTGAAGGGGGGCGGCATGTTCAATAGGATCGTCACTCAAAGCCTGAAGAACAGGCTGTTCGTTGTGGCCGCGTCGCTGATCCTGATTGCTTACGGCAGTTTCGTCCTGCCGCGATTGCCGGTCGACGTGTTCCCGGACCTCAACCGGCCGACCGTCATTCTGATGACGGAGGCGCATGGCCTCGCCCCGCAGGAGGTCGAGCAACTCGTCACCTATCCGGTCGAGACGGCCATGAACGGCATGCCGGGCGCGCTCCGCGTGCGCTCGGTGTCCGGCGTCGGGCTGTCGATCGTCTACATCGAGTTCGGCTGGGAGACGGAGATCTACAGGGCGAGACAGCAGGTCGCCGAGCGGTTGGCGATCGTGCAGGGGCGCCTTCCTCCCGGCGTTCAGCCACAGATGGGACCGATCTCGTCGATCATGGGCGAGATCATGCTGATTGCCGTGACGGGGGAGACGTCGATCTCGCCGATGGAATTGCGCGAGATCGCGGACTTCACCATTCGGCCGCAGTTGCTCACAATTCCCGGCATAGCTCAGATCATCCCGATCGGCGGCGAGGTGCGCCAGTATCGCATTGCCCCGAGCATCCTGATGATGAATCAGCTCCAGATCTCGCCGAAACAGATCGAGCAGGCCGTCCGTCAGTTCGGCGTCAACAGCGGCGGCGGTTTCGTCGATCAGCATGCTCGCGAGTACCTCATCCGGAACATCGGTTTGACAAACCGGCTGGAGGATTTGCGCAACGTCGTGGTGGCCTCGCGCAATGGGAAAAGCATTCTCCTGCGCCAGGTCGCCGACGTCTCGTTCGCTGCACGCCCGAAACGCGGCGAGGCCGGCTACATGGGCAAGTCCGCCGTCATCATCGGCGTGCAGAAGCAGCCGGACGGCGACACTGTTGCCATCACCAAGGCTTTGGAGGCACGCCTAGTCGCCATTCAGAGGACGCTGCCGAAGGGCGTGAAGGCCGACCAGATCCAGTTCCGTCAGGCAACCTTCATCGAGACATCCATTGCCAACGTGAAAAGCGTTCTCCTGGAGGCGGCCGTCGTCGTTACCGTCATCTTGATGTTGTTCCTGCTCAACGTGCGGGCGACGTTGATATCTCTGACGGCGATACCGGTCTCGATCCTGATGACGATCCTGGTCTTCAAGTGGTTCGGCCTCTCCATAAACACGATGACGCTCGGCGGCTTCGCGATCGCCATCGGCGAACTTGTCGACGACGCTGTCGTCGGCATCGAGAACATCCTTCGCCGGCTCAAGGAGAACCGGCAGAGTCCGCATCCCCGTCCCGTTCTCGAGGTCGTGGCGGCAGCCAGTCACGAAGTCCGCTCCGGAATCTTCTACGCGACGCTGATCATCGTGCTGGTCTTCGTGCCGCTGTTCGCGCTGTCGGGCATCGAGGGACGCCTCTTCACGCCGCTCGGCATCGCCTACATCGTGTCAATCCTGGCCTCCCTCGTGACCTCGATCACGCTCACTCCCGTGCTGGCCTACTATTTCCTGACCAGGCCGGGCGCTGCGCACGAGGGCGACAGCTTTGTCGTGCGCAGGCTCAAGGCCGGCAATACCGCACTTCTCGGCTGGACGTTCGCTCACGGCCGCACGGTCGTGACGAGCATTGGCGCATTGGTCGTGCTTGCGGGCGTTGGCGCGGTCATGTTGCCTCGCGCCTTCCTCCCGCCCTTCAACGAAGGGACGCTGCTCGTCAACCTGCAGTTCAATCCCGGCATCTCGCTCGCGGAGTCGAGCCGGCTCGCTCAGATCGCCGAGCGGTTGGTTCTTGAGGTTCCCGAGGTGAAGACGCTCGGTCGCCGTACGGGGCGCGCCGAGATGGACGAGCATGCCGAGGGTGTCCACAACACCGAGATCGACATCGATCTGACGCGATCGGATCGGCCGAAGGAAGCCGTCTACAACGACATAAGAACCAAGCTTCAGGTGCTGCCTGCATCGGTCGCCATCGGGCAGCCGATCGCGCATCGCCTCGATCACATGTTGTCGGGTGTGCGCGCGCAACTCGCGGTGAAGATCTTCGGGGACGATCTGGACACGCTCCGCACGCTTGCGGCGTTGATCAGAACTCGCCTGCAGTCGGTGCAGGGCCTCGTTGATCTCCAGATCGAGAAGCAAGTCCTCATACCGCAGCTCAAGGTAACGCCCGACTACGAGCGCGCAGCGCTCTACGGCATCACGCCTGCGGCTCTGACGGAAGCCCTGGAGGGCCTCTCGAACGGACGGGAGGTCTCTCAGATCGTCGAGGGCAATCGCCGGTTCGACGTGGTCATGCGTATATCCGATGAAAACCGGTCGACGAGCGGCCTCGCAAGTCTCCTCGTCTCCACGCCCACAGGCTTCGTGCCGTTGGGCATGCTCGCAACCATCGAGGAGAGCGAAGGGCCAAATCAGATCCTGCGCGAAAGTGGTCAACGGCGCATCGTCGTCTCCGCCAACGGCGACGGTGTGCGCGACATGGCGGCGATCGTGGCCGACGTCAGGCGTATCATCTCCGAGACCGAGCTTCCTCGAGGCTATGTCACGTCCCTCGAGGGCACGTTCAAGGCACAGGAGGAGGCGACGCTGGTCATCGGCATTCTGTCGCTCGTGTCTCTCGGCCTGATCTTCATGGTCCTCTACCAGCGTTACCAGTCGTCAGTGCTGGCCGGCATCATCCTGGCCAATATTCCGCTGGCGTTGATCGGCAGCGTCGTGGGACTCTGGCTTGCTGGACAGCCGTTGTCGGTCGCCTCCATGATCGGCTTCATCACGCTTGCCGGAATCACCGCCCGCAACGGCATCCTCAAGATCAGCCACTACATCAACCTGGCCCTCTTCGAGGGTGAAACGTTCGGGCGCGACCTCGTCATCCGGGGCAGTCTCGAGCGTTTGACGCCGGTGATGATGACTGCGCTTGCCGCCGGTCTGGCCCTGGTGCCGTTGCTCTTTGGTGCGGGCGAGCCCGGCCGGGAGATCCTGCATCCCGTCGCGGTCACCATCTTTGGCGGGCTCGTCAGCGCGACGCTGATCGACGCGATTCTCACGCCGCTGATGTTCTTGTGGTTTGGAGAGCGTCCCCTGCAACGCATTCTCGATGCACGCCGAGCCGAAGCGGGAGCCGCCTCTGCCGGCCTGCCCGGCAAGCCGGTGACGGCGGATGCGTTCTGAGGCGCCGTTTCCAAAAGGGGGCAGGTGTTGCGACTACCCACTCCTGCAATTTGCGTTCAACCGAAGGAGAGACGAATGAAACGTATCCTGGTCGCCCTGTGCATGATGATTGCCGCCACCGCCGCTCATGCCAAGAAGGCGGGTCCCAACGGCGGCATGCTCGCTGGCAAGTCCGGTCATGAGATCGAACTCGTCGTGGGCGCTTCTGAGCTGACCATCTACATGATCGACCATGGCAAGGCGCACAGCGTAAAGGGCGTCAAGCTGCGTGCCATCGTACAACAGGGCGGCAAGCAAAAGGTCGTGACATTGACCCAGGTCGGCAATGAGAAACTCGTCGGCAAGCTGGCGGCGCCGCTCGCGAAAGGCGCTATAGTCGTCGTCACGGGCAAGGACGATCACGGCGACGCCTTGTCCGCTCGCTTCACGATCAAATAGACGCTTGCCACAACGCAGGAGCTGGCGACGACAATGGTCGAGACCGGCCCCTGCGGATGTTCTGTCGTTGCCTGGCCAGTGCTGTACGCACCCGAAGCGCTGCCTTCTGCCGCCAGGGTGGCGCTCCGGCACCGCGCGACAGGAGCCGTCGGCCGCTCCGATCTCGCGAATTGCCATTCGCGGTGACCTTGCCCGTATTGGGTGCTCATTCGGACGTTGGCGCTGTTCGCGATCCGTCGTATGCGCACGCCCCATGCCGGCGAACGCCGACCCGCCGTCCAGGCATGCCAAGTGCAAGCGCTCTGCCGCCCCCACGTTGCGGGCCTGACGGCGATCTCGAGAACGGCCAGGCAGACGATTCCGTCGATGCACGGGCGGAGAGTGTTGCGGCGGCGGGCGCTTGGCATCCGGCTGCATTCAGTAGGATGAAGGCTCGGCTTCATCCTTGACTCGATCAATGAGGGGCTCGGGCCTGAACGCATTCTTGATCTATGGCTTCGCCGCCTTGGCGGAGATCGTCGGATGCTACACTTTCTGGGTTTGGCTGCGACAAGGACAGTCGGGTCTCTGGCTGATCCCGGGCATTGCCTGCCTTGCCGTGTTCGCGCTCCTACTCACCCGCATCGATGTAGCTTTTGCCGGCCCCGCCTATGCCGCGTATGGCGGCATTTACATCGTCGCATCATTGCTCTGGCTCGTCGAGGCTAGGCAGCCGGACCGATGGGACTTGCTTGGCGGGACGGTTTGCCTCGCAGGTGCAGCAATAATCGTGCTCGCCCCACGATCAACTTGACGCGCAGCTCCATTCGATCGGCAACGGGCCGCCGACCGTGGCCGAGGCCGCCTCCTCTGCCAGCCTGGCGGTGCCAGCGAAGATTGCCGCCTGAATCAAGCCAAGCAGCATCGGCAGAGCCCGAGGCCGAGGGGGGGAGCAGCGTTCCGCCTCGTCAAGCAGGGCTCTACCTATCGAGGGTGCGCGCCACTCCCGTGTCAATCGGCTCGGTTCAGGCCTCGAACGTCTTGTCGGTGCGAGCGAGCCAGCGCTCGAAGGCGAGGCTCAGGATTTCCAAATCCTTTGCCAATTCGCTCGGGGGTCTCGTTCCAGCCTTGGCCGTCTCGGTGAGATTGAAGTGCTGCAGCTTCCAATTGGCGGCCGCTTCGCGCACCACTCCCTTCATGACCCCCTGGCTCTTCAAGTCACGAATCTTGGTGTCGATACGCTTGCTGAGCTCGGACAGCCTAGCCCTCAGTTCCATGTTCTCGTCCATGCTCATGAGTATCCTCCTTGTTGAGACGTGATCTCCTCACGGCGTTGATGTCTTGGTTCGGGCTCGCGGCCAGGATGCAGTCCGCCAGCCGACCCGATCTGCTGCCGCTAGCCCACGACGGCCGGCACTGCGACAAAGAGCTTGTCCTTGCGGCGCTCAAGCAGGATGAGCGCGCTATTGTGACCGGCCGTCCTGGCGGCGGTCAGGGCTTCGGTCAGATCCTCGGGGTTCATGAGAGCCTTTCCGCCCGCCTTCAGCAGGACGTCACCCCGCTGGAACCCCAGCTCCGCGGCGCGGCCACCCGGTTCCACGCTCATCACGACCAGCCCCTTCCCGCCGGCGCCTTCCACGGCCGACGCAGGGGCAACCGTCAGGCCGAGGTGGGCGACCGCATTCTGGTTGCGGTTGTCGCCGATCGTTGTGCGTCCCGAAGTCTCCTTGAGCCGCCCGAGTTCAAGTTTGATGTCTTGCGGATGTCCCTGTCGGACAATGCCCAGCGTGACCGGCTTTCCCGGGCCGAGCGCTGCGACCCGTTTTGCTAGGTCCCTGGGGCCGGAGAGCCCCTTGCCGTCGAGCATCGTGATCACGTCTCCGGATTTGAGCCCCGCTTTGGCAGCGGGGCCGCCAGCTTGAGGCTCGGCCACGAGCACGCCCTTGGCTGCCGCGAGGCCCAGACTGTCCGCTATCGGCTTTGTCAGCCGCTGGATCTGGACACCGAGCCATCCGCGAATGACGTGCCCATGCTCTTGCAGTTGCGGGACGATAGCGGCAACGGTCCCCGCCGGGATGTCGAAGGCGATGCCGACCGAACCTCCCGATGGCGAATAGATCGCCGTGTTGACGCCGATCACCTCGCCCTTCAGGTTGAAGGTCGGTCCCCCGGAGTTGCCTCGATTGACCGGGGCATCGATTTGAATGAAGTCGTCATAAGGGCCGGAGCCTATGTCGCGCCCCCGCGCAGAGACGATGCCGGCCGTCACGGTGCCGCCGAGACCAAAGGGGTTTCCCATCGCGACCACCCATTCGCCGATCCTCGGTGTTTGCCTCGCGAGCCTGACAAACGGGAAGTCCTTGCGGCCGTCCACTTTCAGCAACGCCAGATCCGTCTTCGGATCGGTGCCGACGACCTTGGCCTGATAGGTGGTGCCGTCGTCCGTCACGATCTCTACCTTGATGGCATGATCGACCACGTGATTATTTGTGATGACGTAGCCATCTGCGCTCACGAAGAAGCCGGAGCCTTGCCCCTGGACGAACTGAGGCGGTGCAGGATTGCGCTGCTGCGGGAGCGCCTGATCACCGAATTCGGGCGCCCCACGGAAGAACTTCTCAAACGGTGTGCCGTTGAAGGGATTGATCCCAGCGAGTGGCATCTGCGCCTCGACAGGCGAGTTTGCCTTGACGCGGACGGAAACAACCGCTGGCTTTACCGCCGCGACCAGATCGCCAAATCCGGGAACGGTTGCAGGGTGTGCGGGCACCCGGGCTGCGGCAGTTTCGGCAGGACTGAAGAGGCGCGAGGCCGCGCTTGCCTGGTGCGTGCCGAAGGTGACGCCGCCCGCCAGCAGTGCGGCGACAGCGGCACTCGCCAGAAGGCTGCGTCTCGCACCGAGCAAGGCCGCGCCAGGCACGCCCTTCTGTGGAAGCGATGACTTAGGCTGCGTGAGGTCGGTCATTTCGTGCTCCTCTCATGCAGATGATGAAGCCGGCCCCTTGCCGGTCGTCACTGCGTCAGGCGCACATTGTCGACAAGTCGACATGACGGGAGCGTTTCCGGAACTATACGCATTCCCAACCCTGGCGGCAGCGATGCGGGCGCTCAGTCCGAAGACCGGGGAAAGTGGATCGCCACCCGGAGCCCCGGAGCGTTGTCCGTCAGCTCGATCGTCGCGCCGTGCAGGTCCGCTACGGCCTTCACGAGGCTGAGGCCTAGGCCGCTGCCTGGGGTCGTGCGACTGCGCTCGAGCCGAAAGAACGGCGCGAGAAGAGCCTTTGTGGCATCGGGCGGCACGCCGGGACCGTTGTCGGCGACTGAGAGTACGATCTCGTCGCTCATGCGTGCGAGGTCGATGGCAATGGTTATGCCGGGCGGAGTGTGCCGCATGGCGTTCTCGATCAGATTGGCGAGCAGCTGCGTCAGGAGCTCGCGATCGCCGCGCACGAGCATCGGCGTCGAAAGATGCGTCTCGACGTACCGGCCACCATCCTGAACCGATGGGGCGTAGGCGTCGGCCACGTCGCGTGTGACCTTCGCAAGGTCTAGTGTCGCGAAAGCGGCGCGCCGCGATCCTGATTCGATCTGCGCAATGCGCAACAGCGCCGAAAAGGTCGTCAGAATATCGTCCGTATCCGCGATGGTTCGCTGCAGGATCGCACGCAACTCCTGCTTGCTCGGGTCGGCCACGACCGCCGCCTCAAGGCGCTGTCGCATGCGCGTCAGGGGCGTCCTCAAATCATGCGCGATATCGGTCGTCACCTGCTGAAGGCTCGACAAGAGCTCGCTGATCCGGTCGAGCATCCCGTTCAAGGTTTCCGCCAGGCGGTCGATCTCGTCGCCGGTGCCGTGCACTGGCATGCGCTCGCGCGTATTCCCGTCCATGATGGCCTGTGCAGCGGAGCTGAACCCGTCGACGCGATCAAGAAAGCGCGCGCTCAGGAAGGCGCCACCGGCTAGCGCGAGGAAGAGCGCTGTCGCGAGAAACCATCCGAAGGTCTCGAAGAGAGCCCTCTCCACGTCCATGATCGAGGATGGGCTCTTGGCAACCGAAAGCTGGTGGCGCCGTCCGATCGGCAGCGTCAGGACGTCGAGCGGTGGCGTAGCCGCCTGCTGCGCATCGACCGTGCTCCACCCGTGCGGCAGCTTGCGCAGGATGTCCGCCGTCCCTGCGATGCGCTTCCCATCGATATCCGCGAGACGATAGTAGAAGCTCTGCAGCGATGGCGCCCGTTCTCGCTCCCGCACCGTCTCTACGAGCCGTGCGAGGCCGCCGCTTTCATATTCGCGGGCCAGCGCCGTCGCTTCCACTTCGATGCGTGCGCGGAACTGCCGGTGGAGTGTGCCGTGCGTGATCCAGAACACCAAGCCGCCGAGGACCAGCACCGAGGCCGCGAAGACCAGTGTGTAGAGGGCAGCGAGCCGAAATGGAGCGCTGCGAACGAGCCTAGTCGGGTGCACTTATCATATATCCAGAGCCACGCACTGTCCTGATCAGCTCGATGTCATAGTTGCGGTCGACCTTGGCGCGCAGCCGGCTGATGTGGGTCTCGACGATATTGGTCTTCGGATCGAAATGGAAATCCCAGACGTGCTCAAGGAGCATGGTCTTGGTGACGAGCCGGCCCGCATTCAGCATGAGGTATTCGAGGAGCGCAAACTCGCGCGGTTGGAGCTCGATGCGCTGCCCCTGGCGCTTCACGGTGCGGCGCAGCCTGTCGAGCTCCAAGTCGCACACCATCAGCAGGGCTTCCGCATCCTGCATGGGTGGACGGCGGGCCAGGGCATTCAGGCGAGCGAGGAGCTCGGAGAACGAAAAGGGCTTGACCAAGTAGTCGTCGCCGCCCGCCTCGAGCCCGGCGACCCTGTCATCGATGCCGCCGATCGCCGTAAGGAAGAGAGCCGGCGTCTTGATGCCGGCGCTACGCAGCATCTTGACGATGGAAAGCCCATCGTTGCTCGGGAGCATGCGATCGATGATGAGCACACTGTAGCTCTGATCCGCTGCAAGAAGCAGGCCCTCGCCGCCATCGCTCGTATGGTCCACGATGTGGCCCTGTTGCTCCAGGCCGCACTTGACGTAAGAGGCGGTCTCCCGATCGTCTTCGATCAGCAAGCACTTCATGATCTGTCCGCTCGCATTGCGGTGCTATGGCTCCGGAGAGGAATGCCGGCCAGCTCAAGCCCAGCTTCATAGCGCACCGACGCCGAAAGCCACACTAGTCCCGGCAAGGTACTGGCAACATGGCCAAGCCTATACAATTTTGTAATCTTGGTGTGAGGCGCTGCCTTGATCTCTGACGGAGGCGGCCATGCCTCAAGGGCCATGCCGACGATTGGGGAATCGTATAGTGCGCTCCATGTTGCGGCAATCTCGCTCCTGCTAGCGTTGATGGCAGATCACAAAGGCTCTCAGCAACTTGCTGGCTGCGCCTGGGATCGCGGCGATCGTGCAGGAGAGATGGCTATGACAGCGCAACCGGGCTTCGATCATCTGCGCAGCTATTGCAGGCCGCGCACTGCGGTGCCAGCCGCGGCTCGACCCGCGTTCCGTCGCGCCGTGTGGCGGTGAGCAGACCACGAGAGTCCCTTAGGCTGCGACGCAGACCCGCCCCCTACCTCTGCAGCCAGCGTCGCAGCCTGCGCCCGGTCCATCAATCATACCCCACCCATGATGGCCGGGCGCACCCCCGCGTCGGCGCTGCCCCCGTGTGTGCGTGAGGCGGTGCGATCTTCACGGCTCACAAACGGAGGCCGACCATGAGCGTCCCCTACATCAACAAGCCGGCTCGTCAGCAGGTCAACGGTGCAATCGAAGCGCGGGCGAGACGGTCGCTGAGGGCGCACTGGAAGCGCTACTCGGTCGAAGGCGCAGCGATGGTTCTTGTCGGTGCGGTCCTCGCCGTGCTTCCGGCGATCGGAACGTTCGTCACGGTGGTTCTGATAGGCTGGATACTCTTTGCGTCAGGTCTGTTCGGCATTCTCGCCGCTCTGAGCGCGCGACGGGGACCCGGCCATTGGCATGCGTTCGTTCTCTCTCTCCTCGTCGGCATCGTCGGACTGTTGATCGCGCTGCAGCCACTCGCAGGCGAATTGAGCCTGACCATGGTCATGATCGCCTACTTCATCGCTCATGGTCTCGGCATGGCGGCAATGGCCTACGAGCTTCGCGCGCAGACGCGACATTGGCCATGGCTGCTTGGCAGCGCGGTGGTCGATTTCCTGCTCGTGGGGCTCGTGCTTATCGGTTGGCCACAGACCGCGACTTGGTTCCTTGGGCTCGTTCTTGGCCTGAATCTGGGCTTTGCCGGGCTCGGGCTCGTACTCGCTGCGGTTGGCGCCCACCTCGACCGGTGATGGTGTCCCCATGCATTGCAGCACACGCACTTCGGTCGGGACGGTCGAAAACAAGACGTTCGCCGAAATCAAGGTCGGAGACAGCGCCACCCTGACACGGACAGTGTCGTGGCACGACGACGAACTCATTGCCGTCATGTCGGGCACCGTCGTGTCAGCGCGCGTTGGCGACGAGCAGGTCGATGCCGGTCAGTTTCGAGATGGAGCTGGCATCGCCATGTGGGGACCGGTGCTCCTGTCGATCCTCATCGAGACCGAGTTGCCGGGGAGCGGCACGGTCTATGTCGGGCAGGACCTGCGCTTTCACACCCCGATCGCTTTCGGTGAAACGGTGAGTGTCGTCGTCACGGTACGAGACAAGGACAGCGCACGCCGTCTGGTCACGCTCGAATGCCGCCTGCTCGGCGCAGACGGCAAAAGCCTGATGGAAGGCACGGTCCAGGTGATCCCGCCAACCGGCAAAATTCGGCGGCCACGCCTCGCGTTGCCGGAGGTCAGGTCCGAGGCGCGCGGCTTTCATCACAGGCGCCTCGTTCGAATGGCGCAGGACTACGAGGCGCTTCCGACTGCAATCATCTACCCCGTCGATAGCGTCTCGCTGAGCGGCGCTGTCGAGGCTGCGGAAGCTGGCCTCATCATCCCGAGGCTCGTCGGTCCGGCCGGCTCAATTCGAAGCGCCGCGTACAAGGCTGGCCGCAATATCGACTGTTATCAGATCGTCGATGCCCCGACCGCGGAGGATGCGGCGGCGAGAGGTGTGGAGTTGGTCCTCTCGGGCGCTGTTAAAGCGCTGATGAAAGGCGATCTCCATACCGATGTCCTCATGCACGCGATCGTGGCGGGGAAGCCCAATTTGCGCGCCGAGCGCAGGGTCAGCCATGTCTTCGTAATGGATGTTCCAACCTACGCGAGACCGCTTCTCGTCACGGATGCCGCAATCAACATCTATCCTGACCTGGAGGCGAAACGCGACATCGTCCAGAATGCAATCGATTTGGCGCACGCGATCGGAATAGAGACGCCGCGTGTCGCTGTGCTGTCCGCTGTCGAGACCGTCACGCCCGGCATCCACTCGACACTCGAGGCGGCGGCCCTGAGCAAGATGGCGGAGCGGGGGCAGATCGTCGGCGGCATCGTCGACGGGCCGCTTGCCTTCGATAATGCCGTCAGCGCCGAGGCAGCTGAGATCAAGCACATTCGATCTGAGGTGGCAGGGCGCGCCGACATCCTCGTCGTTCCGGATCTCGAAGCCGGGAACATGCTCGCAAAGCAACTCGAATATCTAGCCGATGCCGAGGGGGCCGGCATCGTCGTTGGTGCTCGGGTCCCGATCATTCTGACCAGCCGCGCTGACGATACCCACAGCCGCCTGGCGTCCGCAGCGGTCGCCGTGCTGCAGACGCACGCAGGGCAGAGTGCGGGGAAGGCAAGAATGGCAGCCCTGGCCGGTGAGTGACATCATGGATAGCGCGGGTGATATCCTGGTTGTGAATGCGGGATCGTCGAGCATCAAGTTTGCGCTCTATGCGTGTGACCTCACGTTGCGTTTCAAGGGCGAGGCCGACACATGCGAGGGCGGTGCGATAATCACGATCCGGGGTCCCGATAGCAGACAGTCGGCCGGAACGCAGCGTCTGGCGTCAGGACGCGCGACCCCTCACGGGATCGTCGAAGACCTCATGCAGTGGCTCCGAGCGGAACTCGGTGATCGTCTCCTATGGGCGGTCGGGCACCGCGTAGCACTCGGTGGGCTTGAGCATACCGGACCGGTCCTCGTGACAGCGGAGCGGCTCGCCGCTCTCAGGTCGCTCGTTCCACTAGCCCCCCTGCATCAACCAAGGAACCTCGCACCGATCGATGCGGTGTCGCGATTGTATCCGTCGCTCCCGCAAGTCGCCTGCTTCGATACCGCGTTCCACCGCACCCTGCCGCGTGTTGCCGAAATCTATGGACTGCCGCGCCACCTCACCGACGCGGGAGCGCGGCGCTACGGGTTTCATGGGCTGTCCTACGAACATATAGCGGGCCGCCTCGCATCCCTCTCCCCTCGAGCAGCGCAGGGGCGCACCGTCGTCGCCCATCTCGGCAGCGGAGCCAGCCTCTGCGCACTCCAGGCCGGTCGAAGCATCGCTACCACCATGGGGTTCAGTGCCCTGAGCGGTCTGGTCATGGGAACACGGCCGGGAGAACTCGACGCCGGGCTGCTGATCTGGTTGCTCCGCGAGCGCGGCCTGAGCGTCTCTGAGCTCGAGGCGATGCTCTACACACAAAGCGGCCTCATGGGGGTTTCTGGCCTGAGCGGGGACATGCGCACATTGATCGGAAGTGTGTGGCCTGAGGCTCAGGAGGCCGTCGAACTCTTCGTCTACCGCGCATGCATAGAACTCGGCGGTCTCGCCGCGGCACTTGGCGGTCTCGATGCACTCGTCTTCACCGCCGGCATAGGCGAGCATTCGGCCGCGGTCCGGAGCATGATCTGCGCGCGGTCGGCATGGCTCGGGATCGAGATCGACGAGGCTGCCAACAACCGGCACGCAGAGCGCATCAGCAGGCGCGGGAGCCGGGTATCGGCTTGGGTGGTCGGGACGGACGAGGAACTGATCGTCGCCCGGCACACCAAGGCAACCCTGATCAAGCTGGCATCCGGAACGTCGTAAGCCTGCGGCGCCCTGCTCGAATGGAGGCTTGAATTGATGCACGACGAATGGACGGGTTGGTTTGGAGGGCACTGGTGGCTCATGCCATTCGGGTCCCTGACGATGTGGCTGCCCTTTGCGCTCCTGATCGCGATCATTCTTTTCGTCGTGATCCGCCCGACCGGCCAGGGAGGAACGTCGAAACCCGCGCGATCCCCTCGGGAAATTCTGGATGAGCGGCTCGCCAAGGGGGAGATCGATCTGGCCGAGTACGAGAAGAGGCGCAAGACCTTGGACGGCTGAGGGGGCCGCCAGCGTCGGCGGCAGGCGCGTTCAATATGAAAAGGACCGACCTGATGACTGATTCACCGGTGCGACGCCCCTGCAGAGAGCACTCGGTTCCTTGGTTCTGGCCACTCGCTGCTGCCATCGAGATGGAGGAGACCGGTCTCAAGCTAGTCCAGGACAACATGAAGTACCTCGTCGAGGCCGGACGGATCGAGGCACCTCCGCCCCCGGCGTGGGTGACGGACAATCGGTCCGTGCTCGAACTCGACACCATGGTCCTGCGTGACTTTTCGCGTTCCAGCCCGCCAGCCAGCGCCATTCCGACACTGATCGACGCACCTTACGCCGGACATAGCGCCACGATCGCCGACCATGCCGAGGGGCAAAGCCTGGTCGCAACACTGCTCGAAGCAGGGCTGAAGCGCGTCCTGGTGGCGGACTGGAAGTCGGCCACGCCGCAGATGCGTGACTATGATATCGACAAGTATCTGGCCGAGATCAACGTCGCCGTCGACGACCTCGGCGGGTTGGTGAACCTTGTCGGCCTTTGTCAGGGCGGCTGGATGTCGGCGATGTATGCAAGCCGCTTTCCGCGGAAGGTGGCCACACTCGTTCTCGCCGGAGCACCGATCGACACGGACGAAGGCTCTGGAGCGATCAAGCGGATCGCCCACGAGCTGCCGATGAGCTTCTACGAGGACATGGTTGCCGCTGGTGGCGGACGCATGCTCGGGCAGAGCATGCTGGCCGGCTGGAAGAGTATGCACCCCGGTGAGCAGTACTTCGGCAAGTTCATCGATCTCTACGAGCACATCGAGGACCGGTCCTACATCGAGCGAACGGAGCGGTTCGAGCGCTGGTACGAGAACCCAATCGACCTGCCGGGCCGCTACTATCTCCAGGCGATCCGGCTGCTGTTCAAAGAAAACAGGCTGGCCCAAGGCACATTCGTCGGGCTCGGCCAAAGGTTGTCTCTCCGCAAGATCTCGTCGCCGGTGTTCCTGCTGGCGGGCCAGGAGGACGACATCACGCCACAAGAGCAGGTCTTTGCGGCCGAGTCTCTCGTCGGGACCGCGCCGTCCGGGGTCCAGAAGGCGCTCGTTCCGGGGGGACACATTGGACTTTTCATGGGGCGGCGCACGCTTGCCGAGACGTGGCCCGGGATCGCCACCTGGATCATTGCGAATGCATCTCGACAGGGGCAACCGTGACGGAGGGACGCGACCATCAGGAGCGAGAAACATGATCGAGATTCTGAAGGACTATCCCGACACGATCCTCGCCGTTTCCGGCACGGGCCGGGTTACATCCGAGGACTATCGCGATGTGCTGATTCCCGAGGTGGAAGCACGGATCGCCAAGCATGAGCACATCCGGCTCTTCTGCTTTCTCGGTCCCGACTTCGATGGGCTGACGGCTGGTGCGGCGTGGGCCGATCTGAAGCTCGGTCTGTCGCGCTGGAACGCCTTCGGACGCATCGCGGTCGTTACGGACGCCGGCTGGATCGCCGATGCGGTCCGCCTCTTCGCGCCGTTCTTTCATCACCCCGTGAAGGTCTTCCCGGTTGCCGACTGCAAGAGCGCGAGAAGCTGGATCCATACCGAGGAGACCGTGGCGTGAACCGCGCGTCTGAGCCTGGGGCAAACGAAATAGCCAGCGGCAGTCCAACAGGGGGGCATGCCCAAGAGCAACAGACGGATATGGAGAGCGGGCTGACCAGCGCAGAAGCCGCGCAGCGGCTTCGCAGAGACGGTCCGAATGCCCTGATCGAGAAGCGGGTGGGCGTTCTGGAGCGGCTGCTGCGCTACGTCTGGGGACCAATACCTTGGATGATCGAGGCGGCGGCGGCTTTGTCGGCCCTCCTCGGCGACTGGTCGGACTTCATCATCATCTCCACCCTGCTGCTTGTGAATGCCGTTGTCGGCTACTGGCAAGAGAGCAAGGCAGACGCTGCCATCGAGTTGTTGAAGAAGCGACTGGCCTTGACGGCGCGTGTCTTGCGCGACGGACGATGGCAATCCTGTGCGGCCCGCGACCTGGTCACGGGCGATGTCGTGTCTCTGCGCCTCGGCAACATCACGCCCGCGGACGTCCGGCTCGTGCGCGGAAGCTATCTCAGTGTCGACGAGTCGGCGCTGACGGGCGAGTCACTTCCCGTCGAGAAGAAGGCGGGTGAGACGGCGTATTCCGGGTCTGTCGTCAAACTCGGCGAGATGACCGGGGTTGTGACATCCACGGGCATGCGAACCTATTTCGGCAAGACCGCCAGCCTTGTGCAGAAGGCCGGGACCACGTCCCACTTCCAACGCGCGATACTCGGCATCGGCAACTTTCTGATCCTGGGCACGCTGGGGCTGGTCGTGATGATCCTCGTCGTGTCCCTTTTCCGCCAATCCTCCTTCCTCGCGGCGCTTCAGTTCGCCCTGATCCTGACCGTCGCGGCAATTCCGGCGGCACTTCCCGCGGTCCTCTCCGTGACCATGGCTGTCGGTGCCGAGCGGCTTGCCCGAATGAAAGCCATCGTCTCGCGGCTCGTCGCCATCGAGGAACTCGCCGGCGTCGATGTCTTGTGCGCCGACAAGACCGGTACACTCACAGCGAATAGGCTCACCATTGCCGATCCGCGCCCCTGCGAGGGTGTCTCGGTGGAGGACTTGAGACGAGCAGCCTCCCTTGCGAGCAATCGCACCGATCCGGATGCAATCGATGCAGCCGTCCTCGCCGCGAGCGGGGACGACGAGAACGGTTTGTCATACGAACTGCTGTCGTTCACGCCCTTCGATCCGATGACGAAGCGTACGGAAGCGAAGGTCGAGCGGAACGGGACGGCAATGAGCGTCAGCAAGGGGGCGCCACAAGTCATTCTGGACCTGGTGTCACCACCAGAGAGCCTGCGCGCTCGAACCGAGGCCGAGGTCGAGCAACTGGCCAGGGACGGCTACAGGGCGATTGCGGTCGCGAGTTGCGCCGAGGGCGGCGCATGGCACCTGCTCGGGTTGCTCCCCATCTTCGATCCGCCGCGAGAGGACGCGGCCGAAACCATCAACCGCGCGCGAGAGATGGGGCTTTCCATCAAGATGATCACCGGGGATCACGAGGCGATCGCCCGTCAGATTGCCGGGCAGCTCCGGCTCGGGACGAACATACAGTCCGCCGCCGCACTCTTCGACCATGCCCGCGACAACGAGATCGCCATGCGCATCGAGCAGGCGGACGGTGTGGCGCGCGTACTTCCGGAGCACAAATTCCAGATCGTCAGGCTGCTGCAGGCAGACGACCATATCGTCGCAATGACCGGGGACGGCATCAACGACGCCCCGGCTCTGAAGCAGGCCGATGCAGGGATTGCGGTTAGCGGCGCCACGGATGCCGCACGTGCTGCCGCGGATGTCGTGCTCACGGGGGCAGGGCTTGCGGTGATCACGATGGCGATCGCCGAAGCGCGGCGGATTTTTGCACGCATGACCAGCTACGCGACCTATCGCATCGCCGAGACGATCCGCATCCTCCTGTTCATGACCCTGTCAATCCTGGTCTTCGACTTCTACCCTGTCACGGCATTGATGATCGTGCTTCTGGCCATCCTCAACGACGTGCCGATCATGATGATCGCCTACGACAATGCCGTCGTGGCCAGAAATCCGGTTCGCTGGGACATGCGTCGCGTGCTGACGCTCGCTGTCTGCCTCGGCGGCATCGGCGTCGCCGAGAGTTTCGTGTTGTTCTGGTATGTCGATGTGGTGATGAAGCTGCCGCGCGAGATGCTGCAGACCATCATCTTTCTCAAACTCCTGATTGCCGGGCATCTCACCATCTATGTCACGCGTAGCCAGGGATGGTTCTGGCAGAAGCCCTATCCGAGTCTGAGACTTTTCCTGGCCACCGAGGCGACACAGGTCATAGGGACCCTGGTCGCTGTCTACGGGATCTTCATCACCCCCATAGGCTGGACCTATGCGCTCGCCGTATGGGCGTATGCGCTCGCGTGGCTGCCCATCGAGGCTGCCCTGGCTGTCGTCGTGCGCCGTCTGCTCACCTTCGAGGCGGCGGAGCACCGCCTCCAGCGGAGCGTGATCTCGCGAGCGCGCGATTGGCGCTGACGGCAAGATCGTCTCTGGCGCGGGCGGTCATATCCGGCCGGGTGAGTGCCTATCATGGATTGCAGTTGTCCCACCAGGTGGGGTCCGGGCGCTGCTGGTCTCCCCGCTCACGTCGTCGCTGGCGATAGCCACAGGCCGAGCAGCCGTGAATCTCCGCACGGATGAGGCGTGTCGGAGTCCGGCAATCACAGCAAGGCAGGCCGCGTTCGACATCGACAAGCCCGAACCCTGGCTGATCGCAATCAGGACAGCGCCTTGCGATCTTGAATGCCAGCCTTCGAGCCGCATCTTGTATCGAAGACATGCGGGTGGGATTGAGATGGGCGCGCATATCGGTCGGGACCATGTCGTTCGCCGAGGCGGACCGTTCTGAGACCTCGCGAATGGCTGCGATGACGTCGCTGCGGTTCTGCACGCCCTAATGGATGTGAACCGGCATGCAATTTTGACCCCTATTGTGGGGTGATCGGCGCGCAATTTTGACCCCACCCGTGTCGCGGTGAACATGGTCTCTGTGCGTGCGTCGGCACGGGAGCGGGGGATGATCTCGGTGGATACGATCGCGAGGGTGCGGCGCGCGCATTTCGTTCGAAGAAGTCGATCAAGGCGATCGCGCGCGAGCTACGGCTGGCGAGGAACACCGTGCGTTCAATCGTGCGGGCGGAGACCGAGACCGAGCGGTCGCTACGAGCGGCGCGATCAGCCGATGCCGCAGCTCGGGCCCTATGTGGGACGCTCGATGAGATGCTGGCGGCCAACGTGAAGCGGCCGAAGCGCGAGCGGGCTGACCTATCAGCGGATCTTTGAGGAGCTGCGGATCGCGGGCTACCGGGGCGGCTTCGACAACGTCCGCCGCTATGCGCGAAGCTGGGCGGAGCGCGAGGGTGAGCGCGGACGGCGGAAGCCGTGCCGCTGATTTTCGCGCCGGGCGAGGCGTATCAGTTCGACTGGAGCCACGAGTGCGTCGTCATCGGCGGTGTAACGACGATGGCGAAGGTGGCGCAGGTCAGGCTCTGCCACAGCCGCATGCTGTTTGTGCGGGCTTATCCGCGCGAAGCCCAAGAGGATGGTGTTCGACGCGCACGAGAAGGCGTTCCAGTTCTTCAGGGGCACCCCGAAGCGCGGTATCTACGACAACATGAAGACGGCGGTCGAGGCCGTCTTTATCGGCCAAGAGGCGAGGCACGCCAGAGCGTGACAGGGATACAAGAAGGGCGAGCGTTCAACCTGCTTCAGCCGGCTCATGAGCCATCACCTGATCGAGCCGACGGCGTGCACGCCGGCAGCGGGTTGGGAGAAGGGGCAGGTCGAGAACCAGGTCGGCTTCGTCAGGAAGTCTTCGCGCCTCGGCTGAAGTTCAAGAGCTACGCGGAGCTGAACGCCTGGCTCGCGATCGCTGCATCGTGCTGGCGCAGACGCATCCGCACCCGATCGAGAAAGAGCGAACCGTCTTTGAGATGTTCGAGGCGGAACGCCGCTGCTGATGCCGTATCGCGGCCCTTCGACGGGTTCCACGCAGTGAGCGCGTCGGTCTCGAAGACGTGCCTCGTGCGCTTCGACAACAACAAGCTACTGTCGCATCCTCTGCCGTCGGCCGTCCCGTCGACGTGCAACGCCTACGCGGATCGTATCGTCATCAAGCAGGACGGTCGCGTCGTCGGCGAGCATGAGCGTCGCTTCGGGCGCAATCAGGTCGCCTACGATCCCTGGCATTATGTGCCGGTGCTGGCGAAGAAGCCCGGAGCGCTCAGGAACGGCGCACCGTTCAAGGACTGGCCCTTGCCGTCATCGATCGAGAAGGTGCGCAGGAAGCTCACTGGCAGCGCGGACGGCGATCGCCAGATGGTCAGATCCTCACCGCCGTGCTGACCGACGGCTTAGCCGCGGTCGAGGCCCGTGTGCCGAGGTGCTCGACGCCGGCATCGCCAGCGCCGACGTGATCCTCAACGCGCTGGCGCGGCGCACGCAGCCTGCGACAGCAGCGACAATCGAACCGCCGGAACGGCTGACGCTCACGCAGCCGCCACGCGCCGACTGCGGTCGCTACGACGCACTCAGGACCACACTTGCGATGGAGGTGGGCTGTGGAGCGTTCCTGAGATCCTCGGACATGATGGGGCAGCTGCAGCTCGCCGGCATGCGGGCGGCCTACGATGAGATCGTCTCGGTCGGCGTGAAGCGCCAGCAGGGCGTCGAGAAGGTGATCGGCGCACTGCTCAAGGCGGAGATCGCGGCCAAGCAGGCGCGTTCGATCAACTATCAGATGGGCATCGCCAAGCTGCCGCTGGCGAAGGAACTGGCGGACTCGACTTCGCTGGTACTCCGATCAACGGCGGGCTGGTCGAGCAGCTCAGCACCGGCGCCTTCCTCGACGAACAGCGGAACGTCGTGCTCATCGGCGGCACCGGCACGGGCAAGAGCCACATCGCCATCGGCATCGCACGCAGCGTGATCCGGGCGGGCGCAAGGCGCGCTTCTTCAATGCCGTCGACCTCGTCAACAAGCTCGAGATCGAGATGAAGCTCGGGCGCGGCGGACGCATCGCCGACAGCATCGCTCGCGTCGATCTGCTCGTGCTCGACGAACTCGGCTACCTGCCGTTCGCCCAGTCCGGCGGCCAGCTGCCGTTCCACCTGATCAGCCGCCTCTACGAGCGCACCTCGATCATCGTCACGACCAACCTCGCCTTCGCCGAGTGGCCGCAGGTGTTCGGCGATGCCAAGATGACGACGGCGCTGCTCGACCGCCTCACGCATCACTGCGACATTGTCGAGACTGGCAACGACAGCTGGCGCCTCAAGCACCGCTCCTGAACGCGCCCGCCGGCCAAGCCCTCCACTGCTTCGCTACGCTCCGCAGCTCCGGTCATGGCCGGCGCAACGACGACGGATGGACGGGGTCAAGATTGCACGCCGACCCGGGGTCAATGTTCGACGCCGATTGACACCTTCGTCGGTTCTATGCGCGCCGGCGCCTTTCCGACTTGGCTCTTGATGCGATGCACGACCCAGGCCTTCGCGCCACACTCCGCCGCCTTGGTGAAACCATCCATCTTGGCGAAGTTCGCGCCCTCATCCATCACGAGACCCCGTCATCGCCGTTGCCGACGTTCCGCGAACCACCACCGGATGACGCGCAGCTCATGTTCTTCGTGCCGACCGTGCACGACGCCCCCCTCAAGGACGAAATGTCCCTGATGGATATCGCCCCATTCTCGCTGTCGAAGACCATCCGTCATGGCGTGATCCGGTATGAATTGAAGGATGCGGTCATCACCATCGAAGGGGGCGCTGAAGTCGGCCTGGTCACGGCTTACGACTACGACATCTTCATCCACATGGTGACTCACCTGGCCGTCGCCATGCGCGACTACCGCCAGGCGGAGAGCAAGGGGCTTCGCCCGTCACTGCCGCCGCGCACGTACAGGCCGACCGCCGCCGAGATCCTGAAATTTTGCCGAAGAGAGCAGGGGGGTAAACAATACGAGCAGTTGGAACCCTCGCTCGATCGCCTCCAGGCCACGCGCTACAAGATCACCAATCTCACCGATAAGGGGTCTCGCCGTGCCGCTGAGTCCTTTCCGCTGATCGGTCGTTACAAGGTGGTCTCCCGCACCCGTTCTGAACGCGTCGATCAAGTCGAAATCGACATCCCGGAATGGGTCTACAACGGCGTCGTCGCGCCCGGCCAAACGCCCAGCATCCTCACCCTCAATCCCGACTACTTCCTGATCGCCCGGCCGCTGGCTAAATTCATCTACCGCCTGGCCCGCAAGGCCTGTGGCACGCGCGGCATCGCCGAATACGGCCTCGACACGCTCTATCAGCGCTCGGGCTCCGCTATGCCGTTCCGAAAGTTCCGGGACGCCATCGAGGATCTGGTCACAGCCACCAAGACCGACCCGCTTCCGGACTTCGACATCGAGCTGCACCCCAGCCAGTCCGGCCAGAAGCTCCGCATGATGGACCGGGCCAAACGCCTTGTAGCTCACGAGGCGGCCTAATTTTGTCCATGACCGTACACCATTCCGTCCAAGATGCCGTACTTCGATCCGGGGCTTTTGGACAAAAACTGACCGGCTACGCCCCCGTCTTATGCAGACCCGTCAGGCGGCGTTCTGGACAAAATCACGTACTTCGTTCCGTCCATGCGACGTACTTCGGTCCGCCCACGATGGCCAAAATCGACTTATCCACAACCCTACCATGACGAATTGGCCAAACGCCTCGAAAACCGTACATCGCGCCCGCTAATGCCGTTTATCATTCCGCCAAAACCGTAATTAAATCCAGCCAAGCCGTAGATCATTCCGTCCAGCGCCGTAGATCACTGGCAAAACAACCCCCTAAACCCATGCATCATAACATCATTCTCATCGAGAAACCTTTCTTTCTAAAACTATCTATAAAACCAATAAAACACTTAAAACCGCCTTTGGCGATTTATCCATATAATGGTGTTTATGTTCTCGCAATGGGAATTTCTGTTACACCGAACCGCAATGTTGACAACATAACCTCTGATTGAATCACTCGCTCGCTGCTCTGGCAACCTAAGGGGGCCAACAATAGTCGTGTATGCGATCACGCAATCGTGTTAGGGTAGATATCTTGCCCCACCGGCTCTAAGGTTGCTGTCCGGACGCGGTCACCCGCACTTGTGACAGCATCAGCGGCGGTAGCACTCATCGGCTCCCACCCTTCAGTGCTACCGTCGCGTTGGGCGCCTTCGTGCCGCTATTGCTTAAAAACTAACGGAATAATGAAATTCATTCTCGTGGTTTGCGATCGTTAATCGGTGTCTTTCCCTTCACCTGCGCGTACATCTCTCTCCACAAGACATCTAATCACGGGGATGGACGATGCACTGGGGTATGAACTCTTTCGCATGGATCGGGCTTGCCGTGCTCTTGGGCGCGATCATGGCGGTTCGCAGCGTACAGCAACGTATACGCCGACGCGCAGAACAGAGGCGCGACGCACTCAGAGATCGCTTGAGGTCTGGCGGCTGTTGGATCTGATACACTTGCTCCCCCAAAGTCCCATACCTACAGATCCCTCCCTCGGCCAGCCGGGATGACCTTTTGGTCTGCTGGCGGCGAACCATCAAGAGCCGCGCATGCTGTTTACTGTCAATCGGCGTCGAACATTGACCCCGGGTCGGCGTGCAATCTTGACCCCGTCCATCCGTCGTCGTTGCGCCGGCCATGACCGGAGCTGCGGAGCGTAGCGAAGCAGTGGAGGGCTTGGCCGGCGGGCGCGTTCAGGAGCGGTGCTTGAGGCGCCAGCTGTCGTTGCCAGTCTCGACAATGTCGCAGTGATGCGTGAGGCGGTCGAGCAGCGCCGTCGTCATCTTGGCATCGCCGAACACCTGCGGCCACTCGGCGAAGGCGAGGTTGGTCGTGACGATGATCGAGGTGCGCTCGTAGAGGCGGCTGATCAGGTGGAACAGCAGCTGGCCGCCGGACTGGGCGAACGGCAGGTAGCCGAGTTCGTCGAGCACGAGCAGATCGACGCGAGCGATGCTGTCGGCGATGCGTCCGCCGCGCCCGAGCTTCATCTCGGATTCGAGCTTGTTGACGAGGTCGACGGCATTGAAGAAGCGCGCCTTGCGCCCGGCCCGGATCACGCTGCGTGCGATGCCGATGGCGATGTGGCTCTTGCCCGTGCCGGTGCCGCCGATGAGCACGACGTTCCGCTGTTCGTCGAGGAAGGCGCCGGTGCTGAGCTGCTCGACCAGCCCGCCGTTGATCGGAGTACCAGCGAAGTCGAGGTCCGCCAGTTCCTTCGCCAGCGGCAGCTTGGCGATGCCCATCTGATAGTTGATCGAACGCGCCTGCTTGGCCGCGATCTCCGCCTTGAGCAGTGCGCCGATCACCTTCTCGACGCCCTGCTGGCGCTTCACGCCGACCGAGACGATCTCATCGTAGGCCGCCCGCATGCCGGCGAGCTGCAGCTGCCCCATCATGTCGAGGATCTCAGAACGCTCCACAGCCCACCTCCATCGCAAGTGTGGTCCTGAGTGCGTCGTAGCGACCGCAGTCGGCGCGTGGCGGCTGCGTGAGCGTCAGCCGTTCCGGCGGTTCGATTGTCGCTGCTGTCGCAGGCTGCGTGCGCCGCGCCAGCGCGTTGAGGATCACGTCGGCGCTGGCGATGCCGGCGTCGAGCACCTCGGCACACGCGGCCTCGACCGCGGCTAAGCCGTCGGTCAGCACGGCGGTGAGGATCTTGACCATCTGGCGATCGCCGTCCGCGCTGCCAGTGAGCTTCCTGCGCACCTTCTCGATCGATGACGGCAAGGGCCAGTCCTTGAACGGTGCGCCGTTCCTGAGCGCTCCGGGCTTCTTCGCCAGCACCGGCACATAATGCCAGGGATCGTAGGCGACCTGATTGCGCCCGAAGCGACGCTCATGCTCGCCGACGACGCGACCGTCCTGCTTGATGACGATACGATCCGCGTAGGCGTGCACGTCGACGGGACGGCCGACGGCAGAGGATGCGACAGAGTACTTGTTGTTGTCGAAGCGCACGAGGCACGTCTTCGAGACCGACGCGCTCACTGCGTGGAACCCGTCGAAGGGGCCGCGATACGGCATCAGCAGCGGCCGTTCCGCCTCGAACATCTCGAAGACGGTTCGCTCTTTCTCGATCGGGTGCGGATGCGTCTGCGCCAGCACGATGCAGCGATCGCAGAGCCAGGCGTTCAGCTCCGCGTAGCTCTTGAACTTCAGCCGAGGCGCGAAGAAGCGCTTCCTGACGAAGCCGACCTGGTTCTCGACCTGCCCCTTCTCCCAACCCGCTGCCGGCGTGCACGCCGTCGGCTCGATCAGGTGATGGCTCATGAGCCGGCTGAAGCGAGGGTTGAACGCTCGCCCTTCTTGTATCCCTGTCACGCCTCTGGCGTGCCTCGCCTCTTGGCCGATAAAGACGGCCTCGACCGCCGTCTTCATGTTGTCGTAGATACCGCGCTTCGGGGTGCCCTTGAAGAACTGGAACGCCTTCTCGTGCGCGTCGAACACCATCTCTTGGGCTTCGCGCGGATAAGCCCGCACAAACAGCATGCGGCTGTGGCAGAGCCTGACCTGCGCCACCTTCGCCATCGTCGTTACACCGCCGATGACGACGCACTCGTGGCTCCAGTCGAACTGATACGCCTCGCCCGGCGCGAAAATCAGCGGCACGTAGGCTTCCGCCGTCCGCTCACCCTCGCGCTCCGCCCAGCTTCGCGCATAGCGGCGGACGTTGTCGTAGCCGCCCCGGTAGCCCGCGATCCGCAGCTCCTCAAAGATCCGCTGATAGGTCAGCCGCTCGCGCTTCGGCCGCTTCACGTTGGCCGCCAGCATCTCATCGAGCGTCCCCACATAGGGCCCGAGCTGCGGCATCGGCTGATCGCGCCGCTCGTAGCGACGCTCGGTCTCGGTCTCCGCCCGCACGATTGAACGCACGGTGTTCCTCGCCAGCCGTAGCTCGCGTGCGATCGCCTTGATCGACTTCTTCTGAACGAAATGCGCGCGCCGCACCCTCGCGATCGTATCCACCGAGATCATCCCCCGCTCCCGTGCCGACGCACGCACAGGAGACCATGTTCACCGCGACACGGGTGGGGTCAAAATTGCGCGCCGATCACCCCACAATAGGGGTCAAAATTGCATGCCGGTTCACATCCATTAGGGCGTGCAGAACCGCAGCGACGTCATCGCAGCCATTCGCGAGGTCTCAGAACGGTCCGCCTCGGCGAACGACATGGTCCCGACCGATATGCGCGCCCATCTCAATCCCACCCGCATGTCTTCGATACAAGATGCGGCTCGAAGGCTGGCATTCAAGATCGCAAGGCGCTGTCCTGATTGCGATCAGCCAGGGTTCGGGCTTGTCGATGTCGAACGCGGCCTGCCTTGCTGTGATTGGCGGACTCCGACACGCCTCATCCGTGCGGAGATTCACGGC
>JAWKVZ010000002.1:0-535580 GCA_041397725.1 Hyphomicrobiaceae bacterium | reverse complement strand
CTTCATCTTCTGAGGTGGCATGGCTGCGCGACGGCCCGAGACGGCAAGGCAGGTGCGGCAGTGTCCAGCGGACGCTGCCGCTCAGGCTCCGGGCTCTGCGCCAACGCCCGCGCCGAGGCCCGATCAGGCACGGTCGCCGGGCGGTGACAGCCGCCCCGCGTTCCAGCGCACCTCGCCCTACTCGATCCCCAGCAGTCCCGCCGCGTTCTTGTAAAGGATGCGCTCCAGGCTCTCGGGGCGGATGGGCAGCGCGCGGAACCAGGCGAGGTAGTCCTTGACGGGCGCGAACGGAAAGGCGCTGCCATAGAGGAAGCGATCCGCCAGCCAGGTATCCGCCGCCTGCACGTAGTCATCCATGCCGGGCATGTTGGCCATCAGATAATCGGGCGAGAGGTAGAGGTTCGGTCGGCGGAACGCCACGTGCAGGATCTGGTGCACCCACGGCCAGTTGCCGTGCGAGGAGACGATGCGCAGCGTCGGAAAGTCGCCGAGCACGCGATCGATGCGTTCCGGCGCCGTATAGGAGAGATCGGGTCCGGCGTTGCCGCCCGTCATCAGGATGACCGGGATTTTGCGGTCCTCGCAGTGGGCGTAAATCGGATAGAGCCGGCGGTCGTCGGTGTGCATTGTCGGCATGGCGCCGCCCGGCTCGATGTTGACGGCGCGGAAGCCCTGCGCGAGGCAGGCGTCGATCTCGCGGACGGCCTCCTTGCGGTCCGCCGGGTCGATGGAGGCGACGGGGATGAAGCGGCCGGGGTGGGCATCGGCGAGCTCCTTGACGACCGCATTCGGCACCGCGCCGAGGCTCTTGGAGTTGCGGCCGACGACGACGCCCATGGTGACGCCGGCGGCGTCCATTTCCGCCAGCAGCAGCGGCACGGACTTCTCCTGCGCCGCCCGCGACGGCTCCAGGCCGATGGCGCGGGTAATGCCATCGCGCCGGGCGGCGCCGGTGTACATTACGGTGTCGAGGAACTGCTTGTAGGGGGGACGAATCCGGAAATCGATGACTGGCATGTGAGGCGCTCCGCGTTTGCTCGCGGAGAAGGAATACTCATGCAGCGCCGCGACACAAGCGGGAGTTGGCTTCCCGCTGCCGACTGACTGGCGCCCGGCCGGCGCCTATTCCCACTCGATGGTGCCGGGCGGCTTCGAGGTCACGTCGTAGACGACGCGGTTGATGCCCCGCACCTCGTTGATGATGCGCGTGGCGGCGCGGCCGAGGAACGCCATGTCGAAGTGATAGAAGTCGGCCGTCATGCCGTCCACCGAGGTGACGGCGCGCAGCGCGCAGACGAACTCGTAGGTGCGTCCATCGCCCATGACGCCCACCGTCTGCACCGGCAGCAGGACCGCGAAGGCCTGCCAGATGGCGTCGTAGAGGCCGGCGCGGCGGATCTCGTCGAGGTAGATGGCATCGGCCTTGCGCAGGATCTCGAGCTTCTCGCGCGTGACGCCGCCGGGGCAGCGGATGGCCAGCCCCGGACCCGGGAAGGGATGGCGGCGGATGAAGTCCTCGGGCAGGCCGAGCTCGCGGCCAAGCGCCCGCACCTCGTCCTTGAAGAGCTCGCGCAGCGGCTCGACGAGCGTCATGTTCATGCGCTCGGGCAGCCCGCCGACGTTGTGGTGCGATTTGATCGTGACCGACGGCCCGCCGGTGAAGGAAACGCTCTCGATGACGTCGGGGTAGAGCGTGCCCTGGGCCAGGAACTGCGCCCCGCCGATCTTGCGGGCCTCCGCCTCGAACACGTCGATGAACAGCCTGCCGATGGTCTTGCGCTTCTTTTCCGGATCGCTCTCGCCTTCGAGCGCCCCGATGAACGTGTCGGCGACGTCCACGTGCACGAGCGGGATGTTGTAGTGCTCGCGGAACATGGCGACGACATCGCGCGCCTCGTTCTGGCGCATGAGGCCGTGATCGACGAGGATGCAGGTAAGCTGGTCGCCGATCGCCTCGTGGATCAGCACGGCCGCCACCGCGGAATCGACGCCGCCGGACAGGCCGCAGATGACCCGCCCCGTGCCGACCTGGGCGCGGATGCGCGCCACGGCCTCGCCGCGGAAGTGCGCCATGGTCCAGTCGCCGGAGATGCCCGCCACGTTGTGCACGAAGTTCGCCAGCAGCCGCGCCCCGTCCGGCGTATGCACGACCTCGGGATGGAACATCAGGCCGTAGTAGCGGCGGGCCGGGTCGCCGAACACGGCGAAAGGCGCGCCTTCGGAGCGGGCGTAGACGTTAAAGCCGTCGGGCAGGGCGATCACGCGGTCGCCGTGGCTCATCCAGACCTGATGGGTCTCCCCGGCGCGCCAGACACCCTCGAACAGCGGGCAGTCCGTCTCCACCCGCACCATGGCGCGGCCGAACTCCCGGTGGTCGGAGCCCTGCGCCTCGCCGCCGAGTTGCACGCACATGGTCATCTGGCCATAGCAGATACCGAGCACGGGCACGCCGGAGCGGAAGACGATATCAGGCGCGCGCGGCGAGCCGATCTCGCTGGTCGATGCGGGGCCGCCGGACAGGATGACGGCGCGCGGCTGCATGCGCTCGAACGCCGCCTCCGCCGACTGGAAGGGCGCGATCTCGCAGTACACCCCCGCCTCGCGCACACGCCGGGCGATGAGCTGCGTCACCTGCGAGCCGAAATCGACGATGAGCACGGTCCCGATCATACCCGACCGGTTAACCGACACGGCGCGCCTTGGCAAAGGCAAACTCGACGCAGCGACCGGTTGTCCGCTGCCGAATGGCTGGGAGAGCCCGCTCCGTGCCGGCGCCGAGCGGCGCGCCCGCAACCTTGCCGCATGCCCCGCCTTGCATCCCCCGGCCGCACGGTCCAAGCTGATGGGCAGCAAGACCTTTCGCGCGGTCGCCGCGCCAGGCCAGGAGCGCCGCCATGGTGGATCTCATCACCCAACTGAGGCTGTTGCCGGTCTTCTCGGAGTTGCCGGAGGGGCTTCTCCAGCGTGCCGTGGCGGACACCGAGATCGCCATGGGGCTGCCGGGGGACGCCGTCCGCATGCGTCCTGTCGATTACTTCGTGCTGCTCGAGGGCGCCGTCGAGGTGGTGCGTCCGGCCGACGGCCGCCGCCTCGCGGCACTCAGCGTGCCGGCCGGCAGCGAGCAGCCCGCTTGGCTCTATGCGCTGGCCCCGGGCGCGCACCTGTCCATCCTACAGCCCTCGCGCTATCTCGTGCTCGACGGCGAGGTGATCGACGCGGCCTTGAGCGAGCGCAGTCAATCGGCCGAGCGTACGCGCGTGGACCCCGTCATCCGCGAGCGGCTGCGCTGGCTGCGCCTGGCCAAGCCGTTCGACCGCCTGTCCATGACGGAGCTGCTGGCCTGCGCCGAGGCCATGACGACGGTCGAGGCCGCGACGGGCACCGACGTGGTCGAGCAGGGCGAGGTCGGCGATTTCTTCTACGTCATCGAGGAAGGCACGGCCGAGGTCTGGCGCGGCAACCGGCTGACCGGCGAGGAGCCCATGCGCGTCGCCCGGCTCGCCCCTGGCGCGTCCTTCGGCGAGGAGGCCTTGCTCGACGAGACCTACCGCAACGCCACCGTGCGCATGACCTCGCCGGGCCGGCTGCTGCGGCTGTCCAAGGTGCATTTCGACGAGTTGATCCGCAAGCGGCTGCTGGCCGAGATCGACGCCGGCGAGGCGTTGCGTCTGGCCCGGCTCGGCAGCGGCACCATCGTCGACTGCCGCAGCGCTGGCGAATTCGCCGTCTGCCGCATTCCCGGCGCCCGGCACGTGCCGATCGAGAAGGTGCGCGAGCTGGCCCGCACGCTACCGGCCGAGACGCAGTATTTCGTTTACTGCCGCTCGGGGCGGCTCAGCCGCGCCGCCGCCTTCCTGTTGAGCGAGCTCGGCCATCAGGCGAGCGTCATCCGCGGCGGCCTCGCCGCCTGGCCGCACGAGACCGAGAGCGACGACCCGCCGGTGGGTTTCTAGGGTGCGGTCGCTCGAGATGGCGGCGCGGAGCGGCGTCTTCGAGAGCGTGGCCCGCACCCTGGACGCGGGATTCAGCGGGCGATCGTTCGAGATGGCGGCGGCCCGCGCCACAACATTTGTCTCGCCGACCCTGATGCGGTATGGTCCCGCCTCGCAGGCAAGCACCCATAGCTCAGCTGGATAGAGCGTTGCCCTCCGAAGGCAAAGGTCAGAGGTTCGAATCCTCTTGGGTGCGCCATTCTTCGTCTCACGGGCTGATCGCGCGCTGACGGGGCGGGCTGTTCGCCCGGCGCCCCCGGGCGCTGGAACGCTTCGCGTTCGACGCCCCCTTCGAGGAGCGCCAGCCAGCCGAAACAGGCTTGCGCCCGCTGGCTCCGTCAGACCCGCCGCTGTGCCAGGCGTCCATGAGAGGCAAAACCACGCCAGGCCCCGCGTCGGCGGCCGCGATCCCGATGGCGTCGGCCTGCGCGCACCGGGTAGAAGGGATGCTCGCCCGCGCCATCATCAAGATAAGTTCAGTTTTGCGTGACCCCGGGCGAATGCACACTGCGCCGGCATTGGAGAAGGGTGTTTCATGGCTACGACTGTCGCTCGGCTGCGCGCCGGTGGACCGGTCCTGCTGTTCGGCGGACCATACAGCAACCTGCAGGCGACCGCGGCCGTGCTGGCCGAGGCACGGCGGCTATCCATCGCGCCGGATCACATCATCTGCACGGGCGATGTCGTCGCCTACTGCGGCGATCCCGTGGCCACGCTCGATCTCGTCCGCGAAAGCGCCATCCGCGTCGTGATGGGCAATTGCGACGAGCAGCTTGCGGCCGACGCCCAGGATTGCGGCTGCGGGTTCCCGTCCGATAGCCTGTGCGAGCGTCTGTCGTCCGCCTGGTTCACGTATGCCAACTCGGTCGTCCGGCCCGATCAGCGCAAATGGCTCGCCGGTTTCCCGTCTCGCATAGACCTCGAAATCGCCGGCGCACGCCTCGCCGTGATCCACGGCAGCGTCAGCGCGATCAATCAGTTCATATTCGCCACCACCCCGGTCGCCGAGAAGCGCAGGCAATTGGCGCTTGCCGGTTGCGACGGCATCATCGGCGGCCATTGCGGCCTGCCGTTCACGCAGATCGTCGACGGGCGCCTCTGGCACAACGCCGGCGTCGTCGGCATGCCGGCCAACGACGGCACCCCCCGCGTCTGGTGCAGCGTCTTGACACCGGGGCGCGACGGCCTCGTCATCGAGCACCGCGCCCTCGCCTACGATCATGACGCCGCCGCGCAGGCCATGAGCCGCAATGCTCTGCCGCCCGAATATCGCGAGGCGCTGGCCAGCGGTTGCTGGCCGAGCTGCGACGTGCTGCCCGCGCGCGAGACCTGCGAGCAGGGCCAGCCGCTCGCACCCGGCCGCGTGCATTGGTTGCCGCCATCGGCCCGCACGCACACCGCCGATGCCGCCGGGGCGACGCGATTGCTCTGGCCGGCCATGCTCGCCGGTGGCGCAGACCAGGACCTGACCCGCACTGCACCGGCTCCTGCGGGCGGCGCCTGCTGCGCCCCGGCGCCGGCTGTCACGGGCGTTGACTGTTGTGCCCCGGCGCCGGTTGCAGCTAAAGCCGCCGGCGATGGCTGCTGCGGGCCGAGCAATGCCGAGGCCACCCGCGACCTCTACAGAGAGGCGGCGCTTGCCACCGACGCGAGCCTGTGCTGCGCCAGCAATCCGGTCTGGCAACTCCCGGGGCTGGTGCTGCCCCGCAAGATGGTCGAGATGAACTACGGCTGCGGCACCACCGTCCATCCCGGCGACCTCACCGGCAGCCCGACGGTGCTCTACGTCGGCGTCGGCGCCGGCATGGAGGTGTTGCAGTTCGCCTATTTCAGCCGCAAGCCGGGCGGCGTGATCGGGGTCGACGTGGTCGACGAGATGATTGCGACCTGCCGGCGCAATCTCGCGGAGGCCGAGGCGCACAATCCCTGGTTCGATCGGAGCTACGTCGAGATCCTGAAAGGGGATGCGCTCGCCCTGCCGGTCGCTGACGCCACGATCGACGTCGCCGCGCAGAATTGCCTCTTCAACATCTTCCACGACGACGATCAGCGCCGCGCCCTCGCCGAGATGAACAGGGTCCTGAAGCCCGGCGGGCGACTGATCCTCTCCGATCCGATCTGCGACGACGAGATGCCCGAAGCGCTCCGCCGCGACGAGCGTCTGCGCGCCATGTGCCTGACCGGCGCCATCGCGCTGTCCGCCTACATCGCGCGTCTCGGTGAGGCCGGCTTCGGCACGGTCGAGGTGCGCACGCGCAAGCCCTATCGCGTGCTCGGGCCTGACCAGTTCGCCACCAGCCGGCCCATTCTGCTCGAAAGCGTCGAGATCTGCGCCGTCAAGTCGCCCGTGCCCGCAGATGGCCCCACCATCTACGCCGGCCAGACGGCTATCTATTTCGGCAGGCAAGCCGCCTTCCACGACGGCAACGGCATTCACCTGCCGAGCAACCAGCCGATGCCCGTCTCGCTGCAGGATGGCGCACGCCTGAAGAGCCTCGGCCGCTCGGATCTCTATGTCACCGACGTCTCCTGGACGCACGCCGCAGCGGCGAAGTGCTGCTGACGCGCGCCCGACGGGCCGCCGGCCGCGGCTATTCGGCGATCAGCATCCACGTCACGCCGAGCTTGTCCACGACGGCGCCGAACCTCCTGGCGAAGAAGGTCGGCCCGAGCGGCATCTGTATCTTGCCTTCCGCCGCCAGCGCCTGAAACAGGCGATCGACTTCCGCCTCGCTCTCGAGCGACAGCGACAGGGCCATGCACTCGAAGTCCGTCGGCCCGGACCTCATGCCGTCGGACATCATGATGTCGCTGCCGGCGATGCGCACGCTCGCGTGCATGATCCGCTCGTCCATGCCCGGCGGCATCTTGTCCGGGCTGGGCTTGTCGGGGTTGTCCTTGAAGCGCATCATCACCAGAACCTCGGCCCCGAGAGCCGCCTGGTAGTACGCGATCGCCTCCTCGCAGCGTCCGCGAAAGAACAGGTAGGGCTGGATCGCCGGCTTGGCCGGGGCCGGCGCGCCCACGAAGGGCGTGAAGCCGCCGTAAATCATCCTCTTGCCGTCGAAGGGCATCGGCGCGGCGCCCGGTTGCATCAGCGGATCCTGCATGATCTGCTTCCAGCCATCGTCGCGCGCCGCCTTGGACGGCCATTCGATCCACGAGAAGACGACCGTTTCGTCGTCGCTCTTCTTCACCGCCAGGGGGAAGGACGTGAGCTTGCCGTCCGGCACGTCATCGCCCCAGCATTCGACCATCCGCAGGGCGCCGTGCTTCGCGAACACGCGCGCCGCCGTCTCGGCATAGATCCGGTACGCCTCTTTGCCGCCGGTCGGGACAGCGGCGAGAAATCCATCGATGTAGCTCATCGTCGTCTCCTCTGAGGTTGGAAGTGGAGCGTCCAGGCCTGCGGGCCGCATCAGCCACCCTTGGCCGCGGCGTCGAGCGCGGCGACGTCGAGTTTCACCATGTGCAGCATGGCCTCCATCGCGCGCTTCGCCCTGGCGCGATCCGGGTCGGCAAGCAGCTCCGACATCAGCCGCGGCACGATCTGCCACCGCAGCCCGTACCTGTCCGCGAGCCAGCCGCACTGGATGGGCCTGCCACCATCCGCGATCAAGGCGTTCCAGTAGCGGTCGACCTCCGCCTGGTCCTCGCAGGCGACGGACAGCGAGACAGATTCGTTGAAGCGGGCATTCTCGTTCGGCCCACCGTTGAGTGCCTGATGGCGCTGCCCCAGGATCGTGAACTCGACGAGGAGGGTATCCCCCGGCTTGCCGGCCGGCCAGGCGATGGTGCTCTTGTGCACGTGGTCGATGCGCGAGTCCGGAAACACCGAAACGTAGAACCGGGCGGCCTCTTCCGCCGTCCCGTCGAACCACAGGCAGGGGATCAGTCTCTGACTTCCAGGCATGGGAGGGCTCCTCTTCTCACGGTGCCGTGTACTCGAGGACGTTTCGCAACGTCCATTCCCGACACGTTCGACGAGAATATCTCTGCGGTCGCGAGGGTGCGCCCTCACGGCTGCCGCGCGACGTCGAACATCTGCAGGCGCTCGACCTGCATGCGGATATGCGCTGCCTCGGCCGGCGTGTTGGCCAGCGCGATGGCGCGAGCGAAGGCCTCGCCTGCTTCCGCCGTGCGCCCGAGCCGTTGCAGGAACGCTCCCCGCGCGCCATGGAAATAAAAGTAGCTGCCGAGCCGGTCGGACAACGGCTCAAGCATGGTGAGCGCCGCCTGCGGACCCCGCACACGCGCCACGACGACGGCCCGGTTCAACGTCACGACCGGGGAAGGCTGCAACCGCTCGAGCGCTTCATAGAGCAAATCCATCTCTGCCCAGTCCGTCTCCTCGAATCGAGGTGCCCGGGCATGCAGGGCCGCGATGGCCGCCTGCACCTGATAGGAGCCGGGCTGGCGATGTCGCATCGCCTTCTCGATCAGGGCGAGCCCTTCGGCGATCCGCTTGCCGTCCCAGCGGCTGCGGTCCTGATCCTCGAGCAACACGGCCTCACCCGCCGCGTCGAAGCGAGCAGCCGCACGGGAATGTTGCAGAAGCAGCAGCGCCAGCAGACCCATGATCTCCGGCTCGGCCGGATAGAGCCCCAGCAGCAGCCGGGCCAGGCGGATGGCCTCCTCGCACAGCGGCGCCCGGGCGCCCAGCTCGGCAACGGTGGTCGTGTAGCCTTCGTTGAAGACGAGGTAGATCATGGCCGCGACCGCCGCCACGCGCTCGGCGCGCGCGACGGCTCCCGGCGGCTCGAACGGCACGCCCGCGTCTGCGACACGGCGCTTGGCGCGCGTTATGCGCTGCTCAATGGCGGCCTCGCTCACCAGAAAGGAGCGGGCGATCTGAGCCACGGAAAGTCCGCAGACGATGCGCAGTGCCAGCGCAATCTGCTGCGTCGCCGTCAGCTCGGGGTGGCTGCAGACGAACAGGAGACGCAGGATGTCGTCCCGGTAGTCCGCCGCATCGACCCGCTCGACCGTCTCGCTTTCCACATCCGGCAGATCCCTCGTCACCTCCGCCTCCGGCAACGGCGCGAGCCGGCTGCGCGCCCGCACGGCATCGATGCCAGCATTCCGGCCGACCATGACGAGCCAAGCCGCCGCATCGCGGGGTGGGCCATTGCGCGGCCAGTTTCTGAGCGCCCTGAGGCAGGCCTCCTGAAGCGCTTCCTCGGCCGCATCGAGATCGCGGAAGTAGCGCAGCAACGCCGCCAGCGCCTGCGGTCGCGCCGCCGTCAACACGGAGGCGATCCAGCCCGCGTCCGTCATGGCGCCGCCTTGCCGCTCCCCGCTGGCGCCTCGAAGAAGGCGGCGACCGGGCGGATCTCGTAGGCCCCGCCCGGATTGACCTCGCCGAGCTCGCGGGCGATGGCGAGCGCGTCCTCGAGCGAGGCGCAATCGACGATGTAGAAGCCGAGCAACTGCTCCTTGGTCTCCGCGAACGGTCCGTCGACGACGAGCGGCGGCTCGCGGTCCTTCCGGAGCGTCGTTGCCGCCGTCGTCGGCAGCAACCGCGCCACCGGCCCGAGCTTACCTTCCCGTGCCAGCCGCTCCATGATCACGCCGAGCTTCGCCATGACCGCGTCGTCGTGCTCTTTCGACCAGGCGCACGTCACTTTCTCGTCGTGGTAGCAAAGGATCGCATACTGCATCGTCATCACCATTTCATCGTAGGGTCCTGCGTGCGCGCCTGGACCGGCGCTCTCACGCCCCGCCCGCCCGGTTGCGCGCCGCTGCCGCCATGACGCGCGCTTCCTGCTCGCGCAGCTCCGGCGTCAACGCCTCGCCGAAGTCATCGGCCTCGAACACCGGCCGGATCTCGATCTCGCAGTCGTCCGGATGCGGGTTGGGACAGCGCTTGACCCAGGCAACGGCCTCCTCGAGATCCTTCACCTGCCAGAGCCAGAAGCCGGCAATCAGATCCTTGGTCCCGGCGAACGGCCCGTCCACGACGGTACGCCGGTTGCCCGAGAAACGCACGCGAGCCCCCTTGCTCGAAGGGTGCAGCCCCTCACCCGCGAGCATGACACCGGCCTCGACCAACTGCTCGTTGTAGCGGCCCATGTCGGCGAGCAGCTGCGTGCTCGGCATCTCGCCAGCTTCCGACGCCGGCGATGCCTTGACGATGACCATGACCTTCATATCGAGCCTCCTTCGTATGACGCTGACGGGCGCCGGCGCGGCGGCATCACCACTCCAGCCCTGATGCAAGGACGCGGCAGCAGCGCCGGTGCCGACATCGCTCGGGCAGAAAAAGTCCTAAGACCGCTCCCGACAGCTCCGCCGGAGCCTGGAACGCACCGTCCGGCTGCTGTAGGCTTTCCTTCCCGCCATCGTATCGTCGGCGCTGACATCCGCGCGCCAGGACCAACAACCCACGAGATCATGTCGCAACGAAGGACCGAGGCCTCCCCATGAGCACATCGCGCAAGCCGGCCGGGCGAGGTCCGCTGGACGGTATCCTGATCCTCGACCTCACCCGCAATCTGGCCGGCCCCTACTGCACCATGATCCTTGCCGATCTCGGCGCGCGCGTGATCAAGGTCGAGCGGCCCGGCGCCGGCGACGACACCAGGGCCTGGCGGCCACCCGACTGGACTGGTCGCAGCGCGCTCTTCGAAGCGGTCAATCGCAACAAGGAGAGCCTCGCGATCGACATCGACCATGCGACCGGGCACGAGGCGGTCCTCAAGCTCGCGGCCAAGGCCGATGTCGTCGTGCAGTCCTTCCGCGGCGGCAGCCTGGCGAAGCGCGGGCTCGCCTTCGAGCAGATCCGGGACATCAACCCCGACGTCGTCTACTGCTCCCTGAGCGCCTTCGGCTCAGTCGGTCCCTATCGCGAGCGGGCGGGCTTCGATGCGCTCGTACAGGCCTACAGCGGCGTCATGAGCATCACCGGCGAAGCGGATCGCGGCCCCGTGCGCGCCGGCCCGTCGATCATCGACATGGGCGCGGGACATTGGGCGGCGTTCGGCATCATGGCCGGCCTGCGCGCCCGCGATCAGACCGGCGAGGCGCAGAACATCGAGACCAGCCTGCTCGAGACCGGTCTCGCCTGGATGTCCTACTTCATCGCCGGCTATTTCGCGGACGGCACCATCCCGACCGCCAGCGGCGCGCGCCATGCTCTCATCGCGCCGTATGAGGATTTCGAGACGGGCGACGGTTCCATCCTGATCGCGGCCGCCAATGACGGCCTGTTCCAGAGGCTCTGCCGCTGCATCGGCGCCACGGCACTGCTCGACGATGCGCGCTTTGCCACCAACCCGTCGCGGGTCGCCCACCGCCAAGCCCTGCACGAGGCATTGGAAGCCGTCTTGAAGCAGCGTCCCGCCGTCGAGTGGGAGCAGCGCATGCTCGCCGACGGGCTGCCCTGCTCGCGCGTGCAGCGGGTCGATCACATCGTGAACGACGCGCAGGTCGATGCCCTCGGCATGATCCGCCCGTTCACGAGCACCGGCATTGCGGACTTGAAGCTGGTGGACCACCCCGTTTCCTACAACGGCGTCCGTGCCGTCAGGACATCGGGAGCGCCGGACCTCGGGGCGCACTCGAGCGCGATCCTGCGCGATCTCGGCTACGCGGAGACCGAGATCGCGGCGCTGGCGGAAGCGGGCGTCGTTACGCTGCCGTGAGGCTGCTGCCGAGGCAGGTATCCGGCAGCCCCTGAGGCATAGCCACCCGCCACCTCTGCGGGGCGAGCAAGGGCGGACGTCCGCCCGCGTTTGTCGGTGCAGGGGGCCTCGCTCAGGAGCGAGGGACCTTTGGCACGGTGGTCGGGCCGCTTGCGGCCGGCTTGCTCTCGCCGCCGTCCGTCGTGGGCTTGCTGTCCGGCTTCGCGGGCTCGCTCGGCTTCGGGGCCTCGACCTTTGCAGGAGCGGCCTTGCCCGGTTCGGGTTTGCCGGCCTCAGGCTTCGCTACTTCGCTCCGCGACGGCGCCGGCCGGGCTGCCGCAGACTTCAGCTTCTCATAGGCCGCCTTCACCTCGCCCGGTCCGGACGACGGAGACGACGACCGCGCGACTGGCGTCACGATCTCGACCGGTCGCACGCCACCGCCCGCGCGCCGCCCCGCGAACAGCCAGTAGGCGAAGCCGGCCGCAATGCCGGTGGCGACGAAGGCGCCGCCCGCATAGGCGTTGACGATCGTCGGCTGGCCGGAAATCTCGCCGCTCTGCTGCACGATGAAGCCGATCGCGGCGATAGCCAGCCCCACCAGCAGGTAATAGCCGGGCTGCCGCAGCCGTCGCCACTCGGCCACCGCAATGGCCACGATCGCCAGCGGCGCGGAGAACGGTGCGATCACGGTGGCGGCGGCCAACGCCAGCACTGCGGCATTGCCGAGCCGCTCGAGCACGACTTCCGAGCCGACGCCGATGAACGAGCCCGGGCTCATGAAAAATAGCGAAAGCATCAGACCTGCGGCCAGACAGGCGATCACGAACCCGAACAGAATGCGTATCACTCGACCTGCCATCCCCGCACCGCTCCGATGAAGATGCCCACTGACGATGGGACCCTAACCTACAGCCTATCCACGCAAAAAGCACGTCATCCTACGCTGTCGTGACGATGGCCCGCGGCTACGCCTTGCGCCCGGCAAGCGCCCAGTAGACGAGACCAGCGGCAAAGCCCGCTGTCGCGAAGACCTGCCACACGGCATCGGTCGTCAAGCTCAGCCCGCCTTGCGAGAGCCGCCCGAGAAAGGGCACGGCCGCGGCAGCGATACCGCCGCCGACCACGTAGTAGACGGACGAGCGGATGCGGGCGACCTCGCCGATGATCACCAGCAGCACGGCTGGCACCACCGTCACCGTCGACACGAGATGCTCGCCCTGGCGGAAGAGATCGAACAGCGCCGAAAGAAGGTCTGCATCGGCGCCACGGCCACGCATGGCGTGCGTCAAGCGCTCCGTGCCCAGCGTGAAAAGCACGAATCCTCCCGCCGCCACCGCCAGCACGAAGGACACCGGCACCCAGATCAACCGCCCGATCGCGCGCGCGATCACGGTCCATCACTCCCTTGCGGTCGCTCTGCGGCCTCGGCCGAGCGGGCGCTGCGTTCGGCTGCCGTCAGGCGGCGGCTCTCGGAGCGCAACTGACCGCATGCCGCCATGATGTCGCGACCGCGCGGGGTGCGGACAGGGCTCGCGTAGCCGGCGCGGTTGATGATCTCGGCGAAGCGCTCGATCTGCGACCAGTCCGAGCAGGCATACGGCGAGCCGGGCCACGGGTTGAAGGGAATGAGATTGATCTTCGCCGGGATCCCCGCGAGCAGCTTCACCAGCGCCCTGGCCTCGGCCAGACTGTCGTTCACGCCCTTCAGCATCACGTACTCGAAGGTGATGCGCTTGGCGTTGGAGAGGCCGGGATAGCTGCGGCAGGCGGCCAGCAGCTCGGCGATCGGATACTTGCGATTGATCGGCACGAGTTGGTCGCGCAGCGCATCGTTGGTGGCGTGGAGCGAAATCGCCAGCATGGTGCCGGCTTCGCTGCCCCAGCGCGCGATCTCCGGCACGATGCCGGACGTCGACAGCGTGATGCGGCGCTTGGAGATGGAGATGCCCTCGCCGTCGCTGACCACCGCCATGGCGTCGCGCACGTTGTCGAAGTTGTAGAGCGGCTCGCCCATGCCCATCAGCACGATGTTGGTGATCTTGCGCTCGCCAGCAGGCAGCAGCCGGCCATCCCCCGGCGGCGCGGCGCCCGGCCAGTCGCCGATCCGGTCACGCGCCAGCAGGATCTGGCTGACGATCTCCGTCGACGTCAGGTTGCGCACGAGGCGCTGCGTTCCAGTATGGCAGAACGAGCACGTGAGCGTGCAGCCGATCTGGCTCGAGATGCAGAGCGTGCCGCGATCCGGCTCGGGAATGTAGACGGTTTCGATTTCCGGGGCCTGGGCATCCGTGCCCGTGCGGCCGAGCCGCAGCAACCACTTGCGTGTGCCGTCCTCGGAAACCTGCTCCGAGACGATCTCCGGCCGCGACAGGTCGAAGGCCGTGGCCAGGGCGGCCCGCAGCTCCTTCGAGACATCCGTCATGGCCGCGAAATCGGTGGCGCCGCGGACATAGATCCAGTTCCAGATCTGAGCCGCGCGCATGCGCACCTGACGCTCGGGAACGCCGAAGGCTGCCAGCGCCGCAGCGAGCCGCTCCCGCGTCAGGCCGACGAGAGGGGCGGGGCCGTCCTGGCGCGAGGCCGGACCGGCATGTGAGATGTCGAGCAAGGTCATGTTGGGCCGCATCGGTTGCGTCTGCCCTCTCTTTACCCCGCCCGCCCGGCCGGTGCAAAGCTCGTCGCGCAACAGCGTTCAGGTCTTGCGGCAGCCGCTGGCGAGCTCCTGCAGGGCCTGGCTCAGTCCGATCAGGGAATAGCTGTCCGTCGTGCCGGTGCCCTGCTCCGACACGCCCTTCACGGTCATGCGGCTGCCCTTCTTCATGGCCTCGATCAGCTTCAACTCCTCCGTCGGGTTGCGCACGAAGGCGCGATCGTTACGGGCAAAGAGCTGGAACGTGGCCGTGCCGATGGTGACCTGCACCGCCGTATTCTTCTTGAAGCGGTAGCCACCCTTGACGCTGAACTCGGTGCGGATGCCGTCCTTCGGCCAGGCGGAGACATAGATGTGCGGAACGCCCCGCTTGACCCCCGCCGGTTCCATGGCAGTCGGCTTCGACATCGCGAAGCAGAAGACCTGACCGCCGGCCTTGTGGCGAAGCGCGATCCAGTCGGAGAAGCGGCCGATCACCTCCGAAGGCGCCGCCGCGGCCTGCCAGACCGCCGCGGTGGCGAGAAGGACCGTCAGCACACCTGCTGCCAGACATCTTGTCGGGCTCATGGACATCCTCCTTCGAGGCCTTGCATCGAATGGCGGCACCCCGCGGCAGGCAGCCCCGGTCAACGGGAGCCCGCCCCACGCGCCCGCGGCAGACCTGCGCCACGACCGACCTCGGAGGGGCCGCCCTCCCCGACCGGCCGCTCGGGATATCGACCGAGGCACCGTACGCGATCATACATGACGATGGCGCCGGCCATGGCCACGTTGACGCAGAAAGCCGTTGGAATCTTCACGACGTAGTCGCAGCGCGCGACCAGCTCCGGGGAGAGCGAACCGCGCTCGGGACCGAGCACGTAAGCCGCTTTCAACGGATGACGGAAGCTCGGCAGATCGATGGCCTCGTCGAGCAGTTCGACCCCTACCAGACGGCAGCCCACCGGCAATGCCAGCTCGGAGACGCTCTGCCAGTGGTAGAGCGGTACGTGGCTCGTCGCCTTGGAGGTATCCGCCCGGGCCTCGACCGCCTTGTAGTGGGCGCCGATCGTGAACACGAAGCTCGCGCCGAAGCCATGCGCCGAGCGCACGAGATTACCGAGGTTGAGCTGCTTGGAGATGCGCTCGACCCCGATGGCAAAATAGCCGCGCCCGGCCGTGGCGTGCATCGGCCGCTCTCCCGGCTCCGCTCCGCGGGGGCTCATCCGGCGACCGCCGGTTTTGCCGTGGCGGCCTCGTCGGGGACCGGCGCCGTCGACGGCTTCGCCTCGCCTGCCGGGGGTGACGGGCTCACCGTCCTCGTCGCGGCTTTCGCCGCAGCACGTGCGGGGGCGGCGGCCTCCATGCGGACCAGCACCTCGGCCACGAGCGCGCGGATGGACTGACCGGCCTCGCCGGGATACTTCGCAGCGTAGGAGCGTGTCCCCGCCATGTAGTAGGCGGCGTGCTGGAGGGCGTGCACGCGCGGGATGGACTGCGCGAAGCACGAATGCTCGGGATCTGCGAGCAGCCGGCGATGCTCCTCCTCCTCCGACAGCGAGAACTTGTCCTTCATGTTCACGACGACGCCGAGATTGTGCGCAAAGCCCATCTCCGGATTGAGCATCTTGAAGCGGCGGAAGACGTCCAATCCGCAGGTCGAGATGAAATCGGCCTTGGTCGGCGTGATGTGGAAATCCGCTTCACGCAGCCAGGACTCGGTCAGGACCGAGAGCCCCGGCGGACAATCGATGAGCACCACGTCGAACACGGGGCGAATCTCGTCGAGCAGCGCGGAGATGGTGCGGCGCAGCTTGGTGTGGTGGCTGCCCTTCGACACCTCGCGCTCGAACAGCGTGAGTTGCATGTCGCTGGCGATGAGGTAGACCGAGCGGGCGTCGTCGACGTCCGAGACGCCGCCGACCACGAAGTCCTGCCAGCGCAGGCTCTTGTCTTCGAGAACCGTCGCGACGAGATAATCGACGATGGTCAGCCCCTGCTGCTGCAGGTCGGTGAGCGTCTTCGCTGTCATGAGCATGTGGCTGACGCTGGCCTGGGCGTCGGAGTCGATCACGAGCACGTTCTTCCCGTGTTCGAGCGACAGCGTCTCCGCCAAGGCCAGCACGATCGTCGATTTCCCGACACCGCCCTTGGTGTTCATGATGGCGACGGTCTGGCCCATGTAACGCCCGCCCCTTTTCGCTCTCTCGCGCCCGAATTCACCCGCCTGCATGCGACGCGCCAGCACAGCGCCCGCCCATGCCGGCAACAGCGGGCGAGGCGAGCCGGCGGCGCTCACAACAGATACACCTCGAAGCGTCGCCGCGGCGTGCCCGCGCCAACGCATGTGGATATCTTGCCGCCATCTCGTGGCAAGTCTGCGACCACCACGCGGACGTGCCGTCGCAGCCCCGGCGAACGTGCTGATCCGACCGTGCGCCCGATCAGGTGCCGGTGAATTTCGGCTTGCGCTTCTCCATGAAGGCGCGCCGGCCCTCGACGTAGTCGTTGCTGGCGAAACAGGCGGCCACCATCTTGTCCAGCTTGCCGAAATCCCGCTCGGCGTTGGGCTTGCCGATCTCGCGGGCGATGGCCTTTACCGCGGCGATCGTCAGCGGCGCGTTGCCGGCGATCATTTCGGTCGTCTCGCCGACGACCTTGTCGAGGTCGGCCACCGGCACGACGCGATTGAGGAAGCCCATGTCATAGGCCTCCTGTGCCGAGAACATGCGCGCGGTGTAGAAAATCTCCATCGCGCGCGAGACCCCGACCAGCTCCGCCAGACGGTAGATGCCGGGATAGCCATAACCGAGACCGAGCTTGGCGGCGGGAATTGCGAACTTGGCGCCATCCTCCGCGAAGCGCAGGTCGCAGCAGACCGCCAGCGCCATGCCGCCGCCGACGCAGTAGCCGTTGATCTTGGCGATCGTCGGCTTCGGGAAATTGAAGATCTTGGAGTAGGCGGAGGCCGAGATCTTGCCGTAGCGCTCGACGGCCTCCTTGCTGGCGCGCTCGCTCTCGAACTTCGAGATGTCCGCACCGGCGACGAAGGCCTTGCCGCCAGCGCCGCTGACGACCAGCGCGCGGATCGAGGTATCGGCCGCGAATTCCGTCAGAATCTCGTCGAAGCGCTGCCACATGTCGAGCGAGACGGCGTTGCGCTTGGCTGGGTTGTTGAAGATGACATGCCCGACCGCGCCGTCGCGCTTGGCAATGACCTTGTCTTCGCTCATGTGCCGATTCTCCCTGATCCCGTATCTAAACGATGCCTTTGTCCTTGAGCGCGGCGATCTCGCCGGCCGACAGACCGATCTCGCCGAGTACCTCGTCGGTGTGCTGTCCGAGTTTCGGCGGCGGCCGGCGGATGGCGCTCTTCGAGCGGCTCATCTCGATGGGCTGGCCGACGATCTGGCTCGCCCCGCGCTCCTGCGAGACGAAATCGCGGGCCATGCCCAGGTGCTGCACCTGCGGCGACGCGAAAACCTTGTCGATGGTATTGATCTCACCGCAGGGAATACCCGTCTTGTTCAGCAACTCGATCCACTCCGCGCCAGTACGCTTGCGCGTGTGCTGGTTGAGCAGCGCGTTGAGGCGATCACGATGCTTGGAACGGCTGGCCGGCTCGGCGAAATCAGGATCGTCGAGGGCTGGATCGGCCAGAAGATCCTTGAACTTCAGCCACATGGCCTGACCGGCCGAGGCGATGTTGATGTAGCCGTCGCTGGTCTCGTAGACGCCGGTCGGAATCGACGTGGGGTGATTGTTGCCGGCCTGTCCCGGCACCTCCTGGTTCATGAGCCAGCGGGCGGCCTGGAAGTCGAGCATGAACACCTGCGCCTGCAGGAGCGAGGTCTTGATCCACTGCCCCTTGCCGGAGCGTTCGCGCTCGAGCAGCGCCAGCAGCACGCCCTGGGAGGCGAAGATGCCGGAGGTCAGGTCGGCGATGGGGATGCCGACGCGCATCGGCCCGCGGCCCGGCTCGCCGGTGATGGACATGAGCCCGCCCATGCCCTGGGCGATCTGGTCGAAGCCCGGCCGGTCGCGGTATGGGCCGTCCTGCCCGAAACCAGAGATCGAGGCATAGACGATGCGGGGATTGATCGCCGCGATCGTGTCGTAGTCGATGCCGAGCCGCTTCTTCACGTCCGGCCGGTAGTTCTCGACGATGACGTCGGCCTTGGCGGCGAGCTTCTTGAACAGCTCGACGCCCTCCGGCGCCTTGAGATTGAGCGTGATCGCCCGCTTGTTGCGATGCAGGTTCTGGAAGTCGGGGCCGGAGCGCGGACCGCCGAGCCCACCCTTGGTATCGGTCGCCGGCTCCTCGATCTTGATGACGTTGGCGCCCCAGTCGGCGAGCTGGCGCACGCAGGTCGGACCCGAGCGCACGCGGGTCAGGTCGAGCACGGTATAGGGCGAAAGAATGTCGCTGGCGGGTTCAAACGGCATACTGTCCTCGAACAATTGGCGCGCCGGCCGGCGCGGGCGGCATCCGAGCGCTCGGCGGCCGACCCCGCCGACCCATTGGCCGGTGTCGCACAGGCGATAGCTGGTGTGTGCGACGGGGACGAACCGGAGCTGTCCGGACGGGCTCGACGGATTGCTCCGGGCAGCCGGCAAAAGCCGGAGCCTGGAGCGACGGGTTCACCGATTGTAGACACCGCATCCACACCGCCGTCAACCGGGGAAGTAGGCCTCGCGGGCGATCCAACCCACCTAGCGCTTCAGGCGCTCTCGGCCTGATCGGGTGGCTCGACGGGCGTCAGGCGCTCGGCGTCGTGTTGCATGCGCTCGAGCTCGCCGCGCAGCAGCGCCGCCTCGTCCTGGCGATCGAGCGCATCGAGCTCGTCGAGAGCGGCCGTCTTGGCATCGATCGCCTCTGCGACGAGCTGCGGATCGGCGAGCGCAAGCCCGCGCGCCCAGAGCACGTCGCCGAGACGCGAGCGCGTGGTGGCCCACTCATAGGGCCGCGTCCCCCGGTCGAAGGCCTTCATCGCCGCCCTGAGGGACGTTGCCGCCTGCTCCAGCAGATCGTGCCGGCCCGTCAGATCCGACAACTGGCGCAGCGCCTCGGCCAGGTTCAGATTGGCCATGGCCCAATCCTCGGGGGCCTCCGCCATGGTGCAGATCTCGAGCACGCCCGTGAAGTGGCGCAGCGCCTGCTTTATACGCTCGGGGTCAGCGAGCTGACGGCCGAGCATCAGCAGCGCGTTGGCGCGGCTCAATTCGGTGGCCGCCCACTGCTTGGGCGCGACGGCGCGCGGTTGCTGCAGCGCCGCTTCACCGTAGATCTGCGTCGCCTCCTCGAGCGCCGCCGTGTCGCCAATCTCCTCCGATTGGCGCACGAGAGCCCGTGCTTGTCGCATCTGCCCCAGCCAGCGCGCCTCGCGGTCGTTGGCCGGCAGGCAGCGCACGGCGACGGCATAGTGCGCCGCGGCAAGACGATAGTGGCACACCAGCTCCTCGATGCGCCCCCTGAGCGTGCGGGTGTGCGAGGCGCTGCGCTGGCGCACCGGCATCGGCGTACCGTCGCCTGCGCCTGTGAGATCCTGCACTTCGGCGCGTCCGAGCAGCCGGTCAGCCTCCGCCAGATCGCACATGGCGAGCATTTCCGCGGCCTGCTCGCGCAGCTTGACCGCGCCCGCCGAACCGCCGATCTCCTCGCGGATCTGCGCCAGCAGCTCCTTGAAGTCGCGCGCCTTCTCGACGAGCTTCGGCACGATGGCCGTCTCCGCACACGGCGTTTCGGCCAGCGCGGCGGCCGCCTTCTCCAGCAGTTCGGCGGGAACCGCGTGGGCTTCCGCGAGCCCCGGGAGGTCGATCCCGGCCAGACGGTCGCGCGGCGGCGGCGCGGCGGGCTGGACACCCTGGCCCGTTCCCAGCGCCGCGAAATGCTCCTCGATCAGGCGGCGATTCCGGTAGAAGAACTTGCGATCGCTCAGGACGTGCAGGTACAGGCAATCGAGCAGGAAGAAGGCCAGTGGCTCACTGAGCCCATTCGTCGCGAACGTGCGGGCCTGCCGTGCCTTGAGAATGATGTCGCTGGCGACCTTCTGGCTGACCTGCTCGCCGCTGACGCTGGCGCTCGCGTGCTTCAACCCGCGCGAGGCGGCCAAGGCGCCGACGATGGTGCTCGACGACGGCCGGTGCGCGTCCATGACCTCCGGCAAGGCTTCCAGGACATTTGCGACGACGGCGAAGGGGATCTGCTGGTGCGGCCAGGACTTGACGATGTCCTCCGTCACGCGCTGCACCAGCGACGCGACATCGCCCGGCGACGCCTGCGCGAGCCTGCGCATGAGCTCGAATCCCGACCCGAACGAGCCAGGGGGCACGTCTATGTCGAGGCTGGCCGCGACCGACGCGACCCCCGCCCCGACGAAATTCATGAGTGCCACTTCCAAGACGTCGCCCCCGAGACGGTCCTGTTGGAATCACCAGTGTGGAAGACTCTGCAACAGGTACCACCGAAACACCAACGGGGAGTGAAAATATTCCCGTCTTAATGCTTCCGGCGCGGCGCGCGGCCGTCCGACCTCGGATCGTTTCAGGCGCAGTCAGCCGGGGACGCGCGACGGCTGCGCGGCGAGCGCGCCAGCCGTGACAGCGTCACCGCTCCGGCCGCTCGCGCATCTGGTAGTGATACTCGCGGTTCGGGCGCATATCGGAAGCCTGCGCCAAACGATTGGACATGTTGAAGAATCCGGTGACCGCAGCAATGTCCCAGATGTCGCGGTCGGAGAAGCCGGCATCCCGCAGGGCCTGACGATCCGCCTCCTCGATCCTGGCCGGGCTCTCGGTCAGCTTGACGGCGAAGTCGAGCATCGCCTTCTGCCGTCGCGACAGGTTGGCCACTCTGTAGTTCTGCACGATCATCTCTCCGAGTTCGGGGTCCTTGGCCCGCTGCCGCAGCGCCGCGCCATGCGCCGTCAGGCAATAGTGACAATGGTTCACGGAGCTCACGGCCACGGCAATCATCTCGCGCTCGGCCTTGCTGAGCCCGCTGTCACCGAGCATGAGGTCGTCGGCCATGTCGATGAACGCCTTGAGCTTGGTCGCGTCGAAGGCATAGGACCGCAGCACGTTCGGCACGAAGCCGAGCTTCTCGTCGCACTTGGCGAAGTAGCCGCCGAGTGCGGGGCCAAGGTCCGCCTGCGGACCGAGATCGAGGGCGGTGGGCGCGTCGCTCTTCGTCATCGTGTCGTGTCCTCTCTCGATAATGGCTCGGCAATCCCGCTCGCGAATGCCTGAATTGTCAAGAAGAGCCATAGAGGCCAAGCTTGGCCGTCGGCAGCCGGGACCGCACGCCATCGATGCCGTGCCCATCGCGTGAGAGGAGCCACGACGCATGCAGACTTTCGAGCCATCACGCGACGGCGCGGCGCAGCCGGTCTCGGAAGCGATCCGCCGGCTTGCCGCCGACGCTGACGCCCCCCGCGGCGTCGGCCTGTTCGCGGAGCTGCTCTACGCCAGTGGCGACCAGGGTGTGCTCGGCGACTTCTCCGCGGCGGCGTTGGCGGATTATGCGGTCACCGCCTACGGCCTGCTGGGCGAGCGCCGTCCGGGCGAGCCTCGCTTGCGCATCCGCGACCAGGCTTTGCCGGGTACGGTGGCGCTGGAGATCCTCAACGACGACATGCCGTTCCTCGTCGATTCGATCATGGGCGAGATCCATGCCCGCGGCCTCGGCGTGCGGCTGGTCCTGCACCCCATCCTCAAGCTCGATAGCGGAAACGGCGCCGCCACCGTCGCCGCCGCTCCGGGCAACCAGGATTGGGGCGACGGCCGGCAGGTCAGCTACATCGCCGTGCATTTCGACCGTCTGGCGACGGCGGACCGCGAACCGCTGGTCACGGCCCTGCAGGACATTCTCCGCGACGTGCGGACGGCCGTCAGCGATTGGCGGCCCATGCTCGCCCGTCTGGCGGCGGCCATCGCCAGCCTCGAGCGCGTGCCCGCCGGCAGCATCGCCGATCGCGCCGAAGCGCTCGACTTCCTGAGATGGCTGCAGGACGATCGCTTCACGTTCCTCGGCATGCGCGACTATCGCCTTTCCGGCGACGGCCAGGAGGTCGAGCTCGTTCCGGTGGACGGTGGCGGGCTCGGCCTGCTGCAGGACCCGACCCTCGAGGTCCTGCGCCGCGGCCGCGAGCTGGTGCGCCTGACACCGGAGGTGCGCCAGTTTCTCGAGCTGCCGCAGCCGCTGATCATCACCAAGTCCAACGTCGTCTCGCGCGTGCACAACCGGCTGCACATGGACTACATCGGCGTCAAGCTCTACGACGACGGCGGCCGCCTGTCCGGGGAGCTCAGGATCATCGGCCTGTTCTCCTCCACGGCCTATAACGAGTCCGTCCGCGAGATCCCCTATCTCCGCCACAAGGTGGCGACCGTACTCGCCCGCTCAGGCCACCCGCCCGCGAGCCACGGCGGCAAGGCGCTCCTGCACATCCTCGAGACCTTCCCGCGCGACGAGCTGTTCCAGATCGGGCTCGAGCGCCTGACCGCCTGGACCAACAGCATCCTCGATCTGGAGCTCAGGCCGCGCACGCGGGTCTTCGCGCGCGTCGATCGCTTCGACCGCTTCGTCTCGGTCGTCGTCTACACTTGGCGCGACCGTTATTCCACGACGGCCCGCGAGCGCATCAGCGCGCTGCTCGCGGAGGCCTACCAGGGGCGCATCGTCGCGACCTTCCCGAGCTTTCTGGTCGGGCCGCTCGTACGCGTACACTTCATCGTGGCCCGCTATCAGGGTCCGACGCCGGCGTGCGACACGAGCGGGATCGAGAACCGGATCGACGATCTGCTGGCCACCTGGCAGGACCGCTTCATCGTGACCGCACGCGCGCATCTCGCAGCCGACGCCACCGACACGCTCATCGCCAAGTATCAGGCGTCGTTCTCGGCGGGCTACACGGAGACCTTTCCACCAACGCGCGCCATCGAGGACATCGAGCGCATCGAGCGGCTCGGCCCTGACCGCCCTCTCGCCATCGACTTCTATCGGGAGCCCGGCTTTCCCGACTCCCGGCTGCGGGCGGCGGTCTATCGCTTCGATGCCCCCGTGCCCCTGTCCGAGCGCGTGCCGGTGCTCGAGAACTTCGGCTTCAAGGTCATCGACGAGCGCTCCTACCGCGTCCACCCGCACTATGCGGAAGGCCATCGCGCGGTGTGCCTGAACGACATGGTCCTGGAAACCGCCGACGGCGCGCCACTCGACCTCGCCCACCATGACCTCCGCCTCGAGGAGAGTTTCATCGCCGTGCTCGATGGACACGCCGACAGCGACGGCTACAACCAGCTCGTGGTGGCTGCCGGTCTCTCCTGGCGGGAGGTTGTCATCCTGCGGGCTGTCGGCGCCTATCTCCGCCAGCTCGGCGTCCCCTTCGGCCAGCGCTACATGGCCGATACGCTCAAGGCGCACGCCACCGTCGCGCGCGACCTCGTGGCGCTGCTGCGCCAGCGCCACCACGCCGAGACGGCCTCGTCAGGCGACGGCGGGGCCAGCGAGGCCGCCTTGCGCAGCCGGATCGACGAGGCGCTCGCCGCCGTGCCGAGCCTCGACGAGGACCGCATCCTGCGCAGTTTCGCAAGCGTGGTGGATGGCGTGCTCCGCACCAACGCCTTCTCCGTGGACGCCGAAGGCAGGCCCCCGCAGGCCATCGCCTTCAAGCTCGCCAGCCGCCGCATCGACAGCGCACCCGAGCCGCGTCCGCTCGCCGAGATCTGGCTCTACAGCCCGCGTGTGGAGGGCGTGCACCTGCGCTTCGCGCCGATCGCGCGAGGCGGCATCCGCTGGTCCGACCGGGCACAGGACTTCCGCACCGAGGTCCTTGGACTCGCCAAGGCACAGCAGGTGAAGAACGCCGTCATCGTGCCGGCCGGCGCCAAGGGCGGCTTCGTCGCCAAGCAGCTTCCGCGCGGCGGCTCGCGCGAGGACGTCCTCGCCGAGGGCATCGCCAGCTACCGGATTTTCGTCTCGACCCTGCTCGATCTCACCGACAACCTCGTCGACGGCGCGGTAGTGCCGCCCGCCGGGATCGTGCGCCTCGACGGCGACGACCCCTATCTGGTCGTGGCCGCCGACAAGGGAACCGCGACCTTCTCCGACTACGCCAACGAGATCTCGACCGGGCGCGGCTTCTGGCTGGGCGACGCCTTCGCGTCGGGTGGCTCCGCGGGCTACGACCACAAACGCATGGGCATCACCGCGCGCGGCGCCTGGGAGTGCGTGAAGCGCCACTTCCGCGAGATGGATCGCGACATCCAGAGCCAGCCGTTCACCGCCGTCGGCATCGGCGACATGTCCGGTGACGTGTTCGGCAATGGTGCACTGCTCTCGCGCAAGATGCGGCTGCTGGCGGCCTTCGATCACCGCCACATCTTCCTCGATCCCGACCCGGATCCCGAGACGGGCTTCGCCGAGCGGCGGCGCCTGTTCGACCTGCCACGGTCGAGCTGGCAGGACTACGACAGCTCCAAGCTCTCCAAAGGCGGCGGCGTCTTCGCCCGCACGCTCAAGTCGGTGCCGCTCTCGCCGGAGGTGAAGAGCGTGCTCGCCGTGAACGACGACAGCCTGCCGCCCAGCGCCCTCATCAGGGCCATTCTGAAGGCGCGCGTCGACCTGCTGTGGTTCGGCGGCATCGGCACCTATGTCCGCGGCTCGACGGAGAGCGACGACGAGGTCGGCGACCGCGCCAACGACGCGCTGCGCATCACGGGCGCGGACATCGGCGCGAAAGTGGTCGGGGAAGGCGCCAACCTCGGCATGACCCAGCGCGCCCGCATCGAGTTCGCGGAACGCGGCGGCCGCCTCAACACCGACTTCATCGACAACTCAGCCGGCGTCAACACCTCCGACCAAGAGGTGAACATCAAGATCGCACTCGGCCCCCTGGTCCAGCGCGGCAGCCTCGCCCGCGAGGAGCGCGACCGGCTGCTCGTGGACATGACGGAGGATGTCGCCAAGGCGGTGCTCGCCAACAACCACATGCAGTCGCTCGCCCTGTCGCTCGGCGAGCGCCGCGGCCTTGCCGATCTCGGATTCCAGCAGCGTCTCATGCTCGCGCTGGAGGCCGAGCGGGAACTCGATCGCGGCCAGGCCGCGCTGCCATCGGATGGCGAGTTGATGGAGCGCATGAGCGCCGGCCGGCCATTGACCCGGCCGGAGCTCGCCGTGCTGCTGAGCCACGCCAAGATCTCTCTGCTCAGGGATCTTCTCGAAAGCCGCGTCCCGGACGAGCCGGTGCTCGAGCCGTTGCTCGTCGGCTATTTCCCGCCTCTGATGCGGGAGCGGTTCCGTGAAGCGATCCTCGCGCATCCCCTGCGCCGGGAGATCGTGGCGACGGGCCTTACCAACGCCATCGTCAACAGGGGCGGCTCGAGCATGGCCGTCCGCCTCGCCGAGGAGACCGGGCGCAGCGTCGCCGACATCGCCAACGCCTTCATTGCAGCCATGGCCGTGTTCGATCTCGGCGCTCTCTGGCAGCGTATCGACGCCCTCGACGGTCGCCTGGCCGGCGACGGGCAGCTCGCGCTCTACCGCGAGCTCCAGGACCTCGTGCGCGCCAAGTCGGCCTGGTTTCTCCGGCATGCGCGCGGCGGCGCCGACCTCACCGCAACCATCGCCGAGCATCGCCAGGCCGTTCACGCGCTCGCCTCGGGTTGGTCGCGGCTCGTGCCTGCCGCGCGGATCGCACAGACGGCGGAGGCCGCCGAGCGATGGGCCGCGACGGGCGTGCCGGCCGAGCTCGCCGCCGACATCGCGGCGCTTCCCGTGATGGCCGCCGCCAACGACGCCGCGCTGGTCGCACGCTCGACGGGATGCGACATCGCCACGGCGCTCGGCGCGCTGCTGGAGGTTGCCGCCGACCTCCACCTCGACAGTCTCGCAGCGCGCGCCCGCGCCCTCGCCGTCACCGACCCGTTCGACCGGCTCGCCATCGACAGCGCCCTGGCGAGCCTCGCCGAAGCCCAGCGCGCTATCAGCGCCGGCGTAATCCGCCAGGCCCGCAGCGACGAGCCGCCAAGCCTCTCGAGCTGGATCGCAGCGAACCCGCAGGGCATCGAGCGACTGCAGGCGAGCCTCGCGCACATGTTGTCGGCGACCGACCTCACGGTTTCCCGCCTCACCGTCGCGGCGTCCCAGGTCCGCGATCTGGCAAGCGCCCGCAGCGCCGAGTAGCCAGCCGACATCGCGTCAGGCCGGCCCGGCAAGTCGCGCATGACTGTCATCAAACCGTCATTTGTATATTTCAATAATTCATGAAATATAGCGTGCTATGAAACCAGATACCGCTGTCCGCGCCCTCTCCGCCCTCGCCCAGCAACACCGCCTCGCGGTGTTCCGCCTGCTCGTGCGCGCCGGCGCCGACGGTCTCACGGCCGGCGCCATCGCACGCAAGGTCGGGATTTCGCCCACAGGGCTGACGTTCCACCTCAAGGAGCTGCTGCAGGCCGGCCTCGTGACGTCGGAGCGCGACGGCCGTTTCGTCCGCTACGCCGTCGACATCGCCGGCATGCGGGCGCTCATCGGGTTTCTCACCAAGGACTGCTGCGGGGGCCGGCCGGAGCTGTGCGGCCCTGCTCTCGCGGCGAGCGATTGCCTCACATCGATCAAGTCGAAAGGTGCCTCATGTCGTCCGCCCCGCTCCACGCCCTCTTCCTCTGCACGCACAATTCGGCGCGCTCGGTCATCGCCGAGTGCATCCTGAACAGGCTCGGGCAGGGACGCTTCGTCGGCCTCAGTGCCGGCAGCCAGCCCCGCGGCAGCGTGCATCCCTACGCCATCGACCTGCTGAAGAAGCTCAACTACGACACGAGCCGGCTCCGCTCGAAGTCGTGGGAGGAATTCTCGGTCGAAGGGGCGCCCAGGCTCGACTTCGTATTCACCGTCTGCGACAGCGCCGCCAACGAGACCTGCCCGGTCTGGCCGGGCCAGCCCATGACCGCGCATTGGGGCGTGCCCGATCCGTCCGCCGTCGAGGGCAACGAGGCCGAACGCCGCCTCGCCTTCGCCGAGACGCATCGCATGCTGCAGCAGCGCATCTCCATCTTCGTCAACCTGCCGCTCGACAAGCTCGACAAGCTCACGTTGCGGCGGCGCCTCGAGGATATCGGGCGTACGAGCTCGTGAGCGGACAACACCAGACCGAGGCCCACCATGCAGGCTGATCTTTCGCGCCGGCTCGCCGCCGAAGTCCTGGGCACGCTGCTGCTGCTCGCCACCGTCGTCGGCTCCGGCATCATGGCGGAGAGCCTCGCCGGCGGGAACGTGGCCATCGCTCTCCTCGGCAACACCATCCCGACCGGCGCCATCCTCGTCGTGCTCATCACTATGCTGGGTCCGATCTCCGGCGCCCATTTCAATCCGGCCGTGACGCTGGTCTTCGCGCTCCGGCGCGAACTGGACTGGCAGACCGCTTCTGCCTACGTGGCTGCCCAGGTCATCGGCGGCATCCTCGGCGTACTGCTCGCGCATGCCATGTTCGATCAGGCGCTCTGGCAGGTGTCGCTCAAGGTGCGCAGCGGCACCGGACAGTGGATCGCCGAGGCGACGGCGACCTTCGGCCTCGTGCTCACCATCCTGCTGACGCTCAAGGCGGCGCCGCGCGTCGTGCCCGCCGCCGTCGGGCTCTACATCACCGCTGCCTACTGGTTCACCGCCTCGACCTCGTTCGCCAATCCGGCGGTGACGATCGCCCGCGGCCTCTCCAACACCTTCGCGGGCATCCGCCCCTTCGACATCCCGTCCTTCATCGTGGCGCAGGCGCTCGGCGCCGTCCTGGCGCTCGCGATCGTGAGCTGGCTCCTGTGCGAGCCCGCGCAGGTGCGCCAGCCGGACCCCGCCGAGTAGCACCGCCCCAGATGCAATACGGCGCGGAGACAGGACTCTGTCGCCATAGTCTCAGCTTTGATATTTCAAATAAGTTATAAAACATTGAAATGCCTTATTAAATTCACGCACTGATCACACTGCCGACGCAGCTTCAGCGTCTCCTCCGCCAGCGCGACGACACGGCAGGGCCAACACCCGCCAGTTCGCGCGAACGCGCCGGCCCATCCGGGTCGCGCGCAAGACCGGGGGACAGACCATGATCAAGACGACAGCGACGATGCTCTCGGCCGCGCTTGTGCTGGGCGTGGCAACCCTTCCTGCCGCGGCGACGAACCTGGACGGACCACCGCCCGCCTACGAGGGACGCGCCACGATCTGGCAGGGGCTCTACCTGGGCCTCAGCCTCGGCTATGGCTGGGGCAGCTCCGAGCACTTCTACGATCGCAACAACAACCACGGCACCGCGCAACAAAGCCTTACGGGAGGCCTCGGCAGCGTGACGATGGGCTACAACTACCTGATCTCCCCGAGCCTGCTGGTCGGCATCGAAGGCGACCTCGGCATCATGGACCTTCGCGCCGACGACAAGGTGATCTTCGACGGGCACGTCTGGAAATCCCAGTTCGGCGCGTTGTGGGGCACCGTGCGCGGGCGCGCCGGCTTCCTGTGGAACCAGCGCACGCTGCTCTACGCGACCGCCGGTCTCGCCTTCATGCAGCTCGACGAGGTGGGCTACGGCGATGCCGCCGGCCAGACGGCCTGGAATACGGATTTCCGCACCGGCTGGGTGGTTGGCGCCGGCGTCGAGTACGCCCTGTCGTCAACGATGACTGCGAAGCTCGAATACCTGCACATGGACTTCGGCAGCTATTCGGGCCTCAGCGAGAACCGTGAGCCCTACTCTTTCGACAACAGCGTCGATCTGATCCGCGCCGGCCTCAGCTTCAAGTTCTAAGCCGGCGCAGCACCCCGGAGCGCGCCCTGCGCTCCGGGGGTGAGCTCAGAGCACGCGCAGCAGCTGCCATCACGCCGGCTGCCCCGGCCCGCGACGGTAGGCGCGCAGATCCAGCACCACGAACGGCACCGCGAGCAGCGCCAGGAATAACGCCAAGACCAGCGACACCAGAGCGAAATCGAGCAGTTCCGCCGACGTCAGTTCGTGCAGGCGCGGATCACCGCGCAGGTAGCGCACCGGCAGGCGCTGTCCAACGTCCGCACTCTCGTAGTCGTCCTTGTCGACCGCGCGCGTGAAGGCGTGCGTCCGCCCGGTCTCGTCGACGAACGTGTAGCTGATGCGGTGCTCAAGGCCCTGCGTGACCGCATCGGGCCTGCTTCCGACCACCTGCTTGGCGGTAATCTCCCCGTCCGTCAGAGCGAAATCGCCGTCACTCGCAACGTGCGCCCGCAGGACGAGCGCGCTGGCGACGGACAAAAGCGCCACCGCCAGAAGCCCCGTCGAAACCTTGCGCAGGCGTGGCGCCAGCCAGGGCACGGCCTTGCGCACATCGTGAAGGAGGAAGAAGCCGGCGAGGAACAGGCTGATCCAGCCGAGGATGTAGCTCCACTGCGCCGCCTCGCCATACTCGTCAGCGGCGGTTGTGTGGACCGACGGGTTCTTCAGCGAATAGCGGACCTTCAATGTCTGCCCCGGCTTCGCCTTTTCCCACACGTCCCGGTCCAGTGCCTTCCAGCCGGAAATGCGCCGCCCATCGGCAAGGGCGAACACATAGTCGATGCGGAATTCTTCGTGGGCAGAGTGTGTGCGGCTCGCCGTCGTGCGGTAGACATAGGCCCGCGTGACGGTCGCCGTCTCATCGACGCCGTGACGCGCAAGCTCGCCAACGCGCGACTGGGCGAAGGCATACACTGTCAAGGCGATCAGGCTCAGCGCGAGCCAAGTCCAGGCCCCCATGCCCGGCACGGAGAGAAGCTTCTTCATCATGGCCGCCGCCGCTCCCTCTGCCGATTCGCATCGCGACAGAGGTTAGACAGGCTCGCCCCGCCCCTCAACCTCCCGGCCGCGATCGCCGACAATCCGGCCTCGCCCGTCAGCGCGGCACCTGGCGCCAGCGGGCCAGCAGCAGGACGGCCACGTTGACCACCACGAGACCCGCCAGCGCCGGCGGCACCACTGTCCAGCCGCTCTCCCCGCCGTAGGCGAAGCTCCAGGCGATTTTGAAGAGCGTGCCGGCATTGACGACGGCCAATCCGAGCAGCACCGAGCGCCACCAGAAGGCCGCCGCCACCGCCGCAAGAAAAACCGGCACCGTCGCCGTCATCGCCACCTTCGAGACCGTCCACGGCGCGAGCAGGAAGCGACGCTCCGCCTCGAGGAAGGCGACGGTGCGCGGATCGGGTGTCGCAGGTGCGGGAAACCAGAACATGCTGGTGAGCAGCGCCAGCAGCGTCAACGCCAGCCCGGCCGGGCTCCGCCGCCAGGCGCACCAGCAGAAGGGCAGCAGGAACAGCGGCCGGACATACCAGCTCCAGGGATTGTGGTGCCGCGCCCACGCCCACTCGGCAAAACTCTGCAAGAGGTCCATGCGCGAGCCTAGCATGGCCCGGCCGGCTCCACCGCACCCGTCGCACCGCGCGCGCCGCGCCTCCCGCTCATGCGCCCGTGGCGAGGATCTGCTCGACGACGCCCTGCACCTCCAGCGCCTCGCCCAGGCTCGCGAGGTCGTGCACCTCTCCGCGCGCCATGGCCGCCACCTTGTCGAGCTGCCGGCGCAGGATCAGCGGCCGCATCTCGGCATTGGGCAGCGCGTCGGGCGGGGCTTGCCATTGGCCATCCACCTCCCGCTCGGCGATCGACCAGTCGCGGAGCCGGATGCGACCCTTGCTGCCCGTCACGGTCCAGGTGTTGGTATCGTCCCTGTCGGTCGTGCCGACGCCGCCCGAGAGCGTCACGGGCAGCGCGCCCGCCTTGAGCTCGGCCCGGATGGCGCGCTCGCTCCGGCCGGGCTCGGGATAATCGCACCGCGCCGACAGCAGCGTCAGCGGCCCGAAGCAGCGGCGCGTCAGGAACAGGAAGTGCGAGCCCACTTCGCGCGTGAAGCCGCCCTCGGCGCGGCCGTCGAGCCAGCCGATGGCCGCCATCTGCCAGGCCCGCGGCCACTTGGCGAAGGCGAGCGTGATGTCGAGCCGCTCAGGCGTGCCGATCGCCCCGTCCGCCATCCATTGCTGCAGATAATCCCGCGCGAATGACGAGGCGAAGGGGAAGTTGACGCCGGCTCGCATGCCGCGCGCGGCAAGGTCGCTGACGACCCGCGTGGCCTCGACGACGTCGGTCGCCAGCGGCTTCTCGCAGAACGCGGCCTTGCCGGCGGCGTGGCACTGGCGGAGATAGGCGAGATGGCTCAGCGGCGGCGTGGCGATGTGCAGGCAGTCGGAAACGGCGATCACCTCCGCGGCCGTGGCGCAGGCCGGCACCTGCGGGTCGATCGCCGCCAGCCGGCCTCCCGCCTCCGGGCTCGGATCGAAGACGCCCGACACCGTGAGCGTGCGCCGGTCGTGCGCGAGCGTGGCCCGCAGCAGCCGTTCGCCCATGATGCCGAAGCCGATGAAGCCAAGTCTGGTCGCCATTCCCGAAGCGCCTCCTGTCTCGTGTCGATGCTGCCGGCATCATAAGGGCAGCGGGCGAGCCTGTCGTGGGGTGGTGGGAACGGAGTGGGGGCGAAATGGGATGAGATGGGGGGCGGCCTGTCCGACGTGGCGATCACGTGCGCTGGACCGCGGACGGTAAAGACCCCGGCTCTCCGCGCTGCCGCGCTCCGGCCGGGGATGCAATGGGAGAGGGCAGTGTGGGCCGCACCTCGGAATACATTCCACAGCCCGGCCGTTGAGCTTCGAGCTCCACACGAGGCCGCCGCGACCGCGACGCCTGCCGCACCTCCTCCCCCTCCCACTCCATGCGTTCCCGGGCGCCGCGGCTACGCGGTGAGCCGGGATCTTTACCCAGCGGGGGGGAGCGCGCACCCGAACCTCGACGCGCTACGCCTGCGATCAGCCGGAAAGCGCAAGGGCCCCGGCTCTCCGCGCTGCCGCGCTCCGGCCGGGGACGCAATGGGAGAGGGTGAGCGCAACAGCCCGGAGCTTCGCGCGCAACCCGGAGCTTCGCGCACAGCCCGGAACTTCGCGCACAGCCCGGAACTTCGCGCGTAGCCTGCCACTTCACCGACGAGCGTCACTCGAGACCGCCGCGAGGTCAGTATCGTGCACGCCCTCGCCTCCATCTGCGTTCCCGGACGCCGCGGCTACGCGGCGAGCCGGGATCTTCACCCATCAAAGAAGAACACCACCGCTACAGGTCGAATCCATCCCCGCGCACTACGTCGGTGAACAGATCGCGCCATGTCGGATTTCCGCTTTCGATCAACTCGATCTTCCACTGCCGCCGCCATCGCTTGAGCGCTCGCTCCCGGCGCGCAGCTTCGGCCGCGTCGTCATGGGCCTCGAAATAAACGAGCCGGCCCACCCAGTACTTCCGGGTGAAACCAGCCAACACACGTTCGCGATGCTGCCACGTGCGCCCGGCGAGATCGCTGGTCATGCCGACATAAAGCACGCCATGCGGCCTGCTCGCGAGGATATAGACCCAGTATGTCTTCGGCTCTCGCATGTCGATTGCTGATCGAAGCGACCAGACGGGCCGCGGCGCCCCGCGCCATTGCGCCCCCGCCCCATGCGGCGAGGGCGCCGAGGGCGCCCTCGCTCAGGGTCTCAGGGAACCCACTGCGTCTCGCGACGACCGGCAGCGGCGTCGGAAGCGGAGGTGAGTTGCGGCTTCGCAACCCGCTGGCCGGGGAGACGGCGAAGCTGCAGCAGACGGCTCACCTGGTTCATGTCGTTGACGCACTCGAAGGTGTCGAGACGCTCGTAGAGCGGCGCGATCTGGTCGTGCGCGAGCGAGCGACCGGCGCAGTCCTCGAATTTCTCGAACATCTCCTCGCTCGACATGGCGTCGTCGGGACCGCGGCAGACCATGTTCTCGATGCGCCGCGAGACCGTCTTGCCGCCCGTCGTCGTGACGATCACTTCCGCGCCCCATTGATGCCGGGCGTCTGCCGGCATCTCCGGGTGCGGGCCGGCGGTGGTCACGGCCATCACCTTGCGCACACGCGGATCGGCGTGGGCGTCGCCCTCGAAGTGCGCGAGGCGGACAGCGCCGTCGGCCAGCGCGCGGGCGACCGCGTACTGGATCGAGAACTTGGCCCCGAGCGGCCCCTTGGGATCGGGGTTGTCGGTGTGCGGCAGACGATTGGGATGCGTCAGGATCTCGACCTTCTGCGCGTCCTCGGGCTTGAGGCCCTCCTCCTTGACGAGCTTCAGCATCATGGCGATCGCCGGATGCGTGCTGCCACAGCAGGGGAACTGCTTGAGCCCGTTCAGAGTGTCCTCGATCTCGAGCGGCGCCCCCCAGCCGGCGAAGATGCGCTCGGCGTCGTAGGTACCCTTGCCGTTGAAGACGTCGAGGAAACCCTGCTTGTGCTCGAAAGCGGCCGGGTTCGACTGGAAGCCCTTGGCGGCGATCAGCGCGGCGAACAGACCGTTGCGCGCGCAATGGCCGACGTGCAGCGGCTTGGTCATCGTGCCGAAGTTCGCCTTGAGGCCCGAGGCGAGCGAGGCGGCGATGGCGATGGCGCGCGTCGTCTTGTCGGCGTCGAGCCCCATCAGCCGGCAGGCCGCCGCCGCCGCGCCGAAGGTGCCGAGCGTCGCCGTCGGATGCCAGCCCTTGTTGTAGTGGTGCATGTGGACACCGCGGGCGAGCCGCACCTCGACCTCGTAGCCGATGACGAAGGCCGTGATCAGGTCCATGCCGCTGGCGCCCTTCATCTCGGAGAGCGCGAAGAGCGGCGGCAGCAGCGGCACCGAGGGGTGGCCGCCCATGGTGCCGTTGACGTCGTCGTAGTCGAGGGCGTGCGACGCCGTGCCATTGATAAGCGTGGCGTCGAGCATACTCGTGCGCCGCTCGGTGCCGAAGATGAGCGACGGCCCGGGCGCGTCCGCCACGCCCGGGGTCTCCATCAGGATGGTGGCGCACGGTTCGACGACACCGGCCAGCGTCACGCCGATGGTATCGATGATGGCCGCCTTCGCCCAGGTGAGCGCGCGCGGCGTCACCTGCTCCGTCTTGAAGCCGACGATCTTGTCGGCGAGGCGTGCTGCGATGGTCATGGTCTCACCACTCATTGCTCGTGTCCTTCAGGAGCCGGCGAACGCCGCAGCCTCGCGCCCGGCGATCCGACCGAAGGTCGCACCGGAAACGAGACCCGTGCCGGCCGGGTAGTTGTCGTAGAAGAGACCGCCGACCATCTCGCCACAGGTGTAGAGGCCCTTGATCGGCCGCCAGTCCGTGCCGATGACCTCGGCCTTGCCGCTAGTGCGCAGCCCGCCGAAGGTGAACGTGATGCCGCCGGTGCAGCTGTAGGCGTAGTAGGGCGGGGCGTCGAGCTTGGTCGCCCAGTTGGTCTTGTCGGGGTTCAGTCCCTGCGTCGAGAGCCCGTCCTTGCGGGTCGGGTCGTGATCCTTGGCCGTGCGCGGAGCGGCGTTGTACTCCTTGAGCGTGCGGATGGCCTGCTCCTTGTCCTCGATGTCGAGCTGGGCGACGAGCCCCTCGAGCGTGTCGGACGTGAGCGGGTCGGAGGTCGAGTAGCGCGGCTCGAGCAGGTGGATGACTTTGTGGTCGAAGATCTGCCACGCCTTGGCGCCCGGCTCGGCGAGCACGGCGCGACCGTACTTGGCGTAGGTGAAGAGGTTCTGGTCTTCGCCCTCGTCGAGGAAGCGCCTGCCCTTGCGGTTGAGCATGACGCCGACGGGATAGCTCAGGCGGTTCGAGCGGTCGGTCATCTCGCGCGGCGCGAACTCGCCCCAGTCGGCGCTGATCGGCGTGGCATGACAACCCGACCACTGCCCCCACGGCATGGCGCCGATCGCCATGGCCATGCGCAGGCCGTCGCCCTGGTTGTGCGGCGTGCCGCGCACCTTGGCGGCGCCGACCAGCGGCCCGATGTGCTGCGTGCGCATCTGCACGTTGGCCTCGAAACCGCCGCAGGCGAGGATGACCGCGCGCGCCCTGACGTCTCGCTGGCCGTCGTTGTCACGCACGGTGACGCCATTGACGCGCCCCTGGCCGTCGACCGTCAGCGCCACGGCGGCACTCGAGTAGCGGATCTCGACACCCATCTTCTCCGCCGTCGCGAACCACGTTTTGGAGAGACCGATACCTTCGTGCTGGGCGCGCACGACGAGGCCGCGCGGCCAGACGATCATGTTGCCCTTGCGCACGCCGGCGATCGTGATGGCCGGCTCCATCTTGATCTTGCCGACCTCGTGCATCCAGAGCACGGTGGCCTTCGAGTTGCCGACCAGGATGCGCGAAAGCTCGGGATCGGTGCGCCCGTTGCTGACGCGCACGAGATCGCCGTGATAATCGTCGAAGGGATAGGGCGTGATGCCCTCGTAGAAGTTCTCGTACTCGTCCTCGACGCCCGGCAACAGCGGCGCCAGCTCGCGCGGATCGTCGAAGGCCATGCGGAACACGCCGCCCGACCAGTGCGTATTGCCGCCTCGCATCTCGCGGGGCGCCTTCTCCAGCACCAGCACGCGCTTCGCGCCGTTCTCCGCGGCAGACACCGATGCTGCGAGCGCCGCGTTTCCGGCACCGACGACGATGACGTCATAGTCCGACATTCCATTCTCCTCAGCTTGTCGTTCCGTTGGTGAAATCCTGGGGCGTCAGGCCTTGCAGCTGGCAATCTCCATCAACCGCCGCACACCGGCCGCGTCGATGCCGTCGATGTTGCTGGCGAGCCCAATCAGCTCGGCGGCGGCCTTGTCGTCGAGCCGCGTCGCCAGGCAGTCGCGCACCTTGACCATGTGCTCGTCCACGCTGATCGGCGGCGTGCCCCACTTGCCGCGCGGGCCGTTGCAGCGCGTCTCCACGATCGTGCCGTCCTCGAGCTCGACCTTGACGTCGATGTGCATCTCCTCGAAGCGCGCGGGGATCGACGGGTCCTTTATCAGCTCGATCTTGGCGAGCAGGGCCTGCATGTCCGGCGCGGCGAGCCGCTCGTCGGTGAACGTGTGGATGCGCACCTTGCCGTCGAGCAAGGCGGCGGCCAGCGTGTACTGCAGCGAGAACTTGCCGGAGAGCCCCGTGGCCGGCACCGGCCGGTCGACGTAGTTCATCACCGGCGAGATCATCGTGATGCGCTTGATCGCCGCCGCGGACGGCAACTTCGGACGCAGATCGAGGCCCGCCGTGATGGCGAAATGCGTGCCGAACTGGCTCGGAAACATCTTGATGGCATAGCCCGGCGTTACGACGCGGAAGGGCGGACCGTAGTTCAACAGCTCCTCCGGCTTGAACGCGTCTCCGCAGAAGGCGTTCGCGTAACTCTGGCCCGCCTCGAAGATCTCGGTATTCGCCGTGAAGCCGCGCGCCGCGAGCAGCGCGCACTCGAGGCCGAGGCCCGTGGCGTGGCCGCAGTGCGTGGACTTGGTCATGGTGCCGGCGTTGGCGAGCAGGCTGCCCGCGCGCGAAGCCGCCATGCCGATGGCGTTGGCGAGCTTGCCGGCATCGAGACCGAGGATGTGGCCGGCGGCGACAGCCGAGCCGAAGGTGCCGACGGCGCCGGGTGGGTGGAAGCGGATCTGGCCGGCCATGTACTGGCCGGAGGCCTGCCGGAGCCAGCCCTGCATCTCGATGCCCTTGACCAGGGCCGTCGCCACGGCCCGGCCGTCGGCGCCCGTGTGCTCGGCGACGGCGAGTACGGCCGGTAGCGTCGTCGAGAGCTGATGGTTGGCTGGGCTCCACATCGGCTCGAAGTCGAGCACGTGCATGGAGGCACCGTTCAGCATGGCAGCGGAGACCATGTTGGTCTTGAAGCCGAAGGCGATGGCGTGCGCCTGCGGCGTGCCGCCCTGCTCCTTGTAGTGCTCGGCGAGGATGTTGACCGCCTCCTCTTCCGGGCCGGCGATGGCCACTGCCAGACCGTCGAGAACGAGCTGGCGCGCCGCCTTCACGGCCGCCTCGCTCAAGTCGCCGTAGCCGATGGCCTCGATGCGGTTGCACAATTCAGACGTCACGGACATGGGAAATCACTCCGAGGCTCGGTTGTCGGGGGCGACAGCAGGCTATCGCCGGGGTGGAAGCTGAGATGGACGGCAGACCGCTCCGAGATTTCGCGACGTGCGGGTTCAAGAACGAGGGCGTCGCCCGCCGTCACCATGTATTCGAAATGGCCACCGGAGAACAGACGCCGGCGCGTCGTTCGGTCAACAGCGCCGCGGCCGTCTGTCGCGCTGCCGCCCAGGCATATGGCGGCGCCCCGAAATCGCATCCGTCGATCCTCCCATCGGCTGCGCCCGCAGCGCCTTGCCGGGGACGCATCGACGCGACGCCTGCCATCTCGGGCAGGGCGCGCGACAGCCTGCGTCCATTAGCGCTTCTTATGATGGCCAAGTAGAACGATAATGCTGTAGTTCTGTCAACGACCGATGGCGCGCTACGGAGGAAAACGCAACATGGCGCAGGATCTCGCTCAATCGGCAGTGCGTGACGGCTCACTCTCCCCCGCGCGCGGGCTCGCCCGGTTCGTGCACGACATGAAGCTGGCAGATGTCCCGGCCGCCGTTCGCGAGCGCGCCAAGGACCTGATGCTCGACGCCATCGGCTGCGCGCTGGCGGCCAACACCTACCCCTTCGCGGCTCGCGCGCTGGCCGGCGGCCAAGCGCTCGGTGGCAGCGGTCGCTCGACCGTCATCGGTCGCCCCGAGCGCCTGCCGCTGCGCGATGCCGTGCTCGTCAACGGTGTGCTGCTGCACGGCCTCGATTTCGACGACTCGCATCTGACCGCCATCATCCATCCGACGGTCACTTGCCTGCCCGCCGCCCTCGGCGTCGCGGAGGAACGCGGCATGAGTGGCGAAGACATGCTCGCCGCCTACATCGCGGGCATGGAATCGGCCATCCGCATCGGCGCGTCGGTGAAGGGCGGCTTCCACCATGTCGGCTTCCACGCGACCGGCGTCATCACACACTTCGCGGCCGCCCTCGTGGCCGGCCGGCTGATGGGGCTCGCGCCCGACGCCCTCGTCTCGGCGCAAGGCATCGCCGCCAGCACCGCGGGCGCCGTTCAGGTTTTCCTCGAGGAAGGCGCCTGGACGAAGCGCCTGCACCCGGGATGGGGCACGACGGCCGGCATCACCGCCGCGACGCTCGCCGCCAACGGCTTCTTCGGTCCCTCGCGGCCCTACGAGGGGCGCTTCGGGCTGTTCGAGACGCATCTTCAGGAGCACGCCGCACACGCCGACATCGCGATCATCACGGCGGGCCTCGGCGACGACTGGGAGCTGCCCCGCACCTCGATCAAGCCCTATCCCGTCTGCCATTTCATCCACGGCGCGGCCGAGGCCGCCATCGAGATCCACAAGCGGCTGAAACCCACCGCTGACGACCTCGCCGAGGTACGGGTGGCGATCCCCGGCCCAACCCTGCCGATCGTGGCCGAGCCGGTCGAGATCAAGACACGCCCGGCCAACGAGTACGATGCGAAATTCTCGGCGCAATACGTGGTGGCAACCTGTCTGCTCAAGGGCCGCTTCGGGCTCGCCGATCTCTCGGACGCCGCCATGAAGGACGAGCACGTGCTCTCCCTCACCCGCCGCATCGTCTGCGAGGCGGACCCGGCGTCCGGCTACCCGACGTTCATGTCGGGCGGCGTCAGCGTGCGCACTACGGCAGGCCAGACGGTGGAGCAGCACATCCCGGTCAATCTCGGCGCCGGCGATCGCGGCCTCGACCGCGCGGGCATCGAGCGCAAGTTCTTCGCCAATGCCGCCCTGCACGTCTCGCGGGACGCCGCCGAGCGCATCCGGGACCGCGTGCTCGAGCTCGACCGGATCGCCGCCGTCGATCTCGCGGCGGCGCTGTCGATCCCGGCCTCTTGCTCCGTTCACAGTTGATCTTGATCAAGGACAGCGCCGGGCCGGCGGGGTGGCGTAGCGGGCACGTTTGAAGCGGACAAAGAGCCGCGGTCTCGGGCCTCGGGAGGCAGCGCATGACGAAAGCGGAGCAGGCGCCTGGCATCCGCCAGGTCTCGGTGGGCGATCTCGTGGAGATCATCGGCCAGGGGATACGTGATTTCCGGGCGGCGCCGATATACGGCCTGTTTTTCGCGGGGCTCTATGCCGGCGCCGGCTGGCTGCTGATCGCCCTGCTCTACCATTTCGGCCTGCCCTATCTCGCCTATCCCCTGGCCATGGGCTTCGCCCTGATCGCGCCGTTCGCCGCGGTCGGCTTCTATGCCGTCAGCGATCATCTGCAGCGCGGCTTGCCGCTCAGTTGGGCGAGTGTGACGGGCTCGATCAAGGCGGCCGCCCGGCGCGACCTCAGATGGATGGCCCTCGTCACCGGCTTCGCGCTCGTCATCTGGATGGATATCGCGGCCTTCCTGTTCTTCGGCTTCATGGGCTTCGAGGCCTTCAGCCCGGACATCGTCGACCGGCTTATGACGACGCCCACGGGGCTCATCTTCCTGCTGCTCGGCAATGTCTCCGGCGCGATCATCGCCCTGTCCGTCTTCGCCATCTCGGCCATTTCGTTCCCGATGCTCTACGAGCGCGACATCGACTTCGTCACGGCGATGGTGACGAGCGTACGCCTCGTCATCGCCAATCCCGTGACGATGATCGTCTGGTGCATCATCATCGCGGTGCTGCTCGGCATATCCATCCTCTCGGTCTTCGTCGGCCTCCTGGTGACGCTGCCGATCATCGGGCACGCGACATGGCATCTCTACAAGCGCGGCATCGAGCCCGCGACAGCTAAAGCCGAGACAAGCGCTTGAGCGCCGGGCGCGCTCCCCGACGCTGATCGTCGCCGCCGTCGCGGCTTCGGCTGACGAAAGCGGCCGTGCGACCACATTCTGATCAAAGTCCACTGGCACATTTCGCCCGGTCAGCCGTCGGAGGACATCATGCCGGACACGATCCCTCAACAGCCGGGCTCCGAAGGCTCGATGTCGCGGGGTGGCCGTCTGGCCAGCCTGATGATGTCCGTCATACCGGACGTCCGGCGGGTGCTCTGGCGCTTTCCACTGCCGGCAGCGATCGCCACCGCCTTCGCGATCTATCTCCTGCTCGAAGGCTACAAGAGCGCGCTACTCCCCGCCGATCTCCGGCTGCGCCTGCCGCCCATCGCCACCTCGGGCTTCCTCGTCACACTGGCAGCGGCGCTGCTCGGGGAAAGCCGCGGTCGCAGCCAGGGCTGGCGGCTGGTCGCGGGGCTCGCCGGCCTCGCCCTCGTGGCGTGTCTCATCGCCTTCTCGAATGCGCTCGACCTCAGTCCCGCCGTGCTCATGCTGGCGCTGCTCCTCCTCGCGACGCTGGCGGCTCACCTGGCTCCGGCAACAGAGCGGGCCGCCTACTGGCTCTTCAACCACCATCTCGCCATCGCGGCAATCACAGCGCTTGCTGGCGCGGTTCTCTTCGCCGGCGGCGTCTCGCTGATCCTGGAATCCCTGCGCTACCTGTTCGGCGTCTACATCCCGCACTGGTGGTACGAGAAGCTCTGGATCACAGCGCTGGTGCTGATCGCGCCCCTGACCTTCCTCGACCTCATTCCGCAATCGTTCGACCAGCGCGTGACAGAGGGACCGCAGACGGAGTTCACCAGCCAGGCTGTCGCCATCCTCGTGCGCTTCATTCTCGTGCCGCTGCTGCTCGTTTATGCGGCGATCCTGCACGCCTATGCCGCGAAGATCGCCTTCGACTGGGCCCTGCCCAAGGGGCGCGTCGGCTGGATCGTCTCGAGCTACGGCGCGGTCGCGACGGTGACGGCGCTGCTCGCCTTTCCCACGCGCCAGTCCGGCGGCGCGCTGGTCTCGACCTTCTGGCGCCTTTGGCCGTGGCTGCTGCCGGTTCCAGCCGCCTTGCTGTTCATCGCCGTCACCATCCGCATCCGCGAGTACGGGCTGACGGAGGCCCGCTACCTCCTGGTTCTGGCCGGCGTCTGGCTTCTTCTGCTCATGGCGACGCAGGGCCTCAGACGCCCCCGGGACATCCGGCTCATCATGGGGACACTGGCGGCGCTCCTGCTCTTCGCGACCGCGGGCCCCTGGGGCATGCTCGGCTGGTCGACACGCCACCAGGCGAGCGAGCTCGTCGCCCGCCTGACCACGGCAGGGCTGGTCAAGAACGGCAAGATCGTCATCGCCCCCAAGGCGACGGCAACCGTGCTCCCGAGCGACCGCCGCCGCATCGCAGGGACCCTGCGCTATCTGGCCCAGCGCGATCGCCTGGCGCTGCTCCAGCCGCTGTTTGCCGGTGTCGCCGACGATCCGTTCGCAACGCGGAGCAACCCGTCTCAGCAGAAGGAACGTCGCCTGCGACGCGGAGCCGTCCTGTGGTACGAGCACATCGACTCCGACGACAAACTCGCCTCGGCGATTTCCGCACGTCTCGGGCTCGGCACGTCACTCGCCACCACGCCCTATCAGCGGCTCCGCTATCTCAGAACCAACACGCCGACGACCATCGCCGTGGACAAGCCGAGCCTGCTGCTCGGCCCTGCCCACATTTACGTGCCTCGGGGACAGAGGGCCACCCCGCCACGCAGCGCCACCATCATCCTGCCGAATGGACGGCTCATCGCCTCACTCGAGGCTGGCGTGCTCACCGTACGCCACGAGCCGAGCGGTCGCAGCGCCCGCTTCCAGCTCGCCAGCTCTGCGGCGCTGCGCGAAAGGCTCGAGGCATCGGGCGTGGTGCTCAAGCCTGCCGACCCGCGGCGGCAGCCCCTGGTGCTCACACGCAGCGACGGCGACCTCGACGTCATACTCCACCTGATCACGGCATCAGCTCTCGACGATGTCGGACCGATCCTGGAGCTTTCACAGATCGGCTTCTGGCTGCAGCTCCCCCGCTAGCGGCCCGGTGGCACGCCGCGCCGGTCGGCCTCACACAGTTGTTCGTTGACAAGCCGCACGCGCCCCGGCCGAATGAGCGGGCCTCGTCGCACCGCCGATTTGGACCACCGATTCGGACCGCCGACCATGACGACATCCCGTCGCGCCGTTCTCCAGGGAGCGCTTGCACTCGCAGCGGCAGGCGCTGTTCCCGGCCGCATCCTGCACGCAGCGGCGAGCCCGCCGCTGACGCGGGCCATCCCGAAGACAGGCGAGCAGATCCCGCTGGTCGGCCTCGGCAGTTGGATCACCTTCAACGTCGGCAACGATCGCGCGCTGCTCGACGAGTGCACCCGGGTGGTCGCAGCGTTCTTCGCCGCGGGCGGCCGCATGATCGATTCCTCGCCCATGTACGGCTCATCGCAGCCGACCATCGGCTATGCGCTGAAGAAGCTCGGCCATCCCAAGCCGCTGTTCTCCGCCGAGAAGGTGTGGATCTCCAATGCCTCGCGCGGACCGACTCAGATGGATCGCTCGCGCGCCTACTGGGGCGTGCCGCGCTTCGACCTCATGCAGGTGCACAACCTGCTCTCCTGGGAGCGCCATCTCGAGACGCTCGAAGCCATGAAGGCCGACGGCAGGGTCCGCTACATCGGCATCACCACCTCGGAAGGGCGGCGGCACCGCGACTTCATCAAGGTCATGGCCACGCGGCCTCTCGACTTCGTGCAGGTCAGCTACAATATCGTCGATCGAGAGGTGGAGCGGCGCATTCTGCCGCTAGCCCGCGAGCGCGGCATCGCCGTCATCGTCAATCGCCCGTTCCAGCAAGGCGACCTCGTCAAGGCCGTCGAGAAGAAGCCGCTGCCGCCGTGGCTCGCCGAGACGGGCGCGCGTACGTGGCCACAGTTCCTGCTGAAGTTCATCGTCTCGCACCCCGCGGTCACCTGCGCCATTCCGGCGACCTCACGCGTCGCGCATGTCGAGGAGAACATGGCTGCGGCACGCGGCGTCCTGCCGGACGAGGCCTTGCGCCGGCGCATGGCGGCCTACGTCGGGCAGCTCTGAATGGCGGAGTGGTGGACCTACTCGCTCAGTGACTTCCTGCTGTTCTCGCCACGAGTCTACTACCGGCTGATCGAACTGCACAACCGCGACTGGTGGCCCGCGCACCTGGCTGCGGCGCTGCTCGGCCTCGGCCTGGCCGTCACCGTCCGCGCCGAGGGTGCGCGGCTGCAAGCACGACTCCTTGCGCTGCTCGGCGGCGCCTGGCTGTGGATCGCCTGGGCGTTCTTCTGGGAGCGTTACGCCACCATCAACTGGGCCGCGCCCTACGTGGCGCCGGCCTTCGCATTGCAGGGGCTCATCCTGATCGTCGCGGCCCTGCTTGCGGCCCGCGCCAAGCCGCCACCGGCAACGCCCGCCCGCCGCACCGTGGGCGGCCTGCTTCTGGCGTTCGGGCTCGCCGGCTACCCACTGCTGGCGCCGGCGCTCGGCCGTCCGTGGCGCGCTGCGGAGACCTTCGCCGTCCTGCCCGATCCGACTGTCGTCGCGACCCTGGGCGTGCTGACGCTGGCGAACCTGCCTCTGCGCCGGCTGGCTCTTGTGGTGCCTGTGCTCTGGTGCCTCGTCACCGGCGCCACGCTCTGGACGATGGGCGCGGCGGACGCTTTCGCCGCCCCGGCCGCGGCACTGGCGGCCCTTGTCGCGACCTGGACCAGCGGACGCGGACGCCGCCACACGCCGCCCCGCCCCTGAAGCACACCGCGCTGCGCCCGCGTCAGCCTGGGCTGATCATCTGCTCCGGCCGCACGATGGCATCGAAGTCGTCGGCGGGGATGCCGTCCTTGAGGGCTTCCTCGCGCAGCGTCGTGCCGTTCTTGTGCGCGGTCTTGGCGATCTTGGCGGCGCGGTCGTAGCCGTACTTCGGTGCGAGCGCCGTCACGAGCATGAGCGAGCGCTCGAGCCCCGCCTTGATGTTGTCCTCGCGCGCCTCGATGCCGACCACGCAGTTGTCCGTGAAGGACACCGCGGCATCCGCCAGCAGACGCACGGACTGCAGGAAGTTGTAGGCCATCACGGGATTGAAGACATTCAGCTCGAAATGGCCCTGGCTGCCCGCAAACGTGAGGGCCGCGTGATTGCCGAAGACGTGGGCGCAGACCATCGTCAGCGCCTCGCACTGGGTCGGATTGACCTTGCCCGGCATGATCGAGGAGCCCGGCTCGTTCTCCGGCAGGTTCAACTCGCCGAGGCCGGCGCGCGGACCCGAGCCGAGGAAGCGGATGTCGTTGGCGATCTTGAAGAGCGAGGCCGCCACGGCATTGATGGCGCCGTGACTCATGACCATGGCGTCGTGCGCGGCCAGCGCCTCGAACTTGTTCGGCGCCGTGGTGAAGGGCAGACCCGTGATCGCGGCGATACGCGCGGCCACCTTCTCGGCGAAGCCGACGGGCGCGTTCAGGCCGGTGCCGACGGCAGTACCGCCCTGCGCGAGCTCCATCAGGGATGGCAGCGTCTGCTCGATACGCCGGATGCCGTTCTCGACCTGCTTCGCATAGCCCGAGAACTCCTGGCCGAGGGTGAGCGGCGTGGCGTCCTGGGTGTGCGTGCGCCCGATCTTGATGATGCCGCCCCAGGCCTTCGCCTTGGCGTCGAGCGCCGCGTGCAGATGCTTCAGCGCCGGCACGAGGTCGTGCACGATCTGCTCGGCGCAGGCGACGTGCATGGCCGTCGGATACGTGTCGTTCGACGACTGGCTCATGTTGACGTGGTCGTTGGGGTGAACGGGCTTCTTCGAGCCCATGACGCCGCCGAGCATCTCGATGGCACGGTTCGAGATCACCTCGTTGGCGTTCATGTTGGACTGGGTGCCCGAGCCGGTCTGCCAGACCACGAGCGGGAAATGCTCGTCGAGCTTGCCGTCGATGACCTCCTGGGCCGCGTCGACGATCGCCTTGCCGATGCCGGGTTCGAGCCGGCCGAGCGCCATGTTGGTCTCGGCGGCAGCCTGCTTGACGATGCCGAGTGCGCGGATGACCGGCTTCGGCTGGCGCTCCCAGCCGATCTTGAAGTTGCCGAGCGAACGCTGCGCCTGAGCCCCCCAATACTTGTCGGATGGCACCTCGATCGGCCCGAAGGTATCGGTTTCCGTACGCGTCTTGCTCATGTGATCAGATCCTCGGCAGTGAGCGGTCCTGGCGTGGCTGTTCCCCTATCATGAGGCTGGCCGCTTCTCCAGCCCCCCTCGCAAGCGCCCTTTCCACGGCTCCCCGTTGGGGCTAGCCTTGGCAGGCATCGCCAAGCGACATGCGCGCTCGAGCCATGAACATTCCCGGAGGAAAGCCAACCGATGATCTACGAGTTCCGTACCTACACGATCGTTCCGAGGTCTCTGCCGGAGGTCTTGAAGCGGTTCGGCGACGCCATCGAGGCGCGCCAGAAGATCTCTCCGCTCGCGGCCTTCTGGTACACCGAGATCGGCCCCCTCAACCAGATCATCCACGTCTGGCCCTACGAGAACGCCCTCGAGCGCACCAAGCTGCGCGAGGCGGCCGTCAAAAGCGGCGGCTGGCCGCCCAAGGTCCACGACTACCTCATCGACATGCAGTCGGAGATCCTGACGCCACTGCCCTATTCGCCGCCCCTTGCCCCCTGCGATCTCGGCCCCATCTACGAGATGCGCTCCTACACGCTGAAGCCGGGCGGCATCCCGGACATGGCGGCGCGCTGGAAGGAAGCGCTGCCCGAGCGCACCAAGATCTCGCCGTTGGCCGGCGTATTCACCTCGGAGATCGGCGCCCTCAACAAGTGGGTGCACATCTGGCCCTACAAGAGCCTCCAGCACCGCGAGGAGACCCGCAAGGCCGCCATCGCCACGGGCAAGTGGCCTCCGGGCAGCGGCGGACCGAGCATGACCATCCGGCAGGAGAACAAGATCATGCTGCCGGCGCCGTTCTCGCCCATGAAGTAGCGCTACGGCCCCGGCCGCAGGCGGCTCGAGGACGCCGGGCCGGCCTGCCACACACGACGATCGATGCGCCGCTCATGGTGGCGCATCGACGACGAAACGCGACAACTGTATTTCCAGAAACCGAATAATCCGTATTCGCAATGCGAATTTTTGTTTCAAAACCTTTTCCGTTTCGTTGCATGCCGTCTCGGGCGACACTGTGTACGCCCGGCCCTTGGTTGCCGCGGTATCAAGGGAATTCAACATGCTGCAACGCCCAAGTCACTTGAGCTCGATCCACGAAACGCTGCGCGACGGCATTCTGGATCTGGTCACGAGCGCCGAGCCGCCCCGCACGCGCCTGACGGCGTTCGTCCGGACGCGGCTGCAGAAGGTGCCTGTCGCGGCGTTCGACGACGCCGGCGCGCGCGCCTGGCTCGAGCGCCTGCTGCACCGCATGACCAGCGTGACGCCGCGCGACGAGCGCAGCCCGGTCTCCGCGACGGTCGCCGAGATGTCGGACGAGGAGATCGACGATACGCTGATCGAGATCGTCGCCTTCTATGAGGAGGTCACGCGCCTCGATACGCACCACGCGATCCGGCGGCGCATCGAAGCCTGAGCAAGGCATGACGCGAGCATCGCCGCCCGCGCCGGCCAAGTGACGTCCGGAGGACTGTCCGGGTTTTCTCGCTCGTGGGTCTAACACTCGGTTGAATCTGCCTTTTTTCCGCTGCTGCGCGGTGGCACGATCTGATGATTCGCGGGCGTGCAGGCTGACGTGCGGATCGAACGAATTCCGGCCGATCCTTCGCCAACAGGCACGCTCGCGTGCGATCGACTGCGTGGCAACGCACGTGCCGAGCCGCGCAGGAGATCACGCGTCAAGGCATCGGCATACGACGATCCGATGTCCGGTGGGATGGGGGCATCCGTACCGCGTGAGCCCGGCAGCACGCTGCCGACGTCTTCTCAAACCGAGAGAGATCGCGTCATGGAACCCAAAGTCATCGTCATGATCGTCACGTTGGCCCTGCCATCCGGCGACAAAGGCGTGCACGTCACGCCCTTCCCGGATGTCGAACGTTGCGTCGTCGCCGCAAATCTCGAGGCGACCGATCCCAAGGTCCTGCACGTCGAATGCTCCGAGCTTGCCAACGGCGAGCTCAAGCTCCAGTTCAAGCGATCCTGGCCGAGCTGACCCGCGGCGAGCGCGGCTGGCCACGCCCCATCCGAAATGACGACGAGGGAACACGTCCGGCGGCACGCATCAGCGCCGCCGGAGTGCACGCCGTCGCCGGCATTGCGGCCCGCTACTTGACCGACGAGAACGCAGTCGGCTGCAGGAAGCTGTTGGTGATCGTGGCGACGATCGGCCCGTCCTTCTCCGTCTCGGCCCGCTTCGCGATCCACTCGGGATCAGCCATGAAGGCGTTCCACTTCTGCTCGCGCTCGGCGAGACTCTCCCAGGCGAGCAGGTAATAAAGGTCCTGGTTCGACTCGCCGACAAGCACCGTCCAGAACCCAGCCTGCCGGATGCCGTGGCGCTCCCAGATCTTCAGCGTGATGGTGTCGAAGCGCTTCAAGAGCGCGGGCAGGCGGCCCGCGACGCAGTGGTAGACCCTGAGCTCGTAGATCACGCTGTTTCCTCCATGGCGTTGCACTGTTCGCGCGGCGGCCTCACGCCCCCGCACGCTCGCCCCCGGTCGGTCCCCAGAACACGACCCAGGTCGCGAACTCGTCGCAGAAGTCCTCGAAGCGGTGAACATAGCCGGCCGGTACGAAGATGGCATCCCCCGGCCCGAAAACACGCCGCTCGAGCCGCGCCTCGTCCGGACCGGATGCGACGAGCCCACGGCCGCTCGCGACGACATAGATCTCGTCCTGGTCGTGCGGCGTCTGCAGGTCGCGCCCTTTCGGTGCGTAGTAGCGCAACGACATGCTGCCATGCCGCATCAGGAGTGCCGACCGCGCACCGGCCGGGATCTCCGCCTGCCGCGCCTCGGCGAGGCTCACCACCCAGTCCTTCATGTCCACAGCCTCCATGTCGTACCCGGACGAGGGAGCGTGCATCGGCGGCCGGTTCGAGACAAGATGTCGAATCGGCGGCGCATGCCAAGGTCCCGGAGTGGCCTCCACCTGTCGGAGCCCCTTCAGAGACCGGCGTTCTCACGCGAAGGAGCGCGGACGAGATGGGGTTCATGCTGCTCGTACTGGCGATCGTGGGCGCCCTCGGTCTCGGTGTGCTCGGCTTCCTTGTCGCGATGGGGCAGTCGCGGCGCCTGTCCCAGCTGGAAGACGAGGTGAAGACGCTCGTCGCCCTGCTCGAAGCCGGGCGAGGGGGAGCGGCAGCCGATGAGCCGCCACAGCCGAAGCCGGCGCCCGAGGCGCCGAAAGCCGCGCACATCCGGCTGCCGCGCGCCGTCAAGGCGCCCCCGCCGCCCTCCGAGGCCGACGAGCCCGCCGGGACCGTGCCGCCGGATGGCCCGGCCACACCGCCGCCGCCCGACGCGGAATTGCCCGTTCCCCCGCCACCGCCCCGCCTCAGCCTCGAGGAACGCTTCGGCACGCGCTGGCTGGTGTGGACGGGTGGCCTGGCACTGGCGCTCGGAGCGCTGCTCTTCGTCGGCTACGCCATTGAGCGCGGCATGCTCGGCCCCAAGGTGCGCATCGTGCTCGGGATCGTGCTCGGCCTGGCGCTCGCCGGCGTCGGCGAATGGTTACGTCGGCGCGAGCGGCAGTCGGAGATCTCCGTGCTGCCGAGCGCCCATATCCCGAGCGTGCTGACGGCAGCGGGCACGATCGCCCTGTTCGGCAGCCTCTATGCGGCGCACGCGCTGTTCGGGTTCATCGGCCCGACACTGGCCTTCCTGCTGTTGGGCCTAGTCGCGATGGGCACGATGCTGCTCGCGGCACTGCATGGTCCGGCGCTCGCCGGTCTCGGCCTTGTCGGCTCACTCGTCACGCCCCTGCTGATCTCGTCCTCCTCGCGCTCGGCGTGGCCGGTCGTGTTGTATCTCGCCTTCGTGGCGCTGTCGGCCTATGGCCTCGCGCGGCTGCGCCGCTGGCTGTGGCTGGCGGTCACCGTCGTCGTGGGCGTCGTCGTGTGGGGGCTGGCGTTCGACGCCACCGCTTTCGGCACCATGGGCCTGCGCGATCTGGCGCCGCTCGCGCACGTGGCCATCCAGTTGGCATTGGCCGCCGTCTTCATCGCCGTCGAGCCGCATCTCGGACGGCCCGACGAGGACGCCCGGCTGGACCGCGTCGCGGCCGGCGTGCTGGCAGCCCTGGTGCTTCTCGCCGTGCTCACCCTCTCGGTCAGCCCGCATGGCAGTGGCTGGATGTTGCTCGCCGGCGTCATGGTCGCCGTGCTCGTCGGCACCTCGGTCGTGAGCGCGCCCGCCGCCTCCGCCGCAACGCTCGCCGCCGTGCTGGTCGCGGGCGTGCTGCTGGCCTGGCCGATGGACCGGGCCATCCCCAGTTACGCGACCGGCCTCATGCCGCTGGTCGCGCTGGCGTTGCGCATCCCCGACAGCCTGCAGCTCTACCTCGTCCACGGCGGCTTGCTGATGGCCGGCGTCGCCGTCGTCTCGGCCTGGCGGCTCGGCCAGGGCCTGCTGCTGCCGACACGGACGGCGGCAGCCTACGCGGTCGCTGCCGCCACCGGCCCGGTGATCGCGCTCGCCATCGCCTATCTCAGAATTACGCAATTCGACCATTCGCTGCGCTTCGCTGTGCTCGGCACCGTGCTGAGCCTCGTCATGGCGTTTGCCGCCAGCCGTTTCCGCACGGCGGAAGCCGCCGCCCCGACGCCCGCCATCCGGCTCGGCACGGGCGCCTTCGCGGCCGCCGCCATCGCCGCATTCGCGTTCGCCCTGGTCTGCGCGCTGTCTCGCGGCTATCTCACCGTCGCCCTGGCCTTGTCCGCCGCCGGCACCGCATTCGTCGCCTCGCGTCAGGATATCCCTGCGCTCAGGGGTGCGGTGATGGCGCTCGGGGTCGTCGTGCTCGGGCGCCTCGCGTGGGACCCCCGCATCATGGGCGGCGACGTCGGCACCACGCCGATCCTGAATTGGCTGCTGATCGGCTACGGCGTGCCCACACTCGCCTTCGCCTATGCCGCGGCCGAGCTTCGCAAGGTCCGTGACGACGATGCGCTCAAGATCACGGATGCGCTCACTGTGCTGTTCGCCGCACTCCTCGTCGTCTTCCAGATCCGCCACCTCGTGACCGGCGGCGATCCGCTGCGCGCCGGCACGGATCATTTCGAGCAGGGCCTGCTCGCCATCACCGCCATCCTGTTCGCCTACGTGCTCGCGCGTCTCGATTCGGCGCGCGCGAACGTCGTGTTCCGGCTGGGCTCGCTCGTCGCCGGCCTGATTGCGGCGGCCTTGATCGCCTTCGGGCTCGGGATCGGTCACAACCCCGCGCTGACCAACGAGCCCATCTACGGCCGCGGCCTCGCAAGCTCGCTTTTCGTCGCCTATCTGCTGCCCGCCGTCGGGCTCGCCTGGCTCGCCAGCCGGGTCCGGGAGGTTCGGCCGGCCTGGTACGTCAACGGCGCCAACGCACTGGCGCTCTGCCTGCTCTTCGCCTACGTGTCCCTCGAGATCCGCCACCTCTTCCAGGGCGCGCGGATCGGCGTCGGCCGCCACACCAGCGAGGCTGAGCAATGGGCCTACTCGGCCGGCTGGCTCGCGATCGGCGTCGGCCTCCTGGCGGCAGGTGTCATGCGCCAATCGCGCGAGATGCGGCTGGCGTCCGCGCTCATCGTCGTGCTGACCGTGCTCAAGGTGTTCCTGATCGATCTGTCTGTGCTTCAGGGGCTGTGGCGCGCGGTCTCGTTCCTGGCGCTCGGCGGCGTCCTGCTGGCGCTGGCCCTGGTCTATCAGCGTCTGGTGTTCCGGGACGGCGCTCGTGCAGCGTCGGCGCCTCCACCCGCGGACAGCGCGGGCGCGAGCTGAGAGCGAACGGGGTCAGAGCTCCGCGTGGCGCGACAGGAGGAAAACGGCCTTCTCGCCGAGCAGGTTCTGCGCGCCCAGCGGCACGCTCGGCGGCAGGCGGCGCCCAGAGCTGTTGAAGGCCACGGCCTGGCGCACCCTGGCATCGACGTTCTCGCAGAGATCGACGAAATCCTTGATGGTGCACAGATGCGCGTTCGGCGTGGCGTACCAGGGCTCGCTCAGGTTCTTCGTCACGGGCATGCGGCCGCCGAACAACAGCTTCAGCCGCACCTCCCAGTGCCCGAAATTCGGGAAGGAGACGATGGCATTGCGACCGATGCGGAGCAGATTCTCGAGCACCGCCTTGGGTTTGCGCGTCGCCTGAATGGTGAGGCTCAGAATGGCAAAATCGAAGGCGTCGTCGGGATAGTCGTCGAGATCGCGGTCGGCGTCGCCCTGGATGACGGACAGCCCGCGCGCCACGCAGGCGTTGACGCGCTCGCGGCTGATCTCGACACCGCGCCCGTCGACCACCTTGCGGCTGGCGAGCAGAGCCAGCAGCGCACCGTCGCCGCAGCCGACATCGATCACGCGTGCGCCGGGCGTCACCATCTCGCAGATGAGCAGATGGTCGACGCGGGGCTCGTGGACGTGACCGGTCAATGGTGCGTTCATGCTCCCGGCCTCTTTGCCCTGCTCGCATCCGCCGGCAAGCCGCGCCGCTCGGCGGCCGCGTTGATGAAGCCCCGAACGGTCGCGAACATTTCCGGCTCGTCGAGCAGGAAGGCGTCGTGCCCCTTGTCGGATTCGACCTCGACGAAGCTGACGTTGGCGGCCACGGCGTTGAGGGCCTGCACGATCTGGCGGCTCTCGCGGGTCGGATAGAGCCAATCCGACGTGAACGATACCACGCAGAACCGCGTCTTGGTGCCGCGAAAGGCGTTGGCGAGCGTCTGGCCGTACGCCTCCGCCATGTCGAAGTAGTCCATCGCGCGTGTGATGTAGAGGTAGCTGTTGGCATCGAAGCGATCGACGAACGTCGAGCCTTGATGGCGCAGGTAGCTCTCCACCTGGAAGTCGGCGTTGAAGCTGAAGGTGACCTTCTCGCGATCCTGCAGGTTGCGCCCGAACTTGAGGTGCAGCGCATCCTCGGAGAGATACGTGATGTGCGCAGCCATACGCGCCACGGCGAGGCCGTTGCGCGGCTTCGTTCCGAGCTCGAGGTAGCGTCCGCCCTGCCAGTCCGGATCGGCCATGACAGCCTGTCGTCCGACCTCGTGGAAGGCGATATTCTGCGAGGTGTGCCGCGCGGCGGCGGCGATCGGCACGGCGCAGAAGACGCGCTCCTTGTACTTCGCGGCCCACTCGAGCACCTGCATGCCGCCGAGCGAGCCGCCGATCACGCAGAACAGTTGCTCGATGCCGAGGCGCTCGACCAGCCGCGCCTGGGCCTCGACCATGTCGCCGACCGTGATGACCGGAAACGACAGGCCCCAGGGCCGGCCGGTCTTCGGGTTGATCGAAGCGGGTCCGGTCGAGCCCATGCAGCCGCCGAGGATGTTTGCGCAGATCACATGGAAGCGATCGGTGTCGACGGGCCGGCCGGGTCCGACCATCGTCTCCCACCAGCCGGGCTTGCCGGTGACGGGATGCGTGTTCGCGACGTGCTGGTCGCCGGTCAGCGCGTGACACACGAGAATGGCGTTGGTGCGCTCGGCGTTGAGCGTCCCGTACGTCTGATAGGCGATCGTGTAAGGGGAGAGTGACTGGCCACTGTCCAGCCGCAGCGGCTCGTCCGGGCCAAAATGCATGACCAGGCTCTGCGGTCGCTCGGCCTGGGACGCGTGGTTATTGCCCTCGAGCATGGGCCCTCGTAGAGCGCTACCGTTCATGACTCCGTCGGACGCCGCCGGTCCCGCCGGATGGTGAGCCTGGACAATCGCCGGACGTCCGGCCGATCGCCCCGCCGACGACCACGCAGCCGGGGTCGCACAGGCAGGGACCAGGACGATCCCGAGCCACCCTGCTCTAGGCGCTTCCCCCCGAAAGTTCAAATCTTTTCTTTGATTTCATCGACGCGCCGCCCTATCAATCTTCGCCTTGGCGGAAGCCCCAGACTCTGGCCGTCGGTCGACAGCGCCGAAAGCCTCCGCAGGCGCCGCCAGTGCTCCGAGAAGGTCCGCAACATGCCGAACAGCCAGCCACAGCCTAAGCCGGGCATCCTCGAGATCGATCCTTATGTGCCGGGTGAGAGCGCCTTGCCCGGCGGCGGCAAGCCGATCAAGTTGTCGTCGAACGAGACGCCGCTCGGCCCGAGCCCGAAGGCGCGCGAGGCCTTCGCCGCCGAGGCCGGCCAGCTCGACCGCTATCCCGATGGCGGCGCCACGGCGCTGCGTCAGGCGATCGCCGACGTCTACGGCCTGGCCGCAGACCGCATCGTGTGCGGTGCTGGCTCCGACGAGCTCCTGAACCTGCTGGCGCACGCCTACATCGGTCCCGGCGACGAGGGCATCTACACCGAGCACGGCTTTCTCGTGTACAAGATCGCCATCCTGGCCAACGGCGGCACGCCCGTCGTCGCGCCCGAGCGCAACTTGACGACGGATGTCGACGCCATCCTCGCCAAGGTCTCGCCGCGCACGAAGGTCGTGTTCGTGGCCAATCCCAACAACCCGACGGGCACTTACCTGCCGATCGACGAGGTGCGCCGCCTGCGGGCAGGCCTGCCGGAGCACGTGCTGCTGGTGCTGGACGGCGCCTATGCCGAGTACGTCAAGCGCAACGACTACGAGGCGGGACTCGAGCTGGTCGCCACCACGCCCAACACCGTGATGACCCGGACCTTCTCCAAGATCCACGGCCTCGCAGCGCTGAGGCTCGGCTGGGCCTACTGTCCCGCCGGGATCGCCGGCGTGCTCAACCGCATCCGCGGCCCGTTCAACGTCTCGAGCCCGGCCATCGCCGCCGGCATCGCCGCCATTCGCGACCGGGCGCACATCGAGACCTCGATCGCGCACAATGAGCGCTGGCTCGCCTGGCTATCGGCGGAGATCGCCGCACTCGGGCTCGAGGTGACGCCGAGCGTCGCCAATTTCCTGCTCGTGCATTTCCCCGAGGTCGCCGGCAAGGACGCGGCGGCGGCCGACGCCTTCCTCAAGTCGCGCCGCATCATCGTGCGCCGCGTCAGCGGCTACGGACTACCGGGCGCGCTGCGCTTCACAATCGGCTCCGAGAGCGACAACAAGGCCGTCGTCGAGGCGCTCGCCGCCTTCGTCGCCAGGAAGCGCGCATGACCAGCTCAGCCGCCCCCCTCTTCCGGCGCATGGCGCTGATCGGCATCGGCCTCATCGGCTCGTCGCTCAGTCATGCCGCGCGCCGGGCCGGTCTCGTCGGCGAGATCGTCGGCGCGGCACAGAGCGAGGCGACGCGCAGGACCGCCCTCGAGCTCGGCCTCGTCACCAAGGCCTACGCCGATCCCGCCGAGGCCGTCGCCGAGGCCGATCTGGTGATCCTCTGCGTGCCGGTGGGGGCACTCGGCTCCGTCGCGGCACAACTGGGGGCGAGGCTCGCGCCCGGCGCCATCCTCACCGATGTCGGCTCCGTCAAGGCATCGGTCGTGCGCGATGTCGCGCCCCACGTGCCGGCCGGCGTGCATTTCGTGCCCGGCCACCCCATCGCCGGCACCGAGCACTCCGGGCCCGCGTCGGGCTTCGCCGAACTGTTCGACGGGCGTTGGTGCATCCTGACGCCGCCGCCCGCGACCGACGCCGCCGCGGTCGCGAAACTCAAGGCCTTCTGGCAGGCCTGCGGCAGCAACGTCGAGGTCATGACGCCGGAGCACCACGATCTCGTGCTCGCCATCACCAGCCATCTGCCGCACCTCATCGCCTACAACATCGTCGGCACGGCCGACGACCTCGCCTCCGTGACGCAATCCGAGGTCATCAAGTTCTCCGCCGGCGGCTTCCGCGACTTCACGCGGATCGCCGCCTCCGATCCGACCATGTGGCGCGACATCTTCCTCAACAACAAGGATGCCGTGCTCGAGATGCTGGCGCGCTTCAACGAGGATCTGGCGCTCCTGCAGCGCGCCATCCGCTGGGGCGACGGGCAGACGCTGCACGACTTCTTCGCGAGGACGCGTGCCATCCGGCGTGGCATCATCGAGGCCGGGCAGGACACCGCCAAGGCCGATTTCGGGCGCACGCCGACGGGCGGCGGCTCGTCGAAGTCCTAGCAGGTGGAGACGCGGAGGCGATGACCGGCGGTTCTCCCGAGGCGTCCGGCACCTGGATCTTCGGCTACGGCTCGCTGATGTGGCGTCCCGGCTTCTCCTACGTCGAAGCGGCACGCGCGCGCCTCAACGGCTATCATCGCACCTTCTGCGTCTATTCGTTCGTGCACCGTGGCACCGCCGCACACCCGGGGCTGGTGCTCGGCCTGGATGCCGGCGGCGCCTGCACGGGCATGGCTTTCCGCGTCGCTGCCAGCGCGGTGCGCGAGACCGTCGCCTACCTGCGGGCGCGCGAGCAGGTCACCGGCGTCTACCGCGAGCTGACGGGACGGATCGCCCTGCTCGACGGCTCCGGCCGTCATGTGCGCGCGCTCTTCTACGTGGCCGAACGCGCCCATCCCCAGTACGCCCGCCATCTGACGCTGCTGCAGGAAGCCGCCATCATACGGGCGGCGCGCGGCGCTTCCGGCCGCAACGTCGACTATCTGCTGAGCACCGTCGCGCATCTCGCCGAGCTCGGCATCCGCGACCGCCACCTCGAACGTCTGGCGCGGCTCGTCGGGCCGGCGTCACGCGCAAGCGGCAACGCGACATCGGGTGGCGGCAGCTCCAGCGCCGGCCTCAAGATGGGCGGCCGCGGCGCGCGCAAGGCCGCGCTCGCGAAGACGCGGTTCCAGCATCGCCGCAACCTTCGCCTGCCGCTCTGAGGCCGGTGGGCCTAATCGAGGTCGAGCGGAAAGATCGGCCGGCGGATGCGGGTGTACGTGCGGGCCGAGAAATCGCGCGTGGTGATGCCGTTGCCTTCATCCACCACCACCACTTCGCTGGCCATCGGCTGATAAGCGGCACGGAAGTGCTGTGCCGACTTCACGCCGACCACCGCCCGCGCATTCGGATCGATGCCGAGGGAAAGGAAGAACATGCGGTCGTAGTTCTGATAGCGCCGTGACGCGATCACCACCTCGACACCGCCCGACTTGATGGCGGCCGAAGGTCCCATATCGACGGGGACGCCGCGCTGCATCGGCCCCTCGAACAGGAACTTTCCGTCAGACAGCGCCGTCACCGTCGCCACGACGCCAACCGGAGGACCGAAGGCCGGATCGACCTTGCCGCCCAGCGCCAGCTTGACCTCGCCCCCGACGCCCGCCTTATGGCAGGCGGCCGCGCTTTCCGGATCGAACAACGCGCCGAATGCCACGCCCTCGAGGCCGGAGTCGACGAGCGCCTGCAGGAGCCGGGTCGAATCTCCGTAACCGCCGCCGCCCGGATTGTCCGCCGCATCCGCGATCACGACAGGCTTGCCGGGCTTGCCCTTGGCCCGCGCCACTGCGACGGCCGCCTCCGACGACACCGGCGCTACCGTCTTCTGCGCCCGCGTCTGCCAGATGAACTCGACCAGCCGGTCGGCCATCTGGCGATAGCGGGGATCGTGACCTTCGCCGACCACGACGACCGAGGGACCCGCGTCGGGAATGTCGGCCGTGGAGAAGCCGGCGAGCACGGAGACCGTGTGGACCTGCGCGTCCTTCATCAGTTCGGCTGCCTTGGCGAGCGCCTCGCGCATCGGCCCGGGCGCGGTGGTGCGCCCATGGTCGACGCCCACCAGCATCGGTCCGCGCCGGACGACGACCACAGGCTTGATCTCACCGGCGAGCGTCCTGGCGATGAGCCCGGCGCACTCCCTGGCGATCTCGCGCTGATCGACGTGGGGATAGGTGCGGTAGCTGACGATGACGTCGGCATAGCGCGCCATGTCGTCGGTGACGTTGCCGTGCAGGTCGAGGGTCACGCCGATCGGCACCGCTGGCCCGACCTTCTCGCGCAGGAGGCGGAGCAGCAGCCCCTCGCCGTCGGGCGAGTGCTCGGCGACCATGGCGCCATGGAGCTGCAGCAGAATGGCGTCGACACCCCCACCGCTCGACGCATCGGCGATGATGCGGCTGGTGATCTCCTCGAAAGTCGCACGCGAGACGGGGCCCGAGGGACTTGCATCCGCCACCACCGAGTAGACCGGCCGCCAGCCGTTCTGCTCGGCGACATCCATGAAGCCGCAGATCTCGGAGTTGGTATCGGCGAAGACCTTGCCGATCTCGTCGCCGAAATAGAGCACGCGACCGCGATAATCGTCCATCGTCGTCGGCAGCACGGAAAACGTATTCGTCTCGTGCTTGAAGCCCGCGATGAGCACCCGCCTGGTCATGGTTTTCGCCTCCCTCACACAGACATTGCCATGCCGTCCCGCCCTGGATCGGCGCCACCGTCGTACGCGTCGCCCACGAGCCGCAGGGCGTGCACGCCGGAGAAGTGGTAGCCGAACGGATAGCGGCGCATGGGATAGCCACGTGCGGCGAGCTCGCGCTCTGCGCGCCGGGTGATGCGGTTCGAAATCTCGATGACGTCCGACGTGGCGCAGAAGCGTGGCGCCGACACCGCCTCCTGCGCGTTCATGCCGAAGTCGACGGCGTTGAGGATGGCCTGCACGACACCCATCGTGATGTAGGTATTCCCCGGCGCGCCGACGACGAAGACGGGCTTGCCCTCCTTGAACACGATCGTCGGACAGAGGGCGGAGAAGCGCGACTTGCCGGGCGCGATGGACGTGGCGCGACCTGGGCGCGGGTCGAACTGGGCCATGGCGCCGTTGTACATGAAGCCGAGCCCCTTGGTGACGATCCCCGACGGCTGGCCGAGCGTGTGCGTTACGGTCACACAGGTCCCGTGCTCGTCGGCGACGTTGACGTGGGTGGTGTTCTTGGACTCCGGCGCTCCCGGATTGAAGCGCGGCACGTGCTGCTTCTCGCCCCGGCGAATGCGCTCGGCGCATTCCGCCGCGTAGGCCTTCGAAGCGAGGCGCGCGACCGGCACCTCGACGAACCGCGGATCGCCGATATAGCGGTCCTTGTCGACCGTCGCGATCTTCATGGCCTCCGCCACCGTCGCGATGTAGTCGGGCGAATTGTGTCCCATGGCCTGCAGGTCGAAATTCTCCAGGATGTTGAGCATCTGCACGATCAGCAGGCCGCCGCCCGGCGGCTGATTGGTGGTGATCTCGAGGCCGCGATAGGTGCCGCGTAAGGGCGGATTGGTCTCGACCGCCACTTGCGCAAGATCGTCCGCTCGGAGCATGCCGCCGTTCTCGCTCATGTCGGCGACGATCTCGCGGGCGATGGCGCCCGAGTAGAACTCCTCGACGCCGTGCTCGGCGATCCGCCGGTAGGTGCGGCCCATGTCGGGGTTGCGCAACGTCTCGCCGACCCGGTGGAGGCGCCCGTCCGGCTTGATGTAGATGGCGGCTGTCGCCGGGTGCTGACGCAGGAACTGCTCGTGCGCGATCCGCCCGTGGTTTGCCGTCTGGGACCAGTAGGTGACGACATGCGGGCGCACCATGAAGCCTTCCTCGCAATAGGCAATGGCGGGCGCCAGCAGCGACTGAAGCTGCATCGTGCCATAGGCCTGCAAGGCATGATCGAGCGCCCGCAGGGTCATCGGCGAGGTGATGGCCCCGTACCCGACCTCGTTGACGCGTCCCTCGAGGATGAAGCCGTAGCCGTCCTCGGCCTCCCCGATCACGCGGTCGGCCCACATATCCGGCCTCGCGGCGAGCGGCGCCCGGCCGTGGAAGTCGAGGCAGACGTGGGCATTGCGGGACGGCATGTAGATGTGCATGCAGCCGAAGCCGGCAATGCCGCACATCTGCGGATCGACCGCGGTCTGCACGAGGGCCGCGGCGACCGCGGCATCGACCGCGTTGCCGCCGCTCGCCAGAATATCGGCTCCAGCCTCCGCCGCCTCGGGCTGCGCGGCGCTGATGATCCCGTGCGTCATGGTTCTCTCCGATCGCGATGGATGCTCGCAGACAGTCTCCACCGGAACCGGACCGCTGGCAACGCCCTCAGGACGTCGCCTTCGCCAGTGCGGCAAGATCGGGAACGGGACGCCGGGTTTCCGGTATGGCGGCAAGCGCCTCCTCGAGCGCGTGCGCGACCTCGAGCACGAGCGCATCCGCCCCGTTCGGACCGATCACCTGGATGCCGAACGGCAGCCCGGCCTCGTCGAGCCCGCACGGGATGACGGCCGCCGTCGCGAGCGCCATGGTCGGCGCATAGGTGATGGCGAGCCAGCGCATATAGGTCGGCATGGCCTCGCCGTCGATGCTGGCGACGAACAGCTCGGAATGCGGGAAGGGCGAGACCGAGGCCGCCGGTGCGATCAGCACGTCCACCTCGTCGAAGAACGCCAGGAAGCGGCGGTAAAGCCGGGTCTGCGCCACATTGGCGCGCGCGACGTCGGCGAGCGACAGCGCCAGACCGCGCTCCGTGTTGTCGATGACGTTGCGGTCGAGCAGATCGCGATGCTTCTCCAGCCTCTCGCGATGCGCCGCCACGAAATAGAGGCCCCGCAGGGTCTCGAAGACCTCGTGCACGTCGGCGAAGTCCGGGGTCTCGTCGCTCGCCTCGGCGAAGAGATGTCGGAACGCCTTCGTGCGGCTCTCGAACGTCCGGCGGATCGCCTTGGCCACCGGTGCACAGCCGAGGTCCGCGGAGAACGCCGCCGTGACGGTGCCGAGATCGATGGCTCCAAGCAGCTCGGGGATGAGCTCGGCGTCGCAGCTCGAGTAGGGATCGCGCTTGTCGATCGCGATCTGCGCGCGCAACAGCAGATGCGCATCCGCGATGCTGCGTCCCATCGGGCCAGTGACCGAGAAGGGCGCCAGCGCCACCGGCCGCCCGCTGCCCGGCACGAGCCCTGGCGACGAGCGGAATCCGGCAACGCCGCAGAAGCCAGCCGGCGTCCTGAGGCTGCCGCCGTAGTCGGAGCCCGTGGCCAGCGGCACCTGACCGGTCGCCAGTGCCACGGCGGCGCCACCCGACGAGCCGCCACAGGTCTTCGACGGGTCGAACGGATTTCCCGTCGGACCGAAGACACGGTTCGTCGTGTTCGCTCCCGCGCCGAACTCCGGCGTATTCGTCTTGCCGACGATGTTGCCGCCCGCCGCGCGCACGTTGGCCACCATTGGATCGTCGGCCTTGGGCACGTCGTCCTTGTAGATGAGCGAGCCTTGCGTGGTGCGCATGCCCGCCGTGGCGGTCAGATCCTTCACGGCGACGGGCAGACCGTGCAGCGGGCCCAACGCCTCGCCCGCCATCACGTCGGCCTCCTGCGCCCGCGCCATGGCGCGCGCACCGTCGGCGTCGAAAGTCACCATGGCGTTGAGCGCCCCATTGCTCGCCTCGATGCGCGACAGGCAGCTCTCGAGCAGCTCGACCGGCGAAAGCGCCTTGCGGCCGATCAGCCGGCGGGCTTCGACGGCGGAAAGATCAGCGGGTTCCGTCATTTGCGATATCCATCCTGTTCGTCGCCGAGATCCCAGTAGATCGACGTGAGATGTCCGAGCCCCTCGCGCATCAGCGGCTTCAGGATGTGCTCGTCGGGCGCGTGCTGCGAGCAGCCCGTATAGCTCAAAGGCAGCCAGATGTAGGGAATGCCGAGCTCGGTGCCGATGATCTCGGTGACGTTCGAGCCGCCCGAGTTCGGCAGCACGTCACACGGCGCGCCCGCCGCACGGTCGAGCGCACCGCGCACCCATTTCACGAACGGATGGTTCGGGTCCGTGCGCGAAGCCCCGAAGCGGATGGGATTGGCGCCGGGCGGCGTGCGGATCTCGACGTTCTGGAAGCCGCGCGCGTCGAGATGCCGGCGCAGGCTCGGCAGGATGTCCTCGGCCTTGGTGCCGACCACGAAGCGCAAGGCGCAGCGCGCCTGCGCCTTCGGCGGGATGGCGTTCACCGGCCGCTCCGGCGTGCCCGTGGTGAAGGCCAGAACCTCGAACGAGTTCCAGCCGACGACCTTCTCCATAGGCGCGAGCCCGGGCTCGCCCCAGTCCTCGTCGATCTCCGGTGCATTGGCGCCGCTGTCGCGCTTGGCGTCCTTGACGAGCTCGCGCACCCAGTCCGGCAACGGCGGCCGCCATGCGTCGATGAGGATGCGGCCCTTGGCATCGGTGATCGAGGCGATGGCATGCGCCAGGATGATGCCGGGATTGGCCAGCAGCCCACCCCAGTTGCCGGAGTGGTGGCCGCCATCGCGCAGATCGACGATGAGATCGAACTGGCAGCCGCCGCGGTTGCCGAGCGTGATGTTCGGCCGCTCGCGCACCGTGCGCGGCCCGTCGGAGGAGAAAAAGGCGTCGGCGGCGAAATCGGCGCGATGCGCCTGGATGACCTCACGAAATCCGCGCGAGCCGTTCTCCTCGCCCATCTCGATGCAGAGCTTGTGGTTGAAGCCGAGCTTGCCGCGGGTCTCGAGGACGGTGCGCAGCGCGGCGATGTGCAGGAGATGCTGCCCCTTGTTGTCGGCGGTGCCGCGCCCGTAGACCTTCTCCCCCTCGAAGGACAGACGCCACGGGTCCCGGCCGTTCTGCCAGCGCCCCTCCATGCCCATGACCACGTCGCCATGGCCGTAGCAGAGCATGGTCGGCAGGCTCGGGTCCTCGACGCGCGAGGCGAGCAGCACCGGGCCAGCGCCCTCGACCGGGTTGTCGTAGACGCGACACTCATACCCGAGCGGCGTCAGCGTCGGAGCCATCAGCCCATCGAGATAGCGGCGCATGTGCGGCAGCCCGGCCGCGTGCTGGCTTTCGGTCGGCACGGCGACCGCTGCCGCCAGGTCCTTGAAGTAACCGCCGGCCTCGTCGTCATAGTAGGCGAACGCGGCCGCCATGGCCTGCTGCCTGCTGCCCGTCGTACTCATGTGCGCTCTCTCACTGTCCTTCGCAAAACCGATCGACCCAGGATGTCCTTCAGGGACGATAGGCGCTTTCGGGATCGCCGAGATCCCAGTAGATGCCCGTGACGTGGCGCATGCCTTCGCGCATCAGGGGTTTCAGCATGTGCTCGTTGGGCGCGTGCTGCGAGCAGCCCGCGTAGCTCAGCGGGAACCAGGCGATCGGCGCCTTCAGGATGAACTGGATGATGTGCGTCATGTTCGAGCCGCCCGAGTTCGGCAGCACGCCGCAGGGATGATTGGAGCCCCGTTCGACCGCGGACTTCATCCATTTGGCCCAGGGGTGGCGCGGATCCGTGCGGCTGGCGAAGAAGCGACCGTCGTTGCTGGCCGGTGGCGGATCGATGCGCACGTTGCCGAAGCCCTTCGCGTCGAGATGCCGGCGCAGGTTCGCGATCAGGTTCGCCTCGTCCGTGCCGTGCACGTAGCGCAGTTGACATGTCGCGCGCGCCTTTGGCGGGATGGCGTTGACGGGGCGCTCCGGCGTGCCGGTGGTGTAGGCGAGCACCTCGAACGAATTGAAGGCGGAGACCTTCTCCATGCGCGAGAAGCCGGGCTCTCCCCACGCGTCGTCGATCACGGGCGCACCGGGGCCTGCCTCGCGGTCGAGCCCCACCAGGACCTCGCGCACGTGCGTCGGCACCTCGGGACGCCAGCCGTCGACGAGGATCTTGCCGTGCTCGTCCACGATGGTCGAGAGGGCATGCGCCAGGATGATGCCGGGGTTGGCGAGCAGACCGCCCCAGTTACCGGAGTGATGCCCGCCCTCGCGCAGATCGACGACAAGGTTGAAATTGATGCAGCCGCGATTGCCGAGGGTGATGTTGGGCTTCGACATCTCGGTGCGCGGGCCGTCGGACGCGAAGAAGGCGTCGGCGGCGAAGTCGGCGGTGTTGGCCTCGACGATCTCCTTGAGCCCCTTGGAGCCGTTCTCCTCGCCCATCTCGATCAGGAATTTGTGGTTGAAGCCGAGCTTGCCACGCTTGGCGATGATCGCCTTGAGCGCGGCTATGTGCACGAGATGCTGGCCCTTGTTGTCGACAACGCCGCGGCCATAGACCTTGTCACCCTCGAACGAGAGCTTCCACGGATCGCGGCCGTTGTCCCAGCGCCCCTCCATGCCGAGCACCACGTCGCCATGGCCATAGCAGAGGATGGTGGGGAGCGCGGGATCCTCGATGCGCGTCGCCAACAGCACCGGTCCGCAGCCGGCGACCGGGTTCTCGTAGACCTTGCAGCCGTAGCCCATGGCCTCGAAGCGCGGCACCATCACCTCGGCGAGATACTGGCGCATCTCCGGCAGGCGGGCCGGGTTCTGGCTCTCGGTCGGGATAGCGCAGAGTTTGGCGAGATCGTCGAAGTAGCCGCCACTGGTGCGGTCGAAATAGGCGAGTGTCTGGTTGATGGCTTCGCTGCGACTCATGACTGGGCCTCGTCTTTACGTCTGTGCTCGTGAGGGGATTGCGAAGTCCACCGGCACCTGCGGCCGGGCCGAGCGCACTTCTCAATCTGAACCAAACTCGCCACTCTATGAGCTGGGCGACCGTTTTGTCTCCGAACTTCGCTCAGGTGGCTGCGGGAAAGGAAAGCGGGCTTCCCGGACGGGACTTCAGCGGCACGGTGGGCGACCGCGGACAGCTCGCGCCATCCGCCGTCCGGAATGGCGGAACTCGGGACCGGCGGCGCCACTGCTCAGGTACGCCCCGGCACGCCGCGCTCGCCGATGTCCCAGTAGAGACCGGCCATCATCGCGAGTGCGTTGCGCGTCACCGAGAGCAGGATGTGCTCGTCGGGCGCGTGCTGCGAGCAGCCGGCATAGGAGTGGGGTATCCAGATCGCCGGCATGGCCAGCGTGTCCGTGAAGACGTCGTTGCAGATCGAGCCGCCCATGCTCGGCACGACGGCCGGCTTGGCGTTGGAGGAGCGCTGCAGCGACCCCCGGACGAAAGTGGCCCAGGGATGGTCCGGCTCGATGCGCGAGGCCGCGAAATTGCCGTCGTTGGCGGCCGAGGGCGGCGCGACAACGACGTTGGTGAAGCCATGGGCGTCGAGATGGCGGCGCACGGCGGGCAGTATGCCGGCCACGTCCGTCCCGGCAATGAAGCGCAACTGCATGGCCGCGCGGGCCTTCGGCGGAATGGCATTGACGGGGCGCTCGGGCGTTCCGGTCGAATAGGCGAGCACGTTGAGCACGTTGGCGCCGTATACGCGCTCGGCCGGCTTCAGGCCCGGCTCGCCCCAGTCGGGATCGACGCTCGGACCACCCTCGCCGCCCTCGATCTCGATATCCGCGAGCGCCTCCTTGACCGCAGCCGACATGGGCGGGGCCTGAAGGCCATCAACCTGCAACGCACCGTGCGCATCGACCATCGAGGCGATGGCATGCGCCAGGATGATGCCGGGATTGGCGAGCAGTCCGCCCCAGTTGCCGGAGTGATGCCCACCATCACGCAGATCGACGACGAGATCGAAATTGACAGCGCCACGGCAGCCGAGCGTCAGCGTCGGACGGCCCGGCTTTACGCGCGGCCCGTCCGAGCCGATCATCACGTCCGCGGCAAACGCCGCCGCATTGGCCGCCGCGAGCTCCTTGAGCCCCTTGGAACCGGCTTCCTCGCCCATCTCGACAACGAACTTGGCGTTGAAGCCGAGGCGCCCACCGCGCTCCGCCATGACAGCGCGCAGGGCCGCCATGTTGAGCGTGTGCTGGCCCTTGTTGTCGGCCGTCCCGCGCCCGTAGAGGCGGTCGCCGTCACGCGCCGTCTGCCAGGGACCCTTGCCTTTCGTCCACTGATCCTCGAGGCCGCGGATGACATCGCCGTGGCCATAGCCGAGCACGGTCGGCAAGCCATCAGCCTCGTGCCGCTCGGCGAGCAGCACCGGGCCTTGGCCGGGGAAGGGATTGTCGTAGGTGCGACAGGTGAAGCCCATGCTCTTGAAGGCCGGCTCCATCTCCTCAGCGAGATAGCGATGCAGCTCCGGCAGGCTCGCCGGCAGCTTCTGGCTCTCGGTACGGTAGGCGACGCGCCGCGACAGCTCCGCCTCGAAGCCGCCCTCGTCGAAATAGGCGAGCGCGCGCGCCACGGCCCCGTCGCGGTTGGCTTCGCCCCGTGCCATCAGGCGGCCCCCTTGGCCGACGCCTCGGCATCGTAGAGGTGGCACTCGACCAGCCCCTCCTGGGTGCGCAGAGGACGCGGCTTCACCTTCGAGCACATATCCATCACCTTGGCGCAGCGCGGATTGAAGCTGCAGCCGGGCGGCACATTGAGCGGGTTCGGATAGGCGGCGCCGAGGTGCGTATCGGGCACGCCAAGGCCAGGCTCGGGCGTCAGCACGGACTGCAGCAGCGCCTCGGTATAGGGATGGCGCGGCCGGCTGAAGAGCGTCTCCGTATCGGCCTCCTCGACGATGCGCCCGAGGTACATGACGGCGACACGGGTCGCCATGTGCTCGACCACCGCCAGGTTGTGGCTGATGACCACGTAGGTGAGCCCCAGCTCCGTGCGCAGGTCCTGCAGCAGGTTGAGGATCTGCGATTGCACGGAAACATCGAGCGCGGAGGTCGGCTCGTCGCAGATCACCATGCGCGGCCGGTTGATGAGGGCGCGGGCGATGGCGACGCGCTGGCGCTGTCCGCCGGAGAGCTGGCTCGGGTAGTTGTTGAAGAGGCGCCGCGGCAGGCCGACCAGCTCCATCATCTCCTCGATCCGCTTGCGCCAGGTCGACGGATTGGGATCACCCTGCACCTTGAGCGGAAGACCGATGATACTGCCGATCGACTTGCGCGGATTGAGCGAGGAATACGGGTCCTGGAACACGGGCTGGACGAGCTTCGACACCTCGAGCCGGCTGATGCTCGCCGCCGGGCGGCCGAGGATTTCGATCGCACCGCTCGACGGCGGCAGCAGGCCCAGTAGCATCTTGGCGAGCGTGGTCTTGCCGCAGCCGGACTCGCCGACGATGGCGACCACCTCGCCCTTCTCGATGGTGAGATTGACGCCGTTGACCGCATGCAGCGCCCGCTTCGCACGCAGAAATCCAGACGAGATCATGAAGGTGCGCGTCAGGTCCCGCGCCTGGAGAAGTATCTCGCTCATGCTGCCCCCACACTCAGGCCGGTACGACGGAAATTCTCAGCCGATGCCTCCGGCGAGAGCACGCAGCGGTAGCGGTGCTCTTCACTCAGGGCCGGACGCAACTCGATCTTGCCGGCGCGACAGGCGTCCGTCGCATACTGGCAACGGCTCGCGAAATGACAGCCCCGCATCTCGCCGATCAGCGACGGCACGATGCCGGGAATGGCGCCGAGCGGCTCGCCGCGCTTGGTCTTGCCCGGAATGGGGATGCAGGCGAGCAGGCCCTGTGTGTAGGGATGGATCGGCCGGTTGAAGATCTGCTCGGCCGGCCCCTCCTCGACCACCTGACCGGCATACATCACGGCCACGCGGTCGGCGACGCGCGCGACGATGCCGAGGTCGTGGGTGATCAGGATCATGCCCATGTTGAACTCGCGCTGAAGCTCGGCGAGCAGGTGCAGGATCTGGGCCTGGATCGTCACGTCGAGAGCGGTCGTCGGCTCGTCGGCGAGGATGAGATCGGGGCCGCACATCAGCGACATGGCGATCATGACGCGTTGGCGCAGGCCGCCCGAAAGCTGGTGCGGGAACTGGCGGAGCCGTCCGGCGGCGCCCGTGATGCCGACGCGCTCGAGCAGATGCACGGCGCGGTCCCGGGCCTCCGAGCGCGGCACCTTGCGGTGACGCAGCAGCGCCTCCTCGAGCTGGTTGCCGATGCTGTAGGAGGGATTGAGCGACGTCATCGGCTCCTGGAAGATCATCGCCATGCGATTGCCGCGCAGGTCCGACATCTGCCGCTCGCTCAGGCTCCTCATGTCCTGCCCGGCCAGGGTGAGGCGATTTGCACGCCGCCTCGCCGCGCGCGGCAGCAGGTCCATGATGGCCAGCGCCGTCAGCGACTTGCCGCACCCGGACTCGCCGACGATGCAGAGCGTCTTGCCCTTCTCGACCGAGAAGCTCAGGTTCTGCACCGGCCGCAGCAGTCCCGCCGGCACGGGGATCTCGACATTGAGGCTTTCCACCTCGAGGATGTTGTTGCTCATGGATCAGCTCCGGCCGTCGGGCGAAGTGACGTCACGCAGGCCGTCGCCCAGCAGATTGATGGAAAGCACGAGCAGGAAGAGCGCGATGCCGGGGATGGCGATCAGCCAGGCATCGAAGAACATCAGCCCCTTGGCCTCCGAGACCATCAGGCCCCACGAGGGCGTCGGCGGCTGCACGCCGAGACCGAGGAACGACAGCGCCGCTTCCAGCAGGATCGCGTGAGCCATCTCGAGCGTGGCCACCACGATCAGGTGGTTCATGATGTTGGGCATCACCTCGGTCATGATGATGCGCGTGCGCGAGCATCCGAGCGCCTCGGCGGCTGCCACGAAATCCCGGTTTCGTATCTGCATGGTGGCGCTTCGCATGACCACAGCGAAGCGGTCCCATATCAGCAACCCCAGGACCCAGATGACCACCGTCAGCGAGCCGCCGATGAGGCTGACGACGGCCAGCGCCACCAGCACGACCGGCATGGAGAGCCGCGTCGTGACGATGAAGTTGACGATCATGTCGACGCGGCCGCCGAAATAGCCGGCGAGCACGCCGAGCGTCGTCCCGATGATCCCCGAGATGAGCATGGCCAGGAAGCCGATCATCAGCGAGACCTGGGCGCCATAGAACAGGCGGGAGAGATAGTCGCGCCCGAGGTGGTCGGTGCCGAGCGGGTGCGTCCAGGTCGCCTTGGCGCTTTCGTGCCAGATCGGCGGGATGAGCTTGCGCGCAAGCTGCTGGTCATAGGGATCGTGCGGTGAGATCACGCCCGCCAGCAGCGCCATCAACACGATGACGAGGAGGATGATGCCTCCGAAGATCAATCCCCAATGCCGGAAGATGCGGCGGCGCAGGATGGCGCCCGGTGTCGGCTCGAGGATCACGTCCGCCGTCGGTGCGTGTCCCTTGATTTCGGCAACGTCAGCCATTTTTCAATCCACCCAGGGTTCTCAATGCACGCGAATGCGCGGGTCGAGGAAGGCGTTCAGCATGTCCGCCAGGAAAGTGATGATGACGTAGATGATCGACAGCACCAGAACGATCGCCTGCATCACCGGCAGGTCTGCACGCTGGATCGACTCCCAGGCGAGGTAGCCGAGGCCGTTGATGTTGAAGATCGTCTCGATCACGATCGAGCCGCCGAGCATGAACCCGAACTGCACCGCGGCAAGCGACACGACAGGGATGATGGCGTTGCGCAAGGCATGCTTGAAGAGCACCGTGCGCGGCCTCAGCCCCTTGGCGCGCGCCGTGCGGATATAATCCGACGAGAGCACGTCCAGCATGCCGGCGCGTGTCAATCGCATGACCGCCGGCGTCACGTAGTAGCCGAGCGCGATGGACGGCATGATGAAGTTGAGCCAACTGGCCGATCCCGTGATCGGCAGGCGTACCCCGCCTATTCCGTAGATGCCGAGCCACAGGATCAGCGTCAGGGCGAACCAGAAGCTAGGCATGGCCTGCCCGATCACCGCCAGCGTCAGGGCGAAGCGGTCGAACAGGCTGTTCGGCCTGATCGCGGCGAGGACGCCCAGGGGGATGGAGAGGATGAGCGCAAAGCTGAGCGCGCAGGCGCCGAGCAGCATCGTCGTCGGCAGCCGCTCCATGATGATCTTGGACACGTCCGACTTCAGATAGTGGGAGCGGCCGAGGTTCCCCTGGAGCGCGTTCATCAGCCAGTCGACGTACTGCACCACGATCGGGCGGTCGTAGCCGTAGATGCGCCGGATGTTCTCGACATCCGCCGCGGTGGCCGTCTCGCCGGCGAGCGCCGTCGCGGGGTCACCGGAGAGGTAGATCATCGAGAACGACAACCACGAGACGGTGAGCGCGACCAGAACGGCAACGCTTAGACGTCTCAGAGTGAAATACAGCATCGCTGGCTTCTCGCTCGGTTCAGGTGATCCCGCGGGCATCATCGCCCGCGGGCCGTGGTTGGAGTGCGCGAACGGCTATTTCCATTTCGCGAGATAGAAGCGAGGGGTCTCGTCCGACGTGGTCGTGAAGGCGAGATCCTTCGAATAGACGTAGTACTTGGCGTAGGTGAAGAGCGGCACCCAGTAGGCCTCCGCCGCGATACGCGCATGCACCTTGGCGTAGAGTACCTTGCGCTTCGCCGCGTCGGGCGTGTTCCCCGCCTCCTCGACCATCCGCGTCAGATCGGGATCCTTGGTCAGGTCGTCGGGACCACCGGCGAAGAAGTGGCCGACCATGGCCGAGGCGTCCGGGATCGAGTAGGAGCCCCACGTCATCATGTTGACGGACACCTCGCCCTTGCGAACCTTCTCGCGGAGTGCGCGGAACTGCAGCCAGTTGAGCTTGGCCTTGATGCCGACCTTGGCGAGGTCACCGATGACGGCTTCCGTGAACTCCCGCTCGCGATAGCCGTAAATGTCGAACGCGAAGCCGTTGGGGTGCCCGGCCTCCGCCAGCAGCTTCTTGGCCTTCTCCGGGTCGTAGGGATAGCGGACCATGTCCTTCAGCACATCGGCGGTGCAGCCGAACTGATCGGGATGGCAGGCCGCATGAATCGCCTCGGACGCCGGCCCGACAAGGCTCTTGGCGATGGCGTCACGATTGATGGCGTGGGCAATCGCCTGGCGGATGCGCTTGTCCATGAAGAACTTCTGCGGCGACACGCCCTTCACGTCGAACTGCAGATAGGAGACACGCAGCGTCTTGGCGTTCTCGACGGTGAGCCGCGGATTGGCCTTCATGCGCTCGGCCTGCTCCTTGGGCACGTCCCAGATCCAGTCGATCGCACCCGTCATGCTCTCGGCAACCTGGGTGTTCTTCTCCTTGATCGTGCGATAGCGCAGGAACTTGATGGCCGGCGTGCCCTTGGGGCCGCCCTTGATGTAGCCCTCGAAGCGCTCCATCAGCACGAATTCGCCCGACTTCACCTCGACGACCTTGTAGGGACCGGTGCCGACGGGCTTGGCCTGGGTGAAGTCCTTCTTGCCGCCAGGTCCCGTGGGCACGGAGTCGTAGTTGCCCTTCGGCAGGATCGGCACGGCATTGGCGAGATAGGCGAGCGCGGCAGCGAACGGCTTCTTGAGCTTGATGCGGACGGTCTTGGCGTCGACCTTCTCGGCGCCCGCCATCCAGCCGACGTTGTTGTAGGTGACGACGCCGTTGGCGCGATTGGTCACGAAATTGATGGTGTAGACGACGTCGTCGGCGCTGAAGTCGCGGCCGTCGTGGAACTTCACGCCATCGCGCAGCTTGAACTCGATGGTCTTGTCGTCGAGCCACTTCCAGGATGTGGAGAGCAGCGGCTTGATCTCACCGCTCTTGATGTCGATCGTGACGAGCGCATCCCAGACATGCCGCCCGAGAATGACGAGCTCACGCGTGTTCGAGTAATAGGGATCGATTACTGTGTTTTCGCGATCGGTCGCCCAGACGAGCGTGTCGTCGGCCTTGCCGGCCTGCGCCACGTCAGGATGCGAGAAGACTATGAAGGCGCCGAGCGCGGCGCAGGTGAAACGTCGCCACATCGTCTGTCACTCCATACACACTGTGGACAAAGGCTGCCAGCCAACGCCAATGAGCCTCTTCGTTCCGATCGAAGCACGGAAATCCGCGCCCGGTCCGGTTCGGAAGCCCGCAGCCGCCACGCTCGCAGATCGCGAGCTTGGCGCACCCCCTCGCTTCTGGCAAGGGGCCGGCGATCCCACTGTTGCGGAATACGCCACGGCGCGCAGTCCATCCCGTCCGTCCCGAAACCGCCACCGACCGCATCGCCCGGCGTCGCAAGACGCCGGGCCTGAGGGTCCTGTCGCGGCTCGAGTGGCGCTTACTTCCACTTGCTCAGGAAGAAGCGGGGGATCTCGTCGTTCGGAACGACGAAGTCCAGGTCCTTCGAGTGTGCGAAGTACTTGATGTAGGTGAACAGCGGCACCCAGTAGGCCTGGTCGGCGATGCGCTCCAGCACCTTCTTCCAGGCTGCCTCGCGCTTGGCCGTGTCGACGATGCCATCGGCCTCGGCGATCATCTTGATGACCTGCGGGTCCTTGGCAAAATCGTCCGGCGTGCCGGTGAAGAAATGACCGGTCGCGGCGGACACGTCGAGGATCGAGCTCGAGCCCCAGGTCATGTTGGTGAACGGCACCTCGCCGGCGCGCACCTTCTTCAGCAGGGCGGAGTACTGCAGGAAGTAGAGCTTCGCCTTGATGCCGATCTTGGAGAGGTCGCCGATGATCGCCTCGGCGAACTCGCGCTCGCGGTAGGCGTAAATATCGACGGAGAAGCCGTTGGGATGACCGGCCTCGGCCAGCAGCTTCTTGGCCTTGGCGGGATCATAGGCATACTTCTTGACGTCGTTGGTACAGCCGAACTGGTCCGGATGGCACGGCGAGTGAATGACCTCGGACGGGTCCCCGATCAGGCTCTTGACCATCGCCTCGCGGTTGATGGCATGAGCCACGGCCATGCGCACGCGCTTGTCCATGAAGAGCTTCACGCCGGTGCGGCCCGTCGCATCCATGGCCAAGTAGGAGAAACGCACGGTCTTGCCCTTGGCGACGACCAGACGCGGATTGGCCTTGATGCGCTCGGCCTGATCCTTCGGCACATCCCAGATCCAGTCGATGGCGCCCGTCATCAACTCGGCGAGCCGCGTGTTCGGGTCCTTGATGGTGCGCAGGAGCACCTTGGAGATAGCAGGCTTGCCCTTCGGGCTGCCGGCGTAATAGCCGTCGAAGCGCTTCAGCAGCACGGTCTCGCCCGGCTTCATCTCGGCGAGCATGTACGGGCCGGTGCCGATCGGCTTGACGGCGCCGAAGTCCTTCTTGCCGTCCGGCTTAGTCGGGGCGGTCTGGTAGTGCCCCTTCGGCACGATCGAGCCCGATGAGGCGAGATAGATGAGCGCCGGTGGAAACGGCTTCGTCAGCTTGATACGCACCTTGTACTTGTCGAGCACCTCCACCGACTTCATGAAGGAAAGGTAGCGGTAGTTGAGCGCGCCGTTCTTGCGGTCGAGGACGAACTCGTAGGAGTACTTGAGATCCTCGGCGTCGAACTCCTTGCCGTTGTGGAACTTGACGCCCTTGCGCAGCTCCATCTCGATGGTCGTTGTGTCGACCCACGTCCACTTCGTCGCGAGCAGGCCGTGCAGCTTCTTCTTCTCGTCGAGGTACAGCGGCCGGTCGAACAGCATATAGCCGAGGATGACGTTCTCACGCGTATTGAGGAACGTGCTGTCGGCGATGGGGTTCTCTCGGTCGGTCGCCCAGATGAGCGTGTCGGTGGACTTGCCCGCCATGGCCGGCGAAGCGGCTAGGCCAAATCCGGCCACGGTCATTGCCGCGGCTAGCGAACGCAGATGGCGCATTCTTCTGATCTCCTCCCTCAACTGTCATGCAACAGCGCTTGCCCCCGCGTGACGGACGTGGGCGAGCCGATATGCAGAGCATTCAACGTCACGCACAGAATTGCAAGCCTTGACGGGACTATTGGTGCTTTTCCTTCGGACGCATTCCCGTCTCGTGCTAGCGAAAGAACCGATGTGCTCCGCAAATCGGCAGCCGATGTCGACGCCTTAGTCAGTCCGTGCCTTCATGAGACACACGTCATGACCGAGGACGAACGTCCAGATGGCCGCCGCCCGATGCGTGGCGAGCCCGGCCCGGGAGCGAGCGAGCCCGCTCCGGCGCGATTAGCCGCCCCGCCGGCACCCCGCAGCGCTGCGACGCCGGCCTGGCGCACAGACGATCTCGTCGTCGGCGCGTTCTGGGTGATCCTGGCGATGATCTCGTTCGCCGTCATGGCGGCCCTCGTGCGCCACATCGCGCTTGCCGGCGTGCATCCACTGGTGGTCATGCTGCTGCGCACAACGATCGGCGTCCTGCTGATGGCACCGATGCTGATCTGGCGCGGCGCGTCGCTGTTCCGCTCCGATCAGCTCCACCTCTACGGCATGCGGGTGATCATCAGCTTCGCCTCGATGACCTCGTGGATCTATGCACTGGCGCTGGTCCGCATCGGCGAGGTCACGGCCATCGGCTTCCTCGCCCCCTTGTTCGGCACGATCGGCGCGGTCATCTTTCTCAAGGAGGTCGTGGGCGTCCGCCGCTGGACGGCGTTGGCCGTTGGCTTCGCCGGCGCCATGATCATCCTGAGGCCCGGCGCTTCGGAGATCGGCAATGGCCAGCTCCTCGCGCTCTTCTCGGCGCTCTGCTCGGGCATGATCGGCATTCTGGTCAAGCGCCTGACCTATCGCGACGATCCCGACCGCATCGTCTTCCTGACCAATCTCATGATGGTGCCGCTCGCCGCCGTGATGGCGGCCTTCGTCTGGCGAACGCCTCCGCTCGAGACGCTGCCCTACCTGCTGGCGCTCGGCGTCGTCGCGATCCTCGGACACATGGCGCTGGTGCGCGGACTTGCCCGCATCGACGCCTCGCTCGTCATGACGCTCGAGTTCTCGCGACTGCCGTTCGCGGTGCTGCTGGGCTACGTCGTGTTCGGCGAGTTAATCGACCACTGGACGTGGCTCGGCGCGCTGGTGATCTTCGCGTCCGGCCTCTACATCACGCGGCGCGAGGCGAAGCTGCGCCGTCAGCGTCTGGAGCGTGAGCGGATCTGATGGGGGCGCGGGCCGCACAGGCTCAGCGCCGGCGCACGGCCTGCCAGAGATAGGCGCCCCACACGCCGAGCAGCGTCAGCGCCAGCCCGAACCATGTGAGCGCGTACTGAAGGTGGTTGTTGGGCAGATCGACCCGCGCCGGCAACGGCTGCGGGATGCGGGCGCTTGCCTGAGGTGACGCCTCCAGTTCCAGGAAGAACGGGACGACGGTCGTCGCAGCCGCCTGTCCGTCCAGCACCTCTCGCGCCATCGCCGGCAGGTCGCGCCAATACCATTGATTGGCGGCGACGTTGTTGACCGGCTCGAACATGGCGCGATGTCCAGGGGAGCGAAGCCGTCCGGTGATCTCCAGCGTCCCCCCCGGCGCCGCCCACGCTGCGGGCGGTCCACGGCGCTCCGCCTCGCTCACGTAGCCGCGGTTGACGAGAACCACACGCCCGTCGGCCAGACGGAACGGCGAGACGACCTGCCAGCCCGGACCACGACGCGGATCTGGGGCGTAGTAGAAGAGATCGCGGCGAGGTGCGAAGGCGCCTTGCACGCGCACGCGCAGGAACTCCGGTGTCTGCGCCGCCTGCCAGATCGCCAGCGCCTCGGCGGCGAGCCCCTGACCGACCGGCTGCCCCCTGCGCGCGACCGCCGCCACGCGCGGATCGGCAAGGGTCACGGGGGCCTCGACGGCCCGCGCCTTGATCCGCGCGATCAGGTCTTCCTTCCAGGCGCGGCGCTGGAGTTGCCATGTGCCGAGACCGACGAGCACGATCAGGGCTGCGAGGCTCAGGATGGTGAGCCAGACGAGACCTGACCGGCGCGGTTCGCTACCCATTGTATGCCTCGTGAATGCTGTCATCAGGCGCCTTGGAACCGGCTCATGACTGATCGAACCGGGCCTGCTCGGCCTTGTGCCGGTATTGCAGGGCGATCAGCGCCGCCTTCAGCGGTCGCAGCAGCCCCAGCACGAGGACGACACTCAGCGGCGCCCAGAGCAGCGCATGGAGCCAGTACGGCGGCTCGTAGAGTAGCTCGACCGCGACCATTGCAATCGCCAGGATCACGCCGGCGAACAGGATCACGAACACTGCGGGCCCGTCGCCGGCATCGGCAAAGCGGTAGTCCAGCCCGCATGCCGGACACCCGCTCCGCAGTTTCAGGAAGCCGTCGAAAAGCGGACCCTTGCCGCAGCGGGGGCATCGCGAGGCGAGGGCGGCGCGCAAGAGGGAGGGCTCCGCTGCGCGCGTGACGTCGTGCGACTCCGGCTCGTGAGCCATGACGCGACCTCCTGCTCTGTGCGCAACCCGCCGCCCGGGAAATGCGTCGGCCCGGTGCGAGGCACCGGGCCCTCGACAAACTCGGGAGCTGAGCATCGCGATGGAGCCGTGCCGCGTTGCCGCCCCGGCTCCATCGTCTCTTGTCGGATCAGTGCGGTGCCGGCGTTCCGCCACCCCATACGTAGATGCAGGCGAACAGGAACAGCCAGACCACGTCGACGAAGTGCCAGTACCAGGCGGCTGCCTCGAAGCCGAAATGCTGCTTGGGCGTGAAGTGGCCCTTGAGCGCGCGGATCAAGCAAACCGCCAGGAAGATCGTGCCGACGATCACGTGGAAACCGTGGAAACCGGTCGCCATGAAGAACGTGGCACCGTAGATGTGGCCCTTGAAGTTGAAGCCTGCGTGCGCGTACTCGTAGGCCTGCAGCAAGGTGAAGATGAAGCCGAGGAGCACGGTCGCAAACAGGCCGAGGATCAGCCCGCGCCGATCGTTCTTGAGCAGCGCGTGGTGCGCCCAGGTGACCGTCGTGCCGGATGTCAGCAGGATCAGCGTGTTGACCAGCGGCAGGCTCCAGGGATCGAACGTGCCCTTGAAGGCGGCCGACGGCTTGGGCGGCCAATGCCCGCCCGTCAGGGCGTCGCGCGCCACCCATCCGATGGTCTCGCCGCCATTGGGGAGTGGCGTGAGAACGCCCGGATAGAGGGCGGAGTCGAAGTACGCCCAGAACCAGGCGACGAAGAACATCACCTCCGAAGCGATGAACAGGATCATGCCGTAGCGCAGGTGGATCTGCACAACCGGCGTGTGATCGCCCCGAATAGCCTCGCGGATCACGTCGCGCCACCAGTAGTACATGGTGAGCAGGACGCCGAGCGTGCCGACGGCGAAGACCCAGGGGCCCTTCATGCCGAACAGGCCGGTGCCGACGCCGAGTGACTTCATCCAGATGATGGCGCCAATGGCCATGATGAAGGCCGAGATCGAGCCCGTCAGCGGCCAGGGGCTCGGATCGATGATGTGATAGTCGTGTCGCTTCGCGTGCCCGTCTGCCATTCGTCTTGCTCCCTAGCGCCCCATAAAGTGTCTTCCCGAGGCTGCCGCCGGCCCGTCGTGCGGACCCGAAAACCGCGGCAGCTTCCCGTCGAAAATCTGTTCGTTACCCGTTTGCCTGCGCCATCACGACCCCTTCGCTGGGGGCTTCGGCGCCGGCTTCTTCACCGGATAGAAGGTGTACGACAACGTGATCTCCTTGACGCCCTTGGCGCTCATGTCCTTCACGATCGCCGGATCGACAAAAAAGCTCACGGGCATGTCGATCGACTGGCCCGGCTGCAAGGTCTGCTCCGTGAAGCAGAAGCAGGCCAGCTTGTTGAAGAAGGAGCCGGCGACGTCCGGCGTTACGTTGAAGGTGGCCGAGCCGACGACCGGCCGGTCCGACTTGTTGGTCGCCCGATAGTACGCCAGATGCGTCTCGCCGATGCGCACGTCCATGCGCGAGACGACCGGCTTGAACTCCCAGTCGAGCCCACTCGCCGTGTTGGCGTCGAACCAGATGGTCATCTTGCGGTCGAGCGTGACGGTCGCTGCCTTCTGAGCCTTGCGGATGGTGCCGCCGTAGCCGGTCACCTGGCAGAAAAGCTGATAGAGGGGCACGGCGGCGAAGGCCATGCCCAGCATGCCGGCGGCCGTGAGCGCCGTCGCCATGGCGACACGCCCGTTGCGGGTCCTCAGCATTGCTGCACCTCCTTCTCGCTCGGCGCCGGACTCGACACCACCACGGTCGGCTGAGACACGGCCCCGACCGCCGGTCGCCGCGCGACGTTGCCGCCGAGCCTCACGATCGTCGCCACGTAGAACAGTACGACCAGCGCCACGAGCGCCAGAGCGATCGCGATCGATCGCATGCGCTGCCGGCGCGCCCGCTCGAGCTCCTGAGCCTCATCCGGCGTCACGTCAGCCCCGCAAGCGGGAATTTCCAGCCAGCCCCCTTCTCGAGCAGGAGCACGGCGAACAGCAGGAAGAGGTAGAGGATCGAGAAGGCGAACATGCGCCGCGCCGCGAGATCGCCTGCCGCGCCCTCGCGCACGCGCCAGACCGTGAACGCATGCCACAGGAACACCAGTCCGAGCCCCGCCGCCGTCACGGCGTAAAGCAGGCCGCCGAGCCCGAGCAGCACCGGCAGCAGTCCGATCGGAACCAGGATGAGGCTGTAGATCAGGATCTGGCGACGCGTCTCGTCCGGCCCCGCGACGACCGGCAGCATGGGCACGCCGACCCGCTCGTAGTCGCGACAGCGATACAGCGCCAGCGCCCAGAAATGTGGGGGCGTCCACATGAAGATGATGAGGAACAGCACGAGGCTTTCAACCGATACGCTGCCCGTGGCGGCGGCCCAGCCGACGACCGGCGGGAAGGCGCCAGCGGCACCGCCGATGACGATGTTCTGCGGCGTCCGGCGCTTGAGCCACATCGTGTAGACGAACACATAGAAGGCGATCGTGAGCGCCAGCAGCGCGCCCGCCACCCAGTTCACCAGCAGGCCGAGCGTGCCGACCGAGCCGATGGCCAGCACCACACCGAAGGTCAGCGCCTCGTCCGGCGCGATGCGCCCGCGCGGAATGGGGCGTCCCGCCGTGCGCGCCATGCGGGCGTCGATGTCGGCGTCGTACCACATGTTGAGCGCGCCCGACGCTCCCGCGCCGACGGCGATGCAGATGAGGGAGATGACGCCGAGCACGGGATGCATGGGCTCGGGCGCGGCGACCAGCCCGACCAGCGCCGTGAACACGACGAGCGACATCACGCGCGGCTTCAGCAGCGCCACGTAGTCGCCGACGCTGCCGCCGGTGGTGACCGTCGTCCTCACGCTCTCCAGTTGGGCGTTGCTCTCCATCGTCGCGACCTCAGGTCCTCGAACTGCTCTTCAAACTCTCAACCGAGACTGCCAGGGGCGCCGATCGGCGCCCCCTCGCATCGAATGCGCTCAGTGATGCGCCTCGGCCTTGATCTTCGGCAGCGTCTCGAACTGGTGGAACGGAGGCGGCGAGGACAGCGTCCATTCCAGCGTATCGGCGCCGGCGCCCCACGGATTGTCCGCGGCCTTCTCCTTGCGCATGAAGGCGTAGGCGATGCCGGCAAAGAAGACCAACGTGCTGAACGCCGCGACCAACGAGCCGACCGACGACCAGTAGTTGTAGCCGGCGAACGCCTCGGGATAGTCGGCATAGCGGCGCGGCATGCCGGCGAGCCCGAGGAAGTGCTGCGGGAAGAACGTCAGGTTCACGCCCACGAACGCCAGCACGAAGTGCAGCTTGCCCAGCGCCTCGGAGTACATGTAGCCGGACATCTTCGGGAACCAGTAATACCAGCCCGCGAACAGCGTGAAGAGCGCGCCGAGCGACATCGTGTAATGGAAGTGGGCGACGACGTAGTAGGTGTCGTGCAGCGAACGGTCGATGCCGGCATTCGACAGCACGACGCCCGTCACGCCACCCAACGTGAACAGGAAAATGAAGCCGATGGCGAACAGCATCGGGGTCGTGAAGCGAATGGACCCGCCCCACATGGTTGCGACCCACGAGAAGATCTTCACGCCGGTCGGCACCGCGATGACCATCGTGGCGGCGACGAAGTAGATCTGCGTATTGAGCGACAGGCCTGCCGTGTACATGTGGTGCGCCCACACGATGAAGCCGACGAAGCCGATCGCGACCATGGCGTAGGCCATGCCCAGGTAGCCGAACACGGGCTTGCGCGAGAAGGTGGCGATCACCTGGCTGACCAGACCGAAGCCCGGCAGAATGATGATGTACACCTCGGGATGGCCGAAGAACCAGAAGAGGTGCTGGAACAGAACGGGGTCACCGCCGCCGGACGCCGTGAAGAACGTCGTGCCGAAGTTGCGGTCCGTCAGCAGCATCGTGATGGCGCCGGCGAGAACCGGCAGCGACAGCACGAGCAGGAAGGCCGTGATCAGGATCGACCAGACGAACAGCGGCATCTTGTGGATGGTCATGCCGGGTGCGCGCATGTTGAAGATGGTCGTGATGAAGTTGATCGAGCTCAGGATCGACGACGCACCCGCGACGTGCAGCGACAAGATCGCGAAATCGACGGCCGGCCCCGGATGCCCCGTCGTCGAATGCGGCGGATAGGCCGTCCAGCCGATGCCGGCTCCAAGACCGCCCGCGGGCCCCTCTACGAACAGGGAGATGACGAGCAACGCCAGCGCCGTCGGCAGCAGCCAGAACGAGATGTTGTTCATGCGGGGGAACGCCATGTCCGGCGCTCCAATCATCAGCGGCACGAACCAGTTTCCGAAGCCGCCGAACAGCGACGGCATGATCATGAAGAACACCATGATCAGGCCGTGGCCTGTCGTGAAGACGTTGAAGGTGTGGGGGTTCGCGAAGTACTGGAGACCCGGCTCCATCAGCTCCATGCGAATCATGACCGACATGAAGCCGCCGACCACGCCACCGACCATGGCGAAGATCAGGTACATCGTGCCGATGTCTTTGTGGTTCGTCGAGAAGAGCCACCGCTTCAGACCACGTGGGGTATGGTCATGTGCGTCGTGAGCCGCGTGTGCCGTGCCTGCCATTAGCCCTGATCCTTGTCTTCAAGTCGCGCGATCGGCAATCCGTGGGACCGCGCAGATATATCGATCGAAAAGTGCAGCGGTCTCTCAGCGTTTCGAGGCGTCCGCGATCTGCAAGCCGCCTTCCTCCAGCGAAGCCTTCTCGATCACCTTGCGGGCGCGCTCGAAGCGCTCGCGCCGGCTCTTGATCTCGGTCGAGGTCATGATGGCGATCCACTCTTTGTAGACCGGCTCGGCCACCACGCGCACCGCGATCGGCATGAAGGCATGGTCCTTGCCGCAGAGCTCCGAGCACTGGCCGTAGAAGACGCCGGTCTTGGTCGCCTTGAACCAGGTGGCCGTCGTGCGACCGGGAACGGCATCGACCTTGGAGCCGAACGAGGGGATCGTCCAGGCGTGGATGACATCGGAGGCCGTCACGAGCACGTGCACCACCTTGCCGACGGGAACCACCACCTCATTGTTGACGGAGAGCAGCCGTACGAGCTTGTGCTTGGCCCACAGCGGCGCCGCCTCCTTGTAGAGCGCCTTCCATCGGTCGATGCCCTGAATCTTGCCGAAGCGCTCGGAGAACTTGGCATCGCCCAGCTCTTTCTTGAGGATGTCCTCGTCGGAAACCATCGACGAGGTGAACTTGATGGCCTTGTGCTGGAGGTACTGGTAGTCCCAGTTCCATTGGTTGCCGGTCGCCTTGATGACCACGTCCGCCTTCGGATAGCTGTACTGATCCTTCAGGAGGCGCAGAGACGGCACGAAGATCGCGAGCAGGATCAGCACCGGAATGAGCGTCCACGCCACCTCCAGTGCGGTATTGTGCGACGTCTTCGACGGCTTGGGGTTGGCCCGCTCGTTGAAGCGCAGGATGACGATCAGCAGCAGCCCCATCACGAACGCGGTGACGATGACGCAGATCCACAGCAGGATGTCGTGGAACCAGTGGATCTTCTCGGCGATCGGCGTCGCAGCCCCCTGGAACCCCTTCTGCCAGGGAGACGGCTGACCGGTGCCGGCGAGCGCGGCACTCGTCCCGGCGACAGCAGAGAGCGCGAACGCCATCGCCAGATAGGCGCTCCGGCCTGCGGTGCTCAGGCGCGAACGGATCCTCATAGATTTGCTCCCTGCAATTCCGTCTTCCCTCTACGCGGCCCTGCCGGCAACCAAAGCAACCGGCCTCGAGACCGTCTCCGGTTCGAAGCGACGATGCGCTCGCGTTCCGACCTCACCCCGCTCGGCAACGCCTGCGATCCCACAATCGCCCGCCCTTCTGAGAGGTCAGGCTGCCCATGTCGTGACGTCGAGGAATGGGACTCTGTGCGACCGTGCAAGCGGAGCCTGCCTATCAAGGCCACAAAACACAATGGGCCGCATTGCCTCAAGTCCACCGTCATGCGGCATTTCTTCGCGTTGAAGGGGCGCGGGCTCACTCGGCAGGGTTGGTGATGGGCTCAGTCCCAATTAGGCCCCAATCCTGCCGGAGATCGCAGGCACAAGTCGTCGAGAGAGCCAGCCTCGACGATCCCCAGTCTGAACGTCGCAGCTGAGGTCGCGCGATCGTGCCGTATGTCGGTTTTCCTCAGGTCTGCATTCCAGCCGGCCAGAGAATCATGGATTAGACTGCCCGCCATGGCCTGCCGCCGTCGAGGCGGCCCCGCCGAGACTGAACCGGCCCGCCGTGCCAAGGGCCCCGGATACCGATGAGGATCACGTCGTGCGCTTCGAGGCCGCCCGCCGATCTCTCTGCCGCAGCGCAGCCCTGCTTGTCGCCGGAGCCCTGCTCCTCGCAGCTGGCGGCGTCGCATTGGCTGCCGGTCCGGAGCGCAAAGGCAACCGCATCAAGGCCCAGCACGGCGACTGGCAGGTGCTGTGCAAGTCCGTGCCCGGCGCCACGAGCGAGATTTGCGCCCTCGTGCAGAGCGTGACGGCCGAGGACCGGCCGAACGTCGGCCTCACCGTCTACTATCAGAAATTCTCCAACGGCTCCCGCGTCCTGCGCGTATTCGCGCCGCTCGGCGTGCTGCTGCCGCCGGGCCTCGGCCTCAAGATCGACGACAAGGATGTCGGGCACGCGCCCTTCCTGCGCTGCCATACCTTCGCCTGTTATGCCCAGGTGGTGGTGGAGGACTCACTCATCGAGAAGCTGACGAAGGGCAAGACCGCCATTTTCGTCATCTTCCAGACGGAGGAAGCCGGCATCGGCATCCCCATCTCACTCAAGGGCTTCGCGGAGGGTGTGGCCAGCCTCAAGTAGGCCCTCACCCGTTCAGGCCGGCGTTGTCGGCCCGAGCACCAGCTCGGCAACGCTGGCGATGTCGGAAAAGCGATAGTCGGGGACCGGCACCTTCGGCGACAGGGTAATGCCCCGCCGGTTGATCCAGGCGACCGTCAGGCCGAGCGGCTTGGCGCCGACCATGTCGGTGAATTGCGACTGCCCGGAATGCAGGATCTCGTCGGTCGCCAGCCCCGATTGCGCCAGCAGATAGCGGAAGAGCGTGCCATCCGGCTTGTAGCCGCGCGCCTTCTCGGCCGTGCAGACCAGATCGAAATCCCGCCCCAGCGGCGTCAAGGCGAGCAGATCGTCGTCGATGTTCGACACGACCGCCAGACGGTAGCGCGCCGCCAGCCGTTCGAGAGTCGGCACGACGTCGGGATAGAGCTCGAAGCTCTCGAACGCGTCGAAGTAGTGCCGTATCGCGCCGGGATCACCGCCCGTCACGCCGAACGCGGCGAAGGCATGGGCGAGGCTCGCCCGACAGATCTCCTTGTAGGGCCGGTAGGGCTGCCAGTAGCCCTCGATATTGGCCTCCTCCCAGACCTCCCAGAAGGCCTTCACGTCCACGTCCGGCCGCCCGGCCTCGGCCAGGATGCGCCGGAAGGCGTCATAGGAGCTGTCGCGCACGGAGATGAGCGTGCCGAATACGTCGAAGGAGAGCAGTTGCAGCTTCGCGGGATCGAGCGGCGCGCCAGCCGCGGCCCCGCTCATGCCACGCGCTCGCCGGTGAGTTGCAGATCCGCCAGCCGGGCATAGAGACCGCCGCGCGCGACGAGCGAAGCGTGCGTCCCCTCCTCGACGATGCGCCCGCCATCCATGACGACGATGCGGTCGGCCTTCTGGACGGTCGCCAGACGATGCGCGATGACCAGCGTGGTGCGCCCGCTCATGACCCGCTCGAGCGCCTTCTGGACCAGCGTCTCGCTTTCGGCATCGAGCGCGCTCGTGGCCTCGTCCAGCAGCAGCACCGGCGCATCACGCAGGATCGCGCGGGCAATGGCGATCCGCTGGCGCTGGCCGCCCGACAGCGTCGCACCGCGCTCGCCGAGCCTGGTGTCATAGCCGTTCGGCAGCCTGACGATGAACTCGTGCGCCTGCGCTGCCTCCGCGGCCCGCTTCACGTCGTCGAGACTGGCGCCGGGCGCCCCGTAGCGGATGTTCTCCACCACCGTGTCGGCGAACAGCGCCACCTCCTGCGGCACGTAGGCCAGACGCCGGCGCAAGGCCAGCGGGTCCGTGCGGCGCACGTCCACGCCGTCGACCGTAACCTTGCCGGCATCGCAATCGTAGAAGCGCTGAAGCAGCGCGAACAGCGTGCTCTTGCCGGCGCCGGACGGTCCGACGATGGCGACCTGCTCTCCCGGCCGGATGGCGAGCGACACGTTGTGGAGCGCTGCAATCTCTGGCCGGGACGGATAGCTGAAGGATACCCCGACGAACGCCACGGCCCCCGGATCGCTGCCGGGAAGTGGCACAGGATCGGCCGGGGCCTCGATCGCCGGCCGCTCGGCCAGGAGCTCGCCCAGCCGCTCGGCAGCGCCCGCCGCCTGCTGCACCTCACCGTAAACCTCCGAGAGCTCCGCGAGCGCCCCCGCCGCAAAGGCCGCATAGACGACGAACTGACCGAGCCGTCCGCCGCTCATGCTGCCCGAGACGACGGCCGTCGCCCCGATCCAGAGCACGCCGGCGATGCTGGCGAAGACCAGGAAGATCGTGACCGCCGTCAGGAAGGCCCGCGCCCAGTTTCGCGACCGCGCCGCCTCGAACGACCGCTCCACAGCCGCCCGGAACCGCTCCGAGACGACGGCCTCGTGGGTGTAGGCCTGCATGGTGCGGACGGCGGCCAGGTTCTCCGCCGCGTACGAGGACGCCTCCGCGAGCTTGTCCTGCGCGCTCCGCGACAGCTTGCGCACCACCCGCCCGTACGCCATCAGCGGCAGCACGATCAGCGGGATGGCAACCAAAAGCACCAGCGAGAGCTTGAAGCTCGTCACCAGCATCATCACCAGCGAGCCGACGAGCATGACGAGGTTGCGCAGGAGCTGCGAGATGGCGCTGCCGGCAGCGGATTTGATCTGGGTCGTGTCGGCGGTCAGTCGCGACATGACCTCGGCCGAATGGGTCCGCTCGAAAAAGGACGGCCCGAGGCGGGACAGATGCTGGAAGATGTCGGATCTCAGATCGGCCACGACACGCTCGCCGATCCAGTTCACCAGAAAGAACCTGGCTGCGCTCGCCGCCGCCAGCACGACGCCGATCACGATCAGCATCATGAAATAGCGGTCGATGAAGACGCCGTCGCTGCCCTTGAAGCCGTAATCGATGATGCGGCGGAGCGCCAGTGGAACGGCCAGCATGGCCATGGCCGACACGACCAGCGCGACGCCCGCTGCCGCCAGCATGGCCTTGTAGCGCCAGAGATAAGAGCGCAACGCCAGCAACGGCCCGAGCTTGCGCGAGGCCTTACCCTCGGCGGGCGCGGCCGCCTCGGGCGCTGCCGTCGTGTCCGGCCGGGACCCGTCCGTCCGCGCGCCGTCGCCGGCCGAAGTCGTCAGTTTGCGGTCGGACGCCACGTTGCTTATCGCTCCCGTTAACCGTCGCTGAAAGGCGGCGAGCATGCCTGAGCCCTCCCGCCCTCGCAAGTCGCAACGGTGAGTGCCTCGGCATCGCCGCCGGCAGCCGCCCGTGCAAGAGGACTTGAAAGCCCGGCACGGCGGCGTTATAGAGGGGCACCACAATCTCAGCAAATCCGTCTGAGCGCTGGCCGAACTCGTGTGTCCGGTCGCTCGTCGGTCGTTCAGAGACGAGAGAGATCATGAAGAAGGACGACGGGTTCCACCCGGACTATCACCGGGTCAAGGTTGTCATGACCGACGGCTCCGAGTTCGAGACGTACTCGACCTACGGCGACGAGGGCGACACGATCACCCTCGACATCGATCCCAAGACGCATCCGGCCTGGACCGGCGGCAACCAGCAGCTCATGGATCGCGGCGGCCGTCTGTCGAAGTTCAAGAAGAAGTTCGACGGTCTGTTCTAGAGCCTGCTCGGCGGCGATGGACGAACGCTCGCGAGCCCGCGCAACCGCAGCGCGCACGTGACGGTTCGGCGCAGACCGCCCGCCCGGCTCAGGGGCGCACCCCGAACGACAGATCATACAAATGCCAACGGCCCGGATCGCTTCCGGGCCGTTGGCGTGTCTGGTTGGGCAGAGGCGGTGTCAGGGCGGTCCAGGCGCTCGACGATGAGCCGAGAACCCGATCGCGCCCTATATGCGCCGCAACGGCGCGACTTTTCCGCCGCCGCCGCCTGCAAACGCCGCCGCGAGGCGGGACATCTGCTGCTCCACGGGATTGCGATGCGCCGCCGCGACGTGGGTTGGCGCGGGCTGACCGTTGCCGGCCAGGGCGCGGTCGAGCTGAACGATCCGATCGTGCAGCGCGAAGCTCTGCTCGATCAGGCCGCGCAGCGTCTCCGGCAAATCGGCGAAATGCTTGACGTGTGACGGCCGGCCGATGGTCGTAAGGCGCAGCCGCCGCCGCTTCAGCGCTGCTTCCTCCTTGGAGATCTCACCCTCGCGAAGGGCGCGGCGAATGAGCAGCCAGGACGCAAGCTCCAGCAGCCGCGTCGTCAAGCGCATGCTCTCACTGGCGTAGGCCAGCGACACCGGTGGCTTGAGGGCTCGGGCATCCGTTCGCCCGTCGCCGTCGAGATAGGCGGCGGTGCGCTCGACCAGCGCCATGCCTTCCTTGAAGATGACCTCGAACTGCTCCGACCTCTGGAACCGTTCACCAAAGGAGATCGTGACACCAAGAGGTTGTGCCTGCCCCTCGAAACTCTTAACGCCGCTCATGCTTTCACTCACAACATACGCTCCACGAACGGGAAACCCCGCCCGGTCGCCCCATACTCTACGTCCGCCCCGATGTGTCTGCGCACAACCTGCGCAAACCGTGCCAAGCTTGGCTCGACCACGTGCCGAGCGTCAATACGAATGGCGACCGGACCCTGTGACCGGACTGCAACTGGCACCCGATCCACACGAATCGACTTTGCCCCGCCGCCGGTTAACAATGTTGCATCAAAATGGGCAGTTTCCGTGACAGGGCAAAAAAAAGAGCCGCATGACTGCGGCTCAAGAGTTAACAGGGAGGCGTCAAACAGAGTGGACAGGAGCCACTCGAGATCCAGATGTCTGGATACGAGACACTTTAGCCCCGCAATCCCTAAAGATCCGTTAACGGTGAAATGGACTAGGCGCCGGGTTGCTTAACCCTGCTGGCGGCGACCGGACGGCCTCACCCCCCGCTCTTGAAGACGGCGGCGGCGGCCGCACCGATCGCCCTCTTGGCGTCGATCTCCCGCCTGACCCGCACCATCTCGGCCTCGAGCGACGCCAGCCGCTCCTCCAACTCACCGACCGACAGCCCCGTGAGGTCCTCGCCGAGGACCGCGGCCTTCTTCGGCTTGGGGGCGAGTTCGTCCCAGTCCATCGCGGGTATCCTCCTGTCATGGGGCGGCAATCCGCCCGCTGCGGCTTGTATCGATCGCCGCAATATTGCAAATGGGCGGATACGCCAGCAAGAGGACGCGCCGATGCCCCAAATACCAAGCGAAATGAACGCCATCACCATGACCGGCCAGGGCGGACCCGAGGTCCTCGCCCTTTCGCGTCTGCCCGTCCCGACGCCCGGCCCCGGTCAGATCCTGGTCAAGGTGGCAGCCGCGGGCGTCAATCGTCCCGACGTCATCCAGCGCCAGGGCGCCTATCCGCCGCCCAAGGACCACTCTCCGCTGCTGGGTCTGGAAATCGCCGGCACGGTGGCGGCGCTCGGCCAGGGCACGACGCGCTATCAGGTCGGCGAGGAGGTCTGCGCGCTCGTCAATGGCGGCGGCTACGCCGAATACTGCCTTGCCGAAGAGGGGGCCGCGCTGCCGATCCCTGCGGGTCTCGACCTGGTGCATGCCGCAGCCGTACCGGAGACCTTCTTCACGGTCTGGCACAACGTCTTCGAGCGCGGCGCCCTGCAGCCTGGCGAGTGGTTCATGGTGCACGGCGGAACGAGCGGCATCGGCACGACCGCGATCCAGCTCGCCAAGGCCTTCGGCGCGCACGTGATCGCCACGGCCGGCTCGGACGACAAGTGCCGGACCGTGCGCGAGCTCGGCGCCGATCGGGCAGTCAACTACAAGAGTGAGGATTTCGTCGCGGTCGCCAAAGAGGTAACCGGCGGCAAAGGCGTCAACGTCATCCTCGACATGGTCGGCGGCGACTACATCGAGCGCGACATCATCGCCGCCGCCGATGATGGCCGCATCGTGCAGATCGCCTTCCTGTCCGGCCCGGTCGCCAAGGTCAACTTCGCCCGGCTGATGGTGAAACGCCTCGTTCTGACCGGCTCGACGCTGCGGCCGCGAACACGCGAGGTGAAGGCCGGCATCGCCCAGGCGCTCGAGGCCAAGGCCTGGCCACTGCTCGCCACGGGGCGCATCAAGGTCGTGCTCGATTCGACCTTCCCGCTCGCCGAGGCGGCCGAAGCGCATCGGCACATGGAAACCAGCGCGCACGTCGGCAAGATCGTGCTGACGGTGTGAGCCGAGCTACCAGACGAGCGCCGTCATGGCCGCGATCGGGGGCTTGGCGCTGCCGGCGAACAGGCGCGGCAGGTCCGCCTCGAGCGGCCCGTCGACGTGCACGCGACTGGCGATGAACACGGCCGATAGGCCCATGCGCGCCGCGCCGGCGATGTCGGTGCGCACGCCATCGCCGATGGCCAGAACCCGCTCGCGCGACAGCGGACGCCCACCCGACACGAGCCCGAAGGCGCGCTCGTAGACAGGGGGGTGCGGCTTGCCGGCGTAGATCACGACTCCGCCCAGCACCTCGTAGGCCTGCGCCAGCGCGCCGGCACAGTAGAGAATGAGCTCGCCGTGCTCGACGACAAGGTCGGGGTTGGCGCAGATCATCGGCATGTCCCGACTCTTCAGCCGGGCGAGCATGTCGGCATAATCCTCGGGCGTTTCCGTCCGGTCGTCGTAGAGGCCCGAGCACACGCAGAGCTCGGCGGCCTCCAGCTCGACCAGCTCGACCGGCATGTCGGCAAAGATCACCCTGTCGCGCTCCGGGCCGAGATGAAAGACCCGTCGGGCCGATCGTTCCTCGATGAGGCTGCGGGTCAGATCGCCCGACGTGATCATCGCGTCGTAGGCGGCGCGCGACACGCCCAGCCTGTCGAGCTGCTTTTGAATGGTCGGGCTCGGTCGCGGCGCATTGGAGACGAGGACCACGCGGCCGCCCGTGTCACGAAAGCGGCTGCAAGCGGCCACCGCCGCGGGAAACGACGTCACGCCATTGTGGAGCACGCCCCAGATGTCGACCACCCAGACGTCGTAAGCACCTGCGATCTCCTCGATCGAGGTGAGCACCGGGATCGCCCTGCCGCCTGCTGCCATGCCGTGAACCTATCCGCCGTATCCATCCGCGGCCCGCCGCCAGCCGGCGGGCCCGCAGACATGACACGGAATCGATGCGGAAAGCGAGAGGCTGCCGCAGGAAATGTCAGGCGGCGTGCGCGCGGTCGCCGCCCGGATTGGCCGGCCCCGCCAGCACTTCGGCCTTCACGGGCCGTGCCTCGCCGAGCGCCTGCCCCTGCCCGAGCAGGACGCCGTCGTCGGCGATCCTGCCGAGCCGCGCCTCGTCGGAGATGCCCTCGACGATCAGCCCGAAGCCCATCTCCGCCATGTAGCGGCACACGTCGAGCGAGGGAATGCGCGTCTCCCCCGCCGGCAACCCGGACAGGTAGATGTCGGCGTCGAGCTTGACGAACGCGAAGCCCTTGGCCTTCAGGTCCTCGAAGTCCATGTCGAGATCGACGAGGTCCTGCAGAGCGAAGCGGAAGCCGTAGGCCGCGAGCGCGGCGACGGTGTCCCAGTGCGGACCGGCGAAGCCACGCACCGCCGACTGCGTCAGGCTGATGACGAGGCGGTCGGGAAGCGTCGCCTCTTCGCGGATCCTGCCCGAGAACTCGTGCAGGAACGCTTCGTCGTCGAGGGACTCGCCCGACAAGGCCGAGAACACATCGATCGTCTTGCCGCGCTCGGAGATGCGCCGCACGATCTTGGTCGTGCCTGCCAGCAGCGCGAGATCGATCCTGGGCAGCAGGCCCGTTCCGGCCGCCGCATCGCAGTAGTCGCGACGCTGCACCAGCGTACCGTCACTGTCCCGAAGGCGGACTGAGACGTCGAAATACCGGGTCTGGCGATCGCCGAGGCCACAGATCGGCTGCAGGTAGATGTCCATGCGACCATGCTCGATGGCATCGGTGATGCGGGCGATCATCGACGGCGACGCGGATTGTTGCGAGGGCGTTGGCGCCGCCTGCGGCTGCGCGGTGGCAACTGCGTCCGCAACCCCGGCCGCAGGCTGCGCCTGGGGCTGGCCACGCATGGGCCGCTGCATGCGCGCGAGCACCTCGGTCTCGATCGAGACTCCGCCGTCACGCGGCAGCGACGGCGATGGCGCCGGGTCTCCTGCGCCGCCACGATCCTGCGCCTGACGCATGGTCGTCGCGGTCTCCTTCAAGGCGGCGACCGAGCGGGAAATCGCCTCGTCGGGAGAGACGCCCGGAACCGGCGCGCCACCATCCGGGGCGAGATCCTGCGCGAGGCGCAGGATCAACTTCTCGATGCGCTCGACCTCGTCCTTGGGCACGCCCGCCATGGCCGGTGCCGGGGTGGCAGGCTGAGCGACCACGTGCGGCACTGGAGCCGCTGCTGGCGCATCCGAAAGCGGCGCTCCCGGCTGCATGGCTGCGGGCTTGATCCCTGCGGACTGGCCTGCTGCGGGCTGGCCTGCTGCGGACTGGCCTGCTGCGGGCTGGCCTAGTGGTACGGATGCTGCCGGCATCGCCTCGTCACGAGCGACGCGGCTCTGCGCCGGCAGGAACGGCGCGGGACGCACCTTGTCCACGGCAGGCGATACGCCTGCGGGGTCCACGGCAGGCGATACGCCTGCGGGGGCCACGGCAGGCGATACGCCTGCGGGGGCCACGGCAGGCGACACGCCTGCAGGACGGGGAGCGGCCGCAACCTGAGCAGCGGGCCTTGCTGCCGGCGCCGCCGGTGCGGAGACGGGTCCCGCAGCGCCGAAGGGGGCGCCCGTGGAGCCGGCCGGGCCAGAGGTAGCAGCCGGGGATGCAACCGGACCATGGGCCGGTGCCACCGGCGCCTGCCTCGGCTGCTCGATGGTCCGGGGCCGCTCCATGGTGGGCATGGCCGGCAAGGAAGCGCCGGGCGCAACCGCCGCGCTCGAGGCCGGGCTGCGCATCGCGGCATCCTCTGGGAAGGCCCTATCGAGCTTGAGCGCCTCCAGCTCCTGCTCGATCACCAGCGTGCGGCGCGCCAGGAGATGAACCCCGAGCAGGGCGAGCCACGCCACCACGCCCGCCGCCACCGCGAAAGGCTTGGCGATCCCGAGATGCACCGACGCCCCGGCCCCGATCGCCGTGGCGACCAGCGACATGGCGAACAGCACGAACACGTGACTAGCCGCGCTCAGGGCCGGCTTGGTCGGCGATGTCGGCGACAGGGTGTCTGGTGTCATGGACTGGCGACTCTCTCGAGATGATTCTTGGAGACGACAGTCGCGGTTAGCAGCCCCGCAAGGCAACCGGAGCACAACGGTTATTCACGGTGTTCTGGGCTCCAACGCATACACTGGGGCGTATTCCCGGCCGAGTGCTGCCGTGAAGCGACACTTCACCCCTCGAAAGCAACACGTCCCGGCAAGGCCCAGGCCGGGCCTTCCGGGACGTGATTCGCTACCTTGGCGTGCGCTCAGGCGTGGTTGCGCCTCAGGCGACGGCCCGCAGGACCTTCTCGATGCGGTCGCGGATGTCGGCGATGTCCGATTCGCTGGCGATCAGCGGCGGCGCCACGATCAGCGTGTCCATGGTCACGCGGCAGTAGAGGTCGTGCTCGTGATACATGCGCTCGATGGCGTCGTAGCCACGCACGCCGGGCTTGCCGGGCAGTGGGTCGAGGTCGATGCCGCAGAGCAGCCCGATCGGACGGATGTCGGCGACGTTGGGCAGCCCCTTGAGGCTCATCATGGCGTCGGCGAACTTCGGCTCCAGGGCCTGGGCCCGCTCGAACAGCCCTTCCTCCTTGTACACGTTCAAGGTGGCGACACCCGCGGCCGCGGCCAGCGGATGGCCCGAATACGTGTAGCCGTGGAAGAGCTCGATCATGTGCTCGGGCCCGTTCATGTGGGTCTCGTAGATGCCCTTGCGGACCATGACGCCCGACATCGGCACGGCGCCGTTCGTGACGCCCTTCGCGAAGGTGATCATGTCCGGCACGATGCCGTAGCGCTCCGCGGCGAAGCAGGTGCCCATGCGCCCGAAGCCGGTGATGACCTCGTCGAAGATGAGCAGGATGCCGTGCTCGGCCGTGATCTGGCGCAGCCGCTCGAGATAGCCCTTGGGCGGCGGCAGGCAGCCCGTGGAGCCGGCGACCGGCTCGACGATGACGGCCGCGATGGTCGAGGCGTCGTGCAGGCCGATGAGACGAACCAGCTCCTCGACCGTCTCAGCGCCCCACTCCGGCTCCCCCTTTGAGAAGGCCTGCTTGGCACGGTTGTAGGTCGTCGGCAGATGATCGACGCCGGTCAGCATGTTGCCGAACATCTTGCGGTTGGCGACCATGCCACCCACCGAGATACCGCCGAAGCCGACGCCATGATAGCCCCGCTCGCGGCCGATGAAGCGCGTGCGGCTGCCCTCGCCGCGCGAACGGTGATAGGCCAGCGCCACCTTGAGCGCGGTATCGACCGCCTCGCTGCCGGAGTTGGCGAACAGCGCGTAGTCGAGATCACCCGGCGCCAGCAGCGCAAGGCGCGAGGACAGCTCGAACACGCGCGGGTGGGCGTACTGGAAGGGCGGCGCGAAATCGAGTTTCTCGGCCGCCTCCTTGATCGCCGCCACGATCGGCTCGCGGCAGTGGCCCGCGTTCACACAGAACAGGCCCGACGACGAATCGATGACCTTGCGACCGTCGGGCGTGAGGAAGTGCATGCCCTTCGCCCCGGTGAACAGGCGCGGCCGCTTCTTGAAGGCGCGATTCGGTGTGAACGGCAGCCAATACGGCTCGAGCTCGTTGGGACTGATGTCGAGAGGCGGCATGTCGGAATCTCCCTGGAGGCGTGGCGATGGTCAAAAACGGCATCTGGCGGGCAATCTAGCAGCCCGCGCCGCCCCTTGAAAGCCTGCTCACCGGGCCAGGCCGGCGGGCCAACGAGCGCTGCCCTATTGAGGCGGCAATTCTGCCTTGCCGGCTCCCGAATCCCTCTCCAGTTTAGATCTCGTTAGTCGAATCATAGCGTACTGAGTGGCGGCGCCCGTCGCGTGACCGGCTGCTCGGAAAGGTCGGTCGAATGCTGATGCGAAGGGATGGATCGCTGGCTTGCGATCAGATGTGCTCGGGGCTCTCGGGCAAGCGAATCCTGGTGACGGGCCTGACGTCGCCGATAGCCGCGGCAATCGCCATGGCCTTCGCGCTCCACTCGGACCGGCTGGTCGTCGCCATGACGCCGGAGGATTGCCCCAAGGCGGCCTATGCGCACGTCGAGGCGCTGAGAGCCTGCCAATTGCCTGTGCACGTCGTCGCCGACGAGCAAGGGGCGGACCGGCCCGCCGCGCGCCTCACCCAGGCCGCCATGCAGGTCTTCCACGGCCTCGACATCGTCGTCAACGTCATCCGGGCCGGCGACCTCGCCCTCGATGGCCTGCAGGACATGCGCGACCTCGAGGCGGCGCTGGCCGCCAAGCTGATGTCACCGGCCATGATCACGCACGTGTCTGCCAATCGCATGGGGCTGACCTGGACGGATGGCCTGATCGTCAACGTGCTCGACATGGAAGGCAACAAGACCCCGACGGTCGCGGCGCTGCTCAAGCTGGCGCTCGACACGGTGACGCGCCACGAGGCGGCGAAGTGGGCCGAGAGCGGCGTGCGCATCAATGCCGTGGTGGCCCTGCCCGACAGGCCGAGCGACCCGACACCCGTCGATGCCGCCGTCAGATCCGTGCTGCACCTCGTGGGCGGCAACGCCGAGGGCCTTTCGGGCCTGGTGCTCGCAACCGAGATGGCCTGAGCTACGGCGCGCGCCGATGACGGGCTGGCTGGCCCGTCAGCCGACCTTCACCAGCAGACCACCATCGACCGGCAGAAGAACGCCGGTGACGTAGCGCGCCTCGTCGGAGGCCAGGAACAAGGCGGCATTGGCCACGTCCATGGCAGTGCCCATCTGGCCGAGCAACGGCACCTGCGCGTTGCGCTCGTCGCGAATGATCTTGCGCTCGACGCCCCGCTCGCGGGCGCGGCGCTCGATGGCCATGGGCGTGTCCATCAACCCCGGCAGGATGGCATTGACGCGAACACCATAGGGCGCGTTCTCCAGCGCCATGTGCTGCGTCATGGTGTTCACGGCACCCTTGCTGGTCTTGTAGGTGATCGTCTGGCGTCCGGCGTACGAGGACGTCGAGGAGATGTTGATGATGGAGCCCGAGCGCTGCGCGCGCATGACCGGCAGCACGTGCTTGCAGGTCATGAACATGCCCTTGAGGTTCATGGCCATGATCTCGTCCCAGATGGCCGCGTCCATGTCGGGTGTGGCGCGATCCCCGCGCGAGCGGCCGACGTTGTTGTGCAGCACGTCGATCCGGCCATAGCGCTCGACGGCCGTGCGGGCGATGGCCTCGCAGTCGGATTCGCGGGTAATGTCGGCCACGAGCACGCTGGCCCTGGCGCCGGTCTTCTCGACCGCCCGCAGCGTCTCCTGGGCCCACTCGGCGTTGTTGTCGACGAGAAGAAGGCTCGCGCCCTCTTCCGCGAACCGTACGGAGACGGCCCGCCCGTTGCCCATGGTCTCGCCGGGCTGCTGACCGGCTCCGACGACGACGGCGACCTTGCTTTCGAGCCGCATCCACGTTCTCCCTGCTCGCGTTTCCCACCCATCCATAGCACGAGGGCGGCACGGTCGAGCAAGTCGCGCGAACGCGCTAGCGCGTCTCCTCGGGGGCGCGGTTGTAAACGTCATCGGTGCGCACGATGTCGTCCTCGCCGAGGTACGTGCCGATCTGCACCTCGATGATCTCGAGCGGCACCTTGCCGGGGTTCTCCAGGCGATGCCACTGGGTCGCGAAGATGTAGACGGACTCGTTCTCGCGCACGAGCTTCTCCATGTCGCCGACGAATACCTTGGCGGTGCCCTGGACCACGATCCAGTGCTCGGAGCGATGATGGTGCATCTGCATGGAGAGCTTGCCGCCAGGCTTCACGTGCAGGAGCTTCACCTGAAAACGCGGCCCGATGTTGAGCGTCTCGAAATAGCCCCACGGGCGGTAGTTGCGGAGATGCTGCTCCTGCTCCTTGCGGTTCGACTGCTTCAGCCGCGCCACGACTTTGCCGACGTCCTGCGAACGCGAGCGATCCGCCACCAGAATGGCGTCGGGTGTATCGACGATAACGAGGTCCTTGACGCCGATCGTGGACACGAGCGAGCGCTGGCTGTGGATGTAGCAGTTGTCGGTATCCTCGAGGATCGCCTCGCCGTTGACCACGTTGCCCTTGTCGTCGTGCTTCGAGATCTCCCAGAGCGATGCCCACGAGCCGACGTCGTTCCAGCCGACGTCGATCGGCAGCATGGCCGCGGCCTTGGTCTTCTCCATGACCGCGTAGTCGACGGAGATGTTGGGCGACTGGGCGAAGCACGTCCGGTCGAGCCGCATGAACCCGAGGTCGTCGATGGCATTGCCGAGTGCGCCGCGTGCGGCATCGAGAATGCGCGGCTCGTGATCGGCGAGCTCCTCGAGGAAGACCCGGGCGTTCAGCACGAATATGCCGCTGTTCCAGTAGTAATCACCCTGGTCGAGATAGCGGCGCGCGGTGGCGGCGTCCGGCTTCTCGCAGAACTCCTCCACCTCGAAAGCGGCATTCGCGAAGCCTTCGACGGACATGCCCTGGCGGATATAGCCAAAACCGGTATGCGGCGTCTTCGGCTGGATGCCGAAGAGCACGAGGCGGCCGGTCGCTGCCACTTTCGCGGCTCGGCGAACGGCCTCGATGAAGCGGGTGTCGTCGCTGATCGCGTGGTCGGACGGCATGACGACGAGGACGGCGGCCGGGTTCTCGCGCACGATCGAAAGCGCGGCCACTGCGATGGCGGCGGCCGTGTTGCGCGCGATCGGCTCGAGCATGATGGTCCGCGGCGTAACGCCCGCGGCGTTCAGCTCCTCCTGGATCAGGAAGCGGTGATCGTTGTTGCCGAGAATCGTCGGCTTGGCAAAGCCCTCCTCGGACTTCAACCGCTTCAGCGCCGCCGTCAGGAAGCTTTGCCCCTGGCCGTTGAAGAAGCGGATGAACTGCTTGGGATACATCGCGCGGGACAAGGGCCACAGGCGCGTGCCGGAGCCGCCCGAGAGAATCACCGGATAGATTGTGCTCGTCATCGCATGACCCATAGTTGAGGAACGCGAAGCCTCGCCGGCTGGCAAGGCCCCGGAACGGCTGGAATGGTCGCACGCGAGTAACAGGTTCGGCCGGCGCCCCCTGAGACCAGCAGGGTCGGGGACCGGCATCAGAGCTTGCAGCTCAGCGGAAATCTCGCCGCGCGAGCCGCTGCCGATCAGAGAATCATGATGACGAGGCTACCAGTCGACTTCCTGGCCCTCAAGCCGGCAGGAGGCTGCCGGCACGCTCTCCTGTGGGCGATCAGCGCGGCTGGCGCTGGCTCAGCCGCTCACGCAGCGACTGCAGGGCGGAACCGGGCTTGCCCGGATCAGCAGCGGGCTCGGCCGCGGCTGGCGCCTCGCGACGCAACAGCCCCTGCGAGGGCCTGCGCGCCACACCGGGGCCACCAGCATGAGCCGGCTCGGGGGCTCCGCGTCTGACGTCGGGCTCGGCCATCGCCATGTGGCGACGCTGATGCCCGGCATCGGCCGGGGCGGCGGCATGCTGGTCGTGATGGGCCGCTCCGCCCCCCGCGCCCATGCTCTCCGCCAGCATCGCCGCGGACTGCTCGTTGACGAACGAGGCACCGGCCGTGCGCCAGCGGTCCACGACCTGCTCGAGGAAGCCTTCGTCGCCGACGGAGTGCTGCCACTTTTCCGAGAAGCGCGCGGTCGAGCTGCGCGGCAGTGCGTGCTTGGGCAGCTCGTCGAACTTGATGCGCACCGGCAGCGTCACACCGTCGCCGAAGGCGATGGCCTCGCGCGAACCGAGCGCCGAGAGAAACTCGAGCAGGCCCGAGCCCGTGTCCGAGATGGCGGACTGCACGATCTCCTGGTCACGATCGTTCGACATTCTGAGTGCGAAGACCGTGTTGCATTGTGACAGGATGGTGGGATCGATCTCCGCCGGGCGCTGCGTGACGATGCACAGCGAGGCGCCGTACTTGCGGCCTTCCTTGGCGATCTTGGCGATGGCGCGCTTGCACGGCTCGAACCCGAGGCTGGAGTTGAGCGGCACGTACCGGTGCGCCTCTTCGCACACGAGCGTCACGGGGACCTGCCCCTCGCCCCACAGTGCGAAATCGAAGGTGAGCCGGCAGAGCACCGAGACGACCACGTTGATGATCTCGGTCGGCAGGCCGGTGAGCTCGAGGATGGTGATCGGCTTGCCGCCGACCGGCACGCGGAAGATGCGGCCGAGCACCTGCACCATGCCGTCGTAGACGGTGACGCTGCCGAACATGAAGGCATAGCGGCCGTCTTGCGAGATGGTCTCGATACGGGTCTTGAGATTGCGGTAGGGCGAGAGGTCGCGCTTGTTCTCGAGCTTGCCCATGCGCTCGTCGATGAGGCCCATGATGTCCGAGATGCGATACGGCACGGGCGTGTCGACGGTGTAGCGTGACGGATCGCCGCCGCGGCGCAGCGAGCCTCCGCTCTCTCGCGCGCGGCCGGTGTGATAGCGGCCCTTGGCGATCGGAATGAGCTCCTGCAGGATCTCGATCTCGGCCTTGCGGCCGCTCGGATCACCGATCAGAACCTCGACGATCTCCTCGAAATTCAGCAGCCAGTAGGGCAACTGCATGTTGCGGGGGCTGATGACCTCGGCCCACTCGCTGAATGCGGTGGCGTACTCGTTGTGGGGGTCCAGCAGAACGATGTGGGCGGCCGGGTTCTTCTCCAGGATCGAGCGCAGGATCAGCGCGGTCGTGCACGACTTGCCGGTGCCGGTCGTGCCCAGGATGGCGAAGTGCTTGCCCAGAAGATCGTCGACCTTGATCATGGCCGGGATGGAGGCGTCCTGGCGAATGGTGCCGACGCGAACGGCGCCCTTCATGTCGCCGCAGAAGGCGTGCTCGAGCTCGCGGTTGGTGGCGACGCGCACGCGGTCGCCGAGTGAGGGATAGGCCGTTACGCCGCGGTTGAAGTAGCCGATGGTGCCGTCATTCTTCTTCGGCAGCTCGCCGACGAGGCCGAGCTCGGCGATCCAGATCTCGCTGTCGCCCTCGCGCTGCGCGGGAACCGGCACGCTGAGCGCGGAGACGACCGCCAGCACGATCGTGGTCAAGGTGTCGATGGCCAGCAGGGTGCCCATCTCCGGGCGGACCGCCGGGCCGATGCGGCCGGACTCGCTGCCATTGTCCAACATGACGATGGCCTTCGCGCCCGTCACGGAGACGATGCGACCAATCGAGCCATCACTGATGACGCCGGACCGCTCGTCGTAGCCGGTATGAAGTTGCATTCCCTCTGGCCCCTCAATTGGCTCTGGCCCGGACTCAGGCCGTCACCTCACCCCTGTTGGCCTTGCCTGCGTCCGCTGCGCGCGGCACCAAGCCGGCCGTCTCGATCTGCTGAACGTTACGCATGGGCAGGCTGACGGTGATCAGCGTGCCTTTCGTCTTGACGCTTTCGATATCCAGGGTGCCGCCGTGCAGCTCGATCAGGGCCTTGGCGATGGGCAGGCCGATGCCGCTGCCTTCCCGCCAGCGCGTCCGGCTGCCGTCCACCTGCCCGAAGGCGCTGAGCGCGACGCGAATCTCGTCCTCGGTCATGCCGACGCCGGAATCGCGCACCGTGATCACCACGCGGTTGTCGCGGGCGAGCTCGGCCATGACGTCGACGCGACCGCCCGTCAGCGTGAACTTGATGGCATTGCCGATGATGTGGGCGAAGGCCTGCTTGATTTTGTTGGCGTCACCGGAGACGGACGGCAACTTCGGGTCGAACCGGTGGCTCACCACGACTCCGGCCTCGCGCGCCTCGTTCCGCAGGCTGCTGAGACAGGCGGAGAGCACCTCCTCGATGACCACCTCGCGCTCGTCGATCGTATGCGCGCCACTCTGCAGCTTGGTCAGGTCGAGGATGTCGTTGATGACGGAGAGAAGATGCTGGGCGGCATCGTGAATGAGCTTGGAGTATTCCACGATGTCGTTGTTCGCGAGGGGCCGGGCCTCGTGCGATTTCAAGATCTTGGAGAAACCGATGATCGTGTTGAGCGGCGTCCTGAGCTCATGGCTCATATTGGACACGAACTCGGACTTGACGCGGCGGGCGAGCTCCGCCTCGATGCGGGCGGCCTGCTCGGCGGCGCGGGTGCGGCTGCGCAATACGGCATCGCCAAGGAGCGTCGCATACTCACTCAGAAGCGAATGGCCTCGGTTGCCGCCCGTCGCGCCGTTCAACATGGCGTGGATCCACCAGAATTTGCATTTCCCACGCGCAGAGTAGAGCTTAACACATAACCAGAGGTAAACGAACAACGTCCATATATCGGTGGTCGTCGCAATTCGTGAATTTGGCGTTGGGACGCATTGCATCCGCACTCCTTGTGTGACTTACAGGAGCCTCGGCGCCGGGCCTGGCGGTGGTCGCTCCGTACGCGTCTTCGCGACCAGCGTCCGGATTTCGCCCGGGAGCACGCCGTGCCGGCGACGGGTGTGCGCCATCCGGCGCTGAATGAGGCCGGCACTGAACGAGGACAGACATCTTTCATGCGACGCCTCCTTCTGACAGGGCCTGCCAGCACGGCGCTTGCCGCTCTCACGCTGCATCTGGCCGGACCCGTGCGCGGCAGCGAGCCCGCCGCTGCGACATCATGGCGTCCCGGGCAGGGCGCCGCCGCTGGCCTCCTGATCGCAACGATCGAGGCCGACGCGCAGGACACGCTCGCTCTCGGACGGCTTGCGCATGCATCGGACATGGCCGTGCTGGTGGTCGAGGCCGCTGATGGCGTCTGCACGGAGTCGCGGCGCCTCCTGCTCGTTCTGCAGCAGGCGGGCGTGCGAGGCGCAGTCCTGGCGATCAATACCCCGTCGCTGGCGGCGCTGTCCGAGGACCTGCTCGCGGCCGTTATCATCGATTTCGAGGCCGTGTCGCTGGCCGTGGGCATCGAGCCGCTGGCCGCCGTGCCCATCGCCGCCCAAGAGGGCGCGAACGTGCTGCGGCCGGCAGGTGAGGCGGCACATCACGACCGCCGCTCGCTGCTCGACACCGTGTTGTCGGTCGCACCCAGCGCCTCACCCCGGCCAGCGGCCGTCCGGCTCCGGGTCGAGCAGGACCTCGGACGGGCTGGCAAGCTCGCCTCCGTTCGGGCGGCGGTGGCCTCGGGAGCGCTCACGCCCGGCGCCGCGATCGTCACCCTGCCGGGCGGCGCGCTCGGACGGGCGGTCGAGGTGCAAGCGGTCGGGAGCGCCGGCCCCGAGCCCCTCGTCGAGGTTGCCGTCGAGACGGACGCTCCCATCCCTGCCGGAAGCATACTCGCCGAGGCAGCGCATCGCCCGGAGCTCGCCGACCAGGCCGCGGCGCACATCGTGTGGACGGGCCGCTGGCCGCTCCTGCCGGGTCGCTCGTACGTCGCGCGCTCGCCGCTGTGGACGGTCAACGCCAGCGTCAGCCGCCTCAAGCACAAGATCAGCCCCGACACCATCGATCACGTGGCGAGCCACACGCTGAGCCAGGGCGAGGTCGGCTCGTGCAACGTGGCGTTCGAGCGCGAGGTGGCGTTCGACCCGGCGGACGAGAACCCCGCCACCAGCCGGTTCGAGCTGGCGGATCGCCTGACCGGCGAGATCGTGGGGCTCGGCTACATCGACTTCCCGCTCCGCCGCGCCACGAACATTCACTGGCAAGCGCTGGCCGTGGACAAGCCAGCGCGCGCGAAACTCAAGGACCAGCAGCCCTGCTGCCTATGGTTCACCGGCCTGTCGGGATCCGGCAAGTCGACGGTCGCCAGTCTCCTGGAAAAGCGGCTGCACGCGCTCGGCCGCCATACCTATACGCTCGACGGCGACAACGTCCGCCACGGCCTGTGTCGCGACCTCGGTTTCACCGATGCCGACCGCGTCGAGAACATCCGGCGCGTCGCCGAGGTCGCACGGCTTTTCGTCGAGGCCGGCCTGATCGTGATGGTGTCGTTCATCTCGCCCTTCCGGGCCGAGCGTCAGCTCGCACGCGATCTTTTTCCTGCGGGGGAGTTCGTAGAGATCTTCGTGGACGCCCCGCTCGAGGTCTGCGAGGCCCGCGACCCGAAGGGGCTCTATCGCAAGGCCCGCAGTGGTGCGCTGAAGAACTTCACCGGCATCGATTCCGCCTACGAGGCGCCGGTCAGCCCGGAATTGCGGCTCGACGCCGCCAGCCAACCGGCCGAGGCGCTTGTCGAGCATGTGCTCGACGAGCTCAGAGGTCGCGGGTTTGTCTAGGATGCGATCGCCCGAGCGGGGTGCCCATGGCGCACCCGGCGAGGGCGTGAATCGCATCCTTCACGCAAAACCCTCATGCGATCGCCCGAGCGGGATGCCCATGGCGCACCCGCCGAGGGCGTGAATCGCATCCTTCACGCAAAACCCTCACGCAAGACCCTCACGCAATCGCCCGAGCGGGTGCGCGTGGCGCACCCGCCACCGAGCATGAGTGCGGTGCGTGACCTCGAGGCATCGCCTGCGCAGGCCGGCGACGGCGATCACACGCCGGCCTGCCGCATCGGCCGAGCCTCAGCTTTCGCGCGGCCCCTGCATGGCGCGAAGCGCCGCCTCGATGCGCCGCCAGTCGCGCGCGCTGTCCGCCTCACCTTGGGCTTCGAGCACGTTGGCCTTCTGCGCCGCCTCGGCGATCGCCTTGACGCCATGCGCCTCGAACAGCTTGCGGGCGTGCGCGTGCACCTCGGTTGCATCCATGGTCTGGTCCTCCTTGGCTTGCCCCCGCCTCCCGACATATGGTCGAGCTAGCAGCCATGACCAACCTGCGTCTTGCGGCACGTCAATCGAGCGGCCCGACAGCTCGACAAAGCCGGCGACTTGCCCTATCCGGACCCGCAGTGCGTCCGGCCCTGTCGTGTCGTCATGGGCGCGCGAGACCCAGTCACGAGGGAGCCCAGCCATGGAAATGGTCGGCGAGAGCCGTATCGCCGCGAGCCGCGAAGTGGTCTGGGCCGCGCTCAACGATCCCGACGTGCTCCGTCGCTCGGTGCCCGGCTGCCAGGAGCTGGAGCAGGTCTCCGACACTGAGTTCACGGCCAAGGTGGTCGCCAAGGTCGGCCCCATCAAGGCGAGCTTCAAGGGGCGCGTTACGCTGGCCGACATCAAGCCGCCGGAGAGCTACACGATCAGCGGCGAGGGCCAGGGCGGCATCGCCGGCTTCGCCAAGGGCGGCGCCGAGGTGGCGCTCGAAACGCTGGAGCCCGAGCTCACACTCCTGCGCTACACGGTGAAGGCCAGCGTCGGCGGCAAGATCGCGCAGCTCGGATCGCGGCTGATCGCCTCGACCGCGAAGAAGATGGCCGACGAGTTCTTCGCAAAGTTCGCCGAAGTGGTCGCCGGCGACCAGGGCGCGCCAGCTTCGGGCTCTGGCTGAACCCATGTTCAGCACAGCGCCATCATGTCGCTAAGATTAGTTCATCTTGCGTTCATAACTGATTGAATTTTCATAATTTTATTCCATTCAACCGCAATTGTGTGACGTGCGTCACTCCTGCTTTCGCGGCTCCCTCCCGAAATGTCCGATTACCGGCCCATGACGGGCCAGGACAGAGAGACGAACACAGGAAGGAGTACTCGAAATGCGTAAGATCATGTCAGGGCTCGTCGCCGCCGCCATCGCCGCCACCACGCTCGGCGCTGCCGTGCCGGCCGAGGCTCACCGCGCCAAGATCGTCGTCAAGCCGCGCGTCGCCAAGGTGATCGTCGTCAAGAAGTGGCCGCGCCATCGCGTCTGGGTCGGCGGCCCCGTCTTCAAGGTCCGCCACGGCACCTGCTGGCGCTACAAGCGCATGTACTTCGACACCGGCCGCAAGTTCTGGCTCGGCAAGTACTACCGCTGCAAGCGGGTCTACTATTGAGCCGTCCTTGCAGCAAGGACATCGCGTGAGTGAAACCGGGGCACGGTCGCCAAATCCCAGGTGACCGGAGACCGTGCCCCTCGAGCCTCCCGAGGCAGGATGGCGAGCCGCCGGCTCAGCCTCCTGCCCATGGCTATTCGCCGCGAAACGCCGGGGCGCGCTTGGCCGCGAACGCCGCCTGCCCTTCCACCCAGTCGGCGCTCGCGTTGATCGTGTCGACCTGGGCGCGGGCGATGCCGGCCGCTTCCGTCGGCCCCTTGGGCAGGACCGCCGCCGCAAAGCGTTTCAACATGCGCGAGGGGATGGGCGCCGTTTCGGCGATGCGCCGGGCATAGTCCATGGCCGCCGGCATGAGCTGATCCTGCGGTACGATCTTGTTGACGTAGCCGACCTCGTAGGCGCGCTGAGCGTCGATCGCCTCGCCCACGAGCAGCAACTCCATGGCGATCTTGTGCGGGATGCGCGCCGCGAGATTGGCGATGAGCCCGCCGGAAAATCCCACCTTCACCTCGGGATAGGAGAACCGGGCGGACTGGGCGGCGACGAGGATGTCGCACATGGTCGTCAGCACCATTCCGCCGCCGACCACCCAGCCGCTCACCGCGCCGACCACGGGCTTGTCGACGGGCACGCCGATGCCGGGGATCGCGCGATAGAGATCGTGCGGAACGGCCTTGAGATCGGCGCCGGCAGAGAAGGCCTTCTCCCCCGCACCGGTCAGAACGGCCACGCGATGCTCGTCGCTCACCATGAAGCGCTTCCAGGCCTGATGCAGCCCTTCGACCAGCTCGGCATCGAGCCGGTTCATGCGTGCTGCGCGATCGAGCGAGATGATCGCCACATTGCCGTCGCCCGTATAGCTCACCGCCGCGTCGCCCATCCGGACCTCCCACAAACGCCTGTCGCTGACTTGCCGGCGGCCGGCCATTGACGCCGCCACCGTTCGGCCGTCATGCTCCAACTCGCGGCCCGGTGCAACTCGGCACTTGCGCGAAAGGACACGGCCCCATGGCGCGCGGAGCGTCGGACATGCTCGTTCTGGGATGTGGCGCCGGCTTTTCGTCGGACCGCCTCGAGCCGGCGGTGGCGCTGGCGCGCTCCGGTCGCATCGACTACCTCGTGTTCGAGTGCGTCGGCGAGCGCACGCTCGCCTTCGGGCATCGCGACCGGCGCGCCGATCCTGCGGCCGGCTACAACAGGCTGATCGCCCCGCGCCTTGCCGCGACGCTGCCGCATTGCCGTACGCACGGCACGCGCATCGTCACCAACATGGGCTCCGCCAATCCGCAAGCCGCCGCGCTGAAGGCCCGGGAGGTGGCGCGATCCGTCGGCGCCGAAGGCACGCGCATCGCCTACGTGGAGGGCGACGACCTCACCGCCGCCGTCACGGCGGACTGGGAGCTGCCGGAGATCGGCACCACCGTCGGCGGCTTCGGCCGTGAGGTGGTCGGCGCCAACGTCTACCTCGGGGTCGAGCATCTGCTGCCCGCCATCGCCAGCGAGGCGGACGTGGTCATCACCGGCCGCTGCGCCGATCCCTCGCTGTTCCTCGCCCCGCTGGTCGCCCGTTTCGGCTGGGCGCTCGACGACTGGGACCGCCTCGCGCGCGGGACGGTCGCCGGTCACCTTCTCGAGTGCGGCATGCAGGTCACCGGCGGCTATTTCGCCGATCCGCCGTTCAAGTCGGTGCCGGAGCTCGCGCGCTGCGGCTACCCGATGGGCGAGGTGCGCGCCGATGGCGGCCTCGTCGTCACAAAGCTCGACAGCGACGGCGGCTGCGTCACCTTGCAGACCGTGAAGGAGCAGCTTCTCTACGAGGTGCACGATCCGGCGGCCTACCTCACTCCCGACGTCACCGCCGACTTCTCGTCCGTGACGCTGGCGGACCATGGCCGGGACCGTATCGCCGTTTCGGGCGCTCGCGGACGCCCTCGCCCCGACACGCTCAAGGTCACGATCGGCTTCGACGGCGGCTGGCAGGGGGAAGCAGGCATCAGCTACGCGGGTCCCGGCGCCATCGAGCGCGCTCGGCTCGCCCGCGACATCCTCGACGAGCGCCTGCGCGTCGTGCTCGCCCTCGACGGCGCGCTGCGGATCGACCTCGTCGGCATCGCGGCGCTGCACGCGACGCCCGAGCAGGGGCGGCGCAACGTCGTCACGACAGAAGATGTGCGCGTCCACACAACGTTTGCGAGCGACGACCGCGCCGCCGTCGAAAAGGTGCTGTGGGAAGTCGAGTCGCTGCTCTGCTGCGGGCCGGCCGGCGGCGGCGGATTCCGGGGCCAGATCGTGCCACGCATCGTCACGCAATCCGCCTATGTGCCACGCGGCAGCGTGCAGGCGCGCACGGAGGTGATCGTGGCATGAGCCGGCGCGTAAAGCTGCGCGAGATCGCCCACGCCCGAGCCGGCGACAAGGGCGACATCTCCAACATCTCGCTCTGGGTGTACGAGCCGCGCCACTTCGCACTCGTCAAGGCGCAGGTGACGGCCGAGCGCGTGAAGGCAGCGCTGGCGCCGCTCGTGCGCGGTGCCGTCGAGCGTTACGCCCTCGACCACCTGCACGGGCTCAACTTCGTCCTGCATGACGCACTCGAGGGCGGCGTCAATACCTCGCTCAATCTCGACTCGCACGGCAAGTCGTGGAGCTTCCTGCTGCTCGGCCTCGAGGTCGAGATCCCCTGAGCCGGCGCGTCAGCCTGTCACCGCGTGCTTGAGCTTGAGCACGGCCTGATCGGGCCCGGTCAGTGGCCTGCGGCCGGTCGCCTCGAGCACCGCCTCTGCCGCGCCCGTCATCGAATACTGGCCGAGCACGATCGTGGCGTCACCGGCTGCGGCAGCGGCCGCCGCGATGAGCGTGTCGTGGCGGTCCCGGTCGCCGGCACGCACCGCGTCCAGGGCATCGGGAACCAGCCTCACCTCGGCCGCGCCCGTGTGCCCGAGCTTCGGCGCCAGCTCCTTGAGCTGCGTCGAGAGCACGCCGATGGACGGCCCGAACGTCACGAGCACGACGACGTTGCCGCCAGTCCTCAGCGCAGCCTCGAGCACCGCCTCGTCGGGGCGATAGACGGGGATGGCCAGTCGCGCCTTGACGGCCTCGATCTCGTCGGCGAAGGCGGAGCAGGTGAACAGGATGCCCTCGGAGCCGATATCGAGCGCGTAGTCCGCCAGCCGGCCCAACCGCTCGTGGAAGCTCGGCCCGCCGTAGCTCGCAGCATCACGGTCGGGCTGGAGGGATTCATCGAGCAGGCTCACCGGCCTGGCCTGCGGCCAATGCGAGCCGAACGCGGCGACGACCGGAGCGATCGCCAGAGAGACGGCGTGGATGAGTGCGATCCTCGGGCCAGTCATGAAAACCTCGCTGCTGCAGACGCGCTACGGATGGCTGCAACGAAACCCACCGTGGCCGTCTGGTCAAGCGCAGACGTCGCCGCTAGGCTCGGCCGCAAAGCTCGCAACCTGAAGGATGCCGACCCATGACGCAGAAACTCGACCGCGCCGCCCTCGATCAACTCTTCCTCGAGGCGCGCACACACAATGCCTGGCAGGACAAGGACGTGCCGGAGGCGCTGCTGCGCGAGCTCGTCGAGCTGATGAAGATGGGGCCGACCAGCGCCAACTGCTCGCCCGCGCGGCTCGTTTTCCTGAAGTCGCAGGCCGCCAAGGAGCGGATTGCGCCATTCCTCTCGGAAGGTAATCGCAAGAAGTCGCTGGCGGCCCCCGTCATCGCCATCATCGGCCACGACCTCGCCTTCTACGACCACCTCCCGAAGCTCTTCCCGCACAACCAGAGCGCCCGGAGCTGGTTCACCAGCAGCCCCGAGCTTGCCAGGGAGACGGCCTTCCGCAACGGCTCCCTGCAAGGCGCCTACTTCATGCTCGCCGCCCGCGCGCTCGGGCTCGACACCGGCCCGATGTCCGGCTTCGACAATGCCAAGGTCGACGAGGCCTTCTTCGCCGGCACGCAGGTCAAGTCCAACTTCCTGTGCAATCTCGGCTATGGGGACCCGGCCGGCCTCTTCCCACGCTCGCCGCGCTTCGCCTTCGACGAGATGGCGAGCATCCTGTGAGACGCCACGCATGACGCTGCTCGCCTTCGACACCTGCTTCGGCGCCTGCTCGGTGGCCGTGCTGGCGAAAGGACGCCTGACGGCCCGCTTCGAGGAGATGCGCACCGGGCACGCCGAGCGCCTGATGCCCATGATCGCCGAGACGATGGCGGCGGCGGGGCTCGCTTTCGCCGAGCTCGAGCGCATCGCCGTGACGGTCGGGCCTGGCTCATTCACGGGGGTCCGGGTCGGCATCGCGGCGGCGCGCGGGCTGCGGCTGGCGCTCGCCAAGCCGGTGGCGACGGCGACCAGCCTCGAGCTCGCGACAGCAACGGCGCGCACCTGTCTGGCCGCCAGCGGCAGCAGTGCACAGGACGCACGCCGGCTGGCCGTCGCCATCGAGGCGCGCCGCGGACAGGTCTACGTCGAAGCCCCGCTCACGGGCCGCGACGACGCGAGGCCTGCCACACGACTGCTCGCAGTCGACGAAGCGGCGGCCATGCTCGGGCGTGGCCCCATCGTCGTCGTCGGCTCGGCAGCCGCCGCGCTCGCAGCCGCCATCCAGGCTCAGGGCGGGACGGCAGAGGCGGCGCTGCCCGATCTTCAACCCGATGCCCGACACCTGCCGGAGCTCGTCGCCAGCCGGCCCGACGAGCCCGGGCCGCCACATCCGCTCTATCTGCGCGAGGCCGACGCCAAGCCGCAGACGCAGGGCCTGCGGGCGGACCGGTGAACGCCATGCCGGCGACCGCGGCCAGCGCCGCCCACATCCGCCGCGCTCTCGCCGACGACAGCCGACGCCTCGCCGCGCTGCACGCCCGGAGTTTCGACGATGCCTGGGACGAGGCTGCCATCCGCGGGCTGCTTGCGGGCCCGGCCACTGTCGGTTTCCTGGCAATCCTCGACCCCGGCGCTGGCAATGCCGATGCCGGCCTGCTCCTGGCGCACCTCCATGCGGACGAGGCGGAGGTGTTGACGCTTGCCGTGGCGCCCGGCCTCCGCCGCCAGGGCCTGGCCGTCCGGCTCGTAGAGGCGCTGGCGGCCGACGCCCTTGGTCGGGGAGCCGGATCGATTATATTGGAGGTCGCCGCCGACAATTCCGCCGCGCTCGCGCTCTATCGCCGGCTGGGCTTCGTCGAGGCCGGCCGCCGTCGCGGCTACTACGCGCGCGCCGGTCGCGCGGCGGTCGACGCGCTGGTGCTGCGGTCAGTGTTGACGGGGACGGGCCTCCCGCTCAGGACTGGCGGCGCACCTTGAGGAGACGACCGGGGAGCACGTAACACGCCATGTTGCCGAGCCTCAGAGCCGTCACCGTCCTCACGGGCTTCTTCCTGCTGACCGTGACGCTGATCCCGGTGCAGGCCGCTTTCAAGCGCCTCAGCCCGCGGCGCGCCCGCACCCTGCCCAACTGGTATCATCGCCGCGTCTGCCGGTTGATCGGCGTCAGGATCGAGGTGGACGGCGAGCTGCACAAGTCGAACGGCGTGCTCCTCGTATCGAACCACATTTCCTGGCTCGACATCCCCGTGCTTTCCGCGGTGGCGCCCGTCTCGTTCGTGGCCAAGCGCGAGGTCGGGACCTGGCCGTTCGTCGGCACGCTCGCACGGCTGCAACGCAGCGTCTTCGTCGATCGCGAGCGCCGCACGGCCGTCGCCGGCACGACCAATGAAATCCTCGCCCGCCTGAAGGCCGGCGACAACGTCGTGCTGTTCGCCGAGGGCACGTCGAGCGACGGCAATCGCGTGCTGCCGTTCAAGACGTCGCTGTTCGGGGCGGCGAAGCCCGGCAAGAGCACGCCCGGTGCAGGCGAGGACGGCGACGTGGTCGTGCAGCCGATGGCCATCGCCTATACCGGCCACCACGGCCTGCCACTCTCGCGCCGGGAGCGGCCGATGGTCGCCTGGTACGGCGACATGGAGCTGGCCGGCCATGCCTGGGAGCTCTTGAAGAGCGGCCCGCTCGAGGTTCGCATCTCGATCGGCACACCGGTGCCGCTGACCGATTTCGCCGACCGCAAGGATCTCGCCCGCTACACGGAAGTGCACGTCCGGCATCAGATGGCGGCGCTGCTGCGCCACCAGACGCCCGGCGCGGCGCGTCAGCCAGGCCCGGATGCGACCACGGCGGGCTTGCAGGATCAGGTTGGATCTGCAATGGAGAGCGGCCGGGATGCCGCCACGGACGAGCGCAGAACGAGCCGCCCGTCAACCGTCGGTTAGCCATGTCGCAGCCGCTCGGGTATGGATTGCTGCCGGAGTAACCAAACCAGAATATCGCCGGGCTATCGTTTCGGCATCGCAGACCAGACAGAGGACCAGACAGACGTGACGCCGCCGAACGATCGAAAGTCGAGCGCCGGCCGCCGCGTTCTGGTGAAGACGTTCGGCTGCCAGATGAACGTCTACGACTCCGAGCGCATGACCGAGCTGCTCGCAGGCGAGGGGCTGGCGGAGACCGGCGCGCCCGAGGAGGCGGACGTCATCGTCCTCAACACCTGCCACATCCGCGAGAAGGCCGGCGAGAAGGTCTACTCCGAGCTCGGGCGTCTGCGTCGCGTCAAGGAGGAGCGCAGCGCGCGCGGCCTCGACACGATCATTGCCGTCGCCGGCTGTGTTGCCCAGGCCGAGGGCGCCGAGATCGCCCGTCGCGCCTCCGTCGTCGATCTCGTCGTCGGCCCGCAGAGCTATCACCGCCTGCCGGACCTCCTGGCGCGCGCGGCGAAAGGCGGCGAGGCGCTGATCGAGACCGAGTTTCCGCCCGAGGACAAATTCGGCCAGCTTCCGGCCCGCACGCGCCGCGGAGCGGCTGCCGCCTTCCTGACCGTGCAGGAGGGCTGTGACAAGTTCTGCACGTTCTGCGTCGTGCCCTATACACGCGGCATGGAGCTGTCGCGTCCCGTCTCCGACGTCGTCGACGAGGCGAGCCGGCTGGTCGACGGCGGCGCCCGCGAGCTGACGCTGCTCGGGCAGAACGTGAACGCCTATCATGGCGACGGCCCCGACGGCCGCCCTTGGCCCCTGGCGCGGCTCATTGCCCGCCTGGCCGACGTGCCCGGCCTCGAGCGCATCCGCTACACGACCAGCCATCCCCGCGACATGAGCGACGACCTGATCGCCGCCCACCGCGACATCGCCAAGCTGATGCCCTACCTGCATTTGCCGTTTCAGGCCGGCGCCGACCGCATCCTCGCAGCCATGAACCGCAAGCATACGGCCAGGGACTATCTTTCCCTGATCGAGCGCCTGCGCGACGCCCGGCCGGACATCGCCCTGTCGACGGACATTATCGTCGGCTTCCCCGGCGAGACGGCTGCGGAGTTCGCGGCGACGCTCGGCGTCGTGCGCCACGTCGGTTTCGCGCACGCCTACACGTTCAAGTACAGCCCACGCCCCGGCACCCCGGCGGCCGCCCTCGACGAGCAGGTGCCCGAGGCGGTCAAGACCGAGCGTCTCGCCCAGCTTCAGGACCTGATCGGCGAACAGCAAGCCGCTTTCAACGCCAGCTTCGTCGGCCGGCGCATGCCGGTCCTGTTCGACCGCCAGGGCCGCGCCCCCAACCAGCTCGTCGGCCGCTCGCCCTACCTGCAATCCGTCCACGCCGATGCCAGCGGGGAGTACCTCGGCCGTCTCGTGGATGTGGAAATCTCCGGCACGGGCCCGAATAGCCTCAGCGGCGTCATCAAAGCGGCATGACTCTGCCCTATGGCGCGTGTGTTAGAGTGCGATTGAGCGGGTTTGCGGCGCTCATCGCTGCGATCGAGCGCGCGGAGCGGGCTGTTCCTCTATGATTTTGAGCGTGATTCACGACTTTGGCACATCGCGAATGCGATTCCATCGGGATCGATCACACTCTAGGCTGCGAGTCGTGGTCGCCGAGAGCTGTGTCTTGATCGAGGAGGTCGCTGATTGACAGGTGTCCGCGGGCCAGCCGCCACCGCTGGCGGAGGCAAAACCGGCCGCGCGAGCGGTGCTGACCAGCATCGGCTCTCGGTCTCGTTCGAGGACAACCGCCTGCTGGCCGAGCTGCTTGGCCAGTTCGACTCGCACCTGGCCCTCCTCGAAGAGCGTCTGGGCATAGATGCGCGGGCTCACGGCAATGTCGTCACGCTGATCGGCTCCGAAAGCGCCTGCGCCATCGCCCGCGACGTGCTCGAACGGCTGTACGCGCGCCTGCGTGCGGGCGAGCCGATCGGTCCCGGCGACATCGACGGTGCCTTGCGCCATTCCGCGAGCCAGCCTGGAGCGACCGCCGGCATGGCGCAGGTTCGCACCCGCAAGCGCATCGTCACCGCGCGCACGCCGACCCAGAGCACCTATATTCGCGCGCTGGAGGCCGACGACCTGGTATTCGGCGTCGGCCCGGCCGGTACGGGTAAGACGTATATCGCCGTCGCCTTCGCGGCCGCCTGTCTGGAGCGGGGACTCGTCGAGCGCATCATTCTGTCCCGTCCGGCGGTCGAAGCCGGCGAGCGGCTCGGCTTCCTGCCCGGCGACATGCGCGAGAAGGTCGACCCCTACCTCCGGCCGCTCTATGATGCTCTCTATGATGTACTGCCGCCGGAAAAGGTCGAGCGCGACATCGAGACGGGCGTCATCGAGATCGCGCCGCTCGCGTTCATGCGTGGACGCACGCTCGCCCATGCCTTCGTCATCCTCGACGAAGCCCAGAACACCACGACCATGCAGATGAAGATGTTCCTCACCCGGCTCGGAGAGGGCTCGAAAATGGTCGTGACCGGCGATCCCTCGCAGATCGATCTGCCGCCGGGGCAGAAGTCCGGTCTCGACGAGGCCACGAAGCTGCTCGACGGCGTCGACGGCATTCGCTGCGTGCGCTTCACCGGCGCCGACGTCGTGCGCCGCGATCTCGTCGCACGCATCGTCGCGGCCTACGAGAAGGCCGGCTAGTGTCATGAGCGAGGCTGCAGGACCCCGGACATGCACATGCCGGCGCGCCGTCGCGGCGGGGGGCAGCTCATGCCCAGCATAGATCCCTCGGACAGTTGCAGCGCGCCCGACGACGGCGAAAGTTGCCGTGACGCCACCTCGGACGGCTGTACCGAGATCGACCTCAGCATCGAAGACGAGCGCTGGCTCGCCATCGAGGCGATCGGGCAGCGCATCGAGGAGGCGGTACACGCCGTCGCCACGCACGAGGGACTCAGTCCGCATTTTCCCTGCGGCATCTCCATCGCGCTGCTCAGCGACGCACGCCAGCAGCAGCTCAATGCCGCCTTCCGCGGCAAGAACGCCCCGACGAACGTGCTCTCCTTTCCCGCCGCGACCGGTGCGCCCGTCGCGGACGGCACCGCGCGTCCACTCGGCGACATCTCCCTCGCGCTCGAAACCGTGCTCGGAGAAAGCAAGTCCGAGCACAAGACGCCGACGGCCCACGTGCAGCATCTCGTGGTGCACGGTGTGCTCCATCTGCTCGGATACGACCACCAGAGTGACGACGAGGCGGAGGAAATGGAGCGCCTCGAGATCGAGATCCTGCAGCGCCTCGGCATCGCGAACCCCTATCGGGAGCTGCTCCCGGAACCCGACGAAAGGAGCCATACGGCACGTCCATGAGTAACAGCACGACCCACGGCAAGTCTCAGGCCGGAGATCCTCAGACCGACGATGGCGGTGGCAACGGCTCCGGCTGGCTCTCGACCCTTCGCGCGCGGCTCGGACTGTCGGATGCCCCGACGTTGAGAGACACCCTCGAGTATGCCCTGAACGAGGAGGACAAGGCCGCATCGGTGTTCAGCGCCCAGGAGCGCGACATGCTGCGCCGCCTGCTGCGCTTCGGGCGGCTGCGGGTCGACGACGTCATGGTGCCGCGCGCCGATATCATCTCCATCGACGAGGAGGAGAGCCTCGAGAGCCTGCTGCGTCTGTTCGAGGAAGCGGGCGTCTCGCGCATGCCGTTGTTCCGCGACACGCTCGACGACCCCCGCGGCATGGTCCACATCAAGGATCTCCTGCGCTGGATGGCCGCCAGCGCCTCGCCGGCGCCGACCGCCGAGCCCGTCGTGACCACCGGCGAGCCGCCGAAGCTCGACCTCTCCGCCGTCGATCTTTCGATGACCATCGCAGCCGCCAAATTGCGCCGGCCCGCGCTCTACGTGCCGCCCACCATGCCAGCGATGAACCTGTTCCTGCGGATGCAGTCGACGCGCATTCACCTCGCCATGGTGGTGGACGAGTACGGCGGCACGGATGGTCTCGTATCGATCGAGGATCTCGTCGAGCAGATCGTCGGCGAGATCGAGGACGAGCACGACGAGGACGAGGACGCGCTCATCTACGAGGATGCCAAGCTCGGCCTGATTGCTGCCGCGCGGACGCCTGTCCGGCAGCTCGAGGCGCGGCTCGGCATCTCCCTGATGACGGAGGAGGACGCCGCCGACATCGACACCCTCGGCGGACTCGTGTTCGCGCTCGTCGGGCGCGTGCCCACCCGCGGCGAGCTGCTGAAGCATCCCTCGGGCGTGGAGTTCGAGGTCCTCGACGCCGACCCGCGACGCGTCAAGAAGCTCAAGATCCACGCGGCGCGCGCCAAGACCGCCGCGCCGCCCGCCGGGAGCACGTGAGCGAACCATGCGCTCTTTGAGCAGGAGCCTGCGCGAGCTTCGGGGCTGGCGGCGCATGCTCACTGCCATGCTCGCGGGTGCGCTGTCCGCGCTCGCCATGGCGCCCGTCTTCGCCTGGCCGGTGCTGGCGCTGACGCTCCCGGCCCTGGTCTGGCTGATCGACGGAGCCGTGGCGGCGAGGGCAAGCGCCCAAGGCGCACCGACGGCGACACCTGGCGGCCTGCCCTGCGTCCCGCGCACCCGCAAGGCCGCCTGGATCGGCTGGTGTTTCGGCTTCGGCTATTTCCTGGCCGGGCTCTACTGGATCGGCGAGGCGTTTCTCGTCGAGGCCGAGCGGTTCGCCTGGCTGCTGCCGTTCGCCGTCTCGCTGATGCCTGCCGGCCTCGCCCTGTTTTTCGCGCTCGGTACGGCCCTGGCCCAACTCGCCTGGTCGAACGGTCCGATGCGCGTCCTGGCTCTGGCGCTCGGTCTCTCGGCCAGCGAATGGCTGCGCGGGCACGTCCTGACGGGCTTTCCGTGGAACACACTCGGCTACGCGCTGACGTGGCCGGACCCGCTGCTGCAGGCAGCGGCGTGGCTCGGCATCTACGGGCTGACGCTGGTCACGGTCGTGGCCCTCTGCGCGCCGGCCGTCGCCTGGCTCGACGCGGAGAAAGCAACCGATCCCATGGCGCTGCGGCGGGCGGCGGTGCTGGTTCCCGTGCTCCTCCTGCTGCCGCTGTTCGCCGGCGGCCACATGCGTCTCGCGGAGGCCGAGGCGAGCATGAACGACCACGTGCGGCTTCGCCTCGTGCAGCCGAGCATTCCGCAGCGCGACAAGTGGCGGCCGGAGCTGCAGGGACGCATCTTTGCCGAGCATCTGCGCTTGTCCGCGACGAATCAGCGCGGCGAGCCGGCCGGATTGACCGGCATCACGCTCGTGATCTGGCCCGAGGCGGCCATGCCGTTCCTGCCGCTGGAGCACCCCGATGTGCTGCAGGCCATCGCCAATCTGCTCCCCAAGGGCGTGCAACTCGTATCCGGGGCGCTGCGCATCGATCGCAGTCCCGGAGCCTCCGGACAGCAGCGCCGACTCATCTTCAACAGCCTGATCGCCTTCGACGACGAGGGCAGACCTGCCGCGATCTACGACAAGGTGCACTTGGTCCCGTTCGGCGAATTCCTGCCGCTTCAGGCGACCCTCGAGGCGATCGGGCTGGAGCAGTTGAGCCGCATGAAGGGTGGCTTCGACAGCGGACTCTCGCCGCGGCCGCTCCTCAGCCTCGCCAACCTGCCGCCGTTCGGGCCGCTGATCTGCTACGAGGTGATCTTTCCGACGAACGGTTTCGCGGGGCAGAAGCGGCCGGCATTCCTGCTCAACCTGACCAACGACGGCTGGTTCGGCCACACCAGCGGCCCCTACCAGCACCTTCACCAGACGCGTGTCCGCGCGGTCATGGAGGGCCTGCCGGTGATCCGCGTCGCCAACAACGGCGTCTCTGCGGTAATTGACGGCAAGGGACGCATCTTGCAGAGCCTGCCCCTCAACGCTCGGGGCGTGATCGAAACGGGGCTCCCCCCGGCGCTACCCCCCACATTTTCCGCGAGATTTGGAGATCTCTTTTTCCTTTTCGCGGAGATATGCGGCTTCCTGCTCATCGCGTTTCGTCGAAATCTGCGCCGATACTCGACCATCTGAAGCACGCTTGAAACAACCTGCGCGCGAAATGTCCGTTCAGCGTCGAAAGGTGTTTCGTCGCCAATATCAGATGATTACCGACTCTAATTGGGCGTATGACATTGACGCATCACATGTCCGGACTTAAGAACTAAAAAGTCTACCAGGGTGGGGAAGCCAAGGAATGCCAGCAGATCAAGTAGGCGACGGTCCACGACCGCGCAACTCGCGCAGAGCCAATCCGATCGACACTCATGTCGGCAAGCGAATGCGTTCGCGCCGGATGATCCTCAGCTTGAGCCAGGAGGATCTGGCCTCCGCGCTCGGGATTACTTTTCAGCAGATCCAGAAATACGAACGCGGCATCAATCGCATCGGCGCCAGCCGGCTCTTCTATCTGGCGCGCGCCCTTGGGGTGGATGTCGGGTACTTCTATGAGGGGGCGCCTCTGGACGAACTGGACGCCTCGCGCCCGCCCGCCGGCTTCGGCGAGCCCGAGAACGATTTCGTGTCCGACGCCTTGAACACGCGCGAAGGCATCGAGCTCAATCGGGCGTTCCATCAGATCGGCGACCCGAACGTGCGGCGCGCGGTGATCGAACTGATCCGCGCGCTCGTGGCAGCGTCGGGCCATCCCGTCCTGTCCGACGGCAAGGACGCGTCCGAGACGTCCTGAGCGCAGTGCAGGCGCATGGCGCGTCCTGAGCGCCGGTCATGCGCCAGACGTGGGCCCCCCGGGCTGCCGCCGTTGCTCGCTTTCCCGCTCGTGTGCGCGAAGACTGCCGGAAGACTGCCGGATGAGATGCGTATCCATGGCGTCACGACGCGGCATCACGGCGCAGGCGCCGGATTGCGCCGTCGCCACTCCGTATGTGTACGGCCGCCGGGCCGGGGCTTGACCCGCCCGCCAAAGATTGCCAGAACCCAGCCCAACCAGTGGCCACCTGCGAAACATGAGGAATCCCGTGACACGAGCCTCCTACCTCTTCACGAGCGAGTCGGTCTCCGAGGGCCACCCTGACAAGGTCTGTGACCGCATCTCCGACGAGGTGGTCGACCTCTTCTTCCGTGAGGGTCCGAAGGCCGGCATCGACCCCTGGCAGATCCGCTGCGGCTGCGAGACGCTGGCGACGACGAACCGCGTCGTGATCGCCGGCGAGGTGCGCGGCCCCAACACGATCACCAAGGACTACATCGCCCACGTGGCGCGCATGGCCATCCGCGAGATCGGCTACGAGCAGGACGGCTTCCACTGGGAGAAGGCCAAGATCGAGGTCCTGCTGCATCCGCAGTCGGTCAACATCGCCCAGGGCGTGGACGCCGGCGACAACAAGGACGAAGGCGCCGGCGACCAGGGCCTCATGTTCGGCTACGCCTGCCGCGAGACGCCGGAGCTGATGCCCGCGCCGATCCACTACTCGCACAAGATCCTGCGCCTCATGGCCGAGGCGCGCCATGCCGGCAAGGAGAAGGTGCTCGGTCCAGATTCCAAGAGCCAGGTCACCGTCCGCTACGAGAACGGCAAGCCCGTCGCCGCCGCCGAGATCGTCGTCTCCACGCAGCATCTGATCGAGGATCTGAGCTCGTCCAAGGTGCGCGAGATTGTCGAGCCCTACGTCCGCGCGGCGCTGCCCGAAGGCTGGATCAGCAAGGACACGGTCTGGCACGTCAACCCGACCGGCAAGTTCTTCATCGGCGGCCCGGACAGCGACTGCGGCCTTACCGGACGCAAGATCATCGTGGACACCTACGGCGGTGCGGCCCCGCACGGCGGCGGCGCCTTCTCCGGCAAGGACCCGACCAAGGTCGACCGCTCCGCCGCCTACGCGGCCCGCTATCTCGCCAAGAACGTCGTGGCGGCCGGCCTTGCGGATCGCTGCTCCATCCAGATCGCCTACGCCATCGGCGTGGCGCGACCGCTCTCCGTCTATGCCGACACCTACGGCACGTCGAAGGTGGACGAGGCGAAGCTCGAGACGCTGCTGAGCGATGTCATGGACCTGACGCCGCGCGGCATTCGCAAGCACCTCGACCTCAACAAGCCGATCTATGCGCGCACGTCGGCCTACGGTCATTTCGGCCGCACTCCCGATGCCGAGGGCGGTTTCTCCTGGGAGAAGACGGATCTCGCCGACACGCTGAAGCGGTCGTTCTGAGACCTGACGGGACTGCGCGGCAGGCGCCCTCACCGGGGCCTGCCGCCTTCGCCCCACAGCCTTCGAGCCGATGCCCGGCATGAGCGACGCGCCAGACCCCGAGCATACGAGCGAGCTCAGATCCTTCGGACGACGGCGCGGTCGCAAGCCGAGCCCGCGCCAGGTGCAACTGCTGGCCGAGCGCCTTCCCGAATTGAGCATCCCCCTCACCCGCGAGGCGCCGCGCCCGCTCGCGAGGCTGTTCGAGCACGGCGCCGTCGCGGATGTCTGGCTCGAGATCGGCTTCGGCGGCGGCGAGCATCTCGTGCATCAAGCCCGATCGCATGCCGACGTCGGGCTCATCGGCTCGGAGCCCTTCGAGGACGGGGTGATCAAGGTGCTCTCGGACGTCGAGGCGCACGGCATCACCAACATCCGCCTGCACGCCGACGATGCGCGCCCCTTGCTGCGCTGGCTGCCGGAAGCCTCGCTCGGCCGCGTTTTCATCCTGTTTCCCGATCCCTGGCCGAAGCGCCGCCACGCCAAGCGCCGGCTGGTGTCGCCAGCCACGCTCGCTCTGATCGTGCGCGCCTTGCGGATCGGCGGGGAGCTGCGGGTCGCCACCGACATCGGAGCCTACGCCCGCTCGACACTGCTCGCCGTTGCGGCGACACCCGGCCTCGTCTGGACGGCGCGCGGGCCGGCGGACTGGCGCCAGCGTCCGCCCGACGCCATCGCCACACGCTACGAGGCGAAAGCGCTGGCGGCAGGGCGCACCTGCACGTACCTGCGCTTTCGCCGCATCGCCGTCTGATCACACCCCGCAGATCGCCTCAGCGGGCGAAACTAGCTGCCGGCCTCTGGCGCTCGGAGCCGTCATGGTCGGCGCGAAGGCCGTCGTGGTCCTGGCCGACCTCATCCGTCCACGCCTGCATCCGCTCGATCGCGACGAGAACGCCGACCAGTACGACCGCGAGCAGCAGGGCCACCAGCCAGAACGGCAGACCCACCATCTGGTCGACGCCGAGCTTGCTGCCCTTCTCGGCGAAATATCCGGTGATGGCCTTGTCGTTGTAGCCGTAGAACAGCGCACCCGCGATGCCGCCGAGCACGACGAACCAGGCATCGCGATAGCCGGCGCCGATCTGCGCCATGGAGGTGCCCGGACAGGCGCCGGCCAGTGCGATGCCGACGCCGAGCAGCAGACCGCCGATGATGTCGGCCTGCCAGACGAGCGGTTTCAGGTGCAGCTTGACGCCGAAGACGCCGTTGAGCACCGCCAGCACGACGAGCCCCGTGATGACCGCCGTCAGGAAGATCTTCAGCATCACGAAGTTCCTGAGCTGGAGCTGGCCAACGATGATGCCGGGCTCGAACACGCGCGACTTCTCGAGCGCGAAGCCGAACACGATGCCACTCGCGAGGCCGATGAGAATTGCGGAAAGAACGGACATTGTCAGTCTCCCTTGAGATCGCGTGTCAGACGCGCTTGTAGAGCAGGGCCACGAGGATGCCGCCGGCGAACATGGCGGCCACGGCGACGGTCGAGCCGATCGAAAGCTGGGCCATGCCAGAGATGCCGTGACCGGAGGTGCAGCCCCCGGCGATGCGCGCGCCGAGCAGCATCACGAACCCCGCGACGAAGGCGATCGGCGCCCGGACGCCCAGCGAGTGCACACCCATGGCGCGCGCCCATACCGGGGAGATCGTCTGCCTGCGGGCGCCCGAGAGCCGCATCGAGAGGAAGGCGCCGAGCGCGATGCCGACGACGATGGCCACCTGCCACCAGTTCTTGGCGCCCCACAGATGCTTGGCGAAGTACTTGATGTCGGCGGCGCCGGCATCGAACACGGTCGCGATGTGGCCGGCCACCGTGACGAACGACGACGAAGCGCCGAGCGCCGTGTTGAGCAGGAGAAAGGTCGGGATCTGCAAGAGTCCGATGATGACGCCGGCCATGTAAGGCGACCAAGCGCGGGCGTTCGGGGAAAGCATGAGTTCCTCCGTTGTTGACGATGGTATTGCGACGATGGAGCTGGCGCGCCGCGGGGGCGCGGCGTCAGAGCTGGTTGATGGGCACCTTGAAGAACCTCTTCCCGCTGGCGTCGGGCTCGGGGAGCTGGCCCGCCTTGATGTTCACCTGGATCGACGGGATGATCAGCTTGGGCATGCCGAGCGTCTTGTCCCGCGCGGTGCGCATCCTCACGAACTCATCCTCGTCGATGCCGTCGCGCACGTGGATGTTGTTCGCGCGTTCCTCGGCCACCGTGGTCTCCCATTTGATCTCACGGCCGCCCGGCGCGTAGTCGTGGCACATGAAGAGCCGCATCTCCGGTGGCAGCGACAGCACCTTCTTGATGGAGCGGAAGAGCTGGCGCGCATCGCCGCCCGGAAAATCGGCGCGCGCCGTGCCGCCGTCCGGCATGAAGAGTGTGTCGCCGACGAAGGCGGCATCGCCGATCACGTGGGTCATGCAGGCAGGGGTGTGGCCGGGCGTGGCCATGACGAACGCCTCGAGCGAGCCGATGCGATAGCGGTCGCCGTCCTCGAACAGCCGGTCGAACTGGCTGCCGTCGCGCTGGAAGGCGGTGCCCTCGTTGAAGATCTTGCCGAAGGTGTCCTGAACGACGCGGATCTGCTCGCCGATGCCGATCTTGCCGCCGAGCTTCTCCTGGATGTAGGGCGCGGCGGACAGATGATCTGCGTGGGCGTGCGTCTCGATGATCCACTCGAGCGAGAGACCGTCCTGGCGCACGGCGTCGATCATGGCGTCGGCGGACTGGGTGGCGAGGCGGCCGGCGGCGTAGTCGATGTCGAGAACCGGGTCGATGATGGCGCACGCCGTCGAGCCGGGATCGCGCACGATGTAGCTGATGGTGTTGCTGACTGGATCGAAGTACGCCTTGACCTCCGGCTTGCGCGCCATGTCGACGGGATAGCTCTGTTCAGCCATGTCTCTTACCTCCGGGCTCCGCTGTCGCTCCCTCGAAGATGCCCCCGGTGCTCGACGCGCCGGCCCTCTCACGGGATGCGGGCGGCGCGACAAGGAGCGGCCATCCCTGGGCGAATGCCGCCCAGGCCGAGTCTGCTCGACGATCGCCTGACCGATCGGCTTGCCGGCGCTCAGTGACGAAATGGGGTCTCGCGCCGCTCCGGCAAGCGTCTGAAGCGCGTCAGCCGCGTCCACAGGTGTTCAGGCCGAACAATCCGTAGGCCGGGCAGAAGCGGAAGAGACCGGTCACCAGCGGCACGATGCCGACAAGTCCCCACATCGTCTTCGGCCCGATGAAGACGAGGCTGATGAGTGCAAGACCGACAACGATCCGCAGGATCCGGTCCACGCCGCCGACATTCGCTTGCATCGCAGGTTCTCCTCAAAAGGTGGCACGCTCCCTTCTAGCGCTGCCCCCGGCAAGCGTATGTGACTTATGGTACAGAGACCTCCGCGAGCTGCTCGAGCGGCGCGGCGTCCAGGACCTCGATCTGGCCGCGCGCGAGCTTGATCCAGCCGCGCCGCTGAAATTCGAGGAGCTGCCGGCTCACCACCTCCCGTGTCGTGCCGAGTTCGTTCGCCAGCTCCTGATGCGTGACGCCGAGCCGACCGTCGGCGTCGGCGAGCGTCAACAGGCGATGCGCCAGCCGGATGTCGATCTTCTTGAATGCGACCTCGTCGATCAGACGGAAGAGGTCCGTGATCCGCTCGCTGAAGGCCGTGAAGACGAAGCGGCGAAACTCCGGCGACTGGGCGACGAGCGTGTCGAAGGTGGCGCGCGGGATGGCGACCGCCTCGATATCCGTCTCCGCGACGCCCTCGGCGAGATAGCCCTCGTAGGCGAGCAGGCAGGCGGTGGTCAGGACGCAGCTCTCCCCCGCCGAGACCCGGTAGAGCACGATCTCGCGCCCACCCTCCGACGTCTGTTGCACGCGCACACTGCCGTCGATCAGCAGCAGCAGGTCCTTGGGCGCCATGCCCGGGCCGAAGATAACGCTGCCGGCCGGCAGGCGGACGATCTGGCTCGTCGTCACGAGCTTGTCACGCACAGCCTGCTCGAGCCGCCCCAATCCGGCGAACCGATCGACCCACGAGCTATCGCGCTCCATCCGCATTCTCCACCAGCGCCGCCAGTCCCGCGGGAAACGTCCGACAGGTCGCCCCGCCAGTCAACAGCGGCCCTCCGGGCGGGAGACGATTGACACCGGCCGCCCCACCGCGCCAAAACGTGTCGCCGATCATCCTTCGCCCTTCCGGGAGTTCCACGCATGAGCACCGCCGACCTTCAGAAGACCATCGACGACGCCTGGGAGGCGCGCGACACCCTCACCTTCTCGACGAAGGGCGCCGTCCGCGAGGCCGTCGAGACGGCGATCGCGCTGCTCGACACCGGCAAGGCCCGCGTCGCCGAGAAGTCGGGCGGTGACTGGATCGTCAACCAGTGGCTGAAGAAGGCGGTCCTGCTGTCGTTCCGGCTCAATGACATGAGCATGATTGCGGGAGCGCCGGGTGGCGCCTCGTGGTGGGACAAGGTGCCCTCGAAGTTCGCCGGCATGGACGACGCCGCCTTTCGCGCGGCGGGCTATCGCGCGGTTCCAGGCGCCGTGGCGCGCCGCGGCGCCTACGTCGCGCCGGGCGTCGTGCTGATGCCCTCGTTCGTCAACCTCGGCGCCTACGTCGACACGGGCACGATGGTCGATACCTGGGCGACGGTCGGCTCATGCGCCCAGATCGGCAAGAACGTGCATCTGTCGGGCGGCGTCGGCATCGGCGGCGTGCTCGAGCCGCTTCAGGCCAATCCGGTGGTGATCGAGGACAACTGCTTCGTCGGCGCGCGCTCGGAGGTCGTCGAGGGCGTCATTGTCGGCGAAGGCTCGGTGCTGTCCATGGGCGTGTTCATTTCCGCCACGACCAAGATCATCGACCGGACAACAGGCAAGGTTCACATCGGTCGCGTGCCGCCGTTCTCCGTCGTGGTGCCGGGCGCGCTGCCGGGCAAGCCGCTGCCGGACGGCTCGCCGGGTCCGTCGCTCTACTGTGCGGTAATCGTCAAGACGGTCGATGCCCAGACCCGCTCGAAGACGAGCATCAACGAGTTGCTGCGCGACTGAGCTGCCCGCTCGGGGCCACGCCCTGCCGGCACGTCGAAACGTTGACGGACGAGAGCGATCGGCTAAGGTCGAGATGCGCGGCGGCGGGCCGCATTCGTCCGTCCGGGCCACTCGAAGGGAGGCAAGTCCGTGTCGCTGATGCAGTTCCTGTTTGGCCTGAGCGGCCGCGTCAACCGCAAGCCCTTCTGGCTGTTCATCCTCGCCTGGACGGGCATCTACCTGATCGTGCTCGGTAATTTTATTGTCGCGACGCTGGTCTACGGCCACAACATCGAAACCCCGGCGCTCCAGTTCAAACTGTTCATGGTCATCGGTGGCTTCAGCCTTCTGTCGATGTGGCCGGGCTTCGCCGTTTCCGCCAAGCGCTTGCAGGACCGCAACCGCTCGATCTGGTGGCTGGTATCGTTCTACATCCTGGCGATCGCCGTGACCGGCGCGTCCCTGCTGCTCATCCCTGCGACCGCGGGCAGCGACGGCGCGGTCGCCATGGTCGTTCTCGTCGCCACCTTCATCTATGGCGTGATCGGCTTCTGGCTGTTCATCGAAATGGCGTTCCTGAGGGGTACGAGGGGCGAGAACAGGTTTGGCCCGGACCCGCTCGAGGGCCGTCCGTGACCACGCCATCGACCTGCCCCCCCGGACAGGTGCACTGATGTATCGCCGGCTCGATCCCGACAAGATCCTGGCCTCCCTGGCGGTGCTCGAGAAGCGCATCGACGAGCGCTTTCCGGGCGCCGGTCTGGCGCGGGTATGCGCCGAGCTCGCCGACATCGCGCGCCAGAGCCGCGCACGCATCGAGCGCATCGGCCGCCCGAACCTCATGCTACGCGCATTGACGGGCCTCATCATCGGCGGTGGCGCGCTGCTGCTCGTCTACGTCGGCACGATCGTGGAGGTGAAACGCGGCGCGGAGAACCTGTTCGGCGTGCTTCAGGGCATCGAGGCCTCCATGAACATCCTCGTTCTCATGGGGGCGGCGCTGTTGTTCCTGTTCACCCTCGAGACGCGGGTGAAGCGGCGGGAGGCGCTTCAGGATCTGCACGAGCTGCTGTCGATCGTGCACGTCATCGACATGCACCAGCTCACCAAGGACCCGAGCGCCACGGTCACTATCTCGCAGCCGACGCCATCCTCGCCGCAGCGTCGCCTGACCCCCTTCGAGCTGTCCCGCTACCTCGACTACTGCTCCGAGATGCTGTCGCTCACCGCCAAGGTGGCCGCGGTCTATGCCCAGTCGTCGCGCGATTCCGTCGTGCTCGATGCCGCCTATGACATCGGTCAGATCACGACCAATCTGACGGCCAAGATCTGGCAGAAGATCATGATCATCCACTCCATGACCCCAGAGCCCGTGGTCGGCAGTCACACCCGTGCGCGGATGGACGCCGAGGCGACGGCGGCACGCCCGGCAACGGCCGCCGATAGCCCGCCCACCCCACCAACGGCCGGGCCGTCCGCTCCCCCTCCGCGCGGCTGAGGCGGCGTGGCCGGATGTCAGGCTCGCCCGGCTCTGCGGCGAAGCGGTCACACCCCGGAATTGGAATGCTCGCCAATTCGCAGAAACACTTTCCGAAGATGCGAATCGGTACGAGAACGAAGGGCCACTTGCTATCCACAGGAGGATTGAAATGCGGTCTTTCAACCGGTTTCTCGCGGTTGCCGGCGTTGCCGCTCTGTCGCTCGCCGTTGCCACGGTCGGCGCTCAGGCGAAGTGCGTGAAGGCGTCCGGTCAGGGCGTAGGCATCACCAAGGACATCGCGACCACGATGGCCACGATGGCGATGGGCAACTCCATCAAGGCCTGGGCCAAGGGCAAGAAGGCCAAGGTCGGCAAGGCCAAAGTCGCCTGCAAGCTGGAGCTCGGCTACAGCTGCCGCGCCACCGCCCGCGCCTGCAAGAAGTAGACGTTTTCGATCACGGACCGAGGGTCTCGCGCCCTCTGGGACGTTCGCGCGAGACGATGGAAGCCGTCGGAGGATATCCCGGCGGCTTCTTGCATTTGGCAGGGGCCGAGGACGCACGCAGGGGCGGCGGCCGGACAGCAAAAGGGCGGCCACGAGGGCCGCCCTTTCCGTTGTCTGAAACCGGACGCGGCTTACATCATGTCCATGCCGCCCATACCGCCGCCGTGGTGGTGGTGGCCACCGCCGGCCTGCTCCTTCTTCGGAGCATCGGCGACGCCCGCCTCGGTCGTGATCAGCAGGCCGGCGATGGACGCCGCATCCTGCAGAGCCGTGCGCACGACCTTGGCCGGATCGATGATGCCCTTCTCGATGAGGTCGCAGTACTCGTCCATCTGCGCGTCGTAACCGAATGACGGAGACTTGGACTCGAGCACCTTGCCGACCACGATGGAGCCTTCGACACCGGCGTTCTCGGCGATCTGACGGATCGGAGCCTGCAGCGCACGACGGACGATGGTGATGCCAGCCTCCTGGTCGTCGTTCTCGCCCTTGACCGTGATGGCCTGCGCAGCCTTGACGAGAGCCACGCCACCACCGGCGACGACACCCTCCTCGACAGCGGCGCGCGTGGCGTTGAGCGCGTCGTCGACGCGGTCCTTGCGCTCCTTCACCTCGACCTCGGTGGCGCCGCCGACCTTGATGACCGCCACGCCGCCGGCAAGCTTCGCCAGACGCTCCTGCAGCTTCTCACGGTCGTAGTCGGAGGTCGTCTCCTCGATCTGGGCCTTGATCTGAGCGACGCGGGCCTCGATGTCCTTCTTCTTGCCCGAGCCGTCGACGATCGTGGTGTCGTCCTTGGTGATCGACACGCGCTTGGCCTTGCCGAGCATCTTGATCGTCACGCTCTCGAGCTTGATGCCGAGGTCCTCGGAGATCATCTCGCCGCCCGTCAGGATGGCGATGTCCTGCAGCATGGCCTTGCGACGATCGCCGAAGCCGGGCGCCTTCACCGCCGCGACCTTGAGGCCGCCGCGCAGCTTGTTGACGACCAGCGTCGCGAGCGCCTCACCCTCGACGTCCTCGGCGATGATCAGCAGCGGACGGCCCGTCTGGACCACCGACTCGAGCAGCGGCAGCATCGGCTGCAGCCCGGAGAGCTTCTTCTCGAAGATGAGGATGTAGGGCTCGTCGAGCTCGGTGATCATCTTGTCGGCGTTGGTGATGAAGTACGGCGACAGGTAACCGCGATCGAACTGCATGCCCTCGACCACGGAGAGCTCGGTCTCGAGGCTCTTGGCCTCCTCGACGGTGATGACACCCTCGTTGCCGACCTTCTGCATGGCCTCGGAGATCATCTGGCCGATGGCCTTCTCGCCGTTCGCGGAGATGGTGCCGACCTGGGCGATCTCGCCGGAGTTCTTGACCTTCTTGGCCTTCTTGGCGATCTCCTCGACGACCTGGATGACGGCCTTGTCGATGCCGCGCTTCAGATCCATCGGGTTCATGCCGGCGGCGACGGCCTTCAGGCCCTCACGCACGATGGCCTGGGCGAGAACGGTGGCGGTCGTCGTGCCGTCACCGGCCACGTCGTTGGTCTTGGACGCGACCTCGCGCACCATCTGCGCGCCCATGTTCTCGAACTTGTCGTCGAGCTCGATCTCCTTGGCGACGGTGACGCCGTCCTTGGTCGAGCGCGGGGCGCCGAACGACTTGTCGAGGATGACGTTGCGACCCTTCGGGCCGAGCGTCACCTTGACGGCGTTGGCGAGAATGTCGACGCCGCGCAGCATGCGCTCGCGTGCGTCGGCGGAAAAGCGGACGTCCTTGGCTGCCATTTCAATTCAACTCCATGTGAGATTTACCGGCGCCGATGGCTGCCGGTCGTAATGCGGATCGGGAGTGCGGCGCGAGCGCCGGCAGGCTACTTCTGGAGCACCCCCATGATGTCGCTCTCCTTCATGATGAGGAGCTCTTCGCCATCGATCTTGACCTCGGTGCCCGACCACTTGCCGAAGAGCACCTTGTCGCCCTTCTTGACGTCGAGAGCCTGGATCTTGCCATCCTCACCGCGGGCGCCCGGCCCAACAGCGATGACTTCGCCCTGCTGCGGCTTCTCGGCAGCGCTGTCGGGGATGATGATGCCGCCGGCGGTCTTGAGCTCGTTCTCGAGGCGGCGCACGACCACGCGGTCGTGCAAAGGACGGAATTTCATAGGGTTATGCTCCGTTCGCGCGTAACATTGGGACCCTTGCGGGCCGGCTGACGATGCTGGAAGATGATTGAGCTGGTAGCACTCGCCCAGAGTGAGTGCCAAGCTGCGTCGGTGTGATAATCGCGACGTTTCACGCTGTCAAGCGAAGATGCTGGTTAAGCTCGCCGGTCATGGCCGCCACCGGAACAGCGCGGCTCGCGCTCCCACCGCCCTCCTCGCCCGCCAGCTACGCAAGAGCCGTGCCGTGAGCGAAGGAGCCGGACGGGCCGAGCGTCAGCTCCGCTTGTCCTTGTCGGCGCCACGGCGCCCCGGCGGCACCGTCTTCTCGTCCAGCCGCTCGAACTCGCCCTCGATGACGGGGCCGTCGCCCGTCTTCTGATCGCGTCCGGGCTGGCCGGATCGTGGCGTCTCGCCGGGGCGGCCATCGTAGGTGCGCACCTCGATGCGTCCCCATTTGAGAACCCGCGCCAGCATGAACTTGGCAAACAGCCGGCGCACGTGCGGGACCAGCAGGAGAAAGCCGAAGGTGTCGGTGATCAGGCCCGGCGTGATCAGGAAGGCGCCGGCGAGCAGCAGCGCCATGCCGTCGAGAACCGGCTCGACGGGCATCTGCCCGCGCATCATGGCCTGCTGCGCGCGCGCCAGGACGGCGAAGCCCTGGTATTGCAGCACGGTCGTGCCGATGACAGCCGTCGTCACGACCAGACCGATCGTCAGCATCAGGCCGATCGACTTGCCGATCCAGATGAGCAGCGCCAGCTCCAGCAGCGGCACGGCGATGAAGATGAGAAGCATGACTAGCGGCATGGCGGCTCCATTCACCCTCGCTCACTCTCGGACCCATCCGGCACGACGGCTCGGGGTGCGCCGCCCTGTTGTCAAGTCATTCCAGTTGGCTTGCCGGCTGTGATGCCCTAAACTCTTGCAAAGTGGAAAGTTCTTGAGGCGGCGAGCACGTCAGGGTGCCATAGAGGCTTCCAGGGTGCCGGTTGTGCCCCCACCTTATATGTCAACCGTGTCTCCTGTGAACATCACCGCCTGGAAAGCAGGGTCAGATGGACGGAAAGTTCGACATCTACACCATTCTGTTTCTGGTTCTGGCTGTCGTCATATTCCTGAAGCTCCGCAGTGTGCTCGGCCGGCGGACCGGCAACGAGCGTCCGCCGTACGATCCGTACTCCGCGGCCGACAAGAAGAAGGGCGCGCCTGAGGCCGGCCCGGCACAGGACAAGGTCGTGACGCTGCCACGGCGCGAGCGCGAGCCGACGCCAGCCTACCACCCCGAGCCCGCGGCGCAGACGGCGGTCGAGACGCGTATTCGCCAGCTCGCGAGCAAGGACGAGAATCTGGCGCGTGGGCTCGCGGGGCTGCTGCAGCACGACCCCTCATTCGATCCCGAGCACTTCCTCCAGGGCGCCAAGACGGCCTACGAGATGGTCGTCACGGCCTTCGCCGAGGGCAACAAGAAGCTGCTCAAGACGCTGCTCGCACCCGACGTCTATGACGGGTTCGTGGCCGCCATCAACGATCGCGAGACGCGCGGCGAAATCATCGACCAGAGCTTCGTCGGCATCAACAAGGCGGACATCATCGAAGTCGAGATGAAGGGCACGAGCGCCAACGTCACGGTGAAGTTCCTGAGTGAGCTCATCTCCGCCACGCGCGACCGCGGCGGCGAGGTCACCGCAGGCGATCCGAAGCGCATCGTCGAGGTCACGGACATCTGGACGTTCGCACGCGATGTGACATCGCGCAATCCGAACTGGAAGCTGATGGCCACGCAGGCGGCCAACTGAGCGGCCGGAGTGGGCCGTGGCAGCCATGACGGAGGTGCATTGGGCGGCCGGGGGGTGGACCGGGCGGCGTGACGGGGGGAGTTGCGTGTCGTGTATCGCGTGGGGCGTGGAGGCGGCCGCCGAGCCGCACTGCTGACGACAGCCGCCTTGGCCTGCTGTCTCGGCGCGGCGAGCCTGGGCGACCACCCGGCTGCGGCCCAGACCCAGACCGGGAGCAAGACCCAGACCGGGACGAAGACCCAAACCACGAGCATGAAGAGCAGGAGCGGCGTGTCCTTCGAGCGCATCGCATTCTCCGCACTGCCGGGCTGGAGCGAGGACGATCACCTCGCCGCACTGAAGACGTTCCTGCGCTCCTGTGAGCGCCTCGAGGCGGCAGCGCGCGCCGCGGCGCGTCCCCGCAAGACCAGGTCTCGCGCCAGCGCCACGCCGCCGCCGGAGATGATCCGGGTCTGCCAGGAGGCGCGACGCCTGCCCGCACGCCTCACCCGCACCCTCGCCCGGAGCTTCTTCGAGCGCCACTTCGCGCCCCATCGCGTTCGGCACGCCAAGCCGGCCGGCCTGCTCACCGGCTATTACGAGCCCGTCATCGAAGGCTCGCGCGTACCGACCGCCCGGTTCCGCACGCCCGTGCTGCGGCGCCCCGCCGACCTCGTCAATCTCGTGCCGGAAAGCGGACGGGCGGGCGTCGGCCAGGGCCTGACGCACGCCCGCAAGGTGGGCACGCGACACGAGCCGTTTCCGACCCGGGCCGAAATCGAGCAAGGCAGCCTCTCCGGTCAGGGCCTCGAGCTGCTCTACCTCGCGCATCCCGTCGACCTGTTCTTCATGCAGATCCAGGGCTCCGGACGCATCAAGCTGCAGGACGGCAGCAGCGTGCGCCTCGGCTACGACGGCAAGAACGGCCATCCCTACACCTCGATCGGCCGCTACCTGATCGAGCGCGGCGAGATCGACGCCAACCGCATGTCGCTGGCGGCGCTGGCCCGCTGGCTGAAGGCCGACCCGAAGCGCGCCCAGCGCGTGATGTGGCAGAACGCGTCCTACGTGTTCTTTCGCGAGCTCGACGGCGAGCAGGCCCGGGCCCCACTCGGCGCCATGGGCATCCCGTTGACCACGGGGCGCAGCCTGGCGGTCGATACGCGCTATCACGCGCTCGGCACGCCGATCTTCGTCAGCGCCCCGACCCTGCTTCATGCCCACCCGACGAAAACGCGGCCGTTCCAGCGCCTGATGATCGCCCAGGACGTCGGCTCCGCCATCAAGGGGCCGGAGCGCGGCGACATCTACTTCGGCAGCGGCCGCAAGGCCGGACGCATCGCAGGCGTGACCAAGCATGGCGGCGCCTTCTATACGCTCTTGCCCGTGGCGGGAGCGCCCTCGCAGCATCAGGTCTCGGCCGCCCGATGACCCGTGATCCCGCGAAGTTCCTGCGCCAGCGCAGGGCCCTCACCGCCGAGGAAGCCGATTTGTGGGCGCGCGCCATGCATGCGACGACGCCGCTGGAGCAGCGGCACGTGCATTTCACGCCCGTCGGCAAACCGCCCCCCGACGCTCCGCCGAGCCCCCCGCCGGCCGCCGCGCGCAGCGAGCGCGACCAGCGGCGTACGCGCCCTGCGCCGCCGCCGCCCAAGCCGACCGCCGCCATCGCGCGCGAAACCGGCCGCCGCCAGCCCGCCGCGCCGCAAACCATCGATCGCAAGGACACCAAGCGGATCGCCAAGGGGCGGATCGAGATTCAGGCCCGGCTCGACCTTCACGGCATGCGTCAGGACGAGGCCCATGCCGCTCTGCTGCGCTTCGTCCAATCGTGCCGCGCTCAGGACATGCGCGTGGTGCTGGTGATCACGGGCAAGGGCGGCGCCGAGGACGTAGACCGTGGACCGGTGTCGGAGGGCGCGGGGCGCGGCATCCTCAAGCGCAACGTGCCACGCTGGCTGGCCCAGGCGCCATTCTCGGCGCACGTCTCGGGCATCGGCTCGGCGAGCGCCACGCACGGCGGCCAGGGCGCGATCTACGTCCGCCTGCGCCGTCCGGGCAAAACGTGATCGCACTCGAGGGATGAGACCGGCGCGGCCCGGCCGCTCGATACTGCGGAAAATACTACAAAACAGTGTTAAATCCACCCGATCCGTCTCATTTTCCTCTCAATCCGATCACGACTATTAATCTAGCGTAAAAAATATTTTGGTCGGCCCCTGGTGTTTTTGATTGACATGCGCTTATATAACACTCGTCCGAACATGACGCCGTCCCACCTACCCCCCCGTACCTGGCGTCATGGACTTTCTAAGCCCGCGGCCTGTCCCCCGGCCGCGGGCCTTTTCTTTGCCCACTCCCAGCACACCCGTGAGAACACCTTCCCGGAGCGCTGCCGGCCCCGTTGCCGGCGCACGCGGCGCGAACGCACCGGCCGGCGCTAGTGACAGCCGCAGCCCGCGTCGCCACAGCCGCCCTGGCCTTCGCCATGATGGTGATGGTGGTGGTGATGATCGTGGTGGTCGTGACCGGGCATGACCAGCGCTGACGTCAGCTTGCGCTCCATGGCCGCCTCCTGGTCGCCCTCGGCAACCAGCGCCATGATCTCGGCCCCCAGCATCAGGTCGTCGGCGCGGCCGAAATAATGCCGTCGCAGGCGCCCCTTGCGGTCGAAGATCAGCAGCGACGGCGTGCCCTGGAGCTCATAGGCCTTCATCGTCTGCGGCATGCCGTTGCCGTTGGGCGCGTCGATGCCGATGGGAAAGCTCCAGCGATATTCCTTGATGAAGGCCGCCAGCGCCGCTTCGGTCATGGCCGCATGGTGCTCGAACACCGTGTGCAATCCGACGACCGCCACCTCGTCCTCGCTGAAGCGCTCACGAATGCGCTGCCCCTGCGGCAATCCGTGACTGACGCAGCCCGGGCACAGCATCTGGAAGGCGATGGCCACCACCACCTTGCCGTTGAGCCCGGCCAGCGACAGGGGGGCCGGGCTGTTGAACCAGCGCGTTGTCTGCCAGACGGGCGGCTCGTTTGGGTTGAGCATGCGACACCTTTCCGCCCCCGCTCGGGGCGCCGGAGGGCACTAGAGCCGCGTCCTGCCTCCGTCATTCCCACAAGCGGGACGGCGAAGGACACAGGCCGGCGGCGCGCGCCACGCTTACGCCCGCGCCCGACGCGACGCAAGAGGCGTGATGCGAGCGTCCCGTGGGCAGACGTCCGTCGTTGCGCGCGAGAGTTGACACGATCCCCCCGAGACGCCATCCCATCCCCCTCGAGACAGCCAGACCGAGGTGGCCATGCGACGATTCGAGCCCGACGCGACTGCTCATGCCGAGGAACGCGCGCGACTGAAGGAGATCATCCGCCGGCTCTCCTTCAAGGACAACGTGGAGATCAAGCTCGCCTCCGGCCGCACCTCGAACTTCTACTTCAACCTGAAGCCGACCATGCTGGACGCGGTCGGCGCGCATCTTCTCGGCCTGCTCGTCGGCGAGCGGGTGGCGGCCCTCGGCGGCGAGCTCGTCGGCGGCCTGGAGATGGGCGCAGTGCCGCTGGCGACCGCAGTGGCCACCGAGAGCGGCCGCAGCGCCCACCCCATCTCCGCCTTCTTCGTGCGCAAGCAGGCCAAGGAGCATGGCACGCGCGCGCTCATCGAGGGACTGCCGCCGGGCGCGACGCTCGCCGGACGCCGCGTCGTCGTTCTCGAGGACGTGACCACGACGGGCGGCTCCGCCCTCAAGGCCGTCGAGGTGGTGCTCGCCGATGGCGCCGAGGTGGCCGGCGTCGTCACGATTGTCGATCGCGAGGAAGGCGCCGAGGCGACGTTCGCCGCGGCGAACGTCACGTTCTCCCCTCTCTTTCGCGGTGGCGAGTTCCGTCGCTAGACTGTGACCTGCCCATCGCGGCGCCTCACGAGGACCGAGCATCATGGATTTCGTCTCGTCGCCGGTGACGCTGACCCTGATCGTGATCAACCTCATCGTCACGGGCTATGCCCTCTACGTCGACGACGGCTGGTTCGACCGCTTCGGCTTCCAGATCGACCGCGTTCTGCGCTACCGCCAGTATTATCGGCTGGCCACCTCGGGCTTCCTGCACGTCGACGCGTTCCACTTCATTTTCAACATGCTCACGCTCTTCTTCTTCGGGCGCGTGATGGAGCGCGTGCTGGGGCCGAGCGGCTTCCTCCTGCTCTATTTCGGCTCCGAGCTCGCCGCACAGATTTTCACGATGATCTGGCACCGCCGGCAGCCGGGCTATGCCGCCGTCGGCGCCTCCGGGGCCGTGACCGGCGTCGTCTTCGCGTTCTGCCTGCTGCAGCCGCTGGCCAAGATCTTCGTCTTCTTCATCCCCATCGGCATTCCCGCCATCCTCTACGCCGGCCTCTTCGTGCTGATCAGTCTCTATGCCATCGGCGATCCACGCACCCGCATCGGCCATGCCGCCCACATCGGCGGCGCCATCGGCGGCGTCGTCATCCTGGCGCTGCTGATGCCAGCCGCGCTGTCGATCTTCCTGTCGAATTTCATGTGAGGCGGCCGGACGCTGCCCACACGCGGGCGACGCATGCGGCGGACCACCCCTGTCGATCGCTCACAGGCTTGTGAAGACCTGGCGCGATCTGCGCCTGAAGACCCGCCGTAAACAATGCATCATCTCAAACAGGGAGATCATTATGAGAATGATGCGTCGCTTTGCTGCCGTTACGGCTGTTCTTCTCCCCATGAGCATGGCATCTACGGCTGCCTATTCTCAGGACATCGTCGATGTTGCTTCGAAAGCCGGAACGTTCAAGACGCTCGTCACCGCACTCAAGGCCGCTGATCTTGTCGATACCTTGAAGGGCGCCGGTCCGTTCACGGTCTTCGCCCCCACGGATGCGGCCTTCAAGAAGCTGCCGAAGGGCACGCTCGCCTCGCTGCTGAAGCCCGAGAACAAGGCCGAGCTGCGCCGCATCCTCACCTACCACGTGCTGGCGGGCAAGGTGATGTCCGGTGACATCAAGGGCAAGAAGCTCAGCCCGAAGACCGTCGAGGGCAGCACGCTCGCCGTCGATGCCAGGAAGGGCGTCCGTGTCGGCAAGGCGAAGGTCACGAAGGCCGACATCGCTGCGTCCAACGGCGTGATCCACGTGGTCGACACGGTGATCCTGCCGCCGGCCAAGAAGACCGGCACGCACTGAGCCTTCGCCGACGCCCCTGAGAGGGTGGCATTCGGCAGAGTCCCGAGACGACGAAGGGAGCCTGGCGACACCGGGCTCCCTTTTCTCATTCCAGCAGGACCATGAGGCTCCCGCCACATCGCTGGCGCGAGCCCGGCGCCTTTACTCCGCCGCCGCCTTCAACGCCGGAGCAGCCGCCCTGACGTCGGCATCGACGTGCGTCTCGAACTTGGCGAAGTTCTTGTTGAACATCTGCACCAGCGAGCGCGCCTGCGCATCGTAGGCGGCCGGATCTTTCCAGGTCTGGCGCGGATTGAGGATGCGCGGATCGAGGCCGACCAGCGCCGTCGGCACGGAGAAGCCGAACAAGGGATCGACGCGCATGCTCTGGCCACGCAGCTCCCCGGAGAGCGCCGCATCCAGCAACGCCCGCGTGACCTTGATCGGCATGCGATGACCGTCGCCGTACTTGCCGCCCGTCCAGCCCGTGTTCACCAGCCAGCAGTCGACGTTGTGCCTGGCGATGAGCTCGCGCAGCATGTTGCCGTAGGCACTGGGGTGGCGCGGCATGAAGGGCGCGCCGAAGCAGGTCGAGAAGTTGGGCTCGGGCTCGTTGCCCATGCCCTTCTCCGTGCCGGCGACCTTGGCCGTATAGCCGGACAGGAAGTGATACATCGCCTGGCTCGGCGTGAGCTTGGCGATCGGCGGCAGCACGCCGAAGGCGTCCGCGGTCAGCATCAGGATGTTGCGGGGATGACCGGCAAAGCCCGTGTCGCTGGCGTTGGCCATGTAGTGGAGCGGGTAGGCGGCCCGTGTGTTCTCGGTGAGCGAGCCATCGTCGAAGTTCGGCGTCCGCGTGGCGGCATCGACGACGACATTCTCGAGCACGGTGCCGAAGCGGTTGGATGCCGCCCAGATATCGGGCTCGGCCTCCGCGGAAAGGCGGATGGTCTTGGCGTAGCAGCCGCCCTCGAAATTGAAGACGCCGTTGCTCGACCAGCCGTGCTCGTCGTCACCAAGCAGCGTGCGCTTCGGGTCGGCCGAGAGTGTGGTCTTGCCTGTCCCCGAGAGCCCGAAGAATACGGCAACGTCGCCGGAGGCACCGACGTTGGCCGAGCAATGCATCGGCATGACGCCACGGCTCGGCATGATGTAGTTGAGGTAGGAGAAGACCGACTTCTTGGTCTCGCCGGCATAGGACGAGCCGCCGATGAGGACGATGCGGCGCTTGAAATTGCAGGCGATGACCGTCTCACTGCGCACGCCATGGCGGGCCGGATCGGCGCGGAAGCTCGGCAGGTTGACGACCGTGAACTCCGGCGCGAAACCCTCGAGCTCGCCCGGCTGCGGACGGCGCAGCAGGTAGCGGATGAACAGGGCGTGCCAGGCGTATTCACAGAACACCCGCGTGCTCAGCCGGAAGCTCGGATCGGCGCCGGCGAACAGATCCTGCACGAACATCTCGCGCGAGCGGGCATGTTCGATAAAATCGGCGTAGAGCGTATCGAACTGCTCGGTCGTGATCGAGCGGTTGTTGTCCCACCAGACCGTATCCTCGGTGGTCTCGTCCCGGACCGTGAACTTGTCACGCGGCGAGCGGCCCGTGTGCACCCCGGTTTCGAAGACGAGAGCGCCGGAGCTTGCGATCTGCCCCTCCCCCCGCCGCACGACCTGCTCGAATAGGGCGACCTCACCGTCGTTGTGATGGATCGCGGCCGGAACGCTGAGGGGAAACATCTCGCTAGTCATATGACCGCCATCGAAAATTTGTGACCATCGTGTCGTGCCCAGACGACGACCCGCCCGCACGCCGCTGAAAGTGGCATCCCTGCCTTGCGAGCGCACGCGCATCCGTGGCTCAGGCGGGCTGCGGGAACCACCTCCACAGACTTCCGGACAGCGCGCGGAAGCTATCCAGGGCGGAGAGTCGTCACAACCCGTCTGATAGTCGCATCATGAACGGGAACTTCTTAATTCGGCGGTGGTCCGAGGGTCAATGCTCAGTTTCGGCTTATCAAACGGGCAATCTCCGCCCTCACCCGCTCCGGGGTTGCCAGCGGCGCATCGAAATCCAGGCGCACCGCGCGGCTCGGCGACACGAGATCCAGCCCGGCGGCATCGACCCCCGCCACGCGCCAGGAGCCGTCCGCCGTCATCGCATCGCCGAGAACGCGCGCCACGAGGCGATCGGCCACGCCGGGGGCCGCGAGGATGGTATCGAGCAGATCGCGCTCGGCGCTGGCGACGGCGGCACATGCGGACGGGTCGGGGAACAGGGCCGCGGGCTCCAGGTCCGCGATGCGGCCGAACCCGCCGACATAGTGCGCCCGCGAAACGGTCATGACGTGGAAGCAAAAATCCGGAAAATCAACGTAGAGCGCGGCATCGGGATGCCGGCTCAGATAGCGCTCCCGGTGGGTGCCGGCGCCGGCGGGCGTCAGCTCTCCGATCAGCGAGAGGCGTCCGCCGTCCTGCAGGTTTCCCGTGTCACCGGTTCCGTCGACGAGCAGGCTCGCGCGCGGGTCCCGTGCGAGATTCCGTGTATGCACCGCCAGCCGCGAGATCAGGATGATGGGGTGTCCCCACGGCTCCAAAGCGAGTGCCACCACGGAGACGAACGGGGCGCCATCGGGCATCAGCGTGCCCAGCGCCGCCTTGCGCGCATCCCGCAAGAGCCGCCGTGCCGCCCCCGAATTGTCCACAGGCCGCGACAACCGCGAAGGCTCTGGCTGGGGCCGCTCATTTGGCGCATCCGCCATGCGATCTCCTTGCTGACGCCGGCTTGGTTTGCGCTGACAGGCTATTCAGCTACCATTCAGTCTGGCAATCGCAGGTTTGCAAGCGCCTTATTTCGTACACCTTGGGACCATAGATCGCCCGGGTGTGGTCCGAGTGATTTCGAGGCGGGAAACGATGAAAGAGAAGAGCACGATCGCTCTGGTCGACGACGAGCGGAACATCCTGACGTCGCTGCGCATGGCCCTCGAGGCCGAAGGCTACAAGGTCAGAACCTACAACGACGGCGCGTCCGCCCTCGAGGCCTTGAGCGAGGACCCCGCCGATCTGGCGGTGCTCGATATCAAGATGCCGCGCATGGACGGCATGGAGTTATTGCGCCGATTGCGGCAGCGCTCGGACATGCCCGTGATCTTCCTCACCTCGAAGGACGAGGAGATCGACGAGTTGTTCGGCCTCAAGATGGGCGCGGACGATTACATCGCGAAGCCATTCTCGCAGAGGCTGGTGGTCGAGCGCATCAAGGCCGTGCTCCGCCGCTTCCAGCCCAAGGACGGCCAGGCGACCGCCACCGACCAGGCCCGCATCCTCGAGCGGGGCAAGCTGAAGCTGGACCCGGAGCGCCACACGTGCCATTGGGACAATCAGCCCGTGACCCTGACCGTGACGGAGTTCCTCATCCTGCAGGCGCTCGCCCAGCGGCCGGGCGTCGTGAAGACGCGCGACGCGCTGATGGATGCGGCCTATGACGATCAGGTCTACGTCGACGACCGCACGATCGACAGCCACATCAAGCGGCTGCGCAAGAAGTTCAAGGTCGTGGACGACGACTTCGACGTGATCGAGACACTCTACGGGGTGGGTTACCGGTTCAAGGAAGCCTGATAGACCGCAAGGGCATGGCAGTTGAAGCGCAACGGCGATCCACCGTGCCGCCGCTGAAGCAGCGGCTGGAGACGGCTGCGACCTCGGTCCGAACGGCGCTGCCGCGTCTGCCGATCCTGCGCCCGATCCGCACGCTGGCGGGACGCATCTTCTTCTTCAATCTGGCGGGCCTCGCCATCCTGATCGTCGGCGTGCTCTACCTGAGCAAGCAGCAGGCGTGGCTGATCGAGGCGAAACGCGAGAGCCTGCGCACCCAGGGTGAGATCATCGCCGCGGCCATCGCTGCCAACGCCGCGCTTCAGACGGACAGCATCGTCCTCGATCCGACCCGCCTGCCCTCGCTCGACGGCGCACTGATCCAGCAGAAGGAGGACGAGCTGCCCTCCTACGAGTTGCCGATCAGCCCCGAGAACGTCAAACCGATCCTCTCGCGCCTTCTGCAGCCGACCCGCAATCGGGCACGCGTCTATACGCGCGACGGAACTTTCATCGCCGACAGCGACATCCTGTTCGGGCGGGAGATGCGGCCGGTCTCGTACCCCTCCGTGAGCTCCGAGACGCCGGGCCTGATGCGGCGCCTCGAGGATTTCGGCGCGCGCCTGCTGGCGTTCTTCTGGCCGACCGACCTGCCGATCTACAAGGAGCTCGGCCGCGGCAACGGCACCGAGTACGTCGAGGTGCAGGCGGCCCTCAACGGCATCGCCACGGCGATGCTGCGCGCCAACGACCGCGGCCGGCGCATCGTCTTCCTGGCCGTGCCGATCCGCCGCAACAAGGTGGTGCAGGGCGCGCTGCTGCTGCAGACCCGCAGCGGCGAGATCGACGACCTGATCGCCGGCGAGCGCAAGATCGTCGCCATGCTCTCGCTCATGGCCCTGCTGGCAACGCTCGGCTCCTCGATCATGCTGGCCCGCTCCGTCGCCGGACCGATGCGCAAGCTGGCCGTCGCCGCCAACCAGGTCCGGGTGGACATCTCCAACGTCAAATCGTTGCCCGACTACTCCGCGCGCGACGACGAGATCGGCGAGATGTCCGGCGCGTTCCGCGAGATGACCGAAGCCCTGTTGCGCCGCATCGAGGCGAGCGAGAAGTTCGCCGCCGATGTCGCGCACGAATTGAAGAACCCCATCACGGCGGCGCGCAGTACGGCGGAGGCGCTGGCCTTCGCACGGACGGAGGACGAACGGCGCGAACTCGTCGAGCTTATCCAACTCGACCTCAGACGCCTCAACCGGCTCATCACCGACATCTCCAACGCCTCGCGCCTCGACGCCGAGCTGATGCTGCGGCAGGCGGAGCCCGTCGACCTCGCCTCCATGCTGGACACGATGACGATCGGCTTCAACGACCGCTTCAGCGACGACAGCCGCAGAATCGCCTTCCACGTCACCGACCACACACGTTCGGGCTTCGTCGTGCGCGGCCACGACGTGCGGATCGGCCAGGTGTTCACGAACCTGGTCGACAACGCCCTCTCGTTCTCGCCGGAGAACGGCACCGTGACGGTGCGCCTGCGCCGCATCGGCGACGAGATCGAGATCGCCGTCGAGGACGAAGGCCCGGGCATTCCCGAGGACCGGCTCGCCAAGGTGTTCGAGCGCTTCTACACGGATCGGCCGGCAACCGAGAGCAAGCACGGCAAGAACTCCGGTCTCGGCCTGTCGATCTCCCGCGAGATCGTGCTGGCCTACCGGGGCCGCATCTGGGCGGAGAACCGCACGGAGCCGGCACCTGCCGTCGAGGGCGCCGCCCAGGCCCCGCCGAAAGTGCTCGGCGCCCGCTTCGTGGTCCGCCTGCCCTCCGCAACGGCCGTATCGAGCAGGACGGGGCCGAGTGTCCGCCGCCGATGAGCTCGTCCACGCAACCTGCCTGGCCCTCGGCGGCGACGCCGTGCTGGTCAGAGGCGCGCCCGGCGCCGGCAAATCGGATCTGGCCTTGCGCTGCATCGGCGCCGGCCCGCTGGCCCTCCTGCCGGACCGCCCCTGCCGACTGGTCAGCGATGATCAGGTCGTGCTGCAGCGCACCGGCGACACACTGCTGGCGTCGCCCCCTCCGAGCATCGCCGGCCTGATCGAGGTGCGCGGCCTCGGCCTCGTGCGCGTGCCCCATCTGGCGGCGGCGCGCGTCATGCTGGTGGCCGACCTCGTCCCGGCCTCGACGATCGAGCGGATGCCGGAGGACGGCCGTGTCGTCCTCGCGGGCGTCGCCCTGCCACTGCTGCGGCTGGCGCCGTTCGAGACCTCGGCGCCCGTCAAACTGCTGATCGCGCTCGCGACCGCTGCCGGCGCGCTCGAGCGGCGGGACGGCGCGCAATGAGGCTTGCCGCCGCCCGCCCGCGCCCCGAGACTTGCCAAAGCCGTGAGCAAGATGATGATCTAGCTTGCACGCTGGCGGCGGCTTCGACGATTATGCAGCGCAGCAAGGCCCTGCACCAAGAGGAACGGTTGACCTGCCGATGATCGGTCTCGTCATTGTCACGCACGGCGGCCTCGCCAGGGAATTTCAGGCGGCGCTCGAGCACGTGGTCGGCCCGCAGGAGCGCATCGAGACCATCTCGATCGGCCCCGAGGACGACATGGAGGAGCGGCGCAACCAGATCCTGAGCGCCGTGGCCCGCGCCGAGGCCGGCGACGGCGTCATCGTGCTCACCGACATGTTCGGCGGCACACCGTCCAATCTGGCCATCTCCGTGATGGACGAGCGCAAGATCGAGGTGATCGCGGGCATCAACCTGCCGATGCTGATCAAGCTCGCGTCCGTGCGTGCCGACACGCCCATCACCGAGGCCGTGGATCTGGCGAAGGAGGCCGGCCGCAAGTACATCAGTGTCGCGAGCCAGCTCCTCGCGAGCCAGAAATGAGCTCCGACGCGACACCGCCGCCGGGCTCGGGCGAGGCCATCATGAGCCGCGCCGCGCCGTTCGGGGCCGAGGTGACGATCGTGAACGTCAAGGGGCTCCACGCGCGCGCCTCCGCCAAGTTCGTCAAATGCGCCGAGACCTTCGACGCGGATATCCGCGTCACCCGCGACAGCCAGACGGTGGGCGGCACCTCGATCATGGGCCTGATGATGCTCGCTGCCGGCATCGGCAGCGTCATTCACATCGAGGCGGACGGGCCGGAGGCCGAAGCGGCGATTGCCGCACTGGTCGCGCTGGTCGCCGACCGTTTCGGCGAGCCGGCCTGAGCGGCCGCCCTCGATCCCGGACACTGCGCAAAAAAAAGAGGGGCGCCATGGCGGCGCCCCTGCTTCGCTTCCGCCGCCCCCATCCCCTGGGGGCGAACGGAGCTCTCCCTAACCCTTACTTCGACAGGCGGAGCTGCGCGATCTTGAGGGCGATGTCGCGGAAGGCCTGTCGCAGCGCCTCGCCGTCCGCGGCGTCGTAGTAGTAGGTCGTGTCGGTGGCGCAGTAGTCGCGCAGCGTGTCGCGGGCGCTGCCACCCACCTGGAAGCCGACGGCGTAGACCGTGATGCCGGCAGCCTTCATGTTCGTGCAGAGAGCGCGGGCCTGCGACGTGGACGAGCCATTCGGCGCGTTGCAGTTGATGGTGCCGTCATTGACGCCATTGCAGTACTCGGTGTTGTACTCGCCGTCCGTCATCAGGATGGCGATCTTCTTCACCTGCGGCGTGCCATAGGCGACCGGCTGGCTCGACTGGGGCAGCACGCTCGCCCAGTTGGGCGACAGCATGTACCAGGCCCATGCCGTGCCGAGGTGACCCGCCGTCGTGCCCGTGGCCACGAACGAGTCGATCAGGCCCTTGATCGCGGTCTTGTCGCTGGTCAGCGGCATGATCTGGTTCGACGGCCCGCAGGCGCCACTGGCCGAGTACATGCGGCCGACCTTGTCCGTGCCGGCTGGCGCGGCATCGGTGAACTTCTGAGGGCCCGTCCGCTCGGTCACGCAGTCGACGGCGTGATAGTAGCGCCGGCCGCGGCCGGATCGGTCGATGAAGTCGTAGCGGCTGCCGCCGGCGACCGTGATCTGCGAGCCGATCGGGCTGCCGACGCGCACCGACTCGGAGAACGGCACCAGCGCCAGCCGCGAGGTGTACTGGCTCTGGTCGTCCCAGACGACGATGTCCACCAGGTCCTTGGCCGCGAGCTTGAGGGAGTCGATCTTGGAGCCGCTCATGGACCCGGTGACGTCGAGCATCATGGAGATCTCGAAGCTCATCTGGCCGTTGCCGCCGACCGCCAGCTTGGCCTCGGCGCCCGCCTCGACGGACAGGCTCTGGTAGCCGACGAGGTGCAGGAACGGCGTCTGAGCCGCGCCTTGCGCGCCGAGCCGCAGCGTCAGCGTGTTGGGATCGACCGAGTTGGTCGCGAGCGTGACGGGCAGGCCTGAGGTCTGCTCCAGGAAGTACGCGGCGGCGCGCGCCGTCGCCTTGCTGATGTCCTGGCTGACCTGGAACTCGCGGCCCGCGGCGAGCACGGCCGCATCCAGCGCACTCTGCATGCGCGAGCGCATCTGCAGGGCCTTGGCGTAATCGACCGAGGCACCGACGAGGCCGACCATCGGCACGATGAGGATCGCGGCCATCATGGCGATGTTGCCGCGACGGTCCGCTGCGAACCGCGAGGCGGCACTCTGTCCCAGCTCCCTCTGCGTCGGCGAGGCGATCTGGTCGGGGCACGAACGTGACTGACGCAAGGAGAACATATGAACGCTCCTAATGCTTTCTACACCTATACTTTTGGGCAACAATCGTTACCACGACGTTAAAATGGCGAATGCCAGTAGATTAAATCGAATATTGGAAATGATAAAATGCCACATAAACATTTCATAAACCATGGCAGAATTTTCCAGAAGGCTCGCGTGAAAAAAAGAAGGGCGCCCTTTCGGACGCCCTTCTTCGGTTTATCTCTAGCTCTGCTGTCGTGACTACTTCGACAGGCGGAGCTGCGCGATCTTGAGGGCGATGTCGCGGAAGGCCTGCCGCAACGCCTCGCCGTCGGCCGCATCGTAGTAGTAGGTCGTGTCCGTGGCGCAGTAGCTACGGAGGGTCGTGCGGGCACTGCCACTCACCTGGAAGCCGATGGCGTAGACCGTGACGCCGGCGGCCTTCATGTTCGTGCAGAGTGCGCGAGCCTGGGTCGTCGACGAGCCGTTGGGCGCGTTGCAGTTGATGGTGCTGTCGGTGACGCCGTTGCAGTACTCGGTGTTGTACTCACCGTCCGTCATCAGGATGGCGATCTTCTGCACCTTGGGCGTCCCGTAGGCCACGGGGCGGCTATGCGGCGAGAAGACGTTGTCCCAATTGGGCGACAGCATGTACCAGGCCCAAGCCGTGCCGAGATGGCCGGCCGTGTTGCCGGAGGCGACGAAGCCGTCGATGACGCCCTTCAGCATGACCTTGTCGCTCGACAGCGGCACGACCCGGTTCGGGGGCGAGCAGTCGCCGCTGCTCGTGTACATGCGGCCGACCTTGTTCTGGCCGTAGGGGCCGGCGTCGGTGAAGGCTTGCGCACCCGTACGCTCGGTGACACAGGCCGGCGCCAGGTAGTAGCGGCGGTTGCGGCCGGAGCGATCGCGGAAGTCGATGCGGCTCGGACCGTTGGTCGCCACCTCGGCGCCGATCAGGTCGACGCGCACGGACTCCGAGAACGGCACCAGCGCCACACGCGAGGTGTACTGGCTCTGGTCGTCCCACACCACGATGTCGATGAGATCCTTGGCCGCCAGCTTGAGGTCCTCGATCTTGGAACCCCGCATCGAGCCCGTGACGTCGAGCATCATGGAGATCTCGAAGCTCATCTGGCCGTTGCCGCCAACCGCCAGCTTCGCTTCCGCGCTCGCCTCGACGGGCAGGCTCTGCACGCCGATCATGTGCAGGAAGGGGGTCTGCGCCGTGCCCTGAGCGCCGAGGCGGAGGGTCAGCGTAGTCGGATCGACCGAGTTCGTGCCGAGCGTAACGGGCAGGCCGGCCGTCTGCTGAGCGAAGTAGGTCGCGGCGCGGGCCGAGGCCAGAGCCGTGTCCCTGGAGACCTGATACTCACGACCAGCCGCCAGAACCGCCGCGTCGACGGCGCTCTGCACCTTGGCGCGAAGCTGCAGCGCCTTGCCGTAGTCGACCGAGGCACCGACCAGACCGGTCACCGGCACCGTCATGACGGCGAACATCATGGCGATGTTGCCGCGACGATCACCGAGGAACCGCATGAAAGACGACTTGCAAGCGGAAGCAGCAGTGCCTTTCACGGGCAGCTGCTCGCCTGCGCATCGCGCATCTGAGCACTTTGTTGGCATTGCACGCCTCCTGTTTTTATGTACAGGGTTCGGACATTGCCATCCAAATATTGATGGACTGTAAAAAGACACAATGCGCATCGGCTTTTTTCTGTGTCTTTTCTTGATTTTAGCCTGATTTGATCTTGATTTTATTAAAAGTTTTACTTGGGTTTTATCTGATTTTTTACTATGATACTTCCACTTTGATACATCGGTCTGCGAGACACCCTGCACCCCGGCAACCGAACGGTGCCGAAAGACATAAGGATTTCTTTATGTCCGGCTTGCGCTCGCCTCGGGGGGCCGCTATAGAGGCCGTCACTCTCCAGACCACCCCTCGGCGGCCGTCGTCCGCATCGGACGTGAGACGACATGCGCCGCGCCAGGGGCGCCAGCGATCGCAATTGCAAGGAGCCGCCAGATGACTTCTGCCAAGGACTACATCGTGAAAGACATCTCTCTGGCGGAATGGGGCCGCAAGGAGATCGCCATTGCCGAGACCGAGATGCCCGGCCTCATGGCCACGCGCACGGAATACGGCCCGAGCCAGCCCCTGAAGGGCGCCCGCATCGCCGGCTCCCTCCATATGACGATCCAGACCGCCGTGCTCATCGAGACGCTCGCCGCGCTCGGCGCCGATGTCCGCTGGGCCTCCTGCAACATCTACTCGACGCAGGACCACGCGGCCGCGGCCATCGCCGCCGGCGGCATCCCGGTCTTCGCCGTCAAGGGCGAGAGCCTGAAGGACTACTGGGACTACACGCGCAAGATCCTGGAGTGGGGCGACGGCGGCACGCCCAACATGATCCTCGACGACGGTGGCGACGCCACGTTGCTCGTGCACCTCGGCCTCCGGGCCGAGCAGGGCGACACCGCGTTCCTGGCCAAGCCGGGCTCGGAGGAGGAGGAGATCCTCTTCGCCCTCATCAAACGCACCCTCAAGGAGAAGCCGGGCTGGTTCGCCGAGCTCGCCAAGAGCATCCGCGGCGTGTCCGAAGAGACGACGACCGGCGTGCATCGCCTCTACATCATGCAGAAGGAGGGCAAGCTCCTCTTCCCGGCGATCAACGTCAACGATTCCGTCACCAAGTCGAAGTTCGACAACCTCTACGGCTGCCGCGAGAGCCTGGTGGACGGCATCCGCCGCGGCACCGACGTGATGATGGCCGGCAAGGTCGCCATGGTCGCGGGCTTCGGCGACGTCGGCAAGGGCTCCGCCGCCAGCCTGCGCAACGCCGGCTGCCGCGTCATGGTCTCCGAGGTCGATCCCATCTGCGCGCTGCAGGCCGCCATGGAGGGCTACGAGGTCACGACCATGGAGGACGCCGCACCGCGCGCCGACATCTTCGTGACGGCCACCGGCAACAAGGACGTCATCACGGTCGACCACATGCGGGCCATGAAGGACCGTGCCATCGTCTGCAACATCGGCCACTTCGACAACGAGATCCAGGTCGCCGGCCTCAAGAACATGACCTGGGTGAACATCAAGCCGCAGGTCGACGAGGTGGAATTCCCCGACGGTCACCGCATCATCATGCTGTCCGAGGGGCGGCTGGTGAACCTCGGCAACGCCATGGGCCACCCCTCGTTCGTCATGTCGGCGTCCTTCACCAACCAGACGCTGGCGCAGATCGAGCTCTGGCAGAACCGCGACTCGGGCAAGTACGAGAAGAAGGTCTATACGTTGCCCAAGCACCTCGACGAGAAGGTCGCCATGCTGCATCTCGACAAGATCGGCGTGAAGCTGACCAAGCTCCGGCCCGATCAGGCCGACTACATCGGCGTCTCGCCCGAAGGGCCGTTCAAGGCCGATCACTACCGCTACTGAAGCCATGCGCGGCAGCGGCGGCGACCCACAATCGCCGCTGCCGATGCCTCGCGGCACTGGCCAGCCCGAGACAAGGTCCCCATAATGGGGAGTGATTCGCCGACATCTTTCAGTCGTCTTCGCGCACCTCGATCGAGTACCGTAATGCGTGACGCGGTCGCGTGAGGGCCTCAAGGCCCCGGAACCGTCGCAGATGCGATCCTCGATCAGCGCCGACCGGCGCTTGCATCTCCGCCCCGATCTCGCAGGCTTGCTGTTCGCGAGCGTGCTCGTCGGAGCCTTGCTCGCCATTCTCTACGGCGTCTCCAGCCGCGCAACGCTGTCCGGCATGGCGTCCGGTCACCTGCTGGTGATCGCCGCTACGCTCGGCGGCCTCGGCCTCTTCACCGTCTCACTCCTGGCCGCGGCGCGCCTGTCGCGGGCGGCAGCCCGCAAGGCCGGCGAGGAAACCGCGCGGCTGCGCAAGGAACTGCTGACCGTCGAGGCCATCGTCAAGGCCGAGCCGCAGGTTCTGGTCTTCTGGGAGCAGGGGCACGGCCCGCGCGTGGTCAGCCACAATCTGGGAACGGTCGCCGGCCTGCCCCAGAGCACGCCGGAGCTGCTGCGCTTCGGCCAGTGGCTGGAGCCCGCGTCGGCCGACGCTCTGAAAACCAGCCTCGACGCCCTGTTCGCCGATGGCCGCGCCTTCAACCTGCTGCTGAAGACGGTGGCCGGCGGCCATCTCGAGGCAGACGGGCGCACTGCGGGCGGCCGCGCCATCCTCAAGCTGCGCGACGTCGCGGGCCACAAGCGCGACCTCGCCCGCATCCTCGACCAGCATCGCGCGCTTGCCCGCGACATCCGCGCCTATCGGACACTGCTCAACGCCCTGCCCATGCCCGTATGGATGCGCCAGGACGACGGCACCATCGACTGGGTCAACAAGGCTTACGTCAAGGCCGTCGAGGCCAGCGACGAGGCGGAGGTGCGTGAGCGCCAGATCGAGCTCATCGAATCACACCAGCGCCGGGAGATGACCGGCGCCCTCTCGCGCGGCCAGATGTACCGCAAACAGGTGCATCTTATCGTCGGCGGCGAGCGCCGCGCCCACGATCTCGTGGCGTTGCCGCTCGAGGATGTCACGGTCGCCGCAGCGCTGGACATCGAGGCCGCAGAGTCGGCGCGTGGCGAGCTCGACCGCCACATGGCCGCCTACGAGCGCACGCTCGACAAGGTGGCGACCGCCGTCGCCGTGTTCGGCCCCGACCGCCGCCTTGGCTTCTATAACGAGGCCTATCTCAAGCTGTGGCAGCTCGACCCGGCATGGCTCCAGACGCGCCCGCTCGACGGAGAGATCCTGGACCGCCTGCGTGAAGTGCGCCGCCTGCCCGAAAAGACCAATTACCGCGACTGGAAGAGCAAGGTGCTCGGCGCCTCGCGCGCGGCTCCGCAGCCGGAGGACTGGTGGCACCTGCCCGACGGACGCGTCATTCATATTCTCGCCGAGCAGCGTCCGGACGGCGGCGTGACCTACGTCTACGACGACGCGACCGAGCGCTTCGCCCTCGAGAGCCGCTACAATGCGCTCATCGACGTGCAGCGTGAGACGCTCGACAATCTCAAGGAAGGCGTCGCCGTGTTCGCCCCGGATGGCCGGCTCCGCCTCTTCAACAACGCCTTCGCCCAGGTCTGGAAGATCTCGCGCGGCACGCTCAAGGAAGGCCCGCACGTCGACGAGATCATCCGCCAGTGCCGCGTCCTCCACGAGGACGATAACGTGTGGGCGCGCGTCAATCGCGCCGTGACGGCGATCAGCGACGTGCGCAAGCCCTTCGGCGGCCAGATGATGCGGCCCGACGGCAGCGTCATCGACTTCACGATCCTGCCGCTGCCCGATGGACAGACGCTGACGACCTTCGCCGACGTCACCGCCACGAAGCGCTACGAGCGGGCGCTCATCGAGCGCAACGACGCGCTCGTGGCAGCCGACCGCCTGAAGAGCCAGTTCGTGCAGCATGTCTCCTATTCGCTGCGCACGCCGCTCACCAGCATCATCGGCTTCTCCGAGTTGCTCGGGCGGCCGTTCACGGGCGATCTCAACGTCAAGCAGCGCGAATACCTCAACGTCATTCACGGCGAGTCCAACGCCCTGCTGGCGCTGATCAACGACATTCTCGATCTCACCACGATCGATGCCGGCGCGCTCGAGCTCAGGCTGGCCCCGGTCAGGGCGGCCGCGATCGTCGACGCCGCCGTTCATGCCGTCCGTGATCGCCTGTCCCGCGCCCGCCTGCAGATCGCGACGTACGGCCTCGACGACGGCATCGCGCTGGTCGCCGACGAGAACCGCCTGCGCCAGGTGCTCTACAATCTGCTGTCCAACGCCATCGGCTTCTCCGAACCCGGCCAGACGATCCACATCGGCTGCCGCAAAGAGGGCAAGATCGTGGTGTTCAGCGTGGCGGATGAAGGTCGCGGCATCGCCAAGGAGAACCAGGCCAAGGTGTTCGAGAGGTTCGAGAGCCAGACCCAGGGCTCGCGCCATCGCGGCGCGGGTCTGGGCCTGTCGATCGTCAAGAGCCTGGTCGAGCTTCACGGCGGCCGGGTCGAGCTGGTCTCCGAACCCGGCAAGGGCACGACGGTGACGTTCCGGCTGCCCGAGGCGCCGATGCGCGCCGTGACGCAGACGGCGCCGCCGATCCTGGACGAACTGGCACAGCTAGACGAAGCGGAGCATGGCTGAGGGTGCGTGGAGTATGGAGTTGGACGAGGCGGCCCTCGCGCGTCTGGCGGCGCATCTGGCCTGCAGCGTGCGCGCCGGCGACCTGATCGCCCTCGACGGCCCGTTGGGCGCGGGCAAGACGACGTTCGCCCGCGCCATGATCCGCGCCATGCTTCACACACCCGCCCTCGAGGTGCCGAGCCCCACGTTCACATTGTTGCAGAGCTACGACGGCGGACGCCTGCACGTCGCCCACCTCGATCTCTATCGCGTGCGCGATGCGTCGGAGGTCGACGAGCTCGGCCTCGACGAGGCGCTCGCCTGCGGCATCGCACTGGTCGAATGGCCCGAGCGGCTCGACGGACATCTGCCGGCAGACCGTATCGAGGTACGCCTCGCGTCCGCCAGCACGCCGCAGCACCGCCGGGTGACGATCACGGGCCACGGCGCCGCTGCACGGCGCATCGACCGTTTCGCGAAAGCGAGGGACTTCCTCACCGCATCCGGCTGGGAGGGAGCGACCGCGCAATTCCTGCAGGGTGACGCCTCGCCGCGCTCCTATGTGCGGTTGCAGGCGCCGGACGGCCGCAGCGCCGTGCTGATGGATGCCCCTCGCCAGCCCGATGGTCCCGTCATCCGCGACGGCAAGCCCTATAGCGCCATCGCCCACCTCGCCGAGGACGTCCGTCCGTTCGTGGCGGTCGGCGCGGCACTGTCGACGGCCGGTCTCAGCGTGCCCACCCTGATCGCCAGCGATCTCGACGCAGGCTTGCTGCTGCTCGAGGATCTCGGCGACGGCGTGTATGCCAAGGCGCTCGATTCCGGCGTGGCGATGCGCGACCTGTGGACGGCCGCGGTCGATGCGCTCGTGCATCTCCGGAGGACGCCGTTCCACAGCCGCCTGCCCCTCGCCGGTGGCGGCGAGCATATCGTGCCGGCGTTCGACGAGCCCGCGCTGATGATCGAGCTCGAATTGCTGCTCGACTGGTATTGGCCTGCCGTCACGGGGTCGCTCCCGCGCGAGGAGCTTCGCGCCGAGTTCGTGAGCCTGTGGCGCGAGGCGCTGGCGCCGATCGCTGAGACGCCACCCGGCTGGGTGATCCGCGACTACCATTCGCCGAATCTCATGTGGCTGCCCGAGCGCGCAGGCCATCGACGCGTCGGCGTGCTCGACTTCCAGGATGCGCTCGCCGGGCACCCGGCCTACGACCTCGTCTCGCTGCTCCAGGATGCGCGCCTGACCGTGCCGGCGGAGCTCGAGGCCGCGCTGCTGGACCGCTATTGCGCCAGCGTGGCCGCCGACGAGCAGGACTTCGCGGCGTCGGCCTTCCGGCGCGCCTATGCCGTTCTCGGCGCCCAGCGCAATACCAAGATCCTCGGCATCTTCGCACGACTGGCGCGGCGCGACGGCAAGCCCGGATACCTCGCACACGTGCCGCGCCTGTGGAGCTACCTCGCACGCGATCTTGCCCATCCCGATCTGGCGCGGCTCCAGGCCTGGTACGATCGTCATTTCGACGCCGGCTTGCGCCAGCGCACACCCGACAGCGGCAGAGGACCTGCATGACGCGACGGCCGACCGCAAAGACGGCGAAGCGCAGCGCCGGCGCGCGCCCGACCACCGCCATGGTGCTGGGCGCCGGGCTCGGCAAGCGCATGCGCCCGCTCACCGACACCATGCCCAAGCCGCTCGTCAGCGTCGCCGGGCGCCCGCTGATCGACCACGTGCTCGACCGTCTCGCGGACGCCGGCATCACCCGCGCCGTCGTCAACGTGCACTACCAGGCGGACCAGCTCGAGGGGCATCTTGCCGGCCGCAAGCGCCCCGGGATCGTTATCTCCGACGAGCGCGACCGCCTGCTCGACACCGGTGGCGGCGTCCTGAAGGCGCTGCCCCTGCTCGGCTCCGCACCCTTCGTGGTGCACAACTCGGATTCGATCTGGATCGAAGGCATCGGCTCGAGCCTCGACCGGCTGATGCGCGTCTACGATCCCGAGCGGATGGACGCGCTGCTCCTGCTCGCGCTCGGCGCCACCAGCGTCGGCTACGACGGGTTTGGCGACTTCCTCATGGACCGCAACGGTCTGCTCCAGCGGCGGCCGGAGCGCCAGTTGACCCCGTTCGTCTTCATGGGCGTCTCGATCCTGCATCCGCGGGCGCTCGCCGGCTTCGCGCCGGGCGTATTCTCGCTCAACGCCGTGTGGGATGCCGCGATCGCGAAGAAGCGCGTCTACGGCGTGCGCCATGACGGCATCTGGATGCATGTGGGCACCCCCGAGGCCATCGGCGAGGCAGAGGCGGCCATGACCGGGCAGATCCTATGACGAACGGACCCATCGGCCATGACGACTCCTGAGCCGCCCCCTCGCATCTTCTCGATCGGGTCGGGCCGACCCTTTCTGCAGGTGCTCGTGCGCGCACTGCTCGCCGGCGATCTACCGGAGCCCGGCGGGCGGCGACCGAGCCCGCTCGAGCTCGCCGACGTCACGCTCATCCTGCCGACGCGGCGCGCCGTCCGCGCCGTCCAGGAGGCGTTCCTGGCGGCCGGGGCGCAGCGCGCGCTCCTGCTGCCACGCATCCGCCCCATCGGCGACGGCGACGAGGACCATGGCCTGCTCGCTGGGCTGGCGAGCGCCGCCCCCGACATCGGCGACGAGCCGCCCGCCATCGACGAGCTCGCACGGCGGCTCGTGCTGACACAGCTCGTGCTCGCGTGGGACGCCGCAAAGCGCCGTGCCGCCGCGATGGACGAGCCGGAGCAGCCCGTTCTGCCGCCGCGCAGCCCCGCGCAGGCGGCCGCCCTCGCTGGCGATCTCGCCCGGCTCATGGACGGCATCGAGACGGAAGACGCCAGCCTGGCGAGCCTCGCGACGCTGGTACCCGACTCGCTCTCGGAGCATTGGCAGGCGACACTCGACTTCCTCAAGATCGTGACGGAGCACTGGCCGGCCTACCTGAGCGAGCAGGGCGTGTGCTCTCCGGCGAGCCGGCGCAACGCGCTCATTCGCGCCGAGGCCGAGCGGTTGGCGAAGCATCCTCCGGCCGGACCGGTCATCGTCGCCGGCGTCACCGGCAGCATCCCGGCAACCGTCGAGTTGATGCGGGTGGTGGCGACGCTGCCGCACGGAGCCATCGTGCTGCCCGCCCTCGACATGCATCTCGACGAGGAGAGCTGGCAGGCCATCGTGCCCGACCACCCCGAGCATCCCCAATACGGACTAGCCAAGCTGCTCACCGCGCTTGGCGTCAGCAGGCAGCAGGTCCGGAGGTTGCCGGGCGACGACGAGAACGCACCAGCGCGCCTGCGCCAGGCGCTCGTCAGTGAGGCCATGCGCCCGGCCGGCACGACACACCTGTGGCACCCCTTTATCGCCACGACCGCTGTCGAGCAGATGCGCGCGGCGCTCGCCGGCATGACGCTGCTCGAGGCGCCGAGCGCGCAGGACGAGGCGGAGGCGATCTCGCTCATTCTGAGAGAAGCCGCCGAGATCCCCGGCAAGACGGCCGCGCTCGTGACACCCGACCGGCTGCTGGCCCGCCGCGTGGCCATCCGGCTGGAGGCCTGGGGTCTCAGGGTGGACGACTCCGCCGGCCGCCCCATTGCCAAGACGGTGCCGGGGACGTTCCTCGAGCTCGTCCTCGACGCGGTCGCCACGCGCTTCGAGCCGGTCGCGCTGATGGCGCTGCTCAAGCATCCGTTGGCGCGGCTCGGCCTGCCGGCCGCCGACGTCCGGCGCAGCGCCCGCGCGCTCGAGATCATCGCTTTTCGCGCGCCCTATCTGGGCGAGGGGCTGGATGGCATCTCCCAGGCCATCGAGCGCGCCGAGCGCGAGACCTCCGACGGCCAGAGACGCGGCAAGGCGCTCGACCGGCTGTGGCCGGCGGACTGGGCGTCCGCACGCGATCTCGTTGCGCGCCTCGCCGAGGCCTTCGCGCCGCTCGAGACGCTCTTTCGCAGCGACGAACCGGATACGCTCGCAGCACTCGCCGCCGCCCACGTCACGGTCGCCGAGGCAATGGCGAGACTGCCCGACGACGAGCCCGGCCTGCTCTGGCACGGGGAGGCCGGCGAAGCCGCCGCTCTCATCCAGGCCCGCCTCATGGACGCGCAACTCGCCGCGCCCGAGGTGCGTGCGATCGACTACCCCGATCTCTACCGCGCACTCATCACCGGAACCGCCGTGCGCCCGCGCGTGCCCGTACACCCCCGCATCTTCATCTGGGGTCCCTTCGAGTCTCGGCTGCAGCAGACGGACGTCATGGTGCTCGGCGGCCTCAACGAAGGGACGTGGCCCGAGTCCGCCGACCCCGGCCCCTGGCTCAACCGTCCCATGCGTCAGCAGCTCGGCCTGCCACAGCCGGAAGAGGTGATCGGCCATGCGGCCCACGATGTCGCGACCATGCTGGGCGCACCAGTCGTCGTCCTGACCCGAGCCGCCAAGGTGGACGGCGTGCCTGCGGTGCCGTCGCGCTGGCTACTGCGCCTCAACGCCCTGCTCGGCGGGCTCGATCTTGCCGGCGCCATCGCTCCGCGACCGGAGGCTCCCTGGCTGCACTGGGCGCGCCAACGCGACCACACCAGGGAGCGGATCCGCATCGGCCGGCCGGCGCCCTGCCCGCCGCTCGCCGCCCGGCCGAGACGCATCAGCGTCACCGATGTCGAGCGCTGGATCGCCAATCCCTATGCCATCTTTGCCCGCCACGTGCTGGGCCTCCAGCCGATGCCACCGCTCGGCGACGGACCTGGGGCGCGCGAACGCGGCCAGATCATTCACGCCGTCCTCGGGCGCTTCGCCACGGACCACCCGGCAGCCCTGCCGAACGACATCGCCGGGGCCGTGCGCAACCTCGGCGACGCCATCCTCGGCGCATACCTGGCGAGCCCGCGCGTACGGGCGTTCTGGCGGCCGCGCCTCGCGCGCTTTGCGGACTGGTTCGGTGAGACTGAGCCGGCACGCCGGCAGGGCGTCACGCGCGTACTCGCGGAAGTGTCGGGCCGTCACCGCATCGAGGCGCCCGCGGGGCCGTTCACGCTCACGGCGCGTGCCGACCGGCTCGACATCGGCAGCGACGGCGCCCTCGCGATCACCGACTACAAGACCGGCAATCCGCCCCCGCGAGCGCGTGACATCGCTCAAGGCTCCGCAGCTTCCCCTCGAAGCCGCGATCGCCTTGCTCGGCGGCTTCCCCGACGTAGCCGGCACGAGGATCACGAACCTCCGCTACATTGCCGCCAAGGGTGGCGAGCCGCCGGGCGCCGCGCTCGAGATCGACGGCGACCCGAAGGCCCTCGCCGAAGACGCGCTGAAGGCCTTCACGACGCTCGTCACGCTCTTCGACGACGAGGCGACCGCCTACAAGGCCGTGCGGCGGCCGGGCTTCGACTACACGTTCGACGACTTTGCCCACCTGGCGCGCGTGGCCGAGTGGTCGAGCGGCGACGATGGCGAGGGCTAGCCCATGAGCACGAGCGCGGACGCCCCCTGGACATCGCGCAGGCGCGCGACGAAACCCGACGCAACCAGGCCGGCGCGGCCGATCCGGCCGTCTCCGCCTGGGTGGCCGCCAACGCCGGCGCCGGCAAGACGCACGTGCTGACCCAGCGCGTGCTCCGCCTGCTCGTGGCCGACACGTCGCCCGAGCGCATTCTCTGCCTCACCTACACCAAGGCGGCCGCGGCCGAGATGTCACGCCGCGTCTTCGCCATGCTGGCCGAGTGGGTGACGGCGGACGAGACGACGCTCGCCGGCAAGCTCACTGCGTTGCTGGGACGCCCTGCGGCTCCCGCCGAGACGGGACGGGCGCGCCAGCTCTTCGCCCGCGCCATCGAGACGCCCGGCGGTCTCAAGGTGCAGACCATCCACGCCTTCGCCGAGCGCCTGCTGCAACGCTTCCCGCTCGAGGCCGGCATCGCCCCGCATTTCACCGTGCTCGACGAGGCGCTGGCGTCCGAACTCATGCAGCAGGCCATCGACGGCATGCTGGCGGAGGCTGCCCCGGCACGGGACCGCTGGCCGAGGCGCTCGGCGTCGTCGTCGCCTACGCAGCCGAGGCCGGTTTCGACTCCATTCTGCGCAGCGCCGTCAAGGAGCGGGGCTGGATCGAAGTCTTGCGCCGGCTCGAGACGGAGGAGGGCGATCCTCTCGCCGCCGCCGCCGATGCCTACCGCGCGGCGATGGGCATCCGAGCGGGCATCGACGAAGGCGATCTCGACAGGGAAGCAGCGGCGCTGCTCACCGATGCCACACTGGCCCACGCCGCGCGCGTGCTGGGCGACAGCGGCACGCAGGACAAGGATCTTGCCAGCGCGCTCGCCGCTGCCCGGCAGGCCGGCGATATCCCGCTCCGCCTGCAACACCTGCGCACGGCACTGCTCACGAGCGCGGGCGCGCCACGTTCCGACAGCCGGTTCATCACGAAGGCCATCCGCGTGGCGGAGCCGGGCCTGACCACGGCCCTCTGCACGGCGCGGGACAGACTGGCGGAGCTCCAGATCGAGCGAGCTGGCGTCCGGCTCGTCACCGCCACGCTCGCCCTGCTGCGGCTCGCCGACGCCACCATGCAGCGCTACACCGATGCCAAGGCCCGCCGCGCCGCGCTCGACTTCGACGATCTGCTCCTGTCGACCTGGTCCCTGCTCTCGGCACGGGACTCGACGGAATGGGTGCTCTTCAAGCTCGACGGTGGCCTCGATCACATCCTCGTCGACGAGGCCCAGGACACGAGCCGCCTGCAATGGCGCATCGTCGAGGCGCTGGCGAACGAGTTCTTCTCCGGCAGCGGCGCGCGCGACACGCCGCGCACCATTTTCGCGGTGGGCGACGAGAAGCAGTCGATCTATGGCTTCCAGGGCGCCGTGCCGGAGATGTTCGCCGAGATGGCGAAGGCATTCGAGCAAATGACGCAAGGTGCCGGCGCGGGCTGGCGCCAGGTGCCGCTGACGCTCTCCTTCCGCTCGACGGCGCCCGTTCTGGAAGCCGTCGACCGCGTCTTCTCGGATCCCGCTCGCACGCCTGGTCTCGACAGCGGCAGGGACAAGGTGCGCCACGCCGCCAATCGCATCGGCCAAGCCGGAGTGGTCGAGCTCTGGCCCACGGAAAAGCCGGTGGAGAGCAATCCGGGCGCCGCCTTCGCGCCGTTCTCCGATACGGCCGCCAAATCGCCCGCCGTCCGGCTCGCCGAGCGCATCGCCGATCATATCGCCGGCTGGCTTTCCCGCAGCGAGATGCTCGCCTCCCAGGCGCGGCCGATCCGGCCGGGCGACATCCTCATCCTCGTGCGCAAACGCCAGCCGTTCGCCGAGCCGATGGTGCGGGCGCTGAAAGCGCGGGACATTCCCGTCGCCGGCTCCGACCGGATCGTGCTGACCGAGCAGATCGCCATCATGGACCTGATGGCCCTCGGCGAATTCCTGACCATGCCCGAGGACGACCTGGCGCTCGCCAGCGTCCTGAAGAGCCCACTCTTCGGGCTCGACGACGACGATCTCATGCGCATCGGGGTCGGTCGCAAGGGCTCGCTGTGGAGCGCACTGCTGGACCGCGCGGAAAGCGATGCCCGTCTCGCCGTTGCCGCAGGCGAGCTCAAGCGCTGGCGCGCGCGCGCCGACTTTACCCCGCCCTTCGAGTTCTTCGCCGCCCTGCTCGACACCGACAAGGGCCGCCAGCGCCTCCTTGCCCGGCTCGGACACGAAGCCGCCGACGCCATCGACGAGTTCCTGAGCCTCGCCATGGCCTATGACGAGAGCCATCCCCCTCCCTCGCCGGCTTCCTGCACTGGCTCGCGGCGAGCCAGGCCGAGATCAAGCGCGACATGGAGCAGGGGCGCGACGAGGTGCGCGTCATGACGGTGCACGCGGCCAAGGGCCTGGAAGCGCCGATCGTGTTCCTGCCGGACACATGCGGCGCGCCCGCCATGGCGCGCAGCGGCCAGCTTGTGCCGCTGGTCGGCGGCGCCTGGCTCGCCGAGGCGCAGCCCCCCATGCTCTGGCCGGTGACCGGTACGCGCGCTGCCGCGGCCCTCGAGACAGCCAAGCGCCGAGTAGAAGAGCGCGAGCGCCAGGAAGCGAACCGCCTGCTCTACGTCGCCATGACGCGCGCGCGGGACCGGCTCTACGTTGCGGGTTTCGAAGGGAAGAGGGGCCCGCCAAAGGCTGCTGGTACGAGCTCGTCGAGGCGGGGCTTGGCGGTGCCCTCGTCGAGGTCACCGATGCAGGAAGTGGCCCGGTGCGCCGCTTCGAGGCGCCGCAGAGCGGATCGCCCGATGGCAAGCCGCCGCCGGCTGCCGACGCGGCGCCCCCGGCAGCCCTCCCCGAATGGGCCGACCGGCGCGTACCACGCGAGGAGACGACGACCATTCCGGTCGCGCCGTCGCGCCTTGCACCACTCGACGAAGATCCCGAGGTCGACGGCGAGCCGCCGCCGATGCCGACACCGCCCCCGCAGGACGTGCCGCCCATCGTCTCGCCCCACGAGCTCGCGCGCGAGAACCGCTTCCTGCGCGGCACCCTCTCGCACGCTCTCCTGCAACACCTGCCCGCGTTGCCGCAGGCGGACTGGCGCCATGCCGCCACGGCCTTCGTGGATCGTCGCGGCAGGGCGCTGAGGCCGCGCGCGCGGAAAAGCATCGTCGACGAGGTGCTGGCGGTCCTGAGCGATCCCGCGCTCGCCGCGCTGTTCGGCCCCGACAGCCGGGCCGAGGTGGCGATCGTGGCGGAGATCCAGCCGCCGTCGGGAAAAGGGGGCGCGCTCAGGATCTTCGGACAGCTCGACCGGTTGGCGCTCGTCGACGGTTGCGCGCTGATCGTCGACTACAAGACCAACCGGCCGCCGCCGCTCCGCCCCGAGGCAACGCCCGAAGCTTATCTGCTGCAAATGGCGGCCTACCGCCTCGCCGTTGCAAAAATCTTCGAGGTTTCAAGGGTCAGAGCCGCCATATTATGGACGGATGGCGCACGCATGATGGAGCTTCCCGAGGCGCTGCTCGATGGCGCCACATCACGGCTTTGGGAGAGAGCCAGCTCCGGCCTTGACGCTCGGGTCCGTACTTCCTAGTTACTTGCGATGCTCGTCCCGGACCGGGACCAATCTCAGGAGAACATGCATGGGCGCGGCTTCCCACGTTTCCGACTCGAATTTCGAAAAGGAAGTCCTCAAGTCTTCCGAGCCGGTGCTCGTCGACTTCCACGCGGAGTGGTGCGGCCCCTGCAAGGCTATGGCCCCGGCGCTCGAAGAGGTTGCCACGGCGATGGCCGGCAAGGTCAAGGTGGCCAAGATCGACGTCGATCAGAACCCGGCCATCACCAGCAAGTATCGCATTCAGGCCATGCCGACGCTGATCCTGTTCAAGGACGGCAAGGTTGCCGCGCAGCATGTCGGCGCGCTCGTGACCAAGAAGAAGATCGAGGATTGGCTGAAGTCGGCGGGCGACGTCGCCTGAGGGCGAGCGCGACGCGCCCCGTCGGCACGGGCGCGATCGATCCACAGTCCCGAGACCGATGCGAGCCCTGGAGATCTCTCCGGGGCTCGTTTCTTTGGCGCGCTCGGCAGTCGCGATCGCAACGTCCTCCATCTCGCTGAGACCCGGCCATTGCTCGGCGTCGCCTTCGCGCCGGGTGCGCGACCGTCCGCCTGCTCGAAAACAGGCAAAACCAGGGACCGAACCCCGCCGAAAAGACAGCGATCCCCGCGAAAACGGTGTGCAACTTAAGTCGATTTGTCGCAGAACCGCCGATCGCCAGAATTTTTCACGCAATATCAGTGCATTAAGACACACTCAACCGCCTTGACACCCTCCAGGGGCGTCACTAAGGTTCGCCGCGATTGACGGTCGTCCATCCAGCCAGCCGACGCGCGTCGGAACGGGCCTCCCATGTCAGACGATGGCAACAAGGCGTCCCCGGGCAAATCTGAAATCAGCCCTGAGGACCGGGAGGCGTTCAAGCGGCGCGCCGCTGAGATCGGCAAGCGTCTCGACGCGGTGAAGTCGAGGCACGAGCCGGACCGCGAGGCTGCCCAGGAGCAATCCGGGCGCAGCCGCGCGCTCAGTCAGGGTTTGCGGATTGCGACCGACCTGTTCGCCGGAGTGGCCGTTGGCCTCTTCATCGGATGGGGATTGGATCAGCTGCTGGGCACGAACTGGCTGATCATTGTGTTTCTACTGGTCGGCGTAGCGGCCGGATTGCTCAATGTGATCCGGACGGCACGACGGCTTCAGGCCGAGTCGGAGCCCTTGCAGCGCAAGGCTCCCTCCGTGAAGGACGACGACGAGGACAAATGAGCACTCGGGGGCTGGAAGTGGCGGCCGCACACGGTGATGGCGGGGGCAACGACCCCATGCATCAGTTCGAGATCCACGAGATCATTCCTCTCGAGGTTTTCGGACTAAAGGCTTCATTCACGAACTCCTCGGCCTTCATGCTGCTGGCCGTGGCGCTCATTTCCGCCTTCCTGATCCTGTCGATGCGCGGGCGCTCGCTGGTGCCGACACGCCTCCAGTCGATGGCGGAACTCTCCTACGAGTACATCGCCGGCCTCGTGCGCACGAATCTCGGGCAAGAAGGCATGCGCTTCTTCCCGTTCGTGTTCTCGCTCTTCATGTTCATCTTCTTCGCGAACATGCTGGGCATGATCCCCGGCTTCTTCACGGTCACGAGCCACATCATCATCACCTTCGCGCTCGCCATGCTGGTCATGACCATCGTGGTGGGCTACGGCATCTACAAGAACGGCTTCGGCTTCCTGAAGCTCTTCGTGCCGAGTGGCGTGCCGTGGGTGATCATGCCGCTGCTGATGCTGATCGAGTTCGTGTCGTTCCTGTCGCGCCCGCTCAGCCTCTCAATCCGACTGTTCGCCAACATGCTGGCCGGCCACATCACGATGAAGGTCTTCGCCGGCTTCGTGGTAAGCCTCGGCGCCCTCGGTGCCGCCGGCCTGCCCCTGGCGTTCGTCCCCTTCACGATGACGGTGGCGCTGACCGTGCTTGAGGTCTTCGTCGCCTTCCTGCAGGCCTTCGTGTTCACCGTTCTGACGTGCATCTATCTCAACGATGCCTTGCATCCCGGGCATCATTGAGGTTAGACGCACGAGCCTTTCACAATCGGTATTGGACCAACCCACCTCCAAGGAGCCCAGACATGGACCCCAACGCAGCAAAGCTGATCGGCGCCGGCATCGCTTGCCTCGGAATGGCAGGCGCAGGCATCGGCCTTGGCCACCTCTTCGGCAACTACCTGTCCGGCGCGCTCCGCAATCCGTCGGCCGCCCAGGGCCAGTTCACGAACCTGATCATCGGCATGGCGCTGACCGAGGCCCTCGGCATCTTCTCCTTCGCCGTCGCCCTCATCCTGCTGTTCGTGAAGTAGCAAGCCTACGCTCGCCAGCCCTGCGTCGGCGCCATGACACGCCGACTCGGGCGCTGACCAGCGTTGGAGAACGACGATGGCCGCACCGACAAAGACGGGCACGGGCGTAGGGCATCCTCCGCCGTCCGGGGGAATTTCCCGCCGCTCGATACCTCGACCTTCGTGCCCCAGCTCATCTGGCTCGCGATCTCATTCGGATTGCTGTACCTGCTGATGTCACGCATCGCCTTGCCGAGGATCGGCCAGGTGATCGAGGAGCGCAGGGAACGCATTCAACGGGATCTGGACGCCGCCGAGCGTCTGAAGGGCGAGACCGAGCAGGCCCTGGCCGCCTACGAGCAGGCCCTGGCTCAGGCTCGCGCCAAGGCGCACGGCATCGCCTCCGGCGAGCGGGAGCGCCTGGCTGCGGATGGTGAGCGTGAGCGGCAACGCGTCGAGCAGCAGCTCGCCGCACAACTTGCCGACGCCGACAAGCATCGCCGCCACCAAGACCAAGGCGCTCGCCCAGATCAACGAGGTGGCCGCCGATACCGCCGGCGCCGTCGTCAAGGCGTTGATCGGTGCCGACGTCAGCCGCGACGAGGTCGTCAAGGCGCTGGCGGCGGCCGCGCCTGCCAAGTCGTGAGACAAAACTGGTAACGGCCTCACCGAGGCCGGGCATGCCCGCCGGAGATGGGCACTGAGGTGACGACATGCTGAGCAATCCGACATTCTGGGTGGGCGTCGCCTTCCTCTGCTTCATCGGCATCCTGATCTACTTCAAGGTGCCCGGCATGATCACCAAGCTCCTCGACGACCGCGCGGAGGCGATCCGAAGCGAGCTCGACGAGGCGCGCCGCCTGCGCGAGGAGGCACAGGCGCTGCTCTCCGAATATCAGCGCAAGCAGCAGGAAGCCGAGAAGGAGGCCGAGGCCATCATCGCGCAGGCCAAGCGCGAGGCCGAAGCCCTGACCGCCGAGACCAAGGCCAGTCTCGCCGAAACCCTGGCGCGGCGCACGCGCATCGCCGAGGACAAGATCAAGCGCGCCGAGGCGCAGGCCATGGCCGAGGTCCGCTCGGCCGCCGTCGATGCTTCCATGGCCGCCGCCGAGCGACTGGTGCGCGAACGCATGGGCACCGACGCCTCCACGTCCGTCATCGAGAAGAGCATCCGCGAGCTCAAGGGCAAGCTGAATTAGCCTCGACGCCCATTGGCGCGACGCAGGAAAAGGGGCGGGCACATCGTGACCCGCCCTTTTCGTTTGGCCTGCTGCGGATAGGTCTGCGCCCCTTCCGCTCGCCCTCACCGGCTCACCAGCGATCAGCGGTTGGTCTCGCGCCGCCAGCGCAGCTTCGGCTCGCGCGCGGCCCGCGTCTCGTCGAGACGACGGCGCGGGGCGAGACGCGGCGCTTCCTTGAAGCGGGCCAGGTCGCCGCGCTGCGCCGCCTCTGCGAGATCCCTGAGCGTGGCGATGAACAGATCCAGCGACTGCTTGGATTCGCTCTCCGTCGGCTCGATGAGCATCGCCCCGTGTACCACGAGCGGGAAGTACATGGTCATGGGATGGTAGCCCTCGTCGATCATCGCCTTGGCGAAGTCGAGCGTGGTGACGCCGGTGTCCTTGAGGAAGCGGTCGTCGAACAGCACCTCGTGCATGCAAGCCTGGTCGCCGAACGGCTGGCTGAACAGATCGCGCAGCCGCGCCCGCACGTAGTTGGCGTTGAGCACCGCGTCCTCCGACGCCTGCCGCATGCCGTCGGCGCCGTGGCTCAGCATGTAGGCAAGCGCCCGCACGAACATGCCCATCTGGCCATGGAACGCCGTCAGCCGCCCGAGTGGGGCCGCCTCGCGCCGTTCCGCGGCGTCGACCGTCTCGATCAGCCGGTAGCCACCCTCCGGCGTGCGCTGGACGAACGGCACCGGGGCAAATCGCGCCAGCGCCTCGGACAGCACCACCGGACCGGACCCCGGCCCGCCGCCGCCATGCGGCGTCGAGAAGGTCTTGTGCAGGTTGATGTGCATGGCGTCGATGCCGAGCGCACCGGGCCGAACCTTGCCGACAATGGCGTTGAAGTTGGCTCCGTCGCAGTAGAAATAGGCGCCGGCGCGATGCACCACGTCGGCGATCTCCGCCACCTCCGGCTCGAACAGGCCGCACGTGTTCGGATTGGTCAGCATGATCGCCGCCACGTCGGGTCCAAGCGCCGACGCCACCTCGGCCGCGGCGACAGTGCCGTCGCTGCGGGCCGGGATCGCCTTGACGCTGTAGCCCATGAAGGCGGCCGTCGCCGGATTGGTGCCGTGCGCCGACTCCGGCACCAGCACGACCGAGCGCTTGCTGCCGGCCGCATCGTGCGCTGCCTTGATCGCGAGCATGCCCGCGAGCTCGCCATGGGCGCCGGCCTTGGGCGAGAGCGCCACCGCCGCCATGCCGGTCAGCTCGAGCAGGTAGCCCGAGAGCACCTCCATCAGCGCCAGCGCGCCCTGCACCGTCTGCTGCGGCTGCAGCGGATGGATGTCGGCGAAGCCGGGCAGGCGCGCCAGGCGCTCGTTGAGGCGCGGGTTGTGCTTCATCGTGCACGAGCCCAGCGGATAGAGCCCGGAGTCGATGGCGTAGTTCTTGCGTGAGAGCCGCACGTAATGGCGCATCGCCTCCGGCTCCGTGAGGCCCGGCAGGCCGATCGGCTCTTTACGCTCGAGGCCACCGAGCTTCGCGCCAACCTTCGCCGGCTGCGGCAGGTCGACACCGGAGTTGGCAGGCCGGCCGATTTCGAAGATCAGCGGCTCCTCGTGGTCGAGGCCGCGGTTGCCTGTGAACGTGGCGGCCGACGAGCTGGCGGCGTCACCGGCCGAGGTCGGACGTCCCTGGGTATTCATGGCCATCACAGCACCTCCGCCAGCGCCTGCGCGTAGAGTGCGCGGTCGTCGTCCGTGTTGATCTCCGTGGCGGCGACGATCAGCAGCCGCTCGAGGCCGTCGCGCGTGCGGTCGCGTCCAAGCAGGCGGGACAGCGGCACACCGGCGAGAACCCCCTTCTCGACAAGCTTGTCGACGACCGCAGCGGCATCATCCGGCAGACGGATCGTGAATTCGTTGAAGAAGGCCGGGTTCAACACCTCCACGCCGTCGATGCGCGCCAGACGATCAGCGAGATCCACCGCGGCGGCATGATTGAGGGCCGCCAGGCGACGCAGCCCCTGCTCGCCGAGCAGCGTCATGTGGATGGTGAAGGCCAGCGCGCAGAGGCCCGAGTTCGTGCAGATGTTGCTCGTCGCCTTCTCGCGGCGGATGTGCTGCTCGCGCGTCGAGAGCGTCAGCACGTAGCCGCGCCGCCCTTCCGCATCCACCGTCTCGCCGGCAAGACGACCCGGCATCTGCCGCACGAGCTTGTCCCGCGTCGCGAAGAGGCCGACGTAGGGCCCCCGAAATTGAGGCCGTTGCCGATCGATTGCCCCTCCGCAGCGACGATATCCGCCCCCATGGCGCCGGGCGACCGGAGCGCGCCGAGCGCCACGACCTCTGTGACGACGACGACCAGAAGGGCGCCAGCCGCGTGAGCCGCATCGGCGATCGGGGTGAGGTCGCGGATCTGCCCGAACACGCTCGGATACTGCACGACCACACACGAGGTCTCGCGGTCGATGCGCGCGGCGATATCCTCGGCGCCCATCGGATCGACCGGCAGGGCGTCGACCGTCGAGCCGCCGTGATGCGCCAGCGTCTGGATGACGTCGAGATACTGGGGATGCAGGCCGCCGGAAACGATCGCCTTCTTGCGCCGCGTCACCCGATGGGCCATCAGCACCGCCTCGGCCGCCGACGTCGAGCCGTCGTACATGGAGGCGTTCGCCACATCCATGCCGGTCAGGAGCGCCACCTGGGTCTGGAACTCGAACAGGTATTGCAGCGTGCCCTGCGTGATCTCCGGCTGGTACGGCGTGTAGCTTGTCAGAAACTCGGAGCGCTGGATCAGGTGATCGACCGTCGCCGGCACGTGATGGCGATAGGCGCCCGCGCCGATGAAGAACGGCACCGCGCCAGCCGGCGTGTTGCGCGCGGCCAGCCGCCCGAGCTCGCGTTCGACTTCGAGCTCCCCCTTGGCGCGAGGCAGCTCGGCCAGCTCCGCCAGCAGCTTGTCCTTGGGGACAGCAGCAAACAGCTCGTCGACTCCGGCGACGCCGATGGCCGCCAGCATGGCCGTGCGGTCGGCTGGCTCGAGCGGGAGGTATCGCATCAGTGGCTCTCCGCGACCAACTTGTCATAGCCGGCCTTGTCGAGCAGACCGTCGAGCTCCGCCTTGTCCTTCAGGCGCAGCTTGAAGAACCAGGCACCGCTCTCGGCATCCTCGTTGACGAGCGCCGGCGTCTCGGCCAGCGCGGCGTTCGACTCCACGACCTCTCCGGAAACTGGCGCATAGACCTCCGAGGCCGCCTTGACGGATTCGACCACGGCCGCCTCGTCGCCCTTGGCGAAGGTCTTGCCGACCTCCGGCACCTCCACGAACACCACGTCGCCGAGTTGCTCCTGGGCATGATTGGTGATGCCGACGGTGCCGATGTCACCATCGATGCGGATCCACTCGTGATCCTTCGAGTATCTGACGTCTGTCATCATGAGCCTCCCGGGCGTGTGTCTTCAGGACTTGCGGCGATAGCGATGGGGAGCGAAGGGCAGCACCGCGACACGACCCGGCAGGGCCTTGCCGCGCACCACGAGTTGCACAGGCGTGCCGGGCGTCTCGTGCCCGCGCGCCACATAGCCCATGGCAATGGGACCGTTGACGGTCGGACCGAAGCCGCCCGAGGTGACGACGCCGATCGGCGTCCCGTCGCCTGCGCGGATCTCGGTGCCCTCGCGCGCCGGCGCACGCCCCTCGGGGACGATGCCGACACGCTGCCGGCTCGGACCGTCCGCGAGCTCGCGCTGGATGCGGGTCGCACCGGGAAAACCGCCTTCGACGCGGCGGCGCTTCTGAATGGACCACGTCAGCGCCGCCTCGATGGGCGAGGTCGTGGTGTCGATGTCGTGGCCGTAGAGGCAGAGGCCGGCCTCGAGCCTGAGCGAGTCGCGCGCGCCAAGGCCGATCGGCGCCACCCGCTCGTCGGCGAGCAGGACGCGGGCAAGGTCGGCAGACTTGTCGGCGGCAACTGAAATCTCGAAGCCATCCTCGCCCGTATAGCCGGAGCGGCTGACATGGCATGCGAAGCCGCCGACGTCGACGCTCCCCGCCTGCATGAAGGCGAAGGCGGCGGCGGCCGGCGACAGCCCGGCCATGACGTCGTGCGCGAGCGGCCCCTGGAGCGCCAACAGGGCGCGCTCGGGACGCGGCTTCAGCGTCACGCCGGCCGGCAGATGACGGGCGATGTGGTCGTAGTCCGCCTCCTTGCAGGCGGCGTTGACGACGAGCAGGAGCGTGCCGTCGTTCTGCGCGGAGAGCGAGCGGGTGACCATGAGATCGTCGAGGATGCCGCCGTCCGCGCCGAGAAGCTGGGTATAGCGTTGCCGCCCGAGACCGAGTCCCAGGATGTCGGCCGGCACGAGCGCTTCGAGCGCCCGCGCGACCGTCTCATGACGCCCGTCACCGGCCACCAGATCCGCCTGCCCCATGTGGCTGACGTCGAAAAGACCCGCCTTCTCGCGGGTCCACAGATGCTCCTTGAGCACCCCCAGCGGATACTGGACAGGCATCTCGTAGCCGGCGAACGGCACCATCTTGCCGCCGAGACTGATGTGGAGATCATGCAGCGGCGTACGCCGCAACGGCACGTCAGAAGGGGTATTGGCACTCATCCGTCGAGGTTCCACTGCGCTCGGGCGCACGCGCGACGATCGCACGTGCTCGAGCCCCCTCTGTCACGGAACCTGAGAGTTTTGGCACGGGAACCGCCGTTACCCGGCCGCGTCCGCGCTTATCCCCTTCGGTGAGTACGGCAGATCTATGCCGCAGCTGCTTTCCAGAGTGCCATCTTCCTGCGGTCCTTTTGCCTGAGAGGTTCCGGGGCGGTTGCTCCTTCGGCGCCGCCCGTCACCAGAAGCGTCGGTGATGGACGGTCTCTTCCGCAGGCCTCGACTGGCCAGAGTCATGGTGGGCACTAAGCCCACGAACAATGATAGCTGTCCTGAAGTCTCCGTCAATGGAGTGGTGCGGGACGTGTCGACGAAGGGCGATGACGGGCGCTGTCGGGGCCGCCACGGACCAGCGTTCGCTCAGCCCGCGCCCGCCCGCTCGAACCCGACGAAGATCTGATAGTCGGCCGGGCGCGCGCCTTCGGGGATCGTGAAGGTGATCGTGCGCACGGCAGAGAAATAGCCGATGGGCTTCTCGAGGGCGACCTGCACGTCGACGGTGAGCTTGTCAGACTGCACCTTCTCACGCTTGGCATCCGTCAGGAACACCTTGAGCGGCAGCTTGACCACGCCGGACGTGCCGCGAGGACCGAGCAGCACGCGGCCCGAGAAGCCGTATTTCACGGTGATGCGGCCGGGCTCGATGCGGCATTCCCGCGCCGTTTTTGTGATCTCGCCACGATGCACGATCGCCAAGCCGTCGCCGGCGCGACCCGATTCGTAGACGGTGAGCGTATTGTCCCGCGGCCAGACGTCGAAGCGCGGACAGGCGTGCGCCACCTGCACGGCGCCAGGGCCGCTGATCGTGGTGGTGTCCGCTTTCGCGGCGGAGAGCAGGCCATCCTCCGTGACGGAGCGAACCGGCGTCTCCTGCTGCGACTTGCCGCCCCAGATGCCCGACCCGAGCCCCGACGTCAGCGAGGACATGCCGCATCCGGTGACACCGACCGCCACGCAAACCACGGCGGCGGCACGCACGAGCAGACGGCTGCCCGTGACACGCAGGCTAATCCCTGTTTGCTTCACAGCGTCCCTGCTTCTTCTGTGGCCGAAACGCGGAGCCATACCCCCGAACACCGCGCTCCATCTGGCCAAGGCGTTATTATGATGTTGCCTCTGGGACTCAATCCTAGCACCGGGCAACCCTCCCGGCAAACCGTGCCGATTTGCCGCTTCGGGACTCGCTGTACCTGCCGATTGTGGCCGCGCTTGGCCGCCTCGGCCCTTGGCAAGCCCCGAATTGCATGACATTGAACCCCCAGAGAAACTCTTTCAGCAACGAGAGACGGGCATGTCCGCGAGCGAGCTGGCTCCCCTGACGATCTACCTCGCGGCTCCGCGCGGGTTCTGTGCCGGCGTGGACCGCGCCATACAGATCGTGGAAGGAGCAATCGCCAAGTATGGCGCTCCTGTCTACGTCCGCCACGAGATCGTCCACAATCGTTTCGTCGTCGAGACCCTCAGGGCGAAGGGCGCCGTTTTTGTGGAAGAGCTCGACGAGATCCCCGAAACCGACGCGCCTGTGATCTTTTCGGCACATGGCGTGCCCAAGTCCGTGCCCGCCGCCGCCGAGACGCGCCGCCTTTTCTATATCGACGCCACCTGCCCCCTGGTTTCCAAGGTGCATGTCGAGGCCGAACGACTCGCCGCCCGTGGCCTGGAGATCCTGCTGATCGGCCACGCGGGCCATCCGGAGGTGATCGGCACGATGGGCCAGCTCCCGGACGGCGCGGTGACGCTGATCGAGACTGCCGAAGATGCGCGTCGCCTGATGCCGGGCGACCCCGCGCGCCTCGCCTACATCACGCAGACGACCCTTTCGGTGGACGACACAGCGGAAATCGTAGCTATTCTGCGCAGCCGGTTCCCGCACATCGTCGCCCCTCACAAGGAGGACATCTGCTACGCCACCACCAACCGGCAGGCGGCCGTCAAGGCGATCGCCGGCAAGGTCGACCGCCTGATCGTCGTCGGTTCGCCGAACAGCTCCAATTCGAAGCGCCTCGTCGAGGTCGCCACGCGCGCCGGTTGTCCGCAGGCGATGCTCGTGCAGCGCGCAAGCGAGATCCCCTGGGAGCGCTTCGGCGGCATGCGCACACTCGGCATCACGGCCGGCGCCTCCGCGCCGGAGCTGCTCGTCGACGAGATGGTCGCCGCCTTCCGTGCGCGCTACCGGGTGACGCTGGAGCAGGTCTCGACGGCCGAGGAGGACGTCGTCTTCAATCTGCCGCGCGCCCTGCGCGAGCCTGCTGCGCAGTAGGGCAGGAGGCGAGCCATGGCCGTCTATACCGAAGTCTCGGACGACGAGCTGGCCGGCTTCGTGGAGCGCTACGGGCTGGGCGCTCTGCTCTCCTACAAGGGCATCGCCGAAGGTGTCGAAAATACCAACTACCTCGTTCAGACCACCGTTGGCCCCTTCATCCTCACGCTCTACGAGAAGCGGGTCGAGGCCCGTGACCTGCCGTTTTTCCTCGGGTTGATGGAGCATCTCGCCACCGGTGGCATCACCTGCCCGACGCCGGTGCACGACAAGTCGGGCGCCGTGCTCGGCCACCTCGCCGGCCGCCCCGCCGCCATGGTGACGTTTCTCGACGGCGTTTCCGTGCACCGCCCCGCACCCAGCCACTGCGAGGCCGTCGGCGATGCGCTGGCGCGGCTGCACATCGTCGGCAAGACGTTCGCGGCGAGCCGGGAGAACGCGCTCGGACCGGCGGGCTGGCGCCCTCTGTTCGCTCGCTTCAGCGCCCAGGCGGACGCGATCCATCCGGGCCTCCACCGCCTCATCTGCGACGAGCTGGCCGCCCTCGAGGCCGCCTGGCCATCCGGGCTCGAGGTCGGCGTGATCCACGGCGATCTGTTCCCCGACAACGTGTTCTTCCTGGGCAACAAGCTGTCCGGCCTGATCGACTTCTATTTCGCCTGCACCGACATCCTGGCCTACGACATCGCCGTCTGCCTCAATGCCTGGTGTTTCGAGGCCGATCATTCCTTCAACATCACCAAGGGCCGGGCCTTGCTCAAGGGCTATCACGCACGCCGGCCGCTGGCACCGGCCGAGGCCGCCGCCTTGCCGACGCTCGCCCGCGGTGCAGCGCTGCGCTTTCTGCTGACCCGCGCCCACGACTGGCTGCACACCGAGAGCAACGCCCTCGTGCGCCGCAAGGACCCCCTCGAGTACGAGCGCCGGCTGCGCTTTCACCAGAGCGTGCGCGCAATTTCCGAATATGGCTTCGTGCCGACGCCTGGAGAGGCGCGCTGATGGCGGCTGCAGGCAAGCGCAAAGCGGCCGCCGGCGGGGCCGAGTCCGGGCAGGACGCGCGCGTGACGATCTTCACGGACGGGGCCTGCTCGGGCAATCCGGGACCTGGCGGCTGGGGGGCCGTGCTGCTCTACGGCGGGCACCGCAAGGAGATCTCGGGGCGGAGCCCGAGACGACCAACAACCGCATGGAGCTGATGGCCGCCATCGCCGCGCTCGAGACGCTCAAGCGGCCGTGCCCGGTCGATCTCTTCACGGACTCGGCCTATCTGCGCAACGGCATCACGGCGTGGATCGCGGGCTGGAAGCGCAACGGTTGGCGCACCGCCGACAAGAAGCCCGTCAAGAATGTCGATCTGTGGCAGCGCCTCGAGGAGGCGCGCGCGCCTCATCAGGTCGAGTGGCACTGGCTCAAGGGGCATGCAGGCCACGAGGAGAACGAGCGCGCCGACGAGCTCGCACGTGCCGCCGTCAAGGCGCTCCGGGCGGGCGGCGGCACTTGAGCGGCAGCCTGCTCGCGCCTACTGGCAACGGGAGAACCCGCACGTCCGGCAGACGAGACAGCCCTCGACGTGGATCAGGTCCTGCGAGGCACAGCGGGGACACGCGCCCCTGACGCGATGCCCGCTCGCAGCCGGCGGATGGCGTGTCGGCTCTCTGAGCGGCCCCGCGCCTGGCATCGGCTCGCTGACCTCGACCTCGAGCCTGTCCACAACCGCCGACGCGCCCGCGTCCGCCCGCATGGGCAGCGCCTCGCCGTCCAGGAAGCCCGTGCGGCGCATGTGGCGCTCGACGATCTCGCCGATGGCCGCCAGCAGGCTTGGCACATAGCGCCCGCCGAGCCAGTGACCGCCGCGAGGATCGAAGACGGCCTTGAGCTCCTCGACCACGAAGGAGACATCGCCGCCCCGGCGGAACACGGCGGAGATCATGCGCGTCAACGCCACCGTCCAGGCGTAATGCTCGAGGTTCTTGGAGTTGATGAAGATCTCGAAGGGGCGGCGCCGTCCGTCGTGTTCGATATCGTTGATGGTGACGTAGAGCGCGTGCTCGGAGTCCGGCCAGCGCAGCTTGTAGGTGAAGCCGGAGAGCACCGGCTGGCGCGCGATGGGCCCCGCCTCGACGAGCGCCTGTCGCGCGCGCGGCATCGCCCCGTCGGCAGGGGACGCCTGGGCCGCCGGCTCGGCGGACTGCGTCAGCACGGCGCCGGTGACCGCATTGGGGCGGAACGTCGTGCAGCCCTTGAGCCCACGATCGAAGGCTTCGATATAGAGCTTCTCGAATGCTGCGAACTCCATGTCCTCGGGGCAGTTGATCGTCTTCGAGATGGCGCTGTCGACGTGCGGCTGCAGCGCCGCCATCATGTCGAGGTGCGCCTCTGGCGCGATGCGGCCGGCAGTGACGAACGCATCCGGCAAGCCGGCAGCGCCGCCATGCTGGGCGCGATAGAGCGCATAAGCGAAGTCCGCGACCGTCTCGGTGTGCGATGAGCCGTCGGCGGCCAGCAGGCGGCGCTCGTAGTTGAAATCGAATACGGGCTCGATGCCGCTCGAGACGTTGCCGGCGAGCAGCGAGATGGTGCCGGTCGGTGCGATCGACGTGAGCAGCCCGTTGCGGATGCCGTGACGGGCGACATCGCGCCTGATGCCGGCTGGTAGCGCGCCGACGCCGGGCGCACCCAGGAACGCCGCCTCGTCGTAGAGTGGAAAGCTGCCCTTCTCGGCTGCGAGTTCGACGCTCGCCGCGTAGGCCGCCTGCTTGATGCGCCGCATCCATCCGGCGGCGGCCGACGTGCCGGCGGCGCTGTCGTATCTGAGGCCGAGCATGATCAGCGCATCGGCAAGGCCTGTGAGGCCGAGGCCGAGACGACGCTTCTGGCGGGCCTCCCGGCGCTGCGCCGGCAGGGGATAGCCGGATACGTCGACGACGTCGTCGAGGAAGCGCACCGCCACGGCGACGAGCGCGTCGAGGCGCGCCTCGTCAAGGCTGGCCTTCGCGGTGAAGGGATGGCGTACGAGGCTCGCGAGATTGATCGAGCCGAGCAGGCACGCCCCATAGGGCGGCAGCGGTTGCTCGCCGCAGGGATTGGTGGCGCGGATCGCCTCGCAATAGGCGAGGTTGTTGGCCGCGTTCACGCGATCGATGAAGATGACGCCGGGCTCCGCGTACGCGTAGGTCGCCTGCATGATCTTCTGCCAGAGGTCGCGTGCGCGCACCGTGCGATAGACCTTGCCGGCGAACGTGAGATCCCAGTCCGCGTCCTCGCGCACTGCCGTCACGAAGGCGTTCGTGACCAGCACGGAGAGATTGAACATGGTGAGGCGTCCCGGCTCGGACTTGGCCGCGAGAAACGCCTCGATGTCCGGATGATCGCAGGCGAGCGTCGCCATCATGGCGCCGCGCCGCGCGCCGGCCGACATGATGGTCCGGCACATGGCGTCCCACACGTGCATGAAGCTGACCGGCCCGGAGGCGTCGGCCCCGATGCTGCGGACCAGCGCTCCCTGGGGCCGCAAGGTCGAGAAGTCCTGGCCGATGCCCCCGCCCTGCTGCATGGTGAGGGCGGCTTCCTTGACGCTGTCGAAGATCGCACCGAGGTCGTCGTCGACCCGGCCCATGACGAAGCAGTTGAACAGTGTGACGCGGCGCCCGGTGCCGGAGCCCGCGAGAATGCGCCCGGCCGGCAGGAAGCCGAACCCCTGCATGGCCTCGAAGAAGCGCGCCTCCCAGTGCCGGCGCTGGCGCGGCGGCTCCGCCTTGGCGGCCGCCTTGGCGACGCGTGCCCAGGTGTCGTCGATCGTCTGGTCGAGAGGCGTTCCATCGGCGGCGCGATGGCGATACTTCTCGTTCCAGATGCGCTCCGAGACGGGGCTGGCGACCTGTAGCCCGAGTGACATTGCCCTTCCAAACTCACCCATGCGTGACAGGGACGAGGATAGGGGCGATACCCGCTCGGGTCAAGAAATGTTCTTATTTTGTACTCATCTTGATCAACGTTTGACGACCGCGCCCGCAGTGGCCTCGAGGCGTGCAAGAGCCTCGGCGGAAAGCGGCGCGACAGATCCGGGCGACGCCGCCTTGGCGCGGGCCTCGAGCACGAGCCGGCTCGTCGCGCGCTCGATCGCGCCTTCCACCTGCGCCTTGAAAACCTTGCGCGGCACGCCTGGCGGGATCGCCGGCAGAAACTCCACCACGATCGTGCCGGGATAGCGCCGCCACACGCGCCGGGGCCAGAACATGCCCGAATTGATCGCCATGGGCACGCAGGGCAGCCCGAGCCCCTCGTAGAGCAGCACCAGTCCCGGCTTGAAGTCGGGCTCCGCGCCCGGCGCCGTGCGCGTGCCCTCGGGAAAAATCACGATCTCACGGCCCGCCTCGGCGCGATCCTTGGTGTCCACCAGCAGTTGGCGCATGGCCGCCGAGCGCTTGTCGCGGCGCACCTCGACCATGCCGAACTTGCGTGAGAACCAGCCGTAGAGCGGGATCCTGAACAGCTCCGCCTTCATGACGAGCGCTGGATCGCGGAACAGCGGCACGAGGCCGAAGGTGTCCCAGGCCGACTGGTGCTTGGCGGCGACGAGCACCGCACCATCGGGCAGATTCTCGCGTCCGCGCACCTCGAGGCGCGTGCCGACGATGAGCCTCAGCAGCCAGCAGCAGGCGATCGCATGCGCCTTCAGTCCCATCATGGCCCAGCGCCGCGGTCCCAGCAGGAGGGGGCTGCCGAGCAGCAGAAAGAGCGCCGTGGCGATATAGAAGGCGATGGCGAAGAGGATCGAGCGGATCATGCAGGGTTGGGCTCCGGTCAGCTCGGCAGATCGCGGCGCGTCGCCACCCGCGGCGATTTCGCCATGCCGGCGGCATGCGAGATGCGCGACATGGCGAGCCGCAAGGCCGCCGGGATGAATTTCACATACTCGGACACGAGCAGCCTGGCGGTGCCGGGATGGCTCCACCAGGAGTCGATGCGGAAATTACGCGGGACCACCGGATGCGGTTGCAGGTGCGCGCCGGGCATGGCCCGGCCAAGCTCCGCCAGACTGCGCGGCATGTGGTAGCTCGCCGTGACGACGATCAGGCGCTTGAACCCCCAGCGCTCGGCCCAGACCCGCGACTCCTCGGCATTGCCGATCGTATCGTGAGCCGCATAGCCGATATCCACGCAGCACTCGAAAAGGCCTTCCCCGCGTCCGGTCAGCCGCCGCAGGCCCTCACGCGTCGTCTTGCGATTGACACCGGAAATGAGTAGCCGCCTAGCGCGCCCTTCGGCCAGCAGCTTCATCGCCTCGGCGATGCGGTACTCGCCGCCCGTCAGCACGACGATGCCGTCGGCCTTGCCGCCTGCGCTCGGCACCTGGCGATTGACGGTATAGGCGAAGGCGAGGAGGCCTGCGCAGAACACTGCGAGCCCGAGGCCCATCAGGATTACCAGAACCGTCAATCCTCTGCGCATCGCCTGCTTGAGACGCTCCCCAAACGCACACCCTGCACCTGAGCTGTACCGCGTCGGCGAGATGCCGGCACGACGCGCCACGTCCGCGCAGTTCATCGGCAGGCCGCAACTCGAGGTGCGCGTGTCCAGACAATAGCCGCTCTCGCCGCGACTTGCATCGGCTCATCGCTGCGGCGGCGGCCGCTCAGTGCTGGCTGTTGAGAATGCGATACACGCCATAGCGTGACGTCAACATGCAGAGCGCGGCGATCACCACGACGACGATGCCCAGCAGCACGTAGCCCAGCGCATCCAGCGAGCCGCTGCCGACCAGACGTTGCAACTCGGCGGCTGTGACCACGCCCCCACCCAGAAGTTGCATGGTCGTGGGCAGACCAATGAACACGAGCATGGCGAAGCCGGCGCCCGTCAGGCCGGCCCGAACACCGAGGCGCAGGAAGTGACGCTCGAACTCGCGGGCGATGAACCGGTCGGAGGCACCCACGAAATGCAGCACTTCGACGATATCGCGATTGGAGGCCATGGCGCTCTTGGTCGCCGAGACGATGATCGCAGTGGTGGCGGCGCCGACGAGGACGAGGATGGCAAGCCCGCCGAGGGCCAGGGTGCGCGTCACCGTGCGGATTTGCCGCTGCCAATGCCGGTGATCGTCGAGCGTCACCTGATCCTTGAACTGGCTCGTCAGCGCCTTGCGCAGCTTGTCGAGGTCGGGTGGGTTGTAGCGGTCGAGCTCGAGGGCGATCAGCCGCGGCACCGGCAGGGCGCGCAAGGCGTCGAGCTGGCCGAGCCATGGCTCGAGCAACGCTCCGGATTCCTTCGCCGACAGCGGTCGCACGCCCTTGACGCCCGCCTGCCGGGCGAGAAAGAACGCCACCTCCGTCATCCGCTTCTCGGTGTCGACAGTCTCGCGCGGTTCGACCTGAACGGTCACCTCGCTCGAGATATCGCGGAGCCAGGCGGCGGCGGACTGGTTGATCATGTAGACGGCGCCTGCGGTCAGGCAGGCGAGGAAGCACATGATGGTCACGACGAGGGTCAGCGAGCGGCCGGTCACCGAGCCCGCCGGCACGATGGTGCCGGTGCCGCTCTCGCGCACGGTCGGCTCACGGCTTTGCCGTGGCGCCTTGAGCTCGCCGGCTCCGGCATGCCGTGGTGCGCCGCCGGAGCCCGACGGCTGGGACGGAGGTCCGCCGCGATACGACGCCGGCTCGCGAATCTGCGGCGGCAGTGACGGCGAGGGCGGACCTGTCGGAGGGTCAAATGATCCGGACATGGCCCTCGTGCAACTCCAGTTTGGGCGCCTTGAACTGGCGCATCAATTGATGGTCGTGGGTGGCGATCACCACGGACGTGCCGAGGCGGTTGAGCTCGATGAAGAGCCGCAGCAGCCGGCGCGCCATCTGCGGATCGACGTTGCCCGTCGGCTCGTCGGCCAGCAGCAGCTCGGGCTTGGCGATCACCGCGCGGGCGATGGCGGCGCGCTGCTTCTCGCCACCCGACAGGATCGAGGGGTAGGCGTGCATGCGATCGCCGAGCCCGACCCACTGCAGCAGATCCGTCACGTCCTCGCGATAGTCGTCGATGCGCTTGCCGACGACGCGCAGCGGCAGGGCCACGTTCTCCCATGTCGTCATGTGGTCGAGCAGCCGGAAGTCCTGGAAAACGATGCCGATGCGCCGCCGCAATTGCGCGCGATGGGCCGCGGAGACCTTGGCCACCTCCTGCCCGAACAGCTGAAAGGAGCCGCGAGTGGGATGCACCGACAGGAACAATAGCCTGAGAAGCGACGTCTTGCCGGCCCCCGATGGCCCGGTCAGGAAGTGGAACGAGCCCGGCGCCAGATGAAACGAGACGTCGCGCAGGACATCCGACCCCCGGCCGTACTTGATGGCGACATTCTGCAACCTAATCACCGGGCCGCTCCCGAATCGTGCTCATGGCGACGTGCTGCCTCTTATGCGCAATGGCGAGGCTGGGATCAATGTCCGCGGCATCGCCATCCGAAAACGTTTGCGTAGGCGGCCGCCGGCATGGCCTTAGTTGGTCCATCTTCGGCCGCTAACGAGACCATCTCGTCAATTGCCAGGCGTTCCTTCGACGATGAAAATCTCGTGCCCTCAGTGCTCCGCTCACTACCGGCTCGACGCCACCGTGCCCGTCGCCGGTCGACGCGTGAGATGCGCCACCTGCGGGACGGTCTGGCGCGTTTCGCCCCTCGCTTTGGACCACCTCGATACGCCAACCACCGGCGCGCCACGTCACCACACCACACCTGCCGCGACTTTGGGCAACGATGGTGGCGAAGCTGAGGCTTCCGCGCGACGGTCCGTGGGGCAATCTGGGCATCCTCGCCGCGGCGGATGCCGGCTACGCCCGGCTTCGTGGCACCGGGACCGCAGGCGGCAATCCCGAGCGGCGCGCGCGCCCTGGCGCCAGCTCCGCGCCGCCGTCCGCCGGGCGTCGAGCTCCCGGCCACGCGGCACCGCCCCCGCCAAGCGCCGCCGGGCGCCCACGACTTGCGCAGGATGATCCTCGCGGGCCTGATCGTCGCCTCCGCCGCGAGTGGAGCGCTCGTGCAGATCTTCGCCCTGCCGCCCGTGAAGGTCATCGGATGGCTGCCGGCCACGCGCGGTCTCTACCAGATGCTGGGCGTTCCGGTCAGCGACCGCGGCCTGACCATCGTCAAGGTCTGGACGGTCGCCAGCGGTCCGGGCAATGCCGTGCTCGAAATCAGGGGGCGCGTCGTCAACCCCTTGTCGCAGTCCATAACCGTGCCCGACATCGTCGTCCGCCTGCACGACACCAACGGCAGGACGGCCTCCAGCATCCGTGCCAGGATCGACACGCGCACCATAGGCCCCGGCAACGCCACGCTCTTCCACGCCCGCATGCCCGCGCCCAACGGCGAGGGCTACAAGGTCGTGGCGCGCTTCTCCGAGCAGCAATAAGCTGCGGCGCGAACAAGGCGTTCGTCGGCACGTCGGCCCCTCGGGAGGTGATCGCGGATGGACAAGACAGGCCCACATGTCGAGGTTCTATTCTCGGCCGAGACGATAGCAACCCGCATCGACGAGCTCGCCACCGAGATTTCCGGGCGGTTCGCGGACGGCCTGCTGGTCATCGCGGTGCTCAAGGGCAGCTTCGTCTTCGCCGCCGATCTGCTGCGCGCCCTCCACAAGGCCGGCCTGGCTCCGGAGGTCGATTTCATCTCGCTGTCGAGCTATCGCAGCGGCACCTCGTCCCTCGGCAGCGTCGAGATCCTGCGGGACATCGAGAGCGACGTGCGCGGGCGCGACGTCCTCATCATCGACGACATCCTCGAATCCGGACGTACGCTCGCCTACGCGAAGGATCTCGTGGCGGCCCGCGGCGCCCGGCAGATCCTGACCTGCGTGCTGCTGGACAAGCCCGTGCGCCGCGCCGCCACCATCCGCGCCGACTTCAGCGCCTTTCCCTGCCCGAAAGTGTTCGTGGTCGGCTACGGCATGGACCTGGCGCACCGCTTTCGCGAGCTGCCGTTCGTCGGACATATCCCCAGCCTGACGTGAGCGGACACGCTTTGCCGCAAACGGGTCACAGGAGTGGCGCTAGGATGCGAGCGGTCGGGGCTGCGACCCACATTCTGCCGCGTCGAGACGGTATGCGGGTGGCCACCTGGCCTATCGGTCGGAACGGGTGAGTCTATCCCTGGAGGGAGGTGCCGCATGGCCAGGATACTGCTCGCGGACGACGAAGCGGGCGCTCGAGACCTCGTGCGCCGGGCCCTGGAACTCGACAAGCACACGGTCACAGTGGTGGCAGACGGTGCCTCGGCCCTCGAGCTCATCGCCAGATCGCCGGATGGCTTCGACCTTCTGGTCACCGACATCGACATGCCCGGCATGGATGGACTGGCCCTCGCAAAGTCCGCGGCCAAGCATGCCGCCGGGTTGCCGGTGCTGCTCATATCCGGACATGCGGGCGAACGGGACAACCTCGACACCGGGCCGGCCAATATCGCGGGCTTCCTCGCCAAGCCGTTCAGCCTGGAGGAGATCCGCAGCGCCGTGACGGGAGCGATCGCCTGACCCGTTGCATGGCACACTGTGCCGGCGGCAAGTCCTGAGCGCATGATCGGAAATGGTGCTGGACGCGCCAGAGTGTTCGCACTCCTTCATCGCCGCAGGCGACCAGGGAGCAAAACAACCCGGCGTGAGCGCCGCCCTAGCGGAAGACCCACGGCCTGGGAGCGAAAAAAACTGCAGCAGCAGCGAGATTGCTTAGACGCTTCCATCACCGCAAGCGACCAGGGAGCAAAGCGACCCGGCGCGAGCGCCGCCCTAGCGGAGCCGCTGCGCGGCGTGAGCGAAAAAATGGTGCTGCCGGTGAGGATTGAACTCACGGCCTCTCCCTTACCAAGGGAGTGCTCTACCACTGAGCTACGGCAGCAACGGAAACGGCGTCTTCCAACGCACACGGTGGCCGTGCCCGATCGGGGCCGACCAACCCGTGCAGAGCCGGGAAACTGCCATAGGCCCTTGCCAATCGCAAGCATCAGATCACCATATGGCCCAGTTTACCCCGAACTCCCGCCGGAGCCGCGACCATGAGTGCCGGACCGCCCCACGACGACAAGTCTCGACAACGCCAGGAGCGTCTGGCGGCCGAGCTCAGAGCCAACCTCAAGAAGCGCAAGGCGCGAGCCCGGGCCGCCCTGGGCTGCCGGCGCACGACCAGGACGCGGAAAGCTCCGCCCATGACGCGACGCCGGACGCCTCCGACCCGCCCACATCACGCTGAGACGGGCGCACCGCACCGCGCGGCTGCGCACAGCCGCGACTCTCGTCCAGCTTGCCAAGCCTAAAACCGGCCGATAAACGGGGCCACGAGACTGATTTCCAGATGCCCGCGGGCACGCGATTGCCCTCGGCCTCCGGCACACGAGCCTGCGGGGCGGTGGTTCCGTTCCTCCGCAGTCCCCGACATCGCTCCATGTGCTTCGCGACCGCAGCGACCAGGGCCGGGCAGTCTGGCAGCGCCCTTTCCAGCAAGGAGACGACATGGACAGGATTCGCATCACCGGTGGCCAGCGCCTCTCCGGCACGATCCCGATCTCCGGGGCGAAGAACGCCGCACTGCCGCTGATGATCGCCAGCCTGCTCACGGACGATCGCCTGACGCTGAAGAACGTTCCGAACCTCGCGGACGTCAATCTGCTGGCGCGCATCCTGCGCAACCACGGCGTCGATCACTCCGTCGACGGCAAGCGTGCCGGACCGGCCCTGCATCTCGGCGAGACCTTCCACTTTACGGCCCGCGACATCGTCGACACGACGGCGCCCTACGAGATGGTCTCGCGCATGCGGGCGAGCTTCTGGGTGCTCGGGCCGCTGATCGCCCGCATGCGCAAAGCCCGCGTCTCCATGCCGGGCGGCTGCGCCATCGGCACCCGTCCCGTCGACCTGCATCTCTTCGGCCTCAAGAAGCTTGGCGCCGAGATCGACATCGACGGCGGCTATGTCGTCGCCCGGGCGCCCAACGGGCTGACCGGCGCGCGCATCATCTTCCCCAAGGTCTCGGTCGGCGCCACGCACAACGTGCTGATGGCCGCCGCCCTCGCCAAGGGCGAGACGGTGATCGAGAACGCGGCGCGCGAGCCCGAGGTCGGCGACGTGGCGGAATGCCTGGTCAAGATGGGCGCGCAGATCGACGGCATCGGCACCTCTACGCTGCGGATCCAGGGCGCCTCGCGCCTCGAGGGGGCCGTGCACACCGTCGTGCCGGATCGCATCGAAAGCGGCACCTTCGCCATGGCCGTCGCCGCGACCGGCGGTGACGTGCTCCTGCAAGGCGCCAAGGTCGAGCATTTCGAGGCCGCCATCAACGTGCTGGCAGGCACGGGCCTCACCATCACCCGCGAGGACGGCGGCATTCGCGTCGCGCGCAACAGCGAGGTGCTCGAAGCCGTCAACGTCGAGACCCAGCCCTTCCCCGGCTTCCCCACCGACCTGCAGGCGCAGATCATGGCGCTCATGACCCGCGCCAACGGCACGAGCGTCATTCGCGAGACGATCTTCGAGAACCGCTTCATGCACGTGCAGGAGCTCGTCCGCCTCGGCGCCGACATCCAGCTCCGCGGCGATACGGCGACCGTCAAGGGCGTGAAGAGCCTGCGCGGCGCCCAGGTCATGGCCACCGACCTCAGGGCCTCGGTCTCGCTGGTCATCGCCGGCCTCATGGCGGACGGCGAGACGGTCATCAATCGCGTCTACCATCTCGACCGCGGCTTCGAGCGGCTCGAGGAGAAGCTGTCGCGCTGTGGTGCCGCCATCGAGCGCGAAGCGGGCTGAGCCGCGCCCGCCACGAGCCCCGATCAGCCACGCGCCAGCGCGAAGCGGGCGATGGTGTAGAGGATCTTGTAGCCGGCGAGGATCGTGCCCTTGACGGTGCCCGAGACCTTGGACACGCCGATCCGCCGCCGATAGTTCACGGGCACCTCGGCGATGGAGAGCCCGGCCCGCGCGGCCTTGATCTGCATCTCGACCGTCCATCCGAAATTGCGGTCGCGCATCGCCAGATCGGTGAGCGACGTGGCGCGAATGGCCCGGAAAGGCCCGAGATCCGTATAGCGGACGCCCCAGATCAGCCGGATCAGCCACGTCGCCAGCCAGTTGCCGAAGCGCTGCTGTGGCGTCAGCGCGCCCCGCTCCGCCTCGCCGAGCACGCGCGAGCCGACGACGAAATCTTTCTCCCCGGCGATGATGGGATCGACGAGGCGCACCATCTCGGCCGGATGGTCGGAATAGTCGCCGTCGAGGAAGACGACGATATCGACAGCGCCGAGCCGCTGCATGGCCGCGAGGCAGGCCGCCCCGTAGCCCGGCTCCGGCTCGCTCACGACCACCGCGCCGTGCGCCGCCGCGACCGCGGCCGTGGCATCCGTCGAGCCATTGTCACCGACGACGACGATGTCGACCCACGCCGGAATCTCCGCGAGCACGCGGCCAATGGCCTTCTCCTCGTTACGCGCGGGAATGACGACGCCGATCAGCCTCCCCTCTCGCATCAGCCCGCGCCCCCACCGGCGGGCGCCAGCGGAGCCCGCCACACGCGTCGCGCCTCGATGGCCAGCAGAAGCCAGACCGGGCCCCAGATGCCCCACACGACCCACGTGCGGAAATGCTCGTAGGCGTCGATGGCGAGGAAATGGAAGGCCAGGTAGTAGAGCTGGATCGTCATGGTCAGCAGCACGAAGCCCGAAAGCGGCAGGAATGCCAGGAACGGCGCGAGCCACAAGGTGTACCAGGGAAATTGCGCCGGACTGAGCAGAAGAAGTGTGGCGACGACCAGCCCGGCCCGCCGCATGAGATCGCCGGCGTCCTCGACGGGCCGGCGTGCGAGAGCTGCGGCCACGCTGGCGACGACCGCCGCCAGCAGCCCGCGCGCAATCAGGCCGGACGGCAATGAGGTGACGCCGAGCAAGCCGAGCAGACCATCGAGCAGGCGTTGCAGGATCGGAAACAGCGCGCTCGCCGTCTGCCACTTCTGCGCATAGGCGACGAATCCAGAGGAGGTGTCGATTCCGGCGAGCAGCACTGGCGCCGCCCAAACCGCCGTCAACACCGCGGTCAGCGTCAGGGCGGCGACAAGGCGGGCTGGCTGCGCCAGCAGCGGACGCAGCACGAGCGGAGCCAGCATGATCGGCCAGAGCTTGGCCCCCATGGCGAGCCCGAGCAGTCCGGTGGCCGCGAGGGGCCGGCGGCGGGCGGCGAGCAGCAGGGCGGCGAGCACGAGCGGAACGACGATCGCTTCCATGTGCGCGGAGTTGACGACCTCCTTCACGACCACCGGGTTCCACCAGTAGAGCGTCGCCCACAGCGCCGAGCGCCGAGCCTCGCGCAGGAGCGCCAGGATGAGGGCGAGCGTCGCAACGTCACCCGCCAGGCAGATGGCGCGCCAGGCCTCGAGCCGGAACGGCGCCATCCAGTAGGCGACGGCGAAGAAGGCCTGCGCCACGGGCGGATAGACGGTGCGCAGCGTCGGATGATTGACGCGTTCGAGTACGGGGCCGGCCTCCTTGGCGAGTTGACCGAGCTTGGTCGCGGCCGCCGCCTGACGGGCTGCGAGCGGCGGCACAGCATAGGGGTTCATGCCGGAGGCGGTGACGGCGCCGTCCCAGAGGTAGCGATGATAGTCATCCTCGAGGACCGGCTCGCTGGTGACGAGGACGAGCCGCATGGCCAGCCCCGCGAAGACCATGACGATCAGCGCCAGCCGCTTGCGCCGCAGCGGCGCGCCGAGCGTCGCCCGCACGAGCCAGGGTACGCACTGGTAAACGAGGCCGGCCACGACGAGCCCCGCGACCATCGGCAGGATCGGCATGTCCTCGAGATTGCGGACATAGGCGAACTGCGGCGAAGCGAGCGTCATTGCCAGCGCCAGACCGACCAGCATGACCGCGACCACGAGCCAGATCACGACGCCCCCGCCGTCGCGGCTCCGATCGGCGCTCGTTCGCTCGCGCATTGTCGCGCCTCCCCGGCGATCCTGCTATTCTCGCTTCTGGACGACCTGCACGCGCACAGGTCGCCGTTCACCACGCTGAATCACTGCCGCGCTGTCAACTCATGATCTGGTCATTGCACGTCGGGCATGACTGAGGTAACGCAGGCACGACCGTCTCACGAAGGACATTGTTTTGAGCACCTCGTCGCAACTCGGTTGGGAGGAATGGCTGGCGCTACCGGAGCTCGGCCTTCCCGCCATCAAGGCTAAAGTGGATACGGGCGCGCGTACATCCGCTTTGCACGCCTTTCAGATCGAGCCCTTCGGACCGCCGGAGGCGCCGATGGTGCGGTTCGGCATCCATCCCGTTCCCGGCCGCGAGGAAATCGAGGTCTACTGCTCCGCGCGTGTCATCGATCGCCGCCAGGTCCGCAGCTCCAACGGCCGCCGCGAGTCCCGCTACGTCATTTCGACGACCGTCAAGATGGGCCGACGGAGCTGGCCGATCGAGGTCACATTAACCAACCGCGAGAACATGGCCTATCGGATGCTGCTCGGCCGCAAGGCGATCCCCGAGGACATGATCGTCGATCCCGGCACCTCGTTCCTGCAGCCGCGGCTGAGTTATCGCCTCTACAGCGACGTGCCCCGCTCCATCACCGTGCGTCGCTCGTTGCGCATCGCGTTGCTGACCACGCGGCCGAATACGACGACGAGCGTCCGCCTGCGCGCAGCCAGCGAGGAGGCGGGGCACGTGGTCGAGGTGCTCGACCCCATGCGTCTCTCACTGGTGGTCGACGCGGATCGCCCGGCGCTGCTGCTCGACGGCAACCTGCTGCCCCATTTCGATGCCGTCGTCGCGCGCCTCGGCCAGCGTCCGAGCGCCTTCGGCACGGCCATCGTGCGTCAGCTCGAGATGCTCGGCAGCTTTCTCGTCAACCCCGCCCAGGCGCTCGGCATCGCGCGCGATCGCCTGCAGCAGCATCAGCTCCTGGCGGCGAGCGGCGTGCGCAATCCGGCGCTCGCGGTCACGCAGACCCGCAAGTCCACGCGATGCATCGCCGATCTCGTCGGCGGCCCCCGGTCGTCGTCCGGCGCGGCTCCGGCAGCGCCACCGATGCCGGCGTGCTGGCCCGCACCCGCCGCTCAATGGACATGGCGCTGAGCACGCTGGGCGGACGCGAGGACGAGTATCTGATCGAGCGCTCGGTCGACGACGTCTCCGGCGAGCGCGTCCACAACGTCGTGATCGGCACCAAGGTTGCCGCTTCGCTGGCCGATCGGACGAGCTCGCTCTCGGAAGGCAGCCGCCCGCGCGTGCCGAAGCGCGTCCGCCTGCAACCAGAAGAGCGCCGGCTGGTTCTGCGCGCGGCGCGGGCGCTCAAGCTGCGCTTTGCGGGCATCGAGCTGGCGCGGACGGAGCACGGGCCGACGATCGTCGCCATCACGACAGCGCCACGCATCGGCGCTGCCGAGCTCGCCACCGGCAAGGATCTGGCCGGTCAGGTCATCGCGCTGATCGAGAGCCGCGTGCCGACCATCGTGCATCGCCAAGGCGCGGATCGGGGTGCGGGCGCGACGAGCCGCTCGGCGAGCGAGGAGCCGGCGAAACGCAGCTAGGTTGTGATCGGCTTCGCTGGACGGCGATCGGCCTCGCCGCCGCAACCTCAACGCCGCCTACCAGAAGCAGTGCCAGATCTTCACCGCCCCCAGACACTTGTGCGTCTTCTTGCCGAACCCGATCTCGGCCACCTTGAACAGCATCGCGTCGGACAGCTTGATATTCATGCTGGCTCTGATCGTGCGGGCGCACGATGCGACATCGAGCTTGCAGCTCAACTTCAGGATGGCGACGCCGAAGGCATCGGCCTTTTCGAAGCGCTGCTGACTGATCTCCTTGATGAGCTGATCATCGATGACCTTCAGGACACCGTCGTTAGGCGGCTTCGTGTTGTAGAGAATGAGCGCGACACCAACGATGCCGACGAGCTTCACCCAGGACTCGTCCTCGGGCGACACGAACGGGACGCCGGCCTGATTGTTGAGATCGGTCATCCTCTGATGGGCGTAGAATTTCAAACCACCCATAGCCACTGATCCCGCCAGCATGAGGAACAACGTCAGGGATCCGGACTTCATGCCCAGGAGCGACAACAGTACAGACAGCAGCAGGCCGAGCGCCGCTCCGCCGAGCATCACGGAAAAATAGTTCTTGTTGATCACCGTCTTCAGCAGGTCGTCGAGCTGCTCGTATCCCGGCGTGCTCGTGTGATGAAGCTCGCCGCGCGGCACGCCTGCAGGCCTCACGGCTTCCGCTTGCGGCTTTCTCTCCGCGAGCCGCTGTGGCGTCACGACGACGGTGTCTCTTTGTCTGAAATATCGCGACGGCGCCCCACACTTGGGACAGGCTGCAGCCTTATCGCTGACGTCGGCGTGACATTCTCCGCATTGAACGAGCATCTCCCCCCCTTGGTTGCCGCCCCAGGTTGCCAGTGGGCGCGTGACCATAGTGTTCAATGGCCTGCGCAACAACCTTTGATGTCTGCTCGCGGCATCCGCTCGCTCGCGACGGCAGCGTTGCCCCGGGCTCGCCGCCGCCACAACGTCATCGGCGCTCACCAGAAGCAGGGCCAGATCTTCACCGCGGCCTCATCGCTGACATCGGCGGACATGCTGGCGATGGCGAGGCGCGCAAGCCGTCCTCGCCATCGCGCTCGCTAGGCAGCGGCAGTATCGGCCTGTATGTCGGGCGCTTCTGCCGGCGGCGCTGGCGCAGCGGCGTCGGCCGCCGTCGCCGCGGGTTCTACCGCCTCGGCCGGCGCGGGCGTGGCGCGAGGCTCCGCCGCCGCCGGTGCGCGCTGGCTCGACTTCTCGCGCACAAGCGCGCGCACCCACTCAACCGTCGCTTCGCTGGCGTTCTGCGGCAGGTCCAGCGGTGTGGTGGCGCCCGCCAGATAATCGTCGTGCAGCACGAGCTGGACATGCTCGCCGTTGGCGAGTTCCAGCCGCAACAGATCGCGATTTGCCGCTATGCGCTCGCTCTTGTCGGCGGACGCCGCGGCGCGCGCGCCCGGCTCCGGCAGAATGTTCGCGGGCGGTGGGAACGGCACCCCCTTGCCAGGCTCTTCGTCCACGCGGCGATGGAAGACCCGCCGCTCCGCGAGGCGAGTCACGGCAGTGATGTCGCCATAGGCGAACTCGCGCACACACTGCACCAGCGGCACGCCACGCAGAACGTCGAGCACGCCCTCGTAGGCGATCACCCGTTCCGCATGGAAACTCAGGTAATAGATGCTGCGCGGCGTGAAGCGCGGCACCCCGTCGGCGCCGAGACGCGCACCGACCCAGACGTCCCGCAGCCGGTCGATATCGGGATAGCTCAGGTACGGCCCGAGCGTCCGCTCGGGTGCCCCCACCCTGGCGACGGCGAGCCGGCGCACGGCATCGTCCCAGAGCGCGCGAATCTCCTCGTTGAGGATGCGGTCGTGCAGCGCTTCCAGCTCGCCGAGCGGAGGATGCTCCTCGTCGTGGAGCGTCAGGCGCTTGCGGCGACCGGCAAAGGCGACGATCAACACCACGATGCTGAGCAGCATCGGGATGCCGCCCAGCGTATCCCTGCCGGCAAGCAACAGCATGCCGAGCAGAAAGCATGCAGCCGCGGCCAGCAGGAGCTGCGTCCGCCTGCGACGGCGCTTGCGCTCATGCGACTGCAGCGCCGCGCGATAGCCGTGACGCCTGGCTTCGATGGCGCTCCGGCGCTTCTCGTACTCGCCCGACAGCAGACGGCCGATCTCGCGGCGCTCGGCGGCGCGGGTGGCCGGCGGCCACTCCTGCAGCGGCTCGATCTCGATCCGGAGCCCGACGTCGTCGACGATGGCGTTGCGGGACCGTGGCACGGACGCACCCGCCCGCGACGATCGCCCGAACTCCGAGGTGAAGCGAGAGATGACGCCCAGCACGGCCGCACCGCGACGCCCGGCAGGCGACGGACGGGCAGATCGCGAGCCCTGCCGTCTCTGCGCGTCGCCTGCATCTGCTGGTTGGTTCGTCACGTGCCCCTCGCGATCCGGCCTCGGCACGCGCAACATTCAGCCCCGAACCACTCCGTCGAAGTGATTTCCAGCCATCTATTCCCATCGACAATAAAGTGATTCTACTTAAGGTCTCAGCAAAAGAATTGCTCTGACAACACAGGTCATCTGTTGTCAGAACACTGCGGATGACACTGAGTGTTGTCTGGGCGGAGGCAGGATCATATCAGTCGACGCCGAGATTTCCGTCAGATGCCCAATATTCAGTCGAAGTTGTAGCGCACGCGATGCTCGGCGTCAGGGCCCGCTTTGCGCGCGGCCTCAGGCATGATGCGCGCGCCAGGCCTCGAACATCAGGATCGTCCACAGAGCATGCTCGCCGTTCGTCCGCCCGGCCAGGTGGTCGCTCCAGAGCGAGCGGACGACACGCGACGAGAAGAGCCCTCCATCCGCCAGCCGTCGCTCCGACAGCAGGTCCTCTGCCCAGTCGCGCAGCAGGCCGCGCAGCCAGTCCCCGAGCGGCACTCCGAAGCCGGCCTTGGCCCGATCCACCAGCGACGGCGGCACGTGCCGGTAGAGCACCTGTCGCAGCGCCCACTTCGGCGCCCCGGGCCTGAGCTTCATCGACATCGGCAGGCTCCAGGCGAACTCGACCACGCGATGATCGAGCAACGGCGTCCGCGCTTCGAGCGATACCGCCATGCTGGCGCGATCCACCTTCGTGAGAATGTCGCCCGGCAGGTAGGCCAGCGCATCCCGGTAGAGCATGCGCTCGATGAAATCGGGCACAGTCTCCGCCACCGACGGATCGGTCATGACCGTCATCGGCTCACAATCGCTGCCGATGACGGCGAGCGGCTCCGGCCAGAGGCTCGCCAGCTTGACGTGAAAACCGTCGCCCTCCTCCCCGAGCACGCGCGCGAGCTTGTGGATCTTGTCGCCCGGCAGCCGCGGCCGCAACCGCGCGGGCACCAACATGGCCAGATGATCCCAGCGCGCAGGCGGCTGGCTGGCCATCAGCCTCGCCGTGACGCGGCGCATGGGCAACGGGACCTTCAGCCAGCGATCGCGGAACGTCGCGCCCAGGACGTAGCGATTGTAGCCCGCGAACAGCTCGTCGCCGCCGTCGCCCGAGAGCGCGACCTTCACCGAGCGGCGAGCCAGCGCCGAGACCAGATAGGTGGGAATGGCCGAGGAATCGGCGAAAGGCTCGTCGTAGATCTGCGGCAGGCGCGGCACCACGTCGAGCGCCTCTTTGGCCGTGACCACGAGCTCGGTGTGATCCGTGCCGAGATGCTGCGCCACCGCCCGCGCGAAGGAGGCTTCGTCGTAGGCCTTGTCGGCCGAGCCGATCGAGAAGGTGCGGACCGGCCGGCTCGAGGCCCGCTGCATGAGCGCGACGACCGTCGAGGAATCGTAGCCACCCGAGAGAAAGGCGCCGAGCGGGACGTCGGCCACCATGCGGCGCGAGACCGCGTCCGCGAGCAGCGCCTCGAGCCTGTCCACCACCTCCCGCTCGCTCGCGTGCCGGCCCTCATCGCGCCCACGCCGGACCGCCTCGGCAAGCGACCAGTAGGGCTCCGAGCGCGGCGGCTTGCCCGGCTCGAAGAGCAGCAGATGCCCTGGCTCGAGTTGCTGGACGTTACGAAAGACCGTGCGCGGATGCAGGTAATAGCCATGGCGCACGTAGCCCGCCAACGCCGCACGGTCGATGTCCGGTTGGAAGCCGGGCACGGCCTTGAAGGCCTTCAGCTCCGAGGCGAACAGCAGCACGCCATCGACGAGCGTCCAATAGAGCGGCTTCTTGCCGAGCCGGTCACGCGCGAGCCAAAGGCGGCGCGTCTCGCGCTCGAAGATCGCCAGCGCGAACATCCCCACCGAAAGCCGCAGCGCCGCCTCGACGCCGAGCACGGCAGCTGCTTCCAGCAGCACCTCGGTATCGGAATGGCCGCGCAGCTTGAGCCCGGCCATCTGCTCGAGCGCCTTCAGTGCGTCGGCGTTGTAGATCTCGCCGTTGTAGCAGATGGCCAGCCGGCCGTCGGCGGAGAGCATGGGCTGACGGCCCGCTGGCGACAGGTCGAGGATGGAAAGGCGCCGATGCCCGAAGGCGAGCCCCGCGGCCTCGTCGGCCCAGGTGTTACCTTCGTCGGGTCCGCGATGACGCAACGCGTCGGCCATAGCTCCGGCGATGCGGGGCAGAGCCGCGGCGTCGAATCGCGCGTTCGGGTCGAGGAGTCCGGCAATGCCACACATGCGCGTCGCTCACGCACGGCTCACGTGGCGATCGCAGCCCGTCGTCTCACTCGGCGACATGATCGGCCAGCACCCGGGCGGTCGCAACCGCGCGCTCCGTCAACTCGCTCTGATCGAGCGTCGGGTGGATCTCGAACATCATGCTCGTCTCGCCGAGCATCCGGGCCATGGGCAGTCGTTCGACGGTCGCGTCCGCATAGGCCTCCTCGAGATAGATCTCGGGACAACTGCCCGAGCGGACGATCAGCCCTTCGGCCTTCAGGCAGTCGAGCAAGCCATCGCGATCGACGCCCGGACGCAAACGTTCCGGCACGACGAAGGCGTAGAACTTATAGTTCGCATGCACGATGTCGGAGCCGGGCGTCGGCACCCGCACATTCGCCAGAGGCGACAGGGCGCGATGCCAGATCTCGGCATTCGCCTTGCGCTGCGCCAGCCAGCCATCCAGCTTGCCGAGTTGCACCAGCCCGATGGCCGCCTGCATTTCCGTCAGCCGGGCATTGGTGCCGAGGCTGTCGTGCACCCAGCGGAACTTGCCGTTGGACGTTTCCTGCCGGGCCTTGGCGTAGTCCTTGCCGTGATCCTTGAACGACCAGCCCCGCTGCCACGCCTGCTTGTCGCGGAAAAAGATCATGCCGCCTTCGCCGCCGGTCGAAATGATCTTGTCCTGGCAGAAGGAGAAGGTGGCGGCGTCACCGAAGGTTCCGACCAGTTGCCCGCCGATGCGGGCGCCGATCGCCTGGGCGCAATCCTCGACGACCACCAGCCCGTGCTGCTTCGCCAGCGCCATGAGCCCTGGCATATCGCAGGGCCAGCCAGCCAGATGCACGGGGATGATCGCCCTGGTGCGCGACGTGATGAGGGGGGCGACGGTCTCGGGCGTGATGTTCTGCGACTGGGGGTCGACATCGGCGAAGACCGGCACGGCACCGAGCAGGGAAACGCAGGAGGCGGAGGCGATGAAGCTGCGGGCGGTGACGATGACCTCGTCGCCCGGACCGATCTCGAACGCACGCAGCGCCACGTCGAGTGCCAATGTGCCATTCGCCACGGCGACGGAATGCTGGACGCCGTGATAGCGCGCCATCGCCGCCTCGAACGCTTCGACGTGCGTGCCACCCCACTGATTGACGCGGCCACTTCTGAGCACGTCGACGACCGCAGCGATTTCATCCTCGGCAAAATGCGGCCATGCACCTTGCTCACGCGCAGGGGCGTGCTGGAGATCTCCGGCGGTCGGCTTCTGCAACACCCTCCCCCCCGTGCTCGGTTGGCCACTCATCCAATACATCACGGAATCTGCGTCCGACAGAAGATTCTCACCTAAGTACTTAAGCCGAGTGCGGACAGCATCTGTCTGTTCACCTTACTGACATCAAACCGATTTTCCGCCTTCTGTCGACTGGCCCGCGCCATTGCCGGAACGAGATCCGGGCGACGCAGGATCGACAGCATCGCCTCGGCAAGGGCCGTCGAATCAGCAACGGGAACCAGAATACCATTAACGCGTTCATCCACAGTTTCTCTGCACCCGCGTGCGTCCGTCGTGACGATCGGGCGTCCGACGGCGAGCGCCTCGAGCACCGTGCGAGGCATTCCCTCCCCGTAAGATGGCAGAATGTAGGCATGGCATTGGCCGAGGAACGGCCGCACGTCGGATTGTCGCCCCGCGTACTCGACGATGCCATCGTAGGCCGCGAGGCGGTCCTTGGAGAACCCGTCCGGCCCACTCTCCTCGGGACCGACCAGGACGAACCTCGAATAGGGCGATTTTTCCTTCACCATCCGCGCCGCCTCGCAGAATTCCGCGACGCCCTTCGCCTTGAGCAGTCTGGCGATCATCAGGAAGCACAGCCCTTTGCCTTCGAGCAGCGGCGGCAGCGGCATGACCGGAAACTGGTCGAGATCGACACCTGAGCCGCTGACCACGTGCACGGGCAGGCCGGGCGGAACGACGCCGAGCCCGGCCAGGAGACGGTGGTCGTCCTTGTTATGGAAGATGACGGCATGGCTGCGCGCCAGGGCCCGAGCGTAGAGCCGGCGCGACACGGCCTGCGCCACGCCACGCTTCACCCCCCCGCCGTCCTGGAACGCGAACCCGAGACCGGTGATCATGGGCACGATGCGCGGCACGCCGATGCGGGCGGCGGCCAGGGAGCCGTAGATCGCGGGCTTGGGCGTGTAGCCCATGACGATGTGCGGCGCGAACGATGCCAGGCGCGCCGTGAGCGCTCGCAAGCTTTTCAGATCCTGGAGCGGATTGAGCCCCGACCGCGCCAGGGGATAGCTGTCCGTCTCCGCACCGAGCGCGCCTATGGCGGCCGTCGTATCGGCGCTATGATCGGGCGCATAGCAGCGCACGCGATGCCCGCGTGCCACTAGCTCGCGGATCAGCACGCCGCGGAACAGGGTGAGCGATGGCGCATAGGAGGCGATCAGGGCGATCCGCCTGACTTCGCCGGTTGCTTGCGAACTCGGCCCAGTCACGTTTGGCTCACTGCTCCCCCAGCGTTTGCGGCATGCACGCTCTGATGTCAGACGCAGACCTGATTCGGCGACCCGTTGCCAGTCTCACGTCGCCGGCAGGCGTCGCGCTGCCCCCGCGCGCTCTCGCTCGATCGGGCGCCCATTCAGCCGCGCTGCGGCCCCCGCCCGGTCAGGACTTCGGACATCAGGCCGGCCACCTCGCGCCGGCGGCGCGGCAGGTCCGCCTCATGCAACAGGTCCGCCAGCATCGCGAAGGCATCGGCCTCCGGGCGGCCACCCCGCGCACCGCCGTGCATCCCCGCCACGCTCCTCACCTCTCCCTCCGAGGCGACCTTGAGCGCCCCGAGGCAGAGCAGCGCCACATGCGGCAGCATCTGCATGAGCACCGCGGTTTCCGCGCCGCACCCTTCCGAGACCTGACGCCACGTGCCGAGAGGATAGCCGGCATCCCTGCCGAGCAGGCGCAGCACGGCACGGCCCTTCTCACGGATCTCGGATTGGCCCGGCGGCAGCGGATCGTAATAGTAGCGCTCGTAGGCGTTCGCCGCGAGATCGGACACGAAGGCGATGAGCAACTGCGGGTCCGCGAGCTGGCGTCGCAGATCCGGCACGATGAGGCCGACCAGATGCCGCACGGCCTCCGCCGCCTGCTCCTCGCTCAGGCGGAATCGCCGTGCGAGCGTGAGGAAGGCCTGACCGTTCTGTGCAGCGGAAAGTCTCCGATAGAGCGACACCGCACCACCTCCCGCCCACCAGGGACCTGAGCACTGTCCCGCGCATCCTCGACCCGTCTGTCCGGGATCGCGCCCTGACGACGCTGCAAGTCTCAGAGGACGCCTGCGATCGCTCGAGCCGGCACCGCTCGGCAGCCCCTCGAGAGCGTCGCGCTCACCCTAGAACAGCTTCATGCCGGGCGGCAACGGCAGACCGCCCGTCACCTCCTGCATTTTCTCCTGCATGGCGCTCTCGACCTTGCTCTTGGCGTCCTGGAACGCGGCGACGATGAGATCCTCGAGGATCTCCACCTCTTCGGCGTTCATGAGGCTCTTGTCGAGACGCAAGCCGCGCACGTCGCCCTTGCCGTTAAGGCGCACCGTAACGAGGCCCGCGCCCGCCTGCCCCTCGACCTCCATCTCCTCGAGGTCGGCCTGCATCTTCTGCATCCGCCCCTGCAGCTCCTGGGCCTGACGCATCATCTTCATGAAGTCCTTCATGGTCGTATCCTTCTGGATCGCGATGGCCTGGGGGCTCGCCCGGCCTGTTCGGATGAGAGCGTGATCACTGCCCCTTAGGACCGGCAGACGCGAGCCCCAGCGAGCTCAGATCACTTACTCGTCGTGCGTTGCGTCGTCGGCCGCCGCGCCGTCGATCGGACGAATTCCCCTGATCTCGGCCTCGGGAAACTCGGCCAGCAGCGCCTGCACGGCAGGATGGCGCTTCAGCTCCTCGATCTCGCTCGCCTCGCGCTGGCGCCGCTGCTCAGCCAGCGGCATGGCGCCCTCGGCATTGGAAACGGCCACCACCCAGCGCGAGCCCGTCCACTTGCCCAGCCTGTCCGCCAGCTTGCCGGGCAGATCCGCGGGCGCAGCCTCGAGCAAGTGGATTTCCATGCGGCCCGGCTCGAAGCGGACGAGCGTCACATTCTCTTCGAGGTGATAGAGAAGATGCGCGTCCTTCTCACGCGCGACGAGCTCGGCCACAGCCTCGAAGGATTGCGGCAACCCGGGCTTGCCCTCGGGAGCGCCATCGGACCGCGGCACGGCGTCAACCGCTTCCGGCGCGGCTGCCCGCGCCGCGGCACCACCGGCATAGCGCCCCGCAAGCGGTGGCGCGTCATGCACCAGCAGCGGCGATTGCCGCGGCGGCGCGTCGGGGCGCGACTGACCGGCGGCGCCACGCGAGACGGGCGCCCCGCCGAGCGCACGGATGATCTCGTCCGGTGACGGCAGATCGGCCGTGTAGGCCAGACGGATCAGAACCATTTCCGCGGCCGCGAGCTGGTTTGGCGCCCGTGCGCTCTCCTCCAGACCCTTGAGCAGCATTTGCCAGGCCCGCGCCAGCAGCGCCTGCGAGACACGGCCGGCGAGTGCGCCGGCACGCTCGCGCTCGTCGCTGGACAGCAGCTCACCTGCGGCCTCGACGCCGACGGCCTTGGTCCGGGCCGTTATGTGCACGGCTTCCGACAGATCGGTCAGCACCTGCATCGGCTCCGCGCCATCGTGATGCAGGGCATGAAACGACTCGAGCGCCTGCGCCACGTTGCCCGCAAGCAAAACCTCCAGGAGATCGAAGATGCGCCCGCGATCCGCAAGGCCGAGCATCGCTGCGACGCCGGAGGCCGTGACGCCGCCCGCTCCCATGGCGATCGCCTGGTCGAGCAGCGACAGACCGTCCCGAACGGAGCCTTCCGCGGCGCGCGCGATGAGCGCCAGCGCCTCGCGCTCGGCGTCGGTGCCCTCCTTGCCGGCGATGGCAGCCAGATGCTCGATGAGAACCGGCGACTCCACCCGACGCAGATCGAAGCGCTGGCACCGTGACAGAACCGTCACCGGCACCTTGCGCACCTCCGTCGTCGCGAACACGAACTTCACGTGCGGCGGCGGCTCCTCGAGCGTCTTCAACAAGGCGTTGAAGGCGCCCTTCGAGAGCATGTGCACCTCATCGATGATGTAGACCTTGTAGCGGGCGACGAGCGGCTTGTAGCGGGCGCTCTCGATGATCTCGCGGATGTTGTCGACGCCGGTGTTGGAGGCGGCGTCCATTTCCATCACGTCGGGATGGCGGCCTTCCATGATCTCGAGGCAATGCTCACCGAGTGCCGGCATGTCGACGGTCGGGCGGGCGTCCGCCTGTCCGGCCGTGACGTAGTTCAGCGCGCGGGCGAGGATCCGGGCCGTGGTCGTCTTGCCGACGCCGCGCACACCGGTCAGCATGTAGGCTTGGGCGATGCGGTTCGCCTCGAAGGCGTTGCGCAGCGTCGTCACCATCGCCGCCTGGCCGATCAGATCATCGAAGGTCTGCGGACGGTATTTGCGGGCGAGCACGAGATAGGGCTGGCTTCCCCCCTCGGGAACGCCGGTCGCTCGCGGCTTTTTCGACGACGATTTGACCATTGCCCCGCAACACGTGACCCGACGACAAGCGGGGCGGCACGCCAGTCGACACCTGACTGATGATACGCCGGACTGGACCCCGGGGCACCCACACGGCGCCCTGCGAACGGCTGCCGGACGACGGCGGCAGCGAGAATAGGAGGCTGGACAAGCGACCCGCGTCTGAACTCGTTAGGGCTGCTTCCTTCCGGACCTGACCCGGTTGGCGAGGGACTCGTCCGCCGCCAACCTCCCGGCGGCATTATCGGCCGAAACCGCCCTCCTTTTCAACCGCGATGCGCTGCCGCGCCTCATGCCGCACGCCGAAGAGTCGTCCGGGACCGCTCGCGCCGCGTTGCACAGGCGCGAGGCTTGTGCTCTCCTCACGGCAGAAACGGGGCGAAAGAGAACATGCCGACACTGGGAACACAAAGGACATTGGATCGCGTCAGCGTCAAACGCGCCGACGAGGCCTGGCTTTCGGAGCAGCTTTCCGCATCCGCCGCGCGCTTCATGGTGCTGACCGACCTGAAGCCGGTGATCACCTCATCGGCCGACCGCAGCCAGGCCACCATTCGCTGGTTCTCGCGCGCCGAGCTGGCCAGCCTCGGCCTGCCGACCGCCGACGCCCTGTTCCTCGGCCTCACCGGCGAGGGCCACGGGCGCTTCGCCATCACCATCACAGAGCACCGGGCCCGCGCCGTGCAGGGCGGCATGGAGAAGCTGCGTCCGGCAGTCGATCTGCGATCGCTCGCCATGCAGGGCATCATGACGCCGGACGAACTGGCCATTGCCGGCGAGGCGCGCTCACTGGCCGGCTGGCACGATCTCTCGCGCTGCTGCGGACGCTGCGGCGGCACGACGGTCGTCAAGGACGGCGGCTGGCGTCGTCGCTGCTGGGCCTGCGGCCAGAACTGGTTTCCGCGCACGGACCCGGTCGTGATCATGCTCATCGCGCACGGCGACAACTGCCTGCTGGCACACGAGCACCGCTATGCCGACAAGTTCTATTCGACCCTCGCCGGCTTCGTGGAGCCGGGCGAGGACATCGAGCACGCCGTGCAGCGCGAAGTGCTGGAGGAGACCGGGGTCAAGGTCGGCGACGTCCGCTATCTGGCGAGCCAGCCGTGGCCCTTCCCGCATTCGCTCATGATCGGCTGCATCGGCACGGCCCAATCGACCGAGCTGGCGATCGACAGGAACGAGATCGCGGAGGCGCGCTGGTTTACGCGCGCGGAGGTGAAGTCCATGCTGGAGGGGCAACATCCCGAAGGCCTCTCCGTGCCCGGGCGGCACGCCATCGCCAACCGGCTCATCCGCCATTTCGTCGGTGAGACCTGAGGAGGCGCGCGCGCGTGATGGCTGACCAGCCGGCCGCCGAAGCCCCGGCGCTCCTGACCGCGAGCGAACTGCTCGATCTCTACGCGCGGCGCGAGCTGTCGCCGGTCGAAGCAACCGAGGCGGTGCTCGCGCGGATCGCGCGCTTCAACGACGCCGTCAACGCCTATTGCCACCTTGCACCGGAGCAGGCGCGCGCCGAGGCCCGCGCTTCGGAAGCCCGGTGGGCCAAGGGCACGCCCATCGGCCCCCTCGACGGCGTAACCGTTGGCATTAAGGACAACCTTCCCGTCGCGGGCATGCCGGCGCGGTTCGGCTCGCGCCTGACGTCGAGCGATCCTGTCGCCTCTGACGGAGCGGCCGTGGCACGGCTGCGCGCGGCCGGCGCCATCGTCGTCGGCAAGACGGCGACGCCCGAGTTCGGCTGGAAGGCGGTGACCGACAGCCCGCTCACCGGCATCACCCGCAACCCATGGAATCTCGCGCGAACGCCCGGCGGCTCGACCGGCGGCGGCGCGGCGGCCACGGTACTGGCCATGGGCCACCTGCAGATCGGCACCGACGGCGGCGGCTCGCTTCGCGTGCCGGCGTCGTTCTCCGGCTGCATCGGGTTGAAGCCCACGCGCGGCCGCGTCCCCGGCTATCCGCCCTCGCCCCTCGGCACGCTCTTTCATATCGGGCCGCTCGCGCGCTCCGTGGCCGATGCGGAGCTGGCGCTCTCCGTCATCGGCGCGCCCGATGCGCGCGACGTGCTGGCTTGGCCGGCGATGCCATCGCCCACCGTCCGGGCGAGGGACGACGCGTTGCGCGGCGTGCGCATCGGCGTATCGCCACGCCTGGGCTTCGCCCCGCGGGTCGAGCGCGAGGTCGAGGCGGCCTTTGCCGGCGCGGTCACGGCACTCGAAGAGCTGGGCGCCATCTGCGAGGAGGCAGACCCGCCGCTCGGCGACGATCCCGTGGCCGTCTGGGAGACGATCTGGTGGGCGACCGCGGCCATGATGCTGCGCACCCACGGCGAGCGCATGCGGACGCTCTCCGATCCGGGCCTGGTCGCCGGCGCGGAGCACGGCCTGGCCATTCCAGCCTCCGCCTATGTCGCCGCACAGCTCCGCCGCACGGAGATGTCGGCGGCGATGACGGCCTTTCACGCCCGTTACGACCTGCTGGTGACGCCGACGATGCCGCTGGTCGCCTTCGAGGCCGGCGCGCTCATGCCATCGACCGGCGGCTGGGGTGATTCGTGGCCCGGCTGGGCGCCGTTCTGCGCGCCCTTCAACCTGACCCAGCAGCCCGCCGCGAGCATCCCCTGTGGCATGAGCGCGGACGGCCTGCCCATCGGCCTGCAGATTGTCGGCCCCGTGGGAGGGGATCAGGCGGTGCTCGCAGCCTGCCGCGCCATCGAAAGCTGGCGCCCGCTGCCGCGGCTCGCCGCCCCCCTGCCTTGACGCGCCGCGCGAGCGCTCGGGCGGCAGGCCGTCAGGGCGCTTCGACGGTCGGTTCCTGCAGCCACGGACATCCTTCCGCGCGGAAGCGTTGCAGCTCGCTCCGCGCGTAGGTGTAGCCCAGTTCGACGATGCGCGAATGCAGGTGCCAATCCATGACGCCCATGGTCGAGGGGATGGGAGGCACGAGAAGCGCGTCGGTATCGCGCAGGTGGCGCTCGAAGCTGTGACGGTTGGCCATGAGGCTGCGCATCAGCACGGTGGCAACGCTCGGTGCGTCCGGCAGGCGATCGCGAGCCATGGGGTTCATCATCCGCCAGAGCAGATCGAAGCGCGACGGCAGCGTGCCATAGTCGACATCGAACAACTGCTGACGCGACACCTCGAAGGCCACCACGAGATTGGGACCGAGTTTGAGCTCGTGCATCATCTGCACGGGCACGTTGTCGAGCAGGCTGCCATCCACCAGCATCTCGCCCTCGGGCGTGTAGAAGGGCGGCAGCAGGGCCGGAATCGAGCCCGAGGCGCGCACCGCATGCCACAGGCGGCCGCGACGGTGGCAGTGGATGGCGAAGCTCGAGAGATTGGTCGAGATCGAGAAGTACGGCAGCCAGAGGTCCTCGACCGTCGTATCGGTATAGTGCGCGGCCAGGAGGTCGTCGAAGACCTTGTGATCGACCAGACTGTAGCGGGGCCAGTTGTAGCGGCGCAGCGCCTTGTTCTCGACGAAGATGTAGTGCGTGCGCTCCTCGATTTCCTCCGGTGTGGCGCCGAGCGCGAAGGCCGCCGTCATGGCCGCACCACCGGACGTGCCGCCGAAGATATCGAAGTGCACGCCTGCTTCCAGCAACGCCTTGTAGACGCCGATGTGCGCCGAGCAGAGCGCACCGCCCCCGCAGGCGACGAAGCCGAGCGCCTGTCCGGTCACGAAACGGTAGAGCCGCTCATAGTCGGCGCGCCGGTCGAGCGCCACGTGGTGGTGCATGTGGACCGTGCGCTTGTCGAGCCAGGCGGCGGTGCCTTGGATCGGTCCGTGCGCATCGTGCAGCAGGACGAGGCGCGTGCCTTCCGGGCGATGCAGCGAGACCACGAACCGCTCGATCGCGGAGAGGGAGCGGTCGACGGGTCCGTTCGGCGCATGCACGCCGACGAGCAGCACGAGGTCCGCCTGCCGTACGGCCTTTTCCGACCAGGGCGTGACCTCGCCGTCGGCCAGGAAGACGATCTGGTCATAGCGGCTCTCCAGCTCGTTCAGCGCGCGCGTAGTCTCGGGCGAGCCGAGCGACATGCCCGCCGGCATCCGCCGCGACGTGCTGGCGTGATCGAGGAACAGCGTCTTGCCGTGCCGGGAAAAAATCTCGCGGAAGGTCTCGATGAAGATGCTCGGGATCGGCCGGATGCCGGCTTGTACGACGGCGATCGTCTTGGGACGGCCGTCGCCGGCCGGACGCACACCGGCAGTCGTCGCGGCGAGCCTTTCGCCCAGCGTCGCCATGACCGAACGCCACAGCGCGGGCAGACGCTCGCACAGTCGCTCGAACTCGTGCCGGTCGAGCTTCAGCACGAGGCTGTCGCGGATGGCGACGACGGTCGCGGTCCGCCGCCCCCCTGCGAAAAAGGCGATCTCTCCGATAGGGCTGCCGGCGCCGATCTTGGCGACGGGCGTGCGGCGTCCGGAGACGACGACCTCGAAGCGTCCGGAGACGACGATGAAGAGCGCGTCGGCGGCCTCGCCCTCCTTGACCAGATCCACGCCACGCGGCACGGTCAAGGTCTCGAGACGACTGCCGAGCTCCTCGATCTCGTGGTCCGAGAGCTCCCGGAACGCCTCGACGGCGGACAGGCGATGGCGGTGGCGTCCTGCCTCGTTCATTGTGCTCCAGACCCGCGCTCTCGCCGTGAGGCTCGCATTGCCGACAGCCATCGCCGCGCACTCTGGAGACGATGGCTCGGACAGGGGCACGGCACCGGGTTCGAGCCGGCGCGGGACCTCGCAGCATCGCACTTTCCAGCCGTCTTCAGACTACGGGCGGACGCCTGGATCATAGCGCCGAATGGCGCGGACACACGAGCGATTGTGCAGGGCTCGTAAAGACGTGAAGCCGGCGGAGCGACGGCCGGTCCGCAGGGGGTCAATTCGGGCGCCTGGGGCTGCCGAGCTCCGGTAAGGTCCGCGCCCACGGGTCCTGTCGCTGCGCAATTTCGAAGCCCGTCTTGAAAAGCGCGCGCATGTAGGCGCGATCGAAGGCTTCTTTCGGCTGGATCGCGAACGTGTGAGGGACATAGGCCAGATGGAACGCGGCCCCGTCGCGCTTAGCCGAAACATAGATGCGGAAAAGGTCACCCGCCGTCTGGTACTTCAACAGTGTCGCGATCGAGCGCGCGGCGATGGAGAGCGTCTGCTCCTTCACGGGCTCGTACTCGGTCGAGAGCTTGCCGTTCTTGATGACGTAGATGCGCCGGATGGGCGGTCGCGGAAAGAACTTGTCGAACGCGCGCAGAGACAACTGCACCGGTGCGATGAACACCTCCCGGGTCGTGCCGCCATCCACGTGCAGCTCGTCGTAGAGCTTGCCGCCGGCACGGACACGGATCTTGACCGGAGGGAAGGCGCCGGGAATGGCGGCCGAGGCCAGGATGACCTTGCGGAACAGCGCAAGCGCCGCGGGATGGCGCGAGCTGGCGATCTCCCCCATGTTCCAGATGACGGGCCGCTGTGCATCGAGGTTCGTCGTGCCGATCAGCAGGAGCCGCCCCTTCTTGTATTCGGCGGCCACCTCGTCGAGAAGCTTGCGGGTGATGTAGCGCGCCATGACGTGCGCCATGGGTGCGGTATCGGCGACGGCCGGTGCGGTTCCGAGCAGCCCGGACAGCAACTGGGCCTGAATGAGGTCCTGGGTGCCGTAGCGCGTCCAGATCTCCTCGAGCTGGCGATCGTAGTGCGACCCCAGGAAGGCAAACGGCGCTATGATGGCCCCGGCGCTGACGCCCGTCACGACGTCGAACACCGGACGCGTTCCCTTGCGGGTGAGCCCGATCAGCAGGCCCGCGCCGAAAGCGCCATCGGGACCACCACCGGAGAGCGCCAGGAAATTGACTAGCGGCCGTCCGCCGCTCTTGGCCGGCCGGGAGGAGAACTTGCCGATATTGGGCATGCGCTCGCGCAAGGCTGTGGCGAGGTCGCTCGGAACCTCGTCGCCCCAGAAGCGCGCGCCGACGATGTCGGGCACCTCGGCCTGGCCTTGCAACGCGACGGGGACCGCCATGCGGCCGTCAACCGTCGCACAGCCGCCCGCCAGAGCCGCGACCGCCAAGACAAGCGTCAGCCAGACACCCCGCTTGAAGCCCATTGCGGTCCCACGCAACCCGGCGAGCCCGGCATGCGCCAGCCTCGCGACCTACCCAAAATGTCCACCGGCACCAGCTTTTAGTTGGAAATAGCTTCTATCAAGCAAACGACGGGTGAGGCAAGCAAACGACGGGCCCGCCCGCCCTGAAACGGCGAGGGCCGCCACGAGTGGCGGCCCTGACATTTTGTTCTGAGACGGCTCGAGCGCTCAGGCTTTCGCGAGCATCTGCTCGACGTAGTCCCAGTTGACCAGGTTGTCGAACCAGGCCTCGAGGTATTTCGGCCGCAGGTTGCGGTAATCGATGTAGTAGCTGTGCTCCCACACGTCGCAGCCGAGGATGGGCGAGGCGCCGTGCATCAGTGGGTTCTCGCCGTTGGGGGTCTTCATGACCGACAGCTTGCCGTCCTTGACGGCCAGCCAGCACCATCCCGAGCCGAACTGCGTGACGCCAGCGTTGATGAAGTCGGCGCGCATCTTGTCGAAACCGCCGAGGTCCTTGTCGACCATGGCCTGCAGCTTGGCCGGAAGCTTGTTGCCGCCGCCGCCCTTCTTCATCCAGTTCCAGAAGTGAACGTGGTTGTAGTGCTGGCCGACATTGTTGATCAGCGCCGCGTTCTTCTTCTCGAAGGCGATCTTGCAGATCTCCTCGAGGCTCTTGCCCTCGAGACCGGCTTCCTTCAGCGGCGCAGCCCCGTTGGTCACGTAGGCCTGATGATGCTTGTCGTGATGAAACTCCAGCGTCTCCTTCGACATGTAGGGCTGGAGCGCGTCATACGCATAGGGAAGGTCGGGAAGCTTCAATGACACGGTTGAACTCTCCGCTTTGCCGTCGCAACGGTGATTGAGGGGCAGAAGGGGGGAACCTAACGTCAATCGCCGCCTGAGACAAGTTGTCGTCGGCGGGGAGCGGCAGGTCGGAGATGTCGGAAAAAGAAGTCCGGGGCGCAACCACCCTGGTGCTTGCGCCCCGAAGGATCACGCCGGGGAAGTCAGGTATCGATCCAGGGTTGCTCTCACGCTAGGGCCGGCCGACTGAATTCGAACTGAATGGAGCGTTCATCAACGGTTCATCGGGCGCAGGGCGGGCGACGGTGCGCAACGCACCCCGCCGCGGCGACCGAAAACGCGCATCGCGACGTCACGTCATCGCTCGCGCGACGCCGTCACGGTCGATCCGCCCACGGGACGCTTGAGCGCCGATCCGCCGTATGATCCACTTGCGGAACGAACAGACCGTCGGAGGATGCGGCACATGACGATTGCCATTGCACCGGTGACACCGGATTTCGTGGCTGAGATCGGAGACGTCGACCTTTCCCGCCCCTTGTCTGCCGAAGACCTGGCCGCCATCAAGGAGGCGTTCTTCAAGTATGCCGTGCTGATCTTCCCGAACCAGCATCTCGACCAGGATCAGCACCTGGGCTTCGCCGCCAACTTCGGCCCCTTGGAGCGATCCTTCACCCAGGAGCGCCACGGCAACAAGACGCGCATCCGTCCGGAGCTTTCGGACATCTCCAACCTCAACACCGAGAACAAGATCTGGGCGGAGGACAGCTGGCAGCGTCTCTACAAGCTCGCCAACCGGCTCTGGCACGCCGACAGCTCGTTCAAGAAGGTGCCGGCGCAGGCGTCGCTGCTGTACGCCCGCGTGATCCCGCCCATCGGCGGGCAGACCGAGTTTGCCGACTGCCGCGCGGCCTACGACGCCCTGCCGGACGATCTCAAGCAGCGCATCGATGGCCTCGTCGCCGAGCATGCCATCATGTACTCGCGCGCCAAGCTCGGCTTTCTCGAGTTCAACGAGGAGGACTGGAAGAAGATGCCGCCGGTGCCCCAGGTGCTGGTCAGGACCATCCCCGAGACCGGTCGCAAGTCGATCTACATCGCCTCGCACGCCGGCCGCATCATCGGCCTTCCGGAAAAGGAGGGGCAGGCGCTCATCGAGTCTCTGATGGCGCACACTACGCAGCGCCAGTTCGTCTACAGCCACCGCTGGCGCCAGCACGACCTGGTCATGTGGGACAATCGCACGACGCTGCATCGCGCCACGCAGTTCGAGGATCTGCGCCACCCTCGCGATCTGCAACGCGCCACCGTGTCCGACATCGCCAACACCTGCGAGCAGGCCGGCATCGCCGTGCCGGCGTGACGGGGAGCACCAACGCGCACGCAAACGGGCCGCCCCGAAAGGCGGCCCGCCCGGTAATTCCTTGCATTCAGCCGTAGTGGACGCAGACGCGCACCCTGCCGTCGATCGCGCCTGCGATCAGCGGCGGCGGCGGCCGCGGCGCCCCTTGCCCTTGCCCTTCGAGCGTCGCGAGGCCTGCGAGGTCTGGGAGGTCTGCTCGCGCGCCAGCCGCATGTCGCTGCCGACATAATAGCGGCCGGGCGGGATCTCGACGGCGCCAGCGGCTTCATCCTGAAGCACCACGGGCGCATCGTCGACGAACAGCACCCCGATGGAATGGCTGCTCGTACGCAGCATCTGGCGATTGACGAGAGCGACCGCCGTCACCTCGCTGCGATAAAGCTGGGCGCGACCGATGCCGGGCTCGACGCGCCGCGGCGCCGGCTTCTGCGACGCGAACCAGCGCAGCCACGGGCTGATCTGCTGCTCGGCCATCTCGTTCGGCTGCGGCTTGGCGCGCTTGCGCCCCTCGAACTCCAGGCTCAACGACTTCGGCTCGATCTCTTCCGAGCTGTCGATGGCTATATCGTCGGGCAGCCTCATCAGGATAATCCGGCTCTCTCGGGAGCCCGCGCCTGTTGCCCGGCACGCCACTGTTGCACTGATCACGACTCGATCCCCATCATTGTTGATCTTGTTGTGCGCTTCTCGAGCACGCGCAATCCGGAACAAATAAGGCATGCGCCTGCCGAGATAAGCCCCTTGAAGGCGACCAATCGACGCGGAGAAACTTTGTTAACCTGTGTTCCGTCCACGTTCATATTCTTCATCGCCCGAGTTATGATGACTTCATTGTTAATGTTAAGATTACCCAATCGGTCTGAACAACTCGTTTAAATACTCGAATTTATTGAGTTATTTCAGTAATGAGCGCTTAACCAAACTGCCGTGGCGCGGCCGAGCCATGCGATTCGCGCGGGAGAGGGTCGCGGCGGGCGGGACCGGACGACGGCAAGGCTCCGCCCCCTCACGGCAGCGCATCTGCGTGAGCTGGAAACCGGATGGGGCGCGCCTGATGGGTCGGCAAATGAGTGCCGGCGCGGCGGTCGCCGACGCGAGCGGACGACGGCACTCGGGCGTCAGTAGCCTTCGTCGAGCAGGGGGAAGGCGCTGGCGTAGGCACGGCGGCCGATCGGATCGACCTTGGCCAGATAGCTGCTGTCGAGCTCGCCGTAGGACGAGACGCCGAGCAGGCCGAGGCACCGCGTGACCTCGTCGGCGAGCAGTTCGAGCATGCGAACGACGCCCTCCTCGCCCGCGGCCGCGACCGCCAGCCCCTGCAATCGCCCGATACCGACCGCGTTGGCGCCGAGCGCCATGGCCTTGACGATGTCGGTGCCGCGCATGAAGCCACCGTCGACATAGATCTCGGCCTTGCCGCCGATCGCCTCGACGACCTCCGGCAGCACGTCCAGTCCCCCCTTGCCATGGTCGAGCTGACGGCCGCCATGATTGGACACATAGACCGCATCGACGCCATGTTCGACGGCGATCCGCGCGTCCTCGGCCGTGGCGATGCCCTTGAGGATCAGCGGAATCTTGAGCTTGCTCTTGACCCGGTCGATGTCACGCCAGGTGAAGCGCGCCTGAAAATGGTCGGCCGACGCCCGGCGCCGCCCGGTCGTCTTGAAGCGCCGGGAGAGGTCGCGCTCGCGCCGTCCGTAGTGATCGAGATCGACGGTGAAGCAGAGCGCCATGTAGCCACTGGCAACGACGCGGGCGATGTTGTCGTCCACCCACTTCTCGTCGCCGCGAATGTAGAGCTGAAACACCTTGGGATAGCCGGGCGCCGCCGCCGCCACCTCCTCCGCGCCAGGAGCGCAGACCGAGGAGAGCATATGCAGTGCCCCGAAACTGGCGGCCGCCTTGGTCGGGATGACACCGCCGTCGGGAACGAGGTCCTGCAACGAGCCGATCGGCGCCAGGATCACCGGCAGCTTGAAGTCCCGCCCGAGGATCTTGCCACCGATGTCGACGTTCTCGACGTCGCGGAGCACGCGCGGGCGAAAGGCGAGCGAATCGATAGCCATGCGGTTGCGGATCAGCGTCGTCTCCGTCTCCGCGCCGCCCATGAGGTAGTCCCATGTTCCCGCGATCAGGTTCCTGCGCGCTGGCGCCAGGAACTCGTGCAGCACCTCGAACCGATTGCCCGCCTGCGTCACGCGCGCCCCCTTCCCTGTCATTGTCTTGAAGTTGTACCGTCAGCACGGAGCCCGATCAGGTCCGGCAGCAGTCATCCGGACCAATCATAGCGTCTCGGGCGCGCGTGTGAAGCGGCCTCGCCAGCCTGACGGGCTCGACTCGCGTCGGACGGCAGTCTCGACGCCGCCCGAAACGCACAACGGGACCCGGCAGAGGTCTGCCGGGTCCCGCCGTGGACGAAGAGCGTCAGGAACGTCTGTTACTTCAGCGGATCGAGTGCGGGTGCACGACGACCGAACAGATCCCCGAGATTGAAGCGATAGGCGACACCCGCACTGATGATCAGCGGGTCGATGTCGGCCTTGGCCTTGATGTCGCCGCCGGTCACGGCGGAGCTGCGCCACGTGGCGGTCGTGTCGAGCCAGGACTTCTTGACGTCGACGTTGAGGTACCAGCCATTGCCGAGCTTGACGTCCATGCCGGCCTGCAAGGTGACGCCGAAGGAGTCCGACAGACGAACGCTGCCAGCGCCGAGCGTATTCGTCGCCGTGCTCTCGCTGAAGTAGTGGATGTACTGCGCGCCGACGCCGATGTACGGCTTGAAGGCGCCCATGCCATCGAAGTGATAGGTCAGCGTCAGCGCGGGCGGGAACATCCACGCATCGGCCACCTTGCCGGCAAGTGCGGCGAAGGCCGGCGGCGGCTTGAGCGTGATGTGATGCTTGGTGAAGCAGCAGAACAGCTCGACCGCGAGATTCTTGTTCAGGAAGTAAGTGAGGGTCGCCGCCGGAATGAGCCGGTCGCTCACCGAGGCGTCGAAGCCCGCCGCGCGCAGGTCAGCCACCGGCGCTCCCGACAACGAGTCGAGCGACTTCAGGCTATCCTGGCTGATGACGCCGGCAGCCAGCACCCTCACCATGAAGTTGCCGGAATAGTCCCCCGCCGATGCGGCCTGCGTCATGCCCATGCTCATGGCGATGGCGGCCAATCCAATTTTGATTCGTCTCATTGTTCTGTCCCCAGATCCTCTCAAGCCCCTGTCCGACTCGGTAACCAGTCCCCGCCAAGTTGCGCCAGAGCCATGGTCCGCCTCCAGCGGAACTTCATGGTTTTCCCTGACCTCGGTCAGACGGACTCTGCCGAATACGCCCTGTGTGTCTTCAGCAACACGCCAAGGGTTGATCCAGATCAAGAAACCGCAGCCGGCACGAGCCGAACTGCCGCAGCAGACGTGACAATATGCTCCGCCCACCTTGATAAACCTCAAGGCGGAACGCGCCCCCGCCGGCTAGCAAATCAGGTTGTGGCAACCCGCCACGCTACGATACCGGCGCAATATGACGATCGCCCGCAGCACGCGACAATCCGCCGACAGAGGGCCAGCCGCCCGGAGCGGCGAACACGATGGAAATCGAGGCATCCGCCTCGATCTGCGGCGGCGCCAGCGCATCGTTTTCAAGGAGGAGGCGCCGGATCAGCTCTACCGTGTGGAGCGCGGCTGCATCACGCTCGACGCAGTGCTGCCCGACGATCGCCGGCAGGTTCTTCTGGTGCTCTATCCGGGCGACCTCATTTCGCGGAGCGCCTCCCCACCGGTGCCGGGCATCGGCCTCACAGCTGCCGTGGCCTCGACACTGACCCGCCTGCCGGGCGAAACCATCGATACGGCCGCGGACGGTGTGACGGAAATGTTGCGCCTGCATGCTGCGGTCGCGCAACTCTCAGCCCGCTCCACCCTCCATGCCATGGCCATCGGCCGCCTGACCAGCGAGGAGCGGGTGGCGACGCTGCTGACGGAAATCGCGCTGTTCTGCGGCCGGGCGATCCAGGGCAGCTATTCCTTCGAGATGCCGCTCTCGCGCGACGACATGGCCGACTATCTGGCCCTCAACCCCGATACGTTGAGCCGGCTGATGTCACGGCTCCGAGCCCGCAAGCTCATCGCCATGCCGACGCGCAACCGCGCCATCGTGCGCGACCTTGACGCCCTCATGGCGCTCACGCCGCTCGCCAAGGCCGTTCTCGCCCTGCGGGGCAGCGTCGAGCGAGGGGCGACGGCGGCCGGCTGATCCCGGCGCGTCACTGCAGTCGGCGCGGGCCGCTGGTCGAGCGCCCCATCCCCTGGCCTCATCCGCTGGCTTCGTCCCCTGACCGGTCGGCCGTCATCCCGGGTTGCAGCCGCGGCCCATGGCCGTCATAACCGACGTTGGATCTCCTGGCTCCGGCCCCGGAGGTTCGCTGGACGCGAGCCGGATGCAGGGGTGACGGACGAATGAGCGGTTTACTGGCCCTACTCGACGACGTCGCGGCACTGACCAAACTCGCGGCAGCTCAGCTCGACGACGTCGCCGCGCAGGCGGTCAAGGCCGGCTCGAAAGCCGCCGGCGTGGTCATCGACGACAGCGCCGTCACGCCCAAATACGTGCACGGACTTCCCGCGACACGCGAGCTGCCGATCGTATGGAAGATCGCCAAAGGCTCGCTCTTCAACAAGATGGTCATACTCCTGCCTGCGGCACTGCTGCTCAGCAGCTTTGCGCCGTGGCTGATCGTGCCGCTGCTGATGGTCGGTGGCCTCTATCTCTGCTTCGAGGGCGCCGAGAAGATCTGGCACTATTTCCGGCCGCACGCCGAGCACGGCCCCGAGCCGACCAGCCTCGATGCCGCGCATCTCGAGCGCGAGCGGGTGGCCGGCGCCATCAAGACCGACTTCATCCTCTCCGCGGAGATCATGACGATCGCGCTGGCGAGCATTTCGGTCGACAACATCTGGTTGAAGGGCCTGGCGCTGGCGCTCGTCGCACTGGCCATCACGGTCCTGGTCTACGGCACCGTCGCCCTGCTCGTGAAAGCCGACGACATCGGCCTCAAGATGGCCAGCTCCGGGCGCCTCTCGCTCACGCGCAGCATGGGCCGCGCCATCGTCAGGGGCATGCCGTCCGTGATGGCGTTCATCTCGGCCGTCGGCACCGTCGCCATGCTGTGGGTCGGTGGCTCCATCATCGTGCACGGACTGGAGTCGCTCGGCTGGGGCGGCCTCGGTCATGCGATCCAAGACCTGGCTGGCGCGACAGCGCGTGCGCTGCCGGCGGCGGGCGGCCTCGTCAAGTGGCTGATCACGGCGACGCTCGACGGCCTGTTCGGTCTCGTGGTGGGCATCCTAACGATGCCCGTCGTCGGCAACGTGCTCGCGCCACTCATCGATCTCGTGTTGCGCCGCGAGACGACCTGAAGGTCGGCCATACGCGAGGCGCTTCCCATGGAGCGTGCGCCAGCCTACTCTGCCGTCGGTGCTTCGCTCGCCCCGTCCATCCCCAGCAACGGATGCCAGCCATGCCGACACGTGTCCTCGTCCCTTCGGGCGTTCTCGGGCTCGGTTTCGATCGCGCGGCGCTCGCCCGCGGCGTTGCGGCCCGGCCCGACATCATCTGCATCGACGGCGGCTCGACCGACAGCGGCCCCTTCTCGCTCGGCACGGGCACCTCGAAGTATTCCCGCGCCGCGACCAAGTCCGAGTGGCGACAGCTCATGATGGCGCGGGCCGAGGCCGGCGTGCCGCTGGTCATCGGCAGCTCGGGAACCTGCGGCACGGATGCGACCGTGGACTGGATGTACGAGATCACCCTCGAGCTGGCGGCCGAGCTCGGCCAGACTCTGAAAATCGCCCGCCTCTATTCGAGCCAGCCCTCGGGCCGCGTGGCCAAGGCCCTGGCCGCCGGTCGCGTCATGCCGCTGACGCCGGCGCCGCACGTTTCCGCCGAGACCCTCGCGGCCATGACCAACATCGTGGCGCTGGCCGGCGCCGAGCAGGTGCAGGCCGCCCTCGCCACCGGCGCCGACATCGTGATCGCCGGCCGCACGACGGATACCGCCATCATATCCGCTCTGCCCATCGCACGGGGCGACAATGCCGGCGGCGCCTGGCACGGCGCCAAGATCGCCGAGTGCGGCGCCCAGTGCTCCACCTACCCCACCAGCGGCGTCATCATGGTGCAGTTCGACGAGGAAGGCTTCACGGTCGAGCCGCTGGCCGACGGCGCGCGCTGCACGCCGCACTCCGTGTCGGCGCACATGCTCTACGAGAACTCGGACCCGTTCATCCTCTACGAGCCGGGCGGGCATCTCGACGTGACGGCCTCGCGCTATCAGGCCCTCGACGAGCGCCGCGTGCGCGTCACTGGCTCGAAGTGGGTGCCGGGGCGCTACACGGTGAAGCTCGAGGGTGCGCGCGTCGGCGGCTACCAGACGACCATCATGGCCGTCCTGCGCGAGGCGCGCTATGTCACCAGCGCGCAGGAATGGATCGACAAGCTGCACGCCTACCTGACCGAGCAGATCCGCGTGCGCATGGGCCTTTCGCCCGACGCCTACACCCTCGAGTTCCGCCTGATCGGCGCCAATTCCGCGCTCGGGGCCTTGGAGCGGCGGACGGGCAGCCCGGTCGAGATTGGTGTGCTGGGCCTCGTCACGGCGTCGACGGCGGAGGAAGCCGAGGAGATCGGCAAGCTCATCAACCCCTTCGTCCTGCACTATCCGCTCACCCGGGACGAAGAGCTGCCGACCTTCGCGTTCCCCTATTCGCCGGCCCAATCCGAGCGCGGCGCCCTCTACGAGTTCGCCCTCAATCACGTGATGGAGCTCGACGACCCCATGCAGGCCTTCCGGCTCGAGGTGACGGAGGTCGGGCGTGCCTAGGCTCGGCGACCGCGTCGCGCGGGTGCGCTCCAAGAACGCCGGACCGTTCTGGATCACGGTCGATATCTTCTGTGGCAGCCCCGAGGTCTTCGCCGCGGTGCGCCAAAGCCTGTCGACGGAGGCGGTGGCCGACCTCTTCCAGCAGCCGAGCCAGCTCCTGAAGCGCTTCGAGATTCCCGACCTCGCCGTCATCAAGTTCTCGTTCCCGCGTCCGGTCGTGCAAGGCAGTCGCGAAGATCGCGACATGCACGGCGCGCAGATGGCGATCCTGCTCGAGGAACTCGAGCTGCCCGAGTGAAGGAAAGCGGGACGCTTGCCGGCTCCCTCGCCGGCGCTGCGCGCAGGACGGCCTCGCCGTCGTGCGATGTAGGCAGGCGCGGCTCTCCGGCCTAGACTTTGTCGCAACCCAAGCCGCCGAGGACCTGTGCCATGACGACCGAGCCTGCCGCCCCGCCCCTCGATGCCAGCGCCAGCGATCCGCAACGCCTCGGCTGGATGCAGGGCTTTCCGCCCGCGCCAGAAGTGGCGGTCACCTTCGCCGACGGCTCCTTCCGCCAGTTCCCGCAGAGCCGCTGGGGCTTCAGCCATTTCCGCCAGCTCCTGCCGACCAAGGCGGTCTGGCGCGGAGCGGGGCCGGCTTCCGTCCTGCCACGCGACGAGCAGGATCTCGACGGCGTGCCCGTTCCGCTCGCCGACGGGCGGCGCATCACGCTCGCCGAGGCGATGGCCGAGACCTACGCCGACGGTGTCGCCGTGCTGCACAAGGGCCGCCTCGTCTACGAGCGCTATTTCGGCGCCCTCGCACCGCACCTGCCGCACATCGCCATGTCCGTGACGAAATCCTTCGTCGGCACGCTCGCCGGCATGATGGTGGCCGACGGCCGGCTCGATCCGGCGGCTCCCGTGCCGGCCTACGTACCGGAGCTGGCCGGCAGCGGCTATGCCGACGCCACGGTCAGACAGGTCATGGATATGACCACCGCCATCGCCTACACGGAAGTCTACACGGACCCCGCTTCCGACGTCTGGGCCATGCGCCGCGCCAACGGCACCGCACCGCCGCTGCCCGGCGCCGAGCCGACCTCGCTGCTCGACTACCTGACCACGCGCCGCAAGCAGGGCGAGCACGACCGCGTCTTCGCATATCGCACCGTCAACACCGACGTGCTCGGCTGGATCGTGCGCCGCGTGTCGGGCAAGGGCCTCGCCGACCTCATGTCGGAGCGAATCTGGCAGCCCATGGGCGCCGAGGAGGATGCTTATTTCACCGTCGACCGGCTCGGCATGGAGTATGGCGGCGGCGGCCTCAACACCACGCTGCGCGACCTTGCCCGCTTCGGCGAGGTGATGCGCAATGGCGGCAGGTTCAACGGCCGCCAGATCGTGCCGGCCGGCGTGATCGATGAGATCGCCCGCGGCGGCGACCGTGAGAAGTTCGCACCCGCCGGCTTCCTGACGCTGCCGGGCTGGTCCTACCGCATGCAGTGGTGGGTGAGCCACGACGCCCACGGCGTCTTCATGGCGCGCGGCATCCACGGACAGGCCATCTACGTCAATCCGAAAGCCGAGGTCGTGATCGCGCGCTACGCCTCCCATCCCATGGCCGCCAACATCAACATCGACCCGGTCTCGCTGCCGGCGTGGAAAGCCGTCGCCGAGGCGCTGATGGGCTAGCGAGCCTCACCCCTCCTGCCGCACCTCGGCTGCCTCGGCTGCCGCAACTGCAGCGGCCGCTGCCTGAGCCGCCGCCTGCCGTCGCGCCTCGATGTGGTCGATCACCAGTCTGGAGCCGCCGTAGATCAGCGCCCCGAGACAGAGCACCCAGACGAGCAGCACGACCGCCTGCAGCGACACCTCGAAGCCCACTCCGAGCCGGGAGCGATCGTAGTACGACAGCGTCCGATAAGCCGCCGCCACGCCACCGACCGTGAGCACCACCAGCACGAACCACTGGATCGTCGCGTGGGCATGGAACGTCGGAGGGGCCGTCGTCGGCCGGCGTCGCACCAGATTCGTCAGAACGCTCGCGAGCAGGACAATGGAGAGCAGCGAAGCGGAGCTCACGATCAGGCGCGGCCATTGGGCGAACCCGAATGCCCACAGCGGCGCGAACAAGGCTCCGATCAGGGCCAGATAGTTGAATGTGATCCTGCTCACCTGCCACACACCCCCGGCAAGCTCCCCCGGCGCGCAATCGCGCCCGCGAGAGCATATTTCCGATTGATCCTGTCCAGCTCGCCGTTCCTCGCGATCACAGCCATGCCTGCATTGAACGCCTGACGCAGCTCGTAGTCGCGGAAGACCATCTGATAGGCCGTCGGGCAGAACACCGGTTCGAAGGCCAGCGTCCGCGCGTACGTCTGGAACCCGTCGCCGAGCAGCTCGCGCGTGTAGAAGTTGAAGATCAGCTCGTCCGCGATCACGACGTCCACGAACCCCGTCTGCAGCATCACCGAATGGCTCAATTGATCGGCGCGCTCGATGTACAGGCGGGCCTTGTCGCTCACCTCGCGCACCTGCGGCAGCACGGATGTCGAGCCGGCGAAGGCCACGATCCGTTTCGCCGCGATACGCGTCAGCGCCTCCCCGGCGAGGCCGCGGGGAAAGTCCGCGAGCCTGTAGAAGATGCCGTTCTGGTAGTGGATGTAGGTCTCGGAGCGTATGCCCTTGATCTGGATGTCCTGCGGCACCGTGGTCACGCCGTCGAGCCGCTGATCCGAGAGGAAGGCCTGCCAGTGCCGGGTGAAGGGCATGATATGGAACTCGACCGGCTTCCCGACACCGGCGGCCTTGAAGGCGGCCAGGATGATCTCCGCCTCGCGCCCCTCGCCCTGCAAGGTCATCTGCGGCGGCAGCAGCGGGGCGGCGATGCGGATCGAGGCGCCGTCCTTGAGCCTCGGGAAGCCGCTGACGAGCGCGATGACGAACATCGCGAATGCCGCCCCGCCGAGCAGCACCGCAAACACGCGCTCCTTGATCAAAGCCTCGAGCACGCCCCTACCCTATCGGCCCGCGGTGGTCCCGGTCTCCGACAACCTCTTCCCATTCCACGTCCTCGAAGAACACGTAGTACCGCCCGGCCTGGAGAAGATCGTAGGCGCTGTTGGCGAAGAGAGCGGCCAGCACCCAGTAGACCGGCATGTGGGGCGAGGAGAGTCCCAGCGCCGCAAGCGCCTCCACCGCCTCGTAATAGACGGTTGCGAACACCTGCGGCGAGGTCGGCAGCAGCATCGTGTAATCGGTGGGCGAGCCGGCCGACAGGCGCGCGCACTCGAGGGAGGCCGACTTGCACGTGCTGGATATGGCGAAGGGGGCGAGCGCCAGGAGGCTGCACACGAGATTGTTGCGCCACCACACGTTCCCGGCGGAGCCGGCTTCTGCGGAGACGGTGTCGTTAGCCTGCCGTTCGAGCCGCACCTCCTGCCAGCGCGCGAGCGCAATCCACGCCGCGTTCATGAGCAGCAGGGAGACGTGCATCAGGATGTAGCCCATGAAGATCGACGAGCTGAGCGGCAGGTTCGACGAGAGCGCGAAGGCGACGTACTCGAACTCGGCGCAGACCAGATAGAACAGCGCCCCGTGCAGGAAGATCATCACCAGATGGAAGGCGATCGCCATGCTGGAGAGCCCGCCCCGCTCGCGCATGCCCGGCGGCGCGATGGCGTGGAAGCGCGCCGCGGCGATGACGAGGCTCTGCAGGTTCCGCGGCACCCAGAAGAACCGCAACCCGAGCAGCGTGACGTTGATGAAGAGGAAGACGATCAGCAGCGTCTTCTGGTCGTAGATCGGCGCCGTCCCCGAGAGGATTTTCGTGAGGAACGTCTGCGAGCCCAGGAACACCTGGGTCAGGCCGAGCGCCATGGCGAAGGCGTAGACGGCCGACAGCACATCGAGCCCGCGCACGTTCGTCTTGATCTTGGCTGCCACGTTGCCCCCGCATGCACGTGCCGCAGTCGGATGCGCGCGCCTTTCGGGGCACACCGCCCTTCTCAGAGGTGGTAGCACGCCCGCACCGCTGCGCCAACGCCGCAACGTCGTCATGGACGCTGAGGCGGCCACCCACGCCACACAGTGCGGGCCGCGACAGCAGAGGAGGCATTGCGCGGGCCGAGCCGTGGGCATGCGGTCCCGTCTCCCGGAACAACCCGCGTCGCGACTACCGAGCCTTGCGTGGATGGCCGCCTGCGCGGCCAAGACGGGTGGGGGGCTGGCTGGCCGTGCCGGGACGCCTTGCGATGGCCGCCGCATCGCCCGCGACGGCACTCCATCGTCAGGCCGCGCAGGCGGCCACCCACGCCACGCAGTGCGGGCCGCGACAGCCGAGGGGGCATTGCGCGGGCCATGGGCATGCGGTCCCGTCTCCCGGAACAACCCGCGTCGCGACTGTCGAGCCTTGCGTGGATGCCGCCTGCGCGGCCAAGACGGGTGGGGTGGAATTAATCTGTTTGCGGAGCTATGCAAGATCAGTTACATCCCACGATATCAAAACCATTTCGAAATTTGAACCAGCCAAATAGGCGCGTTCCCTCTACTCAGATCAAGGCGCGTCACACCATATGAATAGCTACCGTCTTCCACGCTTTGTAATGCCACAACCCAGACCGCATCAAACTGCAGAGGCTGCGGCAACGACTCAGCCACCTCGTTTGGCAACCACTTCTTGCCGCACCCACCGAACAGAAAGACCACCAATGTCTTCCCTGACGCATAGGACGCCCCACCCTTGTGCTGCTTAGCGGTCACCGCATCAACAATGAGTTCTCGGACCTCTCGTTGATCCTGCTGACAGTTTGGCCTTACCATCACATGCTCGGTCAGTGACGAAAAAACCAATTCACTATCAAAAATGGCTCCATCGCCTCCAAATGGATCGCTTGTAGGATAAAAGCGCCCCTTACCGAAAACATGATCGCAAACTGCGCATATCAGCCAGTTTGCCAAGAGCTCTCGCGACCGTATGCCTGCGAACCTCTTGAACGGCCTGCCGCTCTCTAAGTGCCTGCCGTTCAGAACGAATGGCTGGAGTTCGCACAACCCCAACCGCAAACTCTTGAGTTTCCTGACTTGGTATTTCATGGCCGAAAGCGGAGCATCCCCCCCTAATTCTCATCCATCTTGAGGGCGGCGATGAAGGCTTCCTGGGGGATCTCGACCTTGCCGAACTGACGCATCCGCTTCTTGCCGGCCTTCTGCTTGTCGAGCAGCTTGCGCTTGCGGCTGATGTCGCCGCCGTAGCACTTGGCCAGCACGTCCTTCCTGAGCGCGCGGATCGTCTCGCGGGCGATGATGCGCCCGCCGATGGCCGCCTGCACGGGGATCTGGAAGAGATGCGGCGGGATCAGTTCCTTGAGCTTCTCGCACATGACGCGGCCACGCTGCTCGGCGCGGCTCCGGTGCACGATGATGGAAAGCGCGTCCACCGGCTCGGCGTTGACGAGGATCTGCATCTTGACGAGTTCGCCCTCCTCGTAGCCGATCATCTGGTAGTCGAAGGAGGCGTAGCCGCGGCTGATGGACTTCAGGCGGTCGTAGAAGTCGAACACCACCTCGTTCAAGGGTAGGTCGTAGACCAGCATGGCGCGGTTGCCCGCGTAGGTGAGGTCCTTCTGCCGGCCGCGGCGGTCCTGGCAGAGCTTGAGCACCGCGCCGAGGTAGTCGTCGGGAACCAGGATCGTCGCCTTGATCCAGGGCTCCTCCATGCGGTCGATCCTGACCGGGTCCGGCATGTCCGCCGGGTTGTGCATCTCCTTGAGCGAGCCGTCGTTCATGTAGACGTGATAGATGACGGACGGCGCCGTGGTGATGAGCTCGAGGCCGAACTCACGCTCGAGCCGCTCGGTGATGATCTCGAGGTGAAGGAGGCCGAGGAAGCCGCAGCGGAAGCCGAAGCCGAGCGCCGCCGAGGTCTCCATCTCGTAGGAGAAGCTGGCGTCGTTGAGACGCAGCTTGCCGACGGCCTCGCGCAGGTTCTCGAACTCCGCGGCATCGACCGGAAAGAGGCCGCAGAACACCACGGGCTGGGCCGGCTTGAAGCCCGGCAGCGCCTCGGCGCAGCCGTTGCGCTCGTCCGTTACCGTGTCGCCGACGCGGGTATCGGCCACCTGCTTGATGGCGGCGGTGAAGAAGCCGACCTCGCCGGGGCCGAGCTCCGCCAGCATCTCCTGCTTCGGGCGGAATACGCCGACACGCTCGATCTGGTGGACGGCGCCCGTCGACCAGAGCTTGATCTTCTGGCCCTTCTTGAGCCGCCCGTCGATGATGCGGACGAGCACGATCACGCCGAGGTAGGCGTCGTACCAGGAATCGATGAGCAGCGCCTTGAGCGGCGCCTCGCCCTTGCCCTTGGGCGGCGGCAGGCGCGTGACGATCGCCTCCAGCACATCTGCGATGCCGAGGCCCGTCTTGGCCGAGATCATCACGGCGTCGGAGGCGTCGAGGCCGATCACGTCCTCGATCTGCTGCTTGATGCGCTCGGGCTCGGCCGCCGGCAGGTCGATCTTGTTCAAGATCGGCACGATCTCGTGGTTGTTGTCGAGCGCCTGGTAGACGTTGGCCAGCGTCTGCGCCTCGACGCCCTGCGAGGCGTCGACGACCAGCAGCGAGCCCTCGCACGCGGCCAGTGAGCGCGAGACCTCGTAGGCGAAATCGACGTGGCCGGGCGTGTCCATCAGGTTGAGCTGGTAGAGCTGGCCGTCCTTGGCGCGATAGTCGAGGCGCACGGTCTGCGCCTTGATCGTGATGCCGCGCTCGCGCTCGATGTCCATCGAGTCGAGGATCTGCTCCTTCATCTCGCGGTCCGAGACGGCGCCGCAGTGCTGGATCAACCGATCGGCGAGCGTGGACTTGCCGTGGTCGATGTGGGCGATGATGGAGAAATTGCGAATGTGGGCCATGTCTGTCATGGCCGGCTAGATATCACCCCCGCGAGGGCAGAGAAAGGGGCTGCGGAGAGCCTCGTAGCCGGATGCTCAACGGATGAGCGCGCGCTCTCGCATGGCGAGGCCGCGGCCGAGGCAGGCGCGGCCATAGCGGGCCGCCTCGTCCCGGAACCGGCGCAGGCTGGCCACGGTGTCGCCGGCCAGGGCGCTGCTGGCGGCCACCGCCGAAAGCGCCGCCTCGCTCTCCCGCGCAAGGGCGTCGACGACCGCATCGGGAAAGCTCAGCACCTCGACGCCACGCTGGCCGAGGGCCGGGAAGGCGCGCGCATTGCGGTAGCTGAACTCGGCGAGTGTCGTGTGCGCCGCCGCCGCCGCCGCCTGGCGCACGATCTCGGCGAGGTCGTCGGGCAGGCTGGCCAGCGCGTGCACGTTGACGGTCAGCTCCAAGGCCGCCGCCAGTTCGTGGAAGGCAGGCAGGTAATAGAGCTTGGCGACAGAATCGAGCCCGAGCGCCACGTCGTTCCAGGGCCCCACCCATTCCGCCGCATCGATCTCCCCTGACTGCAATGCGGACCTCAGTCGCCCCGGCGGCAGCATGACCGGCACGGCGCCGAGCCGCTTCAGCACGCCCGCTCCAAGCCCGGCGATGCGGATCTTGAGACCGCGAAAATCCTCCGGCCGCAGGATGCGCTTGCGGAACCAGCCGCCCGCCTGCGGGCCGCTCGAGCCGGCCAGGAACGGCACCACGCCGAGCGGCGCGCAAGCCTTCGTCCAGAACGCCTGCCCGCCACCGTAGGCGAGCCAGCCCGCATGCTCCTCGGCCGTGAGGCCGAACGGCACGCCGCTGAACACGTCGAGCAAGGGCTCCCGGCTGCTCCAGTAGTGCGGCGTGGCATGGCCGAGCTCCGCCCGGCCGCTGCCGACCAGCGACAGCACGTCGAGCGGCCCATGCCCCTCGCCGGCGGCAACCACCTCGACCCTGAGCCGCCCGCCGGACATCGCCGTGACGGCGGCCGCGAGGCGCTCCGCGGCGACACCCGGCCCCGGCGTACGCCGCGGCCAGGCCGTGACCATCCGCCAGCGCAAGGGCTGACCCGGCGCACGCCCCCGCGTCGCCGGCCGCTCGCCTTGTTGCGCGATCCGCAGGCCAGCCCTGCGCACGATGCGCATGCGCCGGCCCGGCTCCTTCGCAGCGATGCCCATGGCGTCTCGCGCACTCCCCCTCGATGCAAGCTCTCCGGAGCTTAGCCTGTCATCGTCGCCCGGCGCGAGTAAACACGCTTGCATACCCGAGATTTGGAATTATTCTAAAGTGTGGCAGCCGGGTTGCTTCGAAAATCCTGACACGGCGCGGAAAGGGGTCTTGGTGAGACGGTTCTCGGAGCTCACGGAAAAGGAAATCCTGGCCCTGGCGATCTCGCTGGAGGAGGAGCACGGCCGCATCTTCGCAGACTACGCGGATGGTCTCAGGGACGCATTCCCGGCCTCCGCGAAGGTGTTCACGGAGATGGCCGAGGAGGAGAACGAGCACCGGCGCTGGCTCATCGACCTCTTCCGAGAGAAGTTCGGCGAGCACATCCCCCTCATCCGCCGCCAGGACGTGAAGGGGTTCGCCACTTACAACCCCCTCTGGATGGTGCGGCCGCTCGGCCTCGACAAGGTGCGCAAGCAGGCCGAGGAGATCGAGTACGAGACGCGGCGCTTCTACGAGCGCGCCCTGGAGCGCACCTCCGATGCGAGCATCCGCAAGCTGCTCGGAGACCTCGTCGCCGCCGAACGGGAGCACGAATCACTGGCCGAGAAGCTCGGCGAGAAGCATCTCACGTCGGACGCCAAGTCGGAGGAGGAAGAGGCCCGCAAGCGCATGTTCGTGTTGCAGGTCGTCCAGCCGGGCCTCGCAGGGCTCATGGATGGCTCGGTCTCGACGCTGGCGCCGCTGTTTGCCGCCGCCTTCGCCACGCACGACTCGTGGCAAACCTTCCTCGTGGGCATGGCCGCGTCGGTCGGCGCCGGCATCTCCATGGGATTCGCCGAAGCGCTCTCCGACGACGGCTCGCTCACCGGCCGCGGGCATCCCTGGCTGCGCGGCACCATCACGGGCCTGATGACCACGATCGGCGGTGTCGGCCACACGCTTCCCTACCTCATCAAGGACTTCTGGACCGCAACGACCTTCGCCATCGTCGTCGTGCTCATCGAGCTCTGGGTCATCGCCTACATCCGCGCGCGCTACATGGACACCAAGTTCCTGCAGGCGGCCTTCGAGGTCGTGCTCGGAGGTCTGATCGTCTTCGCCGCCGGCATCCTCATCGGCAGCGCCTGAGCGCTCTTGTGCGAACACGGCGGAGCACTCCCCACGAGCCCACTCATGGCGCTGGCATTGCGGCGTACAGCGATGTTGCGCACACACCCTGATAATCTCCTGCAGACATGCCGCAGAATTGCAACAGTTTGCACAACCTGCTGCGCCCTGGATTGCCCTCGACACAACCACCCGGGGCACCCTCAACCTCTTGATCCCGCTCGGGAAGCACCGCGACTCGAACCGCACCCGGAAGAGCTTGTTGATCCGCCTTCGGATGATTTGCTCTTCGCCAGGGAATTCAGTTGTTCCCTCAAAGTCTTGAAACTGCTCGGCATAGTGTCGTATGGTCGGCGCGTTCGCTAACGCGTTCCATTGAAGATGAGACCGCCCATCGACCACTGGCGCGGCCGTCTCAGGATACGCAACGTCCCCCAGCCGCGTACTCAGGCTTCGGGTTCGTCTCGCGTCAAGCGTGCGCCCCATCGGCATCGTCGGCGCAAAGGCTAGCAGCAGGCTTAGGCCGTGACTAAGTCTTCGCGAAGCTGACGTGGAAACAGGTTAGTGACTTTGATCGACCGGCAATCCCAGGGCTGCATATGACACGACAGCCTCGTCACGCGCCAATGCTCTGCAATGAGCTCGCGAGCCACCGGCTCCTCAGCTCGGCTGTGCATGCGCCGGGCGTGCGCCGCAGCATACGGCGATCTCCCATATCAAGATCAATGCCGAACCGTCGTCGCGCAGCCGGTACCGGCGAAATTTGCGTGGCTGCCCGCACGCCACAGACCCGTACGCGGAACACTTGGCCTTATTCAGAGGCCACGACAAAATTTCCAGGCATCCCCTTTTCCGCAGATACGGAGAAAGAATGCGCCTTTCATTTCGAAGTAACTTTATCAAATATTTTCAAAGCAGCCGACGACGGACTGCAATCACTCAGGCGCAAATCATTTATTGCAAAATGTGAGCAGCGTATCGACAAATCACCGACCGGAATTCGGTTCGGCTGTTTCGCTCGCCTCTCTCGAGAGTATTCCGCGTGCGCTGACACAAGAAGAAAGATGAGATAGCCAGACATGTCCGCCAAATCACCGCCCGAAGCCCGCAAGGCCTTTGCAAAGCGCCTCAGGACGCTCAGAGCCTATCGTGGCATCAATACCGCACGCGAGATGGCGGATCGCCTGGGCATCGACGAGAACAGGTACACGCGATACGAACGCGCGGAAACAGAGCCGGACATTTCCCTGATCATAAGAATCTGCGAAACATTAAAGGTTTCGCCAAACGCACTTTTCCTGATGCAAGCCACCAGCGACGCGCCTCACGGCGGACTCCTGCCGGAAGCTTTCGATCGCGATGGCGAACGCGATCCGCTCACCTCGATATCGAAACACGAGATCGACGTGCTCAAGGGCATACTCAAGAAATGGCAGGCATCGGGCATTCTCTGAGCGTGCGGGCCGCCGCCCTGCCGTCGCCCGGAGATCCGCCGCCGCACGGCCATGATTGAGACAACGAATCACGTGATGTAGCTTCAGCGGAACGACCGCTGGCGCTTTGCAGCGCCAGGGCTTCGCAGGCGTCATCATTCGAGTTCGAGGTGCTCAGCCCATGACAAAACTTCGCGGCAAGCCGCGTCGCGCCGGAGCCAAGGGCGCCGTGTCGGCTCCCGACAAGCGCCGCGCGCGTGCCGCCGCTCCTGCCAGAGCAGGACGCAAGGCGCCGCGAAGCTTCGACAAGACGATACTGGCGCTCGTCTACGACTTCGATGGCACGCTCTCGCCCAAGCCGATGCAGGAGTATACGTTCCTCCCGGCCATCGGCGAGGACCCGAAGGCGTTCTGGACCGAGGCCAACGCGCGCGCACGCCGCGAGAAGGCCGACAGCCTCATCACCTACATGCACCTGATGTACAGGAAGGCCAAGGAGCGGGGCATCCGCATCGATCGCGAGCAACTCGTAGCGCTCGGACGTGACGTGGAGCTGTTCGCCGGCGTGGCCACCTGGTTCGACACGATTGGCGGCTATGTCGCCTCCCATGCCCTGGGTTCGGACATCACGCTGCGCCATTATCTCATCTCGTCGGGTCTGACAGAGATCATCGAGGGCACACCGATCTACCCTCGCTTCCACAACGTGTTCGCCTCCGAGTATTACTTCGACGCCTATGACCTGCCCTACCCGAAGCGCGTCATCACCGACACCGGCAAGACGCAGTACCTGTTCCGGATCAACAAGGGCATCGAGGACCTCGGGGAATCGATCAACAGCCACATGCCGGAGACGGCGCGGCCCATCCCCTTCGCCAACATGATCTATTTCGGTGATGGTGAGACCGACGTGCCGTCCATGGCGGTCATGCGCAAGAACGGCGGCCATGCAATCGCCGTCCACCCGCCGGGCCGTGATCGCGAGAAGTGCGTCGACCTGTTCAAGGCGGGGCGCTGCGATTTCTTCGCTCCTGCCGATTACCGCGCTGGCTCGGACCTGTTCCGCAGAACCTGCCTCGTGATCGATCGCATCCTCGCCGATGTCCGCGTCAAGGAAGAGATGTGGGAGCTCGACCAGGAAATCGATCGCGCCTGATGGCGCGCCTCCCCTCGTCGACGCGCTGGATCGCCGCCTGACTGGCGACGCCGAAGCCTTGCGCGAGCGCGCGTAGGCCGCTCCGGAGCACGCCAATCCGCGCTCACGGCGAGATAAAACCCGGCCCATCAGGCCCGAACCTGCGCCTGCTAGCCGCCTTTGGCGAGGAAGACATCCGAGAGGATGCCGAAAGCCACGAGCGCGCAGAGGACGAGGATCAGCCCCCGCATGAAGCGGGCATGACCACGATTGAGTTCCTCGATTTCGCTCTCGGGCATCCGCTCGCTGTCGCCGACCAGGCCGAGCAGCTTCTGGTGGGCGGCGCGGCGGACCGTACCGAAGTCGGCGACCTTGATCTCCGCTCGCTCCGCGATCCTGTGGGCGATCTTGTCGTAGGGCAGCGAAACATCGGGATCGTGCTCGTTGTAGTGACCAAGCACGATCTTGTCGCCCGACCGCGTGACAATGCGGGTCGCCCGCATCAACACGGGCGCGACCTTGCCGCCATAGACCTCCCGGCGCGTCTCCACCGCGAGGATCTCGTCGTAGGGCACCTCGTAGCTCTTGAATCGCAGCAGCGGGGTCGCGCCACGCGCCACCGGCAGGCGCAGCGAAACCGCCCTCTCGCCAAGCACGATCCGCAACCGCAGCGCCGCGGCGAGCTGGATGATCAGCAGGGTCATGATGATCCCGAGCGCCAGGCCCAGCACGCCCAGACCGACCGTCCCGAGCCAGAGCTGGCGCGTGAGGCGCATGTAGAGCATCGGCGCAATGCTGGCGGCGAACGGCAGCAGCAGCAGAACGACGAACGAAAGCGCGGTCTTGCGCCCGCCGCCCGCCTCGTAGACCTCGCGCGGCCATGACGTCGGCGTCGCTTTCGGGCGTCCGCCCTCGACGACGGGCCCCGGCCGGCCATCAGCCTCGCCCGCGCGGGGGCCGAGCATCGCAGCAATGTCGGTCGAAGGGGCTGTGTCGGCTCTGCTGCTCATGCTAGCCTCCGCGTCGATCCCATGTCTGCCGGCGCACCCACTTCCGCCGAAGCCGCCGGCATCAGGCGATTGTGAGCTGCCGAAGGCGCTCCGTGACACTATATGCCGGTCATCCAACCGCTTGCCAGGGTGAAGCCATGCTGTTCTCGAGACGCAAGATCGAGATTCCCTCCGCCGCCGATGCACTGCCCGGGCGCGCCACGCCCATTGCCACGGCAGAGCGCCATTTCCTGTCGGGCGCGCCGCTCAAGGGACCATACCCCGAAGGCTCGGCGCGAGCCATGTTCGGCCTGGGCTGCTTCTGGGGCGCCGAGAGACGGTTCTGGATGGTTCCCGGCGTGCACGTGACCGCCGTCGGCTATGCGGCCGGGCACACGCGCAATCCGACCTACGAGGAGGTGTGCAGCGGCCGCACGGGCCACAACGAGGTCGTGCTGGTCGTATTCGACCCCGCCAAGGTGAGCTACGCCGAATTGCTCAGGGTATTCTGGGAGAGCCATGATCCGACCCAGGGTATGCGGCAGGGCAACGATATCGGCACGCAGTATCGCTCCGGCATCTACGTCTACGACGCGACCCATCAGGCGGCGGCGGAAGCCTCTCGCGAGGCCTATCAGGCGGCTTTGCAGGCGAAAGGATTTGGCACCATCACGACCGAGATCCTGCCGGCGCCCGAGTTCTACTTCGCCGAGGACTACCACCAGCAGTACCTCGCCAAGGTCCCTCACGGCTATTGCGGACTCGGCGGCACGGGCGTGGCCTGCCCGACCGGCGCGGGGTCGGCAAGCGCCCGCTGAACCGCAAACCGCCCCATGCGATCGTCTGGCGCCGTCGCGCCTGCGGCGCGGTGGCGACCGATGGCGGGTGCTACCTCAGGCTCTCGAGGTACGTGAGGATATTGCCGATCTCCTCGGGCGTGAACGTGAACTGTGGCATGCCCGGATGCCCCGTCACGATCCCCTCTGCCAGGGCCTCCGCGAGGTTCGCGGGCGGATAGCGCTTGGCGATGACACGAAACGGCACCGCCGCCGGAAGCTTGCTCGCCCCCTGCCGCCCGACGGCGTGGCAGTTGGCACAGTTCGCCGTCAGCAGGTCGCGTCCCTTGCTCCCGGGCGACTGCGCACGCGCCAGCGTCGCTGACGCCACAAGCGCCACGACCACCAGAGCGGTGGTTTTCACGATACGTGTCATTTGGACGGTCATGCCTGCTTCGCCTTCGGCCCGCACCAATTCCGGTAACGCTACACGCTCGCCACACGGACGGTCTTGACCCCGGTCAAGCGTGGCGCCTCAACGCCGCCCCGTGAGCACGCGCACGAGAATGCGGCCGATGTTCGAGGCGAACGAGCGCATCAGCGATTTGGTGAACGCCTCGCCGACCGATTGTCGCTTGCCGCCACCGCCGGTGATCATGTCGCTGAGGATGCTTCCCGGACCCGACTTCTTCTCCTCCTCGGCCTTGGTGGCTTCCTCCTCGGCCTTCTGTGCCGCCTCGGCCTCCTTGGCGCGCTTCTCGAGGATCTCGGCGGCGGATTCCCGCTCGATGCGGTCCTCGTACTTGCCGAAGATCGGGCTCGACTGGATGAGCTGACGGCGCTCTTCCGGCGTCACCGGGCCGAGACGCGAGCACGGCGGGCGGATCAGCGTGCGCTGGACCATCGACGGCTCGCCCTTGTTCTCCAGCAGCGAGACGAGCGCCTCGCCGACGCCGAGCTCCATGATCGCGCGCTCGGTATCGATGTCGGGGTTGGGCCGGAAGGTCGAGGCCGCCGCGCGCACCGCCTTCTGCTCGCGCGGCGTATAGGCGCGCAGGGCGTGCTGGATGCGATTGCCGAGCTGGGCGGACACCGTGTCCGGCACGTCGAGCGGGTTCTGCGTCACGTAGTAGACGCCGACGCCCTTCGAACGGATGAGGCGCGTGACGCGCTCGATCTCGTCCAGCAGCGCCTTGGGCGCCTGATCGAACAGGAGATGCGCCTCGTCGAAGAAGAACACGAGGTTGGGCTTCTCGGGATCGCCCACCTCGGGCAGCTTCTCGAAAAGCTGAGAGAGCATCCAGAGCAGGAAGGTCGAATAGAGCCGCGGCGTCTTCATGAGCTTTTCGGCCGCGAGCACGTTGATGTAGCCTCGACCGTCCGTCGCCCGCCGCATGAAGTCCTTGATGTCGAGCTCCGGCTCGCCGAAGAACTCGTTGGCGCCCTGCTCCTCCAGCACGAGCAGACGGCGCTGGATGGCGCCGACCGAGGTCTTGGCCACGTTGCCGTATTGCGTGCGGATCTCGTCCGAGCGCTCGGCGATATTGCCGACCATCGCGCGCAGATCCGGCAGGTCGATGATCTCCAGCCCCTCGTCCCGCGCCACGCGGAAGACGATGTTGAGGATGCCTTCCTGCACCTCGTTGAGCTCCATCAGCCGCGACAGGAGCAGCGCACCCATGGTCGAGACCTTGGCGCGGATGGGATGCCCCTCGGCGCCGTCGGCCGTCACGAGATCCCAGAACACGGTCGGGTTCGCGCCATAGGCATAGTCGGTGAGGCCGACGTCCTTGGCGCGCTTCTCCAGAAAGTCCTTGGTGACGCCGGCCATGGCAATGCCGGAGAGATCCGTCTTCACGTCGGCGCAGAAGACCGGCACGCCGAACCGGGAGAACCCCTCGGCGAGGATCTGCAGCGACACCGTCTTGCCGGTGCCGGTGGCGCCCGTGATGAGACCGTGCCGGTTGGCGAATTTTAGCAGCAAGCGCTCAGGCTTGGTGCTCGCACCGACGAAAACCGAGTTCTGATCGCTCATGTGCGTCCTCTGCCAAAGGCTGGCCTGCCTCTCCCGCCATAGCCGTGCGGGACCCCTACGCCCGAAGCGGTGCAACCGGAGATCGGCTGCCCCTTCCCGACTCGGCACCCTCCGGCACCCTCCTGCTCTTGACACGACCGGCAGTCATTTGCAAACGACGGTTGCCCCTGCCACTTTCCAAAAAACGCTTTCATGGCAGACTGTTGCGTGAGCGTTGCGAAGGCGTCCCGGAAGGAGTTGTGGAAATCGGCCGCAAGCCCCCCCTTGCGCGCGGCGTCCTAGCCGGGTCGCTTGCCACGAATGCCCCATTCCCCTCGCGGGCGCGAAGGAGTAGCTAAGGGGCAAGACAACGACGCAAGACGCAGAGAGGATGGACGTCGGTCATGAGCGAACGCGAGCTCGCCAAGGATTTCGAGCCTGTGACCCGCGAGGCGTGGCTCGCCATCGTCGCCAAGGCACTGAAGGGCGAGGACTTCGAGAAGCGCCTCGTCTCCCACACGATCGACGGCCTGCGCATCGAGCCGCTTTATACGCGCGATGCCGTCCCGGCGGGCGCGGCGGCCGGACTGCCCGGCGAAGCACCATTCACGCGCGGACGCACCGCGACGCCGCCCGCCGGCGGCTGGGACATCCGCCAGCTCCACGTCGAGACGGAGGCCCGCCGGCTGGCCGAGGCCGTCATCGCGGACCTCGAAGGCGGCGTGACCTCGCTGTCGCTGCGGCTCGAGGCTCCCGGCCAGATCGGCCTGCCGCCGCGCGCGCCGGATCTCGCCGAAGCGCTGGCGTCCGTCGATCTCGCGATCTGCCCGATCGCGCTCGAGCCGGGCGACATCTACCCGGACGGTGCCGGGCTGCTGCTCGGGCTCTGGGGCGAGCGCAAGATCGCCGCGACGGACCGCAAGGGCGCCTTCAACGCCGATCCGCTCGGCACGCTCGCCGCCACCGGCGCGCTCTACCATCCGATCGGGCGGGCGGTGGACATCGCCGTGCGCCTCGTTGACGAGGCGCGGCCCTTCCCCGACGTCACGGCGCTGCTCGCCGATGGCCGCCCCTACCACGACGCCGGCGCCAGCGAAGCGCAGGAACTCGCCGCCATGCTGGCGACGCTCGTCGCCTACCTGCGGGCCGGCGAGGCGCGCGGCCTGGCGCCCGAGGACGTGCTCGCCAAGACGGCGGTGGCGCTCTCGGCCGATGCCGACCAGTTCCTCACGATTGCCAAGCTGCGCGCGGCGCGGCGCCTCGTCTGGCGCATTGCCGATGCGGCCGCGGCCGGTCCGGCGGCGGCGCACGTCCGCCTCGCCGCCACGACATCCTGGCGCATGCTGGCCAAGCGGGATCCCTGGGTCAACATGCTGCGCACGACGATCGCCTGCGCCGCCGCCGCCATGGCCGGCGCCGATTCCATTACGGTGCTGCCTTTCACGCACGCACTCGGGCGCGCCGACGCTTTCGCCCGGCGCATCGCGCGCAATACCCAGCTCGTGCTCCAGGAAGAATCCTCGCTCGGCCGGGTTGCCGATCCCGCCGGCGGCTCCTGGTACGTCGAGACCCTGACGGACACGCTGGCGCACAAGGCCTGGGCGCTGTTCCAGGACATCGAGCGCCAGGGCGGCATGGCAAGCGTGCTCGAAAGCGGCCGCCTCCAGGACGAGATCGCGACCACCGCCGCGGCACGCGCGCGGGACATCGCGCGGGGCAAGCTGCCGCTGACGGGCAGCTCCGCGTTCCCACGGCTCGGCGACGACGGCGTTACGGTTACGCCCTGGCCCTCGCCGCTGCCCGTCAACAGCACGGGCGCCACCACAAGGCGTCTGGTGCGATCGCGACTGGCGGAGCCCTTCGAGGCCCTGCGCGATGCCGCCGACAGGCACGCCGAACGCCGAGGTGCGGCCGCGACCGTCTTCCTCGCCAACCTCGGCACGCCCGCCGACTTCACGCCGCGCGCGACCTGGACCAGCAATTTCCTCGCTGCCGGCGGCATCGCCGCGCCGCTCAATGACGGCTTCGCGACGCCAGCTGCGGCAGCCGATGCCTTCAAGGCGAGTGGCGCCAGCATGGTTGCCATCTGCTCGAGCGACGAGGTCTATGCCCGCGACGCCGTCGCCGCCGTGGAGGCACTGAAGGCTGCGGGCGCCCGCCACATCCTGTTCGCTGGCCGGCCGGGGGCGCTGGCGCCGGCGCTCGAGGCTGCCGGCATGACCCACGTCGTCGCCGCGGGCATGGATGCCGTGACCACTCTCGGCGAATTGCATCGCCTGCTCGCCATCGCGGCCTGAACCGCGCCCGGCACTGCGGAGGCGAGGTCAGCCGACCGGTGGCCAGATGCGGCTGCCGACGAGCGGCGTTCCGCCCTTGAGGCTGCAGACGCTGCGCACTTCGCGCGTGCGCTCGTCACGGGCCAGCTCACCTTCGAAGGCATCCCGCGCCGCCGCGCTGTCGAACTCGAGCAGACTGCCGTGCTTCGCCGGGCCGATCGCGACCAGCAGCTTGCGCATCCGCCGGCAGCCGGTCTGACGCGCGAACACCGGCGCGCACCCCTGCACCAGCCAGGCCCCCAGCGGGTCGTCGTTGCCGCCGGCCTCGCACAGCGTCAGCTCGACGACCGGCGCGTGAGCGCGCGCCGCCTCCCGCCCATCCGACCGCCACTCCTCGCTCGTGACGAAACCGCGCCCGTTGCGGCGCAGGCCCATCATCCGGCGCGTGAGATCGTCCTGGCGGTCCTTGAGCTGAGCCGGGCTCGGATCGAGCAACGGCCGCGTCGTGCTGGCCCCGAAAAACGCCATGTACCCGGTCGTACCGGCTTCGATCTTGCCGCCCGCAACGACCTCGTAGTGCGCGGCCCAGGTGTAGCCCGGCCGCCCCAGCTTCTCGGGGATGTGCACGTCGTGAAACCAGGCGAGGTACTCCGGACGATCCCCGTCCGCGATCTCGTAGAGCAACGCCCAGACGGCCGTCCCCTCACCCATGCTTCCCGTCGCCACACTCATCTCGCACTCCTGCACGCTTGCGTGCCCTGCGCCTCATCCTCGACCGATCGCACCCGGTCCTGAGTCTAGGGTGCGATTCACGGTCTCGACGGACGCGCTTCGCGCCTCATCCTCGACCGATCGCACCCTAGCGCAGCCTCGGCTGCCATCAAAATGCTGAAATGCACGCTCCCGCCACCGCCGCGCCGCAGCGCCGGCATGGCCAGCCCCTCTATCACTTGGCGCACCATGCGTTATGGTCTAGGACATGGCCGCAACGGTCCCGTAGCTCAACGGATAGAGCACTTGGCTTCGAACCAAGGGGTTGGAGGTTCGAGTCCTTCCGGGACCGCCAGAACCGGCGAACATCACCACCACCTTGCCGCTGCCTCACGCGGCCGGCCGCGTCAGTCCGTAATGCTCGCGCAGCGTCGTGCCGGCGTACTCCGTGCGGAACCGGCCGCGGCGCTTGAGGATCGGCACGACCTCGTCGGCGAAGGCATCGAGCATCCGGGGGAGCAGCAGCGGCATGACGTTGAAGCCGTCCGCCGCCCCGTCGTCGATCCACTCCACGATGGCGTCGGCGACCTGCTCCGGCGTGCCGGCGATCCCGAAGTGACCACGGGCCCCCGCGAGCTTGCCAAGAAGTTGGCGCATCGTCAGCTTTTCGCGCTTCACCGCGCCGACGATGAGCTCGGTGCGTCCGCGCGAGCTCTGGTTGGCCGCCGGGTCCGGGAAATCGTCGACTGTCAGGACGCGATCGAGCGGGATGCGGGTGAAATCATAGCCGTCGAAGCGATCAGAGAGCCGCGCCAGACTCGTGCCGATATCGCACAGCTCGTTCAGCTCCTGCTCCATGCGCTTCGCCTCAGCCTCCGTGCCCGCGATCATCAGGCTGATGCCCGGCAGCACCAGGCACTGGTCGGCAGGACGTCCGGCAGCCACCACGCGCGACTTCAGATCCTTGTAGAAGTCCAGCGCGGATGCCTTGTTCATGTGGGCGGTGAAGACCGCCTCGGCGTGCCTCGCGGCAAAGTTCTTGCCCGCCTCCGATGATCCCGCCTGCACGAGCACCGGCCAGCCCTGGGGGCTGCGCGGAATGTTGAGCGGGCCCGCCACGTGATAGTGGGCGCCATTGTGCTCGATCGGCCGCACCCGCTCCTTCCTGAAGTAGATGCCGGCCTCCCGGTCGTCGATGATGGCGTCGTCGCTCCAGCTGTCCCAAAGCTTCTTCACCACCTCGACGAACTCGTCGCCGAGCACGTAGCGGTCGTCGTGCGCGAGCCGCCCCTTGCTGTCGAAGTTGCGGCTGCCGTCGATGCTGAACGAGGTGACGATGTTCCAGGCCGCCCGCCCCTTGCTGATGTGGTCGAGTGAAGCGAACTGGCGCGCCACGTTGAACGGCGCGCTGTACGTCGTCGAGGCCGTGCCGATCAGGCCGATCCGGCTCGTCGCCAGCGCCAGAGCGGACAGAGCCGTCAGCGGCTCGAGCCGGATGCGTGCCGAGCGATCGGCCTCGGGCGGCAGGTTCAGCACATCGGCGAGGAAGATCGAGTCCATGTGCGCCGACTCGGCCTTGCGCGCGCACTGCACGTAGTGATCGATATCCATCAGTGAGCGGGACGGGGCGGTGGGATGGCGCCAGGCCGCCTCATGATGCCCGCGTGCGTAGAGGAACAGGTTGAGATGCACCTGGCGCTTCATGGCGAACTCCGCTGTGTCACGACACCCGACAGCATAGGAGCGCAGCCCGATGCTGTCCGCAAGTCACCGTGCAGTGCAGCATGCAGGCGGCACCCACGGTCTGGCGCGCCGTCTCAGCGCTCGACCTCGGCCCAGCAGTCGTCCGTCTCGTAGACCCGCACGCGCTCGCAGTCGGCGATGCGCTCCAGAAACCACCGCGCGATGATCTCGGCGGTCGGGTTCTCGAGCCCGCCGACATCGTTGAGCAGCTTGTGGTCGACCAGGGCGAGTAGTGGCGCGACCTCCGCGTCGATCTCGGCGAAGTCCTTGACGAAGCCTCGCGCATCGAGGGGACCGCGCAGTGTGACCTCGACCCGATAGTTGTGACCGTGCAGGTTCCGGCACTTGTGGCCTTCCGGCACTCCCGGCAGGAAGTGCGCGGACTCGAACCTGTAGCTGCGGCCGATGCGGACGCGCGCGGAATTACTCATGGAATGCCCAGAACCTTGTGCGTTTGCAGGCTCAGCCGCCAACGGGGGTGATGGAGGCAGTAGTCGACGGCGCGCCGTGTCGCCTCCTCGCGCGCCGGCCCGTCCATGGGTTGCAGGAAGAAGTGCTCGAAGTCCAGCCCCTCGAACTCCCGAGGATCGACATCCTCTTGCGGGTAGACGAGCTTCAGCTCGTGGCCGCGTTGCTGCAACAGTTGTGCGCCGGCCTTGGGACTGACGCAGATCCAGTCGATGCCTTCGGGCGCCTCGATCGTCCCGTTGGTCTCGACCGCGACCTCGAATCCCGCCCGGTGGGCGGCGTCGATGAGCCCGCGATCGAGTTGCAGCAACGGCTCCCCACCCGTGAAGACGACGTAGCGATGCTCCGGCGCGCCCGCCCAGATCGCCGTCATGGCGCCCGCCAGATCGCTCGCCGTCGTGAACCTGCCCCCGCCCGGCCCGTCGATGCCGACGAAATCGGTGTCGCAGAACCGGCAGACCGCCTCGGCCCTGTCGATCTCCCGCCCCGACCAGAGGTTGCAACCGGCGAAGCGGCAGAACACGGCAGCGCGGCCGGCGCGCGCGCCCTCGCCCTGCAACGTCTTGAAGATCTCCTTGACGGAATAGCTCATGCGCGGCCTCGAGCACGGACTTGCAGGGGGGACGCCAGAGGACCTCCCTCGCCGGAAGGCCCCGCCGCAGATCGGCGTCTTCGATCACTTGCGCCCGATAAGCATGAAGCGCCGGTAGGAGTCCAGCTCCAGCGTGTCGGCAAAGCGAACGTCGCCGAGCCCAGCCGCCTCCCGGAACGCCCCGAGACTCGCCATGACGCTGACGTGCTCGGGAATGGCGTCGTAGTCGTTCGACTGCAACACCAGGAGCGGCTCGGGCGGAGCGGCGCCGACCCAGGTGCGGAAGGCCGGCAGGTGCTCGCAACTCGTGTTGACGAGAACATCGTCGCGACCGAGGGCGAGCGTCGCGTAGTCGAGGTCCATGATGTCGGCCTCGACGAAGCGGAACCGGCCGCTCGCAACATGCGTCGCGTTGAGGCTGAGGGCGACCTCGCGGCACCCCGGATCGATGTCGATCACGGTCACCTCGCCGATGCTGAAGCGCCGGTCGTGCAGCAGCATGGCGGCGAGCACGCCGTACCAGCCCGCGAGGATCACCACGCGATCGATGCGCCCGCCAGTGACGGCGAGAAGGTGCTCGACCGCCCACTTCTTGCAGGCCGTCTGCTTCTTGTTGAGCGCGATCGGCAGGCTGGAGCCGGGGAAGGCCACGAAGGTATCGCGGATATCCTTGATCAGCGGGCTTTCCAGCAGGACTGCGAGACCGTCGAGGATGTCCTTCGTGTCCCGCTCCGGCCGCGCGAGGGCCGGCGTCGCCGCTTCGGGCCACACCGGCCAGAGATCGCGAGGATGCACCATGACGTCGAACCTCGCTCCTCAGGCCGCCTTGACCATGGACTTGTAGACGGAGGCGAGCCGTTCGCTGGCCACCCGCGCGACCGCCATGGCGACCTTCGGGTCATGCTCCACCACCGAGAGGAACACGGCCTTGTTGATCTCCAGCGCCTCGACCTTGCGCAAGGCCCGGCCGCTGGCGACGCGCGGCACCGTCGCCAGCAGCGCCGTCTCGCCGAACAATTGGCCGCTGCCGAGCACCGCCAACCGCAGCGGTTCGCCCGAGCCCTCCACACGCAGCACCTCGATCTCCCCCGACAGGATCACATAGGCCGTCTCGCCCGGCTCGCCCTGCTGCGCCAGGTATTCCCGCTCGGCAAAGACGACGCGCTTGCTGCCGAACGCCAGCAGCTTCAGGTTGGCTGGCCGCATCTCGCTGAACAGCGCCAGCCGCCCGAGCGCCTGCGCCTCGTCGGCCAGCGTCACCATGGTCTCTCCGTCCTCCGCTGCGGCTGGCGCGGGGATGCCCGAGGCCGGCGGCACCAGCTCCCGCGGATTGATGCGCCGATCGATGCGCGCGCCCTTGAAGACGATGAGTTCGTCGAATTCGGTGCCCTCGGGCTGATCGCTCTCGATCCAAACCAGCGTCGCCTCGGGCAGCAGCTCCAGTACCTGCCTGCGGATGCGCCCGCGCGCCTCGCGGTCGTGGGCGTTGAGGGCCTCGTTGACGATCAGCACGTCCGGACGCTTCAGGATGCTACGCGCCATGTTCAGGCTCTGCCGGGTCGGCACCGGCAAGGTCTGGCCGCCGATGCCGACCTCGAGCAGCATGGCCAGGGACATCATGCGGGCGAGCAGACCGAGCCCCGCCAGCTCCTCGCGAATGGCGCGATTGACGATCTTCTCCGCATCGGCCTTCTGCAGCGAGACCCGCCCCATCACGATGTTCGCACGCAGCGTCATGCTCGGGTTGTACGTCTCGGGATCGCAGAGGGCGACCAGCCGGCGGATGTCCTGCCCGGCGCCGTCGCGGAAAATCTGGCGCGCCTTGAGGATCTTCGCCTGAAGCGCCTCGTCGATGTGGCCGAACCGGTGGCGATCGACGACGAGTTGCGCCGCCAGCGAGACGAGCCGGCCGCGCTCGTCGTTGGTCAAGGCCGAGATGTCCTCCTCCTTGACCTTGGCAGCGATGGCATAGAGCCCCGGCAGCGTCCTGCGATCGACGAAGGCGAAACGCTCGATGAGGCGGGGATCGGCATTGGGATCGCCGAACAGGTCGCGCATCTGGCGCGTCAGGCGCAGTCCGATGAGCTCCAGATCCCTGGAGAGGTTCGCCGCGTCGAGCACCTCGCGCACGTAGGCGTGGCTGCCGAAGCCCGATACGGCGAGACACTCGTCCACCGGCTCACCGAAGAGGATGTTCGAGGCGATGGACAAGCTCGGATTGAAGGCGTCGATATCGAACGGATTGACCAGCGCCGCCAGCTCCGGTGACGACTTCAGGCGCTCCTGGAATCGCGCGCGCGCCGTCAAAACCCAGGACTCGAGCTCGGGATGGGCGTCCCGCGGCAGCCGCATTCCGACGAGACGCTGAAAGAGCACGCCATCCAGCTCGACCGCCTTGATCACGCGATACCACCAGGCGTGCAGCTCCTCCTTGCTGGTGAGCCCCGCGACGCCCAGCTCCGTCCAGTCCTGCTCGATGTCGTGGAGGCTGTTGCCGGAGTCCAAGGCTTCCTTGTAGTCGTAGCTTGTGCCCGTCCCCGGAGGCGGTGCCTTCAACTGCAGCCCGAAGACGGAGTTGTAGCCCACGGTGCCGTCGAACACGTAGGAATCCGCGCCCACATAGCTGATGCGGGCGCCCAGCATCTGGGGCGCCATCCTGTCGAGAGGCTGGCCACCGATCTTGACCGTGCCCCCATCCGTCTGGATGAGGCCGGCGGCGGCATAGGCGAGGCGCTCACGCGTCAGCGCCGACGCCGCGACGGCCAGACGCCCGCCCTGCCTCACCTCGAACGTCACGTCGTCGGCGACACGCGTTCCGTCCTCGTCCCTGAGCGTAACGTGATCGAACACGAGCGGCCCCTTCATGCGGGGCAGGCTGGCGAGCGCCTTGGCATCGGTATTGCCGCCGAGAACGCTTTCCGTCAGTAGATGGCGCGGCTCGAAACTTGCGACGAGCTGGCCATATTTGATCGAAGCGTCGCCCCAGCGCTGATAGAAGCGCAGCAGTTCCTTCCACGGCGTCGTCAACTGGCTGTAGGCGGCGAGCGCCGCGACGAGCGAGCCGAGCGACAGGCGCCCTTGCAGGATCAGCACGCCGCCGACCGAGTAGAACAGCACCGGCGTCAGCTTGAGCAGGAACAGGTTCAGCGCCTTCATCATGTACTTCTGGCGGAACAGCTCGTAGCGGACGCGATAGATCCCCTCGAGATGCTTGCTGAAGTCCGCCTGCACGTACGTCGCGGTATTGTTGGCGCGGATGTCACGGATGCCCGAGACGGACTCCCCTACGCGTCCGGACAGCCTGCGGGCCCGCTCGACCCGCTCCTTGCCGAGCAGGTTGATGCGGCGCTGCATCTTGGGAATGATGTAGGCCTGGAAGGGGATCAGTGCGATCGATGCCGCGCCGAGGATCGGGTCCTGGGAGAACATGAAGAACAGGATCACCAGCAGGGTGCCGCCCTGAAACACGGGCAGCGAGATGGCGTCGGAGATGAATTCCCGGATGAGCTCGACCTCGCCGGCGATCATGGTCGACAGTTCGCCTTGCGACACGCGCTGGAAGTGGGGCAGCGGAAAGCGCAGGACACGCTGGAACAACATGAAGCGCAGGCGCCGGACCATGCGCTCCGAGGTCAGGTTCTTGTAGGTGTTGACGACCATCAGGAAGAGCGCATTGACGATCAGCAGCACGAACAGAATCGCGCACAGCGTCAGCAGATAGGACTGCTGATCGAGCGAGACGCCGAAATAGGTTTTCGGAAAGTTCGTGCCGCGCAATCCCTCGTTTACGATCGTCTTCGGCAGAAGCAGCGACCAGTAGAGAAAAGGGAACGACGCCAGCGTGATCAGTGAGGCGATGATCTGATCGCGTCGACTGTAGCGCCAGATGTAAGCGTAAATCCCTTGTTCCATGAAGGCTCTCTTGACTAGGATCATTCGCCGCGAGGGCAAAGCCAATATGCTCACGCGCAAAGTTTGAGCGGGCGGCGGCGCCGTGTGCAACAATGCGCAACCGTACGTGTCACTGTTCGCATGGAATCTGCAGCTTGTCATACACTAGCACGTGAGCAGCACGCGTCCGCCCGGGTTGGCGGGACGGCCGGCACAGAGGAGAGCGCCTTGAGCGAAATTCTGCAGACCCATTACGCCAAGTTCTACGCCGATGGCGGCTGGCGCTACGATCGTGCCAGGGAGCGTACGTTCCTGCAGGAGCGCATCATCGAGCCGCTCGGCCTGAAGACGTCGATGAAAATCATCGACCTCGGCTGCGGCATGGGCCTGTTCACGAGCCTCTTTCACGAGCTCGGCTTCGACATCGTCGGCGCGGACATGTCCGAGACGGGCATCGCGCATGCGCGGCAGACCTACCCGGGGGTGCGCTATGTCCGTGCGGACGCGGAGGAGGTCCTGCGCGACACGCCACCTGCCACCTACGATGTCATCTTCGTGCGTGGCATGAGCTGGTATCACTACGAGCTGACCAGCGTGAACAAGCTCGGTGTCGACGTGCCGGCTCGCACACGCGACCTTTTCACACTGCTGAAGCCGGGCGGGCTGTTCGTGCTGCAGATCAAGACCGACTTCACCGGACGGCGCCCGGCCTCCGGCGTCTATCACTGCAAGGTGGAAGAGTTCCGCGCCCTGTTCGCACCTTTGGGCGAGATAGTTCTCCTGACCGATTGGGAAGGCACGCCACTCGAGACCAACGAGGACGGCGAGAAATCCGGCAAGAAGGTCATCATCGCGACCCGCAAACCTTTGTGAGCTTGGCTTCGGCCGGAGTCCCCGCATGAGCGTTACGTTCCTGTCGTCCCTGACGCGGATTTCCGATCTGGCGGAGCGTGGCTACGAGACCGCGGCCTTGCCGCGCTCGGCGTGGGCGTGCGGTGACTACGTGGTGTGCGAGGTGGTCGGGCCGAGGAGCGGCCTGTATCGCATCGAGATCGCCAACGGGCGCCGGCCGCGCGTGCAGCCCGGCCACCGCATCATCGGCGCGCTCGGCAAGCGCCTCGCCCTCTTCGAATGCGTCGGCGACTGGGAGGCCGCGCGGGACGGCGACGAGTTGCATGCCTTGACCGCGGCCGCCCTCATCGGGCGCCTGCAATCGGCCTCGCCGACGACGCCGCCCTTCATGCGCCTCGCCTACCTCGGCCACACCACCCGCCACGGCCGCAAGGTGACGATGAGCGACTTCGCCACGGCCCCGGAGGCGCCGCCGTTCGCCCTGCCTGTGGTCCTCATCATCGGCACCTCGATGTCGGCGGGCAAGACCACGGCCGGCCAGGCCATCGTACGTGAGCTCAAGGCGATGGGGCGCAAGGTGGTCGCCGCCAAGATCACGGGCGGCGCCGGCTTCCGCGACACGCTCTCCTTCGCCGATGCCGGCGCGGATGCGATCTTCGATTTCGCCGACGCCGGCCTGCCGTCCACCGTCTGCCCCCCCGAGCGCTATCGCGACGCGCTCTCCCTGCTCATGCGCAAGTTTGCCGCCACCGGCGCCGACGTGCTGGTCGCGGAGGCCGGCGCCTCGCCGGTCGATCCCTATAACGTCGACATCGCCATCGAGATGCTGGCGCCCTTCACGCGCCTGCTCATTCTGAGCGCCCACGACATCTACGGCGTCGTCGGCATGCGCCAGCTCGTCGCCGCCCGGCCCGATGTCGTCACCGGCCCGGTCGCCAACACCGAAGGCGGTCGCGCGCTCCTCGAAAGCATGACGGGGCTGCCGGGGCTTTGCCTCCTCGACGGCGCCGATCACACCGTCCTGCGACGGCTTCTGGACACCAGGCTCGGGACGCCAGAGGGTGGGACCTCATGAGGCGGGCGCGACACGCATGTTTGCGCTCGGGGACGCGCGGCACGACGGGCATCACCGGGGACGAGGCCTGACATGACGCAGGGCACGACCAGTGATCGGGACGACCTCCTTCACCATGCGAGCCCTGCCGCGGACAAGAACGCCCTCGTTTCGGTCGAAGACCTCCGCATCACCATCCGCCATCAGCAAGAGGCGATCGAGGTCGTCAAGGGCGTCTCGTTCTCGATCCCGCCGGCAGGCAGCGTAGCGCTGGTCGGTGAGTCCGGCGCGGGCAAGTCCATCATCGCGCGGGCCATCATGGGACTGTTGCCGCCGAGCGCGTCCATCAGCGCGGGCCGCATCCTGTTCAACGATCCGCGGACGCCCGGCACGCTCGTCGACATCGCGGCGCTCGATCCCGACGGCCGGCCGATGCGGATGCTGCGTGGCGGCCGCATCTCCATGATCTTCCAGGAGCCGATGACGTCGCTTTCGCCGTTCCACACGATCGGCGACCAGATCGTCGAGGCCTTGCTGCTCCACCGCGACGTCAGCCGCACGGAAGGCCTGCGGCTCGTCGTCGAGACGCTCGGCCTGTGCGGCTTTCCCGACCCCGCCGCCGCCTGCCGGCGCTACGCCTTCGAGCTGTCGGGCGGCCTGCGCCAGCGGGCCATGATCGCCATGGCGCTCGTCTGCCGGCCGGCGCTGCTGGTTGCCGACGAGCCGACCACAGCCCTCGACGTCTCCATCCAGGCACAGATCCTCGGGCTCATCCGGCGCCTGCAGACCGAGTTGCAGATGGCCGTCCTGATGATCACGCACGACCTCGGCGTCGTGGCCAACGTCGCCGACGAGGTGGTCGTGCTGTTTCACGGCGAGATCATGGAGAGCGGGCCGATCGCCAGCCTGTACTCGAGCCCGAAGCATCCATACCTCAAGGCTCTGTTCGGAGCCGTTCCGCACTTCGACATGAAGGCCGGCGAACGCTTGACGCCCTTGCGCTCCATCGAAAGCAGCAGAACGGCATCGCCACAGCCGGCTGCTGCCGCACCGAAGGATACGGCCCCAGTGATCGAGGCGCGCAACGTCACGAAGTCGTTCGTCGCGCGCAAGGGCAGCTTCTGGGGCAAGTCCTCGGCCTCCGTGGTCAAGGCGGTCGATGCCGTGAGCTTCGACATCCGGCCGCAGGAATCCCTCGGACTGGTCGGAGAGTCCGGCTGCGGCAAGACCACCCTATCGAAAATCCTCCTGCGCGCCATCTCGGCCGATTCCGGCAGCATCCTGTTCCGCTCTCACGAGGGACCGATCGAGCTGCTCGATCACCCGACGGGCGATCTGGCCATCTGCCGCGCCATTCAGATGGTCTTCCAGGACCCGTTCTCGTCACTCAATCCGCGTATGACCATCCTCGACCTCGTGCGCGAGCCGCTGATCATCCAGGGCATCGGCGACCGCGCCGAGCACATCGAGCGGGTGACGGAGGTGATGCGTCTGGTCGGTCTTGGACCCCATTACATGAACCGCTATCCGCACAGGCTTTCCGGCGGGCAGCGCCAGCGCGTCGCACTTGCCCGCGCACTCGTCCTGCATCCGCGCCTGCTCATTCTCGACGAGCCGACGTCCGCACTCGACGTCTCCATCCAGGCGCAGATCCTCAATCTGCTGGTCGATCTGAAGCAGGAGCTCGGCCTCTCCTACCTGTTCATCTCGCACAACCTCGCCGTCGTCGACTACGTCGCGGATCGCATCATGGTGATGGCCCGCGGGCGCATCGTCGAGGAGGCGCCGCGCAGCATCCTCTTCCGCAATCCGATGCACTGCTACACCAAGGCCTTGATGGCGGCGGTCCCCTACCCCGAGCTCGGCCGCAAGCTCGATCTGGACGCGATCAGGGGCGAGGGCGCCGCCGACGAGCGGCTCTGGCCGGCCCCGTTCGCCGAACGGCCCGGCGAGGGCATGGAGCGTCTCGATCTCGGCGATGGCCATCGCGTCCTCGTCGCAGCGGGCACCAGGAGGAGCGATCTGACATGAGGCGCCGTCTCTCGCTGCCCGCCCTGGCCATGGCGCTGACGCTGCTGCTGTTGCTGTTGCTGCCGTCCGGCGCGCAGGCGGACACGTCCAAGATCGCAAGCCCGCTCGAGCCGCCGAGCCTCGCCCAGGCTGTCGCCGCCGGGCGGCTACCGCCCGTTGCGAAGCGCCTGCCGAGCGAGCCTCTGGTCGTGCGCATGGAAGCCGAGGGCAAGACGACCGGGCGCTACGGCGGCCACCTCGACATGCTGCTCGGCAAGCAGAACGACACGCGCCTCGTCGCCATCTACAGCTACGCCAGGCTCGTCTGCTATCGTCCCGACTTCACTGTCGTCCCGGACATCCTGCGCAAGCTCGAGATCACCGACAATCGGGTGTTCACTCTGCATCTGCGGCGCGGCCACCGCTGGTCGGACGGCCATCCGTTCACCGCCGAGGACTTCCGCTACTATTGGCAGGATGTCGCCAACAATATCGAGCTCGCACCCTACGGCCCGCCGCGTCCCATGCTGGTCGATGGCAAGCCGCCGCGGTTCGAGATCATCGATCCCGTCACGATCCGCTTCACCTGGGAGAAGCCGAACCACGACTTCGTATCGTGGCTCGCCGGCCCCTCGCCGCCGCCGATCTACCGGCCGGCGCACTATCTGAAGGCGTTCCACTGGCGCTACGGCGACCGCGACAAGATCACGGAGATGCTGAAGGCCCAGCGGCGACGCAACTGGGCGGACCTGCACGCCTCCCGCGACCGGCCGGACCGCGGCGACAATCCGGATCTGCCGACGCTCGACCCGTGGATAGCAACCGTGAAACCGCCGGCGGACCGCTACGTCTTCGTCCGCAATCCCTACTACCATCGCCTCGACAGCGCCGGTCATCAGCTTCCCTATATCGACCAGCTCGTCGTCTCGCTGAGCTCCGTCGACGTCATCCCGGCAAAGACCGCCGCCGGAGATTCCGATCTCCAGGCCCGCTACATCCGCTTCGATCACTACACGTTCCTGAAGCGCGCGGCCAAGCGCAACGGCCTCAAGGTTCTGCTCTGGCGCAACCTCAAGACCGCGCACACCGCGCTGCTGCCGAACTTCAATGTCGAGGACGCCGTCTGGCGCAAGCTCGTGCACGACGTGCGCTTCCGGCGGGCATTGTCGCTGGCCGTCGATCGCCACGAGATCAACCAGGTGATCTTCTTCGGGCTGGCGCACGAGAGCGGCAACACGGTCATGCCTGGAAGTCCGCTCTTCAGCCCGCACCTCGCCAAGGCCTGGAGCGGTTTCGATCTCGCAAAGGCGAATGCGCTGCTCGACGAGATGGGGCTCGTGAAGCGCAACTCTGAAGGCGTCCGCCTGCTCCCGGACGGCCGGCCGATGCATATCATCGTCGAGAGCGCCGGAGAGAGCACGGAGGAGTCCGACATCCTCCAACTGATCAAGGACAGTTGGCGCAAGGTGGGCATCAAGCTCTACTCGCGCTCGTCCCACCGCGACGTGTTCCGCCGGCGCATGCTGTCCGGTCAGGCCGTCATGGGCATCTGGCCGGTGACGGAGAACGGGCTGGCGCAGCCCTGGATGAACCCGTGGCGGCTCGCTCCCACCTCGCGCATGCAGTACCAGTGGCCCAAGTGGGGCCGTCATTTCGAGACCGACGGCAAGTCGGGCCATGCCCCGGATCTGCCCGCCGCCAAGCAGCTCGTCGCGCTTTACAAGGCCTGGCACGAAGCCACGTCCCGCACTGCCCAGGAGCGGATCTGGAAGCAGATGCTCGAAATCAACGCCGAGCAGGTTTTCACCATCGGCATCGTCAACGGCACGCTGCGGCCCGTCGTGGTGGCCGCCCATGTCCGCAATGTGCCGGAGAAGGGCGTCTTCCACTGGGACCCCGGCGCCTATTTCGGCATCTACAAGCCCGACACGTTCTGGATCGACGATCGCGCACGCGTATCGGCATCCGGCAAGGTCCCACCGAAGGCGGAGCCGCGCCAGTCACTGCCCCGCAAGGGCAAGCGGGGCACGGGAGGTAGCGAATGACGACGGCGCTCGGTCGATCCCTCACCCGATCCGGTTGGCGTCTCGCAGATGCCGGTGCGCGCCACCGCCTCTCGACGGCGAGCTGCCTCGCCCATCCGCCACGGAGCTGAAGATCCATGGCGCTCTATATCCTGCGACGTATCCTGTTGATGATCCCGACCCTGCTCGTGATCTCCTTCCTCGTCTTCACGATCATCCAGCTCCCGCCCGGCGATTACCTCGAGAGCTATGTCGCCGAGCTCGAAAGCCGCGGCGAGACCGTGAACGAGGACGAGATCGCCTTCCTGCGCAAGCAGTACGGCTTCGGCGAGCCCTTCGCCGAGCGATACGTGAAATGGGTCGCAGGCATGCTGAAGGGCGACTTCGGCTACTCCTTCGAGTACCGCCTGCCCGTGACGCAGGTGATCGGTGATCGCATCGTACTGACGATCCTCGTGTCGATCGCAACCGTCATATTCACCTGGCTGATCGCCTTCCCCATCGGCATCTACTCCGCCACGCACCAGTACAGTTGGGGCGATCATGGACTGACGTTTCTCGGCCTTCTGGGGCTCGCCACCCCGAATTTCCTGCTGGCCCTCATCCTGCTCTACTTCGCGAACGTCTGGTTCGGCACCTCAATCGGCGGGCTGATGGACCCCGTCTATCTCGACAAGCCATGGAGCTTCGCCAAGGTACTCTCGATCCTCGAGCACCTGTGGATCCCCGTCGTCGTGGTCGGCACCTCCGGCACTGCGGCGCTGGCGCGGCGGCTCCGGGCCAACCTGCTCGACGAGTTGCGCAAGCCGTATGTCGAGACGGCCCGCGCCAAGGGGCTGTCGCCCGGCAAGGTCCTCGTGCGCTATCCCCTGCGGGCCGCGCTCAATTTCTTCGTATCCGACCTCGGAGAGCTCTTGCCGAAGATCATATCGGGCGCAGAGATCGTCGCTGTCGTGCTGTCCCTGCCGACGACCGGCCCGGTGCTCATCAACGCGTTGCAGAGCCTCGACATGTACCTCGCCGGCGCCTTCCTGATGCTGCTCGCCTTCATGACGACGATCGGCGTGCTCGTCTCCGATCTGGCCCTGGCATTGCTCGATCCGCGCATCCGCCTGACCGGAGGCACGGCGCGATGAGCACACGCCCGACGCACTACGTTTCCAAAGCCCCCTTCGATCCGAACGTGACGGAGCGCCTGACACCCGAGCAGGAGCGGCTGCTGCATGCCTCGCAATGGCAGCTCTTCTGGATGGCGTTCCGGCGCCACCGTCTGGCGGTCTATTCCGGCGTCTTTCTGCTGCTCATGTACGCCTCGACGCTCGTCTCCGAGGTCATAGCGCCCTATGCGCTGCATACGCGAAACACCGATCACATCTTCGCTCCGCCGCAATCGATCCGGATCATCCACGATGGTCGTCTGGTGCGGCCGTTCGTGTACGGCCTCACCTACAAGCTCGACATGGAGAACCTGAAGCGCGTCTACACAGAAGATCGCACGCGCGTGCAGCCGCTCCGCTTCTTCTGCCGCGGCGACGCCTACGAGTTCTGGGGCATCGTGCCGGCCCGCCTGCATCTCGTCTGCCCCGCGGAAGGCGGCACGCTGTTCCTGCTCGGCACCGATCGGCTCGGACGCGACGTGCTCTCGCGCATCATCTACGGCACGCGCATCTCGCTCACGATCGGTCTCATCGGCATCGTCATCAGCATGACGCTCGGCGTCGTCATCGGCGGTCTGGCCGGCTACTACGGCGGGCGCGTAGACTTTTTCGTGCAGCGTGTGATCGAAATACTACGGTCGTTCCCGGAGATCCCGCTGTGGATGGCGCTTGCCGCCGTCCTGCCGGTGACCTGGAGCCCGCTGCTGGTCTATTTCGGCATCACCGTGATTCTGGCGATGCTCGACTGGACAGGGCTGGCCCGAGCTGTGCGCTCCAAGCTCCTGTCGCTGCGCGAGGAAGACTACACGATGGCGGCCAGGGCCATGGGCGCGCGGCCACGCCGCATCGTCTTCCGCCATCTCATTCCAGGCGTGATGAGCCATCTCATCGCCACCGCCACTTTGTCTATTCCCGGCATGATCCTCGGCGAGACGGCCCTGAGCTTTCTCGGTCTCGGCCTCAGGCCCCCGATCACGAGTTGGGGCGTGCTGCTCAACGAGGCGCAGAACATCAATGTCGTGGCGCTCTATCCCTGGCTGATGCTACCAGTGGTGCCGGTCATACTCGTTATTCTCGCATTCAATTTCCTTGGTGACGGATTGCGCGATGCCGCCGATCCCTATACCTGACCCGACGACAGACAAGACCAACGCAGGAACCTGCCGCACGCATTGACGCATTGCATGAGCGGCACCACCGCTCGAAGCCGATAACGCGCAATAAACTGTTCTTGATGGGTGCTCATAGTGGCAAATGTCACCCCATCTTGGGGGCGCAGGGATTTACATGGGAACAGACGTTGGCGCTGGCGATGCGCGAGCCGGAACCGCGCGGCGCGGCCGAGGCTCGCGTTGACGAGGCAAGGGAGGGCGTGCCGATGCCAGAGCGGCTAGAAGATGCACGCATGCTGATCTACAGCCACGACACGTTCGGGCTCGGTCATCTCAGGCGCTGCCGGGCGATCGCACATGCGCTGGTCGAGCGCTACAAGGGGCTCTCGATCATCATCCTGTCGGGCTCGCCGATCATCGGCAGCTTCGACTTCCGCGCGCGCGTGGACTTCGTCCGCGTCCCCGGCGTGATCAAGCTGTATAATGGAGAGTATACGTCGCTGGCACTCCACATCGACGTAACGGATACGCTTGCCATCCGGGAATCGATCATCCGGCACACCGCCAAGGTTTTCGCACCCAACGTCTTTCTCGTGGACAAGGAGCCGCTCGGCCTCAAGGGCGAGATCACGGCGACGCTCGAGATGCTCAAGTCCATGGGCTCGCGGCTGATCCTCGGCCTGCGCGACGTCATGGACGAGCCCAAGCTGCTGCGGCGCGAGTGGGACGAGCGGCAGCTCATGCCGGCGCTCGAGACCCTCTACGACGACATCTGGATCTACGGCCTGCCCGAGATCTGGAACCCGCTCACGGACATGAACGTATCGCCATCCGTCGCGCGCAAGATCGCATATACGGGCTACCTCGAGCGCACCCTGCCGACGCGGCTGAAGCAGGGTCCGCAGATCGAGCCGAACGCCCCCTACGTGATGATCACGCCGGGCGGCGGCGGCGACGGCTACGACCTCATCGACTGGGTGCTGCGCGCTTATGAGACCGATCCGGCCATTCCGCTGGCGCCTTTGTTCGTGCTCGGCCCCTTCATGAGTGCCGAGCAGCAGCAGGCCTGCAACAGGCGGATCGAACGCATCGCCAACGCGCAGACCCTCACCTTCGACAACCACGTCGAGCTGCTGATGGCCGATGCCGTCGGCGTCGTCTCCATGGGCGGCTACAATACGTTCTGCGAGATCCTGTCCTTCAACAAGCCGGCGGTCATCGTGCCGCGGCGTCGCCCGCGCGAGGAACAGCTCATCCGCGCGCGCGAGGCGGCGAGGCTCGGTCTCGTGCGCATGCTCGACCCCGATCTCGGCAGCGATACCCACGTTATGATCGAGGCCATTCGCGGCCTTGCGGCACAGCCGGCCCCGAGCACCAGGCTTCCCGCCGGCATGCTCGGCGGACTCGACGAGATCGTGGCGCGGATCAGGCCACACCTGCTCGGCCAGACGACAGCGCTCGCCGATGTGGCCGCTGGCCCATGACGGCGCCACCGCCGAGGAGCGTCGCTTTCCTGCTCAAGGGCTATCCGCGTCTCTCGGAGACATTCATCGCCCAGGAGATCAGGGGCCTCGAGCGATTGGGGCTCGACATCCACATCTACTCGCTGCGTCCGCCACGCGAGCGCGAGCGCCATCCCGTGCACGCCGAGATCATGGCGCCGGTCGTCTATCTGCCGGAACGGCTGCGCGACCAGCTGGCGCGCGTCGCACGGGCGCTGCTGCGCACGCTGGTGAGCGTCCGCGGCGGCGTGGCCCTCGCCACCCTGCTCGCCGACCTCCTGCGCGCGCCATCGCTCGACCTGCTGCGACGGTTCGGCCAGGGCGCGGTGCTGGCGCACGAGTTGCCGGAGAGCGTCGAGCGAATTCACGCGCACTTCCTGCACACCCCGGCCTCCGTCGCCCGGTTCGCCAGCATCTTGTCCGGCCGCCCCTGGAGCTGCTCGGCGCACGCTCGCGACATCTGGACGATCGGCCCTGCCGAGACGCGGGCCAAGCTTCGGCACATGGCTTGGCTGGTGACCTGCACCGGCGCCGGCCACCGCCACCTCGCGGAGATCGCCGACGACCCCGCGAAGGTGCATCTCGTCTATCACGGCCTCGATTTCGAGCGCTTCCCGCCCTTCAGGGACCGCGCGCCCGGTTCTGACGGGCGCCCCGGCGCCGCGCCGGTCGCACTGCTCTCCGTGGGCCGCGCCGTGGAGAAGAAGGGCTTCGACGTACTGCTCGATGCCCTGGCGCAGATCGGGCGGCGTCTCGACTGGCACTGGACGCATATCGGAGCCGGCGAGCGCCTCGCCGATCTGCAAGCGGCAGCCGCGCGCCTCGGCCTTACCGACCGCATCACCTGGCTCGGCGCCAGATCACAACAGGAGGTCCTCGCCGCCTACCGCCGCGCGGACCTGTTCGTATTGCCGAGCCGCATCGCCGCCGACGGCGATCGCGACGGCCTGCCCAACGTCCTCGTCGAGGCGCAGTCACAAGGCCTTGCCGTCCTCTCGACGACGACGTCGGGAATTCCCGAGCTCGTCACCGATGGTGTCAGCGGCCGCCTGGTCGCGCCCGGCGATCCCGCAGCGCTCGCCGCCGCCCTCGCCGAGCTGATGAGCGATCCGGCAAAGCGGATGGCGCTCGGCGCGGCCGGCGCCGCCGTCGTGCGCGAGCGCTTTTCCGCCGACACCGGTCTGGCGCGTCTCGCGGCCCTCTTCGACATCACGCCGCATGCGCCGTCGTCCGCCTCCGCGAGAGCCACGCTCGCCGCCGGAGAATGATCCCCTTCAGGTCCGCCCCGCCATGGCCGATGTCGTCTTCTACGTTCAGCACCTTCTTGGCATCGGGCACTTCATGCGCTCGTTCCGGGTCGCCGCGGCGACCGCGCGGGTGGGCCTCGATGTCGCCCTCGTCAGCGGCGGCCCTGAGGTCCCCGATCCCGAGCCCGCGCGCATCACGCGCTATCAACTGCCATCGCTGCGGGCCGGTCCAGGCGGCTTCCGCGATCTCAGACGCGGCGATGGTGCGGCTGCCACGACCGCCGATCTCGTTGAGCGGCGCCGACGTCTGTGCGCTCTCCTGGCCGAACTCAAGCCGCGCCTTCTCGTGGTGGAAGCCTTTCCCTTCGGGCGCTGGCAGCTTCGCGATGAGATCGTCGCCATGCTCGAGGCCGCGCACGCGCTGGAACCGCGACCGCTCGTCGTTTCCTCCATCCGCGACATCCTCCAGGAGAGCCGCAAGCCCGGACGCACCGAGCGCACGCTCACGGCATTCGACCGCTACTTCGATGCCGTCCTGGTCCACGGCGACCCGCACCTCGTCAGGCTCGACGAGAGCTTCCCCGCCGCAGCGCACCTCGCGGCGCGACTGCACTACACCGGCATCGTCGCACCGCCACGCTCCCCTCCGCCCGCCACCGGCACGCCGCGCAGCCGCGAGATCGTCGTTTCGGCCGGCGGCGGCGCTGTCGGTGAGAAGCTGCTGGCGGCCGCTTGCGCCGCTCACGACCGGCTCGCGGCAAAGGGCTATGCGTGGCGGCTGATCGGCGGCCTCCATCCTTCGCCGACGGTCCGCGGGCTCCTCGCTGCACATTCCGGCGATACACTGGCGATCGAGGACTTCCGTCGCGATCTCGCTGGCCTTCTCGCCTGCTCGGCGCTCTCCATCTCGCAGGCCGGCTACAATACCGTGGCCGACATTCTCGTGGCGGACGTGCCGGCCGTGCTCGTCCCCTATGCAACCGGCGGCGAGACCGAGCAGAGCATGCGGGCCGAGAGGCTGGCGGCACTCGGGCTGGCGCTCTGCCTGCCAGAGGACACGCTCGACGGTGCGGCGCTGGCGGTTGCGACGGAAGCCGCCCTTGCCCTGCCACGCCCCGCCGTTGCCATCGATCTCGATGGCGCCGCGCACTCGGCCCGCCTCATGACCAGTTGGCTGCGTAGCGGGCGGATCGCTTCACCCGCCTAGCTCGCCTCACGCGAGGCGACCGCTCAGGAGAAGGACAACCACTGCGGCCGGAACAGCAGCAGGAGACCGACGGCACCAAGCACCACGCCGCCGACGAGATGGGAGTAACGCGAGTAGGTCGCCGCCAGACCGCTAGCCCGTAGCGTCAGCATGGCCGTGACGAACACGACGCCATCGTCGAGCATGAAGATCGCGATATAGAGCGCGAGATAGGCGTAATAGCCGGCCGGCGAGAGATTGCTCAACGCCAGAACCTGCGTATAGACGGCGGGAATGCCGGCCGAGCAGAGCAGCTCTATCATGTTGACAGCGACCGCAAGCGCCGCGATGCCGAGCACGGCCAGCACGAACGAGCGCTCGGTCACGAGGCCACGGAAGCGGTTCATGATGCCCTGCCGCTCGCCCGGCGAGGTGACCGGACAGGCGCCTTCGGGATTGCGCGCGAATTCCCGCAGGTAATAGGCCGCCGCGCCGAGCGCAAAGACGCCGACCGCCATGCGGATCCACGCGAGTGAGCCGAGGAACAGGAAGAGATTGAGCCAGGCCGCCATGAAGGCGTAGTACACGGCCGCCGAGGTGCCGATGAAGACCGCGCCATAGCTCCACATGCGCACCGGATCGTTCATGCCGACGAGCAGGCCGATCAGGAACACCAGCACCCACATCGCGCACGGGTTGAAGCCGTCGATCGCGGCCAGCACGATCGTCAGCATCGGCAGCGAGAGCGTGCTCGTCTGGATCTCTCCGAAGAATGGCACCTTGATGCTTGTGGGCACGGCCGGCCCCCGCGTGCGGGCACCCTCCGCCGCACCTTGAGTGATTGGCTGGCGCCCGCTCGCAGCCGCGGCCAGCACAGGCGCCGCCGTATCCGCGCAACCCGCGACGAGGCAGGCATAGGCCTTGGCCCGGATGGCAGCGCCCGAGGTGGCGTCGCCGTCGTAGCCGACGAACACCTCCTCGCCGACGATCACGACGGGCACGACCGGCGGATCGATGCGGAAATGACGAATGATGGCGATGAACTGCTGCTCGCGCACACCATCGCCGGTGAGCTCGATGGATCGCAGAGCGAAGCGAGGCTCGCTGGCCACCAGGCTCGTCACATAGCTGCGCGCCTTGGCGCAGTGCGGGCACGTTGCGGTCCACATGAGATAGATCGCCACCGGAGCGTCTCCGCGGCCGTCCGCCGGCGCCGGTCTCTGCTGAGCCACGACGCCCGACGCCGTCGCCAGCGCGAGAACCGCGATGGCGAACAGCCGGACAAGCGTCCTCGACCTCATTCCCATGTGGTCTGCCTGCACAATCGCTGCCGCGACACCCGACCTCGCATCGAGGCCGTCGATGCCTCTACGCGCAGAGCCGCCTCGCCCGCTTGACGGAGATCAACAGCGACCCGCCGCTGCGCCCCCGGCCGATCGCCCCTCAGACCTGCTTCGCCTTGGCCGAGCGGATCATGATCAGCTCCGACAGGTTCTCCGGGCTGATGTATCCCTTGAGCCGCCCGTCTACGCCGGCGACGCCGATCACGGACACCTCCCGGCGCTGCAACGCCTGGAAGACCGAGTCGAGGCTCGCCCGCTCGGAAACCATCGGTACGTCCGCCGTCATGATGTCGAGCACCGGGGTCGCTCCCCCCGTTTCCGACAGCGCCTTGATCAAGGCCTGGCGCGTCACCACGCCCCTGAGCGTGCCCGCGCCGTCGACGACGAGGAACTCCTGCTGCGTCGTGGCGAGCAGCAGCGCTGCACCGTCGTCTGCCGTGGCGAGCGGACTGAGCGGCTCGTACGTCGTGATCATGGCGTCCGCAGCCAGATAGCCGCGCGTCAGGTCGCGGACCTGCACATAACCGGCCTCGCCCGCCGCCGCCATGAACACGAACACAGCCACCAGCACCAGCAGCGGATTGCCGAGCAGCCCGAGGAAGCCGAGCAGCACGGCGAACATTTGCCCGATGCGCGCCGCTACGCGCGTCGCCTGGGTATGGCCGAGCCGGATGGCAAGGAGCGCGCGCAGCACCCGGCCGCCATCCATCGGGAAAGCCGGAATGAGGTTGAAGACGAGCAGCGCCACGTTCGCCGCTGCAAGGCGCCCTACCATGCTGGTGCGCACATCCTCGAGGCGCGCGATGTCCGTCACGTCGAAGCGGAAACCGAGCGCCGCGATGAGCACGATGGCGATGGCCAGGGTAACCGCGGGACCAGCCAGCGCCACGACGATTTCCTGCGAGGGCTTTTCCGGCATGCGCTCGAGCGAGGCGACGCCGCCGATCGGCAGCAGCGTGATGTCGGGCGTACGTATGCCGTAGCGTGAGGCGGCGAAGATGTGACCGAACTCGTGCAGCAGGACGCAGACGAACAGCAACAGAATGAAGATGATGCCCGACACCGCCGCCGCCGGCCCGCCGCTCAGCCAGTACATGACGCCGATCCAGGCGAGCAGCAGGAAGAAGGTCGGGTGCACCTTCACGTCGGTTCCAGCGACACTGAACAGCTTGAACGATCCGCCAGACAGCATGCAGACATCCTTTCTCGCCTCACGCGAAGAGCCCCACACCGGCTCTTAGAGCGGACTGCACCCGCGGTGCCGGAGCGCCGCCCCCGACATCATCGACACCGTTCCGTGAGCACACGCTCGCGCGCTGCCTTCACCTCGTCGAGACGGCCGACAGGCGTGGAATGCGGCGCCGTCGTCAGAAGCTCCGGCGTCTCCCTGGCCTCCGCCGCGATGCGCGTGAGCGCGGCCACGAAGGCGTCGAGCGTCGGCTTGCTCTCACACTCCGTCGGCTCGATCATCAGCGCCTCCCGCACGGTCAGTGGGAAATAGTTCGTCGGGGGATGGAAACCATAGTCCATGAGGCGCTTGCTGATGTCGAGCGCATGCACAGGACTGCCGGCGACGCGCCCCTCGCACACGAACTCGTGCATGCAGACCCTGTCGAAGGGCACCGGCAGGATCGCACGCAGGCACGCGCGCAGGTAGTTGGCGTTGAGCACGGCGTGCATGGCATTGCTGCGCAGTCCTTCCGCACCGAGGAGCCGCAGGTAGGCATAGGCCCGCACGAGCAGCGCGAAACTGCCGTGGAACGCCGCCATGCGGCCGATCGAGCGATCCGGCATGCGCCAGCCGAAGCGAGCCGGCACACCCTCGCTCGCCGCGACCAGCTCCGAGGCGATCGGTCCCGGCAGATAGGGGGCGAGATCAGCCGAAGCGCCGACCGGCCCCGAGCCCGGCCCACCACCGCCGTGCGGCGTGGCGAACGTCTTGTGCAGATTGAAGTGCATCACGTCGATGCCCAGATCGGCGGGCCGCGCAATGCCGGTGAGCGCGTTCATGTTGGCGCCGTCGCCATAGACGAGGCCGCCGCAGGCATGGACCGCGCGGACCACCTCGCCAAGATGCTCCTCGAACAGCCCGAGCGTGTTCGGATTGGTGATCATCAGGCCAGCCACGCGGTCCGTGCAGGCGGCCGCGAGCGCATCGAGATCGATGTTGCCGCGCTGATCCGACGGGATCTCCACGGCGACGTAGCCGGCCATCGTCGTCGAGGCGGGGTTGGTGCCGTGGGCCGAGTCGGGAATGAGGATCTGGTCGCGGTGCGCGGCGCCCCGGTCGCGGTGATAGGCGCGCATCATGAGCAACCCCGTCAGCTCGCCGTGAGCACCGGCAGCCGGCTGCAGGGACACCTGCGCAAAGCCGCCGATCTCCGCCAGCCAGCGCTGCAGCCGCCACATCAGCGCGAGGTTGCCTTGCACCTGCCCCTCCGGCGCAAGCGGGTGCGCAAGTGCGAAGCCGTCGAGACGGGCGACCTCCTCACAGATGCGCGGGTTGTATTTCATCGTACAGGAGCCGAGAGGATAGAAGCCGCTGTCGACCCCGAAATTGCGCTGCGCGAGATGCTGATAGTGGCGGATGACGTCGAGCTCGCTCAGCTCCGGCAGGCCGAGATCGGATCTGAGCCAGGTCTCCGGCAGCGCCGCCTCCGGCACGTCGAGCCGCGGCAGACTGAGGCCGCATCGGCCGGGAACGCTCGCCTCGTAGAGCGTCGGCTCCAAGCCTTGCATGGCGTTGTGGGATGTCATCGCGTCGCCTCCGCCAGGCCCGTGACGAAGCGGTCGATATCGCCGCGGCTCGCCACCTCCGTCACCGCCACGAGCATGTGGTGCGAAAGCCCCTCGATGATCGTCCCGAGATCGAGGCCGCCTATGATGCCGTAGCGCTCCAGCAGGACCGCGTTGACCTCGGCGACCGGGAGCGGCAGCTGCAGTACGAACTCCTTGAAGAAGGCAGCGTCCGGCGCTTGCGGATTGAGCACGACGCCCGGCAGCCGGCTCGCCTGCGCGGCGGCGTAATGGCACTTGTGATAGCAGAGTTCGGCGACCCGCCTCAGCCCGTGACGACCGAGGGTCGCCAGATAGACGCTGGCCGCCAGGGCGCCGAGCGCCGCATTCGTGCAGATGTTGCTTGTCGCCCTGGCGCGCCGGATGTGCTGCTCGCGCGTGCCGAGCGTCAGGACGTAGCCCCGCCGCCCGCTTCCGTCCGTCGTCTCGCCGACGAGCCGGCCGGGCAGCCGCCGCACGTGCGCCTCGCGCGTGGCGAAGATGCCGAGCGACGGGCCGCCGAAGCTCGGGGGCAGGCCGAGACATTGTCCGTCGGCGACGACGACATCCGCACCCTGCGCGCCGGGCGGCGCGAAGAGGCCGAGCGCGATGGGGTCCGTCACCACGACCAGCAAGGCGCCGGCAGCCTTGGCGCGTGCCGCGACGCCGGCCACGTCCTCGAGCTGGCCGAAAACGTTGGGCGAGGCCAGCACGACGGCGCCGGCCGTCGCATCGATCGATGGCGCCGGCTCGCCCGATTTCCCCTCGCCGAGGCGCATGTCGACGAGCGACGCCTCAGTGCCTGCGAGATATGTCGCGAGCACAGCGCGGACGTGCGGATGCACGCTCGACGAGACCAGGACGCGCTTTCGCTTCCCCGGCGCCGCGGCAAGCGCCAGAAACACGGCCTCGGCCAGCGCCGTGGCGCCGTCGTAGTGGCTCGCGGTGGCGACGTCCATGCCGGTGAGACGACAGATCATCGTCTGGTACTCGAACATCGCCTGCAGCATGCCCTGGCTGAGCTCGGGCTGATAGGGCGTGTAGGATGTGAACATCTCGCCACGACGCAGAACGGCATCGACCGTCGCCGGCCGGAAGTGGGCATAGCTGCCCGCACCGAGAAACGACACGTGCCGACGAGCGGCCGCGTTGGTATCGGCGAGGGCGCGCATCTCCGCTTCGAGCTCGAGCTGCGAGATGGGCGCCGGCAGCTCCAGCGCTGGAAAGCGCGCGGCCTGGGGAACGTCGTCGAACAGCGTCTCCATCCGCGGTACGCCGATCCTCGCCAGCATGGCCGCGCGCTCCGCCTCGCTATGTGGGACAAACGACATCGCACTTTCATCCTCTGCGGCTGTGCGGGCCAAGGATGCGATCGATCGAGGGGGCCGCGCAGGACCGCCGTCGAAAACGTGCACCGTGCCCTAGCTCCTGATCCTCACCATCCTGTGGCGCCGATAGCCTACGACAACCGCCAGATGCCCGTGCGCCGCGATCTCGGCATCGAGCGCGGCATCGCCGGTGTCGAAGCGCAGATCTGGCGTGCGCGCCAGCTTGGCTGGCGTCGCCACGACGACGATACGCGCCAGGCCGACCCTTCGGATGGCCCGCGGGCTCAGTTGCAGGTTGCCGCGTCCGAGCACGAACCCCTGCGCTCCGATCGGGCTCAAGACCAGCAGGACGTCGGCGTGCCGGGCGAGCAGGTCGAGCACGCCGCGCTCGTCGAGGTCCGAGCCGACGCACGTGCCCCCGACGACGGCGTCGATCCCGAGCAGGCTCTTGGCGATGCCGAGTGCGGCGGCGACGGCCTGCACCGTCGTGCCCGGCCCCAGCAGCACGAGGCGCCCGGGTGCGGCGGCGATCAACTCCCCGAGATAGTCGGCGATATCCTGCTTCGCCTGCGCGTCCGAAACCTCCGACACGATCTGCTTGGCAGCCTGCGTATAGTTCGGCTCATAGGGCGTCAGCGCCACCTGATGCCGACGAACGGCCCACTCGCCGGCGCGATATCGCTCCTCGTCGAGATCGAGCACCTCGGCCTCCACAGCCTCCAGCCTGCCCTCCAGAAAGCCGACGAGAATGTCGGCCGTGCGCGCCGGCGTCGTGCCGAAGACGCCCGAGTACATCTTCACGCCCGAGGGGATGCCGAGCACGGGAACGCGCCGCCCGGCTGCCGCGGCAATGTCGCGCGCCGTCCCGTCACCACCGCAAAACAGGATCAGCTCGGCGCCGGCGGCGAGCATGGCCTGGACGGCGGCAGCCGTATCGCCGGCATCGCTGGCAGGCTTGGGGACGTAGACGATCTCGACAGTCTCGAAGCCGGCCTGGCTGAGCACGTCGCCCCCCATGGAGCCGGCACAGGTGAGCCAGCGGACAGCCGCGAGGCGCTCGCGCGCCCCCGGCGCAGCGCGCAGCGCCATCAGCATGTCGCGGGCGCGCCCAGCTGAGACCGGCTCGGCACCGCGACGGACTGCCTCCTCCAGCACGTCATCCGTCCCTTTGAGACCGACCCGCCCGCCCATGCCGGCGATCGGATTCAGGATGAAGCCGATGCGGGTCATCTCGCGCGCCCTGGCATTTCACGCCGTCCGCCCCTCGCAGAGAGCCGCGTCTGCGATCGCGCGAGCCGGAAGCATGCGGACCTCGCGCGAGAACGCACGTCTCACTCTAGGAGGGTACCGGGTGCCGGCGTTGACCTCGGTCAAGCCGGCCGCACCGCCGCCTGACGCAGGATCGCGTCGCTCGTCAGAGCGGCAGCCCCTTCATGAGGCGTGGCAGCTTGCCCGTGACACCGGCCGCCTCCGCGACGAGCGCCTTCTTCACGCCGGGCAGGCGGTGCACCAGCCCGAGGCCAACGTCGCGCAAGGCCCGTACGGGCGGGAAATCGGTGCCGAACAGCCGGTTGAAGCCATCGAAGGCCGCCGCCGACATGAAGGTGTCGAACCGCCGCCAGCGCTCGTAGCGCTCGAGCGCCTCGCCGGAGCCAAGATCGATGCCGAGCCGTGCAGTCTCGCCCAGCACCTCGGCGAGCGCCGCGACATCGCGGAAGGCCAGGTTGAGCCCCTGGCCGGCCAGCGGATGCACGGCATGGGCGCAATCGCCGATCAGCGCCAGCCGCGGCCCGACGAACGTGCGCGCGATATAGACTTCAAGTGGGAAGACGGCGCGCCCGCCGACCAGCCGCAGGTCGCCGAGACGCGAGCCGAAACGGCGCTCCACCTCGGCCAGGAAGCCAGCATCGTCGAGCGCGGCGATGCGGCGTCCGGTCTCGGCCTGCTCGGTCCACGTGATGCACGCCTGCTGTTCCGGCAGCGGCAGGATGGCGAACGGGCCAGCCGGCAGGAAATGCTGCACGGCGCGGCCTTCGTGCGGGCGTTCCAGCGCCACCCGCGTGACGATGCCGACCTGATCGTAGGCCTGGCCGATCGTGCGGATGCCGGCCGCCTCGCGGATCGACGACCCCCGCCCGTCCGCGGCGACGAGCAGCCGGCCCGCAAGGCTCCTGCCATCGCTCAGGGAAACGGAGATGCCGCTGGCGCCGCTCGTGAAGCCACTCACTGCGCAGCCGGCCATGATCACGACGCCATCGCTGCCGGCAGCGCGATCGGCCAGGGCTGCGAGCAGCGCGCCACTGTCGACGATCCATGACGCCGGCTCGCCCTGATCGAGGTGATTGTCGTAGGAGAGCAGAACCGGCCGCACGGCGGTCTCGAGCGGGGAATCGGTGATATCGATGGCGGCGACCGGCTGGCTTGCTGCAGCCACCGCCTGCCAGACGCCGAGCGCCTCCAGCATGCGCACCGAGCCGGCGCCGAGAGCATACGCCCGGGGATCGCCGGCCTTCCCTGCGGCCACCGCCCGATCCACGACGACGATGCTCGCGCCCGCCCCGAGCCCCTGGCGCAGAGCGATGGCCAAGCTGAGGCCGGCGAAACCGCCACCGACAATGATAACATCGTGCTCGTCCTGCACGCGAGACGTCATGGCATCCTCATCACTAGGGTCTGCCCTGCGCGGGCGCGACTTGACAGCTCCCCCTGCCTGCCGTCCTTTGCCGGCCCGGGCGCCACGTCGCCCGAAACCCGGAACTGGAGGGACGAACCTCATGTCCGAGCAAGATCCGCAGGCGCGCCAGTCCATCGGCGGCAGCACCGGCAACGAGCACGCCCTCGAGAAGCTTGTCGCCATTCTCGAACTCGAGCAGCTCGAGCACAACCTTTTCCGCGGTCGCAGCCCCGCGCAGGGCTGGCAAAGAGTTTACGGCGGACAGGTGATCGGCCAGGCGCTCATGGCGGCGGCGCGCACGGTCGAGGGCCGGCGCTCGCACTCCCTGCATGCCTATTTCCTGCTGCCGGGCGCTCCCGGTACCCCGATCGTCTACGAGGTCGAGCGCATTCGTGACGGCGGCAGCTTCTCGACCCGCCGCGTCAAGGCGATCCAGAACGGTCGGGCGATCTTCTCCATGAGCGCCTCCTTCCACCAGGAGGAGACGAGCTACGACCATCAGAGCGAGATGCCGAAGGTGCCGCGCCCCGAGCAACTGCCGAGCGAGCGGCAATTGCTCCAGCAGCTCTTCAACCACCTCCCGGAGAACATCAAGGCCTACTGGCAGCGCGAGCGCCCGATCGAGATGCGCCCCGTAGATCCGACGCGGATCATCGGCCGCGAGCCGCGCAAGCCGCAGCAGAGCGTATGGATCCGCACCAACGGCCGGCTCTCCGACGACACCGCCCTGCACCAGTGCGTGCTCGCCTACGCCTCGGACTTCACACTGCTCGACACCGCCCTCATCGCCCACGGCAAGGGACTTTTCGACAAGGACATCCAGCTCGCCAGCCTCGACCACGCCATCTGGTTCCATCGGCCGTTCCGCGCCGACGACTGGCTGCTCTACGTTCAGGACAGCCCCTCGGCCTTCGGCGCACGCGGGTTCTGCCGCGGCAGCGTCTTCACGGACGACGGCACCCTGGTCGCCTCGGTGGCGCAGGAAGGGCTGATCCGGAAACGCGCCACGGACTACGTGCTTAAATAATAGGCAGATTTGATTTTGTGCTCACGGTTTAGCCTGAAAGTCCGGTCGCCAGACGGCAGAGACTCCGGCTAAACTCTAGTTTTCTGATTTATTTCAATACATTACGCCTCACCTTCGAATCTGGCACGCCTCTTGACTAAGCAGTAGCAATGGAGGGCCGTCCGGCCCCTCCAGCGAGGCTGAGAACAGGGGTGAGCCATGAAACTGCTGACCGCCATAATCAAGCCGTTCAAGCTCGACGAGGTGCGCTCCGCGCTCACGGATCTGGGCCTGCACGGCATGACGGTGACCGAGGTCAAGGGCTACGGTCGCCAGAAGGGGCACACGGAAATCTATCGCGGCGCCGAGTACGCCGTAAGCTTCCTGCCGAAGATCAAGATCGAGGTCGTCGTCTCGTCGGACCTCGTCGACAAGGCAGTGGAATGCATCGTCGCAGCCGCCAAGACCGGCCAGATCGGCGACGGCAAGATCTTCGTCTCCACCATCGAGCACACGGTCCGCATCCGCACGGGTGAGACCGACGACGATGCGCTCTGACACCCGACATCACGTTCGAAACGACAGAAACGAGGGAGCTCCATCAATGTTGATTGGAAAGCCATGGCGGCTGGTCTGTGCCGCCCTGATGTCGGGAGCGGCGCTATTGCTGCTGCCTGAAGCGGCATTCGCAGCAGGACCTCAGCCCGTCAAAGGCGATACCGCCTGGATGCTGGTTGCCACGGTCCTCGTCCTCCTCATGACGATCCCCGGCCTCGCGCTCTTCTACGGCGGCCTCGTACGCACGAAGAACATGCTCTCCGTGCTCATGCAGGTCTTCGCCATCGTCTGCGTGGTGGCGCTCATCTGGGTGATCTACGGCTACAGCCTGGCCTTCACGTCGGGCGGATCACTCAACGCCTACATCGGCGGGCTGTCGAAGGCCTTCCTCAAGGGCGTGACGGTCGACTCGACGGCCGCCACCTTCTCCAACGGCGTGGTCATTCCCGAGTACGTCTACATCTGCTTCCAGATGACCTTCGCCTGCATCACACCGGCGCTGATCGTCGGCGCCTTCGCGGAGCGCGTGAAATTCTCCGCCCTGCTGATCTTCATGGTCCTGTGGGTCACCATCGTCTACTTCCCGATGGCCCACATGGTCTGGTACTGGGCGGGTCCGGACGCCATCGCGGATGCGGCCAAGAAGCTCGCGTCGGCGGCTGCCGGCGAGGCCAAGACCAAGGCTCAGGCGGCCCTTGACGCCGTCGTCGGCGACGCCGGCCTGCTCTATCAGTGGGGTGCGCTCGACTTCGCAGGCGGCACGGTCGTGCACATCAACGCCGGCATCGCCGGTCTGGTCGGCGCCATCGTCATCGGCAAGCGCGTCGGCTTCGGGCGCGATGCCATGCCTCCGCACAGCCTGACCTTCACCATGGTCGGCGCTGCGCTGCTGTGGGTGGGCTGGTTCGGATTCAACGCGGGCTCGAACCTCGAGGCGAACGGCACGACCGCGCTGGCGATGATCAACACCTTCGTCGCGACCGCCGCCGCGGCTCTCGCCTGGATGTTCGCGGAGTGGCTCGGCAAGGGCAAGCCGTCCCTGCTCGGCCTCGTCTCCGGCGCGATCGCCGGTCTGGTCGCGGTGACCCCGGCATCCGGCTTCGCCGGCCCCATGGGCTCGATCGTGCTCGGCCTCGTCGCGGGTGTCGTCTGCTTCGTGTTCTGCACCTCGATCAAGAATGCGCTCGGCTACGACGACAGCCTCGACGTGTTCGGCGTCCACTGCATCGGCGGCATCGTCGGCGCCATCGGCACGGGCATCCTGGTCTCGCCCGACCTCGGCGGCACCGGGCTCGTCGACTACATCGCCAAGCCTGGCACGGCCGCGCCCGGCGCCTACGTCATGGCCACCCAGGTCATGACGCAGATCAAGGCCGTCGCGCTGACGCTCGTGTGGTCGGGCGGCGTCTCGCTCATCCTGTTCAAGCTGATCGACATCGTCATCGGCCTGCGCCTGCCCGAGGATCGGGAGCGCGAGGGCCTCGACATCGTCGAGCATGGCGAGCGGGCCTACAACTACTGAGGGCTCTGCCCTGGCTGCGACCGCCGGATCAGACCATCGGTCCGGCGGCCCGGTCCTCCACCACGGTTCCCGAGCCACGTCTTCCCTAGACGTGCTCCTAACTGGCCCGGAGCTTCGGCTTCGGGCCATTTTTCCTGCCCGCCGCCTGGGGCGCAGTCAGCCCTCGACCCTCACGATACCGTGAGTCCCCAGGCGCTCGATCAGGCGTAAAAGATCAGGCAGTCGTAATGCCACGCACCCCGCCGTCGGGCGAAAGCCCGGCCGCGCCACATGCATGAAGATCGCGCTGCCGCGCCCGCGCCGCCGCGGACGATCATTGAAGCCGAGGACCACGATGACGTCATAAAGCCCATCGTCACGCCAAAGCCGCTCGGCGCTGGCAGGATAGGGATGGCGAACCCGGCGGTTGTAGTTGCGATCGTCCGGCGCGTCACACCACCCGTCTTCGGGAGCGAGGCGCACGGTCCTGACGCCGCCCCGCGGCCTCGCGATTCGATCGGCGCGATAGTAGACTGCCCGCACGGCCCAGGCGCCGATGGGGGTCAGCCCATCACCCTCCCGCTTCATGAGGCCACGCCCGGACCGGCCGAGTGCGCACGGAAACCGCAGAGGCCCGAGCGCTATCATTCCGCGGGTCGCGCGCCGGGATAGCCCAGTAACGACGGAGGCCCGCCATTGTCTGCGTTTTCTCATCGAAACCATCAGGATATACGTAACCTCGCAACGCGTTGAAGTGCAGGGTACAACCGAGAGATGGTAAGCTTATCTCAATTGGCTTCCCTATGGAGATGCACGGCATGAGCACAGCCCGCCATATCCTCCTCGTCGACGACGATGACGATCTGCGCGAGTCCCTCCGCGATCAGCTCGCCCTCCACGAGGAATTCGAGGTGCAGGTGGCGCAGACCGCCTCGAAGGGCATCGAGCTGGCGAAGGCCGGGCGCGTCGACCTCTTGATCTTCGACGTCGGACTGCCCGACATGGATGGTCGCGAGGCCTGCAAGCTCCTGCGCAAGTCGGGCTTCAAGAGCCCGATCATCATGCTCACGGGACAGGCCTCCGACTCCGACGTCGTCCTCGGCCTCGACAGCGGCGCCAACGACTATGTGACGAAGCCGTTCAAGTTCGCCGTGCTCCTGGCCCGCATCCGTGCCCAGTTGCGCCAGCACGAGCAGAGCGAGGATGCCGTCTTCACGATCGGTCCCTACACGTTCAAGCCGGCGTCCAAGATGCTGGTCGACGAGAAGGGCTCGCGCATCCGCCTGACCGAGAAGGAAGCCTCGATCCTAAAATATCTCTACCGTGCCGGCGAGAAAGTCGTGACGCGCGACGTTCTCCTGCACGAGGTCTGGGGCTACAACGCCAACGTCACGACCCACACGCTCGAGACGCACATCTACCGGCTGCGCCAGAAGATCGAAAAGGATCCCTCCAACGCCGAGCTGCTGGTCACGGAGACAGGCGGCTACAAGCTCGTTCCGTGAGCCGATCGGCGCGAGCGTTTGTCCCCACTCTGCCCACCAGCCGTCCCCAGCTCGTCCACAGGGCGCTTGCCGCTACGGGCCTCCTGGCGTACCTCTAGGGGCACGAGGGAGCGTCGGGAAGTCAGTCATCGTCCTCGCGGTATCAGTCTGAGTATCGAGCACACGTAGCGTTCGGTTCCAGTCTTCCTACGAGCAGGGACAGTCATGACTGCGGAAGCACTCATCGCGCCGTTGCGGCGCGTCGCCATATTCCACGGCCTCGATGACGATCAACTCGCGCGCATCGCACGCTCGGCCGAGCGCATCGTCTTTCGCGACGGCGATACCTTGATCGAGGAGGACGAGGAGGGCGATGCGGCATTCCTCATCGTGAGTGGCGGTGCCCGCCTCACGCACGCGTACGCGCCCCACCTGCCGCCGCAGCTCATCGAGCCCGGCTGCCTCGTCGGCGAGATGGCGATGCTGACGGAAGTCGTGCATGGCGCCTCCATTGCCGCGGCCGGCGTCGTGCGCGCCCTCAAGATCACGCGAGCCGGCCTGCTGGAGCTGATGGAGGTCGATCCGTCACTCGCCGAGCACTTCATCGGCAAGATCACGGCGCGCCTGCAGGACGTCGCCGACGAGCTGCGCCGCATCGACGACATGCTCGCACCCGCGGAGCTGGCACCTGCAGAGCTGGCCCTCGAGGCTGACGCCGCCAGCACCGACGACCGCGCGACCTTCAGCGCGCCGAGCGGCTTCGCCAGCCTGCCCTTTGCGCAGCAGGGTGGGGTGGCCTGAGGCAGCTCGCGCGGGCCACCGACCTCAACCGCCGCGCGACGCGCTCGCCTCCACCTGCGCCGACGGCTGACCACCGGCGAGCGCCGTGCAGTCCGCGTGCGACCACAGTCCCGTCTTCAATCCGGCCAGGGTCCAGAGCATCTGGCGATGCACAATGGGCAGCAGCTTCGCGCGATCGAAGGCGAGATCGCGGGCGATGGGCAGCAGCCGCGAGTCCGACTGGAAGAACGGGGTCATGAGCGCGCCCGCCCACTGGTAGAAGCGCACGTGCCGCCGTCGCGCAGCGGCGAACGTCCGTAGCGCCGCGCCGATGTCCGCATGACCGCTCAGCGCATCGGCGAGAACGACCGCGTCGAGGAGGGCGCTGTTCGCCCCCTGTCCGAGCTGCGGAGACGTAGCATGGGCCGCGTCGCCGATCAGCACGAGTGGTCCGGCGAACGGTGGAGCAGCCGTGAATTGCACGTAGCTGGCCTGCGCGAACGCCTCCGGCCCCGGCAGGGCGGAGACGACCGGCGCCAGCGCGGGCCACAGTCCCACCACCTTCTCCCGCCAGGCGGCGAAGTCGCGCCTCCAGTCATCGTATTGCGAGGGCTTCAGGCTCCAGAACAGCGCGGCGAGCCGCTCCGCGCCGGCGTCCGGGCGCCCGATGGGCAGGTAGCCGATCATGATCCGCGCCGCCACGTAGCGCTGTGCCAGGGCCTGTTCGGCGATGCCGATATCGGGAACGCTGGCCCAGACCGCGCCGAAGGTATAGGGGCGTGGCCGACGCGGCGAGACGAGGGCGCGCAGACGCGAGCGCGCCCCGGAGGCGTCGATCACGAGATCTGCGACCGCCGCCCGCCTGCCGAGCGCATCCACGGGCGCCGCCCGGCCATCCGCCCGACGCTCGACATCGACGATTTCCCGGCCCGCCTCGATATCGCCGCCGGAGTTGCGAAAGGCCTGCCACAGCGCGCCATGCAGGGCCGCGCGGTGAATGCCGATGGCATAGTGATCGGGGCCGAGACCGGCATACGAGAGGTCGAAGACCGTGCGGCCGGTGTCGGTCAGGCCGTGCAGGCGCCCGATGCGCGCACCGAGGGCTTCGACAGCGCCTCGCAGTCCGAGGCGAGCCAGCGCCGCGAGGCCTGTCGGCTGCAGCATGAGACCGGAGCCAACGGGCTGCGGCTCGGCGAAGCGCTCATAGAGCGTGACGCGATGGCCGGCGCGGGCGAGCAGCGTTCCGACGGCCAAGCCGCCGACCCCGGCCCCGACCACCGCGAACTCCCGCGCTTTCGTCACGCCGCCCCCTCACCAACGCCAACGCGCAAGCCCGCGCCACCCGTCAGCCGCGGCCGCCACCAAGCTCCGCGACCGCATCCAGGAAGCGGTCCACATCCGCCTCGTCGTTGTAGAAGTGCAGCGAGGCGCGCAGGTGCCCATCCTTCTGGCTGACGAGAATGTTGCGCGCCTGGAGCGACGCCACCAGCGCATCCGCCCTGTTGCCGACGTCGAAGCTGACGATGCCGGCCCGCTCGCTCCACGGCCGCGGCGTACGCACGCGGATCTGCCGCGCCTCGGCGCCGTCGATCAGGCGCGTCGTCAACGCCTTGACCCGCGCCTCGATGTTGGCGAGGCCGAGCGAGGCGATCCACTCCGCCGAGCGCTTCTGCACCCAGCAGCCCAGAAAATTCGGATTGCCATACTCGAAGCGGTGGGCGTCTGCGGCGAGCTTCGGCTCGGCAAGCGTGCGGTCGTTGGATTCGAAGCTGAACTTGGCGGCATAGGGCGGCTGCAGCAGCTCGATCATCTCGGGTGTCGCGTAGAGGAATCCGGCACCTGCGAGACTGAGCTGCGCTTTGTGTCCGCCGGCCACCAGAACATCGACGCCAAGCTCCTGGATCGGCGTCGCGAGAATGCCGACCGCTTGGATGCCGTCCACCACCAGGCGGACGCCGCGGGACTTGCAGAAGGCCGCGAGCGCCGGCAGATCGGCCCTGTAGCCGTTGCCGTAGACGACCCACCCGACGGCCAGGACGCGTGTCCGTGCATCGACGAGCGGCTCATAGCTCGCCAGCGTCACCCGCCCCTGCTCGTCGGGCTCCGCGATCCGCACCTCGACGCCGCGCGCCTTCAGGTGACGCCAGGGAAACGTGTTATTCTCGTGCTCCATGCTCGAGATGACGACGTTGTCACCGGGACGCCAGGGAAAGCCCTGGGCGACGATGTTCATGCCCTCGGAGGTGTTCTTGATCAGCGCCACGCTGCCATGCGGCATGCCGAAGGTGTTTGCGACCGCGCGCCGCGTGTCCTCGATCGGCGACATGGAGAACGCGGTGGCGCCGCCCGTCGCATGGACGTCGGCCATCCACTCGGCGATGGCCGCCTCGACCTTGCGCGGCACCGCCGCCTTCTGGGCGATATTGAGATAGGTGAGGTGATCGAGGGCGGGAAACTCGCGCCGCACGGCCTGCCAGTCAGGCGCAACGCCGGTGGACGGCAGGGCTTGCGGGTCACTCATGGCGTTGCTCCCTCCCGGATGGCCGCCTGGCTCAGTGCGTGAGGATCTGACTGAGGAAGAGCTGGGTCCTCTCGCTCTTCGGCTTCGTGAAGAACGTGTCGGGCGGCGCCACCTCGACGATCTCGGCCTGATCCATGAAGACCATCGTATCGGCCACCGTCTTGGCGAAGCCCATCTCGTGCGTGACGACAACCATCGTCATGCCCTCGTTGGCGAGCTCGACCATGACGTCGAGCACTTCCTTGATCATCTCCGGGTCCAGCGCCGACGTCGGCTCGTCGAACAGCATGATCCGCGGCTGCATGCACAAGGAGCGGGCGATGGCGACGCGCTGCTGCTGGCCGCCCGAGAGCTGGCCGGGATACTTGTAGGCCTGCTCGGCGATGCGCACGCGCTCGAGGTAGCGCATGGCGATCTCCTCAGCCTCGCGCTTGGGCATGCGCCGCACCAGCATGGGCGCCAGCGTCAGGTTGTCGATGACCCGCATATGCGGGAACAGATTGAACGACTGGAAGACCATGCCGACCTCGCGCCGCACGGCCTCGATGTTCTTGAGATTGTCCTTGAGCTCGATGCCGTCGACGATGATGCGGCCGCGTTGATGGCTCTCGAGGCGATTGATGCAGCGGATCATCGTCGACTTGCCAGACCCCGACGGCCCGCAGACGACGACGCGCTCGCCACGCCGGATCTCGAGGTTGATGTCGCGCAGCGCCTGGAACTCACCGTACCATTTGTTGACGCCGTCGAGCCGGATGATCGTCTCGCCGCGCTCAGCCCGGCCGGCCTGTTCGGGCGATCTCGCTGCTTCCTGCATGACGTATGTCTCCGGATCAGTATTGGCGGCCGGCGCTCAGCCATTGCTCGAGGCGCTGGCTGTACTTGGAAAGCGCATAGCAGAACACGAAGTAGACCAGCGCGACGAACAGATAGGCCTCGACGAAGAAGCGCCGCCAGAGCGGGTCTTCGAGCACATTCGTCGTCGCCGTCAGGATGTCGAACAAGCCGATGATGAGCACGAACGAGGTGTTCTTGATGGCGGCGATGATGTGGTTGACCATTGCCGGCAGACAGATGCGCAACGCCTGCGGCAGCACGATCCGCCGGGTCATCTGCCAATAGGTAAGGCCGAGGGATTCGGCGGCCTCGTACTGTCCGCGCGGGATTGCCTGCAAGCCGCCGCGGATCACCTCGGCCTGATAGCAGGCGAAGAAGATCGCCATGCCGACGATGATGCGCAGCAGCGTATTGATCTCCATGCCGGACGGCAGGAAAAGCGGGAAGACGTTCACCGCCACGAACAGAATGGTGATCAGCGGCACGCCGCGCAGCGTCTCGATGAAGGTGACGCACACCGTCTTGACGAGCGGCAGATGCGAGCGCCTGCCGAGGGCCAGCAGAACAGCAACCGGCATGCCGAGCACGACCGTGCCGGTGAACAGCACCATGGTGAGCGGCAGCCCACCCCACTGACTCGAGGGCACGAACGTCAGTCCGAAGACGCCGCCCCACAACAGAATGCCGACGGCGGTGCCGACCACGACCCACAGAGCGATCAGGAACACCGGGTTCCAGAACCTGCGCATGAGCGTGATGGAGAAGGCGCCGAGATAGAGCACGAGCGCGACCACCAGCCGCCAGTGCTCGGCATACGGGTAGAGGCCGAAGAGCATCGGACGATGCTTCTCGCCGATCACCGCCCAGCAGGCGCCGCTCGCGGCGCGGCAGACCTCATGATCCTTCGTATACCAGACGGCGTTCTGAATGCCCCAGGCAAACAGCCCCGGCACGACCTTGACGAGGCCGGCGACGATCAGAATCGTCACCAGCGTATTGAAGGGGGAGGAGAAGAGATTGTCTCTGAGCCAGCGCAGGACGGCGATCTTCTCCTCGGGCGGCGGCGCCGAGGCGCGCGTCGGCGCAGCCCTCGTCGAAGGACCGCCCGGCTCGCCTGCTCTGGTCAACGTATCCGCCATCGCACTTTCGTATCTCTCACTCGTCGGGTCTGGCAGCTATGTCCGCGCCTCGGGCTCCACGGCGCAGCCTAGCGTTCCCGGATTATCGTCTTTCGGTTGTAGAGGTTCATGATGATGGAGATGGTCAGGCTCATAAGCAGATAGACCGTCATCATGATGCCCACGGCCTCGACCGCCTGCCCCGTCTGATTGAGGGTCGTGTTGGCGACGTTGACCAGCTCGGGATAGCCGATGAACACGCCGAGCGACGAGTTCTTGGCGAGGCTCAGGTACTGGCTCGTCGTCGGCGGCACGATCACGCGCAGCGCCTGCGGCAGCGTCACGTAGCGCATGACGAAACCCGACCTCAGACCGAGTGAGCGGGCCGCCTCGATCTGGCCGCGCGGCACGGACTGGATGCCCGCGCGCACGATCTCGGCGATGAAGGCGCCGGTATAGACGACGATGCCGACCAGGAGGGCGATGAACTCCGGCGTCAGGACGGCGCCACCGGAGAAGTTGAAGGCGCCGAAGGTCGGCTTGTCCCAGACGAGCGGTGCGCCCTGCACCAGCCAGGTCACGAGTGGCAGGCCGATCATGATGGCCAGCGCCGGCCAGAACGTCGGCATGAACTTGCCGGTGCGCTCGCGCCGCCGGTCGGCCCAGCGCACGAACAGGAAGGCGGCCACGAGGCCCACGAGGAAGGCCACGCCGACCCAGACATAGGCCGGATTGGCCTTCGGCACCGCGAAGATGAGACCGCGATTGTTGAAATAGAGGCCCTCGAAGGGATGGATCGATTCCTTGGGACCCGGCAGGTTGCGGAAGACGGCCGCCCAGAAGATGACGTGCAGCACGACTGGGATGTTGCGCATCACCTCGACGTACATCGAGGCGAGCTTGGCCGCGAGCCAGTTCCGCGACACCCGGGCGATCCCCATGAAGCCGCCGAGGATCGTTGCCAGCACGACACCGAACACGGAGACCAGCAGCGTATTCAGGATGCCGACGACGAGCGCCTTGCCGTAGCTGTCGTTGGAATCGTAGGGGATGAGGGATTCGCCGATGTCGAAGCCGGCCGACTCGGTGAGGAACCTGAAGCCCGTGGCGATGCTTTGCCGCTCGAGGTTCTGGTTGACGTTGGAATAGAGGAAATAGCCGACCAGGATCACGCCGGCCGCGAGCAGGATCTGATAGGCGACGCCACGGAAGGCCGTCGAGTAGAGGAGCGAGCCGCCGCGACGCGGGCCGTCCTGAAATGTCTCCGCTTGCGCCACTAGATCCGCCCGTGGAAGCTCGCCAATGGAAAGTCAGAACGGCGAGCCTGCTGCGAGGCTCGCCGTTCCCGCTGTCGAGGGCCAGGCCCTACTTGATCGGGTAGCCGTAGAGCAGGCCGCCCTGCGTCCACTGCTTGTTGAGGCCGCGCGGCAGCTTGAGCGGGGACTTTTCGCCGAAATTGCGGTCGTAGATGTCCTTGTAGCTGCCGACCTGCTTGATGATCCGGTAGCCCCACTGGTCGTCGAGACCGAGCTTCTTGCCGAGCCCGCCGATCTTGCCGAGCATGCGCTGCACGTCGGGGTTGGTGGTGGTCTTCAGCACCTCGTCGACGTTGGCCTGATGGACGTCGTACTCCTCGGCGTTGAACGTGACGTGCGTGACCCACTTGATGATGTCGTAGAACTGGTCGTCACCCTGGCGGATGGCCATGGCGAGCGGCTCCTTGGAGTAGACCTCCTCGAAGATGAAGTGCTCGTCGGGGTTCTTCGCGTCAAAGCGGCGGTGACCGGGCAGACCCGCGTGATCCATGCTCATGACGTCGCAGCGCCCGGAGAAATAGGCGCCGACCATGGCCTTCTGGCTCTCGATGACGACCGGCGTGTACTTGATCTTGCGGGCCTTGAAGAGCGCCGCGATGTTCTTTTCCGTCGTGGAGCCCGGCACGACGCAGACCGTGGCGCCGGCAAGCTGCTCGAGCTTGGTGGCCTTGGTGGTCTTGCGCACCATGAAGCCGGTGCCGGTGTAAAAGGTGGTCGGGCCGAAGTGCAGACCGAGCGAGACGTCACGGGTGAGCGTCACGGTCGTCGTGCGCGAGAGAACATCGATCTCGCCCGACTGCAAGGCAGGGAAGCGCTGCACGGCGCTCATCGGCACGTACTTCACCTTGTTGGCGTCACCGAGGATCGCCGCGGCCACGGCCTTGCAGAAATCGACGTCGAGCCCGATCCACTTGCCCTGGCTGTCGGCGACGGCGAAGCCGTAGCGGCCCGTATGCACGCCGCAGGCGAGCTCGCCGCGCTGCTTGATCTTGGTCACCATCGGCCCGTCGGCGGCAACGGCCGGCGTGGAAAGGAATGCAACGCTGGCGGCAACAGCCAGCCAACCGGATCGTCTCAACGCCTTCATGATTGATCTCCCTTGCTTCTTTCTAAGCCCGGTCGTTCGCAGCGGCCGGATTGCGCGTCGGCTACCCGTCTGTGCGCGGGCAGACTATGAAGTGATGGCATCGCAATGCGATCGTACTGTCAACCTCGTCGGGCCGAAGTCGGTGAAGAAACACGTTCTCCACCGGCCGATTGCCGATCACGCAGCCACCATGCTCGGATTTGCGTCACGCCATGCCCGAGCCACATGCAGGACCTTCTCGATGTCGTCGGTGTCGTTGAAGAGGTGCATCGAGAAGCGCAGCATGCCCTGACGCACCGAGAGCCGGATGCCGGCCGCGGTCAAAGCCTCATGCAGCGAGGCCATGGCAGGGTCCTCCGCGGTATCGTGGCCGCCGGCGCCGAGGTGTCCGACCGAGACGATGCCGCCGAGATGCGGCCCGGGCCGTCCGCCCATCACCGGCAGGCCGAGCTGCAGCAGTCCCGACGCGAGACGATGCGCGAGCGCGTCCACGTGCGCCTCGATCGCCTCGGTGCCGATCTCGAGCAGGATGTCGAGCGAGCGATCGAGCGCCGCAGCGGCGGGAAAATTGTAGTTCCCGACCTCGAAGCGGCGGGCGCCCGGCATCAGCTTGACGTCGGCGCTGCCGCGAGTCGCCTCGTGCGCACCGCCGCCGAGATCGACGCCGAACCGCGCCAGATAGGCCGGACGCAGCCGTTCGGCCCAGGCGCGCCGGCAGTAGAGAAAGCCCATGCCGTAGACACCCATGAGGCTCTTCTGGGTGGAGGCGGCGAGACCGTCGATCGACAGCGCCTCGACATCGGTGTGGATGTGCCCCACCGACTGCGCGCCATCGACCAGGAAGAACACGCCGCGCTCGCGACAAGCGCGGCCGATCTCGGCCACCGGAGAGTGATAGCCCGGGCTGAAGGACACCGTCGCGAGGGCGACCATGCGCGTCGAAGCGTCGATGGCGCCGAGGATGGACTCCGCGGAGACGCGTCCGTCCTTCGACTGCACCTCTTTGACCTTGATCCCGGCGCGGGCCTCGAGGTTGTACCAGGGAAAGATATTGTTGGGATGCTCGATGTCCGGACAGATGACGACGCTCTCGCCGGGCTTCCAGTCGAAGGCCGTCGCGATGATGTTGAGGCCTTCGGAAATGTTCTTCGTGAAGGCGATCTCGTCGGCATCGGCATGGATGAGACGCGCGACCTTGCCGCGCACCCGCTCCATCAGCGCGAACCAAGCGTCCTTGTCGACATCGCCGGCGGCGAGCAAGTCGAGCGTCTCGACCATCGCCGCCTGCGACGATCGCGGCAGCAGCGAGCGCGCCGCCGTGTTGAGGTAAGGCGCCTTGCAGGCGCCCGGAAACTCCTGCTGCCGCAGTTCGGCCAGCCGGGCGGCCGGCACGCTCACGCCCTCACTCATCTGCCCCTCCGACGAAAATGACTGTCACGAGCAAGGTTAGCGCAGCATCCGCCCTCCTGCCAGCAATACATGGACAAACAGGGGCAACCGACAGTAGAGGTTGCAGGCGACAAGATACAAATCCTCGGCTATACCGCCCCCATGCGCGTCATCACGACCACAAACGAGCTCGCTGCCGCCGTAGACCGGCTGGCTCAGCACGACTTCGTCACGGTCGATACCGAGTTCATGCGCGAAACGACATTCTGGCCGAAGCTCTGCCTCATTCAGCTCGCCTGCCGCGAGGAGGAGATGGTCGTCGACCCCCTGGCGCCGGGAATCGATCTCGGCCCGTTCTACGCCCTGATGGCGAACGAGAAGGTGCTCAAGGTCTTCCACGCCGCACGCCAGGACGTCGAGATCGTCTACACCAAGGCCGGCATCATCCCGACCCCGATCTTCGACACGCAGGTGGCGGCCATGGTCTGCGGCTTCGGCGAGGCCGTCAGCTACGGGAACCTCGTCAAGCAGGTCGTCGGCTCGCACATCGACAAGACCTCCCGCTTTACGGATTGGGGCCGCCGCCCGCTTTCGCAGAAGCAGCTCACCTACGCGCTCGGCGACGTCACCTACCTGCGCGACATCTACCTCTACCTCAAGGGCGACCTCGAGGGCAGCGGGCGGGCGCACTGGCTCAGCGAGGAGATGTCCACGCTGACCGATCCCTCGACCTACAAGATCGAGCCGGAGCATGCCTGGTCGCGTCTCAAGCTCAGGGTCCGCAACCGCCGCGGGCTTGCCGTGCTGATGGAGCTGGCGGCCTGGCGCGAACGGCTTGCCCAGGGGCAGGACGTGCCCCGCTCGCGCATCCTGCGGGACGAGGCGCTCTACGATATCGCCAATCAGGCGCCGACCGAGGCCTCGCAACTCGGCGAGCTGCGGACGCTGAGCGAAGGCTTCGCGCGCTCGTCCCGCGCCAGGGAGATCGTCGAGGCCGTCAAGGCCGGGCTGGCGCGCGACCTGTCGACTGTGCCGCACCTGCGGGCCGGAGAGGCGGTTCCCTCGCAGGCCTTCGCCCTGATCGACATGCTCCGCGTCCTCCTCAAGGCGGAGGCGAACCATCACAAGGTCGCGCCGAAGCTGATCGCCACCTCGGAAGACCTCGAGCGGATCGCCGTCGAGGATGCCCCGGACGTGGCGGCGCTCAAGGGCTGGCGGCGGGAGCTGTTCGGCGCCAAGGCGCTGGCGCTCAAGGAGGGCCGGCTGGCGCTTGCCGTGCGAAAGGGCGCGGTCGTCGGCGTGTCGCTGAACAAATCCGGGGGCTGAGGAGCCGGCGCCCCCTCGTCCGCCCAGGCTCCCGACGCACAACAGTACGCCAGAGCGAGAGAGGCGTATTACCGCCCTGGATCGAACTTGTGCGTCTTGCGCCACTCGGTGAGGAAGCTTTCAAGCTCGGGATCGATCGTTTCCGGCATCATGATCTTGACCCGCACGAGCTGGTCGCCCGTCTTGCCCGAGACGCTGTTGACGACACCCTTGCCCTTCAGACGGAAAACCTGGCCGCTGCTCGTGCCCTTGGGCAGCGTGAGCTGCACCCGGCCCGTGACGGTCTGGACCTCGATCTTGGCCCCGAGCGCCGCCTCGTCGAACGCGACGGGCAGCTCGATGACGATGTCGTCGCCTTCGCGCCGGAAGCTCGGATGCGACCGGACCTTGATCTCGACCAGCGCATCTCCGACCTCGCCGCCCATGGCCGAGCGCTGTCCCTTGCCCTTGAGCCGCAGGACCTGCCCATCGACGACGCCGGCCGGTACATTGAGATCGAGGGTGCCGCCGCCGGGGATGGTCACACGCTTCTTGGCGCCGTTGACCGCTTCCAGGAACTCCACCTCGAGCGTGTAGCGCATATCCTGGCCCCGCCCCCGCGACTGGCGGGGATCCCTCGAGCGGGCGCCACCGAAAATGTCCGAGATGATGTCGTCGAAGGGAAAATCGCCGAACGGCCGTCCGCCTCCGCCGCCGGGCCCACCGCCGGCGCGGGCGCCGTGGAAGCCGCGCCGCGGCTCACCGGCAGAATCGATCTCGCCTCTGTCGTACTGCTTGCGCTTCTCCGCGTCGCCAATGATGGCGTAGGCCGCAGACACCTCCTTGAAGCGTGCCTCCGCAGCCTTGTCACCCGGATTGAGGTCCGGGTGCAGCTCCTTGGCGAGCTTGCGATAGTGCCCGCGAATGGTGTCGTCGCTCGCCGTACGCTCGACACCGAGCACAGTATATGGGTCTCTGGCCATCCAGTGTCCTGGGCTGTCTGGTCGTGTCAGGATACCAGACCTGAAAAGATGTCAAATCGCTGTCCGCTCTAGCCGCACCGCCGGAATTTCCCCGACGGGACCATGAACCGCCGTCCGCACAGCCAAAGTCGTCAATCATAGCCTCGTTCACAAGCGGAAGCTGCGGCCTGCGGCCTCATCGGACATGCTGCCCGCCGCCGGGCGCCGCAGTTCACGCCCTAGGAGATGCGGATCATGGTCTGGCAATCCACGAGACTGCCGAGTCCTGCCAACCGCCGCCTCAGCCGCTCGCCGTCGAGACCGGCCAGACGTCGCGGCAGGGTCAGAACGAGCTTGCCTCGCTCATAGCCGATCGCGGTCTCGCCGATGACGCCGGCCACGCCGATCGAGATCATGTGGGCGGTCCGCAGCGCCGCGCCAAGGATGCGCGCCCGCTTCAAGGACTTTTTGCCGACGCGCTCCTTGAGCTGGCGCAGGAGCATATCTCGCGCCTCCTCGCGGCCGTTGCCGACATGGCGGTAATAGACCGTCAGAGCGAGGAAGATCCGGCCGGGATGATCGATGCCTGCGAGCGCCGCGTGGGCGATCACGTTGATGCTCTGCTCGGCGCGGTAGTCGGGATGCGCCCGCCAGCCGATGTCGGACAGCAGGCACGCGGCCTCGCGCAAGCGCTTTTCGTCCGGCGTTTCCTCGAGCTCGCGCCGGGCAAAGACGGGAGCGGTCCAGCACCCGAGCTCGCGCGCATGCTCGAACGAACGGGAACGCAGGCGGGCGTAGTCCTCGCAGAAGGCGATCAGCGGATCCTTCTTCTGCTCGGCGGGACTGAGATTGCCGAACAGCAGCCCCTCGCGGATACCGAACACGGAGAACACGACCTCACTGGGCTCCAGCCGGCGCAGAACCCGCTCCAGCACCAGCGCGCCGTAGGGCAGCGCCTCGCGCCGGGGCCGTGACACCGCGTCGAGCAGTTTGCCGTTCTCCTGCTTTCGCGTACGGCGGATCTGCTCGCAGAACCTGATGATCTCCGGCGTCGGCACGACATACCCTTGCATCACGCGGAGTGGATAGCGCGTCTGCTCCATGTGCAGCTTCGCGAGCGCACGCCAGGTGCCGCCGACGGCATAGAACGTGCGCCGCTTGCCCTTGGCGAGCCACGGCACGGCCGCGAGCGCGGCATCGGTGATGCTGGCCGCCTTGTCGAGCTTGTTACCGGACTTGTCGATGAGCGTCAGTCCGCCGAGCGGCAGCGTCACGGAGTCCCGCAGCCGGCCGCGGTCGACATCGATCAGCTCGAGGCTGCCGCCGCCGAGATCCCCCGCCAGTCCGTCGGGGTCCAGGAAGCCCATGCGGATTCCCTGGGCGGCGAGCTCCGCCTCGCGATTGCCCGACAGGAGCTCGATCGGCACGCCGAGCGCACGCGCACCCATCGCGAGGAAGGCGGCGCCGTCCTGCGCATCGCGAACCGCCGCCGTGGCGATCGCACGGACGTCCCGGACCTTCAGGATCTTGATGATCTGGCCGAACCGCGTGAGCGCGCCCAGCGCCAGCTCCACGGCGTCGCTCCCAAGCCGGCCTGTACTCGCCACCGACCGACCGAGGCCACACAGGACCTTCTCGTTGAACAGCGGCGCGGGGCTGCGGCGCGCGCCCTCGTAGACGACGAGGCGAACCGAGTTCGAGCCGATGTCGACGACCGCGGTGGGCTCGAGATCGTCGAGCCGGCCGCGACTGAGTGCCAACGGCTGGCGTGTCGTCACGCGCGCCCTGCCTCGGCCTTCTTGGCCACGGAGAAGCGCGGAGGAAAGCTCTCGCTGAGGGAGCGGCCGCGGCCGGACAGGCTCGGATTGGTCATGAAATACTCGTGCGCGTTGAACGGCGCCTCGCCCGCCGCGGGAGCCATGCGCTCCGACGAGCCGTCGGCGAGAATGCGCCAGCTCTGCTGGTTGTCCTTGAAATTTGCCACCATGATCTGATCGAGGATCTGCTCGTGTACGGTGGGGTTGAGGATTGGCACCATAGCCTCCACACGCCGTTCGAGATTGCGCGGCATCATGTCCGCCGAGCTGATATACACAACTGCCTGCTCAGACGGCAGCCCGTGGCCGTTGCCGAAACAATAAATGCGGGCATGCTCGAGAAACCGGCCGATGATGCTCTTCACCCGGATGTTCTCCGAAAGGCCGGGCACGCCGGGCCGCAGGCAACAGATGCCGCGCACGACCAGGTCGATCTCGACGCCGGCGCGGCTCGCCGCATAAAGGGCGTCGATGATGCCGCGGTCGACGAGCGAGTTCATCTTCATCCAGATCGCCGCCGGCCGGCCGGCCTTGGCATGCTCGATCTCCCCCTCGATATGCGCGACGATGGCCTGGCGGATGCCGTGGGGCGAGGCGGCCATCAGCTCGAGCTCGGCCGGCTCCGCGTAGCCCGTGACAAAGTTGAACAGGCGTTGCACGTCCCGCCCGATGGCCGGGTCGGCCGTGAAGAACGACAGATCAGTGTAAACCCGCGCGGTCACCGGATGATAGTTGCCGGTGCCGAGGTGACAGTAGGTGACGAGACCGTTGCCCTCGCGGCGCACGACCAGGGCCAGCTTGGCATGCGTCTTCAGCTCGATGAAGCCGTACACCACATGCACGCCGGCGCTCTCGAGATCACGCGCCCACTTGATGTTGGCCGCCTCGTCGAAGCGCGCCTTGAGTTCGACCACCGCCGTCACCGACTTGCCCGCCTCCGCCGCCTCTTTGAGTGCCCTGATGACGGGGCTGTCCTTCGACGTCCGGTAGAGCGTCCACTTGATCGCCATGACGTCCGGATCGGCGGCCGCCTGACGCACGAATTGCAGCACCACGTCGAAGGACTCGTAGGGGTGATGAACGACGATGTCCTTCGTGCGAATGGCCGCGAAGCAGTCGCCGTTGAACTCGCGGATGCGCTCGGGAAAGCGGATGTCGTGCGGGCGGAATTGCAGATCCACCCGCTCCGGCACGATGAGCTGCGAGGTATCGGCCAGACCGAGCAGCCCCTGCTGCACGAAGACGTGGTCGCCGCCGACCTCCAGCTCCTCGATGACGAAGCGCTGCAGAGATTCGGGCATGGACGCGTCGATCTCGAGCCGGATGACGGAACCGCGGCGCCGTCGCTTCAGCGCCGTCTCGAACAGTCGCACGAGATCCTCGGCTTCCTCCTGCACCTCGATGTCGCTGTCGCGCAGCACGCGGAAGGCGCCGAGACCGCTGGCCTTGTAGCCGGGAAAGAGACGCGAGACGAACATCGAGATGATGCGCTCGACGCGCATGAAGCGGATTTCCGGGCGCGCTCCAGAGCCCGCATCCTCGACGAGGTCCGGAAGGCGGACGAAGCGCTGAAGCTGGCTCGGGATCGGCATAAGCGCGTGCATCGCACGCCCCGCCTTCTCGAGTTCGAGCCCGATCGTGAGGCCGAGGTTCGGAATGAAGGGAAAGGGATGGGCCGGGTCGACGGCGATGGGGGTCAGAACCGGGAAGATGCGGGCCATGAACTCTTGCTCGAGCCACGCCCGTTCGTCCTCGCGCAGGTGCTGAGGATCGACGAGGCGGATGCCGGCGGCGGGGAGCGACTGGGTCAGCGTGGACCAGCAGGACTGCTGCTGCTCGGACAGCCGCGCCACGAAACGATTGATCGCCACGAGCTGCATGGCAGGCGTCAGCCCGTCCTGGCTCGGCGCCGTCACTCCGGCCACGACCTGCCCGTGCAGGCCAGCCACGCGGACCATGTAGAATTCGTCGAGGTTCGAGGCGGAGATCGACAGGAACCGCAGCCGCTCCAGCAGGGGATGGCGGAGGTTCTGCGCCTCTTTCAGCACACGCTCGTTGAACTGCAGCCAGGACAGCTCGCGGTTGTAATAGCGCTCGGGACCGGCCAGCGCCGGGTAGCGCACTTTCGCCCCTTCCTTGTGCTTTCCGCTCATGGACTTCCGTGCTCTGCGTGCGTGAGACTTTCGCCATCCGAAACGCGCGACCGACCATCCGGCCCCTACGCGTCGCCCGCCTCGGACGTCATACCGCTCAGAACCTCGCTCGCCAGGGTCTGCGTGACGCGGCGGCGCGAGGCCAAGGCGACCTGATCGATCTCCGCCACGGTGCGGACGGCCGCCTCCATCGAGCGGCCGGCGGCGGCGGCGACATAGGCGACCACGGACGGCTCCACCGCGAGCTGTCGGTCGGCGAACAGCTTCACGACGACAGCCTGCATCAAGGCCTCGTCCGGAGCCTCGATCTCCACGACCGGCATGGCTCTGAGGCGCGACCTGAGGTCCGCGAGCGCGATCTCCATGATACCGGGGTTGGCCCGCGAGGTCAGCAGCAGCGAAAGTCGCTGCTCGCGGCCCAGATTGAGCAGGTGAAAGAGTGCACGCTCCTCGCCGAGGCCGCGGTCGACATCCTCGACGATCACCGCGGACGCGGTCAGCACGTGCCTGAGGCTCTGGTCCGTCAGGGCGGCGGCGGAGATAAGCACCGCGCCGCTGCGCCGACGCCAGACATTGGCGAGATGGCTCTTGCCCACCCCGGCCGGCCCCACGAGCATCAGCCCACCCGCCGACCAGTCCGGCCAGCGATCGATGACGGCCACGGCCGCGGCATTGCTGTCGCTGACGAGGAAGTCCTCTGCATCGAGGGCGGCGCGATGCGGCAGATCCAGCGTCAATTGCCGGCCCGGCTTGCTCATTCCCTGGCGGGCTCCTGCCCCTGCGTCTCGACGGGCGCGCAGCCCCGATAGATGGGGCTCGCTAGGTAGACCTCGAGCGCGAAACGGACGAGCACCGCGATGGCGGCGCCGAGCGGCACCGCCAGCAGCACGCCGACGAAGCCGAACAGATAGCTGAAGACGAACAGCGCGAACATCAGCCACACCGGATGCAGGCCGACGCTCTTGCCGACGATCCGCGGCGACAGGAAACCGGTATCGAGCACCTGACCGGCCAGGAACACGCCCGCGACCTTCGCCAGCGGCGCCCAGCTCAGACCGAACTCCGCCACTGCCAGCCCCAAGGCCGTGACGAAGCCGACGCTCCAGCCGACGATCGGCACGAAGCTCAGCAGGCCCGTGGCGACGCCGATGAGCGCACCATAGCGCAGGCCCGCGAAGGTCAAGCCGAAGGCATAAAGGCAGCCGAGAATGAGGCAGATGGTGCCCTGCCCGCGGATGAAGGCCGAGACGGCCAGATTCATCTCGCCGGCGAGGCGGCGGATGGTCGGCGCCTGATCGCGCGGCAGCCAGCCGTCCATGCGGGTGATCATGCGCGGCCAATCGGCCAGCAGGTAGAAGACGACCACAGGCGTGATGAGCAGCAGCGATACCAGGTTGACGAGTGCCAGACCGCGGCTCCAGACGGACGAGAAAACCAGGCTCGCCGCCCAGGCCCAGTTGTCGACGATGGCCTTCTGCACCTGCTCGAGCCCGGAGTGGATGGCGGGAGAGGCCGCGCCGAAGCGCGCCGTCGCCCACGCCTCGACGAGACGGCGCAACTGGTCGAGATAGCTGGGCAGCCCCGTCGCCAGCCGCTGGACCTGATCGACGAGGAGCGGCAACAGAAAGACCAGCGCGGCCACGAACGCCAGTCCAGCGAGACCGACGATGAGCAACGTCCCGAGGCCCCGCGGAACGCCCCACCGTTGCAGTGCATCGACGACAGGATTGAGGAAATAGGCGATCACGAGGCCAGCGACGAACGGCAGCAGGATTTCGCGCAGCAGCAGCAGCATCAGGGCCGCGAGCAAAGCTGCTGCCAGCCAGAATACGACGTGTCGCTCCTTGAGCATCCCTCATCCCCTCCTCAGTTCAGCGGGAGGGCCGCGTCCCATGACGAATCTTTATCCGGCCTCACCCGATTCATAGCCGGACATGTGCATAAGCCAAGTCCTCAAGTAGGCCGCGAGCGACATCAGGGTCAGTGCTGCGGTCAGCCAGATCAGCACCTGCAGCGCCGTCGTCAGCCCCAGCATGAACGCCCCGTTTGCCATCACGACGGCCGCGAGAACGATCTGGCTGACCGTATTGGCCTTGCTGACCAGGATAGGCCGCACGCGCATCGGCCGCCCGAGCAGGAGCGCCATCATGACCGCGGCGACGATCAGAAAATCGCGCGCCACCACGGCGACGACGATCCAGGACGGGAGCTGCGCCGAAACGCCGAGCGCGAGGAAGATGCTGACGATCAGCAGCTTGTCCGCGAGCGGGTCCAGGTAGGCGCCGAGATCGGTCTGCCAGTCGAAGTTCTTGGCGAGATAGCCGTCGACGGCGTCGCTGACGCCAGCCAGCATGAACAGGAAGAACGCCCCCTTGAGATGGCCGGAGACGAGCAGCCAGAACACGACCGGCACCAGGATGACGCGGCCGAGCGTGATCAGGTTCGCCGGGTTCAAGACGGAATTCGCCTTCGGCAGCGATGGGGCCGGCCGGTTTATCTCTGTGCCCTCAACCAGGACGAGTCTCCTTCAGCCGTTCGCACGCAGGATTGCGCGCCTGCCCGCAGACGGCGGCGTCGCGTTCAGGGCCGAACGAACCCCAACTGTCTACGATTGATTGAGATTACCAGAAAGGCAATCGTCAATCGCCAGGAAGATCAACGGGGCCTGGACGCAAGACCGCCGGTCGGCCCGGCCCGTCACTGTGCCCTCAGAATCCACTGCCCACCGACGTTCCTCAGATAGATCCCCTGCTGGGCGAGCGTGAGCGCGAGCGGACCCGCGCCGCCCGGAAAGCTCAATCTCACGCTGGCGCCGCGCGCCGACAGGGCGTCGATCTCGAGGTCGGCGACCCCCGGCGTCTGCAGCAGCATGTCCTGCATGCGCTGCCAATCGGCCCGGCTGCGGAACTCGACGCTGATCTGGACCGGCGCCGACGGCCCGGCATCCGGCCTCGCCGCGACCGTCTGCGGCGCGTTCGTGACCTTCCAGCGCCCCTCGATGATGCCGAGCCCGACGACGGCCGCGAGCTCGGCGGCGTAGCCGAGATCGCCGCCCTCGACGCGGTAGCTGCGCTTGAGATGAAAGAAGCCGATGGCGTCCCGGCCGGCCAGCGTCACATGCAGCCTTCGGCGCGCGGGGTCAGGCTCTGCCGCGGCGACGACAACGCGGTCGGTTCCGTACTCCCCGGCCAGAATGCGCATCTGCTCGAAATCGCCCTTGAGCAGCGCCGTGATGACGTCGACGTGAACCTCCTTGCGCAGCGGCTTCAAGGTGATCGGCGTCAAGGTGTTGGCGAGGTCGAGCCCCCGCCAGGCGCTTGTCCAAGTGCCCAGGCCCTTGCCCACGTGCTTGCCCGGCGCGGGAGCGCCGTCGCCGGCGACCGGTACCTGGGCGAGGAAGACCGGCACCAGGGTGACCGAGGCGGCCTGGGTCTCGATGAAGGGGAGGCCGTGCCGGCGCAGCAATTCGCGCACGCCCTTGGCCTGGAAGGTGAAATCGAACGAGGCGATGTACTGCGTGTCCGAGTTCGTCTCGGAGCGCACCTGAAAGCCCTCGATCAGTTCCGACGCCTTGGTGGAGATGCGGGCTGCCGACAGGCGCCGGTACGCGGATACCGGAACCAGCCGTTTCAGGAGCGCACGGAAGGCGGCCTGCTGGCCGTCGAGGATGGCCCGTTCCTTCGCCTTGACCGCGTCGCTGTCCGTCGCGTCGACGGGATATTTGGCGATGGTGAAGACGTCGGCAGCCTCGGCCGTCCCGCCGCCGAGGGCCAGCGCCAGCGCCACCACGGCAGCCCTGCCGCTGGCGCGCAAACTCATTGCGTACCGTGCTTTACGCGCTGTCCAGTGCACCATGTCGTGCCGCTCTCCCCAGGCTCCAGCGCCGCCCGTGTTGCAGATTCGCCGGCAAGTCTGCTATGCCGCCGCATCTCCGGCAAGCTTTGGGGCGAAAGTTGGGAGCGCCCATGCACCGGCCGCAGCCGGACCGCTTCTCGGCCCGCGCACAAGACCTCTGGAGGACCATGCCGGACGAATCGCCAACCGCAAGCGGCAGCCTGTCGTATCGCGAGGCCGGTGTCGATATCGACGCCGGCAATGCCCTGGTCAAGGCCATCAAGCCGCTCGCCGCTGCGACCCGGCGTCCCGGCGCCGATGCGGCGCTCGGGGGCTTCGGCGGCCTGTTCGATCTCAAGGCGGCCGGCTATCGCGATCCGATCCTGGTCGCCGCCAACGACGGCGTCGGCACGAAGCTGAAGCTCGCGATCGAGACGGGCCGGCACGGCACCATCGGCGTCGATCTCGTCGCCATGAGCGTCAACGATCTCGTCGTCCAGGGCGCAGAGCCCTTGTTTTTCTTGGATTATCTCGCTTGCGGTCGGCTCGACGTGGCCTCCGCGCAAACGATCGTCGCGGGCATTGCGGAGGCTTGCCGGCAGTCCGGCTGCGCCCTCATCGGCGGCGAGACGGCCGAGATGCCCGGCATGTACCAGGGCGACGATTACGATCTCGCGGGTTTCGCCGTCGGAGCCGTCGAGCGTGGCGAGTTGCTGCCGCGGGCCGACATCGCCGCCGGCGACGTGCTGATCGGGCTCCCGTCGTCGGGTCCGCACTCGAACGGCTACTCGCTCATCCGCAAGATCGTCGCGCGCACGGGCCTGGCCTGGTCGGCGCCGGCGCCTTTCGCCGCGGAGAACTCGCTCGGTGACGCCCTGCTGACGCCGACGCGGCTCTACGTGCGTCCCTTGCTCGCGGCGATCCGGGCAACAGGCGGAAGCGGCCCAGGTGGCGCCGTCAAGGCGCTGTCGCACATCACCGGGGGCGGGCTCAGCGAGAACCTGCCTCGCGTGCTCCCCGATGGCCTCGCCGCCCACGTCGATCTGGCCGCCTTCGCCATGCCCCCCGTATTCGACTGGCTCAAGCGCGAAGGGCGCATCGCGGAGGCCGAGCTGCTGCGCACCTTCAACTGCGGCATCGGCATGGTGGTGGTCGCCGAAGCGGCGCGAGCCGACGCGGTGAGCAATGCCCTCCGCGCGGCCGGCGAAAGCCCGACCATCATCGGCAGTGTCGAGCAGGGGCGCGGCGTCAAGAGCGAGGCCAAAGGCAAGGGCCTGGCGGAGGCCGTGCGCTACAGCGGCAGCCTTCGCGCCTGACGCGGGCCAGTAAGCACAGGCGCCCACCGGCCTCGCGAGCCGTGCCTGTCAGAGCGGATAGTTGGCCGGGTCCACACCGCAGGTGACGAGAAACTTCTTGATCTGGTTGACCTCGTTGATCGGCAGATCGTGATGCACGTGGGTGAACGCCGCCGTATGACCATTGAGCGACACGCCGACGCGGTTGCCGGACTTGTTGTCGACGGTCGCCCCGAGATCCTCGAGCACGTGCATGACGTCCTTGAAGTTGATGTTGTGGCTCACGGGGTGCGCGAACAGCGCATGGAGTGTCTTGCGGTGCCGGTGATTCATCGGCAGAGCTCCCTTCGTTACGATATTTCGTAAGCGTAAGGACCGAAGCACCGGCAAGCCTTGCGGCAGGTCAAGCCGTGACGACTTCAGGTCCCGCCCGTCCCGTGCCCGACGAGGGTGCCCCACGCCGCCAGAGACTGCGGTGGGCTTCGAGCGACGCATCGACGACCGCCGGAAAGCGTGACCGGCACCCTGGCTGCCCCCGCACCGGCATGCTAGACGAGCCGCATCAGCGTCGGATACGGACTGGCAGGCCATGTCGAAGGTACGCATCGCCATTCTCATCTCGGGACGGGGCTCCAACATGGCGGCCCTGATCGAGGCTGCGCGCCGCCCCGACTATCCCGCCGAGGTGGCCATCGTCATATCGAACCGGCCGCAGGCAGCCGGTCTCGAACACGCCCGCTCCGCCGGGATCGAAACAGCCGTCGTCGATCACAAGGCCTACGCCTCCCGCGACTCTTTCGACACCGCCGTCGATGCGCTGCTCGCTGCCAAGGGCGTGGCCCTCGTATGCCTCGCCGGCTTCATGCGCATCCTGTCCGCCCCGTTCGTGGCGCGCTGGCAGGGCCGCATGCTCAATATCCATCCCTCGCTGCTGCCGTCGTTCAAGGGACTGGAGCCCCAGCGCCAAGCGCTCGATGCCGGCGTGACGATCTCGGGCTGCACGGTGCACCTCGTGACCGAGGAGATGGATGCCGGACCGATCATCGCCCAGGCGGCGGTCCCCGTGCTTCCGGGTGACGATCCCGCAGCACTCGAGGCGCGCATCCTCACCGCGGAGCACAAGCTCTATCCGTTCGCCGTCGGGCTGCTCGCCACGGGCGCGGCTCGCCTCGTCGACGGACAAGTGTTGCGCTCCGGTCACAAAAGCGAGAATTCACGACTTTTCGTACCGCCGCTGACTTCGGATGGCGTATCAACGCGTGGTTAAACGCGCCAAATTGTAGCGTGAGCCTTTACCGCATGGACCTACGGGGTCCGCCCGATTTATAGGGGTCAGAAGGACAAGGTTACCGGTACAAAAACGGCGCGCTTGCTGACGTGAAAGTTGTAACGGCCATTTTGGCGCCGGTGGCGTCGATGAGGCCGGCCGGCACTCGAAGCGGCGGGGCAGGTAGCCCTGCAACACCCGATCGGGCTATCGAGCCCGGTGAAGCGCGGCGCAACAGCCCGCCAGAGAACTGCTGAAAGAGAGCAGCCATGTCAGATCTTTCCCACGTGCAGGCCCTCGGCGAAGAGAACAGCATCTGGTTCACCTTGACGCCGCTCCTCAAGGGGCCGGCCAACCCGATGCAGATCCTGATGCAGCTCGGCGAGCGCTACGGCAGCGCCATCCCGGTGAAGCTGCAGTCTCAGCGCCTGATCCTGCTGACGGAGCCCGACCACTTCAAGCACGTGCTGGTGACGAAGGCCGACTCCTACATCAAGTATTTCGACGGCTTGAAGCCGGTGTTCGGCAAATCCATGATCACGCATGACGGCGCGCTCTGGCAGAAGGTGCGCGTGCCGCAGCAGCCTGCCTTCCACCCCGACATGTTCGCCGAGTACATCCCCTACTTCCTGATGGCGATCCGCTCGAAGATGGAGCATTGGGGCGAGCTCGCGAAGTCGGGCGACACCGTCGAGATGGTCGAGCAGACCTGGACGCTCGCCGCCGACATGATCTGCAAGGCCCTGTTCGACCGCGACATGCCTTTCAATCCGCACGTCGTCTTCAAGTACGTGAAGACCTACACCGACGTGATGAATCACAAATCCATTCGCCAGCGCAAACTCTCCGGCGACGGCAACGAGATCGTCGAGGAGGAGAAGGCCGCAAAGGCGATGGAGGCCTGGGGCGCCATTCCCCCACTGGTCATGGCCGCCAATGCCCGCGAGCATCGCGAGCGCACGCTGCTCACCATGATCGAGGACGCCGCAAACGATCCCAATATGCCGGAGTTCGACCGCCAGCAGGCCATCGACGAGATCAAGCAGTATCTGTGGGCCGGCACCGAGACGACGGCTCTGACGCTGGCCTACGCCCTCTACCTTGCCTCCGTGCACCCGGAGACGGCGGCGCGCATCCGGCGCGAGGGCGAGGAGGTCTACGGCGATCGCGAGCCGACCGCGGCCGACTACTCGGCGCTCGCCTATACCCGCGCCGTCGTGCAGGAGACCATGCGGCTCTACCCGCCGGTCTGGTCGCTCATCCGCATCGCCTCCGAGCGCGACACCATCGGCAAGACCGAGATCCGCCCGGGCGACAAGGTCATCGTCTTCAGCTATGGCGCGCACCACAATCCGCGCTTCTGGGAGTCGCCCGAGGAGTTCCGTCCGGAGCGCTTCATGGGCGACGGCATGAAGAAGCGGGTGAAGTACTCGTACCTGCCGTTCGGCGCGGGCAAGCGGAGCTGCATCGGCGGCGCCATGAGCCAGGTCGAGAACACGCTCGCGCTGTCGATGCTGCTGCGCCGCTTCCAGCCGGAGTATGTGGGACAGGTGCCGGCCCCCTTGAACGCGACCGTGACTCTCACGCCCAAGGGCGGCCTGAATTTCCGCATCAAAGAGCTGAGCTAGCCAGCCCGCGGCGTCCGCAGAGCGCCACGGCGTGCTGCCGCACTTCGCGCGGCGCCGATGGCTGCGAGCGCGCACAGGCGGAGGAACCGTCCATGACGGCCAGTCGCTTCCACGGCGTCTTTCCCTATCTCGTCTCACCCGTCCACACCTCCGGTGAGATCATGGACGACGTGCTCGCGCGGCTGTGCGAGGACCTCATCGCCGCAGGTGTGCACGGCCTCACGCCACTCGGCTCGACGGGGGAGTTCGCCTATCTCACGTGGCCGCAGCGCCGCCGCGTCGTCGAGGTGGTGGTCGCGGCGGCCCGTGGCCGGGTTCCGGTCGTCGCTGGCGTCGCCGCCACCACGATCGCCGAGGCGGTGCATCAGACGCGTGAGATGCAGGCACTCGGCTGCGACGGCATCCTGGCCATCATGGAGGCGTACTTCCCGGTCTCCGACGATGGCGTCCATGCCTATTTCGAGGCCATCGCCACGGCGACGACGCTGCCGGTGGTGCTCTATACCAACCCGAACTTCCAGCGCTCGGACCTGTCGTTGCCGGTCATCGATCGGCTGAGCCGCATCGACAATATCGGCTACATCAAGGACGCCTCGCACAACACGGGACGCCTGCTCTCGATCATCAACCGCGTGGGGGACCGCCTCGACGTCTTCTCCGCCTCCGCGCACATCCCGACCTGCGTGATGCTGATCGGCGGCAAGGGCTGGATGGCCGGTCCCGCCTGCATCGTGCCGAAGCAGAGCGTCGCGCTCTACGAGCTCTGCCGCCGTGGCGAGTGGCAGGCTGCCATGGAGCTGCAGAAGGCGCTCTGGGGCATCAACCAGGTGTTCGCCAAATACAATCTCGCCGCCTCGATCAAGGGTGGCCTGGAGCTGCAGGGCTATGCGGTCGGCGCCCCGCTGCCACCCCAGGCGCCGCTGCCGCCCGAAGGCGTCGCGGACGTTCGCCAGGCCCTCGAGAGGGTCGGGGCGCTCTGACGCCGACGGCAAGGCAACCGCCCGTTACACCTGTCCATCCCTATCCAATACGGGCGATGTCATTCCAGGCCCATCAGCACGATGCCGCCGAGAATGAGCGCCGCCGCGGTCAGCCGGAGCGGAGTTGCCGCCTCGCCGAGCACGAGCACACCGACGACAAATGCACCGACGGCGCCGATCCCCGTCCAGATCATGTACGCCGTGCCGAGCGGAAGCGTGCGCATGGCTGCGGCGAGCAGCGAGAAGCTGACAACCATCGCCGCCAGCATGGCGACCGTGGCGCCGGGCCGGCTGAAGCCCTGCGAGACCTTCATCAGGTACGACCAGACGATCTCGGAGAGACCAGCGAGCAGCAGGTAGATCCAGGCCATGATGATCCTCCGTGGTCGAGGATCCGGCCGCACAGGACGCGCGATCCAAGAGTTTGTTGCGAGGATCGCCGACCGATCCGCGCACGAGACGCCCTTCCACCACCGCGCCGGGCAGATGGCGCGGGAGATGCTGCCGTCAGAGCAGCGGTCGCATCTGGCGGGCGAGCTCGGCGGTCGCGACGTAGTCGATCTTGCCGGACCCCAAAACCGGGATCGTCGAGACGACCAGCACCACGCGCGGCACCCAGAGCTCCGGGAAGCCCTGGGCTTTGGCATGCGCCATGAGCTCGCCGCGATCGGCGTCGGGCTTCTCGGTGACCAGCACGAGCTGCTCGCCCTTCCGGGGGTCGGGCAGATTGACTACGACGTGGTTGGCGCCCGGCCAGACCTCCGACAGCATCGTCTCGACGGCTGCCAGCGAGACCATCTCGCCACCGAGCTTGGCGAAGCGCTTGGCGCGCCCCTTGATCGTGACGAAGCCGTCCTCGTCGATGCTGACGATGTCGCCGGTGTTGTGGACTCCGTCCACCAGCGGATGCAGGACGCCCGGCTGGCCGTCGAGCAGATAGCCGGCCATCACGTTCGGCCCCGACACGAGAAGCTGCCCGCCGTCCGAAATTCCCGGAACGGGCTCCAGGCGGGCGCGCACGCCGGGCAGCAGCCGGCCGACGCAGCCCGGGCGGTTGTCACCGGGGAGGTTGCAGGCCAGCACTGGGGCGCATTCGGTGGCGCCATAGCCCTCGAGGATCACGGCTCCGGTCGAGGCCCAGAGGCGGCGCGTCTCCTCCTTCACGCGCTCGGCGCCGGCCACGACGTTGCGGACGCTGTCGAGATCGCCGGGCGAGGCGGCGCGCGCATAGCCCTGAAGGAAAGTGTCGGTGGCGAGCAGGAATGTCGCCTGTGTGGCCCGGATGAGCTTCGGGATTTCGCGATAATGCAACGGGCTCGGGTAGAGCACCGCCTTGATGCCGTTGAGGATCGGCATCAGCAGGCCGGCCGTGAGACCAAAGGAATGGAAAAGCGGCAACGGGTTGAAGAGCGTGTCGGCCGGCGTGATGGCGCCGCCGGCGTGCTGATAGATCTGGCGCGCGTTGGCGATGAGGTTGGCATGCGAGAGAACCACGCCCTTGGGCGCGCCTTCGGTGCCGGACGTGAAGAGCACGACGGCGGCGTCGTCCGGCTTGATGCGATGCCGGCGATGGATGCGACGGGCCATCGCCGCGGCGGCTACGGCCTTTGCCTTGTCCCAGGACGTGATGCCCTTGCGTATGTCCTCGAGATAGATGACGCGCAGCGCGGGCTCGCTCTCCGACGGTCCGGCCGCGAGGTCGCTGACCACACTGTCGAGCCGGGCGGCTTCGAGAAACCGCCGCGAGGTCACGAGGACGGAAATCTGCCCCGTGGCGACCGCCGATCGCAGGTTCTTGAGGCCCGCCGTGAAATTCAGGATCGCCGGCACGCGCCCGTAGGCGGTGAGCCCGAACAGCGTCACAGCCATGCCCTGCACGCCGGGCAGCAGGACGCCGACGTTCTCCTTCACGCGCGTCATCGGCGCGAGCTTCTTGCCGATCAGCAGGCTCGCCAGCACGAGCCGCCCGTAGGTGAGAGGCATCCGGTCGGGGTCTTCGAGCACGATCTTCTTGCGACCATGACGGCGCGCCGCACTGAGCAGCGCCTCGAACAGCGTCGTGCGCGTGCTCGCCAGATCGAAGGGACTGGCATCCCGCCAGCCCGCGGCCAGTTCCTCGGACGGCTTCTCCGCTGCTTCGACTGTCATGCCGCTTTGACCCATACATGGTTGTCGTGGAACGCCGCCCCGCCGAAGGGAGGCACGCGAAAGGCGCTGGTCAGCGTATTCAGGCCAACCTCGTCGGCGAAGGCCTCGTTCGGCGGGATGCTTTCGATGATGGCGACACCGCGCTGCACGCCGTCGAAGGCCTCGGCGCGGAGGCGGATCTCGCCGCGCTCGTTGCCGACGCGCACCGGGTCGCCCGAGGCGAGGCCGAGTGCCGCGAGGTCGTCGGGGTGCAGCTTGATGGTCGGCTCTCCCTCCAGACGCCGGCTGGTCGGCGTCTCGTTGAAGCTCGAGTTGAGGTAGTGGCGCGACGGACTGGTGGCGAGGCGAAAGGGATGCGCGGCATCCGCGCGCTCGATGACGTCCCAATGGTCCGGCAGGGACGGCATGTCGCCGGCGATGCCCCAATCGTGGCGCCTCGGCGCCGGGACGTTGGCCCAGTCCGGCTTGAAGCGGAACTTGCCGTCGGGGTAGGCGAAGCCGTTGCGATAGTGCGAGTCGGCGAAATCCGGCTGGCAATCGATCCAGCGTTTCGTCTCCAGCTCCGCCAGCGTCCCCCAGCCCGAGGCCTGGAGCGTCCAGTCGATGAGCTCACGCGCCGTCATGTCGAAGCCGGGGTGGTGCGCACCGACCCGCTCGGCGAGCCCAGAGATGACCTCGTGGTTGGAGCGACACGCGCCCGGCGGCTCGCGCAGCTTCGGGCCGAGCATGATGTACTGGTGTCCGCCGCCCTGGTAGACGTCGTCGTGCTCCAGGAACATCGTCGCCGGCAGCACGACGTCGGCCATGCGCGCCGTCGCCGTCATGAACTGCTCGTGCACCGTCACGAAGAGATCGTCGCGGGCGAAGCCGCGCTTCACCAAGCGCTGGTCCGGCGCGACCTGCACCGGGTTCATGTTCTGGATCAGCATGGCGGTGACCGGCGGCCCGGCGCCGAGGTCCGAGCGGTCGCCGCACAGGATGGGACCGATGCGCGACATGTCGAGCACGCGCACGCTTTCGTCGCGCGCATCGAGCCCCTCGATCATCGTCTTGTTCCAGCGGAAGATGGCGCCGTTGTTGTGGAAGCCGCCGCCGCCCTCGTGCTCCCAGGCGCCGGTCACGGTCGGGATCGACAGCGCCGCATGCATGTTGACGGCGCCGTTGCGCGAGCGCGTGAAGCCATAGCCGAGGCGGAAATAGCTGCGCGGCGTCGTGCCGATCATCCGCGCGAAGGTCTCAATCTCGTCGACCGACAGCCCCGTGATTCCTGCGGCCCAGTCGGGCGTGCGCGTCGCCACGTGCGCCGCCAGCTCGTGCGGGGCGTCCGTGTAGCGCTCGAGATAGGGCCAGTTCGCGTAGCCGTCGCGGAACAGGATGTGCATCACGGCGCAGGCGAGCGCGCCGTCGGTGCCGGGTCTCAGGCAGAGCGCCAGATCGGCCTGCTCCATGGTGCCGTTGCGATAGACATCGATCGCCACGATGCGGGCTCCGCGCTCCTTGCGGGCCCGGATGGCATGGGTCATGACGTTGACCTGCGTGTTGACGGGGTTCGTCCCCCATATCACCACGAGATCCGCCTTGGCCATCTCGCGCGGATCGGGACCGGCGAGCCGCCCGGTCCCGGCGACGAAGCCGGTCCAGGCCAGTGTCGTGCAGATGGTCGAGAACTGGCGCGAGTAGCGTTTGACGTGGCGCAGACGCTCGATGCCGTCGCGCATGACGAGGCCCATAGTGCCCGCGAAATAGTACGGCCAGACCGCCTCCGGCCCATGCCGTCGCTCGGCGGCGAGAAAGGCCTCGGCCGTGAGATCCAGCGCCTCGTCCCAGCTACAGCGCGCGAACTGGCCCGAGCCCTTGGGGCCCGTGCGCCGCAACGGATGCGTCACCCGCTCGGAATGGTGCAGTCGCTCGGCATAGCGGGCGACCTTGGCGCAGATGACGCCCGCCGTGTAGTCGTTCTCCTTCGAGCCGCGCACGCGACCGATGCGGCCATCGTCCAGCAGCTCGACGTCCAGCGCACACGTCGAGGGGCAATCGTGGGGACAGGCGCTATGGCCGATCTTCAGCGGGACGTTCACCGCACGGCCTTTTCACACTGAATGCTACACCGACACATGCCGTCCTGAGGCACGCCAAGCCTGGAGAGTGCCCTGCCGCACGCCCTGCGGCAAGGCGAAGGTGCGCGCTCAGCCCGACGGCTTCGAGGCGTCGAAGGCCGGAACCTTCGCCGCGAACGCGTCGAGCCACGCCACGAGCTTGGGATGGCCGGCGCGCCACTTGCCGCCGTGGCGGAAGTCCAAATAGCCGAGCGCACAGGCGAGCGTGATGGTGCCGTAGTCGATGCCGGCCGGCGCGCCCTTCGCCTCGAGATAAGCGAGCGCACGGTCGATCTTCGACTGCTGACGATCGACCCAGGCCTGAACCCGCATGCCCTCGGGCCGATAACGCCCCTCGTAGACCATCAGCAACGCCGCCTCGAGGATGCCATCGGCGAGCGCGCCGAGCGTCAGCGCCGGCCAGCGCGCCGCCCCGTCCGGGAAGAGCTTCGGGCTCGGTGCCAGGCTGTCCAGATACTCGCAGATCACCTGGCTGTCGTAGATCGTCGTGCCGTCGTCGAGCGCCAGCGCCGGGATCTTGCCGAGCGGATTGACGCGCGCAAGCTCCGGATCGTTCGATGTCGTATCCGTCTTGCGCTCCTTGAGCTTGTCCGAGAGCCCCTTGACGGCGGCAACCAGCAGGACCTTGCGGACGAACGGCGACGACGGCGAGAACAACAGTTGCACGGGTGATCTCCTGGAAGGGATGAGCGACGAAATCGCGCGATGGTGCCCCCGACGGTGGGCGCCGACAACTGGAATCTGCGCAACGCGCCCGCTCGCGGGCCGAAAGACCGCCCCGGGCGACCGCAACGGATCGTCCGGGGCAAAGCGAGCGAAAGACGTCAGGCTAAGCCGAGGCCTTCTTGTTCTGCCGGTTGCTGATCAGGTCCTCGACCACGGCCGGCTCGGCGAGCGTCGAGGTGTCGCCGAGGTTGGAGAAATCGTCCTCGGCGATCTTGCGCAGGATGCGGCGCATGATCTTGCCGGACCGGGTCTTCGGCAGGCCCGGCGAGAACTGGATCAGATCCGGCGAGGCGATCGGGCCGATCTCCTTGCGCACCCAGTCGCGCAGCTCCTTCTTGAGCGCCTCGTCGGGCTGCTCGCCGCTCATGAGCGTGACGTAGCAGTAGATGCCCTGCCCCTTGAGGTCGTGCGGATAGCCGACCACAGCGGCCTCCGACACCTTGGGATGCGCGACGAGCGCCGACTCGACCTCGGCGGTGCCCATGCGATGGCCGGAGACGTTGATGACGTCGTCGACGCGGCCGGTGATCCAGTAATAGCCGTCCTCGTCGCGGCGGCAGCCGTCACCGGTGAAATAGTTGCCCGGATAGGTCGAGAAATACGTCTGCACGAAGCGCTCGTGATCGCCATAGACCGTGCGCATCTGCCCAGGCCAGCTATCGGTGATGATGAGGTTGCCCGACGCCGCCCCCTCGAGCACCGTCCCCTTCTCGTCAACGAGCGCCGGCTTGATGCCGAAGAAGGGGCGCGTCGCCGAGCCCGGCTTCAGCTTGGTTGCCCCCGGCAGCGGCGTGATGAGAATGCCGCCGGTCTCGGTCTGCCACCACGTGTCCACGATCGGGCAGCGGTGATCGCCGACGACGCGGTGATACCATTCCCAGGCCTCGGGATTGATCGGCTCGCCCACGGAGCCGAGCAGGCGCAGCGACGAGCGGTCGGTGCGCTTGACGAAGTCGTCGCCCGCCCCCATCAGCGCCCGGATGGCGGTCGGGGCCGTGTAGAAGATATTGACTTCCCACTTGTCGACCACGTGCCAGAAGCGCGACGCCGTGGGATAGTTCGGCACCCCCTCGAACATCAGCGTCGTGGCGCCGTTGGCGAGCGGGCCGTAGAGGATGTAGCTGTGGCCGGTCACCCAGCCGACGTCCGCGGTGCACCAGTAGATGTCGCCGTCGTGATAATCGAAGACGTACTTGTGCGTCATGGCGGCGTAGACGAGATAACCGCCGCTCGTATGCAGGACGCCCTTGGGCTGGCCGGTCGAGCCGGACGTGTAGAGGATGAACAGCGGGTCCTCCGCGCTCATTTCTGCCGGCGGACAGTCGGGCGAGACCTTCACCAGCTCCTCGTGCAGCCACACGTCACGCCCCGGGTTCCACGGCACGGCAGCGCCGGTCCGCCTGACAACGAGCACCTTCTCGCCGCCGGCGCACTTCTTCAGCGCCTCGTCGGTGTTCTTCTTGAGCGGGATAGGGCGCCCTCCGCGCACGCCTTCGTCAGCCGTGATGATGAACTTGGAATCGGCGTCGACGATGCGTCCGGCGAGGCTGTCCGGCGAGAAGCCGCCGAAGACGACGGAGTGAACCGCGCCGATCCGCGCGCAGGCCAGCATGGCGTAGGCCGCCTCGGGGATCATCGGCAGATAGATCGTGACCCGGTCGCCCTTGCGCACACCCTGAGCCTTGAGGACGTTGGCGAACTTGGAGACTCGCTCGAGAAGCTGGCGATAGGTGATCTTCTCGTCATGGGTCGGGTCGTCGCCCTCCCAGATGATCGCCACCTGGTCGCCGCGCGTCTCCACATGGCGATCCACGCAGTTGGCGCAAACGTTGAGCGTGCCGTCCTCGTACCACTTGATCGAGACATTGTGCGGGTCGTAGGAGGTGTGCTTGACCTTGGTGAAGGGCTTCATCCAATCGACGATCTTGCCGTGCTCACCCCAAAACGTGTCGGGATCGTCGATCGACTGCTTGTAGAGCGCCTCGTACTGGCGCTCGTCCACGAAGGCACGTGCTGCCCATTCGCTCGGCACATCGTAAACGTGGTGTTCGGACATTCGTCGGTTCCTCCAGGGGTACGGCCGTTCAGCGAATTATGAATTTCCGCCGTCACGACGGCAACCATGCCGTTGGTCGAATAGTGAGCGGCCGCACCGCAACCGTCACGCCGAGACCACCGATCCGCCCTCGCAGCGTACGGGAAAGGCGATCAGGCGCGCGCCCTTGCAGGGCCCGACGACGCAAACGCCGTCGCTCACGCGGAAGCGTGCGCCATGGGTCGAGCAGACGAGATGCCTGCCATGCTGGTCGAGGAAGCGATCCGGAAAGGTCTCGAGCGGCGTGCCCTGGTGCGGACAGACGTTGACATAGCAGCGCAGGCCGTCATCGCCCCGCACGATCACCAGGGGAAGGAGACTCCCCTCGGAATCCTCGAGGTCGACGCCCCTGGCCCCGGTTTCGGCCAGTTCCTCGACACGGCAGAGCTGGCGGCCAGGCTTCATCGCGGCTCCAGCCTGTGCACCTGCGTCAGCACCCAGCCGTTCCCATCCGGATCGAAGAATGTGGCGAAGCGTCCCCATTTCGCCTCCTGGATGTCGGTGATCTCGAGCCCGCGCTGCACCAGCCGCTCGTGGGCCAGCTCGATATCGATGGTCTCGAGCATCAGCCCTTGCGCGGAGCCGGCCGGCATCGACTCGAACCACGTCACCAAGGCAATGCCCGCGTAGCCAGACGGCGGCACCATGTGCAGCCAGCGCGTGGCGGGTCCCATCTCCTCCTCGCGATGCACCTTGAACCCGACGACATCACGATAGAAGGCCTTCGCCACGTCCTGGTTGGACACCGGGACCGAGACGATGCTGAGCTGCATCATGAGACACCTCGCCGATCTCGGATTCCGAGCGCAGGCTAATTGATGCCGATCAGGCCGATGATCGCGCCCTGGATCAACAGCACGCCGAGCCAATGGCCGGCGTCGATCGCCGTGAGGGATGGCCGCGTCCCCTGGAACGAATGATTGACCAGAAGCGTCGTGACGACGAAGCCGAGCCAGACGAAGGCGCCGGAGATCATGCCGTTGCGCAGCGTTACGAAGCCCTTGCCGAGATGGCCGATCAAGCCCGCGAGCACGAAGGCCATGACGAACTGCGCGACGATCGTCAGCGAGAACACCCACAGCATGCTCCCGGAGGAGCTGCGGGCCTTGACCTGATCCTCCGTCAGTCCGACCGCGGCCATCCATTGCTTGCCGAGCAGCCCGTACCATACGCCGCCGAACATGAAGCTCGCGGCCGCGGCAAGCGCCACGGCCAGATAACTGATGCCTGCGAAATTCATTGCCGGTCCCCTGTCGCTCTCCTCCACTGAGAGTAGCAGATTATCGCGGCATTTCGGCAAGAGTGCATCGACGGCGGTGCGGGATCCGCGGTGGCGCGAGCCGGGCCGCACGTGGCGCCGCTCAGCCGGTGAAGCACCAGACCGCGGTGCGCTTGATCTCGGCGTCCTCGAGCTCGCGGGTCACGGGTACGCTGTACTCGGCCACGCGCGCAAAGTGCCGGTCGGGAAAATAGCTGCGGCCGGGATCGCCCGCATAGGCGACCGTCCCGCGTGCGAGACCGTCGCGCAGGGCGACGAGCACACGCTCCGCGAGCGGGCGCTCGTAAAAGAGGTCGCCGACGAGCAGCACGTCGCATGGCGGAGGCGGGCCCGTGAGCAGATCGCCGGGCTCGACATCGACCGTGACGCCATTCGTCGAGGCGTTGAGCCGCACGGCGGTGAGGGCGTAGGCGTCGATATCGCTGGCGAGGACGCTGGCGGCGCCCGCCCTGGCGGCGGCAATCGCGGTGAGACCCGATCCCGTGCCGAGATCGATGACGCGACGACCTGCCACGCTCGCTGGATTATCGAGAAGATAGCGCGCCAGAGCCTGGCCGCCGGCCCACGCGAAGGCCCAGTACGGCGGCGGCAGCCCGGCCTCGCCGAGTTCCTCCTCGGTCTTGCGCCAGATCGGCAGGCTCTCCTCGGCCAGATGCAGCGACAGCTCGGGAACCAGCGGTGGCGTCAGACGCTTCGTGTTCGCCAGAATGAAGGCACGGCGCTGAGCTTCCGACGGCGGCGGCTTAGTGTCCATGGGCGGCCCGGGGCGAGCGCGCCAGCTTTTCAAGCTGCTCGCCCAACCGGCGCTTCAGCTCCTCTTTGGCCGGCATGGCCGCCTCGAGGATCTCCGGCATCTTGAAGAACTCGAGCGCGCCGAACGCGCCGACGTTGGGCCGGATGAGGATGTCCGGCGCGATCGATTTGAGCTTCTCGCGAGTGATCGAATGCAGCGTGATCTGCGCGGCACCGATCCACGCCTCGACCGAGGACGGCATGCCGGTATCGGGCCGGCGCGAATTCGTGCCCGTCACATCGACCGCGACCGTAATCGCCGCCTTGTCCATCACCAGGTCGAACGGCGTCGGATTGACGAAACCGCCGTCGATGAGCAGGCGTTCGCCGAGCCGGACCGGCTTCAGAAGGGCGGGCAGCGAGGCGCTGGCGGCGACCGCCGGGATGAGGGCGCCCTTATCGAGGATCACCTGCTCCTGGGCGTAGAAATCCGCGGCGACGGCGAGAAACGGAATGGGCAGCGCCTCGAAGGTGCGCGGCAGGCGCTCGGGCAGGACGATCTCGAACAGCGTCTCGCCGTTGAACATCGAGGGCGTCATGGGGTTCCACAGGCTCAGAACCGAGCCCGGCCACTTGCCGGCGATCCGCCGCACGAAATCAGTGGGCTTGGCCAGCCACCCCTCGGCGTGCTCGCGGATCTCGCGGCCGCTGAGGCCGCCGGCATAACAGGCGCCGACAATGGCGCCCATGGACGTCCCCGCGACGATCCGTGGACGCACGCCGAGCTCGTCGAGCGCCTCGATCATCAGGATGTGGGCAAGCCCGCGCGCGGCGCCGCCGCCGAGCGCAACAGCGACGCCGTCGTCCCGGCCTGCGGGAGCCTCGAAGCTTTCAGATGGCGGTGCTGCTCGCATGACCAACCCAATGTAGGACGCCCGATCGCGCCGGCCAAGGGTGCTCCCGACGGCCCGCCTGCCCGCCCGTCAGGCTTTTCCCGACAGGAAGGGCAAGAGCCGCGCAAGGGTCTCCGCCGGCGCCTCCTCCGGCAGGAAATGGCCACACTCGACGGGTTCACCGATAACGTTCGTGCACCAGCGCCGCCACGTCTCGATGGGCTTGTGCACGACGCCATGCGCCCGCGAGCCCCCCCAGAGCACAAGCGTCGGGCAGGCGATCTTGCGCCCCACCTCGAGATCGGCCGCGTCGAGCTCGACATCGATCCCCGCACCGGCGCGATAGTCCTCGCAGCAGGCGTGGATGACCTCGGGCTTTGAATAGGACATGCGGTAATGGGCCATGGCCCCCTCGGCGAAGGGCGAAAGATCGCGCGTGCCGCACCACTGCGCGAACAGGTACTCCATGAAGAATACGGGATCGCGCCCGATCATCGTCTCCGGGAACGGCGCCGGCCGCGCCAGGAACGACCAGTGGAAGCGCCCGATGGCGTTCTCGCGGGAGATGTCGGCCCAGGCGTCGTAGGTCGGCACCACGTCGAGGGAGACGAAGCGCTCGACCCGATCGGGATGATCGAGCACGAGGCGATAGCCGACGCGCGCGCCGCGGTCGTGCCCGACCACCTGGAAGCGCTCGTGCCCGAGCGCCCGCATCACCGCCACGACGTCGGCGGCCATCGCGCGTTTGGAGTAGGCCAGATGCTTGTCGCAACTCTTCGGACCGGTGCTGTCGCCGTAGCCGCGCAGGTCGGGCAGCACGACCGTAAAGCGCTCGGCCAGCGCGCCTGCCACCTTGTGCCAGCAGGCGTGCGTCTGCGGATAGCCGTGGAGGCAGACAACCGCCGGTCCGCGTCCGCCGACGCGCACGTGGATGCTGGCGCCGTCAGTCTCGATCCGGCGGCTCTCGAACCCAGGAAACAGCTCTGGCAGCATGAACCGTCAACCTCCCTCGCTCACGTCGTGTCTTTCGAATTTTCTTCGCGGGCCAATGCCCGCCAGCCGATATCGTTGCGCCAGTGACCTTCCGGCCAGTCGATCCTGGCGATGGCGGCATAGGCCCGCTCGCGCGCCTCGGCAACGGTCGCGCCGTGCGCGGCGACGTTGAGGACGCGCCCGCCCGTGGCGATTGTTCTGTCGTCCCGCAGCGTCGTCCCGGCATGGAAAATCTCGACGCCGTCGACGGCTGCAGCCGCCGCGAGCCCGCGGATCTCGGAGCCCGACGCATAGCTGCCGGGATAGCCCTTCGAGGCGAGCACGACCGTCAGGGCCACATCGTCGTGCCAGCGCAGATCGAAGGTGTCGAGCACGCCATCCGCCGTCGCCAGCAGCGCCGGCAGCAGATCCGACTTGAGCCGCATCATCAGCACCTGGCACTCGGGATCGCCGAAGCGGACGTTGTACTCGATGAGCTTGGGCCCCTCCGCGGTGAGCATGAGGCCGGCGAACAGCACGCCCTTAAAAGGCGTGCCGCGCGCCGCCATGCCGGCCACCGTCGGCCGGATGATGCGCTCCATGGTCGCCTCGACCATGGCCGGCGTCATGACCGGCGCAGGCGAATAGGCGCCCATGCCGCCCGTGTTCGGCCCCTGGTCGCCGTCGAAGGCCCGCTTGTGGTCCTGCGCTGCGGCGAGGGGCAGCGCCGTCTTGCCGTCAACGAGAGCAAAAAAGCTCGCTTCCTCGCCGTCGAGGAACTCCTCGACCACCACCTCGCTGCCCGCGGCCCCGAAGGCACCGGCAAAACAGGCATCGACCGCGGCGCAGGCATCCTCGCGAGTCTCCGCGATCACCACACCCTTGCCGGCTGCAAGGCCATCGGCCTTGACGACCACGGGCAGCGGATGGCCGGCGAGATAGGCCCGGGCGGCCTCGGCATCGCGAAACCGGCGATAGGCGCCGGTCGGGATGCCGAAATCCCGGCACAGATCCTTGGTGAAGCCCTTCGAGCCCTCGAGCTGGGATGCGGCCGCTGACGGCCCGAAGGCCTTGATGTCGGCGGCCGCGAGATCATCCGCGAGGCCTGCGACGAGCGGCGCTTCGGGACCGATGACCACGAGGCCGATCGCATGCGACCGGCAGAACGCGATCACGGCCGCGTGGTCGGCAACGTCGAGCGCGACGCAGGTGGCATCCCTGCAGATACCCCCGTTGCCAGGCGCGGCATAGAGCTCCCCGAGCAGCGGACTGGCGCGCAAGGCCCACGCGAGCGCATGCTCGCGGCCGCCGGAGCCGATCAGCAGAACGTTCATCGCCGTTTCAATCTCCCATGCCGGTCGCCCGGTGATCCTGCGTCAGGCGAACGCCGCGGGCAACCGGTTCGCCGGATACCTTCGGCCCGGCCACCGATTCGCGTTGGATATCCGCCTCCTGGCCCCCGGAACGTCATCCTTTGCGCTATCATGGCGCGCATCGCAAGCGATCCATGGAGCGAGATGTGGCCGAGCCGCGGCGCCAGCCGAGCCAGACCCCTAATGTCGCCGAGTTCACCGTCGCCGAGCTGGCGTTTGCCATCAAGCGCACGCTCGAGAGCGGCTACGGCTACGTGCGGCTCAGGGGCGAGATCAGCGGCTTCCGCGGACCGCACTCCTCGGGCCACTGCTATTTCTCGCTGAAGGACGACAAGGCCAAGATCGAGGCCGTGATCTGGCGCGGCGTCTACCAGGCGCTCCGCTTCAAGCCGCAGGAGGGCCTCGAAGTCGTCGCCTCCGGCAAGATCACGACCTATCCCGGCTCTTCGAAGTACCAGATCGTCATCGAATCGCTCGAGCCGGCCGGCGTCGGCGCGCTCATGGCGCTGCTCGAGGAGCGCAAGCGCAAGCTTGCCGCCGAGGGCCTGTTCGATGAGGAACGCAAGAAGCCGCTGCCGTTCCTGCCGCGCGTCGTCGGCATCGTGACGTCGCCGACCGGCGCCGTCATCCGCGACATGATGCACGGCTTCGACGAGCGCTTTCCCGTGCACGTGATCGTCTGGCCGGTGCGCGTGCAGGGCGAGACCTCGGCGCGCGAGGTCGCGGCCGCCGTTGCCGGCTTCAACGCATTGCCCGAAGGCGGACGCATCCCGCGGCCCGACGTGCTGATCGTGGCGCGAGGCGGCGGCAGCCTGGAGGACCTGTGGGGCTTCAACGAGGAGAGCGTGGTCCGTGCCGTCGCCGCCAGCCGCATTCCCGTGATCTCCGCGGTCGGCCACGAGACGGACTGGACCCTCATAGATCTCGTCGCCGACGCCCGTGCGCCGACACCGACCAAAGCGGCGGAATGGGCGGTACCGAAGCATTCCGACCTGATCGAGCGCATCGGCGAGCGCGAGCACCGCTTGCGCACGAGCATGGCGCGGCTGCTCGACGGCGCGCGAGACCGCTTCCGGGCGGCGGCGCGGGGACTGCCACGGCCGACGGCGCTGGTGGAGCTGCCACGTCAGCGCCTCGACGACATCGGCGCGCGGTTGCCGCGTGCGCTGCACGCGAACAAGTCCGGCCATGCCCATCGCTTCGCGGCGATCTCCGGCAAGCTCTCGCCGCTCCGCCTCCGGGAGCAGATCCGCCATCGTGGCGCCCGCCTCGAGGCGCTCGGCCTGAAGGCCGCCACGGCGCTGCAGCGGATCGGCAACGACCGTCATCGCGCCTTCGAGCGCGTCGTGCGCAAGCTCTCGCTGAGGCCCCTGCAAATGCGGCTCGGTCGGGCCGGAGAGCGCGTCGCGGACCTCGGCGACCGCTCCCAGCGCGCCATGCGGCAAGTTCTGGCCAGCCATCAACGTGCGCTGGAAACGCAGGCGAAACTGCTGGCGGCGCTCGGCTATCAGGCCGTGCTGGAGCGCGGCTTCGCGCTCGTCCGGGACTCTGACGGACGCATGCTGCGGCGCGCGGGCGGCATCGCGCCCGGCCAGCTTCTCGAGATCGAGTTCCGCGACGGCAGCGTTGCAGCACAGACGCTGAGCGGAGCCAGCCCGCCCGACACCTCACCGCCTGACAGCGCGGGGTCCGTCAGCGGAGGCGCGGAGGAGAGCAGCCCGGCCAAGACGGCGGCGCCCCCGGCCACGCGCGGACGCGACAGAAACCCCGGCGACCAGGGCACGCTGTTCTGAGGCGGCGTGTCCGCCGGCGCTCACGAAATTCCTCGGCTCACTCGAGCGGCGCCGTCGCCTTGGCCAGCCACGTGCGGTCGGGCGGCGCCAGCATGGGCGACAGCGTCGTGCGGACGCGGGCGTGATAGTCGTCGAGCCACGCCCGCTCCTCGCCCGTGAGCAGCCGGCGATCGACGAGCCGGCGATCGATCGGCGCAAGCGTCAGCACCTCGAAGCCCATTACCGGCATGTCGCCGCCCGGCAGCGCCTTAAGCTCGCTCACCAGCACGAGGTTCTCGATACGGATGCCGTAGCGTCCCTCGCTGTAATAGCCGGGCTCGTTCGAGAGGATCATGCCGGGCTCGAGCGCCACCATGCCGCGGCGCGAGATGCTGGCCGGCCCCTCGTGCACCGAGAGATAGCTGCCGACGCCGTGTCCGGTGCCGTGGGCGTAGTCCAGTCCGTGCATCCACAGCGCCCGGCGCGCCATGGGATCGAGGTCGACGCCCCGCGTGCCCTGCGGAAACCGCGCGGTCGAGACGGCGATATGGCCCTTGAGCACCAGCGTGAACCGCTCGCACATCTCCGCCGTCGGCCTGCCGATGGCGATGGTGCGCGTGATGTCTGTCGTGCCGTCGACGTACTGCGCGCCGGAATCGAGCAGGAACAGCTCGCCCTTGCGCAGCACGCGATTGCTCGTGCGCGTCACCCGGTAGTGCACGATGGCGCCGTTCGGCCCCGAGCCCGAGATCGTGTCAAAGCTCACCTCGCGCAACGCGCCGGTCTCGGCCCGGAAGGCCTCCAGACGCTCGACCGTGGTGATCTCGTCCACCTGCTCGCCGGCCTCCACCGCGCGGTCGAGCCACGCCAGGAAACGGACGACGGCCGCCCCGTCTCGCTCGTGCGCACGCCGTGCCCCCTTGATCTCCGCCGCGTTCTTGCGCGCCTTGGGCAGCAGGCAGGGATCGGCGGCGCGCGACAGCTTGGCACGCTTGCCGCCCAGCGCCTGCGCGAACCAGGATGCGGCGGTTGCCGGATCGAGCCGCACCGTGAGTCCTTCGGTCCGCAGGCGGCCCATCGCCCGCCGGAGCGTCGTCTCGCCGGGGGGCTCGAGCGAGGCGACGGCCTCGATGTGCGCCCGCGCCTTGGCGTCGAGCTTGTCCGGATCGACGAACAGCGTCGGGCGGCCGCGCACCGGCACGACGGCGAAGGCGAGCACGACGGGATTGTGGGCGACGTCGCTGCCGCGAATGTTGAACAGCCATGAGATGGAATCGGGCAAGGTCAGCACGACCGCATCCTCGCCCGCCTCGGCCAGCCTGCGCTGGAGATCGCCGATCTTGTCCTCGCTCGACCGCCCCGCGAGCTTGTGCGGGTGCACGATCACCGGCCCCGCCGGCGGAGCGGGCCGTTCGGAGCCCCATACGCGATCCACGAGGTTGCCCCGGATCGCCTTCAGCGCGATGCCCTTTTTCTCCAGCACACCGGCGAGGCGCTCCGCTTCCGCCAGCGTAGTGAGCCACGGATCGAACCCGACGCGACTGCCCGTCGCCAGCTTCTCACAGATCCAGTCGGCATACTGGCGCGGCGGCTGCTCGTGCACGGCCAGCAGACGCCGATCGACCTGACCGGCTGCCTGGACCGTGTAGCGGCCGTCGACGAACAGCGCCGCCGCCTTGGCCAGCACCACGGCGAGGCCCGCCGAGCCGCTGAACCCCGTCAGATACGCCAGCCGCTCGGCCGAAGCCGGCACATACTCGCCCTGGTGCTCATCGGCGCGGGGCACGACATAGCCGTCGATGCCGCGCTCGGCCAGCAGCGCCCGCAGCCGGCCGATCCGCTCGGCGCTCTGGGCTGCGTCGAATTTTCGCTCGAAATCCTGGAACATGGCCCCTTCTAGACCATCATTGGGTGCGAAGGGAATTGCTTCGGCCCCCCGTGCTGCCGGCGCCCGACGAGCGGCGCCTGGGAAAGGCGGCAGGCGGCCGGTCCGGTTGCCCCGCGCGCGAAGCGCCAGCCGCCTGGGCGCGCAACCGCTCGCTGCCGCACCCCATCCAAAGCCTCGCATGCTGCCGATTCATTGCCGGCAGATGAATGTACGGTCATTTTGCAACACCTTGAAAGATATAAGTCTAAAGCTATGCATTCCTGCATTGCTGCATTGCGACATGAAGCCTCCCGCAACTGCGAACGAAGCACTACTTTCGCGACATCGGCGCTTCGGGACGAGACGCCGGAACGACGGTCCAGCAGGGAAATGGGTCCCCGCCACCCGTCAGGACGAAAAAGGAAGAATTGATCATGACCACTGCAGCCTTCACCACGGATCGCGAGCCGCGCTTCGCTCAGGACGAGAGCGTTCGCCCGGGTCGGCTCAGGAGCTTCTGGGACAGCTTTTTCGCCGCTCGCCGGCATGCCTATGCCGCCGAAACGTGCGCCGCAGCCGACCTGCCGCACATGAGCGACGCGATGCTCAAAGACATCGGTCTCGTGCCCGACGCTGTCCGGCACTCCCACTTGGAGCCCCGCGACGACATTCGCATCTGGCTCTGAGCGCGGACTCGAGACTGCGATCGGAAGATGAACGACCAAGACAAACAAGAACGTTAGGAGACTGATGATGGCTGCCACCACGATTTCCACCGGGTCGGTGCTCGACCTGGAGCGCGCAGAGCACGCACGGCCGAGCCTCTTCTGGCGCGTGATGGAGCGGTTGGGCCGTTCGCGGCAGGCCGAAGCCGACCGCATCGTGTCCTTCTACATGGACCGCTACTCGGATGATGAGCTTCTGGCTCTCGGCTACTCGCGGGAGCACATCGCCAAGCTGCGTCGGCCCACGTCGCGCGCCGCCCGCGTCATCGTCTGAGGCGATCACGGCTCCGACCGGCTCCGCGCATGCCGCCGGTGACGAACGAGAAGGCCTGCCGGGCTCCCGCCCGCAGGCCTTTCTCTTTGCCCCCTTGGCAATCGCGACGGCTCAGCGCCCGAACGTGAGTGTCGACCACCCGGCCAGCCGGTCGTGGCGAACGAGCGTCAACCCGGCGGCCCGATACGCCGCAATCACCTCGGGCGCCTGTCGCACGAGTATCCCGGACAGCACCAGGCTTCCCGAAGGCGCCAGCCGGCGGGCGAGCGCCGGCGCCATGGCCCGCAGCGGCTCGGCCAGGATGTTCGCGAGAATGAGATCGAAGGCAGCGTCGTTGCGCAGGCGGGCATGCGCGAGGCCGACGGCCTCGACCACGCGGACGCGCGCCGCCACGCCATTCCCCCGGCAGTTTCCAGCCGCCACCTCGCAAGCCCGCGCGTCGATGTCGCTGGCGATCACCGAGGCGTGCGGATCGGCCAATGCAACGGCGATGGCGAGCACGCCCGACCCCGTGCCGAGATCGAGTACGCGGGCGAAATGGCGCCGGCGCAGCAGCCGATCGATGGCGAGAAGGCACCCCTCCGTGGTGGCGTGATGGGCGGTGCCGAAGGCCTCGCCCGCGTCGATTTCGATGGCCAGATGCCGCCCCCTGGCACGCGCCCGGTCATGACTGCCGTGCACCAGGAAGCGCCCCGCCTCGACCGGTGGCAATGCAGCTTGCGACAGCGCCACCCAATTCTCGTCGGGCACGGCCTCGACAGCCGGCGTCACGGCGATGGAGCGAGCGACGGCAAGATCAGCCAGCGCCGCCGCCACGGCCTCAGCCGCGGCCTGAGAGGCGCAGTAGGCCTCGACGCGCCAGTGCGGCGTGCCCGGCACCTCGAATTGAGACACGGCCAGCGGCGGCGGATCGACGGCCTCCTCGAGCAGTGCGCAGACGGTTCGCGCATGACCGCGCTCGCAATCGAGCGTCAGCTTGTAGAGGCTCATTCGGAATTCTCACGATGGCGGAGAGGTTCAGGACGCCGCAGCATATCATCAAGCGGGCCCCGCCATCGACACCGACGCGAGCCTGCCGAGACCGTCCGCCCTGGCGCTATGCCGCGGGCGTTGGCGTGGAATCGGGAGTGGGCGTGACGCCGGGCGTGGTCGGAAGAGGCGCGTCGTCGTCGTACTCGAAGCCTTCGCCGGGTTTCGGGTCCGGCAACTCGTCGAGGTAGGAATCCCACAACTGGTCGATACGCTTTGCGGCCTCCGCCGGGGGCATGGCCACAAGCGCGCCGTCCGGCGTCTCGCTGATGAGACCATCGCGCTCCAACCGCTCGAGCGCATCATGCAGATCGAAATGCACCTCGGCGCCGAAGGCATTGATCAGGTACTGCTCGATGGCCACCTTCACCTCGTTGAAATCGGCCTTCTTGACGCTTTCCTTGGCCAGCACGCTGTACAGCAAGATTTCCTCCTTGACGTCCTCCGCCACGGCGCGATCGGCGAGCAGTGTCATCACGCCGTGATTGTCGGCCATCGAGTGAAAGTAGAGGTTCTGCGCCATCACCACCATGTAGCGCTGGTGCTGCTGGAAGAAGCTCATGATCTGCCGGAACAGGAGACCGCCAAAGCCGGCGACCGCCACCGCGAGCCCGACCGGGTTCGTCGCGGCCATGAGCTTCGTCACCGTTCCGACGATGCCGGCCACGGTGCCACCGCCGGCAGTGACGCCGAGCTTGATCTTGTCGCGGATCCGAAAGCGCACCTTGGTGTTCGGAAACACCATCTCGATATCGGTGCGCGGGATGTTCTTGAACAGCTTCAGATAGACGTTCTCGGGCTTGACGGCCGCCGGCAGCCGCCCGCGCAAACGACGGACCTGGCGCAGCGCCTCTTTCTCGGTGCACTTCTCTCGCTCCATCACCTCCCTGACGCGATCCGCCTCGGGCTTGAGCTTGAAGAGAATGAAGAGCCGCTGATAGATCGGAACGTCGAACTCCTCTTTGTGGAGGAAGAGCTTCCTGAGACTGCGCCGGCTGTGGCGCGTGTTGGTCGCGCCACGGTAGTAGATGAGGATCTCCTCGAAGGCGTCGAGATCGACGAAGAGGTCGAGGCCGTAGTGCGAGTCGCGCGTCAGGATGAGCTGCACCTGCTTGACGTCGATCCGCTCGAAATTCGCCTGCTCGAGCAGCGTCGCCATGTTCTTGACCAGCCGCTTCTGCATGACGAGGCGATCGGCAGGACCAATCTTGCGCGTGATCAGCAAGTCGCTGTCGGGATTGAACGGCTCGTAATCCTGCTCCAGCGACAGGAGCTGGGCGGCGTAGCGCTGGCGGCGCCAGAAATCCAGATAGCGGAAAAAGCGCCGCGCATCGTTCGCAACCTGAGTGTCGGGCCAGGAATGCGGCCGCGTCAGACGATCGATGAGCGCGAAGCGCGTGACCGGAATGAACCGCTCACCCGTGGCTGCGGGCTCCGGCAGGGCGACGATGACCTCGCCGGCGGCGACAGGCACCGCGGCGAAAGCCGGCTCATCCGTTGATGGGACGGGCTGGGCGACGGGCGGTAGGGCGCCGGGCTCCGGGCGCGCTGTAACCGCTGGTGCTACGCTGGCTTGAGACATCTACTCCCCCTCACGCGAGATGCCAAACGAGCTCCGGACAGTCGCGCCTTCCCCTAGATGACCGCTACCCGCCAGCACAGACCGAGAGCAGTTTTTTAGGCTGATCACCGGACATTGTCGAGGCTAGGGTGCGGCCCGTCGGGATGGGAGCGCGGAGCGCCGCCGTCACACGTCAGCCTAATCGGGCCAGGGTGCAGGAATGAGGCAAGCGCGGGACCGAACGCCGGCAACGCTCACGCGGCCTTGACGAAGCTCTCGACGACACGCTTGCGGCCGGCCTTGTCGAATTCGATGGTGAGCTTGTTTCCGTCGACCTCGACGACGCGCCCATAGCCGAATTTGTCGTGAAATACCCGCGCGCCGACGGCGTGGTTCGCTGTATCGGCGGTCGACGACGCCACCAGCTCGCCTTCGAGCGTCAAGGGCGTGCGCGAGCGCTGCCCGGAGGCCGCAGCCTGCCGCCAACCCGCCTGTGCGCGCTGCCAGCCCGGCGTGGCGTAAGGACTTTGAAAGGCCTGCGCCGCCTCGTCGAAGCGGCTGCGCCCATAGGGATTGGAGTAGCCACCGCCATAGCGGCTCGGCGGCTCCTGAACCTCGACGTGCACCTCCGGCAACTCGTCCACGAAACGCGAGGCCATCGCAGCCTGCCAGAGACCGCGGACCCGCCGGTTCTGCGTGAACGATACCTTCGCGCGGCGCTTGGCGCGGGTGAGCCCGACATGCGCCAGCCGCCGCTCCTCCTCGAGCCCCGTGAGGCCGTTCTCGTCGAGGCTGCGCTGGTGAGGAAAGAGCCCTTCCTCGAACCCGGGGAGAAAGACGACATCGAACTCCAGGCCCTTGGCCGCGTGCAGCGTCATCAGCGAGACGCGGTCGCCGTCCTCGGCGCCGTCGACATCCATGACGAGCGAGACGTGCTCGAGGAAGCCCTCGAGCGTGTCGAACTCATGCATGAAGCGCACGAGCTCCTTGAGGTTCTCGAGCCGGGACTGAGCCTGGGGCGAACGGTCGTTCTGCCACATCTCCGTATAGCCGGACTCATCCAGGATGAGCTCCGCCAGTTCACCGTGCCGCATCTCGCGCGCCAGCTTCCCCCACCGCTCGAAGGCGGCGAGCAGACCGGCCAGCGACTTGCGCGCCCTCGGGGCCAGTTCCTCCGTCTCGACGAGTTCCCGGGCGGCCTGCATCAGCGGCAACCCGCGCTGGCGGGCGTGGCCGTGCACGGTCTTGACGGCGGCGTCGCCGAGGCCGCGCTTCGGCACGTTGACGATCCGCTCGAACTTGAGATCGTTGGTCGGATTGACCGTGATCTCGAGATAGGCGATGGCGTCCTTGATTTCCTGGCGCTCGTAGAAGCGCGGCCCACCGATCACGCGATAGGGCAGGCCCATGGTCACGAAGCGATCCTCGAAGGCGCGCATCTGAAACGATGCGCGCACCAGCACGGCGATCTCGTTCAGCCGCTGGCCCTCTCGCTGCAACCGCTCGATGTCCTCGGCGGTGGCGCGCGCCTCCTCCTCGTCGTCCCAATAGTTGGCGACGATGACCTTCTGGCCCTGCCCGGCGTCGGTGCGCAAGGTCTTGCCAAGGCGCGCCGTGTTGTGGGCGATGAGCGCCGAGGCCGCGCCGAGAATGTGGGCGGTCGAGCGATAATTCTGCTCCAGCCGGATCACTGTCGCGCCGGGGAAATCCTTCTCGAACTTCAGGATGTTGTCGACCTCGGCGCCGCGCCAGCCGTAGATCGACTGATCGTCGTCGCCGACGCAGCAGATATTGGGCGCCGCCTGGGCCAGCAGCCGCAGCCACAGATACTGGGCCACATTGGTATCCTGATACTCGTCGACCAGGATGAAACGGAAGCGGCGCTGATAGTCGGCGAGCACGTCGGGATGCGCCATGAACAGGCGCAGGCACTCGAGCAGCAGATCGCCGAAATCCGCGGCGTTGAGGTCCTTCAGGCGTTGCTGGTAGGCGGCATAAAGCTCCGCCCCCTTGCCGTTGCCGAATGCGAAAGACTCGCCCGCCGGAACCTTGTCGGGCGTCAGGCCTCTGTTCTTCCAGCTGTCGATCAGGGAGGCGAGTTGGCGGGCCGGCCACCGCTTGTCGTCGAGGTTGGCCGCCGAGATCACCTGTTTCAGCAGACGAATCTGGTCATCGACATCGAGGATCGTGAACCCGGACTTGAGGCCGACCAGTTCGGCATGCCGCCGCAGGATCTTCACCCCGATGGAGTGGAATGTCCCCAGCCAGGGCATGCCCTCGGCCTCGTCGCCGACGAGCCGCGCCAGGCGCTGCTTCATCTCGCGCGCGGCCTTGTTCGTGAAGGTCACCGCCAGAATCTGGCTCGGATAGGCGCGCCGGCTGGCGACGATATGGGCGATGCGCGAGGTCAAAACGCGGGTTTTGCCCGTGCCCGCCCCGGCAAGCACCAGCAACGGCCCGTCCAGTGTCTCGACAGCCCGGCGCTGCTCGTCGTTCAGGCCGGCGAGATGCGGCCAGTCTGCCGGCGCCAGCGCAGCGGCGCGTGCACGCGCAGAGATACTGCCGGCAGCCGATGCCTCGGACGGCGCAGAGCCGAGCGGATCAGGCCCTTGTGCGGACGGGGATTTTGCGTGATTCGCTGTCATTGGCGGCGACTATAGCACGCCTGAGTTGGCAGCAATCGGGCGGCGGAGCCGGGTCCACAGGCCACAACGCAAAACGCCGCCCCGGCTTCTGGCCGGAGCGGCGCTTGCAAGAGACGACCGTGCGGTTGATCAGCAGCCGCAGTGGACGTGACGCGGCGCGTGGCGGACGTGCACGGTGCGACCGGTCACGTACACCGTACGCGCGCCGTGAACCACCTGGCGCTTGGCGCGCTGCGTCTGGTGCATCACGACGGTGCGATGATGAACGCGCTTGACGACGTGCACGCGCACGACCGGGCGAACGTGCGTCACGGTGACGATACGCTTCACGCGCTTGACGTACTTGGTCTTCGTGACGTTGCGGACCTTCGTGACGTTCCGCACGCGCGTGACGGTGCGGTGCTTCTTGACCGTCTTGACCGTGACCTTGGCGGCCGGATGGCTGCACTTGGCACAGCGCTTCTTGGCCTCAGCCGTACCGACGCCGGCGAAAGCAGTGAACGCGACCGCTGCGATAGCGGCGACGACTGTCTTGGTGACCCTCATGACCCTCAAATTCTCCCAATCGACTGAACAGCACTCCCCGCCCTGATCCAGTAGCGTGTGCATACGGCCTTTCTAACACCACCACTTCTGCAGTCCACGCACGATCTGAGCATCTGGTTAACGCGATAACCCCATGGATGGCCTGTGATTTCCCATTTATCTCAAGATTTTTCATGGGAATCTTAACTTATTTTCTAGCCCTTGCGACCACTGGGCGCGGCCACCTGGCGCTACTGCCGGGCATCCGTCTGCGTCCGGCGACGGCGCTTGCAACGCGGGCGGCCCGTTGTAGGCTTCGCGGTCATCAGATCGGGAGGACTTCAGGAATGCAGCTCAAAATGGACGGCCGCGGTGCCATCATCACGGGCGGAAGCCTCGGCATCGGCCGGGCAATCGCCACGCGCTTTGCCGAGGCCGGCGGCAATGTCGCGATCATCGCGCGCCGCGACACGGTGCTTGCGGAGGCCAAGAAGGCGATCGAGAAGGCCGGCGGCGGCAAGACCAAGGTCGTCGCCATCTCCGCGGACATCTCCAAGCCGGAGGATTGCCGCCACGTCTTCATGCGCGCGGAGAACGAGCTCGGCCACATCGACGTGCTCGTCAACAACGCCGGCTCGTCGAAGCGCGGCCCCTTCCTCGAGCACAGCGACGAGGTCTGGCAGGCAGATCTCGATCTCAAGCTGTTCGCGGCCATCCGGCTGACACGGCTCGCTCTGCCCGGCATGCGCAAGCGCAAGTGGGGGCGGATCATCAACATCCTCAACACCGGCTCGAAGGCGCCGCCGGCCGAGGGCTCGCCGACCGCCGTCTCGCGCGCCGCCGGACTGGCGCTCACCAAGGTGCTCGCCGGCGAGAACGCGCCCTTCAACGTGCTGGTCAATGCCCTGCTCGTCGGCAAGATCGAAAGCGACCAGTGGGTTCGCCGCGCCACGTCGCAGAACATCCCGCTGAGCGAGGTCTATGCCGACATGGGCAAGTCCATTCCCCTGGGCCGCGTCGGCACGGCGCAGGAGTTCGCCAACGTCGCCTGCTTCCTCGCCTCCGATGCCGGCTCGTATGTGACGGGGGCCGCCATCAACGTCGATGGCGGGCTGTGTCCCGTCGCCTGAGCAGGCTCGCCGCCAACACCGCCATGGCATGGCGGCCCAGGCACGCCGGATTGCGCTGATGCGCGCCGGCGTGCCGCCACCCGACGAGCGCGCCGCAGCCGCCCGCCCCCGTCGCCACCCCTGCCGGCACGTTGGCCAGCGCGTTGGCCGGCACTTTGGATTGTGGCGCACGCCGCCATCCACTCGACATATTTCGACCACGCCCACGCGATAGCCGGAAAGCAGGTAGAGGGACGCCTAGCCTGTGTATTCATTAGTGCAAGCGTAAGGGGGCGATGATGTTCTCACGTAATCCCAACGGCCCATCCGGCACACCATCGACCGGTCAGGTTCCGCTGAGCGGTCCGGCCTCGCACACTCCCGCAAAGACGAGACTACCGTCCGACCGCGTCGTTCAATCGGTCATCGGCAGCGACCTGTCGATCATGGGCGATCAGATCAAGATCATCTCACGCGGCTCGCTCCAGATCGATGCGCAGATCCACGGGGATCTGCACTGCGTCGAGCTGATCGTCGGCGAGCAGGGCCGCGTCAAGGGCACGGTTGCCGCCGAGTCGGTGATCGTGCGCGGCCAGATCGACGGAGCGATCCGCGGCCAGCGCGTCGTTCTCGAGTCGAGCGCGCGCGTCAACGGCGACGTCTACCACGGCGTGCTCTCCATCGAGCAGGGCGCCACGTTCGACGGCACCTCGCGCCGGCCGAAGAACCCGCAGGAGCTGATGCCGGATCTCGGCACGGCAGAGCCACGCTGAGGCGCAAGCGAGGCACGCTCCCCGGCAAGCCACTCCCGGTGCGGCAACGTCCGTATCGGTTGGCGGGCGGCCGCCGAGCCGTGTCAGGGGTGAGGGAACATGCAGATCGATCGAAGTAGCTTGATCACGGCCGTGCTGATCGGCCTCGTGGCTGTGCTCGCCCCCTTCCTCTACACCATCGTCGACACGGGTCTCGGCCATCCCGGCCGGCTCGCCGTCACGCTGATCGTCACCGGCGTGGCCGTGCTGTCAGCCGATGCGCTCGGCTCGCTGATCGTCCGCATCGCCAGGCACTTCTACCCCCTGCGTCTCGGCCTCTATCGGCTCGCCCCGCAAGAAGGCTGGTGGGTGCTCAACGACGTGCAAGGCAAGCGCGACCGTGGCCATGCCGTGGCGCGGCTGCACTTCAAGGACGGAGCCTACTGCTACGAAGGCTGGTCCATTTCGGACGACTTCATGGACCTGCAGGCACAGTGGCAATGTCGCATCATCGGTCGGCAATCCGACGGCACCTATGCCTATCAGGGGCAGGTGATGCAGATCGCGAGCAATGATCGCGGCGGACGCGCCGGCCCGACCACGGGCGAGGTCCTGGGCTACCTGCGGTTCCACGACAGCCGCGCCCTCGACGACGTCTTCATGGACATGGCGGCCGGATCGGACCGGCGCTATGGCGCCTCGGGCGGTATCGGGCGGCACAACGGCAAGCGCATCGACGTCAAGGTGCTGCGTCAGATCAACAAGACCGCCAGCATTCCCACCGACGACCGCGAGCGCCTCGCGCTCATCCGTCTGGCGACCGAGACCTACTTCCTGCACGAGCAGGCCAAGGTGCACGAGCTGCACTACGAGCCAGCCGCGACCAGTTGAGCGTCGGCGCGATCGCCAGCTCAGCCACCAGCTCAGCGCAACGCGTCGAAGGATCGGCGCTGCACGGGGCGTGGCCGCGGCGGCACAAGCTGGCCGTCCGGCTGCGTCAGCGGTGGCTGCGCGCCTTTCGGCGGCGCCGGCGGGGCCTCGGGTACAGGCGTCTGCAGAGCGCGTTCGCGCGCCCTGCGCTCCTCCTCCAGGCGTAGTCGCTCGGCTTCCTTGCGCGCCCGCTCCTCGTCGAGACGGCGCAGGCGCTCCAGCTCCTCCACCTCGGTCTCCATCCGGCGCACGGTCAGCTCGCGCTCGAGCGAATCTGCGCTGATGCGCGGCTCGAGGCGCGCCAGATCGCCGAGCGGACCCTGATAGAACACGCCGACGCCCGGCAGCACCGGCTTGCCCGGCGCCAGCGGGGCCGGCACGATCCGCCAGGAGCTGTCTACACGCAAGGCGGCGAACCGCACGGCGGTGGTTCCGGTCGCGATGCCATGCGGCGTCTCGATCCTCAACAGCTCGGCCGAGAGAACGCCATCGGCGATCTTCAGAGCCAACGAGCGCGTGCCGACGTCCATGCTCGTCCTGGCGAGGCGCTCGGTCAGCAATCGCAGGAGCGCACCGTCACCCTCCGCGCCCTTGAGCGTGAGGAAGGCGAGGGCGGCCTCCCGGACCGCTTGCGGCGCGACGCGGGCAAGCCGCGCGCCCGCGAGCTCCAGTCGTCCCGAGCCGGATACCACCGCCATGAGGCCGCGCGGACTGAGGCCGCTCCCCTTGAACGTCAGCGCCAGCGTGGCCTTGCCCTCCGCAACCGGCGGGACGGCGGCCGCCGCGCGGATCTGACGAAGGTCGGCACCCGTGAGCGAGAAAGCGGCTGCGAGCTCGGCGCCGCCGGGCTTTTCCGCGACCTTCAGCGTGCCGGCCAGACGACCGCCGAGCGGGCGACCGTCCTTGAGATCGAGGACCACGGCGCCGGGCGCAAGGCGGATCTCGAGGTCGGCGTCGGGAACAACCAGCACATCGTCGAGGAAGAGGCGCGCCGCCCGCACGTGCAGCTTGGCCACCAGGCCTGCGAGACCCGAGAACTCGAATGCCGCCTCCGGCCAGGGCGAGCGATCCTGGCCCATGACGCGGGCAGCCTCCTGAGCCGGATCGAGCGGCTTGAGAATGGGAGCGAGCAGCACCGGCATCGTCAGGCTGTCGGCCTCGAGGCGCGCCTCGATCAGCCGGTCCTTCTCGCGCCTGACCACGCGACCGCTGCCCCTGACGCGCGTATCACCGAGGGCCATGTCGATGTCGGAGATATCCAGCGCCTCGGGCGAGCCGGCGACCCGCGCGGTCATCGCCGTCGAGACCATGTCGATGCCGGACAATGCCGGCAGGCCAAAGAGGCGCACCGCTTCTGCGATGCGGCCAGCCTTGAGGGAGAGATTGCCGGCGAGCGAGGTTGCGCCCGGCTTGCGCACGATCTTGCCGTCGAAACTGGCGTTGAGGCCCGGCGTGTCCAGCCCGAGCAATGTATCGAGCCCCCGGCTCGGCATGCCGCGCGCCCTGAGCGAGAAACGCCCCGGCGCAGCTTCCTCGCCATCACCAGCGGCCGGGGGCGGCATGGCCAGGATCTGGGCGAGGAGCTTGTGGCCATCGGGGCTCGCCAGAACGGCGGTCGTGTCGACATATCGATCGAGGGCACCGTCGAGCCCGCCGTCGAGGCGGATGGAGAAGCTCGCCCGTGTCGCCGCCAGCATGCCATCGAGCGTGAGGTCGGTCGAGCCCGCCCGCCGGCGGCTGAGATCGATGCCGCCCGCGAGACGCACCGGCAGCAGATACGTGTTGCCGGCAATGCGCTGTCTCACGTCGGCCGGCAGGGAGAGAGCGTCGGCAACGCGCTCGAGAGCCGCGGTGCTCGTCGCGGTCACGAGGAAGCTCGCGCTCCCCTTGGGCTGCCCACCCTTCGCCGTCACGCGCGCATCGGCGGTGATGCCAAGTCCGTCATCGGTATTGAGCGCCAGCCTGGAAATGGTCAGTCGCTGCGGCGAAACTGCGAACCGGATGTCGACATCCCGCACATCGTGGCTCGCGAGTTTGACCCGGTCGAGCCGAAGCGCGACATCCGCCGTCTTGAGCCAGGCGAGAGCCGCCGGCAGCTTCGCCGAAGTCAATGCCTCCAGCAGGACCGGCACGAGCTGGCGGGTATCGGGCACGTTGCCCTTGGCGAGCGCCGTCAAATCGAGGCGACTGCTCTCGACGTCGAGCGCGAGCGCGGCGACCGGGGCGAGCCGATAGTCGATCTTGCCGGCAAGCGCGCTTCGTCCGAGCTCCGCCTCGAGGTCCGACACGGAAACGCGCGCCGCCGACGCGACGAGCCGGGTCGAGAGGCTGAACGGCTCGGCGAGTTCGAGCTTCATCGGAGCACGCGGCCCCGCAAGCCAATTGAGGAAGCGGGCGGCGTTCTGCCCGTGTGCCTTCACTTGGCCCGAAAAGCTCGCCGGAGCCCCGTCGGCAGCGAACGCCACCACCCCGTCGGCGGCAATGTGGCTGCTGCCCGGCAGATCCGCACTCAATCGCTGCAGCCGCAGGCTTTTTCCCGCGCCGTCCCGCTCGAGCGCGACGCGCATCCGTCCGGCGATCTCGCCTGCCAGGCCCGCCTGATCGATCGCGACCGACAGCCGCGATCGGCCCACCGCCGGCAAGCTGCGGTTGGCGAGGACCACGAACCGGCCGAGCGTCGCGAGGGGATCGCGGCTGCCCGCCATCCCCGCCATGTGATCGAGATCCAGCCAGCTCGAGGCCAACACCGCCTCGACCGAGACCGCTTTCGCCCAGGCGGCGGTGATGGCTCCCGTCAGGCGCTGCGGCTTGCCGTCCTGCTCGAACGACAGCGTCGCATCCTTGAGCTTCAACGACAGGGGATCAGCCTCGAGCTGGCCCTTGAGCTCGAGCTCGACACGCTTGTCCGCAGCCGCCTTGGCGGTCGACCCGGCCGTCGGCACTGGCAGACGCGCGGAAAGCGTGCCGGCGAGGCGCGGCCGTCCGGACTGGTGCACGAAGCGACCATCGAGCGCGTAGGAGTTCCCGCCCTGGACCTGGAGCCCCGCCCGGAAGCGCAGTGAGCCGTCCGCGTCCGTCGCCGTCGTAGCCAGACGCAACTCGCGTTGGCGGCCGTCGTGGACGAAACTCCCCTGGACCCTATATGGCCCCTCCAGCGTCTCGGCGGACAGCTCACCTTCGATACCGACGAGGTCGAGCAGCTTGCCGCCGTCGATCGCGTGAACCGAGACGGTGCCATCGACGACGCGCACCGAGCGCAGCGCCACGTCGCTGGGAAGATAAGGGCTCTTGCGCGCGCCGCGCCCGATGCCCTGCCAGTTGCCGCCGCCGTCGGCCGCGATCTGGAGGCGCAGTTGCGGCTTGCGCAGCTCGATCTGGTTGGCCTCGATCGCTCCCTTGAGCAGCGGCGGCACCGCCAGCCAGAGCGTGAACGTGTCGGCCCTGAAGAATGCCTCGCCGGTGCCGGCCTTCTCCTCCGCGATCCGCACCTTCTCGAATCGGACATACGGTGCCGGCAGCAGCCTCAGCGTGACGTCGCCGCTCACGCGGACTTCGCGGCCGACGATGCGGGTCGCCTCCTCCTCGAACACGGCCCGGTAGCTGCCCCAGTCGACGAAGTACGGCACCGCGAACAGCGCGCACAACAGGACGGCGATGATACCGGCGATGTAGAGGAGCCCATTCGTCATCGCTCGCTCCCGGACTCAGGCCGCATCAACCCGCCCCGGTCGTCGCCGGGTGGCAGAAAGATTTGCGCGAGCCCCCTCCAGAACCTCGCTCCGAGCCGTCATGTCGCGCGCTCCGGATCACCCGCATTTTCCAAGACACGGTGCATTGCCCCTTATGGCATATCGGCGCCAAAGATTGGATTACGATTTTGTAGAGGGCGCGGCATGGCGCTATGAATTGCACTGGCGTGATCATGCTGCAGGGCGACCGGACACTTCATGAGCGACAGGGAGGCAGGGACACCGGACACGAGCGGGGGCGCGCCAGTCGTCGGCAGCAAGCGCCCCGCCGCGGTGTCGCTCGGCAGCACGGGACAGGCGACCGGCCCTGTCGCCTGGCTGCGCGAATTGCTGCGCAGCCGCTTCATCCCCAACGTCGGCGACTTCCTGGCCGATCGCCAGCCGCTCGTGTGGCTCCTGGCGCTCGCTATCGGCATCGCCGTCGCCTATGCCGCCCTGCTCTTCCGCCTCCTTATCGGTTTCGTGCAGGTTTTCTGGCTCGGCACGACCTCGGAGCGCGTCTACTCCGCGGCGATGACTCTGCCGTGGTGGTGGATCATCGCCGGCCCGACCATCGGCGGCCTCATCGTCGGGCTCGTGCTCGATCGCTGGGTGAGCGGGCGGCGCGCCCATGCGGTGGCCGACGTCATCGAGGCCCGCGCCATCAGAGACTGCAGGATTCCCGTCGGCGTCGGCCTGTGGAGTGCGCTCGTCTCGGCCATTTCCCTCGGCTCCGGTGCGAGTGCCGGACGCGAGGGGCCCGTCGTGCATCTCGGCGCCACGCTCGCCTCCGCCGTCGAGGACCTCTTCCGCCTCTCGCCCGGCTCGCGGCGAACGCTGCTGGCGTGCGGCGTGGCGGCCGCTGTCTCCGCCTCGTTCAATGCCCCGCTGGCCGGCGTGCTGTTCGCACACGAGGTTATCCTCGCCCACTACGCCGTGCGGGCGTTCGTGCCCGTGGTCATCTCCTCGGTGGCCGGCGCCGTCATCGCACGCCTGCATTTCGGCAACTTCCCGGCGTTCTCGGTCCCCGGCTACCAGATCACCTCCTACCTCGAGTTTCCGGCGTTCGCGCTGCTCGGGCTCACCTGCGCCGTAGTCGCCATAATGTTCGAGTTCGCGCTCATGGCTGGCAATCGGCTGGCCATGCGGACGCCCGTGCCCTTCTGGCTGAAACCGACGGCCGGCGGCTTCATGGTCGGTCTGATCGCCCTCGCATTCCCGCAGGTTCTCGGCGTCGGCTACGACGCGACCGACATGGCCCTGAAGCAGCAGTTCCCGCTCATGCTCCTGCTGGCGCTGATCGTCGCCAAGACGGTAGCCACGTCCATCACGCTCGGTTGTCGCTTCGGCGGCGGCGTGTTCTCGCCGTCCCTCTATCTCGGCGCCATGACGGGTTGCGCCTACGGCATCATCGCCACCTCGCTCTTTCCCGAGATGGCCTCGAGCCAGGGGCTCTATGCGCTGCTCGGCATGGGTGGCGTCGCCTCCGCCGTGCTCGGCGCACCGATCTCGACCATGTTGATCATTTTCGAGCTGACGGGCGGCTACGAGATGTCGCTGGCGCTGCTGCTCACGATCTCGATTTCCAACGGCCTGACGCAGGCCGTGCACGGGTCGAGCTTTTTCCACTGGCAGCTCTCCTCGCGCGGGCTCTCTCTCCAGGAAGGCCCGCACAAGGAGATCATGCGCAAGCTGTGCGTCCGCGACTTCTTCGTGCCGCTCGAGCCGGGCCAGCATGCGCCGCCCATCGACACCGACGACGGCACGCCGTGGCTGCTGCCGGGCGACACGGTGGAGCAGGCGCTGCGCACCTTCGACCGCAGCGGCCTGGCGCGCGTCGCCGTCGTTTCCGAGCTCGATTCCCGCATCGTCGTCGGCTGGGCCGATCGCGTCGAGGCGCTCTCGGTCTTCAACAAGGCGCTGATCGACGCCCACGTGGAGGAGCACCGCTAGGCGCGGCTCCCTCTCCTGCAGGATGCGCCAGGCGTCGACCTCACGTACCGGGTTGTGTACCCCCACCCCGTCCTTCTGCATCCCCGGCCGCAGCGGGCTTGTGTGAGCGACGGTGCGGAGAGCCGAGGTCTTTCCTTGTGGCAACACCGCGCATCCGCGAGAGGTGAAGCCCGGGGATCGCCGCGCCTGCCGGCGCGCCGTCCGGGGACGCAAAGTGCGAGGGGAGTGGTGGCGGCCCTGATCCCGGTGACGGGCAGGGGCGACCGACGTGGAAGTGGACCGTGGCCGGCTCTGGTCTATACTCGCCGCCGACCCGCCGGTTGCGTCCTGCACGCCACCCGCCCCGCCACAACCGAGTTTCAGAGCACACCATGGCCCTCGCTTCGAACCGCCCGCTGCTGATCCTGATGCATGCGCGCCCCGAGCCCTACCTCGAGGCGTTGCAGAGCGCCGGCGTCAGCGATGCCGTCGAGGTGGCTGTCGTCGCCCCCGATGTGCGGCCATCGCCCGATCAGCTCGCCCGCGCGGAGATCCTGCTCGCCATGAGCCCGCCGCAAGGCATGCTCGCCGAGATGCCGCGACTTCGCTGGGTGCAGGCCCTCACCGTCGGCGTCGACGGCTGGCTGAAGCGGCCGGACCTGCGGCCCGATCTGCCGCTCGTCGCGGCGCGGGGCACACATCGCGTGCAGATGCCGGAGAACATCCTCGGCGCGCTTTTCCATCTGACCAAGCCGTACATGGCCGCGAGCCTGGACCAGCGCCAGCACACCTGGACCCGGCGCGTCTCGCAGACGCTGGCCGGCAAGACGCTGGCCATCCTCGGACTCGGCGCCATCGGCCGCGAGCTCGCGCGCAAGGCGGCGGCCCTCGAGATGCGGGTCGTCGGCAGCAAGCGCCAGCCCGAGGCCGTGCCACACGTCGATCTCGTGGTTCCCCCCTCGCAGATCGACCGCCTGCTCGGCGAGGCCCACTTCGTCGTGCTGCTGCTGCCGCTGACGCCGGCGACGCGCGACCTGATGAACCGCGAGCGTCTCGCCCGCATGCGCCCGGACGCCGTCCTGATCAATTTCGGACGTGGCGAGCTGATCGTCGATGCCGACCTCGTCGCAGCGGTCACGGACAAGGTCATCAAGGGCGCCGTCCTCGACGTCTTCCGCACCGAGCCGCTGCCCTCCGACCATGCCTTCTGGGGAACGCCCGGCATCACCGTTCTGCCTCACATCGGCGGCCTGCATCCCGACCGTGACGGCATGGTCGGCGCACTGCTCGCCGAGAACGTCGCGCGCTTCCTCGAGGGCCAGCCACTCAAGGAGCTTGTCGACCGCGACCGCGGCTACTGACCTGGCAGAGTCCAGGGTCCGCATGCGATCGGACCCGCGGGACAGAACTTGTGATGATGACCCGGCGGGTGGCCTATGGAAGCAGTCGTAAAGCGCCTGGGGCTCGCCATCTTCGCAACGTCCATCCTGACGAGCGCCTTCCTGCTGTTCGCCGTGCAGCCGATGTTCGCCAAGCTGGTGCTGCCCAGGCTCGGCGGCGCACCGGCCGTGTGGGCGGTGTCGATGTGCGTCTTTCAGGCCCTCCTGCTGGCCGGCTACGCCTACTCCCACCTGCTCGGCTCGCTGCGCAGCACGGGCCTGTCGGCCGGCCTGCATGTTGGCGTCCTGATCTGCGCATTCGTGGCGCTGCCGGTCGGCCTGCCGGCGACGCTCGGCCCGCCCCCGGCGGAGGGCGCGGTGCCATGGCTGGTCGGTGCGCTCGTGCTCGGCGTCGGGCTGCCCTTCTTCGCGCTCGCCGGCAATGCGCCGTTGCTGCAGGCGTGGTTCGCACGGCTCGGCCACGCCGCCAGCGCCGACCCCTATTTTCTCTACGCAGCGAGCAATGCCGGCAGCCTCGGGGCGTTGATCGCCTATCCCCTGGTGATCGAGCCGTTCCTGCCGCTTCACCAGCAGAGCCGCGCCTTTACGTCCGGCTTCCTGCTGCTCGTCGGGCTGATCGTGCTGTGCGGCGCGATCGCCGCCCGTCACGGCCATGCCGCGCCGCCGCAGCCAACCGCGGGCGCGGACGAGGTCGGCGAGCGCACGCCGCGCTGGCGCGAGCGCGCGACCTGGCTCGGGCTTTCCCTCGTCCCCTCGGCGCTGCTGGTCGCCTTCACCACCTTCATCACGACGGACCTCGCCTCCGCGCCACTGCTCTGGGTCGTCCCGCTCGCCCTCTACCTTGCGACGTTCATCGCCGTCTTCCGCGAGCGGCCGCTGCCGCCCCGCCCGCTGGTCCAGGGGCTGCAACCCCTGCTCGTCGCCATGACCTTCTTCGCCATGGAGTGGACGGGGAGCCTGAGCTGGGCCCTCGCGGCCGTCGCCGGCCTGCTCGCCTTCGTGGCGTCCGCCCTCGTCTGTCACCGGCTGCTCTACGAGCATCGGCCCGCACCGCGGCGGCTGACCGAATTCTATCTCTGGATGTCCGCTGGCGGCGTGCTCGGCGGCTTGTTCTCGGCGCTGCTGGCGCCGCTGCTCTTCACCAACGTGTTCGAGTTCCCGCTGCTGCTCGCCATCGCGACGGGCATCGGCGCCGGCCTGACCGGGCGGCGGCGTATGCTCGCCGTGGTCGCCTTTGTCGCAGCGGCGACCATCGTGCTGAAGCTCGCAGCCTTGGGGATTTCAAAACACCCGGGCGTCTGGTCGCCCGATCACAGACTGCTCGCCGTCGCCCTGCTTGCCGCCACGCTGGCGCTGGCATGGCGCTGGCCGGCGGTGCGTCTCGGCGCGGCGGCCGCACTGGTCCTGGCGGTCGTCCTGCTGCCGGAACGCAACCAGCCCCTGCATGTCGTGCGGAACTTCTTCGGCACGCATCGTGTCGTGGCCTCGCCCGGCGGTACGATCCACGTGCTCTACCACGGCACCACCGTGCACGGCCTGCAACTCATGCGCATGCCGCCGGGTTCCGGCGCCCGGCCGCTGCCCCTCGCCTACTATCATCCCAAGGGCCCGCTGGCGCGCGGGCTGGCGCTGGCGCGGGAGATCGCGGGTGGCGCGCGTCAGCCCTTGCGCATCGGCATCGTCGGGCTCGGCACCGGCGCCATGGCCTGCTATTCGCAACCCGGCGACCGCTGGCGCTTCTTCGAGATCGATCCGGCCGTGGCGCACATCGCCACCACGCCACGCCTGTTCAGCTATCTCGCGAGTTGCCTCTCCGCCCCCGACATCGTGCTCGGCGATGCCCGGCTGACGCTCGCACGGGAAAACCGCGCGAGCTTCGACTATCTGATGATCGACGCCTTCTCGTCGGACGCCATCCCCGTGCACCTCTTGACCGTGGAGGCGCTGAAACTCTACGCCGACAGGATCACTCCCGACGGCATCGTCGCCCTGCATCTGTCAAATCAGAACCTCGACCTGCCACCGATCGTCGAGGCCGGATTGGCGCAGCTCGACGGCTTCGGCGGCGTCTATGCGCAGGGCGAGGGCGGCGGCGGCGCGCTGCCGTCTCAGGTCGTGCTGCTGTCGCGAAATGCAGCCGCGCTGAAACGCGCCATGACGCTGCCGGGCGCCCGGCGGCTCGGTCCGCCCACCACGGCACCCTGGACGGACGACCATTCCGACATCGTCCGGCCGCTCATCCGCCGTTTCCGTCTCAAGCTCGGGCAGGGCACGCCGGGCCGCGGCTGAGACGGGCGGTCACGCCCCTCCCACGAGCGCCAGCCACTCGTCCTCGCTGAGCACGCCGACGCCGAGTTCACGCGCCTTGGCGAGCTTCGAGCCGGCATCCGCCCCCGCCACCACGTAGTCCGTCTTCTTCGAGACCGATCCCGCCACCTTGGCGCCGAGCCGCTCGGCCTGCGCTTTCGCCTCCTGGCGCGTCATACGCTCGAGCGTGCCGGTGAACACCACCGTCTTGCCGGCCACCGGCGAGGACGTCGCTACGGCCTCGAGGGAGCTCACCGAGACCTCCGCGAGCAGCTCGTCGACGACTGCCACGTTGTGCGGCTCGGCAAAAAATTCGCAGATTGCCTCGGCCACCGTCTCGCCGATGCCCTCGATGTTGTCCAACTCGGCGTAGGCCTCGCTCTCCTTCCCGGCCGAGCACGCCACCATGGCCAGGCGGAACGCATCGATGCTGCCATAGGAGCGGGCGAGCAGCTTGGCCGTCGTCTCGCCGACGTGGCGGATGCCGAGCGCGAAAATGAAGCGATCGAGGCCGATCGAGCGTCGCGCCGCGATGGCGGCGAAGAGCTTGCGTGCCGACTGCTCGCCCCAGCCCTCGCGGTCGGCCAGCTTCGGCCGACCTTGGCCGTCCTGTGCCTCGAGCCGGAAAATGTCCTGCGGAAACTGGATCATGCCCTCGTCGTAGAAGGCGCGGATGTGTTTCTCCCCCAGCCCTTCGATGTCGAAGGCGTTGCGGGACACGAAATGGCGCAGCCGCTCGACGCGTTGCGCAGGGCAGACGAGGCCGCCGGTGCAGCGGCGCACGGCATCGACCTTGCCGGTCTTCTCGTCCATCTCGCGCACGGCATGGCTGCCGCAGGCCGGGCAGAGCGTCGGGAAGGCGTAGGGCTCCGCGCCCGCCGGCCGCCGTTCTAGGACGACGCGGGCGATCTGCGGAATGACGTCGCCGGCGCGCTGCACCACCACCGTATCGCCGATGCGCACGTCCTTGCGGGCGATCTCATCCTCGTTGTGCAGCGTGGCGTTGGTGACGACGACACCGCCGACGGTGACGGGCTCTAGCCGTGCGACCGGCGTCAACGCACCGGTGCGGCCGACCTGGATGTCGATGCCGTTGAGCACGGTCATGGCCTGCTCGGCCGGAAACTTGTGCGCGATGGCCCAGCGCGGCGCCCGCGAGACGAAGCCGAGCCGCGCCTGGAGATCGAGCGCATCGACCTTGTAGACGACGCCGTCGATGTCGTAGCCGAGACCGGCACGCCTCGCGCTCATATCGCGATAGTAGGCAAGCAGTTCCTCGGCGGCGTGACACACGCGCATGTCCGGATTGGTCGGCAGCCCCCAGCGGGCGAAGGCCGCGATGACACCGTGCTGCGTGCGCGCCGGCAACTGCTCGGCCTCGCCCCAGGCATAAGCGAAGAAGCGGAGCGGTCGCGCCGCCGTGACCTTGGGGTCGAGCTGACGCAGCGAGCCGGCCGCCGCGTTGCGCGGATTGGCGAAAACCTTGAGACCGGCCGTGCTCTGCGCGGCATTCAGCGTGGCGAAATCCGCGTGGCTCATGAAGATCTCGCCGCGCACCTCGATGCGCGCTGGCACGTCGTTCCCCTTGAGACGATGAGGAATGCCGGCGACGGTCTGCACGTTGGCCGTGACGTTCTCGCCCTCGATGCCGTCGCCCCGGGTGGCTCCCTGTACGAGGCGCCCCCCCTCGTAGGTCAAGGAGATGGAGAGACCGTCGATCTTCGGCTCGGCCGTGAGCGCCAGCGGCGCTTCCTCGGCCAGACCGAGGAAGCGCCGCACGCGGGCTACGAAATCGCTCAGGTCCTCGTCGTCGAAGGCGTTGCCGAGCGAGAGCATCGGCACACCGTGCCGGATCTTGGCGAAGGTATCCGACGGCGCGGCGCCGACGCGAAGCGACGGGCTGTCGGCACGCACGAGGTCGGGGAAGCGCGCCTCGATGGCGGCGTTGCGCATGCGCAGCTCGTCGTACTCGGCATCCGAGACGACCGGCGCATCATGCGTGTAATAGGCCTCGTCGTGCCGTGCGATCTCTTGCGCCAGGCGTTCGAGCTCGCGGGCCGCTTCCTCGGCAGTCAAGTGCTCAACGGACCTGCCCGTCTCCGCCGTCGCCTTCCTCGCCACGCTCTTCATCCCAATTCTGCGGCCTCGATCCTGCGAGGTACGCGACACTGCCCGACGTCAGGGTCAGTGGCGTACGCCGATGAGGCCATGGATCCAGGCGAGCATACGGGCAAGACCGATCGGAACATAGAGGAGCTGCCGGGCGACCGTCGGGCGTTGCGCCTCGAACGCGTAGCCGATGAATCGCAGCAGCCAGCCGCCGGCGAGCACGACGATCGCCATCTGCCAGAGCGGCAGGCTGCCCCAGGCGCGATAGGCCGCGGCGATCAGCAGGAGCAGAACGACAACGGCCGCGGCCGAGATCGCCAGCGGTCGCGACAGCACGAGAATGCCGATGACCAGGAGAACGGCCGCGATGCCCGCGAGGTCGAGACCCGGCACGATCCGCACCGGCAACGGCAGGCTCGCCAGGAAAGCCAGAACCGCCCAGCAGATCAGCGGCACGGCCAGGCATTGCAGCACCCGGTTGACCGGGCTCGCATGATGGCGATCGTAGTCTGCGAGCAATCTGTCGATCCGGCGCGTGGGAGCACCTGCTTCCGCCATCATGCCCGTGCCCTCGGCGCAAGACCGCGCACGCACACAGCCTGCGCACGCACAGGCGCGCACGCTGCGACGTCCCTATTGCGCGCCGAAACCAAGGCCTGGAACACTGCGAACGGTGCTACGCCAGGCGCGGCTCAACCAGGAGCCGGAATCCTCGCGCGGCGCCAAACCGTCGGATTGCAGCAGCGCGTAGGCATCCTTGTACCAGCGCGAGTTCGGGAAGTTGTGGCCGAGCACGGCCGCCGCATTCTGCGCCTCGGGCCGGATGCCGAGTGCCAGATAGCATTCGGTGAGGCGCATCAGGGCCTCCTCGACATGCTGCGTCTTCTGATACTCGCTGATCACGACCTTGAACCGGTTGATGGCAGCGAGATAATTGCCCTTCTTCAGGTAGAAGCGGCCGACCGTCATCTCGGACGCCGCCAGCACGTCCTCAGCGTAGCGGATGCGATTGTCGGCTTTCTTGGCGTACTCGCTGGTCGCATAGCGGTCGCGCAGCGTGCGCAGCTCGACGAGCGCCCGGCGCGTTGCGGTCTGGTCACGATGAGGATCGCGGATCTCGTCGAAATACGCACTGGCGATGATGTACTGCGCCAGCGCGGCTTCCTTCGTACCGGGGTGCATCGTCGTATAGCGGCGCGCGGCGGCCACGGCCTCGGGATACTTGCCCGCCTTGAAGTAGGCGTAAGCCGACATCACGATGGCCCGCCGGGCCTGCGGCGCATAGGGATGCTCGCGATCGACGTCCTCGAATTTCTTCGCGGCTTCCTCGTGCTTGCCGCGCGTGAGCAGCGAGTCGGCCTGCGCGTAGATCTTCTCCGGCGGATCGGGATTGAGCGCCTGCACGGTCTTGGACGAGGAACACCCCGTCACAGCGAGGCCCAGCACCAGACAACCGGCAACGATCCAGCGACGCCGAGCGGCCTGCGCGGGCGCGCGCCTCAATGCGAGGGCGCCCGTTTCGGCTCCTGACCGGGATGTTGGCATCTGGCGATCTTCCCCCTGCGACTCGCAGCCGACGCACCAAGCCTCCTGCTAGCACAGGATGCCGTGCCTCACAATCGAGCGGCGTCCGTCTTCAACATGCTCCAGTCGTTCCGCTGGGTTGCGTGTCAGAGAGGATGCTATCACCGCTGCTGTCCCCATACCCGGCCACGATGCCGCAGCCGGGGCCACGTTGCTCCATTCCAATCGGCATTGCTTCGGCACGGAAGCAGGAAATTGTGGTCGATTGATGCCCGTTGGTGGCGCAGTGACGCGCGATCCCCGCCTGCGAGCAATGCCGTGCCGCTTCAGCAGCACCAGGGAGCACCCGGAACCTCGAGCGCCCCTCGGATCAGGTGCGGTCGGCTGCGTAGTTCGCAGCCATCGAGCCGACGGAGACATCGACCAGGGCCGCATCACGGACCCGCGGCGCATGAACCTCGGTCCAGGCCGTCGTGTCGGCCAGCAGCGCCTGCAGAACGCGGGCGTTCAGGCGATGCCCACCCCTCACGGAGCGGAAGCTCGCGAGCAGCGGAGCGCCGGCCAGAGCCAGATCGCCCACGGCGTCGAGCATCTTGTGCCGAACGAACTCCTGCGGGTAGCGCAGCCCCTCGGGATTGATCACGCGATCGTCGCCGATGGCCACCGTGTTGTCGAGCGAGGCGCCGAGCGCCAGCCCCGCGGCCCAGAGCCGCTCCACGTCTCTCATGAAACCGAACGTGCGGGCGCGGGCCAGCTCGTTACGGAAAACGCCGGGGCTCATCTCGAAGGCCATACGCTGGCGGCCGATGAGCGGCGTCTCGAAATCAATCTCGACATCCAGATGGAAGCCCGAGTGCGGCGCGATCTCACCCCAGCAGCCGCCATCCTCGACCCGGATGGGCTTGAGAACCTTGATGAATTTGCGGGGCTCGGACAGCTCGCGAAGGCCGACGTCGTCGATGGCCTCGACGAAAGCAGCGGCGCTGCCGTCCATGATCGGCACTTCGGCGCTGTCGATCTCGATGATGCAGTTGTCGACGGCGAGCCCCCGCAGCGCGGCGAGGAGATGCTCGACCGTGCTGATCAGCTGCCCCTTGTCGTCGCCGATGACCGTGCAGAGGGTGAGGTTCTTGACGTTTGCCACCTCAGCCGGGATGTCGGCCGCGATCTCACCGTCCTTCATGATGACAAAACGGAGCCCGGTACCGGCGTCTGCAGGATGCAGGATCACCGAAACCGGAACTCCGCTGTGCACCCCCGTACCAGTCAGCTCGATCTCGCAAGCAACAGTCGTCTGCCGCGCGCCGATGAACCGCTTTGCCATTGTCACGCCGTCCCTCGATCCCCAATCGACAGTTCAGACAGCCAGCCGTACATCCGGTAATGTCTGAACTCCCCCAATCGAGCCTCAGCACCCTTGAAGGGTGGCCGTTACTTTGGCCTTTTTGCATCCGCTCCCGGCTCTGTTTTTGTGACGCTCCAGGCGTCGTGGCCGGGGGTGGTTGCAGCTGATGAACTCGCCGTTGATTCGAACGATACGTGCCGGCATGCAGGACGACAAATCACGCTTTCTTACACTCTGTTACCGTTAACGGCCGGGGAGTCACACACCTCGGCGCGACGCCAGTCATCGCGCCGTGCGAATCACTTGCGATCGCGGTTGAACAGCGCCGGCAGACCGCCGTCGTCCTCGCCCGGCGCCCCCCCGAGACCACGCCCGGCGCCCGATTTGCGCGGCGGCTCGCCGGCCGGTTCCAAGGTCGGGGCAAAGTGTCTGACGCTCGCCTCGCGCACGCCGCGGGAGCCACGAGCGCTGGCGACGGCGGCGCTCTGCGCTTGCTCTTCCTGGCGACGAGCCCGCCCTGTCAACCGATCGAAAAAGCTCGGTTTCCTCTTGAGCTCGGGAGCTGGCGGCCCGGCATCGACGCGGGACCGCGTATCGCCCTGGCGCGCCGCGTTGGCGTGGTAGGCCGCCTGGGTCGTCGCGGGAAAATCCTCGATCGCCGGCATGCGGGGCGGACCATGCCGGATCTCCGCCGGCGGCGCAGGTGTGAAGCCGTGAGGCTCGGGCTCGTGTGCCCGATCGGCCTTGCGCGGCCCGCCCGCGACCACCGGTGCGGGCGGCATGGTCGTCAACTGCGGCGGCCTGTCCTCGATCACCACATCGTTGCCGTCAGCACTGCCCCACGATGCCGGATCCGGCTGGCCGTGGCGGCCGCGGCGCTCCTCGTGGCTGATAGCGTCGGAGATTCTCTGCCGCAGGTCATCGTCCGGCTGCGGCTGCGGCCTCGGCGCGGACGGCGCCTGGCTTTCGACAGGATGGAAACCAGTGTTGAGCGGCCGGACGTCCGGTGCGCTCGGATAGGTGCGCGGTGGCATCGAGCCGGGGTGCTGCACCGCCGGTCCGGGCATCGCCCCGGGCGCGGCTGCCGGCACCGCACGCACCTGCGCCTCGGCCTGCTGGCCCGCCTTGGCCATGCCGGAGGCCACGATGGAAACGCGGATTCGATCGCCGAGATTGTCGTCGAACGTGGCGCCGACGATGATATTGGCTTCCGCATCGACCTCCTGGCGGACCCGGCTGGCCGCCTCGTCCACCTCGTACAGCGTGAGATCCCTGCCACCGATGATGCTCAGCAGCAAGCCCTTGGCGCCCTTGAGAGAAATGTCGTCCAGAAGGGGGTTCTGGATGGCCTCCTCGGCCGCCTCGATGGCCCGCCGTTCACCGCTCGCCTCGCCGGTGCCCATCATGGCCGTGCCCATGTCGCGCATGACGGTGCGCACGTCGGCGAAGTCGAGGTTGATCAGGCCCTCCTTGACGATCAGGTCGACGATGCAGGCGATGCCGGAGTAGAGCACCTGATCGGCCAGGACGAAGGCCTCGGCGAAGGTCGTCTTGTCGTTCGCGATCCGGAACAGATTCTGGTTCGGGATGACGATGAGCGTGTCGACGTGCTTCTTGAGCTCCGCCACGCCGGCCTCGGCGACCCGCATGCGGCGAGCGCCCTCGAACTGGAACGGCTTCGTGACCACCGCCACCACGAGGATGCCGAGATCGCGCGCCGCCCGCGCGATGACGGAGCATGCGCCGGTGCCGGTGCCGCCGCCCATGCCAGCCGCGATGAAGACCATGTGCGATCCGGAGAGCTGTGCCCGGATGTCGTCGAGCGCCTCCTCGGCGGCGGCCTCGCCGATTTCCGGTCGGGAGCCGGCACCCAGCCCCTCCGTGACGTTGACGCCGAGCTGAATGCGATGCTCGGCGCTCGAGGTGAGCAGCGCCTGGGCGTCGGTATTGGCGACGACGAACTCGACGCCCTCGAGACCCGATGCGATCATGTTGTTGACGGCGTTGCCCCCGGCCCCGCCGACCCCGATCACGGTCACCCGAGGCTTGAGCTCGGTGAGCTTCGGAAGTTGCAGCTTGATGCTCATCTCGGCCTCGCTATCCGTCCCTCTAGGTCGCCGACATGGTCGACGCTCTGTGCAATCGTTACGCACGCCCTCCCCGAAACACACTCACACATGGCGCATGGCGCCGCCGTCAGAACCCGCGGATCCATTGCCCCACGCGTTGCAATGAGCCCGTACCCGTCGCCAGAGTCTCCGGCTCCTGGTAGGCGCGAACCTCGATCGAAGGATCGCAGACCGCGTGCAGGAGCCCGACGACGGTCGAGAAAGCCGGAGCCGAAAGGCTCTCGGGCATCCGAGCAACGGCCGCCGGCCGGCCGACGCGCACCGCCTTGCCCAGCCGATCGGCCGCATAGGCGCCCACACCCGCCAGTTGCGAGCCGCCACCGGTCAGCACGACGCGCTGCCCCGCATAGCCGGCGAGGCCGCTCTCCTCGAGCCGCTGCTCCACCAGGCCGAACAACAGATCCGCCCGCGCCTGCACGATCTCCCTGAGGCGAGCCCTCGAGCTCTGGCACAGGCTTGTCTCCTCGTCACCCACCGCAGGGTAGGAGAAATACTCCGTCTCATCGGATGCCGCTCCGACGACATTGCCATAAAGCGTTTTGATTCGCTCAGCTTCGGCAACCGGCGTCGAGAGCGCCCGGGCGATGTCGAAGGTCATGTGCGAGCCGCCGACGGCGATGGCGTCGGTGAACAGGAAGTGCCCGTCGGCAAATACCGAGAGCGTGGTGACGCCGCCGCCCATGTCGAGGCACAGCACGCCGACGCGCCGCTCTTCCAGCGTGGTTGCGGCGAGGCCGCTCGCCAGCGGCGAGGCGACGAAGCCGACGACGTTGAGGTGGGCGCGCTCGACGGCCATCAGGAGGTTGCCGAGCGGCGTATCGTCGGCCGTCACGGCGTGCATATCGGCGGAGAGCACGCGTCCCGCCATGCCCGTCGGATCGGCCACCGGCCCGACACCGTCGAGTCGCATGCCGATGCAGCCGAGATGCACGAGGGAGCGCCCCTCGTGCTGGCAGTGCCGCTGTGCCCCGGCGACGACCCGATCGAGGTCCGAACGCGTGACGGTGGCGCCGCCGAGACGCACGCTCGCAGCGAAGTTGCGGCTCTTGAGGCGTCCGCAGGACACGGAGATGACGACGTCGTCGACGGTGATGCCGGCCATGCGCTCGGCCTGCCCGACGGCGTTGCAGAGCGCGTCCTCGACCTCCTCGATCTTGTCGACCACGCCTGCGCGGATGCCGCGCGAGCGCTGATGCCCAAGACCGAGCAGGCGCGCCGGCAGCGGCTGGCCGGGACGCCAGTCGCGGATGTCGCCTTCGAGCGCCACGATCATGCAGCAGATCTTCGATGTGCCGATATCGAGCAGCGTCACGACGTCATGACGCCCTGATCTCTTCTTGCTGAATCTGAGCACCTTGCTACTCCTTACATGCATCAAGTGCGTCTTTCCGCCCGCGCCTGTCCGCGCGGCGCCGTGGCGCCGGGAACACGCGAGCCCGTGCGCCGCGCCGCGGCGTCGGCGGGGGCGAGCGAGCGCGAGCGAAGCGTGAGACGGGCTGGCGAGCGCAGGTCGATTTCCGCATACCTGCCGCCGGACAGATCGAGGCGGCCGGCAAGCGACCTGAAGCGCGTGAGACCGCCGTGGAGATCGCCCTGTGGCAGATGCACGGTCAGCCCGCCTTCGAGATGCAGCGTCCAGCGACGCCGGCCGACTCGCTCCGCGGAGGCGATGCGGCCGGAGACGTCGGCGAAGGCTGCGAGCGCCGTGAACAATCGGTCCGCGGCCTCGGCGGCGCCGTCGCCGGCGATCTGCGGTAGCCCCGTGCCGTCGGGAGAGGCGATGTCGCCGAGCACGCGCCCCGACCGGTCGACGAGAGCATAGCGCCCGGCGTGCCGCCAGATGGCGAACGCCTTGCGCTCGCGAATGTGCACGCGCACGCCACGCGGCAGGGCCTCGGTGACCTGGGCGCTCAGGACCCATGGCAGTCGCTCGATCCGGACCCGGGCGGCGGCGGCGTCGAAACCGATCAACGACTTGGGTGCATCGAGCCCGAGTGCTGCGTAGACCACACGGTCGGACGTGTAGCTGTGGCCAGTCACGGTGATTTCGGAGATCGCGAAGCCTGCCGCCACGGCGAGCTTGTCGAGCGTCGCCGACAGCGGCTCGCTCTTGCGCGCGCCGGTGCCGTGACTGAACCAGACCGAGAACATGATGGCGCCGAGAAAGCCCAGCGCGAAGATCACGAGATTGCCGGCCAGGGGCGAGCGTCGGGGCCGGGCGGACGCGGAGATCGACGAGGACAGCGGCTCGCCGTGGAGTGCATGCGACGCCTGCGCGCGCACTCCAAGGCGTGTCTGCTGCCCTATCTGTCGCAAGATGCGTCCTCCACGATCCATTTCACCAGCTCGTCGAAGCTCATGCCTTGATGAGCCGCCAGCTCGGGCACCAGGGACGTCCCCGTCATGCCGGGCTGGGTATTGACCTCGAGGCACACGAGCTCGCCCGTGCCGCCCTGCGTATCGTCGAAGCGAAAATCTGCACGCGAGACCCCACGGCACCCGAGTGCCTTGTGGGCCGCTAACGTTAATTTCCGTACCAAATCGTAAATATTCGGTGAAAGACTGGCCGGAAGCAGGTGCCGGGAGCCTCCCGGCGCGTACTTCGCCTGATAGTCGTAGAAGTCCAGCCCCTCGGCCGGGAGGATTTCTATGATATCTGTCGGATTTTCATCTATAACTGCACACGTCAGCTCGCGCCCCGCCACGAAGCGCTCGACCATGATGTCATCCGATTCGAGACCTTCCGAGAGCAGCGCCATGGGCGGGCGGTTGCTCCCCCGCGGCACGATATGAACGCCGACGCTCGAGCCCTCCGAGACCGGCTTGGCGACGTAGGGCGGCTCCAGCAGATGGCGCTCCGCCACCTCCCGCCGCTTGGCCACCACGCTTTCGGCGACCGGCACACCGGCCGCGTGCATGACTGCCTTGGCGCGTTCCTTGTGCATCGCGAGAGCCGATGACAGCACCCCGGAATGCGTATAGGGCAGCCCCATCACCTCAAGCAGACCCTGGACGGTGCCATCCTCTCCGAACCTGCCGTGCAGGGCATTGAAGCAGGCGTCGGGTTTGAGCTCCGCCAGCCGCACCGCCACGTCCCGGCCCACGTCGACACGGCTCACCCGATAGCCCCGACGCTCCAGGGCATCCGCGCAGGCCCGGCCCGAGTTGAGGCTCACCTCGCGCTCGGCCGACCAGCCGCCCATCAGAACGGCGACATGCTCGAAGCTTCTCGTCATGGGTTCCTCGCTCGCGTGGCTGCGATGACTGAACTTCCGGCGGCGACGGCGGACCTTGCCGACGCGCACCGCTCCTTTCGATGGCCGCCCGGCGTGGCGGGTTCGCTCACCCCTCGTCCGCGTCGAGAGCCAGGGCGGGCCCGACGGCGTGCCCCTCGCGTGGCTCGCCCAGCCGGATGATCTCCCACTGCAGCGCGATGCCGCTCGTCGCCTCGACGCGCTTGCGCACGGTCTCGCCGAGGCGCTCCACATCCTCGCCGCTGGCACTGCCGCCGTTGATCAGGAAGTTGCAGTGCAACTCCGAAACCTTGGCGCCGCCGACCGTCAATCCCCGGCAGCCCGCCTTGTCGATCAAGCGCCAGGCGCTTTCGCCCGGCGGGTTCTTGAAGGTCGAGCCGCCGGTGCGCTCCCTCACGGGCTGGTTGGCCTCGCGGTAGCGCGCCACCTCCTCCATCTCCCGCTCGATCGCTTGCGGGTCGCCGGCCTCGCCCTGGAACAGCGCCGACGTGAAGATCCAGTCCGCCGGCACGCCGCTGTGGCGATAGCTCATGCCCATGTCCGCCAGCGCCAGCTCATGGATCTGGCCGTGGCGATCGACGGCGCGCGCCGAGACCAGCACATCCCTGGTCTCGCGGCCATGGGCCCCCGCGTTCATGCGCAAGGCGCCGCCGATCGAGCCGGGGATGCCGCGATAGAAGGCGAGACCGCCGATGCCCGCCTCGGCGGCGGCTCGGGCCACGCGCACATCGGGAACAGCCGCCCCGGCGCGCACGCGATGGCCCGGCTCGGCCGAGACGGCCCCGAAACCACGCCCCAGGCGGATGACCACACCCCGCAGGCCGCCGTCGCGCACGAGCAGGTTGGAGCCCAGCCCGATGACGGTGACGGGCAGCTCTTCGGGGCAATGGGCCAGGAAATAGGCGAGATCGGCCTCGTCGGCCGGCGTGAACAGCACCTGCGCCGGACCGCCGATCCGGAACCAGGTGATGTCCGCGAGCGAGACGTTGGACTGCAAACGGCCGCGCAGCTCCGGCATGCCGGCTCTCAGCTCGGCCGTTAGGTCCGCGAAGGTCACATCGCACTCCCGGTCCGGAGCGGAACCTCGGCCAACTGATCCGGCAGCGCGTAGGCCCAATCGGTGTTCGTGCCCGCGCCCATGACCACGACGTAGTCGCCGGGACGCGCGAGATCGCGCAGGACGGGCGCGAGGTCATGCTCGTGGTCGATGGCCACGGCCCGGGGGTGCCCGCTGCGGCGTATGCCCTCCGCCAGCGTCACGTGATCGATCCCCTCGATCGGGGCCTCGCCCGCCGAATAGATCGGAGCCACGAGCACGGCATCGGCATCGGCAAAGCACTGGGAGAAATCCTGGAAGAGATCGTGGACGCGCGAGTAGCGGTGCGGCTGCACAACGGCGATGACGCGCCCCTTGGCCGAGCGGCGCGCCGCCGCCAGGACGGCGGCGATCTCGACGGGATGATGCGCATAATCGTCGAACACGGCGACGCCGTTCCACGTCCCGGTGAGCGTGAAGCGTCGCTTGACGCCCGAGAACGCGGCGATCGCCTCGACGATCCTGCGGTCCTCGACGCCGGCCTCGCTGGCGACGGCGATGGCGGCGATCGCATTGGCGGCGTTGTGCTCGCCCGGAACCGGCACCACGACGTTCTCCAGGCAGCGCGCACCCCCTCTCGCCCGCGGGCCGATCACGGCATCGAAGAGTGTGGCCGTGCCCTTGTAGCGGACGTTGGTGATCCTCAGGTCGGCATCCTCCGAGACGCCATAGGTCAGCAGCCGCCGGCCGCTCTCGCGCAGCTCGAGCCTGCCCACCATCTCACGAACCACGGGATGATCGATGCACGTGACGATCAGGCCGTAGAACGGCACGTTGGCATAGAAGGCCTCATAGGCCTGGTGCATGGCCTCCACCGAGCCGAAATAGTCGAGATGCTCGGGGTCGATGTTCGTGACGACGCCGATCTGGGTAGGAAGGCGCGTGAAGGTGCCGTCGGATTCGTCGGCCTCCACGATCATCCACTCGCCCTCGCCGAGCCGGGCGTTGGAGCCCCAGTCCGTGATGATGCCGCCGGTGATGACCGTCGGATCGAGGCCGGCGCTGACGAGCACGTGGGAAATGAGCGAGGTCGTCGTCGTCTTGCCGTGCGTGCCGGTGACGGAGATCGTCGATTTGACGCGCATCAGCTCGGCGAGCATCTCGGCGCGGCGGATGATCGGCAGGCCCTTGGCGCGGGCCGCCTCGAGCTCCGGGTTTCCTCGCTTGACGGCCGTCGAGATGACGATCTGGCGCGCACCGACGAGGTTGACCTGATCGTGGCCGATGAACACGCGAATGCCGTGCTGGCGCAGGCGCCGGACATTGGGGCTGTCCTTCTGGTCGCTGCCCTGGACCGTATACCCCGTCGCATTGAGGATCTCGGCGATGGCGCTCATGCCGATGCCCCCAATGCCGATGATGTGCACCGTTCCGATATCGCGCGGCATCCTCATGCGTGCATCCTTTTACCCGGCCCGCCCGACATGCGCGGTCCCGTTCGAAGTCTCTTCCGCCGCGACGCCGTCCGGGGCCGCAGCCGATCCATCTCCGCCCCTCACGCTTTCCGCTTCGGGCGTTCCCCCGTCAGTTCCTCCACGAGGTCCGCGAGGCGCAGCACCGCATCGGGCCTGCCCTGCGCCTTCGCAGCGGCCGCGGCAGTCCCGAGACGCTCGGGCTCCTGCATGAGTTTCAGAATGTGCGCCATCAGAAGCTCTGACGTCAGCTCGCCCTGCGGCATGCACCAGGCCCCACCGGACTCGGCAAGCCGTGTTGCATTCTGGAGTTGGTCGTTGTCAAGGGCATGGGGCAGCGGCACCAGCACCGCAGGTCGGCCGAGAACCGCGATTTCGGCAACCGTCGAGGCTCCTGCGCGACCGATCACGAGGTGCGTGCCCGCCATGCGCTCCGGCAGGTTTGTGAAGAAGCTGGCGAGTTCGGCGGTGATGCCGGCCCCCGCGTAGGCGGCTCGGACCCGCTCGAGATCCTCGTCGCGGCACTGCTGCACGAGCCGAAGGCGCCGGCGCTCCGCCTCCGGCAGGCCGATCAGCGCCGGCGGCACGATGTCCGAGAACACGCGCGCGCCCTGACTGCCTCCGAATACCAGCAGATGAAACGGCTCGCCAGCCTCCGGCACGCGGTAATGGCGCTGGCTCCAGTCGATGACCGTGGTCCGCACGGGATTGCCCGTCAGGCGGGACTTGGCGAGGAGCGGCCCGTCCAGGAAGCGCGTGCGCTCGAAGGAGGTCGCGATGGCCGTAACGCGCTTGGCCAGCATGCGATTGGCGCGGCCGAGCACGGCATTCTGCTCGTGGATCGCCGTCGGAATGCGGCGGAGCGAGGCGGCCAGCAGCGGGGGAAAGGTCGGATAGCCGCCGAACCCGACAACGGCATGCGGGCGCACGCGGCCGAGCAGGCGGTGGGCGACGCCCAGTCCCTTGGCGAGCTCGATCGCCGTGCGCGCGATCGCTCCTGGCGAGCGGCCGCCGAGGGTGGCCGAGGGCACCTGATGCACGGCCCGCGCGGGAAAGCCGGTGCCGTAGCGGTCGCCGCGCATGTCGGTGACGAGATCCACGACCTGTCCCCGCCGGCCGAGTTCCTCGGCCAGCGCGAAAGCGGGAAACAGATGGCCGGCGGTACCGCCGGCAGCGAGCATCACGACGCGCTCGGTCACTTGCGAGCCCCCCCTGTGGGCTGGATGTTGGCGAGTGTGCCCATGAACTTTGGCATTTTCGGGCGAATCGCCTCCGGCCGTCGCCGCGTCAAGGCGATCAGCATGCCGAGCGTCATGCCGAGCGACAACAGCGAAGAGCCGCCATAGGAAATGAACGGCAGTGTCATCCCCTTGGCCGGCAGCAGACCGACGTTGACCGCCATGTTGATGAGGGCCTGCAGACCGAACACCAGCGCCAGCCCGGTGGTTGCCAGCGAAACGAAGGCCTGGCCCTCGTTGAGGGCATGGCGCAGCGCCCGATAGACGACGAAGGCGAACAGCAGCAGCACGCCGAGGCAGACGATGATGCCGTACTCCTCCGCGATCACGGCGAAGACGAAATCCGTATGGCTGTCGGGAAGCTGTGACTTGATCGTGCCTTCCCCTGGCCCCCGCCCGAACAGTCCGCCTTCCATGAACGACTGGCGGGCGCGCTCGGTCTGATAGGTGTCGCCGGAGCCGGGGGAGAGGAAGCGATCGATGCGGCCCCGCACATGGCCGAGGAATACATAGGCGCCGGCGAGGCCGACCGCGGCGACGCCGAACATCGCCAGCACCCAGCGCAGGCGCTGGCCGGCCACGTAAAGCATGGCGATCCACACGCTACTGACCAGCAACGCCTGTCCGATGTCGGGTTGCAGCGCCAAGAGTCCGACCATGGCGGCCAGCAGTGCGCAGGCCACCGCCGTTGCCGGGATGTCGCGCTGGCGCTGCCCTTCCGAAAGAAGCCACGCCGACAGCACCACGAAGCCCGGCTTGGCGAACTCCGACGGTTGCAGCGAATAGCCGGCGACGTGTACCCAGCGATGCGCCCCGTTGATCTCCGGACCGAACCTGATGGCCACCGCCATCAGCGCCAGCGACACGACGAAAAGGCCGAGCGCAAGCCGCCGGATGGCGCGCGGGTCGAATTGCGAGACAAGCAGCAGCAGGCCCGTCGCCAGAAGCGCGAACACCGCGTGACGCTCCACGAAGAAGTACTGCGGCAGCCCGCGCTTGAGGGCCACTGCGGGGCCGGCGGCGAGAGACAGCACGGCACCTGCGAGGATCAGCAGCAGCACCGCCGCCAGCAGGCTGCGGTCGACCGAGAACCACCAGCGTGCGAGCACGCTGCGATCGGTGCGCGACAACCTCATGCCGCGCCTCCCCCGGTCATGGCGACGCCGTCGAGGCCGGCGACCAGCCGCCGGAAAGCGTCGCCGCGCGCCACGAAACTGGCGAACTGGTCGTAGGAGGCGCAGGCGGGCGACAACAGCACGACCGGCTCGGCGCCGGGGCAGCGGGCGGCATCGGCGGCCGCCTGGCTCAGCGCGGCGTCGAGGGTGCCGCTGACGACGTGATCCACCTGGCCGTCGAGCGTCTCCGCGAAATCCCCCGCCGATTCGCCGATGAGATAGGCCCGGGCGATGCGCGGGAAGTAGCCGGCGAGCGGCCGGATGCCACCCTCCTTGGGCCGCCCTCCGGCGATCCAATAGATGTCGCGCTCCCACGACGCCAGCGCCCGCGCCGCCGAATCGGCGTTCGTCGCCTTGCTGTCGTTGACGAACGCCACGCGGCCGATGCGGCCGACCACCTCGAGGCGATGCGGCAGGCCGGGATAGGAGCCGAGCCCGGCCGCGATTCCCCGCAGGTGCGGCGTCACGGCAGCCGCATCGCCGACCACCTCCTGCAACGCGGCGAAGGCCGCCAGCGCCGCCAGGGCGTTCTGCACGTTGTGGCGGCCGCGCAGCGTGCCGATGCCCGCCAGTGAGGCGATCTCGCTGCCCGGCGCACCTCTCCCCGACGGCTCGCGCACGAGGAGCCGCCCCCCCTCGGCGTAGAGCCGCGGCCCGAGCCGCGCCTCGTCGGCGGTCGCGAAGGCCATGACCCGGCGGCCGGCCGCTGCCAGGCGCTCGAAGATCCGGCGGCTATCGTCGTCCTCGATGCCGATGGCCGCGGCCTCCGCCGCCCAGACGAGCCGCGCCTTGATGGCTGCATAGTTGCGCATGGCCAGGGCGGCATCGTCGGCCGGCCCGTGCCGGTCCAGGTGATCGGGCGACAGATTGAGCAGGACCCCGATCGTCGGGGCGAGCGACGGCGTCAGATCGATCTGGAACGAGCTCATCTCGATGATGTGGTGCACGTCCGCAGCCGGCGGCGCCAGCGCCAGGATGGGATGGCCGATGTTGCCGCCCATCTCGACGGCGAGCCCGGCCGAGCGAAGCAGGTGCGCGAGCAGCGCCGTCGTGGTCGACTTGCCGTTGGTGCCGGTGATGGCGATGAAGGGGCTGGCCGGACAGACCTTGCGGCGCTCACGGCAGAACAGCTCGATGTCGCCGATTACCTCGACGCCGGCGGCACGCGCCCTTTCCACGGTCCAATGGGGCGCCGGATGGGTGAGCGGCACGCCAGGGGCCAGCACCAGGGCCGCGAAGGCCGACCAGTCCGCCGTGGCCAGATCGACCACCGCAATGCCGGCTTCTGCCGCCCGCTCTCGGGCTCCGGTGGAATCGTCCCAGGCCGCGACCGAGGCCCCGCCAGCCACCAGCGCGCGCGCGGTGGCGATGCCGGACACGCCCAGCCCGAAAATGGCGACGGTACGCCCGGAAAACGTCGTGGCGCGAATCATGGCAGCGAATCTAGCGCAGAACGCTGCCCGATGCCTGTGCGGCGGATCGCGGCGCTCAGCGCAGCTTGAGGGTGGCGAGCCCGATCAGGGCCAGGACCACCGAAATGATCCAGAAGCGGATGACTACGGTCGATTCCTGCCAGCCCTTCTGCTCGAAATGGTGGTGGAGCGGCGCCATGCGAAACACCCGCTTGCCCGTGAGCTTGAAGGAGACGACCTGCACGATGACCGAAAGCGTCTCCAGCACGAACAGCCCCCCGACGATCGCCAGCACGATCTCGTGCTTCGTGGCGACCGCGATGGCCCCGAGGGCGCCGCCCAGGGCGAGCGAGCCCGTGTCGCCCATGAAGATCATGGCGGGCGGCGCGTTGAACCACAGGAAGCCGAGCCCGGCCCCCAGCAGCGCCCCGCAGACGATGGCAAGCTCGCCCGCGCCGGGCACGTAATGGATCTGCAGGTACTGCGCGAATTTGATGTTGCCGGAGAGATAAGCGATGAGACCGAAGGTGGCGGCCGCGATCATGACCGGCACGATGGCGAGGCCGTCGAGGCCGTCGGTGAGGTTGACCGAGTTGCCGGCGCCGGCGATCACCACGATGCCGACGAGCACGAACAGCGGCCCGAGATAGAGCACGACGTTCTTGAAGAACGGCACCGTCAGCGAGGTCGAGAACTCCGGCGCGCCCAGGCGCATGACGATCCAGGTTGCCACGCCGGCGATGGCGACCTCCAGCAAGAGCTTTATCCTGCCGGAGAAGCTGTGCTTCGTCTGCTGACGGGTCACCTTGAGGTAGTCGTCGTAGAAGCCGATTGCACCGTAGGCGAGCGTCACACCGAGTACGACCCAGACGTAGGGATTGGCCCAGTTGGCCCACAGAAGGGTGGAGACGGTCACGCCCATCAGAATCATCAGCCCGCCCATGGTGGGCGTGCCCTGCTTCTTGATGATGTGGCTCTGCGGTCCATCCTCGCGGATCGGCTGGCCCTTGCCCTGGCGGATGCGCAGGAGATCGATCATGCCCGGGCCGAACAGAAAGACGAAAAGCAGCGCCGTCATGATGGCGCCGCCGGTGCGGAAGGTGATGTACTTGAAGACGTTCAGCGGACCGATATGCTCGCTGAACTCGATGAGCTTGTAGAGCATCCCTTCCCCTCGAATCCCGTTGGCCCCGCGCCGACGCTGGTTCTACTCTCAAGCCTCCGCCGGGGCAAAATGCTTCTTGATGGCGTCCACGATCGGAGCCATGCGGCTCCCCAGAGAGCCCTTGACCATGACCGCATCGCCGCCCTGGAGCGCGGCGAGAACGGGGGCGATTAGCCCGGCCGACGACGGCGCCCAGGCGCCCCGCTGGGCCGGCGGCAATCGCTCGAAAAGGTGCTTCATATGTGGACCGCAAGCGAAGACGAGGTCGATTCCCGTCTTGATCGGCGAGGCCTTCGTGAGCGCCGGCAGCAGCCCGACGTGGTACTCGACGGATCGTTCGCCGAGCTCCAGCATGTCGCCGAGGACGGCGATGCGCCGCTTGACGGTCGGGTCCTTGATCCAGGCCAGGGTGTCGAGCGCCGCCCTTATTGATTCCGGATTTCCATTGTAGCTCTCGTCGATCACTACCAGCGGACCGTCCGGGGCCGGCAGCCTCAGCCGCGAGCCGCGCCCGGCCCCGGCCTCGACGGAAATCAGGCTCTTCAGCCCTCGTCCCATGGCGCAGCAAAGGCAATCTAGTGCCGCAACAACGGCGAGGGAATTGATGGCGATGTGTTCGCCCGCGATGAAAAGCCGATACGAGATTTCCTCGCCACCATCGATTTTGGCGGTGACCTCCTGAAATCCTGCGTTAGGTGAGGTTGCGGGTACACCCGAGACGATCGCGACATCGTCGCTCCGCGACCTTCCGAACGTCCGCACCCGAGCGCCGGCCGCCTCCGCCGACGCCTTCAGCCGCTCGAAATGGGGGCTGTCGCGGAGAACGATCGCCACGCCTCCCGGCTCCAACCCCGCGAAGATCTCGGCCTTGGCGTTGGCGACGCCGATCTCGCCGTCCGGAAAATTGCCGACGTGGACCGGCAGCACGTTGGTGACGATGGCGACGTGCGGGCGCACCAGCCCCGTCAGCGGCGTGATCTCGCCGGCGTGGTTCATGCCGATCTCGAAGATGGCGAACTGCGTATCGGCCGGCATCCGCGCGAGCGTCAGCGGCACGCCCCAGTGATTGTTGAAGGACTTGTCGGCGGCGTGCACCTTCCCGCACGTCGCGAAGGCGGCGCGCAGCATCTCCTTGGTCGTCGTCTTGCCAGCACTGCCGGTGACGGCGATGACCTTCGCCGACGGAGCCAGCCGCGCCCGCGCCGCCCGTGCGATGCCACGCAACCCTTCGAGCGGATCGGCGACGCGGATAAGCGCACCATCTCCGGGCTTGCGCTTGTAGGGCTCCGAGACGAGCGCCGCCGCAGCCCCGGCCGCGAAGGCCGCCGGCACGAAATCGTGGCCGTCGCGCTGATCCTTGAGCGCCACGAAGACGTCCCCAGGCGCCAGCGTGCGCGTGTCGATGGAAAACCCGGCGATGTCGGCCGCCGGCACGCCATCGGCATGGCCTGCGGCCGCCACGACGAGCGCGTCGAACGTCCAGAGCGCCTCAGCCATGGGTCGCTCCCTCCGCCAGCGCTGCCGCCACCTCCTCCTGGTCCGAGAACGGCAGGGTGACATCGCCGATGATCTGTCCGGTCTCGTGCCCCTTGCCGGCCACCAGCAGCACGTCGCCCGCCCCGAGCCCCGCCACCGCCGTGCGGATCGCGGCGCGGCGGTCGCCGATCTCGCGCGCGCCCGTGGCACCCGCCAGCACCTCCGCCCGGATGGCTGCCGGGCTCTCGCTTCTCGGATTGTCGTCGGTGATGATGACCTCGTCCGCCCCGTCCGTCGCGATGCGGCCCATGATCGGCCGTTTGCCGCGATCGCGATCGCCGCCACAGCCGAACACGCAGACGAGGCGCCCGGTGGCGAACGGCCGGACCGCCGCCAGCGCCGCCGCCAGCGCCTCCGGCTTGTGCGCGTAATCGACGATGGCGAGCCCGCCCGCCCGCTCGCCCACGACCTCGAGACGGCCCTTCACGCCCACGAGCGTCGCGAGCGCCGCGAGCACCGGCTCCACCGCCTCGCCGGTCGCCATCGCCAGAGCCGCGGCAACCAGCGCGTTCGACGCCTGATAGTCGCCGATGAGACCGAGCTGGATGTCGTGACGCCGCCCCTCGTGCTCGACGACGAGCCGCTGGCGAAAACCGTGCCGCTCGGCGCTTACGAGCCGGAGCGTCGCGCCCGCCACACCGACGGTCGTCACGGCGAGACCGCGCCGCCTGGCGAGGGCGGCGACCTCGCCCGCATGGGCATCGTCGGCATTGATCACGGCCGTGCGGCCCGGCTCCAGCAGGGCCTCGAACAGCCGCAGCTTGGCCGCCAGATAGTCCGCCACTGTCGCATGGTAGTCGAGATGATCGCGGCCGAGGTTCGTGAACGCCCCCGCGACCAGCCGCACACCGTCCAGGCGATGCTGATCGAGGCCGTGCGAAGAAGCCTCCATGGCCAGATGCGTGACGCCGTCGGCGGCGAGACCCGCCAGGGTTTCGTGCAGGACGACCGGGTCCGGCGTGGTCAGCGAGCCGTAGTGGGCGCCATCGGGCCGCACGATGCCCATCGTGCCGAGCGAGGCCGCCCGTCGTCCGAGCGCCTTGAAAATCTGCCGTGTGAACTCCGCCACCGACGTCTTGCCGCTGGTGCCGGTCACGGCGACGACAGTCTCGGGCTGGCGGGCGTGAAAGCGTGCGGCCAGCAGGGCCAGCGCCCGCCGGGGCTGTTCGTGGCGCACGAGCACGACGTGAGCGGGCAGGCTCAGCTCCGCGGCCGGCGCGGCCAGCACCGCCACTGCGCCGCGCGCCACGGCGTCGGACGCGAAGCGGGCGCCGTCCAGCTGCGTGCCGGGGATGGCCACGAACAGGAAGCCGGGCCTGACCGCGCGCGAATCCGCCGTCAGCCCGGTGATCTCCGGGGCGTGTGCACCGGCTGCCAGCGGCGTTTCAGGACCGAGCAGCGTCTCGAGGTTCATGCGCATGGCCACGACATGGAAAGGGCGGGTGCAGGGGCGCGAACGCCCGCTGTCAGTTCATATTTGCGCGGGGGAAAGGCGTCAATTCAATGGCCGCGCCGGCCGGCCCCGCGAAGGGCCGTGCGCGGCAGCACGCCAAGCAGCGGCGCGATGCGCCCGATCAGGCGTCCCGTGACCGGAGCCGCATTGACGCTGGCGGTGATGCGGCTCGCCGTTTCCGGCGTCGGCTTCGGCTCGAAAATCATCGTCAGCACGAGATAACGCGGCCGGCTGGCGGGAAAAACAGCGAGGAAGGACGAGATGACCCGGCTCTTGCTGTAGCCCTTGGCAACGGCCAGCTCGGCCGTCCCCGTCTTACCGCCGACCTCGTAGCCGGGGGCGTCGGCGCGCCGGCCGGTGCCGCTGGCGGACGTGACGTTGAGGCGCATGATCTCGAGGAGCCGCGCGCTCGCGGCCGGCGGGATCACGGGCGGTCCCTGCGCGGGCCTGGCGTCGCCGGAGCGCTTGAGCCAGGTCGGCTGCACGCTCCGCCCCCCGTTCAGCAGGGCGGCGGCGGCAGCGGCGAACTGCATCGGCGCCACGGCGATGCCGTGTCCGTAGCCGATGGTGATCGTCTCGATCCGCTCCCAGCGTGCGGGCACCTGCGGCGCTGCGACCTTGCCGGTCTCGAGCTGCACGCGGGCGAGCACACCCGAGCGGGTGAGGAAATCCCGTTGCTGCTGCGGGCCGGCCTCGAGCGCCAGCAGGGCGGCCCCCACATTGGACGAGCGCACGAAGATCTCGCGCACGCTGAGCGGCCGGTCCGCCGGATGCGGATCGGTGATGGTGAAGCGTCCTTCCTTGATCGCCTTGGCCGTGTCGTAGCGGCGATCGAGCGAGCCACCGGAAGCCAGATGGCGCGCCACGGTCACCAGCTTCATGATGGAGCCGAGCTCGTAGGTACCGGCCGTCAGTCGATCGAGGTCGCGCCGGGGATCGCGGTCCGCAGGCCGGTTGGGGTCGAAGTCCGGCAGCGAACTGGCGGCCAGGATCTCGCCGCTGTCGATATCGAGCACGAGTGCCGCCGCCGCGTCGGCCTTGTAGCGGCGCAACGCATCACCGAGCTCGGCGCGAACGGCAAACTGCACGCCGAGATCGATCGAAAGCCGCAGCGGCTCCTGGCTGCGCGTGAGGCTGCCGTGGGCGAGCTCGACGCCGATGACCTCGTCGATATAGCGCTCGATCCCCGACTGTCCGCGATTGTCGACGTCGACGCCGCCCAGCAGATGCGCAGCCAGGGCGCCTTGCGGATAGGCCCGGCGCAGCTCTCGCCGGAACCCGAGACCGGGCAGGCCGAGATCGTGCACCTGCTGCGCGAGCCGTGGGGTCATGCCGCGCTTGATCCACAGGAACCGGCGCGTACGGTCGGCGAGGCCGGCGCGCACCTCGTCGATATCCAGGTCGGGCACGAGCCGGCGCAGCTTCTCCACGACCTCGTCGGCGTCGAGAACCCGGGCCGGATCGGCGTAGAGCGAAGGCGTGAGCACGTCCGTGGCGATCAGCCGGCCGTTCCTGTCGACGATATCGGGCCGCGACCAGCTTCCGGTCAGCGGCTGCACCACCGAAATGCCGTCGGGACGGATGCCGAGCAGGGCGAGCCTGACGAGCTGCGCCGCGACGCCGAGAAAGGCCAGCATCAGCACGAACAGGACAACGAGCGACCGCTCGACGGGACGCTCGCGCCGCGCCTCGATGGTCGTGACTGGACCGGGAGTCTCTTGCGAGGAGGGCGTCATCGCGCGCCAGCCCTGGGTCTCGAGAGGGCCGGAGGCTGCGCCTGCGCGCGCGCCAGATCGTCGAGGCGTTGCATTTGCCCGATGCGCGGCGGCACGAGGCCCAGCATGTCGCGCGCCAGCGGCGCGATCCGCTCGGGACGCGAGAGGTAGGAGCGCTCGGCTCTCAGGATGGCGATATCGACGCGGGCGCGCTCGATCTGACGTTTGCGCTCGGCCACGGTCTGCTCGAGCCGCCGCGTCTCGTACTTGACGCTGTAGAGCGCCAGCGCGCTCGCCAGCGTGGCAATGACGACGATGGGCAGCAAAATCCTCAGCATCGGCGGCCCCCTGACCCTTCGGCGTGGACTCTGCCGGCTTCTCGGGTCTGCACCGGCATGTCGCCAGCCGCCTGCTCAGTCGGCGATCGGCGGCGCCTCGGTTCGCTCCGCCGCTCTCAATCGCGCCGAGCGGGCGCGAGGGTTCCGGCGGATCTCGTCCTCTGACGGCTTAGCAGGTCGATGGTTAAGCAATCGGAAACTCGGCTGCGGCCCGCTATCCGCGGCGAGGCCCGGCGCGTGGCGCGACTCGCGCGGGCTGCGTCCAGCGCGGCGCTGCAGGTAGCGCTTGACGAGCCCGTCCTCGAGCGAATGGAAGCTGACGACGGCGAGCCGCCCGCCGGGCGTCAACAGGCGTTCGGCGGCCTCGAGCGCCCGCGTCAATTCGCCGAGCTCGTCGTTCACCTCGATGCGCAGCGCCTGAAACGTCCGGGTCGCCGGATGCAGGCCGCCCGGCTGACGCGGCCCGAGCACGCGCGAAACGACGGCGGCGAGCTCCAGCGTGCGGGTGAGCGGCCCCCGTTGGCGCGCCCTGACGATGGCGCGGGCGATGGCGCGCGAGCGGCGCTCGTCGCCGAGCGTGAAGAGCAGGTCGGCGAGCGGCCCCTCGTCCCAGGTGTTGACGATATCGGCCGCCGTCGGTCCCGAGGCCGACATGCGCATGTCGAGCGGGCCGTCCTGCTGAAAGGAGAAGCCCCGCTCCGCTTCGTCGATCTGCATGGAGGAGACGCCGACATCGAGCACGATGCCGGATACGGGCCCCAGACCGCGCCCGGCCGCGACGCGCTCCATTTCGGAAAAGCGGCTCTCGACGAGCGTCAGGCGCGGCGCCATCTCGGCGACCAGCGCAGCGCCGGCGGCCACGGCCGCGGGATCGCGATCCAGTGCGAGCACACGGCAGTCGGCGGCCGCGAGGATGGCCCTCGTATAGCCGCCGGCGCCGAACGTGCCGTCAATGTAGAGAGCGCCGTCCCTCGGAGCGAGTGCCTCCAGCACCTCCGAGAGCAGCACGGGAATGTGGCGGGGTGCCCTCATCGTGGCTCACTCTCCCTCGAGAGCGCCACAACCCGCCATCATTCCCGTGCTCCCTCAGTGCCGCCCTGGTCGCCCCCTGACCTGTGGCGGCTCCCCGCGCCGAAGAGCTTGCGATGATCGTCGGCCTTGTGGCGCGCGCGCGCCCGGAAGTCCTCGAAGCGTCGAGGCTCCCACATCTGAAACTTCTGACCAAGGCCAACAAATGTGACGTGCGTGTCAATGCCGGCGTGCTCGCGCAGGCTTTGAGGAAGGACGATGCGGCCGTCCTGATCGATGTTGAGAACTTGGACGTCGCCATAGAGCGCGACAGAGAGCTCATCCCGCTCGACCGAATAGTCCGGCAGATCGCCGAGCAACCCGTCGATCGTCTGCGCAAGTCTCTCGCCTCCTGCATCGAGCGCCGGAGCACCGACCGAGGGGTAGCAGTAGATGCCGCCCTCGTAGCCGTCGCGAGCCAGGACTGCCCGGAACGTGGCGGGCACGGAGACGCGCCCCTTGGCGTCGATCTTGTTCGTGAATGTCGAGACAAAGCGGTCCATCTCCCTGCTCTGAGTCCACTCCTCGACGCCAAACTCTCCAGCTCTTGTCGGCGCTCTTGTCTGCGCCGCCGGCACCTGCCGGACCGTGGAGACGTGCCCGCGGGCGTTTCACCCGTCCGCCATGGTCATTAATGGGTTAAGATGGGATTTCATGGGTGTCAATGGGATGAGAGGGTTTTCCCCTCCCCATCATGGTCTTTCCTGCCCTCGTGTCCCAACAGCAACACGTGCCACCGCCGCGCCTGTCGCGGCGGTCCAGCGGCCGCGCCCTCCGCCGAAAATGCAATTTCAAGCGGGAGTTGCTTCGGCTAGCCTTGCAGTCCTGGACCGCAATGGGTCCCAAGCCTGCTCGCCGGGCGCTCAACGGAGGAAGCACGACAATGAAGATCACACGCCGCGCGTTCGTCGGCAGCTCGGCCGCTCTCGCCGCCAGCGCCGCCATCCCCGAGGCCTGGGCCGCCAAGAGCCTGCCGAACCTGCCGTCGACAATGATCTGGAGCACCTACGATGTCGGCTCGACGGGCTACGTGGAGGCGTCCGCCATCGCCGACGCGCTCGGCAAGACCTTCGGAACGCGCGTGCGGCTGCAGAATTCGGGCACGTCCATCGGTCGCGTGCTGCCGTTGAAGCAGGGCCGCGCCAGCCATGCCTGGCTCGCCAACGAGCTCTATTTCGCGGCCGAGGGCCTCTACGAGTATGCCGGTCCGGATTGGGGACCGCAGGACATGCGCGTGCTGATGGGCCGGCTCAACGCCTTCTCGGTCGTGGCCACGAAGGAGAGCGGCATCAAGGAGCCCAAGGACCTCAAGGGCAAGCGCATGGCCATCGCGCCCGCCAACACGTCGGTCAACGTCAAGGTCGAGCCCGTGCTGGCCTTCGCGGGCCTCACCTGGAAGGACGTGCAGCTCGTCGAGTTCCCGAGCTACGGCGCGAGCCTCAAGGCCCTGATCGAGGGCAAGGCGGATTGCGCCGGTGCAGCGCCTGCCGCCGCCGTGCTGCGCGAGCTGGAGGCGAGCCCGCGCGGCATCAGCTGGGTCGCGCTCGACCCGGCCAACAAGGACGGCTGGGGACGCGCCCAGAAGGCGGTGCCGTTCGTCGAGCCGCACGCCGAGTCGATCGGCGCCGGCCTCACGAAGGAGAAGCCCGTCTGGATGATGGGCTATCGCTATCCCATGATCACCGTCTACGCCAAGACGAAGGCCGACGAGGTCTACGCCGTCACCAAGGCCATCGCCGAGACCTACGACGTCTACAAGAGCGCGGCGCCGATCATGCCTCGCTGGGACGTCAAGAAGGCCGGCACTCCGCCCATGGACGCCGCCTTCCACGATGGCGCCATCCGCTATCTCAAGGAAAAGGGCATCTGGACCGCCGATCACCAGAAGTGGCAGGACGGCGCCCTAAAGCGCCAGAAGATGCTGCAGGCGGCCTGGAAGGAGATGATGGCAAAGGAGCCAGCCGCCAAGGGCGCCGACACCAAGAAGCTCCAGACGCTCTGGATGCCGCGCCGCGCCGAGGTCCTGAAGTCGCTCTGAGCCGCCGCCCGGCGTCGATGTGATCGGCCGGCGACGCGCGTCGCCGGCCGCCCATCCCTCATCCCAGTCCGCGAGTCCTGCCATGAGCGACGCGAAAGCCGCGCCCGCCGCCATCCCCGACACCCCCGAGGATCCGGAGGCGAGGTCCAAGCGGCTGACGGGCGTCGCGTTCTGGGCCGTGTTCGTGCTCACGCTGGCGGGCTTGGCGCTGTCGATCAACCAGATCTTCAACCTGGGGCTCGGCGGCTTCCGGCCGGTGGCGACGGCCTACTACTACCTGGTCATCGGCCTGTTCGGCGCGGCCGGCTACCTCGCCTTTCCCGCACGCAAGGCCGACCGCACGGGGACGCGCTGGTACGACTGGCTGCTGGCGGCGCCGCTGCTCGGAATTTCCTGCTGGCTGGCCCTCAATGCCCAGACCATCATCGACGGCGGCTGGAACATGGCCGCGCCGCAGTATGCGACCTATGTCGCGGCCGTCTACGTGATGCTCGTCCTCGAAGGGCTGCGGCGCACCGGCGAGATGATCCTCTTCGTCTTCTGCCTCATTTTCGCGGCCTATCCGCTCTACGCCGGCTACATGCCGGGCTTCCTGTGGGGCGTCCAGCTCACGCTCGGACAGACGGTGCAGGAGCATGTCTATGGGCTCGAGAGCATCATCGGCATTCCGACCCAGGTCGTTTCCGACACCCTCATCGGCTTCCTGGTGTTCGGCGTCGTGCTGGCCACGACCGGCGGCGGCGCCTTCTTCATGGACTTCGCCTCGGCGCTGCTCGGCACCTCGCGCGGCGGCCCGGCCAAGGTGGCGGTGATCTCGTCGGGATTGTTCGGCATGCTCTCCGGCAGCCCGACCTCCAACGTGCTGACCACAGGCACGCTGACCATCCCGACCATGAAGCGCTGCGGCTACCCGCCGGTCTATGCCGGCGCGGTGGAGGCTTGCGCCTCGACCGGAGGCGCGCTGATGCCGCCCGTCATGGGCGCTGCGGCCTTCATCATGGCGAATTTCCTCAACGTGCCTTACGCCGAGGTGGTGACGGCGGCATTCCTGCCGGCGCTCCTCTACTACATGGCCCTGCTGCTCCAGACCGACCTCTACGCGGCCCGAAACGGCCTGCGCGGCCTGCCGGCGGATGAGGTCCCGAGCCTCTGGCGCACGCTCGCGGGCGGCTGGTACTACCTGCTCGCCATTATTGCGCTGACGGTCCTGCTCCTGCGTTACCGGCTGGAGGGCGAAGCGCCCTTCTATGTCGCGCTCTTCCTGTTCGCCATTGCAGTCCTGAGAGCGCGCAGCATCGGCTTCACGGCGCATCGCTTCGCCGGGCTCATCGTCGATATCGGCCAGGCCATCGCTCAGATCATCGGCCTCATCGCCGGCATCGGGCTGATCATCGGCGCCATGTCGGTGACCGGCGTCGCCAACTCCTTCTCGCGCGAGCTTGTGCAGTATGCCGGCGGCAATATCTGGCTGCTGCTGGCCACGGGGGCACTCACCAGCTTCATCCTCGGCATGGGGATGACGGCATCGGCCTGCTACATCTTCCTCGCCATCGTGCTGGCGCCGGCGCTGGTGAAGTCCGGCCTCGATCCGATGGCGGCCCATCTCTACATCTTCTACTGGGGTCTCGTTTCCTTCATCACGCCGCCCGTCGCGCTGGCCGCGATCGCCGCCGCCTCGATCGCCAAGGCCGACGCGATGGCCGTCGGCTTCAAGGCCATCCGCGTCGGCTGCCTGCTGCTGCTGCTTCCCGTACTCTTCGCGCTGCAGCCGGCGCTGATCCTGAAGGGCGAGGTGATGCAGGTCGTGCAGGCGACGGCCACGGCCATCGCTGCCGTGGTGCTGCTGGCGGCCAGCTTCGAGGGCTACCTCTACGGCATCGGACGGCTGCCGGGCTGGAGTCGCGCCGTCATCGGCATGGGCGGGTTGCTGATGCTGATCCCCGAGACCTACACGGACCTCGCCGGCCTTGCCGTCGGCATCGGTGGCGCGGTCGCCGCGCGCGCCACGCGAGAGACGCCGCACCCCACCGCGACCTGAGCGCTCGAGCGTGCGGGGGATGGGAATGGGTGCCAGCCGGCCTGTAAGCCGGGTTCTGTCTGGCGGCTTGCGCCACCGCGACGGCCATTCATCTGGGACACCCGTCGCCGGGTGCCTCGAGCAACCAACCCGGGCGGCGGCCTGGAAAAAGCCTCGTCCCATCGACGAATCGACGGGGCCGCTGCCACCCCTATTTGGTTTTGCTCCCGGTGGGGTTTGCCGTGCCGCCTCCGTTGCCGGACGCGCGGTGCGCTCTTACCGCACCGTTTCACCCTTACCGCCCCGGAGAGCCTGAGCCCCGCCCGGGCGGCGGTTTGATTTCTGTGGCACTTTCCCTGGGGTCGCCCCCGCCGGACGTTATCCGGCACCGTTTTTCCATGGAGCCCGGACTTTCCTCCACCCGCGAGGGCAGCGGCCGTCCGGCCGACTGGCACACCAGGAACATAAGGGGAGCCGAGCCCCCGGCGTCAAGCGCGCCGGTTCACCAGCCAAATGCCCGCAGCCACCATGGCGAGCCCGATCCACAGCTCCCGCGTCAGCGGCTCGTCGAGAATGAGGCCGCCCCACATGACCCCGAACACGGGCGCCAGGAACATGAAGGACATGACGCGCGAGGCCGGATAGCGCGTCAGCAGCCAGTACTGCGCCGTGTAGACTACGAACGCGACGATGACGATCGTATAGGCCAGCGCCGCCAATGCCGCCACGGACGGGGTCTTGAACCCGGGCTCGCCGAAGGCCAGCGAGAGAAGCGGCAGCAGAAGCGCGGAAACGCCGAGTTGGTAGAGAACCACCTTTTCGTGGGCGGCGGCCGAAAGCCGCGTAGCGCGCCCGACGAGCGTCAGCCCGCCCCAGCAGACCGCGGCCACCAGGCACAGGAGATCGCCGGCAAGCGTGCCGGTTCCGGCCCCGCCCGCGCGGCCAGAGAGCAGGACAACGAGAACGCCGGCGAAAGCGGCGGCGAGGCCGAGCACCTTGACAGCCGTCAGGCGATCGGCCGGCAGCCAGAGATGCGCACCCGCAGCCACGAGCAGGGGCGCCGTATAGAGCAGCACGACCGCGCGCGAGGCGGTCGTGTGCTCGAGCCCGACATAGAGGAACGCGAACTCACCCGCGAACAGGATGCCGACGGCGAGACCCGGCAGCAGCGTACCGTCGCGCGCCAGCAGCCGCACCCCCCTGAACCGCGCCCAGGCGAGCAGCAGGGCCGTCGCACCGATCGACCTGAGACCGGCCTGCAGCAGCGGCGAGATGCCGGTATTCGCCACCTTGATCGCCACCTGGGCCAGACCGAGCGCGAGACAACAACCGACCAGCACCGAGACGGCCAGCGTATCGAGCTGGGAATTCGGCACCGCGCCGTGCACCGTGCCGGCGGCAGGCGACGGCAAACGCGGGGTCTCCGGCGCCCCCATCAGCGCCCGCCGTGGTGGCGGGCGACCGCGCGGATCTCCTCCAGCAAGCGCTCGAGCGTGATGATCGTCGACACGTCGGCCCGTCCGTCCACCTTCGCCGGTCGCCAGTGGCGCTGGAAGGCCGTCACGCACTGTTCCGTCGGGCGGTCGTAGACGCCCGTCACCGAGAGACCGTAGCCGAGCTGCCAGAGTGCGAGTTGCAACGCCCCGACCGCGCCTCCGTGATCGCCGCGGCCGAGGCCGCGATCCCCGCCGATGTCGCAGGGTGTGACCCAGAGCCCGACGCCCGCCGCGGCCAGGTCCACCCAGGGGAAGCGCTCGCCAGGGTCGGCCTTGCGATCGGGCGCGATGTCGGAGTGGCCGAGCACCCGCCAGGGCTGAATGACATGACGGGCAACGATGTCGCGACACAGCGCCACGACCGCACGCATCTGCGGGGCGGGGAAATCCTGATAGCCGAATTCATGCCCGGGATTATGAATCTCGATGCCGATCGAGCGCGAGTTGATGTCCGTCTCGCCGGCCCAGCTCGAGACGCCGGCGTGCCAGGCCCTGAGCCGCTCGTCGACCATCTGCACGACGCGACCGCGCTCGTCGACGAGATAGTGGCAGGAGACGCGGCTTTCCTCGCAAATCAGGCGCTCGACGGCCGAGTCCGCACTGGTCATGCCCGTATAGTGCAGCAGCAGAATGTCGGGCCGTACACCCTTGCGTCGGGGCTCGAAGTTCTGCGCCTGCCGGCGCTCCGACGCCAAACGCTGCCAACGCACTCCGCTCAAATGCCACGCTCCTTGGCGATCGTGCGATAGGCGTCGTTGATGGAGGCGAGCTTGCGGTTCGCGACCTGCACGAACTCCTCGGGCACACCGCGGGCGATCAGCTTGTCGGGGTGGTTCTCGGCGACGAGCTTGCGGTAGTGGCTCTTGAGAGCGTCGTCGGCGATTTCCGGCGTCACACCGAGCACGTCGTAGGGGCTCGTCTGGTCGTTCGGCAGGAAGCGGGCGCGGATATGGGTGAACTCGCTGTCCGAGAACCCGAAGCGGCGCGCCACCGTCTTGAGGTAGTCGTCCTCCTTGGGATGGAGCACCTCATCCGACGCCGCGATGTAGAACAACCCCTCGAGCACGTCCTGGAGCAGGCGGCGGTTGTCCTTGAACAGGTTGCCGAGCTGATCGGCATAGGCCTCGAAGCCGGCAATATCCTGCTTGGCGAGATTGAATACGCGCGCGACGTTGGCCGCCTCACCGGGTGGAATCTTGAAGACCTCCTTGAAGGCGTCGATCTCCGACTCGGTCACGACGCCGTCGGCCTTGGCCATCTTGGCGCTCAGCGCGATGACGCCGACCGTGAAGGCGATGTCCTTCTGTTGACCCGTGCCCTGCCGGTCGCGATCGAGCCCGAAATGCCCGGCCAGCCCTCCGAGCAGCGCGCCAATGGGGCCGCCAATCGCCAGCCCCGCAGCAGCACCCGCCAATTTGCCCCAGATCGACATGGCGTCAGCATAATCGGTTTTTGGCAAGCGCGCATGGCCTCAATTCCTAGACGTTCGGCGATGGTGACTTTTCCGAATCCGGCCAAGGAACGCGTGCCTCTGTGGTCTGTCCAATGTTATGATGAACAACTAGCGGACGAAGTGGAGTTCAGGAGACGAACGATGCGGAAATGGACCGGCGGGCTCGCCCTCGCAACCCTTCTGGCGGCAGGCACATGGATGGGGTCGGCCGGCATGGCCGCCTCCGGTAACGACATCATGGGCAAGTGGCAGAGCGAGGAGAACAAGTCGGTCCTCGAGATGTATCCGTGCGGCGACGGCCTGTGCGCCAAGATCATCTCCATCGCCGACGGCCAGAAGACCGACGACAAGAACCCCGATCCGAAGCTCCGCAGCCGCCCTATCGTCGGTCTCGTGATCATGCAAGGCGCCAAGCGCACCGGACCGAACGGTTGGTCGGGCCGCATGTACAATCGCGCCGACGGCGGCACCTTCGCCGGCACTCTGACCGTGATCGACATGCAGACCTTGAAGCTCCAGGGCTGCAAGGCCGTGATCTTCTGCAAGTCCGTCACCTTCAAGCGCGTCAAGTAGCAGCCGGTCCGGACGCGCCCGAGACGTCCGCACGTCAGCCCGGCGGCACGGTGCCGGCTTTCGGCAGGATCGGCACGAGCTTGTCGAGCCCGCTTTCCTGCTCGAACAGCGCGGAGGCGGCCAGGAGGGCGGCCTCGCCCCGCGGCCGCCCGACGATCTGCAGGCCGACGGGCCGCCCGTACTGATCGAAGCCGCAGGGAATGGCGATCGACGGACAGGCGGTCAGCGTCATGCCGGCCGTGATCAGCGAGGCGCCCATGTAGTTCGTCAGCTTCTGGCCGTCGATGGCTTCCGGATGGCGCAGATTGACATCGAAGGCTGGCGTCGAGGCGCCGGGCGTCACCAGCAGGTCGTACGTCTCGAAGAACGTCACGAAGCGCTTGTAGAGCTCGGCGCGCGCCCGCTCGCCCCGGCCGATGTCACTCGGTGTCTGCTTGAGCCCGCGCTCGGTGTTCCAGATGATGTCCGGTTTGAACTGGTCGCGGTGTGCGGCGATCTGCAGCTCGCGATCGACGACGAAGTGCTGCGACCGCAGCACCATGAAGGTGTCGCCGATGTCGCCGAGGTCGGGCGCGGCTTCCTCCACGACGATGCCGAGCGCCTCGAAATGGCGCATCGCCTTGGCGCAGATTTCGCGCGTCTCGCGATCGACGGGGATCTGGCCGTTGAAGTTCGGCGTGAAGGCGATCCGCCGTGGCTTCACGGGATTGGCGACGGCCGCGGCGAACGAGGTCGCCGGCGCGTCGAAGGTCAGGGGATCGTGCGGACAGTAGCCGGCCATGGCATCGAGGAAGAGCGCGACGTCGGGCACGTTGCGCGCCATCGGCCCCTGCACGGAAAGCGGGGCGAAGAGGTTGTTCGGCGTGCCGCGCGTGACGCGCCCCGGTGAGGGCCTGAGGCCGACGACGGAGCAATAGGTCCCCGGCCGGCGCAGGCTGCCGCCGTGATCCGATCCGTGCGCCAGCCACACCTCCCCCGCCGCCACCGACACCGCGCCGCCGCCCGTCGAGCCGCCGCACGTCAGCGCGGTGTTCCAGGGATTGTGCGTGCGCCCGAAAACCTCGTTGAAGGTCGAGCCACCCGCCCCGAACTCGGGCGTATTCGACTTGCCGACGACGATGCCGCCCTTGCGCTCGATGCGCGCCACGAGCGGATTGGACTTGGCCGGCACGTGGTCCTTGAAGATCGGCGAGCCGTAGGTCGTGCGCACGCCGGCCACATCCGTCAGATCCTTGATCGAGACCGGCAGTCCGGCGAGCCAGCCCGCCTCGCCTTCCGCCTCGCGCCGCTTGCCGGCCATCAGGTCGCGGGCATGCTCTCGGGCGCGATCGAGGCAGAGCGTCGGCAGTGCGTTGAGCTCCGGCTCGACGGCCGTGATGCGGGCCTCGGCGGCATCGATGAGATCGAGCGGCGAGATTTCCTTGCGCTGGAGCCGGGCGACCACCTCGGTCGCCGGCATGCGGATCAGTTCCTCGGACATCGGGTTCTCCTCCGGGCCGTCTGGCCTCACGTCAGTCGAGATCGTAGCGATGGCGGGGCGCACCCCAGTTCTCAGCGGCCGCGGCGCAGCGCTCCACGTCCTCGGCGAGCATCAGGCCATCGGCCACGAGTTGCTCGGCGGCTCGGCGAATGGCGGCGACGTAGGCCGCACGGCTGGCATAGCGCGATCGCACGGAGGGCCGCGGATCCGCCGTCGCCGTCCGCTCGGACTCCGTCGCCGGGAACGGCAGCGTGCTGCCCGTGAACTCGTGCAACGCGCCATGGCCGAAACCGCGTGGGCGCACATTCCAGCCGGTGTAGGTCGCAAGCGGCGCCGTCACCATCGGCACGCGCACACCGGCCTTGTCGTTGCCATCCGCATCGACGGCCGGCACCAGGACGGCATAGGCGGCCTGCTGCACGACGCGGGGCGGCTCGTCGAAGATGCCCTCGGCGGCGGCCGGCCCGAAGTCGAGCTGGGGCAGGAGATTCGGCGACGTCGGTGCGAGTGCGCCCGGGATCACCGGGAACTGCTGCCGCCACGTCGCGAAGTCCACGAGTGTGCCGTCCGCACGGCGGGGAATACGGCTCGCCGGCGGTGAAGTGCCCTCGCTCGCCCAGCGATCCATGGCGTCGAGCGCCGCCCGGAACAGCATCGACGTCCAGACGATGTTCGTGGGGTTGTGCAGAAAGGCCGGCGTCTCGGGCTTCCTGGGGCGCGGGTCGGCGAAGTGCTGCGAACTCGACCAGTGATAGACGCGGACGGTGTCGGGCTGTTGCAGGTCGTTGCCCTGCGTATCCGTATGCACGAGCGAGCCGCGCCGCTGCCAATACTCGGTGCAGGTCTGGGTATGCATGACCAGCGGATCGGTCTGCGGCCGCTTCAGGATGGCGTCGGTGCGCCCGGTCACATGATCCGTCGAGGACGCATAGGAGAACGGGAAGGCATCGGCCGGGTTGAAGTGGTCCTCGTACTGCTGTCCGGCGGAGACGATGACGTTGGCGAAGCGGTGGTTGAGCCACATGCGCCCACCACCGGAGACGTGCGGCATGAGACCGTCGAAGACGCGCCGTCCGGACGTGTCGGCGTTGAAGCCTCGATAGATGAAGTCACGGATGCAACGGCCCGTCTGCGAGCGGCCCCAGCCGTAGGCCTTCTCCATGCCGACGCCGCCCTCGGCAAGAGGGTTGGCGGCCGAGGTGTCGTGCTTGAGGAAGCTCACGATGTCGCGCACGACGGCATGGCCGAGCCCCAGCACGAGCGGATCGCGGCCCTCGTAGACGAGCTCGTAGATCCAGCCCGGCTCGAAGCCTGCGGGCATGTGGATGTGCTGGTCGGAGGGCACGACCGCCGTCTCGGCGCCGACGGCGTCGAGCCCGCGTCCGCCTTCGAGCCGCGCGAAGCTCCAGGCGTCCGGGGAGACCGGGATCGGCTCGTCGTAGGGATAGCGCCGCCGCGTCAGGCTCGCCTTGCGCGTGTCGCGCGAGACGGTCGGGTGACTGCGCGTCGAGGCACGGCCGCTCAACGGGTAGGTCGTCTCGCCCTGCGCGTCGGCGATGTACTCGACCCGCACCTTGCCCGTGATGGGCCGCCCGCCCTCCGTCGCCACCGGCAGGTCGAGGATCATGCGTCCATCGCCCGGCAGAAGGTCACCCTGCCAGGCCAGCCAGACGATGGCATAGCCGCGCCGCATCAGGAAGCCGTTGCCGGCGTGCTCGACGCCGAGCGGCCGGTTGCCGCCGGCGGCGTCGTTGAAGAACTGGATGGCGCGCTTGTTGCCGCGATTGCCCCAGTCGAAGAAGATGCGCCGGTTGCCTTTGGCGAGATCGACGGGCTTCAAGATCGCGATATCCGCCGTGACGTGCACGTGCCCCTGGGCGCAGCGCGGGGCCTTGTCGATATCGACGATGCCGCGGTTACCCTCCGCTCCGGGATCGATCGCGAAGTGCGCCCGGCCGGTCAGATACTCGTAAGCACCGCTCTCGCCGAACGACTGCCCGCCGGCGAACGCAAGCCGCTCGCGGATCTCCAGTTTCGGTGCCACAGCCATCGCAGTATCCTCCCTCGCATGTCCGTCCGAAGCGCGCGTCGCGCATCACGACGCCAGGACGCAACGCCCATTGTTGATGACGACGACACCGCGCTCCACCACGCTGGCGCGGTAGGAGACGGTCGCCCCGTCGACCCAGATTTCCGTCCTGATGGTCTCGCCCGGATAGACCGGCGCCGAGAAGCGTGCGTCGAACGCCTGCATCCGCGTCTCGTCGTAGTCGCACACCGCCTTCAGCACCGCATGACAGGCGATCCCGTAGGTGCAGAGCCCATGCAGGATCGGCACGGGGAAGCCGGCGCGCCTGGCGAGCCCGGGATCTGCGTGCAGCGGATTACGGTCGCCGTTGAGGCGGTAGAGCAGCGCCTGATCGCGGCGCGTTTCGCTCGTCACCTCGACATCGGGCCGGCGCTCGGGGATCGCATGCGGCGGCGGGCCCGATCCAGCGGGGCCACCGAAGCCGCCGTCGCCGCGGGCGAACGTGGTCGAGCCGAGCGTGAACATGGGCGCGCCGTCATCAGCCGCGCGCACGGCGATCTCGGTATGGATGACGGCGCCGCGCCCCGGACCCTTGTCGTAAGCCGCCACCACGCGGCTGTCGGCGACGAGTTCACCTGCGACCGCCAGCGGCCGATGCAGGGTCAGCCGCTGCTCGCCGTGCACGACCTTGGTGTAGTCGTAGCCCGAGTCCCTGAGCAGCGCCGTCCGCGTCAGGACCGTAGCGAGCGACGGCACGGCCTTGAGACCTGCCCCTTCGAATACGAACGGCAGCTCCTTCTCGTCGTAGGGGTCTCGCCCCATGCCGATACCGACCGCATAGAGCATCGTCTCCCGGTCGGTGTAGCGGAACCGGTCACCGTCGCGCTTCAGCGCCATCAGTCGCTCGTAGTCGAGTGCCATCCCGTGCCGTCCCTCGCCTGCCCCTCAGTCGAGCTCCTTGCCGTCCATGCCGACGTTGCGCCGCGCCGCCGCTACCATCTCGCTGACGATGGGGCCGAGCGTCGTCGGATCGGCGATCTGCTCGATCGTCGGACCGCGCCGCCAGCCCTCGCAGACGGAAAGGATGCCGTTGCCCGCCTGGAAAACACGCCCCGACACGTGATCCGACTCACGGCTGGCGAGCCAGGTCACGAGTGGCGCCACCCAGCGCGGATCTCGACGGGCGCGCTGCTCCTCGTCGAGCTGGCGCAGCCCTTCGGTCATGCGCGTGACGGCCGATGGCGCGACAGCGTTGACCGTCACGCCGTAGCGGCGCAACTCGCGCGCGGCGATCACGGAGAAGGCGGCGATGCCGGCCTTGGCCGCGCCGTAGTTCGTCTGGCCGACGTTGCCATAGATGCCCGAGGTCGAGCTCGTATTGATGATGCGGGCATGCACGGGCCCGCCGAGTTCCTTGCTCTTGTCCCGCCAGTAGGCGGCCGCATGCCGCGCCGGCACGAATGTGCCCTTGAGGTGCACGCGCACGACGGCGTCCCACTCGTCCTCGCTCATGTTGACCAGCATGCGGTCGCGCAGGATGCCGGCATTGGAGACGACGACATCGAGCCCGCCGAACGCGTCGATGGCCTGCTCGACGAGACGCTTGCCCCCGTTCCAGTCGGCGATGTCGTCGCCATTTGCGACCGCCTCGCCACCGCGGCCGCGGATCTCCTCGACGACGGTCTCCGCGAGCGCCGTATCGCGCCCGCCGCCGTCGAGCGTAGCGCCCAGGTCGTTGACGACGACTTTCGCGCCGTGCTCGGCCAGCATCAGCGCATGCTCGCGCCCGATGCCGCGGGCCGCGCCCGTCACGATCGCCACACGCCCTTCGCAGAGCCTCGCCATGCTGCCGCTCTCCTCGCCGCCTTTCGTCCGTACCTTTTCAGTTTGTGTCGGCGGCGATTTGCAAGCAACATGAATTGGAGCGAACCGTCACCGACCAGAGAGGAGAATGCGTCTTGTCCACGCGCCCGCTGCCCGAGCCCACTCCCGAGACACAGCACTACTGGGACGGCTGCAAGGCCGGAGAGTTGCGGCTGCAGGCCTGCAACGATTGCAGCCATACCTATTTCCCGCCGCGCCCGTTCTGCCCGAAATGCGGCTCGCGGAGCGTCAAGGTCGTCAAGGCGAGCGGCCGCGCCAGGCTCCACAGCTACGTCATCCATCATCGTCCGCTGGCCGGCTTCACGCCACCCTATGCCATCGCCGTGGTCGAGCTCGACGAGGGGCCGCGCATGATGACGAACATCGTCGGCTGTCCGCAGACGCCCGAGGCGCTGCAGCTCGACATGCCGCTCGAGGTCACCTTCGAGAAGCAGACGGACGCCATCACGCTGCCGTTCTTCAAGCCGTCCGGAACGTGAGAAGGGGCAGGACGATGAAACAGAAATCAGTCGCCGTCGTCGGCGCGGCCGAGACCACCGACCTCGGCAAGATCCCCGGCATGTCGCAGATCCAGCTCCATGCCGACGCCGCCCTCAATGCCATGAAGGACGCCGGCCTCAAGCCGTCCGACATCGACGGCATCGCCACGGCCGGCGAGACGCCGGTCACGCTGGCGCAATACCTCGGGCTCACGCCCAAGTGGGTGGACGGCACCGCGGTCGGCGGCTGCTCGTTCATGATCCATGTCCGGCATGCCGCCGCCGCGATCAATGAAGGGCTGTGCTCCACCGTGCTCATCACGCACGGCGAATCCGGCAGATCCCGCGTGGCGCCGACGCCGCGCCCGCCCTATCCGGGCAGCCTCGCCGGCCAGTTCGAGGCACCCTATGGCGTCATGGGGCCACCGACGATGTTCACCATCCCGGTGCTCCGATACATGAAGACCTACGGCATCACCGAGGAGCAGGTGGCCATGGTGTCCGTGGTGCAGCGCGAGTGGGCGGCCAAGAACCCCCGCGCGACCTTCAAGGACCCGCTGACGGTCGATGCCGTGCTTTCGAGCCGCATGATCGCCTACCCCTTCCGCATCCTGATGTGCTGCCTCGTCACGGATGGCGGCGGCGCTCTCATCCTGACGAGCGCGGAGCGGGCCAGGGACTTTCCGACCAAGCCCGTCTACATCCTCGGCACCGGCGAGAGCGTGGAAAGCCCGATGATCTCGCAGATGGCCGACTTCACCTCGTCGCGGGCCTTCCGCGTCGCCGGCTCGAGCGCCTTCGCGGAAGCCGGCATCACGCACAAGGATGTCGATCATCTCATGATCTACGACGCCTTCGCGCACCTGCCGCTCTACGGCCTCGAGGATCTCGGCTTCGTCGGCCGCGGCGAGGCGGCGGCCTTCATCGGCGAGCGTCATTCGGCGCCCGGCGGCAAGCTGCCCATCAACACCAACGGCGGCGGGCTCTCCTACATGCATTCGGGCATGTACGGCATGTACGCCCTGCAGGAGAGCGTCCGGCAGATGCGCGGGATCGCGCCGGCACAGATTGCCGACGCGAAAATCTCTGTTTGTCATGGTGTTGGCGGCATGTTCGCGGCTTCGGGAACGATCATTTTCTCGAACGAGGCCCCCTGACGCGACGATCCGCCCGCAAACCGTCACACCCGCTCTTTGAAGCGCCGGCCGAATGCACTATTTTGAGGGCATCGGCCGGGGCGCGTGTGGCGTCGGCGGCCGGCGAAGCCGGATTCAGTCAGGCAGGCGATGACACACACGACGAGCCAGGACGGCGCAAAGCCGATGATCGACCCCTTTGGACGACACGTGACCTACCTCAGGGTCTCGGTCACGGACCGATGCGATTTCCGTTGCGTCTACTGCATGTCGGAGAACATGACGTTCCTGCCGAAGCGGGACCTGCTGACGCTCGAGGAGCTCGACAGGCTGTGCACCGCCTTCGTCGCCAAGGGCGTGCGCAAGCTGCGCATCACCGGCGGTGAGCCGCTGGTCCGCAAGAACATTCTCTGGCTTTTCCGCGCGCTGGCCCGCCATCTCGAGACCGGAATGCTCGACGAAGTGACGGTGACCACGAACGGCAGCCAGCTCAAGCGCTACGCCGACGAGCTGAGGGCCGTGGGCGTGCGCCGCATCAACGTGTCGCTCGACACGCTCGATCCCGACAAGTTCCGCGCCATCACCCGCTGGGGTGAGCTCGACACCGTCATGGAGGGCCTCGCCGCCGCGGACAAGGCTGGGCTCGCCGTCAAGATCAACGCCGTGGCGCTCAAGGGCGTCAACGAGGACGAGATCGAGACACTGCTGAGATTCGCGCATGGGCGTGGTTACGATCTCACCATCATCGAGACCATGCCGATGGGAGACATCGACGGCGATCGCACCGACCAGTACCTGCCGCTGTCGATCGTGCGCGCGCGGCTGATGGACCGCTTCACGCTCACCGATATCCCCTACCGGACGGGCGGTCCCGCCCGCTATGTGGAGGTCGGCGAGACCGGCGGCCGGCTCGGCTTCATCACGCCGATGACCCACAATTTCTGCGAGAGCTGCAACAGGGTGCGGCTGACCTGTACCGGCACGCTCTACATGTGCCTCGGCCAGGACGACGCCGCGGACCTGCGCAGCGTGCTGCGCGCTCATCCCAGCGACGACGCCCCCCTGCTCACAGCCATCGACGAGGCCATCGCGCGCAAGCCGAAGGGGCATGATTTCGTCATCGACCGCCGCACCAAGCGCCCCGCCGTCGCACGCCACATGTCCGTGACGGGGGGCTGATTGTCCAAAGAGGGGGGCGGGGGAGCAACAGGCAGTCGCCTGACCGGTGCCGCTGGCGCGCCGCCGGACAATCTGAAGGGTATCTTCGCCATGCTCGTGGGCATGGCGTTCTGGGTCACCAATCATGCCCTCGTCAAGCTGGCCTCCGCCGAATTGCCCACCGGCGAGATCATCGCGGTGCGCGGCGCCGTCTCGCTCGCGCTGATCTCGATCGTCGCCGTCGCAACGGGCACCATGCGTCCGGCGACGCTGCGGTTCTCGATACCCCTGGCGCTGCGGACCATCGCCGAGATCGGCGCCGTCGTCTTCATTCTGTGGGCGCTCTTCCGCATGCCGCTCGCCAATCTCACGGCGATCCTGCAGACCGTGCCGCTGGTCGCCATCGCCGCTTCCGCCCTCTTCCTCGGCGAACGGGTCGGGCCGTCCCGCTGGATCGCCACGATCGTAGGGCTGGCCGGCGTTTTGCTCATCATCCGGCCGGGCACGGCGGCCTACGACTCCTCGGCGCTCATAGCCCTTGCCGCGGTATCGTTCGTGGCGCTGCGCGACGTGTCGACCAAGCTGATCGACCGGGCCGTGCCCACCGCCATGATCACGATCCTCGTGGCTTTGGCGGTGACGCTGACCGGCCTCGCCTTCCTGCCGTTCGAGACGTGGCTGTGGCCATCGGGGAAAACCTGGGTGTACCTCGTCGCCGCCGGAGCCTTCGTGGTGGCGGCCTATTACCTCATGGTCGTGGCGGTACGCCTCGGCGACGTGTCCGCCGTATCGCCCTTCCGCTATGCCAACGTCATCTGGGCGCTGCTCATCGGACTTGTGGTCTGGAACGAGTTTCCCGATGCCCTGGCGCTGGTCGGGACGGCCATCGTAATGGGCGCCGGGCTCTTCGCCACATGGCAGGAATCACGCCGCTGAGCGGCCGGAGGCGAGAGATGGCCGATCCCAGCGTCTCTCCCGCCCCTCGCCCGACGGCGCCGACGGCTGCCCCTGCCAGCGCCGACGAGATCGCAGCCGCCAACATGCGCGGCATCCTCGCGATGGTCGCCTCCATGGCCTGCTTCATCTGCTCGGACACACTGTCGAAGTCTGCGAGCCCCGACATCACGGCCGGCCAGATCATGGCCATCCGGGGCGTGTTCGCCACGGCCATTCTTGTGCCCATGGTACTGCTGACGAGTGGCTTCAGCGCGATCTGGCGGCGCTTCTCGACGCCCTGGGCTCTGCGGACGGTCGGGGAGACCGGCGGCGCCATCTTCTTCCTGACGGGCCTCGTGCACCTGCCCATCGCCAACGTCACGGCCATCACCCAGACGGCGCCGCTGGTGCTGACGGCGGCTGGCGCTCTGCTGCTCGGCGAGCACGTCGGCTGGCGGCGCTGGCTCGCGACGCTTGCCGGCTTTCTCGGCGTCCTTCTGATCGTGCGCCCCGGCACCGCACACTTCTCCTGGTGGTCGATGAGCGTGCTGACCGCGGTGCTCTTCGTGTGCCTGCGCGATCTGGCGACCCGTCGCATCGCCACCGCCGTGCCCTCCATCCTGGTCACCTTCGTGACGGCGGCGGCCATCATGGTCGCGGGCTTTGCGCTCTACGGCATCGAGACGTGGCAGCCTCTGCCGACCCGGGCAATCGTGCATCTGGCCATCGCTGCGTTCTTCATCATCGGCGGCTACCACTTCGCCATCGTCGCCATGCGGCACGGCGAGCTCGCCACCGTCGCCCCGTTCCGCTACTCGATCATCCTCTGGGCCCTGGTCATCGGCTATCTGGTCTTCGACGAGGTGCCTGATGCGCTCGGTCTTGCGGGCATGCTCGTGGTGACGGGCGCGGGCGTCTATACTTTCCTCAGGGAGCAGCGTGCCCGCAGACGCGTGTGACGCGCAGGCGGGCCGGAGACGGGAGCAGGAGCCGACCAATGAAGCGAAACCTCATGAAGGAGAAGCTCGCCCGCGGCGAGCCGGCTCTCGGCGTCTCGCTGATGTTCCCCTCGCCGCAACTCGTCGAAATGGTGGGATATGCCGGCTTCGACTGGGTCCTGATCGATTGCGAGCACGGCTCCATCGGCCCGGCCGATATCGAGGTGATGGCCATGGCAGCCGACGCCGTGGGCATCACCCCCATCGCCCGACCGCGCTCGAACCGCGCGCAGGAGATCACCGCCGTCATGGACCGCGGCGTCATGGGCGTGCAGGTGCCGCACGTCACCAGCGCCGAAGACGCCCGCCGCGCCGTGGCGGCCGTCAAGTTCGGGCCGGGATCGGGCCGTGGCCTCGCCGCGGGCACGCGCCCCGACCGCTGGGGCCTCGGCGGCAAGATGGCAGACTTCGCCAAAGCCGCCAACGCGCAGAGCCTCGTTTGCGTGCAGCTCGAGGACCCCGAAGCCATTGCCAATGTCGACGAGATCCTCGCCGTCGAGGGCATCGACGTGTTCTTCATCGGCCCATCGGATCTCTCCCAGGCCATGGGCCATCCCGGCAACCCGAAGGCGCCCGAGGTCGCGGCCGCGATCGCCACGACGCTGGCGACCATAACGGCCCGCGGACGCACGGCCGGCTTCCCGGCAGCGACGGACAACGTGGAGGACGTGCTGCGGTCAGGCGCGCGCTACATCTATACGCACGCCCCGAAACTCATTGGCGCGGGTGCCAAGGCCTTCCTCGGCGCGGCCGGCCGAGGCTAGCGCCGACGTAGCGATCAGCGTGCCGCGGCGGGAGCACGCGAGATGCGCACGCCGAGCCCGCCGACGACCTGATGGCTCGCGAGGTTGGTCCAGAGGTAGCCACCGACCGGCGCCTTGCCCGACCACCACCGCTTGAACTGGCGCCACAGATCACCCGGCAGATAGTCGCCGTCGGCGTCCGTCAGCGGCACCTCATAGCGGGCGATCGAGAACTTGTACTCGAAGAAGTACGAGATCCCCGGCACGCGCAGCTCGATGCCGACCAGCGCCTGCAGGACCGGTCCGGTGTACTGATACTCGTAGGTGCGGATGCGCGTATCTTTCCGCTGGACCTCAGAGTGCGGCAGCGAGACGCCCGCGCCCAGGCCGACATAGGGCGAGACGCGCGCATGCAGGTTCGGCAGGCGATAGAGCCCGTTGAGTGTCAGCATGTTGTGGCCATGCGTGAACTCGAGGCGGCGCAGATGATCGCCGATCTTCGTGCGCGCCGGCACCGGCTTGCCGGCGATGGTGCCCGTTGCCGCAAGCGTCTCGTCGAGATAGGCGAGCGCCTTGGAGTGGGTGAAATCCACCATGGTGCCGAAGGGCGTGCGCCGCGACCACACCGCCACCCGCGCACCGTAGTAGAGCGGATGCTTGAAGGGCTCGCCGTACCAGCCGACGTCCTTGAACGTCACGTCGGTATTGCCGGGCGCCTTCAGCCTGACGTCGCTGCGATGATGGTAGGGTGCGCCGACATAGGCGCCGAGGAAGACGTCGCCGCGCGGCGCCACGGCCGCCCCGGCCGGAACCGGCGCAAAGGCCAGCCGATCCGTCTCCGCGCCCTGTCTCGGATCGTCGGCCGGCATGGCCGCCAGCACGGCAGCAACGAGCAGCAGCGCCGCCAGCGGCGACGCCCATCGCTCGATACGCCATGGGCGCCGAGGCCGGTCGCTGCCGGCGACGTCAACGCGCTGAGCCCAGGTTCTGGCTCCGAATACGGCCATGCGATCCCCCGATGCCACGGTCCGCCCGGGCTGCGCATGCCGGGCCTCCGGATTGAGCGGTCACTCTACAGACCCGGCGCGGCGACCAAAACGCCCTTGTTCGTCGCACCTCGACGAAATTCACGGCTTCCCGTCGGCGCGCTCGGCCAGCCGCTGCACCATCCCGTGCAAGGCCGCGATCTGCACGGCCGTCTTCGCCAGATACTCCGTCCCCGTATATCCCCACCAATCCCAGCAGCCATAGGGGTTGACGCGGCTCGGCTTGACTTGCGGAAACAGCAGGACGAGCCGGTTGGTATCCGCCCATCTGGCAAAGCCCGTCGTGGTGGTGAAGGCGTCGCCGATCGTGTGCCGGCTCTGTCCACAGCCATGCAGAACGATGTGCACCCGGCAGCCCGCCTCTGTCCGGCAGCTCTGCGGAACATACAGCAGGCCGACGTCGGCCAGGCCATGCCCGTCGCGATCCCCCACGTGCGCGCGCTGATCGAACGTCTCGTAGGCCCCGCCGGCAATCGTCGACGGCGGCGCGAGCGGACCGAGCAGATGCGCCAGCACCGCGCCGGCCTGATCGTAGCCACAGGCCGCGATATAGGGCTCGGCCGTCGCCTCGCAGGCGCTGCCGTCCTTTTCCGTGACGAAAGCGTGGCCGGCAGGCACGCCCGTGACAAAGGCGATGGCTTCGGCGGCGACGCCGAGCCGCCGGTACAGCTCGCCTGCGGCGGCGACCGTCTCGCGCACGACCACACGATCTCGGCCGCCGGAAAAGAGATAGATGCGGGCCCGCGCCAGACCTTGCAGATCGTCGATCTGTCCCGCCGCCGCCAGGGCCCGCGCCCGCGCCGCCAGCCGCTCCAGGTCGGGGATGCCGAGGTGCGTCAGCTTGTGCTGCATGCAGCCTGCGACGGCCTGCTGGATGATCAGGTAGGCATCGAGCGGCCGCGCCACGCCGGTGGAGGCGAGACTTTCCGCGCACCCCCACGGCCCGCCCGCGACGAGCGCCACGCCGGTGATCTGGCGGGAGTGGGCGAGATGAAGTTGGCTCGCCATGTAGGCCCCGGACGAGAGCCCGCTCACGGAGACGCCGTCGCGCGACGTGGCGAGCGCCGGCAGGCGCGCGGCGCGCTCACGGCACGCGGCGAGCGCGCCGGCCAGGAGTAGCACGAGGGGGGCGAGCAGCAGCGCCGTGGCGAGTCGCGAGCGCCGAACGCGACACCTCGGCGAAGGCTCAGCGCAGGCGGATGGTGACACGGTCGCTCAGCCCGTTGGCGTCGATCACCGTCAGGCGCGCGAAGCCGCGGCCCGTCGGCTGCCATTCCACGTCGCGGCGATGCGGCGCCGAATTGATCGGCTGGCCGTCGATCAGCCAGCGCAGGGGCAGGGTGCCACCCTCGGCCTTGAGGATGACCGGGGCCGCGTCCGCACCCGTCTCGACTTCCACCTCGGCGCGATCCGGCGGGAAGGCGATCTGCAGCGGCGAGACGAGGAATGGCCCGGCCGCATCGCGTCCGCGCTCGAAGCGGCGGAGCGGCGGCGGCAGATCGGCACCGCGCGCAACGATGACGCCGCGCGGTCGCGTCGGCAGGGGTGCGCGGCGCTCCGCCGCGCGAGCGAAGGCGTCGAACAGCAGCGGCGCGGCCAACGTCCGTCCGGAGAGCCCCGGCGTCGAGCTGCCATCCGGCCGGCCGACCCAGGCGACGATGGTATGGCGGCCGTCGAAGCCCGCCGCCCAGGCATCGCGGTAGCCGTAGGAGGTGCCGGTCTTGTAGGCGATCCGGCCGGAACGGGCGCTTGCCGGCGGCGGCGCGTCCTTCAGGATGTCCGTCACGTACCAGGCGGCGCGGTGACTGAGGAGACGGCGGCGCACGAGCTCGACCATCGGCAAGGGCGCGCGGCGCCGCGGCGCCGCTGCCAGGAGGTGGCGCAGCTCGACCGGATCGCCGCGCGAGGCGAGGCTGGCATAGAGCGTGGCAAGATCGCTCATCCTGAGGCCGATGCCGCCGAGAGCTATCGCCAGGGACGGCTCCGCGTCGGCCGGCAGCGCGGCGAGCGTTCCGAGCCGGCGCAGGCGGCCGACGAGGCGCCCGGGTCCGACCGCATCGAGCAGCTTCACGGCGGGAATGTTGAGCGAGCCCGCCAGCGCCGCGCGGATCGTCACCGTGCCGTGAAAATCGTCGTCGAAGTTCCGCGGCGCATAGGTCCCGAAGCGAACCGGGCGGTCCTCGATCAACGTCTCGGGATGCGCCAGCCCCGCCTCGAAGGCCAGGCCGTAGACGAAGGGCTTCAAGGTGGAGCCGGGCGAGCGCACGGCCTGCACCATGTCGATGGCGCCGAGGCGCGCCTCGTCGAGGTAGTCGGCCGAGCCGACATAGGCCAGGATCTCGCCGCTCTCGTGCGCCACTGCGAGAAGCGCCGCCGACAGCTTGCTGCCCTGGGCGCGGGCGTGATCCCTGGCGAGCTGCTCGAGGCTCTGCTGGAGATCGCGGTCGATGGTCAGACGATGAACGGTGCGTTGCGGACGCCGCAGGATCTCTGCCTCGGCGAGATGCGGCGCCAACAGTGGAAAGGCCCGGCGAATGCCCGCGACATGCTCGTTCTTGGCTCGCTTGGCCTCGACGGCCGTGATGACGCCTCGCGCCACCATGCGGTCGAGCACGCGGTCACGCGCATGCCGGGCGCGCTCGGCGCTGCGATCCGGACGCCGGCTCTCGGGCGACTGCGGCAGGGCGACCAGCAGCGCCGCCTCGCCGATGGAGAGGCGACGGGGCTCCTTGCCGAAGTAGGCGAGCGAGGCCGCGCGAACGCCTTCCAGATTGCCTCCGAACGGCGCATGCTGGAGATAGAGACGGAGAATGTCGGTCTTGGACAGCCGCTGCTCGAGCGCGCGTGCGGACAGCATCTGCGCGATCTTGCCGGTCAGGCTGCGCTCGTGACGGCCGTCGAGCAGCCGTGCGAGCTGCATGGTCAGGGTCGAGCTACCGGAGACCACTCGCACATTGGCGACGAGCTGGTAGGCCGCCCGCATCACCGCCACGGCATCGACGCCGCCGTGGCGATAGAACCGGCGGTCCTCGTAGGCAAGCAGCATGGCCAGATAGCGCGGATCGACCTCGCCGACGGCGACCGGCAGGCGCCAGCGGCCATTCTCGGAGGTGAAGGCGCGGAGCAGCCGCCCCTTGCGGTCGAGCACGGTGACGGAGACGCTCTCTGCCGCGGCGAGATCGAGCGGTGGCAGGCTGCGTGCAGCCCGATAGGTCACGGTCGCGAGCGCAAGGCAAGCGGCGACGGTCAGGGCGAGCCCTGTCCAGAGTGTGCCGCGGAGTAGGGTTCTCGCCCTTGGTGCTCCGCGGCACGTTGCCGTCCCACCTCTACCCTCGGACCGCATGGCTCGTCATCCCCACCCTATTTTCTGGCGGTGATCTGGAGCCGGCCCGAAGCTGTGCGACCGAACCGTTCCGGCCGGTACATGTCCTCGACGGCCGCAGCCGGATGCACGTAGCTTCCGGGAGTGACGGCCCTGACGATATAGGCGACCGTCATCGGCGCGGTCTTGCGGGTGGCGAACAGGTTGAAGGCCGCCACGAAGCGATCGTCTCGGAACTCCGTGTGCTCTGGCGCGATCTCGCTCTTCAGCCAGTCGAGCGCCTTGATGTCGCCACTCGCCACCAGGCGCGGGTTCTCGATCTCGAGTCCGGCCGGCAAGCGATCGACGAGCAGCAGGCGTCCGCCCTGGGGGCCTGTCGATGTCACCTTCAGGACGACGACGAGCCGCTCGTTCTGGCCGAGCGTCGCCGTACCGCCGCGCGCGCTCTCGAGGTCCACCTTGCGCCCATCGAGCGTGTAGTAGCTGCGCTCGATCTCGAGGCCGTTGGACGCGGCGGGCTCGGACCTGGCCGTCGCGCCCATGACGGAGATGACGGCGTCGGTCGGCCGCGCGGAACGGTTGGTGACGGTCAGCGGACGCGCCGAAAGCGCGGTGACGGAGAACGAGCGCAGCAGCGCCCCCCTGTGCGGCCGCCCGTCGACCTCGAGCTCGAGGCGCGACGCCTCGTCCGTGAGGGCGCGTGCCGCCAGCAGCATCCAGGCCTGCTCCTGCGTCGAGGTCATGGGGTAGCGCGAGAGCGCCTTCTCGGCGTAGGCCTTGGTGACGACATCGACGAGGCTCGGCGCCGGCGAGCGGCTGAGCTTCGCCTCGGCGACCAGCGTCAGCATGGCCGCGCTGTCACGCAGGAACGAGCCGTAATCGGCGCGCAAGGCCGTGCGATCGGTCTTCTCCAGACGCTGCATCGCCTTGCCGAAAGCCCGCTCCGCCCGCTCGGGATCGCCGACCATGGCCAGCGCCGCACCAAGCTGCGCCTGTGCCAGCGCCGTCGAGAAGCGATCGAGGCGGGCATCGCTGTAGTAGCGCAGCTCGCCGACCGGCGCGCGGCCGTTACGGGCGAGGACGTAGAGCGCATAGGCGAGGCTCTCGCCGCCACGCTCGAAGTCCTGCGCGTAGCTGACGGCGTTCTGCAAGCGGTCGAGCGCCTGCTTGAATGGCGCATCGCGGACAGGATGACCCGACTGACGCGCCCGGGTCAGGAAGTCCGTGACATAGGCGGTCAGCCAGAGATCGGGTGTGGACGGTCCCCAGACGCCGAAAGCGCCCGAGCTGTCCTGCATCTCGAACAGCCGCTCGATGGCCTTGGCGACACGCTGACGTGCCTCGAGATCGGTCGCGATGCCGATCTGCGTCGCCACCGAGTTGGCGTAAAGCAGCGGCAGGGCGCGCGACACGGTCTGCTCCGCGCAGCCGTAGGGATAGCGATCGAGCGCGAGAAGCAGACCGGCGACATCGAAACGCGCCGTCGGCCCCACGGTCACGGTCGCCCGCGAGCGTCCCACGATGAAGTCGGACATGAGGTCCGAGCCGATCGTCAGGCGGCTGCCGGGTTGCAGACGCTGCTGCGTCACGCGGCGCACATCGCTGGCGGGCGGCTTGACGTCGAAGGTGAGCTTGCGCTTGACCGAAACGCCGCCGGGGCCGGTGACGGACACATCGTAGACCCTGAGACCGAGCGAATCCGCCTTGATGGTGAGCTCGGCCGGACGGCGCTCGCCGACCTTGAGGGCGAGCGTGCGATCGCCGACCTCGCGGCGCGCGCCGCCCTCGCTCGGCGTCACGCCGACGCCGACACGGTAGCTGCCGACCGGGCCTTCGACGTTGTGCACGTCGATCTGCAGGCGGGCCTCGTCGCCGAGTGTCAGGAAGCGCGGACCGGACGCCAGCACGGCAACCGCGTCACGCACGATCACCTCGCCCTCGGCATGCCCGAGCTTGTCGGCGGTCCAGGCCACGGCCATCACGCGCACCTTGCCGTTGAAATCCGGCAGATCGAACGAGGCTGTGACCGTGCCGTCGGCAGCCGCCTTGAGGACGCCAGAGAACAACGCAAGCGGCGCCTCGACCGGCGGACTGCCCTGCATGGACATGCCGTCGGGGCCGTCACCGCCCGAGCGCAGAAGACCACGATCGGCGCGCATGCCGTCGATGAGGCGCCCATAGAGATCACGCACCTCGGCACCGAGGCGGCGCTGTGCATAGAACCACTCTTCCGGAGCCGGCGACTTGAAGCGCGTCAGGGCGAGGATGCCGACGTCCACCGCCGCCACCGTCACATGCGCGCTCTCGCCGGGCTTCAGACCGACCAGCTTGACCGGCACCTTGAGTGTGCTGGCCGAGCCGATCTTGGCCGGCAGCGTCAGCTTCACGTCGAGTGTGCGGTCGGCCTTGTCGAGCCCGAGCCAGCGGACGCCGAGCGAGCGGCCCGGCATGCGCTTGGCGCGCTCGTCCATGGGCCGGTAGAGGAACGCCGCCACATAGGCGCCCGGCATCCACTCCCGCCCGATCTCGAACGAGACCTTGCTGCTGCCGGGCTTTATGTCGACCTGCTTCATGGCGAGCAGGCCTTCGCGCATCACCGCGATGAGCGCCTTGCCGCCGTCCTTCGAGGCGATCGTCAATTGCGCCGTGTCGCCCGGCTTGTAGGTCGCCTTGTCCAGTGCGACGTCGAGCATCTCCGGGCTATCGGCGGTCTCGCTCGCCCACCAGCCCGACGTGAAGCCGAGGCTGGCCACCGGACCGCCGGCAGCGCCGGTCGTCACCTCCAGGCGATAGCGGCCGGTCGCGAGCTTGGCGGCGATGCGGCCCGGCAGGCCGTCGCGCGCACTGGTCTCGCCGGACGCCACGCGCCGCGTGAACGTCACGGCCTCGTACGCCCAACTGCCGTTGCGCTTGTACCACTGATAGCTCTGATGAATGCGCAGGAGCTCCCAGGTGAGCTTCGGCGCTGGCTGCGCCCTGCCGTTGGCGCCGAGCATGACGACGTCGAAGGCCGCCGTCTCGCCGTCGCCGAGCGCATTGCCCTTGAACAGGGGCTTGATGCCGATCCGCGGCTGGCGGAGATCGACCGGCACGACGAGGCTGCGCTCGATGGTGCGGCCGCCGGGCTCACGCAACTTGACGATCACCTGGGCCTCGAGCGGCCTGTCCGTGCGCGGCACCGCCGGCAGCTTCACGGCGAGTTGCGCCTTGCCGTTGGCATCCGTGGCGCCGAGCCCTTGCAGTGCAGCGCGGACGGGCTGGACGCGCTCGCCGTCCTGGCCGAAACGATAGCCGGCGAAGCCTGGAACCTCGGCCTTGGCGGGCCTGACGACGATCTCCCCCTCGATGGCGAGACCCGCAGCCGGGGGACCGTAGAGATAACGGCCGGTGACCTCGATGCGGCCCGGCTCGCCCGTCACGAAGGCCGGCGTCTTCGCCGCCAGTTCCAGCGCCAGCCGCTCGGGCACGAAATCCTCGACCAGGAAGGCGACCTGCGCCACCGGCGCCGCCTTCGGATCGGTGTAGACCTTGGCCCGCCACGTTCCGGTCATGGCGGACGTCGCCAGCCTCAGCGCATGGGTGCGGCCGCCGTTGCCCTGGTCCGCCAGCACGACGCGCATATGCTCGACGCCGTCCGGCCGGGTCACGATGAGCGTCACCGGCAGGCTCGTCACCGCCACGCCGGCGCGGTCGCGCACGAGCGCCGTCAGGTGCGCCGTCTCGCCCGGCCGATAGATGCCGCGCTCGCTGTAGATGTAGCCGTCGACGGCACCGGGCGTCTCGCGTCCCTTGACGCCGCGATCCGTCAGATCGAACCCTGCCGCGCTGAGATCGAGGAAGGCGTAGTCGCCGCCGCCGCCTTCGGCCACCAGAATGGCCGGCGCCAGGCCGCCTTCGCCACGGCGCAAGCCCGCATCGAAGCGAACGTAGCCACGGGCATCGGTCTTGCCCTCCGCCAGGACCTCGTTGTTGCGGGCGACGAGGCGGACATCGACGACGGCGCGTGGCTCCGCCGTTGCCAGCGACCGCACGAACACGTGGATGCCGTCGGCGCCCGAGAACGAGGTGAGGCCGAGGTCAGAGACGACGAACCACTGCGTGGCGAGCGTCTCGTCACGCTTGCCGGCGACCGGTTCGGCGACCATGACGTAGAGCCCGGGGCCGAGCTTCGGCACGGCCACGCTCAGCGGGAACGCGGTGCTCACTTCCTTGTTGAGATCGATGCGCGTCGCCATCTCGCCGCTGTAGATCAGCGAGGCGCTGCGATCCTTGAGCTCCTCGAGTTGATAGCGCGAGAGCTGGCCCTGGAAATTGCCGCCCTGCAATGCGCCCGCGACGCCGCGGTCGCCGATGCGGAAGAGGCGCACGGCCAGACGGTCGGTATTGACCGTGACGACCGGAATGCCCTGCTGGCCACGGTTCGGCAGCACGTAGCTGCGGCCCGTGAAGCGAACGCTCGCCGAGCGGTCGCGGACATAGACGGCGAGCGGCGCGCTCTTCGGCAGCGCTTCACCGACGCTCGACGGCAGGCCCGCCCGCACCAGCACCTCATAGCGCTGTCCGTGCTTCAGGCCTTCCACGCAGATCTGGCTCGCCTCGGCGGTGACACCTTGGGGATCACGGCCATCGACCGAGATGAACTTCGCGAAATCGGCGACGCTGGTCGCCAGCCGCTCGGAGAAGCGGATGCACAGCCTCGGCTCGGCGGCGTCGGAGTCGATCTTGTAATCGGCAATGCGAAAGCCGCGCTCCGCGCGCAGCTTCTCGTAGGCCGCCCGCACGTCGGATCGCTCGTGCAAGGCGAGGCTGGTCTTGAGGGCGTCGATGGCGGGGCGCCAGAACGACCGGCGCTTCAGGGCCTCGGAGAGGAGAACCAGCGCTTCTGCCTTCTCCGCCTTGCCTGTCGCCACCTGATAGGCGCGGTAGGCGGCGGCGCTGCCGTTGGTCGGCAGCTCGTAGCGCTCGGAACTCTTCGGGTTGGGCGTGATGGCCAGAAGTGCACGCGCCAACTCGGCCCAGGCTGCGGCATTCCGCCGGTCGGCGACCACGGCCCTGGCCAGCGACTGGGTCGCGGCCCGGGCATCCCCCCCGGCGAGACGTTGCTTGCCTTCGCGCAGCAGATCCTCGGCGCGCCGGTCGCCCGGCTTCCAGCTTTCCTTGAGGTAGGCCTCGTATCTATCGGCCGCACGCTCGGTGTCCCGGTGGACGAATGGCTGCTCCTGCGCGAGGCCGACGCTCGAGACGAGCGCGACCAGCAGAGCGGCGACCAGCGTGGTGACGGACAGTCGGGCAGACATCATCGGATACGTCCTCAGGCGGCGGGTTTGCCGGCAATCTGAGCAACGTTCCATGTCGAAAGCGTGGCGGCAAGCCCTGCGCCACTACGAAATCTACAGAATTGGTAGATGGGTCCAAGCGTAGGCGCTGACCGGCCCGATGACCGGCGCGCGCCTCGCGTCGTGCGGAAGGTGAAGCTCAGTGACGGGTCGACACCAGCGCGCTCTCGCGGCCGTCCTGGGCGACCACGGAGCACGAGCCCGCAGGCGCCGACTGCTCCTCCGCTCCCTGATGCTCTGTCGTGCTGCTCACCAGCACGACAGGCTCGCAGATGCCCCAGAAGCGGTCGAAGCAGGCGCGCCCCCGCTTGTTCGTCTCGGCGCAGGCCGTCTCGAACCGCTCGAAGGCATCACGCTTGTCGGCATCGCGGCGCATACTGTCGCCGATCCAGGTATGGGTGCCGCCGAGGGTGAGTTGCTCGTGCGCATCGAGAAGACGCGGATTCGTGGCGATACGCACCGAATGGAGCAGCGCGTCGAGCGTGCCGGACGGCGCCTCCGCCGCCCGCGGCTCGGTGATGATGGCATGGAGATCGAGCTTTGCCGCGGCAATCTCGTCGGCGACGCGCTCGAGCGCACGCATGACCGGAGAATGCAAGGATTTGGCAACGCAGGTCAGTTGCTGCTGGCGGGGGTCGTCGACCTCGCCATCCCGCACGGCACGGACATAGGACCCGATAAACTGGACCAGCCTCTCTTCTTTGTCGGAACGTCTCACCAACTCGATGCAAGGCTGCGATTTCGTTATGGTCATTTTCCGGTTCTCATTGGCGTCGCTGTGGGGGCGTCGCGTTGCGCGTGAACAGCAGGACTTATTGGTAGCCCGGAGGCAGTTAAATTTTCATTGCCCGTGTCCCGCTTTGTGACACCCGGACCGGCATCGCAAACTGCCCCCCCTGGGAAGCCGGCCGACGTCGCAATTTCGTCAGCCGACGTTGGATTTTCCGCCCCCCTCCTTGCTGAAGCGGGTAGCGATCTTCTCGATGTCGATGTCGGCGCCGGAGTTCCACTCGCCGTCGTCGGTCACCTCGAGATCCTGAGCGTCCGCCCGGCCGGTGCGGAGGTCGCTCCCGGCGGCGGGCGGTGGCGGCAGCAGGTCCGCGGTCGGCGCGGGCGCCGATGGCGCAGCCCCGTCATGAGCCACACCCGCCTCGGCCTCAAGGCGCGGGGCGCTCTCGATCTCGACTTGCATCGGCTGGCCTTGCGCCCGGTCGAAGGCGAACGCGAGCTGGTCCGTCACCACGTAGAAGTTGTTCGTGACGTGTGCGGCCTCGCCCTCATCCTGCCGCTCGCCGGCCGGCCAGGGGATCACCTTTGCAGGCTCGAACTGCACCTCGCTCGCCGCCACGGCGGCAGCGGCGACCGGCGACCAGACCGGCGCAGCACGACGGCCATCGGGCGCGGTATTGCTGTTGGCGGCGGGCGGTGCGGGCACCTCGTCGGAGACTGCGGGCTCGCTTTTCGGCGTAGCGACCGGATCGCGCCTGGAGACCTCTGCCATATCCGTCCGAGCCTCGACATCTGAGACCGGCCGCGCCACCGGCATTGCCTGACCGCCCGGCTCCAGCCGGCTGGACGGATCGCTCGAGCGGACGAACGGCGGCGGGGCGGTCGGCGTCCGTGACGGGAAGCGCGTAATGTTCGACGCGGGCTGACCACTCGGTCCGCGCCAGTCGCCGTCTCGCCAGTCGCTGCCGCGCCAGGGCTCGGCGAGCGGCGCGACGGCGGGGCCGAGGTGCGCATCCTCACGCGAGGGCGCTGCAACGGTCCCTGAGCCAGCGCCAGTGCGCTCCCTGAGCGACGGCTCGACGCGCCCCTTGGGGTCCTGGGCACTCATCATGCTCTTCTCGGCCTCGACGCGCTTGGCAGCGCCCATCATGGCTCCGAGCACCCACTTCGACCACTTCTCGCGACGGAAGCGGTAGACGCGGAACGCCGGCTTGTCGGCGAACTTGCTGCCCTGCAGCTTGAGCCGCTTCTGGATGCCGCGCGTCGTCAGCAGCGGCACCAGAACACGCTTGAACACCCCTTCGTTCTCGAAGCTCGTGAACAAATTGCCGAGAAGCTGCGCCTCGAGCGCCTCCTGGCGCACGTGAGGGCCGGCGTTGAGGGGAATGGAGCCGTCGACCGGAACAGCGGCGTAATAGTCGCCACCGATGTTGAACACGACGTGCCGGAAGACCTCGAACGTCTGGCGGATGTCGTCGTCACGATGGATGTCGTGGAAGCGAGAGAGGATGCGGATGACCGGGCTCTCCTCGGCCTCGAGCATGCGTGACTCGAGCCGCTGGAAACCTCCCATCGGCCGGCCGATCGACACCAGCAGCAGGCAGAAGTCCACGAAGATGGCAACCCCCAGCGGGATGTAGTCGCGCTTGGCGAGGCCGGCGCCGTCCATGGTGATCTGGCGCTGCTTGTCCGCGGACTGGAACGACTGCACCGCGCGCTGTTGCAGCGCCCGCAACTCTTCGGGGCTTGGCGGCAGCTTGAGCTGCATCGCGCCGAAGAGCGTGGCGGTCAGGCGGCGGAAGGCCTCGATCACGGCCTCCGAACCCTCGACGGCGGCGATCTTGGGCTTGGCCAGGTCTGGAAGCTGGTCGATGGCTCGCACGACGCCCTTGAGCGCCGACTGAAGCTGGGGGTCCGGGCAGGAGAACGTCCTGCCCTTGCCGTCGGGGAAGGTCGCCCGGTCGGCGCGGTCGGCCAGATCGGAGCGGATCTGGCGGAGTTGCGGATCGGTCCGGAAGGCATTGAAACGGGTGACGGCCATGTCGAGCCGACGGCCGACCTGCTTCATGAAATCGTTGCGGGTGCCCGAGCGCGCATCGAAGGTCGTCTTGTCCATGCTGACGATCTTGACGAGGTCGGCGTCGAACGCCTTGACGTCGGCCTTGATGGTCGAGATGCGCTGCCCGACGAAGGTGCTCGCGAACTGGAAGCGCTGCGCGTCGGTATCACGCAATGCCCGGCGCGGGCCGTCACCGGGCCGGCTGCCGGGGCACGACGTGCCGCGATCGCGCTCTTCCTTGGCCTTGGTCGTCGAAAGTGTCGATAGGGTCAGCAGCGTCTGGTGGAGCTGATCAAGGCGTGTCTGCGCCCCATGCAGCGCCGCCTGGACCTGACCGACTGCCGATTCCGCCGAGCGCGAGGCCTCCGCCCGCGACTCCAGCACTTTCCAGTAGAAGCCGAAGCCGAAGCCGACCGAGATCACCGTCAGGAACAGGTAGCCGACGGCGTAGAGCATGCGCGTCGTGACGTGAAGATCGGCGAAGACCTGATCGAGCAGCCAGACGATCATCACCTGCAGCATCGCCACGGCGAAACCGACGGCCACCCTTTCGAGCAGACCCACCGTGCCGAGATTGGCCTGGATCAGCTCGAGCATGCCGGTATAGGTCGATATCCACGAGAGCAGCGACAGCCCGACGATAAGCGTGATCTTCTTGGGGTCGCGCTTGCGCTTGCGCTCCGGCGGCCAGGAACCGCTGGCGAGCCCCGTCATGCCTCGCGCCGCCGCTGCATTCTGTGAAAAGCTCATGACTGTACCGCGTGCTCCTCGAACATCGACGCCACGCCCTCGCTCGGCGTGAATGCTCGCCCCTCGTGTGCGAACGCCCGGTCTCTGCGGACCGTGTGCGCCATCGCGACCAGAGGATGCGGATCGAAAATTTTCCCCGGCAGTCCTGAACCAGGTTCCTCAGTAGAAACCCTTCGTGACTTCAATTGGGCCATGCCGTGGAGACCCCATGGCAACTCCCATCAATTCACCACCTGCCGACGCCGATGCGCGGCGGCGATCTATTCGCTTGGACCCCGCTCGAAAAAGGCGGCATAACGGAATGCCGCGCCTTCAGCGGTCCGTTCCCAAGGGTCACCAGCATGACAAAGCTCACTCCTGCCGCCCGCGTCGGGCGTATCCAGACCTCGCCCAGCACGCTCGCCTCCCAGCGCGCCCGCGAGCTCAAGGCCGAGGGCCAGGACATCATCGCCCTGAGCTCCGGCGAGCCTGATTTCCAGACGCCGGATCACATCGTCGAGGCCGCCTACAAGGCGATGAAGGCCGGTCAGACGAAGTACACGACCGTAACGGGCACCGCGGACCTGAAAGCCGCCATCGTCGAGAAGTTCCGCCGCGAGAACGGCATCGACTACAAGCCCGAGGAGATCATGGTCTCGACCGGGGCCAAGCAGGTTCTCTTCAACGCGCTGATGGCGACCGTCGGCGCGGGCGACGAGGTCATCATTCCCGCGCCCTACTGGATTTCCTACGCGCAGATCGTGCAGCTCGGCTCGGGCACGCCGATCTCCATTCCCTGCCCTGTCGGCACGGGCTTCAAGCTGACACCGCAGGCGCTCGAGCGGGCCATCACGCCGCGCACGAAATGGCTGATGCTGAACTCGCCGTCGAACCCGTCCGGCGCCGTCTACAGCGCCGCGGATCTGAGAGCCCTCGCAGACGTGCTGCTCAAGCACCCCAACATCTGGATCCTGTCCGACGATATCTACGAGCACATCGTCTTCGACGGCCGCAAGGTTGAGACCATCGTCGGCGTCGAGCCCCGCCTCAAGGACCGCACCGTCACCGTCAACGGCGTCTCCAAGGCCTATGCCATGACGGGCTGGCGGATCGGCTATTGCGGCGCCCCGACCGCACTCATTCGCGAGATGACGAAGCTGCAGTCGCAGTGCACCTCGGGCCCGTCCTCGATCGGCCAGGCCGCCGCCGTCGCGGCTCTCACCGGGCCGCAGCATTTCGTGGCCGAACGCGCCAAGGCCTTCCAGGACCGCCGCGATCTCGTGGTGTCCATGCTCAACCAGGCCAGGGGCATCCACTGCCCGAGCCCCGAGGGCGCGTTCTACGTCTATCCGAGCTGCGCCGAGCTCATCGGCAAGCGCACGCCCGAGGGCAAGGTGATCGCCAACGACAGCGATTTCGTCATGTACCTGATGGACAGCCACGGCGTCGCCGTCGTGCAGGGTGAGGCCTACGGCATCTCGCCTCACTTCCGCATCTCCTTCGCGGCCTCGACCGAGGACCTGACGCGGGCCTGCGAACGCATCCAGCGGGCCGCGGCAGAGCTGACCTGATCCCCACCCACGACCTCAGCCCGAGGAGATCCGTCATGACTGCAAAGTCGGAGCTGATGAGCAGGATCGGCGCCTTCATCGCCGACATCAACCGCCGGCCACTCGACGCCACCGTCAGTCGCTACACGCGGCGCGCGATCATCGACTGGTTCTCCTGCGAGCTGCCGGGCATCCGGGAGGCGCCGGCCACGCTGCTCATGGAGACTCTGGCGGACGAGCTCGACGTCGGCCCGTGCTCGCTGCCGGGCACCGGCCGGCGCGCACTGCCACGCGCGGCGGCGCTGATCACCGGCACGGCCTCGCACATCGTCGAGTTCGACGACATCTTCCGCGACGGCACCTATCACCCGGGCTGCCCCGTGGTGGCCGCGGTGCTCGCGGCGGCCGAGGCGCGCGGCAAGGGCGGCGCGGCGATCCTGAAGGGCGTCGCCGCCGGCTACGAGGTCTCCACGCGCATCTCTGCGGCGATCCAGCCGGCCCACGCGCGTCACTGGCACACCACCGGCACGGTCGGCTGCTTCGGCGCGGCGGCCGGAGTCGCCGCCCTCATCGGCCTCGACGCCACGAAGGCCATGCACGCGGTGAGCACGGTCGGCACCTTCACGGCCTCGCTGCAGCAGGCCTTCATGTCGGAAAGCATGAGCAAGCCCATGCACGCCGGCCGCGCGGCCGAGGCGGGGCTGCTTGCGGCTTTCGCGGCGGAGAAGGGGGTCACGGGCGCCTTCGATATCCTCGAAGGCCCCTCCGGCTTCGGCGCCGCGACGGCCGACGGCGGGCGCTGGCACGGCGCCATGGACGATCTCGGCCAGAGCTGGAACATCATGCGCATGACCGTGAAGAACCACGGCTGCTGCGGCCATTCCTTCCCGGCCATCGACGGCGCCCTGGCGCTGCAGGCGGAGCACGGCCTCACGCCCGCCGACATCAAGGCCATCCGCATCGGCGGCTACGAGCCGACCGTCAAGCTCTGCGGCAGCGTCGTCGAGCCGCGCTCCTCGTTCGAGGGCAAATTCTCCGTGCGCTATTGCGTGGCGCACGCCCTGGTCTACGGCTCGGTCCGGCTCGACGCCTACGATGGCGACCACCTCGCCAATCCCGACGTCTTGAGGATCGCCCGCGCGACGGACGTCGCGGTCGACGCCGAGGCGGCAGCCGCCTTCCCGAAGCGCCGCTCGGCGCTGGTCACGATCGAGACGATGGACGGCCGCCGGCTGGAGCGCCGGCAGCTCACGCGCAAGGGCGATCCCGATGCGCCGCTCAGCGACGAGGAGGTCTCGGCCAAGTTCCTGGAGCTGGCCGCTCCGGTCATTGGCGAGGCCGAGGCCGCGCGCCTGCTCGAGCGGTTGTGGAGCCTCGACGGCGAGGCGATGCCGTTGGCGGCCTGACAGAGACAGACGACACGCGACAAGACGATGGAGGAAGCGACCATGAGCTTGAAACTCGGACTTCTGGGCTTCGGCGAAGCCGGCCAGGGTGTTGCAGAAGGCCTGATCGGTACGGGCGTGCCGATCGACATCCTGACCTGGGACATCCTGTTCCCAGACGCCGGCAAGGGCGCTGCTCTCGTCAAGGCCGCCGAGCGCATCGGCGTGAAGCGTGCGGCCAGCGCCGCCGAGGTCGCCGGCCACGCTGAACTCGTGATCAGCGCCGTGACCACCGACCAGAGCCTCGTGGCCGCCAGGCAGATCGCGCCGCATCTCGGCAAAGGCACGCTCTATCTCGACTTCAATTCCACCTCACCGGGCAAGAAGCGGCAGGTCGCCGAGGTCATCGACGGGGCCGGCGCCCACATGGTCGAGGCCGCCGTCATGGACACCGTGCCGCCGCATAAGCACCGCGTGCCGCTGCTGCTCGCGGGCGCCAAGGCGCGCGATGTCGTGTCGAAGCTCGCGCCCTATAACATGCGCATCGAGGCGCTGGATGGCGGCATCGGCAGCGCCTCGACCATCAAGATGTGCCGCAGCGTCTTCATGAAGGGCCTCGACGGCCTCCTCTACGAATGCCTCGTCTCGGCCAACCGGGCGGGCGTCGGCGACGTGGTGCTGGACTCCCTGCAGAAGAGCTTCCCCGGTCTCGACTGGGCGCAGCTCGCCGGCCGCAAGCTCGGCGGCGCCGCCATCCACTCCGGCCGGCGTGCCGGCGAAATGCGCGAGGTCGCCGTGACCCTGACCGAGCTCGGCATCAAGCCGCTGATGGCCTCGGCGACCGCCGACCGCCTGCAAGCCATCGCCGATCTCGGCCTCAAGGCCTATGCCGACGAGAACGGCGTGCCCAAGACGGTGGCGGACTTCATGGCGGCGCTGGCGGCCCTCGAGCGGCAGGGACGCGCCGAGGCGGCGGAATAGGGCGACGCCCTCAACGCCGCTCGAACAGGCGCTCGACGTCGGCGAGCCTGAGCTCGACGTAGGTGGGCCGGCCGTGATTGCATTGGCCGGAGTGAGGCGTCGCCTCCATGTCGCGCAGGAGAGCGTTCATCTCCGCGGCAGTCAGGCGGCGCCCAGCCCGCACCGAGCCGTGGCAGGCCATCGTGGCCGCCACCGCCTCGAGCCGTTCCTTGAGCGCGATCGCGCCCTGCTCGGCGAGCAGATTGGCCGCGAGATCGCGTACGAGCCCCTCAACGTCGGTTTCCCCGAGCAGCGCCGGCACCTCGCGCACGATCACAGCGCCGACGCCGAACGCCTCGACCGCCAGGCCGAGCTCCAACAGCGCTGCGCCCTGCTCCGCGACCGCCGCCGCGGCATCGGCATCGAGCTCCACGACCACGGGCAGCAGCAGGCCCTGCCGGGCGACGCCGCCCACGGCCAGCGCCGCCTTCAAACGCTCGTAGACGAGCCGCTCGTGGGCGGCGTGCTGATCCACGATGACGATGGAGTGGCGCGTCTCGGCGACGATGTAGGTGCCGTGGAGCTGGGCACGCGCCGCACCGAGGGGAGCGTCGACCAGCTCGGCGGGCGCCGCCTCCGCCGCCGCACGCGCGTCGGCACTCGGGGCATCCAGACCGGCCAGCGGGGCCTGCATGGCTTCCGCGAACCCGGCCGGGTAGCGCGCTGGCGCGGGCCGATACACTCCCCCGCCGGCAGGGGCATACGCCCGCTGCGGATACGCGCTGGCCGCCGTCCCGACCCCGCGCGCCAGCATCTCGAGCGCACCGGCGCCGCCGAGCGAGGTGGCGCGATGGCCGGCCTCCTGCAGGGTCTGCCCGAGCGCGCCGACGACGAGGGCGCGCACACGGCCCGCATCGCGGAACCTCACCTCGGCCTTGGTCGGATGCACGTTGACGTCGACATCGCAAGGCTCGAGATCCAGGAAGAGACAGAGCACCGGCTGGCGTCCGCGCGGCAACAGGTCGCCGTAGGCGGCTCGAACGGCGCCGGCGAGCAAGCGGTCGCGCACCGGGCGGCCGTTGACGAAGAGGAACTGCTGGCCCGCGTCGGGCCGGTTGAGCGTCGGCACGCCCGCAAACCCGGAGACACGCACGCCGTCGCGCTCGGACGAGACGCTGAGCGCATCCGCGACGAACGGGCGCCCCATGATGCGGCCGAGCCGGTCGAGAAAGCCCTCGCTCGAGCGCGCCATGGCGGGAAGCGTAAGGCCGACACGCTCGCCGGTCTGCAACACGAAGGCTATTTCGGGATGCGCCATGGCGAGGCGCTTCACCGTCTCGCTGATGGCAGCGTTCTCGGAGCGCTCCGATTTCAGGAATTTGAGGCGTGCCGGCGTTGCCGAGAACAGGTCCTCGATCTCGACTTCGGTCCCGACGTTGAGCGGAGCCGGACGCACGGCCAGCTTGCGGCCGCGATCGACGACGATGGCCGCGCCGCTGCCGCTCCCACGCGGCCGGCTGGCGATCTTGAGGCGCGCCACCGAGCCGATCGAGGGCAGCGCTTCCCCGCGAAAACCGAGGGTCGAGATGTTGAGAAGGTCCTCGTCCGCGAGTTTCGAGGTCGCATGACGCTCCACGGCGAGCTCGAGGTCGGCCGGCGCCATGCCGGCGCCGTCGTCGGTGACGCGGATGAGCGAAAGGCCGCCAGCGACGCACACGACCTCGATGCGGCGCGCGCCCGCGTCGATCGCGTTCTCGACCAGCTCCTTGACGGCGCTGGCCGGTCGCTCGATCACCTCACCGGCGGCGATGCGGTTGACGGTCTCGGGTGGTAGCTGGCGGATGGCCACGCCACAGGTTCCCTTCTGGCCGCGAGCTCAGTTGCTGCGCCCGAGCCGATCCCGCGTCAGCCGCTTCGCCAGCTCCACGCCGGGCTGATCGAACGGATCGATGCCCATGAGGCGGGCGGCGAGAATCGTCTCGAGCATGAAGTGCATCAAGAGAGCACCCATGCTGCGCTCGTCAAGCCGCGGGATGTCGATTGTCCTCACCGGCCGGCCGGCCTCGCGCAACGCCTCCGCAATGGCCTCGCCCTGCGCCGCCACGAGATCGCCACAGGGACGCCCGGCCAGCGCTTCGAGCCCGCCGCGGCGCGCCAGATCCGCGTCCACGATCGTGCCGCGCCCACGCGGCGCCACGCGCAGGATCGTCAGCATGTGCTCCGGCGGTCCGTCCATGAAGAGCTGGAGCTGGCTGTGCTGGTCGAGGGGACCGAGTGCAGCGAGCGGCGTCGTGCCTTTGCCGCCCTTGCCGAGGCTTTCCGCCCAGAGCTGCACGTACCAGTGCCCGAAACGCCCGAGCCGGTCGGCATAGGGCATCATGACCAGGACATGCACACCGCAGTCCTCGGCGAGCCCCACGGTCGTGGCAGCGCCGACCGCGGCAGGCACGTCGGCCGGATCGCGCGCGGCGATCATGGCTTCGACGACCGACCTGGCCCCGTCACGGATGGCCAGCGGATCGAGACCGCGGGCCATGGCCGGCAACAGGCCCACGTTGGAGAGCACGGAGTAGCGCCCGCCGATGCCCGTGTGATGATCGAGCACGGGAATGGCGAATTCGCCAGCCAGCGCACGCAGGCCGTTGCGCACGCCCGGGCGATCCGGCTCCGTCACGAACAGGAAATGACGATCGAGGTGCGCCCCGTGACCGGCCGCGCGCACGGCCGCCATGGCGGCGACCGCCTGGGTCAGCGTCTCGACCGTGGTGCCCGACTTGGAGGTGACGACGAAGCGGGCGCGAGCAAGATCCATGCTGGCCAGCGCCCGCTCCAGCGTATCGGGGTCGAAATTGTCGTAGAAGCGCGTGCGTGGCCGGCGCAGTTGCGAGGCGCTGGCGCTGCCCGGAATGTTCCAGCCGGCAAGCTGGGCGAGTGTCTGGCCGCCGAGGCTCGAGCCGCCCGTGCCGAAGAAGACCAGAGTATCGCCGCCCTCGCTGAGACGCGCCAGCGCGGCGGCCGCGGCGGTGACGTCGTCGCGCTCTGAGACGATCGAGAGCAGTGGCAGCGCCCCGCTCTCTGCCGCTGTCGCGAGATCGGCAAGGTGCGGCTTCAGCAGCACCAGCCGACGCTCCAGAGACGTCCTGGGCAACCCCCGGCCGGGCAAGGCCGCATCGAGGCACCCCCCGACGTCCTGATGCATCAGCGCCGCGGACGACGAGCCGCTCACGACCGGCTCTTGAGGTTCTTCGGCTGGCCCACGATGGTGACGATCAGCGCATCCTCCGCAAAAAGTCGCTTCGCCACGCGCCGCACATCGTCGATGGTCACAGCCTGGATCAGGCCGTTGCGCTTGTCGACGTAATCGATGCCGAGATCCTGGGTGAGGATGCCGAGAAGCTGGCTGGCGATCTTGGCGTTGGTGTCGAAACGCAGCGCGAACGAGCCGACCAGATAGTCCTTGGCCGCCTGCAGCTCCTTCTCCGTCGGTCCCTTCTCGCCGATGCGCTTGAGCTCGGCGCGGATGACCTCGAGCGACTTCGCCATGCCGTCGTTGCGGGTGGCAACGCCACCGTAGAAGATCGCAGCCCGGCGCATGGGATCGAGATAGCTGTAGACGGAGTAGGCGAGACCGCGCTTCTCACGCACCTCCTCCATGAAGCGCGAGCCGAAACCGCCACCGCCGATGATGTGGTTGAGCACGAAGGCCGGCACGAAGGCGGGGTCCTTGCGGGCGATACCTTGCAGGCCGAAACGCGCCACCGACTGCGGCACAGCCATCTCGAAGACCTTCTGATGGGGGCCGGCCACGATGCGCGCCTCGGGCACCTCGACGAGCTCGGACTTGGCCGGCAGCTTGCCGAAGATCCTATCGAGCAGCAGCCCGAGCGACTTGGCGTCGATGTCGCCGACTGCGACGATTCTCAGGTTCTGACGCGTGAACACGCGCTTGTGGAAGGCCACGAGATCGTCGCGCGTGATCGCGGCGACCGATTCGGGCGTGCCCTTGATCGGGCTGCCGTAGGGATGCCCCTTGAAGACCTGGGCGTACCACTGCTGGGAAGCGACGCTCTCGGGGTTCTTGGCGGCGTAGGCGAGCGAGGCCAGCAGCTGCTTGCGCATGCGCTCGAGCGCCTCGGCGTCGAAGCGCGGCTCGTTGAGCGCCAGTCGCAACAGCTCGGCGGCAGCGTCACGGTTGCTGGTGAGCGTCTCGAAGCTTCCGTAGAACTCGTCGAAGGTGACCTGGAAGCGCATGCGCACCGCCAGCTCCTCGAGCTTCTCCTGGAAGCGGGCCGCGCTCAGCTTGCCCGCGCCCTCGTCGAGGATCGACGTGAGCAGATAGGAGACACCGGGCCGGCCCTTGGGGTCCTGCGCGCTGCCGCCATCGAAGGCGAAGCGCAGCGCCAGCAACGGCACCTTGTGCTCCTCGACGAGCCAGGCCTCGATGCCGCCCGGGCTCCTGACGGTCTGGATCTTCATGGCGTTGGCGCTCGGGCTCCAAAGAACGAGTACTGCTGCGACGAACGCGACGAAAGCCGCCGCGCCGGCCGTCAGGGACGTCACACGACCAGCAGGTCGGGTCATATCGATCACCTCGGGGTTGGTCACGACTTGCTTGGCTTGGCCGGCTTTGACGCGGGTGTCTTGCCTGATCGTGCGCTGGCCTGAGGCACCGGCACGAGCCGCCCGGTCACCGACCGGCGGATGTCCAGCACCGCCGCCGCCGCCGCCTTCACCTGCGCGACGGTCACCGCCCTCAAGCGGTCGGGCCACTCCTCGACGTCCTTGACCGTCTGCCCCACGACGAGCGCCCAGCCATAGCGGCGGGCGAGCGTCGCCTGACTGTCGCTTTCGTAGATATAGGCGGCGAGATAGGCCTTCTTGGCGCGGTCCAGCTCGGCCGCCGTCACGCCCTTGTCGCGAATCTCGGCCACCACGGCATCCATCTCCTGCTCGAGCGTATCGAGCGGCACGCCGTCGGCGGCGATGGCGTAGAGGCCAATCTTGCCGTAGTCGAGACCGGAACCGGAATACCAGCCACTGGCACTGGCCGCGACTTTCTTTTCGACGACCAGCCGCTTGTACATGCGGCTGGTGGAACCGCTGGCCGCGATCTTCATGAGCAGCTCGATGGCCTCGGCCTCGCCAGGCTTGGCCGTGCGGTAGCTCGGCGCCAGATAATAGCGCTGCACGGTCGGGCGGGCAGCGCGCGGGTCCTTGAGCGTGATGTGGCGCGGCGCGAGGTGCACCGGCTCCTGCGGCCGGACACGGGCGGTGATGGAGGGGACCGGCTTGAGCTTGCCGTAGATCTCCTCAGCCAGGCGGCGCACCTCTTCGGCCGTGACGTCACCCGACACGACGAGGATGGCGTTGTTCGGCGCATAGAAGCGCTTGTAGAAGGTGAGCGCGTCGTCACGGCTCAGCTTGGCCATCTCGTTGGCCCAGCCGATGACGGGAATACGATAGGGATGGTTGAGATAGAGCGCCGCCGACATCTGCTCGTCGAGCAGCGCCGACGGGTTGTTCTCGACGCGCGAGCGGCGCTCCTCGAGGATCACGTCGCGCTCGGTCAGAACTTCCTTCTCGCCCAGCCTGAGGTTGACCATGCGGTCCGCCTCCATCTCCATCACGCGTCGCAGCTGCGCCTTGGAGATGCGCTGGAAGTAGGCCGTCGCGTCCTGGCCGGTGAAGGCATTGTCCTGCCCGCCGAGCCGCGCCACGATCCTGGAGAACTCACCCATGGCGAGCTTCTCCGTCGACTTGAACATCAGATGCTCGAGAAAATGCGCGATGCCGGAGCGGCCGGGCGGCTCGTCGGCGGCCCCCACGCGATACCAGACCATGTGCGTGACGACCGGGGCACGATGGTCGGGGACGACGACGACCTCCATGCCATTGCCGAGCTTGAAGTGCGTCGCGCGCGTTTGTGAATCCGCGGCGAGAGTCGCGAAACCTGTCACCAGCATGATGATGAGCGCCGTTAGAAGGGTTGCAGGACGTACGCGTGCCAGCATCGGCATGAACGTGCTCCTCTCGGAGGTCGGCACTGCGGGCCTATCGCCGCCGCCGGACCGCCCAATTTTCGCATGACGGGCCACAACCGCCCGACCGGCACATCCGGGAAGCGGCCGTCCGCCAAGTTGTGCGCGCATCCGAGCGTGTTGCCCGGCACGCGCCTGCGGTGCGACAAGCCACCGCGATCCGATCTCACGATTGACGGCATCTGGGCGTCGCAAGTCAAATTACAAGGCTGTCATGAGCCTTTCGGAGCCGCCGTGCCGACATGCCGGCTGCAAGCGGGCAAGGCAGCCACAGCTCCCCGAGCCCCTTATTTGGGTCCGTTCAGGCCCTTGTCGATGGAGCGTCCGAACGCGGTCGGGCAGCGCGCCGTATCGCCGGAGAGCTTCTCCCACCATTCGCGATCCCGGACCTTGCCGCTGTTGAGGTCGCCATCGCGGCAGTAGGCCGCCATCTTGCGCTCTTTTTCGGCCTTCTCCGCGGCACGCTTCAGCTCGGGATCGACAGGCCAGCTGCCGTCGGCGAGCGCCGGCTGGCCGGTGCCGGGCGCCGGCAGCTTGTCCATGCGCGGCGGCACCACGATACCCGAGCGCTCGGGCACGACCGGCTCTTTCCGGCTGGCGGCAGTGGCGGACGGGCTGACGCCGAGGGCGTCGAACAGCTTGCCTTCGAGCTCCACGCCACCGCAGCCGGCGGTCGTGGTCGCCACCCCGGCCAGCAGGAGGGCGGCCATCACACTTCTCGCGCAGGTGCGATGAAAGCTGTGCATATCGAGGTGTCCCTATCCCCCAAACGACGCCTGCGCCACGGCGCGGACCTCGTGACCTGACCCCGAATCATCAGGGCTAGGCGCTTCTAGCCCGCCTTTTGGGCGGCATTGCGACTCGGCCAGAACCAGTCATACAGGAGGCATACCACACCGGCAACTATCGCCACATCGGCGATGTTGAACACATACCAATAGAACCCGTGGGCGTGCACGGAGAAAAAGTCGGCGACGCCGCCGAGCCGGAAGCGATCGATGGCGTTCCCGATGGCGCCGCCCATCACCAGCCCGAGCCCGACGGCGGCGATGCCCGACGTCGTATGTCTGGCCAGCCAGTGGGCCATGACGGCCACGGCGACCGCCGCGAAGCCGGCCAGCAGCGCCTGCCCGAGTGCCGTGTCCTGGGTCAGCATGCCATAGCTGATCCCCTTGTTGAGCGTGTAGACGAGATCGAGAAACGCCGTTACCCGCACCGGGGCCTTGGTGGCGATGTCGTAGATCTCGATCATCCACACCTTGTGCGCCTGGTCGATCACGCACGTCGGCAGCGCCACGGCGAGGCCGAGCCGCGAATAGGGGCCGTAGAACCACTCCTTGAGCACGGTCAGCGTCCTCGCTCTCAATGCCCCATCCGAACTGCGGCGACGCGTCAGGCCCCGCCTGCCGCTGCCGCGTCACGGTCGCGCTGACGCATGACGGCGGCATCCCGGGCACTGAGGTCCGGATAGTCCGGATCGCTGCCGACATCGGGCACAATGCGCCACGAGCGCAGACACTTGCGCCCTTCCGCCCGGCGCGGGACGACCGCGACTCCCGGAACCTCGGCGAGGCTGAAGGCTCCGGACGGCGCTGCCCCGTCCTTGAGCACGAGAGCGCTGGTGATGGCGATCTCCGCGAGATCAAGTCCATCCAGTGCGGCAAGCAGCTTCGCGTCGGAGACGTATACTTCCGGCGCCGCCTCGAGGCTCGAGCCGATGCGCTTGTCGTGGCGCTCGAGCTCCAGCGCACCGGTGATGACACGCCGCACCCGGCGCACGCGCTCCCAGCGCTCGGCCAGCTCCGTATCCCGCCAGGGCGAGGGCACATCCGGGAACTGCTGGAGATGCACGGAGCCCTCCGAGCCCGGATAGCGCGAGAGCCAGGCCTCCTCCATGGTGAAGGGCAGCATCGGCGCGAGCCATGTCGTCAGGCAGCGGAAGACGTCGTCGAGCACCGTCAGCGCCGCGCGCCTGCGCACGCTGTCGGCAGCGTCGCAATAGAGCGCATCTTTGCGGATGTCGAAGTAGAAGGCCGACAGATCGTTGATGCAGAACGTAGACAGCGCCTGATAGATGCGCTTGTAGTCGTAGTCCGCATAGGCCTTGCGCACGATGAGGTCGAGCGAGGCGAGCTCGTGCAGCATCAAGCGGTCGAGCTCGGGCATCTCGGCGGCATCGAGGCGCAACTTCTCCTCGAAGTGCGCGAGGTTGCCCAGCAGCCAGCGCACGGTGTTGCGGATCTTCCGGTAGGCATCGACCACGGACTTCAGGATCTCCGGGCCGATCCTCAGATCGTCGGTGTAATCGGCACTCATCACCCACAGTCGGAGGATGTCGGCGCCGTACTGCTTGATGATGTCCTCGGGCGCGACGGTGTTGCCGAGCGACTTCGACATCTTGCGTCCGTTCTCGTCGACCACGAAGCCGTGCGTCACGACGGCGTCGTAGGGCGCGCGCCCGCGGGTGCCGCAACTCTCGAGCAGCGAGGAATGGAACCAGCCGCGATGCTGGTCGGAGCCTTCGAGGTAGACCGCGGCCGGCCACTGGAGGTCCTTGCGCTGCTCCAGCACGAACGCGTGCGTGGAGCCTGAATCGAACCACACGTCCAGGATGTCGGTGACCTGCTCCCAGCGGGATGGATCGTCGACGAGCCCCGTCAGGAAGCGTTCCTTGGCGCCGGCCACGAACCAGGCATCCGCCCCCTCGGCGGTGAAGGCCTCGGCAATGCGCTCGATCAGCGCCTGCGAGTGCGGCCAGTCGGCGCGCGGGATGTAGGTGCCGAACTCCGGCGAAGTACTGTCGGCATTGACGAATACCGTGATCGGCACGCCCCAGGCCCGCTGGCGTGAGATCACCCAATCGGGGCGCGCCTCGATCATGCCGCGCAGGCGGTTCTGTCCGGCCGGCGGCACGAAGCGCGTGTCGGAGATGGCCGTCAGCGCCATGTCGCGAATGGTCTTGGCGGCGCCGTGCCCGGGCACGGCCACGGGCGTGTCGAGCGCGATGAACCACTGCGGCGTGTTGCGGAAGATGACCGGCGCCTTGGAGCGCCAGGAATGGGGATAAGTGTGCTTCAGCCGCCCGCGCGCCAGCAGCGCACCGGCCTTCACCAGCTCCTGGATCACGGCGTCGTTGGCGTCCGCGAACTTGCCGCGGTCGTCGATGACGCGACGCGGCTTGTCGCCGCCGAAGATGGGCACGTGCTTGAAGTAGTAGCCGTCCTCGCCGACGGTCTGCGGCACCTCGGGGATGCCGGCTTCGGCGAAGGCCGCCTTGTGCTGCTCGTAGACGCCGTAGTCCTCCGCGCCGTGACCCGGCGCGGTGTGCACGAACCCCGTGCCGGCATCGTCCGTGACGTGGTCGCCCGCGAAGAGCCGAACCTCGAAATCGTAGCCCTGGTCATGGAAAGGATGGCGACAGGCGCGGATCTCCTGCGGCCGCACGTCGTCCAGGCGCTGCCACGCCGCAATGCGGGCAGCCTCGCGCACGCCTTCGGCCAGGGCATCGGCGAGAACGAGCTTGTCACCGGGCTTCGCCCAGTTGTCGGCAGGCGCGTCGGTCACGCGGTAGAGGCCATAGGAGATGCGAGGACCGTAGCAGATGGCGCGGTTGCCGGGGATGGTCCACGGCGTCGTCGTCCAGATGACCACCGAGGCGTCGAGCAGCTCGGCGATGTCCCCGACGCGCGACGATGGCGTCTCGCCCTGCTCAGGCGCGGTCTCCGCGCTCGCGATCGGAAACTTCACCCAGATCGTCGGCGAGGTGTGATCGTGATACTCAACCTCGGCCTCCGCCAGCGCCGTGCGCTCCACCACCGACCACATGACAGGCTTCGAGCCGCGATAGAGCGAGCCGTTCATCGCGAATTTCATCAGCTCGCGCGCGATGACGGCCTCCGCGTCGAAGCTCATGGTCGAGTAGGGGTGATCCCAGTCGCCCTCGACGCCCAGTCGCTTGAACTGCTCACGCTGGATGGAGAGCCACTTCGTCGCGAAGGTGCGGCACTCCTGGCGGAACTCGTTGATCGGGATCTCGTCCTTCGAGCGGTTCGTGCCCTTGGCCCGGTAGCTCTCCTCGATCTGCCATTCGATGGGCAGGCCGTGGCAGTCCCAGCCGGGGACGTAGTTCGCGTCGAAGCCCATCATCTGGTGCGAGCGCGTGACGACATCCTTCAGCACCTTGTTGAGAGCGGTGCCGATGTGGATGTTGCCGTTGGCGTAGGGTGGGCCATCGTGGAGCAGGTAGGGCCTGCGTCCTTTGGCGTCCCGGCGCAGGCGCTCGTAGAGCCCGAGCTTCTGCCAACGGGCAAGGAATTGCGGCTCGCGCTCCGGCAGGCCGGCGCGCATGGGGAAATCGGTCTTGGGAAGGTAGAGCGTCTCGGACCAGTCGCGGCCCCCACTCTTCGCCTGCGAAGTCTTGTCCTTGGCCATGCTCTCGATCTTTGCGTGCTGTCTTGGGACGAGCTGCCTTCTAGCAATGCCGCGCCCGACAATCCAGCCGTGTCAGGCCTGATCCTTGCCGGATCGCCCTGAGATTGCGACGGGCGCGGCCGGCTGCTCACTCCCGACGGCCTCCCCGCCCGCCTCCTTGTGGACCAGTGCGAGGGATGCCGCCTCCTGCCGCCGGCGGACGCCCGGCAGGCGGCCCAGCACGCGCACGAGCCAGGCTTGCGCATCCTCGATCTCGTCGATCTCGCGGGAATAGGCGACGGCGAAGGCCTTGCGCAGATTGGCGATGCCGAGCTCGGCCGCCGCGTGCACGCGCCGCAGAGCCGACATCCAGAGCGGGCTGACGAGCAGGGAAAGCGCGATAACGGTGATGGCCAGCTTGAAGCTCGCCCCGAACAGCAGGCCCGTGCTGGCGCCCGTCGCCGCGATCACGAACGAGAACTCGCCGATCTGGCCCATGGTCAGCCCGGCCGTGAAGGCATCCATGCCGGACAGACCGGCCAACCTGAGAATGAGGATGTTCGACAAGGTCTTGAGGCAGAGCACACCGCACACGAAGAGCGTCACCAACTGCCAATTCGCCAGGATGAACGCGACATCGAGCAGAAGTCCGATGGACAGGAAGAAAACGACCATGAGCACGCTCTGGATCGGCTCCAAGGCCTGGATCGCCTCGCTGCGCAGCTTCGTTCGCCCGACGTAGAGCCCCGCCAGGAAGGCGCCATAGGCGGCCGAAAGGCCCAAGAACCCAGAGATGGTCGCGGCCACGAAGCAGATCGCAAGGCAGCTCATGGTGACGAGATCGACCCGCCCCGTGACGGTCTCGGCTCCGGGAAAGCCGACCTTGCCGCGCCGCCCCAGATACCGGATGAACAGGACGAGGCCGCCGACCGCCAGCAGGATCGTGGCGGCGACGGTGGCATCGAGACCGGCTCCGCCTCCGAAAGACCGCGCCAGGATCAGAATGGGAACGACGGCGATATCCTGGGCGATGAGGACCGCTACCGTGATCCGGCCGATGTTCGAGCGCAGCTCGTCGATATCCTCGAGCATCTTCAGCGCCACGGCCGTCGACGACATCGTCATGATGAAGCCGAGCAGCAGCACCTGCTCGACCTTCCAGCCCAGCCAGGCCCCGAAAGCCGCCATGGCCGCCAGCGCCACGATGATCTGACCGGCCACCGTGATCACGGCTGGCCTCAAATCCCGCATGAACGCCACGACCGAGATCTCCATCCCGATCACGAACAGCAGCATGAGCACGCCGAGCTCGGCCAGCAGCGGAATCTGCTCGGTGTTCGGCACGAGGCCGATGCCGGCCGGGCCGAGCACGACGCCAGCGAGGATGTAGCCGACGATCGGTGGCTGCTTCAGACGCACGAACAGCAGCCCCATGATCACCGCCACCATGGCGACGATGGCTAGCGCGAGCAGTTCTGGCAGGCGCTCTTCCAAGAGCCTCTTCCTCCACCTCTCTGTTCATTGGCGCGGTAGTGACGTCGATGCAGCCGGATGCGCTGGCCCGTCGAGCGCGCAAATCGCACTCACAAGAAACGCCACGGCCGCGACGGGATCATGGCGCTCGCACCTATGACCGCGACACGGCCATTCCACGCGCAACACACAAAAAGGGGGAAAGTTGTCGTCTTTTCAGCGCGCTGGCAGCCGGCCCAGGTAATCGGCCCGGATTCGGGCCGTGCCAATCTGTAGAATCAGGTTAACAGAATGAGGTAAAGTTGCAACAGTCAGCACTTTGTAGACGGCCCCCCTTCTTCACAGTGCGAAGCCTTCCCATCTGTTCGTTGAACGCGGATTAGTTTAGTGTGTGAGCAGGTGCCACGGGAGACGCATGATGATCACCAAGACCTCCTTCAAGCGCTCTTTGGCTTCGGTTGCGACCCTGGCCATGCTGCTCGGTGCAGCCGGCACTGCATCCGCCCAGAGCTACGGCTCGCCGCAGGTCCAGGATGACCGCGCGCCCGGCTTCGAAGAGCCGCGACGCGTGCCTGACGGTCAGAGCTTCGACGTCGTGCGGGCCGTGCTGGTCGAACGGTCGTCGACCGGCTTCCACGACGTCGCCCCGCTGCGACGGCTCGAATACGTGCTCGGCAGGCAGCAGTTCGTCTACCTGGAGATGGTCAATCCCGACTCTGTCCACAGCAACGGACGCCTGACCGCGAATTTCGAGATCGCCATGGAGCTGCGCGACGACAACGGCCGTCGCGTCTGGCAGCTCGACCAGCCGATCCGGACGAGCGTGCATGCCGACGGCGGCGAAGGCCAGCGCATCACCAAGGCCTTCGTCAACGTCTGGGTGCGCTTCAACGAGCTGCAAAGCCGCCGCCACTACCTCTCGATCCTGGTGCGGGACACCAAGTCGGGTCAAGAGTCGCGCCGCGAGGTGTACTTCGACGTGGCCCAGGGCTCCCGTCCGGGGAGCCCGCCGTCCGGCCCCGACAGCCAGCATCGCTCGCCGCACAAGAACTGAATCGACACGGCGACGTCGGCGCAGAGCCCCAGTGCATCGCCACGGGCCGACCCGGAGTTGGTCCGTGGCTCTTGTGGCGTGCGCCGTCGATCGCGCCTTGCCTCGATGGGCGACACGCGCGGCCGCGGGCCGCGGCTTCAGCGCAGGGGCCCCTTGCCCACGGCAGCCAGGATCTGCCGCGCCTTGGCGCAATCCGCAGCGATCTGCACCTTCAGGCTGTCGCCGTCCGGGAAGGCCCGATCGGGCCGGATGTGCTCGACGAACGCCACTTCGATCGCACGTCCGTAGATGTCGCCTGAAAAGTCGAACAGGAAGACCTCGAGCACTGGCAGCCCATTGTCGAACGTCGGGCGCGTGCCGAGGTAGGCCGCGCCTTCGAAGCGCTGTCCGGCCAGATGGACATGCACGGCATAGATGCCGTGCGCCAATGCACAGCCGCGCGGCAGGGCGAGGTTCGCCGTCGGGAAGCCGAGGCCGGTGCCGCGCTTGGCGCCGCCGACGACGGTCCCCGAGATGCGCCAGAAGTAGCCGAGATCCTCGGCAGCCCCCTTGACGTCGCCCTCGGCGATCTTGCCGCGTACCGCGCTCGAGGAGAACACCTCGCCGCCTTCCGCGACGGGCTCGACGACGGTGACGCCGACGCCGCGCGACTTGGCGATGGACTCCAGCAGGGCTGGACTGCCGCCGCGCCCTTTGCCGAAGAAGAAATCATAGCCGACGACGATGTGGCTCACCGCGAGCTCACCGAGCAGGACATCCACCACGAACGTCTCGGCGGGCATCTCCGCGAGGCGCGCGTCGAACGGCAGCTGTATCACGACGTCGATGCCGATCGACTCGAGTAATGCCAGCTTCTGCTCGAAGGTCGTGAGACGGAAGACGGGCTTTTGTGGATGGAAATACTCGCGGGGGTGCGGTTCGAACAGCATCACCGCCGCCTTGCGCCCACCGGCCCTGGCCCGCTCGACCACGGTGTCGAGCAGCACGCGGTGGCCCCGGTGCAAGCCGTCGAAGTTGCCGATCGCGAGCACCGCGCCCTTGATCGAGTCCGGCAGCGCGCCGCCGCCCTCGTAGACCTCAAGCTTCGTGGATATCTGCCCTGCCATGAGGGTGCGCCCCTGCCTCGCCCGACCATCGATCGCGGAGTGTTATAGCCGGGAGGCACTGCCACGGCGAGGCCGCATGAGGCCGTGCGATGTTGCACCGCGCGTTGCGGTCCGCACCGGACTATTTCGGACGGGCGGGCACCATCAGGATGGCTTCGCCCTCGAGCACGGGCTTGTCCGCGACGAGGCAGGCGCAATCGAAACGGACACGGCGCTTCGCCGGCATCAGCTCGACGACCGAGACGCGCGCCAGAACGTCGTCGCCGATCCGGACCGGCGCACGGAAATTGAGCGTCTGGGAGACGTAGATGGCGCCGGGACCCGGCAGCTCCATACCGAACACGGCCGAAATATAGCCCGCCGTCAGAATGCCGTGCGCGATGCGCTCTTTGAACATCGTCTTCTCGGCGTAGCCGTGATCGAGATGAATCGGGTTCTTGTCGCCGGTGATGTCCGCGAAGCTGAAGATGTCAGCTTCCGTCACCCGCTTGGCGAAGGTTGCGGACATGCCGAGCTCGATGTCCTCGAAGAAATACGACTTGCGCGTCACGATCGTCATCGACGGTGAGTTCCTTGTGGCTCATGGGTCCCCGAATGCCGCGGCGCAACATTACTCGCGACTCGTGTGCGGCGCAACATAGGCGAGGCCGCCGCTCCGGCGGCCGCTGGGGATTGTGGCCCCCGCCCCACAGGCCACATCGTAACCGTTGTTCACGATGAACGCGCGCGCTCCTCCGGCCCGTCGCTCCCGCTCATGCTTCCGTTTGCCTATCCGCCTGCATCAACTATATAAGGTGTGATCCCAGCTCGAACGAATGACGGTTGCCGTGCGTGCCTTCGGGCATGCGGGCATGGAGGACATATTCATGACGCGCAAACCATTGATGCCCAAAGCCACGGCCGTTTGGCTGGTGGAGAACACTTCTCTTTCGTTCGATCAGATCGCCGAATTCTGCGGCTTGCACATGCTCGAGGTGAAGGGCATCGCGGACGGTGACGTGGCTCAGGGCATCAAGGGCCTCGACCCCATCTCGTCCGGCCAGTTGACCCGCGAAGAGATCCTGCAAGCCGAGGAGAACCCGGATTATCGCCTGAGGCTGCTGGAATCGAAGGTCGAAATCCCCACGGTCAAGCGCAAGCGCGGCCCCCGGTACACGCCCGTCTCGCGTCGCCAGGACCGGCCGAATGCCATTCTCTGGCTGCTCCGCAACCATCCAGAGCTCAAGGACAGCCAGATCATGCGCCTGGTCGGCACGACGAAGCCGACGATCGAATCCATTCGCGAGCGCACGCACTGGAACTCGGCTAACCTACAGCCGCAGGACCCGGTCACCCTCGGCCTGTGCTCGCAGATCGACCTCGATGCCGAGGTGAAGAAGTCGGCGCGCCACTTCGAGCACCGCGAGAGCGACGAGACGGTCGATGAGGCCGAGAAGGCCGGCACACTGCTGCGCACCGAGGAGACGACCGGCGGCCTGCTGTCGCGTGAATCGATGGAAGAGAAGAAGGCCGCGCAGCCCGAGATGACCCGCGAGGAGACCGAGGCGGAGGAGACGCAGCGCGTCTTCGAGAAGCTCAAGAGCCTCAAGACCGGCGACGAAGCCGCGACCTGACCGGGGCTCCGGTCTGGGCCGTCCGCCCGTCACCCGCCTGTCGCCGAACCGGAACGTCCGACGCCCGCAGGCCCACCGCCTCGCGGGCGTCGTCGTTCTGCGGGAGGTCAATCCTCGTCGACGTCGACCGTGTAATTGAGCGGCATCCGCCCGCCGTCGGCGTAGATCGTCGTGCCCGTGATGTAGCTCGCCTCCTCGCCCGCCAGGAACGCCACGATCGCGGCGATTTCCTCGGGTTGCCCCATGCGTCCGAGCGGCGTTCGCGAGAGGATGCGCCGGCGCACGTCGTCGTCCGTCGCGACGTCGGCCAGCATCGGCGTCATGATGCTGCCGGGGCCGACGGCATTGACGCGGATGCGGTGCGGCGCGAGCGCCAGCGCCATCGCCTTGGTCAACTGGCTGATGCCGCCCTTCGAGACCGTGTACGCCACATGATCCGGCAGCGCGAAGCGATCGTTCACCGACGACATGTTGATGATGCTGCCGCCACTCTCGCGCCCGCTCTTGTCCTTGAGCTGGCGCACCATCTGCCGCGCCACGGCCTGCCCGACCAGAAAAGACCCTTTGACGTTGATCCGGAGCACGCGCTCGAACTCGGCCTCGTCGAGCTGCAGGAAGGGAGCCGCATCCAGAACGGCAGCGTTGTTGACGAGCACATCGACGCGGTCATGAGCCTCGAGCACCACAGCCATGAGGTTGTGCACGTCGAGACGCTCGGAGACGTTGCAGCTGACGAACAGCGCCTCGTGACCGGCCGAGCCGAGTTCCTCGGCCGCCCGCGCGCCGCCCTCCTCGTCGATATCGGCGATGACGATCTTGGCGCCGTCGCGCGCCAGCCTCTGGGCGCAAGCCAATCCGATGCCGCGCGCGGCTCCCGTGACGATGGCGACCTTGTCCTCCAGCGACATCTCGCGGCTCTCACCCCCCTGCTATGATCTGGCGATCTGCGGCATCGCCCTCGCGGCCACCGCATCCACCGCGCCACGGTAGAGCATCGCTGCCGGCAGTAGAAGCCACCTCCGTGCGCCACGTCGGCGGGAGGCGGAAAATTGCCGGTCAGCCACCTTTCGGCGGCAGCGGCCGCGGCGGTGTCGGGGCCATCTCGGGTGCGGGCGCGGGCGCCGGGTTGGGCGGGCGCTGCCGTCTCGGCTCGACCCGCCGTGCGAACAGACCGAGCGTGACGGCCTGGGCCAGATACTGAGCAACGCAGGCATAGCTGCCCTCCGTCGTCGCGAAGGGATCGGGCGGCGTGGGCTGGCGCCCCTGGCGCACCCTTTCGAGCGCCTCCGTGGCCTCGTAGCGGCCGACCCGCAGCACGCCCTCGCGTTGCGCGACGCGGCGCACGGCCCGGCGGATGGCTTGGTAGCTCGGGTCATGTGCGAGCGAGCGGGTGTACTGGATGCCGACCAGCACGACGTCGACCTTGTGCGCCCGCAGCCAGCGCACCATGTCGCCGACGTGGGTCTCGAACTCCTGCGCCGGTACGCGCGCCAAGGCGTCACTCGTGCCGACCTGCCACAGCACCATGTCCGGCTGGGTCAGCGCCACCTCGACCTTGAGGCGTTCCTTGGCGTCGCGGACCAACTCGCCGGACACCCCGCGATTGACGATCTCGACGTCGAGGCCCTTGATCGCCCCCTCGATAATCCGCTCGAAAACCTCCTGGAAGCCGCCGCGGTCGGGACCCGAGCGCGCCGTGGAGGCTCCGCCGATCGCCAGGATCCTGATCTTCTTGCGTTGCTGGAGCGCGCGCAGCGTGTTGGGCAGCGGGATCGGCGCCGTCTTGACGCCGGCGGGTGTCTGGCACTCCCGCGTGATGGCGGGAACGGGCGGCGTCGGCTGCGGCTGGCTCGCCGGACGTTCAGGCTCGGCGGCCAGCGCACGCCCACCGCCCAGAGCGAGGACGATGACGGCGCTGGTCAACGCCAGCCGGACCAGGCTCAGCCTCTTGACGTCGAGCGCTCGCGCCATTCGGAAACCCATGCGGTAAGACCAAGGAGAAGGAGGCCCGTCACCAGGATCAGCGTATCGATGGCGAGCGTACCCTTGTAGACGAAGCGTGCGATCTGGCTTGCCAGCGACAGGATCGATCCCACGCAGAAGACGTTGAGCGAGTTGCGCCCCAGCATCGAGAAGAACGGCACCAGACGCGGTACGAGCTTCTGGATGTAGGGATAGGCGACCGACATGACGGCCACCAGCGCCAGGAACTGAATGAGGCGCAAGGGCGTCAGGTAGGACTTGAAGGCCACGAACAGCAGCCGCGGCTCTGGCACCTTGGTCGGGTCCGGCCACCACTGGAACTGCACCATCAGCGCGCCTGCGATCACGATCGGCAACGCCATCCAGCGGATCCAGGTGATGTGCCGGCGCACGAACCCGCCGAGCCCCTGGTCCTTGGCCAGGACAAAACCGAGCACGAACACGAGCTGCCACGCCAGCGGATTGAAGAACCAGGTGCCGGAGACCGGCCAACTCGGCAGGGAAATGCGGAAGCTCAGCGCCAGCAGATAGATGGTGAGGGACACCGGCAGCAACAAGCGCGGAAAATAGCGATGCAGCAGCGCGATGAGCGGCGCCACGGCCATCAGCACGACGTAAAGCGGCAGGATGTCGAAATAGCCGAGATGATGCGTCAGGGCGACGATGCCGATGTGCGTGCGAATGGGATCGTAGAAGGCCGCCGCCGCGTTGTGCCACTCGAGCAGGAGCGGGTTGTCCAGCAGCAATGCCGCCGCCGCCAGCATGGCGATGGCGATCGAGATGATGAGAATGTGCGCTGCGTAGATGACGAGCGTGCGTCCGCCGAGGCGCGCCACGACATCGCCATCGGACGGCGCGTTCTTCGATCTGTCCACGACGAGGCGCAGCGCCCAGCCGGCCAGAAAAACGAACAGCTCGGCCGAGTCCGAGAGCGACACGTTGCGATGCGTGAAGCGCTCGAAATAGATGCCCGGGACGTGATTGATGAAGATCGTGATCAGCGCGAAACCGCGCCAGAAATCCACGGCATTGTCGTGTCGCGGCATTGCTGACGGTCCTGTCGGCCACTTCGCGCAAGTCTAGCCGAGGGGCGCTATCGTGTCACGCCGCCACGCTACTTCGGCGCACCGGGAAGCTGGATCGGCGGCAACTGGATCTTCGGAATCTCGATCTTCGGGATCTCGATTTTTGTCCCCGGCGGCGGCGGCTTCGGCACATCGTCCTTATAATGCAGGACCATCTGCGGGAAGGTGATGACCAGCGCCACCATGATGCACTGGATGATCACGAACGGCACGGCGCCCCAGTAGATCTGCCCGGTCGTCACCGGCGCCGTCTCCTGGCCGGTCACCTTGTCGATGAACATCTCGCGCGGGGCGACGGAGCGCAGATAGAACAGCGCGAAGCCGAACGGCGGATGCATGAAGCTCGTCTGCATGTTCACGCCGAGGATGATGCCGAACCAGATGAGGTCAATACCAAGCTTCTCGGCGGCCGGCGCCAGCAGCGGCACGATGATGAAGGCCAGCTCGAAGAAGTCGAGGAAGAACGCGAGCAGGAAGACCATCACGTTGACGAAGATCAGGAAGCCCGTCTGCCCGCCCGGCAGCGACACCAGCAGATGCTCGACCCACAGGTGCCCGTTCACGCCGTAGAACGTCAGCGAGAAGATGCGGGCGCCGATCAGGATGAAGAGCACGAATGCGGAGAGCTTGGCCGTGCCTTCGACGGCCTGGCGCACCATAGTGAAATTGAAGCGTGACGGATTGCCGTCGATGAAGCGCTTCGCGATGGCGAGCGCCAAGGCACCGACCGCGCCGAGGGCGCCGCCTTCCGTCGGCGTCGCGATGCCGATGAAGATGGTCCCGAGCACGAGGAAGATGAGCAGCAGCGGCGGCACCATCACGAACGTTACCTGCTGGGCCAGAAGCGAGAGGAAGCGCACCCCGGTCAGCTTGCCGAGCACCCAGTTGACGACCGCGACCAGGAAGGCGGCCAGGATCGCGACGGCCATGGTCAGGATGACGAAGTCGGCGCCCTTGTAGTGGCTTCCCTTCATGACGTAGACCGCGATCAGGGTGGAGCCGAGCGCCAGCATCAGCAACGAGGACAGGCCGCGCTTGTCGCGCCCGCCGATGAGCCGCTTGAGGCCGAACACGAGCAGCACAAGCGACACCAGACCGGCGACCACGGGAAAGATGAGGCCGGTGCCGACGGTCGCCACATACTTCGTCAGCGCGGCGAACGAGAAGAGCCCCGATGGCTCCAGGCCCTTGGGGGCCGGCAGGCCCGCATACGTCTTGAACAGGAAGTAGCCGGCCAGCCCCACCAGCAGCATGCCGGAAAGGCGGGCGAGAGCCGATTCCGTCCTCGGACTGGTCTCCTGGAAGCCGACGGCCTCGGGGGGCAGGCCGGGAGCCGCTTCCTTGAAGAGGGCCGTCACGATCAGCACGTAGCCGGCGTAGAGCATCGTCAGCACGAGACCCGGCACGAACGCGCCCTGGTACATGTCGCCGACCGAGCGGCCGAGCTGGTCGGCCATGACGATCAGCACCAGGGACGGCGGAATGATCTGCGCCAATGTGCCGGACGCGGCAATGACGCCCGTGGCGAGGCGGCGGTCGTAGCCGTAGCGCAGCATGATCGGCAGCGAGATCAGGCCCATGGAGATCACGGAGGCGGCGACGACGCCGGTGGTTGCCGCCAGCAGCGCGCCGACGAAGACGACGGCGAAGGCGATGCCGCCGCGAACGGTGCCGAACAACTGGCCGACGGTATCGAGCAGGTCCTCGGCCATGCCGGAGCGCTCGAGGATGAGCCCCATGAAGGTGAAGAAGGGGATGGCGAGCAGCGTATCGCTGCTCATGATGCCGTATATGCGTTCAGGCAGCGTCCCGAGCAGCGGCCAGTCGAGGGTGATGCGTTTCAGCTTGCAGAGCTCGTCTGTGACGCCGGAGCGCAGGCAACTGTCGTAGGCCTGCTCTGCGAGCGGCGACAGCTCGACGCCGATCACGAAGAACATCAACCCGCAGGCGCCCAGTGAAAAGGCGACGGGATAACCGAGCAGCAGGAAAATCACGAGCGCCGCGAACATGATCGGCGCCATGTTCTCCGCAATGAAGGCTGCCATGTCGCGTGTCTCCCCCGAACGCCTCTGCCACCCGACTACGGCTTATTCGTCTGACGCTGAGTTTCGATCTCGGCCAGGAGGCGCTTGGCCTCGGCTTCGGCCGACGCATGGTGTCCGCCCCCCGAGGTCGTGTCCTCGAGATGTCCCGTCATCACGGCGATGCGCTTGATCAGCTCCGACAGGCCTTGCACGAACAGGATGGCGAACGCCAGCGGGATGAGGAACTTCGCCGGCCACTGGGGCAGGCCACCCGCGTTCAGCGACCCCTCGTTCATACGATAGGAGTCGTAGAAGAAGGGCCACGACGTCCACACCATGACGACGGTCACCGGCAGCAGAAACAGCACGTGCCCCACGAGGTCGATGATGCTCCGCGTCCGCCTCGTCAGCAGGTTGTTGACGATGTCGATGCGGATGTGCTCGTTCGCGATGAGCGTCCATGGCGCGCACAGCAGGAAGACCATCCCGAACAGAACCCACTGGAGCTCCAGCCAGGCATTGGAGCTCATGTCGAAGGCTTTGCGGAGGATGGCGTTCACGGCGCTGACGAGGACGGCCACCAGCACCAGCCAGGCCATGGACCGGCCGAGCCAGCTGTTCAGCGTGTCGATTCTGCGACTGAGCCCCAGAAGTACGCGCATCCGACGCCTCTCCCTGACCTGCGCTCGCAGCCTGCATCTCTTGCGGACGATGGCCGCTGGCGTGTCACCACGCCGGCTGAACATCTATAGCCAGCGCCGGCCGTGACTTCTACTGCCCATTCTGCCAATATCCGCCGCACTTCGCCTCTCGCGCGACTGTGGCGTTGACGTTTGCCGGGTGACGGCTGCCACACTTCGTCGAGACCGACAATCACCATATCCTCAAAGCAGCCCCTCGTGCAGTGGAACAAGAAGGCATCTCCATGTCGGTCAGCAAGCAGCAGATCCTCGAGCAGCTCCGCCGGGTCAAGGGCCCGGACATGCAAGGCAATATCGTCGAGCTCGGACTGGTGTCGGAAATCCTGGTAAAGGACGCGCGCGTCTACTTCTCGATCACCGTGCCGCCGGAAAGGGCCGAGGAGCTGGAGCCATTGCGTCAGGCGGCCGAGAAGGTCGTCGGCGACATTCCCGGCATCGATGGTGTCACCGCCGTCCTGACCGCCGAAGCCCCGCGCGGCACCGCCGGCGGTGGCGCCCGCCCCCCTGAAAGCGCCCGCGTGCAGGCCGCCCGGGCCAGCGGCGGCGCGCCTCCGGCTGCCGCGCCACAGCGGCAGATGGCGGGCGTGCCGGGCGTCAAGCACCTGATCGCCGTCGCCTCGGGCAAGGGCGGCGTCGGCAAATCGACCACCGCCGTCAATCTGGCGCTCGGCTTCCAGGCCATCGGTCTCAAGGCCGGCATTCTCGACGCCGACATCTACGGCCCCTCGCAGCCACGCCTGCTCGGCCTGACCGGCCGGCCGGAGGTCGTCGACGGCAATACTCTGAAACCGATGGAAGCCTACGGCCTCAAGGCCATGTCCATGGGCTTCCTGGTCGACGAGGGCACGCCTGTGATCTGGCGCGGTCCCATGGTCGTCTCCGCTCTGACACAGATGCTGCGGGAGGTGGCCTGGGGCGATCTGGATGTGCTGGTCATCGACATGCCGCCCGGCACCGGCGACGTGCAGCTCACCATGGCCCAGCAGGTGCCGCTCTCCGGCACGATCATCGTCTCGACGCCGCAGGATCTCGCGCTCATCGACGCCCGCAAGGGCCTCAACATGTTCCGCAAGGTCGATGTGCCCGTGCTCGGCATCATCGAGAACATGAGCTACTTCCTCTGCCCGAAGTGCGGCGAGCGCTCGGACATCTTCGGCCACGGCGGCGCCCACGAAGAGGCCGAGCGGCTGGGCATTCCGTTCCTCGGCGAGGTGCCGCTCCACATGGACATCCGCTCGAAGTCGGACGCCGGCCAGCCCATCACGGCGACCATGCCCGAAAGCGTTCAGGCCGCGATCTTCCGCGATCTCGCGGCCAAGGCCTGGAGTGGCCTCGAGCAGGCCATGGGGCTGCGCAGCAAGCCGCCGCATCTCGTCGTGGCCCCTCCCGGCGACAAGCTCGAGGTCAACTTCGAGGGCGGCCGCACCTACGAGCTCTCGGCGGAGATGCTGCGGGTCATGAGCCCGTCGGCCGAGGTGCAGGGACACTCGCCGGATCAGCGCGTGACGGTCGCCAAGAAGCGCAACGTCAAGATCAAGGACCTCGTCCCGGTCGGCAACTACGCCGTCAAGATCGTGTTCGACGACGGCCACGATACCGGTCTCTACGCTTGGTCCTACCTGGAAACACTCGGCCGCGAGAAGGACAAGCGCTGGAAGGACTATCTCGCCGAGCTCGCCGCCAAGGGCCTGACGCGCGAGTAGCCGTCTTGCCAACTGGCAACCTGACTGGGAAACTCCGGCAGGCGTCCCGTGCGATGCCTGCCGAACTCATTTCAGGGAGCTCGTCATGAGACTGCGTGTGCCGAACGTCAGATTGTGCGTGCCGAACATCGTGCTGGCCATCGTCGCCCTGGCCATGAGCTTCGCTCTGGCGGCATCCCCCGCCAGCGCCGCGCCACTGCCGCCGATCGAGCACGGTCTGGAGGCGTTGCTCGGTGACCTCGTGAGCCCCGCGCAGTCCGGCCGCTGCGTGCCGAGCCGCTGCTCGTGCAAAGGCAATCGCCCGCAGATCTGCACGCGGGACTGCCGTCGCAATATCCGCTGCCGCTGCATTCGCGGTCGCTACGTCTGCCGGCGGCGATAGAATGCAGGACGCAAGACGCAAAAGCGCCGGCCAACGGTGGTCGGCCGGCGCGTTCCTCGTGCATCGCGCGCACTCCTGGGAGTGTCGCCCGTGATCTCAGTGCCGGGTGTGCCTCAGGCTTTCCGTGCCGGTCCGCCGCTTGCAGATCACCGCCTCGCTCGCGTCGAAAGCATCCGCGAGACCGGTCAGCATCCGCTCGGCCCTGACGCCGCCGTTGCCGAGGACATCGACCACGGCGAGCTTGCGCTTGGGCCAGCTCCGGAACGAGATGGTGCCCTGTGACAGCACACCCACGCCAGTGATGGCCTCGTCGGCCTCACCGCGATGCAAGTGCACGTGCAGCAGAGTACCGCCTGCCGACTCCACACATCGTTTCAGTGCGCTCTCGATATGATCGAGATCGTCGATCCGTTTGGCGCCAACCAGATCGATGATCAGTTGGTTGCCAGACGTGCGAGAGCTGTCACGGTTGCCCGTGTCATCGGCTCTGTTCGAGTCCTGCGCTCCATGAGCGCTGACTGCATGATCTTCCTTTTGGGCGGTGCTTGAACCACGGGCCAAGTCCATCCCCAATTGGAAGAGGGCGTCATTGAAGGCCATATGGCGCTCTCCCCAACCAGTAGACAGATAGTGCGCCGCGTGCCCGGCTGGGCAAACGGAGCAGGTCATATGGGGCCATTCTCCCCCCCACGCAAGGGGAATTTTGTTGCGTCCAAATCCTTAATAAGTTCCTGCCGGACGAGTGGCTTCGCCGGCTCGGCTCGCAAGCCCCGCCGCGGCCGCCGGGCGCTCGCGGCCGGAGCGCCCCCGCCTCAGCGGCCGAGCAGCCCCTTGATCAGGCGCTCGACATCCTCGCCCTTGAACTTCTTGCCGAACTCGCGCGCCTTCTCGATGATCTTGTCGGGATCCGTGACCTTGGAAAGGTCGGGCGTGTAGCTTGGAGCGTCCCAGGAGCCATGTACCCGTACCGGAATGTCGAGGCCGTCGAGATCCTCCTTGCCGCCCTGCCCGACCAGCGAGGCCACGAGCTTCGGCGTCAGGGTGTAGTCGATCGTGCGTCTGGCGAGATCGAGCGATCCCGCCCCGGTCATGCGGATCAAAGGGCCTTTCATGCGCAGGTCGCTGCCTCGGGCGATGCCGTCGCGGATCGTGAATGTGGCGAGCAGCTCGCTGAAATCGGTCCTCGCGGTCGGTTTGCGCAAGAAGCCGTCGAACTCGAGCTTCTGGGCGGCCCGGATCATCCCTGCGAGATTGAACCCCTCGATGGCGCCGTCGAAGAAGGCGAAGCTGCCCTTGCCCTCGAGCGAGCCGACGATCTGTCGCTCGGTGCGCCCGGCGCCCTTGAGGGTGAGGCTGAGCCGGCCGCGTCCGGAGATCAGATCGAAAGCCGCCGCGTCCTTGAGCAGCGGCAAGGCCGATACCCCATCGGCCGTGAGCGTCGCGGTGAACGACGCGGGGTTGGCGCGTGCGTCGAACGTCAGGCGCGCCCGCCCCCGCCCCTCGTAGAGTTGCAGGTCGGCCAGATCGAGGCGAGCCACGCTGTCTTTGAGCGTGACGGTGACCTCCGAGCGTCCGAGCTTGACATCACCGACAGTCAGGGCGGCGACCTCGAGCCTGGCCTCCACATCCAGGGTCCCCAGCGCCGCCGTATCGATCCGCTCATCGCTCCAGTCGCCGCGGCGCTTGGTGTAGCCCTTGACCCGCGGCCCTGGTGGCGCGGTCTGCCGGTCGCGATCGAGGAGATCTTGGAAAGAGCGGGGCGTCGGCGCACCCGGTGCGGGTGTCGCCGGTGGCTCCACGGGCGTCGGCCTCGCCGCGGGCCGGCGCGGCTCGACGGGCGGTGGTTCCACCGGCCGGCGCTCGATTGGACGAGACTCGGGCGGACGGGGCTCTGCCGGACGGGGCCGGGCCGGCGGCTCCGTCCGTTGCGGGCGGCCCGACTGGAAACGATTGAGATCGATGGGGCCGGTCTTGAGCGTCGCCTTGACGAGCGGACGCGGCCCCAGCGTCTCGATACGGATATCCCCGCTGCCCTCCATGCCGGCAAGCTTCACGCTCGTGCCCTCGAGCGCCAGCCACGTCTCGCTGCCGCTGAGCCGCCCGGCAATTTCGAAGCGTCCGTAAGCCTCGGCATCGGGCAGATCGTGTCCGAGCAGCGCCGCGAGCCGCCGCAGCGACGGAGCCCGGCCGCCGAGATCCCCATCGAAGGTGAGGGCGTCACTGCCCGAGAGTGAGCCTTCGAACGTGAGCTCACCCGCCACGGCGGCAAGCTGCAGCCTGAGCCTCACCGGCTTGCGCGCGAGCAACAGGGCGGGATCAGCCAGGCGCAAGTCGAAGCCGACCGTCTCGCGCCGCCAGACGAGCGTACCTTTGGTCTCCAGAGGCGAGTCGAGGCTCTGCAGGCGGAAAGCGGCCTGCAATTCATCGGCGACATGGCTGATGCCGACGCGCTCGTCCGTGAAGACGACGCGACCGGAGACGACGCGCACGTCGCCGAGCGAGAGGCCCGCCAGATCCTCGAGCCCGCCGGTCGGCGCCGTGCCGTCCGATGGGCGAGACCGGCCGCCGGAATGACGGACGAAGTCCTGCAGCACGGGCGGCAGCTTCTGAAGCTCTCGCTCGCTCGGCGGCGCCTGCGCCAAGCGCACGGGTCGCGCGCCCTGTCGCCTTCGCTGGGGCGGCCGCATCTCCCAGCTCCGCCGTCCGTCGCGGCTGATCCTGAGATCGAAGACGGGACGCTGGACGATCAACTTCTCGACGGCCAGCTCCCGACGGAACAACGGCAGGATGGCGACGGCGACTGTGAGGCTATCCATGCGCACCGTCGGCCGGTCGGTGAGACCGCCGGGCCCCGCCAGAGCCACGTCCTTGAGCGTGACGCCCAGTTGCGGCAGCAGGGTGAAGCTCGTCGGTCCGGAGATCACGAGGTCGCGGCCGGTCTCGGCCTTGACCCGCGCCACGATCTGATCGCGCACGAGATCGGCCGGCGACAGCGCGATCATCAGCAGCGTCACGGCCACAAGAAATGCGAACGCGAAGGCGCCGCCGATGACGAGGCGGCGCAGGAGACGCCTTGAGTCCGATCCACTTCGCGCGGGAGATGGCCCGGCGCGCCGCTTGGAGACGTGCGCAGGCGGCGTCCCGTGGTCGGCCGGACGACCGAGCGTCGGGCCATAGGCCTCGCCGAGATCGCGACGCGGCCGAAAATGATCCGGCGTCGCCTTGTCTTTGTCCCGTCTCGTCATCGGATGGCTCTCGCTGGCTTGCCGCGATGCCGGATCGACGGTCTCCAACTGTACCGGACCATCAGGCAACTGCCGCGACGTCTTCGTGGAAAGTGTGCCTGGGGGACGCGGGTTGCAAGGCCATCCGCAAAATCCACCGCTCACGCAGCGGCGACTGCGACCAAAGTGCCACGACGCACCGACGCCACGCATGCCCATGGCCGCGCGGGGATCGCATGGCTATTGTGCTGCACTTCCGGGGCGGATCGCATCATCGCAGGCTCCGGCATGCGAACGGGGGAAACGCCATGCTCGGCGCACTGCAGGGCCTGCTCGGAGCGGTCGCCATACCGCTTCTCGCCTGGGCGATGTCGGAAGACCGCAAGTTGCTGCCGCCGCGGGAGATGGCGCGAACGATCCTCGTCACGCTCATGCTCCAGCTCGCGATCGCCGTCGTTCTCCTGAAGGTGCCGTCATCGAGCCTGGTCTTCGCGGCTCTGGCCGCCGGCGTGCGCCACCTCCAGGCTGCCACCGAGACCGGCATGCAGCTCGTTTTCGGCTATCTCGCCGGCGGCACGCCGCCGTTCTCCGTGACGGACCCGAAGGCCGGTTTCATCCTGGCGTTCCGGGCGCTTCCCCTCATCCTGATCATGAGCGTGCTTTCGCGACTGCTCTATTGCTGGGGCATCCTGCAACTCGTCGTCGGGGTGGTCGCCTGGGCGCTCAAGCGGCTGTTCGGCATCGGCGGCGCCCTCGGCACGGCGTCGGCCGCCAACGTCTTCCTCGGCATGGTGGAGGCGCCGCTGCTGATCCGGCCCTACCTCCGCACGATGGGCCGTGGCGCGCTCTTCGCGACGATGGCCGTCGGCATGGCGACCGTCGCCGGCACGGTCATGGCGCTCTACGCCAGCATCCTCGAGCCCGTGCTGCCGGGGGCGACGGGTCATCTCCTGGCCGCGTCGCTGATGAGCGTACCGGGTGCGCTGATGCTCTCTCGCCTCGCCGTGCCAAACGGCTTCACATCCGAGTTGCAGGAGCCAGCAGGAGGCGACGGGCGACCCGCGACGAGCATGCAGGCGATCACCGAAGGCACGTTCGACGGCCTGAAGCTGCTGGCCAGCGTGGCGGCGATGCTCGTCGTGATGGTGGCGCTCGTCTCCCTTGCCAACGCGGCCCTCGCCGGCATCGGCACACAACTCGGCGTCTCCCTGACGCTGCAGGGGCTGATCGGCCATGTCGCCGCCCCCTTCGCCTGGCTCATCGGCATCCCCTGGCACGAGGCGTCGCAAGCCGGTGCGCTCATAGGCCAGAAACTGGTGCTCAACGAGCTTATCGCCTATCTCGAGCTCGCCAAGCTGCCTGCCTCGGCGCTCTCAGAGCGCTCGCGCGTGATCGTCACCTACGCGCTGTGCGGCTTCGCCAATCTGGGCAGCCTCGGCATCATGGTCGGCGGTCTCGTCGCCATGGCGCCGGACCGCAAGGCCGAGATCCTCGAGCTCGCACCGCGTGCCGTGCTCATCGGAGCCATGAGCACGATGCTCGCGGCCGCCGTCGTCGGCCTCGTCGTCTGGTGATCTCCGCGCCGCGGACCGATCGCCGCTTGCCGTCCCCGGAGTGGCCGCGCAATATGCGCACGACAACGAATACGACCGCGGCGGGAACCGCGGGAAATCTCAGGGAGGACGTGTCCAGATGGCCGTGAAATACGCGAAGAAGGCCGCCAAGACGCCTGCCACGGGCGAAAGCGAGACGCGCGCCCGCGTCGCCGAGATGCTGGCGGCGATCGAGGCCGGCGGCGAGGACGTCGCCCGCCGCTATGGCGCAGACCTCGACGGCTACAAGGGTGAGATCGTCGTTTCCAAGGAGACCATCGAGAAGGCGGCAAGAGCCGTCCCCGATCAGCTCAAGTCGGATATCGCCTTCGCCCATGCCCGCGTGCGCGACTTCGCCATGCAGCAGAAGGCCAGCATCGGCGAGTTCGAGACCGAGCTGTCGCCGGGGCTGTGGGCAGGCCAGAAGCTCATTCCGGTCGATACGGCCGGCTGCTATGTGCCGGGCGGTCGCTATGCGCACGTCGCCTCGGCCATCATGAGCATCACCACCGCCAAGACCGCCGGCGTGAAGAACGTCATCGCCTGCTCGGCGCCGCATGGCGACGCCGGCATCAATCCGGGCATCCTCTACGCCATGCATGTCGCCGGCGCCGACCAGATCCTGTCGCTCGGCGGCGTGCAGGGCATCGCCTCGCTCGCCTTTGGCCTCTTCACTGGCCACCCCGCACAGATCCTGGTGGGTCCTGGCAACCGCTTCGTCGCCGAGGCCAAGCGCATGCTGTTCGGCCGCGTCGGCATCGATCTCTTCGCCGGCCCGACCGAAATCCTGGTGATCGCGGATGCCGCCGCCGATCCCGAGATCGTCGCCGCCGACCTCGTCGGACAGGCGGAGCATGGCCCGGACAGCCCGGCCTGGCTCGTCACCACCTCCGACACGCTGGCCGCTGCCGTCATGAGCCGCATGGACCGCCTCATCTCCGCCTTGCCGGACACGCAGCGCAAGGCCGCCGAGGCCGCCTGGCGCGACTATGGCGAGATCGTCGTGTGCGATACGGACGAGGAGGCGGCCGAGGTCTCGGACCGCTACGCCCCGGAGCACCTCGAGCTCCAGACGGCCAGGAACGACTGGTACAGCGCCCGCCTCAAGAGCTATGGATCGCTCTTTGTCGGCGAGGAGACGACGGTGGCGTTCGGCGACAAGTGCTCGGGCACCAACCACATCCTGCCGACCAAGGGCGCGGCCCACTACACGGGCGGGCTGTCGGTGCACAAGTTTATCAAGGTCGTGACGACGCAGCGCATGACGCGCGAGGCCGCACGCGAGGTCGCCGCCGTCTCGGCGCGCATCTCCCGGCTCGAAGGCATGGAGGCGCACGCCCGCACCTCCGACGTGCGCCTCGCCAAGTACTTCCCGGGCGAGAACTTCAACCTTGATGCACAGGATGTCGGCAGCCGATGACAAGCTATCTCGACGGGCTTTTCGGGCTGCATGGCCGCACCGCGCTGGTGACGGGCGCCTCCTCGGGCATCGGTCGCCGCATGGCGGAGACCCTGGCCCGGGCCGGCGCCTCCGTCGTGCTGGTGGCGCGCCGCGCCAGCGATCTCGGCACCGCCGTCGCGGCGATCCACGAGGCGGGCGGGGCGGCGGCTTCGATCGTCTGGGACGTCGGCGAACTCGCGAGCCTCAAGGATCTCGCCAAGGCCGCCGCCAAGCCGTTCGATGTCCCCACCATCGTCGTCAACGCCGCCGGCCTCAATGCGCGCCAGAGCGCCGACGACTACACCATCGAGGCCTGGGAGACCACGCTGCGCGTCAATCTCTCCGCACCCTTCTTCCTGACGCAGGCGCTCGTGCCCGCCATGCGCGACAAGGGCGCAGGCAACATCATCAATATCGCCTCGCTGCAGTCCTACCGCGCACTCGCCAACGGCACGGCCTATGGCGCATCCAAGGGCGGCATCGCGCAGCTCACGCGGGCCATGGCCGAGGCCTGGTCCCGGCACGGCATCATTGCCAACGCCATCCAGCCCGGCTACTTCGCCACCGAACTGACGGCCGCCGTCGTCGCCGACAAGGAGCTGTGGGCGCATCACGCCCGCGCCACCTGCATCGGCCGCAACGGCGAGCTGCCGGATCTCGACGGCATCACGGTCTTCCTTGCCTCGCGCGGCGCCGCCTACATCACCGGGCAGGTCATCGGCGTCGACGGCGGCTACACGGCGAAATGAGGCGAACATGAAGGCACTGGTCTACACCGGTCCCGAGCAGCTCGTGCTTCGGGACGAGCCCGATCCGCAGGCCAACGAGGATATCGTGGTGCGGGTCGAGGCCTGCGGCATCTGCGGCTCGGACATGCACGGCTACCTCGGCCACGACTCTCGCCGACCGGCCCCCTTGATCCTCGGCCACGAGGCCGCCGGCATCGCCACCAGCGGCATCTACGAAGGCAAGCGTGTCGCCATCAATCCACTGGTCACCTGCGGCCACTGCGACGATTGCCTCGGCGGTCGCAGCAACGTCTGCCGCGAACGCCAGATCATCTCCATGCCGCCGCGGCCCGGCGCATTTGCCGAGCTCGTACGCATTCCCGAGCGCAATGTCGCTCTGGTGCCCGACGGCATGGCGCCGGAAATGGCCGCACTGACGGAGCCGCTGGCGACGAGCTACCACGCCGTCAATCTCGGCCTCAATGCGCTGGTGCGCCCGCTGCCCGCGGCCCGCGTCGCCATCATCGGCGGCGGCGCCATCGGCCTCGGGGCGGCGCGCATCCTGGCCTCGCGCGGGGGACGCGACATCCTGCTCGCCGAGACCAACGCGCTGCGCCGTGCGCGGCTGGACGGGGAATCAAGTCTGACGCCCTACGATCCCGCCGCCGAGACCCGCCCGGCCGATTCCTCGATCGATCTCGTGCTCGATGCCTACGGCGGCAAGGGCAGCCGGATCGAGGCCTCGCGCCTCGTCGCGCCCGGCGGCGTCATCGTGCACATCGGCCTCGCCGGCGGCGAGGGCGGCCTCGACACGCGCAAGCTGACGCTGCAGGAGGTGACCTTCATCGGCACCTACACGTACACGATGGTCGAGTTCCGCGAGACGCTCGCCGGTCTCGCCGCGGGCATCTTCGGTCCACTCGACTGGATCGAGCAGCGGCCGCTGGCCGAGGGCGTCAGGGCCTTCGCCGACCTCAAGGCCGGCGGGGTCGCCGCCGCCAAGATCGTACTCAGGATGTAGGGGCCAGCCGCGTCATGACCAGCATCGTCGTCGAGAGCAGGGGCCGCGTCACGCGCATCCTGCTGGACCGCCCGGACCGGCGCAACGCCATGGACCATCGAATGGTGCGCGCGCTCGTGGATGCCATCGCCGGGGCGGAGGCCGACAGGGACTGCGGCTGCCTCGTCATCGCCGGCAAGAGCGAGACGTTCTGCTCCGGCCGCGATCTCGGCGATGCGCGCGAGGGCGCGCCACTCGAGGAAATTCTCGCCTATGACGAGGACTGGACCGACGTCTTCCATCTGCTCACCGGCCTGAGCAAGCCGTCGCTCGCCGTCGTGCGCGGGCATGCGGTGGCCGGCGGTTTCACGCTCGCCATGGGCTGCGACTTCGTCATCGCCGAGGCGGGCGCCCGGTTCGGCGCGCTGGAGATGCGCGGCGGCTTCCCGGCCGCTGTGAATACGGCCGTACTGTCGCGACTGGTGGGCCCGCGTCAGGCGCTCGAGTATCTGCTTTCGGCGGACACCTATCCGGCCGAGCACCTGCGCGCCGCAGGGCTCGTCAATCGCGTGGCGACGGATGCCGGCGAGCTGTCACGCATCGAGCAGGAGTGGTCGGAGCGCCTGGCTGCCCTCGACCCGACGGCGGTCAAGCTCACCAAAGAGGCGCACCGCACGATCGCCAGCATGCCGATCTCGGAGGCTCTCGTCGTCGGGCGGAACCTCAACGCGCTCATGATGAGCACCGGGCGCATCAGCGAGGCGGCCCGTCGCCTGAAGGCTGCAAAGGCCGCCGGACGCGGCTGAGGCGCCGGGCAGGGCGATCCAGGCGGCGGCCTCAGAAGGCGCCGAGACCGGTCTGCGCCCGCCCGAGCACCAGCGCGTGGATGTCGTGCGTGCCCTCGAGCGTGTTGACCACTTCCATGTTCATCACGTGCCGGATCACGTGGTAGTCGCCCGAGATGCCGTTGCCGCCGAGCATGTCGCGCGCCGTGCGCGCGATCTCCAGCGCCTTGCCGGCGTTGTTGCGCTTCACCAATGAAAACATCTCGGGCGTGGCACGCCGCTCGTCGGCGAGGCGACTGATGCGCAGCGCCGCCTGCAGGCCGAGCGCGATGTCGGTCTGCATGTCGGCAAGCTTCCTCTGCACGAGCTGGTTGGCGGCGAGCGGCCGGCCGAACTGCGTCCGGTCGAGCGTGTACTGGCGCACGAGGTGCCAGCACGCCTCCGCGGCTCCCATGGCACCCCAGGAGATGCCGAAACGCGCCCGCGACAGGCAGGACAGCGGCGCCGAGAGCCCGCGCACGTCGGTCAGCCGGTTCTCCTCCGGAACAAGCACGTCATCCATCGAGATGATGCCCGTCGGTGAGGCGCGCACGCCGAATTTACCTTCGATCTTGGCGGCCGCGAGCCCTTTCATGCCACCTTCGAGGACGAAACCGCCGACGCGCCCCGAGTCGTCCTTCGCCCAGACCACGAAGACGTCCGAGATGGTCGCCTGGCTGATCCAGGTCTTGGTTCCCGACACCTTGTAGCCGCCCGGCACGCTGCGGGCCCGCGCCTCCATGCCGGAGGGATCGGAACCGTGATTGGGCTCGGTCAGCCCGAAGCAGCCGATGCGCTCGCCGGCCGCCATGGGCGGAAGGAACCGCTGCTTCTGCTCTTCCGAGCCGAAGGCGTGAATGGCCGCCATGGCGAGGCCGGACTGCACGCCGACGGCGGAGCGGAAAGCCGTATCGACGCGCTCGAGCTCGCGGGCGGCAAGTCCATAGGCAACGTGGCTCAGGCCCGGGCAGCCATAGCCCTCGAGCGTACCGCCGAGCAGGCCGAGCGCTGCGAACTCCCGATGCAAGGCCGGATCGAAATACTCGCGCGCATTCCAGTCGACGATGAGGGGAGCCAACCGCTCCTGCGCGAACCGGCGCACCTCGTCGCGGATGGCGCGCTCCTCTGCCGTGAGCTGATCCTCGATCAACAGGGGATCGTCCCACTGGAACTGCGCTGTTGTGGCCATGGCTCGTCTCCGCGACTTGTCAACTGCCGTCAAGGCAGCGGCGCCAGCTCGGCCGAGCCGGCGCCGCCCGGTATCGTTCATGCGTCTCCGGTCAGGTGCGCTCGATCACCATGGCGATGCCCTGGCCGACGCCGATGCACATCGAGACGAGCGCATAGCGGCCGCCTGTGCGCTGGAGCTGGCGGGCCGCCGTCAGGGCGATGCGAGGTCCGGATGCGCCGAGAGGATGGCCAAGCGCGATGGCGCCGCCGTTCGGGTTGACCCGGCTATCCTTGAAGTCGACGCCGAGCCCCTTGAGGCAGGCGAGCACCTGAGCGGCGAACGCCTCGTTGATCTCGATGACGTCCATATCCTTGATGTCGAGACCGGCGCGCTCCAGCGCCTTCTTGGAGGCTGGCACCGGACCGTAGCCCATGACGCGCGGCGGCACACCGGCGACGGCCGAGGACAGGATGCGGGCAATCGGCTTGGCCCCAGCCTTGTCGCCGGCATCCTTGCTCGCAACGATCATGGCCACGGCGCCGTCGTTGATGCCCGAGGCGTTGCCGGCAGTCGTCACGCCGCCCTCGAACAGCGGGCGCAGCTTGGTGAGGCCGTCGATGTTGGTCTCGGGCCGCGGATGCTCGTCGACGGCAACGACGATGTCGGGCTTGCCGCGGCTGCCCTTGATCGTGACGGGATGGAGCTCGCCGGCGAAGAAGCCGTCCTTGTGGCCGGCAGCGTACTTCTGCTGCGAAGCGAGGGCGAAGGCGTCGCAGTCGTCACGCGAAAGCTGATAGTCGCGAGCCAGATTGTCGGCCGTCTCAGGCATGGTTTCGCCACCGAACTGCTTCTCGATCGCAGGGTTCGGGAAGCGCGCGCCGAGGGACGAATCGAACACCTTGAAATCCTTGCCAAAGGCGTTCTCGGACTTGCCGACGACAAACGGCGCGCGCGTCATGCTCTCGACGCCGCCCGCGACGACGACATCGGCCTCGCCGCAGGTGATCGCATGGGCCGCGCCGATGATGGCGTTCAAGCCCGAGCCGCAGTTGCGCTGATAGACCGAGCCCGGCACCTCGATCGGCAAGCCGGCGACCAGCAGGGCATGGCGCGCTACGCAGCGGCTGTCCTCGCCGGCCTGGTTGCCGCAGCCGACGTTGACGTCGTCGATGGACTCCGCCGAGAAGGCCGAGCGCTCGACCACGGCCTTGATCACGCTGCCGAGCATGTCGTCAGGACGCACGCGCGAGAGCGCCCCGGCGTGGCGGCCGAAGGGCGTGCGCAGGCCATCATAGATATAGGCTTCGAGCATGGAACGGTTCCTTTCCTTGTTTGGCCGTCGTGCGGCCTCGTCGTCGGGTTCTCAGATCAGGCTTCGGGCGTGAGCATGGAGACGCCGAGCGCGGCGCGGCGCCTGAGCCAGGGCGACGGGCGATAGCGCGGGTCGCCGGTCACGCGCTGGATGCCCTCGAGAATGCGCACGATGTTGCGTGGTCCCACGGCATCCGCCCAGGCGAGTGGCCCCTTCGGGTAGTTGACCCCGAGCACGACCGCCTTGTCGACATCGGCAGGCGCGGCCACACGGGCCTGCGCCACGGACGCGCCGATGTTGACGATGGCCGCCACGACACGCTGGCAGACGAAACCGGGCGTGTCGTGAATGACCGTCGCGTGCACCGAGCCGCCGCCGAGCAGGCCATGAGCCGCTGCCGTGAACTCGGGCCGCGTCACCGGCGTCTTCATGAGCGTGCGCCGCGTCTCCAGGCCGAACAGCGTGTCGACGGCGAGGGTGCGCGTGGCATCAAGACCTTGAGCCACAGCGGTCGAAGTGGCGTCATCGCCGATCGGCGTCACCAGGATCAGCGCCTCGGCACTGGGAGCAGCACCGCTCTCGAGCTTGCCGCCAGCCGCCGAGACGATGGCCTTGAGCTTCGCGGAGCCTTCCGCCTCGACCGGGCTCACCCACACCGGGCGTCCGTCGTAGGCCGGCGCCGGAGCCTCCGGCGCTTCCTGCTTCTTGCCGTCCTTATAGACGTAGAAGCCGCGACCGACCTTGCGGCCGAGCAGGCCCGCGTCGAGCCGCAGCTTCATCAGCGAGGTCGGACGATAGCGCGGCTCGTCGTAGGTCTGGCGGTAGAGCAGCTCCGTCGCCGGATGCGTGACATCGATCGCCGTCAGGTCCATCAGCTCGAACGGCCCCATGCGGAAGCCGGCGCCGTCCCGCAGGATACGGTCGAGATCGGAGAAGGAGGCGACGCCGTCGGCGGCGATATGGGCCGTCTCGACGTTGAAGCCACGCCCGACCTGATTGACCAGGAAGCCCGGCGCATCGTTCATGCGCACGGGCTCGCGGCCGAAGCGACGGCCGAGCCCCATGAGCGCTTCGCCAACGGCGGGGTCGGTCGTGACGCCATCGATGACCTCGACGAGCTTCATGAGCGGCACGGGGTTGAAGAAGTGGAAGCCGGCCACGCGCTCGGGCTTCTTGGCGACGGCCGCAATGGAGGCGACGGAAAGCGAGGATGTGTTGGTGACCAGCACCGCTTCGGGCGCGACGATCGCCTCGAGAGCCGCGAAGACCTTGTGCTTGATGCCGAGGTCCTCGATGACGGCCTCGATCACGACCGGGCAATCGGCCAGATCCTCGAGCCTGGTCGCCGGCACGAGACGCGCGACGGCGTCATCGGCCTCCGCCGCCTGCATCTGCCCCTTTTCAGCGGCACGCTTCAGCATCTGGCCGATGAACTTGCAGGCGTCCTGGACCGCCTCCGGGCGCGTGTCGAAGAGCTTCACGCGGCAGCCGCCCTGGAGCGCCACCTGCGCGATGCCGCGCCCCATGAGACCGGCGCCGACCACGCCGACGAGCAGGCTTTCAGCCTTGGGATCGAAGGTCACGTCACTTTTCCCTTTCCTCGATTGTGCGGTCTCCTCGTCCGACGCGAGACCGCGATCATGGTTGCAATTGGCATCCGGCTCAAGGCAGGAAGCCGATGAAGCGCCACCACAAGGCATTGAGCGGCACGATGATGAGCAGCGTCAGGATCGAGAGCGGCACCGTGAGGCGTGCGGCAGAGGCCGCGGACACCTTGCCGAGCCCGATGCCGACCACGAGCGGCGCTGCCTCGTAGGGAAAGAAGACGGCAGACATGCCCGAGGTGATCGACAGGATGCCGGTCTTGATCGGCAGCGAGGTCGCGGCAGCGACGGCCTCGATGGTGGCGGTGGAGATCGGGATCGTACCGCCCGTCGTGCCGATGACGCCGAGCAGGGACGCGATGAAGGACATGGCGAGCGAGCCGTAGAGCGCCGATTTGCCCTCGACCATCGCCACGTTCGCTAGAAAGCCGGAGACGAGCTTGCTCGCCCCCGCCTCGGTCAGCACCGCGCCGAGGCTCAGCACGACCCCGACCCAGACGCAAAGGCCGAGCCGGCGCAGGTCGAAGGCTTCGCTCGGCTCCAACAGGCCGAAGCCGGGCATCATGCACAGGAGGCCAGCCGCGAGCGCCACCCAGCCCGGCGCGATGCCGTGCATGAAGTCCGTTGCCCACAACAGGATCGCCAGCGCGAGGATGGCCGCGACACGCTTGGCTTCGGCGGTCAACGGCTCGATCGTGGCGCTGCCGGCATCGTTGAGCGGCGGCGGGGCCGGGAAGATCCTGACAACCGTGGCCCAGACGAGCAGTCCTTTGCCGACGCCGAGTACGGGCCCGCACAGATAGAGATACTCCATGTAGGGTATGCGCACGCCATAGAGCGCCTCACCCGAGCCGACGATCATGATGTTCAGGAGATTCGCCGGCAGGATGCCTAGGGCGACCGCGAAATTTCCGACGACGGCGGTGAGGACGGCGCCGATGTAGCCGTTGGAGCCCGGGGCATAGCCCGCCTCGCGGCAGAGCGCCATGACCACCGGCACCGTGATGGCCGTTCGCCCCATGTTGGCGGGAATGAGGAAGCTCAGCGTGGTCGTGCCGACGAGAATGCCGAGGATCAGCATGGGGTAGGATGACCGGAACCGCCCGAGAAAGCGTTTGGCCACCCAGCGGCCAAAGCCCGAGCGCTCCGCCGCCGTGCCGATCAGCAGCCCTCCCATGACCAGCCAGAGCGCACTCGACAGAAAGCCCTTGAAGACCGTGGTTGGCGCCGCGATCTGCGTCGCGAGCGCGGCGATGAGGAAGACAATGGACGTGATCGGCGGCGGGATCGCCGCTGTCGCCCACAGCAGCACGGTGAAAGCCGTCAGGCCGAGCCCGATCATCGCAGCCTGTCCAACGCCCTCAGGCGGGGTCGTGGTGGCGGTGATCAGGCCGATCGTCACAGCCAGCAGGACCATGGCGATCTGCCAGGTCCCCAGCCTCATGGCCCCACTTGCCGTGCTCATGCGCGAGATGTCCGCCGCAACATCAGCCAATCGACAGCCGTGGTGCCGTCGCCCCCCGCAAAGACCGGATTGAGGTCGAGCTCCTCGATCTCGGGATGCGCCAGCGCCAGCCGGGAGAGTGCGGTGATCGCCCGCGCCAGCGCCTCGAGGTCGACGGGCTCGCGCCCGCGCGCGCCCATGAGCAGCGGCTTGCCCTTCAGGCTGTCGAGCAGGCCGAGCGCCTCGTCATGACTGATCGGTGCGCGTGCGAAGGCGACGTCTTTCAGGACCTCGACGAAGATGCCGCCGAGCCCCACCATGACGACGTGGCCGAACACGGGATCACGTCGCAATCCGAGCACGATCTCCGTCGCCGGAGCGCTCATGCGCTGGACCAGCACGCCCGCGATCCGCGCTGCCGGAGCATGCCGCGCGGCAGACGCGAGCACATCGGCCGCCGCCTTCTCGACGGCCTCCCTGGACGCGAGACCGAGCACCACGCCGCCCGCCTCGGTCTTATGGGGAATGTCGACGGATTCGATCTTCACCGCGACCGGAAAGCCGAGCTCCGCAGCGATGCGTCCGGCTTCCGCCGCATCACGCGCCAGCCGGGTTCCGACCAGCGTCAGGCCAGAGGCCTCGAGCAGTCCAGCCGCCTCCAGCGATGCTACGACCTCGGTCTCGGCGGTTGGCTCTCCGCTCGCCGGTCGCGAGGATTGCGTCTCGGCCAGCGGCGGCGGACGACGCGTGATCTCGCCCCAGCGCACCATCCCTTCCGCCGCATCGACGGCGCGCTCGGTCGCACTCACGATGCAGATGTCGTCGGCGACGAGATCGCGGCGCACGTCCTCCGGCGCCTCGATCCAGCAGACGAGGAATGGCTTGGTCACGGATCGCTTGATCTCACGGAAGAGGTCGCGCAGCACCTTGCCGTAGCCGTGCATGAGCTGCAGCCAGATGATGCAGACGTCGATCGCCGGGTCCTCGAGGACGATCTTGACGCTCTCCGAGAGGATGCGCGGCTCCGCCAGGAACTGTCCCGTGACATCGACGGGATTGCCGCTGGCGCCGAATTCCGGCAGCACCGCCTTCAGTCGCTCACGCGTCGCCACAGAAAGAAGCGGCACCTCGAGGCCGAGTTCCTCCGCGCGGTCCGCCATCAGCACGCCGGCGCCGCCCGATTGCGTGATGATGCCGAGGCCGCGTCCCTGCGCAACCGGATTGGCCACGAGTGCGGCGACCATATCCAGCATGTGCTCCTCGTTGCGCGCCCGGATGGCGCCGGCCTGGCGCACGACGGCATCGAACACGCGGTCCTCGCCCGCCAGAGAGCCGGTGTGCGACTGCGCCGCCCGGGCACCGGCAGCATGCCGCCCGACCTTGGTAATGACGAGCGGCTTGGCAAGCTCCCGCGCGCGATGCGCCAGGCGGACGAGCTGGTCTCCGTCGGCGATGCCTTCGACGTAGCCGGCCGCCACCTGGATGCGCTCGTCCTCGATGATCTCGGCGAGACACTCCATGGGCGTGATGTCGATCGTATTGCCGGTCGAAACGAAATAGCCGAGCCCAAGCCCCTTGACGCGCGCAAGCGCGGCGATCGCCGTGCCGAAGGCGCCAGACTGGCTGGCGAACCCGATCCGGCCCGGCACGGGCGGCTGGTCGGCATATTGGCTGAACGTCGCGGTGGAGCGCACGAAGGCATTGACGAGGCCCAGAGTGTTGGGGCCGCAGATGCGGATATTGTTCTCGCGCCCGATCGCGAGAAGATCGGCCTCCATACGCTTGCCCGCCTCCCCGAGCTCCCCGAAGCCGGAGCTGAAGATGACGGCGACCTTGCAGCCCTTCTGTCCGAGCGCCGCGACGGTCGCCCCGACGCGCGCCGCGCCGACGGCGACGATTGCCATGTCGGGCGCCTCCGGCAAGGAGGCGATGTCGGGAAAGCAGGGCACGCCCGCGATGTCGGAGTACTTCGGATTGACCGGATAGATCCGTCCGGCAAAGCCGTCACGGCGCAGGAAGTGCAGCGGCCTGCCGCTCAGCTTGTTGGTGTCGGGCCCCGCGCCGATGATCGCGATCGACTCCGGACTGAGCATGGCCCTGACAGCGGCGCGATCCGTCTCGATATCGCGCGCCTGATCCCCCGGCCCCGTTGCCTGCATGGTCGCTTCACCCCTGAGGCTCAGGGTCCGGTGCGACCCCGAGGTTGCGATTGATCGCAATCTGTTTTGCAATTTGGAACAATGTTCCGCATAATCGGCCGCATCATTCCTTGGGGGTCCGGTCCTTGTCAAGTCGGGCAGGCTCTGTTGCCGCCACAGGAGACGGTCGAGATGGGATTTCGCAAGAACACTGAACTCGCTCTGTCCGGCAAGGCCAACACCGATCGCCAGTTCGTCAAGTCTCTGGCGCGCGGCCTCGAGGTCCTGCAGGCTTTTCAGCCGGACGATCGCGGGCTTTCCAATGCCGAGCTGGCGCGGCGCACGCGTTTTCCGAAGGCCACGGTATCCCGGCTGACCTTCACTCTGCTGGCGCTCGGCTTCCTTCGCCTGGACGAGGAAACCGGCCGCTATCTGCTCCACCCGCACGTGCTGTCGCTCGGCTATCCCGTTCTTCGCCAGCTTTCGATCCGCGAGGTCGCCCGACCGCTGATGCAGGATCTGGCGGAGCTGACCCGCTCGGCCGTGGCGCTCGGCGTGCGCGACGGCGCCAACATGATCATCGTCGAGCGCTCACGCCACCCGTCGATGATGGTCGTGCCGATCGATATCGGCGTCGGCCGCGAGATCGCCACGACGGCGATGGGCCGGGCCTATCTCGCGGCGTTGACCGAGCGGGAGCGAGCCGGCGTGCTGAAGGAGCTCAAGTCCCGCAATGAGCGGCGCTGGCCGGTGCTCAAGCGCACCATCGACGAGGCGATCTCCGCCTACCTGCGGCTTGGGTACACCGTGTCGGCGGGCGAATGGATGAGCGAGTACAACGCCGTCGGCGTGCCGCTCAGGCTCGTTGACGGCACGGTGCTCGCCTTCAACTGCGGCGGGGCCAGCACGCGCATCTCGGCGAAACAGTTGCCCGAACTTGGCGAGCGGCTCGCCGACATGGTGGGCAAGCTCGAGCGCCTGCAGGAGGTCGCGCCTTAGGGTGCGATCGGTCGAGACGGATGCGCGGAGCGCGTCCGGCGAGAGCGTGAATCGCACCCGCGCACTCAGAGCCCATGCGTCCAGCATATGAGCGGTGTGCCGACCGCCAGCCTGAAAGCAAGAAGGGCGCCCCAAGGCGCCCTACTGCATAGCTTCAAAGCTGGTCGCCACCACGGCGCCTAGTTCGAGGCGGTCTTGCGCTTCGACTGCTCCGTCCCGACCGTCGCGTCGGAGCGGAAGAACACATCCACGCGCATGCCGGCGCGCAGCTCAGACTGCCCGGTCACGTCGACGAATATCTCGAGCACATCGACATCGGTGGGTCGACGCGGTCCCTTGGCGCCGAGCTGTGCCGGCAGGAGTGCCGGCGCGACGCGCGCCACGCGCCCCTCGAACTCGCGGCCCGGGAAGGCATCGGCACGGATCATCGTCCGCTGTCCCACTCTGACCTTCTTGATGTCGCGCTCGTCGAGCTCGGCCCGGATGCGCAGGCCCGTGAGATCGCCGAGAATGACCAACAGGTTTTCCGGAGACGGGACGGCCGTCTCTCCCTTGCGCGCGATCATGCGCAATACCGTCCCATCGTTCGGTGCGCGGACACGCGTATGGTCGAACGCCGTCTCCGCCAGCGAAAGCTGGGCCCGCGCGGTGACGAGATCGGACTCAAGCTTGCTGGGAGCCGGCAGTCCGGTGTCGTCCTCGAACTTTTTCAGCGCAGCGCGCTCGCTCACCACGCGCCGCTCGCCATCGGCCACGTCATCACGCGCACGTGCGATGTCGCCGCTGCCCCGCCCCTCGCGACGATCGATGACGGCCTTGTCCAGCCGCTCCCGCGCCCGGAACAGGGACCGCTCGGCGTCGAAGAGCCGGTCCTGCTGCTCACGTCGGTCCTTGACGTCGCGCGCGACCTGCGGCTCGCTGTCCCGCGCCTTCTTGAGCATCCGAACCAGCGTCTCGGCGGCGCGGATGCGCGCGCGCGGCTCGCGGTCGTCGAGCAGGATGAGCACATCGCCGGCCGAAACCTTGTCTCCGGTCCGCGCGAGCACGTTCACGATGCGGCCCGGCACGGTCGCTGTGACCTTGACCTCGCCGAACTTGGGCTCGACGCGGCCGGGCGCCGATGCCGACCACTGGCCGGTGGCCTTCTTCTTGCCGGCCTCCGTCCGCACGACCGGCTTGCTGGTCGTCGTGCCGTCGCCACTGCAGCAGACGTCGTAGACGGCGAAGCCGATGGCACCCAGCCCGATCGCGATCGCAAAGGCCGCGAGAGATGCGACCGTGTCCCACTTATGCATGTGCCCTACTCTTGCCTTTCTGCGATTTCACCGGGACATGTATGGCAGCCAAACTCGAGCGCTCGTCTCCGACGATACGCCCGTCCTCGATGCGAATGATCCGGCCGGCGAACGGCAATGTACGCGGATCGTGCGTGACGGCAAGCACCGCCCGGGAGCGGTCGCGTGCGATTTCGGCGAGGAGCGCCATGACGGCCTGTCCATTCTCGCTGTCGAGAGCGGCCGTCGGCTCGTCGGCGAGTACCACGGATGGGGAGCCGGCGACGGCGCGCGCCACGGCTACGCGCTGCTTCTCGCCGCCGCTCATGGTCTTCGGGTAGGCGTTCAGGCGGTGAGAAAGGCCGACCTTTTCCAGCGCCTCCCTGGCGCGCTTGGAGGCCTCTCGTCCGCGAATGCCGGAGACGTCGAGCGACAGGCGGACATTCTCCTCCGCCGTCAGCGTCGGAAACAGATTATACGACTGGAAGATGAAGCCGACATGCTTTCGCCGCAGGTCGGCGAGACCTTCAGCACCGAGACCTCGCGTGGTCTTGCCGGCGATCTTCACCTCTCCCTCGGTGGCGGAGAGGATGCAGCCGAGGATCGAGAGCAAGGTCGTCTTGCCGCTGCCGGAGGGGCCCATCAGCAGCGTCAGTTCGCCTGTTCGCAGGCCGACGTTGACCCCCTTGAGCGCGCGAACCTGTCCGGCGCCTTGCCCGACGATTTTCACCACGCGTTCGGCTTGCAGAATGACTTTTGAACTCATCGTCCGAACACCATCGCTGGATCGATCCGCGTCACCTTGGCGATCGCCGAGACGGCGGACAGGGCACACATCAACACCGTCAATCCCAGCAAACCGACCGCCAGCGGCGCTGTCATGATGATCGGCATCGCTGAATCCGCGCTCGCCTTTACGACCGCCACGACGATGAACATGGCGATGATGTAGCCGATGACGGCGCTGAAGATCGCCTGTCCGAGGATGACGCTCATGATGTAGCGCGTCGTAGAGCCGAGGGCACGCAGCGTCGCGAACTCGTTCAGGTGGTCCTTGGTGCTGGCGTAGAGCGTCTGGGCGACGATGACGGTGCCGACGATAAGGCCGAGCACGGCGCCGATGATGAGCGCGTAGCCCGCGCCGGTGGCGAACAGCCACTGGTTGAGCGTACGGTCCCGGAACTCCCGGGTGGTCAGCACGTCGACCTCGTCCATCCGGTCGATGAGGCGCTGGCGCACGGCCTCTATGTCCTGGCCCTTCGCCACACGCAGCAGCAGATAGCTGGAGAAGTGGTGCGGCGCATTGAGATAGCGGCGCGCCTGAGAGAGCGTCATGAAGACGTAGGGCATCGTCGTGAAGGAGCGGATCTTCTCGGTGATCGCGACGACGCGGACCTTCTGGTTCTCGATCTGCGCGATGTCCCCGACCTTCTTGACGCCGAGATCGTCCAGATAGGACTTGTCGACGGCGACGCCATCGGGCGTCGTCAGATCGGCGGCGTTACCGGAGATGATGTTCCAGGGCTGCAGGCCGATACCGGACGGCTCGATTCCCAGCAGCACGATGGGCGTGCCGCCACCTTCCGGCTTGCGCCACTCGATGGCGACGACGACGAGTTCGGCAACTTCCGCAATGCCGGGAGTGGAAAGGGCGGCGTGCTTCTCGCGGCCACGCAGGGGCGAGGAGTCCACGAAGCTCTTGGTGCCGCGCGGCATGACCCAGAGGTCCGCATCGGTCTGGTCGATCGTATTCACGATCATCGTCTGCGCGCCGAAGTAGAGCCCGAGCTGCACCGCCACCAGCACCACAGAAAACATGATGCCGACCAGCGTGACGACGAGGCGCATGCGATCGTGAACGAGATTCCGGAAGGCGAGTGTCAGAACCATGAGTGACAGCTTCTCTCGGCGAAAGCGCCCCCAGACCTACGCGCCGAACGTCCGACACGTGCAACTTCAAGAGTGCCAGGCTCACCCGTGCATATAGTCTCTAGCAGTCTTTGTCCAAACATTGAACACCCAGCACTATAGATGGCACAACGCGAACTGGCCAGCACCGCAGTTGCTCCGGCCTCCGCACATCATCGCGATCTCGCGATCCCGCACCAACCCATCCATGCCTGTGCGCCGGCGACCGGCAGCGTCGGCGGGAGCGCTGGCGCCACGTGACGCGCAGGACGAGTGCGCGCCTCTCATCAAAGTCGTGGCTCGCACTCAAAATCCAAGGGCCGCTGTGCAATAAGGGCACGCCGTTCAGGGGAAGGCTGCGCCGTCATCACGGCCGATCACATCCTAGCCGGCCCGCTGCAAGGTGGTCGAGCACGGCTTGATATCGACCGGCGCCCGCCGCCAGATCATGGTCTCGCTCAGCCACTTCAGGCCGGCATATCCCAGAACCTGCAGCTTATCCGGACCCTTGAGCGTCAGTTCGACATCGAATTCTTCGCCGCGCTCGGGATCGTAGATCTTGCCATTGTCCCACTTGCCGTTGGCGACAGGCCGCAAATTGCGGATGATCTGCAGCCCGCAAATGGGCTGACGCCGCTTCGAGGACACGGGATTGTTGGCATCCGTCAACGGGCGTCCGCGCCCGTCCGTTTGCGATTTCAGCCAGAAGATCCGTCCGCACAGACCTTCCCCGCACCGGAGGATCTCCACGGCGCCGCGTCCGGTATGGTCGATCCAGACGCCGGTATAACCGGGCTGCTCAACGGGGGCAGGGGCGGGAGCCTGAGCACTGGCTCCACCGGGCCAAATGCCGGCCCATACTCCGGTGAGCCCGAGAACGCATGCCGCCAACACCGCACGCCGGCGACCAGAGCTGCTCCGGCGGCTAGTTTCGATCGCTAGTGACATTCTCAACGCGCCACATCGTTGCCAACGGGCGCTCCCTGAGTAAAACGAAGCTCATGATCCCGGACAGGACCCTTCGGCCCGGGTCGATACCTGGAGATCCAGCAAGACACTAACAAGCCCCGCGACGCCGAGCACACGGAACATCCGGGTAGCGTTTCTACCGGCGATGCAGCCGTCGATCAGCTTGCAGGCTCTGCGGCCCGCCTCCTGGATCAGGTCCGCCCTGAATGTCGTTCAACCATGAGCTGGAAGTGGGGCACGCGCTCGGATCATGCAAGAGGGCAGCAGGAGATTCGGTCGGCAAGATGGCCGTCGCCGGAGCCTGTGGCCGCTGCGACACAATTTTTGGTGCGCAGCATCGGCGGCACTCCGTCACACGCGCAGCGCGTCGACCGCCGTCGGCATGCCCCGAACCGGCCGCCCGCCCAGCCGTAGCGCCTTGAGCTCCGGATCGTGGCGCTCGAAGTCCCCGAGCGGCGCCAACACCTTGAGCATGCCGTTCGGCACCCTGCGACGATGGCGGAAGTACATCCAGGTCCGCTCGAGGCGCGCACCGAGAAGCACCTTGGCGCGGTAGGCCGTCGTGCCCATCTGCACGCGCGGGATGTCATGATCCATGGCGAACTTGATCAGCATGAACCAGTTGATGAAGTAGGCGTTGAGCTCGCGAGCCAGCGGATAGTGCATGCCGATGTACTTGGCGACGACCTCGCCGCTGCCGCGCAGAAAGAGCTGGAAGCTGACGAGCTGCCCGTCATGCCAGGCGAGCATCAATCGCGCCCGGTCGCCCAGTTGCTCGATCACGGTGCGGAAATAGTCGGGATGCAGGGCGTCGAAGTCCCCGTAGTCGACACCGCTTTGCGAGCGTGTCTGGGCGTAGAGCGCGTTGACCTGATCCTCGAGCCCGTCGATGGAGCGCCGGTACTCGATCCTGAGCTTGGAAAGCGCCCGCAGCTTGCGCCGGAAATAGGCGGCCGTGGCCGCGTCCTGCGCCCGGATGTAGCTGTTGAGATCACCGTGCGTGATGTCGAGATACGCCACGGGCACGCTGGTGATGCGCGTGAAGCCCGCCGCCGCCAACCCCGCGTGGGCCCATTCCGCCTCGCTGTCGGCGACATTCTTGAGCGCGACCAGTCCGACATGGTCCGTCGCCGCCGCGCGCTCCAGACCGTCGAGGAGCGCGCCGAGCGCTCGCCGGCGTTCGGACACGTCGAGATCGGGATCGATGCCGATCCGGCAGAGGTCCGTCAAGGGCGAGCCAAGACACAGCACGGGCAGGCTGACGAGCCCGGGTATGCGCCGGTAGATCCAGTCGCTCATGCGGCGCAGGCCGCCCTGCAACGCAGTGTCGAGACGGTAGTCGACACGGAATACGGGGGCGGCCGCCACGGGGCGAGCCCCGTCGTAGACGCCCACCGCACCCAGCTTGAAGCCGTCGGGAGGACACTGCTCGGCGACGCGATGGTAGGCCCAGCATTCGGGCTCGCCGTCGAAGAAGCGCTGCCATGCGCCCTGCGGCAGCGCGCCAACTCCGTTGAGGACCCTGGCTTCGAGCATGTCCTTGAGCCTACTCGGCCGCCTCTTGCCGCTGGCGCTCGGCCGGCACACGCGCGGGCTGCACACGCGCCGGCTGTGCGTGCCGCGACTCGAGCCAGGCGGCGAAACGATGCGTGCGATCGAGAACCAGCCCGCGCTGACGGTCGACCGTCACCATGTGATAGCTGTCGTCGAGAATGCAGGTGTCGACGATGCCGCCGAGGCGACGCTGCAGCCAGAACGCGTTGCGCACGTCGCTCTGGTCGTCGTCCCGGGAATGGCAGATCAACACGGGCTGCGTGACCTCGTGCAGTCGCTTCTTCACGCGCTTCACCAGCCACTTCAGCTCGAGCATCGTCGTGCCATCGTAGCCGGGGATCTCACTGTCGGCGCTGTCGGCGATCGCCAGCGCGCGCAGGATGTAGCTCCGCACGCGCTCGTCCTTGATGCCGTAGGGCTCCCGCTCGACGAAACGGAACCAGCGGGCGAGCTTCGGCGTCCACACCAGCTTGAACAGGGCCGCATACCAGGGTACGGACCAGCCATCCGGCCACAGCGTCGGCGCGTAGAGCGTGACGCCATGCACCTGCCGCGGCCTGTTGAGCGCCAGCTCGAGCGCGAGGATGGAGCCGGCCGACAAACCGCCGACGATGACGACGTCGCAGACTTTGAGCAGTTCGTCGTGCGCCGCCTCGACGGAGGCGTACCAGTCCCGCCAGCCCGTTCCCGAGGTGCAGCCGATACCTCCGCCGTGGCCTGCCAGCAGTGGGCAGTGGACGGTGTAGCCCTGGCGCGCCAGACCGAAAGCCAAGTACCTGACCTCGACCGGCGTACCCCCGAGTCCATGCAAGAGCAGGAATCCGACGCGGCCACCAGAGATCATCTGGCTGGCATGAGGCGCCGGGTAATCCGTCATATTACTCATTTGACTACGTGAACTTTCTAAGATTTCGCTTTAGGCTTTTATCCCAACATCGAGACTTTTGGCCAGAACTCTGTATTTTCTGCACCGCACCAACACACCGCTTCCCGTCACCCTCGGCGGTACATCCGAGCGGATGCCCGTGATCCACGGCTCGCACCAGAACGACAGGTCGCTTGCAGGCTGCGTGCCGCCTGCCCGGCGGCCCTCATTGCCATTGGCCCGACGACCATCGCAGCCTGGCGTTTGGCAACGAGCCAGCGCGCGCCAGACTTCGCCAGTCTGGCCGCAGAGGCGCCTGCGCCTCTCCCCGAGCATCACTCTGATCTTCGGTGCATATAGGTGTGAACAGCGGCCAACAAAAAGGGGTGTGGCCAATAGGTCGCATGGAGCGTACGGAATCGGCACGCTCACCGCAGGACCCGTGCCCCGATGAAACGCCCGGCCCCGGTGCGATCCGGCTACTGACGGCCTGCCTCGGCGAGGACGAGATCCGCTCCCTTTTCGCCGATCATGATCGACGGCGCGTTGGTGTTGGTCGAGGCCATCGTCGGCATGATCGAGGAATCGATCACCCGCAAGCCGTCGATACCGTGCACCTTGAGAGTGGGATCGACGACGGCCATCGGATCGATGCCCATGCGGCAGGTGCGGATCGGATGCCACGACGTCTGACCACTGCCGCGCGCGAACGCCAGCAAGCCCTCGTCGTCCTGCACATCGGGTCCAGGGCGTCGCTCGGCAACGATGAGCTGTCGCATGGCCGGCTGCGACGCGATCTTGCGAACCATGCGCAGCATCTCGATGATGGTCCGCTGATCGTCGGGGTGGGAGAGGTAGTTAGCGCGGATTTCGGGCGCAAGGAACGGATCCGGCGACACGGCATGGATGGAGCCGCGCGAATCGGGATGCAGCTTGAAGCCGCCGATCGTGAACCCAGAGTAGGGGTCGATGCCGAGGGCCGCCGAGCGGGCGTAACGATCCTTGCCGCTGATCTGATAGAGCTGGATCTTGACGTTGGGCTCGGGGAGATCGGGCCGTGTCCTGCAGATGGCGTGAGCCGTCGACGATGTCGCCGTCAGCAGGCCGCGCCGGAACAGCGCGAAGCGCAACCCCTCCTTCATCCGCAGCACCCGGCTGCGCATGATGTCGTTGATCGTGATCGGGCGGTTGCACTCGAACGTGATGCGCGCCTGCAGATGGTCGATCAGACCTTCGCCGACTCCCGGCAGGTGATGAAGGACTTCGACGCCGAGCCCCTTGAGGCGCGCCGCGTCGCCGATGCCTGAAAGCTCGAGGATCTGCGGCGACTTGATCGGACCGGCGCAGAGCAGAACCTCGCGACCGGCACGCACCTCCTTCATCTCCCCATTCTGGCGATAGGCCACGCCGACCGCGCGTCGCCCTTCGAACAGGATGCGCGATACTTCGGCCCCGGTCTCCACCGTCAGGCTGGAGCGACCACGCGCGGGCCGCAGGTAGGCGCGCGACGTGGAGCAGCGCAGGCCTCCGGATGTCGAGAGTTGCAGGTAGGAGGCCCCTTCGTACGGCCCGGCGTTGTAGTCGGCGGTGCGCGGAATGCCGGCCTGCTCACACGCCTCGATGTAGGCATCCGACAGAGGATCGGGATCGCCTGTGCGCCGGTTGAAGACGCCGAGCGGCCCAGACTTGCCCCGCACGGCCGGATCGGCTTCGTCGCTGTAGCGCTCCAGGCGACGGAAAACAGGCATGACGTCGGACGCGCTCCAGCCGCGACAGCCGAGCTGCGCCCAGCGATCGTATTCGGCGGGATCGCCGCGGACGTAGACCATGCCGTTGATCGAGCTGGAGCCGCCGAGCACCTTGCCGCGCGGCCAGTAGATGCGCTGTTCGCCGAGCTCGGCTTCCTGCTCCGTCTCGAACTTCCAGACGATGCGCTCGTTGAGGATGATCTTGCCGACACCCAGGGGAATGTGGATCCAGATATTGCGATCCCTGCCGCCCGCCTCGAGCAGGAGCACCGTGTAGCGACCGCTTTCGCTGAGCCGGCTGGCGAGCGCTGCTCCGGCCGAGCCCGCGCCGACCACGACATAGTCGAAGGGGCTCTCGCCGCCGACCGCATACTTGCTTCCCGCACCCGTCACGCTTTGTCTCCTTCTCGAAGCGGCGTCATTCTGACCACGTTTCGCCCGCTATCAAGCTTCTTCTCGGCGGCGTGACAGGTCGAGGCGGCCGGACGGCCATAGCCGATCATGGCGTCCGCTGCCCGATGGCGCTAGAAAAAGGCCATGACGCCAACGAAGCTCATCATGATCGGCGCAGGGGGCCACGCCCGTGTCCTGCTTTCGGCCCTGGGCCGGGCCGGGTTGTGGCCGGACGCCTGCGTGGCGCGCGAGCCGCCGCCCGACGCCTGGCCGGCCAGCATTGCCTACCTCGGCAGCGAGGACGCCCTGACAAGCCTCGATCGCGACAGTGTTCGGCTCGTCAACGGCATCGGCACCGTGAAGACGACAACGGCCCGGCGTCAGGCCTTCGAGCGCGCCAAAGCCCTCGGCTTCACCTTCGCATCGGTCATCGATCCCGCCGCCTTTGCCGTCGCCGACGCCGTCATCGGCGAAGGCGCCCAGCTCATCGCCGGAGCCGTGATTCAGACCGGCTCGCGGATCGGCGCCAATGTCATCGTCAACACCCGCGCCGTCGTCGATCACGACGGCATCATCGGCGACCACAGCCACATTGCCACCGGTGCAGCACTCTCCGGGAATGTCACCCTCGGTCGGGGCGTGCACGTCGGCACGGGCGCCGCCATCATCCACGGCATCGACATCGGCGACGAGGCCGTCGTCGCGGCCGGAGCGGTCGTCGTGCGGAACGTCGCGGCCCGCACGCTGGTCGCCGGCGTACCCGCGCGCGCCCTCAAGGCGATGACACCGGGTTAGGATGCGCGGCACGTCCATCGAGCGCGTGGATCGGCCCCGACAGCCGTCACTCGAGGCTCACGGTCTGGCCGAGAGCTTGGGATATCGCCCATCCTCGAAGGCGTAGCGCTCGAGGATCTGGGTCCGTGCCAGCCGCCGCACGACCTTGCCGATGGAGTTGCGCGGGATCTCGTCGAGATGGGCGACCAGACGGGGGCGCTTGTACTGCGTCAGGCTCTGCATTGCCGCTTCGAGCCGCGCCATGACCGCCGCATCGCCACCCGCCACGACCAGGGTCACCACCTCCCCCCAGTAGGACGACGGCAAGCCGAGGACGGCGATTTCCGCCGGCGCTGCCGCCTCGCGCAGGTCGGCCTCGACCTCCTCGGGCAGGATGCGGTAGCCGCCACTCTTCATGACGTCGGCGAGCCGCCCGCAAAGATGCAGCCGGCCCCTGTCGTCGATGAAGCCGAGGTCGCCGGTGCGGTGATAGCTGCCAGGCGCGTCCGGCCGGAACTCACCTTCCACCAGGAGCCCGATCGACATGTGCCGGGTCCTCAGGCAGACCTCGCCAACGCGGTCCTCCCCACCCTCATGCTCCCCGGCCGACCCAGCGGCGGCGCGGTCGATCGCGATCTCGACGCCGCTCGCAGGCCAGCCGACGCAGGTCGTACGCGGCTCGCCTTCGTCGCCGTACCAGGCCTCCGCCTCGCCTGGGCCGAGCACCGTGATCGGGTTCCAGATCTCGGATTTGCCATAGGTCACGCGAACGACCGGCCCGAACACGTGGCGCGCGCGGCGGTAGAGCTCGGCCGAGAGCGGCGCCGTCCCCGTGAAGATGGCGGCGAGCCCGGGGTAGCGCTGGTCCCTGACGCCCGAGAGCAGCTTCGCCAGCACCGTCGGCGGCGCAAACACATGGTTGACCTTGCCGGCCGCGATCAGCGACAGCGCCTCGGCCGGATCGACGCCTGGCAGGAGCGTGACGGCCGCGCCGCCGTCGAGAAACGCATAGGTGAGCAGCGCCGCGCCATGGGAGAACGGCGTCATGAGCAGGACGTTGTCGCCGGGTCCGGGAGCGCGCGGCAGCGTCGCCCGGAGCAGCACGTTGGCGGTCCAGCGGCCGGCCTGGGCGTGAACGATGCCCTTCGGCTTGCCCGTCGTGCCGGACGAGAAGCCGATGCGGCCGAAGCCCCCGGCGGGCACGCTCGGCAGCTCGAGGCTGGCGAGATCGCCAGGCGCAACGGTCGCCACGTCGATGCCGCGCACGCCCAGGCGCTCGACCATGGCCAGCCGGGAGGCATCCGTCACCACCGCCGGGATGCGCGCGGTGGCGACGCAATGGGCAAGGTCGGCCTCGGCGAGCGTCGGATTGAGGCGGGTCTCGGCCGCGCCGGCGAGCGTGACGCCATAGCTGGCCGCCACCGCATCCCGCCCGTTGGGGAGCAGCGTGGCGACGGCCGAGCAGGGCGGGGCTCCTGTCGCCAGAACGGCGCGCGCGATGCCGGCCGCCTTGGCGAAGAGCTCTGCGAACGTGACCTTGCCGGCCAGGTCGTACACGGCCGGCTCTGTGGCGTGGCGCTGCGCCAACGGCAGCAACTCGGTCTTCCAGCAGATGTCGTGCGCGAGCGCGTGACCCATCGTGCAGCCCCTCTCCTTCGTCAGTGCGGCGACCATAGCCCCGGCGTCCGCGCCTGCAAGCCTTCTGCGCGGATCGTGTCCAAGCGGGCTGGCCTCCCTGGACACATGTGGTAGCGTCCCGCAAACGCAATCGAGAACAGGGAGAACGCAGATGCGGGCATGGCAGATGGTCTCGGGTGGAGGCATCGACTCGCTCTCGCTCGTCGAAATGGCGAGCCCGCAACCGGGGCCGGGCGAGATCATGGTGCGCGTGCGTGCATCCTCACTCAACTATCGTGATCTCTCGACCGTCAAGGACCCGATCGGACGTGGCCTCGCGCTGCCGATGTCGCCCAACTCCGACGCTGCCGGCGACGTCGTGGCCGTCGGAGCAGGCGTGACGCGCTTCAAGGCGGGGGATCGCGTGGCTTCGTGCTTTTTCCGGGATTGGCCGGACGGAACCTGCACACCCGAGGCCATGGCCGGCGCGCTCGGCGGCACTGCCAACGGCGTGCTCGCCGAGGAAATCATCCTCAAGGATACTGGCGCGGTGCACATGCCCGCACACCTGACCTACGAGGAAGGCGCCACCCTGCCGTGCGCCGCGCTGACGGCCTGGCACGCGCTCGTCGAGGCAGGCGGCCTCAAGGCCGGCGACACCGTGCTGCTGCTCGGCACGGGTGGCGTATCGATCTTCGCCTTGCAGTTTGCGACGTTGTTCGGCGCCCGCGCCATCGTCACTTCGTCGAGCGACGAGAAGCTCCAGCGGGCGGCCCTGATGGGCGCCTCGACCACCATCAACTACCGCACCACGCCGGACTGGGACAAAGCGGTGCTCGAAGCCACCGAGGGACGCGGCGTCGACATCACGGTCGAGGTCGGCGGGGCGGGCACTTTGCCGCGGTCCGTCTCGGCGACACGCGTGGCGGGCACCGTTTCGCTCATCGGCGTGCTCACGGGCGGCGAGATCAATCCCACCGCCGTCATGCGCAAGTCCATCCGTTTGCAGGGGATTTACGTCGGCTCGCGCCGCATGTTCGAGGACATGAACCGGGCCATCGCCTCTTCCGGCCTGAAGCCGGTGGTCGATCGCACCTTCGGCTTCGACGAGGCGCGTGCGGCGTTCCATGCCATGGAAGCTGCCGGTCATTTCGGCAAGATCGTCATCCGCGTCTGAAGCGGGCAAGCTACGACGGAACGGCGCGTGTCGGTCACGACTTGAATTGCGCACACAGCGCGAGGCAGACAGAGGGACGAAGGCCATGGTTGGCAGCATGCGTTTTGTCGTCAACGGACGAGCGGTCGAGGTCGCGACGGAGCCCGATGCGCTGCTCGTCCACGTGCTGCGCAACGACCTCGGCCTTGTCGGCACGCGCTGCGGCTGCTGTGACGGCCGTTGCGGAAGCTGCACGATCATCATCGACGGCGCGCCGCACCGGGCGTGCATGATGCCCATGTCCGCGATCGCCGGCCGGCGGGTCGAAACCGTCGAGGGGCTCGCCCATGACGACCAATGGCATCCGCTGCAGCAGGCGCTCATCGAGGCCGGCATCGGTCAGTGCGGCTTCTGCCTCTCCGGCATCATGATGCGGGCAAAGGCCCTGCTGGAGAAGAACCCACGCGCCAGCCGCCGCCAGATCGCGGCGTTCCTCGATGGCAATCTCTGCCGCTGTGGCGCGCATCCTCGCGTGCTCAACGCGCTCGTGGCCGCCGGCCGCGCCATGGCGGAGGCGCGCGGCGCATGACCAAGCCCCTCAGCACGGAAAGCCTCGAGAGCTACCCGCAGATCGTCCAATGGGTGTCGTTCGACGCCGACGGCTGTGTGCGCCTGCGCTCCGGCAAGGTCGAAATCGGCCAGGGCATCGCCACGGCGCTCGTGCAGATGGCAGCCGAGGAACTCGACATCGCGCCCGAGCGCTGCCGGCTCATCGCCGGCAACACCAGCGAAAGCCCCGATGAGGGCATGACGACCTCGAGCAAGTCGGTGGAAGTGGGGGGCACGACCCTGCGCCTCGCCGCCTCGGCCGCACGACACGTGCTTCTGGCCGAGGCCGCCAAGCTCCTGCAGGCGGCGCCGGAGCAGCTCAGCGTCAGCGACGGCGCCATCCTGCGGGACGGCGAGCCGACCGACCTCACCTACTGGACACTGGCGCCGGCGGTCGATCTCGCCGTGCCCGTGCGCGATCATGCAGCGCCGAAAGCGAAGTCGGCGCATCGCCTCGTCGGCACCTCGCTGCCGCGCCTCGACATGCCTGTGAAGCTGAAGGGGGCTGGCGGCTTCATCCAGGACCTGAAGCTGCCGGGTCTGCTGCACGCCCGCGTGCTGCGTCCGCCTTCGCCGTCTGCGCGGCTCGTGTCTGCGGACTTCACCGGCGTCGAGACCATGCCCGGCGTGCTCGGTGTCGTCGTCGACGGCTCCTTCGTCGGCATCGTCGCCGAGACCGAGATGCAGGCGCTTGCAGCGCTTGCCCGCGCCGGCGGGATGGCGCGGTGGTCGAACCCGCCCCCCGCGCCCGCCGACCCCATCGCCGCGGTCGCCGCGAACGACGGCGCCCCTCAGCTGGTCCACGACACCGGCGACGTCGGCTCGGTCGCGGGCACGCGCATCTCCCTCACGGCCTCGCGCCCGCACATCTCGCACGCCTCGATCGGGCTGTCCTGCGCCCTCGCCCAGTGGTCGGACGCAGGCGTCACGGTGCTGTCGAGCACGCAGGGCGTTTATCCCCTGCGCGGTGCGCTGGCCATGGTCCTCGGCATCGCGCCGGAGCAGGTGACGGTGGTGCATGTTCCGGGCGCGGGCGCTTATGGACACAACGGTGCCGACGATGTCGCGCTCGACGCGGCGCTGCTGGCCCGGGCCTTTCGGGGTCGGCCCGTCCGCGTGCTCTGGCAGCGTGAAGACGAGATCGCCAGCGCCCCGACGGGCTCGGCCATGGTCACGACGGCGGAGGCGACGATAGGGGCGGACGGGCGCATCGCGGCGCTGTCCGTCGATGTCGCGAGCCAGCCGCATGGACGCCGTCCCGGTCGCAGCGGCGGCGCCAACCTGCTCGCCGCCGAGCATCTGGCCAAGCCGTTTCCGCCGCCGCCCGCCGAGGACATCCCGCCAGGCCGCGGCGGCGGCGCCGATCGCAATGCCGTGCCCCTCTACCGCATCCCCAACGTACGCGTCGCCAAGCGCATCGCTACGCACTTGCCGTACCGCACCTCGTCGCTGCGCGGTCTCGGGCACTACATCAACATCTTCGCGCTGGAATGCCTGATGGACGACGTGGCGGACGCCCTCGGCCAGGACCCGCTGGCCCTGCGCCTCGCGCATCTCGAGGACGCACGCGCACGCCATGTGCTCTCACGCGTCGCGGAGCTGGCGGGCTGGCCGGGCGAAGCCGCGGACGACCGGGCGCTCGGGCTCGGCTTCGCGCAGTACAAGAACCGCAGCGCCTATTGCGCCGTCGCCGCCGAAGTGGTGCTCGCCGACGATATCCGCGTGCCCCGCGCCTGGGCCGTCGTCGATGCCGGAGAGGCCATCAACCCCGACGGGATCGCCAACCAGATCGAGGGCGGGATGGTGCAGGCCCTGAGCTGGACGCTGAAGGAGGCCGTACGCTTCGACGGCGAGCGCATCACCACGCGCGACTGGGAGAGCTATCCGATCCTGCACTTCTCGGAGGTTCCCGAGATCACCGTGGAGATCGTCGAAGCCGACGCATTGCGCCCGCTCGGCGTCGGCGAAGCATCGCTCGGCCCCATGGCGGCAGCGGTCGGCAATGCCATCAAGCGCGCTTCGGGTGTGAGGCTGACCGCGCTGCCCCTGACGCGCGACGGGCTCGCCGCCGCCTTCGTATAGCAAAGCGCCCCGCTTCCTGCGAAGGGGGCGCTCGAAATCCTCGGGGCGGAAGATCCTTGTCGGCGAAAGTCGCGGGAGGCGGCTCGCGCCCTCCGCAGATCAGCGGCAGCGCTGGAGGTCGGCGTCGCGCTTCGCCTTCAAGGCCCGGGCGGCGTTGGGGGCCACGCCCTGGCACCAGCGCATGTGATAGGCAGGATCGGCGCTCCATTCCCCGCCGCGGTAGTTGCAGCGCTTCTGCACGTTGCTCTGCTGCTGGCGCAGGGCCTCTTTGACGTACCAGTCGCAGACGCTGTTCGCCTGCACGGGCGTGGCGAGCGAAACGCCGAAACCAAGAGCCACGACCAGACCGGCACAGGTTCGGATCATCCTCATCATCGCCTCCTCGTCTCACGTCTGCGGTCGCTGCGTAGCGTCCTGACGCTCTCACCGCTCTGCGATATGGCCTGCCGCGAGGGCATTGCAAGACGTCCGTGCCCGCCAGACCGATCAAATTCCCGCGGCCCGCCAAGAGCCTGAATTGTCATTCAGGAAACGGGCAGCATTGAACAATGATAACGCCTCTTGCATGAATTCGATCTGAACAAGCGAGACAGTGTCGGTTCATGCCGCCGCCACACCTCGCCACAGAGTTTTCCTCTGCGCCTCCTACGACAGGAACGTGTCAGGGCCAAGGCCGGCAAACGCCTGCGTGTCCCCTGCTCTCTTCCTCACTCAGGCTGCGGCCATCCCCTGCAACACCTGTCCATCCATGCCCTCGGCCTCGACCCCGAGGTGCGCCAGGATGGTCGGCGCGATGTCGATGACGCTCACCTCGTCGCCGACCTCCTGCCCTTCGCCGAACCCCTCCCCCGAAATCATCAGGAAGGGGGCCTGCTCGTAGCGCGCGAGACCACCATGCTGACCGCAGCCGATGTCCTTCGCCTTGCCCGACGCCGGCATGGCGATCAGGCTGCGGCCGGGAACGCCGTACTCGTTCGGCTCCTCGTCGGCCTGCATGGAGACCGCGTACGCCAGGCCCTGGTGGGCGGCCTGTCCGACGCGCTCGAAGTCGTCCGCCGAGATCACCTCGCCGGCCCACGGCGCGCTCGCGAGGAACTCTCCGAGCGCCGGGATCAGGTCGATCCTGTCCGGGTGCACGTAGATGAGGCTCGACGTTCCACTCGAGACCGCGACGATGTCTCCGGAGCCGGCGCCCTCCTTGATGCCCGCCGCCACGAGCTCCGCCTCGACATCGATCATGCCGGAGATGGTCTGATGGCCATGGTCGGCGCCGACGATGAGCAGAATGTCGTCGCCCTCGGCTCGCAGAGCCTCGACCGCTTCGATGAGCCGGCCCGCCGTCTGGTCGCTGCCTCGCAGGACATCGAGATGGCGCGGGGAGCCGAGCGGCGCGTTGTGCTGCGTCTGGTCGGGCTCGCCGAACCAGATCTGCGCCAGAGCCGGACGGCGCTCCTGCAGCACCTCGGCGATGAAGCGATCGGCCATGGCCGCGTCGCCGGCAACGCTCGTCTCCCCCTTGAGCCAGTCGGCCTCGGGCAGCCGCTCCCGACCGGGTCCATAGGAGCCCGCCCGGTGATAGACCCAGCCGAAGCCGTCGGGATCGTGCGCGAACGCGGCCCCTGGCGAGACGTTCGAGAACGAGATGAAGCCGCCAGCCTCGCTCAGGCGTTCGGCCATCGTGGGAACCGCCAGAGAGCAGCCCGTGACCTCGCGCTTGTGCTGGAGGAACTCAGGATGGCCGGCGTCGTGCACGACCAGCTTGCCGTCTTCGATGAGAGCGAGCGCATTGCCCTGAAGCTCGTGGCGCGCCGGCCGGCATCCCGTGGCAAACGTCGCGGAGACGACGCGCGTCGCAGACGGGAAGGCCGAGCGATAGCCGGTGAACTGCGTGGCGCGCTTCGACAGGGCCACGAGGTTCGGCGTCAGATCCGGCCGGATCAGATCGCGGCGCAACCCATCGAGAATGACGACAACAGCTCTGCGCATGAACCCCTCTTGCGTGACCACGTGCGTTTCACAACCGGACAAGGCGGCACCCCTGCCTTTGCGGCGCCCTACTATGGCAGAGCCGGGCGGCGCATGCATCAGGCTCCGAGGCGGGCCATGATCTCGTTCTCGGCCTCGCGCGCCGCCGGCGACCATTCCGCAGCCTTGGAAGCGATCAGGTTCGCCTCGCTCTTCAGGATGAGGCCGTCATCGAGAACCTTGAGCCCGTTCGCCCGCAGGGTGGCACCGGAGGACGTGATATCGACGATCAGATCCGACGTGCCGCTCGCCGGCGTGCCCTCGGTGGCGCCGAGGCTCTCGACGATGCGATAGCTCGAGACGCCCTTGTGGGCAAAGAACTGCCGGGTCAGGTTCGTGAACTTCGTGGCAACGCGCAGCCGCCGCCCGTGCACGCGCCGGAAGGCGACGGCCATCTCCTCGAGGTCGGACATGTGGCGCACGTCGATCCAGCACGCCGGCACTGCGACCACGACGTCGGCGTGACCGTAGCCGAGCCGCTTCAGGAAGCTGACGCGCTCGTCCGCATTGATCATGGCCTCGCGCACCAGATCCTCGCCGGTGATGCCGAGGTGAATCTGACCGGTCTTGAGAAACTGCGCGATCTCGGAGGCGGAGACGTAGGCGACATCGATATTGGGGAAGCCCTCGATCTCACCGCGATAGCCACGCTCGCTGCCGACCTTACGCAATTCGAGCCCGCAGGCGAGCAGCGCCGCGGTGGTCTGCTCCATCATGCGGCCCTTGGACGGCACGGCGAAGACGAGCTTGTCCGTCATGCGCTTTCCCCCGTGACCGCCTCGAGCAGACGCTCAGTGTGAATGGCCGAGCCCACGGCCGGCACATCGTGCGGGGCCCCGACCGAGCGCAGCAGCCCATCATAGCGGCCACCGCCGGCGATCGGGCTTTCCGGCCCGAGCAGCGGCGAGACGATCTCGAACACGAAGCCGGTGTAGTACTCGAGCGACCGTCCGAAATCGCCGGAGAACTCGCAGTGCGAGATCTCGACGCCCTGCTGGGCCAGCAGATCGAGCCGGCGCCGGAAGGTGTCGAGGGCGTCTGAGATATCGACGTTGCGCTCGTTCATGATGTCACGCAGCCGCGCCCAGGCGGCCTTCGGCGGCGCCGTCACACCGACGTAGGCCTCGATCAGGTCGGCGGCCGCCTGCGGCAGCGGATCGGCCTTGGCGTCGGCGGCGGCTGTCAGGAGGTTCTCGGCGATCTCCGCAATCGTACGCGCGCCGATCAGCTCGATGCCAGCGTTCGCCAGATAGCTGGCGACGGCCTCCTCGGCCTCGCGCGGGCGCTCGGAGTCGATGACGCCCAGGAGCTCGGGCGGCAGGCCCGCGGCCGAGTGCGACGGCGAATCGACGAGGGCCTGGAGGCTCTGTTGAAAGGCTTCCGGTCGCCAGAACTGATGGCGCAGACGACGGCGCCAGCGCTCCGGCATGTCGACCGCATCGAGCAGCGCCCGGAAAAGCCCGAGATCGCCGATCCGGATCTTCATCTGCTCGAGCCCCGCCTCCTTGAGCGCGGAGACGATGAGAGCCACAACCTCGGCCTCGGCCTTCTCGCGATCGCTCGCGGCGAAGCTCTCGATGCCGGCCTGGCGGAATTCCCGCGGGTGCACGACGCTGCCGCCGCCGGGCTGGAAACGGAACGCCGGGCCATTGTAGCAATAGCGCGCACGCACGTCGGCGCTCGGGTGTCGCTCCATATGCAGCCGGCAGGTCGGCACCGTCAGATCGGGGCGCAGACAAAGCTCCTCGCCTTCCGGATCAGTGAAGACATAGGTGCGGGCCCGCAGGTTCTCGCCGATGACGTCGAGGAAGACGCCGGCCGGCTGGATGATGGCCGGCGCCACGAACTCGTAGCCGGCCGCCGTGAAGGCCGACATGATGACTCCGGCCTGTGCCTCGAGAGCCTGGAATCTTCGCGCCGTTTCTGCTGCCATGCTCCGCTCCGGACCTAACGGTCCTGACTTTGCGCTGCCGGCTTGTGACGCGCCAGCACGTCGGCCACCGCGGCCACCAGCTTGTCCTCGCTCACCGAGAACTGCGCCGGCCGCCCCTCGCGCCACTCCTTGGCGTCCTTGATCTCGGCAGCCATGCGGGCGCCCTCGACCAGATCCTTGATGGTCACCTCGCCCTTGGCGCGCTCGTCGCCGCCCTGAATGACGACGCAGGGCGCATTGCGGCGATCGGCGTATTTCATCTGCGCCTTCATGCCGGACGTGCCGAGGTACATCTCGGCGCGAATACCGGCGGCCCTGAGCTCCCCGGCCATGCGCTGGTAGCGGGCGAGCTCGGCTCGGTCCATCACCAACACCACGACCGGACCGTCGCCCAAGCCATCACCGGTCGAGGCGCCCAGCGCCGTGAGCGCGGCTTGCAGGCGCGAGACGCCGATCGAGCAGCCGGTCGCCGGCACGGGCTGCCCCATGAAGCGGGCCACCAGGCCGTCATAACGCCCACCGCTGCCGACCGATCCGAAACGCAACGGCTCGCCGTCCGCCCCGACCGTGCCGACCAGCTCCGCCTCGAAGACCGGCCCGGTGTAATACTCGAGGCCGCGCACGACGCCGGGATCGATGGCGACGCGATCGGTCGCGAAGCCGGCCGCCGAGAGCAGCCTGTCGATCTCTACGAGCTCCTGCCAGCCCTGCCGGCCGGTCTCGCTCGCAGCCACCAGTCTTTCGAGCTCACCCAGCGCGGCATCGCGAGAGCGGCCGCCGGATTGCACGAAGGCCAGCACAGAATCGATCGCCGCGACGTCGAGCCCGGCGCCTTCCGTGAAGTCACCGGACTCGTCGAGCCGCCCGGCTCCGAGCAACGCCGTGACGCCCTCGACACCGAGGCGGTCCATCTTGTCGACGGCCCGCAGCACGGTCAGCCGCCGCCGCTCGGCCGCGGCCCCGGTCGCCGGCAGCCCCAGTCCCTCGAGGACGCCGTCGAGAACCTTGCGGTTGTTGAGCTTGATGACGAAGCGTCCGCGCGCCACGCCGAGCTTCTCCAGCGACTCGGCCAGCAGCATGCAGCATTCGGCATCCGCAGCGACGTTGTCGGTGCCGACGGTATCGGCGTCGAATTGGGTGAACTGGCGGAAACGGCCGGGCCCCGGCTTCTCGTTGCGATAGACGGTGCCGACGGCATAGCGGCGGAACGGCTTGGCCAGGGTCTGGAAATTCTGTGCGACATGACGGGCCAGCGGCGCCGTCAGGTCGTAGCGCAGCGACAACCACTGGTCGTCGTCGTCGAGAAAGGAAAAGACGCCCTCGTTCGGCCGATCCTGATCCGGCAGGAACTTGCCGAGCGCATCCGTGTATTCGATGGCCGGCGTCTCCAGCGGCTCGAAGCCGTAGGTCTCGTAGACCTTGCGGATCGTATCGAGCATGCGCAGCTCTGCCCGGATCTGGCCTGCGCCAACATCCTGCATGCCTCTGGGAAGCCGCGCGAGCGGCCGCCCCGTCTGACCCTTGGTCGCCATGATTTACTTCGCTACGAGCCCGATTTTCAACGTGCGCGGGTTCTAGCTGATTGGTCCTGCCGGGGCAACGTTTGCGGGCGGGCAACCTTTCCGGCCACCGCAGAGCCGGGACCTGGCTGCGTCTCGCCCAGCGTCAGCGGCAGATCCGCACGTCGCCATTCCGGCCGTGACGGGCAAGATCAAGATGAAAATGATCCTGGTGAAAGCGGTCCGCATGCGGCCCGAGCACAGTCGTGAAGACCCGGCAGGCTCCCCCGTGCACGGCCCTCAGAAACGCCTGCTCGTCGGCCGCGCCGCGCCAGCCGCCCTTGACGGTGATGCGGCGGCCGTCGGCCAGGATGAACGCGGAGACGTCCAGCGCGTTGGCGCGGCCATGCTCGGAAAGGCGAGCGCCGAAAGCATGGTTGATCGGGCGGCAGGCATAGGACGAGGCCACCTTCAGCTCGACGACCGGCTGGCGGAGATGGCGAAGGGCGGCGGGCTGGATGACATCGCGCACCCAGACCTCGATCGCCGGGATCATCGGACAACGCAGGGTGGCCGCCGGTCGCATGGCGACCCGCCCCCCCATCGCGGCGGACATCGTGAAGGGGCGCAGGGCGCCGCAGGCGCTCGGCCCGCCGAGGGCCTGTCGTCCCAGCACATGGGAGGTTTCACGGACGAGACCGGAGGCAAGGCAGGCGCGCTCCTCGCTGGCCCGCCAGGGCTCCGGTTTCGCGACGAACCGCTGACGGCTGCCGCAGGCCTGGAGCACAAACGCAACGCAAACGACCAGAAGAAGTGAGATACACGCACGCCACATGGCGGGGATATTGCCCCAAAGATAGGAAATTTCGCGTGAATCCCCACAGTCCCACGTTCAAGCCCTGATTAGGACAATGGCAGGCCTTTCCGACGCTTTTGCGGATCAATTGCGGTGAAAAACGGAAATCGCGCAGCGCGCGCCGCCGGGTGTGCCGAAACGGGACGGCGGCCTTCGACGCGCGCGCGCCTCACGGATCGTTGTAGCGACCGTCCATGTACTTCTGCCACAAGCGCTCGCCGATCATGCAGTCGGTCGTGCCGCGGCGGGCAGGCGGACCGGGCTTGCCCTGAATGAACTGCGCCGGGATCACGCGCGGCTCGCGGCTCGAGATCTCCAGGATCAGCTTGCGCCGGATCGCGGGCGCGAACTCGGCACGCTCGCGCACCGGGATGACGAACGAGCCGGTGCCGCCGATGACGCAGTCGTAATAGTAGGTGTCGAGCGAGGCCACCTCGAAGAAGCCCGATCGCGAATAGGGCTTCAGCAGGATGGGCAGGCCGTTGATGACGATGCCGGCCGCCACCGCCTCGTCGCGCGCCCGCGCCACTGGAGCACCCGCATTGTTGGGGCCGTCGCCCGAAATGTCGATGACACGCCGCACGCCCTTGATGCGGTTGGCGGCGAGAATTTGCATGGAATAGCGGATCGCGCCGCTGATCGAGGTCATGCGAGCCCGCGAGATCGGCGCCGCGGCCAGGCGGTCGGCGAAGCCTCGTGCGGTTGCAGGACCATCGACCACCATCCAGGGAACGACCACCTGCTGCGTGGCGGCATCGGCCCACTCGACATACGTGACGGCGATCTTGCCGTGCGCGCCCGAGGCGATGGCCTTGTGCACGCTGGCGTCGCGGAAGGCGGCGATGAAGCCCTGTCGCTGCAGCTCCTGCTCCTCGATGTCCATCGACAGTGATACGTCGACGGCGAGCACCAGCTCGAGATCCACGGTGACCTCGGCTCGCGCCGGCAGGACCAGAAGCAGCAATGCCGCGAAGATCGTCAGCGCGTGTCGCATGAGGCAAGCCCCCATTCCACGAGACGGACAGTCTGGCATGTCGGGGCTCGCGTCGTCAAAATCTGCGATAGCCGGGTTCGCCGTCGATGTTTTGGGCCCGCGCACGCCGCATTTGCGTGGAGGGGCTTCTGGCATCGCGCCGACAGCGATAAACTCGCCGTCTCGTGCTCCATTCGGCTCAATATGGAAATTCTGGGAGATTACGCATGTCGATCGCCCGTTTCGCCGCCGTCACGATGATTGCTCTGCTTCTGCCGCTCGCCCCCGCCGCCGCCGACCCGAGCCCGCCGCGCTCCCTCGACACGTTCAAGGGCGTGAGCCGCGCCAAGGCCGTCTGGGACATCACGACCGGCGACGAGAAAACCCTGGCGCGGGGCATCGGCCTCATCGGCAGGACCGCCGAGATGCTGCGCAAGCGCGGCATCGAGCCCGAGTTCATTCTGCTCATCCGCGGTCCGGCGACCAAGATCGTCGCGAAATCGCGCGCCGGCACCGCGTTCGCCAGCGACAAGACGGCGGAGAAGGATCTCGAGCGCATTCGCGAGCAGCTCCGCGCCCTGCAGAAGTCCGGCACCAAGGTCGAGGTCTGCGCCATCGCGACCAAAGGCCGGAAGATCTCGCCCGGCAATATTCACGAGATGTTCGTGGTCGAGGACAACGTCTTCGAGAACCTCATCGTTCTGCAGAACAAGGGCTACGCCTACATGCCGCTGCACTGAGGCGCCGGTCGCTCTGCGCGCGTTGCACTCAAGGACAAGTTGTCCACAGGCCAGATCGTCGCGCGACTTTCCGCGAGACGCTTCCGCAGTCGACTGATAGGTTGAGGGTGCCCAGAGTAATGTAAGCGTACCGGACTAGTTGCGTACCGGACAGTGCGTAGAAGGCCCCTGCAGTTCACCGGCGCCGAGCCCCGACAACCCCCGCGTTTGTCCATCCAAGCTCAGGTGCCAGGTCTTGCGGGGGCCTTTGCGCGTCTGCAGATTGCCTCTGCGGCGCGACTGCGAACTTCGGCGATCAGCCGCTCACACGCATCATCGTAGCTTGCAGCAGCGCGACGACGGCACCCGTCTCCGCCCCCGCCTCGCGGCAAGACACGCTCGCCTTGGCGATCGTCAGCGTCCTGCCGGCACGGACCACCTCACCCTCCGCCACCAGCACCGCGCCGATCGCAGGCTTCAGGAAGTTGATCTTGTACTCGACGGTGACCACCTCGGACTCCGGCGGCATCAGCGACAAGGCGGCATAGCCGGCGGCGCTGTCGGCGATCGCACCGATCACGGCGCCATGGAACGCCGCATGCTGCTGCGAGACCTTCATCGAATAGGGCAGCTCGATCAGTGCCCGCCCGGGCGCTACCTCGAGCAACCAGGCGCCGATCGACGCCATAAGGCCCTGACGTGCGAAACTCGCGCGGACCACCTTCTCGAACTCGGGATCAAGATGCTCGGGGGGCTGGCTCAATGCTCTCGTCCTTGAAACTGCGGCAACCGGTGCAGGGCGCCGCGCAGCGGCCGCCGATAGCGACTCACGGGCGCTCCTTCAGGAAGGCCAGCACGGCCTCCTTGAATTTGCGATCGCCGACGGTGCGCATGTGATCGCGCCCCTCGAGTTCCACCGCCTTCGCCCCGGGAATGAGGTCGGCGAGCCCTTGCGCGGAGCCCCCGATCACGTCCGTGCCACCGACCACGACCAGCACCGGGCAGTCGAGCCTGGCCACCATCTCGCTCGAGATGACGGCGCGCGCCGATCGGATGCAGGTTGCCAGTGCCTTGAGATCGGAGCCCGTCTGCTCGGCGAAGGCGCGGAACGTGCGGGCGGTCGGATTCGCGACCGCCTCGATCGAGTCCGCCTCCAGCGCCGCCGCGATCGGCCCCGTGCCCGCCAGGCCTCGCACCATGTTGAGGCCGAGGCCGCCGAATACGGCGCTCCTGACCCGCTCGGGGTGATTGAGCGCCAGGAAGGCCGTGATGCGGGCCCCCATCGAATAGCCGATGACGTCGGCGCGTCCGAGACCGAGATGATCGAGAAGGCGGCGCGCATCCTCCGCCATCGTCGGAGCGCCGTAGGCCTCGAGGTCGTAGAGCTTCTGACTGTGGCCGTGCCCCCTGTTGTCGAAGGCGAGCACACGGTAGCCGTTCTTCGTGAGAAATCGCACCCAGGCCGGATCGACCCAGTTGTATTTCACGCTGGAGGCGAAGCCATGAATGAGCAGGACGGGCTCGCCCTCGCCTTCGTCGATATAGGCGATCTCGACACCGTCGGAATCGAAACTCTTCACAGGCGCTTCTTCCTCATTCTGCGACCAGACGCCCCGAGCACTACCAATTGCCTGCGGAGGCGGCTATGGTCCCGGCCGACCATAGAGACTCCCGGTGCTGAAGGGCAAGCAAGATGGCCGCATCCGCCGTTCCACATTTCTGCAATGATGTCGGTACCGACAAGATCCTGATCGGCGCGAAGGAATTCCAGTGCATGGGCGCCCGCCCGCCGTTCGATCATCCCCACGTGTTCCTGGACATGGGCTCCGACAGCCAGATCATCTGTCCGTATTGCTCGACGCTGTTCGTTCACGACGCCCGGCTCGGGCCGGGCGAATCCGATCCGGCGTCCTGCCTCTACGTGCCTGAGCCCGCCGAAGGCTAGCCTGGCCGAGGCGGCCGGACGTGAAGCGCTGGACTTTGCGCCGTGACTGATCCTGCCGCCGGAGTTCTGGTGGCCGGAGTTCTGGGGGCCGGAGTTCTGGGGCCAGTATGACACGCGATCAGCCCGTCCTCATCGCTGGAGCCGGCATTGCCGGGCTCTCGGTGGCGATCGCCCTGGCCGCCCAAGGCCGGCAGGTCCGCGTGCTCGAGCGCCGCACGGAGCCGGGGGAAGCCGGCGCCGGCATCCAGATCGGACCGAACGGCACCCGCGTCCTCCACCGTCTGGGCGTGCTCGATCGCCTGGCGACAGACCTCGCCGAGCCCGACGCACTGCAGGTCCGCGACGGGCCGAGCGGGCGCGTCCTGATCGAGATGCCGCTCGGAGAGACGATCGAGGAGCGGCACGGCACGCCCTATATCGTCGCCCACCGCGCCGATCTGCACGCCGCGCTGCTGGCGGAGGCCGGCGCGCGTCCTGCCATTCAGATCAGCTATGGAATAGCCGTTCAGTCCGCAACCACTCACGGGGACGGCGTCATCGCCATGACAAGCGACGGCGTGGAGCATCGCGGCTCAGCGCTGATCGGCGCGGACGGGTTGCGCTCGCAGGTGCGCCGCCAGATCGGCCCCGAAGCGCGTCTCGCCTTCTCGGGCTACTCGGCAGCGCGTGCCGTGATCTCGAGCGCGCTTCTGCCGGAGTCCTTGCCGCGCCGAAATGTCGGGCTCTGGCTCGCCCCCGGAGCCCACGTCGTCCACTATCCCGTGCGCCACGGCGACGACACGGCCTTCGTCGTGGTCGGGCGCGATACCTGGTCCGAGGAGGGCTGGGGCACGCAGATCGAGCCGCGGGAGGTCGCCGCGCGCATCCAGGCCTTCTCGGAGCCGATCCGCAGCGCGGTCTGTCGCTGCTCGCAATGGCGCAAGTGGGCGCTCTATCGCGAGACCGTGGCGCCTCCCCTGGTGGCCGGCCGCATCGCGCTCGTCGGCGATGCCGCCCATCCCGTGGTGCCCTTCCTGGCGCAGGGCGCGGTGCTGGCACTCGAGGATGCCGTCACGCTGGCCGACTGCCTCGCGGAGACCGGCGCGGATGTGCCGGCAGGACTCGCACTCTATGCAAGCCGACGGCGCGCCAGAACGCGGCGTGTGCAGCAGGCTTCGGAGCGCAACGGGCGCGTCTATCACATGGGTGGACCGCTCGCCGCAGCGCGCAACATCGCCATGCGCGCACTCGGCGGCGATCGCCTGCTCGCCCGCTGGGATTGGCTCTACGGCTGGCGTGACGGCGCACGCGCCGGCGTCGCCGCGACGGGCTGAGCCCGCCTCTTGTCGGCAAGCGCCAGCAAGGAGATGCCGATGCCTTCCTTGCCCTCGACCGGCGCCGCTGCCGCGTTCCCCGGATATCCGCGAGGGCCGTAGGACAACCGTCGGCGTACCGATGAGCCGTCGATCCTGCCGCTGCCGACCACGAGGTCATGCCAGCCGCCAGCCGATGCCTTGGCCCGCATCACGACCGGTAACCGCACGTTACGCACGGCCGCCATGGGCTTGTAGACACCCTCACGCAACGCGAACACGATCAGCCGGCAGCCGCCGCCGCCGCACGCCCGGCCACCTTCGAGAAGAACCACGGCCTCGGCCTTGCCGTCGCCGTCCAGATCGGCGCCCGCCTGCAGCGATGAGCCCTGCCCGAGGCGATGGGTCTTGCGGTAGGCCTGGATCGCCTCCTGCAGCGCCTCCTGCCGCAGTGGCTTGACGCGCACGGGACCCTGGCGCGGACGCTGGCGCATGGCGTGCAGGCCGACCGGCTGTGTCGCGTCCGCGGGCGCACCGGCGACCACAGCCGCCGGTTGCCGCGCCATGTTGGAGCAACCAGCCAGCGCGAGCAACGCGATGGCGCACGAGGCGACCGCCAAACGGCGCATTGATTCGCGACCTCCGGTCATGTCGAGCACCCTTGCGTGTGACCGACACCGGCGGAACCGCATTCGCGCTTCCAGACGTCGTCAATCACGCCTTCAACCATGTTCATAGGGTGCGGCCTACGCTCTCGCTGGCAGCGCGGAGCGCTTCCCGTTCGACCGTTGGCAACTTAGAGCAACCATGCAGCGAGAGAAAGGCGGAAAGTGGCACCTTTTCGTGACCCAGGCTCGGCTCTCGACCGGTTCCATGCGCGTTCATCAGGGGAAGCCGCCCTAGCGACGCCAGAATTCCGGCCGGAGCAGCACGAGCACCGTGAAGAGCTCGAGCCGGCCTAGCATCATCGCGAACGCCAGGACCCATTTGGCGGCCGCCGGCATCGTCGTGAACGTACCGGCCGGACCGACGACGTTGCCCAGTCCGGGGCCGACGTTCGACAATGCGGTCGCCGAGGACGAGACGGCCGTGACAAGGTCGAGCCCCATGGCGGCAAGTGCCACCGTGAACACTCCGACCGAGGCCATGTAGGCCGCCAGAAAGGCCACGACGGAGAAAGGCACGTCATCGGGGACGCGCCGCCCGTTGTAGGAGAGCGTCACCACCCGGTTCGGGCTCATCAGGTGCAGCACGTGGCTTCGCGTGATGAGCGAGGCGAGCTGAAAGCGATAGACCTTGATGCCGCCCGACGTCGATCCCGCGCAGCCGCCAAGGAACGTGAGGATGAAGAACGCGCCGACTGCGAGCGCGCCCCACTTTGTATAGTCGTCGCTGGCGAACCCCGTCGTGGTGACTACCGAGGTGATGTTGAAGAGCGCGGCCCGGAACGCCTCGCCGAAGCCGATGCTCCTGGTCGACAGCAGCCAGAGCGCCATCCCGAGACTTGCGAGCAGCAGGAAGAGGACCAGACCGCGCACCTGCGGGTCCCGCCAGAGCGCGAGCGGCTGCCCGCGAAAGGCCTTGATGAACACGACGAAGGGCAGCGCGCCAGCCAACATGAAAACGATGGCGATCCACTCGAGCGACGGCGATTTGAAGTACTTGAACGAGTCGTCGTGAGTCGAAAAACCGCCGGTCGAGAGCGTCGCCATGGCATGACAGATGGCGTCGAACGCACTCATGCCGAAGCCGACGTAGAGCACCGCGCACGCGATATTGAGCCCGAAGTAGACCGCTGCCGTCGCCGACACGAGCTGGACCGCGCGCGGCACGACCTTCTCCGAGCGATCGGAGCTTTCCATCTGGAAGAGCTGCATGCCGCCGACGCGCAGGAACGGCAGGATGATGATGGCCATCACGATGATGCCGAGGCCGCCGGCAAACTGCAGCAGCGCCCGCCAGAGCAGGATGCCGCGCGGCAGCTTGTCGAGACCGGTCATGACCGTCGATCCGGTCGTGGTCAGCCCGGACATGGCCTCGAAATAGGCGTCGGTGTAGGTCATGCCGACCCCGACGAACGGCAGCGCCGCAAAGGCCGTCATCACGACCCACACCAGGGTCGTCAGCAGAAAGCCTTCCTTGAGCCCGAGCCGCACGGGCTTGTCCGTATACGTGACGAAGAGCAGGAGGCCGCCGACGAAGAACGTGGCCACGGAAGCGCCCAGGAAGGCGCGCCAATGGGGGACGCGGTCGGCGATATCGACCACCGCCGGCAACAGCATCGAGGCCGCGAGCATGCAGAGCAGCAGCCCAAGCACGAACAGGATCGGCCGTACCTGAACCAAGTCTGCCCCCTGGACACTTCGCCGCGCTCCGCGCCGGACCGCGGACCTGCCAATCGCAGGCCACTGCACTCGATCGCCCAAGCAATTGCCCGCAGTCTCAAGAGGATTGGTTAACGGCAGGTCAAGAGTGCCGGCGCGCTGGCCTGCCAGTGACATACCACCTTGATCCGGCGCAACGACAAAAAGCCATGCTAGTCTGCATGTTGACCAGAGCGCGCCGCCCCCGGCGCCCGGAGGTTGTAATGGATACCAAGGTCGATCGTCAGTCGGCCCAGGACGTCAAGAGCGTGCTCGCCAGCGGCGCACCCCAGGCTCAGCGTACGTTCCTAGACCGCCACCGAAGGCCTCTCTTGATCGCAGGCGGTCTGCTAATGGCCCTCCTGCTCGTCTGGTGGATGTCGGGACCGCGCAACTCCATCCGCTATGTGACGGAGGCGGCGGCGAAGGGCAGCTTCACCATCATCGTGACGGCCACGGGAAGCGTGCAGCCGATCACCAAGGTCGATGTCTCCAGCGAGCTGTCGGGGACCATTCGAGAGGTTCTCGTGGACTTCAACAGCCAGGTGGTCGTCGGCCAGGTCCTGGCGCTGCTCGATACTGACAAGCTCAAGGCGACCGTCGAGAGTTCGCGCGCCAGGCTCGCCGCGGCCAAGGCCCGCGTCATCGATGCACAGGCGACCGTGCGGGAGAAGGAAAGGGCCTACGTGCGCAAGCGCGATCTGGCGCAGAAGCAGTTCTCCTCCACGCAGGATCTCGACCTCGCCAAGGCCGCCTACGATCGCTCCATCGCGGCCCTGGCGAGCACCAAGGCGGATGTCGCCGTGGCGGAGGCCGAGCTGCGGCTGAACGAGACCAATCTCGCCAAGGCCCGTATCGTCTCGCCGATCAAGGGCATCGTGCTGAAGCGCAACGTCGATCCGGGTCAGACGGTGGCGTCGTCGCTGCAGGCGCCGGTTCTCTTCACGATTGCCGAGGACCTCACCAAGATGGAGGTGCAGGTCGACGTCGACGAGGCCGACGTCGGCAAGGTCAAGGTCGGCGATCCCGCCACGTTCACCGTCGATGCCTATCCCGAACGCAAGTTCCCTGCCCGCATTCGTGATCTGCGCTATGCCTCGGAGACCGTGCAGGGCGTCGTCACATACAAGGCCGTGCTGTCCGTCGACAATGCCGAGTTGCTCCTGCGGCCGGGCATGACGGCGACCGCCGAGATCCGCGTGCGCGAGGTGAAGGATGCTCTTCTCGTGCCGAACACGGCCTTGCGCTTCGTCCTCCCGAACCAATCGAACAAGCGGTCTTCCGGCGGGCTCCTGCGCCGCATCCTGCCGGGGCCGCCGCGCTTTCGCCCCGCCACGAAGCAGGACGACAAGGGCGTGACGCGGCGTCTCTATGTGCTCCGCGACGGTGAGCCCACCCCTGTCTCGGTGCAGATCGGCGCGAGCGACGGCCGTCGCACCGAGATTGCCTCGGGTGGGCTCAAGGCCGGTGACCTGGTTGTCGTCGATACGACCACCAGCAAGACGAACTGAGCGCCGATGCAGGATTCGACGAACCCGCGCGCCGATGCCGAGCAGCCCGCGATCATCGAGCTGCGGGGCATCACCAAGTCCTACGGCAGCGGCGCCGCCACCGTGCATGCGCTCGCCGGCGTCGACCTCCTGATCCGGCGCGGCGAGTTCGTGGCCATCATGGGTCCTTCGGGCTCGGGCAAGTCGACAGCCATGAACATCATCGGCTGCCTCGACACGCCGACCTCCGGCTCCTACCTCTTCCAGGGAACAGAGGTCGGCTACCTTACGCGCGCCCAGCGCGCACTGCTGCGGCGCCACTTCATCGGCTTCGTGTTTCAGGGCTTCAACCTGCTGCCCCGCACGACCGCCGTCGAGAATGTCGAGCTGCCGCTCGTCTACCGGGGCATGCCGAGCGGAGAGCGACGGGGTCTGGCGATGAACGCGCTGGCGCGTGTCGGTCTCGGCGGCCGGGAGCATCACACCTCGGCGGAGCTCTCCGGCGGCCAGCAGCAGCGCGTCGCCATCGCACGGGCGATCGTCACCGACCCGAGCGTGCTGCTCGCCGACGAGCCGACCGGCAACCTCGACACGCGAACCAGTCTGGAGATCATGGACCTCGTGACGAGCCTCAATCGAGACCAGGGCATCACGGTCGTGATGGTCACGCACGAGACCGACATCGCCGCCTACGCGCGCCGCATGGTGCGGTTCGTCGATGGCCGCATCGAGTCCGACACGCTCAGCGAGAAGGCCGCCTGATGCTGCTCGAAACGCTCAAGCTGGCGCTGCAGGCCATCCGGCGCAACGCCCTGCGCTCCTTCCTGACAGTGCTCGGCATCGTCATCGGCGTCGGCGCGGTAATCGCCATGGTCACGATCGGCAACGGCACGACGGCGAAGGTGACGGCAGACCTCGCCAAGCTCGGCTCGAACCTGCTGTTCGTCTCGCCGGGCCAGTGGGGGCCGGGTCGGGCCAGCGCGACGGCCAAGCCTTTCAACGCGCGCGATCTCGCCGCGATCCGCGAGCAGCTCAGCGGCGTGAAGGCCGTGGCCCCGGTCGGGCAGACGTCAGCCCAGATCGTTTTCGGCTCGGAAAACCGCACCGCGACCGTGACGGGCACCGACAACGCCTTCTTCATCACGCAGGACTGGTCCGTGACGCGCGGGCGCGAGTTCCTGGAGAGCGAGGTGCGCGCGGGGCAGGCCGTATGCATCGTCGGCACGACGGTCGTGGAGAAGCTGTTCCCCAACATCGAGCCGATCGGACAGCGCGTGCGCGTCAAGAAGGTCTCGTGCGAGATCGTCGGCATCCTGCAGTCCAAGGGACAGTCGAGCTTCGGCACGGACCAGGACGAAATCGTGATCATGCCGCTGCGGACTTTCCAGCGCCGGATCGCCGGCAATACGGACATATCGCGGATCTATATCTCTGCGCGCGACGGCGTCGACACCGCCAAGGTCCAGGCCGACGTCGAGCGGTTGCTCAGGGAGCGCCGCAACATCGCTTCGGGCGCCGACGACGATTTCACGGTCCGCGACATGCGCCAGATCGCGCAGACCATGGCCGGCACGACCGCAATGCTGACCGGCCTGCTCGGCGCGGTCGCGGCCGTCAGCCTGCTCGTCGGCGGCATCGGCATCATGAACATCATGCTGGTGTCGGTGACCGAGCGCACGCGCGAGATCGGCATCCGTCTGGCGATCGGCGCGCTCGAGGGGCAGGTGCTGATGCAGTTTCTGGTGGAAGCCGTCGTGCTGTCGCTGTTCGGCGGGCTGATCGGCATCCTGCTTGGTCTGGCGCTGGCCGGCCTCGCGACGAGCGCCCTGCAGGTGCCCTTCGTGCCGGACCTCACCATCATCGTGGTCGCCTTCCTGTTCTCGGCGGCCATCGGCATCATCTTCGGCTACTTCCCGGCCCGACGCGCGGCGCGCCTGGATCCCATCCAGGCGCTCCGGCACGAGTAGCGTCGAGGCAGCGCGGCCGTCAGGCTGCGAGTGCGGTCAAAGCATCGGCATGCTGGAGACCGAGCGCTGCCGCCACCGCCGCGTGGGTCACGCGCCCCTTGTGCACGTTGAGACCGGCGCGCAGGTGCGGATCGTCCCGCATCGCCTGCGCCGGCCCCTTGTCGGCCAGCGCCAGGATGAAGGGCAGTGTGGCGTTGTTGAGCGAGCTCGTGGAGGTGCGCGCCACCGCGCCCGGCATGTTGGTGACGCAGTAGTGCACCACCTCGTGCACGACATAGGTCGGCTCGGCATGCGTCGTCGGACGCGACGTCTCCGAGCAGCCGCCCTGATCGATCGAGATGTCGACAATCACCGAGCCGCGCTTCATCTCCTTGACCAGATCCTCGGTGATCAGCTTCGGGGCCGCGCCGCCGGGGACGAGGACGGCGCCAATGACCAGGTCGGCGTCGAGCACGTACTCCTCGATGGCGGCAGAGGTCGAGTAGATCGTGTTGACCGAGGCGCCGAAGAGCTGTTCGAGCTCGTAGAGGCGCTCGATGTTGATGTCGATGGCCGTGACCCAGGCCTCGAGGCCGATCGCCATGCGCACGGCGTTCTGCCCGGACACCCCGCCGCCGAGGACGACGACCTTGGCCGGCGCGACGCCCGCCACGCCGCCAAGCAGCATGCCCCGCCCTCCCTGCTCCATCTCGAGGCAGTGCGCGCCGGCCTGCACCGACATCCGGCCCGCAACCTCGCTCATGGGGGCGAGCAGCGGCAGGCCGCCGCGCGCGCTCGTCACCGTCTCGTAGGCGATCGCCGTCGCACCCGACGCCAGCAGCGCCTTCGTCTGAGCGGGATCGGGAGCGAGATGGAGATACGTGAAAAGAGTCTGCCCCTCCTTGAGCCGCTTGATCTCCTCCGCCTGCGGCTCCTTCACCTTCACGATGAGGTCGGCGTTGGCGAACACTTCCTCGGCCGTGTCGGCGACCGCTGCGCCCGCCTTCCTGTAGTCCTCGTCGCTGAACCCCTGCCGCGCCGCGGCGTTCGTCTGCACGAGCACTGAATGACCGTGACGGATCGCTTCCCGCACGCTCGCGGGTGTCATTCCGACCCTGTACTCGTGGTTCTTGATCTCCTTCGGAACGCCGATGCGCATGGTATTGCCTCGTTTGATGACCGGACCCCGCCGCTTGCCCGTACGACTGCCGGCAAACGGTGTCCGTTCCTGAAGATCGGACGGGGCGGCGACCATTTCAAGCTGAATTGGCGGCTGGCGGATCAGGGCCGGTGACGCGCATCCCGCAGGCTCGGATCACGCGCGAGCCCGCCCCTCCTGCGCCCCGGACTCGCGCGAGCGCGACATTAGGCGATGACGGCGAGAGACGGGCGGGCTACGTCGAGCGCTCGACAGCGCGCCGCGCCCGGATTGCGGCAGCCAGAGTCCCCTCGTCGAGATAGTCGAGCTCGCCGCCGATGGGCACGCCCTGCGCGAGGCGCGAGACCGTGACGGACGCGGGTGCAAGCTGCTCGGAGAGGTAGTGCGCGGTTGCCTGTCCCTCGACGGTCGCACTGAAGGCGAGCAGGACCTCGGTGATCTCGGGAGCACTGGCGCGCGTCAGGAGATTGGCGATGTTGAGCTGATCGGGGCCGATACCATCGAGCGGCGAAAGCGTGCCGCCGAGAACGTGATAGCGCGCATTGACCACGCCTGCGCGCTCCAGGGCCCAGAGGTCCTCGACCTCCTCTACCACCACGAGCAGGGCGGGATCGCGTCTGGGATCGGCGCAGATGGCGCACGGAGACGTCGTGTCGAGATTGCCGCAGCTCGGGCACACGATGATGGAGCGGGCGGCCTCGGCCATGGCTGCCGCCAGCGGCTCGAGCAGCTCCGCCCGCCGCTTGATGAGCGTGAGTGCCGCCTTGCGCGCCGAGCGCGCCCCGAGGCCCGGCAGTCTGGCCAGGAGCTGAATCAGCCGTTCGATCTCGGGGCCTGCGACCTTGCGGGTCATCGTGAGTCTCCTCGGTGCGAGCCCACGTGCACCGTCGACTGGCCTTAGCTCGACTCGGGCCGCGAGTGCAAATGGCCTGGGCGCGAAAACAGAATGGCGAGCCCATTCGGGCGCGCAGCATCCCGCAGGCTCAGGCCTTGGCCGGCACGGCCAAGGCAGCAGGTGGAGCCCCTGCGGTCACCAGCCTGTGCACGAGCGCCACCGGATCGGGCTCGCGGAACACGAACCCCGCGGCGAGGGCGCGCTCAGGACGCACGTTGTTGTTGCGAATGAGGTTCTCGGCCGACGCGCCCAGCAGCCGGTAGGCGAGCCGGTCGGGCAACGGCAGGCGCAGCAGACGTCCCTGCGCCCCCTCGAGCGCCGCCAGCAGCTCTCCGGCCTTCAGCGGCACCGGAGTGACGCCGTTGACCGGTCCGACGGCCGACGGCGTCGAGAGCAGCCAGAGCACGAGCCGCTGGGCGTCGGAGAGGCCGATCACGGGGACATGCTGGCGGCCGTTGCCGATGCGGAAGCCGACATGGCGCGAGAGGCCGCCGAATGGCCGCGGCAGCGCCTGCTCGTCGATGATCGCGCCGAACCGCACCAGCGTCACCTGGCTGCCGTCCCCGGTTGCCGTCCAGGCGGCCTGCTCGAGCTGCTGGAACGCGCCCTGCAAAAGGCTCTGTGGCGGATCGAGCGGGAAGTCCTCATCGTAGCGCTCGCCCCAGCGAGCCGGATAGACGGCGGCCGACGAGGCGACGATCCAGCGGACCGCTCGCCCATGGAATGCCTGCACCAGGGCTTGCGTCGGCCGGACACGCGAGGCGGTGATGCGGGAGGCCTTGTCGCCGGTCAGCCGACCGTGGATGGGTTCGCCCATCAGATGCACCACGATCCTGGCGTCCTCGACCGCGGCTTGAGGTGGCGGCTCGCTGTTGGAGTGCCACTCGTGGATCGTGACGGCAGGACCGAGCAACTCGCGGGCGCGGTGCGGACGGCGGGTCAGGACGGCGACGCGAGCGCCCACGTCGAGGAGCTGTCTCGTGACGAAACGGCCGATGCGGCCGGTGGCGCCGGTGATCAGGAAGCTCACGTCGCCCCGCGCCCCTGATGCAGCGCGCTGGCGCGAGCCGGACGCGAATGGCCCCTGGAACTCTTGCGACGCATGACTGACCGAAACTCCCTGGTGCGATTGCCGGGCAAACCTGCCCTACTGGTCGGCGCTCTTCGTCCTCACCGGCTCGGCGGCGAGCACGGTGCGGCACTCGGGCGGCAAGTGGTCGAGCGTAATCTGTGGACGCGGCTTCGGCTTGTAGCCGGGCGGTTTGGGCTTAGGCGGGCGCGGCGGCCGCGTCAGAAGCCGGTACCAGTCGTCAAGCTCCTTGCCGCATCCATCATCGGCGAGCGTCGGCTTCTGGGGTCTGCAGGTCGGGCTATCCTTGGGGCAACCGATGCGGATGTGCATGTGGTAATGATGGCCCCAATAGGGGCGCACTTTGTTGAGCCAGGCCCGCTCGCCCTTGACGGCCTCACAAAGCGCTTTCTTGATGGCCGGGTGCACCAGCACGCGCTCGACCTCGGCATAGGACGCCGCGCGCTTGATCAGGCGCACGTGTGCGGGCGTCCAGACCTTCGGATCGACCGAAAGCTTGTCCTTGAGCATAGAGACGGCCGACATCGTCTCGCGTTCGCGCGCGCTCAATCGTCGATCCGGCATAGGGGTGAGCCAGATATCGGCGTCGAGACCGATCTGATGGCTGGCGTGGCCGGTCAGCATGGGACCACCGCGCGGCTGCGCCAGATCACCGACCAGAAGACCCGGCCAGCCATCATGCTTCTTGGCGTCTTTGGCGAGGCGCTCGACCACGGCCACGAGTGTCGGATGGCCCCAGTTGCGGTTGCGGGAGAGCCGCATCGCCTGCCAGGCCGGGCCGTCGATGGGCAGGGCCTTGCCGCCGGCGAGACAGCCGCGCGAATAGAAGCCGATGGCGCGCGCCTTGAGTGCGGCCGGCGCTTTGGCGGCGCCGAACAGGGTCTTTGCCGGCGGTGGCGGCTTCTTGGGCGCCGCCTTGGCCTTCTTGGCCTTATCGGCCTTTTCGGCTGCCTCGGCCTTCCCGGCCGCTGGCTCCTTCGCCGCCGCCATGGTGATGGGCAGCACTGTCAGCAGCAAAACCGCCACCAGCCCTAGCCGGTCTCCGCGCGCGATCGTCATCATCCCCCACTCCCGCCAGAACGAGGCTCAAATCTGTCAATAGGGCGCCAATTTGACCACAATCAGGCTGCGACCGCTCGCCCGATCGCGCCATGGACAGGACAACCCGCCGCTCGCATAGTGATGGCTCCCTGCTGACGCTGCGAGTCCAAGCATGTTCACGACAGATGCCTTCTGGTGGGAAGCCGCCCCGCCGCAAGCTCTTCCCGAGCGCCCGGTTCCGGCCAACGCCGACGTCGTCATCATCGGCGCGGGCTATACCGGGCTCAGCGCCGCCATCACGCTCGCCCGGGCCGGACGCAGTGTCGTCGCCTTCGATCGCATGAAGCCCGGCGAGGGCGCCTCCAGCCGCAACGGCGGCATCGCCAGCGGCAACCTGCGCCCCGGCTTCGCCGAGCTCACGCGCCGCTTCGGCGAGGCGCGCGCTCTGGCGATCCAGGCGGAATCGAAAACAGCACGCGAGGATCTTGCCGACTTCATCCGCCGCGAAGGCATCGATTGTGACTTCGTCCAGAGCGGCCGCTTCACCGGCGCGTCGAGTGCCAAGGAGTACGAGCAGCTCGCCCGGGAGGCCGAACGCCTCCGCGATCAACTCGGCATCGAGGCGCACGCCGTGCCTGCGAGCGAGCAGCGCAGGGAGCTTGGCACCGACTTCTATCACGGCGGCCTCGTGCGCATGGACATCGGCGGCCTGCATCCCGCCAAGCTGCATGCAGAGATGCTGCGGGTCGCGCTTGCGGCCGGCGCCGAGGTGCACGGCGAGACGCCGGTGCGCTCGCTGACACCGGGCGGAAGGGGCTTTCGGCTCGAAACCTCGCGCGGCCCCATCGAGGCAAGCCAGGTGATCGTCGCCACCAACGGCTATACCGACGGCGTCGACCCATGGCTGCGCCGCCGCCTGGTCCCTGTGATGAGCCGGATCATCGCCACCGAGCCGATCTCGGACAACCTTATGCGGCAACTCATGCCGGCCGGCCGCATGTGCTCGGAGACCCGCAAGCTGCACTACTACTTCCGACCCTCTCCCGATGGGCGCCGCATCCTCTGGGGCGGCCGCGACGGCGCCCTGCAGCCTGATCCGCAAGGCGCCACGCTCCGGCTCGAGCGCGCCATGCACGACGTTTTCCCGGAGCTGCGCGGCACGGCCATCACGCACAGCTGGTTCGGCTATGTCGCCATGCATCTCGACATGGTGCCGCGCCTCTTCACGCACGAGGGCCTGCACTACGCCTGCGGCTACTGCGGCTCGGGCGTCGTTTGGGCGCGATGGGCGGGGCTGCATGCCGCACGGCAGGTGCTGGGCGAAAAGGAGGTGCGCTCGGCCTTCGATTTCCGCCCTCCTTCAGCCATCCCGCTCTACCGCGGCCGCCCCTGGTTCATGCCGGCCGTGTTCAAGTGGTTCGAGTTGCAGGATCGCCTGTCGCAGCGCCTGAGGAAGAGGACCTCACCATGAAGCCGGTCGGCACGGCCACGGTGGCCGGGGAAACATGGGGTGGCTCGTGCACGGCCTGGCGGCTTGTCACCGGCCCCGATCTCGCCGTGGCGGAAGAGACGATGCCACCGGGAACGAGCGAGGCCCGCCATCATCACCAGCGCGCGCGGCAGTTCTTCTATGTGCTCGAGGGTACGCTCGCCATGGAGATGTCCGGCGAGACGCTCCGGCTCAGGGCCGGGCAAGGCCTGGAGATTGCCCCTGGCACGCCCCATCGCGCCCACAACCCGGGTCCGCAGACCACCCGCTTCCTCGTCGTCTCGGCCCCGACCAGCAAGGGCGACCGCGTGGAGACGGGCTGACCGGACAGCCCCCCCTCACCGGCTCATGTGCGGCCGGACGTCAGTCCGCGTCCGCCGCGCTGCTCTTGCGCCGATGCCGCTTGTCCTCCTCGTCGACCATCGCGGGATCGCTATCGAAAACGAGCCGCTCCGCGCCCGAGAGCGCCACGAAGCGCTTGCCGCGGGCCCGCCCGACCAGCGTCAGACCGGCCCGGCGCGCCAGATCGACACCCCAGGCCGTGAAGCCCGAGCGCGAGACGAGCACGGGAATGCGCATCTTGACGGTCTTGATCACCATCTCCGAGGTGAGCCGCCCGGTCGTGTAGAAGATCTTGTCCTCGGGCGCGACGTCGTTGAGCATCATGTAGCCGGCGATCTTGTCGACCGCATTGTGCCGGCCGACATCCTCCATGTAGACCAGCGGCGCATCCTCCCGACACAGCACGCAGCCGTGGATAGCTCCGGCCTTGAGATAGAGGCTTGGCGCCGTGTTGATCTTGCGTGTCAGGGCATAGAGCCACGATGTTTTCAACCGCGCTTCCTTGGCGAGCTTGATCTCGTCGAAGGCCTCCATCAGATCACCGAAGACGGTGCCCTGAGCGCAGCCGGAGGTCTGGATCTTCTTCTTGAGCTTCTCTTCGTAGTCGGTCTCGCGCCTGGTCCTGACGACCACCGTCGAGATCTCCTCGTCGTACTCGACGGCCATGATCTCGTCGTCCGGCCGCAGCATGTTCTGGTTGAGCAGGTAGCCGACGGCCAGGAGGTCGGGATGATCGCCGATGGTCATCATCGTCACGATTTCGCGCGCATTCAGGAAGAGCGTGAGCGGCCGCTCGGTGATGACGGGCGTGGCGATCGGCCGGCCGTCGTGATCGATGCCTTCGACCGTGACAGACAACCGGGGGTCGTCGGGCTCGGGCCGCACGGCGAATTCGGTCAAGACGGAAGATTTGCGTCTGCTCATGGGACTGGCCTGCACCATCGTTGTGTGATCCTGCGGCCTGGCGCTCGCTCGCCGGACTGTGGCCCGTGCTGGAGGGCAACGCAAGTGTCGAGCCGTTTCGTCTCGCGGATCGAGACGGATGGCCATAGCTTCGCCGTTATGCCGATTGTGAGTAGCACGGCCGATGCCCTATAGTGCCGGCGCATCGGGGTTGCCGACATGGCGAGACAAATCCCGGCTGGGAGAAGTGCTCACAATTGGGGGAGCGGCTAACCGATCGCCCCGACAGTGCATTCCGTCGATTACCTGCCGGCCATCAAGCCGCGCACGTCTTGTGCCGTTCAATGAAGTAGAAGGACACCTTTGACATGGCAGACACCAAGAGGCGTAAGTTCCTGAAGACCGCCGGCGTCGCCGGACTTGGAGCGGCAGCGACGACCGTCGCGGCGCCGGCCATCGCCCAGACCGCGCCGACGCTGAACTGGCGCCTCACCTCGAGCTTCCCGAAGTCGCTCGACACCATCTACGGCGCAGCCGAGGTCTTCTCCAAGGCCGTGGCAGAGGCGACCGACAACAAGTTCAAGATCCAGGTCTTCGCCTCCAATGAGATCGTGCCGGGCCTGCAGGCTGCCGACGCAGTCTCGGGCGGCAAGGTCGAGATGTGCCACACGGCGTCCTACTACTACTGGAGCAAGGACCCGACCTTCGCGATCGGCACGGCCATCCCGTTCGGCCTCAATGCCCGCATGCAGAACGCCTGGATGTACGAGGGCGGTGGCATCGCGCTCATGAACGAGTTCTATGCCAAGCACAAGATCGTCGCCTTCCCGGCCGGCAACACGGGCTGCCAGATGGGCGGCTGGTGGCGCAAGGAGGTGAAGACGGTCGCCGACCTCAAGGGCGTCAAGATGCGCATCGGTGGTTTCGGCGGCAAGATCATCTCCAAGGTCGGCGTTGTGCCGCAGCAGATCGCCGGCGGCGACATCTATCCGGCGCTCGAGAAGGGCACCATCGACTCCGTCGAGTGGGTCGGCCCGTATGACGACGAGAAGCTCGGCTTCTACAAGGTCGCCAAGTACTTCTACTATCCGGGCTGGTGGGAGGCTGGGCCGATGCTCCACGTCTTCATCAACCAGGAGAAGTGGGAGTCGCTGCCCAAGAACTACAAGGCCATCATCGAGGGTGCGGCGGCCATCGCCAACCACACCATGATGGCCCGCTACGACGTCAAGAACCCGCAGGCCTTGCGCAAGCTGCTCGGCCTCGGCGTGCAGCTCCGGCCGTTCTCCACGGAGATCCTGGACGCCTGCTTCAAGGCGTCGGAGGAGACCTATGTCGAGACGGCCGGCAAGTTCGCCACGTTCAAGAAGGTCTTCGATCAGTGGAAGGCGTTCCGCTCCGACCAGTACCTCTGGTGGCAGGTGGCCGAGCTCGGGCTCGACGCCTACCAGGTGCGCGCCATCAACAAAGGCTGACGACAATGGCTCCGGGGCGGGCGCGGTCCTGCCCCGGAGTATCTCTCTTGGCGGCAAGGCCTCCGCCCCGGGCGGGGGCCTGTTGTTTTTCGTGGACACGACGGGACCGCGCCGGCAACTTTTCCACGGCGCAACTTTCCCCTGGACAAGTCGATGCTTGGCGATTGAGTTCCCGGGAACTCGGACTAGGCTGCGATCGGTCGAGACGGAACCCCTCTGTGCGTCCGCCGGAAACGTCAATCGTACCCCCTGTTCGCGATTCGGAGCGTCAGTCCCATTCCGCATCCAGGGGCCGGGGCATCGATCCGCATCTTCGGGAATGGGTGCGATTGGCAGCACATGCCGGGTTCGCCCGGCTCTACCGCACACGGCGAATTCGCGGTCTAAGCCAGTCGTGCCACCATATCGTCCGAATCTTGGGACATGCAGCAGCATCCCCGGGATCTTCAGGAGAGACAGATTCATGAGGTCGGACATCAGTCGTTCGTCGGACCGCCGCGCTGAACGCACGATTGTCGCGGGTCTGGCCGCTGTCGTGCTGCTTGTCGCCGCCTCCGCGAGCGCCGGCGCTCAGCAACCCCCTCAGGCCTCCGACAAGCCCGCCGCCAAGAAGGCGAGCCCGGTGGGCACGCCGGCTGGATGGGATCCCAAGGTTCAGAAATCCCAGGCGCCCAGCGTCACGGGGACCACGCTCGACCCAGCCAAGGTCGAAGCCGTGCAGAAGGTCTCCGCCTACTTCAATGCCATGCTGAACCTCAAGGGCGTCTTCCTGCAAACGACCGACGACAAGAAGCAGTCCAAAGGCCGCTTCTATGTGAAGCGCCCCGGCCGTTTCCGTTTCGACTATGCCGCGCCCAGCAAGCTCCGCATCCTCTCCGATGGGACCTACTTCTCCATCGAGGATCACGACATCAAGACCGTCGACGATTATCTGCTGACGTCGACGCCGTTCCGGCTGCTGCTGAGCAAGAATGTCGACATTCTCCGCGACGCCCACGTGCTCGATGTGCAGGAGTCGCCCGACCTCATCATCGTCTCGATGAAGGACAAGAGCCCCAACACGGCGGGCCGCATCACCGTCTACCTCAGCAAGGCACCGCAGCTCGAGCTGAAGGAATGGGTGATCGTCGATGCGCAGGGCAGCAAGACGCGCATCGAGGTTGCAAAACTGATCACCACCGAGGAGCTGAACCCGAAGCTTTTCGTCCGCTCCAGGTTCGGCTTGAAGGGCCCGCAGGGCGACTGATCGGAGCACCTGGGAACGATCGGATACCAGAGGGTGCAACCCGCTCGTTGAGACGCGCCGATTGACTTCAACCGTTGGTCGCAATGGGCGCGACCGATAAGGGTGCCCCTGTGGATAACCCTAAACTTTTCGTGATTTTTGAGTCATCGGGCATTGCAACGTGGCTTTCCCATCCTATCTTTAGGTCATAGCTCGGCGCGTTACCCGTTCGGTAGTGCCCCCCCGTCTAGCCGAAGACGCGCCGGCAGCGTCGGCTTCCCTCCCGACGCGTTGCGCCAAAAGCGCATAGACGCCCAACCGCAAGGTTGGGCGTCTTTCTTTTTTGGCGACCAGTCAAGCCACGCACCGACCACCGGCCGAGCCGCCGCGCCCACGGTAGACACGGCGGTCAGCGGCAATGCCGTGGCTCAACTGCTCGACGTCTTCATGACGAAGGGATTGCCACCCGCCCCTTCTGCCGTGTTGATCCAGACGCTCTTCGTCTGCAAGTAGGCCTCGATCGCATCGGCGCCATTCTCGCGCCCGAGCCCCGACGCCTTGTAGCCGCCGAACGGCATCGTGATCGAGACGGCGCGGTAGGTGTTGATCCAGATCGTGCCCGCACGCAGGCGCCGCGCCATGACCGTCGCGCGCCGTACCGATTGAGTCCACACGCCCGCCGCCAGGCCATAGGCGATGTCGTTCGCGATCTCGACGGCGTGATCCTCGTCCTTGAACTTGATGACCGAGAGAACCGGGCCGAACACCTCCTCCTGGGCGATGCGCATCCTGTTGTCCACGCCGGTGAAGATCGTCGGCTTGACGAAATACTGGCCGCCGCCCTCGTCGGCGCCCGCCGGCCCGCCACCGAGCACGCATTTCGCGCCTTCGCCCTTGGCGATGTCGATGTAGGAGAGCACCTTCTGGTATTGCGGCGGCGTCGTCACCGGGCCGACCTGGGTCTCGAACTTGGACGGATCCCCGAGCCGCGCCGTCTTGGCTACGGCGACCAGCTTCTCGACGAACTCGTCATGGATGCTTTCCTGCACGAGCAGGCGCGAGCCGGCGATACAGGTCTGGCCCGTAGCGGCAAAAATGCCCGAGATCGCCCCGTTGACCGCCTCGTCGATACGGCAGTCGTCGAACATGATGTTGGGCGACTTGCCGCCGAGCTCCAGCGACACCTTCTTGAAGGTCTTCGCGGCCAGCTCGTTGACGCGCGAGCCCGTGGCCGTGCCGCCGGTGAAGGCCACCTTCGCGACTTTCGGATGTGTCACCAGAGGCTCGCCCACGACCTGGCCGTAGCCGGTGACGATATTGACGACGCCGGGCGGCACCTCGGCCTCCTCGATCACGAGCTTGACGAACTCGAGCAGCGAGGCGGAGGTATACTCGGAGGGCTTGATCACCACCGTGCAGCCGGCGGCCAGTGCAGGCGCCAGCTTCCACGCCACCAGCATCAGCGGCGAGTTCCATGGCGTGATGAAGGCGCACACCCCGACCGGCTCCTTCAGCGTGTAGGTAAAGGTATCGGGCTTGTCGATCGGAATGACGGCGCCATTGATCTTGTCGGCAAGGCCGCCGTAGTAGTAGTACCACTCGGGTAGATACTTGGTCTGGGCCTGCATCTCGGAGATGAGCTTGCCGTTGTCCCTGACCTCGATGCGCGCCAGATGCTCGGCGTGCTTGGCGGCGAGATCGCCGATGCGCCTCATGATGCGCCCACGCGCCGTTTGCGTCATCTTCGACCACGGGCCGGACTCGAACGCACGCCACGCCGCCTCGCAGGCGCGGTCAACGTCGCGAGCATCGCACTCGGGAATGCGCGCCCACGGCTTGCCCGTGTAGGGGTCCGCGGTCTCGAAGTGCTTGCCGCTCGCGGCGTCACACCACTTTCCGTCGATGTAGGTCTGGTAGGTCTTGAGTTGGCCAGGGGCGTCCGGCATGACGTTTCCTCCGCGTTTTCGTTAGGGAGGCGGCGCGTGGACGGCATCCGCCGCGCGTGCCGCGATGGCTCCCACGGACGAGACGGCAATACGCGCGCGAGGTCAAGAGCGGTCGGTCAGAACCCAGCCGGCCGCGATGGCCTCCTGCTCCGAGCAGAACCAGCGCTCCCCGCGCCGCTCCTGGATGCGCACGCGGCTGTAGCCGCGCGACCAGGGCATGACGTAGTGCTTGCCGCGGCTGGTGACGTTGCCCTTGATCGGGCAGCCCTTGGGCGCCTGCTGCTTCGCCGTGTCCCAGCTCCTGTCCCGGAAGGCCTGCGGCGTCTCGAGCGAGCCCTTCCAGAGCGCGCGCCGCGCCTTCTTCGCCGTCTCCGCGCGGCTGCCATACCCCGCGGGATCTCCCTTGGTGGTGAGTGCATGGCCGAGCTCGACCATGCGCGCGCCCAGATCGCTGTCACGCACGCGGCAGCGCGCCACGACCCGACCGGCGCCATCGCTGCCCTGGCGCTCGCAGCGGACCTCGCCGGAGCCGACGAGCCGCGCCAGTGCCGTGCGAGCCTGCACGCCGCATTGCCACGAGCGATTGCGCGACGTGCGGCAGCGCTGCGCGGTCTCCGGCGCGTCGATGCCGTAGAGGCGCACGGGCGTGCCGCCGACATGGATGATGTTGCCGCTGACGACGCTGGCCCGGCCGACAATTGGCTTCGATCCGAGGAACGGCATATCGACGAGGCTCGCCAGGCCGCTGCCACTCCTGATGAGGCCGAAACCCGAAACGACCACGAGCACGACAGCGAGCCCGAACCCGAGCGTGCGCCAGGCCGGAGCAGGCAGCGCGGGCAGCCGGGCGGTCGCCGCCTGCCACCCCTTCTTGACCGGCGCCGGCAGCGAGATCGCCGGGAAGCGGGCGCGGATAGCCGACGTGCCGGCGCCCAGCACACGCGCCACGGCCAGCCACGCCCTCCGCAGGCCGCTGCCGAGAGCCGTCACGACACCGGGCAAGCGCGCCGCAAACCACGCAGCGACAGCCACCACCGCCGCCCAGACCGCGCGCGCACTGCGCACGGCGAAGTTTCGCGCCGTCTCCGCCAGCCAGCGGCCGCCGCTGACGAGCGCGGCCCACACCCACCGGCACGAGTTCGCGATCGCATTCCACGACCAGCGTGCGGCATCCGCGGCACGCGCCGCCAGCGAGCGACGCACCTGCACGATGCGCTCGCGCCTCTGCGCACGGCGGTGCAGGACCGTCGTGCGCACGTATTTGCGCCATTCGAAGCCGACTTCTCGCTTGCGCCAGCCGAACACCTTGCGCCCTCCCCAGGTGTTACGCCCGCACCTCATTTGCCACGACGGCCCACAACTGGCCTAACTCGTGGCGAATCCTCTGGAATCTGGCGTCTCGCATGCCTCGAAAAAGTGGCCGGCTTGCGACCTGCCAGACACTTTCCCCAGCAAATGTCCCGTCTGCGGAGGCTCGCGAGCTCGTGACCGGCGGCAATAAACGGCGCGAGCGACAAGCCGACCACGGATAGGGTATATTGCCGCTTACTGGCCGGTGCACTGCCGGGGCGGCCGGACGTCAACAGCTTGTCTCAACGATTCGAAGGAGAGTCGAGAATGCTCAAGTTCGCACTTCCGAAGTGGCTGCTCAGCGGCGCGGCCGTCTTGGCCCTGGCCATCGCGCCGGCCATCGCCGCGCTGACGCCGACGCCGGTCAAGGCCATGGGCGACGAGCCGAAGCCGAGCTCGGGTTCCAAGTGCAAGAAATTCAAGAAGGGCAGCAAGAAGTGGAAGGAGTGCATGGGCAAGCACCGCGAGGCGCTGTCCGATGACGAGCTCTACTATGCCGCCTACTGGCTGGCGCGCACCGGCAAGTACGACGAGGCGCTGACCTATCTGCGACAGGCCAAGAACGCCGACGATCCGCGCATTCTCACCTACGTCGGCTTCACGACCCGTAAGCTCGGCCGCGTCGACGAGGCGATGGGCTACTACAAGCGCGTCCTCCAGCAGAACCCCAACTACACGCTGGCGCGCGCCTACATGGGCGAGGCCTTTCTGCAGAAGGGTGACGTCAAGGCGGCGCGAGGTCAGCTCGCCGAGATCGCCAAGCGCTGCGGCACGACCTGTCAGGAGTTCGCCGAGCTGCGTGACCAGATCCTGCTCCACGAGCTCAAGGGCTGAGCGCAGCGCCGCCGCGCCCCGGTGGGAATGAGCCGCGGGGCAGCAGTGACACCACGGAGACCGGAAAGGGCGGCGCCACGGCGCCGCCCTTTGTCGTTTCACTCTCCGGATGAGCGAGGCACGCCGGCTCGGCCGCTACCTCGCGGCGGCGTCGACGATCCGGGCGATGATCGGCCAGTAGTTGGCGCCGTAGCCTTCGGCCTTCGCCTCCTCCAGCAACTGGCGCGCAACCTCGGCGCCCCGCACCGGTACGCCGTTCTGCCGCGCCAGCTCGAGCGCATACGACAGGTCCTTGAGCGCATACTCGGTCGAGAACGCGCGCTCCGGAAACGCGTCCGGCAGGATCGCCTTCATGCCGTGGTTGCGCAGCGAGAAGCTGTCGGCGGAGCCCTTCGTCAGCGTCTCGAACAGCAGCTTTCCGTCGACGCCGGCCCGCCGGCCGATAGCCCACGCCTCCGCCAGCGCCACGACGTTCTCCATGATGATCATGTTGTTCATGATCTTGACCACCTGCCCGCATCCGATGTCGCCGCAATGGGTGACGTCGCTCGCGAAGGTCGAGAGAAACGGCTCGATGCGCTGGAACACGTGCGGCTTGGCGCCGACCATGATGCTGAGCGTACCGGTCTCGGCGGCCTGACGGGTGCGCGCCACCGGCGCATCGGCATAGTCGGCGCCGCGCGCTGCGAGCTGACCGGCCAGTTCCCGGGTCAGGGCCACGGGGCTCGTCGAAAGATCGACGATGGTCTGGCCCGGCCGCGCATGAGCCAGCAGCGCGCTCGTGACGACCGCCTCGACCTCCTTGCCGCCCGGCAGCGAGAGAAAGACGATGCCCGCCATCCGCCCGACCTCCGCCAGCGCTGCGACCGCTGCGACGCCATCGCCTGCCAGTCGCGTCACCGGCGCAGGGTCGAGATCGAAGGCGATGATGCTGCGTCCGGACTTGCGGGCGAGGTTGCGGCACATGGGCTCGCCCATCACGCCGAGACCAATGAAGCCGATAGGCGCTGCGTCCGTCATGTCCGTGTCTCCTCTGCGCGCGTGTCAGACGCCGCGGATGCGATCGAGCACCGGCAGCACGTAGCTGCGGAACCGTTCGGGATCCTCGCTCATGGGGAAGTGGCCGAGACCGCGCATGGTCACCGGCTCGACCCCTGCGATCTTGGCGGCCGTACGCTCGGTGTCTGCGGGCGAGCATGAGAAATCGTATTCGCCGGTGAGCAGATAGAGCGGGCAGCGCCGCGTATCGATCTCGGGCGTGAGCGCCCGCAGGTCGCCATCGACGCGATAGAAGTGGAGGTCGCCCTTGAAGATGCCGGGACCGCCCTGCTTGTACATCCAGAGCGTTTCCTGGCGCCGAGCCTCCGGCACGGTCGGCGAGATCAGGCCCGAGACCATGGCCGCACAGACCTCGCCCCCGTGCACGTCCGGCCGGTTGAGCCACGTGAGATCGTACCAGGGGTCCTGATAGTCCGCCGACTCCAGGCCGATCAGGGCACGGAAGCGATCGGGATGACGGGCAGCGAGATAGAGCACCATGCGCCCGCCGATCGAGCAGCCCATGCACACCGGCTTCTCCAGCTCGAGTGCGTCGATGAAGGCCAGGATCATCGCCGCATAGCTCTCGGTCGTGAGCGCATATTCTTCCCGCTCGAAACCGTCGGGGGGATTCGACTTACCGTGCCAGGGCATATCGAAGCAGAGCACGCGGAAATGGTCGGTGATGGCCGGATCGCACATGAGATGCCGGTATTGCCGCCCGTCGGCCCCCGCCGTGTGCAGGCAGACCAGCGGGATGCCCGATCCGGCTTCCTCGAAATAGAGCCGGTGCGGCCGCCCGGCGATGTCGAGATTGAGATACCGGCCGATGATCGGCTCGAACGTCGCCACCATCTCCCTCGCCCTCCGTCTAGCCGGCCGCCCGCGCTCGAGGTCTTGCGAGCACATCCTTGAAGTACTGGAGGTTCGCCATGATCACGCGGAAGTCGCCTTCCATGCTCGCTGCCCCCTGCTTCACGAGCGCCGAGAGGTCGTGCCAGCCCGGCGCCGGCACCGCCTCCCAGAACCTCAGCCACGTCTCGGGCGCGGCACGGATCGCAAAGTCCGTACGGCGTGTCAGCCGCTCACCTTGCTCGAGTGCCGCGATGCGGCCGCCGCGCACGGAGACGTAGACCGGCACGTCACCGACGCCGACGAGAAAGTCGCAGTCGAGAAACCGTCCCCGCCGCACGAGCGCATCGTCACCATTGACCATCGCCGGCAGCTCGCACATGCGCGCCAGAACGGTCGTGGATGCGTCGGTTGTCATCGTGCTCATAACGCCGTTGTCTCCTCGCCAGCCCTGCGGACCGCTCCCGGCATCGCCTTCACGTGGGGCTCTCGTCCGCCACGGGCCGGGCCATGACCCGTGCCGGCGCACCGTCCGAGCCGCGGATGCCGAGCGCGGAGAACATGAACTCGGCGCGGCGTCCGGCGAGTGCGGCGTGACCGCGCAGATGCTCGCAGACAAGCACGCCGCTGGCCAGCAGCACGTGATGGACAGGCCAGGCGAAGCCTTCCTGGCGGAGATGGTGCGGCAGATCGGGCGTGCCGAAGTCGCAGGCGAGCAACTTGCAGCGATGCGCCACCAGCCATTCGGCGGCCGCGACGCTGAGGGACGGGTGGCGGTCGTAGTGTGGTGTGCCGAAGCGCTCTGCGAAACCCGTGAAGAGCGCGAGAATGTCTCCCGGCCTGAGGCGTGGCCGCGCCGCCTCGAGGTGGGGCACGTCGATGATCGCCTCCGGCTCGAGATCGAGGTGCCAGACCACGCCCGGCCCCGCGAGCCGGTCGATGGGAATCTCATCGAAAGCGGGACCATCGGAAAAGAAGTGGCGCGGCGCATCGACGTGCGTGCCGGTGTGCACGACCATGGAGAGCTCGGTGGCGTTGTAGGGGTCGCGCGGCTGAGACCGCAACTTGGAGATGCGCGGCGCCGGAAAAGCCGGCACGCGGGGCAGATCCTCGTCGATCGTCCACGACAGATCGATCCACGGCCCCGTCGGCGCCGCGGCCGTCACGGCCGGCAGCTCGAGCCACCCCTTCCAGCCCCTGCCGCGCTCGGCAGCCTGCTCGCACATGGTCCGTCCTCCCGATCCAAATCTGGTCTGCGCTGGTCCGTCTCGGCGAACCTTGTCGATGATCGCAGCCTAGGGCACCAGAATCTGGCGCACGGAGCGCCCATCGGCCAGCCGGTCGAAGCCGGTATTGATCTCTGCGAGGCTGATCCGCTCGCTCATCAGCCGGTCGACGGGCAGAAGCCCCTGCTGATAGAGCGAGATGTAGCGCGGCACGTCGCGGGCCGGCACGCAGCTCCCGACGTAGCTGCCCTTGATGCAGCGCTCTTCCGCCACAAGGTGGGTCGCCGGCAGCTCGAAGCGGTGGTCGGGATGCGGCAGGCTCGCCGTGACCGTCGTGCCGCCGCGCTTTGTCACCTTGTAGGCGAGCTCCAGCGCTTTCACCGAGCTGGCCAGCTCGAAGGCGAAATCGACGCCGCCGCCGGACAGATCGCGGACCTGCTCGACCGCCGTCGCCTCGCGGGCATTGACGGTGTGCGTAGCGCCGAGCTGGCGGGCGAGCTGCAGCTTGTCGTCGAGCGTGTCGACAGCGATGATCTGGCGGGCGCCCGAGACCTTCGCCGCCAGCATCGACATGAGTCCGACCCCACCGAGACCGACGATGGCGACGCTCTGTCCCGGCTGCACCTTGCCGGTGTTGATGACCGCGCCTGCCCCCGTCACGACGGCACATCCGAACAGCGCCGCCTCCTCGTAGGAGAGGCTGTCCTCGATCTTCACCAGAGAGCCCCGCGCCACGACGGCATATTCCGCGAAGGCGGAGACGCCAACGTGATGGTGCACGGGCTTGCCGCCCTGGCTGAGGCGCGTCGAACCCGACAGCAGCGTACCGGCTCCGTTCGATCTGGCGCCGGGCTCGCACAGCGCCGGACGCCCTTCCATGCACGGCAGGCAGGCGCCGCAGCTCGGCACGAACACGAGGATGACGCGATCCCCGGCCTTGAGATCCTTGACGCCCGCACCCAGCTCGACGACCTCGCCGGCGGCCTCGTGGCCGAGCACCATCGGCATCTGGCGCGGACGGTCGCCGTTGATGGTCGAGAGGTCGGAATGGCAGAGGCCGGCGGCCCTGATCCTGACGAGCACCTCGCCCTCGCCGGGCGGCGCCAGTTCCACCTCCTCGATGGCCAGCGGCTGGCTCTGGGAGTACGGCCTCGGCTTCATCATCTCGCGGATGACGGCGGCGCGCATTTTCATCTGGCTGGACCTTCCGGCTGGAGTTGTCACCGCAGGCATCGCCCGCAGGACTGAGCGACGCTTCCCGCCCACGGCGAGGATATCGACGTCTCGAATGCGCAACGATGCCTGATGGCTCACTGTGATTCTAGTCCGTTCCGCCGGCAAGATCAAAGCGCACCGTGTCGGGTGCATCGGCCCTTCTGGCCCTGCGCAATTCGCGCTATGTGTTGTCGCAAAGACAGCCGAGCCGAGCGGAGCCGCCGTGCCGAGCACCACCCCACGTCACATGACGCTTCCAACAGGACGGCCTTGGCGATCGACGGGTCGCGGGGCGACGCGCTGCGCGCTCGCGCTGCTGGCGGCACTCGGGCTGATGTGCGCGCCATTGCCGCCCGCCGTCGCTCAGCCCCGGGCCGACGTACCGATCATCGCCGCCGCAGCCAATCTGCGCGGCACGCTCGAGGAAATCCTCAAGGTCTACGAGCGCCGCACCGGCCAGCGCTTCCGCATCTCCTATGGCTCCAGCGGCAATCTCGCCCGCCAGATCGCCAACAAGGCGCCGTTCGCGCTGTTCCTGTCCGCCGATGCCGAGCGGGTGCGCTGGCTCGAGCAGCGTGGACGCACGCAGGGAGTCAGCGCCGTCTACGCCCTGGGACGGCTCGCCATCGTCACGGGCAAGTCGTCGCCGGTCGCCATCGACGCACGCCTGGACGGCCTCAAGGCCGCGCTCGCATCGGGCCGCGTGCGGCACCTCGCCATCGCCAATCCCAGGCACGCGCCCTATGGCGTGGCAGCCATGGAGGCCCTGCAGCGCGCCGGGCTGAGCGACGCCGTACGCGATCGCCTCGCTCTCGGCGAGAACGTCGCCCAGGCGCTGCAGTTCGCGCTGTCCGGCGCCGCCGATGGCGCTCTCGTGGCGGTGTCCCTGCTCTCCGCGCCGAGCGTTGCCGGAAAAATTCGCTACGCCGTCATCCCCGCCGAGTGGCATCGCCCCCTGGAGCAGAGAATGGTCGTGGTCAAGGACGCCGGCGAAGCGGTACGATCACTCTACCGGTTCCTGCTCGGCCCCGAGGCGCGGGCGATCCTGGCACAGCGCGGCTATGCTTTTCCGCTCGAGCCGCGAAGCCCGGCGCTGCCTGCCGGCGACAAGGTAAAGTGAGCGCCACGCCCGTGGACTGGTCCGCCTTCCAGATCTCCCTCAAACTCGCGGCCTGGACGTCGCTGCTGCTGCTGCCCGTCGGCATCCTGGCTGGCCGCGCGCTGGCCTGGACACCTTTTCGCGGGCGCACGGCCGTCGAGGCGGCGATCATGCTGCCGCTGGTCCTGCCGCCGACGGTGCTCGGCTACTATCTGCTGGTGGGTCTCGGCCCTCAGTCGCTTGTCGGCTCAGGCCTCGAGCGCGCGACCGGGCGCGGTCTGGTCTTCACTTTCGAGGGCATTCTCGTCGCCTCGATGATCTTCAACATTCCCTTCGCCATCCAGCCCATGCAGCGGGCCTTCGAGGCCATCCCCGCCAATCTCCGCGAGGCAGCCTGGGTGAGCGGGCTCTCGAGCTTCGAGACCTTCGTGCGGGTCGAGCTGCCGCTGGCCTGGCCGGGCCTCGTCTCGGCGACCGCGCTCGTCTTTGCCCACACACTCGGCGAGTTCGGCGTCATCCTGATGGTCGGCGGAAACATTCCCGGCGAGACGCAGACGCTCGCTATCGCTGTTTACGACCGCGTCCAAGCCTTCGAGAACAGTGCGGCTGCGGCCATGGCCGCGGTGCTGCTCGCCTTCTCGTTCTTTGCCATATTCGTGGTGCACCTGACGACCGGCAGGAGGCGCCGCCATGACCGCGGCTGAGCCGGCGAGCCTCGAGGTGCGGCTGCGACAGACCCATCCCATACCGCTCGACGCAACCTTCACCTGCCGCGCCGGCCAGCTTCTCGCGCTGGTCGGGCCGTCCGGCAGCGGCAAGACCACGATCCTGCGCGCCATCGCCGGCCTGGTCGAGGTCGCCGACGGGCGCATCGCCTGCAACGGCCAGGCCTGGCTCGACCGCGCGGCCGGCGTCCATCTGGCTCCCCAGGCCCGCCGAGTCGGACTGGTGTTCCAGGATTACGCGCTCTTCCCCCACATGACGGCCGCAGAAAACGTCGCCACGCCGCTCCGCCATCTGCCGCCGGACGAGCGCACGCGCCGCGCCCGCGAGCTACTCGACCTGGTCAATCTCAAGGGGCTGGAGGAACGCCGCCCCGAGGCGCTCTCCGGGGGGCAGCGCCAGCGCGTCGCCCTGGCGCGCGCTCTCGCCCGCGAACCCGCGGTCCTCCTGCTCGACGAGCCGTTCTCCGCCGTCGATCAGATGACGCGCGAGCGGCTGAAACGCGAGCTCGTGGCGCTGCGCGCGCGCTTGCGCATTCCCATCGTGCTCGTGACGCATGACCTCAACGAGGCCGTCGCGCTGGCCGACCGCATGGTCGTGCTCTATCGCGGCGAGACGCTGCAGGAGGGACCACCGGAGGACATCCGCCAGCGGCCCTTGAGCCCCATCGTGGCGCGCCTCGTCGGCCAGACCAACGTCTTTCACGGTACCGTCGTCCGCTCATCGGCGCCGGGCCGGCATGGCCTCATCGCCTGGCGTGGCCATCAGGTCGAGGTCGTGAGCACGGGCGACTTCGCCGAGAGCAGCAACGTGTCCTGGCTCGTGCCGTCGGATCACATCGTGCTGCATCGCCGCGACCGCCCCTCGCTCGGCGAGCGCGAGAACCCCGTCAGTGGCACCATCGTCGAGATGGCCGGCATGGGCGAGCAGACCTCCATGCTCGTGGCCGTGGCAGGGCAGACCAGCGAGCACGACAGGAGCACACTGAACTTCAGGGTTCCAACGCATACCGCACGCCGCAACCAGCTGGCGCCGGGCGTGGTAGTCACCCTCTCTCTGCTCGCCGCGGGCATTCACCTGATGCCGCCGGAAGCGGCGGCGGGCGGGCCATAGGCGCCACGGGTCTCTGATCTGTCCGTCGCCATCGCCCGGTGGCCGGCGCGCGCCGCGTCAGTTCGCGTAGATGTTGACCGTGCGGCGCGTGCGGCCGATCCAGTAGAGCGCTATGCCGAGCATCGCCAGGAGCACGAATGTTGGAATGCTGATCAGCGCCGTCAACGGGCCGTCCCACACACCGGCGCCAAGCGTCGTCCGCACCCAGGCTTCGCTGGCGGCGTATGAGCCGGGTGCGATCGCCCGCCAGTGCGCGGAGAACGGCGTCGGCGCCAATCCCAGCAGACCACCGTTGCTGCGCACGATGTCGGACGCCAGCGCGATCACGGCCAGCACGAACGACCAGCCACCGAGCATGCGCACCGCGAAGAGGACGCCTGGACGCAGCAGGAGGCGTCCCAGAAAGCGCAGCAAACGGCCTATCCAGTGCACGATGAGCATGTCGCGATGATTCCCGCTCCTGTCGCTCGCCTGATTTCGAGTGACGCAGTGCCGCGCCATTGTCAACTCCCCGCTCGGACCGTTGCAGATGTGCGTCGCTTGCCCACCAACTTGGCGGCGGCCCGTTGCAGAACCGGTGTCGAGATTGTCTCGCCTGCCGGACGGGACTAAGGTCAAGTGCTGGCTGATGAGCGATTTTGACCTGTGTTTGTCGTGGGGGGGTCGTGTTGCGCTCGATTTGCACGAAGGCCGTTTCATTGTTTCTTTTTGCAGCGGCTCTCGCCGCAGCTCTCGGAATGCCGAGCCGCGCCGAGCCGTCCTCCGGGCGCGTCGTCAAGGCCAGCAAGGCATCCGTCCCGAGCGCCGAGCGCAGGCCACGCTCACTGACGATCGCCGTTGTCGGCGACTCGCTCGCCGACGGCATGTGGGCCGGCCTCTACCGCACCGTCCAGCGCGACAAACGCTACAAGATCTACCGCGGCGCCAAGAATTCGGTCGGCTTCACCGGCTCCGACCTCACCGACATGATCGACAGGGCCTTCGCCAAGGGGCCGGTGCACGCCCTCGTCATGATGATCGGCGCCAACGACCGCCGCAGCTTCTTCATCGGCAGCCGCTCCCACGCGCTGCTCGGCACGCCCAAGTGGGTCGAGCTCTATCGCGGGCGCATCGAACGATTCATGGACCACGCGGCTCGACGCAAGGTGCCGCTCGTCTGGATACTCCTGCCGGTCATGCGCGAGGATGACGCCAACGTCGATGCCCGCCGGGTCAACGACATCGTCACGGCCGCGGCGCACAGCCGCCCGCTCGTGCTGCTGCTGCCGACGTGGGAGCTGACCGCCGACGCCAAGGGCCGCTATACCGCCCACTTCAAGGACCGCGACGGCAAGATGCAGCTCATGCGCATGTCGGACGGCGTGCATTTCACGGCGCCGGCCTACGAGCTGATCGCCGACCGCGTCCTGGCGCGCCTGCGCGAGGCCTCGCCGCACTTCCGCACGCTCGCAGAGGGCGCGGCGCATTAGCTCACGATCGGGGCGCCCGGCATGACGACCGCGATCCAGGCGACAGACAGGCCATCGGTGCAACGATGCTGCGGACGCGCGTGGCGCATGGCTGCGGCGATGTCGGTCGCGCTGCTTGTGGCCCTCGCCAACGCACAGGACGCGGCCGCCCAGTCGCCGCCACCGCCTGCCACCAAGGCCTCCGAGGACGCGAACGGCCATCCCCTGGCCTCGTTCCACGCCGGCCTCGCCGCGCTCGAGCGTCGCCGGACCAGCCGGCTCACCATCCTCCAGCTCGGCGACAGTCACACGGCCGGCGACATGCTCTCCGGTCGCCTGCGTGAGCGCTTGCAGCGGCGCTTCGGCAATGCCGGCCGGGGCATGCTGCCACCCGGCGAGCCCTTCATCTACTGGCGTCCCCACGGCCACGTCGTCGTCCAGGCCGGCGACTGGACCGTGCTTTCGAGCCACGGCGCCAAGCCCCCGCCCGCCGCCTATGGGCTCTCGGGCTTCGTGCTGCGCGGCACGACCCCCGTCGAGGAGATCCTCGTCGCTTCGCGGGACGACAAGGGCACCTTCGACAGCGTCGAGGTCGGCTATCTGACGCGCCCCGATGGCGGCCGCCTCGACGTTCTCATCAACGGGCGCCGCTTGCGCTCGCTCCAGACGCGCGCCGCGGGCCGCACGCACATCCGCCGCGCCATCGCGCTGCCGCGTGCCAGTCGCGAGCTGGCGCTCGTCCCGCACGGCGACGGTCCGGTCGACATCACCGACTGGTCCTTGCTGCGCGCGTCGCCGGGCATCGTCGTCACCAGCCTCGGCATCCCCGGCGCGCAGATCGGCGTCATGTCGCGTTGGCACTGGCCATCGGTCGAGCGCGACATCCGCCACCTCGCGCCGCGCCTGCTGATCCTCGCCTTCGGCACGAACGAGGGCTTCGGGTCGCTCGCCGGTCTCGCAGGCTACGCCTGGATGTTCGAGCAGCGGCTCGCCCGCCTGCGCCGGGCGGCGCCGGACATGAGCGTCGTCGTGCTCGGACCACCTGACGCCAACCGTTTGCCGAGCTATTGCGATGCCGCCCGCGCCCAGGCGGATGCGCGCCGCTGCCAGCCGCTGACGCCGGAGGAGATGCGAGACTATGACGCCCTGATCGCCGCCAGGAACCCGCGCCTGTGCCACTGGCACACTCCGCCCGGGCTGGCGCTCGTGCGCCGGGCCCAGCGTCAGGCCGCCCAGCGCCAGGGCGCGCTCTTCATCGACTGGGCCGAGCTGCAGGGCGGCCCATGCGGCGCCGACGCCTGGACCCGCAGCGGCCTCGCCGCCAAGGACCGCGTTCATCTCACGCGGGAAGGCTACCACCGCACGGCCGACCATCTGCTCGCGCGCATTCTCGACGGCTACCCCGGCCGCTGAGGGGCCCGCACATGGTCTTCCCGACGCTGAGCTTCCTTCTCTTCTATCTCGTCGTCTGGCCGGCCTCCTGGCTGCTCGTCGTGCTCCGGCAGCACCTGCTGCACAAGCTCGCCATCATCGCCGCGAGCTACGTGTTCTACGCCTTCTGGAACTGGCGGCTCGCGGGGTTGCTGCTGGCGAGCGTGCTGCTCAACTGGGCGATCGGGCGCATCATCGGCTGGCTCTCGCCCGGCCTGCTGCGCAAGGCGGCGCTCACTCTCGGGATCGCCTGCAACTTGGCCCTGCTCGGCTTCTTCAAGTACTACGGCTGGTTCTCGAGCGAGCTCAACGCCCTGCTCACCGCGCTCGGCGTCGGTCGGGAGCTGCCGCTTCTCGAGATCATCCTGCCCATCGGCATCTCCTTCTTCACCTTTCAGGGCATCTCCTACGTTGTCGATCTCTACCGCGGCGATCTCGACCGACCCCGCGGACTCGTCGACGTCATGTTCTTCATCTCGTTCTTTCCGCACCTGGTCGCCGGACCCATCGTGCGTGCGGCGAGCTTCCTGCCGCAGCTCGAGCGCCCGCCCGATCCGAGCCGCGTGTTCGTCGGTCTCGGCGTCATGCTCATCCTGTGGGGCGTGTTCAAGAAGGCGGTCGTCGCCAACTGGCTCGCGGTCGGCCTGGTGGACAAGGTGTTCTTCGACCCGACGGCGTTCGGCACTCTCGACCTCATGGCAGCGGTCTACGGCTATGCCGTGCAGATCTACTGCGATTTCTCCGCCTATTCCGACATCGCCATCGGCGTTGCAGCGCTTCTCGGCTACCGCTTCCAGCGCAACTTCAACCAGCCCTACCGGGCGCAGTCGGTGGCCGACTTCTGGCGGCGCTGGCACATGTCGCTGTCGAGCTGGCTGCGCGACTACCTCTACATTCCGCTCGGCGGCAGCCAGGGGCGGCGTCTGAGAACCTACCGGAATCTGCTGGTGACCATGCTGCTCGGCGGCATCTGGCATGGCGCGGCCTGGAAATTCGTGATCTGGGGCGCCATGCACGGCGGCGCACTGGCACTCGAGCGGGCGCACTTCGCGCGTGTCGGCCTGACGCCGCACGCGGCAGCGGAGCGGCGGCCCATCTGGCGGCGCGCCATCGCCGTCCTCGTCACCTTCCACTTCGTCTGCCTGGCATGGATCTTCTTCCGTGCCGAGGACTTGGAGCGCGCCATTGCCCTCATCGCGGGGCTCGCGCGGTGGCAGAGCCCTGTCGAGCTCGTGACACCATTCCTCGCCGGGCTGATCGCCTTTGGCCTCGCCATCCAGTTCACGCCGTCGAGCCTCTTGCAGAAGCTCGACTGGCTCTATCAGAAGCTGCCCGTCTGGCTCGTCGGACTGCTCGCAGGCGCAACGCTCGTGCTGATCGAGGCCGTCGGCGGCGACGGCAGCGCCCCCTTCATCTACTTCCAGTTTTGAGGCCAGCACATGGAGACGCGCCCTTCACACCCACCCCGCACCGAGCTCGGCACGGAAGAGCTGGAGGCGGGCATGCGACCGTCACGGGCGCGCGACGTCGTCACCATCAGCCTCATCGCCGTCACCATGCTGGCGCTGTTCAACTCGGCCGCACTGGTGAGCTGGACGCAGCAACTGCCCTCGACGGCGACGAACGCCTGGCTCACGGAGCGGGCCGGTGCGTGGCACACGCTGATGCAGCGCCTCGGCACGGCCCAGCTGTTCGCACGGGTCAAGGAGCGCCTCGATCCCGAGACGTCGCGCTGGTAAGGCAACGGCCCCGCGCCTGATAGGACCCGGGGCCGTCGTCGCGACGGACACGCTCCGCGGAGCAACCCGTTCTCAGACCCGCTTGTACTTGAGGAACTTGCCGGTCATGACGATCTTCACGCGATCTCCATTGGGGTCCGGCAGTCGGCTCAGGTCCAGGTCGAAGTCGATGGCGCTCATGATGCCGTCGCCGAATTCCTCCTCGATCATCGCTTTGAAGGTCGTGCCGAACACCTGCACGATCTCGTAGAAGCGATAGATGAGCGGATCGGTCGGCACGGCTTGGCCGAGCGAGCCGCGCGACGGGATCTCGGTCAGGAGCTTGGCGGCCTCGGGGATGCCGAGATAGGCAGCCGCTTTCTCCGCGGCCTCGGCCGGCAGCGACATCTGCCCCATCAGGGCCGCCGTCACGACGAACGGCGACATACCCACCGCCTCGGCCGCACCTTTGAACGACAGCCCCTTGTCCTTGATGGTCCTCACGATCTTGGCCGTGAGCAACTCCCGCTCGTGGCCATAGGGCGGAATGCTGGTCATCTGTGTCATCGTCTCACCTCCATTTTGTTTCGACTGCGGCTTTCGCCCGATGATTTTGAGCGGGGCCTTGAGCTCCAATCCGGCGCGCCGCAGTGCGGAAGGCGCCGTTCGGCCGGCTCTTGAAGGCATAGCTGGCTTTCTCGGTGGATTTCGGAGTGAAGGTCGCGTGAGCATGTTCGGCTTCTCCCTGGGCAGGACGCACGACGGGCGGGTTGCGCCGAGCGGCGTCGGACACGCCTGGCTGGCGGCCCGGCCCCTTGGCGAGCTCCTTCGACCGCGTCACCAGGAAATCGATGAGGTGGTTCCTCAGCGGGTAGTAGTTCGGGTGCTTGTGGATGTCGTTGCGCGTGCGCGAGCGCGGCAGCGTATTCTCGACGATCTCGGCGATATGGGCGTTCGGCCCATTGGTCATCATCAGGATCTTGTCGGCGAGAAGCAGCGCCTCGTCGACGTCGTGGGTGATCATGAAGGTCGTCTGCTGGGTCTTCGACTGGATGGCGATAACCTCGTCCTGAAGCGCACCGCGCGTCAGGGCGTCGAGAGCGCTGAACGGCTCGTCCATGAGCAGGACTTTCGGCTCGATCGACAGAGCACGCGCGATGCCGACACGCTGCTTCATGCCTCCTGAAAGCTCCGACGGCCGCTTCGCCGCAGCTCCCTCAAGATGCACCAGCTCCAGGTAGCGCTCGGCATGCGCGCGGATCTCGGCCCGGCTCCACTCGGGATGCCGCGAGCTGATGGCGAGCTCGATGTTGCCCATGGCGGACAGCCAGGGCAGCAAGGCATGCCCCTGGAAGATGACGGCGCGGTCGAGGCTCGGCCCGGAGATCGCCTCGCCGTTGACGATGATCTCACCAGAGGTCGGCTCGTCGAGGCCCGCCAGGACGTTGAGGATCGTCGACTTCCCGCACCCGGAGTGCCCGATCACACAGACGAACTCACCCCGCTCGATCGAGAACCAGAGGTCCTCGAAAACCGCGAGCTCGCCGCCGCCGCGGACGGGAAAGCGCCGGCTCAGACCTTCGACGCTGATGAAAGACTTGGCCATTCTGCCCTCCGTTGGTGTTCTCGATGGCCGCCCGATCCGCCGCCGCGACTAGTCCGCGAAGGAGACAAGCTTCTGAAGTCGCGCCATGATCTGGTCGAGCAGCATGCCGACCACGCCGATGGCGAGGATTGCGGTGATGACGTTGGTGATGGAGAGGTTGTTCCACTCGTTCCAGACGAAGTAGCCAATGCCCGTTCCGCCCACGAGCATCTCTGCCGCCACGATGACGAGCCAGGCGATGCCGATGGAGATGCGCATGCCCGTGAAGATCGTCGGGGCCGCCGCCGGCAGGATCACCCGCCATGCCGTCCTGAAGGAGCCGAGCTCCAGCGTGCGCGCCACGTTGAGCCACTCCCGCCGGACGCTCGACACGCCGAAGGCGGTATTCAGCAGCATCGGCCAGAGGGAGCAGATGAAGATCACGAAGATGGCCGACAGTCCGGAGTCGCGGATGGTGTAGAGGGCGAGGGGCATCCAGGCGAGCGGCGAGATCGGCTTCAACACCTGGATGAACGGATCGAGTGCGCGGTTCATGAGCGGCGACATGCCGATCAGGAAGCCGAGCGGGACGGCAACCAGAACCGCCAGCAGATAGCCCGCCGCGACGCGGGCGATCGAGTAGCCGAGCTGGATGCCGATCCCCTGATCGTTGGTCCCCTTCACGTAGAAGGGATCGCGCAGATGCTCCCAGATCTTCGTGAGGACGGGACCGGGACCGGGCATGGCCGATTTGCCTTGCGTCGCCTGCACGCCCATGAGCTTGGCATACTCGGGGTCCATCTTGGCCACCGGTCCCGTGGACATGGTGGCCAGATGCCAGATGGCGAGCATGCCCGCCAGCAGGGCAATGGAGACGATCGAGGCTCTCAGTGTCAGAGATTGGGTCATGCCGGTCCCCTTCCGTCAGGCCGAACGACGGATCTTGAAGCTCTTGATGTAGTCCTCGGGCTTGCTCGGATCGAAGGCCTTGCCCATCACGGAGAAGCTCTTGGACGTGGCGGCCGGCGGCGTCAGACCGACCTCCTTCATGAGGCGCGCGGCGTCAGTCGCGAGGTAGACCTGCTTGGCGACGCTGGCGTAGTTGATCTCGCCCTTGACCTGCCCCCAGCGCTTCATCTGGGTGAGGATCCAGACCGCGAACGACTCCCAGGGGAACGGGTCGAAGTCGATGCGATCGGGCACGCGGCGGATGTTGCCGAGGCCGTCGGCGAAGGTGCCCGTCAGAACCTGTTCAACGACCGTCACCGGCTGATTGAGGTAGTTGGCCGGCGCGATCGCCTTGGCGATCTCCTTGCGGTTGGCGGGCTTGGCGGCATAAGCCGTGGCGTCGATGATCGCCTTCAACAGCGCGCCGTAGGTGTTGGGTGTCTCCGTCACGAAGGCCTTGCTCGCGGCAAAGGCGCAGCACGGATGCCGGTCCCAGATCTCCTTGGAGAGGATGTGGATGAAGCCGACGCCGTCGTAGACCGCGCGCTGGTTCACCGGATCGGGCGCCAGGAAGCCGTCGATGTTATCAGCGCGCAGGTTGGCGACCATCTCCGGCGGCGGCACGGAACGGATCTGCACATCGGAGTCGGGATCGATGCCGTGCTCGGCCAGATAGTAGCGCAGCAGGTAGTTGTGCATGGAGTAGTCGAAGGGCACGGCGAACTTGAAGCCCTTCCAGGACTTCGGATCGCGACGCCCCTTGTGCTTCACGGCCAGCGTGATGGCCTGACCGTTGATGTTCTCCACCGCAGGCATGGTGTAGGGCAACGCCGTCGAGCCGGACCCGAGCGTGATCGCGAGCGGCATCGGCGACAGCATGTGCGCGGCGTCGTATTCCTTGTTGATGGTCTTGTCGCGCACGACGGCCCAGCCAGCCGTCTTCACGACCTCCACGTCGAGCCCGTACTTTTTGTAAAAGCCCATCGGGTGCGCCATGATGATCGGCGTTGCACACGTGATGGGAATGAACCCGACCTTGAGCTTGGTCTTCTCGAGCTTGCCGCCGGCGGCGAAGGCCTCCGTCGCTGAAGCGATCGGCAGAACCTGATAGAGCGCTGCCGCCGCGGTGGAGGCCCCGACCGCGCGCAGGAAATTGCGGCGCGTGACGTCGTTCGGGAAGATCGCCCGCATGACCGCCTGCTCGACCGCGCGCGTCAGCCGCGCCTCCTCTCCCGTCACCGCCTCTCGGGCTGCAACGTCACGCGCATGCTCGTCCGCGCTCGCATGCCGGCCGCAGCTACAGCCGCCGCCGAGCTCCGTAGTCGCACTGAAGGGGTCCTTGTCGAGGCTCATGCTGTGCTCTCCCTCTTTCGCCGCTCCGCCGAGGCTGCCGATCTGGGCAGGCGCCGGCAGAGCCAGACAGTTAACCGAAACTGAAGAGAGCAACGCGCGTGCCAAGTTCAAAAATCATATTTTATTGTTGTTTTTCAATTTCTTGATCGCCACGCCTGGAATCGCGCCACGCCGCGCGGTCGCCCACGCGGCGGGCGATTTGCCTATATAATGGGCGAATATCTCTGCTGACTAATAATTAGTCAGATGGCGCGACATCGCCTGGGACGACCGCCAGCTTTCTTGTACGACCACGTCCTAAGCATGCTAAGACCACGACGTGTTTCCTCGGGGAGTCGCAGCGCGATGCGCAAGCTCTTGCTCGGCGCAGGCCTCGTCATCGTCCTCTTTTACCTGGCGTGGCCCACCTACTCGGCGCACCAGATTTTCGGCGCGCTGCAGCGCTCGGATGCCCGCCTGCTGGCCCGCAAGGTCGATTTTCCAGCGGTTCGCACGGCGCTGCGGCCGTTCGCGGCCCGCGAGGTGGACAAGGCTCTCGGTCAGATCGAGGTGCCTGGAGGGCGCGAGATCGTGGACAGCCTGCGCCGCGAGCTCGCCCCCGGCCTCGTCGACTCGACGCTCGATACCATCGTGACGCCGGATGGCATCAGCCGACTCTATACCGAAGGTCCCGAGCTCAGCCGGGCGTTCGCCGAGATTGTCGCACAGAACTCCGGCCTGCTCGATGCGCTGCGCAAGCTCGTCGGAGGCGACGACAGCGGCAGAGGCGGCCTCAGGCTTCCCGGCGGCATCGTCATACCCGGCATGGGCGGCTTTGGTCTCGAGAAGCTCATGCCGGAGATCTTCAAGACGGAGCCCGAAGCGGGCAAGCAGACGCCTCCCGCGCAACCGGGCGCCAAGCCCGTTCTGCGCGAACGCGCCGCGAAGCCCGAATTCGGTTTCGGCAACGTGCAGGATTTCTATTTCACCGGACCGGTGTCATTCGTCGTCGCCGTCTCCGTCGATCCGAAGGCGACGCGGGCCGATCTGATAGCCGAAATGGCGTTCCGTGATTTCGATTGGAAGCTGGTGCGGCTGGTGCCGGCACGCTGAGGTCGGGCGGGCGACCGCTGCGGGAACCCGCAGCGCGCGAACGCCGAGGTTGGGAGTGGGCCGGCGCTTTGGAGCCGGCGACAGGGGGAACGTGACATGAAGAAGCTCTTGGCATTGCTCGTGCTGGTCGTCGTCGGATTCTACGTCGGTTGGCCCGCGTGGTCGGCCTACCAGATTCACGACGGCCTGAAGCGTTCGGATGCGGCGCTGCTGGCTCGCAAGATCGACTTCGAGAGCCTGCGGACATCCCTGCGTCCGGCCGTGGCCGCCGAGGTCGAGAAGGCCATCGACAGGGCGGCTGCCGGCCCCGCCGGACAGGCACTTGGGGGAGACCTCAAGAAGGAGCTCGCGCCAAAGCTCGTCGAGACGGCGCTCTCCCGCATGATCACGCCCGAGAACCTCGGCAAGCTCTATGCCCAGGGCGGCTCCCTCGGCAGCTTCGTCTCGCGCGAGGCGGGCAAGATGGGCGGTCTGGGGCAACTCGTTCCGGGCCTCGGTAAGGGCCTGCCGGGCGCCAGCGAGGGCGGCCTCAAGCTTCCTGGCGGCCTGACGATCCCAGGCGGTCTTGGCAGGCTCGGACGCGGCAGCCAGCCATCGGAGACGCCGGCCAAGGCTCCCGCGTCCGAGCCTGCCGGCGACAGCGGCAAGAAGCCATCCTACGGCTTCTCCAACATCAAGTCGTTCGGATTTGCGGGCCCACTCGCCATGCGCCTCGGCGTCGCCAAGGACCCGTCGGCCTCAGGACCGGACCTGACGGCGGAGATGCGCTTCACGGGGTTCGACTGGAAGCTGACGGGCCTCACACCGCGCCAGCGCTGAGCGTCCCGGCGCCCGCAACAGACATCGGCCAGCTCGCGCCGCCGGCCGATGGCCAGGGCTGTTTCCGTCTGCTGCCGATCACCTACCGCAGCAGGCAGGACACCCAATGTCCCTTTGAGACCTCGCGGAGCTGCGGCACCTCGACCTTGCACTCGCTCTTCGCGTAGGGACAGCGCGTGTGGAAGTGGCAGCCCGGCGGCGGCCGCACCGGGCTCGGCACGTCGCCCTCGAGCACCCGCTTCTCGCGCTTGATGGCCGGATCCGGCACAGGCACGGCAGAGAGCAGCGCCTCGGTGTAGGGATGCAGCGGCTTCGTGAAGAGGGTCTTCTTGTCGGTGTATTCGACAATGCGCCCGAGATACATCACCGCGATGCGGTGGCTGATGTGCTCGACGACCGCCAGATTGTGCGAGATGAAGAGATAGGAGAGCCTGCGCTCCGCCTGCAGGTCCATCAGCAGGTTGATGACCTGCGCCTGGATCGACACGTCCAGCGCCGACACCGGCTCATCGCCGATGATCAGCCTCGGATTGGTTGCCAGGGCGCGCGCAATGCCGATGCGCTGGCGCTGGCCGCCGGAGAACTGGTGCGGATAGTTGCTCATCTGCGCGCGTCGCAGGCCCACGCGATCGAACAGAGCGGCGACCTGATCTTCCAGCGCCTTGCCCTTGGCGATGTCATGGATGTACAGCGGCTCGCCCACGATCTGGCCCGCCGTCATGCGCGGATTGAGCGAGGAGAACGGATCCTGGAAGATGATCTGCATCTCCTGCCGGTGCTTGCGCAGCTCGTGCTTGGACAGATGCGTAACGTCCTGGCCCTCGACCAGGATCTTGCCCGAGGTCGGCTCGATCAGACGCAGGATCGTTCGCCCGACCGTCGACTTGCCGCAGCCGGACTCTCCGACGAGGCCCAGCGTCTCGCCCTCGCTGATCGCAAAGCTGACCCCGTCCACGGCGTAGACATGGCCGACAGTCTTGCGCAGCACACCCTTCCTGATCGGGAAGTGCTTTTTGAGATCGCTGACCTCTAGCACGGGCGGCTTCTTGCCACCGCTCGCCGGGGGTGCTGCGTCGCGGAGGGGCAGCTCAACCATTGACATCTCCGTAGATCACGCCCGAGTGCCAGCAGGCGGCCCAATGGCCCGGCCGCTTCTCCTCGTAGGGTGGATAGTCGCGCCGGCACCGCTCGTCGGCATAGGCGCAGCGAGGCGCGAAGGCGCAACCCTTGGGAAGATCGTAGAGCGGCGGCACGATGCCCTCGATCTCCTGCAGACGATCGACCTTGGCCTCGGTCTCGCCGCGCATCAGGGCGAGCCGCGGGATCGAGGCCATGAGGCCGTTCGTGTAGGGATGCTGCGGACGCGCGAACAACTCGCCGACGTGCGCCTCCTCGACCTTGCGCCCGGCGTACATCACGATGACGCGCTGCGCCGTCTCGGCCACCACGCCGAGATCATGCGTGATCAGCACCACCGCGGTGCCGAGCTTCTGCTGCAGCTCGACGATGAGGTGCAGGATCTGCGCCTGGATCGTCACATCCAACGCCGTCGTCGGCTCGTCGGCCAGCAGAACCTTGGGGTTGCAGGCGAGCGCCATGGCGATCATGGCACGCTGGCGCATGCCGCCGGAAAGCTGATGCGGGTACTCCTTGACCCGTTGCTCGGGCTCGGGAATGCGCACGAGATCCAGCATCTCGATCGAGCGCTGGAGTGCCTGCTCACGCGTCATGTCCTGGTGCAGGATGAGCGCCTCGCTGATCTGCCGGCCGATGGTCATCACCGGATTGAGCGAGGTCATCGGCTCCTGGAAGATCATGGAGATGTGATTGCCGCGCACGTCGCGCATGGCGGCCTCGTCGAGCGCGGTGAGGTCGGTGCCGTCGAGAACCACGCGCCCACCGACGATGCGGCCCGGCGGATCGGGGATGAGGCGCATCAGGGAGAGGGCCGTGATCGACTTGCCGCAGCCGGACTCACCGACGATCGCCAGAGTCTCGCCACGCCGGACCTGGAAGCTGACGTCGTCCACCGCCCGCACGACGCCGTTGCGTGTGAAGAAGTAGGTCTTGAGGCTGTCGACGTCGAGGATGACATCGGCCTGTTGAACCGTCTCGGTCCTTGCATCCATTCGCATCGTCTCCGGGCGATCCAGCGCCGTATTCCTTGTTGCCTCGCGCCGGCTGGTCGTCGTCCCGGCGCCGCATCACGTGGCGTCCCGCTCAGCTCCTCTGTCGCGGATCGAGAGCATCGCGCACGGCATCACCGAGCAGGTTCGTGCCGAACACGATGAGGCTGATGGCGAGGCCAGGGAAGATCACGAGCCACGGGGCCGTGCGCATGTACTCGGCCGCCGACTCCGACAACATGCGACCCCACGAGGGGTGCGGCTCCGGCACGCCAAGACCAAGGAACGACAGCGAAGCCTCGGTGAGAATCGAGGCACCGAGCTGCGCCGTGGCGAGCACGATGAGAGGCGCGATCGTGTTGGGCAGGATGTGACGCACCGCAATGCGCCGCTCGCTCATGCCGATGGCCTTGGCGGCTTCGACGAAAGGCATCTCGCGCAAGGCCAGCGTGTTCGAGCGTATGACACGTGCGACGTGCGGCACGATGGGAATGGCGATGGCGATGATCGTATTCTCGAGCGACGGGCCGAGAGAGGCTGCCATGACGAGCGCCATGACCAGCAGCGGCAGGGCCTGCATGATATCGATGACGCGCTGTGTGATGAGATCGAACCAGCCGCCGACGTAGCCGGACATCAGGCCGACGGCGACGCCGATCAGGCAGCCGAGAACCGTCGAGGCAATGCCGACCGTGAGCGAGATCTGCGAACCGTAGATGATACGGCTGTACATGTCCCGGCCCATGAAATCGGCGCCGAGCAGGTGCTTGCCGAAGGGAGCCGCCAGCGAGTCCTTCGAGTTGGTCGCCGTCGGGTCGAACTGGGTGAGCCACGGCGCGAAGATCGCCATCAGGATGAAAGCGATCACGATGATAGCGCCGACCGCTCCGAGCGGATAGCGGCGGATGAGGTAGCGGACCTGCCCCCAATTGCTGGTGACGTTCGCACCGGCGCGATCGAGCTCTGCCTTGTGTTCTATGCTGGCCACGTCAGGCCTCCCGTTTCAGGCTGCACGCGAGCCGGCGAGGCATCGCGCAGGGCATGTAAAGGCATCAGTCCTCGTACTTGATGCGCGGATCGAGCACGACGTAGAGCAGATCCACGATGAAGTTCGAGAGCACCACCGCGAAGGCGATGAACATCACGAGGTTCTGCACGATCGGATAGTCACGCGAGATGATCGCCTCGACGAGGAAGCGAGCGACTCCCGGGATGTTGAAGACGGTCTCCGTGACGACCAGGCCGCCGATCAGGAAGGCCGCCTCGATGCCGATGATGGTAACGACCGGCAACACCGCGTTGCGCAAGGCATGATCGTAGTTGACGGTATTCTCCGCCGCCCCCTTGGAGCGCGCCGTGCGGATATAGTCCTGGCGCAGCACCTCGAGCATCGACGATCGTGTCAAGCGCATGATGAGCGCGGAGGCGCGGAAGCCGACAGCGGCCGCTGGAATGAGGTAGATGGCCCACGCCTCCCACAGAGTGTCCGGGTTCTCCTTGTAGATCGGGATCCAGCCGGTCCACTGAACGAAGCCCGTCAGGATCAAGAGACCCAACCAGAACGACGGCAGTGAAAGCCCACTCAGGCTGATGATGCGCAGAATGTAGTCGAGCATGGAATTCTGGCGGACGGCGCTGATGACGCCGAGCGGCACGCCCATGATCACCGAGAACAGCAGCGCCAGCCCGGCGAGTTTCAGGGTAATGGGGATGCGCGGCAGGATCTCGTCGACGGCCGGCTTCTCGGACACGTAGGCCTGCCCGAGATCGCCCCGCAGCAGGCTGGTGATCCAGTCCCAGTACTGCAAGGGGATGGGCTTATCGAGCCCGAGTTCCTGGCGGATCCTGGCTTTGGCCGCCGGGTCCACATAGCCCGCGGAGTCGAACAGGATGTCCGAGATGTCGCCAGGCACGATCCTGAGCATCACGAAGATCAGCACGGACATGCCGAACAGCGTGAGCAGCATCAGGAGCGACCGGCGCAAGAGGTAGGCACCCATTGTCTTCTCTCCGTGCCGCGGATCTGGTCCGCAGCCTCGCCGAAATCCGTCGATCAGGTAGACGACTAAGCGCCCCGTGCTGCTGAACGCGTCAGCAGGCGCGAGGCTGATGAGCCAAGTCCGGCTGCCTACCCGTCAGGGCAGCGCAGCCGGTCTCGGTTCTCGGGCTACTTGTCGAGCCAGACGTACTCGAAGCGCCAGTTCGAGTAGATGCTGTTCGTGTGCTGCACGAAGCCCTTGACGTGCGGATGATGGCACGTGGAGGCGCGCTCGTAGTAGATCATGGGCCGCGCCAGGTCCTCGACCAGGATGCGCTCGATGTCCCACACGATCTTCTTACGCTTCTCGACGTCCGTCTCGCGCGACTGCGCATCCATCAGCTTCTCGACCTGAGGATTGCAGTACTTGGTGTAGTTGCGCTGCGAGTTGCAGGCGTAGTTCTCGTAGAAAACCACGTCCGGATCGTCGACGGAGACACCGGTCAGGTTCATGCCGACGATGTAGTCGCCGCGCGCCACCTTGGCGTGCCAGAGGCTCGTCTCCACGACCTCGAGCTCGGCCTCCATGTAGATCTTCTTGAGCTGGTCGATCAGGATGACCGCCGGGTCCCGGTAGATGGCGATATTGCGGGTCGACACCTTGAACTTGAGAGGCTTGGCGGCCGAATAGCCCAAGCCTTCCATGATCTTGCGTGCCTCGGCGATACGCGCCTCGAGGTTGGCGCCATAGCCCGGCAGCGCGTCGAGAAGCGCTTTCGGCATGCCCCAGAGGCCTTCCGGCAGCGGCAGCATGGCGCCCGTGATATCACCCTTGCCCTCGGACAGGATGTCGATGAACGCCTTGCGGTCGAGCGCCAGCCCCATCGCCTTGCGAACCTTGGCATCGTTGAAGGGGGCGACCTTCGGGTTGACGATCAGATTGCGGCCGACATAGCTCGGCGTGATCGGGCAGACGGCCTTCGGCGCCCGCTTGGTGACGTCCTTCAGCAGCGGGATGGTCACGTCCTGCGAGAAGGCGAAGTCGAACTCGCCAGCGATGAACGCCTCGATGCGCGTCGAGCGATTGGTGATGATGCGGAACTCCAGCGCATCGAGCAGCGGATAGCCCTTGCGCCAGTAGTCCGGGTTACGCGCGAGACGGATCACCTCGTTGCGCTTGAACTCGACGAACTTGAACGGCCCCGTGCCGATCGGCTTCACGCGCATGTCGCGCGGGGAGACGTGGCAGGGATAGATCGGGCTGTAGCCCGAGGCCAGCAGCAGCACGAATGCCTGCTGCGGACGGCCGAGTTCGAAGGTGACCTCGTGGTCGCCCTTGACCGTGACGTCCTTGAGGTTGTGATACCAGATCTTGCGCGGGTTCTTGCGCAGCTTCTGCTTGCCCTTGTCGAGCAGCAGATCGAAGGTGCACTTGACGTCCTTCGCCGTGAACGGCTTGCCGTCGTGCCACTTGACGCCCTGGCGCAGCTTGAAGGTGAGCTTCGTCTTCGACGAATCCCAGGCCCAGCTCAAACCCAGCTCGGGCACGACCGTGTCCTTGCTGTTCACGGGCTTCTGCTGATCGAAGACGACCAGGTTGTTGTAGATCGCCATGAAGGGGAACTGCGTGGAGACGGTCGCCTCCTCGAGCAGCGAAGCGCTCGGCGGATTATCGCGGTGGTAGAGCTTGAGCGTTCCGCCCTTCTTCTGGGCCACGGCCGGCGCGACCGCGAGAAAACCCGCCGCGAGTGCGGCAGCGCCTAGACAGAGCGCTTTTCTGAAGTGCATTGGCAGCTTCCTCCCTTTCAGCTCGGCTTGAGTCCGAGAAGCGACGCCTCATACGGGACGTCGCCTCATGGCTCTCGTCTTGATTGTCAGAGAAGTCTAACGGTGGGAGCTCGATTGAACAACCCCCGAATCGGCCACGCCGGCCGACCCACGTCGCCAACCGACCGTTACTCGCGGCAAGCAAATGGCCTCAACTGCGTCCGATCGAGGCGCCTCCGTCGACGGGCAGCGCCACGCCGGTGATGAAATTCGCCTCGTCGGATGCGAGGAAGAGCGCCGCGTTCGCCACATCCCACGCCGTTCCCATCTTGCGCCGCAACGGTACGCGTGCATCGCGCTCGGCGGCGACCTCGGCTCGGCTCTTGCCACCGACGCGGGCCCGCGTGTCGACGGCCATCGGCGTATCCATCAGGCCCGGCAGGATCACGTTCGCCCGCACGCCGAACTCGGCGTACTGCTGGGCGATCTGCTTGGTGAAGGCGATCATCGCCGCCTTCGTCGCCTTGTAGGCCACCGTCGGATAGGCGTTGACCGCCGCCGTGGACGAAATGTTGATGATGGTGCCCGAACCCTGGTCGCGCATGACCGGCAGCACGTGCTTGCAGGCCATGATCACGCCGCGCAGGTTGATCGCGGAGACGCGGTCGAACGCCTCCTCGGTGATCTCGAGCGGCGAGGCGTCGCCGCCGGCGATGCTGACGCCGACGTTGTTGTGCAGGATGTCGATGCGCCCCCAACGGCGGCGCGCGTCCGCGACGGCAGCCGCCAGTGTCGCCTCCTTCGTCACGTCGGCCACGAAGGCCTCACAGACACCTCCCGCCTCCCGCGCCATCGCCGCCGTCGCCTCGGCCGATGCCGCGTTCAGGTCTACGGCCAGCACCCTCGCGCCCTCGCGGGCGAACACGATCGACGTCGCACGACCGTTGCCCACGCCCTCGCCGGGTCCCTGTCCGGCGCCGACGACGATGGCCACTCTGTCCTGGAGGCGCATGGGCTGGCTCCTTTCGATTACGCTTTGCCTGCCGGCAACGGGAACTCGTCGAGATACTTCTGATACTCGGGCTCGACGTCGATCTCCATGGTGGCGAGAAAGCGTACGACGCCGTTGTAGAACGAGATGGTGATGACGAGGTCCGTCAGGCGCTCCTCGTCGAGCGTCTCGCGCAGGATCGCGAACGTCTCGTCGGAGATCTTGAGATCGAGGGTCATCTCGCGCGCCGCCTTGAGCACGGCCGCCGTCTGGCGGTCGAGCTTCGCCGGCCGCCCCTCGGTCGCGTCGATCATGGCGCGGATGTCGTCGTCCGATACGCCGAAATCACGGCCGATCTTGATGTGGTGCGAATACTCGTAGGGCGCGCGGGTCAGATAGCCGACCTGCAGGATGGCCAGCTCCCGCAAGCGCGGATCGAGGCGGCTCTTGAAGCGGATGAAGCGGCCGAGCCCCTGGAAGGCGCGGGCGCCATTGGGGCTGTGTGCGAGGATCTTGTAGAGTGCGATGTCGCGCGACAGCAGCTCCTGGTCCTCGGCCGCCAGATCGGCCTTCTCGAGATAGCGAAGTCGAGCCACGGTTTACCCTTCCTTGATTGGGTGTTCGCCTGCCGGTCCCTGCCGGATGGCCGCACTGTTTGCAGCACTATTGATTGTCGCGTGCCGGCGCCTGTGCCGTCACGCCGCCATCCACGACCAGCGTATGCCCGGTGATGTAGCGCGCATGATCCGAGAGCAGGAACTTGACCGCGTGGCCGATGTCCCAGCCGGTGCCCTCGATGCCGAGGATCGAGGCCTTGCGCCGTCGCTCGCGACCTTCTGCCGACATGCCGCGCTTTTCCATGCGCGGGGTGAACATCGGCCCTGGCGCCACGCAATTGACGCGGATGCCGTCGCGGCCGTGATCGACAGCCATGGCGCGCGTGAGCGTGATGACCGCCCCCTTGGAGACGGCGTAGGCCGTCAGGCCACGCGGACGCAGCGCCGAGATCGACGAGACGTTGACGATGGCCCCGCCCTTCGCCGTCTTGATCATGGCGGGGATCGCGTACTTCGAGAGCAGGAACATGCTGTCGACGTTGGTGCGCATGACCTTCTGCCAGCCCTCGAGCGTCTCGTCGACGACGGAGCCGCGGCTGCCGATGCCGACGTTGTTGTCGAGATAATCGAGCCGCCCGAAGTGATCGAGGGCCGCCGTGACGATCGCCTCGCAATCGCGGGGACTCGTCACGTCTGCGGACATGGCCTTGGCCGCACCACCCTCGCCGGCGATCATGGCCACCGTCTTCTCGGCGGCCGCCCGATCGCTGTCGACGACCAGCACCTTGCTGCCGGCGCGCGCCAGCAGGATGGCAGCCGCCCGGCCATTGCCGACACCGTCTCCCGGAGAGCCGCCGCCCGCGATGATCGCCACCTTGCCGTCGAGGCCCGGATCGTCCTCCGGTCGAAGCGCTGCCATATCCCCTCCGTTCAGGTGAGCTTGCCGATCTGTCCAGACCAATGAGGTTAGCGCCTCGACCACCGCTGGAGCAAGCCTCCAGGGGCCGATGAACCCGGACCCGTTCTGGTCGGCCACAAACGCCGCCGCCTCGCCCAGGCGGCTTGCGCTTGCCCTCGGGGGCGGGTCTGGACCAATATCCGGCCAACCGGGGTCGCCACTCCGGCAAAGATGTAAATCTCAGGAGGAGACCACGTGAGCAGCGCCAGGATCAGCGAGATCACCGTTCGCAAGCTTAAGATCAATCTGCCGACCCCCTACAAGGTATCGGGCGCACAATTCTACCATTACGAGCCCCTCGTCGTGCAGATGCGCATGAGTGATGGGCGCGAAGGCTTCGGCGAGACGGTCATCCACAAGGGCTATTCCGACGAGACGCCCGAGGGCGGCCTGGCGTTCGCCAACGAGATGGCCGAGCGCATCGTCGGCAGCACGACGGCCGAGGCCCGCGCCGCCATCGCCCCACATCTCGACGCCAACTCGCATGGCGGCTCGGTGCTCATGACGTCGATCGAGATGATCGACGGCAGCCCCCTCCTGAAAGTCGACACGCCCGCGAGCGTACCGCTGCTGGTGCCCGTCAACGCCATGGAGCTCGACGGCCTCGCGCCCGAGATCGAGGAGACGATCTCGCGCGGTTTCAAGACGCTGAAGGTCAAGGTCGGCTTCGACGTCGACAAGGATCTCGCCCGCGTCAAGCGCATCCAGGAGATCGTCGGCGACCGCGTCACCATCCGCCTCGACGCCAACCGCGGCTTCACGCGTGAGCAGGGCTGCCGCTTCGGCGCTTCGCTCGACCCGAAGGGCATCGAGCTGTTCGAGCAGCCCTGCAGCAAGACCGACTGGGAGGCGAACGCGGCCGTGGCCGCGGTCTCGACCGTGCCGGTGATGATGGACGAATCCATCTACAGCCTCACCGACATCGACCGCGCCGCCAAGATGAAGGGCTGCGGCTACGTCAAGGTGAAGCTGAAGAAGTTCGGCTCGCTGGAACGGCTCGAGGCGTCCCTGCAGCGGATCTGGGCGAACAAGATCAAGCCCGTGCTCGGTGACGGTGTGTCGACGGACCTGTCCTGCTGGCTCGAGGCCTGCGTCGCCCGCTCGACGATCAAGAACGCCGGCGAGATGAACGGCTTCCTGAAGCTCGACACGCTGCTCTTCGCCGATCCCCTGCCGTTCGAGAACGGCGCCATCAAGCTGGTTCCCGGCTGGAAGCCGGTGATCGACCAGAAGACGATCGAGCGTGTCACGCTGCTGTCCAACACCTACAGCGCCGGGGCGCGCTCGGCTTCGACCGGCGCCTGACTGACGGCATAACAGCACGACTAACTCACACGAGCGGGATGGCCGGCATCCCGCTCGTGTCGCATCCCGCCCCCTGTGACCCTCAGAGCGCCTCGACGACGCCGATGGAAGCGAGCGTCTCCAGAATGGCCAGCATGCGCTGCTCGCCATCCCCCTCGAAGGCTCGCGTCAGGCTGGCCAGGTCGAAGTGGTCACGCTCGAGCACCCAACGCACCGCCGCCTCGTCCCGAGCCTCGCAGGCTCCCTTGCCGCGCGCGGACACGATCTGCCAGTCCTGGCCGCGCCTGACCAGCCGGATCCCACTCGCCGCGACACGGTAGCGCTTCGACGAGCCGCCGGGCATGCGGATGTGCGTCATGTTCTCGAACGCCTTGAGACGCTGCTCGGCGCGGAACTGCTGCGCCATGTCGGGCGTGTCGAGCACCTCTTTCACGGCGGCGGCAATCCTGCGCACGTGCGCCTCGTGCGCCTCGATGTCGTCGAAGCGCGGCAAGGCCTGACGCACGACCTCGAGCTGGTCGAGCGAGCCGACCAGCCATTGCAGGAAGTCGAGACCGCGCGCCTCGGTGAGACCGAAGGACAGGTGCAGGCACGCCTCCGACGAGGCGAGGGCATCGTGATAGACGCCCTTGGGAAGATAAAGGAGATCGCCGGGCTTGAGCTCCACCTCCATGAGCAGCTCGCCCTTGGCGCGCTCGTGATGCTCGGGTGAGAAACTCGGATGATTGTAGCCGGGCCGCTCCAAGGGCTCCGGGAAGCGCCCCTTGTAGACGCGCCACGTCTTCCGGCCCTCCACGTGGAGCGCGATCACCTCGGTCGAGTCGAAGTGAGAGGGAAAAGCCTGGCGCTGATTCTGCGAGCAGTAGGCGTTGCACGAGACGCGCGTCGCGAAGGCCATCTGCAGGGCTTCGGTCGTGGCGCGAATCCCCGGCGACAGCATCTCGATGAGATCCAGCACGATGCTGGCGCCCTGCTGCATCAGGGCGGCGACGCGTGGCGGATGGGGGCGCATCATGCGAATGCCGTCGCGGCTCGCCGACGGCCGGCAGTAGTCCCCGGCGTCAAGCGTCTCGCAGTCGAGCACCATCTTGAAGCTCCGGTCCGACCAGATGTCCGTCATATTCACGAGATCGTTCCAGTCGGACCAGGTGCAGACGCGCGCAAACTTGTCCGGCGTGCCCGGGATGTGCAGGGGCTTCTTCTGAAAATAGGTCGCGAAGAACTCCTCCGGCGTCACCGGATCGAGGATCTGGCGGAATGTCAGCGTCGGCTCGGTCATGGCGCTCTCCCCCTGCCGTCTTGTGCTTGCGCCGCTGGCGCTCGACCCGGACGCCGTGACGGCGTCACCCGATCGAGGCGGCAGCGACGTGGGCAGCGCTACGCCACGACCGTCAGCGTTCCCGCCTCCGGATCGATTACGACGCGCTCGCCCGACTTGATCGCCTCGGTGATGTCCACCTCGAAACGATCGATCATGGGAAGGTCGGCGAACGAGGCCCCCTGCGCCATGATCGGATTGGCGAAATTCAGGATGAGCGCCAGCGGCGCGCGCCCCCTGGCCTTCATCTCGCGGAGCATCCAGGCCGTCGCCACACCGCCCTTGGCGGCGTTGAGCACCAGGACCTTGCCGACGTAGCTCTGGCCGAAGAGCTTGTGCGACTTGCGCGAGACAATGCCCTTGACGAGGTCGAGATCGTAGCGTGCCGAGAAGTTGTCGGAGGCGACCAGCGCCTCGCCCTCCACCCTGGGACCGACGCCGACGTGGCCCTTGTAGATGCGCTCAGCCATCAGCCGATCCTCCCCTTGACCGCCGCCTCGACGCACGTCGCCATGTCGGCCAGGTGCGTGTCGTAGCCGTAGCCGCCCAGAATGTTGATGATCTTGGCCGAGTTGCTCATGAGCGTCTTCCAGCCGTTGGCCGTGCCGATCTCGCGAGCGTGCATCTGATAGAAGCAGACGCCCTTGAGCAGCACTCCGCCAGCGCCCTCGATGGACGCCGTCAAGCCCATGCGGTCGGCCGCCGTCTTCATCTCGGGAGAGGTGCAGGCGATCAGCGTCACATCCTTCGAGACCTTGCGGCCGTCGAGCAGCTTGGCCAGCGCCTCGATCTCGAACAGCGAGAGCTGCGGCGCGGAGAACACGACGACATCGAGCTTGTCACCCTTGGGACCGTAATCCGCGAAGAAGCGATCGAAGTCGGCCTTGCCGATGCGCCGCGGCTCGGGGGGCGCACCGTCGAAGACCGAGGCGAGATCCGGCGCCTCCGGCGTCACGCCGACCATGTGGAAGAGCGGCGTCGAGCCGAAGCTCGCCAGCGCCGCACCGAAGTGCTTGAGCTCGTCCGAGGTCACCACGCCCTCGATGCCTTCGATCACCGGCACCTGCCAGTAGGAACGCATGTCGCGGCCGATGATGCCGCCGAGCGCGCCCCACTCGCTCCAGTCCTTCGGACGCCGCTCGACGACGAAGCGGGTGGAGCCGCGCCGGCAGCGGTCGAGGTGGAAGCCATAGCGCGGCACCCGGCCCGTGAGGGCTGCAGCAAGGGCCGACGGCCCACCCTCGAAGTTGGTGCGCGCACCAAGCACGCTGTTGGCGTAGATCGTCGATCCGGTATCTCCGAAGGCGAGATGCTCGCCGCGCACGGGCGGATTGATCGTCTGATAATTGATGCAGGTGTCGGTCATCATGATGCCGATCTTGCGGAACGCCGCGTCGGCGCGGCGCTCGAGCTCCACGATCCGCTCGTCCTGCTTGACGCGCTTGTAGGCATCGAAATCGGCGCCGCGGGGATCGGTGACCGTCGGAATGATCACGCGGGACTGCGCGCTCGGATGCGAACCGATCCATTCCACGAAGCGCACGCCTTCCTCGCCGGTGGCCTCGGTATCGGCCATCAGATGCACCTGCGTCACCTCGACCATGTCCTCGGCGTCGAAGATGCGCGCGACCTTCAGCAGCATCTCCATCGCCCATTTGCGCGGCTCGCCGTGCTGGCCCGCGAGCAGCTCCTTTTCGTAATCGCTGAGACGTGTCACGTTGGACGTTCCCTCCTGATCGGCGCGTTGCACGCTGCCGTTCCTTGCCCTACACCTGCTGGGACGATAGCAGCAGCCGCAGCGGCCTGCGAAGAGACAATAACCCGATCTCGGGCAGGAAACATCCTCAAGCCAGCGCAAGGGAAGGCGAGATGCAGCCGAAGAACCTCCTCATCATCATGTCCGACCAACACAACCGGCGCATGCTCGGCTGCTACGGCCACGATATCGTCACGACACCCAACCTGGACCGGCTGGCCGCCCGCGGCACCCTCTTCACCGACGCCTATACGCCCTGCCCGGTCTGCGTTCCCGCGCGCGCTTCCTTCGCCACCGGCAAGTACGTCCATCAGATCGGCAACTGGGACAACGCCATCGCCTACGACGGTACCGCGCCGAGCTGGCATCACCAGCTCCGTGAAATGGGGCACCACGTCGTATCGATCGGCAAGCTGCATTTCCGCAGCAAGGAGGACGACAACGGTTTCTCCGACGAACAGATCGGCATGCACATCATCGAGGGCAAGGGCGACCTGCTCGGGCTCATCCGCGACGAGGATATGCCCAAGCGCGGCGGCTCCTACAAGATGGCGAAGATGGCGGGGCCGGGCGAGAGCCCCTACACGATCTACGACCGCGAGATCGCCGCGCGCGCCCAGGTCTGGTTCCGCGAAAGCGCACAGAAGCACACCGCCAAGCCTTGGGTGATGTTCCTCTCTTTCGTGTCGCCGCACTTCCCCCTGACGGCGCCGCCCGAGCACTTCTATCGCTACTACGACCGCGACCTGCCCGTGCCCAAGCGCTACGGCGAGCGCCACGAGCCGGCGCACCCCTACATCGAGGACTACAAGCGCACCTTCGCCTACGACGAGTTCTTCAAGACGCCCGACATGGTGAAGCGGGCGCTGGCCGGCTATCTCGGCCTCTGCAGCTTCCTGGACGAGAACATCGGCAAGGTGCTCGCCAGCCTGGAAGCCGCCGGTCTGGCCGCCGAGACACGCGTCGTCTACACGAGCGACCACGGCGACAATCTCGGCGCTCGCGGCCTGTGGGGCAAGTCGACGATGTACGAGGAGTCCGTCGGCGTTCCTTTGATTGCGGCGGGACCCGACATTCCGGCCGGCCGGCGGGTCGGCACGCCGACCAACCTGCTCGATCTCTATCCCTTCATCATGGACTCCGTCGGCGCCGGATCAGCAAAGACCATCACGCCCGAGCATCCCGGCCGCTCGATCGCGGACATCATCGCCAAGCCCGACGACAGCCGCGCCGTGTTCTCCGAGTACCACGGCATGGGCTCCAAGACGGCGGCCTACATGCTGCGCAAGGGGCCGTACAAGCTCGTCTATTACGCGGCCTATCCGCCGCAGCTCTTCGATCTCTCCGAGGACCCGGAGGAGCTCAACGACATCGCGGACAAGGCCAACGCCAAGCCGATCCTCGAGGACCTGCAGAAGGAGCTGTTGAAGATCTGCGATCCGCTGGCTGTCGATCGCAAGGCAAAGGCGGATCAGGCGCGCCTGCTCGAGGCTTCAGGCGGCAAGCCCGCCGTGATCGCGCGCGGCGATCTCGGTTTCTCGCCGCCTCCAGGCGTCACTCCAGATTTCAACTGAATCCGCCGGACGACGTCCCGAGCCTCGATGCGAAACGGCCCGCGGCATGATCTGCCGCGGGCCGTTTTCATTGCTGCGCAAGTGCCAGCCGCCGTGCCTAGGGACGCAGGTAGGCGTAGCCCTGCTTCTGCAGCTCCATGATGCGAATGACGCCGGAGGGGACGACCTTGGCCTCGCTGATCAGCTTGACGGGCTTGCCCTCGCGCTTCTGCATGCCCGCGCGGGTATTGCCGCAGGCCGAGAACTTCAGGTTCGGGTTCTCAAGAGACATCGTGGCGATACGCTGCTTCACCGGGCTCGAGTCCTCACGATACATGTGCAGCCCCGGACCATAGGTCACCAGCTCGACCACCACGCGCTCACGCTTGCGCTTGTAGTGATTGATGACGTTCTGGGCGTTGTTGAGCGCCAGGGTCATGGTCGCCGGATCGTTGGAATCGACATGGATGACCAGCTTGTGCACGGTTGCGCGGGTCGGCTTGCTGGTCTTCGTCTGGGCGAACGCTACCGTCGCCGTGGTGCCGGCGAGCATCAACGCCGCCAGTGCGATCATGAGTTTACGCATCATCGTATCCCTCCACTAGGAACTCAGAATTCGAATTGCCCGTCCTCTCCGTTCAGTCAGAGCTATCTCTTTCCACACTGGGGCAAAACTGAGGCTAAGGTACTGGAATGCGCCGTCGGTGCCAGCGTTTGCTCACGGACGCGCCTTCAACATTTCGTGCATTTGGTTAGCGATCACGGCGGCACGCGCGTGCGCATGGACACGCTTCGACCAAATGCTAATCTCGCATTCCGCCTGCCGACCAACCCCGACCGAAAAGCTCAACACCGGTGCTCGATCCAACCCAGTGGGCTGCCGCGCTCGCCATCGCTCTGTTCGCCGGCGCGGCGTCCGGCATCACCAGCTTCGGCGCCGGCATGATGCTGTCTGCGTACCTCGTGCCGATCCTCGGCGCCAAGGTGACCGTGCCCGCGCTCGCCGTCGCGATGCTGCTGACGAACCTGTCGCGCATCTGGGCATTCCGGGGCGCGGTCTCGTTCCGGCCAGCCCTCCAGGTCATGGCGGGGCTCGTACCTACGGCCGTGATCGGCTCACTCATCTTCGTGCGCATGAGCTCGACGGTGGCCGATCTCGTCGTCGGGCTGTTTCTCGTCCTCAGTATCCCTTTGCGCCGCTGGATCTCGGGCCGGCAGGCCGCCGTTCCGCCAGCAGGCATGGCTGCCGGCGGCGCCCTCATCGGCGTGATCTCCGGCATGACGACGGGGGCCGGCTCGCTGCTCGTGCCGCTCTTCCTCGGCGCGGGCCTGACCGGCGCCGGGCTGATTGCTACGGACGCCGTGGTGGCCGTGGCCATGCACATCACGCGATCATTGACCTACGGACGCTTCGCCCTGCTTGACAGTGAGCTGCTGCTGCTGGGCTTGACGCTCGGCCTCGCCACCGTGCCGGGCTCCTACATTGCCGCGTGGATCGTGCGGCGGACCAGCCTCAAAGTGCACACGCTGGTGATCGAGGCGCTGGTCGTACTCGCAGGAGGCATCGCGGCCGGTCGCGCCCTCTGGTCGATGCTTGCGCCCTGATGCCGAACGGCGATGGGCGTCACACCGCCATGACGCGCGCCAGCCATTGCCGCATGTGCTCGGCGAAGGAGGCGCGCACGTAGATGCGGAAGACGTCAGCGCCATCGCCGGCCGTCTCGCGCTCGAGGTAGACCTGAGACTTGGCGAGGATCGTCCCAGCCACCGTGCCCGCCGCAAAAACGCTCCGGTGCAGGTCGAGGAGGCAGCCGGCCTCCAGCGTGTCCTGGGCGTCAGGCCCCGAGATTTCCAGAACCGTGCGCGTCCAGCTCAGGTCGAGGACGGCGGCATGCCGGCCTGCCAGGGCCTGCTCGAGCGCTCCGATCAGCCGGCCTGCATCGTCACCCGGCGCCACCACCAGCCACTCGTCGGGTCCCAGCCACAACGCGCGCCGCTGGCCCTCACGCGCGACGCGGCACGGCTCGCTCGGCAGCGTCAAGCCGAGAACGCCGGCAACCGCCGCCATCGAGGCCGCATCGCCGGCATCCAGGCGCAAACCGATCTGCGGCAGGAAGCCGAGGTCCGTGAGGCGCACCGAACGGTCGTGAGCATCAGCCATCGCGGCGCTTCCCCTCGGGATCGTAGAGCACGGGATCGACGATGCGGCAGGCGACCGTGCGCGTCTCGAGCGGCGCGTAGAGCGTCTGGCCGTGGCGCTGGCGTCCGCCCTTGACCAGCGCCAGCGCGAAGCTGCGCCCGAGCGCGGCGCTCGCATAGCTCGAAGTGACGTGGCCGAGCATCGGCACCGGAACCGGCTCGCCGTCGACATAGATCGGCCCACCCGTGTCGGGCGGGCGAAAGCGCGGCACGTCCGCGAGCTTCACCGGCGTCTCGACGAGCTGGGCGCCTTCCGGCAGCACCAGCGTCGCATCGTCCGGCAGCAGGCCGACGAGCTGCTTGCGATCCTCGCGCCGCGTGTCGTCGCGCGCATAGGAGCGCTTGCCGATGAAATCGGGCTTCGCCATCGCGACCAGCCAGCCGAGGCCGAGGTCGAATGGCGTCTGCGTGCCGTCCGTCTCCTGGCCGACGATGATGTAGCCCTTCTCCGCCCGCAGGAGGTGCATGGCCTCCGTGCCGTAGGGAGTGATGCCGAGATCCTTGCCGGCGGTCATCAGCGCCTCCCAGACGGCCATCGCGGAGCCTGCCGGCAGCACGATCTCGAAGCCCAGCTCGCCCGAGAAGGAGATGCGCATGAGGCGCGCGCCGACGCCAGCGACCTCGCCCTCGCGACAGGTCATGAAGCCGAAGGTCTCCGCCGCCAGATCGACGCCGCGCGAGACCCGCGCCAGCAACTCCCGCGACTTCGGCCCTGCCACCGCGATCGTCGCCAGTTGCTCTGTCAGGGAGTTGGCGTAGACGCGCAGCGACGGCCACTCGGTCTGCAGGTACTCCTCGAGCCAGTCGAGCACGCGGGCAGCGCCGCCCGTGGTCGTGGTCACGAGGAAGCGGTCCTCGGCAAGGCGCGTGACCGTGCCGTCGTCGAAGACCATGCCGTCCTCTTTGCACATCACGCCATAGCGCACGCGGCCGACGCCGAGATTGGACATGCGGCCGGTATAGATCATGTCGAGGAAGCGTCCGGCATCGGGGCCACGGACATCGATCTTGCCGAGCGTCGAGGCGTCCAGCAAGCCGACGGCCGTCCGCACGGCGGCGCACTCGCGTGCGACCGCGGCGTGCATGTCCTCACCGGATTTCGGATAATACCACGGCCGCTTCCACTGCCCGACGTCCTCGAAGACGGCGCCATGGGCACGATGCCAGGCATGCAGCGGCGTGCGCCGCACGGGGTCCAGGAGATCGCCCCGTTCGACGCCGGCCAGCGCGCCGAAGGAGACCGGCACATAGGGCGGACGGAAGGTCGTATGACCGGTCGCGCCGATGCTGCGGCCGGTCGCGGCCGCCAGGATCGCCAGACCGTTGACGTTGCCGAGCTTGCCCTGATCCGTGCCGAAGCCCGTCAGGGTGTAGCGCTTCATATGCTCCACCGCCGCGTACCCTTCGCGCGCAGCGAGCTGGATATCGCCGGCGGTCGTGTCGTTCTGCAGATCCACGAACGCCTTGCGCGCCTTCTTCGTCCTGGACCGCGGCAGCGGCACCTGCCAGAGCGGCGCAGCCGACGGACCGCTGGCGCCCCCCTGTGCGCCTCCCGGTGCACCTGCGGGCGCGTTCGTCCCTGCTCCGGCGGCGCGCCCCTCGGCGAGCACGTCTGCGAGGGCGAACGTGGCATTGACGGCGCCAGCCAGTGCAACCCCCGTAACGGGGCGTTCGGGCCGGAAGCAATGGGCCGCCTCGTCCCACACGAGCTTGCCGCCGACATGGGCGAAGAGATGGGCCGCCGGACTCCATCCCCCGGACACGAGGATGCTGTCGCAATCGACGGCCCGCGCCTCACCGCGGACAGCGCCGCCGTCGGGAGCGAGCGTCATGATCTCGGCGCTTTGCACACCGGCTCGCCCTTTGACGCCGACGACCACCGCCGCGCGCTCGACCCTGATGCCCAATCCCTCGGCTTCCGCAAGCAGGTGCGGCGTCGGCTCGGTGCGCGTATCGACGATGGCGGCGACGCGCGACCAGCCGGACCGGGCCAGGGCGAACGCCGTCTCGTAGGCGGTATCGTTCTGCGTGAAAACAAGGGGCGCGCGGCCCACTGCCACCGCGTGCTGACGCAGGTAGCTCAGGGCCGCCCCCGCCAGCATCACACCCGGCCGGTCGTTGTCGGGAAAGACCAGGGGGCGCTCGTGCGCCCCTGTCGCAAGGACCACGCGGCTGGCCCGCACGTGCCAGACGCGCTCCGCCGGTCCTCCCCTGCCGCTGGCGCGCAAGCCGGGCTCCCGGCGGCGCTCGACGGCGACGAGATAGCCTTGGTCGTAGTGCCCTGTCACGACCGTGCGCCGCAGCAGTCTCACGGCCGGACTGGCTTCGAGCTCCTGGCAGGCCGCCTCCAGCCACTGACGCGCCGGCCGGCCGTCGATTTCACCGTCGCGGTAGAGCAGGCTGCCGCCGAGGCCAGAGCCCATGTCCGCCAGCACGACACGCAGGCCGGCCCGCGCCGCCACCAGCGCCGCCGCGAGACCGGCAGGCCCGCCACCGACGATCGCCACATCGGCATGCACGTGCCGATGATCATAGCTGTCCGCATCCGCCCGCCCCGGCGCCTGCCCGAAACCGGCCGCGCGACGTATGAACGGCTCCGCCAGATGCTGCCAGAACCCCTGGCTCGCCATGAAGGTCTTGTAGTAGAAGCCGGCCGGGAGCAACGGGGCCAGCCATTGATTGACGGCGCCGGCGTCGTAGGCGAGCGTCGGCCAGACGTTCTGGCTGCGGGCGGCGAGACCGTCGTACAGCGCCACCTCGGTCGCTTTCATGTTCGGCGTGGCGAGCTCGCCATCGCCGATGGTCAGCAGCGCATTGGGCTCCTCGACACCCGCCGTCATGATGCCGCGCGGCCGATGGTATTTCATCGAGCGCGCCACGAGACGCACCCCGTTCGCGAGGAGAGCGGACGCCAGCGTGTCGCCGGCGAAGCCCGAGTAGCCGCGCCCGTCGAAGGTGAAGGCGAGGCGGCGACTGCGGTCGATCCGGCCGCCATCGGGCAGGCGAAACGGCTCGCTCATCTCTTGCCGCCTTCGTCGAGACCATCCGGCAGCGCCGGCCGCTCGCCCGGTCGATAGGTCATGATGATCTCGTGCGTCACCGTACTGCGCACGACGTTGAACCAGCGCCGGCAGCCCGCGGCGTGCATCCAGCGCTCGCGATGCCATCCCCTCGGGTTCGAACGCAGGAAGACGAAGTCGGCCCAAGCCGCGTCGTCGAGCTGGTCGGGCGCTTCCGGGCGGGCGATATGGGCCTCGTGGCCGTAGCGGAAATCCGTTTCCGGGCGAGGTCCACAGTGCGGGCAGCGAATGAGCAGCATGTCTCGCTCCGTCTCAATGCGCCACGGCGGCGGCGCCGTGCTCGTCGATCAGGCGTCCGCTCGTGAAGCGGTCGAGGCTGAACGCAGCGTTGAGCGGATGAGGCTCGCCGCGGGCGATGGTCCATGCCGTGACCCAGCCGGAGCCGGGCGTCGCCTTGAAGCCGCCCGTGCCCCAGCCGCAATTGATGTAGAGGTTCTCGACCGGCGTCCGGCCGATGATCGGTGAGGCATCGGGACAGGTGTCGACGATGCCGCCCCAGGTCCGCATCATCCTGAGGCGTGAGAAGATCGGGAACAGCTCGACCAGCGCCCCCATCTGCCCCTCGATCACGTGGAAGCTGCCGCGCTGCGCATAGGAGGTGTAGGAGTCGATGCCGGCGCCGATCACCAGCTCGCCCTTGTCCGACTGGCTCACGTAGACGTGCACCGCGTTCGACATCACGACGCACGGCAGGATCGGCTTGATCGGCTCCGACACGAGCGCTTGCAGCGGATGGCTCTCGATCGGCAGGCGGAAGCCGGCCATGCCGGCCAGCACGCTCGAGTGTCCGGCGACGACGATGGCGACCTTGCCCGCCCTGACCGGCCCGCGTGAGGTCTCGAGGCCGACGACCTTGCCGCCCTCGATGTGGAACCCCGTGACCTCGCAGCCCTCGACGATATCGACACCGCGCTGGTCGGCGGCGCGCGCCAGTCCCCAGGCCACGGCATCGTGACGGGCGACGCCACCGCGCCTCTGCAGCGTGGCGCCCATGATCGGATAGCGCAGCGACGCACTGTCGTTGACGATGGGGCAGAAGGCCTTGACCTCGGACGTGGTCAGCCACTCCGCATCGACGCCGTTCAACCGGTTGGCGTAGACGCGTCGACGCGCCTCGCGGACATCACCGAGGTTGTGCGCCAGGTTGAGCACGCCGCGCTGCGACAGCATGACGTTGAAATTGAGGTCCTGGGACAGGCGCTCGAAGAGCTGCAACGACTTCTCGTACAGGAAGGCGCTCTCATCCCAAAGGTAGTTGGAGCGAACGATCGTCGTGTTACGCCCCGCGTTGCCTCCGCCGATCCAGCCCTTCTCGAGCACAGCGACGTTGGTGATGCCATGCTCCTTGGCGAGATAATAGGCCGTCGCCAGCCCATGGCCGCCACCGCCGACGACGATCACGTCATAGGACGATTTCAGCTCGGCCTTGCGCCAATGGGGAGTCCAGTCCTGATGCCCGGTACGGGCATGGCGCGCGAGGGCGGCGAGGGAAAAGCGCGGCATCTGCAGCGATCCGGAAGCAGGGTTGGGAACGGCGCGGGTAGCGCGTTATCGTTCCGCGGAATCGCCACGTCGTCAATCGTCGACGCGCATCTGTCGAGGTAGATCGCGATCCTGACGAGCAGACGGAGTGGGCGCCACGACCGGGAAAGGCGTGACGAAGTGAAGGTGCGCCCACCCCGCATCGGCAGCGATGGGCGCACCTTCGTCGTCTTCTGGCGTTAGATCGCCTTGAGGTTCGTCGCCGACAGGCGGCCCTGACGATCCTTCTCGAGGTCGTACGTCACTTTCTGGCCGTCACGAGGATTGGACATGCCGGAGCGCTCGACAGCGCTGATGTGAACGAACACATCCTTGCCGCCCTCGTCGGGCTGGATGAAGCCATAGCCCTTCTGGGCGTTGAACCACTTGACCGTTCCGGTAGCCATAGTCAGTCGTCTCCTATGCGGGGGGTGGGTATGGATGACCAGGAGGGCCCGCATTACGCCCTCTGATCGAGCCTGTGTGCCAGGCTGCCTGATGGCCTCGTCGCTACGCGAGCGAACGGGCTGAATTCTCCTCTGGAAACTGGTAAACCGTCGGGCCCGCCGTGCGGACGCCCATGCGCGCGGCGGTATCGCTCTGCGCGCGTCTCGAGACTGCGATGCTCGATGAATGATCTGGGATAGATGAAGGCGCTTGGACACACGCCGTTCCATGGCGTGCCGATTGCTTGGCAGCACATGTGCAAGGCCCGTACTCGGCGGCGCCGAGAGCAACAAACAAGAACGTCGCCACGAGGTCTAGAAGCCTTTCAGTCCGGGCGCTGCGCAGGCGTCGCGAGATTGGCTCCCCACGAGATCTGCAAGCATCCTTTGGCCAGTTTCGCCTTGCGCCAGCGCGAGCAATGGCCATGCACGTGCTCGCTCACCTGCAAATCCGATCCCCAGGAAACGTGAACCACAGGGTCATCTTGGCGCGCAGGCACGAGCAACCATACCGCTTATCGTATGGGCTCGCACCCCCGCGCTGTCAAGTGGCGTCTCGACAACGCGGTGTGCCATTCGTGCCGAGACGCTGCCGTTCACGCGGCCTCTCAGATGCCTGAAACGAGCTCTGGACTCGGCGCAACCTCGCCCCGCTCGACACGACGAACCACCGCAGCGATGCCCTCGTTCGCGGGCACCTTGAGTCCGAGTTCGGCAGCTTTCGCAACGACCATGCCGTTGAGATAGTCGATCTCGGTGCGCCGGCCCTTAAGGATGTCCTGGCCCATCGATGGACGCTGCTCGTCGTTACGGAACTTGGTCGCCTCGAGCATGATGGACTCGCAGGTCTCCATGGCGCTCTTGTCGCCACCTTCCGCCGCCATGAGCAGTTCGGGCTCCATGCCGTACATCTTCTCGAGCTGGTAGCCGTGCGCCTTGCCGATGCGGACCGCCTCGCCCGCGAGACGGATGGCGAGCCGGCGCGTCACGGGATCGCGATCGTTGGCGTTGCCGCCGCGCCCCGTCGCTGCCGAGACGGGATTGCGCATGCAGTTGACGCCGAGCTTGGTCCAGCGCTCGCCCCACAGGTTGTCGGTAACCTTGACGCTGTCGACGCAGGCGAGCATCGCCGCGACCTCTTCCACGCGCGGCGTCTTGCGCCCGTGCACCTCACCCACGCGGAACACCGTGTGGCGCGCGCCGCCGAGCTGCACGTTGCGATAGACGTGGCCCGCCTCGCGCAGCTCGACCGAAATGGTGCTGGCGATGCAGCCGACCGTCTTGCCCCAGCCGACGACGCCGGCGATACGCTCCTCGTTGATGGCGTTCTGCAGCGAGACGACGAAGGCGTTGGGGGCCAGGTACTCCTTGATCATGGCCGTGGCCCAGATCGTGTCGTAGGACTTGGTCGAGACGAACGCGATGTCGAACAGACCCTTACGGGTCGCCGCCTGCAGCTCGGTTACGTGGATGGCCCGGCAGTTGACGGTGAAGCACTCCGGCGGCGTCAGGCCGGTGAGGGTCAGGCCGCGCGTGCGCATGACCTCGACGTGCTCCGGCCACGGATCGATCAGTGTCACGTCTTTGCCGTTGCGGGTGAGGTAGCCGCCCACGTGTGCGCCGACGGCGCCCGCTCCGACGATTGCAATTCGCTTCTTGCCCATACGTCTCTTCCCTGTCGTTTTCTGCCGTCTCGTGCGCCACGGTGGCCGCGATCGACCGGAGCTTACTCCGTCAGCGTGGCTCCCGGAACTGGGGATCGACAGGGATGCGGTAGGCATTGGCCAGCCGGTTCGTCATGTTGGCCAGCGCCACGACCGCGAAGAGCTCGTTCATCATGGCCTCGCTCGCGCCCTTGGCCCGGGCCGCGGCGCCATGGCTCGCCATGCAGTACTCGCAGTTGTTCGTGATGGAGACGGCGACGTAGATCAGTTCCTTGACCATCGGATCGAGCGCGCCCTTGCCCATCACCTCCTTCAGGCTCTCCCAGGTGTGGCGCAGCATGCGCGGCTCATTGGCGAGGTATTTCCAGAAGTTGTTGACGTCGGGCACGCCGCGCGCCGCCTTGATGTCGTCGAAGACCGCCTTCACTTCCGCCGACGCCTCGTCGTACTCGATCGCTTTCATGGACCTCTCCCCTGGAACCGTTCCTTGCTGGTCGCATCCGGCGCGGCTATAACCCGGCCCGAGCCCATCCACCTCTTACGGAAAGACACGTCCATGGCCATCGAGCGCACCTTCTCCATCATCAAGCCCGACGCGACACAGCGCAACCTGACCGGCGCCATCAACGCCAAGATCGAGGCCTCCGGCCTGAAGATCATCGCGCAGAAGCGCGTGCGCTGGTCCAAGGCGCAGGCCGAGAAGTTCTACGAGGTCCACAAGGCGCGGCCCTTCTACGGCGAGCTCGTCTCGTTCATGACCTCCGGGCCCATCGTCGTGCAGGTCCTGGAGGGCGAGAACGCCGTCAAGGCCTATCGCGATCTCATGGGTGCGACCGACCCCTCGAAGGCCGACGCCGGCACCATCCGCAAGGAATTCGCCGAGAACATCGAGCGCAACTCCGTGCATGGCTCCGACAGCACCGAGAACGCCGCCCTGGAAATCGGCCTCAACTTCGCCGGCTTCGAGATCGTCGGCTGAGCCGACCTGCGTCACCCGGATCGGCGATTAGGCTCTTCGCTTCCGGGTGAATGCCGGGTATGAGAGGGGTCCGGCCCCGGTCGCGAGACCAGGGCGCCCACCTCCAGACTTGGCTTGGCCCGATGCCTGAACTCCTGCTCGAGCTCTTCTCCGAGGAAATCCCGGCACGCATGCAGGCGCGCGCCGCCGAGGACCTGCAGCGCCTCGTTCTCAAGGGGCTGGAGACAGCCGGCCTCGCGACCGGCGCGGCCGAGAGCTACGCCACGCCGCGGCGCCTGACGCTGGTCGTGAAGGACGTGCCGCCCGCCTCTCCCGCCGTCTCCGACGAGCGCAAGGGGCCACGCGTCGGCGCACCGGAAGCCGCCGTCGCCGGATTCCTCAAGGCCTCGGGCCTGGCCTCCATCGGAGAGGCCGTGGTGGTCTCGGACCCCAAGAAGGGCGACTACTACGTGGCGCGCATCGAGCGCCCCGGCCGGCCGGCCGCCGCCATCCTGGCCGAGGTCGTGCCCGACGTCGTGCGCCGCTTTCCCTGGCCCAAATCGATGCGGTGGGGCGCCGGCGCGCTCACCTGGGTGCGGCCGCTGCATTCCATCCTCTGCCTGCTCGACGGCGAGGTGGTGCCTTTCGCCATCGACGGTATCTCCAGCGGCGACACCACGCGCGGCCACCGCTTCCTGTCCAAGGGCACGATCACGGTCAAGGGTTTCGCGGACTACCGCCGCAAGCTCAAGACGCGCAAGGTTCTGCTCGACCCGGCCGAGCGCGCGCACATCATCGCGGAGCAGGCGCACGCCCTCGCCCGCAAGCACAAGCTCGCCCTCGTCGAGGACCCTGGCCTGCTCTACGAGAACGCCGGCCTCACCGAGTGGCCGACCGTGCTCATGGGCCATTTCGACCAGGAGTTCCTGAGCGTGCCGGCCGAGGTGCTGACCACGGCCATGCGCACGCACCAGAAGTGCTTCTCGCTCAAGGTGCCGAAGTCCGGCAAGCTCGCCAACCGCTTCCTGCTCGTGTCCAATCTCGCGCCGGAGGACGGCGGCAAGGCGATCGTCGCGGGCAACGAGAAGGTCATCCGCGCCCGGCTCTCGGACGCCAAGTTCTTCTGGGAGCAGGATCTCGCCCGCAAGCTCGAGCCGATGCACTTCGAGTTGAAGTCCATCACCTTCCACGAGAAGCTCGGCACCCAGTGGGACCGCATGGAGCGCATCACCGAGCTTGCCCGCCAGATCGCCGGCGCCGTCGACGCCGAGCCGGATCTGGCCGGCCGCGCCGCACAGCTCGCGAAGGCCGATCTCGTATCCGGCATGGTCGGCGAGTTCCCGGAGTTGCAGGGGCTCATGGGCCGCTACTACGCCGAGGCCGAGAACATCGACCCGAAGATCGCCCAGGCGATCGAGGAGCACTACAAGCCCAGGGGCGCCGGCGACAGCGTGCCGAGGGAGCCCGTCTCCATTGCCGTGGCGCTCGCCGACAAGCTCGATACGCTCGTGGGCTTCTGGGCCATCGGCGAGAAGCCGACCGGCTCCGGCGACCCCTATCAGCTCCGCCGCGCCGCCCTCGGCGTCATCCGCATCGTGCTGGAGAATGATCTCAGACTGCCTCTCGGCAATGCTCTGGCACGCAAGTTCGCACACATGCTGGCCGTCATTAACAAGGTCGAACAAGGAACGCAGTTTCGAGCCATTGAGAAGCTTGTGGAATCAGGAATCCCGCTCTCGAAGATCGAGGATCTCAAGTACCTCTCCAGAGAAGAGAGCTTTTCTGCGCCGCTCACTGATCAGGATATTCGGGATTTCAGAACCTGCGTTCGTGATCTCACATTCGACCTCCTCGCCTTCTTCGCCGACCGGCTCAAGGTGCACCTGCGCGAAGAGGGCGCGCGGCACGACCTGATCGACGCGGTGTTCGCGCTGCCGGGCCAGGACGACCTCGCGCTTATCGTCAAGCGCGTCGAGGCGCTCGGCCGCTTCCTCGAGACCGAGGACGGCGCCAGCCTGCTGGCCGGCGTCAAGCGCGCCGCCAACATCCTGCGCATCGAGGAGAAGAAGGACGCCACGAGCTACGCCGGTGCCGCCGATCCCGGTCTGCTCGCCGAGGCCGAGGAAAAAGCGCTCGCCGCGGCCATCGCCAAGGTCACCGCCGATGCCGAGGCGGCCATCGCCGTCGAGAATTTCGAAGGCGCCATGCGCGCGCTCGCCGAGCTGCGTCCGCCGGTCGACGCCTTCTTCGACAAGGTGACGGTCAACGCCCCCGATGCCGCGCTGCGCCAGAACCGGCTGCGGCTGCTCTCCGCCATCCGCGACGCCACCAGGACCGTGGCCGACTTCTCCCGCATCGGCGGCTGACGCGGGCGCGCGACGCCCGCCCGCCACGTCCGCGGCGTGGCGAGACCTCAGAACGGCGCCTTCGGATCGAACGCCGGCCGCCGCTTCTCCTTGAGGGCGGCGATGCCCTCCTTCGCTTCCGGCCCGGCAAAGCCCAGGAACTCCAGCGCCAAAGACGTGTCGAAGGTCGGCCCGGCCAGCCTGAGCCAGTTGTTGAGCGCGTGCTTGGTGAAGGCGAGCGCCGCGGGCGGGCCGCCGGCCAGGCGCTTGGCGATACCGAGCGCCGTCTCCACGACCTTGGCGTCGTCCACCGCCATCGACACGAGGCCGATGCGCTCGGCCTCCTCGCCCGTCAGCGGATCACACAGCATCAGGTAGTACTTGGCCTTGGCCATGCCGCAGAGCAGCGGCCAGATGATCGCCGCATGGTCGCCCGGCGCCACGCCAAGCCGTGTGTGGCCGTCGATCAGGCGGGCGCGCTTCCCCGCCACCGTGATGTCGGCGACGAGGGCAGCCGCCAGCCCGGCGCCGACCGCCGGCCCCTGGATGGCCGCCACCACGGGCTTCGAGCAGTTGATCACACCGTAGACGATGTCGCTCGCCTCCTTCCACACGCGCGCCAGCGTCTGCCAGTCGGCCGTCATCTCCTCCAGCAACGCCAGATCGCCCCCTGCCGAGAAGACGCCGCCATCGCCGCGCAATAGCGCCACGCGCACGTCGGAGGCGCGATCGATATCGCGCCAGACCTCGGCGATCTCGCGGTGGCCGTCGGCGTCGAGCGCATTGAGCCGGCCGGGCGCCGAGAGGATGATCTCGAGGATGCCGGGCTCCGGCCGCGCGAACTTCAGCGCCTTGTAGCGGCTCTCGTCGAAGGTCATGGCGGGCTCTCCTGCTCGCCGGCAGCCGATCATGCCGGTCCGGGCGATCAAACCACCGCCGGGGGAGCCACGCAATCTCAGCGGGGGCGCGCGCTGCCGACGTAATGGAAACCGACGATCTCCGGCACGAAGCGCAGGGGATAGGTCTCCAGCCGCTCGATGGCGAAGCCGGTGTCGAGCAGCAGGCGTTCGACGTCGCGATTGATGTTGCAGCCGCCGGCGAGCGTCCGCCAGGCCGGGTTGAGACGGTCCTGCCAGCGCGCCTTCCAGGCCGTCCGCGAGCGGCCGTGCTCGCAGACGAGGACGCGACCGCCGGGCTTCAGGATGCGCCGGACCTCGCCGAGCGCCGCCTGCACCTGCGGCACCGAGCAGAGCGTATAGGTGACGACGGCCGTATCGGCGATGCCGGCGTCGAGCGTGATGCTCTCCGCCGATTGCTGCAACAGCTCCACCTCGAACGGCACCTTGCGCCGCTTTGCCTCGCCGAACGCCAGCATGCCGGGATTGGGATCGACGCCGATCACGCGCCTGACCCTGCCCGGGTCGTAGTGGCGCAGGTTGAGGCCGCTGCCGATGCCGATCTCGAGCACCACGCCTTCCGCCTCCGGTACTACGCGCCGGCGCTGCGCCGTGATGATGGGCAGACCGCACACCAGGCCGACGAGCGGCGGCACGATCCAGCGCTCGTAGCAGCCGGTTGCCTTCGGGGTCGTTGGCGTCATGGCGTGCCTGTGATCCGCAATCGGGGACTTTTCCACCATTCTAGCTGGTGACGATCGCCGTCGCGACAAGACCCGGCCGAGAGCCGTGGACGGACCGCCTCAACGCGCCCGATGACAGACGAGAACGCCGAGCAGCACGGCCAAGCCGCCCGCGAGTTGCAGCGGCGCCAGCCCCTCGGCGAACAGCAGCCAGGCCGCCAGCGCCGCCGTCACCGGCTGCAGCAGCAGCGTGGCCGAGGTCGAGGACGCCGGCAGATGCCGGAACGCGTACGTGACGAGCCCCTGCCCGCCCGCGTGCGTCACAACGCCGAGCCCCACGAGGACGGCCCATCCCGTGGCAGTCCGTGCCAGGATCGACTCGCCCATCGCTGCCGCAGCCGGCAGCAGAGCGAGAGCGCAGAACGCAGCCGACACCATGATGACGAGACCCGTGGCGAGCCGGCGGCGCACGCGCGAGACGATGACGAGATAGCCGCCGTAGCCCGCGCCCGCCATCAGGCCGAGTGCATCGCCGAGAAACCGCCCGTCCGATGGCGCCGCATTGCCGCCGACCAGCAGGGACACGCCCGCGAAGGCCACAGCGAGACCGAGCACCAGCAGCCGGTTCAGCCGCTCGCCGAAGACCAGCCACGACAGCAGGGCCACGAACACGGGGGCCGTATTGAGCAGAAGCGTCGCGTTGGCGACGCTCGTATAGCGCAGAGACCAATGCAGGCAGAGCAGATCGACGGCGAACAGCAAGCCGGCGCACACCAGCAGCAGGCCATCGCGCGCCGAGATCGGTTTCGCGGCCTCCCCGCCCTCGTTGCGGCGCCCCGCCAACCGCGGGGACATGAGCACCAGCGCCATGACTGGCACGGCGAACGCGACACGCCAGAAGGCTGTTGCCGTCGGCTCGAGTTCGCTCAGCCGTACGAGAATGGGCGAGCTGCCGAGCGCGACCGCCCCGGCAAGCAGCGCGCCCACGGCCCAGAGCCGCACCGTACCCGCATCGCCAACCCCGCCAGCCGCCACGCCGCTCCTCCCCCGTGCGCGAGTGAATGCCCGCACCCTCATCCTTGCCATTTCCAAGCCGGCGGAAAACTCCTTATGGTCGCACCTGGCCCCGACCGGGATCGCCGCGAACGTCGGCGCGGCGGCGACCTGCAGATCGCGAAAGGAGTTCTCGCCATGTGGAGCGACCGTCGCCTCCTCGACCTGCTCGACATCGAGCACCCTATCATCCAGGCCCCGATGGCGGGCGCCATGGATTTCACCCTCGCTGCCGAGGTCTCCGCCGCCGGCGGCCTCGGCTCGCTGCCCTGCGCCATGATCGGCCCCGACACCGTGCGCGAGGAGGTCGGCCGCATTCGCGCCCGCACGAACCGGCCATTCAATCTCAACTTCTTCTGTCATACCCCGCCGACGCCGGATCCTGCGAGAGAAGCCGCCTGGAAGCAGCATCTCGCCGGGTATTACCGCGAGCTCGGCCTCGATGTGAGCGCACCGACGCCGGGCGCCAGTCGCGCGCCCTTCGACGAAGCCATGTGCCAACTCGTCGAGGCGCTCGGACCGAAGGTGGCGAGTTTCCATTTCGGGCTGCCGAGCGACGGCCAGATCGACCGGCTGAAACAGCGCGGCGTCGTCATTCTCGCCTCGGCGACGACAGCGGCCGAGGCCCGCGCGCTGGAGTCCCGCGGCGTCGATGCCGTCATCGCCCAGGGCTACGAGGCCGGCGGCCATCGCGGCATCTTCCTCGACGCGGACCCCGTGGCTGCGCTGTCGCGGCAGTCCGGCACGTTCGCCCTCGTGCCGCAGATCGTCGATGCCGTGAAAGTACCCGTGATCGCGGCCGGCGGGGTCGCGGACGGTCGGGGCATCGCCGCAGCCCTCATGCTGGGCGCCGCCGGCGTGCAGATCGGCACGGCCTATCTCGCCTGCCCCGAGTCCCGCATCAGCAGGATGCATCGCGCGGCGCTCGCCGCCGCCAGCGACGACTCGACCGCCGTCACCAACATCATGTCCGGGCGTCCGGCACGCGGCATCGTCAATCGCGCCATTCGCGAGGTCGGGCCGATCTCGCCGCTGGCGCCAGCCTTCCCGCTCGCCTCCGGGGCGCTGGCGCCGCTCCGCGCCAAGGCGGAGGCCGACGGCTCCGGCGATTTCTCGCCGCTCTGGGCGGGGCAGGCGGCAGGGCTCGCCAGGGAATTGGCGGCGGCTGAGCTGACGCGGCGTCTCGCCGAGGACGCGCTCGCATTGCTGGGGCGTCGATAGGCGATTGCTGGGGCGTCGGCAGGCGATCGCGGCAGGCGCTCGGCCCGTGAAGCCGCGGCGCTACTTCTCGCCGGGCGCCTTGTCCCTGGCCTTCTTGCCACCAGCCTCCGGGAACACCCACATCGCCACGATCATGAAGACGGCCGTGCCGAGCACCAGCCAGTAGAGGTCGTCGCGGCCGCTGGTGGACTCCCAGCGCGCGAACAGATAGCCGACCAGGGCCACGATCACCGAGACGACGGCCTTCACGTCATTCGGCATGGCGATTGCTCCCTTGCATAGCCGGTCAATAGTTGCCCATGGGCGCGGCGGCCGCCTCGTCGGGGCGTTTCGGCCGCGACTTCAGGCTCGTCTTGAGGTGGTCGGTATTGTAGCCGTTGAACACGTGCCCGAGCAGTCCGCGATCGAGGTCGGATGTGCCGAATAGCCAGTCGGCGATCGGGAAGGTGAGGTTCATGTTCACTTTCATCATCAGCCGGGCATTGTGATGGGCCGTGTGATGCCGGCGGATCGTGTTGACGAACGGCACGGTGCGCACGAACCAGTTCTCGTCCACGTGGCAGCAGAAGTGCATGAACTCGTAGATGAGGTACATGCCCGTCGTCGTGCACATGAAGAGCCAGCCGACGTTCGGCGAGAAGACGTAGGAGAGCACGATGGCGCCTGGGATGGACATCAGAATGAAGACCACGAGGGCATAAGGCGGGAACACCGTGACACGCCAATCCTTGTGGTCTCGGAAGCGCATCTCGTCGTCGGTGAAGAACTGGTGATGATTGAGCGTGTGGCGCTCGTAGATGGCGCGCAACCCCTTGATGTTCACCGGCCGGTGCATGACGTACTTGTGCACGAACCACTCGAAGACGTTGGTGAAGAGGAACGTCACCGGCACGGTCAGCCACTCGAGCCAGCTCACGTTGCCGAGGTGCTGGAGGTAGATGTAGAAGGCCGAAGCGCCCATCGCGTAGATGATGACGATGTGCAGATAGCCGTCGTACCACCCCATGATCCGGGAGCGATATTCCTCGCGAAACGTCTTCTGGCGCTCGCTGATCATTCCCTCGTCCTCCGTCCCGGCTCCGGCCGCAGCGGCAGCCTCAAGCCCTCTCGATCGCCGATATCGCCGCGTCGACCTCGCCACCCGTCAACGTCCAGTCGTTGTCGAGCTCAGCCACGACCTGCTGCATGAAGCGCTCCGACAGTCCGATGGCCCGCGTGATCATCGCCGGCTCGGCGTCGCCCAGATGATCGACAAGAATGGCCAGCGCGAGTTGCTGTGGACTGGCGCCCTCGTAGGTCCACTCGAAGCCCCATTGCGTGAACTGCTTCACATCGTAGCGCGGGTCGAGCGGCTCGCCGTCGACTGTCACGACGAGTCCGTCGATCGTGCGCTTGCCTGCGTAGGTGCTCATCGCTCGTCGGCGGTCCCAGGAGTGCGGCTGCGGCTCGATTGTCCAGGCGCATGCTATGCGCGCCCGCCCCTGCGTGTCAAAGGCGTCCCGGCATCGGACGGACTGGCGGGACGAAGCGCGGACGCGCGCCCTCGTCGTCCTATGCCGCCGCCCATGCATGCGCTAGGATTTCACGCCCTCGACCCGATGGCGTCCCGGCATAGCGCAACTCCGGCTGTTCGGCTGGTCTGGCGCCCTGGACGTCGTGTGCCGCCTCTCAACGCTCCGAGCCCCGTCAGCCCATGCCGAAAGCCAGCGCCCCGACCGCCACCTGGCGCACGCCCGTGCTCCTGCTCATCCTGATGGCGGTGGCGAACCAGATCTCGCATCAGACATGGCACACGCTCGTCAACAACTTCGCCATCAACGCGGTGAGCTTCACCGGTCGTGAAATCGGCATCCTGCAATCGGTCAGAGAGATTCCGGGCTTCCTGTCTTTCGGCGTGGTGTTCGTGCTGCTCTTCATGCGCGAGCAGTCGATCGCCCTGCTGGCCCTGCTCGCACTGGCGGTCGGAACGGCACTGACGGGTTTCTTTCCGACGACCGTCGGCTTTCTCGCCACGACCATGCTGATGTCGATCGGCTTCCATTACTATGAGACGACGGCACAATCCCTGGCCCTGCAATGGCTGCCGAAGCAGAGCGCCGCACGCGCTCTCGGCCGCATCGCCGCCTCGAGCTCGCTCGCGGCCCTTGCGGCCTACGGATTGATCTATCTCACATGGAGTTGGCTGGATCTCGGCTTCACCGGCGTCTACCTGATCGCCGGCGGCATCACCGTGGCGCTTGTCGTCTTCATGAAGCTGGCGTTCCCGTACTTCCCGCAGGAGGTCGCGCAGCGCAAGCAGCTCGTGCTGCGGAGCCGCTACTGGCTCTACTATGCGCTCGTCTTCATTTCAGGCGCGCGGCGGCAGATCTTCATCGTCTTCGCCGGCTTCATGATGGTGGAGAAGTTCGGCTACTCCGTCACCGCCATCACCTCGCTGTTCCTGCTCAACCACGTGATGAACATGATCTTCGCGCCGATCGCCGGGCGGCTCATCACGCGCTTCGGCGAGCGCGCGGCGCTGACGCTGGAGTATGCCGGCCTCGTCGGGGTCTTCACCGCCTACGCCTTCGTCGAGAATGCGACCGTCGCGGCCGTCCTCTACGTCGTCGACCATGCCTTCTTCGCCATGGCCATAGCCTTGAAGACCTATTTCCAGAAGATCGCCGATCCCGCCGACATTGCGCCAACATCGGGCGTGGCCTTCACCATCAGCCACATCGCGGCGGTCTTCCTGCCCTTCGTGCTCGGCATCGTCTGGCTGACCAGCCCCTCGGCGGTCTTCCTGCTCGGAGCCTCGCTGGCCTTCTGCTCGCTCGTCCTGAGCCGCCTCGTGCCACGCCATCCCGAGCCCGGCCGCGAGGTGCTCTGGCGGCCGGCGCTCGCCCGCTCGGCCACCTGAGCCGCGTCGCCGGCTTGCGCTCCGCGCTTCAGCCTCGGCCGACGAACGGCATCTTGGTGGCCATGATCGTCATGAACTGCACGTTGGCGTCGAGCGGCAATCCCGCCATGTACACGACGGCGCTGGCCACATGGGCGACGTCCATGCGCGGCTCGACCATCGTCTCTCCGTGCGCCTGCAGGATGCCCTTGGACATGCGCTCGGTCATCTCCGTCGCAGCGTTGCCGATGTCGATCTGACCGCAGGCGACGTCATATTTCCGGCCGTCGAGCGAAATCGCCTTGGTGAGACCGGTGATGGCATGCTTCGTCGAGGTGTAGGGCGCAGAGTTCGGCCGCGGCGCATGCGCCGAGATCGAGCCGTTATTGATGATGCGTCCTCCCCGCGGCGTCTGATCCTTCATGATCCGCACCGCTTCCTGCGCGCAGAGGAAGGAGCCTGTCAGGTTGGCGTCGACGACCGACTGCCATTGCTCGTAGGTCAGGTCCTCGAAGGGAACCGGCGGCGCGCCGCGGCCGGCATTGTTGAAAAGCACATCGAGCCGGCCGAACTCTTGCCGCACCGCCGCGAAGAGCGCCTTCACCTGGTCCGGCCGCCCGATGTCCGCCGCCACCGCCAGCATGCGGCCGCCGCCCGCCTTGGCGAGCGCTGCCGTCTTGTCGAGCTCCTCCTTGCGCCGCCCGGTCAGCGCGACGTGATAGCCCGCCTCCTGCAACGCCAGCGCCGCGGCCCGGCCGATGCCGCTGCCTGCTCCCGTGACGAGCGCTACCTTGCCCGATGATCCGCTCATGATCGTTCTCCCATACCCGATTGTTCTTCAGCTTCGCGGCCGGCCAGCGCCGCGCTCAGCCCTGCGATGGCCTGCCCGACACCGCCGCGGCCATGCGGCCAACCCAGCGCCCCGAGTGCGACCTCGACCGATGCCAGCATGCCGAGGATCGTCGGCGCGTTGACATGGCCCATGTGGGCGATGCGAAAGGCCTTGCCGCCGAGGTCGCCGATGCCGATTCCGAGCACCACACCCAGGCTGTCGCGGCACAGATCGATCAGCGCTGCGGGGTCGTGGCCATCCGCGACCCGTACCGTGGTGACCGAGTCGGCACGTTCTGCGGCAACGGCGATATTGAAATCGACGACGCCCGCCTCGCTCCAGCGCGCCACCGCGCCCCGCACCGCCGCCGCCAGAAGGCGATGCCGGCGGAACACATTGTCGAGACCTTCGCGGAACAGGAGATCGAGAGCCGCGTTGAGGCCGAACAGCAGGTGCTCCGGCGGCGTGCCGCAATATTTCTGATAATGCAGAGCGCCTTCGCGTGCCGTCCAATCCCAGTAGAGCGTGCGCAGACCGGCGGCGGCGTGTGCCGCCTTCGCGCGCGGTCCGGCCGCAATGAAGGAGAGGCCCGGCGGCGTCATCAACCCCTTCTGCGAGCCGGCCACCGCCACATCGACGCCCCAGGCGTCCATCTCGAACGGCATCGTTGCGAGCGAGGCGATCGTATCCACCATCAGCAGCGCGCCGTGGCCCGCCGCATCGATCGCGCGGCGGATGGCGGCGATGTCGTTCCAGCACCCGGACGCGGTATCGACCTGCACCACCAGCACGGCCTTGATGCGGCCGCCTGCATCCGCCCTGAGCCGCGCCTCGACGGCGGCCGGATCGACCGCGCGGCGCCAATCGCCCGCCAGCAGCTCGACATCGACGCCGAGCATCTGGCCCATCGCGCCCCAGCCGACGGCGAACCGCCCGCTTTCCAGCACCAGCACTGCATCCCCGCGCGAAAGCACGTTCGTCAGCGCCGCCTCCCAGGCACCGTGACCGTTGGCGGCATAGATGTAGGTCTGCCCCTGCGTGGCGAAGATGCGCTTCAAGTCGGCAAGGCAGCGGTCGGTCACCTCGACTAGAGCGCCCGAATAGATATCGATGGCCGGGCGGTGCATCGCATTCAGCACAGCGTCGGGGACCGGGGTCGGCCCGGGAATGCTCAGGAACTCGCGGCCGTTGCCGAGGGTCATGTCCATAACGTCCGTGATTGGATCTGCTCAGCGCGTATCGTCGACGTCGGGTAGCGGTGTCACACTTGCCGCCGCTTGGCGACCATGCTGGCGAACTTCTCGTATTCCGCCTCGTTGACCGAATAGGAATGGTCGTCGTCGGGGAAGGATCCGTCCTTCACCTCCTTGATGTAACGACTGATCCCCGTCACCGCCACCTCGGTGAGGTTTGCGAAGCGCTTGGTGAACTTCGGCTTGAAGTCCGTGAAGACGCCGAGCAGATCGTGGCAGAGCAGGATCTGGCCGTCCGTGCCGACCCCGGCGCCGATGCCGATGGTCGGGATCTCGAGCTGTTGCGATATCAGGGCGGCGATCCTGGCGGGCACAGCCTCGAACTCGAGCATGAAGCAGCCGGCATCCTCGATGGCGAGCGCATCCTCGAGGATCTTCATCGCCGCCTCCGCCGTTCTCCCCTGGATCTTGAATCCGCCGAACATGGCAATCGTGTGCGGCGTCAGCCCGATATGCGAGGCGGTCGGTATGCCCGCATCCACGAGCGCCCTGAGGATATGGGCCTGCGACTTGCCGCCTTGCGGCTTCACCGCGTCGGAGCCGGCCTCCTGCATGAACCGGGTGGCGTTCTGCAGCGCGCGATCGATCGTGTTGTAGCTCTGATACGGCATGCAGCCGAGCACGAACGTGTTGGGCGCGCCGCGGCGGATGGCCTGGCCGTGCATGACCATCATGTCCATGGTCGCCGGGATCGTCGAGGGATGGCCGTGCGCGATCATGGCGAGACTGTCGCCCACCACGGCGACATCGACGCCGGCCATCTCCGCCCACCGCGCCGACGTGTAATCGGGCACGGACATGTAGACCATCTTCTCGCCGGTAGTCTTGGAGTCGCGGATCTCGGTGATGGTGCGCTTCTTGCGGGCGTCGCGCGGCGCCGCAGCCGACGCCTTGCCCGCTGCGTCCTTCGCGTCGGCCATGTGTCACCCCTCGCAGGAACGATGCTGATCTCGATCCGGCATGTTAGGAATGCGCCCGCGCGCCGGTCAAGCGCCGGACAACGCCGATCCCGGAACCGAGGATCATCATGACGCTGCCATACCTGCCGCTTCTGGCCGCCTTCATGGCGCTCGTGCTGGTCGCCGCCATGTTCCTGCTGACGGCAGCCGGCCATTTCCCGGCCACCGACCGCATGGCGCGGATGCGCGCCGGCCTCGGCCTCGCGATCCTGTGGGCGAGCATCCCCGCGACCGCCGTCGCCATCGCACTGGCGCTGCCCGCGGTCTGGGCGGGCCTTCCCCTCTACGCCATCGTCATCGGCGGCGGCCTGATGCTGCTGTTCGCGCCCCTGGCACTCCAGCTCTTCCCCGACAGCTTCGTCGATGGGCGCCGCGGCCTCGTGTCCCTCTGCGCCGCAACCCTGGTTCTGGCGGCCCTGGTCTGGTGGCTCAGCGCCTGAGTGTGCGCTCGTCCCCGCTGCCGACGAGGCGATAGACGCCGTCATCGGCGGCGCGACTGCGGCCCAGAGCCTCCACGAGGCGCGCCATGAAGACCGCCGCCACGGACGTACGGAAATGCACGCCGTCCCAATAGCTCGCATCGTCGCGCGTCCAGGGCGAGGGCAGCATGAAATCGACGAGTGGGCCACCGCGCGGCCCGACGATTCCGGAAATCCGTTGCTTGCAGTCCTCGAGACGGGTCGCGGCCGGACTGCCGCCGACGGGCTGCACGGCAACGTGAGACGGCATCATCGCGCCGATGACCGCGACGTCGGCGGGCAACGCCGCAAGCGCCTGCCGCAGCAGCTCGAGCGCTGGCCAGTCGCCTGTATCGGCCGGGCCGGCAGCGGTCTTTCCGGCGGCTGCAATGGTCGTCACCGTGCCGGCCGCATGAATGGTCGCGCGGGCCTTGGCGAGATCGTAGCGCGTCTCCGGCGGCAGCTCGTTCTTGAAACCGTTGGGCGGGAACGCCGGCCTGGCGCGCCCCATCGCCACCTTCACCTTGCGCTCGGAGAGTTGCACGGTCTTCCAGTTCAGCAGGTGCGCGAGGTGTTGCAGCCGATCGTCATCGTAGAGCCAATCCGGGAAAGTCGCCTCGGGATGATAGCGAGAGAGCGGCCCGGGTGAGCACCAGCCGATGTCGAAGCCGAGAATGACCCGCTTCGTCGTGGCACCTTGCGCCGCGATCAGACGCACGACGCGGCTCAGCTCGTAAGGCGTACCGCCATGGATCGCGACATTGGCGAAGCGACCGCCGAAGGCGCGCTCGGCCCAGGCCGGATCGATCGGATTGATCGTGGACGTGCCGACCAGGAAGGAATCGTAGCGCCCGCCGCGGATGATCTGCGGCACGATGAAACGCCGGTTCGTACGCACATAATGCTCCGGCGAGACGACGCGAAGCGGCGAGACGCCGAGCGGATCGACGGCGAGCACGAACAGGTAGGGTCCACCGATGGCGACCAGCGCCACGATGCTGAAGGAGAGAAGGAAGCGCTGCCACATCTCGCCCTCAGAACTGGAAATAAATGAAGGTATTCGGCTGGCCGACGCCGACGGCGAGAATGGCGGCGGCCAAGGCCGCAGCGACCGCCGCGCCATGCAGCGCCCACGGCTTCAGGTAGCCGCCCTCGACCACCTGTTTGGTGGACGGGCCGAGCACGCAGACGACCGCCGCCACGGCCAGCACCGGCTTGAGGGGGACGAGCGGCGCGCCGAAGCCGCCGAGCCCGACGAGGCCCGCGAGCATGCGTCCCGCGGCTGCGAAATCGACAGCCCGGAACAGCACCCAGCCCACGAGCACGAACAGCATGGTGAGCGCCCAGCCGACCAGCCACGGCAGCGGCCGCCCCCAGTCCTGCCAGGCGCGGCAGACGATCAGACCGACGCCGTGCATGAGGCCCCAGACGACGAAGGTCCAGCCGGCGCCGTGCCAGAGGCCGCAGAGGCCCATGGTGACGAGAGAGGCCAGGACGTACCGCCCCCAGCCGGCGCGGCTGCCGCCGAGCGGGATGTAGAGATAGTCCCGCAGATAGCGCGACAGCGTCATGTGCCAGCGTCGCCAGAAATCGCGCAGGTCCGCTGCCCGGTAGGGTACGTCGAAATTGTCGGGGAAGCGCACGCCGAGCATGAGGCCGAGGCCGATGGCCATCTCGGTATAGGCCGAGAAATCCAGCAGGAGCTGGAACGAGAAGGCGAGCGCGCCGTGCCAGGCGTCGAGCAGAGTCGGGATCGAGGTCGTCGCCGAGAGGAAGATCGGATCGGCACTGCGCGCCAGAGGGTCGGCGAGAAACACCTTCTTGGCGCAGCCCACGGCGAAGAAGGCCAGGCCTTTGGCGAACCGCTCGGCAAGACCAGGGCGCAGAGGATCGGCATCGAGCTGCGGCATGATCTCGTTGTGGCGTACGATGGGTCCTGCCACCAGATGCGGAAAGAGCGAGATGAACAGGCAGACCCGCCGCCAGGGATAGTGCTGATCAGCGCCGCGCCCGAGATCGATCAGGTAGGACACCAGCTGGAACGTGAAGAAGCTGATGCCGATCGGCAGCACGATGGAGATCGGCGGCAGGGCGACGCCGCTCAGCGCCACCAGAGAACCGGCCAGGAAGGCCGTGTACTTGAAGAACAGCAGCGAGGCGAGATTGAGCGCGATGCCGATCCTGAGCCACCAGCGAACGCGCGTCCGCCAGTACATCTCGGCGGCGGCCCAGGTGGCGATGGTCTGGCCGATCAGCAGCGGCAGGAAGCGCGGGTCCCACCACGCATAGAAGACGAGGGAAGCCGCGAGCAGAACCCATTCCCGGAGCACGGGCCGGCGCGCCGCCGCGTAGAACGCCACGAGCACGATCGGCAAGAACACCAGTATGAAAAACTGGGAATGAAAAAGCATGCCCCTCTCCCGCAGCGGCAGGGAGCTTGCCCACCCACGCCGCAGGAAGTCAATGCCGCGTCCCGGCCCGATCCAGTGTTATTCGCCGCCGCAGCGCGCGATGTCCTCGATGAGGAGGAGCATCGCGGTGCAGTCCTGCTCAGAGCGCCCCCACGAGCGGGCGAGCGCATAGAGCTCGCGCGCGGCAGATCCCAGCGGCAGCGGCGAGCCGGCCGAGGCCCCGAGTGCCAGCGCCAGGGAAAGGTCCTTGAGCCCCATGCGCAAGGGAAAGTCCGGCGTGATGTCGCCCTTGAGCACCTTGTTGGGGAAATTGGTGTTGATCTGCCCGCGACCGGCGACCGTTCCCTGGATGACCTTGACGGCGGTATCGCGATCGAGCCCGACCTTGCGCGCCAGCGTCAGCGCCTCGGCCGTCATGACCATGCCGACCATGGACATGTAGTTGTTCACGAGCTTCATCTTGATACCGTGCCCGAGCGGACCGATGTGCACGATCTCGTCGGCGAAACACGCGAACAGAGGCCTGGCCTCGGCGAGGTCGGCATCCGATCCGCCCGCCATGACCAGAAGCTTGCCGGCCCGCGCATGCTCCGGCGTGCGGCCGACCGGCGCGTCGATCATGCGCAGCCCCATGGCCGCCAGATCGGCCGCGATGGCGAGGCTCGTCAAGGCATCGATCGTGCTCATCTCGATGACGAGGGCGTTGGCGGCCAGTGTCCTGGCGGCGCCGTTCTCACCGAAGAGGACGGACCTGACGTGTGCGCCTTCCGGCAGCATGGTCATCAGCACCCTGGCGCCGGCGGCGGCATCGGCGGGGCTCTCTGCGACGCGGCACTTCAGATTGCGGAAACCGTCACGCGCGCCCGGCGCAATGTCGTACACGGCCACGTCATGCCCCTTGTCGACGAGGTGGCGCGCCATCGCACCCCCCATGACGCCGAGGCCGATGAAGGCGATCTCTGCCATGTCGCAATCCTCTCAGGCCTTGGGGAAGCCGCCGTAGGCCGGCCAGCCCGTGGCTGCCATGTAGCCGCCGTCGCAAGGAATGAAGCTGCCGGAAACGGCACTCGCCGCGGGCGACAGCAGGAACCACACGACCTCCGCGATCTCCTCGGGCCGCAGCAGACGCCCGAGTGGTGTCGCATCGGTGATCGGCGAGAAATCCCGGCCGGAATGGCGGATGAAGGGCGTATCGGTCCAGCCGGGGCCAACGGCATTCACACGCACGCCTCGGGCGCCCCAGTGGGCCGCAAGCGACTGCGTGAGATTGACGATGCCCGCCTTGGCCGCACCATAGGCCAGCACGGGACCCGGACGTGCAGCGATGACCGACGCCAGCGTCACGATGGCGCCGGCGCCGCGCGCCGCCATGTCCGCGCCCACGACACGGCAGGCGATCATGGTGCCGGTGAGGTGCGTATCGATGATCCGCGACCAGTCCTCGAGCTTCTGGCTCTCGATCGGCTCGCGCGTCGCGCGCGCGCCTGCGGCAGCGACCAGTCCAGTCACCGGCGGCAGCCCTTCGATGGCCGCGAGATAGGCCCGGCGCAGCCCCGCCTCGTCGGTGACGTCGCAGCCCGCGCCGCGAGCGCCGGCTCCGAGCTCCCGCGCGACCGCCTCCGCGCGGCCGCCGTCGAGATCGAGCAGCGCCACGCTGCCTCCCGCCGCCATGGCCCGACGGGCCGAGGCGAGGCCGATGCCGCTGGCGCCCCCCGTGACAACGACCGTGAACGGATCGGCTGCGGCTTGCGTGCTCATGATCTCAACTCCAGAAACTCGACGATGCAGCCTTCGGGACCCTCGACATACATGGGCCAGGAGACGCCGCCGCGCAGCGGTTGCGGTGGAGACAGCGGCTTCAAGCCGGCAGCAGTGACCCGCCGCCAGACCTCCTGGATGTCGGCCACCTCGAAGCAGATGTGCGTGTAGCCCAGCGCCGACTGGCGGTTGCCGTGCGGCTTGCCCTGCTCGTGCGTCCACTCAAACAGCTCGATGTGATAGCCGCCGAGCTCCAGCATGGCCCAGCGGCAGGCTGCGCCGGGCATGCCGACGACGGTGCCGAGCTCGGGCTCGTTGCGCCCCTCCAACTCGCCCAGGACCTGAAACCCGAGCGCGTCGACGAAAAAGGCGCGGGCGGCCGCGTAATCCCGACAGCTGAAGGCCGTGTGATGCGGCCGTACGATGAGATCCTTGAGCCGCAACTCAGGCTTGCCCGGGTCCTTTTCGCTCATCACGCACCTCCGCCCCTTCTGGTCAGACCGCCTCGCCCATGATCGCGCGCAGCCCCCTGACGACATCGGTCTTGCGGGCAAGCTGCGCCTCTTCAAGCACCTTCGAGACGACAGGCGAAGAGTGCGTGCCCGAGACGTGCAGGATTTCGTGATCCAGCCAGTCGAACAGCCGCTCCTGCGCGGCCTTGGCGATGTGCGCGCCGATGGACGTTCCGCGCGTGGTCTGCTCGACGATCACGAGCCGCCCGGTCTTCCTGACGCTCGCCTCGATCGTCTCCCAGTCCAGCCCGAGCGGATCGAGCGTGCGCAGGTCAATGACCTCCGCGTCGATGCCGGTCTCCTCTGCCGCCTCGATCGTCATCGGCACCGTCAGGGCATAGGTCAGCGCCGTGCAGGCCGAGCCGCTGCGCCGCACCTTCGCCTTGCCGAACGGGATGATGTAGTCGAGGTCGTCGACGGGCACCGGGCCGCTGGTCTGGAACAGCGACTGATACTCGACGACGAGCACCGGGTCGTCACAGCGAACGGCCGCGTTGAGCAGTCCGATGTAGTCGAACGGCGTCGAGGCGGCGACGATGCGCCAACCCGGATAGAGCGCAAAAAGCCCGGAGGCGTCCATAGAGTGCTGCGAGCCGTAGCCGGTGCCGGCGGCGACACGACTGCGCACGACGAGCGGCAGCGGGAAGTCGCCTCCGAACATGTGGCGGACCTTCGACGCCTGATTGAAGAGCTGATCGGCCGCGCAGAGCACGAAATCGGGATACATGATCTCGACGACGGGCCTCAGACCATTGAGCGCCGCGCCGACGGCCAGGCCGGTGAAACCGTTCTCCGCGATGGGCGTGCCGATCAGCCGGTCCGGGAAACGCTCGGCAATGCCGCGAGTGGCGCCGGCCGTTCCGCCACGCAGCCGGTGCACGTCCTCGCCCAGAATATAGATGCCGTCGTAACGCTCCATGTTGTGGAGCATGGCCATCGGGATGGCCTCGACCAGCTTGATCTCCTTCATGCGCTCCGGCGCGACGTCCTCCACCTCGAGGCTGCGCATGCCGGAGAGCTCGTGCAAGTCGCCGCGGATACCATGCTCGACGGTGGCCGGGTCGGGCCAGAGCGCCGGCACGATGCGCCGCTTGTTGGTGCCGGGCTCCATTTCCGTCAGTGCGCCCGCGGCCGCATCGACGGCCCGCCGCGCCCGGGCATCGAGACGCTCGACGCCGGCCTGATCGACGACGCCGAGCCGCTTGAGCCGCTCGGGCATCGTCAGGAACGGATCGCGGCCGGCCCACGTCTCCTCCTCTTCGCGCGACCGATAGCCGAAGTTGGAGCCTTTGAGCGGACCGGACTGGTGCAGGTAGCGATAGGTCTGCGCCTCGATCACAACCGGCCCGCGACGATTGCGGATCTCGTCGACCGCCCAGCGCATCGCCCGGCGCACGGCGACGACATCCATGCCGTCGCATTCGATTCCGGGCACGCCGAGCCCCAGCCCACGGCCGGAAAGGCGCGTCTCGCGGGTCTGCTCCTTGAGGTGGGTCGAGACGGCGTAGAGATTGTTCTCGATGAAGAAGATCGTCGGCAGGTCGTAGAGAGCCGCGAGATTCATCGATTCGAAGCCCGCCCCCGTCTGCGAGGCGCCATCGCCGAAGAAGCAGACGGAGATGTGATCCCGTCCGAGCTTCTTGTCGGCGAAGGCATACCCGACTGCATGCGGCGGGTTGCCGCCGACGATGGCATTCGAGCCGAACACGCCCGCTTCGTCCCACTTCAAGTGCATGGAGCCGCCGCGCCCGCCGTTGTAGCCGGGCGAAAGACCGAGGATCTCGGCCATCGTGCGCTTGACGACCTCCTGCATCGCCTCGGCGAACTCGGCCTGGCGCGGATCGTAGCCCGCCAGCGTCTTGTGGTTCAGCGCCTTGGCCAGGAACTGATGGTGCATGCGGTGCGTGCCGTTGATCTTGTCGGCCGAGTCGAGCACCGACATGGCGCCGACCGCGCCGCCCTCCTGCCCCATGCTGGTGTGCACGGGGCCGTGCACCAAGCCCTCGCCGAGCAACTCGATGAGCTTCTCCTCGAAGCGCCTGACGAGGAACACCTGCTCCAGCAGGCGGGCCAGGAGGATTGGGTCCTCGTTGCGCCAGTCGCCGTCGTCGACGTCGAGGCGGAACCATGCGGTATCGGTCTTGAGCGGCGTGAACGTGCTCATGCTCTATCGCGTTCTCCAGATGTCACGGCGCCGGTGCACGGCGAGCGATGCGGTCCTTTGCGCCTCAGGATTTGGCCTTGTAGCGGGCAGCCGGCCGCCACAGCTCGGCGCCTGCGCGGGCATACTGCGGCGGGATCTGCGCGGTGCCGCCGAGACGGTAGGCAGCATGCCACCCCCAGCGGGGATCGTCGAGGAAGCCGCGCGCCAGTGCGACCATGTCGGCCTCTCCGGAAACCAGGATCTCCTCGGCTTCCTCCGGCTCGACGATCAGCCCGACGGTCATCACCGGCATGCGCACGGCCTTGCGGATCGCCGCCGCGAACGGCACCTGGTACTTGGGCCCCATCGGAATCTTGGCGTCGTGCACGTTGCCGCCGCTGGAAACATCGATGAAGTCGCAGCCGTGCATCTCGAGTGCCTTGGCAAAGGTGATCGACTGCTCGAGATCCCAGCCGCCCTCCACCCAGTCGCTCGCCGAGATGCGCACGCCGAGCGGCTTGCTCGCTGGCCACACCTTGCGCAGGGCCTCGAAGACCTCGAGCGGGAAGCGCATGCGATTCTCGAGGCTGCCGCCGTAGTCGTCGTTGCGCGTATTGGAGAGCGGCGAGAGGAACTGATGCATCAGATAGCCGTGGGCGCTGTGCAGCTCCACGAGATCGAAGCCCACGCGGTCGGCGCGCACGGTGGCCTCCACGAACCGCGCCTTGAGGGCAGCCAGATCATCGACGCTCATGGAGCTCGGCACCTGCCAGCCGGGAGCGAAGGGCTCGGGCGAAGCACTGCGGGTCTGCCAGGCGCCCGGCTGCCCGACAGGGATCGAGCCGCCGCCCTCCCAGGGCCGGCTCGCCGAGCCCTTGCGGCCGGCGTGGGCGAGCTGGATGCCGATCTTGGCCGAGCCATAGCGCCGACAGACGTCAACTACGCGCTTCCAGGCCAGCTCGTTATCGTCGCTGTAGAGACCCGGGCAGCCTGGCGAGATGCGGCCCTCCGGCTCCACTCCGGTCGCCTCGACGATCAGCAGGCCGGCGCCCGACATGGCCATGGTGCCGAGATGGATGGTGTGCCAGTCGGAGACGCAGCCGTCGAGCGCGCTGTACTGGCACATCGGCGCCACCACGAGCCGGTTGGTCAGCTCGAGATGGCGAAGACGGATGGGGGAGAAGAGACGTGAGGTCATGTCATTCCCGTATTCTTCGAGGGTGAGGAGAGGGTGGAGCCGGACGGCGTCCCGCGGCCGGCCTGGATGAGGTCGCGCGCCTCGCGGCGGAGCACCTTGCCGACGGCGCTGCGCGGCAGCTCGCTGACGATATGAATGCGCTTCGGCGCCTTGACGCTGTCCAACTCGGACTTGACGAAGGCGACCAGGTCCGCCTCGCTCGCCGACTTGCCGTCCTTCAGCTCGACGGCGGCCGATACGGCCTCCCCCCACTTCGGGTCGTCCACGCCGAAGACGATGCAGTCCTTGACCGCGGGGTGGCGACCGAGCGCCGCCTCCACCTCGGCCGGAAAGACGTTGAAGCCGCCCGTGATGATCATTTCCTTGCTGCGGCCGCTGACGAACAGATAGCCGTCCTCGTCGAGCCAGCCGAGATCCCCTGTCCGGAGCCAGCCGTCGACGATCGTCTCGGCCGTCGCCGCGGGATTGTCGAGATAGCCGTTCATCACGAGATCGCCGCTGACCACGATCTCGCCCGTCTGGCCGGGCGGCAGCAGGCTGCCGTCGCTGCCGCGGATGGCGAGCCCGACGAGGGGCGCGGCGCGTCCGACCGAGCCGAGGTAACGCTCCTGCAGGAGCTCATCGGCCCTGAGGCAGGTTACGATCTGCGGCGCCTCGACCTGACCATACGCCGTCTCCACCGCGTTGTTGAAGACGCGCTGCGCCACGCGGATCTGCTCAGGTCGCATCGGCGCGCCGGAGTAGACGAGGTGCTTGAGGTGCGGATAGCTGCGCTCCGCCACATCCGGCTGCTCCAGCATCATGTAGATCATCGTCGGAGTGAGATAGGTCGTGGTGATCCTGTCGCGCTCGAACGCCTCCAGGATCGTCTCGGGCCGCGCCTTGTCCAGCATCACCAGACACCCGCCCCGGCTCAGCACCGGCAGAATGAGCGCGCCCGTACCGTGGGTGATCGGGGCAGCGCACAGGTAACGATCGTCGGCATCGAAGCCGAAGCCCTCGCGGAGCGCGATGAGTGCCGTGTTCCAGCACCGCAGCGACTGCATGACGCCCTTGGGCCGGCCGGTCGAGCCGCCCGTGAACTTGACGGCGGCAAGCTGGTCGAGCGTCAGGTGATGCCGGAGCGGCGTCCGGCCGGCCTTGGCGGCGATCAGAGAGGCGACGGACGGCTCTTCCCCTGCCGCTTCCCCCGGCCTGGCGATGACGACGGTGGCCGCCCCCGGGTCCATGGCGGTGCGGCAGGCTGCATCCATGACGATGATCGACGGTTGCGTCAGCCCCGACATCGCCGCCAGTTCGGCCGGGCCGTTACGCGGATTGAGCGGCACCCACACCTTGCCAGCTGCAAAGGTGGCGAGCAGCGCCAGCAGGTGCTCCACCGTATTCCAGGCGCAGATACCGACGCGCGATTGCGGGGCCGGGTCGAGCGCCTGCAGTCCCGCCGCCAGCGCATCCACCTGTTCGACGAGCTCACGATAGGTGATGGCGACCCCGCCGCCCTCGACGGCCAAACGGGCAGGCCAGGCACGAGCGGCCCGGTAGAGAGCCTCGATCGGCAGCATCCGCTCAAGTCTCCAGTCTGACAGTCATCGCGTGCCGCATCTCGACCAAGCTTCCACGCCCTAGTTCATCCTCAGTCCGCCACCCTTCAGGCCTGCGAACTTTGCCAGATAGGTTGCGGTTTCCGGCACCAGCGCGATGACGATCCAGGTCACAATGAGCGCCGCGAGATAGGGAATCACATAGCGTGCGATGTTGAGATAGGGAACGCCCGACACGCTCGAGGCGACGAACAGATTGAGCCCGAACGGCGGCGTGATGAAGCCGATGGCCGTGCCGACGACGAAGACCACCGCGAAATGGAAGGGGTCGCCGCCCGCCTTGACGATCACCGGCGCCATGATGGGTGCGAAAATGATGGTGATCGGTACGGATTCCACCAGCATGCCCGCGACGAACACGACCACCATGCAAGCGGCGAGAATGGCGTAGTAGCCTCCGAGACCGCTCAGCATGTCGGCGACGGCACGATCGACGCCCATGACCGCGAACATCTGCTGCATGACGAGCGATACGGCGACCAACGGCATGATGATGCCGACGATCATGCCGGAGCGGAAGATGAGATCCGGGAGCGTCTTCAGCTTGAGCTCGCGCGTCAGCAGGAAACCCGCAAGAAGACAGTAGACCACCGTCACGGCCGCCGCCTCGGTCGGCGAGAAGACGCCGGTGTAGAGCCCCCAGAGCACCAGCGCCACCGCGAAGATCGCCAGGCTGAAGCCGGGTGTCGTCCGCACGACGCCCCGCACAGTGAGTGGCCGCAAGATCCCGTATCCCCTGTAGGTCGAGACGATGAAGCAGGTGACCAGCATCGCCACCACGAGCATCGCGCCGGGAATGATGCCAGCGAGGAACAGCTCGGAGATGGGCACGTTGACGAGATAGCCGTAGACGATGAAGAGAATGCTCGGCGGGATGATGATACCGACGGTGCCGCCCGCTGCGGCCGTGGCAGCGGCGAAGCTCTTGCCGTACTTCTCCTCGACCATGGCAGGATACGTGATGGAGCCGATCGTCGCCGTCGTCGCGGCATTCGAGCCCGAGATGGCGGCGAAGAAGCCACTCGCCGTGATCGAGGCCATGCCGAGACCGCCGCGCAACCAGCCGAACGCAGCCAACGTGAAATCGATGATGCGCTTGGCGATACCACCACCGCCAATGAGGTCGCCCGTCAGGATGAAGAGCGGTGCGGCAAGCAGTGCAAAACTGTTCAGGCCTTCGAACATGCTCGAGCCGACGTTCTCGAGCGGAAATCCGTAAACGAGATGCGCCATCACGACCCAGAGCCCGAGCACCAGGAACATCGGCGAGCCGAGCACGAAGAGAAGGACGCCGACGATCGTGACCATGGCCATGATACCGCCGGGGCTCATCAGGAACTCGATCATTGTCGCTGCTCCTATTCGGCGGTGATCTGGCCGGGTTGCACGAACGGCTCGTCGCGCCGCATGGAGCGGGCGTCGAGGTACATGTTCTGCAGGACGCGGAAGACCAGCAGCGTCCAGCCGACCGGCGTCGCCGAATAGAACCACCACTGCGGGATCGTGTCGGTGCCGGGCACGACGGAAGCGTTGTCGAACTGCAGCTTGAGGAGCCCCGAGGCGTAGTAGATCACCACCGTCGCCAGCACCAGGAACAGCACGTTGTCGATCTGCATGAGCACGTACTGCGATCGCTTCGACAGGCGCGATCTCAGCTCGGAGAAGCCGAGATGCGCCCGGATCTTGATGCCGTAGGCGGCCCCGACCCACGTCAGCCAGAGGAACATGTAGGCCGGAACGGTCGTGCTCCACGGCGCCTGCACCGAGAGCACATAGCGCCTGAACACCTCGACCGCGACAATGCTCGCGCAAGCGACATAGGCGGTGAGGATGATGATCTTTTCGAGATTGCGGTCGAGCCACCCCAGCATGGCGGACATCGGCGAAGCTCCTCAACAGAAGACAAAGCGGATGCGAATCCACCTTGCCTCGTCGCTCAGCGTAGAAACGGATGTCTTAGGCTTCGACGGCACGAAAGGCTCGGGAGGGCGAATGCCCTCCCGGTCCTGTCGGCGTCAACCCTTGCGCCACCAGCGCCGCGGCTCGACGTCGATGGCGAGCTTATCGGCTGGGAATTGGCGCGCGACCGGCAGCATCTTTTCGTAGACGTTGAAGCCGGCCATCTTGTTGAGGCGCTCGTGCCAGGTGTTGTACTCGGGCTTCTTCGGGCTGGCGATCTCCTCGGCCTCCTTGAGCGCCGCCGGCGTCAGGAAGTTCATCTTGACACCGTACTTGCCAAAGAGCGTGTCCTTGGGAGGATTGGGCACCTCGCCCGACACCTGCACCAGACCGGCCTCGTTGTTGTACTGCACCGTCACCTGGGTGAGATAGGCGCTCTCGAGAACCTGCTCCTGCAGCGCCGAGCCGAGCTTGTCGAACGTCTGCGACCGCATGGCGGTGTGACCGGTGCCCGGGATGAACTTGAGGCCAACGTACTGGCTGACCACCGGCGTGATGTTGAAGGCCGTCGTCGCCGTGCTCCAGGTTTCCATGCCGTCGATCAGACCGGACTTCATGGCATCCAGCGTCTCGACCCACGCGACCGGCACGGGATTGAGCCCCATGAGCTGCATGGCGATGCGGCCGAGCTGCGTATTGGTCACGCGGTTCTTGGTACCGGCGAGCTGCTTGACGCTGGTGATCGGCGGCTTGTCCTTCCACTTGGCGCCCATGAAGAGATTCCGCAGCTCGCAGAGCGAGAACAGGAACTCCATCTTGTGCTTCTCGCGATAGACCTTGCGGAAGAGCGCCTCGGACTCAGGGTTGTAGAGGAAGTGATAGATCTGACCCGCCGACTGGAACATGTACGGGAAGTCGAGGGCGTTGAGCCAGGGGGCTGCGCCCGAGGCGTTCTGTGTCGACGACGTGCCGATGTCGAGCACGCCCTGCATCGCCTGCTGGATGCAGCGCTCCTCGGCGCAGACCGAGCCGGCGTTGAGCATGTTGATGCGGATCTCGCCGTCCGTCCGCTCCTCAAGGTCGCGTGCGAAGTCGTAGGCGCCGGCGCGCTGGATCATCACGTGGTTGTCGTTGTAAATCGTGCCGAGCCGCAGCGTGAACTTGGCCGGCTTCTTCATGCGCCGCTTGTAGGTCGTGGTGACCTCCTTGGCGAGCGCCTCGGCCGTGACCATGCCGCCCATGGCGCCAAGCGCCAGGTAGGTCGAGGTGAGGCCATAGGTCCTGGCGATACGCATGAAATCGCGACGCGACACGCCACCTGCCTTGATCGCCAGGCTCTTGGTCGTATCGAGGGTCTGCTCGTTCACGAACGGCTCGAGCTCTCTCCGCCCGGCAGCGCGCACCAGCTCCTTGTAACGCTTCATCGGATTTCCTCCCGTTGATTTTCGTCTTCAAGCAACTTGAGACGAAGCCTAACAAATGATCTCCTGAACGGGAAGCCATTTACGCGGAGCACGCCTTCACGCAGACATCTGACAGGCGTGTGAGGCGCCAGGGCATCACAGGTCTTGCAAGTCCTGCCGGCTTACGCGCATCTTCGCCCACCGAGGGCGAGGCGCGAACCGCACGGCCAGGCAAGGGGAGACACGGCATGCGCAGAATTGGAATTGTCGACACGACACTGAGGGATGCCCAGCAGTGCTTGTGGGCCACGCGCATGTCGACCGCCATGATGCTGCCGATCGCCGCCGAGCTCGACAAGGCCGGCTTCGACGTCATCGAGGTCGCCGGCGCCGTGCAGTTCGATGCCTCGGTCCGCTATCTCGGAGAGAACCCCTGGGAGCGGCTCAGGCTGTTGCGGGAGCGGATCACACGCGCGCCGATGCAGGCCTTGCTCCGCTCCAAGTGCGTGATGGGCTTCGACCTCGTGCCGGACGACCTGTCCGTGCTCTGGGCCGAGCGGCTGATCGCCAACGGCATCCGCCGCTTCGTCGCTTTCGACGGCCTGCACGACCTCGACAATCTCGATGCGGCGATCAAGCGATCGCGGGAGCTCGGCGCCTACGTCACCGGCTGGCTGACCTACTCGTTGAGCCCCGTCCACACGGACGCGCTCTATGTCGCCAAGGCGCGCGAGTTCATCGACCGGATCGGCGTCGACGCCCTGATGATCGAGGATGCCAGCGGCATCCTGACGCCGGAACGCGCGGCGACGCTGGTGCCCGCCCTCAAGGCCGCGATCGGCGACGTACCGCTGGGCCTGCACAGCCACGGCCTCATCGGCCTGCCGCAGCGCGCGTATCTCGAGTCCGTGGCCCATGGCGTCGATCACCTCTACACGTCCATCGCCCCCCTCGCCGACTCCAATGCGCCGCCTTCAGTCGCCACGACCGTGCGCAATCTGCGCGCGTCGGGCTATGAGGTCGACACCAACGACGACGTGGTCGCCGGCATCTCGGCCTATCTCGACCATCTCGCCGAGCGCACGGGCAAGCCGAAAGGCGAACCGCGCGACTTCGAAGCCTCCTACCTCGAGCATCAGATTCCAGGCGGCGTTCATTCCAACCTCAAGGCACAGCTCGAAGCGGCGGGCCTCGGTCACAAGCTGCCCGAAGTGCTGGAGGAGAGCGCTCGTGTGCGCGCCGACCTCGGCTATCCCATCCAGGTCACGCCCTTCGCCCAGCTCATCGGCGTGCAGGCGACGCTCAATGTCGTAACGGGCGACCGCTACTCGGTGGTGCCGGTCGAGGTGAAGAAGTACGCCCTCGGCTATTACGGCAAGCTGCTGGCGCCGGTGAAACCCGACGTGCTCGACCGCATCGTCGAGCGCGGCTCGCGCACCATCCCGCTGACGCCGCCCAAGCTCGAGCCGATCGTGCCCCAATTGCGCAAGCTCTACCCCCACGCCGACGACGACGAGATCCTGCTGCGCTATTCGTTCGACAAGGGGCTCGTCGATACGGCGCTGTCGGCACGCCCGGACTACGACGCCTTCGCGATTGCCGACCAGCCGCTGCTGCACCTGATCCGCGAGCTGTCACGACGCCAGAAGCGCGCCTTCATCACACTCGAGAAGTCCGGCGTCCGGCTCGCCATGCGCTGAGGCGCAACCGACGCATAAGCCGGCATCAAGACCAGACCATGGGAGCAAGAGAATGGGAACGCCAAAGGAAAGCGTCGTCCTGATCACGGGCGGCAGCCGCGGCATCGGCCTCGGCACGGCGCGGGTCATGGGCCAGGCCGGCTGGAAGGTCGCGATCTCCGGCACGCGCGACGAGACGCTGGCGCGCGCGGTCGAAACGCTGGCCGGAGACGGGATCACGGCCGTGCCGCTGAAATTCGCTGTCGAGGACGCGTCCGCCTGGGGCGACGCCGTCGCCAAGGTCGAGAGTGCGCTCGGCCCCGTGACAGCGCTCGTCTGCAACGCCGGCATCTCGCCGAAGCGGGACGGGCGGAAGATCCCGTTCGAGGAGGTCGAGCCGGAACTCTGGCAGGAGGTCATGGACGTCAACGTCGGCGGCGTTCTCCACGGCATCCGCGCGGTGACGCCGGGCTTCAGGGCGCGCGGTGGCGGCGCCGTCGTGGCCGTGAGCTCGCTCGCCGGCCGCATCGGGCTGGCGCTCACCGGCTCCTACTACACCGTGTCGAAGACGGCCGTGATCGGTCTCGTCAGGGCCGCGGCCATCGATCTCGGCAAGTACGGCATCCGCGTCAACGGCATCCTGCCGGGCCGCATCGACACGGACATGGTGCGCGAGGCGGGCGAGGCCTTCAACAACGCGCTCCTGCCCAGCATCGCCCTCGGCCGTCTCGGCAAGCCGGAGGAGGTCGGCCAGGCCGTCGAATTCCTATGCAGCCCACGCGCGAGCTACATCACGGGCGTCAGCATCGACGTAGGCGGCGGCTGGCTGCCGATGTAGCGTGGCCCTGCCGCGCGCGTGGCGCGAACTCGCCGCTTGACTCGCCGACCCAGCAGCCAAAGATGGCGCACCGCCATCGACTCGCCACGACCGGAAGGACACGAGATGACCGCCTCGCGCCAGAGCGCCACGTCAACCGCTCCCCTCACGCTTGCCGCGATCCGCGCTCACGTCTTCCGCACGCCGCTCGCCAAGCCGGTGGCGACCTCGTTCGGCATCATGCGCGAGCGCGCCGCCGTGATCCTCGAAGTGGAGGACCGCGACGGAGCGGTCGGCTACGGCGAGATCTGGTGCAACTTCCCGAGCTGCGGCGCCGAGCACCGGGCGCGGCTCGCCGCTCTCGATCTCGGACCGCTCGCCCTCGGCCGCACGTTCGCGAATCCCTCGGACGGCTACCGTCACATGACCGCCGCGACCCGCATTCTCGCCATCCAGGCCGCCGAGCCCGGACCGTTCGCGCAGGTGATCGGCGGCCTCGACATGGCGCTCTGGGATCTCGCAGCCCGCAAGGCCGGCGTGCCGGTCTGCCGGCTGCTGGCCGACGATTGCAGCGCATCCGTGCCGGCCTACGCGAGCGGTATCGACGTGCGCGTGGCGCCGGAGCTCATCGAACGCGCGGCCGGCGAGGGCTATCGCGCCTTCAAGATCAAGGTCGGCTTCCAGGGCATTGACGAGTTGCGTCTCATCCACGAGGCGCGCGCGGCGGCGCCAGCCGGCACGGCGATGATGGCGGACGCCAACCAGGGCTGGACACTCGAGGGCGCTCTGGCCTTCGTCCGGCAGCAGGAGCTGCCTCAGCTCGGCTGGCTGGAGGAGCCGCTCGCCGCCGATGCGCCCGAACACGAGTGGCGCGTGCTCGCAGGCGAAGCGCCGATGCCGCTCGCGGCCGGCGAGAATATGCTCGGAGACGGGGTGTTCGAGGCGGCGATCCAGTCCCGGACCCTCGGCGTCCTGCAGCCGGACATGGCCAAATGGGGCGGCTTCTCCGGCTGCTTCCCGGTGGCGCGAGCCGCCATCGCCGCCGGCCTCACGTACTGCCCCCACTATCTCGGCGGCGGCGTCGGCCTGCTGGCTTCCGCCCATCTGCTCGCCGCGGCGGGCGGGCCTGGACTGCTCGAGGTCGACGTCAATCCCAATCCGCTCCGCACAGCGCTCTACGAGCCCGTGCTCGACCCGAGCGGCCACGTCGTGCTGCCGCGCGGCCCGGGTCTCGGCATCCTGCCGGACCTCGCCGCGCTGGCCGCGTTCCGCTCCGCCACCTTCGAGACTTCGCCCTTCGATCGATAGAGAGCCCCATCATGACCATTCGCATGTACGACCTGCGCGGCGCCCGCCACGAGCTGCGTTTCAGTCCCTATTGCTGGCGCGCAAAGATGGCCCTGAAGCACAAGGGCGTCGACTTCGAGACGGTGCCGTGGACCTACACCGACAAGGCGATACTGGCGCCGACCGGACAGGGTCGGGTTCCCGTGATCGTCGACGGCGATCGCTGGGTGAACGACAGCTGGCAGATCGCCCTCTATCTCGACGAGCGCTACCCCGACCGGCCCATGCTCATGAAGGACGAGGCCGCCCGCGCACACGCGCGCTTCATCGCGCAGTGGGCCGATACGAACGTGCTGCCGGCGCTCCGCCCCATCCTGTTCATGGACGTGCACAACCAGATCGAAGACACCCAGCGCGCCTACTTCCGCAAGGCGCGCGAGGAGATGATCGGCATGACCCTCGAGGCGTTCTGCGCCGACCGCGCCGGCGCTCGCGCCCGCCTCGCACAGGCCCTGCAACCGGCCGAGCTCACGCTTGCCGAGCACGCCTTCCTGGGCGGCGGCGCGCCGAGCTATGCCGACCATGCGCTGTTCGGCTCGCTCGCCTGGGGCCATTACGTCAGCGCCGAGCCCATCCATGATCCGAAGACCGCGGTCGGCCAGTGGTTCGAGCGCATGCTCGACCTCTTCGACGGTTACGCCCGCAAGGCGCCGACCGCGCGCGACTGAGGCTGCCGTCAGACGCTCCGGAGCTGGAAGCTGCGCACACCCGGCCGATTGCCGAGCTCCTTGACGAGCGTCAGCAGCGGCGTCTCCATGATCGGATACTCGGTCTTGATCGGGCCGGCATCCTTGAGCGACTGATACTGCGTCTGGTCGTAGAAGGCAGCCAGCAGCAGATCGTCGTCGGAGGCGAACGGCCCGCGCGTCTTGCGAATGCGCTCGAGCGCCGGTGGAACCAGCGCTCCGGGCCGCTCCTTGATCGGCTCGGCGCCGCGCGTGATCTTGTCGTAGAGGTTGGGGTCGATCGGACCGGCGATCTCGCCGTAGCCACCACGCACGTAGAGACGAACCTCGTCCGGAACCGTGTCGTAGCGCTCGTGCCCCTTGTCGCGTCCCATGACGTTGAGCACGGCCTGCGTGACGATGTACTGCGCGAACGGGCTGACGACGATCGGATAGCCGAGATCCTCGCGCACGTGCCAGGCCTCCGCGAGGATGTCTTCGAGGCGGTGCTTGAGCCCCATCGTCTCGAGCTGATAGGCGAGGTTCGAGACCATGCCGCCCGGGCACTGATGCTGGAAATGGAACTCGTCGTACTCGTTGGGCGTGCCGACGGGCTTGCCCTCCATCTCGGCGATGTAGGCGAGCCGCTCGGCGACCTCGGAAACGCCATCGAGATCGAGCGGCACGTTGTAGCCACGCCGGCGCAGGTTGCGCACGACCCGCTCGGTCGGCGAATGCGAGACGCCGTTGGCGAGCGTCGAGGTCGCCGTGTGCACGACG
>JAWKVZ010000001.1:0-1210391 GCA_041397725.1 Hyphomicrobiaceae bacterium | reverse complement strand
GACAAGGTGATCTTCTTACGGAGTGGCGCGGTCATGGCGTCCTCGGATGATTGAACACTGGCGTCCTAGCCTAGCGACCAATTAGCGACCACACTACTGAAAACAGCACGTTATAATTGCAGGAAGCTGAGGGTATAATGCCTGTAAAATCAAGGATATTGATGGCTTGCTAATATTACTTAAGGTTGCAAACGCCAGACTACGAATCTGGGGGTCAGAGGTTCGAATCCTTTCGGGCGCGCCATTTTTTGTCTCACGCGCTGATCGCGCTCCGACGGGGCGGGCTGTTCGCCCGGCGCCCCTTGGGCGCTGGAACGCTTCGCGTTCGAGGCGCGCCAACTCACTGACAAGATGAAGGCTTCCTCGCACCATGGCCGCCGCCACCGGGGCGGAGCATCAGCATGTCCCGACCGGGACGCATCACGAGTGGACTTTGAGCCGCAACGAGTACGCCGGGCATCGGGCGCTTCAGCCAACGCAAGCTTGCACGCTCGCCATCCGTATGGCCTATGCAGCGGCTGACGTTCCGGAGCCCGAAGGTCCCATGATCCATCTCGACAACATTGCCAAGCAGAACGGCCACCAGATCCTGTTCACCGGCGCGTCGGCCGCGCTGTTCAAGGGCGAGAAGGTGGGGCTCGTCGGCCCCAATGGCGCGGGCAAGTCGACGCTGTTCCGCATGATTGTCGGCGATGAGCAGCCGGACGAAGGACAAGTGTCGGTCGAACGCGGCGTCACCATCGGCTACTTCTCCCAGGATGTCGGCGAGATGGCCGGCCGCAGCGCTGTGATGGAAGTGATGGATGGCGCCGGACCGGTCAGCGCCGTAGCCGCGCAGCTCGCCGAGCTCGAGGCGGGAATGGCCGATCCCGATCGTGCCGACGAGATGGAGGCCCTGATCGAAAGCTACGGCCTGGTGCAGTCTCGCTTCGAGCAGCTCGGTGGCTACGCCCTCGAAGGGCGTGCGCGCGAAGTGCTGGCAGGGCTCAGTTTCAGCCAGGAGATGATGGACGGCGATGTCGGCGCCCTGTCGGGCGGCTGGAAGATGCGCGTGGCGCTCGCCCGCATCCTGCTGATGTCCCCTGACGCCATGTTGCTCGACGAGCCGTCGAACCACCTCGACCTAGAAAGCCTGATCTGGCTCGAGCAATTCCTGAAGGCTTACGACGGCGCACTGCTGATCACCTCCCATGACCGCGCATTCATGGATCGCATCGTGACAAGGATCATCGAGATCGATAGCGGCGAGCTGACGAGCTATTCCGGCGACTATGAATTCTATGTCGGCCAGCGCGCGCTCGCTGACACCCAGCAACAGGCGCAGTATGAGCGCCAGCAGGCGATGCTCGCCAAGGAGCACCGGTTCATCGAGCGGTTCAAAGCGCGCGCGTCGCATGCCGCGCAGGTACAGAGCCGGGTGAAGACACTCGAGAAGGTCGAGCGCGTCGAGCCACCGAGGCGGCGTCAGACGATCGCGTTCGAGTTCAAGCAGCCGCCCCGCTCGGGCGAGGACGTCGCCACGCTCAAGGGAGTCGGCAAGCGCTACGGCAATCGCGTGATCTACGACGCCCTCGATTTCCAGGTGCGCCGTCGCGAGCGCTGGTGCGTGCTGGGCGTCAATGGCGCGGGCAAGTCGACCTTGCTGAAGCTCGTGGCCGGCGCAACGGAGCCGGATGCCGGCGCGGTCGCGATCGGTGCCAGCGTCAAGATGGGCTACTTTGCGCAGCACGCCATGGACCTACTCGACGGCGATCGCACCGTGTTCCAATCGCTCGAGGACCAGTTCCCTCAGGCCGGACAAGGCCAACTGCGCACGTTGGCCGGCTGCTTCGGCTTCTCGGGATACGATACGGAGAAAAGATGCCGCGTGCTGTCAGGCGGCGAGAAGGCGCGCCTCGTCATGGCGTTGATGCTGTTCGATCCCCCCAACTTCCTGGTGCTCGACGAGCCGACCAACCATCTCGACTTGGCGACGAAGGAGATGATGATTGCGGCACTGTCGCGCTACGAGGGCGCCATGCTGTTCGTTTCGCACGATCGGCACTTCCTGGCGGCGCTGTCGAACCGCGTGCTGGAATTGACGCCCGAAGGCATCCACACCTACGGCGGCGGCTACACCGAGTATGTCGAGCGCACCGGCCACGAAGCACCGGGTTTGCGCAGCTGAGGGCAGTGAGCGGCAGCTCAGCGCAGCCTGATCGAAGCGAAATTGCCTCCGGCAATCCCCGGAGCGCGCTGTTCGCCCGGTGCCGCTTGGGCGCTGGAACGCTTCGCGTTCGACGCCCGCCCTTAGAGGCGCGCCATTGCTTCAACAGCGTGTCCCGCACGGAAGGTGTCCTGGCATGCCCTGGCGCAGGACACGGACCGGTGTGGCAGCGCCCGGATTACGATGCCGGTTGTCGCTTCCGCCCGAAGGAACGCCGCACGAGGCCGAACACCGGCAGCAGCAGAAGCACGATGGCCATCGTCATGATGACCGCTGCGTAGGGTCGGCCGGCGAAATCGAAGAAGATGCCGAAGCTGCCGGAGCTCATCAGCAGGGATTGGCGGAGCGCGGGCTCGGTCAGGGGGCCGAGGACGATCGCCAGGACGGCCGGCGCAAGGGGGTAGTCGAGCTTGCGCATGAGATAGCCGACGACGCCGAAGACGAGCATCATCCACACGTCGAACATGCGCTGCGTCGGGGCATACCCACCCACGAGGCACAGCACGAAGATGAGCGGCGCCAGGATGGAGAAGGGAAGCCGCAGCACCTGGATCAGCAAGGGAATGAACAGGATGTTGATGATGAGCGCGAAGACGTTCGCCACGTAGAGCGAGGCGATCAGGCCCCACACGAACGTCTGCTGCTCGACAAACAACCGCGGACCCGGCTCCAGCCCCCAGATCACCATGCCGCCCAGCAGAATTGCCGTCGTCGGCGAGCCGGGAATGCCCAGGGTCAGCATCGGCAGCATGGAGCCGGTCGAAGCGGCGTTGTTCGCGGACTCCGGAGCCACGACGCCTTCGACATTCCCCTTGCCGAACGTCTCGGGCTCTCGCGACATCTGCTTGGCGATGCCGTAGGCCATCAAGGAGCCGGGTGTCGCTCCTGCGGCCGGCAGCACACCCACCGTGTAGCCCAGCAGCGAGCCCATGAGCATCGCCTTCCAGGTCCGCAGCAGGCTCCACAGATGATTGATCGTGCCGCGCACCGAGAACTTGACTTCCGACATCAGCGTCGAGCCGCCCAGGCGCGCGTTCTCCTCGATGGTCCACAGCATCTCGCCGATGCCGTAGATGCCGATGGCGAGCACGAGGAAATGCACCTTGCTGAAGAAGCCTGTGAGCTCGAAGAGCTGCAATCGAGGCTCGCCGGTCATCACGTCCGTGCCGATCGTCGCCAGTACCAGACCGATGCAGATCGAGAACAGCGTCTTCCAGAGGTCGTCGCTCCCCAGCCCGACGAATGTCGCGAAGGCGAGGACCATGAGCGCGAAGATCTCCGGCGGACCGAAGACCAGTGCGATATGGGCCAACGGAGGCGCTGCTACGGTGAACAGGATGACGGAGATGGTGCCGCCGACGAACGAGGCGACAGCCGCCGCGATCAGCGCGAGATCAGCCTTGCCCGACTTGCCGAGGGGGCGCCCGTCGAAGGTCGTCGCCACCGCCGTCGAGGCGCCGGGGATGCCCAGCATGATCGACGAGATCGCGCCGCCGTACATGGCGCCGTAGTAGAGCGCCGCCAGGAAGATCATGGCCCCGGTCGGCGGCACTATGAACGTCAGCGGCAGCAGGATCGCCACACCGTTGACCGAGCCGAGACCGGGGATGGCGCCGATCATCAGCCCGATCGCGCATCCGAAAATGACCAGGGACAGATTCAAGGGCTCGAAGGCAACCGCGAAACCCGATGCCAGGAGAGAAAGAATTTCCGCCATTTTCTCGCTAGTCCCTTTGAGGCCGCATCCGAGAGCGCCAGTGGGTGCTATGTCGACATGTTCCGGAAGTCCGAGCGTCGATGGTGCAGGGGCGCACCGGCTATCGCCGAAAGCATCGCGCCCCGAGCCCTATAGCCCTCCCATGCCGAACCACTTGAAGATCGGCAGGAAAAACGGCTCGGTGAAGCCTTTGGGCAATATGATCTTGAGAGCAATCTCGAAGAAAAAGAACGTGACGACGGGTATCGCCAGCGAGGCCAGGAGCGAGCTCGCGAAGCGATAGCCGCCGAGGACTTTCAGGTAGAACATCAGAAACGCGAACAGCGCCAGATAGGCGCCGGCGAAGCTGAACAAGGCGATGGTCACCGCCAGGGCGATGGCCACCGGAGCCACGCTCCCGAGAACGCCCGGCGCAAAGAACAGCTCGTTGCTGCGGGAGGGCCACGTGGCCCTCCGCGCCCAGTTGACGAGGATCCCTATGCAGGACACCAGCATGATGGCCGAAAGCCAGAACGGCCACATGCCCCCGCCGGGACCTTCGCCCTTGATCCAGCCGATCGGCAACTCGGCGCTCTTCCACATGAGATAGCCGGAAAACAGCGCCATGACGGCCGCCATTACGAACTCTGCGACACGAAAACTCATGGCGCTGCCCCACTTCGGTTGGACGTTTTCGACGAAAATGGATTGCAGTAGAGGCGATCGGGCCGCCTACTTGATGGCACCCATCTTCTTGAGCATGGCGCGATGGACTTCACGCTCGCGCTTCCAGTAGTCCATCAGCTCCGCCCCCGTGATGGGCGCGCCCTGCAGCGAGTTCTTGGCGCGGTAGTCCTGCCAGTCCTTCGAGGCGAAGACCTTCTTGAACAGGCTCTGATAGAACGCGACGGCTTCCTTGTTCATGCCGGGCGGGCCGACGACCGTGCGCTGCATGTAGTAAACGAAGTCGGTCCCGACCTCCTTGAACGTTGGCGTGTCCTTGAACAGCGCCAGGCGCTTGGGGGTAAAGCAGGCGACCGCGCGCACCTGGTCGGCCTTATGGAAGCCGACGGCTTCGGAAGGATTGTTGACGGTGGAATCGGCGTTGTTGCCGGCGAGTGCCGTCGCCACGGCGCCACCGCCGCGATACGGCACGTACTTCATCTTCAGGCCGTAGGTCGAATTGAGGTAGTCGGTCAGCAACTCATCCTCGGACGCCTTGCCGGTGCCGGCCATGATCCACTTGTCGCCGGCGGCCTTGGCCGCCTTGACGAAGTCGTCGACCGTTTTGATGGCCTTGCCGTCCTTGCGCTTGGTATTGACCCAGAGGCAGAAGGTGTCCTCCGCCATCCGCATGATCGGCGTGAACGTGCCGATGTCGATCGCGAGCTTCGGCTGGCGCAGCGGCGTCGTGTAGAAGCTGTTCAGCGTGAACATGATGGTATGCTCGTCGCCGGCCTTGCCCTTCAGGTAGAGAAGGGCCTCGGCACCGGAGCCGCCGCCCTTGTTGACGGGCAGGACCGTGACGCCGAGTTTTTCCTTGGCGATGATGGCCTGAAGAAAACGGACGGCCTTGTCCGCGCCTCCACCCTTGCCGGCCATGACGACGAACTCGACCGGCTTCGCTGGCTTCCATTCGGCCAGTGCAGGGCCTCCGACATATGCGGTCGCCAGCCCTCCACTCAGCAGCGCGAGAAACATGCTGCGCGTTCGTTTGCCCATTGTGAACTCCTCCTCGAGTGACTTCCTACCCAGACACCTCGCAGCGAGGCGCCATCTCTTCCTTCATCCGTGCTCTTGATCGCGGCACGGTTTCCGGCATCGCGCATCCGGATCAGGTTCGCTGCGCGATCGTCTGCGCGACACGCCCTGGCCTCAGTGTTTTCCAGTATGGCCAGCCCAGAATCCGACAAGGACGGGTCGACGCGCGCACCTTCTGCGAGACGTGCCTGGGGCTGCGCGGGCTTCGACCGGAACTGCGAACACTGGCCTGGATCGATCGTGGCTCATCCTCCGCAAATGACTGTGGGAACGCTTCGGCAGGTGCTCGCCTATCCCGCCTTGGCCTGCTTCGGCTCTGTGGCGCCGTGCTGCTTGATCTCGGCGATCTCGGCCTCGCCGTAGCCGAGCACGTCGCGCAGGATCTCGTCGGTGTGCTCGCCGAGCAGCGGCGAGCGGATCACCTCCGCCGGACTGTCGGAAAGCTTGATCGGATTGCCAACCGAGAGATACGGCCCACGCGTCGGATGCGCCACCTCGACGAGCGTACCCGTCTCACGCAGCGACCGATCCTCCGCAAGCTCCTTCATCGACAGGATCGGGCCGCAGGGAATGTCGTAGCGGTTGAGGATGTCCATCGCCTCGAGCTTGCTCTTCGTCATCGTCCAGCGCTCGATCCGCTCGAAGATCTCGTTGAGACGCGGCAGGCGCGCGGCGGGCGTCGCATAGTCGGGATCGGTCTTCCACTCCGGCTCGCCGATGACGTCGCAGATCGCCTTCCAGACCGGCGCCTGCGTGATGAAGTAGAGATAGGCGTCGGGGTCCTGCTCCCAGCCCTTGCACTTCAGGATGCGGCCCGGCTGACCGCCGCCGGAATCGTTGCCCGCGCGCGGCACCGCGGCCCCGAACGCCACGCCCTCCGAGAACTGGCTGTACTCCTTGAGCGGGCCGTGTGCGAGGCGCTGCTGGTCGCGCAGCTTGACGCGGCACAGATTGAGCACGCCGTCCTGCATGGCGCAGGTCACGCGCTGCCCCTTGCCGGAGTGCGTGCGCTGGTAGAGCGCCGTGACGATGCCGAGCGCCAGGTGCAGACCCGTGCCGCTGTCGCCGATCTGAGCCCCGGTCACCAGCGGCGGACCGTCGCGAAAGCCCGTCGTCGAGGCCGAGCCGCCCGCGCACTGCGCCACGTTCTCGTAGACCTTGCAGTCCTGATACGGACCGGGACCGAACCCCTTGATCGAGGCGTAGATCATGCGCGGGTTGAGCTCCTGGATGCGCTCCCACGTCAGCCCCATGCGATCGAGCACGCCGGGGCCGAAGTTCTCGACCAGCACGTCGCAGGTCCTGACCAGTCGCTCCAGCACCTCCTTGCCCTTGGCGTTCTTGGTGTCGAGCGTGATCGAGCGCTTGTTGTGGTTCAGCATGGTGAAATAGAGGCTGTCCACGTTCGGGATGTCCTGGAGCTGGCCGCGCGTGATGTCGCCGCTGCCCGGACGCTCCACCTTGATCACGTCGGCGCCGAACCAGGCCAGCAGCTGCGTGCAGGTCGGGCCGGACTGCACGTGCGTGAAATCGAGGATGCGTACGCCGTCGAGGGCCTTGGTCATCGACCTGCTCCGGTTTGCGTGTCGTGCTGGCGAAATCGGACTGCTGCACTCCCGCCGGACTGCGATCTGGCGCCGCTCTCTCCCGACCATCGAAATCGAGCGGTTCGGCTCGAGCGGCGCCAGAACAGCCGCCCAAGATACCCATCGACGTTAGAGACAATTATCGGAGCCGTAAACCAACCATTGGATCAACTTGGCGGGCGCGAGAGGGCGCGTGCACCCAAACACATTGGGTCAGACTCGAACCGGGTTACTCAGGTCGACGGCATGCGGCGAATCCCTCCTGTGCGCTGCCGCAAAATTGGTGCGTTGCGGCAATTTCGGATTTTCCGTTTTCCGTTTCGGGACCGGGCGAACCAATCTGTAGAACGTGGCGCAGGCCGCGTGTTAGCATCCCGGGCGTTGCGGGGTGCGCGGGCGATTGGCGCATTTGCGCTTTGGGGATTTCAAGGTGTGGAGGTCGGCGTGGCAGTGAAGTCTGATATCGAGATCGCGCGCATGGCGAAGAAGAAGCCGATCGGCGAGATCGGCGGGCGGCTCGGTATCGGCAGCGAGAGCCTGCTGCCCTACGGCCACGACAAGGCGAAGGTCTCCGCCGAGTTCATCGCCTCTCTGGCGACGCGCAAGTCGGGCAAGCTGATCCTGGTGACGGCGATCAACCCGACACCGGCGGGCGAGGGCAAGACCACCACCACCGTCGGTCTCGGCGACGGCCTCAACGCCATCGGCAAGAAGGCGGCGATCTGCCTGCGCGAGCCCTCGCTCGGCCCCTGCTTCGGGGTGAAGGGCGGGGCGGCCGGCGGCGGCTACGCCCAGGTCGTGCCGATGGAGGACATCAACCTGCACTTCACCGGCGACTTCCACGCCATCACCAGCGCCCACAACCTGCTCTCGGCGATGATCGACAACCACATCTACTGGGGCAACGAGCTGGGCCTCGACCAGCGCCGGGTCGCCTGGCGGCGCGTCATGGACATGAACGACCGGGCGCTGCGCCAGATCGTCTGCTCGCTCGGCGGCGTCGCCAACGGCTTTCCGCGCGAGGCCGGCTTCGACATCACCGTGGCCTCCGAGGTCATGGCCATCCTCTGCCTCGCCACCGACCGCAAGGACCTGGAGCAGCGGCTCGGCGGCATCATCGTCGGCTATCGCCGCGACAAGAGCCCCGTCTTCGCCCGCGATCTCAAGGCCGACGGCGCCATGACGGTGCTGCTCGGCCAGGCCATGCAGCCGAACCTCGTGCAGACGCTCGAGAACAATCCGGCCTTCATCCACGGCGGCCCGTTCGCCAACATCGCCCACGGCTGCAACTCGGTGATCGCCACCACCACCGCCTTGAAGCTCGCCGACTACGTGGTGACCGAGGCGGGCTTCGGCGCCGACCTCGGCGCGGAGAAGTTCTTCGACATCAAGTGCCGCAAGGCCGGGCTGCGGCCCGATGCCGTGGTGATCGTCGCCACCGTGCGTGCGCTCAAGATGAACGGCGGCGTCAAGCGCGAGGATCTCGGCCGGGAAGACGTCGCGGCGGTCCGCAAGGGCGCGGTCAACCTCGGCCGTCACATCGAGAACGTGAAGCAGTTCGGCGTGCCGGCGGTGGTCGCGATCAACCACTTCATCTCCGACACCGACGCCGAGATCGCGGCGCTGCAGGACTATGTGCGCGAGCTCGGCTCGGAGGCCTTCGTGTGCAAGCACTGGGCGATGGGCTCGAAGGGCATCGAGCCGCTGGCGCGGCGGGTGGTGGAGATGGCGGATTCGGGCGTGGCGGACTTTGCGCCGCTCTATGGCGACGAGCTGCCGCTGATCGACAAGATCGAGACCGTCGCCAAGCGGATCTATCGCGCCGAGGGCGTGAGCGCGGACAAGTCGGTGCGCGACCAGCTCAAGGCCTGGGAGGAGATGGGCTACGGGCACCTGCCCGTGTGCATGGCCAAGACGCAGTACTCGTTCTCGACCGACCCGAACCTGCGCGGCGCGCCGAGCGGCTTCACGGTGCCGATCCGCGAGGTGCGGCTGGCGGCCGGCGCCGGCTTCGTGGTGGCCATCTGCGGGGAGATCATGACCATGCCCGGTCTGCCGCGCACGCCCTCGTCCGTCGCCATCCGCTTCAACGAGCGCGGCGACATCGAAGGCCTCTTCTGAGCAAACCACAGCCGAACACCAGCGCCGACCCGGGCGGCGTGCAGCCGTGATGGGGCGCGCGCGATCGGACGTGTGCTGGACGATCACCATATCTTAGAGAATTCCCGCTACCGTCGCGCCGACACGTAGCCACCAGCGGCACGGTGCGCAATCGTCGGCGCGGCAATACCCTATCGCCGGGCGCGGTCGAGCGGCGCCCCGCTGCACGCGCACCTTCAAGAGTGACCAGCCGTGCTGCTATTGTTTGGGTTGAGCGTTTTCGTCTTCCTGTTCGGCGGCATTCTGTGGCGCGACTCGGTCCGCTGGCGCTATCTCGCGATGCACTATGCGGGCGAAGGCAAACGGCCGATCGAAGAACGCGACTTTCAAAGTGCGGTGCTGCTCGGCTTCATCGGCTACAAGAGCCTGACGGGCATTTTGAAGATTGGCGTCCATGAAACCGGCGTCTCCTTCCGGGTGCTGGCGCCCTTCTCCTTGTTTCATCCGCCACTCTTCATTCCCTACGACAATATCCGTGGCTGGGACACGTCCTGGTACCTCGACGCGCACTCCATCCAGTTGGAGTTCCGCAAAGCGCCTGATGTGAAGATGGTCGTTCCCGCCGAGCAGGCGGAGTGGATCCGCAGCTTCGCCGACCACAAGTTGGTGCTTCACCGCAAGCCCCCTCCGGAGGGAAAAGCGGGACAGGGGTGGCGCGCCCTGGTTCTCACCCATGCCGGCCTCTCACTCTTCGCGGTCATCTTCACGATCGTCTTCGTTCTCGTCAGGTAGGGCAGCTGCCGACGCCCGCGCTTGGCTACACGGGCCGCCGCAGCACGGCATAGTCGGTATAGCCGCGATGCAGCCGCTGGACGCGGGCTTCGAGACCGTACGTCGCCGCGACGCTGCGCACCCGCTCCTCGAGATCGGCACGCGGAGCCACCGTGTAGTGCGCGAGAAAGGCGAAGAGCGCGCGCCGGAACGACGCCGGCAGCCGGTCGCACTGCCCGAAATCGACGATGTGCAGGGAGCCTCCGGGCGCGATCAGGCGAGCGGCGTGATCGAGCGCACGATCCCAGCGCGGGATCATCGACAGCGCATAGGAGAAGAAGACGCGCTCGAAGTTCGCGCGTGCAAAAAGGCTCTGGGCGTCGAACGTCGTCGCATCGCCCTGACGCAACACCACCCGCCGGGAGAGGCCCTTGCGCGCCAGCGAGGCGCGCGCCGTCTCCAGCATGGCGTTGGAGACGTCGAGGCCGAAGAACGCGGCCTCCGGATAGAGCCGTGCGGCCTTGGCGAGGTTCCAGGCCGTGCCGCAACCGATCTCGAGCACGTGCTGGCCAGGCGCCGGCGCCAGGTCGCGGATCAGGTGCCGTCGCCCGATCAGGTAGTGAGTGCGCGTGTGGTCATAGATGAAGCGCTGATAGCGGTAGTGCCGGTCCATGCGCGCTTCATCGGTGAGCAGGGGCATCTCGTTCATGTCACGCCGCCTTGATGTAGAGGTGGAAACCGCCATAGATGGCCGAACGATCGCGCGCGCCCAACTCGGCCGACCGCCCGGCCTCGTAGTGCCATTTGCCCAGGATCATCTCCGGCACGCGCCCCGGCAGAATCGTGGTCGTACCGGCCGTACGGAAAGCGACGCGCGCCTCGGGCTTGGCCGTACGCGTGATCTCGCCCCACAGGCTGGCGAGATCGCCGTCCGTCATCCAGTCCTGCGCGTCGAGCAGAACAAAGCGGTCCACGCTCTGGGCCGGCAGGCCGGCCAGGTAATCCGTGAGTGAGACGTTGAGCACGCGCACCTCGCCGATACGCTGGCGCAGCGTCTCGAAGGCTTCCCGCCGCAGATAGGGCGGCAGTGGCGCGCCGGCACCCCGCCCGTAGGCGCGGTTGAAGGCCTGCCAGGCGAAATAGTTGTCGGCGAGGTCGAACCCGCACGCCAGGCGCTCGAGACGTTCCTCGATCACCTCGTGCATTGCCCGCCCCTCGCGCAGGGCGTCGTACTGTGCCGGCGGGATGCCGAGCCCGAACAGGGTCGCTGGCCGGTCGAGCAGGCGCCGCACCAGACGCTTCCCGAAGAGCGGCCTGATCTCGCGCTCGAAGATCTGACGCTGCTCCTCCAGCGAGCGCGCCGTCACGATCCGCGCTGGATTGCCGCCGAGCGCGCGCGCCAGACCGTGCCCCGTGGCGATGAAGCGGCCGAGGAGACCGGTCCGATAGAAGCCGCGGGCGAACGCCGTGATGCGCCGCCGCCCACGCCAGTCGCGCGCGGTCCAGTAGCGCCGCGTCTCGGCATCGAGATGGGGTGCGAGCTGCTCGTCGAAGAGACGGACGTTGTCGGCAGCGGCGGCGTCGGCGAAGAAGCGATGAAACGCCTCGTAGCTGTCGAGATGGCGCAGGCTCGCATGCTTCAGGCGATTGAGCGCGATATGCGCGGTATTGAGATCCACCGCGGTGATGCGCACCGCTGCTGCCGTGAGATACGACAGGACGTTGCACCCGCCCGAGGCGATGGCCACGACGTGCTGACCGTCCGCCAGCTCCATCGCCTCCATGTCGACGACCGGGTCCTCCCAGATCTGGGGATAGACGAGACCGGAAAAGGCGAAGGTGAAGGCGCGCTCGCTCAGTCCGGCCCGCGTCAGCGCCTTGTGCTGGTGCACCGCAGCACCGACCAGCCTCTGGCTGCGCCGCCGGGAGATGTCGATTTCCTCGCTTGCCTGTGCAGACGTCATGTTGCCTGTCCTTCACTTCTGGTTGGCCGGGTCTGGTTGCGCGCAGCGCGCTCCAGGCAGGACTTCGCATCCCTCCAGGCCGCTTCGGCCACGCGGATATTGTCCAGGAACTGGTGGGCCGAGCGGGCCCAGGAGAACGACGACGCCTTGAGGCGGGCCTGTCGGGAACCGAGCGCGAGGGCCTGGCGCGCCGCGCTCGCGAGGTCGTCGTCGAGAATGCCGCTGACGCCATGCTCGATGATGTCGCGCGGTCCGGTGGCGGGGTAGGCCGCCACGGGAACGCCGGAGGCCAGCGCCTCGAGCAGGACGAGACCGAAGGTGTCGGTGCGACTGGGGAACACGAAGACGTCGGCCGAGGCATAGTGACGGGCCAGCTCCTCGCCGCGCTTGAGGCCTGTGAAGACGACATCGGGATACTGCCGTCGCAAGGTCGCGAGGTACGGCCCCGTGCCGACGACGACCTTGCACCCCGGCAAGTCCGCATTGAGGAAGGCCGTGATGTTCTTCTCGCGCGAGATGCGACCGACGTAGAGGAAGACCGGTCCGTCACCGAACAGGCGGTCGGCGCGTGGCTTGAAGAGCTCCGTGTCGACGCCGCGCGTCCATCGCATCAGCCGCCGGAAGCCGCGGCCGCGCAGCTCGCTTTCGAGCGACGGCGTGGCGACGAGGATGCCGGCGCTGGCACGATGGAACCGCCGTTCCAGCGCATAGACCCACGATGTCGGCAGGCCCAAGAGCTTGGCCGCATACTCGGGAAATTTCGTGTGATAGCTGGTGGTGAAGGGACGACCATGCGCCAGGCACCAGCGCCGCACGGCCCAGCCGACGGGCCCTTCCGTAGCAATGTGAACCCAGTCGGGACGCGCCGCCTCGATCCATTGAGCCACCGCGCGCGACCGCGTCAGAGCCAGCCGGATCTCGGGGTAGCCCGGGCAACCGATCTGGCGGAACGGCTTGGGCGTCAGGAAGGCCACCTCGACGCCGAGGCGGCGGAGCTCGTTGCCCAGGTGCGAAAGGGTCTCGACGACGCCGTTGACCTGCGGGTGCCAGGCATCGGTGGCGATGAGAACCCGCATGCTAGACCGCCGCCTTGATGCCGTGCGGGGCTTCACTGGTGCGGCCGAGGCCCCGGCTGGCGGGCGGCCAATGCACGATGCGCATGTGCCCGCTCTGCGATTCAAGAATCGCGGTGCAGCTTTCCACCCAGTCGCCGCAGTTGAGATAATGGACCCCGTCGATCATGCGATCGGCGGCGTGGTGGATATGCCCGCAGATCACCCCATCGGCGCCGCGGCGCCTGGCAACCTCCGCCAGAGCCTGCTCGAACTCGCCGATGAAATTCACCGCGGTCTTGATGCGGTTCTTGAGATACGCCGAGAGCGACCAGTAGCCGAGCCCGAGGTGCCGTCGCACCCAGTTCAGCGGCAAGTTGGACCACAGCGCCAGCTCGTAGGAGCGGTCGCCGAGAAAGGCGAGCCACTTGGCGTAGCGCACCACCACGTCGAATTCGTCGCCGTGCATGACGAGGTAGCGCTTGCCGCTCGGCGTGACGTGGATGGCATCGCGGGCGATCTCGATGGCGCCGAACGACTGCCCGCTGAAATCGCGGAGCGCCTCGTCGTGGTTGCCGGGCACGAAGACCACGCGCGCGCCCTTGCGGGCCTTGCGCAACAGCTTCTGCAGCACGTCATTGTGGGACTGCGACCAGGCCGGGCCGCGCCGCACCTTCCAGAAGTCGACGATATCGCCCACGAGGTAGTAGGTCTCGGCCTCGACGTTCTTGAGGAAATCCAGGAGGGCGTGGGTCTGGGCCGCGCGCGTCCCCAGGTGGACGTCGGAGATAAAGACGGAGCGGTATCGCCGGGAGTCGCTCAGGTGATCATTCACGAGGTCTCTCCGCCCTGATCAAGCCATTGCCCGGGCAAGAAACAGACTCTCGTTGCAGCCTTGTGACAACGCCGTCAGGCCGGTGGATGGAGCGAGGCGCTTCCCTCCGGGACGCTGGAGCCCTAATGGTTCTGCTGCAAGGGCACCGAGGGCAAAGGAGTGGATCGATGAAGAGCTACAAGATCGCCGCGATTCCCGGCGACGGCATCGGCACCGAGGTAATCTCGGCCGGCCTCGAGGTGCTGCAGGCTCTGGCCAGCCGCGAAGGCAGCTTCGTCTTCAGCGTCGACCACTTCGACTGGGGCGGCGAGTACTACAAGACGCACGGCCGCATGATGCCGGAGAACGGCCGCGACCTCATCCGCCATCACGACGCCATTCTGTTCGGCTCCGCCGGCCATCCTGACATTCCCGACCACATCACGCTCTGGGGCCTGCGCCTCGCGATCTGCCAGCCCTTCGACCAGTACGCCAATGTGCGCCCCACGCGCGTGCTGCCCGGCATCACCTCGCCGCTGCGCCACGTGCGCGATCGCGAACTCGACTGGGTCATCGTGCGCGAGAACTCGGAGGGGGAATATGCCGGCGTCGGCGGTCGCGTCCACCAGGGCTCGCCGCTGGAGGCGGCCACCGACGTCGCCATGTTCACGCGGGCCGGCGTCGAGCGCATCATGCGTTTCGCCTTCGGCCTTGCCCGCAGCCGTCCGCGCAAGTTGCTGACTGTCGTCACCAAGTCGAACGCCCAGCGCCACGCCATGGTCATGTGGGACGAGATCGCCGCCGAGATCGCCGCCGAGTTTCCCGATGTGACGTGGGACAAGATGCTGGTCGACGCCATGACCATGCGCATGGTGATGAAGCCGCAGTCGATCGACACCATCGTGGCCAGCAACCTCCATGCCGACATCCTGTCGGACCTGGCGGCGGCGCTGGCTGGCTCGCTCGGCATCGCGCCGACGGCCAACCTCAACCCCGAGCGCGTCTACCCGTCGATGTTCGAGCCGATCCACGGCTCCGCGTTCGACATCATGGGCAAGGGCATCGCCAACCCCATCGGCACGTTCTGGTCGTCTGTGATGCTGCTCGAGCACCTGGGCGAGCCGGCTGCTGCCGGCCGGCTCATGCGGGCCATCGAGCGCGTGACGGCTGACCCGCGCACCCACACGCCCGATCTCGGCGGCACGGCCAGAACCGCCGACGTCACCGCCGCCGTCATCGAGGCCATCCACGGCTCGAACGTCTGACAACCCGCGGTCCGCGCGCGGCGCTGCGTCACGGCGCCGGCGCCAAGACTGATGCCAACAGGCCGGCCGCCGAGATATGATCCTTGCCAGACGGAGGCCGGGCAGCATCCGTGGCGTGCCTCGGCCGGCGCGCGCCCGGTGGCCTCGGCCGGCACATTTCGCTTGGGGAGCAGCCATGACACGACCAGCGCCAATTCGCATCCTGCGCGCGCGCCGCATCATCACGATGGACCACAACCGGCCCACCGCCACGCATGTCGCCATCCGTGACGGCCGCATCCTCGGCGTCGGCGACCTGGCGGACCTGACGGGCTGGGGTTCTTACGAGCTCGACGAGCGCTTCGCCGACAAGGTGCTGATGCCCGGCTTCGTCGAGGGACACAGCCACACCTTCGAGGGCTCGGTCTGGACGACACCCTATGTGGGGTTCGACGACCGCATCGGCCCGGACGGGCGCCGCTGGCCGGGCCTGAAGAGCATCGACGCCGTCGTCGAGCGCCTGATCGAGGCGGAAGCGAGCATGACCGACCCGGATACGCCGCTCTTCGCCTGGGGGCTCGATCCCATCTTCTTCGAGGGGCGCCGCATGATCGCCAGCGACCTCGACCGGGTGTCCAAGCGTCGGCCGGTCATCGTCATGCACCAGAGCTGTCACCTGCTGAACATCAACAGTGTGGCGCTGGCGCGGGTCGGCATCAGCGCCGCGACCAATATCCATGGCGTCCTGATGGGCGAGGACGGCCAGCCCACAGGCGAGCTCGCGGAGGCAGCCGCGACCTACATGGTCTACCGCACGCTCGGCAATCCCTACCGCGTCGCGGTCAGCCGGGAGTCGATGTATCGCTTCGCCCATGCGGCCTGCATCGCCGGTATCACCACCGCGACCGACCTCCACATGGCGCTCGACGATGCCACGGTGGCGACCTATCGCAAGGTCACCGTCGAGGACGACTATCCGCTGCGCGTCGTGCCGGCCTTTGCAGCCATGACCGCCTCGACCGAAGAGGGCGTGGCCAAGGTCAAGGCACTGGTGCAGCACAACAACCCCAAGCTCAAGTTCGGCCTCGTCAAGATCATGACCGACGGCTCGATCCAGGGCTTCAGCGCGCGCCTGCGCTGGCCCGGCTACTACAACGGCGCGCCGAACGGCGTGTGGAACCAGCCGCCGGAGGTGCTGGCCAAGGTCGTCGACGCCTACCACGACGCTGGCCTGCACATTCATGCCCACGTCAACGGCGACGAGGCCTCCGAGCTGCTGCTGGATCTCATCGAGCGCGCGCTCACGCGGCTGCCACGCCCTGACCATCGCTATACCCTGCAGCACTGCCAGATGGCGGACGAGGCGCAGTTCAAGCGCATGGCGGCGCTCGGCGTGGCGGTGAACCTATTCTCCAACCACCTGTTCTATTGGGGCGAGCAGCATCTCGCGATCACGATGGGACCCGACCGCGCCGCACGCATCGATGCCGCCGCGACCGCGCTTCGCCACGGTGTCGCGCTGGCGATCCACAGCGATGCGCCGGTGACGCCGCTCGGCCCCCTGTTCACCGCATGGTGCGCCGTCAACCGGAGGACCCGCGCCGAGCGTGTGCTCGGGGAGGCCGAGTGCATTCCACTCGAGGCCGCCCTGCATGCGATCACCATGGGCCCGGCCTACACGCTCAAAATGGACCACATCGTCGGCTCCATCGCCGTGGGCAAGCTCGCCGATCTCGCCGTGCTTGAGGATGATCCCTACGAGATTGGGGTCGAGCGCCTGAAGGACGTCCGGGTCTGGGGCACCATCGTCGGCGGGCGTGATTTCGAGGCCCCCAGGGTCGCCCGATGAGCACCACGCCGGCCGCCGAGGACGCGCTCCGCGCGCCGGTGCCGCTGACCGTGATCAGCGGCTTTCTCGGCGCCGGCAAGACCACACTGCTCAACCGCATACTGAGGGAGCCGGACGGGGTGCGCTACGCCGTGCTGGTCAACGACTTCGGCGACCTCAATATCGACGCCGACCTCGTCGCCTCCCATTCCGGCGAGACGATCGCGCTCGCCAACGGCTGCGTATGCTGCTCGATCGGCGACAGCCTGGTCGACGCCCTGATCGATCTGATGGCCCGCCCGACGCCCCCCGAGCACATCCTGATCGAGGCGAGCGGCGTCGCCGACCCGCGCCGCATTGCCGACATCGCCGTGATCGATCCGGATCTCCTGCGTGACGGCATCGTCGTGCTTGTGGATGCCGCCGACGTGCGCCGGCTGGCCGACGATCGACACGTCGGCGAGACCGTGTTGCGCCAGCTTGCGGCCGCCGATCTCCTCGTCGTCAACAAGACCGACCGCTCCGACGTCGCAGCCCTCGACGCCCTCGACGGGTGGCTCGCCGGGGCGGCCCCTCGGGCGCCGCGCCTGCGCGCCCGGCACGCCGACGTGCCCGTGCGCGTTCTGCTCGGCGCGCGCACGACCATGCCATCCGCGAGCCAGCCCGGACACGTTGTCGGGCATGGGCACGGGCACGGCGCAGATCGTCACGTCGCGGGTGACCATGCGCATGACGACCTCCACGAGAGCGGTTTTCGGCGCGCGCTCATCGACGATCTGCCGACGCTCGACCGCCACGCCCTCTCCGCCTTCATGGAGGCGCTACCGGACAGCGTGCTGCGGGCCAAGGGCTTCGTGCAGCTCGCCGGAGAGGCGACGCCGTTCGTTCTTCAGCGTGTCGGACGGAGCTGGACGCTCAAGGCCCTGCCCGCGGGCTCTGCGCCGCCACATCTCGCCCTCGTGCTGATCGGCACCGTGGAAATGCCGGACGAAGCCGCGCTGCGCACTGCGTTGGCGCGCGCCCGGCAGCAGATTTGATCAGGCGCGTCTGCCGAAGGCCGCTCGGCCACCCTGGCGTTGGCGCGATGCGGCGATAGGCGCACTGGTGCGCGCGCGACCTGCCGCCGCGCCGCTCGGGCCCGGCTCCGTTGGGCTCTGCCGCACTGCGGCCATGACATCGAGGGCTCGCGTCTCCCAGCCAGTCCGCTCCTCCCCAGCCGCGGGAGACTCCTTTGCCGCGCGCGGGGCGGCGGCGGGCTGGGGCGATCGCGCCGCAGATGCCGCGAACTTCTCGATGACCAGCGCGATCTTCGCGATGTCGTCCTCGGAGCACTCAAGCATGTCCAAACCGATCTTGTGAGTCCTCGTCCAGATCGCGTCCGGGGCCTTTGCCGTGAAGACCACGATCCGCGACTTTGCTGTCGGGATGAAGCCCAGCGCATAGAACGTCACGACTTTGAGCTCGACGCCCTGGTAGTCGGTCCAGGGAATTGTGCGCGTCCACTCGGTTTTCCTGATGTGGAGCCCAGCCGGACCACACCGCACCGCCGCGAGGTCGGTGGTCGCCAGATAGAGCAGACGCAGCGCCGCAGCGATCAAGAGCATGCCGAAAGTGGTGATAATGACGCCACTCCCCCAGTGCGCCAGCGCGATGCCGATTGCCAGCGTGATGATGCCGCCACCGATCAGCCGCGGTCTCTTGTACTTGAGGACGACCATCGCCCGCTCCCTGAAACTGGAGAGCCAAGCGTACCGCGATCCCTTTAAAATAACGTGGGCGGACAGGTTTTGAAGTCGCGTGTCGACGCCATCCCACGCCGATACCAAAGTGACAGAGCGCGTATCGCCCACAAGTCCAGGTTGCGCCATGCGGCTGTCGCGAGCCGCCCGCAACCGTCAACGCCTCGTTTACCGTTGGGCGCACGCGATCGAAAATCCGCCGCCGCCACGCATTGCACGTCCGTTCAGCAACTTTCAAGCATTGGCGTTTACCTTGCGGCACGGTCAAAAATCGTGTCGAGGGTTGAGAGTATGACGACTTCGAGCTTGCGCGCAGCACTGGGGCGAGGTCTCGATCTGGCCCGCGAGCAGGCTGCAGTTCTCGCCGTGTTTGCCGGCACGCTGTTCCTCTCCGCCCTCCTGCTGTTCTCCGTCCAGCCCATGTTCGCCAAGATGGTGCTGCCGCGCCTCGGCGGATCGCCGTCGGTCTGGGCGGTGTCGATGTGCTTCTTCCAGGCGGTTCTTCTGGCCGGCTACTGCTACGCCCACGCCCTGAACCGGCTGGTGGCGCCCCGCCTCGCGCCCGCGGTGCATCTCGCCCTCGTCGCCGTGGCGGTACTGGCGCTCCCCATCTCCATCTCGGCATCCGAGCCGCCGGCGGGCGATGCCTACTTGTGGCTGATCGGCACGCTTGCCCTGGGCGTCGGCCTGCCGTTCTTCGCGGTCTCGGCCAACGCGCCGCTGCTTCAGGCCTGGTTTGCACGCACCGGCCATCCGCACGCCGCCGACCCCTACTTCCTCTATGGCGCCAGCAACCTCGGCAGCCTCGCGGCGCTGCTGCTCTATCCGATCGCCATCGAGCCCGTCATCGGCCTCAAGGCCCAGAGCGGCCTGTGGACTGCCGGCTTCCTGCTGCTTGGCGCGTTGATCGCGGTTTGCGGCGTCGTCGGCGCCGCCAATGCCCGCGAGACCGCCGGCCCCTCGTCGAGCCGCGATCTCGCCGTCCTGCCGGCTCTCCGCTGGACCGACCGCGCCCGCTGGATCGCCCTGTCGTTCGTGCCGTCGGGGCTTCTCGTCGCGTTCACCACCTACGTCACCACAGACATCGCCTCTGCACCCTTCCTCTGGGTGATCCCGCTCGCCTTGTTCCTGCTGACCTTCATCCTCGTCTTCCGCGATGCACCGCCGCGCTCGCACGCCCTCATGTTGCGCCTGCAGCCCATCGCGGTCGCGCTGGTCCTGTTCGGCATCGGCGCCGACGGCAACACGGGCTGGCTGATCACGAGCCTGGCCGGCGTCGCCGCCTTCTTCATCTCCACCATGGTCTGCCATCGCGAGCTCTACGAGCACCGGCCGGCGGCAGGACACCTGACTGAATTCTACCTGTGGATGTCGCTCGGCGGCGTCCTCGGCGGCATCTTTGCGGCGCTCGTATCCCCGCAGGTGTTCAATGCCATCTACGAGTTCCCACTGCTGCTGGTGCTCGCCATGGCGCTGCGGCCGGGCATGCGCAACAGCGTCTCCGCCAAGGACTGGCGCGAGCTCGGCGCACTCGCCGCCGCGGCGCTCGTCGTAATGGCGCTGGTTGGCCTCGCCGGCACCTATGGCCTCGTTCGTGAGACGCCGCTGCCGCGCACGCTCGCCGTCATCGGCCTCGCCGCGCTGCTCGTGCTCCGCGGCCGTGCCGCTCCCAACGCCTTCGTATACACCGCCCTGATGGCTGCCGCCGTCGTGCTGCTTCCGTCCTCGATGAACCGCGGCAACGCCGAGCGCAGCTTCTTCGGCACCCATCGCGTCAGCCTCATGGAGAACGGCGCCGTACGCGTGCTGCTGCACGGCACCACCGTCCACGGCGCCGAGCGCATCAAGGACCGTGACGGCAAGCCCGTGGCGCGTCCCGTGCCGGCCACCTACTATCATCCCGAAGGTCCCATGGCGCGCGGCGTAACCGCGGCGCGCTCGATCAGCGGCAAGCCCGAGACGGCGTTCCGCGCCGGCATCATCGGCCTCGGCGCTGGCTCCATGGCCTGCCATGCGCGCACCGCAGAAACCTGGCGGTTCTACGAGATCGATCCGGTCGTCGTGCGCATCGCCCGGGATCCCAGCCGCTTCACCTTCCTGTCGCGCTGCCGGCCCGATGCCGACATCGTCCTCGGCGATGCGCGCCTGACCCTCGCCAAGGAGAAGCCGCAGAGCTTCGACTATCTGGTGATCGACGCCTTCTCGTCGGATTCCGTACCCGTGCACCTGCTGACGCGCGAGGCCATGCAGCTCTATGTCGACAAGCTGGCCCCACGCGGCATTCTGGCCATGCACGTCTCCAACCGCCATCTCGACCTGATCGAGGTCGCCACCAGCCTGACCAAGGCCCATCCCGGGCTCGTTGCAGCGGTGGTGGACGACAAGGCGGCCAAGCGCGGCCTCGATGCGGCACGCTCGCACGTCGTGTTCTTCGCACGCAGCCGGGAGGCGCTCGCGCCCGTGCTGGCCTGGCACGACGCCCGTGCGGTCGCGGCCCCGCGCACGCAACCCTGGACGGACGATTACTCCGACATCCTGTCGGCGCTCTGGGCCAAGTACGTACGCCGCTGACAGGGGATCGGGCGCGGCGGTGGAGGCGCGCTTGCCTTAGACCGCAAAGGTTTCTATATCCCTCCGGCGCGCTCCCTTCGTCTATCGGTTAGGACGTCAGATTTTCAATCTGAAAAGACGGGTTCGACTCCCGTAGGGAGCGCCAATTTTTCGCTCACGCGAAGCTTACTTCCCTCGCTCGCTCCGCGGGGCGGGCTGACCGCCCGGCGGCCTCTCCAGCCGCTGGCGCGCCGATTTCCCAGCTCGAACTTATTTCTTCGAGGAGCGCGAACCACATCAATAGGTTAGCCCCACCTCCGGCGCGCGCGAGCCGGAGGGTGCCGCACCGCGCCCTTCGCCTCCTTCATCGGACCGCCCCTGAGACTGGAGCGAGACCGCCCCGCCTCAGCCGTTGCGATAGGTGTAGCTGTAGCCATTGAGGGCCGGCGCACCGCCAAGATGGGCATAGAGCACCTTCGAGCCGGCCGGGAAGTAGCCCTTGCCCACCAGATCGATCATGCCCTGCATGGATTTGCCCTCGTAGACCGGGTCGGTGATCATCGCCTCGGTGCGGGCGGCGAAGCGAATCGCCTCATTCGTCTCGTGGCTGGGCACCCCGTAAGCGGGATAGGCATAGTCCTCGAGGATGACGATCTCGTCGTCACGCACTTTGCGACCGAGCTCGACCAGCTCCGCCGTGCCGTCCACGATCTGGCGCACCTGTTCCCGGGTCTGCTGTGGCGTGCCGGAGGCATCGATGCCGATGACGCGATCGGCGCGATTGTCGGCAGCGAACCCGACGATCATGCCGCCCTGGGTCGAGCCGGTGACGACACAGACGATGATGTAGTCGAAGCGAATGCCCATCTGCGCTTCCTGGGCGCGCACTTCCTCTGCAAAGCCGACGTAGCCGAGGCCGCCGAGCTTGTGCACAGAGGCACCTGCCGGGATGCCGTATGGCTTGCCGCCAGCCGCCTTGACGGACTCGATTGCGTCCTCCCAGCTCTTGCGGATGCCGATATCGAAGCCGTCCGGCACGATGCGACTGTCGGCGCCCATCAGGCGGGTCAGCAGGATGTTGCCGACGCGGTCGTAAACGGCGTCCTCGTGGGGCACCCAGCTTTCCTGCACGACGACGCACTTCATGCCGATCTTGGCCGCGGTCGCGGCCACCATGCGCGTGTGGTTCGACTGCACGCCGCCGATGGAGACGAGTGTATCGGCGTTCGAAGCGATCGCATCGGGCACGATGTACTCGAGCTTGCGCAGCTTGTTGCCGCCGAAAGCCAGACCCGAATTGCAGTCGTCCCGCTTGGCGTAGATCTGCACCTGCCCGCCGAGCGCCTCGGTCATCCTCGGCAGAAACTCGATCGGCGTCGGACCGAAGGTGAGGGGATAGCGTTCGAACTTGTCCAGCCTGAGCATGACGACCTCCGTTGACAAAGCCCGCACACCCTAGTCAGAATTGTGCGGCATGTCCTTCCGAAGACAGAGATGTTTTGACCATTATATTTCTGTTTTCGAGGATTTATTGGAAGTTTAGGTCAGCATATGGCAGAAAAATCGAAAGATTATACCGGAACAGGAGAGCTCGATCGCATCGACCGACGGATCCTGCAGCGATTGCAGCGCGACGGCCGCACGACGAACGCCGATCTGGCCAAGGCGGTGAACGTCAGCCCGGCCACCTGTCATCGCCGGACCCAGCGCCTGTTCGACGAGGGTTACGTGCGTGCGGTCCGCGCCGAGATCGCGCCGGAGCGGGTATCGCGGGGTACGCTGGTCATCGTCGGCGTGGTACTCGACCGCTCGACTCCGGAAAGCTTCGCGGTATTCGAGGCGGCGATTCGCAAACTCGATGTCGTACTCGATTGCCACCTGGTGGCTGGAGATTTCGATTTCTTCTTAAAGATTCGTGTTCGCGATATCGCCGATTTCAATCGATTGCATGGCGAACAACTGATCGCGCTTCCCGGTGTGCGTCAGACCCGGACGTTTTTCGTCATGAAGGAAGTCATCGACAACGCTCCCTTGAATTTCTAGCCCGCGGCCGGCCGTCGGACTGCTCCTGCGAGGTGCGCCTCCCGAACGCGCAGCGAGCGGGCCCGGCACGCTCCGGTCGCGATTTCCCGCTGCGGCCGGATTGATGCTAAGGTGCCTCCATCGCCGTCGCGACGGCGGATGACAAGTGGAGGCAGTGGTGTCGAAGCCCCACGACGCAGATCAGCGTGAGCAGGAGGTGCGCGAGCTTGCGCGCAGCAAGGGCTATGTGCTGCGCCGCGCGCATGAGGGCGTCAATCTCTGGCACGTGATGAGCCCCGACATCGACGGCAGCATCTACTCGTTCTCGATGGCGAACCCGCACACCTTCTCGCTCGACGAGGCGGAAAAACTGCTGCTGTCGAAGCCAGACAAGTCCTGAGGCTGGCTGCGGCAGGCGGCGTCCCCTGTCCGCGACGGCGGATGACGCCATGGCCCGCGCGAAGAATTCGCTGCGCCCACAAATCCAATTCTCAGACAATTACACATTCTCAAGACTGATGATTAATTTGTGTATTTCTTCGTGACGCGAGTTATAGGAATTTTAGCTCATTGCGGCAATTATGTCCTCTAGTTGCAATTCCAATAATTGCAACCGGAGCGGCCCACTACGCCGCGCAGCATTCTCCGAGCCCCTTGTCCCGTATTGCGTAAAGAGATCTCATAATGCTCGCCAACAGCTCCTCCTTCGTGCAAAGCCTCACCGCCTGCATCGTCGTCGCCTATGTGGTCTTCTGCTTCCTTTATGGATACGCCAGTCTCAAGACGCGCCGGGCGGCGGCGGCCCGCAATCCAGGCCCAGCGACCAGCAGTGCGTCCGCTAATCTTGGAACGGCCCGTTGGGGCAAGCATCTTGCCATGGTGCTCGGCGTCCTGCTGACCCCTGCGGCCCTCCTGGCGGCGCTGCTCAGCCTCGCATCACGTGAGCGGGCGGGAATCGTCGAGGCCTACAATCTCTTCGTCGTCCCCTATCGCGCCGATGCCGCGCCCGCCTATCTCGCCGACCGAGGTCGAATCGGCCGCCAGCAGGTCGTCGCGCGCTTCTCCTCCGATACGCACGAGCATCGTCTGGCCGCCCGCAAGGCGCGCTGGCAGGAACTCGTCGCGAGCCGCGAGGCGCTGAAAACCGCGCCGCTGCTGCGCGCCTCGGATCTGGTGCTCAAGGTCCAGACGGAAGAGCAGCGACTGACGCAGATCGAACAGCGGCTCGCCGAGTTGACCCGCTCCTCGTTCTCCCTGAGCCAGCAGATGATCGCCACCCACACCACCTGGCAGAATGCCCGCAACGATCTTGCAGCCAGGCTCCCGACGCTCGAGGCCAGCATCGCCGCCCAGACGGCCGAGCTCGCGCAGAGGGCTCGGCACCATGCCCGCATCGCCAAGCTGCAGTCGCGCGGCTTTGCCACGGTCACGCAACTCGATCAGGCCGCGCTGGCGAAAGCGCTGGCACAGCACGCGCTCAAGGGCGCCGTCGACGGCCGCGACAAGACGACGGCGGCCATCGCCATGCTCGACGACGGCCAACGCCGCACCGAGGCCCTCCTGCGTGCCGAGATCGCCAAGGTCGCCGGGGAGATCGCCGCCTACGAACGGCGACGTCAGCCGGTCCTGGAGGTGCTGGCCGAAGCCCGCACGGCGCTCGAACACAACAAGGTGGAGGCGCGTCGCCAGCGCAAGCACGAGCTCGAGGCCGCCACGGCGCGCATCACCGCGCTCGAGAAGGAGTTGGCCATCCTCACCGCACAATCCGAGGTGAAATCGCCGATCAGCGGACGCGTCATTTACCGCAGCGAGATGTCGTCGGCTCTGACCGGCTCGCTGCCGCTCCTGGTCGTGGCTTCCCAGTACGGCTTCGTCATGCGGCTCGACATGCTCCGTGACGAGCTGGCCGGCCTGAAGCAGGAGATGTACGGCCGCAACACCTTCGACGTGGTCATCGACGACGGCAGCACACGTCGCCTGGTCAAGGCGAGCATCGTGCGCATCGACGATCGCCTGGTCGACCGCAAGCGCGTGACCGTGGCCTTCGGCCTCGACGTTCCCGACGACATGCTCGTGCGCATGGCGCTCAAGGGCACGACGCCGCGCGCGCACCTGCGCTGGAACCCCTCGACGGTCTCGGTGCTGCGTTCGCGCGTCGCGCAGATCTTCAAGTTGTTCTCCGGCGATGCGGCCGTCGCAAGCGAGCCTCGGCCGGCCAAGCCGACCGCCCAGACCAAGCCACAAAGCCCGACGCCCGTCCGCGTCGAGTTCGCCCTCTGAGCGGAGACAGTGATCATGACCCAACCCGCAACCAAGATCGCGGCCACTCCGGTGCCCGAAGTCGCCGACGACCAGGTGCAGATGACAGAGATCGTCATCTACTCGCTGGTGATGGCGACCATGCTCGGCGCCATCGCGCTGCTGTTCAGCGAGCTCATGACGTTCAGCGCCTCGCTCGACGCGCTGAGCAACGTCTCGCTGAGCGACAGCTACATCCTCATCGCGCGGCTCGCCGCCGGCATCGTCATCCTGCTGCTGCTGAAGGAAGCCGGCGTGGCGCTTCTGGCGTACCGCCAAATGGTGCTGACGGCCACCGCGAGCACGCCGGAACTGCGCGCGCCCGCGCGGACCGGCAAGACGGTTTCCATCATCGTTCCGGCCTACAACGAGGCGGAGACGATCGAGCGGACGCTGGCCTCGCTTCTCAAGAGCAGCTATCCCATCCTCGATATCGTGATCGTCGACGACGGCTCCACCGACGAGACGCTCGCCAAGGCGCAAACGGCTGCCGCACGCAGCACGCGCGTGCCGGTCACGGTGCTCACCCAGGCGAACGGCGGCAAATGGCGGGCGCTCAACCGCGGCATCGCCGCCAGCAAGGGTGAGCTGGTGCTGTGTGTCGACGCCGACAGCATGATCGACGCCGACGCATTGTCGATCATGGTGCCGCATTTCGACGACGCCGGGGTCGCCGCTGTCTGCGGTCAGGTCTCTGTGCGCAACAAGCGCGGGCTCATCGCGCGCCTGCAGGCGCTCGAATATGTCGTGGCAAACGGCAGCGCCCGCACGGCGCAGAGCGGCGATGGCTGCGTCCTGATCGTGCCCGGGCCGATCGGCTTGTTCCGTCGCGCGATCCTGGATCAGGTGCGCCAGACGTTCTTCGCCGATGGCGAGACATGGCGCGGCGAGGTCGTCACGGGTCCATTCTCGCCGCACACCTTCGCCGAGGACTTCGAACTCTCGGTCATGATCGGGTCTATCGGCGGGCGCGTCGTCTACGAGCCAGCGGCCAAGGCGCGGACCATGGTGCCGGAGACGTTGCGCGAGTTGCTGAGCCAGCGATATCGCTGGATCCGCGGCTCGATGCAGGTGAACGCCCGATTTCACGATCTCGAGTGGAGCAGCAAGGGCGGCAGCGGCGCACTCCGGCGCTGGATGACGATCGCCGGTATCGGTGATCTCTACGTCGTGCCGATCGCCGGGCTGCTGCTCATGGCGACTGCCGTGTGGGCGCTGCTGCTCGGCGAGGTCGCGAGCCTGCTCTCGCTGTGGATCCTGGTCTGGCTGATCCACGCCTCGGCGGCGATCATGTTCATTCGCTCGCATGGCGAGGATCTGTCGCTGGCGCTGCTGTCGCCATTGCAGAGCCTGTACGGCGCCGTCATCCTCACGGGTGTGTGGACACATGCCTTCATCGATCAGGTGACCGGTCGCGCCATGAAGTGGTAGGTCCCTCGCCGTCGCGCGGGAGCGATCCGCTGCCAGAAAACACATATCGGCAGGTTGCGGGGAATGCGCTGTCTTCAGCGCATTCCTCCATCAATTGTCGCAGTTCCGACGGTTTCAGCCGACATCCGGCGCGCGCGCGCGACCATCGCGCGTCAAGCCGTCGCACAGGCTGACGGAATCTCCGCCGCTCGAACGTTGTTACTAGGACCGTCATCAGACGAGTCCTATGACAGGAGATTATGGACCAATGAGAACACTCATCGCAGCTGCGGTGCTCGCCCTGGCCTCGACCGCGGCCTCGGCAGCCCCCGTCACCACGCATCAGGTGCCCACGATCGGCGAGCCGCAGATGACGCTGGCGCAGTACGATAGACGGCCGACCGACCGGCGCTGGCGCGACGGCCGCCCGCACCGCCACCGCTACGTTCCCGGCCGCCGCTACGACGCCCCGCCGCCGCGCTGGCGCCGGTACCACATGAGGCCGCGCGACTGGCGGCGTCGCGGCTGCATCATCGTCGGGCCGCTGTGGTTCTGCCCATAAGGTAGCTGCGGCGCCGGCCGCCTGACGGTCGACGCCACGAGCCGCGCGGGAGACTTCGCGAGAAGTGTCCCGCGCGGATTCGTTTCAGGCCCGTCTGAGCTCGTCCTCGCCGGACTCGATAATGCGCTCAGCCGCCGCGAGATCGACGGAAACGAGCTGGCTCACGCCCCGCTCACCCATCGTCACGCCGAACAGCCGCTGCATGCGGGCCATGGTCATCGGATGATGCGTGATGACGAGGAAGCGGGTATCCGTCTCGGACGCCATCCGCTCCATCATCGAGCAGAACCGATCCACGTTGGCGTCGTCGAGGGGCGCGTCCACCTCGTCGAGCACGCAGATCGGCGACGGGTTCGTCAGGAACACCGCGAAGATCAGCGACAGCGCCGTCAGCGTCTGCTCGCCGCCCGAGAGCAGTGACATCACGTTTGGCTTTTTGCCGGGCGGCTTGGCCATGATCTCGAGACCGCCCTCCAGCGGGTCGTCGCCCTCGATCATCTGCAGCTCGGCCTCACCACCACCGAACAGAACCGAGAACAGCCGCTTGAAGTGGCCGTTCACGGTGTCGAAGGCCTCCATCAGACGCTTGCGACCCTCACGATTGAGCTGTCCGATCCCGGCGCGCAACTTCGCGATCGCCTCCTCGAGATCGGCCCGCTCACGGTCCATCGCCTCGAACTCGCCGGCCCGAGCGGTCAGTTCCTCCTCGGCCTGCAGATTCACGCCGCCGAGCCGCTCCCGATCGGCCTTGAGGCGCGCGAGCTGGCGATCCGCGTCCGCCAGCGCGGGAAGCGGCTTGCCCTCCTCCACGCCCGCGACTGCCAGACAGCCGTCCGGCGCACAATCGAGCGTTTCGCGGATGCGGCGCGTCTCCTCGCTCCGGCGCTCGCGCGCAGCTTCCAGTCTCGCCTCCAGACGGGCGCGCGCCTCCCGCGCGCTGGATACCGCGGCCTGGGCCTCCCTCAGCGCCTGGCCGGCCTGCCGCACGGCCGTCTCGGCCTCGGCCAGCCGATTGGCGGCCGCCGTGCGATCACGCTCCGCCTCGCTCAGCGTCGTCAGCAGCTTGCTGCGCCGCTCTTCGATCAGCACCGGCAGCGCCTCGAGCTCGGCGAGCGCCTGGCGGGCCTCGTTCGACCGCTCCTCCAGCGCCGCGCACTGGGTCCGCGAGCCGGCCTGACGCGACTGCCAGAGCGTCCTCTCGGCGGCCAGCGCCTTGAGCCGTTCCTGGCGCAACTGACGCTCACGGGCATGCGCAGCCGCCTCGGCGCGCGCCTCCGAGAGCCGGTTCCGGCACGTCTCGAGATGACGGCGGCGGTTCTCGATCTCCTCGGCGTTGACATCGACATCGACCAGCCCGTCGATAGCGGCGGCGATCTCGGCCACGGAGGCTTCCGCCGCCTGGAGCCCGGCGGCGGCTCGCGTCTTGCCCTCTGCCAGCCCGCGCAAAGTCGCGTCGCATTCGCGCGCGGCCTGCTCGGTTCGCGTCAGCGCCTCACGCGTGGCGGCCAATTCGCCCTGCTTGTCGCGCAAGAGCTGGCGCAGCCGTCGCTGCTCGGCCTCGGCCGCCTGATGTCTCGCCTGCGCCTCCGCCTCGGCCGTGCCGGCCGCAGCCACATCGGCCCCGATCGTCTCCAGGCGCTCTTCGAGGCCGGCGAGGCGGTTGCGCTCGGCCAGCCGCACGGCGGCGGCGCTCGGCGCGTGGGCGGCGGCGCGGAAGCCGTCCCAGCGCCACAGATCGCCCTCGACCGACACGAGACGCTGCCCGGCCTTCAGCAGCCCCTGCAGCCGGTGACCGTTCTCGCGGGCGACCACGCCGATCTGCCGCAGGCGCCGCTTGAGGGCCGCCGGCGCCTCGACGTAGTCGATCAGTGGCGTCGCACCGACCGGCAGCCGCGCGTCCTTGACATCGTCCTGGGCGAGCTTGAGCCACGCCAGGGGCGCCGCCGGGTCGGTGGCCGCCTCCAGGTCGTCGCCGAGAGCGGCGCCGAGCGCGATCTCGTAGCCGGGCGAGACGGCGAGCCCGTCGACGATCGGCACGTAGGGTGAGTCCGACGGCGCCCGCAGCAGCTTGGCGAGCGTCGCCACCTCCGTCTCGAGCTGCTTGGCGGCCAGCCGCATGGCCACGGCGGCCTCGCGACAGCCGCGAACCTCGTCAGCGGCGCGCGCTGTCGCCTCCTCGTTGACCGAGATGGCCTCCTCGAGCGCCTGCACCTCGTCGGCGAGCAGCGCGCCGGTTTCGATCAGCGCCTTGGCCTTGCGCGCATCGGGAGCCTTGCCGCGCGCCTCCTGCATCTGACGTTCGATCTCGGCGAGCTGGCGCTGCAGGGAGCCGACGAGCCCTTGTCGCTCGCCCCGCGCGCTCTCGAGCTCGCGGCGACGGGCGCGCGCCTCGTTGATGGCGCTTTCGAGCTCCGCGAGTTGCGTCGCGGCCTCGGACTGCTCCTGCGTGAACCTCTCGATCCCGGCCCGCGCCTCGGCTTCCGCCACCTCGGGCTCGCCGGTCGTGCTCTCGAGTGCCTCCGATTCGCCTGACAGCCGCGCGAGCTGCGCATCCGCCTCCTCGATCTGTGCGATCTCACGCTCGAGGTCGCGGGCGAGCTGGTGCGCGCGGGCCTCGATCTCGCGACGCCGCTCGGCGGCACGCTCGGCCTCCTTCTCCAGCGTCTCCTGCTCGATCTTCAGCCGTTGCAGCACAGCGGCGCGCACGGCTTCCGCCTCGCGCAACGGCCCGATGGCTTCGGCGGAGGCAGCTTCCTGCCGGATCGCCGCAGCCTCCGTCTGGGTCACCGCGCCGAGGTGCGCCTGGGCCTCCGCCAGCGCCCGCTCCTCGGCGTCGACCTGCCCCTGCGCCTCGGCCCATGCCAAGTGCAGGAGAATGGCCTCGAGCCGCCGGATCTCGCCGGAAATCTCCTTGTAGCGGCGGGCGGAACGCGCCTGTCGCTTGAGGCTCTCGAGCTGCGAGCCGAGCTGGCCGAGCACGTCCCTCAGGCGCAGCAGATTGGCGTCGGCCGCCTTGAGGCGCAGCTCGGCCTCGTGCCGGCGGCTGTGCAGCCCGGCGATGCCGGCGGCATCCTCGAGTATGCGGCGGCGCGCCTCCGGCTTGGCGTTGACGATCTCGCCGATCTGCCCCTGACGCACCAGTGCGGGCGAACGCGCGCCCGTGGCGGCGTCCTCGAACAGAATGCGGACGTCACGCGCCCGGGCGTCGCGACCGTTGATGCGGTAGGCGGACCCGGCCTCGCGCTCGATGCGCCGCGTGATCTCCACGGTATCGTCGTCGTTGTACTCGGCGGGCGCGCGGCGGGCGCTGTTGTCGAGGAACATCGTGACCTCGGCCGAGTTGCGCGCCGGGCGCGTCTGGCTGCCGGAGAAGATCACGTCGTCCATGGCCGAGGCGCGCATGCTCTTGTGCGAGGTCTCGCCCATGACCCAGCGCAGGGCCTCGAGGAGGTTGGACTTGCCGCAGCCGTTCGGTCCGACGACGCCGGTCAGCCCCTGCTCGATCACGAGCTCCGTCGGATCGACGAACGATTTGAAGCCGAGGAGGCGCAAGCGCGAAATTTTCAACGTGCCATCTCCCGTCGCGCCTACAGCGCGTGCACGCTCAGTGCCGACTTGACCAATGGAACTCAACTCGGAACGAGGGCTGCGCGGGTCGGCGGCAGCCGCTCCCCCTCTAGCGGGGTCGCGCCGTCGAGGCAACCGGCCGTGCCAGCTCGGCCTGCACCATCTTGCGGATCTCCGGCATCGTCAGCACGGATTTCACCAGTTTACCGTTGACGAAGAAGTTCGGCGTGCCGATCACCCCGAGCTGCCGTCCACGGTCCTTGATCCACTTCAATCCGGCGATCATGCCTTGATTCTGGCGACAACTGTCAAACTGCGCACGGGTCATCCCCGTCTGAGCCGCGACGGCGTAGATCGCGTCGAGCCGCACCTCCTGCGCAACCCAGCGTCTCTGCTGGCGCAGGTAGAGCTCGTAAAGCGCGAAATACTTCTCCGGCGGCGCGCACCTGAGTGCGATCGTCGCTGCGCCTGAAGCGAAGCCGATCGGAAACTCGCGCAGGATGAGCCGCACCTTGCCCGTATCGATGAACTCGCGCTTGAGCTTCGGAAAGGTCTCGATCTGGAACTGGCGGCAGTAGGGGCACGTCAGGGAGGCATACTTGATGATGGTGACGGGCGCATCCGCGCGTCCTAGCGACCGCTCCCCGAGCGGGCCGGCCTTCATGACCTCGGCCAGCGTCGGATTGGCAATGACCTCGCGCGCGGCAGCCGGCGTGCCACCGTCCTGCCGGAACGGATCGAACGCCCTCTTCGCCGGCGCCGTGGAGGGCAGCAGGCTCGAAGTTACCGGTCCTGGAGACGCCGCCGGGTCGACAGCAGCGCCAGAGCACGCCGCCAGCAGAGCCGCCGCGGCGAGCACGGCGACCATACGCAGCGATCGCGCCGGTAGTCGCCGGCGCGAATGGATCTGCTCATGCACGGGCGTTGGAAAAGTCAGCGCTCCGCCTCACTTCTTCTCGAGAAGAGGGTCGATCATCTTCGTGAACTCGCCGATCGTCGGGTTGCGGACGAGCCGCTTGCCGTTGATGAAGAAGGTCGGCGTCGCATTCACGCCGAACACCTCGCCGGCATGCTTGCGATCCGCCTCGAGCTTGTCGAGAAGGGCCTGATCGCGCAGGCACTTGTTGTAGCTCTCCTCGGTGAAGCCGACCTGCTTGGCGACGACGAACAGCGCCTTGACCACATCTTCGCTGAAAGCCCAGCTCGACTGGGTCTTGAACAGGGCATCCGTCACGGCGAAGTACTTCTCCGGGCCGGCGCAGCGCGCCAGCATATGGCCGGCGGCACCCTGGTCGTTATGCGGATAGTCGCGGAAGATGAGCCGCGCCTTGCCGGTGTCGATGTACTTCTTCTTGATCTCCGGCAGCACGGCCTTGTGGAACTGCGCACAGTGGCCACAGCTCAGCGAGGCGTACTCGACGATCGTTACCGGGGCGTCCGCCTTGCCGATGCTCATATCCGGCAGCTTGCCCGGCGCCATGAGCTTGGCGACATCGACGGGCGCATCCGACCGCCTCTGGGCAAGAGCCTCGCTGCTCGCCCCGAGCGGCGCCACGACAGCGGCCGCGAGCAGAGCCGCAAGCACGCGTCCCTTGAGCCCTGCGACCCGGCGGGCCAGAGACCGCGCCACTCCACGTTCAGTCCACTCGCTCACGTATCCCTCCTGCTCTGGCGCTGGAAGATCTTCCGGTCCAAGGCCCGATCGCGGACCTGTGTCCAATGGCGACCGCCGACCGCTCGCGCCGGGCTCAGCCCGGCCCCGATCACCGCCGCGCCATTCTTTAACATGGCTTGCCGTCCCGCATTAAGGCAATTCCGCGTGACAGGACAGCGGGGAATTCGCCGTCGCTCAGCCAGCCGCCGACGAGCCCCCGCCCGCGTTGCGTCTGGCCCGCACACTGGCGCCGAGCCGCACCAGCGCCTTGCGCAGGGCCTCGTCGGCGATATCCGGCACTTCGGCGTCGACGGCGCGCTCCAGGGCCGGGGCTGCCGTCGTCGCGCGGATGGGAACAGGCTCCTCGACAGGCGGCAGCGGGCCCTGCAACACGCGCAGCTCCGTCACGGCCCGGTAGCCGAAATAGCGATTGATGCGGTCGAGGATGGCGGCCGAGCTGTATTGCACATCGAGGGCGCGGCCGTCGGCCACCCAGACCTCGAGGCTGGTCTTCTGCGGCCGGCGGCGCTCCGTCTCGTCCGCGTCCTCCGCGACCTCGGCCCGGCGTGGCCAGCGCAGGCGATAGGGAACCGTATGGCGCGCGAGCGAGCGACCGACGATCGCCGGCCAGTTGAGAATGATCTCCACCAGATGGAAGCCGTGGCGCTCGAAGCACTTCGCCGTCACCTTCGGCACGTAGCTGCCGAAAGCGCGGAATGTGCCTGCTGAACGCCTGTTTGATGGTGACAAGTCTCACTCCCGGCAGACGGCCGTGCTGCAGGTGCGTAATTTCCGGCTAGCATACAGTGGACGATTCGCGGAAAGCAGGGTGGATCACGTGACGGCTGTTGCGAGAATTCCACGGGAAAATGCGAGCGAGAACGAGGGGTTGGCCTCGTGTCTGCTCGACTGGTACGATCGCGAGCGCCGCGAGCTGCCATGGCGTGCGCATCCGGGCGAGGCGTCCGACCCCTACCGCGTCTGGCTGTCGGAGATCATGCTCCAGCAGACGACCGTCAAGGCCGTCATCCCCTATTACCATCGCTTCCTGTCGAAGTGGCCGACCGTTGCCGATCTGGCTGCGGCAACGGAGGACGACATCCTCGCCGCTTGGGCAGGCCTCGGTTACTACTCACGGGCACGCAACCTGCATCGCACGGCCAAGCTCGTCGTCGAGCGCTACGGCGGCCGCTTCCCGGCCACCGAGCGCGCGCTGCTGGAGCTTCCAGGCGTCGGTCCCTATACCGCGGCCGCGATCGCCTCCATCGCCTTCGGCGAAGTGGCGACCCCGGTCGACGGCAACATCGAGCGGGTCGTCGCCCGCCTGTTCGGCGTCGAGACGCCGCTGCCGGAAGCCAAGCCGGCACTGCGCCAGCTCGCCGCCACCATGACGCCGACGCTGCGCGCCGGTGACTTCGCCCAGGCCATGATGGATCTGGGCGCCACCGTTTGCTCGCCCAAGCGACCGTCCTGCATGATGTGCCCGCTGCGCCACGCCTGTCGCGCCAGGGCCGAGGGCAGCGCCGCCCGCCTGCCGGCCCGGAGCATCAAGGCCGAGCGACCGACACGTTTCGGTGTGGCCTTTCTGGCCTTGCGGGAGGACGGCCTCGTCCTGCTACGCAGACGCCCGGAGCAGGGGCTGCTGGCGCGCATGATGGAGGTCCCGTCGACCGATTGGACGGAGGAGTGGCCGGCCGCCGACGAGGCCCTGCGCCTGGCGCCTGTGCGCGGCGACTGGTGGCCGCTGCCGAGCGCGGTCCATCACACCTTCACGCATTTCCGGCTTGAGCTTCTGATCTATCGCGCGATCGTGCCGGCCGACGCCGCACTGACGTTCTGGGCCGACGCCTCGCGCTGCCGCTGGGCGCATCGCCGCGACCTCCACGCCGAGGCGCTGCCGAGCGTCATGCGCAAAGTCATCCAGCACGCTCTCGACATGACGGAGTGACGCGGGTCAGCCGGCCATCGCGAAATAGCCGGCGATGAAACGCTCATAGATTTGCGTCAGCCGCTCGAGATCGGCGACAGACACGCGCTCGTCGATAGCGTGGATGGTCGTGTTGACGAGGCCAAACTCGATCACCGGACAATAGGCCTGGATGAACCTCGCGTCCGAGGTGCCGCCGCCCGTGGTGAGATTCGGCCTGCGCCCCAGCTCCGCTTCGACAGCCGCCACCATGGTGTCGACCAGCACGCCAGGCTTGGTCAGGAACACGTCGCCCGTCCCCGAGAAGCCCAGTGTGTAATGCGCGGAAACCTCGCGCGCCGCCTCGGCCACGAGCTTCGTCACGAGGTCTTCCAGCCGCGGCCGCGTCCACTCGGTGTTGTAGCGGATGTTGAAGCGCGCGCGAGCCTCGGCGGGGACGACGTTCGTGACGGAATTCGGCACGCTCACGACGGTCACCTCGAGGTTCGAGGGCTCGAAATGGGCGTTGCCCTGGTCGAGTCGCACGGCGGAGAGCCGGTCGATGATGCGGGCGAGCTTCGGAACCGGATTGTCCGTAAGGCGCGGATAGGCAACGTGCCCCTGCTTGCCTTCGACGACGATCTCGCCGCTCAGGCTGCCGCGACGGCCTATCTTGATCTCGTCGCCGAGCGCGTCCGGACAGGTTGGCTCGCCGACCAGACAGGCGTCAAGCACCTCTCCCGTCTCATGCATCCACTCCAGAACCTTCATGGTGCCGTTGATGGACGGCCCCTCCTCGTCGCCAGTGATGAGAAACGACAGCGAGCCCTGCTCGAGCCGCCCCGTCCTGGCGAGATGGCGGGCCGTTGCCGCCATGAAACAGGCGATCGCGCCCTTCATGTCCACGGCGCCGCGACCATAGAGGAACCCGCCCTCGATCACGGCGGCGAAAGGTGGATGACTCCAGCGTCGCTCGTCGCCGACCGGCACGACATCGGTATGGCCGGCGAAGCACAGATGCGGCTTTCCCGTGCCCAGTCGGGCATAGAGGTTCTCAACGTCCGGCGTGCCGGGCTCGGTCATGGTCAGCCGCTGGCAGGCGAAGCCGGCCCCCGCGAGCTCCCGCTCCATGAATGTCAAGGCGCCGCCTTCCTCGGGCGTGACGCTCGGGCAGCGCACCAGTGCCTCGGTCAAAGCAACGGGGTCGGTCGACAGGGACATCGGCTTGGCTCTCGGAACGGGAGTGGTCAGGGCACGCGGCTCGGCGACGGATTCGGCACGTCGCGCACGAACTTCTGGAATTTCTCGAGGCCGTGCGGGATCGGCCCGCCGTAGGCCCAGTCGAGCAACTCGACCGTGTGCACGACGTTGAGGTCGGTGCCGGTCTGGAGTTGTGTGATGCAGCCGATGTTGCCGGTCGCCACGAGGTCGGCCTTGGCGGTCTCGATGTTGCGGACCTTGCGGGCCTTGAGCTCTCCCGCCAGGCGCGGCTGCAGGATGTTGTAGGTGCCGGCCGAGCCGCAGCAGATGTGTCCCTCGGGGACCTCCACCACGGTATAGCCGGCCTTGCGCAGGAGCTGACGCGGCTCGTCCGTCACCCTCTGGCCATGCTGCATCGAGCAGGCGGAGTGATAGGCGACGCGAAGCGATGACCAGCGGTGCGGCGGGCCGAGATCGTAGCCTGCGAGAAACTCCGTAACGTCCTCGGTGAGGGCGGAGATCTGCTCGGCGCGGTCGCCATAGCCCTCCTCCCTCTTCAGCAGGTGGCCATAGTCCTTGACCATCGTGCCGCACCCGGAGGCGTTCATGATGATGGCATCGACCGGCCCCTTCTCCATGACGTGAGTCCAGGCGTCGACGTTGCGCTTGGCCTGCTCGATGGCGGCGCGCTCGCGGCCCATATGGTGGACGAGGGCGCCACAGCAGCCCGCATTGGCGGCCACCTCGACGTCGATGCCGCGCCGCGCCAGCAGGCGGATGGTGGCGTCGTTGATCTCGGGGCGCAGCACCTGTTGCGCGCAGCCGGCGAGCAGGATCACGCGCTTGCGGCGCTCCTCCTTGGTGACGGCGGTGCCGGGCCCATCGAACTTCGCCTTGCCGGGCGCACGCGTCGGCGCCAGCTCCAGCATGGCGGCGATCTCCTCGAGCCCGAGCCGCCGGAACAGCGGAATGAACGGCCGGCCGAAGGCGGACGCCTTGATCGCCATGCGGAAGCGATTGGGGTGCGGCACGACGGCGGCGAGCATGTTGCGCACGAGTCGCGACTTGAGGCTGCGGCTGCCGGTCTCCTCGATGTGCGCCCGGGCGATGTCGACCAGATGCATGTAGTCGACCCCGCCGGGGCACGTCGTCATGCAGGAGAGGCAGGACAGACAGCGATCGACGTGGAAGCGCACCTCGCCGCTCGCCTTGCGTTCGCCCTCGAGCATGTCCTTGATCAGATAGATGCGGCCACGCGGACTGTCGCGCTCGTCGCCAAGCACGAGGTAGGTCGGACAGGTGGCGGTGCACAGGCCGCAATGGACGCAGCGGCGGAGAATCCGGTCGGCCTCGGCGATCCGCGGGTCGGCCCGCTGCTCGGTGGTGAAATTGGTCTGCATGCTACCGGTTTCGCGTTGTGGCGAGCAGGAACCCGCCTGGATCAATGTCGCGCGAAGGCTCGTGATAGGCTTGTCGATCGACGACCGCTTTGTCGAGTCTGCATTTGCGGGCGCCGGCGTTCTTCACATGCTCGCATACATGCGCCCGGGGTTGAGGATGCCGGCGGGATCGAAGGTGGTCTTGAGGCGGCGCGTCAGCGCTTCCAGGCCAGGATCGAGCGGCTGGAACACGTCGATGGACGCCCGCACGGCCGGCTCCGCACGAATGAGCGTGGCGTGCCCGCCGTGCGTAGCGATCACGCGCCGGATGTCGGAGGCGCCGGCGTCGGCGGCCGGCAGCACCTCGGCCCACACCAGCCCGCCGGACCAGTCGTACACGGCCGCGCACTCCATGTAGGCCGAGATCGCCTGGACGATGCGGGGGGCCTCACGTGGCCCGGTGGAAATGCGCCAGACCGGCCGGCTCGACTCCTGGAGATAGGAAAGCTGGCGCAGCTCGTCCCAGAACGACAGCGAGCCTTCCTGATCGAGCTCCTCGGCCTCGCCATAGGCGGCAAGCATCTCCTTGAGCTTGCCGGACCGGTAGCCGATCGAGCTCGAGAAATACTCGAGGCGCAGCGCCGTCACGGAGCGGCGCGTGGCGTTGAGGCCGGCGTGCCAGAGACGCATGGCGAGCGGTTGCTGCAGGTGCACTGCGCCGGTGACCTCATAGGGCGAGCCCATGGCGGTGCACATGATCTCGACGGCGATCTCGTCCGGCAGGCCGAGGAAGATCAGCGTCCGCGTCTCCTCGGGCATCGGCAGCACCTTGAACGTCACCTCCGTCATGACCGCGAGCGTGCCCCAGCTCCCGGCGATGCCGCGGCACAGGTCGTAGCCGGTCACGTTCTTCATGACGCGCCCGCCGGACTTGAAGATCTCGCCGGCGCCGGTCACGGCGCGCACGCCGAGCAGATGATCGCGCGCCGCGCCGGCGCTGATCCGGCGGCTGCCCGAGGAGTTCGTGGCGAAGACGGCGCCGATCGAGGCCTGGCGCGGCTCACCGCCGACGAGCGGCGCCAGGTCGATGGGCTCGAAGGCCAGCATCTGCCGGCGGTCGTAGAGCTCCCGCTCGACGATGGCGAGTGTCGTACCGGCCCGCGCCGACATGACCAGCTCGGTCGGCTCGTAGAGCGTGATGCCGCGCATGGCCTTGGCCGAGAGATTGGCGGCCGTCTGCATCGGCCGGCCGATGGCGGCCTTCGTGCCCGAGCCCATGATCTCGAGCGGCGTCGACGTGCTCGTCGCCTCGGCCAGAATGCGCGCGAGCTCGCGCTCGTCGCCAGGTCGCATGAGTGGCAGCACTAGACACCCCCCGCGCCGGCGTCGAGATCGCCTTGGCGCCGCGCATCGAGCGGAAAGACCTTGGCCGGATTGAGCAGCCACTTCGGATCGAACACGCTCTTGACCCGCATCTGCAGAGCGAGATCCGTCTCGTTGAACTGGACCGACATCAGGTCCCGCTTCTCGATGCCGACGCCATGCTCGCCGGTCAGGCAGCCGCCGAGATCGACGCAGAGCTTCAGCACCTCGGCGCCGCATAGCTCGGCTCGCTGCGACTCCGCCGGATCGTTGGCGTCGTAGAGGATGAGCGGATGCAGATTGCCGTCGCCGGCATGGAAGATGTTCGCCACCTTGAGCCCGTGCCGGGCACAGATGCTCGCGATCTCCGACAGGGCCTCGGGCAGCCGCCCGAGCGGGATCGTGCCATCCATGCAGTAGTATTCCGAGATCCGGCCGATGGCGCCGAACGCCGACTTGCGCCCCTTCCAGATGGCGGCGCTCTCCTCGGCGCTCTGGCTCACCTTGATCACCTTGGGCGCATGGGCGGCGGCGATGTCGGTGATGCGCGTGAGCAGGGCGTCGATCTCGGCTGGCGCGCCCTCGACCTCGATGATCAGCAGCGCCTCGACGTCGAGCGGATAGCCCGCCCTGGCGAAGGACTCGCAGACCTCAATCGCCGGCTTGTCCATGAACTCGATCGCCACGGGAATGATGCCCTGGGCGATGATGGCGGAGACGCACTGTCCGGCAGCTTCGCTCGACTCGAACCCGAGCAGCATCGGGCGCGCGCCTTCAGCCGCCCGCAGAATGCGAACCGTCGCCTCTGTCACGATGCCGAGCTGCCCCTCCGACCCGACGATGAGGCCGAGCAGGTCGTAGCCGGAGGCATCGAGATGGGCGCCGCCGATCTCCACGACCTCGCCGCTCATCAGCACCATCTTGACGCCGAGGATGTTGTTCGTGGTGACGCCGTACTTGAGGCAATGCGCGCCGCCGGAGTTCATGCCGATGTTGCCGGCGAGCGTGCAGGCAAGCTGGCTCGACGGATCGGGCGCGTAGAAGAAGCCGCGCTCGGCGACCGCCGCCGAGATCGCGAGGTTGGTGATGCCGGCCTCGACCCTGGCGACCCGGTTCTCGTAATCGACCTCGAGGACCTTGTTCAACTTCGTCACGGCGACGACGATGGCGTCCTCCGCGGGCAGCGCACCGCCGCTGAGCGACGTGCCGGCGCCGCGGGCAACGACCTTGATCCCTTCCTTGTGACAATAGGCGAGGACACGCGACACCTCCTCCGTGCTACGCGGCAGCACGACGGCCAGCGGCATGCGCCGGTAGGCCGTCAGCGCGTCCGTCTCGAAGGCGCGGCGGCCGTCATCGTCCGTGATGACCTCCCCCTCGCTCATCAGCCGTCGGAGGTCACCGCCAATGGCCTCCCGGCGGCCGATGACCGCTTGATCGGGTTGCGGGAGCACTATTTCCGACATCGTGATCGCTTGACCTCTCTGGCCTGCACCGATTCTAACACGTGTATTTTATCATTAATTTTCAGATGGATAGACGCCGCGATCTATTTTCAACACAACAGAACATCAATTTCAATAATCACGCCTTCGTGCGACACACTTTCGTCCATCCAGACAATAATGAACGATATGGAAAAAGACTTGGGACTAGGGGACGGCGGAGGCAACGAAAGGACGGCGTCGTGACCGCAATCACCGATCTTGAAATTTTCGCACGTGTAGCCCGCACCGGCAATATGTCCGCGGCAGGTCGCGAGATGGGGCTCTCGCCGGCCGTTGTCAGCAAGCGGATCAGCCTGCTGGAGGAACGACTGGGCACGCGGCTGTTCCAGCGCACCACGCGCCAGCTCACCCTGACGGAAACGGGGGAGGGCTTCTTCAAGCGTGTCGTCGACATCCTGAGCCTCATCGACGAGGCGGAGGATTTCGTCAGCCGGCGCAACACGCGGCCGCGCGGCGTGCTCAAGGTGACGGCGCCCACGACGTTCAGCCGGCTTCACATCGCGCCCTATCTGTCGCAGTTCCTCGCGCGCTATCCCGAGATCGAGATGGAGTTCCATCTCACCGACAACAACGTCGACATCATCCGGGAGGGCTTCGACGTCGCCGTGCGGATCGGCGAGCTCAAGGACTCGAGCCTGGTGGCGCGCAAGCTCGCGCCCAACCGCCGCGTGATCTGCGCGGCCCCCGCATACCTCGAGCGCTACGGCACGCCGAATACGCTTGCCGACCTCGAGCACCTGAACTGTCTGTCGGCCGGCGCGCAGGACGTGTGGCGGCTGGATGGCCCGGAAGGCCCCTTGCAGCTTCGGGTCAAGGGCAACATCCGCTCCAACTCCAGCGAGTTCATCCGCGAGGCCATCATGGCCGGTCTGGGCGTCGGACTGCGCTCCACCTGGGACGTCGGGCCGGAGTTGATGACAGGTGAGCTCAAAGCCGTACTGCCCGATTACGTCGGCTCGTCGAACGTCTCGGTCTATGCCGTCTACCCATGCCGGGAGTTCATGCCGGCCAAGGTCAACGTCTTCATCGACTTCCTGGCCGAGCTTTATGGACCCGAACCCTACTGGGACAAGTCGCTCGACATCGCCAGCGCCAATCCGCCTGCGGCGGTGACGCGAGCGGGCAAGCCCAAAAAGGGCGCCGCACTCGCCGAACGCTGAGACGGCCGGCGGCTGCATCACTTCGTCGCGTTCCGGTCTTCATCCTTCAAACCGCCCATGACACTCCTTAGGGTGCCGATGGGAGCCGCGGGATGATCGATCGGATCACGACGACAGCCCGCCTGCTCGGCTCCCCAATCACGATTCCGTCCACCTGAAACGAACGAGTGAGGCAATGCACAAGCTGGCGACCGCTGCACGTACTGCCATCGCAATCACTGCTCTTGTCGGGCTCTCGCATGCGGCCCTGGCGCAGGATGTCGAGAATGGACAGGACATCTTCAACGCCAAGTGCAAGGCGTGTCACAGAGTCGGCCCTGGTGCGACCAATACTGTTGGCCCTGTCCTGAACAAGGTCTTCGGCCGCAAGGCCGGAACGGCCGAGGCTTTCGCCTACTCCGATGCCATGAAGGCCGCGGGCGGCAAGGGCCTGACCTGGACCGATGAGACGATCGACAAGTACCTTGCCGACCCCCGTGGGTTCGTCGAGGGCAATAAGATGGCTTTCGTCGGATTGCGGGACCCCGCCGATCGCAAGGATATCATCGCCTACCTCAAGAAGTACGCGAAGTAGACGCGCTATATGCCGGACAGTCGTCCATGATGATCCCCTCGGCGTCTGCTGAGGGGATCGCATTATTCGGAGATTTCAGGGCCGCCCCGTTAAGGCTGAAACCGGAACGCCTACGCAAGACAACTGGTTAAGCTGGGGCTGGCAGGCTATTCTGACGGCCAGCCTGGCCGAAGATGGCAGCCGGGGTTGCGTGTCCATCACTCCTTGGCTGCGCGGCACCGATACCCCATGACGGCCGAACACAAACCATTGGTTCGACTGGCGCATCATGCGTAGCCCCGTCAACGCGAGTCCGAGAGTCGGGCTCTTCATCACCTGCCTGGTCGACCTCTTCCGCCCTTGCGTCGGCTTCGCGACCGTGAAGCTGCTGGAGGACGCCGGTTGCACGGTCGAGGTGCCGCTGGCCCAGACCTGCTGCGGGCAGCCTGCCTATAACTCGGGTGACCGCGCCAACGCCGCCAAGCTCGCCAGGCAGACCATCACCGCATTCGAGGGCTTCGACTACGTGGTGGCCCCGTCGGGCTCATGCGCCGGCATGTTGAAGCTGCACTATCCCGAGCTGCTCGCCGACGACCCCGAGTGGAGCGCCCGTACCGCTGCCTTCTGCGGCAAGGTTCACGAGATCGTCTCCTTCCTGACCGACGTTCTCGCCGTGACCAGAGTTTCCGCCAGCTATCAGGGCCGCATCACCTATCACGACAGTTGCTCCGGCTTGCGTGAGCTCGGCATCAAGGCACAGCCGCGCAAGCTTCTCGCATCGGTCGAGGGCTTACAGCTCACCGAGATGAACGAATGCGAGACGTGCTGCGGGTTCGGCGGCACCTTCTCGACGAAGTACCCCGACATTTCCAACGCCATCGTCGAGCGCAAGACCTCGAACATCGCCGCCTGCCAGCCGGACCTCGTCCTCGCTGGCGATCTCGGCTGCCTCATGAACATCGCCGGCAAGCTGCGCAGGCAGGGCGTGGCGGTCGAGGCGCGTCACGTCACCGAGATCCTGGCAGGACTGCTCGACGAGCCGGCCATCGCCGGCAACGACAGCTGACGAGCGGAAAGACCAGCCGATGGAGCCGAGCACACGCAACTTCCCAGGCAACGCGGCCCGCGCATTGGCGGACCACCAGTTGCAGCGGGCCCTGGCGAAAGTGCCGGTCGGTTTCGTCCAGAAGCGGGCCGACGCCCGCGAGCGTCTGCCTGAATTCGAGGATCTGCGAAACGCCGGTCGCGACATCAAGAACCACACGCTGCAGCATCTCGATCTCTATCTCACCGAGTACGAGAAGCGCGCAACCGCCGCCGGCGCCCACGTCTATTGGGCCGAGACGGCCTCCGACGCCTGCAGCATCATTCTCGAGATCTGCCGCCAGGCCGGCGCCCGCGTCGTCACCAAGGGCAAGTCGATGATCTCGGAAGAGATCGGGCTCAATGCGCATCTGGCCGCCAGCGGCCTGGATGTCGTCGAGACCGATCTCGGCGAGTACATCATCCAGCTTCGCGGCGAGACGCCGTCCCACATCATCGCGCCTGCCGTGCACCTCAACAAGGAGCAGGTCGAGGCCGATTTCCGGCGCGTGCATGCGGACCTCGCAGAGGGGCGCTCGCTGACGGAGCCGTCGGAGCTCGTCGCCGAGGCGCGTCAGGTGCTGCGCCAGAAGTTCCTGACGGCCGACGTCGGCATCACCGGCGCGAATTTCCTGATCGCCGAGACCGGCTCGTCCGTCATTGTCACCAACGAGGGCAACGGCGATCTCACGCAATCGCTGGCGAAGGTGCACGTCGTCATCGCCTCGATCGACAAGGTCGTGCCGACCCTCGAGGACGCCAGCACGCTCATCCGCCTGCTCGCCCGCTCGGCGACCGGCCAGGAGATCTCCACCTACACGACGTTCTCGACGGGCGCGCGCCGCCCGGACGATCCGGACGGGCCCGAGGCCTACCACGTCGTCATTCTCGACAACGGTCGCAGCGAGCTGCTCGGCAGCGCCTTCCAGGAGGTCCTCCGCTGCATCCGTTGCGGGGCCTGCATGAACCACTGCCCAGTCTATCATGCGATCGGCGGCCATGCGTACGGCTGGGTCTATCCCGGCCCCATCGGCTCGGTGCTGACGCCTTCGCTGCTCGGCATCCGCCAGTCGTCGCACCTGCCGAACGCCTCGACGCTGTGCGGGCGCTGCGAAGCGGTCTGCCCGGTCAAGATCCCGCTGCCGAAGCTGATGCGACAGTGGCGCGAGGAGGCCTTCGAGAGCGGCAATACGACGGCCGGTTTCCGCTTTGGCCTGGCCGCCTGGGCATGGCTGGCCCGCCACCCCCGTCTCTACCGGCTCGCCAGCCGTCTCGGCGTCGCCATGCTGAAGCTCGTCAGCGGCAGCACGGGCCGGCTCCGCTGGCTGCCATTCGCCGGCGGCTGGACGCGCCACCGCGATCTGCCGGCGCCGCATGGACGCACGTTCCAGGCGCTGTGGGCCGCCGGGCGCAATCAGGACCAGGACCGGCAGGACAAGTCATGAGAAAGGCCCGCTTCAAGCGTCCGGACCCACCCCCGCAGACGGGATCGCGCGCGCGCGAGCGACTGCTCGACAAGATCCGTACGGCACTCGGCGGCGCCACCGTGGACGAACTGCGCAGCGCCGTCGTCAAGGACCGCTTGCGCCTGCACCCCGCCAATCTGGTGCCGGCGCGCGCGAACCTGCCGGGCGAGCAATTGATCGCCCTGTTCCGCCAGATGCTCGAATCCCAGGCTGCCACGGTCATCGAGGTCGAGACCCCGCGCGACGTTCCGGCCGCTGTCGCCGACTATCTGCGCCGCTCCAACCTGCCCGCGCGCGTGCGCATGGGGCAGGATGCCTTGCTGCGGCGCATGCCGTGGCAGCAGGAGTCCGCGGTCGAGTGTCTGGATGGCGCCGCCGAAGCCGGTGACGCCGTAGGCATCTCGCACGCCACGGCCGCCGCCGCAGAGACCGGCACCTTGTTCCTGGCTTCGGGCAAGGACAATCCGGTCACACTCAACTTCCTGCCCGATACCCACATCGTCGTGGTCGAGCAGAGCAAGATCGCCGGCTCCTACGAGGCGGTGTGGGGCCGCGTTCGCGCGAGCGTCGGCAACGGCCCGCTGCCGCGAACGATCAACCTGATCTCGGGACCATCGCGCACCGCCGACATCGAGCAGACGATCGTCATGGGCGCACATGGCCCGCGCTCGCTCGCGGTCGTCATCATCCGTCAGAAATAAGGGTGGACTGGGCGTCAGGGTGCAGACGGGGGCACGCCGCGCGGCTCAGCGACGCCGGATGCAGCGCTCGAGGCACTTCTGCATGACCGCTGCACAACGCGACAGGTTCTTGGTCCTGAGCACACACTGGTTGCGCTGCGACTTACACGACTGAACGCACGACTTGCTGCGTGCGGGATGCAGCAGGTCGAGCGAGGCGCTCTCTGCCGGTCCTGCGAAAAGCGCCATGCAGATGAGGATCACGGCAATCCTGCTCACAGCCTCTAAGGCCTCCGGGCCAAGCGCAATCGCAAGTGGGCGTCTCCGCCCCAGCGTCAGATAGGGCACCTGCCGCACGACGCAAAGGCCGGCTGCAGAAAAACACATAGAGAAGCTGGAGGATAGCTGCGTGCGAATGAACGGCACGTGAACCTGCGCGAGCCCCGGGAAGGCTACGCGTGCGACCATGGAAGCTTGGCTGTGGCGCAGAAAAGAGCCTCTCGACGGGTCGGGTCCGGCGGACGCTGGCGCCGCCGTCCCTCTCCGTTTCGAGACATTGCGATCGACAGGCTTACTTGCCCTTGCCCGCGTTGGGGAAGAACAGCTGCTGACCGCCGATCTTGTAGGCCGCGATCGCCGCCTGCCCCTCGGGCGAGATGATCCAGTCGACGAACTTCTGCCCCTCGGCCTTCTTGACCTTGGGGTGCTTGGCCGGATTGACCAGCATGATGCCGTACTGGTTGAAAAGACGCTGGTCCCCCTCGACGACGATCATCAAGTCGCCCTTGTTCTTGAACGAGATCCAGGTGCCGCGGTCGGCGAGCACGTAGGCGCCCATGGCTCCGGCCGTGTTGAGCGCGGCCCCCATGCCCTGACCGATGGGCCTGTACCAGGCCGGCTTCTTGCCCGCCGGGTCAAGGCCGGCGACTTTCCAGAGCCGGAGCTCGGCGGAATGCGTGCCCGACCGGTCGCCACGCGAGACGAAGGTGCCACCCTTCGCATAGATCGCCTTCAGCGCCGCCACGATGTCCTTGCCACCCTTGATCTTGGCAGGGTCGGACTTCGGACCGATCAGCACGAAGTCATTGTACATGACGTCGAACCGCTTGACGCCGAAGCCGTCGGCGACGAACTTCAGCTCCTGGGCCTTGGCGTGCACGAACACGACGTCGGAATCGCCGCGCCGGCCCGTGTCGAGCGCCTGCCCCGTGCCCTGCGCCACGACCTTCACCTGGATGCCGGTCTTCTTCGTGAAGATCGGGAGGATATGCCCAAACAGGCCGGAATCACGTGTTGATGTCGTCGATGAAACAACGATCGACTTGTCCTGCGCTGCGGCCGGAATGGCCGTGACGGGCAAGGCGATGACAAGGCCGGTCATGGCCAGACGCTTCCAAGAATACATGAGAATCTCCCTTCTTCTTCTAAAGAACCAGCTCTCCCGCCAGGAAGCGCCGCCCTTCCTGGCTCGACGGCTCCGCAAAGAACCGAGAAGCCGGGGCGTTCTCGAGCACGCGCCCCTTGGCGAGAAACAGGATGTCGCCGGCGAGCCGGCGCGCCTGGCCGAGATCGTGCGTCGCCATCACGACCTTGACGCCCTGCTCGACAGCCTTGCGAATGATCTCCTCGACGGCATTGGTGGAGCCGGGATCGAGGCTCGCTGTCGGCTCGTCGAGGAACATGACCTCCGGCTCGCGCGCCAGAGCACGCGCCAGCGCCAGGCGCTGCTGCTCGCCACCCGACAGACGCCGCGCCGGCCGGCCGGCGTGCTCCGGTAGCCCGACCAGCTCCAGCAGCTCCTGAATGCGCGGCGGCTCGGCCCTGCGGCCAGCGGCCGTCAGCGCATAGGCGACATTGGCCGCAGTCGAGCGGCGCAGCATGACCGGCTTCTGGAGAACGAAGGCATATCGGTCCGCGCGCGCCGACGTGCGCCCGGCGTAAGTGATCCGTCCCATGGTCGGCGCCATCAGTCCGCTGGCGAGCCGCATGAATGTGGTCTTGCCCGAGCCGTTGGGACCGATGAGAACCGTCGGCGCGCCATTGCGGAGCTCCATGGAGACCCCCTCGAGGACCACGCGGCCGCCGAAGGCGACGCCGACGCCGTCGAAGCCGATCGGCAGTTCGCTTGCAACATCGCGCATCGCCTGCGCGCTCCCCGGCCTAGCCAGCATGACGATGGGCCCATTGCCGGATCATCCACGCGATGACGTTGACGCCGATGACGAGGGAGATCAGGACCATGCCGAGGCTGATGGCGAGGATGAGATTTCCCTTCGAGGTCTCCAAAGCGATCGTCGTTGTCATCACGCGCGTGAAGCCGTCGATGTTGCCGCCGACGATCATCACCGCCCCCACCTCGGCCGAGGCGCGGCCGAAGCCGGCCAGCAATATCGTGACGAGGCTGAAGCGAGCGTCCCAGAGCAGCGTCTGGACGCGGGCCAGCGGACCGACGTTCATCGCGGTCAGCTCGTCACGGTACTCCGCCCAGAGATCCTCGATCACCTGCCGGGTCAGCGCCGCGATGATGGGGGTGATGAGAACCGTCTGCGCTACGACCATCGCCGATGGCGTGAAGAGAATGCCGAGCGAGCCGAGAGGCCCCGAGCGGGACAGCAGGAGAAAGACGAGCAGGCCGACCAGAACCGGAGGCAACCCCATCAGCGCGTTGAGAACGACGATGATCGCCTCGCGGCCGGGGAATTTCGTCAGGCCGACAATCGCACCGATCGGCATGCCGACCACGGCGCTCAGGATGGTGGCCGACAGCGTTACGAGCAGCGACAGCCTGACGATGGCCCACAGCTCCGGGTCACCGTTCAGGATGAGATCCATGGCACCGGCGCCGTCCACGCAAACGCTCCGAAATCGTTGACGCGCGAAGCTTGTCGTGTATTCCTTATGAACGTCAAGTTTTAGAAATTATGCATGTATGCGCATATGAATGCAGCTCCAGACCTCCTGACGACCGCCGAGGCGGCCACCTACCTCCGCATCAAGGAACGCAAGCTCTACGAACTGGTTGCCGATCAGGCGATCCCGTGCACCAAAGCCACGGGCAAGTGGCTGTTTCCGCGCAACGACCTCGATCGCTGGTTGCAGGCCGGCCTGCACAGACCCGCGGGCATGCTGCCGGCCGACCCGCCGCCCATCGTCGGCGGCAGCCATGATCCGCTCCTGCAGTGGGCGCTCGCGGAAAGCCGCGCTGGTCTTGCGATCCTGCCGGAGGGCAGCGAATCCGGGTTCTTGCGCCTGCTCCGCGGTGAGGTGGTCGCGGCTGCGATCCATTTCCACGACCTCGACGACATGACCAGGGACGCCAACATCGAGCGGGTTACGACGACGGGCGCACTCTACGATGCCGTGCTCATCGGTTTCGCGACTCGCGAGCAGGGCCTGCTGGTGGCCCCCGGCAATCCGCTCGCTCTCACCGACGTCGGTGACGCGGCCCGCAAGGGGGCACGACTTGCCATGCGGCCTGAAGGCGCCGGAGCGCAGCAGCTCCTCACGGCCTTGCTTCGCCAATCGGCAAGCTCGCTGGCGGATTTCGCCTCGGCCGACGTCTGCGCGACAGGTCCCGATATCGCGCAGTTCATCCGCGCCGGGCATGCCGATTGCGGCGTCGCCACGCGGGCGGTCGCAGCCGGCGCCGGGCTGGATTTCATTCCGGTCGTGATGGAGCGGTTCGACCTGCTCATGCGCCAGCGCGACAGCTATCGCCCGCGCCTGCAGAAGCTCCTGGCGTTTCTGCGCCAACCGGCGATGGCGACCCGCGCGCGCGAGCTCGGCGGGCTGGATGTCAGCGAGGCGGGCCGAGTGAGGTGGGCGCCCTGACGAAAACGCCGCCGAGCGGTCGGCGGCGTTGCAGGCCCGAGGCGCCGTCTTGACGGAAGCGCGCAGCGCTTCCCTCGCGAGCGGTCACGCGATGATGGTCAGGGCTGTGTCTTGCGGCGCGGCAGCGGCGACTGCGGCGGCACGTGTGCCAGACACGCGAACTGGCCGGCGCGCAGATCGTAGGTTGCAAGCTCGCGCTGAGGAACGTTCGCCGCGATCAGGTGCACGTCCACCTCGTTCGCACCGTGGCGTGCCGCGAGCTGGCGGACCTCGGCGAGATTGAGTGACGTGGCATGGCGCTCGGTGCGGCCGACCAGGATCGCCGTGCGGCGGCCGTCGGCCTCGCGACGGACGAGCGTGTAAACGCAGGCCGGCAGCTTCGGGCACTCGAACAGGGTGTAGGTCGTGTGAACGTAGGCGCGGCCGGACGCGCCCGACCAGAAGTGCATGCGCTCGGCCAGATCGTTCGGCTGCGTGCTCGCTGCATCCGCGGCACGAGCAGACGGGAATTTCAAGAGTACGGCACTCATCGGTCCGACCTTCCCCTGCGAGCTGAGCCTCTACTGTCGTCGTCGGGCTCTTCTACTCTCGACACGAACGCACGACGCTGGAACTCGTTCGGAAACACCGTACTGAAGCGCGTTCACATTGCGTTACATAAGAAATCTAGGCAGGGTTTCAAGCGGAACTGTGGCTACATCTCTGTGATTTCATGGCGCCCCTGGGCAAGATCGGGGCAACGCCGCGCGCCGATCCCCGGCGCCTGGCCGCGATCGCTCGGGGGGATCGCGCGCACGCGATCCATCCAAGTCTATGACACTGCAAGGGCTTATTCTGCCGCGCGGCTCGGTGGCATGCCGACGCCGGGGTCGGGCCCAGCGGCCGGCGGTGCGCCATCCCCATCGCCCTCGGCGCGCCGCCCTTCGCCGACGAAGCGGCTGAAGTAGCCCCACACGAAGGTGCCGATCTCGTCCATCAGTACGAAAACCGCCGGCACGAACACGAGCGACAGCATCGTCGATGAGATGAGACCGCCGATGACGGCGACGGCCATGGGCGAGCGGAACTCACCGCCCGAATCCAGCGCCAGTGCCGACGGCAGCATGCCGCCCACCATCGCGATCGTGGTCATGACGATCGGCCGGGCGCGCTTGCGGCCCGCATCCACGATGGCCTCCATCCGCGAGGCCCCCTTGGCCATCTCCTCGATCGCGAAATCGACGAGCATGATGGCGTTCTTCGTGACGATACCCATCAGCATGAGAATGCCGATGACGACCGGCAGGCTGATCGGCTTCTGCGTGATGACGAGCGCGATGATGGCGCCGCCGATGGACAGCGGCAGCGAGAAGAGAATGGTGATCGGCTGCAGGAAGCTCGAGAACAGCAGCACGAGCACGGCGAAGACCATCATCAAGCCGGCCGCCATCGCCTGGCCGAAGCTCTGGAACACCTCGCCCTGCACCTCGGCGTGACCGAACTCCCGGATCTCGATGCCCTCCGGCAGCTTCCTGGCCGCCGGCAGCGCGTACACCGCCTTGAGCGCGGCGCCGAGCGGTGCGTTGCCCATGAGATCGGCGCTGACGGTGACGCGGCGCGCCCGATCATAGCGATCGATGGAGGTCGGTCCCTGCGCAAGCTCGAAGCGGGCGACGGTGGCAAGCGGCACGGCCACGCCCGTCGCCGTCTGCACGCGCAGCGCCTCGAGAAGCTGCCGGCTTGCGCGCGCATCCTCGACGAGCTGCACGCGGATGGGAATCTGGCGGTCGCCCGCGTTGAACTTGGCGAGGGCGGCGCTGATGTCGCCGATGGTGGCGATCCGCACCGCCTCGGCGATGGCCTCTGTCGAGACCCCGAGCTTGGCGGCGATGTCGGTGCGCGGCACGACGCGCAGCTCCGGCCGCTCGAGCTCGGCCGTCGAGACGACGCCGGTCAGGAGCGGAATGCGCTTCATCTGGCTGGTCAACTCGGCCGCCACCTTCGACACCGCCGCGCCGTCGCGGCCGGCCACGACGAGCTGGAAGCTGCGCTGGCCGTCCTCGTTGAGGAACCAGGTGCGCACGTCGGGGATCTTGGCCAGCTCGGCAGCGATGGCGAGCTTCACGTCGGATTGCCCGAGCTTGCGATCCTTCTTGGGTACGAGTTGGACGACGAGCGTCGCCTTGCGGACCTCGTTGCTCGAGCCGAGCAGGCGGCCGCCGTTCACGAACACGTTGCGCACCTCTGGTCGCTGGCGGATCCGCCGCACCACGTCGCTCGTCACGCGCATGGTATCTTCGAGCCGCGAGCCCGGCGGCAATTCCACGGCCAGCAGGGTCCGCCCGTTGTCCTCCTGCGGCAGGAACGACTGCGGCAGCAGGCTGTAGCTGGCGATGGAAGCCGCGAAGATGAGCAGGCCCGCGACGACGGTCTTGATGCGGTGCTGCACCGACCAGCGCACGAGGCGCGTGTAGAGGCGGATCGCGCGCCCTTCCTCCTCGTGATGCCCCGTCTGGCGCATGAAATAGGCGGCGAGCAACGGCGTTATCAGACGCGCCACCAGCAGTGAGAAGAGCACGGCCGCGGCCACGACGAGGCCGAACTGCTTGAAGTACTGGCCGGCGATGCCGCCCATGAACGAAACCGGTGCGAACACCGCGATGATCGTCATGGTGATGGCGATGACGGCGAGGCCGATCTCGTCGGCGGCCTCGAGTGCGGCCTGATAGGCGGTCTTGCCCATTCTGATGTGACGGACGATGTTCTCGATCTCGACGATGGCGTCGTCCACGAGAATGCCCGTGACGATCGTGATCGCGAGCAGGCTGACGAGGTTCAGCGAGAAGCCCAGCGCATCCATCGCCCAGAACGCCGGCACGATGGAGAGCGGCAAGGCGATGGCGGCGATGATCGTGGCTCTGAGATCGCGCAGGAAGACGAGGACGACGAGGATCGCCAGAACCGCGCCCTCCATCAGCGTCTTCATCGTCGAGTGATAGACGCCCTCCGTATATTCCACGACCGTATCGATGAGCTTCAACTCGACGCTGGGGTGCTTCTTCTTGAGCTCCGCCACCTTGTCGGCGACCAGTTTGGCCACGACGACGTCGCTGGCGCCCTTGCTGCGCGAGATGGAGAAAGCGACCACGGGCGCACCATTGAGGTCGGCAAAGGTTCGGGGCTCGGCAACTGTATCCGTGATGGTGCCGAGCGTATCGAGCCTGACGCTGCGCCCACCGGGCAGCGCAATCATGGTCTTGGCGAGTTCGGCAACGGTGGTCTTGCTGGCCAGCGTGCGAATGGCCTGCTCCCGCCCGCCGATCTCGCCACGCCCGCCAGCCAGATCGACGTTGGTGGCGCGCAGTTGCCGGTTGACGTCGCCTGCCGTGATGCCGAGCGCCAGCAGCCGCCGTGGATCGAGCGCGATCCGGATCTCACGCTCGACGCCGCCGACGCGCTCGATCTTCGAGACGCCCTTCACGCCCTGGATGGCGCGCGCGACGGTATCGTCGATGAACCACGACAGCTCCTCGGGCGTCATGGCCGGCGCCGTCGCGGCGTAGGTGAGGATCGGCAGGCCCTCGATCTCGAGACGCTGGATGAGTGGCTCGTCGATGGTGCGCGGCAGATCCTGGCGAACGCGCGCGATCGCGTCCTTCACGTCGTTGAGCGCGCGGTCCGTCTTGGTCTCGAGCTGGAACTCGATGATCGTGAGGGATTGGCCTTCGCTGATGGTCGAGACGATGTGCTTGACGCCGAGCACGCCGGCGACGGCGTCCTCGACCTTCTTGGTGACCTGTGTCTCGAGCTCCGAAGGGGCAGACCCTGCCTGCGTCACGATCACCTGGATGATCGGCACATCGACATTCGGAAAGCGCGTGATCGGCAGCGAGCGGAAACTGAATATTCCAAGCGCGATCAGGCACATGAACAGCACGAGCGACGGCACCGGCTGCCGGATCGCCCAGGCCGAGATGTTCAGGCGCATCAGAAGACTCCGCTGGTTCGCGGTGCAGTCTCGAGAACGGGTTTCACGGCATCGCCGTCGCGAAGGAACGAGCCGGCCTTCGTCACGACGACGTCGCCGAGCGCCAGACCCGATTTGATTTCGATCCTGTCACCGGTCCCAAGGCCCGTCACGACCTTGCGCGTCACCACCTTGTCGCCGATGACGACTTGCACGACCGCCCCGTCCGGCCTGTCGAGAACCGCGGAGCGAGGCACCGACAGGCCACGGCTGGTCCGAGTCGTAATCTCGCCGCTGGCAAACGTGCCGATGCGGAGGCGGGCATCCTGCTTGAGAGTGATGCGCACGCGGCCGAGCCGGGTCGTCTTGTCGACCTCGCTGGCAACCAGGCGCACGCGACCTTCGACCCAGCCGACACCGGGAACGTCGATGCGGGCGGGCTGATCCGCGGCCAGTGCGGGCATGCGCGTTTCCGTCACCTCGGCGTCGAGCTCGATCATGCCATCGGCGATGACACGGAACATCGGCTCGCCGGCAGCGCTGGCGACGGCGCCGATGCGCACAGTCCGCCGGCTCACGACGCCATCGGCCGGCGCCTGCACCTCGGTCTTGGCGAGCCGCCAGGAGAGTTCCTTGCGCTGCGCCTCGATCTGCGTCTTCTCCGCTTCCGCGAGCGCCAAGCCGTCACGTGCTGCAACCAGCCGCGCGGCGGCCGTGCGGGCGGCAGCCTGCCGTTGATCGTAGACGCTCTCGGCCAGGTAGCCGGACTTGCGCAGCGGCTTGGCGCGCTCGAAGGCAGCCTTGGCCTCCGCGAGCGTGGCCTGGGCCTGCACGATCTGGCTCCGAGCCTGGGCGATCGCCGCGTCGGCTTTGGCGAGAGCGGCGGCGTTCTGCGCCAACTGCGCCGCCAGCGCCGTGCTGACCAGGCGGGCGAGCACCTGCCCCTTTTTCACCGTGTCGCCGTCCTCGACGAGGATCTCCAGCACCCGCAGGCCTTCCACCTCCGGACCGACGAGGATCTCCTCGCGCGGCACCAGTGAGCCCGTGACCAGCACGGTATCGCGGAACTCCGCCATGACGACCCGGCTCGCCGTGACGACCGGCGGAGGTGGCTCGGCCGCTGCGATCGTTCGCTCGGCCCTGGCGGCGGACTTGCCGAGCCAGCCGGCGGGAACGAGGCCGGCATAGACGCCCACCGCAATAAGCGCCGCGGCGAGACCTGCCCCCATGATGAGCTTGCGCATGATCATACCTTGGTTGTCTCTGCCCGCTTTTCTGGCGTCGCCTTGCGGCGCTTTGTGGTCACTGTCCGCTCCGCGCCGGTATCGCCCGTCGGGTTCACGAAACCGGCGATCAGCTCGATCAGCACCGGCAGCACGGCCTTGGCATCGAAGTCCGGATCTACGGCGCGCCGCCAGAAGAGCCCATCCCCGATCAGAGCGATGACCTGCGCAATCACGTTCGTGTCGACGGCCGGCGCGATCCGGCCGGCCGCTCTTGCCCGCTCGAAGACCTGCGCGAAGCTGTTAATGCAGAAACGATCGACGGAGCGGAATATTTCCCCGACCTCGTCATTTCGGGTCGATTCCGCGCCCATCTCGACGAACAGCACGCGCTTCTCGCGCGGCTGGTCGATGGCATAGTGCTCGCCGAGACGAGCCAGCGCCGCCATAAGATCCGGCGACTCCGCGAGCTCCGTCAGCTCGAGCGCGAGCTTGGCGCGGTCGCGCTCGCACAACCCTGCGATCAGAGCCTCCTTCGAGTTGAAGTAGACGTAGAGCGCACCTGCGCTGATCCCCGCCTGACGGCAGATATCCTGCATGGTCGTGCGATGAAAGCCGCTGCGGGCGAAGCAGTGCTCGGCGGCATCCAGGATGTTCTCCCGACGGGCACGGTGGGTTTCGGGCTTGAGGCGTGGCATCTTGCACCGCAAAAATCAAAACGAACGTTCGTTTTATTTAGCGGCTCTTGACACGCTGTCAAGGCTGTCAGTTTTTCCGCAAGAACTGCCCGGCGAGCCGCGGGCAAGCCGCGGAAGCAATAATTTCCTCATGATTTACAGATGGTTATATGAGTTGAGACGGAGGCGGAAGGCTGAGAAGACCGCCGGCGCAGTGCGCCTCACAAAAAAATGCTCCGGAGTGCTCCTGGGCGTACTCGAGCTGCGCGAACCTGCATACCAGCCATGCCGCCGCCCCGCTGCGCAGGAGGGAGCAAACCGGGCATCTGTGTGGGCGTGCTTCACACAAGCAACGGGTATCCCAAAATGCACGCCCTACCGACGTCGCAGCCGCTCGGCTCGTCGCATTCGGCATCGACCACGCTCGGAACCTCGGACTACCTCGCGGCTGCCTCCTGCGCGGTTCTCACGACCACGACGTTCCTGGCCCTGGCCATCGGGCTGACCTCGCCGTTCCTCGCCATTTTCGGAGTGCCCTACGAGATCAATCTGGCGCTCATGGCCCTGAACGCCCTCGCCGGGCTCTGGATCGCGACGTGGTCGTTCAGCCGGTCCATCGAGGTCGAGCGCAGGCTCGCGCAGGGACAGGAGCCCGGCGAGCCGTCCTGGCACATCCGCGCGCCTTGGCGCCAGCCGGATTGATCTCCCGCGCCGGGGCACGGCGCGAGTGCTGCCTCGATCGCTCGATCAGAAGAAGGCCTGCAGCCCCGTCTGCGCGCGACCGAGAATCAGCGCGTGCACGTCGTGCGTACCCTCGTAGGTGTTGACCGTCTCGAGATTGAGGAGATGGCGAATGACGTGATACTCGTCGGCAATGCCGTTGCCGCCGTGCATGTCGCGCGCGACGCGGGCCACGTCGAGGGCCTTGCCGCAGTTGTTGCGCTTCATCAGCGACACGAGCTCCGGCGCCGCCGTGCCTTCGTCCATCATGCGGCCGAGTCTCAGCACGCCCTGCAGGCCGAGCGAAATCTCGGTCTGCATGTCGGCGAGCTTCTTCTGGATGAGCTGGTTGGCCGCCAGCGGGCGGCCGAATTGCTTGCGGTCGAGGGTGTATTGACGCGCGGCATGCCAGCAGAACTCGGCGGCACCGAGCGAGCCCCAGGCGATGCCGTAGCGCGCCCGGTTGAGGCAGCCGAACGGCCCCTTGAGGCCGACCACATTCGGCAACAGGCTCTCCTCCGGCACGAAGCAGTCCTCGAGCACGATCGAGCCGGTGATGGAGGCCCTGAGCGAGAACTTGCCTTCGATCTTGGGTGTCGAGAACCCCTTGGCGCCGCGCTCGACGATGAAGCCGCGGATGGCCGGCTCTTTGCCATCGCCCATGTCCGCCTTGGCCCAGACCACCGCGACGTCGGCCTCGGGAGCGTTCGAGATCCAGGTCTTGGCACCGTTGAGCACAAAGCCCCCGTCCACCTTCTTCGCCCGGGTCTTCATGCCGCCGGGGTCCGAGCCGTGATCGGGCTCGGTGAGACCGAAGCAGCCGATGTGCTCGCCCGACGCCAGCAGCGGCAGGTGCTTCTTGCGCTGCGCCTCGCTGCCGTAGGCGTAGATGGGATAGATCACCAGACTGCCCTGCACGCTCATCGTCGAGCGGTAGCCCGAGTCCACGCGCTCCACCTCGCGCGCCACCAGACCATACTGCACGTAGCTCTGGCCGGTGCCGCCGTAGACCTCGGGCAGCGTCACGCCGAGCAGTCCCATCTCGCCCATTTCGCGCATGACGGCGCGGTCGAACGTCTCGTTGCGGAAGGCTTCACGCACGCGCGGCATCAACCGCTCCTGGCAGAAGAGGTGCGCAGCGTCCCGCACCATGCGCTCTTCCTCGCTCAACTGAGCATCGAGCAGGAACGGGTCCTCCCAGGCAAATGCGGCTTTCGTCTTGGCGCTGCTCTTCTCGGCGGGTGTCTTGTCTTGCATGACGCTCTCTTGCCTGGGCTGTTGGGCTCAACTGGGGTTCCGGCCACTTTGCCGCTGGCGCTCTTGCTGTCAAGACGTGGCGCCATCGGCGCTCGGCCCGCGTAACCCGTCAGTTGTCCGTCGAATTGCGCCCTGCTACGATCCCGGCGAGGCTACGGGGCAGGTCCAAGCATGGGCAAGTCGGTCTTCATTTCGTATCGCCGCGACGACTCCGCGGCGTGGGTCGACCGCATCTACGAGCGGCTCTCGCAAAGCCTTCGAAACGGCAAGCTCTTCATGGATGTCGACGACATTCCGCCCGGACGCGACTTCGTGCGCGAGCTGGAACGTCAGGTCGCGGGGTGCGACGTACTGCTCTGCATGATCGGCAGGGGCTGGCTCGATGCCCGCGACGGCAAGGGGCGGCGGCGATTGGACGACGAGAACGATTTCGTCCGCATCGAGGTGGCGAGCGCGTTGCGGCGCGACGATATTCGCGTCGTGCCGGTCCTCATCGATGGCGCGCGCATGCCGGAGGAGCGTGAGCTCCCGGCTTCCCTCAAGCCACTCGCGCGGCGCAACGCCGTTGCGATCTCGCGCGCGAGCTTCGGCCCGGACATCGCCAGGCTGGTCGATGCCATCGAGGAACGCCAGCGTCCGGCGGCACACGCCGCCGCGACACCGGCGCTGCACAGATCGTTTCTGAGCTACAGCCTCGTCCTGCTGGCGGCCGTTACGCCACTCTTCTTCCTCGGCCAGCGCCTCGAGCTCGGCGGCGCCGTGCACATGATGATGCTGGGAGCCTGCGCCGTCCTCGCCGTGGCCCTGCTGGCGAACGGCTTCGCAGGCGGCTACCGGGGCACGTGGCGCAGCCTGCTCGCCGCGGCTGGAATCGGCTGGCTCGCGCTGTTCGCCGGCTACCTGACGCACGAGGCATGGCGGCTCAGGATCTACGAGGCGAAACGAGCGGCACAGACCGGCCCCTTCCGCCTGATCACGGACATCCCGAGCTACGATGCGATACCGCTTGCGGGAGGCCTGATGACGTTCCTCGTCGCGGCCTTCATCCTGCTCCGCATATCGTCGCGACGGCGGTAGGGCGCGATCTCAGAAGGCGAATTCGTTGAATACCGGCATCACGCTGCCTTTCCAGGCGCCGTGAAAGCGCTCGAGCATGACGTCGGCGGTGGTCCTGCCGGCGCCCACGATCTCGTCGAGCGGGGCAAGATAGATCCGCTCGTCCGCGCCGGTGGCGTCCTTCCGGGCGCGCCGCGCCAAACCGCGATGGGAGATCGCCAACACCTCGCGGGCGACATCGCCGATGCGGCCCGACCGGAACGGAGCCGCGAGCGCCAGACGGGGCACGTCGTCGCGCAGCGTCTGGCGCTCCTGCGCCGTCCAGTCCTTGACCAACTGCCAGGCCTCATCGAGCGCCACGCGGTCGTAGAGCAGGCCGGTCCAGAACGCCGGAAGCGCGCTGATCTGCGGTGCAAGCCCGCCGTCCGCGCCGCGCATCTCCAGAAAGCGCTTCAAGCGAACCTCGGGAAAAAGCGTGGTCAGATGGTCCGACCAGTCGTCGATGGTGGGCGTCTCCCCCGGCAGCGCCGACAGGCGGCCGGCGAGAAAATCCCGGAACGAGGCGCCGGCCACATCGATGTACTCGCCCGCCCGGTAGACGAAGTACATCGGTACGTCCAACGCGTAGTCGACATAGCGCTCGAAACCCATGCCGTCCTCGAACACGAACGGCAGCATGCCCGTGCGGTTCGGGTCGGTATGGCGCCAGATCTCGCTGCGCAGGGAGCGGAAGCCGTTGGGCCGCCCCTCCGTGAAGGGCGATGCGGCGAACAGCGCGGTGGCGATGGGTTGCAGCGCCAGCGAGACGCGCAGCTTCTGCACCATGTCCGCCTCGTCGGCGAAGTCGAGGTTCACCTGGATCGTGGCCGTCCGGTACATCATCTCGAGGCCCTGGGCGCCGACCTGGGGCATGTAGCGGGTCATCACGGCATAGCGGCGCTTGGGCATGCGCGGCGTCTCATCGAGCCGCCAGAGCGGCGAGAAACCGAGCCCCAGCGCGCCGACGCCGAGTTCGCCTCCCACCGCCTTCACCTGATCGAGATGCTCCATCGTTTCGCGATGGACCTGATGAATGGTCTCGAGGATCGCGCCCGACAGCTCGAACTGGCCACCCGGCTCGAGCGACACGGTGCCACCACCGAGTTCGTCCGAGCGCTTCAAGGCGATGATGGTCTCGCCTTCGCGGATCGCCTCCCAGCCGTAGCGTGCGATCAGCCCTTCCATCAAGGCGCAAACACCCGCAGGCCCCTCGTAGGGGACGGGCGAGCGATCGGCGACATTGAAGAGAAACTTCTCGTGCTCGGTGCCGATACGCCAAGCAGAACTCGGTTTGCTGCCGGCAGCGATCCAGCCGACGAGATCGTCGCGCGAGCGCACCAATGGACTGAGCGTACCTTCCTCGCGCGTCGACATCCGAGCTTCCTTCAAGGGGTGCGTGGACCGGGACCGGTCTAGCCGATGTTCTTATGGCGAGACCCATCCCCGCGCACAAGTGAGATGCGATATCTGTGATCGGCCGCGGGTGCGGCCGAGAGAGCAACCTGAGCGTGCGACCAAGCAGATGATCACGCGCAACACCCAAGGTTATCAACAGGGAATTTGTGGATAACTCTCGCTAGACGAACTTGTTGTGGACTGAATAACGAAAAGTCTGGCAATCATAATCCTGTCCCAACTGCCCGCGACGATCCCCCAGATTTTGTCCCAGCGGGATTCTTGTGACAGCCTCGCGCCATCAAGCTGCGAGGCTTTTTTTTCGCTCATTCCGCACCGGGCCCCCTCTCGCATCCGACGCATGCCAAGGCTGCCATGTTGAGCAGGCCGCGCACAGTGATCGACGGGGTAACGATGTGCACCGGCCGCGCCGCACCGAGCAGTATAGGGCTCACCGAGACGCCATTGCCAATCACCTTCAGGAGATTGAAGGCAATGTTGGCGGCATCGAGGCTCGGCATGACCAGCAGGTTGGCCTGCCCCTTCAGCCGCGAGTTGGGAAAAATCTCGTCGCGGATGAACGGCGACAGCGCGGCGTCGGCATGCATCTCGCCCTCGACCTGCAGCTCCGGCGCCCGGGCCGCGACGATCTCCAGCGCCTCGCGCATCTTGCGGGCCGAGGGCGCCTCCGACGTGCCGAAGCTCGAATGCGAGACGAGAGCGATACGCGGCTCGACGCCGAAGCGGCGCACCTCCGCGGCCGCCATGATGGTCGTATGGGCCAGTTGCTCCGGCGTCGGGTCGTAGCTGACATAGGTATCCGTCAGGAAGAACGTGCCGGATTGCAGGATCATCGCCGACAGCGTCGCGAAGTCCCTGACGCCCTCGGCCTTGCCGATGACCTGCTCCACGTGCTGGAGATGATACTGGAAGCGACCGACGGGACCGCAGATCGCCGCGTCCGCATCGCCGCGACGCAACAGCATGCAGGCAATGACCGTCACATGCGTTCGCGCGATGGCCTGGGCCTGTGTCGGCGAGATGCCCTTGCGCTCGACCAGACGGTGGTACTCCTCGGCCATGCCCGGCGTGCGCGGGTCCGCGTCCGCGTCGAAGATCTCGATGCCCTTGCCGTCCCGCACCCGCAAGCCGAGATGGCTCAGCATGCGTTCGATGCTCTCCCGCCGGCCGATCAGGATGGGCCGGGCGATGCCCTCCGAAACGAGCTGCTGGGCTGCCTGCAGCACATACGGGTGCTCGCCGTCGGCGAAAACAATGCGCTTCGGTGACTGCTTCGCGGTGTCGAAGATGGGCTTCATGACGAAGCCGGAGCGCCAGACGAACGCCGAGAGGCGCTCGCGATAGGCGGCAAAATCCTTGATCGGGCGCGTGGCAACGCCACTATCCATGGCGGCCTTGGCGACGGCCGCGGAGATCTCCACGATCAGCCGCGGATCGAACGGTTTCGGGATGATGTAGTCCGGCCCGAACACGAACGTATCGGCCTTGTAGGCGGAGAGCACGACGTCGGAGGCCTCGCCCTCGGCGATGCCGGCCAGTGCCTCGACGGCCGCCTTCTTCATCTCCTCGTTGATGGTCGTGGCGCCGACGTCCAGCGCGCCCCGGAACAGGAAGGGAAAGCAGAGCACGTTGTTGATCTGGTTCGGATAGTCCGATCGTCCGGACGCGATGACGGCGTCGGGCCGCGCCGCCTTCACGTCCTCGGGCATGATCTCGGGAACGGGGTTGGCCAGTGCAAACACGAGCGGGCGCGGCGCCATGCTCGCAACCATCTCGCGCGTGACGACGCGCCCGGCCGAAAGGCCAAGGAAAATGTCCGTCCCGACGATTGCTTCACCCAGCGTGCGGGCGGTCGTCTCGCGGGCATAGGTGACCTTGTAGGGGTCCATCAGCTCCTGCCGGCCCTGATAGACGACGCCGAGGATGTCGCAGACGGTGATGTTCTCGCGCGGCAGCCCGAGCGAGCGCAGGAGATTGAGGCACGCCAGGGCGGCGGCGCCGGCCCCGGAACAGACGAGCTTCACGTCGGCGAGCGACTTGCCGACGACCTTCAGGCCGTTGAGAATGCCGGCAGCGACGACGATCGCCGTGCCATGCTGATCGTCGTGGAACACAGGAATGCGCACGCGCTCGCGCAGTCGCCGCTCGATCTCGAAGCACTCTGGCGCCTTGATGTCCTCGAGGTTGATGCCGCCGAAGGTCGGCTCGAGGCGGGCGACGGCCTCGACGAAGGCGTCCGGGTCCTTCTCCGCCACCTCGATGTCGTAGACGTCGATGCCGGCGAACTTCTTGAACAGGACCGCCTTGCCCTCCATCACCGGCTTGGCCGCCAGCGGCCCGATGTCACCGAGGCCGAGAACGGCCGTGCCGTTCGTGATGACGCCCACGAGATTGCTGCGGGCGGTGTAGCGCGAGACGTCCTCCGGATTGGCGGCGATGGCCTCGCAGGCATGCGCGACACCCGGCGAATAGGCGAGCGCCAGATCGGTCTGCGTAGCCAACGGCTTGGTGGCCGAGATGGCGATCTTTCCGGGCGGGTCGGCCTCGTGATAGTCGAGCGCGGCGCGCCGCAAGGTCTCTGTCATCTCTGCTCTTCTCGACTGTATGTCATTGGCGATCGGCTGCACGGCTCACGGCGCATGGCCCCGCACCTTAGCCGCTGCGGCGCACCGTCGTAAGACAACCTTGCCAGGCCGCGCACACTCTATCGTCACAACACCCGCTTTGTCCGCAATTCGGCGATCTCGTCGTCCTGCAGGCCCAGCAGGCGGCGCAGAACCGTGGCGGTGTCCTCACCCAGCATCGGCGGCGCCTTCGCGGCCGTCGTCGGACCCGATGCGAAGCGGACGGGGTTGGCGACGACCGGCAGCACGCCGGCGCGCTCGTGAGTGAGCTCGCGCCTGAGCCCGCGGGCCTCGATCTGCGGATCGGCGAAGACCTGTTCGAGCGTGTTGATCGGGCCGCAGGGGATGGAGACCTTCTCCAGCCGCTCGATCCAGTAGGCTGACGGCCGTGTGCGGAACTCGCGCTCGAGGATCTCGACGATCTCCTGACGGTTGACGATGCGGGCGCGCATCGTACGGTAGCGCTCGTCCTCCGCGACGCGGGCGAGGCCCATCGCCGCCGCGAGCCGCGCGAACTGGGCATCGTTGCCGACCAGCACGATGATGCGCCCGTCCGCGGTCTCGAACGGCTGGTTCGGCACCGTGGTCGGGTGCTGGTTGCCGAGCCGCTCCGGCACCTCGCCGCTGACCAGATAGGACGACGCCTGGTTGATGAGGGCCGCCACCGTGCAATCGAGCAGCGCCACGTCGATGTGCTCGCCCTCGCCCGTCCGCTCGCGCCGCACGAGCGCCGCCAGGATGCCCGACAGTGCATTGAAGCCGGTGACGACGTCGCTCATGGCCACGCCGACCTTGCTCGGCTCGCCGTCGGCCGGGCCGGTCAGGCTCATCAGCCCGCCCATGCCCTGGATCAGGAAATCGTAGCCGACGCGCCGGCTGTACGGCCCTGTCTGGCCGAAACCGGTGATCGAGCAATAGACGAGGCTCGGATTGACCGCCTTGAGGCTCTGGTAGTCGAGCCCGTATTTGGCGAGCCCGCCGGTCTTGAAGTTCTCGACCACCACGTCGGCGGTCTCGGCGATGCGGCGCACCAGCGCCTGCCCCTCCGGTCGCTCGAAATCGATGGTCACGGAGTGCTTGCCGCGATTGGCGCAGAGATAGTAGGCGGAGAGGCCGGGATCGTCGGCGGTCGGCTCGAGCGCGAAAGGCGGCCCCCAATGTCGGGTATCGTCACCCAGGCGCGGGCGCTCGATCTTGATGACCTCGGCGCCCATGTCGGCCAGGAACTGTGTTGCCCAGGGTCCGGCGAGGACGCGGGTGAGATCGAGCACTCGGATGTGGGACAAGGCCCCGGCCATGGGATTCACCTTCCTTCTGCGGCGCACCGACGCCCTTCATGCAAGAAACGCTTGCGGTTAGTCTAGTGGCGCGACACACCGGGGTCGGGCACGTCAGAACGGGGAGAGACAAGGAATGCGAGCCGAAGGCTTGGCTGTTGGCAAGACGCTGGTCACCGGCGTGATCGGCGCGGATACGCATATCGTCGGCAATCGCATCCTGTCGCTGGCGCTCGAAAAAGCCGGGTTCAACGTCGTCACTCTCGGGGCGCTCACGCCGGCCGAGGACTTCATCAAGGCGGCGATAGAGACGGCCGCCGACGCCATCCTGGTCTCATCGCTCTACGGCCAGGGAGAGCTCGACTGCCGCGGCTTCCGCGACATGTGCATCGAGGCGGGCCTCGAGGATATTCTGCTCTACGTCGGCGGCAACCTCGTGGTCGGCAAGCGCAGTTGGGACGAAACCGAGGCAACCTTCAAGGCCATGGGCTTCGACCGGGCCTTCCCACCGGGGACGCGAACCGAGGGCGTCATCGACCTCCTCAATCGCGATTTCGCGGCACGGGCGGATGGCAAGCGGATTGCCGACGCATGACGGGTGAACGCGCACTTCTGATCGATTTCGGCTCGACCTACACGAAACTGCGCGCTGTCGATCTCGACGAGGCGCGCGTCACCGCTGCCGGGCAGGGGCCATCCACCGTCACCACGGACGTCACGATCGGGCTCGAGGCCGCTCTCGCCGACCTCGCCCGGCACATGGGCGGACTGCCGGCCTTCAAGCACCGCCTGGCATCGTCGAGCGCCGCCGGGGGCCTGCGCATGGTCACTATCGGCCTCGTCAGGGAGCTCACCGCCGAGGCCGCCCGTCAGGCCGCTCTCGGAGCCGGCGCCAAGCTCGTCGGCACCTTCAGCTACCGCCTCACCGAGGCCGACGGCCGCGCCATTGCCGGCCTTGCACCCGACATCCTGCTGCTGGCCGGCGGCACGGACGGCGGCAATGCCGAGGTCGTCAGCCACAATGCCCGGCGGCTCGCCGAACTGTCGCTCGCCTGCCCCGTGGTGGTGGCCTGCAACCGGGATGTCGCCGACGACTGCGCCGAGATCCTGGCCGCCGCGGGCCAGCCGGTGACGTTGGCCCAGAACGTCATGCCCCGCTTCGGCGAGCTCGATATCGAGCCGGCCCGTGCCGCCATCCGGCAGGTCTTCATCGATCGCATCGTGCACGCCAAGGGCATCGATCGCGCCGCCGAGAAGTTCGACGCCGTGCTGATGCCGACACCCGCCGCCGTCATGGATGGCGCCCGTCTGCTCGCCGAAGGTGCCGGCGACCACGCGGGGCTCGGCGACCTCCTGATCGTCGACATCGGCGGCGCCACGACCGACGTGCACTCCGTCGCCTCGGGCAATCCGAGCCGCGAGGGCGTGGTGCAATACGGCCTGCCCGAGCCCTACGTGAAGCGCACCGTCGAGGGCGACCTCGGCATGCGCCACAACGCCGCCACCATCGTGGAGGCGGCCGGCAGAGAGCGGATCGCCGAGCGCGCCGGCATCGCCCTGGACGAGGTCGACCGCCTGCTCGCCGCCATCGCAGAAGACGTCGAGCGACTGCCGGCCAGTGCCACGGAGCGCGCATTCGACGAGGCGCTGGCCTTTGCCGCCGTCCGCATCGCGGTGACCCGCCATGCCGGTACGACGCGCGTCGTGCAGACCGCACAGGGGCCGACCGTGGTCCAGACCGGCAAGGACCTGAGCCGCGTCGGCACCGTTATCGGCACGGGCGGCGCCCTGGCCCACGGCGCGGCGCCAGCCGGCATCCTCGCCGCGGCGCTGGCCTCGCCCGACGAGCCATTCTCGCTCCGGCCATCCGAGCCCCGTCGCTTTCTCGATCGGGATTACCTGCTCTATGCCGCCGGCCTGTTGGCCGAGGTCGCACCCGAGGCGGCCTTCCGGCTCGCTCGCAGCTCACTCGTACCGATTTGAAACGCCCGTGCTGGGGCTGAGCGCTTCCCGCCCCCCGACATGACCTCACAGGGCCGCACTGCAGCGTGAATTGGCCATCGCCTTCAACGGGCCACCGCGCCTATACTCATCGACGTCAGCCTTCGGGACGCCTGCCGCAGAGCAGCGCCCGCCGGCACCCGACCACGAGGAAAACGCCTATGACCGTGCCCGCCAAGACGCCTGAGTCTCGCCTGCCGCTGTCTGCTGCCGAGATCCCGCTCGAGGTCTTCCAGAAGATGCGCGCCGAGAACCTCGCACGATGGCCGACCGGGGCGCTCGTCGATCTCGACGAGGCCGTCGCCTATCACCGCACCATGCCGCGCCACAAGCAGCTCGGCTTCGCCATGCGCGAGGCGGACCGGCTCGGGCAGTGCCTGACCCAGCCGCGCGGCGGCTTCGGCACGCTCGAGCTGCAACTGGAATTGATGCGCGAGCTCGACCAGTCCGGTCTCGCCGACATCGTGCCGACCACCACAGACAGCTACACCCGCAACGAGCAGTGGGCCAAGGCGCAGACGGGCATCGAGGAATCCGAAAAGGCCGGACGCTCGATGCTCAACGGGTTCCCGATGGTCAACTACGGCCCGAAGGAGGCGCGCAAGCTCATCGAGGCGGTCTCCAAGCCGACCATCGTGCTCTCCGGCACGTCCTTTCCGCGACTGACGTGCGAGGTCGCCTTCGCCGCCGGCTATACGGGCTACCTCGGCTCCGGGCTCGCCTACACCACGTCCTACACCAAGGAAACCTCGATCGAGGAGGGCATCCGCAACTACCAGTACCTGGATCGGCTCGCCGCGCTTTACGCGGCACACGGCATCGAGTTGCACCGGCGCCAGCCGGGCTTCCTCACAGGCACCAACATTCCGCCGTCGATCGCGATCATCACCGCCATCATCGACGCTCTTCTGGCCGCCAATCAGGGCGTCAAGAACTACGGGCTCGAGCTCGGCCAGTCGCTGCACCTCGTGCAGGACGCCGCTGCCGTCAAGACCTGCCGGGAGCTGGTGCAGGAGTACCTGCGCAAGATGGGCTTCGACGACGTCTTCACCTCCGTCACGGTGCTGCACTGGATGGGCGCCTGGCCCTACGACGACGCCCAGGCGGCAGCACTCATCGCCTACGGCGGTACACTGGCCGCCGTGTCCGGCGCGACCAGCATCACGACCAAGAGCACACACGAGGCGTTCGGCATTCCGACACCCAAGGCCAACGCCGAGGGCCTCAGAATGACGCGCATGGCGCTCTACCTGGCGCGCCAGCTCAAGCTCGACGACCTGCCCGAGTTCAAGCTCGAGTGCGAGATGATCCGGCGTGAGGTGCGCCCGGTGGTCGACAAGATGCTGGAGATGGGCGACGGCGATGTGGCGGTCGGCTGCGTGCGCGCCTGCGAGGCGGGCGTCGTCGACATTCCCTGGTCGCCGAACCGCTACGTAAAGAGCCGCATCATGCCGGCCCGCGACGCGGACGGCTATATCCGCATCCTGTCGCCCGGCGACATGCCGATTCCCGCCGATGTGCTGGCCTATCACGAGGAGAAGTTGCGCAAGCGCGCCGAGAAGGAAGGCCTCTCCTATGGCGACGATCTCGCCGTCACCAGCGTCTACGAGATGTCCGAGACTCTGGAGAAGCTCGTGCCATTCCCCTTCGCCGCCTGACCCCCTATCGGATCACAGAACAGGAGCACCGCAACATGACCGTGAGCGACGAAGTGCTCGCCGCCTATCGTGAGCTGGCGACGCCGACCATCGCCAATGCACTCGACGATATCGCCTTCTCCGGAGTGATGCAGGGGCTCGGCCAGATCGTCCCCGGCACACGTGCCGTCGGCCGCGCCGTGACCATCCGCCAGGTGAGCGGCGAGCGCGGTACGTTCACCTCGGCCGACTTCAAGGTCGGGCACATGATCGACGCCTGCCCCAAGGGCGAGATTCTCGTGATCGACAACTCCGGCCAGGCGATCTCCACGTTCGGCGGCCTTGCGACATTCGCCGCCAAGGTCAAGGGCATCGGTGGCGTCGTGGTCGACGGCGGCGTGCGCGATCGCGAGGAGATGCTCGAGCACAAGGTGCCGATCTTCGCCCGTCACATGACGCCGCTCACCGGCCGCACGCGGCTGCAGATCACCGCCATCAACGAGCCCGTGTCGTGCGGCGGTGTGCGCGTTCGGGCGGGTGACGTCATCGTGGCCGACGGCTCGGGCGTCGTCTGCATCCCTGCCGAGCAGGCGGCCAAGGTTGCCGAGCTCGCCGCGCAATACACCGCCGACGACAAGGCCTGCGAGGCGGAGCTCGCCAAGGGGCTCACGTTCCGGGAAGCGATGGCCAAGTTCACGCGCATATGACCATCGGCTGACTTGCACCGCTATCGGCTTGCAATGGTATGACGGGATAGATATCGACCACCTGACTATAACGAAAAACGAAACGAACCTGGGAGGAACACATGAAAACTCGCCACATTCTCGCGGCCGGCATCACGGCCGGACTTCTGGCGGCGCCGCTGCCAGCAGCGGCGCAGACCGTCGACGGCCCCTCGGTGAGCTGGAACCTGTCGACGTGGGGCAAGAAGCGCGCCTTCACGAAGGGCATGGAAGTCGTCGCCGAGATGATCGACAAGCGGACCGGCGGCAAATTCAAGATCAAGATCCACTACGGCGAGGCGCTTTCCAAGGCGCGCGAGAACCTGGACGGCATCAAGATCGGCGCCTTCCAGATGGCCCAGTTCTGCAACTTCTATCACCCCGGCAAGAACCCGGCCTGGATGGTCTTCTCGCTGCCGTTCTTGGCGCTGGACGACTGGGAAGTGTCGCGCAAGGTGCGTATCGCCATGCTGAAGCACCCGGCCCTCGTCGCCGACATGGCGCGCTGGAACGCCATTCCCTACAAGTCCGGTCTGCTGCCGCAGTACGAGTTCCTCGGGCGCGGCACCGCGCCGGCCAAGCTCGAGGACTGGAAAGGGCGCCGCGTGCGCGCCGGCGGCGGCCTGGGTGACGCCATGCGCAAACTCGGCGCCGTGCTGACGACGGTGCCGGCGACCGAGGTCTTCACCTCCATCGAGCGCGGCACCATGGACGCCGCGTCCATGCCCTACACCTACGCGCACGCCGCCTACCAGATCCACACCGTCACGACCTGGTTCACCAGCAACATGTCGCCGGGCACCTCCGAGTGCGCCGCCGTCATCAACAAGGACGCCTACGCCAAGCTGCCGCCCCAGTACCGCCAGCTCCTGCAGGACGTGCTGCCGGCCGCCTACGACGCGCAGATCAAGGCCTACAAGGACATCGACGCGAAGAACCTGCCGATGTTCCGCGCCAAGCTCAAAGAGGTGAAGTATAGCGCGGCCGAGCTCAAGCGCTTCGCCGACTTCGCCGGCAAGCCCGTCTGGGACAAGTGGGTCGACGACAACAAGGGCAAGTTCGACTCGAAGGGCGTGCTGACGACCATTCTCGCCGAGATCGAGAAGGCGCGCGGCAAGAAGTAGGCGCGCTCGGGCGCACTCTGCGACGCCGAGAACAGGGGACGATGGACGGACCAGCAGGCCCTCCATCGTCCTGAAGCTTTCCCATTAGGACAGGTGTGGTCCGCATCTTCGAGATGCTGCTCCGGGCCTGTCATGGAGACCCGTCATGGCAGGCGTAGCATCGACCGGACCGGCACCCGAAGGTGGCGGCGCCCTCGGCTCACTCGATCGGCTCGTCTGGCGCGTCGAGCAGGCGTTCGCGCTTACCGCCGCCTATTGCATCCTGGCGCTGATGCTGATCGCGGTCGTGCAGATCGTCGGCCGCACGCTCTTCAACCGCCCGATCTTCGGCTACATCGACATGGTCGAGATCGCCATGACGACCTTTGCTTTCCTGGCCATCTCCTATGCCGAACGGCTCGGCAGCCACATCCGCATGGAGATCGTCGTCGGCAGGTTCAAAGGCCGCGCGCTCTGGCTCGCCGAGATCGTCGGCGTGCTGGCAGCCATGTTCGTCATCAGCGTGCTCACCTACTACGGCTGGGAGCACGCCATGCGCGCCTACACCAACGGCGACAGCACCATCGACGCCGAGTATTCCTGGTGGCCGTCGAAGATGCTGGTCCCGATCTCCTTCGCGCTGCTCTGGCTGCGGCTGCTGGTGAGCCTCATCGGCTATCTGCGCCTCTTCAAGACGCCCACCGCCGAGCCTGTCGGAATCTTCGTTCCCGAATCCCCAGAAGCCGCAGCGGAACGCGAAGCGCGCGAGGCGCTTGGCGAAGGTGCCGGCGGTCGGCCCGAGGAGCGGAGGTAGTCCCATGTCGCTCAGCAACGAAACCATCGGCATTCTCGGCGTCATCGGCCTGCTCGTGCTGGTCGTCATCGGCGTGCGCGTCTATATCGCCTCGGCCCTGGTCGGCCTGATCGGCCTTATCGCCATCCTCGGCTGGCAGGCCGGCGCCGGCATCGTCGGCACGATCCCGCACTCCAAGTCGATCCAGTACACGCTGTCCGTGCTGCCGATGTTCATCCTCATCGGCTATCTGGCGTTCTACGCGGGTCTCACGCAGGCGCTCTTCGATGCGGCGCGAAAATGGCTCGGCTGGCTGCCGGGCGGCCTGGCGGTCGCCACGATCTTCGCCACCGCCGGCTTTGCCGCCGTCTCCGGCGCCTCGACGGCGACCGCCGCGGTGTTCTCGCGCGTCGCCATCCCGGAAATGCTACGAGCCGGCTACGCCAAGCACCTCGCCGCCGGCGCTGTCGCGGCCGGCGGCACGCTCGCAGCGTTGATCCCGCCGAGCGCGCTCATGGTGATCTACGCCATCATCGTGGAGACGTCCGTCGGCCAGCTCCTGCTCGCCGGCTTCATCCCCGGCGCCATCTCGGCGATCTCCTATGCCGCCATCGTGGTCGTTTGGAGCATCATCAATCCCAAGATCGGCCAGCCGATCCGAGGCTACACGTGGGGCCAGCGCTTCGCCGCGCTGCCGGGCACCTTTCCCGTCGTTGTCGTCATCGCCATCATTTTCTCGGCGATGTATCTCGGCTGGGCGACCCCGACGGAGGCCGGCGCGCTCGGCGCCTTCGTGGTCTTCGTCATCGCACTCGCCAAGGGCATGCGCGGCGCCCCTCTGAAGGCGGCGCTGCTCGAGACGGCCAAGCTCACGGTGGTGATCTTCTCGCTCATCTGGGGCGTGCTGATCTTCGTGCGCTTCCTCGGCTTCGCCGGCCTGCCCGAGAAGTTCACCGAGTTCATCGTCGGCCTGCCGCTGCCGCCGATCGCGATCATGATCATGATCCTGATCGCCTATTTCATCCTCGGCATGTTCATGGACGCCATCGGCATGATGCTCCTGACGCTTCCGGTGGTGTATCCGGCCGTGATGGCGCTCGGCTACGATCCCATCTGGTTCGGCATCATCGTCGTGAAGATGTGCGAGGTCTGCCTGGTGACGCCGCCGATCGGCCTCAATTGCTTCGTGGTGGCATCGGTCAGACCGGACATACCCTTGACCTCGGTGTTCCGTGGGGCCGGGCCTTTCGTTATCGCCGATTTCATCACACTGGCCATATTCCTGGCGTTTCCCGAAGTCATCACTTGGCTGCCGAAGCAAATCATGGCGAACTGAGTCGGTGAGCGCCCGAACCGTCGACGATCGCCCTGCCTCCCTGGACTGATTGGCCCGAGCAGAATGAACATGCAGCGCCAAATGCCGCCTCGAGGGCCCGTGTCCGGCGCGCCTCGGCGTCTGGTTCGCCAGCGCGGCATTCTATTGGAGCTGGTGGCGCCGTTCGGCCCCTATCCCGGCGCCTATCTCGACAGAGCCAGAGCCGACATGCCGGCGCCGGGCCACCCCGGCACGGCCGGCCATGGTGGCGCCGAAGCTACGCCCTCACGCTACTTTCTCATCAGCGTCGTTCTGCTGGCCTTTGTCATGAACACGCTCGCGCGCGGCGTCACAGAGACGTTCGCGGTCTTTCTGCTGCCGGTCGAGAAGGGCCTCGGCATCAGCCGGTCCGAGATCACGGCCGCCTACTCCGTCTATATGCTGGCGCTCGGCTGCTCGGCGCCTTTCGCGGGTCAGCTCATCGACAGGGTAGGCGTGCGCTTCACCTATGGCGTCGGCCTGGCGATCCTGGGCTCCGGCTACTGGCTCGCCGGCACCTCCCAGTCCCTGTGGGAGTATTATCTCTACGTCGGTCTGCTCGGCGGCCTCGGTGGCGCGGCGATCGGCATGGTCGTGGCCTCCAGCCTCATCAGCCGCTGGTTCATGTCGCGCCTCGGCACGATGATGTCGCTGCCCTATGCGGCCGTCGGCGTCGGCATGCTGACGCTGCCGCTGCTGACCCAGGTGCTGCTCGAGACCTACGACTGGCGTCAGGTCTACAAGATCCTCGGGCTGATCGTGCTGAGCATGCTGCCGTTCGTGCTGTTCCTGCCGCTCGGGCGCATGTCCGAAGGCTCGCCCGAATGGCGTGAGCGTCGCCGCATCGTGGCCCAGACGAGCGGGCCATGGAACGTCTCGAACGCCGCCAAGACCGGGGCATTCTGGGGGCTCTTCACAGCCTATTACTTCACCTCCGTCGCCGCCTACAGCGTGTTGCCGCAATCCGTGGCATATCTGGTCGAGCTCGGCTTCGATCCTCTGGTGGCGGCCGGCGCCTTCGGCTTCACCGGCATGCTGTCGGCCATCGGCATCCTGCTCATCGGTTGGCTCTCGGACCGCTTCGGGCGCAAGCCGGCCGTAACCTTCTCCTATTTCTGCTCGATCACCGGCACCATTCTGCTGATCCTGGTGGCGGGATGGCCGTCGCTCATCCTCGTCTACGGCTTCGTGCTGTTCTTCGGGCTTATGCAGGGTGCGCGCGGCCCGGTCATCCTCTCCTACGTCGCCTCGCTCTATCCGGGCGGCGCGGTCGGCAGCATCTTCGGCACGCTATCGCTGGCCATGGGCCTCGGTGCGGCGACCGGCTCCTGGGGCTCCGGGCTCCTCCACGAGCTCACCGGAAACTACTACGCCTCCTTTGTTCTCGGTGCCCTGGCTTCGCTGACCGGCCTCGTGACGTTCTGGCTGGTGCCAAGCCTGCGCAAGGAGCGCCTCCTTGGCCGCCACGCCAGCGACCCCTGAGCCGCGTCGACGCCGCAGCCAGAAGCCGGCGCGCAATGTGCTCGACTGAGCCCTTACGCCGGCACGCGGATCGATCCAATCCGAGCGTTGCAAACTGAGCACATCCGCATTCATCACGCGTTCAGGCAAGTGCCTGCAAAATTTCGACTATCGCAACAACCGCGGGCGAATTAGGGGCCGGTTGCCTGGCATGGTGCCAGACTTGCGAGAGCTGAATAATCTCGTTCCAGCAAGGAGGACTTGTTTGATGAAGCGCCTTTGGCTGATGCCGCTCCTCGCGGTCATGCTCGCCCTCGGACTGTCGGTCACGTCGGCGTCCGCCGCGACCGTTTCTCCCTCGCTCGACGCCCTGAAGAGCCTGTCCGGCGCCGGCACACTTGTCGAGAAGACCCATGGCTGCCATCGCGGCTGCGCCTGGGGGCCCGTGCGCGGCTGGTGGCATCGCCACGTCGGCCCGCATTGCCGTCCGACCGCCTGCGTCGGCCCGCGCCACCGCCACTGGCGCTGGCGTCATCACCGCCGCTGCTGGATCGATCGCTGGGGCCATCGCCGCTGCCGCTGATGGTGGCTGAACGCCTGAGCAGGAGCCCGGATGCCGCCGACGAGGCCGGCAGACCGGGCTCTTTCCTTTTTGGATCTGCGACCGCTGCGTGACATCCGCCTCACGACGCGGCGTCGTGGCCGCGCCATCGCCATCACGGCAGCTCGGGGGGGTCAGCTCGCCTGCTTGCCGGCCGCGTGCACGCCGAGGCAATCGGCAATAAATCCGTGGGTCGGTGCCGCGACCCCGCAGGAGCTTCCCAGCCGAACGACCGCCCCCGACAATCCATTGATCTCGAGCGGCTTGCCGGCCGCCAGATCGTGCGCCATCGAGGACGTCATCTCGTAGGGCAGGCTCGCGATCGCCTTGAGCGTACGCTCGACATCGGCCGCGGAAAGCCCCTTGCCGAGAGCAGTTCCCACGGCGACGACCTCCTCCACAGCCTTGCGCAGCAGTGCACTCGCCCTTGCGTCGTCGCGAATAGGGCCGATGGGCGAGCGGATGAGGGAGGTGAGACCGGAGAAGGGCGCCAGGAGTGCGAACTTCATCCAGATGTTGCGCGTGATATTGTCCGGCGAAATGGCGTCGATGCGCGAGGCCGTGCACGCCTCGAGGAAGGCCTTCGTGCGGGCGCTTGCCTGACCGGAGGCCTCGCCGAACTCGAGACGGGCGAACGTCCCGGTCTGCGTGATGACGCCGGGCTTCGAGATATGCGAGGCGATGCGCGCGACGCCCGGCACCACGGCATCGGCGCCGAGGACGGCCGCCAGCCGGTCCGCACTCTCGACGCCGTTCTGAAAGGTGAAGACGGCAGCGCCAGCGGCCACCAGAGGCTTCAGCGCCTGCGCGGCCGTGTCCGTATCGGCCATCTTGACCGCGAACATGATCACGTCGGCGCGTCCGACCTCGTGAGGCTCGGCCACGGCGCTGGTCGGCGCAAGATGCAGGTCGCCTACCGGGCTCTCGATACGCAGACCGGACGTCTGCATGGCCGCAAGATGGCGGCCCCGTGCAATGAACACAACGTCATGGCCGGCGGCCGCGAGACGGGCGCCGAAGTACCCGCCGACGCCGCCCGCCCCCATTACCGCGATCCTGAGCGGCGCCATGTCCGGTCCCCTTTGCTCGATCCAGGGATCAGTCGGAGTCGCGGTTGCCGCGATCGCGGTCCCGCGGTCGCCGGTCGCGACGCTCGCGCCGCTCGCCGCGGCCCTCGTCCTCCGCCGCCTCGCCGGGCTCACGCGGGATCTCCGCGCCGGTCGTCTGATCGACGATCTTCATGGAGAGCCGGACCTTGCCACGGTCGTCGAAGCCGAGCAGCTTGACGAACACCTCCTGCCCCTCCTTGACCACCTCGCCGACCGTCTGCGGCCGCCCTTGCGAGAGCTGCGAGATATGCACGAGGCCGTCCTTGGCGCCGAAGAAGTTCACGAAGGCGCCGAAGTCGACGATCTTGACCACCTTGCCCTTGTAGATGACGCCGACCTCGGGCTCCGAGGTGATCGCCTTGATGCGGGCGAGCGCCTTCTCGATCGACTCCCGCTTGGAAGCGGCGATCTTGACCGTGCCGTCGTCGGAAATGTCGACCTTGGCGCCGGAATCCGCGACGATGTCGCGAATAACCGAGCCACCCGAGCCGATGACCTCGCGGATCTTGTCCGTCGGGATCTTGATCGTCTCGATGCGCGGCGCATGCTCGCCGAGCTCACCGCGGGACGAGATCAACGCCTTGGCCATCTCGTCGAGGATGTGCAGACGGCCATGACGCGCCTGATCGAGCGCCACCCGCATGATCTCTTCGGTGATGCCGGTGATCTTGATGTCCATCTGAAGCGACGTGATGCCGTCGGTCGTGCCGGCCACCTTGAAGTCCATGTCGCCGAGGTGATCCTCATCGCCCAGGATGTCCGAGAGAACGGCGAACTCGTCGCCCTCCTTGATCAGCCCCATGGCGATGCCGGCGACCGGACGCTGCAGCGGAATGCCCGCGTCCATCATGGCGAGCGAGGAGCCGCAAACGGTGGCCATCGACGAGGAACCGTTCGACTCGGTGATCTCCGAGACGAGGCGGATCGTGTAGGGGAACTCCTCGTGCGGCGGCAGCAGCGGATGGATCGCCCGCCAGGCAAGCTTGCCGTGACCGATCTCGCGCCGGCCGGGCGAGCCCATGCGGCCCGTCTCACCCACCGAGTAGGGCGGGAAGTTGTAGTGGAGCATGAAGCGCTCCTTGCGCGTACCCTCAAGCGCATCGACGAACTGCTCGTCCTCGCCAGTGCCGAGAGTCGCCACCACGAGCGCCTGCGTCTCGCCACGCGTGAACAGCGCCGAGCCGTGGGCACGCGGCAACACGTGAACCTCCGACACGATCGGGCGCACGGTCGAAAGATCGCGACCATCGATGCGGCGCTTGGTCTTGAGAATGTTGCCGCGGACGACGTCCTGCTCGACGCTCTTGAAGGTGCTCGACAGCAGAACCGCTTCCTCGGAATCACCCTCGGGCAGCGTGATCGACGCCATGACCTTCTTCTTGATGTCGCCGACCATCTCGTAGCGCTTCTGCTTCTGCGCGACGGAGAAGGCCTCTCTCAGTCCGGCCTCGGCGATCTCGGCGACACGCGCCTTGTACTTGTCCTTGGCGGGAGCCTTGAAATCCCACGGCTCCTTGGCAGCCCGCTCGGCCAGACGGATGATGGCCTGGATGACCGGCTGGAAGCCACGCTGCCCGAACATGACGGCCTCGAGCATCTGCGACTCGGACAGCTCCTTGGCCTCCGACTCCACCATCATGACGGCGTCGTGCGTGCCGGCGACGACGAGATCGAGCCGGGTCTCCGGCATCTCGTCGATCATCGGATTGAGCACGAGCTCGCCGTTGATCATGCCGACGCGCGCCGCGCCGATCGGGCCGAGGAAGGGCAATCCGGAGAGCGTCAGCGCGGCGGAGGCGGCGACCATGCCGACGATGTCGGGGTCATTCTCCATGTCGTGCGACAGAACCGTCACGACCACTTGCGTCTCGTGCTTGAAGCCCTCGACGAAAAGCGGACGGATGGGACGATCGATCAGGCGAGACGTCAGCGTCTCCTTCTCGGTCGGACGTCCCTCGCGCTTGAAAAAGCCGCCCGGAATCTTGCCGGCCGCATAGGTCTTTTCCTGGTAATTGACAGTCAGTGGGAAGAAATCGATCCCAGGGCGCGTCTGCCGCTCGGCGACTACGGTCGCGAGCACGCTGGTCTCGCCGTATTGAGCAAGCACGGCGGCGTTGGCCTGCCGAGCGATGCGGCCCGTCTCGAGGACAAGCTTACGCCCGCCCCACTCGATCTCTTCGCGATGGATATCAAACATCTCGTATCTTTCTGTGCGGTCTTGTTTCGTTGCCCTGCTATCCGCCAGCTTAATAGCACGAAGGCCAGAGGGGTCGAACCTGAAGTTCGCGCCCCCTCGAAACGTTTACGGACGACGGGCAAATTGCCGACAATTCGCGTCCGTTGCAGCGGTGGCGCGGTGCCCGCAAGCGCGTGGGCACCGAGGCCGGCGTGGGCGAGGCGGTCGCTCGGACCGTCCCTCGAGCTTAGCGGCGGATGCCGAGCTCTTCGATGATCTTGCGATAGCGCGCCTCGTCCTTCGCCTTGAGATAATCGAGGAGCGAACGGCGCTGGCTCACCATCTTGAGCAGTCCACGGCGGGAATGGTTGTCCTTCTTGTGGACCTTGAAGTGCCCGGTCAGCTCGTTGATGCGCTGCGTGAGGAGCGCCACCTGAACCTCGGGCGAGCCCGTGTCGCCGGGCTTTCGCGCAAACTTGGCAATGACCTCAGCGCGCGTCGGGTTGGCAGTGTCTGTCGACATCAACATCGTCCTTTCTGTTGGGAGTGTGCCTCTCGGAGAGGCCGTTGGGCGCCTGCCAGGATGTCGTCCAGCCGCGACGCCAATAGCCAACGCGGGCCCAGGGGCCCGCGTTGAGCCGGCTTTATACACGAAAAGAGGGGCTTTGCGAGCGAAAAGAGCGCGGCCGAAGGGACCGAAGACCGCCGATGCGACCGCCCCCCGGCTCAGTAACAGCTTATGAATTCACGGAAAACCCAGCCGATCCGGCCGCCACGCCAGTAGCCCACATAGGCCCACGGCTGCCCCTTGTGGTCCCGCGCGGTATCGATGATACGGACCTCGGTCCCGTTCCGCAGACGGCCGATGACGTCCCCTTGCGGCGCATTTCGCACATTGAGACGCGTCCCGGTCGGATCGGAAACGATGCATCTGCCCGTCCGCTGCGCGGTCGCCGGCATGGCTTGCGCAACCAGCACCGAGGCCGCGACGCCCAAACCCAACAGTGCATATCGGCTCATGGAACCCCCTTCAGGTTGGCGGGAAGAGCAGCCGGCGCACCCTGCACTGCGCATGAGATCCGTCAGCGGCGAGGGAAGAGCTCAGCGAACATTGAAAACCCGGGTCGGATGCATGGCGCCCTTTTCGATCTCACCGATGGCGATCAGGCGTCCTTTGCAGGTGGCGTAGATCGGCCCCGACATCACCGGGGCATCGCGCCCGCGGATGAGGACGGCGCGCCCCTGCACCAGGTTCGCGGCGTCCTGCTGCGAGACCGCGAGATGCTCGAGATCGGCGAGCGCCGCCTCGACGGGCAGGAGAAAGCTGCCGAGCACGTCACGCCCCCGCTGGCCGGCGGCCTCGGTCGCGGCGATCAGCGCGTCGAGCTTGACGGTGGTCGTTTCGTCGAATGCGCCGACCCTCGTCCGCCTGAGCGCCGTGACGTGGCCGAAGCAGCCGAGCCGCCGGCCCATGTCGCGCGCGAGCGAACGTACGTAGGTGCCCTTGCCGCACTCGGCCTCGAACACACTGGATTCGGCGTCGGGAGAAGCCACGAGGTCCAGGCGATCGATGTCGACCGGACGCGCATCGAGTTCGACAAGCTCGCCATCGCGGGCGAGATCATAGGCGCGCTCGCCGTTGACCTTGATGGCGGAGAACGACGGCGGACGCTGCAGGATGGAACCGACGAACTCCGGCAACAGGGCGCGGATGGCGGCAGCATCGGGGCGCTGGTCGCTCGTCTCGACCACTTGCCCCTCGGCATCGTCGGTGTCGGTCTCCACGCCCCAGCGCACCGTGAAACGGTAGGCCTTGTCGCCGTCGACGGCGTGGCTGACCGTCTTCGTCGCCTCCCCGAGCGCGATCGGCAGAACGCCCGTGGCGAGCGGATCCAAGGTGCCGGCATGCCCGGCTTTCTGGGCATCGAACAGCCAGCGGATCTTGCCGACCGCCTGCGTCGATGTCATGCCCTGAGGCTTGTCCAGTATGAGCCAACCGCTGACCGGGTTGCCCTTCTTGCGTCGTGCCATTGTTGCGCCTGGTCGATTGGGCCAGTCGCTCGGTGCGTCATCCCGCACGAGCGCTCGCCGAGTTCGTTTCGATCGTTGCTATTTCTCGATGTCGCGCCGGACTTTGTCGCTGTGCAGCAGCATTTCTATGCGCGACGCCTCTTCGAACGTCGCGTCCCGGCGGAAACGCAGGTTCGGTGCGAACCGCAGATTGAGCGTATGGGCGATCTCGCCGCGGATGTAACGGCGGTTGCGCTCGAGCGCCGCGAGAACCGGATCGATGTCCTCGCCGCCGAGCGGCATGACGTAGACGGTCGCCAGCTTCAGATCGGGCGACATGCGCACCTCGGGAATAGTGACGACATGGGTGCCCAGCACCTCGTCGTGGATCTCGCCACGCGTCAGCATCTCCGCGAGCTTGTGGCGGATGACCTCGCCGATCCGCAATTGACGCTGCGTCGGGCCGGCTTTGTTGTCAGAGCGTCTGGCCAACAGTCTTGTCCCTTACCAGATTGACGAAGGCCGCTGCGTCCTCGCTGCTGGGGAACGCCGCACGCGGCACGATGTAGGCGATATATGGGTTCTGCCAGAGGAAGACATGGTCGGGCGTCACATCGGCATGTCGCACGGCCGCCCAATCCAACCGGCCTTCGCTCGTGGCCGTCCGCACCGTGAAGCCCCTGTCATCGGCTCCGAGTGAGATCTCGCTCTGGTCGAGCCGCTGGCGCCGGAAGATGCGCCGGTAGGACCAGCGGTTGATCATCGGCGCAATCGCAGGGGTCGCCAGGAAAAACGCCGCCAAGCCGATGGAAGCGCCGCGGTTGATACTCCACCACAGCCAGGCCGTGGCCAGCGCCAGTACGACCGTCGCGATCTTCATGACGCCGACGCGGACGCGGCGCGCCTTGGTCAATCGCCAATAGCGATCCATCATTGCCTCGTAGTCCGAGGGCTGCAGCCGATAGGTGATGGCGATGGACGTATCGACCATGATCGCGTGCCTGTATGCGACTCCACAGAGCGCCCCCTCGTCGTGAGGGGCCGTCCCATGGCCGCCCGCATGCCGTTAGAGCGTGCGCTGCACCGTCTCGACGTTGTAGCACTCGATGAGGTCGCCCTGGCGGATGTCCTGGTAGTTGGCGAAGGACATGCCGCACTCCTGGCCGGCCGGGACCTCGCGCGCATCGTCCTTGAACCGCTTGAGCATGGCGAGCGTGCCCTCGTGGATGACGACGTTGTCGCGGATGAGGCGGACTTTGGCGCCGCGCTCGACCTTGCCCTCGGTGACGCGGCAACCTGCGACCTTGCCGACCTTCGTGATGTTGAACACCTCGAGGATCTCGGCGTTGCCCAGGAACACCTCGCGGATGGTCGGCGCCAAGAGGCCGGACATGGCCTTCTTCACGTCGTCCACGAGGTCGTAGATGATGTTGTAGTAGCGGATCTCGACGCCCTGGCTGTCCGCCGCCTGCTTCGCCTGCGTGTTGGCGCGCACGTTGAAGCCGACGATCACGGCGCCCGAGGCGCTGGCCAGCGCCACGTCGGATTCGGTGATGCCACCGACCGCGCCGTGCACGATCCGGGCGCTGACCTCGTCCGTGCCGAGCTTGGCGAGCGAGCCGAGGATCGCCTCGACGGAGCCCTGCACGTCGCCCTTGATGAGCAACGGGAACTCCTTGCGGCCGGCGTCCTTGAGCTGCTTCATCATCTGCTCGAGGCTGCGGGCAGGCCCGGCCGCGGAGGCACCGAGGGTCTCGCGGCGCTTGCGGACACGATAGTCCGTGATCTCGCGGGCGCGCGCCTCGCTATCGACGACGGCGAACTGGTCACCCGCCTCCGGCGCGTTGTCGAAGCCGAGAACCTCCACCGGAACGGCGGGACCGGCCTCCTTGACGTTGGCGCCCTGGTCGTTGATCAGCGCTCTGACGCGGCCCCAGGCCGAGCCGGCTACGACGATATCGCCCACGCGCAGCGTTCCGCGCTGCACGAGCATGGTGCCGACCGGACCGCGACCGCGCTCCAGCTTGGCCTCGATGACCACGCCTTCCGCCGAACGCGACGGGTTGGCCTTGAGATCGAGCAGCTCGGCCTGCAGCGAGATGGCCTCGAGCAGCTTGTCGAGGTTGATGTTCTTGAGCGCGGAAACCTCGACCTCGAGCGTCTCGCCCGACATGCTCTCGACGATGACCTCGTGCTGCAGCAGCTCTGTGCGCACGCGGCTCGGATCGGCTGAAGGCTTGTCGATCTTGTTGATCGCCACGATCAGCGGCACGCCGGCCGCCTTGGCATGGTTGATGGCCTCGATCGTCTGAGGCATCACGCCATCGTCGGCCGCCACGACCAGGACCACGATATCGGTCACGCGCGCGCCGCGGGCGCGCATCGCGGTGAAGGCCTCATGGCCCGGCGTGTCGATGAACGTCACCTTGTTGCCGTCTGGCGTCGCGACCTGATAGGCGCCGATGTGCTGGGTGATGCCGCCGGCTTCCCCGCTTGCCACGTTGGCTTTGCGGATGGCATCGAGCAACGACGTCTTGCCGTGGTCGACGTGGCCCATGATGGTGACCACCGGAGCGCGCGAGACGAGCTCGCTCTCGTCGTCGTCGCTACCGATGAAGCCCTCCTCCACGTCCGCCTCCGACACGCGCTTTGCCGTGTGCCCCATCTCGTGGACGATCAGCTCGGCCGTATCGGCGTCGATGACGTCGGTGATCTTGCGCATATCGCCGCTCTTCATGAGCAGCTTGATGACATCGACCGCGCGCTCGGCCATGCGGTTGGCCAGATCCTGGATGGTGATCGCTTCCGGGATGATGACTTCACGCAAGAGCTTGTCGCGCGGCATGAGCGTGCCCATGGCGCGGGCTTTCTCGCGCTCGCGCCGACGCTTGAGCGAGGCGAGCGAGCGCTCGCGCTGCTGATCGTCGAAGGCATTGGTAATCGTGAGCTTGCCACGCAGGCGGCGGTCCTCGGTCGGCTTGACCGGCGCGCGAGCGACCTTCGGCTTCTTGCCGCGCAGATCGGGCTTGCCGCGCTTGGCGTTCTCGTCCTCCTCCTCCTGCGGCGTGGCCGGGCGCGCGGTGGGCGGACGCTTGATGCCGATCTCCTGCGGGCGGGCTTTTTCCGCCACCATCGGCTGGCCGCCAGGGCGCGCCGTCGGCGTCGCACGCTGAGTCGTCTCGGCCGGTGGCTCGGCAACGGCCTGCGGCGTCGCTGCAGCGGCCGGAGCCTCGGTGCTAGCCGCGGGTGCTTCGACTGCCTCGGCCGGCGGCGCTTCCTTAGCCTGCTCGGCCGCGAGCTTGCGCTCGGCTTCCGCCTTCAAGCGCTCCTGCTCAGCCTCGGCCTCGCGCTTGGCCTCGTCCTCGGCGCGCTGGCGCGCCTCGGCGGCCTGGCGCTGGCGCATCTCCTCCTCGCGCAGACGCGAGGCCTGCAGCGCCTTGAGACGCGCATCGCGCTCCTCGTCCGACAGGGACGGCATCTCGCCGCTGCTGCGCGAGTGGTCGGCCCGCGACGTGTCGGTCTTGCGCTCGCGCTTGGCCTTGACCTCGACCACGGGCGTCGACGGCGCCTCTTCCGCGCCCGGCCCGCCTGCCGGCGCCGCGATCGTGCGCCGCTTGCGCTTCTCGACCACCACCGATTTCGAGCGGCCATGGCTGAAGTTCTGGCGAACGTGACCGGACTCGACCGTCCTCTTCAGACTGAGCGTCGAGGAGGATCGCGCCGGCTGGGCCGTCTTGTCGGTCGTGTCTTTCGTCTCGCTCATACCTATTCCGTCTCAAGAATCCAAAAAGAGAGCATGTCAGGCCGCCGCCTCGCTGGCCGCTCCCTGCCCTCGGTATCGCAGCAATCGCTCGGCGTCGCGCAGGAACTTGCGGCTCGCGCCACCGCTTCCCAGCGCAGCATGTACCACATTTGGCCGTCCAAGTGCCAAACTCAATTGCTCCACCGTGAGCAAGCGCACAGACGGCGGCGCGTTTGCACCGCTCGCGGCGGCGATTGCCTTGTGTTTGCGCTCGAGCTTGTCGACGCCATCATCAGCGGCATCGCTGGCGTGGATCAAGCATAGCACAGTCCGCGCCTCGACGGCGCGCTCGACCTTTGAGAACCCCGTGAGAACCTCGCCAGCCTTGTTGGCCAGCGACAAGGAGCTGACGGTGCGTTGCAGAAGCAGCGCATCGACACGGTCCGCCAGATCGCCGGGCACCTCGACCGCCTCTTTCAGCGCACGCGAGAAAACCCGCTTCCGGACGGCCTCGGCCACCACATCGTGCGAACAGGCGATCCACACCCCGCGCCCTGGCAGCTTGCCAGCGAGGTCCGTTACGATGCTGCCGTCAGGCGCGCGGACGAAGCGGATGAGATCCACGGCCGGCTGACGGGCGCGCGTGACGGCGCATTGCCGCTCCGGCTCCCTGCCCGCCTTCCGACCCAGTTCCGCCTCGTTCATCAATCCTGCCTCGCCCTGCCTGCGACATGACCGCTTCAGCCGCCCGACGCCGGCGCCTTATCGGCGTCCGCAGGCTCGCCTTCCGCCGGCGCAGGCTCCTCAGCCGGGGCCTCCTCGCGGATCAGATCCTCCGGCGAGATCCAGCCCGCCACGACGCGCGCCCCGAGAATGAGGTCCTCCGCCTCCTTGCGACCGATGCCGTAGCTGGCAAGGATGCCCGGGTGCTTGACCGACTCGGCGTTCTTCTTGCGCTCCGTCCAGCCGACCAGATCGTCGGTGGCGCAGTCCGCCAGATCCTCGATCGACTTGATGCCCTGCTCGCCGAGCGTAACCAGCATGGCCTTGCTGATGCCCGGCACCTTGGAGAGCTCGTCGGACACGCCGAGATCGCGGCGCTTCTGGTCGAGCTCGGCCTCCTTGCGCTCCAGGAACTCACGCGCACGGGTCTGCAACTCCGTGGCCATCTCCTCGCCGAAGCCTTCGATGCCGGCGATCTCGTCGACCTCGACGTAGGCCACCTCCTCGACCGACGTGAAGCCTTCGGTCGCGAGAAGCTGCGCGATGACCTCGTCGACGTCGAGGGCCTCCATGAGAAGTTGCGAGCGCTCGGAGAATTCCTTCTGCCGACGCACCGACTCCTCCTCCTCCGTGAGGATGTCGATATCCCAGCCGGTGAGCTGCGAGGCGAGACGCACGTTCTGGCCCCGACGGCCGATGGCGAGCGACAGCTCCTTCTCCGCGACCACGACCTCGATGCGGTTGGAATCCTCGTCGAGGACGACTTTCGTCACCTCGGCCGGCGCCAGGGCGTTGACGATAAACGTCGCGGCGTCCGGCGACCACTGGATGATGTCGATCTTCTCGCCCTGCAGCTCGTTGACCACGGCCTGTACACGCTGGCCACGCATGCCGACGCAGGCGCCGACCGGATCGATCGAGCTGTCCTTGGAGGCGACGGCGATCTTGGCGCGGCTGCCAGGGTCACGCGCCACCGACTTGATCTGCACGATCCCGTCGTAGATCTCGGGCACTTCCTGGCCGAACAGCTTCGCCATGAATTCGGGACGGGCGCGCGACAGGAAGATCTGCGGCCCGCGCGGCTCGCGCCGGACATCGTAGATATAGGCGCGAATGCGGTCGCCGTAGCGGAAGGCCTCGCGCGGGATCATCTCGTCCCGGCGCACGATCGCCTCGGCGCGACCGAAATCGACGATCACGTTGCCGTACTCGACGCGCTTGACGGTGCCGTTGGCGATTTCGCCGATCCGGTCCTTGTACTCGCTGTACTGGCGCTCGCGCTCGGCCTCGCGCACCTTCTGCACGATCACCTGCTTGGCGTTCTGCGCAGCGACGCGGCCGAACTCCAGCGGCGGCAGCATCTCCGTAATGAAATCGTCGACGTTGGCGGCCGGATTGCGCCGTTTGGCGTCGGCCAGCGAGATCTGTGTGGCGTCGTTCTCGACGACCTCGACGACCTGCAAGAGTCGCTGCAGCTTCAGCTCGCCGGTCTTCGGATCGATCTCCGCACGAATGTCGTTCTCGGCACCATAGCGCGACTTGGCCGCCTTCTGGTAGGCGTCCTCCATCGCGGCGATGACGATCCTGCGATCGATGGATTTCTCACGTGCGACCGCGTCGGCGATCTGCAGCAGCTCCAGTCTATTTGCGCTGACGCCTGCTTGAGCCATGAGATCCGTGTTCCTCCAAATCACCTTGTCCGGCCGGCGTTTCCGCGGTGGGTCCCGCACCGTCCGTTTCGTCGCTCTCGGCGCGCCCCTTGAGCGCCGCCTTGATGAGTTCGTCCGTCATTACCAGCTTGGCCTCGCCGATCCGTGCCATCGGCAATCCGATCAGCACCGGCTCGGCGCTGCCGGCCATTTCGATCTCGATCCGCACCTCGCCGTCCGCAAACCCTTCGAGACGGCCGCGAAAGCGCTTGCGCCCCTCGATCGGCTCCTTGAGCTCGATCTTCGCCTCGTAACCGGCCCAGTCCTCGAAATCCTTCGGACGAACCAGCGGCCGATCGATGCCGGGCGAGGACACCTCCAGGTAATAGCTGCCTAGCACGGGGTCGTAGGCATCGAGCAGCGGCGACAGGTTGCGCGAAACGATGGCGCAATCCTCGATCGCCATGGTGCCATCTGGCCGTTCCGCCATGATCTGCACGGTCTGCCCGTCTCGACCCGAAACGAGCACCCTGACCAGGCGGTAGCCGAGGTCCGCGAGCACGGGCTCGGCGAGCGATGCGATCTCGGCAGCAAGTCCAGTCTCTTTGACGAACCGAACGAGATCCCCGGACTCGACTGGAACCGACATGCCCATCATCCGCAAGAAGTGCTGCTTAAGATTTCCCAAAACAAAAAGAGCGGACCCCCAGGGCCCACTCTCAAAGTTGAGATGATCATGAGCGATGGCAGTATAATGGCGATGGTTGCTTTCGGCAAGGTCATTGGATGTGGAAAGCCGCCGGCCACCGAACTCCAAACAAATCATCACTATATCAATGGGTTATACCGCTTTCGGCCTGGCCGGAATTGCCGCGGCGCCCCCCGGCTGCACGCGGACTGCATGCGGCGGCGCTCTCAAGACGTCACGCTGCGATCGGGAATCTCTATGCGGAAGTGCGTCCCTTGCGCGCTTTCGACCAGACGGATGGTGCCGCCGTGCGCGGTGACGATCTCGGCAGCGATGGCCAGTCCGAGGCCCGTGCCACCCTTGCGATTAGATCCGCGGAAGGCGAGGAAGAGGTCCTCCCGCACCCGAGCCGGGATGCCGGGACCGGTGTCGCGGACATCGATCGTCACGCGACGTCGCTCCCGCTGGGCCGTCACGCGCAGTATGGCTGCATCGCTCTGCGCCTCGATGGCCTCGAGGGCATTGCGGCAGACGTTGGACAGGACCCGGTAGAGCTGGTCGCGATCGGCATCGATCATCAGGCTCGGCTCGACCTCGACGACCCAATCGACGCGAGCGGGATCGGGCAGGCCGAGCCCGTCCGCGAGCTCCGTGACGAGCAGAGCCAGCGCGAACACTTCACGCCGGGGATCGCTTTCGGCCGCCTTGCCGAACTTGAGCGTGTCATTGCAGAACTTGATGGCGCGATCGAGCGAGCCGATCAGCTTGGGGGCGAACCGCTGCACGGTCGGATCCGGCAGGGAGGCCAGCCGGTCGGAGATGAGCTGGGCGCTCGACAGCATGTTCCTGAGATCGTGATTGATCTTGCTCACCGCCAGCCCGAGCGCTGCCAGGCGGTTCTTCTGTTGCAGAAGTTGCACGAGTTGGCGCTGCATGTGCTCGAGCTCCCGCTCGGCAGTGCCGATTTCGTCGTCGCGCCGCGACGGCGTGATGATGCGGCTGGCGTCCTCGGGGTTCTCGCTGAACCGCAGCATATTCCGCGTGATCGCCATCATTGGCCGCACCAGCAGGCGATGCAGCGCCAGATAGACAAGGCCGGCGGTGAAAATCGAAATGACCACGGACAGGAGCAGGATCGTCAGCGAATAGCGGGTCATCGCCGCTTTCATGGGGCCGACCGGCAGCACGACCTCGACATAGCTGTCGCGCCCGGGGCTGGAGCGCCCTTCCAGGTCTCCGATCACCCGCATCAGCCGGTCCTCGGGCTGCAGGAATACGCCGATGGCGTCCCAGACGAGCCTCGGCATGGACTGCTCGCGCAAATCGAATGTCAGCTCGATCGGAGCCTTGAGCTGGCTGGACAGGATCAGGCTGCGCTGCTCCATGCGCTTGATGGCGATGGCCTTGACCTGCGCCGAGCGCAGAAGCGCCTCGCGCAGCGTCGGCGGCAACTCACGCTCCGGCGCGGCGGCCGCTGCCATCGAGGCGAGCTCGGCAGCCATCAGACGATCGTTCAGCCAGTTGAGGCGGAAATTGGCGATCGACGGCACGAACACCATCACTTCCGCCACCATCACGAAAATGATCGTCAGAATCAGCAGCTTGGCCGGCAGGCCGACGCCTGGGCGGACCTTGCCGCTTGCCAGCGCCGTCCGGCGGTCGGGCTCCTCGACGGGCGCCGCCGGCACATGCGTCTGGCGTGGTAGGCGCTCCAAATCCTACTCCTCCGGCCGCTGCTCAGCCGAGCTTCGCCAGCCTGTCGACGATCCAGCGGGCCCACGGGTTCTGCGCCATTGCGGCAAGATGGGAGACCGCGGCCCGCTTGTTGATCTCCGTCAACGTTGGATATGGCGAGATCCAACTCGTCATGGCCTTGATGTTCAATCCCTGAGATACGGCCAGACACCACATCTGGATGAGTTCGCCCGCATGCTCCCCGACGATGCTGGCCCCGAGGATCTTGCCCTTCGGGCTCAGCACGACCTTGACAAACCCCTCGGTGACGCGCTCGGCCTGCGCCCTGTCGTTCTCGTGATACGGCCAGCGCAGAACCTTGATGCGGCCGTGACGCTTCTTCGCCTCGTCTTCCGTCAACCCCACATGCGCCAGCTCCGGCTCTGTATAGGTGACCCACGGCACGATGTCGTTGTTCACCTTCGCCGGCAGCCGGAACAGCGCGCGCCGCAGAACGATGCCGGCATGATAGTTCGCCACGTGCGTGAATTGAAGCCCACCCGTGACGTCGCCGATGGCGAACACCTTGCTGTTGGAGGTGCAGAGCCCCTTGTCGACGATGATGCCGCCGCGCTCATGTTTGATGCCGGCAGCGTCGAGATTGAGGTCGGCGAGGTTCGGGCGGCGACCCGTCGCCACCAGCAGATGCGAGCCCTCGACAAGTTCCTCCCGGCCATCGACCGAGACGGTCACACGCACGCCCTGCTCGCCGGGCTCGATGCGTTGGACCTTCGTCGCCTCGCGGATTTCGAGCCCTTCCTCGCGCAGGTGCTTCAGCACGACCTCCGTCAGCTCGGGATCGTCCTTGCCCAGCGCCTTCATGGCCTCGAGCACCGTGACGCGGCTGCCGAGCCGAGCGTGCGCCTGCGCCAGCTCCATGCCGATAGGGCCGCCGCCGATCACGATGAGGCGGTCGAGTTTCTCCTCGTTGTCGAAAACCGTCTCGTTGGTGAAATAGGGAACGCTGTCGAGGCCCGGGATCGGCGGCACGGCCGGCGATGAGCCCGTGGCGATGACGAAGCGCCGCGCGCGGATCATGTAGTCGCCAGCCGACACCGTGGTCTTGTCGACGAAGCGTGCTGGCGCCAGCACGACCTTGACACCGAGACCGGTGAAGCGCTCGACGGAGTCGTTGACCGCGATGGCCGCGATCACTTCCTTGACGTGGTCGTGCACGGCCTTGTGGTTGATGCTGGGGCTCGTCGGGATGATGCCGAAGGGCTTGGCCGTGCGCATCTGCTGCGCCCGCCGGCCCGCCGCGATCAGCGCCTTCGACGGGACGCAGCCGTAGTTCAGGCAGTCGCCGCCCATCTTGTGCTTCTCGATCAGCACCACGCTCACCCCGAGCTGGGCCGCCGCCGCCGCCACGGATAACCCGCCGGAGCCGGCGCCGATCACGCATAGATCTGGAGTGAGTTGCTCTGACATATCGCCCTCTTATGACTCTGCAGTTGTTCCGTCACTCGCGACAGCGCGCCTTGCCGCCCGCGCCACGCATTCTTGCCTTCGCACTCCTCAGGGGCTGGCCGGTCCGCCCCGGCCGAACCTCTTGTAGAGCACAGGTATGAGAGCGACGACCCCGAGCAGCGCAAAGGCGATGATCAGCTCGCGTGTCACCAGGGCGCCAAGGCTGACATCGAGTTTGCACACGACCCGCTCGCCCGCCGCCAGCTTGGCCTTGCACGCTTCGTAGGTTTTGCCCTGCGCAGCAAAGACGCTGTCGAGGCCGGAGCCGGCGAAGCTGAACGCCGTGGTGCCCGGAATGATGCCGATCAAGGTGCCCACCACATAGGTCCTGAGCCGGACGCCGAGCAGAGCCGGCGCCAGGTTGACCACGAAGAACGGAAAGGCGGGAACGAGGCGCAGGAACAGCAGATAGCTCAACGCATTCTCCTGGAACCCGGCCCGGAGCTTTCCGACCCACGGCCCCGCGCGCTCGGCCAGCGCCTCTCCAAGCGACGTTTTGGCGATCAGAAAGATCAGCGTCGCGCCGATCGTCGCCGCGACGATGGTGGCGGGGGCGCCAATCATCCAGCCGAACAGAAAGCCGCCCGTCACCGTGAGAAGCAGGCCGCCCGGCAGCGAGAGCGCCACGGCGACGATGTAGATGGCCATATAGACCAGAACCGAGAGCACGATGTTGCGGGCGATGAACCCCTTGAGGGCCTCGCGATTGTCATAGAGGTTCTCGAGCGTGAGGTGCTTGTGCCACCCCATCGCGAACACCAGTGCCATCGCCGCGACGATCAGCAAGAGCGGCAGGTAACGTTTGAACATGGCGAACAGCCCTCCCCATTTTCCCTGCTCCCGCGTCGCTGCCAAGGCCGCTCTCTGCCCCAGCGACGGCGCGTTGCCGCTTTCAGAGCTTCGCATCGTTGAGGCTCCAGTCATAGGCGTACTCGCTAACGCTCGACTTGCCCTTCAAGCGGTCGGCCAGTTGGGGCGCAGCGTACTTGCGGACATGGGCCAGGACGCCGGCTTCCGTGCCGCCGAAATCCTTGATGAACCACTTGTAGATGCTGGATGCGACGACCTTGCCGCCGACCACCTTGATGCCGCGGGGATGGTTGACGTAGGCACGCGCGCCGGCATCGAGCTGTGCTTCGAGCTTGGCGCCAGTGAAGGCCTCCGTCAGCAGGTTCGGGCAACCGACGGAGGCGCAGTTGACGGCGTAATGCACGCGCGGGTCCTTGAAGAGACCGCGCAGAATGACGTGCTCGATGTCGTCGAGGCTGAGCGCCAGGCCGTTTACCTTGACCACCTTCGCCTTCCAGGGACCTCCGGTGACGATGGTGAGCAGGCTGCCGCCGAGGTTGATATCCTTGATCGAGGCCACCGGGTACTTCTCGACAACGATGTCGAGGGTGCGCGCGTTGTAGAGATTGGCCCAGAAGGCGAACTGCTCCTTGCGGGCGAGCTTGGTGACGTCGACCTTCTCGAGACTGCGGATGTAGGCCCTGAGCGCGGCCTGACCCTTGGCCTTGAGGCGCGCGTAGGCCACGCGATTGAGGCCGTCCTTGCCGGGCACCACGTAGGTTTTGAGGATCATGTCGAAGGGCGCATGATCAACCGTGACCTTGGAGACCGGCGCATGCCGCTTGAAGGTCTCCTCGATACCGGCCGCAGTCGCTCCGCTCGAGGCGGCGCCGAGCGCCACGGCAATGGAGGCGACCAGAGCCGCGAAACGCCGACGCGTAGAACGATGCTGGGCAGTGGACATGGACGATGTTCCCTGTTCGCCGAGGTTGAAACGGAACGCGACCGCGAGCGGGCCGCCAGCGAGGACTGATGAACTGTCCGCACCGTGTGGGTGAAGCGTCCCTAACGTAATCGAACCGCGTTCGAGAAAAACAACGTCTCGCGGACACGTGATGGCTGGAGAGCACAGTTGATCGGCCGCCGGCGCGCGCCCGATCGCATCGCCAGACGGGCGCGGATGCGATATCATGCGCCTCCGCCGGGGGAGGCGTGCGGCGCCCTCCTTGCGGAGCTGATCCTGCCGGCCGCGCGCGTGACCGGCGGCTGTTCATGACCCGGTTCAAGGAGGTGTTCAGTGTCGGACAAGCAATTCGAGATTCCCGATCCCATCCGCGAGCTTGCCGAGCGCAATGTCGAGCAGGCGCGTTCCGCCTATTCGCAGTTCCTCGACATGGCGCGCAAGGCCCAGGACATGGTGGCCCAGTCGTCGGACGCCTTCGCCTCCGGCGCGCGCGAGATGCAGGGCCGCGCGCTGAAGTATGCCGAGGAGAACGTCGACGCCAGCTTCGGCTTCGCCAGCGATCTGGCGCGCGCGCGCGACCTCAAGGAGTACGTCGAGATCCAGCAGCGCTTTGCGCGGCGCCAGATGGAGACGCTGACCCGCCAGGCCCAGGAACTCAACAAGCTGATGGCGGAGGCCGCCCAGAAAGCTCAAAAGAAGCCCTGACGCCCGAGGAGCGCCCGTCGATCCGGTTGCTGCTCGTCCAGGCGCACGAGCCCCGCCGGCACGGCCCGCGGTTCGTGCACCACTTCTCCCTTGGCGGGCGGGCGGAAGCCGACTATGTTACGCGCCACGCGCGAGCGCCGACATCCGGGGTCCACGGGCCTCGGAGGGGTGTTTGGCGTGCCTGGCTCCAGCGACGGAGCCGCGCGCAACTCCCGCGCCGCACGCTGATGTGCCGCCTTAGCTCAGATGGTTAGAGCGCTAGATTGTGGATCTAGAGGTCCCCCGTTCGATCCGGGGAGGCGGTACCATTAAAATCAATGGCTTAGAGCCTTGCACAAATCCAAGAGAGACGGCCTAGCGACCTATTGGCGACCACATTCCTGAGGAATGGTAGGTGTTCGTGGGGGGCTAGGCTTGGAGGTGCCGGCTATAGGGGCGATAGGTCGCAGCGAGGTCCGCCTTCGGATCCCGGGCGTTCCTCACCCGACGGGCCGGGGCTTGATCCCATGTGCCGACCTCATTCGATTGGTATTGGTCGATGCCGAGCGGCGGACCATTGTGGTCCGGTCTTGAGGGCGTCACGTCGGTGACCGACGGGCTGTTCATGCCGATCGAGGTCAATGCTGAGGCCGGCCCGCCTCCACGGCACGGCGAGGCGCCCGCGCAATTGGTGTTCAGAGGGAACTCACCGCCACCTGTTCACGATCTGCAATGCAATCCATGATCCGAAAATGGTAGCGACCATTCCGCCGGTGAGCGCTACAGACATCGCGGCTCCCCCCGTTTTCGCGAGCGACCCGTCCAAATTGGCGACGCGGCTGAGTATCATCACGATGGTCATGCCGCCAATCTGGGCGGCCACGAATGCTCCGACCAAAGAGACTACGATGTTCACGATCCAGCCAATCACGCCTCGGCTCCTCGTCCATGCCTCGTGGATCCCCACAACAAGTGCGGCGGCGAAAAAAGCCATCGCTATTGTCAGCGACCCGCCGACGCTCGCCAGTGGAATCGAGTTGGTCCATTGCAGGAGCAGGACGCCGATCACGGCAAGCAGCGTGATGTATCGCACGAGGTTCATCCCTTCTGCTCTGCCGGTCGCGTCAGCCGATTGGCGGACGGTATTGGATCGGTGAGCGATGGCAAGCTCGGAATGCGGGCGGGACCGATTGTAATGCTGCCTCCAGCTCTCGATGATGATCTGCGCCTCCTTGAGCGAGCAGAAGATCTCGCGGTTCATGAGTTCATCCCTGAGGTGGGCATTGAACGGCTCGATGAAGCCGTACTCCCAGGGTGAGCCCGGCGCGATAGGCGGTCTTGGCACCGACTGCCGCGCGCCACGCCTGCACAGATCGAGCGATCAATCCAGGCCCATGGTCCGAGCGGATATGGCCGGGCACGCCGCGCAGGATGAACAGGTCGGACGGTACGTCGATGACATCGGTCGACCTCAGTCGCCGTGCCACCCGGATCGCCAGACATTCGTGCGTGCACTCGTCGATGATGTTGAGCATGCGGCATTTCCGGCCATCGTGGGTACGGTCTTCGACGAAGTCGCAGGACCCGGCTGTCCTGCAGCACACTCACGAGGAGTTCTGGCACCAGCACAGCATGGTCCACGACGACGCACATTTGCCGACAGCGGACGCGAGGGTGTCCATCGTCATGGGCCGATCGTGCACAGCCACCCCTTCGTCATCGACGCCCACCACAGACAGTGGCCCACCACGGAAAAGGCGAAGCCAACGAGCGAAAGCGCATAAGCATCAGCACGCACTCACTCAACGATTTCCATCCGACAGACGTCAGCGCGGCCAGCGACGGGAGCGTTCGATTGCCGCGATGGAGCGCATGTCGTCTTCGATTGGCGTAGTCATGATGGCGGATTATCGCGCTGCCCTGCATGTGCGGCCAGTTGCTTGCGCAGGGCCTTCAACTCGTCGAAGCGTCTGGTCACGTCGCGCATGATGGCGGCCAGCCCCGTGATCGCCCCTCTCGCGTCGCGGAACGGGATGATGCAGAACTCCACGGATATGCGCGTGCCGTCCTTGCGTAGCGCCGGCACGGACAGAAGGTCGCCGCTGCCGTACTTGGTGTGGCCGCTTCGCATTGTCTCGCCATGACCTTCGTGATGACGGGCACGGAGGTTTTCGGGGATGATGATATCGAGTGGTTGCCCAAGCGCCTCGGCAGCCGGGAAACCGAATATTCGTTCGCATCCGGCATTCCACAGCCGGATGATGCCATCCCGGTCGGTGTGCAGGATGGCGTCGGGTGCGGCGGCGACAATCGTGTCGCCAAGGCCATCGAGTGTGAGGGCCGGCATCGTCTTTGGCACTCCCTTGCTGCTGGCCGTGACACTCATTGTCGTCGTCCATCCGGTTCATTTTCCTCGTGTCGCACGACGAAAGGGCTTGATGGCCGCAGCGCGTGAGGCGCTCCCGGCCGGCGCGGCATAGGCACATTCGGCGAGTGTCGTCCGATCGAGCTCGGCGATGAAGGCGCCGGCCGCGCGGACCAGCTTGCTCTTCAGGCGGCAGCATGGCGTCAGGACACAACTGCCGCCGTCTGCACGGAAGCATTCGACCATCGCGTGGCGTGCCTCGAGCAGCCGGACGACTTCGCCAAGGGTTATCGTCTCGGCCGGGCGAGCGAGCTTGATGCCGCCGCCGGCGCCGCGATGCGTCGCAACGAAACCGCCCTCCGCCAGCTCGCGCACGACCTTGGTCAGGTGATTGCGCGAGATCTGAAACTCCCGCGCGATCTCGTCCGTGGTGAAGGTGCGCCCGGGCTCGCCGGCGAGCCGCATGAGCGCGCGGAGCGCGAAGTCGGTGAAGGCTGTCAGTCGCATGGCTGCAGGTCCGAATAGGTATTGCTAATGTCTATTATGCCGATCATAATTCGCATCGACAATACCGAATTGAGGATGCGCATGAGCCGCTCTGAAATCGCATCGACGACGGATCTGCGAGCAGGCGCCGCATCTGATGCGCATGAGCCCCCTCCGGTCGTCGGTCGTTCTGGTGACGGGCCATGCGACGCATTGCGGGCGGTTGCTCAAGCCGGCTGCGCGCCTGCCTCAGAGCTTGGCCAACGCATCCCCTCAGCCATCACGAAAGGAGGCCTTCATGGCCGATGCAGCACCTGTCCATGACGCTACCGAGCTCACCCATTACATCGAACAGCGCTACCACGCACAGCACCGGAGGCAATTGCCGGAGCTTGCCGATCTCGCGAGCAAGGTCGAGCGCGCACATGCTGGCCATGCAGATGCGCCTGACGGACTTGCCGAGATACTTCGCCGGATGATCGGAGAGTTGGAGACGCATATGAAGAAGGAGGAGTTGATCCTCTTTCCCGCGATGCGCAAGGGTGGCGGTCCCGGCATCGAGCACCCGATCGCCGTGATGCGGGAGGATCATGATGGGCACGACCATGACGTTGCCGAAATCCGCCGCATCACGCGTGGTCCGGCATTGCCCGAAGACGCGTGTCGGAGCTGGACGGCGCTCTATGCGGGCCTCGATGAATTCATGATCGACCTCGCGGAGCACATGCGGCTCGAGAACGACGTGCTGTTCCCGATGTTCGAGCCTGATGGACGCGCGAATGCCTAGCGGAGGTCGCACAACACGGCTCCTCGCGGAAATGCACCTGCTCATCGCAGCACCTGCGGGAGTGGCAGATCATGACTCATGACAGCGGCCGCGGCGATGACGATCCGGTCGAGACGGGCAGCTTCGCCTCGCCGCCGTGCTTCATGCACGAGATCGATCCAGCCTATGGCGGCGGCGTCGATCCCGTTCAGGCCGGCGACGTGGCGCGATGGCGAAAGGCCGAGCGCGAGCGTCTGATCGCGGCACGCCTTGCCTTGAGCGCGGAAGAGCGCACGGCGCATGCTGAGCGGCTGGCGGCCGATCTGGATGCCGTGATCGATAGAATCGCGCCGCGCTCGGTCAGTCTCTATTGGCCGTTCCGGGGTGAGCCCGATCTCAGAGCGTGGATGCAGCGCGTACAGGGCAAAGGCCTCCGCATCGCCTTGCCCGTCGTGATCGCCAAAGGCCAGCCGCTCGTGTTCCGGGAATGGCAGCCCGGCACTCCTCTCGCACGCGGCGTCTGGAACATTCCCTATCCCGCCGATGGCGAACCCATCGTGCCGGGCGTCGTCATTGCACCGCTCGTCGGGTTCGATCCGGCAGGCTACCGGCTCGGCTACGGCGGCGGCTTCTTCGATCGGACACTCGCCACGCTCGCGCCTCGCCCGGTCGCGATCGGTGTCGGGCATACCATCGGCGCCCTGGAGACGATCTATCCGCAGTCGCACGACATCGCGATGGATTGGGTCTTGCTTGGCGATGGCTCGCCGCGCGCTCATACACAGCAAAGAGGCGTCACATGACGAGCAGTGCAGCACAGATCCGCGCCTATCAGGGTCCTGCGCTCTTCAGCTACGGCTTCCGGCCGTTCTTTCTGTTCGGCGCGATCTGGAGCGCTCTGGCGCTCGCTTTATGGCTGCCCATGTTGACTGGGCACCTCGCGCTGCCGACGGCGCTGTCGCCGATCGACTGGCATGTGCACGAATTGATCTACGGCTATGTCCCCGCGATCGTCGCGGGTTTCCTGCTGACGGCCGTGCCGAACTGGACGGGCCGGTTGCCGGTGGTTGGCCCGCCACTCGGCATCCTGTTTGCGATATGGATCGCCGGCCGTGCCGCCGTGGGGCTCTCGTCGCTCCTGGGAGCCACCTTCGCCGCCGCCATCGATCTGTCCTTCCTCGCGGCCTTGGGTGTCGTCATCGGCCGCGAGATCGCAGCTGGCAGGAACTGGCGCAACATGAAGGTGCTCGCGGCCGTCGCAGCGCTGCTTCTGGGCAATGTCGTGTTCCATTGGGAGGCGATATCCGGCCGATCGCACGGCTACGGCATGCGGATCGGTCTCGCCGCAACGCTGATGCTGATCATGCTGGTCGGCGGCCGGATCATTCCAAGCTTCACGCGCAACTGGCTGGCGCGGCGGAAGCCGGGACGGCTCCCCACCCCCTTCGACAGGGCCGACATGGTGATCATGGCCGGCAGCGCCGCCGCGCTTCTCGCCTGGATCGCGGGGCCCGACGCGCGCGCGACAGCTTGGCTCGCCATGATCGCAGCCGCGCTGAACGCCTGGCGGCTCTCTCGTTGGGCCGGTGAGCGCACCGCCGCCGAACCACTGGTGCTCATCCTGCACGTTGCGTTCGCCTTCGTGCCGATCGGCTTCATGCTGTTGGCGTTGGGCATTTTGGCGCCGTCCCTGGTCGCACCGACCGGAGCGCTGCATGGCTGGACGGCCGGTGCCGTCGGCCTGATGACTCTGGCCGTGATGACGCGGGCGAGTCTTGGCCACACGGGACAAGCGCTCACGGCGACGCGGTCGATCCAGGGCATCTACGCCGCGGCTCTCGTCTCGGCGTTGGCGCGCATCCTCGCCGCCTTTCAGATCTGGCGGGAGCCGATGCTGGATCTGGCTGCGGCTGCCTGGGTCGTGGCGTTCATGGGTTTCGTGATCGTCTACTGGCCACTCCTCATGAGACGGCTCGCGAAATAGCAGAGGCCTCCGAGCCCTGACGCGCCGCATGAGAGTGATAAGCGAAGAGTCTTACCTGTGGTTACTTGCTCCGATTGCACGCGAGTTCCGTTTCGGAATTCGTTCACCCGCTGAGGAGGGGATGCCATTCGCATCCACGGCATGACACCGAGACTCTTCCTCTTGCGATTCTTCGAGCCGGAGCTGAGGGCTTGGCACGGCCAATTGCCGCTCTGGAAGGTGTTTTGGGGCTACGGCGTGCTGGTCAGCACCGCCTTGATCGGTCTTTACGCCGTTGCCCTCAGCGAGCATCGGATCGTGGTTCAGCAAGCACTTCTGATCGTCTTTGCCGCCTACACCGTCTGGATTCTGGTTTCGGTCTGGCGGTGTGCCGCAACGTCTGATCCGCACTGGGGCTTGATCGCCCAGTGCCTGACCGTCGCCTGGGCCAGCAATGCGGCACTGGTTGTCCTGTTCCTGCAGCTCGATCTCATGGCTGGGTACATCCGGCCCTGAGGCATCGGGGCCGCTCTCTGCGCGCCGCAAACTCGTTGACGCGCGGACGACTCGCTCAGCCTGCCGGTCGGCGAGTGCCAGGCTGAGCGAGCAGGCCCGCCCACAGCGCCAGCCTGTTGATGCGCCGTGAGTGGGGCGTGCCGCAGTCCGGCCCGGCGCAGGCGACAGGCTTGTGGCGATAGACCAACCAGAAGCCGGCCATGGTCGAGGCCGCGGCGGCACCCAGGAAAATCGGTTGATAGGGCGCCAGTGGCGTCAACGCGCCGATCCAGGCTCCGGGGCGACCCCTGACAACCGAGCCACGCGAACCGGAATGCTGGCCGCGAGCAACTCCGAGGCTACAATCTGTAGTCGCCACAGATGCAAGGACAATGTCATGGCACGGCCGGACACGAATTTGCGAGCAACCTGCCTCGCCATCGGTGTGTTGTCGGAGCGGACGGGCGTCAACATCGAGACCACCCGCTACTACGAGCGGATCGGGCTGCTTCCCAAGCCCGATCGTACCGCCGGCAGGCACCGCAGCTACGCTCCGGAGCACGTCGCCACACTGGCCTTCATCCGCCGCGCGCGCGAGCTTGGTTTTCCGCTGGAGACGATCCGCGATCTTATCCGCTTGAATGCGGAGGGCGCTTGCTGCGAGACGGCGCGCGATGTGACCGCCGCTCATCGCCGCGACATACGTCGCAAGATCGCCGATCTGAGGAAGCTCGACCGGGCGCTCTCCGTGTTGATCGATGAATGCCATCCGGGGAAGCAGCCCAGTTGCCCGATCATGAACGCGCTCGCCGCCCGCCAACCGTAAAGTATCGTTCCCACGGGCTTGCGGCGCGGCCGCAAAGAGCCTTGCAAGTCGCCCTGACCCAGCACAACGGAAGCCGCTGGACATCCCTCACCGCGGTCGCGAGCCAAAGCTCGCCAACCTCCAAACCGTCTCCGAGAACGCCCCTCGATCGGCGGTTCTTCAGCGACCTTCTGGACTGCCCAATCACGAAGTATCATCCTGCTGGGGCTCATGCTTCAAACGGTGGAGCCTTCTGTGTCGCTCCGATCCCCCACGGCTCATGCTGTTGTCGCCCTGTCACTGACGCAACTGATCGACTGGGGCGCCACGTTCTGAATGCCAGAAGTCATAGGGCCCGCTATCGCCCGAGAGCCCGGCGTCGCCCTGCCCATGGTCATGGCCGGACCGACGATCATGCTTGTTGTCATGGGCATCGCGCACGCTCCCCTGAGCAACTCTCGTGCTGGTGCGCAACACAACGGTATCGCTCGAGAAGCAGACCGCGACCTGCTCCTGTGCGCCGCGACACCCGCAAGACACGGCGGCTCCCACCTCCGCGGCTTGGGCCGTCGCGCAGCCATGCCACCTCAGAAGATGAAGTCGCTCGCGTCGATGTGCGTGGTGTTCCAGCCGCTCAGCGTGATGGTGTTGCCGCCGAAGAAGATCTGCACGCCACCGGCGATGTTGTAGATCGTGAGCTGGCCGAAGTTGTCGAGCCCCGTGACGCCGGAGACATCGAGCTGCTCGCTGTCGTTGAGCCAGTCGACGATGGTGTCGTGGCCCCAGCCGTCGGTGAACTTGAAGGTGTCTGTGCCGCCCTCGCCGAAGATGGTGTCGTTGCCCGTGCCGCCGTCGATGACGTCGTCGCCGAGGCCCGCCAGGATGTAGTCGGCATCGCCACCGCCGTCGATCGTGTCGTTGTCGGCACCGGAGTAGATCTGGTCGGCACCTGCGCCGCCCGAGATGGTGTCATTGCCGGCCTCGCCGTAGAGCACGTCGTTGTCGGCCCCACCGTCGATGGTGTCGTCACCCGCGCCGCCGAAGATCGTGTCGTTGCCGGCGTCGCCCGCCAGCAGCGTGTCGCTGTCGTTGCCGCCGGCGATGAAGTCCGCGCCGTCGCCGCCGTGGATGGTGTCGAGCCCATCCTCGCCGTAGAGGAAGTCGTTGTCGGCGCCGCCGTCGATCGTGTCGTTACCGTCGCCACCGCGGATGTTGTCGCTGCCGGCATCGCCCGCCAGCAGAATGTCGTCGCCGAGACCGCCGGCGATGAGGTCGCTGCCGTCGCCGCCGCGGATGGTGTCGGCCCCGCCTTCGCCGTAGAGCGAGTCGTCGTCGGTCCCGCCCTCGATGGTGTCGTCACCGTCGCCACCCGTGATGGCGTCGTTGCCTTCCTCGCCGTAGAGGAAGTCGTTGTCCGCGCCGCCGCCGATGAAGTCCGCGCCAAGGCCGCCGTAGATGGTATCGCTGCCGGCTTCGCCAAGCAGGAACTGGTCGTCGCCCTCGCCGCCGTAGATGGTGTCGTCGCCGGTGTTGCCGGTGATGCGGTCGGCGCCGGCGTCACCGTAGAGCGTGTCGTTGTCCGAGCCGCCGTCGATGCGGTCGTCGCCGTCGTCGCCGTGGATGGTGTCCATGCCCGCTTCGCCGAGCAGGAACGTATCGGTGTCGGCGCCGCCGTAGATGGTGTCGTTGCCGGAACCGCCGGTGATGAGATCAGCCCCGGCGTCGCCGTAGAGCATGTCGTCGCCCTCGCGGCCGTCGATGCGGTCGCCGCCGTCGCGGCCTTCGATCCTGTTGGCGCCGGCATCGCCGTAGAGGAAGTCCGCCGCCGTCCCGCCGATCACGTTCTCGATCGACGTGAGGTAGTCGCTGCCGGAGGTCACGCCCGCGGTCAGAGAGGCCAAACCGATATCGCCGCCGAAGTTAGCGACATTGAACAGGAACACGTTGACGGCGCTCGTCTCGCTCGAATAGTCCGCCGTGTCCGTCCCCTCGCCGCCGTCGAGGATGTCGTTGCCGCCGTCGCCGGACAGCGTGTCGTCACCGCCAAGCCCGAGGATCGTGTCGTCATTGCCACCGCCCGAGAGGACATTGGCTCCGGCATTGCCCGTAATATCATCGGCTCCGGCGCCACCGACGATGTTCTCGATCGATTTGAGATAGTCTGTGCCGCTCGTCGTGCCGGTGGCGACCGAGGCGACGCCGATCGTCCCGCCGAAATCCGTGGCTGTGGAGAGATCGACCGCGATCGCCCCGGTCTCGGATGCGTAATCGGCGGTGTCCGTGTCGTCCCCACCGTCGAGGATGTCGTCACCACTCCCGCCGACAAGAGTGTCGTCGCCGCCCCGCCCTTCGATGACATTGGCGCCGCTGTCGCCGGCCAGGATGTCATCATGGCTCGAGCCGATCAGGTTCTCGAAGCCCGTCAGGGCGTCGCCTTCGGCGTCGCCGCCGCTGCCGAGGCCGCTCGTCAGGCTCACGTTCACGCCACCGCCACTCGAGACATAGCTCGCGGTGTCCGTGCCGCCGAGGCCGGCGAGGACATCGGCGCCGCCGCGCCCCTCGATGACGTTGTTGCCGCCATCGCCCGTGAGATCATCGGCGTGATCGGAGCCGATCAGCCCCTCGATGCCGATCAACGTGTCGCCCTCGCCATCACCCCCGCTCGCCGTGCCGGCGAGGAGGCTTGCGGTGACGCCGCCGCTGCTGGTCGCGTAGCTGGCGATGTCGATACCGTCACCACCGTCGAGGGTATCGCCGCCCGGCCCGCCCGTCAGCACGTCGTCGCCGCCGAGCCCGTTCACGAGGTCACCATAGGGTGTGCCGGTCAGTGCAGGGTCGTCGCCGGCCGTGCCGGTGATCGTCTCCAGCTCGCCGTCGATGGTGAGAACGACTGTACCGGTTCCCTGAGCGCCACTGCCGTCCTCGACCGTGTAGGTCAGTGTGATCGTCGCCTGCGCGCCCGGATCGAGCCGGTCGAAGAGCGACTCGATGCTGCCCGGCAGTCCGGCCCCTGGCGTCAGCGTGACTGTGCCGTCGGGGAGGAAGCCGATCATGGCGTCGAGGGCCGCGAGATCGCCCGCCGACAGCGCGCCGAGCCCCGCGACGTCACCGGCCGTCAGCGCGGCGATGGAAACGAGCGTCTTGCTGTCGCCGGCATCCGGGTCGGTGTCGTTGGTCAGCACGTTGAGGGAGACGACGGCGTTCTCGGCGCCCGTGGCGGTATCTTCCACCCCGACCGGCGGGTCGTTCTCGGGCGTCACGGTCAGGTCGAACGTATCGGAGATGGACTCCGTGCCGTCCGAGGCTGTGACCTTGAGCGAAATCACGCCGTGGAAGTCCTGTGGCGGCGTGCCAGTGAAGGTCTGCGTGCCCGCGTCGAAGCTGAGCCAGGCCGGCAGCGGATCGTCGTTGGCGAGCGTCGCCGTGTAGGTGAGCGCGCCGTCCACGTCCGTGAAGGTTCCCGCCGGCACGGCGAAGCTCCACGCCGTGTCCTCGGCGACCGACTGGTCGGCGATGGGGCTGTCCAGCACGGGCGCATCGTTGATCGCCGTCACCGTGAGATCGAAGGTGTCGGAGGTGCTCTCCGTGCCGTCGGACGCCGTGACCTTCAAGGAGATCACGCCGTTGAAGTCCTGCGGCGGCGTGCCAGTAAAGGTTTGCGTGCCCGCGTCGAAGCTGAGCCACGCGGGGAGCGGGTCATCGTTGGCGAGCGAGGCGGTGTAGGTCAGGCCACTCTCGGCATCCGTGAACGTGCCCGCCGGCACGGCGAAACTCCAGGCCGTGTCTTCGGCGACCGATTGGTCGGCGATCGGGCTCGCCACGACGGGCGCGTCGTTGGCGGCGGTGATGTTGACCGTGACCGTGCCGGTCGTCTCCAGCGCACCGCCCGTACCCTGGCTCCCCGTGTTGCCGTCGTTGAAGGTCCAGAGGATATCGACTGAGGCGGGTGGCGTGTCGGAGCTGTTGGCGTAGGTGATCGAGCGCATCGCCTCGTCGACACGGTAGCCCCACGCCGCGCCGTTGAAGGTGATCACCAGCCTGCCGCCGGATTGGGTGTAGGTGCCGATCGTGGTGCTCGACATGGCTGGGGCAGGGCCGGCGGGGCCGCCACCGGAGCTCAAGATGACCACGTTGCCACCAGAGAGAACGAGGTTGCCCGTGGCACCGAACACATCTTCGGCATTGGCGCCGCCGCTACGCTCCAACGTCAGTGTGGCGCCGTCGTAGATGAATTGCGCCCCCAGCTCCGTATCGAAGACGTGCACATCGCTGTCGAGAACGACTGGCGCGCCATCCTCGGTGAATGCCACCGTGCCGCCGAGCGTGCCCACCGGCTCGAACGTCGTATCGCGCGTGCCATCCGAGTTGAGGCGGACGACGCCGAAACTGTCACCAGTCGAGCCCGTGATGAGTATGCGCCCATCGGGCAGGAGCTGAATATCGACCCCGACATCCATCCCGGCGACCTTGACGAGGCCGTCTCCGCCACCGAAGCTCGTGTCGCGCGTGCCATCGGCGTTGTAGCGCAGCACCAGCAGATCGGTCGCACCAAAGCCAATCCACCCCTGGCCGGCAACGATGATCTTGCCATCTGCCTGCACGGCGATACTTATGCCATCCAGATCCGAGTTGGCGAACTCCTCGATGACGACGCCGCCTTCACCGAAGCCCGCATCGAGCGAGCCATCGGAGTTGTAACGAACGACGCCGATCCCCTCGTTCGTTCCGTTCCAGAACGTTCCCGTCACTACGATCTTGCCGTCGGGCTGGAGCGTGACGTGATTGATGTTCTCACCGAACAGACTGACATTTGTCGTGACGAGGCCATCCCCGTCACCGAAGCTCGTATCGAGCGAGCCGTCTGAATTGAGGCGCACGAGCGCAAACGGGTATTCTGGCGCAGCGTTGCTCCAGCCTGCGACAATGATCTTGCCGTCCGGTTGCTGGATCGCAGTATCGAAACGAAAGCCCGGAACAGACACCGTGACGATGCCATCGCCTCCGCCGAAGCTCGCATCCGGGCTCCCATCCGCAGTGTAGCGCGCCAGACTGATATCGTCGTAAGCGCTGTCGTGACTCGCCCCGATGACGAGGATCGTGCCATCGGCTTGCAGCTCGACACGCCGAGCCAGATCATCCTGCGAGCTAATCGCCGTCGTCACCATGCCGTCGCCACCGCCGAAGCTCGTGTCGAGCGAGCCGTCGGCGTTGTAGCGAGCCATGGCGACGTCGGTGTCGGTGCCGTTATCGAAATGCCCGGCTACGATGATCTTGCCGTCCGGTTGTAACGCGACGCTCAGAGCCCCTTCCCAGGACGTGCCGAACGACGTGATGACGATCCCGCCGCTGCCGAAACTCGTGTCGAGCGAGCCGTCCGCGTTGTAGCGTACGACGGCGAAGTCAGAGCCCATGCTATCGAAGATCATGCCGACGACGATGAGCTTGCCATCCGGCTGCAGGACGGCGTCGTAGGCAGAACCGAGCCTGCCGCCCGTCAGGGCGATGCCATCGTTCGCGCCGAAGGTCGGCGCGTCGTTGTTCGCGGTGACGTCGAAGGTCAGCGTGTTGGGCGAGGCGTCGAAGTCCGTGCCGTCAGAGACCGAGAACGTGAGCGTGGCGTAGGGCGCACCGTTGCTGTTGTCGATCGGCGTGAACGTCAGTTTGCCGGCGGCGATGTCGGCGGCGGAAATCACTTGCCCCGCCGTGACCTTCGCCCCTTCCAGGAGCAGACTGCCGATGACCGGCAGCGTGTCGATCCGCACCGCCGCGATGGGATCGTTCTCGGCATCGGAGTAACCGAAGTCGGCGAGCGACAGCACGCGCGAAGAATCCTCGTCGAGCGTGATGGTCGCGTCGGTGCCAGCGGGCACGTCATTGACCGTGGTGATATTCACCGTAACGGTGCCGGTCGTCTCCAGCGCACCTCCCGTGCTTTGCCCGCCCGTATTGCCGTCGTTGAAGCTCCAGAGGATATCGACGGAGGCAGGTGCTGTTTCGGAGCTGTTGGCATAGGTGATCGACTGCAACGTCTCGTTCACGCGTGCCTGCGTGGCGTCGGAATTGAATGTGATCGCCAGCGCGCCACCGGTGTTGGTGAAGGTGCCGACGTTGACACCCGAGAGCACGACGTTGCCGCCGGTGAGTACGAGATTTCCCGTTGCGTCGAACACGTCGTCCGGATCCGCGCCACCGTCCCGCGCCAACGTCAGCGTAGCGCCGTCGTAGTGGCCTTGCGCGGAGAGCTCGGCATCGAAGATCTGCACGTCGCCATCGAGAACGACTGCCGCGCCGTCCTCGGTGTAGGCGACCGTGCCGCCGAGGGTGCCCACCGGATCGAACGTCGAATCGAGCGTGCCATCGGCGTTGAGGCGAACGAGGACAATATCGTTGGACGAGCCAACGCGTGCCTCCCCTGTAATGACGAGGCGACCGTCGGGTTGGACGAGGATATCAAGGGCTTGATCGTTGCCCGTCCCGACCGGAAGCGTGAAGACCCCGTCACCGCCACCGAACGACGTGTCGAGCGTACCGTCGGCGTTGAGACGCATAACGGCAACATCGCTGTTCGAGCCGTTGAAGGTTCGCCCTGCCAGAATGAGCTTGCCGTCGGGCTGCAGCGCCACGCCGTAGGCCTCGCCGCCGGCCCCACCGACAAGCTCGGTGACGATGCCGTCGCCGCCGAATGTGGTGTCGAGCGTTCCATCGGTGTTGAGACGCACGACGGCGAACTCGTTGTCGCCACTGCCGTTTTGGCCGTAACCGGCCACGACAACCTTGCCGTCAGGCTGCACGAGAATGGCGTTTCCGATGTCCTCCGCAGCGCTGAGCGGCACCGTTACGATGCCGCCGGCAAACGACGCATCGACCGATCCATCCGTGTCGTACCGGCTGACCGTGAGATTGTAGCTCGATCCGTCGAAGGCGCCGCCGGCGACCAGGATGCGGCCATCCGGCTGTATGGAGATGGCGAAGCCGTGGTCGCCGGCACCCGTGATCGTCGTCGTGACGATACCGTCGCCGCCGAAACTCGTGTCCAGCGAGCCGTCAGAGTTATACCGAACGATGGCAGTATCGTAGTCCGAGCCGACGATGGCGCTGCCCGCAACGACGATACGGCCATCGCTCTGAAGCGCAACGCTCATGCCGTATGCATGAGAGCTCCCGATGGCAGTGGTCACGATGCCGGTTCCACCGCCGAAGGTTGCGTCCACGCTCCCGTCGGCGGTGTAGCGGGCAACGACGAAGTGGCCGGTGCCGCCGATATCGGCATATCCACCCACGACGACGGAGCCGTCCGGCTGGACGACGACGCCCTGGCCGGAATCAGATGCGCCAACCGACGTCGATACCTTTCCGTCACCACCACCGAAGCTCGTATCGAGCGACCCATCCGCATTGTAGCGAGCGACGAAGATCTGATTGTCGCTCGTCCCCGCCACGACGATCTTGCCGTCAGGCTGGAGCGCGACGCTGCGCCCGGAGTCCGAAGTCAGGCCGATCGCCGTCGTCACGATGCCGTCGCCTATGGCGAAGGTCGGCGCGTCGTTGACGGACGTCACGTCGAGGGTCAGCGTGTTGGGCGAGGCGTCGAAGTCCGCGCCGTCGGAGACCGAGAAGGTCAGGCTCGCATAGCCCGTGCCATTGGCATTGTGCGCGGGCGTGAAGGTGAGCTTACCGGCTATGATATCGGCGACCGAGATAACCTGACCGGCGCCGACGGGCAGCCCATTGAGCAGCAGCGCGCCGGCGACCGGCAGCGTGTCGATGCGCACGGCCGCGATGGGGTCTCCTTCCGGGTCCGTGTAACCGAAGTCGGCGAGCGTCAGCGCGCGCGAGGAATCCTCGTCGAGCGTGATGGTCGCGTCGGTGCCAGCGGGCACGTCATTGACGGCCGTCACCGTCAGATCGAACGTGTCGGAGACGGACGCCGTGCCGTCCGAGGCCGTGACCTTGAGCGAAATCACGCCGTTGAAGTCCTGGGGCGGGGTGCCCGAGAAGGTCTGCGTGCCCGCATCGAAGCTGAGCCAGGCGGGGAGTGGGTCGTCGTTGGCGAGCGTCGCCGTGTAGGTCAGCGGACCTTCCACGTCTGTGAACGTGCCCGCCGGAACGGCGAAGCTCCACGCCGTGTCCTCGTCGCTCGTCTGGTCGGCGATGGGTGTTGCCAGAACCGGGAGGTCGTTGATGGAGTTGACCGTGATGGTAAAGGTCGCGATGTCGGCGCCGCCGTTGCCGTCGTCGATCCTGTAGGTGAAGCTGTCCGTGCCGTGGAAGTTGGCATCCGGCGTGTAGACGAAGCTTCCCTCCGAGTAGAGCGTCAGCGTGCCGTGTGTCACGTCGCTGACGAGGCTCACGGTGAGAAGGTCGCCGTCGGCGTCGCTGTCGGCGCCGTTGCCGTGGTCGACGAGCACATTGCCGGAAAGCGGCACATCCTCAGACGTCGAGTGGGCGTCCGGCTGGGCCACCGGCTGCGTGTTGACGAGCACGCTGACGGTCTGCGGCGTGCCGGAGTTGGCGCCCTCGTCGTCGGTCAGCACCACGTCGAAGCTGGCGCTGGTGCCGGGCGAGCCGTCGTGCACGAAGGCCACCAGGCCGTCGACGAGGTGCTGCTGCGTGAAGCTCGTGATGGGCGTGGCGAGATTGCTCGTGAAGGCGACGTGGCCGTTGGCCGGGTTCAGCACGGAGTAGGTGAGCGCGCCGAGCGTGTCGTCGGGATCGTTCTCGTCGAGATCGGCGAGCGTCAGCACCACCGAGCCGACGTCGCGCTGGAGGGTCAAGGCCAGGTCGCCGCCGATGGCGGGCGCGTCGTTGACGCCCGGGCTGATGGCGTCGAACTGCGGCGTGAAGTTGGCGTCCGTGAAGCTGGCCAGGGTGGTGTTCTGGAAGACGACGAGGTTGCGCCAGTCGTTGCCGCCGCCGTTGGGGTCGATCTGCAAGAGCACGTCGGCGCCGGACTGGATGAGCTGCAGGAAGCCCACGGACGGGTCGAACGGGTTCGTGCTGCCGTCCCAACCCGTCAGGTTGTTGTTGATCACGTAATCGAGGTTGACGACGTCGCCGCCGAAGCCCGGCGTGAAGTCCGTGATGATCGCCGCCGCAAAGCTCGTGGACGTCGAGGTCGTCGAGAATAGGCGCACCTCGTCGCGGCCGCTGCCCAGCGTCAGCGTGTGGTCGGGCGAACCGAAATTCTGAAGGCTCACCTCTACGTAGTCATCACCCGCACCCGCATCGACGGTGTCGGAGCCCGAGAGCGAGCCATGGCCGGACCCGACGGAGAAGATCCGGTCGTTGCCGTCCCCGCCGGTGACCGTGTCGCTACCAGGTTGGCCAGACTCGCCCCCGAGGTCGATCTGGTCGTCGCCTGCGCCGCCATCGAGCGTGTCGCTGCCTCTCTGGCCATAAAGGAAGTCATTGTCGTCCCCGCCCAGCAGGACGTCGTCTCCCGTCCCACCGACGAGCGTGTCGTTGCCAGCCTCCCCAAAGAGCGTGTCGTTGCCGGCCTCGCCTTGCAGATTGTCGTTGCCCTCGCCGCCGAAAACCGTGTCGTCGCCAGGCCCCGCAAGCACCGTGTCGTTGCCGCCGAGGGCGGCGATGATGTCGCTGTTCACGGTGCCGTTGATGGTCTCGCCGGCGGCCGTGCCGAGCGTATCGACGACCCGCACCGTCAGGAGCTGCACGTCCGTGTCGGTGCCGTTGGAGGTGGCCGTCACCTCGACGACGTAGACGTTGTCGCCGTCCGCGTCGGCTGGGCTCGCAAGGTCCGGCGGTGTGTTGAAGGTGAGCTGGCCCGTGTTGGCGTCGATGCTGAAGTCGCCGGCGTCGGCGCCGCCCGTGATCGCGTAGGTCACCGTGTCACCGGGATCGCTGTCGAGAGCGACGACGGTGGCGACGTTCGTCGAGAATTCGAGCACCGCCACCACGTCGGGCGAGACGATGACCGGCGGCTGCGGATCGGCGGCGCCGGTGAAGTTGACGATGTCCGAGCGCTCCTGGAAGGTGAGGCCGGCGAGCGCCTCGGGCGACAGGGTATCGAGGCCGGGAATGACGGCCTGGAGACCGGCGAGGTCGCCCTGCTGCGAGGCGAAATGCAGGAAGGACAGCGTCTCGCCCGGCTGCAGCGTCAGCGTATGGGTGTAGGTGATGTTGTCGCTCGACGTCGTCGCCGCGGTCGGCGCAAGGGTGCCGTCGCCATAGAGATGCAACACGGCGGGATCGCCGGCGTTGGGCGTGTCGTCGTTGGCGATCCAGGTGTCGGCCGTCGTGAAGGTGGTGTCGCCGGACGACGTGCCGATGATGTTGAAGCTCCCGTCGTTGCCGGAATTCGACTGGATGCTCAGTGTGAAGGTCTGCTCGCTTCCCGACGTGTTGGTGATGGTCTCGAGGAAGCGCGCCCAGCCCTGGTCGCCCGGTACGTAGACCTTGCGCGTGACGCTGAAGACGCCGACGGCGCCGGACATCACGACCTGCCGCCCGTCGAGCTCAGTCGTCTGCGTCACGCTCGGGAAGGATGCGCCGTTGATGGCGAAATTGAGCCCGCCGTCGAAGGCATCGCTCGTGCCGTTGCTGATCGAGCCGTTGTCCTGGATGTCCCAGAGATATCCGTTCCCGTCGGTCAGATTGATCGGCATGGCTCAGCTCCCCGATGACGACACGAGAACCACAGCACGTCGAGCGCTTGCGGCCTCAGGTCAGATGCCCGCGGGAAAGTGTAGGTACCTCGTCAGGTCGCGCATCCCCCATTTGGGGGACAAATGCTGCTCGAGAGCATTTTTTTTGCTCGAGACGCCAACTGCAATTTGCAGTCGGCGGGGCGCCTCCAAGGCGCAATGGAGCGCGCAGGTCGCACGTGCACGCCGTGGTCGGGACGCGCCGAGCTACGCCGAGGGGCGCTCCAGGCCGAGGTGCTCGCGCAGCGTCGTGCCGGTGTAGTCGGTCCGGAAGCGGCCGCGGCGCTGGAGGATCGGCACCACCTCGCCCGTGAACACTTCCAGCATGTGCGGCAGGATCGGCGGCATCACGTTGAAGCCGTCGGCAGCGCCGCTGTCGAGCCAATCGATCATGGCGTCGGCGACCTGCTCGGGCGTGCCGACCACGGTGAAGTGTCCGCGCGCGCCCGAGAGCTTGGCGAGGAGCTGCCGCAGCGTCGGCCGCTCGCGCCGGACGATACCGACGATGAGCTCGGTGCGTCCGCGCGACGCCTCGTTGCTGGCGGGGTCGGGAAGATCCTCGGGCGCCAGCGGCGTGTCGAGCGGCAGGTGCGAGAGGTCGGCCCCATCAAAGCGATCGGACAGGCGCATGCGGCCGATCTCGGGATCGGTCAGGTTGTTCAGCTCGTCGTCGAGGCGGCGGGCCTCGGCCTCGGTGCCCGCGATCATGGCGCTGATGCCCGGCAGCACCAGCACCTGGTCGGGGCGGCGGCCGACGGCCGCGGCGCGGGCCTTGATGTCGCGGTAGAAATCCTGCGCGGTGCCCTTCTGGGCGTGGGCCGTGAAGATCGTCTCGGCGTGGCGGGCGGCGAAGGCGCGGCCGGTGTCGGAGGAGCCCGCCTGCACCAGCACCGGCCAGCCCTGCGGCGGGCGCGGCAGGTTGAGCGGTCCGGCGACGTGATAATGTGCGCCGTGGTGGTCGATCGCGCGGATGCGGTCGGGCCGGGCGAAGCGGCCGCCGGCACGGTCGTCGACGATGGCGTCGTCGCTCCAGCTGTCCCACAGCGCCTTCACCACACGCACGAACTCCTCGCCCTTCTCGTAGCGGTCGGCGTGCTTCATGCGGTCGTCGGCGGCTTCGAAGTTGCGCCCGCCGGCGGCGGAGAAGGTGGTGACGATGTTCCAGCCGGCGCGCCCGCTGCTGATGTGGTCGAGCGAGGCGAACTGGCGGGCGAGGTTGAAGGGCTCGGAGTAGGAGGTGGAGGCCGTGCCGATGAGCCCGATGTGGCTGGTCGCCAGGGCCAGCGCGCCGAGCGTGGTGACGGGCTCGAGCCAGATGCGGGCGGAGTGCTCGATATCCTCGGGGATGTGCAGCACGTCGGCGAGGAAGATCGAATCGAAATGGGCTTTCTCGGCAATCCGCGTGCAGTCGACGATGTGGTGGATGTCCATGATGGGGCGCGGCGTCGCCTTGGGATGGCGCCAGGCGGCCTCGTGGTGGCCGCGCGCGTAGATGAACAGGTTGAGGTGAAGCTGCGTCTGCATGTGCATCCTGAGGTGAATGGCTGGAGTGGGTGATCTCAAGGGGAAATCCGAGGCAGTCGGGCAAATTGCTGCGCCGGGGGCTCGGCCTCAGAATAAGGCGGTGCGGGCGCGGGTCCAGTGGGGCAAAATGCCAGCTCTCGCGAGCGAGCGCCGTGGCGTCCATGCCGCGCCTGCGAGGCAATCGGTACGGCCGCGGCCCACAGGTTCTTGTGGCCGCTGGACGGGCGGCCTAAAGGTGGTCGCCTATCAGCCGATTCGAACGGGGGACCCTCGTCATGAAGACACTTTTGAAGTCGCTGGTCGTGGCGCTCGCGGTTGCGGGAGTCGCCATGGCGTCCGTCACACCGGTGCAGGCCGCGCCGGAGAAGAAGGCCGCCAAGGTCAAGAAGCCCGCCAAGAAGGCGGCGAAGAAGGCCAAGAAGCCGGCCAAGGGCAAGTGCGTGATGAAGGCCGGCGAGGGCATCGGCTCGACGCGCGGCGCCGCCGAGTTCCAGGCTTTCGAAATCATCCAGCAGGTCACCGGCAACTGGCCGATCCAGACCGACCACATCACCAAGCCGAAGTTCAAGTGCAAGCAGGGCGGCCCGCTCGGCTGGACCTGCCGCGCCCAGGCCCAGGTTTGCAAGAAGTAGCCGGACGACCGGCCTGCTCGACTGGTCCGGGCTGACCGGGCGCGGGGGCATGACGCCCGGTGCGCGCTTCGCAGCCGACCGCACCTCTACGAACGTTGGCCTCGCGGCCCCGATTGCGGCACGCTGCCGTTGTCGGGGCCGCAGCCGTCTCAGCCAGATACTTTCCCGGGCCTTGTGGAGGGCGCGGTTCTGACGCTCAGGGCTGCTGGTGAGGGGCGGGCGAGCGGTCGCCGCGCTCGGACCGGTACGGCCTTCGTGGCGTTCCGCGCTCACTGCGCTCCCATCGCCTTGCCGCGCCGGTCCATCTATCGCCGCGACGCCAGGACCGCGGCCGTCGCGCACTGTCGAGCCAGCGCCACGGGCGATAACGCCGTGTGCGACGGTCGTAGCGCCAGCCATCGGGGGCGCGAGCGTCTGTGCCCTGCCGCGCGTGCCAGCGCTCACCGCCGTCATACCGGTCTCGATACCGATCCTGGGCTTCACCCGGGCTGGCGGCCAGCCCCAGCATGGCCAAGGCCGCGGCGATCACATGCCTCTTCATGACTCCCCCTTACGCAAGGTCTGATCCTGCCGGTGAGATTATAATCCTGTTTTGTTCCTGTCATGTACTATTTATGACCCACCTCCCGGAGAATATTCCTATCATAGGTTGCCAGCACAGGTGCAGCTCGCACCCGCTTGGCGGCGGGCCGATCCGGCAAATGCTGCCCTGCGCGTCCTCTGTCGCGGTCACCACCTAGACCTTCCGCCGGTTTGCCGGCCCAGCCGCTCATGATAGGTAACTCGAGAGAACATCGGACGTGGACAGTCGGGACGGGAAGGCCATGAAGGACATTATCGAGGAGCTGGAGCGCCGGCGCGAGATCGCGCGGCTCGGCGGCGGCGAGGCGCGCATCGCGGCGCAGCACAAGCGCGGCAAGCTGACGGCGCGCGAGCGCATCGAATTGCTTCTCGACGACGGCTCCTTCGAGGAGTTCGACATGTACGTGGAGCACCGCTGCACCGACTTCGGCATGGAGAAGGCGAAAATCCCCGGCGATGGCGTCGTCACCGGCTGGGGCACCATCAACGGACGCGTCGTCTACGTGTTCGCCAAGGACTTCACCGTATTCGGCGGCTCGCTCTCGGAGACGCACGCCAAGAAGATCACCAAGATCCAGGACATGGCGTTGCAGAACCGCGCGCCCATCATCGGCCTCTTCGACGCCGGCGGCGCACGCATCCAGGAGGGTGTGGCGGCGCTCGGCGGCTATGGCGAGGTGTTCCTGCGCAACGTGCTCGCCTCCGGCGTCATCCCGCAGATCTCCGTCATCATGGGACCCTGCGCGGGCGGCGACGTCTACTCGCCGGCGATGACCGATTTCATCTTCATGGTCAAGGATACGAGCTACATGTTCGTGACCGGCCCCGATGTCGTGAAGACCGTGACCAACGAGACGGTGACGGCGGAAGAGCTCGGCGGCGCCAAGGTCCACACGTCCAAGTCGTCGATCGCCGACAAGGCCTTCGAGCACGACGTCGAAGCGCTGCTGCAGATGCGCCGGCTCATGGATTTCCTGCCGGCCAACAACCGCTCCGGCGTGCCTATGCTGCCGACGCGCGATAGCGCCGAGCGCGCGGAGGCCTCGCTCGACACGATCATCCCCGACAACCCCAACAAGCCCTACGACATCAAGGAGCTGATCCTCAAGGTCGTGGACGAGGCGGACTTCTTCGAGATCCAGGAAGCCTTCGCCAGGAACATCGTCGTCGGCTTCGCACGCATGGAGGGGCGCACCGTCGGCATCGTCGCCAACCAGCCCATGGTGCTGGCGGGCGTGCTCGACTCCGATGCCTCGCGCAAGGCGGCCCGCTTCGTGCGCTTCTGCGACTGCTTCGAGATCCCCATCATCACCTTCGTCGATGTGCCGGGCTTCCTGCCGGGCACGGCGCAGGAGTACGGCGGGCTGATCAAGCACGGCGCCAAGCTGCTCTTCGCCTATTCCGAGGCGACGGTGCCCAAGGTCACCGTCATCACGCGCAAGGCCTACGGCGGTGCCTACGACGTCATGAGCTCCAAGCACATCCGCGGCGACGTCAACTACGCCTGGCCGTCGGCCGAGATCGCGGTCATGGGGCCGAAGGGCGCGGCCGAGATCCTCTACCGCGCCGAGCTCGGCGACGCCGACAAGATCGCCGCCCGCATCAAGGAGTACGAGACGCGCTTCGCCAATCCCTTCGTGGCGGCCGAGCGCGGCTACATCGACGAGGTGATCCTGCCGCGCAACACGCGCCGCCGCATCTGCCGCGCCCTCAACATGCTGCGCAACAAGACGCTCGAAAACCCCTGGAAGAAGCACGACAACATTCCGCTGTGAGAGGCATGGGGCCGGACGGCGGCACGCTGGAGCAACGATGACGACCTCCAAGGTTCTCTCCCGCCTCACCCCCGGCCTGAAAGGCACGGCCACGCTCGTCGTGGCGCCGGAGCACACGGCGGCCAAGGTCGGCTCGGGTGTCATTCCCGTGCTGGCCACGCCCGTCATGATCAACGTCATCGAGGCGGCGGCGCTGGCGGCGGCCGAGCATCTGCTGCCCGAGGGGCACCAGAGCCTCGGCATCCGCCTGGACGTCCGCCATATCGCGGCGACGCCGGTCGGCATGACCATCCGGGCCGAGGCCGAGGTCATCAAGGTCGAGGGCCGCACGATCTGGTTCCGCGTCGCCGCCTACGACGAGACGGAGTTGATCGGCGACGGCAGCCATGAGCGCGTCGTCGTCAACGTCTCCCGCTTCGAGGCCCGCGTCGCGCGCAAGCTCGCGGCGGAGTGAGGCGACGGCGCGCCACTCCTGGTCCGCCTCGCGTCTGCGCGCCCGACGCGCTATGCTCGCTTCCAACGATAGAACAACATCGCCAGGGAGAGAGCCCATGACAGGTTTCGTCGGTGCGCAGCACGAGTTCCACAATGCCGAGTTTGTGCGCGGCTGGGCCAATCGCTTCGTGCCGACAGCGCCGCGCCTTCAGCTCTTCGACATGATCCTCGCCGAGATCGGCAAGCTCGGGAAGCCGGATGCGCATGTGCTGGAGCTCGGCACCGGGCCCGGCTACATGGCTCGCCACATCCTGGAACGCAACGCCACCATCAGCTACGAGGCGCTCGACTTCTCCGACGTCTTCTTCGACATCGCCCGCGAGACCATCGGTGACCTCGTTCCGCGCGTGGTCTTCACCAACGCCGACCTGATGGACCAAGCCTGGCCCAAGCGGCTGTCGCGCCGGCCCGACGCCATCATCTCGACCTGGGCGCTCCACGATCTCGGCGGCCAGCAGCCGGTGGCGGACGTCTACCGCCGCTGCCACGAGACGCTGCCCGTGGGCGGTGTGCTGGTGAACGGCGACTTCATCAAGCCCGACGGCACGGCGTGGGACTATGAGCCGGGCCGCTTCCCGATCGCGCGGCACCTCGAGTTCCTGCGGCAGGCGGGCTTTGCCGATCCGAAGTCGCTCGCCCACCTCGAGCCCAACATCGAGACGCCGACGGCGGCCGAGAATTACGCCTGCCTCGTGGCGTGGCGATAGCACCGCCGCCGTCGCGATCCCGAAGTTCGCGACGGCGGGCGAGCACTGCGTCCCCGGCCGGGCGTGGCGCCAGCCATGCGCGAGCCGGGGTCTTTGCCGGTCGTTGGGCCGCCGGCCCATCGATCGGCGAGACGCCCGGAGGGCCGCACCATGGGCGCGGCTCCGTGGACGGCAGAAAGCCGGGCGAGCCTCAGCCCATCCGGGCCTTGAGCTTCGGCAGGATGTCCGTGGCGATCGCCTGGAGCTGCTCCATCTCGTACTTGTAGGGAACGAAGATGATGCGATCGATGCCGGTGGCGATGTGCGCCTCGAGCTGCTCCACGCACTCCTCTGGCGTGCCCATGATCGCGCTGTCCATGGTCGACTCCGACCAGGACGCGTAGTCCCATTCCGTTTGCAGCCAGTTTTTCATCGGCCCCTCGATCTTGGACCGCTCGCCGACGCAGATGGGGAGCTGGTTGGTCGAGATGAGCTCGTCCGGGTTGCGGCCGGCCTCCTCGGCGAAGCCGCGCACCTTCTCCCACACGCGCGCGAAGCTCTCGGCGGTGTAGTAGTAGGTGAGCCAGCCGTCGCCCTTGGTGGCGGCGCGCTTCAGCACGGCGTCGACGTAGCCGCCGATGAGCAGCGGCGGACGCGGCTTCTGCACGGGCTTGGGGTAGAGCACGGCGCCACGCAGATTGTAGGGCGGGTACTCGCCGTCGACCTTGTCCTCGGTCCACAGGCGGCTGATGATCTCGAGCGACTGCTCCATGATCTTGCCGCGCTTGGTGAAGTCGACGCCCAGGGAGTCGAACTCGCGCTTGTACCAGCCCACGGCGGCGCCGACGATGAGGCGGCCGTCGGAGATGTGGTCGATGGTGGCCAGCTCCTTGGCGAGGATCACGGGATTGCGCATGGGCATCACGAGAATGCCGGTGCCGACCTTGATCTTGCTGGTGCGGGCGGCGACGGCGGTCAGGATGGTCAGCGCCTCGTGGATCGGGAAGTTCGGGTCGACGCCGAGGAGGATGTGATCCCAGGCCCAGATCGACTCGAAGCCGAGCTCCTCCATCTTCACGCCGTACTCGATCAGGTCCTTGGCGCTCGGCATCTCCGGATAACGCGTGAAATTGCGCATCGCCACGCCGAACTCGGTCGTCTTCTTCTTGGCCATTCTGCTCTCCTGTCGCGTGGCGCCGCTTCGGGCGGCGGTCAACTGCTGCTGCGTGACTGTCGGACGGAGGCGCGCCGGGCCGCCATCCCCTCCGTAGCCGTTCAGGCCGTGTAGAGCCGATCCGGATCGAGGTTGCGGACGACGTCGAGCTCCTGGCGGCGCGGCGGCTCGGTGCGGCCGACATCGTCGGGGATGGCGATGTCGAAGCCGGTATTGTCGCGCACCTGCTCGGCTGTAACGCCCGGATGCAGCGCCAGCACCTTCATCTCGTGGCTGCGCTCGTCGAAGCCCATCACGGCGAGATCGGTCACGACGCGCCACATGCCGCCGGCCGGCAGGCCGCGATCGGCGCGCGAGCTGCCGCCCTCGATGAAGCCGGGCGAGGTGATGAAATCTACCTTCGAGACGAAGCGGCGCTTCTCGTGCTTCATGGCCACGATCATCTGGGTGAGCGAAGAGATGTCGTTGCCGCCGCCCGTGCCCGGCAGCCGGATCTTCGGGTCGTCGGCATCGCCGATGAAGGACGAGTTGAGATTGCCGTAGCGGTCGATCTGCGCCCCGCCCATGAAGCCGACGTCGACGTAGCCGCGCTGGAGCAGCAGCAGCACGTCGGTGATCGGCAGCACCATGTTGGCGCGCCGCGTGCACCGCTGCTCGTTGGTGGAGGGCGGCAGCTCGCCGGGTACGATGAACGGGCCGACGACACCGCCCTCGAACAGGATCGTCAGCCGCGGCGCGTGCGCGCGCTGGGCGAGCGTGGCGGCGAGCAGGGGGATGCCGACGCCGGCGAAGACGATCTGGCCATCCTCGAGGAGCCGCGCAGCCATCACGGCCAGCAGCTCGGAGGCGGTGTAGGTGGATGTCGGTTGCTCAGTCATTGTGGATGCTCCTGCCGCGGCGGCTGGCGTCGAGAACCGCCTCCATGCCGAGCTTGGCGAGGTAATCGGGCCAGCTCTTGCTGCCATGGATATACTCGTCGAGGTAGCGGCGGGCGCCGCCCTCGGCGTCCTTTGCCGTCATCTCGGCGTAGAGGTCGAGGTGCGAGAAGAACGGCTCGTAGACGCCGTAGCACTCGTGCGGCGCCGCGCCGAAGGGAGCCTCGACTACGGCATCGACGGTGAAGAAGGGGATGCGCGTGTGGTCGGGCGTGCGCCGGATCTGATCGTTGGAGACAATGCGCTCCGTGGTCAGGATCACGCGTTTGGCGGCCATGGCCATGTCGATGTCCATGAACTGCAGGCCGTCGAGCTGGGCGTTGCCGTAGGCGTCGGCGCGCTGGACGTGGATGAGCACAGTGTCCGGGTTGAGGGCCGGCAGCAGCATGACCTCCTCGCCCGTGAACGGACAGGTGATGGTCTTCACCTCGTCCTCGCGCCGCCGTGCGACGTCCGATCCCAACATCGATCGCGTGGCCATGAACGGTACGCCCATGGCTCCTGCCCGATAGCGCAGGCCGATCGACATGTGGCTCCACTCGTCGAAGCGCGCGAGCTTGCGCTCGGTGTAGTGGCGCATGACCTTGGATACGCCCCAGACGATGCCCTGGCTGAACCAGCTCGTGATGATGTGGCGCGAGACGCCGGAGGCATAGAGCAGGTCGCCTTCGGTCGAGGTGATCGAGCGCGAGACCGTGAGATCCTTGCGGCCGGCGCGGATCAGCGCCCAGAGCATGGCCATGGGCGTGCGCGACATCGTGCAGCCGCCGATGCCGACGTGCTCGCCGTCCTTGACCAGGGCGGCCGCCTCATCGAGCGACATGACCTTCTCGCGCAGGCCGTGGTCGCGCGCGGCGGTCTCCCGTCGCAGCTCGAGATAGGGTTTGACCAGGGGCTCCGTGCTCATCGCCGGCTCTGTCTCCTCACGTTGGCGGCCTCAGTTCGTGTCCGCGCACCCGCTGTCGCGGTTGAAGGCCTCGATCATCTCGTCCCAGATGGGTATCAGTTCCTGCAGCCCATGCCAGAAGGACTGCGACTTGCGACGGTCGAAGTCTGGCAGAGCGATACCCTGCTGCTCGACCCAGGTGAAGTAGCCGAGGTTGAAAATCCGCTCCCGGTCCTCGTGGCGCGTCTCGAGCATATGCTCCGTATCGGCTCCGTCGAGATGGGCCGCGAGCGCGGCGACGGCCGCCTCGTTCGTATAGGTGCCGGCGTGCTGGCGCTCGACGTAGCCCTTGAGTTCGCTCTGATAGAGGGCAGCGCCGTCGGTGGCCACGGTCACGACGAGGTCGTCGGGGCCGAGCTGCTGCTGTTTGGCGAGCTTGATAGCGCCGAGGATGTTGGCAATGCTCGACAGGCCGAAGAGCCCGAGATCGGCGATCAGCGCCGCGGGGACGCCGCGCCCGGCCAGCAGCCTGCGACCGGCCTCCGTGTTGAACACGGCGTTGAGGGCGTCCGTGGCCTTGTCCGAGATGCCGATCACGCAGTCGGTATTCATGACGTTGTGGATCAGCGGCACATGCTTGTCGCCGATGCCCTGGATGTTGTGCTCGCCGTAGCCGTTCTTGAGCAGCGTCGGGCACTCCACGGCCTCGACGACGGCGATGCGCGTGCCGTGGCGGCCCTTGAGATAGTCGCCGGCCGCGAGCGTGCCGGAGGAGCCGCTCGCCGAGACGTAGCCGGCGAGCCGGAGAGACGGACTGGCGAGCGTGAGGTGCTCATAGACGCGCTCGAGGGCCCGGCCGGTCGCGCACCAGTGGCCGAGATAGTTCGCGAACTCGGAGAACTGGTTGAGGATCTCGTTCGCGGGGTCGCGTTCCAGCTCCGCGCACTTGTCGTAGATTTCCTTGACGTTCGATTCCGTGCCTGGCGTGCGGACGATGTCGGCGGGATCGCTGACCCAGCGGCCCAGCCATTCGAAGCGCTCCTGGCTCATGCCCGCCGGCAGCACCGCGACGCCGCGACAGCCGAGGATACGCGAGATCGCCACGCCGCCGCGGCAGTAGTTGCCGGTCGAGGGCCAGACGGCGCGCTGGCGGGTCGGATCGAAGCGGCCGGAGACGAGGCGCGGGGCGAGGCAGGCGTAGGCGGCCAGCACCTTGTGGGCGCCGATCATCGGGAACAGCGCGCCGATGGCCACGACGATGCGCGCGTCGGTCCCCGTCAGGCTGCGCGGCAGCTCGACGTGCACGGGCACGTCCACGATGCCCTTGCGGGCGCGGTCGTTGAACCAGTGCACGCGGTAGAGGTTGGCAGGGTCGGCGGCATCGGCATCGACGCTCTCGCAGGTGGCCCTGACAGAGCCTGGCGCCCGCCTGGGGTCCGCGAGTTCCGCGAACGTCGGCAGCCGCACCTTTTTCTCGGCGAGCAGTTTGACCGCTCGGGCCCGAACGTTCGTGTCGGCGATGTCCGCTATGCGCTCGAAGGGGTCCATGCGCTCGTCCTGCCGTGGTGCCGATCCGTCCAGGCTCTGGACAGCGCCGGCCTTGATCTTCCGGGCGCCGCCGTCAGCGTGGCCCAGCCGTTCGCCAAACCTGCCGCGGCAGGCCGGCTGCGCTCCGCATTGCCGCGGAGCCTCGGGCCGCGGAGCTTCGGACGGCGTTTTCCTCGTCGTCCTATTGTTCTATTATTAGTAACAGTTGTCGCCTGGCAAGACCAATTCCCGAGCGCATCCTGTCCCCTGTTCAGCGTGAGCCGAGCAGGGCACTGCGAAAAGCGATGCGCGCCGCGACGGCATCGAGCGAGAACTTGCCCGACGGCGGGTCGGTCGGTTTCACCCTGAGCAGGACGAATGTCGGGCCGTTTCCGGCGCGCAGCAGGCGCCGGCCCGTTTCGTAGTCCGCCGTGCTCTGGACGACTGCGGTGGCGGGAATGCCTGCTCCGGCCGCCATCTCGGCCAGATCGACGCCGCGGCTCGAATGGCTCAACTGGTAGCCGGTCTCACCGTAGTGGCCGTTGTCCACACACAGGATCGACAGGTTGGCCGGGGCCATCAGGGCGACGGTCGCCAGCGAGCCGATGTTCATCAGCAGCTCGCCATCGCCGGTCGCGACCAGAACGCGCCGCTCGGGCTGGGCGAGCGCGAGGCCGAGGCCCATTGTGACGGCGGCCCCCATGACGCCCGCCAGAGCGAACAGGTTGGGGGCGCCATCGGTGTGGGCCTTGAGCTCGCGCGCCGTGCCGGCAAGTCCCGCGACGATCAGGAAATCGTCGAACCTGCCGATGAGCGCCGGCACGGCGTCGGCCCGGTCGAGTACGAACTCGGCGGGTCGCGTGTCCTTCGACGCAGGCGCTGTCACGTGCCAGTCTCCATTGTCCGGGCGGTAGTGCGGTCCGCCGCTCAGGTGTGCCCGAGGAGCGACTTGCGGAAGCGCACGCGGCACTCCGCAGCATTCAGGTTGCGCTTGAACTTCGGCGGGTCCTCCGGCTTCACGCGCAGCAGCACGAAGCTCGTGGCGTTGCCCTCGCGCAGCATCCGCGCGCCCTTGGCGATATCGCCTTCGCTCGCGACCGTGCAGGTGGACTTGATGCCGGCGCCGGCCGCCATCTTCTCGAGGTCGGTGACCTGGCTGGTATGCGTGCGCTGGTAACCGGTTTCGCCGTAGTGGCCGTTGTCGACGCACAGGATCGACAGGTTCGGCGGATTGAGCACGGCGACGGTGGCGAGGGCGCCGACGTTCATCAGCAACTCGCCATCGCCCGTGACGACCATGACGCGCTTGTCCGGCTGTGCGAGCGCGAGGCCGAGGCCGGCCGCGACCGCGGCGCCCATGGTTCCCGCCATGGTGAAGATGTGGTCGCCGTCCTTGGTGAGCGCGGCGATGTCCTTCGACGTGCCGGCGAGGCCGGTCACGAACAGGAAGTCCTCGTGCTTGCCGATCAGCTTCGGCACGATCTCACAGCGATCGAGCGTGTAGCGGGGATCGGCGGTCCGGGGGGGTGAAGTGCTCATGGTCTCTCCTCCTCAGAACGCCTTGGCGCCGATCAGCTTCTGGGTGAGCAGGACGGCGACCGCCTGCCCGGACTTGTAGACCATGGTGCATGCCGCCTCGACGGTCGGCACGGCCTCTTCCGGCTTCTCGACCATGAGGCAGAGCACGCCCATCGCCTCGAGGATCGGTTTTACGGCCTGGCCCATCGGCATCTGCCACGGGTTTCCTTCGCCGAAGTCGCCGCGCATGCTGATCAGCATGAGGATCGGGAAGCTGCCGCCCTTCACCAGCGAGAGGAAGTTGATGCAGTTGCCGACGCCGCTGCTCTGCATGCACACGACGCTGCGGGCGCCGCCGAGATGCGCGCCCGCCGCCAGCGCCACCCCCTCTTCCTCGGTGGTGAGCGCGACGGAGTGCACGTCGCGGTCCTCGAGCGAGCGGTCGATGATGAGCCGATGGCCGGCATCGGGGACATAGGAGATCTGGGTGACGTCGTTCTTGCGCAGGACGTCGTAGATGGCGTGTTGCCATCCGTCGCGCTCACCGGCTGGCGGTGCTTGCTTGCTTTTGGTCGCCAAGGTCGTCTCCTCCAATGAACCAGCCGGCCGCCGGGCCGCATCTGTCGCGCGCGGCAGAACGCGTGTCGGGCTCGGGATCGTCGGGATTAGCCAGCACACCGGCAGGTGCGCTCGTATCGATCCCTGCGATGGTAGAGTCGGCGGGCGGGCCTCGCAAGCCTTCTCCGGCGCGTGCCGTGCCGCTTTGGGCTTGACGTGAGGGCTCGGGCGGCAATGGTGGCACGGTCGTCCGCTTGTGCGAAACCGCTTCCGGTGACCCGAGTTCGTCATGTCCACGCCGTTGCAGCCCGTCGTCGCCCTGCTCGTCAGCGCCGCCGTCCTGCTCATGGGAAACGGGCTGCTCTCGGTGCTGCTGCCGGTGCGTGCCGGTCTCGACGCCTTCAGCCAGCTCGACATCGGTATCATGGGCTCGGCCTACTTCCTGGGGCTGGTGATCGGCTGCCTGGTCTCGCCAGGCATCATCGCCCGCGTTGGCCATATCCGCGCCTTCGCGGCCTTCGCGGCGGTGGCCACGGTAACCCCGCTCTGCCACGCGATCTTTCCGCTGCCGCCTGTCTGGTGGCTGTTGCGCGCGCTCACCGGACTGTGTTTCGCCGGCCTCTTCATGGGCATCGAGAGCTGGCTCAACGCCGCTTCCGACCGTGAGAACCGCGGTCGCGTGCTTGCGGCCTACACGATGCTCAACCTGACCGTGACCACGGTGGGCATGCAACTCTCCGGTCTCTTCCCCGCCCGTGGCTTCGAGCTCTTCTCGCTCGTCGCCGTCCTCTACTCCCTGGCGGCGGTGCCCGTCTCGCTCACCCGCACCGTGGCGCCCACTCCGCCGCGCCGCTCCCGTCTGCGCCTCGTCTGGCTCATCGGCGTTTCTCCGGCGGCGGTGCTCGCCTGCCTCTTCACGGGCATGGTGAACGGCGCCTTCTGGACGCTCGGGCCGACCTATGCGCACGCCGCCGGCCTCGGCTTCGAGGAGGTCGCGCTGTTCCTGTCGGCTGCGGTTCTGGGCGGCGCGCTGGCGCAATGGCCGGTCGGTCTCAGCTCCGACCGGCTCGGCCGGCGTCCGGTTGCCGCACTGGTCTCGGCCGCCGCCGCGCTCGCAGGTCTCGGCCTCGTCGTCGCTGCCGGCAGCCAGGGCTCGCGGCCCGTGCTCTACGCAACCGCCGCCGCATTCGGCGCCATGGCCTTCCCGATCTACGCCCTCGCGGTCGCTCATGCCAATGACCTCGTGCACCGCAAGCGCGCCGTCGAGGTGTCGAGCGGCCTCCTGCTCACATTCTCCGTCGGCGCGGTCGTCGGGCCGCTGGCCGCCGCCGCGCTCATGCAGTGGGGCGGCGCGACGATGCTCTTCCTGCTCACCGCCGTCGCGCACGGTCTCATCGTGCTCGTCATGCTCGTGCGCGCGGCGCAGCGGCCCGCTTTGCCGACGGCGCGGCAGGAGGACTACGTCGCCGTGCCGCGCACGACGCCGGCCGTCTTCGAGCTCGACCCGCGCGCCGCTCCGCCCGAGGCGGCCACGACGCCACCCGAGGCCGCCCGTTGAGGTGGCCGGGTCTTGCTAAGCCGGTTGCGGGCTTATAAATGGGGACCAACTCCCCCCGGGGCACAGCCCTCCAGCGCCGTTGCCCTCAGCTCAACCGCACCTCTCGGAGGACCGGAGCCCATGCCTGGACCGCTCTCTCATATCCGCGTGCTCGACATGACGCGTGTGCTCGCCGGCCCCTGGTGCGGGCAGAACCTCGCCGATCTCGGAGCCGAGGTCATCAAGGTCGAGCGACCCGGCAAGGGCGACGACAGCCGCTCCTACGGCCCGCCTTGGGTGAAGGACCAGGATGGCAAGGAGACCAGGGAGGCCGCCTACTTCATGTCGGCCAACCGCGGCAAGAAGTCGATCACGCTCGACATTTCCAAGCCCGAGGGGCAAGCCATCGTGCGCGAGCTGGCGGCCCGCGCCGACGTCCTGCTCGAGAACTACAAGACCGGCGATCTCGCCCGCTATGGCCTCGGCTACGACGACCTCAAGGTGCTCAACCCGCGCCTCATCTACTGCTCCATCACCGGCTTTGGCCAGACCGGCCCCTACCGCGAGCGTCCCGGCTTCGACTTCATGGTGCAGGGCATGGGCGGCCTCATGAGCATCACCGGCGAGCGCGACGACCGGCCGGGCGGCGGTCCGCAGCGCGTCGGCATGCCGATCGTTGACATCATGACCGGCATGTACGCGTCCATCGCCGTCTGCGCCGCCATCGCCAGCCGTGAGAAGACGGGCCAGGGGCAGGCCATCGACATGGCGCTGCTCGACACCCAGGTCGCCTTCCTCGCCAACCAGGGCATGAACTACCTTGCGACCGGCGAGGCGCCCGCCCGTCTCGGCAACACCCATCCCAACATCGTGCCCTACCAGTCCTTCAAGACCAAGGATGGCGATCTCATCCTCGCCTGCGGCAACGACAATCTCTTCAACAAGTTCTGCGATGTGGCCGGCGCCTCGCACCTGCCCAAGGACCCGCGCTTCGCCGTCAACGCCAAGCGCGTCGAGAACCGCGCGCTGATGGACGAGGTTCTGGAGCCGATCCTTGCCGCGCGCACCACGGCCGAGTGGGTCGAACTGCTCGACAAGGGTGGCGTGCCGTGCGGGCCGATCAACAACCTCGAGCAGGTCTTCGCGAACGAGCAGGTGCAGGCGCGCGGCATGCGCATCGAGCTGCCGCACGCGGTTGCCGGCAAGGTGCCCGTGGTGCGCAGCCCCATGCGGCTCTCCGGCACGCCGATCGTCCATGAGGCCGGCCCGCCGACACTCGGCCAGCACACCGATGAGGTCCTGGCGGATGTGCTCGGCAAGTCCGCCGACGAGATCGCGCGCCTGAAGGCCGGCAAGATCGTCTGACGCTGCCCCGGCGCTGGGCGCTGCCGGGTCTCCCGTGTCATCGCGTCTCTGGCCGGAGCGCCGCAGGGCATGGAGCTGTGGACTTTTGCGATCGCGTCTCGCGCGCCCGGTGCAGAATTGGTGCGTCTCGAAGTCTTGCGCTCCCTCCCAAAACAGCAAAGCCCCCCTGCTGTCGCAAGGGGGCTTCGGGGGACCTGTCGAGCCGGCCGAGTGGTACTACTGGCCGAGCTTGAAGTTGAGGCGCATGCGCACGATGTCGAGATCGACCTCGCGACTGCCCGTGGTCAGGATGCCGCCGAGAATGAGGCCGCTGCCATCGGCTTCGAGGTTCATGTGCGTGTACTCGAGGCCGAGGCTGATGCCATTGCCGAACGCGTACTCGACACCCGCACCGAACGCGATGCCGTCGGCCGTCTCGTTGACGGATGACGCGACGCTGATCGGGATGGGAATGATCGTGCCGGTCAGCTTGTGATCGATGCCGGCAACGGCCCAGCCGACCTTGCCGTAAACCAGCCAGCGGTCCATGGCGTAGCCCACCTTGAACATCGCCGAGGCGAGCCAGTTGACCTTGGTGTCGCAGCGCACCGTGGCGAGGCCTCCGGCGAGCGTTGTCAGGCCGAAGCAATCGCCGTTGCTGCCGCTGATGTCGGCCCCGCTGAGGCTGAGATCGACACCCAGCACGACCTTGCCGAACTGGCGGTTCATGCCGAGCTGCAGGCCGCCCAGCCAGCCATCGACGTCATGGCCCGAGGATAGAGACGGCGGCAGGACGCCGAAGAAGTTCGGCAAGCGCTCGGTGAGGTCGGCATCGCCCCACGCGCCGCCGATATGAATGCCACCATAGACGCCGGACCACGAGTAGCCGGGCGCGACGGACATCATCGGCGGATCCTTGATGCTGCCGAGATCCGCGGCAAGCGCCGCAGTGCTGCCGGTGATCGCAAGTGCGGCCGCTGCCAGTGCGATTTTGTATCTGTGCATCGTTATTTTTCCCTGCAAAAGCCCAGAATTTCCGGAACACGGTCGATCGATAGAATTTGATTTATGGTGATTCGCGGATGCTCTCCTTGAGCCATCCACAGATCTCGAAAGCTGTCCCCAGGCAAAAAAGGGATGATATCGGAATGGGTTACTGGGTATTTGTACGGAAAATCATTCGAGTGATGATTGGGTTGTGATTGTCGGATGTGCGCAATTAGTTTCGCAATTTCAAGGCGGTTATTTTTGGGTGCGTGCGCACTATTCTTCTGCAGATATGACCGGGAAAACCGGGAGTTCCGACCTCGAGTGGCTCGATCAGTCCGAGGCAAGCTGAGGGTGCCATGGCGCTGGAGCCGTTGGCGCGCACGCCCTCAGCGCGGGGTGTGCGCGAGCATGTCCGCGATGCAGCCCGTGGCGGTCTCCAGCGCCGTTCCATGATCCGTTGGCCGCGCCGCGTCGCCCTGCTACCCTTGGCGGGTCAGCCTTGCCCACTCCTCAGCCCGGATCGCCATGTCACGTCTCCCCGCCGCCGCGCTGGCCGCCCTGGCCGTCCTGCTCATGTCCTCGCCGGTCCACGCCGGCCCCTATGACGGCACCTGGCAGGTGACGCGCTCGAGCACGGAGTGCGCACACAAGGGCAAGACCTTCACCATCCGCATCGCCGACGGCGTGATCGGCGGGCCGCGGCGCGGGCGCGTCGACCGCAGCGGGCGCTTCACCATGGCCTTTCGCAACCAGGCGAAGCACTACACGTACCGCGGCCAGCTCGGCCGAAGCCGCGGCTCCGGCAGTTGGGCGCGACGCATGTTCAATGGTCGGATGGATTGCGGGGGATGGCTGACCTTGCGCCGGCTCGACTGAGCAGGGCGGTTGTCGGCAGCCGTGCTTCGGTCCCGGCGCGACGGCAGGCGAGAGGCCCGCCGCTCTGTCGCAGGCGGCCCGCTCAGTGCTCCTCGGTGCGCAACTGCCGTCGCAGCATGGCGAGCACGGTCGCGATCTCCGCCGGGGCGAGACGGCCGTGGTCGGTGAGGAAGCTCGCAATGTCCCGGCCGGTGTAGCGGCCTTCGAGGCGCCCCTCGCGTTCGATCAGATGCAGCCGCGCCAGATCGACGGCGCGCTCGTGGCAGACGATGCATTTGCGCTCGTAGAGCCAACCCGTCTTCAGCATGGCGCCGAAGTGTTTGACGAGTGCGTCGATCTCGCCGTCCGAAAGCCGCGTGCCGCGATGGCGTTCAAGCAAGCGGTCCAGCGGCTTGCCGCTCTTGGTGGCGAGCACCTTGCCCCCGTCCTTGCGCACGTTCTCCTTGGCGAAGTCGCGGCTGTGCTTGCCGTGGCAGCCGGCGCACTTGAGCTCCCAGACGCGGTGCGGATCGATGGTCTGGGCGCTCGCCGGCGCGATGGCGAGCATCGCCAGCAGGCCCGCGGCGAGCGCGAGTGTCAGGGCAAAACGCGACATGACCAGCTCCTTCACATGGAAGGCAAGGCTAGCCGCGCGCGCGCGTGACCGCGTTGATCCCCGTCAAGTGTGCGCCAGATGCGCCCCGTCAGATGTCGAGATCGCGCGCGAAAGCGGCTCGCTCCTGGATGAAGCGGAAGCGCGCTTCGGGCTTGGAGCCCATCAGGTCGGACACGGCGCGGTTCGTCTCGTCCTTCGTCGCGTCCTCGACCTCGACCCTGAGGAGCGTGCGCCGCCGCGGGTCCATGGTGGTTTCCTTGAGCTGGGAGGCCATCATCTCGCCAAGGCCTTTGAAGCGTGAGATCTCGACCTTGCCGCGGCCGTTGAACTGGGTCTTCATCAACTCGTCTTTGTGCCGATCGTCGCGCGCGTAGGCGGACTTGGCCCCCTGCGTCAGCTTGTAGAGCGGCGGCACGGCCAGGTAGAGATGGCCCTGCTCGATGAGCTCCGGCATCTCCTGATAGAAGAACGTCATGAGCAGCGAGGCGATGTGCGCCCCGTCGACGTCGGCGTCGGTCATGATGACGATGCGCTCGTAGCGCAAGTCCTCCTCGCGGTAGCGGCTGCCGGTTCCGACGCCGAGCGCCTGAATGAGATCGGCGAGGAGCTGGTTCTGCGCCAGCTTCTGCGAGGAGGCGTTGGCGACGTTGAGGATCTTGCCGCGCAAGGGCAGAACCGCCTGGGTCTGGCGGTCGCGGGCCTGCTTGGCGGAGCCGCCGGCCGAGTCGCCCTCGACGATGAACAGCTCCGAGCCGGCCGCGCCTGCGCTCGTGCAGTCGGCGAGCTTGCCGGGCAGCCTGAGCTTGCGCGTCGCCGACTTGCGGGCGACGTCCTTCTCCGCTCGCCGCTTCAGCCGCTCGTCGGCGATCTCGATCACCCACTCGAGCAGCTTGTTGGCCGACTGCGGGCTTTCCGCCAGCCAGTGGTCGAAGGCGTCGCGCACCGCCGTCTCCACGATCTTCGTGGCATCGGCGGTGGCCAGTCGCTCCTTCGTCTGCCCCTGGAAGGCCGCGCCACGGATGAACACCGAAAGCATGGCCGCGGCCGCGTTCATGACGTCGTCCGCGGTGATCTGGATGGCCTTTTTGCTGCCGACCAGCTCGCCGTAGGCCCGCAGGCCCTTGTAGAGCGCCTGGCGCAGGCCGTTCTCGTGCGTGCCGCCCTCGGGCGTCGGGATGGTGTTGCAGTAGGAGGACGTGAACCCGTCGGAGTCGGCGATCCAGGTGACCGCCCATTCGACGGTGCTCAGGCCATCGACCCCCTTCACCTTGCCCGTGAAGATCGACGAGGTCACCATCTGGCTCGAGTCGACGCGGGCGGCGAGGAATTCCTTCAGCCCGCCGGGGAAGTGGAAGACCGCCTCGGCCGGGGTGTCGTCCTTGATCAGCTCCGGCGCGCAGCTCCAGCGGATCTCGACGCCACCGAAGAGATATGCCTTGGAGCGCGCCATGCGCATCAGGCGGTCCGGCTTGAAGGCGGCGCCCTTGCCGAAGATCTGCTCGTCCGGCTTGAAGCGCACCGTGGTGCCGCGCCGGTTCATGATCTGGCCGAGTTTCTCCAGCCTGGTCTTGGCGACGCCGCGCTCGAAGGCCATGCGGTAGAGCTGCTGGCCGCGCGCGACCTCGACCTCGCAGCGCTCAGCCAGCGCATTCACGACGGAGATGCCGACACCATGCAGGCCGCCCGAGGTCGAGTAGTTCTTGGCGTCGAATTTGCCGCCCGAGTGCAGCGTGGTCATGATGACCTCGAGGGCGCTCTTGTTCTTGAATTTCGGATGCGCGTCGATGGGAATGCCGCGGCCGTTGTCGGCGACGGAAAGGTAGCCGTCGGCGGCGAGGCGCACCTCGATCCAGGACGCGTGTCCTGCCACGGCCTCGTCCATGGCGTTGTCGATCACCTCCGCGAAGAGGTGGTGCAGCGCCTTCTCGTCGGTGCCGCCGATATACATGCCGGGGTGGCGTCGGACCGGCTCGAGCCCCTCGAGCACGTCGATATCGGCTGCGGTATAGCTCTCGGACGCGTCGGCCGACTTGCGGCCGCGGATCGGCTTCTCGTTCAAATTGGCCTCGAGTCTTGCAAAGAGGTCGCGGGAGGATGCCATCGCGATAGGTCCGCTTCATGAGGAAATGATGACGGGCCGGCGACGCGGAACACGGGGAAGTGCGCGGCCCTGGCGGATGGCACGAATCGCGCCGTGCTTCAAGGTTCCTTGCTGGCACGAGGCCGGTCCGTTTGGCAAGTCTCAGCCCCCTGAGCCTGAGGACGGGCCGGGCACGGACTGTTTCGGCCACAGTCGGGCGTGGCTGCCGGGTGACGCTCGGGAGGTCTTCATGCGCGAGCGACTGGAACGGCGCGGTCTTCTCGGCCATTGTATCAGCGGCCGGACGTATGGCACGGGAGGGACGGGGTGATGACAGTGAAGCCGCCGCAGCGCGCCATCCAGTGGGGTCGCGTCGGCGACTATCTCTTCGGGCGCAATGCCATGATCGGCATTGCCTCGCTGATGCTGCTGGTCATCTCGGGGTATGCCACCTGGAGCGGCATGGCCGACTTCATCATCGGTGTCTCGACCAGCAGTGTCGGGCAGGGCCGCGAGCTGCCCGGCGGCCTCTCGGTTTCCAACGAGATCCTGGTCATTGCGATCGTCACGGCACTGACGTTCCTGATGTGGCTGGTGCTGCGCGAGACGTTCGGCCCCGGCCGCAAGAAGCGCGAGCGCGTCGTCACCTTCGCCCTCTACTTCTTCCTGGCGCTGTGGTCGATCGGCTTCGGCTACGGCTTCTGGTGGAGCCTGATCGCCGGTGAGGAGGCGACGCGGACCAGCCTGTCGGGCCTGCAGGAGGACGCGCGCGACGCCTCGACGGTGATCGCAGCCCGCCTCGACGCCGTCAAGGTGCAGCTCGACAGCGTCGTGAGCTGGTCGGAAAGCCGCATGGCGCTCGAGGAGACCAGCGGTGGCAGCTGTGGCGTGCCGTCGGGGTCCGGCCGTGGGCCGCTCTACAACGCCCGCCGCGGCGTCCGCGATTCCATCGCCACTCTGCGCGAAGGCATCATGAAGTCGTGGATCGCGCCCGTGCAGACGGATCTCGACGTGCTGCGCCAGACCGCGGCGGGTCTCGAAGGCAAGACCGTGCTCGAGCGTCAGCGCCAGTTCGAGGCGCGCGCCGCCCAGATCCGCGGCCGCGCCCGCAACATCGCCGCCCGCAGCAACGCCCTCGGCAACTCCACGGCGACCGAGATGCGCGCGCTCGCCGCGGCCGTGGGCATCGAGCCCGGCAAGCCCGGCTTTTCCTGCTACGACCCGACGCTCGCGCAGCGCCTGCGACAAGCCGCCGATCAGGCCGGCCAGCCCGCCCTCCTGCGCCTGAGGGCCGCCGCCTTCAACGAGGGTCCCGCCGGCGTCGCCAACGCCATCAAGAACCTCTGGGAGAACGTCGGCAGCTACTCGGCGAGCCTCGTGCGCTACGTCGTCTCCGGTGGCAAGACGGGGGGCGACAAGACCGCCGGCGGCCAGTCGATTTCCGGCCGCGATCTCATTGCGCTGCTCGCGACGCTCGGCATCGACCTGGGCCTCTTCGTTTTGACGGTGCTCAATCCTCCGAGCGCTCCACATCAGGATGCGCTGCGCAAGGCCCAGGCCGAGCTGCACCTGCCGACGAGCGAGGTCGTCCATCACCTCTCCAGCGCCTTCCAGACGGCCATCGACCGTGCGCCGGGCGGTGACCTCGAGTGGGTGCGCAAGCACTTCCTGCACCACAACGGTTCGTCCTACTTCGTCATCCCCAATCTCTACGCCGCGGCCGAGGACGACGCCGAGGAACTGAAGGCACTGGCCATGAACCAGCTTGCCGGCGTGCTCGACGACCTGAAGCTGGTCAAGGCGCTGACGCCGGACGAGCTCAAGAAGTTCGGCGAGGAAGAAAAACGCGACAGTTTCAGCGACTTGACGCCCTACATGGGAGGGCGTGCGGAGGAGATGACGGAGACCGGAGCGCAGCCCGTCCGCAACCACGGCCTGCTTTCCAAGGCGGCCCGCGTGCTTCATATCGCCGGCTGGAGCAAGAGCGCTTACCGGGACGTCGAGATCTTCCGCCTCGTCGATGCCGAGGGGCTGACGCCCCTGTTGATCGTGCTGAACCAGGGCAAGATGCCGACCGAGGACGCCGAGCCCGGCACTGCGAAGCCCGCTGGCGAGCCCAAGGGCGGCGACACGCCCACGCCTCTCAAGACCGAACCTCCGCGCCAGCTCACGCACGATACGTGAATGGCAGGCGGCCGTCGCGGCCATGTATCCCCTGCTGCATCCCCGGCCGGGGCGCGGCGGGTGTGCCCCCTGGTGTGCTCGCCACGGTGGGCTGAAGGTCCCGACTCGCCGCGCCGGGCGCAGCGTCCGGGACCGCAAAGTGCGGGAGGGAGACCGGTGACCTCGTGCCGCTAGGAACCGTCGCCGCCCGCAGCCGGCACGGCGCAATTGTCGATGAGGCGCGTCTTGCCGAGCCAGGCGGCGGCGAGCACACGCAGGGGTGAGCCGGTCTGGGGTGGCTCCGTGAGTGGCGCCAGCGTCGCCGCATCCCGTACGGTCACGTAGTCTATCTTGCCGAAGCCCGCCGCGTGCAGGTCGCGCTCGGCCTGTGCGCAGGAATGCCCGACGTTGCCGCCCGCGGCAACGGCCGCCGCCACTGCCGAGATGGCCCGATGGAGCGTCGGCGCCGCCTTGCGCTCGTCCGCGCTCAGGTAGCGGTTGCGCGAGGACATGGCGAGGCCGTCCACCTCGCGCACGGTCGGCACCCCGACGATCTCGAGTGGCAGATCGAGGTCGCGCACGATCTGGCGGATCACCGCAAGCTGCTGGTAGTCCTTCTCGCCGAACAGCGCGATGTCCGGCAGCGCCTGGCAGAAGAGCTTGGTGCAGACCGTCGCCACCCCTTGGAAAAAGTGCGGCCGGAACTCGGTCTCGAGGCCTTCGGCGGCGCCTGCGGGCACGACCCGCGTCGCGAACCCCTCGCGGTACATTTCGGCACGCTCGGGCGCCCACACGAGGCTGGCGCCGGCGGCCGCCAGCTTGGCGCAGTCGTCCTCGAACGTGCGCGGATAGCGCTCGAAGTCCTCGCCCGGCGCGAACTGGGCGGGATTGACGAAAATCGAGGCGATGACGTGCCGGCAGGTCGCAAGCCCCGTGGCGACCAGCGCCATGTGGCCGTCGTGCAGCGCCCCCATGGTCGGCACGAGGGCGACCCGCTCGCCCGCCCGGCGCCAGGCGGCAACCTGCCGGCGCAGCTCGGCGAGGGTGGTGGCGATACCGATCGGCTTGGTCACGGTCGAAAGCCCCTGATTGGCGGCGGACTGAACGAAGTTGAGGATATCAGGCCGGAATGCGGCAAGCCAGCCACCCTCGGCATCGGAGGTCGCAAGCACTATCTGATAATGTGCGCACTCGAAACGAGTCGGCCCTCGTACCAACGAGTCGGCCGTAAGAGCCACAGGTCGGAGAGCCCGATGCGCGAGGCATGGCAAGCCCGGACCCGCGAGGAGATCGAGGAGGACAGCCGTGCGCTGGCCGCCGTGCCGCCGCGCGACGAAATTTCGGCCTACCATCTCGCGGAGGAGGCGCGGCTGGTCTCCGGGCTGCTCGAGCGCGCGGTGTTCACCGAGGACGAGCGCCGGCGGGCGCATGATCTCGCCAAGCGTCTCGTCGTCGCCGTGCGCGCCAACCGGCGCAACTACGGCGGCGTCGACGCCTTCATGCACGAGTACGGCCTGACCTCGGAGGAGGGCGTCATCCTGATGTGCCTCGCCGAATCGCTGTTGCGCATCCCGGATGCCGACACGGCCGACGCACTGATTGCGGAGAAGGTGGCGGACGGGCGCTGGGAGCGCCACCTCGGGCACTCCGATTCGTTCTTCGTCAACGCCTCGACCTGGGGCCTCATGCTGACCGGCCGCGTCATGCGCTTTCGCGAGGCGAAGGGCAGCAGCCCGGCCACGCTGATCAAGCGGCTGGTTGCGCGCTCCGGCGAGCCGGTCATCCGTCAGGCGCTCCGGCAGGCGGTGAAGATCCTGGGCGACCAGTTCGTGCTCGGACGCTCCATCCGCGAGGCGATCAGCCGGGCCGAGCCCTACGAGCGGCGCGGCTACACCTTTTCCTACGACATGCTCGGCGAGGCGGCGCGGACCTACGACGATGCCGAGACCTATCTGAGCCGCTACGTCAGGGCGCTCGAGGCCGTCGGTGCCGCTGCCGGGCCGCTCACGCGCTCCGATGCCGCTGCCCTCATGGCGCGCCCGAGCTTGTCCATCAAGCTTTCGGCCATCCACCCGCGCTTCGAGCCGGGCAAGGAGGCGCTGCTCGTGGCGGAGCTCTATCCGCGTCTGCTCGATCTCGCCCGGCAGGCGAAAGGCCTCGGGCTGCCGCTCACCATCGACGCCGAGGAGCAGGACCGCCTCGAGCCGCTGCTCGAGATGTTCGGGCGGCTGTTCACCGACCCCGCCCTTGCCGGCTGGTGGGGGCTCGGCCTGGCCGTACAGGCCTACTCCAAGCGGGCGGTGCCAACGCTGCGCTGGCTGCGCCGCATGGCGCTGGCCCAGGGCAAGCGCATCCCGGTGCGTCTGGTCAAGGGCGCCTACTGGGACAGCGAGATCAAGTGGGCGCAGGAGCGCGGCTTCGCCGACTATCCGGTCTTCACGCGCAAGACCAATACCGACGTCTCCTATCTCGCCTGCATGCGCCTGTTGCTGGCCGATCCCTATGCCTTCTACCCGCAGTTGGCCACCCACAATGCCCACACCCTGGCGGTCGGCTTCGTGGCGGGCGGCAGCCAGCCGTTCGAGTTCCAGCGGCTGCACGGCATGGGTGAAGCGCTCTATGCCGAGGTCGTCGGCGAGGGTCGGCTCAAGCGGCCGTGCCGCATCTATGCGCCGGTCGGCCAGCACGAGGACCTGCTCGCCTATCTCGTGCGCCGCCTGCTGGAGAACGGCGCCAACACGTCCTTCGTCAACCGCCTGGCCGACGACGCCATGCCGGTCGAGGAGGTGATCGGCGATCCCCTTTCGCTCGTCGAGGAGACCGGCGGCGCCGGCAGCCACCGGATCGCGCGGCCGGGCGACATCTACCTGCCGGCACGGCGCAACAGCCTCGGCCTCGCGCTCTCCGAGCCGGCCGTCAGAAGCGCGTTGCAGCAGGAGATGGCCGCCGCGCTCGCCGGCTCGTTCGCGGTCGGCCCGATCGTCGACGGCCTCGTGACGGCCGGCGGCGACGAGGCGCGCCTGGTTCTCTGCCCGCACGATCGCCGTCAGCGCATCGGCACGGTCCGCGCAGCGACGCTCGAGCAGATCGACGGCGCGCTCGAGGCCGCCTTCCATGGCATGCACGACTGGGATCGGCTCGGCGGCGCCGGCCGCGCCGACGTTCTGGAGGCCGCCGCCGACCTCATCGAGGCGGACCGCGCCCTGCTGATGGCCGTCGTCGTTCGCGAGGCCGGGCGCACGCTCGATGCCGCCCAGGCGGAGGTGCGCGAGGCCGCGGATTTCCTGCGCTATTACGCGGCGGAGGCGCGGCGACGATTCTCGCATCCGACAGGACTCGTCGGTCCGACCGGCGAGATCAATACGCTCGAGCTGCGCGGGCGCGGCGTCATCGCCTGCATCTCGCCGTGGAATTTTCCGCTGGCGATTTTCGTTGGTCAGATCGCAGCCGCGCTCGCTGCCGGCAACGCCGTGGTCGCCAAGCCGGCTGAGCAGACGCCGGTCACCGCTTTCCTTGCGACGCGGATACTGCATCGCGCCGGCGTGCCGACGCGCATGCTCCACCTCCTGCCGGGCGACGGCAGGTCCGTCGGTGCGAAGCTCGTCGCCGACCCGCGCGTGGATGGCATCGTCTTCACCGGCTCCACGGAGACGGCCTGGACCATTCAGAAATCGCTGGCAGAGCGGCGCGGCCCGATCGTGCCGTTCATCGCGGAGACCGGCGGCCTCAACGCGATGATCGCCGACTCCTCCGCCCTGCCCGAGCAGGTCGTGCGCGACGCCGTGCGCTCCGCCTTCGACAGCGCCGGGCAGCGGTGCTCGGCGCTGCGTGTGCTGTTCGTGCAGGAGGACACGGCCGAGCGCACCATCGCCATGCTGACCGGGGCCACCGAGGCGCTCGTCGTCGGCGATCCGCTCGACTACGCCACCGACATCGGCCCCGTTATCGACGAGCGTGCCGAGGACGCCCTCGACGCCCACAAGATGCGCATGGAGCGCGAGGCGCGACGCCTGATCAATGTGGAGCTGCCGGCGGAGTGCCGTCCCGGCACGTACGTGGCGCCGGCGGTCTACGAGATCGATGATATCAAGCAGATCGGCGGCGAGGTGTTCGGGCCGATCCTGCACGTCGTGCGCTATCAGCGCGACCGCCTGCACAAGGTGATCGAGGCGATCAACGCGACCGGCTACGGATTGACGCTCGGGGTGCACAGCCGCATCGCCGCCACGAGCGACTTCATCGCCGAGCACGCGCGCGTCGGCAATCTCTACGTCAACCGCAACCAGATCGGCGCCGTCGTCGGCGTGCAGCCCTTCGGCGGCGAGGGGCTGTCCGGCACGGGTCCCAAGGCCGGCGGACCGCTGTATCTCGATCGGCTCGCTGTCGAGCGCGTGCGCTCGACCGACATTACGGCGACGGGCGGCAACACGGTGCTGCTGTCCGGCGACGAGGAGACGCCCGCGGAAACCAAACGATTGACCGGGTAGGCCGAAATCCGTCGCGGACTGTTGTCTTTGCCGCGCCACGGAGCCATCTCTAGGTCTGAGCGATCCCGGACGCACGGACGCAGGCGGAGCCATGGCGGACAAGAGCAAGACGCAACGACCTTCGGTGCCGACGTTCGGCGGCGGCAACCGTCCCGTCACGCCTCACGCCGAAGAGCAGACGGCGCCGGCCGACTTGCCCTCCAGCGCCGAGGACGTTGCGGCCTTCATCGCCGCAGTCAAGGCGCGCGCGCCGGTCGACACGGGCGCCCGCGGCCGGCTCATGTTCGCCATGGACGCCACCATGAGCCGGCAGCCGACCTGGGACATGGCGCTGCAACTCCAGTCCGACATGTTCGCCACGGTGCGGCAGGTCGGTGGCCTCGATGTACAACTCGTCTATTTCCGTGGGGCGGGGGAGTGCCGGGCCTCGAAGTGGGTCTCGGACCCTGCCTCCCTGGCGCGGCTGATGACCACGGTCTCGTGTGCGGGCGGCTATACGCAGATCGCCAAGGTTCTCTCCCATGCCCGCCAGGAGGCCGAGCGCCGCCGTGTCAGCGCGGTCGTCTACGTCGGTGACTGCATGGAGGAGGATGTGGACGATCTCTGCGGGCGCGCCGGCGAGCTGGCGCTTCTCGGAGTGCCGATGTTCCTCTTCCAGGAGGGCCACGACATGGCCGCCGAGCGGGCGTTTCGCGAGATCGCGCGGCTCACCAAGGGCGCCTTCTGCCGCTTCGACGTCGGCGCGGCCGCGCAGCTTCGGGAGCTGCTGACGGCGGTGGCCGTCTATGCGGCCGGCGGGCGCAAGGCGCTGGAGGCGCTGAGCGAGAGGCAGGCCGGCGGCGCGCGCTTGCTGTTGGAGCAGATGCGCTGACGGCCGTCGCCGTGCGCGTTGGATGCCCGCCGTGACCACTTGCGGCCGTGGCGCGACGCGCGCACACTCGGGCTGTGTGCCGCGGGTCACGTGGCGGGGTCGCAAGGGGCGCGCGGCGGCAGGTCGGTATGCAGTTTCTTCTTCTCGGATTCCTGGCCCTCGCCGTCGGCCTCGTGGCCGTCTATGGCCTGGGCCGGATCAACGCCGGCGCGGTCCTGGCGGTGCTGCGCGTCGTTGTCGGCGCGGGGCTGCTGGGTGCTGCCCTCATTTACACGCTGACGGGACGCATGGGCCTGGCCTTCGCCTGCGCGACGGGGGCGGCGCTCCTGCTCGGCGCGGGCGGCGCATGGCCGATACAGCCCACGGCCGGGCCCAGCCCGTCTGGCGGGCAGTCCTCGCGCGTCGTCACCGACATCCTGGAGATGGAGCTCGATCACGCGAGCGGGGAGATGCACGGCCGCGTGCTGAAGGGTAAGCACGAGGGGCGCGAGCTGTCCGAGCTGACGCCCGCCGAGATCGCCGGGCTGTGGCGGGATTGCCGCTTCACGGACCCGCCATCGGCGCAACTGCTCGAGGCCTATCTCGACCGCATGCACCCGACGTGGCGCGAGGATTTCGCGCGCATGGATGGCGAGGGCTCAGGCGAGGGACCCGGCAGCGGCCAGCCCATGACGATGGAGGAGGCTTATTCCGTGCTCGGCCTCGCGCCCGGCGCCAGCGCCGAGGACATCCGCAAGGCGCACCGCGAGCTGATGATGAAGGTGCATCCCGATCGCGGCGGCTCGACCTATCTGGCCGCGAAGATCAATGCCGCCAAGGAGCTGTTGCTCGGCCGCAAGGCCGGCTCTTAGCAGCGGTCCGCTCGAGGACGCTGGACCCCGGGCGGCCGGCGCCGGCATGGCGTCATTCCGCGCGCACGACGAAGCATTCGATCCGCTGACGCTTCAGGACGCTGCACACCTGCTCGGCGCGGGAGGCGTCGAAACCGGCGAACCTCGCGCGATAGTAGGTCTGTCGGGCGACCACCACGGTCGGTGTCAGCGGAGGATGGCCGGCGAGCAGACCGGACGATTTCTGCTGCGCTGCAGCAATCGAGCGTCGGGCATCGGCCATGGTCACGAAGGCGCCGATCTGGATCTGGACGGGGCCGCGGGCGGCAACCTGATGGCGCGGTTGCGGCGCTGGGCGTGGCTCGGGGGCGGGCCGCAGCCGATAGAGCCGGGCGGGTGCCTGCGGCAGCACGGGCTCTGACCAGCGCGGCGGAACCACCGGGCGCGGCGCCGGGGCGGGCCACAGGCGCTGGTCGGTGATCAGGTCGCGGGCCTGGGCGTCGAGCGTGGACGGGGCGCGGCCGAGCGCGGGCGTCGGGGTGCGGGCCACGGGCGTCGCTGCCGGAACGGGCTCGCGGGCCGGGCGGACATGCGGCGCGGGCGACGGGCTCGGCGCCGGTGTGATCGAGGGGCGCAACGCGAGCTTGCGGCGCACGGGCTGCGGCGGTGCGACGAGACGGGGGGCTGGCCGGCGCAGGGCGGCGGCCGGGGCTGAGCGGGGAGTGTCGCGGCGCGCCACCATCTGCGGTCGTGCGCGACGGGTCTTCTGGGTGCTCGCCCGCGGCCAGGTCTTCGCCAGCAACAGGCGCATCTTCATGTTGCGCTCGCCGGCCGTGCGACCGCCGAACACCACGGCGACGACGTGCTTGCCCTCGCGCCGCACGGACGTGACGAGATTGAAACCGGAGGCGCGGGTATAGCCGGTCTTGATGCCGTCGGTGCCGGCGACGGTGAACAGAAGGCCATTGTGGTTGCGATAACGGCGGCCGCGGAACGTGTAGTAGCGCTGCGAGAAATGCCGGTAGTGCCGGGGGAAGTCGTCGTACAGCCGCAGACTCAGGACGAGCATGTCGCGGGCCGTGGTGACCTGCCCGGGGTCGGGCAGGCCCGAGGCGTTACGGAAGACGGTGCGCGTCATGCCCATGGCGCGGGCTCGCGCGGTCATGGTGCGTGCGAAGGCCGCCTCGCTGCCGGCCAGATGCTCGGCGACGGCGATGGCGACATCGTTCGCCGACTTGGTCACCAGCGCTTTGATGGCCTCGATCACGGTGATCTGGCCGCCCGGCTGGATGCCGAGCTTGGACGGCGCGGCGGCGGCGGCCGCTTCGCTGAAGCGGATCTTCGAGGTGTAGGACAGCTTCCCCTGCTCGATCCGCTCGAACAGCAGGTAGAGCGTCATCATCTTGGTGAGCGAGGCCGGATACCTGAGCTCGCTGGCTGCCTCGGCATGCAGCACGTTGCCGGTGTTGGCATCGACCACCATTGCGGCGCCGGGAGCCTGCCGGGCGAGGGCTGACGGCACGGCGGGCAGCACGCACAGTACCGCGGCAGCGGCCATGGCAATCATGCAGCGCAGCAGGCGCCGCGCTCTCGGTTGGACCGCCGTCTCAGCGGCTTCCCTCACAAGCATACTTACGCACCGTCCTCTGTCGACCCGAGAGCGGCCGTCGGGGGCCATGTCTCGGTTCCCTTGCCGTCGCCAGGATTTCTTGAGTGCCGCATAAACAAACATGCTCAATCAGGCATGAATTTGACGCGATACGATCCGGTCGAGGCGCTTTTTGACGACGAGCCTAGCGCGTCCGGGCTAGCGGTCGGTTAACGGCGGCGAAAGGTTGCTGCGACCGGCAACCGCAGGCTGCCAGTGCATCTTGCTGCATCGCAACATTTTCCTTGACAATTTTTGTGCAGCGCATAAATGTGATGCTGTGCTCGCCCAAGGGGAGGGCAGAGCGACCAAATTTCAGGCTGCAGAGTAAGCACAGGGATCAAGGACATGATGAAGGGTTTCGACGTGAAGGGCTTCGAGGACATCCAGAAGCTCGGCCAGTCCAACATGGATGCCGCGATGAAGGCTGCCGGCGAGTGGAACAAGGGCTGGCAGGCCATGGCCGCCGAGATGACGGACTATTCCAAGCGCGCCTTCGAAGAGGGCACGGCCACGTTCGAGAAGCTGATCTCGGCCAAGTCCGTCGAGCAGGCCGTCGAGATCCAGACCGGCTATGCCAAGCGCGCCTACGACGACTACATGGCCTACATGACGAAGCTCGGCTCCATGTACACCGAGTTCGCCAAGGAGGCCTATCGTCCGGTCGAGAAGGCGCTGCAAGGCGGCCGTTGACGGCAGCATCCGCGAGGTCGCGCCACCGCGCGATTGTCGCAGTCTTGAAAGGCCTGGCGGTTCGCCAGGCCTTTTTTTGTCCGATTTTTTCAGCGCAACATCGTGATGGGCGAGGTCTTGTCGAAGGGACCCCGCCTTCACACGTTAGAAGAAAGCCCCGCAGGCGAATTGCGGCTCACGGGTAAGACCGTCTACAATGCGTGGCGCCTCGCTTCGGGGGCGGTCACGGACAGGAATGCGGAGCGCGATAATGCGCCGGATGCGGGCGACGATGCAGGCGACGATGATGGCGGGGAAGGACGGGACGAACGATCGCGACGGCGATCGCACGGATATCGTCACGAAGACCCGACCCAAGACGAAGAAGCCCAGCCTTTACAAGGTGCTGCTGCTCAATGACGACTACACGCCGATGGATTTCGTCATCTACGTGCTCGAGCGCTTCTTCAACAAGGGGCGCGATGAGGCGACCCGCATCATGCTCCACGTCCACCACAAGGGCGTCGGCATCTGCGGCGTCTACACGTACGAGATCGCCGAGACGAAGGTTGCGCAGGTCATGAGCTTTGCGCGCCAGCACCAGCATCCCTTGCAATGCACGATGGAAAAGGAGTAGCGCGCCCTTGCCTTCCTTCTCTCAGACTCTCGAAGAAGCCCTTCACCAGGCTCTGGCCTACGCCAACGAGCGCAGCCACGAGTACGCGACGCTCGAGCACCTGCTTCTGGCGTTGCTCGACGATCGCGACGCGGCCGCCGTGCTGCGCGCCTGCAACGTGGACATCGAGGTCCTGCGCAAGCGCATCACGGGCTACATCGATGCCGAGCTTTCTGGGCTCGTCGTGCCCGGCAGCGCCGAGGCGCAGCCGACCGCCGGGTTCCAGCGCGTGATCCACCGTGCCGTCGTGCACGTTCAGTCGTCGGGGCGTGAGGAGGTCACTGGAGCCAACGTGCTCGTGGCCATCTTCGCCGAGCGCGAGAGCCATGCGGCCTACTTCCTGCAGGAGCAGGAAATGACACGGTTCGATGCCGTCCAGTACATCAGTCACGGCATCGCTAAGCGGCCCGGAATGTCGGAGCCTCGCACCGTCCGAGGCGTCGACGAGGAGTCGAGCGGCGACGGCGAGGACAAGAAGACCGGTATGGACGCCCTCAACACGTACTGCGTGAACCTCAACAAGAAGGCGCGGGACGGCAAGATCGACCCGCTCATCGGGCGAGAGCCCGAGGTGCTGAGGACCATCCAGGTTCTCTGCCGGCGCCAGAAGAACAATCCGCTGTTCGTCGGTGATCCCGGCGTCGGCAAGACCGCGATCGCGGAAGGGCTGGCGCGCAAGATCGTGCGGGGCGAGGTGCCCGACGTGCTCAAGGAGGCGACCATCTTCGCGCTCGACATGGGCGCGTTGCTCGCCGGCACGCGCTATCGCGGCGACTTCGAGGAGCGGCTGAAGGCCGTCATGAAGGAGATTGAGAACTATCCCGGCGCGATCCTGTTCATCGACGAGATCCACACCGTGATCGGCGCCGGCGCGACCTCCGGCGGCGCGATGGACGCCTCGAACCTGCTGAAGCCGGCGCTGCAGTCCGGCACCGTCAGGTGCGTCGGCTCGACCACCTACAAGGAGTACCGCCAGCACTTCGAGAAGGATCGGGCCCTCGTGCGGCGCTTCCAGAAGATCGACGTCAAGGAGCCGACGATCGAGGACGCCATCGAGATCATGAAGGGGCTGAAGCCCTATTTCGAGGAGTTCCACAAGATCCGCTACACCAACGAGGCCATCAAGGCCGCGGTGGAACTCTCGGCCAAGTACATCAACGACCGCAAGCTGCCGGACAAGGCGATCGACGTGATCGACGAGACGGGCGCCTCGCAGATGCTCGTGCCCGAGGGCAAGCGCAAGAAGAAGATCACCGTCAAGGAGGTCGAGGCGACGGTTGCGACCATGGCGCGGATTCCGCCCAAGACCATCTCGAAGTCCGACTTCGAGGTGCTGGGCAATCTCGAGCGTGATCTCAAGAACGTCGTGTTCGGCCAGGACAAGGCGATCGAGGCGCTGGCATCCGCCATCAAGCTCGCCCGCGCCGGCCTGCGCGAGCCGGAGAAGCCCATCGGTTGCTATCTCTTCACCGGTCCGACCGGCGTCGGCAAGACCGAGGTGGCCAAGCAGCTCGCCAACCTGATGGGCGTGCAGCTCCTGCGCTTCGACATGTCTGAGTACATGGAGAAGCACACGGTCTCGCGGCTCATCGGCGCGCCTCCGGGCTACGTCGGCTTCGACCAGGGCGGTCTGCTCACCGACGGCATCGACCAGCATCCGCACTCCGTGCTGCTGCTGGACGAGATCGAGAAGGCGCATCCGGACCTGTTCAACATCCTTCTGCAGGTCATGGATCACGGCAAGCTTACCGACCACAACGGCAAGCAGGTCGACTTCCGCAACGTCATCCTGATCATGACGTCGAACGCGGGTGCGGCCGATCTCGCCAAGGCGCCGATGGGCTTCAATCGGGCCAAGCGTGAGGGCGACGACACCGAGGCGGTCAATCGCATGTTCTCGCCGGAGTTCCGCAACCGGCTTGACGCCATCGTGCCGTTCGACGGGCTGCCGCCCTCGATCATCACCAAGGTCGTCGAGAAGTTCATCTTCCAGCTCGAGGCGCAGCTCGCCGATCGTGGCGTGGCCATCGAGCTCTCGGAGGAGGCCGCCCTGTGGCTCGCCGAGAAGGGCTACGACGAGAAGTTCGGCGCCCGGCCGCTGGCGCGCGTCATCCAGGAGCACATCAAGAAGCCGCTGGCCGAGGAGCTCATCTTCGGCAAGCTCGAGCAGGGCGGCACCGTGCGCGTCCTGGTCGAGGGCGAGGGCGTCGAGCGCAAGCTCAAGTTCGAGTTCCTGCCTCCCGAGCCGGGGCGTGTCGCCGCCGCGAAGGAGAGCGAGGAAGGGGAGGACGATGCCGAGACCGACGACGCGAAGTCGAAGGCGCTGGTCGGCGCACCCGGACAGCGCAAGGCGATCAGCTCACCGAAGAGCCGGGATCGCGGTCGCGGCTCGGGCACCGTGCCGTCCGTTCCCCGGCCCAAGGACGAGAAATAGCCGCCGGGTGACGGCCGCCCGCCGCACCGCATGACGGCGGCGGGGCTCGGGCAGGCCTACCGCAGCGGCCTGTTCGGGGGGCTTTCCGTCGCCGGCGCGGTCGTCTTCGCGACCTTCATGGGCTTCGGCGCCTTCGCGCGTGACGGCGGTCTGACGCTGCTCGAAGCCGTGCTGATGACGGGTGCGATGTACGCCGTGCCCGGTCAGGTCGTCATGATCGACCAGGTGACCCAGGGGGCCGCCCTGGCGACCGCGGCCCTTGTCGCCACCTTCACTTCCGTTCGCTTCCTGCCGATCGCGGTCGTGCTCATGCCGCACTTTCTCGGCGGCCGCCTGCCCCGCCTGCCGAGGCTGCTCCTGGTCGTGGCCGTGCATTTCGTCTCGGTGACGAGCTACGTCGAGGCGATGCGGCTGCTGCCGTCGCTGAAGCCGGAGCACCGACTCGCCTATTTTCTCGGCGTCATCAGCACCTTCTCCATCTTCGGCGTGACCGGCACGGCGCTCGGCCATGTCGTGGCCGGCGAGGTGCCGGGCGTCGTGGCGCTGGCGCTGCTCTACCTGACGCCGCTCTACTTCATGCTCTCCGTCATCGCCTCGGCGGTGACGACGCTCGATCGTCTGGCGGCGCTGCTCGGCGGCGTGCTCGGACCGCTGTGCTATCTGGCGTCTCCCGATCTCTACCTGCTGTTCGCGGGCCTGGCGGGCGGCACGCTGGCCTTCGCTATCGCCCGGTTCGTCTCGTCGCGTCGGGGCTGAGCCGGCGCGGCGGGCGATTGCGGCTTGCATCCGTGCGCCAAGTGCGGCTCACTTGGCGGCGCTGTGAGGCTTCCCCGCCACTTCATTCCGAATGACCGATAGCTGGACACTTCTCGCGCTCGTACTGCTCGCCGGATTCGCCTCGACCGACGTCTGGCGGCTGCTGGGCATCGTGCTGTCGCGCGGGCTCGATGCGGACGGGCCCGTCATGCTCTGGGTGCGTGCCGTGGCGACTGCGCTGGTCATGGCGCTCGTCATGCGCCTCGTGCTCTTTCCGGGAGGGCGGCTCGCCACGGCGGGGCTCGGCTGGCGGCTGGCCTCCGTTGGCGTCGCCGTTCTGGCGTTCGTACTGCTCAGGCGCAATCTGCCGGGCGCCGTGCTCGTCGGACTGATCACGCTGATGATCGGCGAGACCCTCTGGCCCGGCGTCGGCTCGGGGTGGCTCAAGTGACGAGCAGCGGCGTCTGCCCCTTGAAGCGGCCGCTCTCCAGCTCCGCGATCAGGAAGGCAGCGACGTCGGCGCGGGAGATGCGTCCGGCCCGCCAGCTCTGAGGGTCGACCAGTGCCTGCCAGCGCCCGCTCGCCGGTCCAGAGGTGAGTAGGCCCGGACGCACGATCGTCCACTCGAGGCCGCTCTCGCGCACCATCGTTTCCTGCACGTCCTTGTCCTCGTAGATGCGCTCGAGGAAGAGCGGGAAGAACACGCGGTCGTAGAGGAAGCCGCCGTGGCCGCGGCTGTCGCCCGCGCCAAGACCCGTCACGACGATCAGGCGGTGAACGCCGGCCGCGCGCATGGCCGCCACGAGATGGCGGGTCGCCTTGGAGAACAGCAGGACGGGTTTGAGCGACGGTCCGGTGCCGAGCGTCACGATGACAGCATCGACGCCATGAACCGCGCAGGCGAGCGTCTCGGGATCGGTGGCGTCACCGTCGATCCTGGTGAGCCCGGGGGACGTCACAGGGATGGCGTGAGCCCGGCGCGCGAGCGCCACCACGTCGTGGCCGGCCGCGAGAGCCGCCTTGACGGTTTCGAGGCCAATGCCGCGGCTGGCACCGACAACGAGCAGGCGTGCCATCGTTCAACTCCGTTGCGCCGATCCGCGCCGCGGACCGCTTGTCTCGCCAGCTACATGGTCACGCCGGCCGGCTCTGGCAACGGCTGATACGACAAAGCCCGGCCGCGCGCGAGGCGCGGCCGGGCTTTCTCATTGGGTCTGATTGCTCGCGCCGGCAGCGCGAGACCGCTGCGCTGCTTCAGCTAACGGGCAATGCCGCCTACTGCGGGCACTTGTCGATCATCTTGTCGATGGCGGCGAAGTAGGTCTTGCCGTCCGCCGTGTTCTCGTCGAGCTCGCCCTGCAGATCCCAGGCCGTGCCGAAGGCATCGCCGAGCGCCTTGATCTGTCCGGCGATCTTCTCTTCGAGCGCCTTGGCCTTGGCTTCGTCCTGCTCGTTGCTCGCGTCCGTCATGGTCTTGAACATCTCGCAGAACTGCTTGAGCTTGCCGGCATCGGCCTCGATGACGGCAAAGGTCTTCACGGCCGCATCCACCTTGGGATTGGCGGCGAACGCGGTGCTCGTGAACAGGCAGGCAGACATGACGAACGCCGTCAAAGTGCGCTTCATCTCGCGATCTCCTGATGTGCGATGAGTGTCGGCGCTAGCTGGCAAGCGCCTCACGGATGGCCTCGGCATGACGCGCCAGGACCTCGGGTTTCTCCATTTCCCCGGTATGCGGTCGTAAGGATATGCCACTCCTTCGTGGCAGAATATGGAAATGAATATGAAAGACGATTTGGCCAGCGGCAGCGCCGTTGAACTGCTGAATTGTCAGACCGTCGGCCTTCATGGCCGTCTTCACGCCACGGGCAACTGTTTGAACGGCCTTGATAAGGTCACCGAGTTGGGCCGGCTGGATATCCAGCAGATCGCACGCCGGCGCCTTGGGGATCACGAGGGTGTGACCGTCGATCCGCGGCATTATGTCCATGAACGCCAGAACACTGTCGGTCTCGTAGACCTTGTGAGCCGGCAGCTCGCCGCGAAGAATCTTCGCGAACACGTTGTTGGTGTCGTAGCTCATGGGCTCGTCTCCTCTCCTCCGGCAGTCCGGGGCAACCCGCGACTGGGGCATGCCTCTAAGGGCGCTCAGGCCCCGCGCTCGCCGTCGCGGCGATAGGGACCGTAGCGTGACAGGATCTCCCGTTCCTCCTCGACGTGATGGCGCTCGCGCTCGAGGTAGTTGGCGACCGCGCGGCGGAAGCCGGTATCGGGAATGTAGTGCACGCTGTACACCAGCACCGGCTCGTAGCCGCGCAGCAGCTTGTGCTCGCCTTGCGCTCCGGCTTCCACCCGCTCGAGGCCCCGCGCGATGGCGAAGTCGATGGCCTGGTAATAGCAGACCTCGAAGTGCAGGAACGGGTGATGCTCGACGGCGCCCCAGTAGCGCCCGAAGAGACAGTCGCCGCCGATCATGTTGAGCGCGCCGGCGATGTAGCCTCCGTCGCGTTTGGCCATCACGAGCAGGCAGTGCTCGGCCATCCGCTCGCCGAGCAGGCTGAAGAAGGCGCGATTGAGATAGGGCCGTCCCCACTTGCGCGAACCGGTGTCCATGTAGAAGGCGAAGAAGGCGTCCCAGTGCGCCTCGGTGATGTCCCGGCCCGTCAGCCATTCGATCTCGATGCCGCTGGCCAGCGCCTCGCGTCGCTCGCGCTTCAAGGCCTTGCGCTTGCGCGAGGCGAGCGTCGCCAGGAAGTCGTCGAAGCTCCGATAGCCGCGGTTCTGCCAGTGGAACTGCTTGCCCGTCCGTTGCAGAAGTCCGATGGCGCCGAGGCGCCGCCACTCGTCCTCGCTCAGGAACGTGACGTGGTAGGACGAGGCGGCGAGCTGGCGCGTCACCTCCGCGAGCGCCGAGGCCAGGATCGGCTCGAGGGCCTGGCGCTCGGTTGCGTCCGCCACGAGCAGGCGTCGGCCGGGAACGGGAGTGAACGGCACGGCGCATTGCAGTTTCGGGTAGTAGGCGCCGCCGGCCCGTTCGTAGGCCTCCGCCCAGCCGTCGTCGAAGATGTACTCACCGCGACTGTGGGACTTCAGGTAGCTCGGCACGACGGCGGCCAGCCGGCCGGTGCTCGTGACGGCCAGCAGATGCTGCGGCAGCCAACCACTGCTCGGGCCGACGCAGCCGGCGTCCTCCAGCGCTTTGAGGAAAGTGTGGGACACGAAGGGATCGTACGGAAGATCGGCCGGGTTCGCGCAGGCGTCCCACGCCGCCGCCTCGACCTCGTCGAGCGACGAGACGACGCGCAGGGTGAGATCGTGCTTGGCGCCGCGCGTCTGTTGCGTGTCGGGTGCGTCGCGGCCGGCGCCGCTCATGGCTCGAACCCTTCGAACACCATGGCGTCCGCGTACCTCTCCGCGCGTGCGCGATCCTCGGGCGTGCGGACGGTCCAGGTGAACAGCGGCAGGCCGCAGACCCGCCTGGCCAACGTCGGTGCAAGGGCCGGCAACGCCTTGATGTCGTAGGACACGAACGAGGGCCGGGCCGCGCGCGAGGCGAGCAGATGGCGCAGGCGGAAGCGCTCGATGGCGCCGAGGTCGCCCGCCCACCAGCCCTTGCCGGCAAATCTGCCCGAGACGATGCCGCGCGGTACGTCCGGCGCCAAGGCGGCCAATGCCTCGAGCACGTTCGGATGGAACGAGATGAGAGAGACGGGACCCTTGTAGGCCTTGACCTGATCCGCGATACGCCGCTCGAACTCGCCGGGCTGCCTCTGCCAGGTGCTCTTCACCTCGATCATCAGCGGCACTTTGCCGGCCACGACTTCCAGCAGCTCCGCCAGCGTCGGTATTTCGTCGGAGCTCGCGCGGTAGCGCATGGCCTTGAGCTCCTTGGCGGAATAGGCGGCGACGGGACCCTCGGCGTCGACCAGCCGCTGAAGCTGGCTATCGTGGAAGACCATCGGCGTGTTATCACGATCGCGCTGCAGGTCGAGCTCGATGCCATAGCCTTTGGCGATGGCGGCGGAGAAGGCGCTGAACGTGTTCTCGACCCGGCCTTTAGCGGCATCGTGAAGTCCGCGGTGGGCGATGGGCCGTATGAAAGCCTGAAGTGCCTGCGTCATGGTCTCGAGCCTTGTTGACCTCGGCCGGGCCCCACGCGCGGCGGGTGGTCACGCAACCTCTAGCCGACCTCGGCCCAGGCATCAATTGCTGCCGTGGCCGCGACTGGGGCCGCGCGCAGCACGGCTGGCCGCCATCGTCTTGCCTTGGTAGGACGGCGGTGTAGGATCGGGAGGCAAGACGGCGCTGCAACCGGCAGTGCATCTTGGCGCCCCCATGAAGATGGACAGCAGGAGACGACGGATCACCATGACCGCGACCGCAAGAGCCTTGATGTTCACCGTCGCGGCCGCGACGCTCTGGGGCACGGCCGGTCTTGCCGGAGCCGCCGGACCGGGCGATCCGGTCGTTCTGTCTCCGCATCGCGCCGTCTACGATTTCAGGCTCGACAGCGCGCGCTCGGGCGGCGGCGTCAGTGATCTGACGGGCCGCATGGTCTATGAACTCGTCGGCTCGCCGTGCGAGGGCTACACGCAGAACATGCGCTTCGTGACGCGGATGATCGGCCAGAACGGCACGGCAGTCGTCACCGACATGCGCTCGTCGAGCTGGGAGGAGGCGCTCGGCCGTCGCTTTCGCTTCAATGGCACGCAGTATCGCAACAGCAAGCTCGAGGAAACGACGGCGGGCGACGCCTCGCGACCGGCCAAGGGTGACGTCAAGGTCACGCTGTCGCGGCCCAAGAAGCGCGACTTTCCGATTTCCCGCGAGGTGCTGTTTCCGATCCAGCACTCGATCCGGCTGATCCAGGAGGCGCGCGCCGGCAAGGACGTGTTCCACGCCGATCTCTACGACGGCTCGGAAAAGGGCGAGAAGGTCTACGCGACGACCGCCATCATCGGCAAGGCGTTCGCCGGCAGCGGCAACAAGGGCCTGCCCACCGTCAAGAACGCCGAGCGTCTCGAGAAACTCGCCGCATGGCCGGTCTCCATCAGCTACTTCGAGCCCAAGAAGCAGCGTCAGGACTCGCTGCCGACCTTCGAGATCGCCTTCCGCTTCTACGCCAACGGCGTGAGCCGCCGGCTCTTCATCGACTATGGCGACTTCGCGATCCGCGGCGAGCTCAAGGAGATCGAGTTCCTGGAGCCCTCGAAGTGCGGGGCCGATCGCAACCGCCGCTGAGCGCGGCTGATCGCGCGGATGCCCGTTACGTGCCGGCCCGTCACGCTCCGGCGGCCCACAGCCGCGCCGCACCTCTGACGCCCGAGGCGTCGCCCCATCGCGGCGGCCGGATATCGACTGTCGGGACATCGGTGAACAGGTGCGGCATCATCAGGCCAGGGAGAGCCTCGTAGAGACTGGCGATGCCGGACAGCCCGCCGCCGAGCACGATCACTTCGGGATCGAGGATGTTGACGACAGTGGCCAGGCCGCGCGCCAGCCTGTCGGCGTGACGGGCCATGGTGGCGCGGGCCTCGGCATCACCCGCCGCGGCGGCCACAGCGACGGCGCCGGCATCGCCGAGGGCGACGCCGCTGACGCGCAGATGGTCCGCCACGAGTGCCGGGCCGCAGACCCAGGTTTCCATGCAGCCGTGTCGCCCGCACCAGCAGCGCGGGCCGGGCACCTCGTCGGCGGTCGGCCAGGGCAGGGGATTGTGGCCCCACTCCCCGCCGATGCTGCGGGGTCCGTCGACGATCGTCCCGCGCACTACGAAGCCGCCCCCGCAGCCGGTTCCGAGAATGACCCCGAAGGCCGATCCCGCGCCTGCCGCGGCGCCGTCGATGGCCTCCGACAGGGCGAAGCAGTTGGCGTCGTTGGCGGTCCGCACAGGCCGGGCGAGCCGCGCAGCGAGATCGCGCTCGAAGGGCCGGCCGTTGAGCCAAGTCGAGTTGGCGTTCTGCACGAGGCCTGTCGCCGGCGCCACCGAGCCGGGTATGCCGACGCCGACGGAACATTGCGCCGTCCCGCATGCGCTCTCGACATCAGCGACCAGCCGTGCGACCGCATCGAGCGTGGCCTGATAGTCGCCCCTTGGCGTCGGCACGCGGATCGGGCGCGAGGCCGTGTCGTCGCCGGCCAGCGCCAGGGCCTCGATCTTGGTGCCTCCGAGGTCCACACCGATTCGCCAGGACGGGGCGGAGGTCATGCGAAGTCGTTCCGCTCGCCGGTCAACAGGTTGTGCGCCTCGCGCACGCGCGCCGGATCGCGTCCGGTCATGGCGGTGAAGGCCAGCAGCAGCGATTCGTCCTCGAGCAGGTAAGAGAGCACCGCGGTCAGTATGGCCGGGGAATCTGCTTCAGCCCGCAGACGGTCGACGCTCAGTCCCGTAAGCCCCAGAAATCTCGATATTATTCGTGGCTCTGTGGCGATATGCGCAAGCGCTTCGGCGGCCAGAGCCTCAGCGCCTTCGAGGTCGAGCGGGCGGTGTTTCTGGCGCATGGCAAGGCCTCGTTCCTGTCTTTGGCGTGGCGTGATTGCCGGTTTCTTAAGCTGTTGGTTACCGCTCCCGGCACACACTCGCATCTATCAGCTCCCCAGAATCGGTGCAAAAGGTGGGTGGAGCAGAGGGTGAGCTTCGGGAGCATGACCTATCAGGAGAAAGGTGGCGTCATCGAGCGATCCATGGCCGGGCCGAAGGCAATGACGAAGACAGTTCTGATTGTTGAGGACAACGAACTCAACATGAAGCTGTTTCACGACCTTCTGGAGGCGCACGGCTACCGGACTCTCGAGACGCGAAACGGCATGGACGCACTCGCGCTTGCGCGGGCGCATCGGCCGCATCTCATCTTGATGGACATCCAGCTTCCGGAGGTCTCCGGGCTCGAGGTGACCAAGTGGCTCAAAGAGGACGATGAGCTGCGCGAGATCCCCGTGATCGCGGTGACCGCCTTCGCGATGAAGGGGGACGAGGAACGCATCCGTCAAGGCGGCTGCGAAGCCTATCTGTCCAAGCCCATCTCTGTCGGCTCCTTCATCGACACCATTCGCCGATTCATCGGGGAGGCCTGATTGCCGTCGCTCGTTTGATGAAGGCAATGGCCTATGACCGCTCGCGTACTCGTCGTCGATGATATCCAGGCGAATGTCCGTCTCTTGGAGGCGCGGCTTTCTGCCGAGTATTTCGAGGTCCTGACGGCCAATGGTGGCCGCGAGGCGCTCGAGATCTGCGAGCGCGAACGCGTCGACGTCGTGCTGCTCGACGTGATGATGCCGGGCATGGACGGCTTCGAGGTCTGCCGCCGCATCAAGGCGAGCCCGCGCACACAGCACGTGCCCGTGATCATGGTGACTGCGCTCGATCAGCCGTCCGACCGCGTGCAGGGCCTCGAGGCGGGCGCCGACGATTTCCTGACCAAGCCGGTCGACGACATCGCGCTCATCACGCGCGTGAAGAACCTCGCCCGTCTGAAAATGCTGATCGACGAGATGCTCATGCGCGCGGCCACCGGCCAGCAGATGGGCATCGGACGGCCGGCGCTGTTGGGCGCCGAGGCTGCTGGGGATGGCGGCAAGGTGCTGATCGTCGACGATCACGCCAGGACAGCGCAGCGCATGCAAGAAGCGCTCGCCCGCTGTCACGAGGTGGTGATCGAGCCGGACCCGCAGACGGCGCTCTTGCGCGCTGCCGAAGGCAAATTCGATCTGACCATCATCAGCCTGAGCCTCAGCAATGCCGACGGGCTCAGGCTCTGCTCCCAGATCCGCTCGCTCGACCGCACCCGCCACCTGCCGCTGATCATTCTGGTCGAGCCGGGCGACGACGCGCGACTGCTGCGCGGTCTGGACATGGGCGTCAACGACTACCTTGTGCGTCCCATCGACCGCAACGAAATGCTCGCGCGCGTGCGCACCCAGATCAAGCGCAAGCGCCATTCCGATCATCTCCGTCTCAGCCTCGAGCAGAGCGTCGAGTTCGCGGTGACCGACAGCCTCACGGGCCTCCACAACCGGCGCTACATGGAAGGTCACATGCAGACCTTGCTGGAGGAAGCCAAGGTGCAGGGGCGGCCGCTCTCGGTGCTGGTCGCCGACATCGATCACTTCAAGTCGATCAACGACAGCTATGGCCACGACTGCGGCGACAACGTCCTCAGGGACTTTGCGGCACGCTTGCGGCGCAACACCCGCGGCATCGACCTGGCGTGCAGGTTCGGTGGCGAGGAGTTCGTGGTCATCATGCCGGATACGGACCTGACGCGCGCCTGGCAGGTCGGCGAGCGGCTGCGCTGCTTCATTGCCGCCGAGCCGTTCGCGATCAACACGTCGAAGCGCATCGTCGTCACGACGAGCGTCGGCGTGGCGACGCTGGAGTCGCCCGAGGATACCGTCGAAACGCTCTTCCGTCGCGCCGATCGGGCGCTCTATGCTGCGAAGCGGGCGGGCCGCAACCGTGTCGTCGCCAACGCGGCGTGAACGTGAGCGCGCGTCGCGATACCCCGTGTGCGGCGATCCGCGCCGGTTTCGTGAGGGCGGCGGTGGACCTAGCCACCGGGCGATACGTGAGAGGGGGCGCCCTGACGCTCGGCCAGACCAGGACGCGATGATAGTGCTTGCGCCACCTGAGAGCGATGCGCTACCTTTACTCAACTAGTCGGAGTTTTCCGAAAAGCACCTGGGTAAGTACAGAGCGGATCATACTTGACGCCTGCAACGTCAGGTCTATCGTCATGCCAGATAAACGCACGTTCGATGGGTGCAAAGAGTGTGGGTTGCCGGTCGGGTCAGGGAAGGTTACGGGCCAGCCGGGCACAGACACAGAGCCGACACATTGGAGCGTTAGTTTAGCGAAATACTGATAGGCAGAAGCCTGATGATGGTTTGCAGATTTGTTTGATTTTTCTTGAGGGATCGTCCGGGCCATATCGCCGGGACAGTGGAGCAGGAGGTGACGTGAGCGTCGCTTGAATTGCCGAGTATCTTGGTGAGAGTGTGTATCGACCCTCGCGGTCCATTGCCCTGTTTCATCAGATCGACTCGGCGCATCGACCATCGTGCTCCGGGTCCGCCGCATTTCCCGGAGCGCATGGGCCCGGACGACGAGCTACGGCTTGGAGTGGCCTCCTCGATGAAGCCGTGAAACCGTCGATCGGGATGCTGGATTGGACTGTCAACGCCCTCTTTGATTGTCCGAACCAGCTTAATGGCCGGGCCTGTGGTAGTCGGATTTTACCCCGCTGCCGACAATGCCGCAGCGCCCGGCCAGCGGCCACTTGTCCGAGCCTTTCATCTCCAGAATAGAGCCTGCTCAGGCGCCCCGTCATGACAGCGTGACGCCATCCGCACGCGCACGCGTCGATCGTATGGTGAGCGATGTCGCGCGATCGCAATGGCCCGACCATCGGCATCGCCCACGCTTTGCACGTGCACGCCACCCATACCCCACTCGCACCGACCAAGCGGTCGCCGCGAACACGGAAATTATTCCAGACGGATGTGCTGACTCAGGAAGACGTCGCCAAGAGCGAGAGATCTACTTGATCTTCGTCTCTTTGTACTCGACGTGCTTGCGCGCGACCGGATCGTACTTACGGAAAGAGATCTTCTCGGTCGATGTGCGCGGATTCTTCTTCGTGACGTAGAAGTGCCCTGTGCCCGCTGTGCTCAAGAGCTTGATCTTCTGACTGATCGGCTTGGCCATCTGCAAAAATCCTGGATGTAATCTGGCGGTCGCCGCATTGGTCTGCGGCTCCGATGCGCCTCGACGACGTTATACCGACATCGCCATTGCGCCGTTAGCGGGCACTCTATCCGGGGCGTTCCCGATGTCAAGCTCCGCGCTCTCGGCAGGTTGCCCGTCGCGCCGGCACCGTCGCCGCAGGCCCTCGCAAGTGGTGGCAATGGCTCAGAGCACGTCGCGCCGGAAGATGCCGTTCTTGTGGTGGTAGAAGGGGATGGGCCGATCGTCCTGCCGCAAGCGGCCGTCGCTCAGGCGGTCGGCGAGGTCCTCAAGAATGACCCGAGTGATCGGCGGCAGGTCGAAACCCTGGCGCGCCTCGTCGAGCGAGAGCCAATGCAACTCGACGAGCTCGCCGTCGCTGTCGTCGATGCGGTGCACGATGGCGCTCGCCTCGATGCAGAAGAAGCGCGTGTCGTAGCGGCGGGGGCGTCCGGGCGGCGTGATGGCCCGCGCGAAGAACTTCATCTGACCGAGCGATGGCTGGACGCCGTGCCCGAGGAAATCCCGCCACGTCCCTGCGCGCGTGCCCGCGGAGGTAAGGGATGCCAGAGCGGCATCCGCTCCTACCTTCTCGCCGATCAGGAGGCCGGCCTCTTCGAACGTCTCGCGGATCGCGGCCAGCGCCAGCGCGCGGGCGCGGGTCTGGCTGACGCGCCCCTTCATGCCCACGAGCAACTTCTCGGTGTCCAACGATGTGAGATCGTCCGTCGCGGTTGCAAAGCGATCGCACGTGTCGACCCGCCCGCCCGGGAAGACGTACTTGCCGGGCATGAACTTCTGATCGAGGCGGCGCTTGCCGAACAGGATGCGGGGCTCGCTGCTGCTGCTGTCGACGATGATCAGCGTTGCGGCGTCGCGCGGCTTCAACAATGGCTTCGCCGAGGCCGGCTTTCTCTCGGCCGATGGGCTCGTCTCGCTCATGGTCGCGTCTGTCCCCCTGCTGGCGTGGTGTCGCCGACGTAGGTGGCATCGAGGTCGAGCTTTTCCGTTTCCCCGCCGAACCCGTGCATGCGCAGGGCCCACTGCAGGCCCACCAGCGCGCCCTTGATCAGCGGCAGCAGCACCAGAGAGGCGAGGATGGCGGCGGGCATCGAAACGGCCAGATTAAGCCACATCGGCGGCTCGAAGGCCGTTTCCAGAGCCAGGACCAGGCTGATGGCGATGTGGCCGACAATGAAGATCGTGAAATAGGGCGGTGCATCGTCGGCGCGATGGTGATGCAGCTCTTCGCCACACGAGGGGCAGCTGTCGCGCACCTTGAGATAGCCGTCGAACATGTGCCCCTCGCCGCAGGACGGGCATCGCCGGGCAAAGCCGCGCAGCATGGCCGACAGGGTGTGCCGTTCCGGGGCGGCGAGGGGGGCGCCTGCGGAGTCCGATGAGATCTGTAGCATCCGTCTCGCTTTCGTCAGAATGCAGCGGCTTCGTCGTTGCTGCATGGGCCAGATGAGCATCGCGGGATGTCGACCGTGATCAGTAAAGCATGATCGGCTTCGGCGGAATTGCCTTAGTGTCCCATCATGAAGGCTTGCGCTCCGGTTGTCTCAGCGGCGTCCGGGGCGGCGTGGGCGACGGGGCGTGCGCAGCCGGCCCTTCGCCAGTCGGCGCAAGGGCTTGCCGTCGCTGAGCACCTCGAAGCGGAGCGCGCCCGCGGTCGGGATGGCCTCGACCAGCCGCACGCTGACGGTATCGCCGAGCTGATAGCCCGCGCCGCTGCGCTCCCCCACCAGCGCGTGGTGCTCCTCGTCGTGGCGGAAATACTCCTGACCGAGCGTGGCAACGGGCACGAAACCGTCGGCGCCGGTGTCTCTCAGGCGTACGAACAGCCCGCTGCGGGTCACGCCGGAGACGCGCCCCTCGAACGTGGCGCCGACCCGCTCGGCCAGAAAGCGCGCGATCAGCCGGTCTGCGGTCTCGCGCTCGGCGGCCATGGCGCGGCGCTCGGCATCCGAGATCGCCTGGGCCGTCTCGGCCAGATGTGCGCCGGTCTCCTCGTCGGCGAGCCCGCCGTCGCCGAGCCGGCAGGCGCGGATCAGGGCGCGATGGACGAGCAGGTCGGCGTAGCGGCGGATTGGCGACGTGAAGTGCGCGTAGCGGCGCAGGTTGAGGCCGAAATGGCCGCAGTTCTCGATGGCGTACATCGCCTGCGCCTGCGCGCGCAGGACCACCTCGTTGACGAGCTCGGACACCGGCAGCGTCTTGGCGCGTGCGAGGATGCCGTTGAAGTGGCCGGGCTTGATGCCGCTGGCCGCCAGCTTCAGATCGAGCGTCTGGAGGAAATCGCGGAGCGCGGCGAGCTTCTCCCTGGAGGGGGCGTCGTGCACGCGATAGACCACCGGCGCGTGCTTCTTCTCCAGCACCTCGGCCGCGGCTACGTTCGCCTGGATCATGAACTCCTCGATCAGGCGGTGAGCCTCGAGGCGGGGCGGCACCACGACCCGCTCGACCTGGCCCGTGGCGTCGAGCAGGATCTTGCGCTCGGGCAGGTCGAGGTCGAGCGGCTGTCTTTCGTCGCGTGCGCGTGCGAGCGCCCGGTAGGCGGCCCAGAGCGGTTTCAACACCGGCTCGAGCAACGGCGCGGCGCGGTCGCTGGGCTTGCCGTCGATGGCGTCCTGGGCCTCCTGATACGTCAGCTTCGCGGCCGAGCGCATGATCCCACGGACGAATTGCTGTCCGCGCTTGGCGCCGTTGGCGTCGAACACGATCCGGACCGCGAGGCAGGGGCGCTCCTCCGCCTCCCTCAGCGAGCACAGATCGTTCGAGATGCGCTCGGGCAGCATCGGCACGACGCGGTCGGGAAAGTAGATCGAGTTGCCGCGGGTGGCGGCCTCCCGGTCGAGGGCGGTGCCGAAGCGGACGTAGTGCGCCACGTCGGCGATGGCCACCGTCACCAGGAAGCCGCCGGGATTGCGCGTGTCGGCATCGGCTGCGGCGTGGACGGCGTCATCGTGGTCGCGCGCGTCGACCGGGTCGATGGTCACGAGCGGCAGGGACCGCAGATCCGTGCGCCCCGAGGTGACGAGCGGCGGCAGGTGGTCGAGCTCGGCCAAGGCGCGCGCGGAGAACTCGTCCGGCAGGCCGTGGGCATGCACGGCGATGAGGCTCACTTTGCGCTGGTCGTCGGGATTGCCGAGGCTCTCGGCGATCCGGGCCACCGGCAAGGAGCCGTGCGGCGCGCGTCCCATCTCGTAGCGGACGAGATCGCCGTCGGCGGCGCCGCCCTCGTCGCCCGGCAGCACGCGCCACTCCCGCAGCTCCTTGCGATTGATGGGGGCGATCACGCCACCCTTGCCGTCACGCGTGCGGAAGATGCCGAGCTGGCGGCGGCGGTCGCGCGGCAGCAGCTTGATCGGCCGGGCTTCGTAGCGGTAGCCGAGCAGGTCGGCGCGGCCGAGGTGTTCGATGCGCGCCAGCAGACGGTCGCCGACGCCGAATTGCGAGGGCGCGTTGGCGCCCTGTCCAGGCAGGACGAGGATCCGGGGCGGCTCGCCATCGTCGCGCTCCCAGACCGCCGGCCGCGCGATCAGATCGCCCTCGCCGTCCTGCGCCACGATCTCCACGACGGCAACGGGCGGCAGGTGGCCACGCCGGCGGATGGACTTGCGCTCGCCGTCGATCAGCCCTTCCTCGGCCATCTCGGCCAGCATGTGCTTCAACGTGATCCGGTTCGGTCCCTTGAGGCCGAAAGCGCGCGCGATCTCGCGCTTGCCCACCTTCTGGCCGGACTTCGCGATGAAATCGAGCACCTGCTCCTTGCTCGGCATGGCGACCGCGCCGGTGTGCGTGCGTGCGGGCTTTTTCGTCACGTCAGGCTATCCTGGCCGCGGGCGCATGAGGCGTTCAGTCGTGCCGGCCCGCGCCTCACGTCACGCCCCTTTGCTCTTGCTGCGCCTGGCAGGAGCGCCGCCTTTCTTCGGCGGGGCTTTCCTGGCGGGCTTGGCGGCACTGCTCGCCTTGTCTTTCGCCGCGCTCGCGGACTTTCCGCGCGCAGGCTTTGCCGCGGTCTTGTCGGCTGATTTTGCCGCCCCGGCCTTCGCCGCCTTGCCCTTGCGCGCGCCGGACTTGGCTGGTTTGCCGCCGCCCTTGGCGATGCGCTCGCTCAGCAGGGCGATCGCCTCGTCCATGCTGAGCGCGTCGGGTTCCTTGCCGCGCGGCAGCGTGGCGTTGACGTCGCCGTGCTTGACGTAGGGGCCATAGCGCCCGGACAGCACCTGCACGGGGCCGCCTTCGCTCGGATGGCTGCCGAGGTCCTTGAGCACCTGTGCCTTGGCGCGCTGGAACCGCGACTTGCCGCCCGCCTGCTTCTCGGCGATGAGCGTCACGGCGCGGTTGAGGCCGATATCGAACACCTCGTCGATGCTCTCGACGTTCGCGTAGACGCCGTCGTGGTTCACATAGGGACCGAAGCGGCCGAGATTTGCCGTGATGGGCTTACCCGTCTCGGGGTGGTTGCCGACAAGGCGCGGCAGGGCGAGCAGCTTCAGCGCCCGTTCCAGGGTGATCGAGGCGGCGTCCCAGCCCTTCGGCAGCGACGAGCGCTTGGGCTTCTCGTCCTCGTAGTCCTTGGTGTCGCCGAGCTGGAGGTAGGGTCCGAAGCGGCCAGCCCTGAGAGAGACCGGCAACGACGTTTCGGGATCGACGCCGAGCACCTTGCCCTCCGGCGCCACGGTCTCGCTGCCGTCGCCCTGCTCGGTGAACTGGCGCGTGTAGCGGCACTCCGGATAGTTGGAGCAGCCGACGAAGGCGCCGAACCGGCCGATCTTCAGACTGAGGCGGCCGCTGCCGCAGCCGGGGCACAGGCGCGGATCGCCGCCGCCCTCGGGCGTCGGGAAGATGTGCGGGCCGAGGATCTCGTTGAGCGCCTCGAGGACGTCGCCGACGCGCAGGTCCTTGGTCTCCTCGACGGAGCCCGTGAACTCGCGCCAGAACTCGCGCAGCACGTCGCGCCACTCGAGCTTGCCGTCGGAGATATGATCGAGCTTCTCCTCGAGATCGGCGGTGAAATCGAACTCGACGTAGCGCTTGAAGAAGCTCTCGAGGAAGGCGGTGACCAGCCGGCCCTTGTCCTCCGGCACCAGCCGCTTGCGGTCGGTGCGCACGTAGCCGCGCTCCTGCAGGACGCTGAGGGTCGCGGCGTAGGTCGATGGCCGGCCGATGCCGAGCTCTTCCATCCGCTTGACGAGCGTCGCCTCGGTGAAGCGTGGCGGCGGCTGGGTGAAGTGCTGATCGGCGTCGATGCGCTGCGCCAGGAGATGCTGACCGGCGGCGAGCGGCGGCAGGCGGCGGTCGCTCTCCTGGTCGGCACTGTCCTCCTTGCCCTTGTCCGGCTTGACGGCGGCATCGCGGCCCTCCTCGTAGAGGCGCAGGAAGCCGTCGAACTGCACGACGGACCCGTTCGCGCGGAAGCCGTAGGCCTTGCCGTCATGGCCGTCGACGCGGATCTCGGCGGCCGTCTGCTCCAGCTCGGCGGAGGCCATCTGGCTCGCCACCGCGCGCTTCCAGATGAGCTCGTAGAGGCGCGCCTGATCGCGGTCGAGATGGCGCGCGACCTGATCCGGCAGGCGCGAAACGTCGGTCGGACGGATGGCCTCGTGCGCCTCCTGGGCGTTCTTGGCCTTGGTCTTGTACTCGCGCACATGCGTCGGCAGGTAGCGGCGGCCGTAGAGCTTTTCGACTTCCGCGCGGATCTCGGCCACCGCCTCGGGCACGATCTGCACGCCGTCGGTTCGCATGTAGGTGATGAGCCCGACCGTCTCGCCGCCGAGGTCGATGCCTTCGTAGAGGCGCTGGGCGACATTCATCGTCTGCTTGGCCGAGAAGCCGAGCTGGCGCGAGGCGTCCTGCTGCAGCGTCGACGTCGTGAAGGGGGGGTAGGGATTGCGGCGCACGGCCCTCTTCTCGACGCTCGTCACCGAGAAGCCGCGCCCTTCGACGGCCGTCTTGATGGCGCTCGCCTGGGCTTCGGTCTTGATGTCCAGCCGCTTCAGGGTGGTCCCGTCGATGGCCACGAGCCGGGAGGCGACATCTTCGCCCTTGGCCGTCTTGAGCAGCGCCTCGATCGTCCAGTACTCATCGCTCTTGAAGCGCTCGATCTCGGCCTCGCGGTCGCACACGAGGCGTAGCGCCACCGATTGTACGCGGCCGGCCGAGCGAGCGCCCGGCAGCTTGCGCCACAACACCGGCGACAGCGTGAAACCGACGAGATAGTCGAGCGCGCGACGCGCCAGGTAGGCGGAGACCAACGGTGCGTCGATCTCGCGCGGCGACTTGAGCGCGGCGAGCACGGCCTGCTTGGTGACGGCGTTGAAGGCGATGCGCTCGACCGGAACGCCCTTCTTCAGCGCCTTCTTCTCGGAGAGAATCTGCAGGATGTGCCAGGAGATTGCCTCGCCTTCGCGGTCGGGGTCGGTGGCCAGGATCAGCTTGTCGGCCTTGCGCACGGCGTCGGTGATCTCCTTCATCACCTTCTGCGAGCGGCCATCCACGTCCCAGTGCATGTTGAAATCGTTGTCAGGCTCGACCGAGCCATCCTTCGACGGCAAGTCGCGCACGTGCCCGTAGGACGCGATGACCTTGTAGTCGGCGCCCAGGTACTTGTTGATGGCCTTGGCCTTGGCGGCCGATTCGACGATGACGACTTGCATGCGGCGATCACTTCCCCGCTCCGCCAGATGGGCGGGCTATTCAGCCTGACTTGTGAATGGAGCCCTCTGCGGACCTGTGCGCTGCAAGATGGGAGATCATGCGGGCGGAGTCAAACCATCCACCGCGAGAACGTCCCGAGCCTTTATGCAATCCGTGATTGTCAATCTCAGGTTGTTGCAACCTCAAGGGAGTGTGACTATAATCCTCTCAGTGGCATCGAGCACCGAGAGAACCAGCAATGAGCACGAAGAATGGTGATCGGCAGCGGCAGTCTCCCGAGCGGGAGGCCGGTTCCCTGACTGCGACGCGAAGCGAGCGTCTCGCCTATATCGCCGACATGATCGAGGAGCTCAAGGCGCTGGTGGACAACCAGCCCGGTGGTGGCTTATCCGCGCTGCTCTCGCTGGCGCAACGCGAGGCGGCCAGCAGCGGCAGCGACCTGGCATCGACGCAGCAGGTCGAGGTCATGCTGGCGCAGCTCAGCCGGCTCGCACATCGCGCCGAGGCCAGGGAGCTCGGGGTGCTTCTCGAGGTGGCGCATCGGGAGGCCCGCCGTCTTTCTATCGGGGCAGCATAGGCGCCCGCCCGGACCCGTCGGTTCAATCGCCGCCGGCGGTGACGAGCGACACGGTGTGGCCGGTGTGGCGCTCCAGCCGGCCGGCAAGGTCAAGCTCGAGCAGAACGATCTGCACGTTGCGAATGCCGACTCCGGATGCCCGCGCGATCTCGTTGATATCCACCGGCGTCGGGCCGAGGGCCGCGAGCACGCGCTCACGCTCGGTGCCGATCTCGGTCGGCTCCGGACCCGGCTCGGCGTCGCGCTCCGCCAGCAACGCGGACGATGGGGAGGCCAGGGGCATCTCCAGTTGCGGACGCAGGCAATCGATGACGTCGTCGGCGCAGGCGACCAGCGTCGCGCCCTGCTTCAGCAGCCGGTTCGTTCCCTCGGCGCGCGGATCGAGCGGGTGGCCAGGCACCGCCAGCACCTCGCGCCCGATCTCGGCGGCCATGCGCGCGGTGATGAGCGAGCCCGAGCGCTGGGCCGCCTCGACCACGATGACGCCGAGCGACATGCCGGCGATGATGCGGTTGCGGCGTGGGAAGTCCTGGCCCCTCGGCTCGAGCCCTGGCGGACGCTCCGACACGAGGCAGCCGTCGCGCCCGATCGCCTGCTGAAGCTCGGCGTGCTCGGGCGGATAGACCACGTCGATGCCGCCCGCGACGACGGCCGCCGTGCCGCGCTCGAGGGCGGCGCGATGAACCGCACCGTCGATGCCGCGCGCCAGCCCCGAGGCGACCACGAAGCCGCCGCGGCCGAGGTCCGTCGCCAGCAGTCGCGCCATCTTCTGCCCGGCGGCCGAGCCGCTGCGCGCTCCGACGATGGCGACCATCGGGCGGGCGAGCAGATCGCTGCGCCCCTTGACGTAGAGCAGCGGCGGCGGCGCGTCGACGCTCGCCAGCGCGCGCGGATAGCCGGGCTCGCCGATGGCCACCAGATGCGCGCCGGCAGCGTCTGCGCGCGCCAGCTCGGCCTCGATGTCGCGTCGGCTCGGCACACGGATGGGCTTGCCGCGCCCGCCCCGCCGAGACAGCTCGGGCAGTGCGTCCAGCGCCTCTTCGGCGCCGCCGAAGTGATTGATCAATTCGCGGAACGTGACCGGGCCGACGTTCTCGGCGCGGATGAGCCGAAGCCAGGCGTGACGCTGGGCCTCGCTCAGCCTGTGCGACGGCGGCGGAACGGGTGTGCGCGCGCCGGTCCTCTCATTCGCTTTTCGAGCGGGCACCGATCCTGGGCTCCTCTCCGGCGAGCAACCGGCGGATGTTGGCATGATGCTTCAGGATGAGAAGCAGGGTTATGCCGACAATGATGCCGATGCCGGGGAGCTTGCCCACTAGGTAATAAACGGGAACGGCGAGGCTCGCGAGCAGCGCGGAGAGCGAGGAATAGCGGAACAGCACGGCGGCCGCGATCCACAGCCCGCAGAACAGGAGCGCCGCCGGCCAGTGGAGACCGAGCAGGACGCCGATGTAGGTGGCCACACCCTTGCCGCCACTGAACCCGAGCCAGACCGGGGCGATGTGGCCGATGAAGGCGCCGAGCCCGGCGGCAAGCTGCACCTCGACACCGCCCAAGACACCGGCGAGCAGCACCGCCGCCGTGCCCTTCAAGGCATCGAGCAGGAGCGTGATCGCGGCGAGCCCCTTGTTGCCGGTGCGCAGCACGTTCGTGGCGCCGATGTTGCCCGAGCCGATCTTGCGCACGTCGCCGAGGCCGGCTGCCCTGGTCAGCAGCAGCCCGAACGGGATCGATCCCAGCAGATAGCCGAGTGCGAAGGCGGCCAGCAGAGGGACGGAGATCGGGAAACTGGCCATGCAGGCGATCCGTGCGCTTGAGGGAGCGTCAATGCGAAGCGGCGAAGGTGCGGTCGGCCGCGTCGGCGGCGCCGTGTGCGTCCGTCGCGTGCGTGACCGACACCCTAGCGCTGGTCAGCGTAGTTGTAGACCGTGTGGCCCGCAACCAGCGTCCGCAGCACGCGGCCTTGCAGGCGTGCGCCGTCGAAGGGCGAATTCTTGGACCTGGAGATGAGCCGCTCGTCGTTGACGACCCAGGGATGCTCGAGGTCCACGAGAATGATGTCGGCGGGGGCGCCCTTGGACAGCCGGCCCGCCTCGAGCCCGAGCAGCGCTGCGGGATTGCAGGTGAGCGCCTTGAGCAGCGTCGAGAGGTTGGCTTCGCCCGAGTGATAGAGCCGCAAGGCGGCCGCCAGCAGCGTTTCCAGCCCGACCGCGCCGTCTGCCGACTCCGCGAACGGGCGGCGCTTCACGTCGGCGTCCTGGGGATCATGGCTCGAGACGATGACGTCGATGTCGCCGGAGACGATGCCGCGCACCATGGCGGCCCGGTCCTCCTCCGAGCGCAGCGGCGGCCGGATGTTGAAGTAGGTGCGGTAGGAGCCGATATCGAGCTCGTTGAGCGTCAGGTGATTGATGGAGACGCCGCAGGTGACGCCGATCTTGCGCGCCTTGGCCTGCCGCACCACGGCCAGGGACTCCGCACACGAGATCGTCGCGGCGTGGTAGCGGCCGCCGGTGGTCTCGACCAGTCGCACGTCGCGCTCGAGCACGATCGTCTCCGCCGCCTTCGTCGCCGCCGGCAGGCCGAGGCGGGTCGCCATCTCGCCTGATGTCATGACCGTGCCCTCGACCAGGAACGGGTCCTCGGTGTGGTGCACGATGAGCGCGCCGAAGTCCTTGGCGTAGAGCAGGGCGTTGCGCATGATGCGCGTGTTGACGACGCTCGACTTGCCGTTCGAGAAAGCGATCGCGCCGGCCTCGCGCAGGAGGCCGATCTCCGTCATCTCCGTGCCTTCGAGGCCCTTGGTCATCGCCGCCATCGTGTGGACGTTGACGACCGCCGTCACGCGGGCCCGGCGCTGGATGAAATCGACGAGCGCCACCTCGTCGATGACCGGATCCGTCTCGGGCATGCAGATGATCGTGGTGACGCCGCCGGCGGCTGCGGCCCGGCTCGCCGACGCCAGCGTCTCCCGGTGCTCCTGGCCGGGCTCGCCGGTGAAGACCTGCATGTCGATCAGGCCGGGGCAGAGCATGTGATTGTTGCAGTCGACGACCTCCGCGCCGTCAGGGGCATTGCGGCGCAGGTGCGCTCCGAGATCGGCGATGCGGTCGCCTTCGACGAGAAGGCCACCCGGTTCGTCGCGGCCGGAGGCCGGATCGACCAGACGGGCGTTGATGAAGGCCGTCGCCCGGGCCTTCTCCTTCTCCCCCTTGCGGCTCGCGGTCATGATGGCGGCCCTCAGTGGTTTGGCAGATGCTTGGCCAGCGCCTCGAGCATGGCCATGCGGACTGCGACACCCATCTCCACCTGATCACGAATGACGCTGCGGGGATGATCTGCAACGGAGCTGTCGATCTCGACGCCACGGTTCATGGGGCCGGGATGCATGATCAGGGCGTCCGGCTTGGCGTGGCTCAGCTTCTCGTAGTCGAGGCCGAAGAAGTGGAAGAACTCGCGGCTCGAGGGCAGGTAGGAGCCCTGCATACGCTCGCGCTGCAGGCGCAGCATCATGACGATGTCGCAGTCCTTGAGGCCTTCGCGCATGTTCGTGAAGACCTCGACCCCCAATCGCTCGGGGCACGGCGGCAGCAGCGTCGACGGCGCCACGATGCGCACGCGGGCGCCGAGCGTGTTCAGTACGTTGATATTCGAGCGCGCCACGCGCGAGTGCAGGATGTCGCCGCAGATGGCGATGACGAGGCCAGCGACGCGGCCCTTCGCGCGCCGGATCGTGAGCGCGTCCAGCAGCGCCTGTGTCGGATGCTGGTGCGAGCCGTCGCCGGCGTTGATCACGGAGCAGTCGACCTTCTGCGCCAGCAATTCCACGGCGCCCGCTGCATGATGACGGACGACGAGGATGTCGGGGCGCATGGCATTGAGGGTCATGGCCGTATCGATCAGTGTCTCGCCCTTCTGCACCGAGGACGAGGACACCGACATGTTCATGACGTCGGCGCCGAGCCGCTTGCCCGCCAGCTCGAAGGAGCTTTGCGTGCGGGTCGAGGCCTCGAAGAACAGATTGATGAGGGTTCGCCCGCGCAACACGTCGCGCTTCTTGATGATCTGGCGGTTGGCGTCCGCAGCCTTGTCGGCGAGATCGAGCAGATCATTGATCTGTGCCGCCGTCAGACCTTCACAGGTCAACAGGTGGCGCGGGAAGTTCTGACCGAGGGGGAGGGCGCGCGTGCTCATTAAAGCCGCTTCTATATTGCGAGTCCGGGGGGTCGGCAAGCGTGCTCAGCGTCCGATGCTGTGGCGAAGTGGCACCATCATCGCCTTGCGCGCCCCTGCCGTCAGTCGATGCGGCCCATGTTTTCCCTGCGGACGGGGATCTCCATGAGATCCTCGCCCCAGATGATGTCGCCGGAGAAGATGGCTGCCATCTCCTTGATAATACGCTCGCGCAGGCCCGGATGGTCGATCTGATGCGTGATGTGCGTCAGGACCACGGCGCCGACCCCGGCTTCGGCTGCAACCTTGGCGGTATCGAGATGGTTGCCGCAGGCCTTGCGGTAGGCGGCGGTCGGCTCGGTGCCCGTATAGAAATGGTTCATGTGGATAAGTACGTCGACGCCCGCGGCCAGCGAGACGATACCCGGGCAGACGCCGCCGCTGTCGCCGGTGTAGCAGAGCGAGGCGTCGGGCGTATCGATGCGGTAGGCGAGGCATTTCAGATAGGGCTCGAAGTGCCAGCCTTCGCCGACGGTCACTTTCCAGCCCTTGCCCTCTATGACGTCGCCGGGCTCGACCTCCTTGACGCGCGGCCGCGGCGGTGCGCGCTCGCCGATGCCGCCGCGGGCCTGGTAGATGTCCAGGCTGCACTGGTGCTTGGTGCGCGCCGCGATATCAGGGCCGTAGACGCCGTCGGGTGCGAACAGCAGGGAGGTCATGCGCGCAAGTGGCGGTGGCCCGTAGACCGGCAGGTCGGCAATCTTGCCGGCGCCCTGGTCCCACCGCGTCAGCACGAGGCGGCCATAGTCCATGCAATGGTCATAATGCAGGTGTGTCAGGAAGCAATGCGTGACATCGACGGCCTTGCGACCCGTCTCGAGCAGGCGGTGGTGGGCGCCCGGTCCGTGATCGATGACGATGACGTCGTCGCCGATCTCCACGAGATAGCCCGAGCTCATCCGCTTCAAAGACGGGGCAGGCGTGCCGGTGCCGAGCAGTGTCAACTTCATGGGGCCTCCTCAAGGCGTGAGCGGTGCGGGCGTCGCGGACAGGGTGCGTCGCAGGTGCACCATTGATAGCATGACGGCAAAGATCGAGCAGGAGGACCCGAGCATGGTCGCCAACCGCTTCGAGACCCACGAGGTGCTCAATCAGAGCCCAGCCTTCGAGGACGTCAACCTGTTTGTGCTCGATCGCCCCCTGCAGGAGGCAGTGAAGCGCGAGGCGCCGAGCCAGTCCGCCGATCCCCTGGTCGCTTTCGGGGCCGCCTGTGGCAGCGCCGAGGCGTTCGCGCGCGGCCGGCTGGCGAATGCCTACCCGCCGCGCCTTGCGACCTTCGATCGCAAAGGACACCGCCTGGACGTCGTCGAGTATCACCCGGCCTATCACGAGTGCATGGCCATGAGCGTGGCGGCTGGCGTGCATTGCAGCGCCTGGGATCACCTGCGCAAGCCGTCGGGAACGGCGATCGCGGGGGCGAATGTGGTGCGCGCGGCGCGGCTCTATCTCGCTGCGCAGATGGAGCCGGGCCACTGCTGTCCGCTCACCATGACCAATGCCGCCGTGCCGACGCTCATGCTCGCGCCCGAGCTTGCGGAGCGCTGGCTGCCGCTGATCCTCTCTCGCGACTACGATCCGAGCTTCCGTCCGCCCGAGCTCAAGCGCTCCCTCACCATCGGCATGGGCATGACGGAGAAGCAGGGCGGCACCGACGTCCGGGCCAACGCCACGACGGCGCGACCCGTCGATGGCGGCAAGGCCTCCGGCGAGCATCTGCTCGTCGGCCACAAATGGTTCATGTCCGCACCCATGTCGGACGCCTTCCTGATGCTGGCGCAGGCGCCCGGCGGGCTCTCGTGCTTCCTCGTGCCGCGCTTCCTGCCCGGTGGCGGCGCCAACGGCCTGCGCTTCCAGCGCCTGAAGGACAAGCTCGGCAATCGCTCCAACGCCTCATCCGAGGTCGAGCTTGCCGACGCGCACGGCTGGCTGGTCGGCGAGGAAGGCCGCGGCGTCAATGCCATCATCGAGATGGTGACGGCGACACGCCTCGACTGCGCCATATCGTCTGCCGGCCTGATGCGGCTGGCGCTGGCGGAGGCGGTGCATCACGCCCGCCACCGCACCGTTTTCCAGAAGCGGCTGGTCGACCAGCCGCTGATGCTCCAGGTCCTGGCCGATCTGGCGCTGGACGTCGAGGCCGCGACCGCGCTGGCGTTCCGGCTGGCGCGCGCCTTCGACGGCGGCGGCGATCCCACGCAGCAGGCCTGGCGCCGGCTGATGACGCCGATCACGAAATACTGGGTGTGCAAGATCGCTCCGGCGCTCATCTACGAGGCGATGGAGTGCCTGGGCGGCAACGGCTACGTCGAGGAGAGCATCTTGCCGCGTCTCTACCGTGAGGCGCCGGTCAATGCCATCTGGGAGGGCTCGGGCAACGTCATGTGCCTGGATGTGCTGCGTGTCCTGCAGCGGGAGCCAGAGGTCGCCGAGCTGATCGTCAACGAATTGCAGACGACGAGCGAGGGCGAGCCGATCCTCGAGGCCCATCTCGAGCGAGTGCTCGCCATACTGCACGAGCCGCGCCTCATCGACATCCGTGCGCGGGCGCTCGTCGAGGGCCTGGCGCTGGCGGCGGCGGGCGCGCTGCTGCGTGCGCATGCTCCTGCGGCCGTCGCCGACGCCTTTCTTGCGACGCGCTTGTCGGGCGCATTCCGCCAGACCTATGGCCAGGGGCTCGACCGTGGCGATCCCGAGGCCGTGCTCGCGCGCGTCCTGCCGTGATGCCGACGCCCGCCCGACAGGCGAGCGGGCGTCGTGCGACGGCGTCGAGCTAGTCTTCCAGGCCCGGCTCGAGATCGTCGTCGGGGCGGGCGACGCGAGCCTCCATGTCCGTGATCACGCGCTGGAGCATGGTCAGGAACGCCTGGCGATCGTGCGCCGAGAGAGCCTCGACGATTTCGGCATCCACGCTGTTCGCCGTTACCTCTGACTGAGCGAGAACAGATTTTCCGCTCTCGGTGAGCCGAACAGCATAACGCCTGGCGTCGGTCCGGGTGCGTTTGCGCTGCAAATAGCCGCGTTGAACGAGCCGGCGCACAATATCGGCGAGCGTCGAACGATCGATACCCGTAATACGCACGATATCCGTTTGGCTCAGATCGTCTTCCGTCGCGCAAGTTGCGAGAACGGCAAATTGACGTGGAGTAAGGTCCTTTTCCGCTACTTTAGAGGCGAACAGAAGTTCGGCGCACTGGCCGGCTCGATGCAGCAAGTGCAGTGGTGATGCGCTCAGGCGACCGCGCGGGGCGTCCTGCTTCATTATGCAGTCTCCGAATGTTCGGTGTTGCTGGTGAGGCGATCGCATTCGCGTCTGCGCGCTCGTGTGCGCCTCTGTCAAAATTAGTCCTAGTGCGTTTTCACGCTCGCGATCTTGACATTGAGTTACAATTAATTGACCGATCCAACGTAGTGGTCGATGAAGTGCTCTCGGATCGACCGTTCTCGGGACTTTTCGCAGCCGCCCGTTCGGAATTGAACGGACTCTCGGTTGGCGGTATTCGGAGTGGTCGAACCGCAGAACCGCAGACAGAACTCATGTTCGGGGTGAGTCACGGTCATGGTCGAGGAAGCGCACACGGTCCCGGCAAGCATCTTCGAGGGCGTCGCGAGCTATGTCGCCGCCAAGGGCTTCTCGTTCGGCGACATCGCCGCCGAGGTGGGCTTGCCCTCGGACGTCCTCAAGCAGCCTGACGCGCGCGTCTCGATGGACACCGTCGCGGCGTTCTTCGATCGCGCCGCCATAGTCCTCGGCGAGCCCGATCTCGGACTGCGCCTGGCGGAGATCTATCCTCCGGGGGCCTCGGGTGTGGTTGGGCAGCTCGTGTTGCACGCCCCGACCGTGCGTGACGCGCTGTATTGCATCGAGCGCTACACGACGCTGCTTCTCGAAGGCGTTGAGGTTTCGTTCACCGAGGAGGGCGGCACTGGCCTGCTGGTCTGGCGCTATCCACCGAGCTACGGCTCGCGACTCCAGCTTTCCCTGTTCCTCGTCGGCAGCGCGGCCCTGCGCCTGCGTGGACTGGCCGGTCCGTCCTGGGTGCCGTTGCGGGTCGAGCTCGAGCATCGCGACCTCGACGAAACGAGCCTGCTTTTGCGACTGGTCGGGCCGCGCGTGCGCTTCAACTGCGCGCGCAACGCCATGGTCATCGATGGAGCGACGCTGAACAAGGTCAATTCCAGCTCGAATCTGCGGCTCTACACGCTAATGCGCGAGCTCGCCGAACGGCTCCTGAGCGAGCAGCAGGCGTCGACCGACATCGTCCAGCGGATCTCGAGCGAGATCGAGGTGCGGCTGCCCGGCGGCGCCTTCGATCTCGAGTCCATCGCCAAAGCCATGGGCTTGACGCAGCGCTCGGTGCGCACGCGCCTGGCGACGTCCGAGACGTCCTTCAGCACGATCCTGGATCAGACGCGCCAGCGCCTCGCCACGCAGTATCTGATCGACACCGACCTGCCGCTCAGCACGGTCTCGCACCTCCTCGGCTTTTCCGAGCTCAGCGCCTTCACACGGGCCGCGCGTCGCTGGTATGGCGAGGCGCCGCGCAGCTATCGCCAGAAGGCGCGCGCCAGCCACCGCTAGCGTCCGCTGTGCGCCGTGCTCGAAGCCACTGGGCTGCCTCACCGGGAGCCGCCGGCCTCACGTTTCCTCCCTGGGGGGCGCGAGGTGCGCGAGGCGATCGAGCGCGCCCTGGAGGATCAACGTGGCGGCGACACGATCCACCACTTCGGCGCGGCGCTTACGGCTCTGGTCGGCCTCGATGAGCAGGCGCTCGGCGGCGGCCGTGGTCAGCCGCTCGTCCCAGAGCAGGATCGGCAACGGCAGGATGCGCACGAGATTGCGGGCGAAGGCGCGGGACGACTGGGCGCGTGGCCCTTCGCTGCCGTCGAGGTTGATCGGCAGGCCGACGACGACGCCGGTCAGCGCGTGTTGCTCGGCCAGCGCCACCAGATAGGCGGCTTCCTGGCGGAACTTGCTGCGCTTCATCGTCTCGAAGCCCGTGGCGATCGTGCGCGTGACGTCGGAGAGGGCGAGGCCGATCGTCTTCGTGCCGACGTCGAGACCGATCAGGCGCCGCGACGGCGCGAGCGCGCTGGCGAAGAGCGCGGCATCGGTCGTGACGGGCGGCTCGGCGGGGGCGTCTTGGCTGGGCTGCGTCACAGGCTCACGAGACCATTGTTGCATCGTATTGACCGCTTATACTTGGCCAAGAGCCATCTGACACCAACTCAAGCGAGAGAGCCCGTCAATGAAGATCACGTGGTATGGCCATTCCTGCTTCCGCATCGAGACCGGCGGCAGCGTCGTCCTCATCGATCCCTTTCTGAAGGGCAACCCGACGTTCGAGAAGTCGGGCGTGGCCTGGGACGAGGCGACCCGCGGCGTGACGCACGTGGCGCTGACGCACGGGCACGACGACCATGTCGGGGATGCCGGCGAGATCTGCAAGCTCCGCGGCGCCCAGTTGTTCGCGACCTACGAGCTCGCCTTGCACGTGGCCGGCAAGGGCGCCGAGAAGCTTCAGCCGATGAACACGGGGGGCACGGTCTCGGACGGTGACTTCGATCTCTCCCTGGTCAACGCGCTGCACTCCTCCTCGACCACCGTCGACGGTGCCGCGCGCTACCTCGGCAATCCCAACGGAATCGTGATCAAGAGCCGGGAAGGGCGCACCGTCTATCACATGGGCGATACCGACATGTTCGGCGGCATGGCGCTGATCAACGAGTTCCACAAGCCCGATATCGGCATCGTGCCGGTCGGCGATCGCTTCACGATGGGTGCGCGCTCGGCGGCCTTCACGTGCAAGAAGTTCTTCGCGTTCAAGACGATTTTTCCCTGCCACTACGGCACCTTCCCCGTGCTCGACCAGACGGCCGAGGCGTTCGTGGCGGAGATGAAGGGCCAGAACGTCGTCGTGCCCAAGGCAGGCGAGACCGTCACGGTCTGACGCCGGCTCACGAGGCGGGGCTCGCTGTCAACGCCGGAGGGAGGCTCGCTTCCCCCGGCGCTATGCCGCAGCTTCGCCGCTTTGGGACCAGAGTATCTTCCGGCGCCCTCGAGCGTCAGGAGATGCATGATGGAAGCTGTCCGCTCGCCGGGGAGCTTCGCTCCCGGTCGTGAGCACACGCTGGTCCTGGTCGGTTTCACGGCCATGACTTTCGTGAGCGCTTTCCTTTTGTTTGCCGTCCAGCCGATGTTCACCAAGATGGTGCTGCCCCGTCTCGGTGGCGCGCCGTCCGTGTGGGCGGTGGCGATGTGCTTCTTCCAGGCCGCCCTGCTCGCCGGCTATTGCTATGCCCACCTGCTCAATCGCTGGCTGGCGCCGCGCAATGCTCTGGTGGTGCATATTCTGGTCTGCCTGTCGGCCTTCCTGGTCCTGCCCTTCGCCATTCCGGCCGGGTGGACGGAGCCGCCTTCGGGCAGCGCCTACGTCTGGCAGCTTCAGCTTTTCACCATTGCCGTCGGCCTGCCGTTCTTTGCCGTGGCCGCCAATGCGCCGTTGATCCAGGCCTGGTTCGGTGCCACCGAGCATCGTCATGCGAAGGACCCCTATTTCCTCTACGCCGCGAGCAATCTGGGTAGCCTGCTGGCGCTGCTCGGCTATCCCTTTCTCATCGAGCCGCGCCTCGGCCTGCTGGCGCAGAGCCGCGCCTGGCAGCTCGGCTTCCTCGTGCTCGTGCTCATGTTTGCGGCGGCGCTCGCCTACATGCACTCGAGGATCGGCGCCAGACGGGGCGCGGTGGCACCGGATGCGTCCATCAGCGTCTCGAGCGGGCCGCGCTGGAAGGAGCGCCTCGCCTGGGTCTGGCTGGCGCTGGTGCCTTCGGCGCTGCTCGTCGCCTTCACCACGCACGTCACGACCGACGTCGCCAGCGCCCCTCTGCTCTGGGTCATACCGCTCGCGCTCTATCTGCTGACGTTCGTGCTCGTGTTTCGCGACCGCCCGCTGATTCCGCAGAGCGTGATGCTGGCGATCCACCTCGTCTCCGTCATCGCCGCGCTGGCGTTCCTCGCCAAGCTCTCGCACATGAGCTGGCCGATCATGGCGACCGTCGGCGTGCTCGCCTTCCTGTCGACGACCATGGTGGCCCACCGCACGCTCTATGAGCGCCGCCCGTCGGTCGAGCGGCTGACCGAGTTCTATCTGTTGATGTCGCTCGGCGGCGTGCTCGGCGGATTGTTCTCCGCCCTGATCGCTCCCCAGATCTTCTCCGAGGTCGTGGAGTATCCGCTGCTGCTCGCGCTCTCCGTGACCTGCCGGCCGCGCGCGCTTTCCCGCGAGGGCAGCGACGGCGAGGCGCGTCCGATCCTGCCGGTGGTCATCGCCATCGCCGGTCTCGTCGCCGGGCTTGCGATCGGCGGGCGGGCGCTCTACGCGCTGGCTGCTCCGGTCATCGATGGCGCGCTGCTCAAGAAGCTCGACCTCGACGGTGAGGTCGCCTTCATGGCCATCGTCATCCTCGGTCTGGTCGCTGCGATGGCGTGGCGCTTTCCGTTCCGCCAGACGCTGCTCGTGCTGCTCACGCTCGTGGTCGTGAGTGCGTTGCCGTCGGGCGTGCATCGTGGCAATGCCGCGCGCAGCTTCTTCGGCGTGCACCGCGTCTACGAGACGCCGGACGGCCAGCACCGCTTGTTCACGCACGGCACGACTCTGCATGGCGCGGAGCGCATCACCGATCGCTTCGGCTTGCCCGTGCTGGCGGCGTCGCCCGGCACCTACTACCATCCATTGAGCCCGATGGCGTCGGCGGTACGCATCGCCCGCGCTGTGCCGTCGGCCGTAGGGCGCAAGCTCAAGTTCGGCGTGGTCGGGCTCGGCACGGGCTCGCTGGCCTGTCACTCCCGGCCGGACGAGACCTGGAAGTTCTACGAGATCGACCCGCTTGTCGTCGACATCGCGCGCAACCCCGCCAAGTTCTCCTATGTGACGCGCTGCCGCCCCGAGGCGGAGATCATCGTCGGCGACGCACGGCTGACGCTGGCGCGCGAGCCTGACGCGAGCTTCGATCTGCTGATCCTCGACGCCTTCTCGTCGGACGCGGTGCCCATCCATCTGCTCACCACCGAGGCGCTCGAGCTCTACGGTCGCAAGATCAGGCCCGACGGGCTCATCGTGCTGCACATCTCCAACCGCTATCTCGATCTCGACGCTGTCGTGGCGAGTACCGTCAAGCGCGTCGGCGTGCTCAAGGGCGTGCTGGTCGCCGACCAGACGGGATCGGACAACTACGACGCCATGGGCTCGACCGTCGCCGTGCTCGGGCGCGAGGCGGGGTCGCTCGTGCCGTTCCGGCGCATGCCTGGGGCTGGCGAGCTCAATCCGGGGCGTCAACGGCCATGGACGGACGACTACTCGGACATCATCCGGCCGTTCTTCAGCAAGTGGCGGGAGTAGCGCGCGTCACGCGCCCGACGCGAGGATGGCGGCGAGGCCGTCGGCCAGGCCTACCGCGGGCGTGACGCCGAGATCTTCACGCAACCGCGTCGTGTCGACCGGGCCGGCGCTGCGGGCGCGTCCGGAGAAGCTGGCGCGGCCCGCAGCGGGGCGTTGCCGGCGTACGGCCGCGTGCAGGTCGCGCAGGCTGACGAAATTCGCATCCGGCCCGGCGACGTTGTAGACCGCATGGCGCGGTGCGGGATGCCTGATGGCTGCCACCGTCACCGCCACCGCGTCGTCGACGTGGGTCAGGTGACAGGTTTCCTCGCCGCTGACGAAATCCAGGTGCACGTCGCCGCCGTTCGCCGTGCCGATCAGGAGATGGCGGGCCAGCGCCATGCCACGCCCTGCGACGCCGCCGGGGCCGATCACGCCGGAGTAGCGCAGCGCCACCATCTCCACGCCATGGAGCTGCTGGTAGCGCTGCCCCAGCAGTTCGCCGAGCCGCTTCGTTTCGCCATAGAGGGAGAGGCTGGCCGGCGCCGGATCGTCTTCGCGCATGAGGTCGTGGCGCTCGCCGTAGGCCGCGATCGAGCTCGCGATCACGACGCGCTGCACGCCGTGCGCGCGCGCTGCCTCGAACACGTTCACGGTGCCGACGACGTTGCTCGCGACCGCGCCCGCGGGATCGCGCTCGCAATCGTGCTGCAGCATTGCGGCCAGATGTACGATCACCTGCGGTCGGAAATCCGCGACGGCGGCGTTGAAGGCGTCGGCGTCGGCGATATCGGCCTGGATGCGTGCATGCACGGCAGGTCCCGCGGGTGCGGCCAGCGCCGAGCGCGAGAGAACGGCGACGGTATCGCCTGCCCGCGCGAGGGCGGCGACGAGCCCGCGCCCGATCAGGCCGGAGCCTCCGAGGACGAGAATTCGCATGAGATCTGCTCCAGGTCTGCGGGCCGACACCGCCCTAAGTCGCGTTGACGGTCCAACTCCCTGTTGCTAGTCGGAGATGTGCAACTGAGCAACCGGGAGTTTGCGTGGTCACGCCATCGAGCGAAGGGGCGTCGCCGGACAGCATGCGGCGACACAACCGCGGGCTCATATTGCGACACGTGTTTCGCACGGGGCCCATGTCGCGCACGCGGCTCGCTGCCGCGACCGGTCTGACCGCGGCGGCCATCTCCCGCATCACCCGCGAGCTGATCGATGAAGGGCTGCTCAGCGAAGGCGCGCCCCTAGTGCAGGAAGGGCGTCCGGGTCGGCGCTTCATCGACCTGGAGCTTGCGCGCGACGGAGCTTATGTGCTCGGCCTGGGCATCGGGGCCTACGAGCAGTGGCTGATGCTGTGCGGTCTCGACGGTCATCCCATCGAACGTCTCAAGCTGGACATCATGGGAGTCGGGAAGGCGGAGCGGGCCGTGGACCTCGCCATTCGCGAGGCCAGGCGTCTCATCTCCCGCACCGGCGTCGATCCGCAGCGCGTGGCCGGGTTCGGTGCGGCGGTGGCCGGCGTCACCGATACCGCCAGCGGCACCATCGTGCGCTCACCGAATATCGGCTGGAAGGATGTGCCGCTCGGTGCGAGGCTCGCAGCAGCACTCCGTCTGCCGGTCCGCGTCGAGAGCCTGCATCACGCGCTCAATCTGGCGGAAGCCGAGATCGGCCAGACGCGCGGCCACCGCGACGTGCTGCTGATCAACGCGGTGCTCGGTATCGGCGCCAGCATCCTGTCCGGTGGGCGTCTGATCAAGGGGCGCACGGCTGCCGCGGGCCAGCTCGGGCACATGGCTGTGGCCGGTTCCAGCGAGGTGTGCACCTGCGGGCGCGTCGGCTGTCTCGACACGGTGGCGTCGGGACATGCGGTCCTGACCGAGCTCGGGCTCGTCGGGCGTCGCGTCAGCCCCGTCGAGCACGGCGTCGAGAATGCGCGCCTGCTCGAGCAGGCGATGGCGCAGGCCAACGCCGGACAACGCAAGCCCATCGCCGCGTTTCGCGCCGCCGGGACGCGGCTTGGCGAGGCGATCGCGGCCGTCGTGGCCATGGTCGATCCCGATGCGATCGTGCTCGCCGGTCCGCTCAGTCACGTGCCGGCCTATGTGGACGCGGTCCGCAAGAGCCTCGCCGCATGCTTTTCCGGCGGGCTCGAGGTGGAGCTGCTGTTGAGCGGCCTGTCGAGCGATCGCGCCGGTGCGATGCTGGCGCTCGATTCCTTCGTGTTGAGCCAGGGGGTCGGCCATGATGCCCGCGAGCGCACGGCAGCCGGCGAGCGGGATCTCGCCGGGCAGCCTTCGCGGCTCTGAGCGAGCAGGCCTCCGAGTGGCGGTGAGCGGTCGTCGATATCCCCGCTCAGTTCGTCTCGTCGAGGCCGGCGAGCCAGCGCCCCGCCGGGCGGAAGTTGCAGCGCCGGTCGAGCAGCCCGTGTCGCGGGTGATAGCCGCGGTCGACATCGATCAGGGTATCCACCTCGACGCAGGTGCGCGTGAGCTGAGCCGCCGTCTTCACGACGGCGCGGACGCGGCGGAGCACCAGGGCATCGTCGAAATTGGCCGTGGCCGGGTTCTCGTCGGCGAGACGCACGTTGGCGGACGCGGTGATGTCATGGCGGGCGGCGAAGGCCTCGATCTCGCCGAGCCGGGCGGCGGCGTCGTCACCGAGATTGATCTGGAAAGCGAGGCCCGAAACGAGCCGTCGCTTGTCCGCGGCCTTGAGCGCGTCCAGCGCCGCATCGCGCTCGTGCCATTTGAAGCCGAAGCTGACGGCGTGCGCGAAGTGCGAGCCGTGCTTGGGCTCGTCGGCGGAGGAATGCAGCTTGCCCACGATGATGGGCACACCATCGGCGGGCAGCAGGCCTTCGAGGCCGTCCGCGATGTCGGACAGGTCGGTGCGCGAGGCGACGATCTGGAGTGCGTCCGTGAGGTGACGGGCGGTCTCGAGCAGCCGCACGACCGGGTCGCCCGGAACCTGCAGCGTGAAGAATGTGAACGTGATGCCCGCCGCATGGAAGTCGGCGATGCGCTGGCGGATCACGGGGTCGAGAAGATCGGCGAGAGGGGTGCGCACGCGCCGGATGCCCATTTGCCACAAGCGCTTCAGCAGGGCGTCGTTGCGCGCGCTCTTGCGCGAGAATTCCTCCATGGGGCCGTTGTAGGGCAGGTCGATGGCGCGGGCCCAGGCGTGGCGCATGTGGGCGACGAGGGGAGCGCCACGCGCAGCACCAGCGGGCGCTGTGGCGGCTGCGGTGGCCGCCGCGGCTTCGTCGCGCTCCCGTCCATCGGTCGGCAGGATCCTGACGCGATGGCCGCGCTCGTGGACGTCGACGAGGGTCACGCCGAACTTGCCGGTGTCGTTGCGTCCGTATTCGAGCGCCGGCTCGATGGGAAACAGCTCGGCATAGTCCTGGCGGATGAAGCTCGTAGGCGGCAGCACGTAGAGATGGCAGCCCGCGAGGCGATTGAAGAAGAAGTGATGCACGTGACCGGAGAACACCGCCTCGACACGGGCCTTGGCGATCTGCTCCAGCAGCCATGAGCGGGCGGGCTCGTCGATATTGTCGTAGTGGGACGGCTCGTCGGCCTGGGTGATGTAGGGCGGATAGTGGATGAGGACGAAGGTGCGCGATGGGTCGGGTGCGGCGAGCTCGCGCTCGAGCCACTGGCGTTGCAGGCGCTCGGCCTCGAGGCCGCTGTTCATGATCGACGAGTTGAGAATGATGAAGCGGCAGCCGCCATGGGCGACGGCGTACCAGGGTGCTCCGAAGGCCTGCTCGTAGAGCGCCAGGCTCTCCTCGCTGGCGAACTCCGCCGGCAGCCCCTTGAGCGGCTTGTCGCCGACGTCGTGATTGCCCGGCACGTAGTGCAGGTCTTTGCCGAGCGGGGCCAGGATGCGTTTGGCCTCGGCAGCGGCCGGCCCGAATGTCGGCAGGCTCGGCATCGGGTGAACCATGTCGCCGAGGTGGAAGGTGAGCTCGGGCTTTTCCGCGACGATCAGCGCCACGGCCTGGCGCGCCCGGCCGTTGGCCAGGAGATTGACCGGGAAGGGCGAGGATTCGTCGCCGCCGGGCGGACGCACGTGCGTGTCGGAGATGATCGCAAAAGTGAAAAGCCGGTCGCCCTCGCAGGCTGGTTGGGCGCTGCCAAGCAGTTTGTCAGGCATGTTTCGGCATCCTTGTCTGCGACGATGGTTGCCGCGTGCGATCGGCCTCGCCGCGCTCGCAGCCGTGGCGCATTCACGCCGCAACGCCCGCTCTCACGCCTGGAGATGGGGTGCGGCAGAGAAAACGGACAAGGGGCCCGGACAGACGCGTCCGGACCCCTTGAATGGCGCTACTTGATGATGCCGGCTTCCTTGTAGGCGCGCAGTGCGCCGGGATGGATGTCCTCGGGCTTCCAGCCGAACACGAGGCTCTGCGGCGACATCAGCTTGCCGATAGCGTGCGCCTCGCCGAACTTGCCGACGTGCGTGATGATCATCTTGGTGATCTCGTAGGCGAGCTCCTCGGGGAAGGACTCGTCGGCTGCCCACGAGGAGGTGTCGATGAACGTCGGCACGGCGACGTCGAGCTCCTTGAAGGCGCCCTTAGGCACGACGAAGGGCGCGATCTTGTAGCCCTTGGCAATGGTCTTCTCGACCGCGGCCTTCTCGAAAGCAAGGTGGTGCAGCTTGCGGCCGGTGGAGACCAGCTCCAGTGTCGGCGGCGCGAGCGCGAGCTTGGACTTCGAAAGGTCGATGTAGCCGCCGATGATGGCGACATCCGCCTTGCGGTCGAGCAGCGCCGAAACGGCCGGCTTCGGCCCCAGGTACTGCACGCTCGCCTTGATGCCCCAGCCCTGCTCCATCACGGCCCGCGGCAGCACGCCCCAGTTGATCTGTGCGGCCTTGCCGAGCGCCACGCGCTTGCCGGCAACGTCCTTCGCGCTCTTGATCTTGTCGTCGAGCGTGGCGAGCCAGACGGCGACCACGGACATGTTGGCGAGCAGCTTGACGCCGCGGTACTTCTTGTCGAACGGCTTGGAGCCGGTCGTGGCGAGGCCGAGCAGCGCCGGGCCGGTGCCGATCACCATGGTCTTACGCAGCGCCGGCTCGGCGTCGAGCTTCTTGATGTTGAAGAGATAGCCCGGGGTTTCCGAGGCGACGATCCTCAGCCAGGGATGGGTCTTCTTCGAGATCTGCTCGAGCGTGTTGGAGAGCACGAACGTGGCGGTGCCGAAGGGGCCGCTGATCACGCTGATGGTGACCTCTTTCTTCTTGGCCTGTGCGGCCGCGGTGCTCGCGGTCCAGGCCGTCGCGGCGAGCGCCACGGCGCCTGCAAGTGCCATGCATGAGGTAGTCTTGATCAGCTTCATTCGTTTCGTTCTCCCTGTTGTCGGGGCGCGCGGCCCCTCTTGGCGCCGTCCTCAGCGGGCGGCGGCGGACGCAGGCTGGCCGGCGGGCGTCGTCCGCCGTCTCCTGCTGGCGAGTTGCGAGCGCAGCAGCACGAGCGCCAGCACGGTGCCGAGCGCGAGCATCGGATACTCGAGCGGCAGTTCGTCGATGTGACGGAACACGGCATAGCCGCTCATCATCACCGCGGTCAGTGCCGCCATCAGCCGCTCGGTCCGCGTGAACGGCGTCAGGCCGCAATTGTAGATGGCTGCCGTCAGCGCGGTGAGGCCCACTGGTATGGCCACTGCCGAGCCGACAGCCCACACCCAGTTCTCCGGCTCGAGGATCACGGCGGGGTTGAACACCACCAGGAAGGGGATGATGAAGCCGGCGATGGCCAGCTTGAAGGCGGAGATCGAGGTGCGCATGTAGCTCGCCCCGGCGATGCCGGCTCCGGCCAGTGAGGCCAGCGCCACCGGTGGAGTCACGGCCGAGATGACGGCGAAGTAGAAGGCGAAGAAGTGGGCGGCGAGCGGCGCCACGCCGAGCTTGACCAGAGCCGGCACGACGACGATGGCGACGAGGCCGTAGGCGGCGCTGGTCGGCACGCCGCAGCCGAGGATGAGCGAGACCACCATCGTCAGGATCAGCGCCAGGATCAGGTTGCCGGCGCTCAGCAGCTCGACCAGGCCGGCGATCTTGCTGCCGAGACCGGTGGTGATGAGCGTCTGCGCCATCAGCCCGACGATGGCCAGCGAGACGCCGATCTGCGCGCCGATCACGGCACCCTCGGCGAGGCATGCCGCAAGGCCCGAGAGCGTCGGCCGAGTGTCCTTCTGCAGCATGCTCAGCGCGATGGCCAGAAGGATCGACCAGAAGGCGGCGACCGACGGGCTGAAGTGCATGGCGAGCAGCGTGATCATCACGGCCAGCGGGATGAGGAACAGCGGCATGCGCCGCATCACCAGGGCGCGATCGACGCGTTCGATCGGCGCCTCGATGCCGGCCTTGACCGACAGGAACTGCACGCCGAGCACAACCGACCAGTAGTAGAGGATGGCCGGGATCAGCGCCGCGGCCATGATGGTGGCGTAGGGTACGCCGAGGAAGGAAGCCATGAGGAAGGCCGAGGCCCCCATCACCGGCGGCATGATCTGACCGCCCGTCGAGGCCGTCGCCTCGATGGCGCCGGCGTCCTCGGGCTTGTAGCCGACCTTCTTCATGAAGGGGATCGTGAAGGCGCCGGTGATGGCGACGTTGGCGACCGCCGCGCCGGTGACGGTGCCGACCAGCGAGCTCGAGATCACCGCCGTCTGGCCCGGCCCGCCGCTGAAGATGCGTCCTGCGGCCTTGCCGATCTCGAAGAACAGGTCATTGACCTTGATGACGGAGAGCAGCGAGCCGAACACCACGAACAGGAACACCTGGTCGGCGGAGATCGCCAGGAACTGGCCGAAGATGCCGCTCAGCCCGATGCTCAGATAGGAGACGACAAAGTCAAAGTTGAAATGCCGGTGATTGAGGGGGCCAGGGATCATGTGGCCGAACAGGAAGTAGGCGACGAAGATCGCAGCCACGATCGGCAACACGATGCCCCAGCCGCGCCGCGTCGCTTCGACCACCAGCACGACGATGGCCACGCCCACGACCACATCGAGCTTCGTCGGGAACCCGACGACCTCCTCGAGGTGCTGCACGTTGAAATAGACATAGGCGGCCGCCGAGACGCCGAGGACCATGAGCAGCAGGTTGAAAAGTCGGCCCGCCGCCGAGCCGGAGCGGGCGGCGCTGTCGAGGAACAGCAGCGCGAAGATGAATCCCAGATGGATCGCCTGGTTCTCGGTGTAGCCCACCAGAACCACCTGCGAGCCGACCATGTGATAGGTCACCATGGCCAAGCCGCACAAAAGCAACAGCCCGCGAGCCGCTCTCTCGAACGTCATCGAAACCCATCCCTCCCTTGGGCCGGATATCCGCGGCTCGCCATAGTCGTCGGGGCGCGCCTTGATGCCCGGTGCATCGACTTTGTTGGAAACCTAAAGCAAGTAAGCGGCCGTGTCGAACCGTTGTGCGATCCATGACGGCTCCGGTATCGGCCGCCGCTGCGTGGCCCGCGAGATAATCGTTTCCGCACGGCCTATCGAACATTGCGATGGCCTTGCAACGCTGACGTCCTGCGCAGCGCGTAAGCGCTCGCGAGAAGACTTTATTCCGGCTCCTATCGAGCCTGATTGTCTCGAGCGAAGGTTTGAGTAAGCTGCTCCAGACGCCATACGCCGACGATGCGTCACGCTGGTCTGCATTGTACTCGCAGACTGCCCGGATTGCCTGAAGTGAAGGAGGCGCCCACAATGGCCGATACGCTGCTTGTCGAGCGCGGCGATGCGCAGGCCGAGGTCGAGGTCAGGATCGTGGACACCGATGTCCATCCGGTTCCTCGCCATCCCGACGAGCTGCGCGCCTACGTGCCGGAGCCCTGGCGCAGCCGGCGCTGGTCGGATCAGGTGTTCGATGCCATCGGCTCGCCCCTCTACGAAGCGCCGAACAAGGCCCAGCGGCTCGATTCCTGGAGCCCCGACGGAGCGCCCCCCTGCGCCGATCCCGACTTCACGGAAAAGCAGGTCTTCGGCGACGCTGGCGTCGACATCGCCATGCTCATCCCGTTGACCGTGCGGCCCATGGCCAACCCCGAGCACGAGGCGGCGGTGTGCGCAGCCACCAACGCCTGGCTCGAGGACACCTGGTTGTCGAAGTACAATCGGCACGGGCGCTACTACGGCGGCATCCGCGTCTGCTCGCACGACACCGCGCTCGCCTGCCGCGAGATTGAGAAGTGGGCCGGCCATCCCCGCTTCAACCACGTGATGCTCAATCCCTACACCGACACGCCGATGGGGCAATCGCGGTTCTATCCCATCTACGAGCTGGCGACGCGCCTCGACCTGCCCGTCGTGCTGCACGTCAATCGCAGTCCCGGCATGCGCCTGCTGACGCCGGTCGGCTTCTCCTCCTACTTCTTCGAGCATCACTCGCTCTACTCGCTGATGTACGCCTCTCATCTCGCCAGCATGGTGTTCGAGGGTGTGTTCGAGAAGTTCCCGACGCTCAGGATCGTCCTCATCGAGGGCGGCTTCAGTTGGGTCGTGCCGCTGGCCTGGCGCCTCGACCGGCATTGGGAGCATCTCGGCAAGGAGGTGCCGGAGGTGCGCTGCCGGCCGTCCGAGTACATCCACCGGCACGTGCGGCTGTCCACGCAACCGATCGAAGAGCCGCCCGAGCCGCGCGATCTGGCGCGCCTGTGGTCGTGGATGGACCCGGGCCACTACCTGATGTTCGCCACCGATTATCCGCATTGGGATTTCGATGCGCCCGAGCAGGTGCGCCGCTTTCCCGAGGCGGCGCAGCGGCGCATTCTCGCGGAGAACGCCATCGAGTGGTACAAGCTGCCGCGCACGCGCAAGGCGATGGGGCCGGGAGGCCGGCCATGACTGCGGCTCCAGACGGCAAGGTGGCCAGGTCTGGCAGGGCAGGCCGCGGCGACCGCATCGTGGTCGGCCCGGTGGACGGCTTCGGCCCGGGTGAGCGGCGCATCGTGGCTCATGGCCGGCGCTCGATCGGCGTCTTCAACGTCGGCGGCAACTACTACGCGCTGGCCAACGTCTGCCCGCATGCGGGCGGTCCGCTCTGCGAGGGCGAGGTGACCGGCACGACCGAGACGGGTGAGCGGCCCTACGAGCTCGCCTGGGTGCGCGGCGGCGAGATCCTGCGCTGCCCCTGGCACGCCTGGGAGGTCGATATCAAGAGCGGTCGCGTGCTCGTCGGCCGCCAGCAGCAGGTGCGCACATTCAAGGTGAGCGTCGTCGACGGCACCGTCGTTCTCGAGGTTTGAGTCATGGCCAGAACCCCCGCGAAGCCGCGCGCCGCCAGGTCCGCGCCCGCCGCCGCAGAGCCGGCGATCATCGACTGCGCGGTACATCCGCAGGTGGTGCGGCCCGACGATCTCAAGGCCTACATGCGCGAGCCGTGGAACGCGCGCGCTTTCCCGCGCCCGGAGCGCTATTTCTATCCGGCGATCGGCGGCGAGTACATCGAGGGCACTGCGGCCACCGGGCTGGCCGGCTCGGACCCTGAACTCCTGGCCAAGCGCCTTTTCGACGAAGGGGGCGTCGCCATTGCGCATCTGGTGCCGCAGACGCGCGGCCTGCTGCCCGATCTCGATCTCGGCACGGTGGTCTGCCGCGCCACCAACGACTGGCTCGCCGACTGCTGGCTGGGCGCGGCCAACGCCCACGGCCGCTTCCGCGGAACCATTCGCGTCAATCCCGGTGATCCCGCAGGGGCTGTCGAGGAAATCGAGCGCTGGTCCGATCATCCCGGCATGGTCAGCATCACCGTGCCGATGCAATCCCACCAACCCTATGGGCAACGCGCCTTCTTCCCCGTATGGGAGGCGGCGGCGCGGGCCGGGCTGCCGGTCCTCGTGAAGATCGACGGCGGCTCAGGCGTCGATTTCTGGCCGACCGCCGTCGGCCATCCGCATCACTATGTCGAGTACAAGACGGTGGCGCCGCTCGCCTACGCCTACCACCTCATCAGTTTCATCGCCGAAGGTGTCTTCACGCGCCTGCCGGACCTGCGCGTCGTCTTCGCCGACGGCGGTCACGATCTGCTGCCGCCGCTGGTCTGGCGCATGGACAAGAACTGGCGTCCGACCCGTCGCGAGACGCCCTGGGTCGAAGAGCTGCCCTCCGCCTACGTGCGTCGTCAGGTGCGGTTCTGCACCAGCCTGCTCGAAGGTCCGAGCGATCCCGCCGTGGCGGAGGGCTGGCTGGAGCTTGGCGAGGGTGCGGATCTGCTCGTCTACGCCAGCCGCTATCCCTTCCACGACTATCAGTCGCCGGCCGCGGCCTCTGTCGGGCTCCCCGATGCCAGCCGCGAACGCATCATGGGAGGCAACGCGGCGGCGCTCTTTCGCCGGGACGCGAAGCGCCGGGCGGCCTGAGCCCAGGCTTGCAGGCCGGCCATCGGCCCATGCGTGCCCGATCAGCCGCACCTCGCGCCTAATGCACGGCGCGCGCCGCTGCGGCACTTGCTATTGCGCCCGCCGGTGTCCGAGTGTCAGGGCGTGCGTGTCGAGGAAGGGTTGCGTTACGTGGCGACGCTCAAGGAGCATTTCTGGATTCGCGAGGCGGCGGGTGACGGCGAGGTGCGCGAGGTCGCGCGCCAGGCCACACTGAGCCATGTGTCGTTCGGCTGGGATTGCATCACCGAGCGGCGCTTTGCCGATCTCGCGGTGGCCAGTCAGAGCGCGCTGCTCGTACGCTATCTGCGCAGCCGCGGCGGCGGGGACCTCTGGTCGGGCTGGCAGATCGGCTTCGATTCCTCGCAGGAGGGCGTCGAGCGCTTTCTGTTGCTGCACGACCGGCGCGCGATGGCCCAGTGCGTGCTGTGCTACTCCGAGCCTGCGAGCGCGGCGGCCTGGGCACGCCTGCCGCATCCGGGCTGGCATCCCCTGCCGCCGACACCCTGGCTCGCCGGCATTCTGCTGGTGGAGCCCGAGCAGGGTCTGCCGGCGGCGATCTTCGGCGAGCTCGACGAAATCCAGCGCTCGGTCGCCTGGACGCTTCTGACCGATGGCGCGGAGCTGCGCACATCGTTGCGCGGCGCGGCATGAGGGCCGCCGGGCCGGCGTCGGGTGAGCGCATCGGAGCCACCAGCCGGTTGCCGGCGGCGGTCCGCTCGCCGGGAGATCTGCTGTGACGGGCGATGCACGCCGACACGCGCCGGCGACCGCGCGCAACCGAGAGCCCATTCTGGCGGTCCTGCGCCGTGTGTTGCCGCCGCGCGGGCTCGTGCTCGAGGTGGCGAGCGGCACGGGCCAGCACGTCGCCCATTTCGCCGCCACGCTCGGTCCCGGTCTCTTCTTCCAGCCGAGCGATCCCTCCGCCGAGGCGCGCGCCAGCATCGACGCCTGGATCGCGGCGAGCGGCGTCGTCAACGTTGCGCCGGCCCTGGAGCTGGACGCCAGCGCCCCCGTGTGGCCCGTCACATCGGCCGACGCGATCCTGTGCATCAACATGGTGCACATCTCGCCGTGGTCGGCCACCGTTGGCCTGCTCGCAGGCGCGGGGCGCATCCTGCCGGCGGGCGGCCCGCTCGTGCTCTATGGGCCCTACCGGCGCAATGGCGCACACACCGCGGACAGCAACGCGGCGTTCGACCGGAGCCTCCGGGCCGAGAATCCCGCATGGGGCGTGCGCGATCTCGAGGCCGTCGTCGCACTGGCGCGCGAGGTGGGCTTCGCCGCGCCGGAGATCGTGGAGATGCCGGCGAACAATCTCGGCGTCATCCTGCGGCGCGGCGCGCACACCTGAGACTGAGCGCCGGGCGGGCGCCGCGCGGCCGGCCTCTTGACCGCAGCCTCCGTGCCGCCGACGATGGCTTCTCGCCAGCAGCACGAGCGGGTGTCATGGAGCTTTTTCGTCGCCTCAAGGCTGCGGCTGCCGCCGAGTGGCAGGCCTACACCGAGCATCCCTTCACACGGGGGCTCGGGGACGGCTCGCTGCCCGAGGCCGCCTTCCGTCATTATCTCGTGCAGGACTATCTCTTCCTGATCGAGTTCGCGCGGGCCTATGCGCTCGCCGTCTACAAGTCACCGACGCTCGCCGACATGCGCGACGCCAAGGCCGGACTTGTCGCCATCCTCGATGTCGAGATGGGCCTGCATGTCCGGTTGTCCGAGGGCTGGGGCTTGACGCCCGCAGAACTCGAGCAGACGCCGGCTGCACCCGAGACGCTCGCCTATACGCGCTACGTGCTCGATGCCGGCATGCGCAGCGACCTGCTGGCGCTCAAGGTCGCATTGGCGCCGTGCATCATCGGCTATGCTGAGATTGCCACTCGGCTCGCGGGCCTGCCCGAGGCGCTCGGCGACGGGAACCCCTACCGGAGTTGGATCGGCGAGTATGCCGGCCCGGCCTATCAGGAGGTGGCGGCAGCCGCCGGTGCGCAGCTCGACCGGCTGGCCGCGCGCTACGCGACGCCGGCGCGCGAGGCCGAGCTCGCCGCCGTCTTCCGCGAGGCGACGCGGCTCGAGGCGGCCTTCTGGGAGATGGGCTGGCGGGCGGGCGTCGCGCATGGCTAGCTCACCCGTTCACGTGATAAGACGTGCGCACAGACGCTCGTTCCGGATCGTCGAGGGAGGACTGCCATGATTGGATTTCGTATTCTGAAGCGCCGCCGCAAGGTCGATGCGGGGCTCGTCGCCCGCTACCGTGAGCTGCCCGTCGCCAACGTCAGCGATATGATGTCCCGCCTGGAGGCTGGCGGCGCCCGGCTGCGGCCCTATCACGGCGGCGGCGCCATGGCCGGCCCGGCCTTCACCGTCAAGACGCGGCCCGGCGACAATCTGATGGTGCACAAGGCGATCGACATCGCCGAGCCCGGCGACATCGTGGTGGTGGATGCCGGCGGCGACCTCACCAACGCCATCATCGGCGAGCTGATGCTGGCGCACTGTGCCAGGCGCGGCTTGGGCGGCATCGTCATCAACGGCGCAATCCGCGATTCCGCGGCCATCCGCGCCGGGTCGTTTCCCGTGTTCGCGGCCGGCGTCACGCATCGCGGCCCCTACAAGGACGGCCCCGGCGAGATCAACGTTGCCGTCGCGATCGACGGCATGGTCATCGAGCCCGGCGATCTCGTGATCGGCGACGACGACGGCCTCATGTGCGTGCCCTACGACGAGGCCGAGGCCGTCTACGCCACGACCAAGGCCAAGCACGAGAGCGAGATCAAGCAGATGGCCGCCATCGAGGCAGGCACCAGCGACCGCGCCTGGGTGGATGCGACGCTGAAGCGCCTCGGCTGCAAGTTCGAGGAGTAGTCCGCTCGGCCCGGCTGGCCCAGGCTGGTCCGGCCCAGCCCAGCCTGGTCTGGCCGAAGCAAGCCTGGTTCAGTGCAGTCCGGTCACGAGGAGGCGCGTGCAGTGAGAGCCGGGAAGGACGGACCCCTTTCCCCCGCGGCGGCCGTCGACCGGCTCGTCGCGCTCTATGCCGCGGCCACGGCGGAACTCGTCGCGGCACTCGACCGCTATCTGGCGACGCGCGCGCCTCCCACGGCTGCCGAGCGGACCCGCTTCCGCTATCCGCGCCTGCGCGTGGTGCACGCCGATCCCGCGCAGGTGTCGCCGCAGCGCCAGCGCGCCTTCGCCAAGCTGCAGCGCCCTGGAACCTACGAGGTCACGATCACGCACCCGGCGGATTTCCGCAGCTATCTGCTGGAGCAGCTCGAACCGCTGGTCTCGGACTACGGCGCTTCGCTCGAGGTCGACGTCGGCGAGCAGGAAATCCCCTACCCCTACGTGTTGGAGCGCACCGAGGAGGTGACCCGCCAGGGCGTCACGGCCGCCGAGCTCGCCCGTCACTTCCCGATCCCCCAGCTCTCCGCCGTTGGTGACGAAATCGCCGACGGCACGTGGGACGGCATCGTCGGGGGCGCCCGGCCTCTGTCGCTGTTCGACGCGGCGCGGGTCGATTTCTCGCTGCGCCGGCTCGTGCACTATACTGGCAGCGACTGGCGCCACCTCCAGCGCTGGATACTGCTCACCAACTACCACCGCTACACCGACCAGTTCGTGCGCTGGGGCGTCGGCAAGTTGCGAGGTCCGGAGGGATACGAGCGCCTGGTTCTGCCGGGCAATCTCACCATCACGGCGGCACACTCGGCAGACGAGGTCGATGCCATCATCGCCTCGTGCGCCTGGCATCGCTACCAGATGCCGGCCTATCATCTCGTGCGGGGCGAGGATGACGGCGTCACGCTCATCAACATCGGCGTGGGTCCGTCGAACGCCAAGAACATCACGGACCATCTCGCGGTGATCCGGCCCAACTGCTGGCTGATGGTGGGCCACTGTGGCGGGCTGCGCGAATCCCAGGCGATCGGCGACTACGTTCTCGCTCACGCCTATCTGCGCCAGGACCGCATCCTCGATGGGCTGGTGCCGCCCGACGTGCCCATCCCCGCGCTCGCCGAGGTGCAGGTGGCGCTGCAGGAGGCGACCGCGCTCGTCACCGGCCTGCCGCGGGAGGCCTTGAAGGAGCGCCTGCGCACCGGCACCGTCGTGACCAACGACGATCGCAACTGGGAGCTGCGCTTCACCCAGGAGCGCAAGCGCATCAATCTGTCCCGTGCCATTGCCGTCGACATGGAGAGCGGCACCATCGCCGCGCAGGGGTTTCGCCTGAGGGTGCCCTATGGCACGCTGCTGTGCATCTCCGACAAGCCCCTGCACGGGGAGATCAAGCTGCCGGGCGCCGCCAATGTCTTCTACGACACCGCCGTCGCGCAGCACCTCGAAATCGGTCTCGTGGCGCTTGATCTCCTGAAGGCTCGTCGGGAGACATTGCATTCGCGCAAGCTCAGGTCTTTCGACGAGCCGCCTTTCCGATGACGGCTGCTTAGCTGTTCAGTTTTTGCGTCCCCTGTGCCATCATCGCGCCCGTAATGGCACCGGTGCGCGAAAATCGCGGCCGGGCCGGGCTCTTGTCCCGAGTAAGGAGGAGGTGAGCATGAGACGCGTTCTGGCGGCCGTGACGGCTGCAACGCTGGCGGCGCTGACGTGGTCGGCACCCGCCAAGGCCGATGCGATGGCCGATATCAAGAAGAAGGGCACACTGGTCGTCGGCGTCAAGGCCGACTATCCGCCCTGGGGCATGCGTGACTCGAGCGGCAAGATCGTCGGCATGGAGCCCGACATGGCAGCCGATGTCGCCAAGCGTCTGGGCGTGAAGCTGCAACTCGTTCCGGTTGTCTCGTCGAACCGCATGCAGTTCCTGCAGCAGGGCAAGATCGACCTGATGATCGCCACGATGAGCGACACCGCCGCCCGCCGCAAGGTCGTCGGCACGGTCGATCCGGTCTACTACGCCTCGGGCGTGGCGCTGCTCGCCCACAAGAAGGCCAAGATCAAGAGCGAGGCCGACCTCAAGGGCAAGCCCGTCTGCGCGTTGCAGGGCGCCTTCTACAACAACGAGATGCAGTCGAAGTACACCGGCCGCGACCTCGTTGCCTTCAAGGGCGTGCCCGAGGCCGAGCAGGCGCTGCTCGACGGCCGCTGCGTCGGCTTCGTCTATGACGACGTCGTGCTGATCTACAAGAAGAACTCGGAGAAGAAGTGGGCCGACTTCGAGGTCGTCGCCCTCAACCAGTTCAAGGTGGTGCCGTGGGGCCTCGCCGTGAAGCTCGAGGAGCTCAACGGTGCGTGGGGCAAGTTCATGTCCGCCACGCTCAAGGACTGGCTCAAGTCCGGCACACTGCTGGCCCTGGAGAAGAAGTGGGTCGGCTCGAACACCGAGTGGCTGAAGAAGGCGAGCGCCGCCGCCAAGTAGGCGTTCGTCCGCCCGTACGATGACACGAGGGGGCGGCCGGGGAGACCCGCCGCCCTCGCCGGGGCCTTTCGCCCCCTGTCGAGCTTGGTTCCCAAGGGGGGGCGATGGAGAGTCTCTGGGCCGCGCTCAAGCGCCTGCATGACACGACCGGCATCAACCTCGTCCACTTCTACGACGGCTTCGAGCGGGGCCGGCTCCTGCGCGGCATGTGGACGACGCTCGAGCTTTCCGTCGTCTGCATCGTCCTGAGTGTGGTCATCGGCATCCTCGGCGCCTGGCTGCAGGGCTCGCGCTTCAGGATCCTGAAGGCGGTCGTGCAGGGCTATATCCAGTTCTTCCGCAACACCCCGCCCCTCGTTCAGCTCTACTTCTTCTATTTCGCGCTCGGTCCCCAGCTTCCGCGCGTCATGACCGATTACGGCGTCTCCAAGCCCATGCTTGGCAGCTTCGAGTGGGCTGTCATCTCGCTCTCATTCTTCGCAGGCGCCTTCAACATCGAGATCTTCCGCTCCGGCATCGAGGCCGTGCAGAAGGCCACCGTCGAGGCCTCCGAGTCGCTCGGCTTCTCGCGGTTGCAGACCTATCGCCTCGTCGTGCTGCCGCTCGCCATGCGCATCTGCCTGCCGGCGCTCAACAACAACCTGGTGAATCTCGTCAAGACCACCACCCAGGCCTATGCCATCGCCGTTCCCGAGACGCTCTACGTCGCCAACCAGATCTGGTCCGACCAGCTCAACGTCGTCGAGATGATGGTGACGCTGCTCACCTTCTATCTGGCCATCGTCGGCGTGCTCGTGTGGATCATGCACCGCGTCGAGAAGGCCATGCGCGTACCGGGGTTCGGCCAATGACCAGCATGACCGACTGGAACCGCATCATCGCCGATGTCCGCGCCAAGGCCGACCCCGCGCGGGCCGCCGCCGGGCCGATCTCGGGCCGCCTGCTGACGCCGGCGAGCCTGCTCGTCGTGCTCGCGATCTTCCTCGCTGTCATCGGCATCGGCGAGGCCGTGGCGCAGGCCAAGGCGGCGCCCGACAAGGGCATCATGGCGACGCTCCTGCGCTGGGCGCCGCTCATTCTCCTGGGCCCGCCCGGCGAGTTCGGCGGTTTTGTGCTCAACATCCTCGTGAGCTTCCTGGCCATGGCCATCGGCACGGTGAGCGGCATCGTGCTCGGTCTCGGCCAGATCTCCCGCAACGCCGTCGTCAACCGGCTCTCGTGGATCGTCACGCAGTTCTTCCGCAACTCGCCCTGGCTGGTGCTGCTGTTCTTCGTGATGCTGCTGACGCCCTTCCAGTTCAACGTGCTTGGCTTCGCGATCCCGTTTCCTGGCTGGTTCAAGTCGACGATCGGCCTCGCGCTGCCGATCATGGCCAACATCTCGGAGATCGTGCGGGGCGCGGTGAACTCGATCCCCACGGGCCAGTGGGAGTCGGCCGAATCCCTCGCCTTCTCGCGCCGGCAGACACTGTGGATGATCATCCTGCCCCAGTGCGTGAAGCGCATGATCCCGCCGTGGATGAACTGGTACGCGATCCTGACCATGGCGACGCCGCTCATCTCGGTCGTCGGCGTCAACGATTCCATGACGCTCACCCAGGACGCGCTCGCCGCCGAGGGACGCACCGAGCTGCTCATCCCGATGTACTCGTTCCTGCTCGTGCTGTTCTTCCTCTACTGCTACCCGATCGCGCGCTGGACCATCCGCCTCGAGCGCAAGTACGCCGTCAAGATCTGAGGAGGCCACCATGACCCCTGCCACCGCCGAGGCCCGGGCATGGACGCCCGACCAGCCCATCGTCGCCATCAAGGACGTGCACAAGCAGTTCGGCGAGGTGAAGGTGCTGACCGGCGTCTCGCTCGACGTGAAGAAGGGCGAGGTCGTGTGCATCATCGGCCCGTCCGGCTCGGGCAAGTCGACGCTGCTGCGCTGCATCAACGCGCTGGTGCCCATCGAGAAGGGCTCGATCAAGGTCGAGGGGCAGGAGGTGCACGATCCCGCCCTCGACAAGCTCGAGCTCCGGAAGAAGGTCGGGATGGTCTTTCAGTCCTACAACCTCTTCCCCCACAAGACGGCGCTCGAGAACGTCATGATGGCGCCCTTGCACGTGCTGAAGCAGCCCCGGTCGGAGGTGGAGGAGCGGGCGCGCAAGCTGCTCGCCAAGGTGCGGCTCTCCGACAAGGAGGGTGCCTATCCCGGCGAGCTCTCCGGCGGCCAGCAGCAGCGCGTCGCCATCGCCCGCTCGCTCGCCATGAACCCCGACGTCATGCTGTTCGACGAGGTGACGGCGGCGCTCGATCCCGAGACGGTGAAGGAGGTGCTCGTCACCATCCGCGAGCTGGCGGAGGAGGGCATGACCTGCATGCTGGTGACGCATGAGATGGGCTTCGCGCGCGAGGTCGGCGACCACATCTACTTCACCGACAAGGGCGTCATCGTCGAGCACGGCCCGCCCGCAACCTTCTTCAGCGAAGCCAGGGACCCGCGCACGCGCGAGTTCCTGAGCCAGATTTTGTAGGGGCGGGGCAGCGCGACGGCCTCGACGCAGGCGCAGGCGAGAAGGGCCAGGAAGAGACATACTGCTGTGTCAGACAGCTGACTCGCATGCGATCCGTTGACGAATATCAGCTAATCTGGCGGAATCTTGCCGAAATAGGAGGCTCGCACATCACCATGCCGCACCAATCCACGCGTGGAACCGTGGGACTGAGTTCCTTCTTCTCGATCGTGCGGTCGCTGCGTTGACGATACTAGCAATCCGGTCAATTCGTACGACTGAGCGCGTGATCCCGCACCAAGATGAACTTCGGATCGATCGACTGGCGCACCGTCGTTTTCTGGCGCTCGCCATCCGCGCCATGCCTGGAGTTCCAGCGGATTGTCTGGCTGTCTATCAAGTGATGCGGCGTATTGACCGCACCGGTCGCGTCTGTTTGAGAACATCGTACGGTCCGTGAGCGTCCAAACCTTCAAGTCCAGCTTAGAACCCCGGCTCCTTCGGGTAACCCGCATCGTCGGGCGCGAGTTCATCCGTCGCAGCCGTCTGCAGCGGGATCAGCGCTCGCGTAGATTGGCCGTCGCAGGGCCGCTCGCTCAGATTCCCGTTTTATCCGCGACGCCAAGTCAAGCCAAGGCCTGGGATCGTACAGCGCGGCCACCGCGCTCGGGCAAACGTCACGCACGTATCGGCAATGATGAGCTGGTCTGTGATCGTGCGATGCCCGGCCGCGGCGGCCTACTTCGCTGCATCTCGACGCGACAGGTGCCTCAGCCCTCCAGCTTCACGAAGCAGTTGCTTCGGCTGCCTTGTTGGATCGATGCCACCATTCGCCCGGAAACTCGGCTTCCGCGACGCCGAGTGCAGCTCCTTCGCAAGATTACGTCAGCGGCTAGTGAGTCCTCGGAATCGGCCGAACGGTGTCCGCGTGTCGAAGTAACGTCGCGCACAACGTGCTATCTTATCGCAGTCTGATGTAGGCCTGAATCTGCCCCCGGAGCCCTCCAATCGCCCTCAGCCTTATCGGTCTGTTCTATGAAGCGCCTCGATCGCGGCGTTCATCAAAGCTGCTTCACCCTTGGCCGGAAGTTGATGTGCGACGATGGGTTATGCCAACACGCGTAAGCTTGACTCTGCCGCACGAGTGCGTGAGCTCTCGAAGTAGCGAAATCGCCGCGCTTCGCGTACGATCGAAATCATAGCTGTCTCCTATTTTCGGCAATGCGTACCGTGCCGCTCGTGCGTTGAGGGAAGGCTATCGACTTCTCGACGGGTGCGCTCACTGCTCGCTTGACGACTTCTTTGCGCTCGTCGCCAGTGGCGATCTCGGCGCAGGATCGACGACCTACGCGACCACACAAGCCATCTGGCGCGCCGATGACGGGTTCTTCAGCTCCTTAAATGATTTGATGTCCATTCCAGCGTATTCGCCTACATGGCTGCGGGCGGCGCACGACCGGCCGATCCTGGGTCACCTACGCGGACCTCTTGCCCAACGCGTGGCGCCACTTCAGCCGGCCACCGGCCGATGTTCAAGTGCGCATTGGTAAACGAGCCGACTTAGCATCGTTTGCTCGGTCAGCACGTGATGGCAAAAGCTTCAGCCGCGGTAATGACCTGGTCAATCGCTTGACCGCAAGTGTCGCGTGTCCAGGACTCGCTGAAATCGGTGCGTCGCTCGGATCGAGGACATGTGCCGAGGGTACTCCGAAGAACAGTTGGAAAAGCACTGCTGTATATACGGCTTTGAGCGTCTATTTACCAGATATCTGATGAAAAAGGCTTTCAAGCCTGGTCGCCGAACTTACGTGTGGCGATGCTTGTGGGAGACCAGTGTTTATGTTCGCTTGACGCGGTTCTCGCCAACAGCTGATCCGCATCGACACATGCAGTATTCCTGATACCGTCGCCAGGCGCGCTAAGGATTGTCCCGGTCGCCGCGCGTCGGACATCCTCCGGACCTTGCTCGGATGGAAGTGCGAATCCGGTGCTGAGTGGCTCGTCGCGGATTTCCGGCTCCGGTCCGCCCTCGTCGTCCAGGTCGGCAAGACGGAACTGCGCTATCACCTGCGCTGCATCGACGACCTGCACAAGATGCTCAAGAAGCACGGCGACTGGATGGCGCTCGGCAATGCCGACGAGCAAAAGCCTGCCGCAGACGGCACGGTCGAGGCATGGGGGCGCTCCACGGAAAATCCGGTGGGCGGCTTGTATGGGTTGAAGTAGGGATTGCGAGGTCGCTTCGGGAACTACGTGCCGCCTGTGCTCGAAGTCCTCGGTCTCGCCGAGGTCGAGCACAACGCTAAGAACAATCGCATGCGAGCAAAGTGATCTGTTGGGTAGAATGTCACCGCGATCGGTGGAAAAGCAGACACCCTGCGGCTCGCACGCGCCATTGCTGTTTCGTCTGCAACGGGTCACTTGCGTCCACGTGCAGCCGACGCATGTTCGCTCGGGTTCAGCACTGCGGGGTGGATGGCATGCCGTCAGCCACGGGCGGGTAAGGATCCCGGATCGCCGCGCGATGCGCGCCGTCCGGGACCGCAGGAGGGAAGGGCGGGGAGGGGAGAGGCGGGGCGCTGACTGCAACCGCGCGTCCACGCACCCGCGCCCGGCCGGCTCGGCTACACGCTTTCCCGGAGCGCCTGCTCGAAGATGGTGAGGCCCAGGTCGAGCTCGTCGTCGGTGATGGTGAGCGGCGGCGCGATGCGGAAGACGCCCCAACCGCCGCGCACGACGCTCGTGGACATGCCGAGGTCGAGGCAGCGGCGCATGACCTTCTGCGCCAGCTCCGGCGCCGGCGTCCTGCTCTTGCGGTCCTTGACCAGCTCGATGCCCATCAGCAGGCCGCGTCCGCGCACGTCGCCCACCGCCTCGTAGCGCTGCATGATGGCGCCGAAGCCGGCCTTCAGCCGCTCGCCGGCGACGCGCGCGCGCTCCACCAGCTTGTCGCGCAGGATGATCTCCAGCACCTTCAAGCCGACGGCCGCCGGCAGCGGATCGGAGGCGTGCGTCGTGTAGAAGTGGAAGCCGTTGTCGAAGCAGCGCTGCTCGATCTCGGGCGTGGTGATGACGGCGGAAAGCGCCAGGCCCGCGCCGAGCGTCTTCGAGAGTGTGACGATGTCCGGCACCATGCCGTCGTGCTCGGTGGCGAACATCTGGCCGGTGCGCCCGAGGCCCGTCTGCGCTTCGTCGACGATCACCATCATGCCGCGCTTCCGCGCCCGCTCGGCAACGGCGGTGAGGTAGCCGTCCGGCGGCACGATGACGCCGCCCGACGACAGGATCGCCTCGATGATGAGCGCGGCCGGCGCGCCGGTCGACTGGCGGTCGAAGAGGTCGAAGCCGTAGTCGAGCTCCGCCTGCCAGTCGTAGGTGTCGCCCGTCATGAAGCGCGGCCGGTAGGGAATGGGCGCCGGCAGCACGAAGGAGCCGGGCACGGCGGGGCCGTGGCCCTTGCGGCTGCTGTTGTAGGTGGCGGAGGCCGCACCCTGTGTGACGCCGTGCCAGGAGTGCGACAGCGCCAGGATCTCGTAGTTGCCGGAGGCCGTGCGCGCCATGCGCAACGCCGCCTCGTTGGATTCCCCGCCCGTTGAGAGCAGGAGCACGCGCTCGAGGTTGCCGGGCGCCACCTTGGCCAGCGCCTCGGCCAGATCGATCACGGGGCGCGACAGGAGCTGGCTGTAGAGATGGATCAACTCGTCCGCCTGCTCGCGGATGACCGCCACGATCTCGGGATGACTGTGGCCGAGGATGGCGCTCATCTGACCCGAGGCGAAGTCGAGCAGCCGCCGCCCGTCGGTGGTGGTCATGAAGGCGCCGTGGGCCGTCTCGATGATGCTCGGCTGGAAGTAGTGGCCGTAGCGTACGAGGTAGCGGTTGGCGCGCTCCCAGAGTTGGGCGTCGTCGTGGCGCGGTCGGTCCTGCATGGGGCGATCCCTTCTGTGCGGTGATTGGTCCGGACTATAGCAGCCCACCCTTGCCCGGGCGAGGGCGCTCTGTCAGCTCGGCGCGCCGGGCCGCGGCCCCGCGCCGTCCTCGCGGTGCATGGCGCGATTGAGCGCGGCGACCTCCTGGCGCAACGCCGCCAGCTCGTCGTAGAGGCGCTGGTTGGGGTCGGGCGCGGCCTTCGCCTCCTCGTCGTGCACGGTCTGCATGGAGTTGACGATGATGGCCACGAACAGGTTCATCACCGCGAACGTCGTCAGCACGATGAACGGTACGAACAGGACCCAGGAGTAGGGGTAGACGTCCATGACGGGCCGCACGATGCCCATCGACCAGGACTCGAGCGTCATGATCTGGAAGAGGGTGTACAGCGAGCGTCCGATCGTGCCGAACCAGGGCTCGAAGGCGGTGCCGAACAGCTTCGTCGTCAGCACGGCGAAGACGTAGAACACCAGGCCGATGAGCGCGATTACCGAGCCCATGGCGGGGATGGCGCCGAGCAGCGCCTGCACCACCATGCGCATGCGCGGCACCATCGAGATGAGCCGCAGCGCCCGCAGCACCCGCAGCGCCCTGAGCACGCTCAGGCCCTCGCCCGCCGGCACCAGCGCGATGGCGACGATGACGAAATCGAAGACGTTCCAGGAATTGCGAAAGAAGCTGGTGCGGTAGACCACGAGCTTTGCGCCGATCTCCGCGATGAAGATGGCGAGCGCGATCATGTCGAGGACGTGCAGCACCGTGCCATAGCGGGCGGTCACGGCCTTCGATGTCTCGAGGCCGAGCACGACGGCGTTGACGACGATGACGGCGATGATGAGGCCCTGGAACCAGCCGCTCTCCAGGATCTCGCGGAGGCGGGGGACGAAGCCGTTCTGGCGCGGCTCGGCAGCGATGGTCATGGCGGCAGCACCCTGATCATGCGAGGAAACGAGGGACGTGGACGGAGGGACGCGAGGCGGACACGACGAGGCGGCGCCCACGCGATGCCGGCGCCGCCTCCTGTCACCCGACATTATAGTGCGGCGCGCGACCGTTGCCGAGATGGTGCGTCGTCGTGATGCCCAGCAACCGCCACGATCGTGCGCGAGAGCATCGGGCAGCACGCCTGCGACGTGAGCGGAACAGAAGGATGGCGAGGTGAGCAGACCGGACCCGAGGCCCCGGCGCGGGCCCGACACCGGCCCCGACGGCCTGACCGAGCGGCAGCGCAGCCGCATCGAGGCCGAGGTCGCGGCGTATTTCACGCGCATGAAGCCGGCCAAGCCCATGGTGGCCGTGCGCAATCTCTCCCCGGCCTTCCTGGAGTTGGCCATCGCGCTCGACGTGGCGCTTTGCGAGATGCGCGACGCCTATGGCCGTGAGCGGCTCATCGCATGGGGTCTCTACAGGAACGGCATTCCCGGCGCGGTTTTCGACGCCGATGGTCACGAGGTCTCGCACCCGGGTCTCCATCGCGTGTGGACCGACGCCCGCAAGACCTGGGACCGCTGCATCGCCCTCATCGACAAGATCGAGCGCACGCCCGTTGTCGGCGGCGGCGACAGGACGCTCAAGGCCCGCGCCCGCGACCTGCGCGGCTGCAATTTCCTGCGCCAACTCGACTGGCTGCATTCGGCCTGGTGGTATGACACCCGCGCCGCATGGGAGGCGCGGCAGGAGCGCGAGGGTTGAGGTCGCCCCGCATGCGCCGTGTGGCGCGGCCGTCCCCGCCGCAATCACCGCGCTGTGGCGAAACGATGAAAGATAACCGAAAGATTCCGATTGCCTTTGCCGGGCGCCTCGCCTCAATGATCCGTGTCGAGCCATAGCCGGCCGCCCTGATTCGGCGCCGGCGCAACCCAAGGACCGAGAGACCCATGAAAGCACGCACCCTCGCGAGCCTCGTCGCTGCCGCCGCGTTCACGCTTGCGGCCGGCGCCGCCAGCGCCCAGACCGCCGCTCCGGCCAAGAAGGCCAAGCCAGCGCCGTCCGCCGCCAGCAAGGAATGCTCGCGCCAGGCCGACGAGCAGAAGCTCAAGGGCAAGAAGCGCAAGTCCTTCCGCTCCAAGTGCCTGAAGGACATGAAGAAGAAGGCGAAGGGCTGATCCGTATGCCATTCCGGCCGGCGCGCCCCGCGCGTCGGCCGATCCCGGCGGCGGCAGACAGCGGGCACACCCGTGCCGAGCAAACGAGGCGGACGCGCGCGCGTCCGCCTTTTCTGTTGTTCTCGGCGGTGCGACACCCCGCGGCTGCCAGTGTGGGGAGCGGGGTGTGGCCCGCGTGTTGTCCTTGGGCCAGGTCCGAGGACGAAAGCTTTGGATGCGCGACGGTTTCCCCTCGTGTCGTCCTCGGGTTCATCCCGAGGACCCATGGCGCCGCGACCACCGATCGCGCGTTCGCCCGCGCCGATGCCGCGTGCGATGCGACGAACGATGGCAACACTGGGTTGGGGTTTGGGGTAGAGGCGGCGGAGAGAGCCACAACAAGCTCGCCAGTCCTCTTGCTTCTTGCAGGTTCAGATCCGCATGAACTTACGCATGAGGTAAAACGCATTGTTTACGCCGTCGGATCGCAATGCACGCCGAGTGATACAATTCAGCAAGCGGCGGCGGCCGATCCCAATACGCACCTTTTTCCCCATGATGAGCTCTCGAAAAACCAGGCGCTTTGCCACTCGGCCTGCGAACCCGGGTTCTCTCAGCTTTTCGAGGATAAAATGGTAATGCACGATGTCATTATCATCCAGTCGGTACGTTGGATAAACGGGACCAGAGAACTGATTGAATTTGTAAACATTCCTTCTTATCTTGCGCTTGACTGCATGACGTATTCTCTCCTCTCTGGCTTCATGAATGCTGGTGCTTTCTTCTCCGTTCGTGATGCTTTTGCTCTCGCCACGGTCTTTGCCGTTCGAGCGTTGCAATAAGTTTGATGCAATCAATTGGCTGATCTTTGCGTCGATGCCCGCAAGTTCTATCTCTCGTATCACAGCGTCCGGGTTGTCCCGAGAGAAATTAATGACGGCGGAGCGTGCGATAGATCGCAAGGTTAGGCGCCAGCTTACGAGGAGTACGACGACGAGAGTGATGATGCAAGACATGAGTAGCGTGTGCTCAAGCCAGCTCCAAATCGTCTGTCGCGAGATTGTGGACCAGATGGCCCCTGATAAGCTATTCATCAAAGAGCTCTGCGTTGGTCATTAAGTCTCTGGCAAGCATTGTGTGCACGATGTAGAGATTTCCAATCGCAAATGCGCAATAGGCGCTGCATCGAAAAATTAGTCTTACGTTTTCTATGATGGTTGGGTTTGAGGTCACGGCGTCATGCTTGCTGACGAAGATGATGAGCTGGTAGTATAGCATGAGGCTAATGGTAAGAAAGATGACGACAAAGAATTGAACAAGCGGTATCGCTTTGGTGACAAAGAGAGAGCTGTGGTAATGCTCTTTATTCGTGTTGATTCTGAATTCAAACGAATCTGAAAGCGATATGAGCGCGAGGGTGATTCCAAAAAATAATGTATTTGGGGCAACTGAATTATAGAATTCGAAGTTTTGCTTCGGTGTGAGATCCGCCGTCGCTTTGATGGCGTGCTGAAAGATCACTATTGTGACTGGTATTGCCGAAATGACAAGTATCAAGAGTGTCGAAAGGAGTTTTTGCCACATACTACACGAGGCTCCGCTGGCACTGGCTCTTGCGGCCGCAACCTAGGATAGGATGCGATTTTCTTCCGTGAATGTCACTGCACGCCGCAATGGTTTCTTTACTGGCCGTGCGGTGCGTTGCATCTCGGCAACTGTTGGTGTGGGGGATAGGGCGTTGCGTTGTCCTGATTGAGGGGTGAAGGTCCGCACGGGTGGGGGTGTGGGATTTGCCCCCCGCCCACCCCTATCCACGAAATCCCCGCGCAGCGATGACGCCATGAGCGCGGGGTGCATCTTCGAGATCGATTTCGGGTCGCTACCGGATGCGCAGACCGCGCGCGATCACGGCCCCCTCACCCCACCGGCCCACTCTCCAACCGCGTCCGCAGCGCCGCCATCGTCATCGACAGCGCCCCGCCGGGATCGGTTTTCCGTTTCGGCGCGATCTCGTCGTGGCCGAGTACGTAGCGGGTCTCGAAAATGGCCGGCGCGTTGGCGCGGAGCCAGCCGAGCAGGCGGAACAGCGTCGCCTCCTGGGCCTCGGTGTAGCGGTGATAGTGGCCGGTCGCGGTGATGTTGGCGCCGGCGGTGACGTAACGCACGTCGGCGGCGGTGTAATAGGTGTTGGTGGCGGCGCCCGGCTTGTTCCACCAGGGCTCGAAGCCCTTGTCCGTCGGCGTGACGAGGCCGGCGTTGCAGATCTCGATGCCGACGAGGTGGCGCGACAGGCCGTCGCCGAGGCCGGGATGATGGCTCTCGCCGGCGTGATAGCCCCAGTGGCTCAAAGGCGCGGTCTGGTAGAGGCGGCCCGTGCGCGAGATGCAGAAATAGCAGTGCCCCTGGCTCTTGCCGTAGGCGACGGTGCGTTCCGCGTCGGCGTCGCCCGCCTCCGAGCGGCCGGCCGTGAAGTGCACCACCGCGCCCACGGGATGGCCCTTGGCGTAGGGGCCGCGTGCCGGCATGCGCAAGCGCGTGTCGGCGTCGGGCACCCAGAGCTTCGGCCCGGCACGCGTGGCGTCGGCGTCGGGGCCGAGCCCCAGGGCGTCGAAGTCGATGATGGGCTCGATGATGGGGTCGGGCATCCTGAGCGCCGGCTCCTCGGTGACGGTGTCGCCAAAATACTCCGTCGGCTGCGGCGTGTCGTCGGCTGTCATCGCGCAGGCTCCCTTGCTGTCGTCGGCTGGCCGAATCGTGGCCCCGAGGGTGACCCGCGCCGGTCGCGGCCGCCTTGGTCCGGGTCAAGGGCGATGCCTCTTGCTCTCGCAAGCCCCAGGGGGCACTCTCGGGGCCGTCGAATGCAGGCGCGGGAGTGACAGATGGCAGGCAGCATGCGGTTCGTGGCGACAGGGGACAGTTTCATCACACGGCGTCTGCCGGATACACCGGAGCTCCGCGAGATCACAGCGCTCGTGAAGAGCGCGGAGGCCTGCCTGACGAATTTCGAGGTGGTGACGCCGGGCGACGCCTTCCCGAACGCGGTGAGCGGCGGCACGTGGTCGAAAGCGCCCTACGGCGTCATCCCTGACCTGCAGGCTCTGGGCTTCAATCTGTTCGGCTGGGCCAACAACCACACGCTGGACTATGCCTACGACGGCCTCGCCAATACTTATGCCGCCTTCGAGCGCTACGGCGCCGTGCACGCCGGCGTCGGCCGCAATCTCGCCGAGGCCGCCAAGCCGCGCTACCTCGAAGCGCCGTCGGGCCGCGTGGCGCTCATTTCCATCACCTCGACCTTTCACGAGACGAACACGGCAGGCCAGCAGCGGCCGGACATGCAGGGCCGACCAGGCGTCAACATGCTGCGCTCGTCCACCGTCTACACGCTGCCGCCCGCGGACCTGGAGCGGCTGAAGGCGCTAGCCGATGCTGCCGGCGTCAACGACAACACCATCATGCGCATCAAGTCGGGCCTGCTGCCGCCGCTCAAGGACGGCGTGGTGGCGTTCGGTGCGCACCGCTTCCGCGCTGGCGATGCGGCGGGCACGCATACGACCGCCAATGCCGCCGACGTGGCGCGCACGGTGGCCGGCATCAGCGAGGCGCGCCGGCAGGGCGACTATGTGGTGATCAGCCTGCACGGTCACGAGATGACGGGCTCCGACAAGCGCGTGCCTGCCCGGTTTCTGGTCGATTTCGCGCGGGCCTGCATCGATGCCGGCGCCCATGCCGTCGTCGCCCACGGCCCCCACGTCATGCGCGGCGTCGAGGTCTACAAGGGCCGGCCCATCCTGCATGGGCTCGGCAACTTCATCTTCCAGAACGAGCTGATCGACGACCTGCCGCAGGACTTCTACGAGAAGTGGGGCCTGGGCCTGACGGACAGCGTGGCGGACGGCGTCGACAAGCGCAACGCCAACAACACGATCGGCTTCCCGGCCAATCCGTGGATCTGGAAGTCGGTGATCGCCCGCTGGGAGATGGAGGGCGAGAGCCTGAAGTCGCTCGAGCTGGTGCCGATCGAGATGGGCTACGGCCAGCATCGCTCGCAGCGCGGCACGCCCAAGCTCTCGAACGATCCGAGCATTCTCGCGCATCTGGCCGAGCTGTCGGAGCCGTTCGGCACGCGCATCGAGGTGGCGGACGGCGTCGGGCGCGTCGTGCTGGCAGGGGGCTAGCGGCGTGCAGACGCGCGAGGAGCGAGGGCCGTGAGCGCGCCGGCGGACCTTACGGCCGTCGCGGCGCGGGATCTGATCCGCGCCCGCAAGCTCTCGCCGGTGGAGCTGCTGGAAAGCTGCATCGGCCGCATCGAGGCCGTGAACGGCGCGCTCAACGCCGTCGTCGCGCTCGATCTCGAGCGGGCCCGTGCTGCCGCACGCGCGGCCGAGGCACGCCAGATGCGGGGCGAGCCCGCGGGTGTGCTCGACGGCCTGCCCATCGGCGTCAAGGATCTCGACATCACGGCCGGGCTCAGAACCACCTACGGCTCGCGCCTCTACGCCGACCACGTCCCGGCTCACGACGACCCGCACATCGCGGCCATCCGGCGCGCGGGCGGCATCGTCCTCGGTAAAACCAATACGCCGGAGTTCGGCGCCGGCTCCAATACGACGAACCTCGTCTACGGCGCGACCGGCAACCCGTTCGATCCTACGCTCACCTGCGGCGGCTCATCGGGTGGCTCGGCGGTGGCGCTGGCGACGGGCATGGTGCCGCTGGCAACCGGCTCGGACTATGGCGGCTCGCTCAGAACGCCGGCGAGCTTCTGCGGCGTCGTGGGCTTCCGGCCCTCGCCCGGCGTCGTACCCTGCGCGGCGCGCGCCTCGGCCTTCATGCCGATGTATGTGCTCGGTCCGATGGCGCGGACGGTCGCGGACGTGCACCTGCTGCTGGAGGCGGAAGGCGCCCCGCACCGGCTCGATCCGCTTTCAAGCCTCCGACCGGCCGGGCCGGTGGCGCCGCTCGCGCCGGCCGACCTGTCACGCCTGCGGGTGGGCATCTCGGCCGATCTCGGCTGCGCGCCGCTCGACCGCGCCATCCGCACCGTCTTTCACGAGCGGACCGACCTGATCCGGCCGGCCTTTCGGACGGCCGAGGATCGCGATCCGGATTTCGCGCGGATCGAGGAGGCGTTCGAGATCCTGCGCGGGCTCTACTGCGTCGAGGAGCACGGCGAGCGGCTCAAGACGCATCGCGATCTGCTCGGGCGCAACGTCGTCGACAACACCGAGCGGGGGCTTCGGCACACCATCTCCGACGTCGCCTGGGCCAAGGCCGAGCAGACGCGGCTCTTTCACCGCTTCAATGCCCTGTTTGACGAGATCGACGTGTTGATCGCCCCGGCGACGGCGGTATCGCCGTTCCCGCACGCGCGGCTCTTCCTCGACGAAATCGACGGGCGCAAGCTCGCGACCTACATGAGCTGGTACACGATCACCTGGGCGCTCTCGATGGTGCTGGCGAGCGTTGTCGTGCTGCCGGCCGGGCGCGATCACAAGGGGTTGCCGTTCGGCATTCAGGTCGTCGGCCCCTACGGCTCGGACGAGCGCACGCTGGCAATCGCCCTGGCGCTCGAGGCGGAACTGGCCCGCAACGAGAAGACCCGCCGTCCGTCACCTGACCTCGATTGGCTGGCGCGGCAGTCTCGGCGGATGTCGCCCTAGCCAGAAATGGGCGACCGGCCGGAGCAAGCACTGCCACGGCCGGTCTGGGCGACACCAACTCGGAAACCAGAGTGATCGAACTCTAGAACGGACGGCAGGGGCGCGCCTCCACGGCGCAGCTCCAGCCGCTCGAAGTCTGACCGCATTTAACGGAGCGGCTGCCGGCGATCGAGAAGCGGGCCCAGGAGGTGCCGTACTCGGTGGCGGTAAACGACGCCCAGTCCTGCACGGCAACCTGCATCGCGGCCTTCTTGGTCCGCTGGCCGCTGCTGTTGCCGTAATGGAAGTGGGTGGCCATGCAAGTCTTGCGGCCGACCTTGACCCAGCTATGGATGCTGGCAATGCCGGTCTCGTCGGCGTGTGCAATGCTGCCGGCCAGCGGCAACATCAACAAACCCGCGGCAATACTTACGATACGTCTACCGATCATCTCGAATCCCCCGGATGGTCTGCGATCACTGACTTGATAGTGTCTGATTCTGAGGCGTCCGGAGTAGAGGCTCAGGCTGCGCAAAATCACCCGGACGTTGCTTTTCTCGAGATGAGTTGCTGCACTGCCGCACGCGGTTCACATCGTCGCAGGCCATGCTCGTGAACCAGGACGTGACGCAGCCTCAGGAGCGCCGGATGCGGGCGAGGGCGGCCCGGATCGGATCGGGGATCGGCACCGGGCGCTGGGTCGAGCGGTCGACGAATACGTGCACGAAATGGCCCTCGGCGCGGGCCGTATCGTCGCCTTGCCCGAACAACCCGATCTCGTAGCGGACGGAGGATGTCCCGAGGTGCCCGACCCTCAAGCCGCCGTCGACGACCTCGGGATAGGCGAACGAGCGGTGGAAGCGGCAGAACGTCTCGACGGCGATGCCGATCACGCCGGCATTGCGGATGTCGAAGCCGCCATGGTCGATCAGGTAGCGGTTCAGCAGCGTGTCGAAATAGGAGTAGTAGACGACGTTGTTGACGTGACCGTAGAGGTCGTTGTCCATCCAGCGCGTCGGGATCGCCAGATGGTGCGGATAGTCGGCGCGCGTGCCGATGGGCTTCTTTTCGGTGCTCATATCCTGCTCGGGTGCAAAAGGGCGGGTGAGAGGGCGGGCGCCGCGCTCAGGTCTCCGTCAGGGACTTGCCGAGACGGCCGGCCAGGTCCTGGATGAACTGGAAGGCGACGCGGCCGGAGCGCGAGCCGCGCGTCATCGACCATTCCAGCGCCTGGCGTCTGAGCTCTTCCGGCTCGATATCGAGACCGTAATGGCGGACGTAGCCGCGGATCATCTCGAAGAAGTCGTCCTGGCTGCAATTGTGGAAGCCGAGCCAGAGGCCGAAGCGGTCGGACAGCGACACCTTCTCCTCGATGGCCTCGGAGGGATTGATCGCCGTCGAGCGCTCGTTGTCCATCATGTCGCGCGGCATGAGATGGCGGCGGTTCGAGGTGGCGTAGAAGATGACGTTCACGGGCCGGCCTTCGATGCCACCCTCGAGCACCGCCTTCAGGGACTTGTAGGACGTGTCGTCGTGGTCGAACGACAGGTCGTCGCAGAAGACGATGAAGCGGTGCTTGCTCTCCTTCAGGATCGCCAGGCAGCGCGGCAGCGTGTCGATGTCCTCGCGGTGGATCTCGACGAGTTTCAAGTCCTCCGTCTTGCGCTTCGTCTTGTCGAGGCGCGAGCGGACCAGGGCGTGCGTCGCCTTGACGAGGGAGCTCTTGCCCATGCCGCGGGCGCCCCAGAGCAGGGCATTGTTGGCGGGCAGGCCGTTGGCGAAACGCTCCGTGTTCGCCAGCAGTTGCTCGGCCGAGCTGTCGATGGCCTTGAGGAGCTGCATCGGTACGCGGTTCACGCGCTGGACCGGCAGGAACTTCTCGGGGTTGGCTTGCCAGACAAAGGCCTCGGCGGCGTCGAGGTCCGGGGCTGCGCTCGCTGGCGGCGCCATCCGCTCGAGCGCGGCTGCAAGGCGCTCCAGGCGCTCGATGAGGTCATTTTCCGCGCTCTTCACAGGTAGCATGATGGTCTCGGTCGCTCCTCGTTCGATGCCGTCTGGCAGGGGGCTTGGCGGGGCCGCCGCTGCTCGAGGCCGGCGTTGTCGCTGGCCTTCATAGACGAGTGGGTTGAAGGCGTCACGCCCTCTGCCATCTTCGCGAGGTTGTTGCAAAGCGGCCAAGCGACACTATAGTCGGCCGCGATCAGCACGGCACACCTGCCGGTCGGACCACCGATCGGGAGGGTGTATTGGTGTACTCGGATATCATCACGCGAAGGGACGCTGCAGATGTTCATCACGCCTGCCTACGCCGCAGGTTCGGGCGGGGGCGACATGTTCATGTCGCTGCTGCCTATCCTTATGATGTTCGTCATCTTCTATTTCCTGCTGTTCCGCCCCCAGCAGCAGAAGCTGAGGCTGCACAGGGAAATGGTCCAGAACCTGCGCCGCGGCGACACGGTTGTGACGTCGGGCGGCATCATCGGCAAGGTGACGCGCGTGAAGGACGACGCCGAACTCGAGATCGAGATCGCCGACAACGTCCGCATCCGCGTCATCCGGGGCACGATCTCCGAGGTGCGCAGCAAGGGTGAGCCCGTCAAGGAAGGCGCCTGAGCGCCACGCGCCAGTCCCTGCCGGTCCATAGGTACGCGAGCGAGGCCCTGCCGCAATGCTGCATTTTTCACGCTGGAAGATCGTCGCGATCGTGCTCACGTGCCTGTTGGGCGCGATGGCGGCGGTGCCCAACTTCTTCTCCAAGACCTCGATCAAGTCCTGGCCGGGCTGGCTCTACAACAGCCAGATCAACCTGGGGCTCGACCTGCGCGGCGGCGCCCACATGCTCGCCCAGATCGATGTCGCCGGACTGAAGAAGGAGTGGCTCGACAACATCCGCGACGACATGCGCTCGCGCCTGCGCAAAGCGCAGATCGGCTATACCGGTCTCGGCAACGTCGGTGACAAGGTCCAGGTGACCATCGTCAAGGTCGAAGACGTCGACAAGGCGGTCAAGGATCTGCGCGGCATGATCCAGCAGATCGGAGGCTCGGTGCTCGCTGCCGGCACGCCCGATCTCTCGGTGACGCAGGAGGGTAGCAACCGCATCGTGGTGGCGCCGACGGAAGCGGCGGTGCGCGCGCGCATCGACACGGCCATGAGCTCGGTCATCGAGATCGTGCGCCGTCGCCTCGATCCCGGCGGCAACCGCGAGATCACGCTGCAGCGCCAGGGTGCCGACCGTATCGTCATCCAGGAGCCGGGCGTCGAGGACACCTCCGAGACCCGCGCCCGCCTGAAGCAGACGGCCAAGCTCACCTTCCACCTCGTGCATCCCACCGTCTCCGCCGACGACGCCAGGGCGACGCGCATCCCGGCCGGCTACAAGCTCTTTCCCTCCGAGGAGGATGGCGGCGGCTTCGAACTGCTCCAGGAGCGTGCCATCGTCGGCGGCGAGGATCTCGTCAGCTCCGAGGCGGGCTTCGACAGCCGCACCAACGAGCCGGTGGTGAACTTCCGCTTCAACACCACTGGCGCCAAGAAGTTCGGCGCCGTGACGCAACGCTTCGTCGGTCAGCGCTTCGCCATCGTGCTCGACGGCAAGGTCATCTCCGCGCCAGTGATCCGCGAGCCCATCCTGGGCGGCTCGGGTCAGATCAGCGGCAGCTTCACCGTGCAGAGCGCCAACCGTCTCGGCATCCTTCTGAGCTCGGGCGCCTTGCCGACCTCGCTCACCGTCGTCGAGGAGCGGACCGTCGGCCCGAGCCTCGGCTCGGACTCGATCAAGGCCGGCGCGCTCGCCGCTGTCGTCGGCTCCGTCGGCGTCGTCGTGTTCATGGTCTTCGCGTACGGCCTGTTCGGCATCTTCGCCGTCATCGCCGTAACCATCAACATCGTCCTGATCCTCGGGCTGATGACCTTCTTGCAGTCGACGCTGACGCTGCCCGGCATCGCCGGCATCGTCCTGACGGTCGGCATGGCGGTCGACGCCAACGTGCTCATCTACGAGCGCATCCGCGAGGAGTTGCGCAACGGCAAGACGCCCATTTCGGCCATCGAGGCGGGCTTCTCACGAGCGCTCGCCACCATCATCGACTCCAACCTGACGACCCTGATCGCCGGCATCGTCATGTTCTGGCTCGGCTCTGGACCAATCCGTGGCTTCGCCGTGACGCTCTGCCTCGGCATCATGACCACCGTCTTCACCGCCTTCACCGTGACACGCCTGCTCGTCTCACTCTGGCTGGTTCGCCAGACCGAGCGTCGCGTGCCCGCTCCACTCTAAGCAAGGATCGCCACCCATGATGTTCAAGGGCGTCGATTTCTGGCCGCATGCGAGCCTCTTTCCCATCATCGGCCTGCGCCGGTATTTCATCATCGCTTCGGCGCTCGCCATCCTCAGCTCGATCGTGCTGGTGGCGACCCAGGGCCTCAATTTCGGCATCGACTTCAAGGGCGGCTCGTTGATCGAGGTGCAGGCGAAATCGGGCAGCGTCGACATCCCCGGGTTGCGCACGAAGCTCGGCGGCCTCGGCCTTGGCGACGTGCAGATCCAGAGCCTCGGCGCTTCGGGGAACGAGGCGCTGATCCGCGTCGAGCAGCAGCCCGGCGGCGAGAAGGCGCAGGAAGCCGCCGCCACCAAGGTGCGCGCGGCCCTGGGCGCCGATCTCAACATCCGGCGCATCGAGGTGGTCGGCCCGTCCGTGTCGGCCGAACTCAAGCAGGCCGGCATGATCGCGGTCTCCGCGGCGATCATCGGCATTCTGCTCTACATCTGGTTCCGCTTCGAGTGGCAGTTCGCGGTCGCCGCCATCATCGCCCTGACCCATGACGTGCTCATCACCGTCGGCGTGTTCAGTCTGCTGCAGCTCGAGTTCGACCTGTCGATCGTGGCGGCGCTGCTGACGCTCGCGGGATACTCGATCAACGATACCGTCGTCGTGTTCGACCGAATTCGAGAAAACTTGCGACGATTCAAACGCATGCCGCTCGAGGAACTGCTCAATCGCTCGATCAACGAGACGCTGTCGCGCACCGTCGTCACCTCTGGCACGACGTTCGTCGCGGTGCTCGCGCTCTATGTGTTCGGCACCGAGGTCATCCGCGGCTTCGCCTTCACGATGCTGTTCGGCATCATCGTCGGCACGTTCTCGTCGATTTTCGTCGCCTCGCCGCTCCTGCTGTGGTGGGGCGTGAAGCGCGATTGGAGCACGCCGTCGGCGGACAGCCCGAAGGCGAAAGAGCAGGTCTGACCCCGCCGGTTCGTGAGCGGCGGCGGCCGGGTCGGGCAAGCGACAGACTGAAGCGCGAGGTGCAGCATGGCTGGTGCCAGCTACCTGGGCCGCGCCCCGATCGAGGCCTATGGCAACGGCGGCTTCAGATTTGCCGGGATGAGCCATCGCGGCTGCCTGCTGCTGCTGCCGAGCGGGATCTATGGTTGGGATATCGACACGGTCGAGCGGCTGACGGCGGCTGATTTCGCAGCCGTCGTGGCCGAGAGCGAGGCCATCGACGTCTTGTTCCTCGGCACCGGACGGGAGGTCGTGCAGCCGCCGGAGCCCGTGCGCGACACGGTGTCCGGCGCCGGCATCGGGCTGGAGATCATGGATACCGGCGCCGCCTGCCGCACCTATAACGTACTGCTGGCGGAAGGGCGCCGCATCGCCGCGGCGCTGCTGGCGGTCGACTGAGGCGCTCCGGCACGCGGCCGGCACCAGAGAAGGGTGAGCGATGCAGGTTCTCGCATCTCCGTTCAAGGCACTCGTTCTGGGCGGCGTGCTGGCGTTGCTGCTGCTCGTCACGTGCGTGGCCGCCGGCGCGCCTGCCGACAGCCACCTCGCCCGCTTTCTGCTCCGCTGGCTGCACGTGTTCGCCGTGATCGTCTGGATCGGGCTCGTCTGGTTCGTCAACCTGGTGCAACTCGTGGCGCTGCAGGAGCTGGACGACGCCGGCCGCGCGGCGATCGCACGCAGCATCGCTCCGCGCGTCGCCCTCTCGTTCCGGCATGCCTCCACCGTGACCGTGATCAGCGGGTTTGCCCTCCTGGCGCTCAACGGCGAGCTGCTGCAGGTCCTCTCGATGGGCCTCTACGGCGGCGGCGTAGCCTCGCGCCATGCCATCCTCGGTGCAGGCGTGTGGCTCGGTCTGCTCATGTGGGCGCTGGTGCATTTCGCCATCTGGCCCGCCCTCAAAGTGATGCTCGGCCTGGTCGCGGCGAGCCCGGAGGCCAAGCTGGAGGCCCGGCTCCGGGTGAGAAACTATGCCCGGATCAACTTGATCCTGTCGTTGCCGGTGAGCGTGGCGATGGTCGCGCCGGCCCATCTCCTCTGACGGCCGTGCCACCCGATATGATGTCCGGTGCGACCGAGCGGCAGATCGCCGAGGTCGCCAAGGCGGGCGAGCCCGATCGCTACGCGGCAGCCCTGCTGGCGCCGGCGGCGGCGCAAGGCGCGCTGGTGGCGCTGGCGGCCGTCGCCGCTGAGATCGCGCGCATTCCCTGGCAGACCAGCGAGCCGACGCTGGCCGAAATCCGCCTGCAATGGTGGCACGATGCGCTCGCGGCCGGCATGACCGGAGCCCTGAGCGGCCAGCCCGCGCTCGACCGGCTCACCGGCGCGCTGCGGCAATGGGGCATCTCCGCCACGCCGCTGCTGGGCGCCATCGCAAGCTGCCGGGCCGGTGGCGGCGCGGACGGGAGCGGTGCGGGGGGCGACGCCGGGCCGGACGGCCCATTGATGGCCACCGAGGGCGCGCTGTTCGAGGTGGCGCTCGCCCTGCTCGGCGGCGGGGAGGGGGATGTGTCCCGGGCGACGCTCGGCCACGCCGCCACGGCCTATGGCCTGGCGCGGGGACTGGCGGAACCGTCGCGGGGCCTCTGTGACGTCGCCGGGGGCTCGGATCGGCGCGAGGAGCTGGCCGCCAGGGCGCGCCTGTCTGTCGCGGCAGCCCGCCAGGATCTGCACAGGCTCAGGCGACCACTGTTGACCGCCTTCCTTCCTTTGGCCTTGGTTGAGCCCTATCTGTCCGCCGTTTCGAGTCCGGATGCCGCGGCGGCGCATGGCGCTGACGCCGTCGTGCCATTGCGCCGTTTCTGGCGCATCGGCCTCGCCTTTGCGCGGGGCAGGGTCTGAGGAAAGCCGGAGCGCATCCGGTCAGTTGTCGCTTTTTGCACCAGAGGGAGGAGCAGGTGACCACCATGGTTGTCCGTCAGCACCTCGATCGATCCTGCCGGAAGCGGGCGTGGCCCCTTCTCGGACTTCTGCTCTGTCTCGCGGGCATGACCGGCCCGGCGATGGCGGCTCCCTTCCCGGAGCCCGTCATCACCTGGAAGGTGGAGAACCCGTTCCGCCTGTTCCGTTCGCCGGCCGACACCGAGATGCACCGGGCGACGTTCGAAGCGCTGCCCCAGGCGGAGCGCCGCACCCCGATCCTGAACGCTGAGCGCCAGCTCTCCGCCCGCCACCGCGACGGCTGGGCCATCACCGTATTCGGGCGGACGTGCTGGAACCCCAAGCGCAACAGGTATCAGTGCTCGGACCCCGCGGACTACATCAATCCCAAGAGCCATGTTGTCATTGCCCGCATCGAGGGGCTCCAGATCCAGGGCAAGCAGTGCGTGTGGCTGTTGACGCCGCGCCATTCGCGCAAGGTCAAGCCGGCGGCCGTGCCGGCAGACTGTCGCGAGCCGGTCAAGCTCGTCGTTCCCTACCCGCTCGGCGCCACGGTTTCCGTGCTCGTGGACGGCAGCCAGGCGGCAGAGACCGTCATGACCGTCGAGGACCTGCTGGTCGTCGGGCTCGGCGACTCGTTCGGCTCGGGCGAGGGCAATCCCGATCAGCCCATCCGCTTCTCGCGCGACCGCGCCATCGACTACGCGCGCGGCAACAAGCGCGGCGATCTGCTCGGCTATCCCACGCGCATCGGCACCTGGAGCAAGATCGGCGACAAGGGCTTCCTGGCGCAGGGCGCACTCTGGCACGATCAGGCCTGCCACCGTTCGCTCTATTCGCATCAGTTGCGCGTCGCGCTGCAGCTCGCGGTCGAGAATCCGCATCGCGCCGTGACGTTCCTCGGCTTCGCCTGCTCCGGCGCGGAGATCACGAACGGGCTCTTCCTCCGCTACAAGGGCAACGAATGGGTGCCGACGCCGCCGGACAAGTCGCAGATATCCTCCGTGGCCACGGCGCAGTGCGGCGGTACGGCGCCGCTCGTCGAGGTTCCCGAAGCCTATCACCTCTCGGGCAAGGTGCCGGAGCTGCAGAATCTGTCCCTGCACAAGTGCGATCGCAAGAAGGCCCGCCGCATCGATCTGGTGCTCGTGTCGATCGGCGGCAACGACGTCGGCTTCTCGCGACTGGTGGCAAATGCCATCCTGAGCGATGCCTCCACCCTGCGCCGCATCGGCGGCTGGTTCGGGCAGGTGCATGGCCGCAAGCAGGCGCGTCCGCAGATCGTCGCGCTCGCCGACCGCTACAAGGCGCTGATGCGGGCCGTGCACAACATCCTGCACGTGCCCTGGGACGAATCCGATCGCGTCATCCTCACCGCCTACCCGCGCCTGGCGTTGCTCGGCGACGGCAAGTCGGTGTGCCCCGACGGGCAGGCCGGCATGACCGTGCTGCCGGACTTCTCGCTCAGCGAGGCGAAAGCGCGGGAGGGCGAGCAGGTCGCGGACATGCTCCACGCGGCGATGAAGGAAACGGCGAAGCTGCATGGCTGGACCTTCATCGACGCGCATCGCCAGGCGTTCGCCGGCCACAGCATCTGCGCCGGGTTCGTCGACAATGCCTTCAGCCTCGCCGACGATCTGCGCTTTCCCCGCCGGATCGCCGACGCCTGGGTTCCCTACAACCCCGCCGATTTCCGCCCCTATGCGAGCCGGGAGCGGTGGTATCGCACGCCCAACGATGCCTATCTCACGGGCCATTTCCACGTCAGCGGATCACTCATCCGACGCATCCTGAAGCAAGACACCCTGTCGTGGTTCCAGCTCGTGCTGGCGTCGACCTATTCGGGGGCCTTCCACCCGACGGCGGAGGGCCAGGCGGCTATTGGCGACGCCGTCCTGATCAGGGCGCGCAAGGTCCTCGCAAAGTACAAGAGCAAGGGGGATTGAGCAGGTGAGCCTGCGGCAAGGCGAGCGCCGGAGCCGGATGCGAGCGGGCGCGCTCGACGCCCTGCCGCTTCTGCGCCGCGTGCTGCAACGCTTCCCGCTCCCCGCCGCGCTGGCCGTGGCGGTCGGTGTCTGCGGCATCCTCGAGCCCTGGTTCGTCGGCGCGCGCGGCTCGTGGATGGTCTCCGGCTGGCAGGCCACCGTGGCGCTGTGCTTCCTCTGGTCGCTGCTCGTCGATCTTGCGGCCGAGGCCTACGAGTTTCCCGCGCACGAGCGCTCGACGGCAGCCCTCGCGGGCATCGCGGCGCTGGTCGTGCTGCACGTCGGCGAGCAGGCGCTGGCCGTCTCGCGGGGGCTCCTGCTCGCCTCCCTGATCGTCGCACTGGGTGTCGTTGGGCATCTCGGCCGTCCGCGCGACGACCAGGCGTTCTGGCTGTCGAGCTGCCGCATCTGGCGCAGCGTCGTGCTCGCGTTCGCCTGCGGTACGCTGCTCGCGCTCGGTCTGATGATCGTCCTGGCGATGCTCGAGCCGACCTCCGAGCTGCATCCCGCCGCCCGCCTCGTGGCCATGCTGTGGAGCTTCGCCGCCGGCCTCGGCGTGCCCGCGCTGCTGCTCGCGACGCTACCCGATGCGCGTCCGGGCCGCGCGGCCTCGCCCTCGGCCGCCTCCGCGGCCGTCGAGCAGGTGGTGCGGAGTGTGCTGGTGCCGCTGAGCCTCGCCGGCGCCGCGCTTCTGCACGTGGCCTGCCTGTGGCTCCTGCTGACCGGCACGGCGCCGTCCGTCCGCCTCGGCGCCGTCGCGATGGCGCAGCTCGTGCTGGGACTGGCGACCTTGGCGCTTGCCGCCAACGCCGACGAAGCGGCGGGCGGGCTCGTCCGCATCTTCCGACGCTGGTGGGGCGTGCTCTCGATCGCGCCGGCGGCGCTGCTGCTGGCCGCGGTCTGGCTGAAGGTGCGCGCCTACGGCGTCACGGAGCCGCGCTATCTCGGCGGTCTGGTCGGACTGTGGGCGCTCGTTGTCGCGGTCCTGTGGATGCCGCGGGGCTGGCGTGATCCGCGTCTGCTGTCGGTCACGCTGGCCGTCCTGCTGTTTCTGGCGGCTGTCGGCCCGCTGAGCCTGCGGAGCGCCGTCGCCACCAGTCAGGCACGCCATTTCGTCGCGCTGCTGACGCGCGGAGCACCCCAGCCGCCCCAGCCGGAGCTGGTGCGGCGGCTGACGGCGGAAGAGGCGCGGCGCGCTCGCGCCATCGCCGCGTTTCTGATCGCGCGCCAGGAGACGGATCAGATCCTGCGGTGGTGGCCGCACGCCGGCGCGCCGGCAGCAGGCAGTCAGCAGGGCGCCCGGCCGGATCGCGCAGCGCTCGCGGCCGTGCTGGCCGAGCTCGGAGCGTTGTCGCGCGACGCGCGGGGCGGCGAGGCTCACATCGTCGTCTTCTATGCCACGCGGCCGGCGCATCTCGGCGTGGTCGACGGCCAGCTCGTTGGCCCCCTCGGCCTGCAGCTCTCCGCCGACGGCGGCCGGGACAGCGCGACCGTGCGCGGTGCTCGCGGCAGCGTCCTGTCCGTGACGCTCGAGCCGACCCGTCTCGTGCTCGAGGACGCGCGCGGCCGACGCGCCGTGTTCGTGCTCGATCGGATCGCTCACACGTTCTCGTGGTTCGCCAAGGGGCGCTCGCAGCCGAGCGGCGCGCAGCCACCCCGCATCTTCACGCCGGACTCCGGCGATCTCGCCGCCCGCCTCGTGCTGACCTCATTGCAGGCGCAGGCCGGCAGCGAGCGCAACACCCTCTACACCTCGCTGTTCGGCTGGATCATTCTGCCGCGCGAGGAGTAAGCGCAGGGCCGATGGCGGCCAGCCAGCGCTCCAGCTCCGTCAGGGCGCGCTCCGCCATGGCCTGCTTGCGTGCTACGCCGCGCTCCTTGCCTTTGAGCCGCCTGCCGTCGGGCGCGTGCGTCGGGGCCTCGATGGCGGGGAAGAGGCCGAAATTGATGTTCATCGGCTGGAAGCTGCGCCGGCTGGCGGCGTCGTCGGTCAGGTGCCCCCCGGTGATATGGCCGATGAGCGCGCCGAGGGCGGTCGTCGCAGGCGGCAGCTCCATCTCCCGTCCGAGGCGCTCGGCGGCGGCGAGGCGACCGGCGACGAGGCCCACCGCCGCCGACTCCACGTAGCCCTCGCAGCCGGTGATCTGGCCGGCGAAGCGCAGGCGCGGCTCGACCTTCAGCCGCAGGCGCTGGTCGAGCAGGCGCGGGCTGTCGAGGAACGTGTTGCGATGCAGCCCGCCGAGACGCGCAAACTCGGCGTCGGCAAGGCCGGGGATCATCCGGAAGATGCGCGTCTGCTCGCCGTGCTTCAGCTTCGTCTGGAAGCCGACCATGTTCCAGAGCGTGCCGAGAGCGTTGTCCTGGCGCAGTTGCACGACGGCGTAGGGGCGGCTGCCGCCCTTGTGCGGGTCGGCGAGCCCAACGGGTTTCATGGGGCCGAACCTCAGCGTCTCCCGCCCGCGCTCGGCCATGACCTCGATCGGCAGGCAGCCGTCGAAATAGGGCGTGGCGGCCTCCCAGTCCTTGAAGTCGGCGGTCTGGCCGGCCAGCAGCGCGTCGATGAAGGCGTCGTAGGTGTCCTTGTCGAGCGGGCAATTCACGTAGTCGGCCCCGGTGCCGCCTGGCCCGGACTTGTCGTAGCGCGACTGCATCCAGGCGATGCTCATGTCGATCGAGTGGCGGTGCACGACGGGCGCGATGGCATCGAAGAACGCCAGCGCACTGGCGCCGGTCCTGGCTATGATGGCGTCCGCCAGCGCCGGCGAGGTGAGCGGTCCCGTGGCGACGATCACGCTGCTCCAGGTCGCCGGGGGCAGGCCGGCCACTTCGCCCCGCTCGAGGGTGATGAGCGGATGGGCGTGGATGCGTCTGGTCACCTCGTCCGAGAACTGGTCGCGGTCGACCGCGAGCGCGCCCCCCGCCGGCAGCTTGCGCAGATCGGCGGCGGCCATGACGAGCGAGCCGCAACGGCGCATTTCCTCGTGGAGCAGGCCGACGGCGTTCGTGCGCCACTCGTCCGAGCGCAGCGAGTTGGAGCAGACCAGCTCCGCCAGACCGTCCGTCTTGTGCGCGTCTGTCATCCGTGACGGGCGCATTTCGTGCAGCACGCAGGGCACGCCCTGACAGGCGATCTGCCAGGCTGCCTCGCTGCCGGCGAGCCCGCCTCCGACGACGTGAATGGGGTCGAGGGTGATCATGGCGCGGAGGCTAGAAGAAAAGGCCGAAGCACTCAACACATCGTCCGCACGGCCGGTCACGGATGGGTGAGACGGGCAGAAGGCTCTTGAGGGGCGGGCGCGGCAGTGCGAAGTGCAGTCCAGCACGAGGTGCGAGAGCGTGCAGCAGGGAGACGTGCCGATGCAGGACCGCCAACGAGACCGAGGCCGGACACGTGCCAGCGGGACCCTGCCTGTGCGCGTCCGCGCCCTGATCGAGGCGCAGGAACTCGCCAGCGAGCGCCTCATCGGCTGGGTGCAGCTCGTCGTGGTCCTGGTCTTCGCCGTCCTCTACTTCATCGCCCGGCGTCCGACCGATGCACCCGAGCGCATGCTCGCCGAGCCCGTGCCGCTGGCGCTGGGCCTCTACTTCCTGTTCACGCTGGCCAGGCTCATTCTCGCCTATCGCGGCCGCCTGCCCGGCAGCATCGTCATTCTCTCCATCCTGGTCGATACCTTCTTGCTGCTGGCGCTGATCTGGTCGTTTCACGGTCAATACGGCCAGCCGGCGGCGTTCTCGCTGAAGGTGCCGACCTTCATCTACATGTTCGTGTTCATTGCGCTGCGCGCTCTGCGCTTCGATCCGCGCTACGTGCTGACGGCCGGGCTCGCCGCGGCGGCCGGCTGGCTGGCGCTGTTCGCGCTGGTCGTGCTGGCGAGCGGTCCTGATGCGCTGACGCGCAATTTCGCGGCCTACATCAACGGCAATCACATTCTGGCCGGCGCCGAGTTCGACAAGGTCTTCACCATCCTGATGGTCACGGCCGTCCTCACGATCGCCGTCTGGCGCGCACGCCAGATGCTCGTCACGGCCGTCAGCGAGGAGGCGGCGGTGCGCGAGATCCGCCGCTTCCTGTCGGGCGGCGTCGCCGACGTCATCACGCGAGCCGATACGGTGCTCGAGGCCGGACAGGTCGCCGAGCGCGAGGCCGCCATCGTCATGCTGGACATTCGCGGCTTCACGCGCTTCTCGACGCAGGTGCGGCCCGATGCCGTCGTGGCGATGCTGACCAGCCTGCACGCGCGCATCGTGCCGCTCATCGAGCGCCACAACGGCGTGGTCGACAAGTTCCTGGGCGACGGCATCATGGCGACGTTCGGTGCGGTCGAGCCCTCGCCGACGGCTGCGGCCGATGCGCTGACCGCACTCGACGCCATCATGGCGGAAGCCGAGCTCTGGCGGGGGGTGACTGCCCGGCGAAACGGCGGCGCGCCGCTCGACGTCAATGGCGCGGCAGCCGGCGGCACGGTCGTGTTCGCCACGCTCGGCACCGCCGAGCGGCTGGAGTACACCGTCATCGGCGAGGCCGTGAACCTGGCTGCGAAGCTCGAGAAGCACAACAAGGTTGAGGGGACCAGAGCGTTGACGACGGCGGCGCTGCTGGCCGCGGCCGAGCGGCAGGGCTACCGTCCCGCGCCCGAGCGCGAGCAGCGCCGGGGCCGCGCCGTGGCCGGGCTCTCCGCTCCGATCGATCTCGTCGTCGTGACGGCGGGCGCCGCCGGCAAGGGCACGTGAGCAGGCGCGGCAGGCCCGGTGCCATGCTATAGAGCGTCAGGGCCGCGCCGCAGGGAGCCGGCCCATGCGCCAGCCAGCAGGGAGGACGTCATGGCAGTTGTGCGTCACGAGGCTTCGAAGATCTACAACAAGGTGGTCGACGCCGGAGGCCTCGTATTCACCTCGGGGATCGTCGCCGACAACATCAGTGAGGACGCCAAAGGGCAGACCCGGCAGATCCTCGCCGAAATCGACCGGCTGCTCGCAAAGTGCGGCACCGACAAGAGCAAGCTCGTCTCCGCCACGATCTGGGTGACCGACATCCGCAATCGCGACGCGATGAACGAGTCGTGGATCGCCTGGACCGGGGGCCAGAACCTGCCGGCGCGCGCCTGCGTCGAGGCCAAGCTCGCCGACCCCCGCATGCTCGTCGAGATCGCCGTCGTCGCCGCCAAATAGGCCGTTCGCCCGGAGACGCCGCTAACCGATGTCCGCGGGACGTGCTTGCGCCGGCCCGCGGCCATCTGTCACACTGATGGTCAAGGTCGAGTCGAGAGGGCGTCCATGACTAGAGGGTGCGGGCGCTCTCGGTGAAATAAGAAGCGGGAGCCGCTCAAATGACCATGAAGACAATTCTCATTCCGTCCGAGCAGCACGAGATGTTCGGTTCGATCCTGGCGACGGCGGAGCTCTTCGCGCGTCGCTTCGACAGCTACATGGAGGGGCTGGCAGCCTGGCCGTCGTTCGCCAGCTTCGTCGCGGTCGATCCCATGGGCGCCGCCGCCATCCCCCGCGACACCTGGCAGGATGCCGAACTCGCCAACAAGACACGCGCGGCGTTCGAGAGTTTCATGAAGGAGCGCGGCATTGCCGCCGCCGGCACCCCGCGCAAGGGGCTCTCCTACGGCTGGAGCGAGGGCGAGCCGGTGGCCGACAGCTTCGTCGCGAGCCGCGGGCGCGTGTTCGACATCACGGTCGTCGGCCGGCCGAGCTCGACCAGCGCCAGCCCGCGCATGAGCACGCTGGAAGCCGCGCTCTTCGAGAGTGGCCGGCCCATCCTGATCGCACCGCCGCAGCCGCCGACATCGCTCGGCGACAATGTGGTCATCGCCTGGAATCAGAGCAGCGAGACCGCGCGTACGGTTGCGCTCGCCATGCCCATACTCGCCAAGGCGAAGCAGGTGACGGTGCTCACGATCGAGGGCGGCATCGTGCCGGGACCGACCGGCCGCGAGCTGGCCGACATGCTGACGGTCAACGGCATCGCCGCCAACGAGCTGACCAAGTCGAGCGACGGTGCGAGCACGGGCCAGGCCATCCTCGCCAATGCCGCGGAGCTCGGTGCGGATCTCATCGTCAAGGGCGCGTACACGCAGAGCCGCATCCGCCAGATGATCTTCGGCGGCGCCACCAGCCATCTGCTGTGGGCAACGGAGCTGCCGATCTTCATGGCCAACTGAGGCCAGCCAGGGCGGATCGGGACCCTTGGTGTCACGCGTACGCCGGCGAGATCAGCGTAGAGGCGCCGACAGCGAGCGCTTCAGGCCGAGCCCGGCGCCGGCACGCCCCTTGACGGGCGTGTCGGTCAGCGCGACCGGCACCACCGGGCGGCGTCCCGCAAGGGCTGCCCGCACCTGAGGCCAGGGAAAGTTGGCGCCGGGGTCCTGCTTGCGCTTCTCGATGCGGCCGCCGCAGCGGAAGGTGCGGGTGTCGACGTCGCTGTGTCCCTTGACGTTCTCGAGCGGGATCGTGTGGCGCTTGCGGATGTCCCGGACGAGCCGGATCAGCGCGTCGATCTGCGCCTTCGGAAACGGTTCGACTCCGTCGCCCTGGTGCACCAGCTCGATGCCGACGGAGGTGTCGTTGTTGTCGAGGGCATGGTTGGCGATCTGCAACTCCGGTACGCTCGCCGCGATGCGTCCTTCGCGGTCGATCACGTAATGGATGCTGAGGAAGGGATGACGCTCGAAGAAGCGTTTCCAGCGCGCCGCGTCGCCGGGTGCGCCGGAGAATTCGACGCGTCCCTTGCGGCAGGTGTGGTCGGGTCCGCTGATGGTGTGCACGATGACCGTATCGACAGTCGCGCGCCGCGGCCCGCGCGAGACGGCGTCCGCAGTGCTCGTCCATGCCGTGAGGCTTGCGGCGGCTAGGGCGATAAGGCACGCTCGATGCACACGGTCCTCCTGGCGGGTTGGCTTGCCGGGCGATGCTCCTCGCTAACGATTAACGGAGCATTTCGGCCGCGAGGCGGCGAGATCGGGGCGACCGCCGGGCGCCTGTGCGACGACGCCGGGACCAACACGGGACAGCAGGGAGGAGACATCCGATGAAGGCCGCCGTCGTCACGGAGAATGGACTGGAGATCAAGGACGTGCCGGAGCCGAAGCCCGGCCCGGCGCAGGTGCTCGTGCGTGTCCGGGCCGCCGGGCTCAACCGCGCCGACCTCATCGTACTGTCGGGGCGCAAGCACGGCTCACAGGGTGGTCCCGGCACCATCATCGGGCTGGAGTGGGCCGGCGAGGTGGTTGCCGTCGGCAGCGAAGTGACGGGCGTCAAGGCCGGCGACCGCGTCATGTGCTCCGGCAGCGGTGGCTATGCGGAGTATGCCGTCAGCGACATGGGCCGCACGGCGCTCGTGCCGGCGAACAACATGACCTGGGAGCAGGCGGCGACGCTGCCCGTGGCGCTGCACACGATGCACGACGCCATCGTCACGAACGGGCGGCTCGCCAAGGGCGAGAGCATTCTCATCCAGGGCGCGAGCTCCGGCGTCGGCCTCATGGGACTCCAGATCGCCAGGCACATGGGCGCCGGTCTGGTGATAGGCTCATCGACGAACGCGGCGAAGCGGGCGCGGCTCGCGGAGTTCGGCGCCGATCTCGCCATCGATTCGAGCGATCCGGGCTGGCCGGCGGCCGTCAAGGAGGCGACAGGCGGCAAGGGCGTCGAGGTCATAGTCGACATGATCTCCGCCTCCGTCGCGAACCAGAACCTGGACGCCGCCCGCATCCTCGGCCGCATCGTCAACGTCGGCCGTCTCGGCGGCTTCAAGGGCGAGTTCGACTTCGATCTGCACGCCCTGAAGCGCGTCTCCTACATCGGCGTGACGTTCCGCACCCGCACCGTGGAGGAGGTGCGGGAGATCAACCGGCGGATGCGCGAGGATCTGTGGGATGCGCTCGAGGCCGGCAAGCTCGCCCTGCCGATCGATCGCTCGTTCGAGCTGGCGGAGGCGGCGGCCGCACTCCGGCACATGAAGGAGAACGCCCACTTCGGCAAGGTCGTGCTGCGGGTCTGAGCCTCGCGGCAGGCGTGTGGTGGGCGGCTTTCGGCGCGCTCTTGACCCGAGCGCCCCGAGAGCTGATCTTCCGGCCATGCCGATCAAGAGCACATCCGAGGAGCCACTGGAGCAAGCGCCGGCCGAGCCGGTTGCCGAGCGGCCGACCGGACCCGAGGTCATCGCCGGCTATCTGCGCACCCTGCCGAACGCGCCGGGCGTCTACCGCATGCTCGATACGCATGGCGACGTGATCTACGTCGGTAAGGCGCGCAGCCTCAAGAAGCGGGTCACCAGCTACACCCGCCTCGCCGGCCATACCAACCGCATCGCCCGCATGATCATGGGCACGGCCACGATGGAGTTCGTGACGACCCGGACCGAGTCCGAGGCGCTGCTGCTCGAGGCCAATCTCATCAAGCGCTTCAAGCCGCGCTACAACGTGCTGCTGCGCGACGACAAGTCGTTTCCCTACATCCTCATCGCTCGCGATCACGCCGCCCCGCAGATCCTCAAGCATCGCGGTGCGCGCAATCGCAAGGGCGATTACTTCGGGCCCTTCGCCTCGGCCGGCGCCGTCAATCGGACGATCAACACGCTGCAGCGCGCCTTCCTGCTCCGATCGTGCGCCGATTCCGTCTACGAAAGCCGGACGCGGCCATGCCTCCTGCATCAGATCAAGCGGTGTGCCGGCCCCTGCACGGGCGAAATCTCGATCGAGGCCTATGGGCGCTTGGTCGACGAGGCCTGTCGCTTCCTCAAGGGCCAGAGCCAGGACGTCCGGCATGACCTGCAGGCGCGCATGCACGAGGCCGCCGAGCGGCTGGAGTACGAGCGGGCGGCCGAGCTGCGCAACCGCCTGCAGGCGCTCTCGCATGTGACCAGCGACCAGAACATCAATCCCGAAGGCGTGGAGGAAGCGGACGTCATCGCGCTCCACCAGGAAGCCGGACAGACCTGCGTGCAGGTGTTCTTCTTCCGCACGGGGCAGAACTGGGGCAATCGGGCCTATTTCCCGCGCGCCGACCGCAGCCTGGGGCCCGACGAGGTGCTTGAGGCCTTCATCGCCCAGTTCTACGACGACAAGCCGGTGCCGCGCCTCGTCCTGCTGTCGTGCGACGTGCCGTCTCGCGCGCTGCTCGCCGAGGCGCTTTCGAGCAAGGCCGAGCGCCGCGTCGAGATCCGCGTGCCGCAGCGCGGCGAGAAGTCGGCGCTCGTCGATCATGCCCTGGCCAACGCGCGTGAGGCGCTCGGGCGGCGTCTGGCGGAGACCGCCTCGCAAGGCCGCTTGCTGGAAGGCGTCGCCAAGGTCTTCGCGCTCGCCACGCCGCCACGCCGCGTCGAGGTCTACGACAACAGCCATATCCAGGGGCAGGCCGCGGTCGGCGTCATGATCGTCGCCGGACCGGAAGGCTTCATCAAGAGCCAGTACCGCAAGTTCAACATGCGCTCCGAGACCCTGACGCCCGGCGACGACTACGCGATGATGCGGGAGATGCTGACACGCCGTTTCCGCCGGCTGGTCAAGGGCGAGGCAGAGAGTGCGCAGCTGCGGGAGGGCGCAGGCGACGATGGACCGCTGACGGAGCGGGAGCCGCCGGAGCGGCCGGACCTCGTGCTGATCGACGGTGGCGCCGGTCAGCTCGCCGTCGCCGAGGAGGTTCTGGCCGCGCTGGGGATCACGGGCATCACGCTGGTGGGTGTCGCCAAGGGGCCGGATCGCGACGCCGGACGCGAGCACTTCCACCGCTCCGGTCGTCCGCCGTTCATGCTCGAGCCGCGTGATCCCGTGCTCTACTTCGTGCAGCGGCTCCGCGACGAGGCGCACCGGTTTGCCATCGGCAGCCATCGCGCCAAGCGCGCCAAGACGATCACCGTAAATCCCCTGGACGAGATCGCCGGCATCGGCCCGACGCGCAAGCGGGCGCTGCTGCAACACTTCGGCTCGGCCAAGGCCGTATCACGCGCCGGGGTCGCCGATCTGGCGGCCGTCGAGGGCATCAGCCTCGCCACGGCGCAGCTCATCTACGACTTCTTTCACGACGCCGATCGCTGAGGCTTGCCGCCGGGCGATCACTTGGGCGGCGGAGGCATGCGCTCGAAGTTCGGCACGTCGCTGGACGTGGCGTCCCAGCCGGCCCGGTCCTTGGTGTAGACGACGGCCTGCGTCTTGAACCAGTCGTTGTTGTCGACGGAGCCGACGGCAATGCCGACGATGCCGGGTCTCGCCGAGTTCTCACCGAATATGCGGCTGCCGCACTTGGGGCAGAAATGGCGGGTGTTGATGTTGCCACTGTCGGCCGTCACGGCATAGCTCGCCGTCGTGCCCTTGATCTCCACATCGCTCGACTTGAAGAATGCGAGAGACATGTGACCGGTGCCCGAGGCGCGCTGACAGTCCTTGCAGTGGCACTGGGCCATGCGCATCGGCTCGGCATTCAGTGCGAAGCTGACCGCGCCGCACAGGCAGCGTCCGGTCGCGTAGGGGGTGGCGGACATCGTGGGTTCCTCGTGGCTCGAGTGGCAATGCAGCGGCCGGCCCGGTCCGATCATCGCGGGCTGGGCAGCCTCAGGGTGAGGGTATACCAGCAGTGACCGGCCCGGAACCTCCCGCTTCCGACATGAACCAATCGTGATTGTGGGCGGCCCCCGCCCGCGTTCGCGGTGTCGGAGGGCGGCATTCGGCGCTTTGCATGTGGCACGGTGACAAGCTATAGGGGCCATGCAGGAAGCCTGTCGCCGGGGCGCGAGCGCCCTCGATTCGCGGCAGGAGGGCGGAATTGGTGGCGACGCCAGGCAGGAGCAACGAATGGGCTCGGAGAGCAAATCGCGAGAGTCGGCGCTCAGCGGCTCCTGGGAAGTCATCAAGATCGTGCTGCAGGCGTTCGTGCTGGCACTGATCATCCGCAACTTTTTCTATCAACCGTTCAACATTCCGTCGGGGTCGATGAAGTCGACCCTGCTCGTGGGTGACTATCTGTTCGTTTCGAAGCTGTCCTACGGCTACTCGCGCTACTCGTTCCCGTTCGGTCTCAATCTGTTCTCGGGCCGTGTCTTCGCCGGGGAGCCCAAGCGCGGCGACATCATCGTCTTCAAGCAGCCGCTCGACAACTCGACGGACTACATCAAGCGCCTCATCGGCCTGCCCGGCGACACCATCCAGATGCGCGCCGGCGTGCTCTACATCAACGGCAAGGCCGTGCCAAAGCGCCGGGTCGCGGACTTCGTCTACCGCAACCGTTTCGGCAGCGTCATCCGTGTGCCGCGCTACGAGGAGACGCTGCCCGAGGGGCGCAAGTATTTCGTGCTCGACGAGGACCCCAACGGAGACCTCGACTCGACCATCGAGTTCAAGGTTCCGCCCGGCAAGTACTTCATGATGGGCGATAATCGCGACGACTCCCAGGACAGTCGCAAGATGGACGTGGTAGGCTTTGTGCCTTACGAGAATCTCGTCGGTCGGGCCGAGATCATTTTCTTCTCGGCTGACGAATCGTCGAGCCTCCTGGAGCCATGGCGGTGGCCGTTCACGATCCGCTGGGGACGCATTTTCCAGATGGTGCGCTGAGGACGGTGCGCATACCCAAGAAGCTTTCGGCGCTCGAGGAGCGCATCGGCTATGACTTCGCCGACAAGGCCCTGCTCAAGCGCGCCATGACCCATGCGAGCTTGCGTGGTCAGCGCAGCGTCTCGAATGACAACGAGCGCCTCGAGTTCCTGGGGGATCGCGTGCTCGCGCTGACGATCGCGGCCTACCTCGAGGAGACCTATCCGGACGAGGCCGAGGGCGAGCTGGCGCGCCGTTTCAACAAGCTCGTGCGCCGGGAGGCCTGTGCGGCCGTGGCCCGTACCATCGATCTCGGTGCGGCCCTGTTCATGACGCCGTCGGAGGCGGATAACGGCGGGCGAAACAAGGATACGATCCTCGCCGACGGCTGCGAGGCGCTGCTCGGCGCCGTGTTCAAGGAGGCGGGCTTCGAGGTCGCGAATAGCCTCGTGCTGCGGCTGTGGCAACCGCGTCTCGCCGGTGGACGGAAAGTCGACCGGGACGCCAAGTCGGCCCTGCAGGAGTGGGCGCAGGGGCAAGGGCTCGGCCTGCCGATCTACGTCGAGGAGCGCCGCGAAGGCCCCGACCACGCGCCCAGGTTCCGCGCGCGCGTCGAGATCGAAGGTCTGGCGCCCGAGCACGGCGAAGGCACGAGCAAGCGTCTGGCGGAACAGGCTGCAGCACGCACGATGCTGAACCGGGAAGGGGTCGTGGAATGAGTGGGCGCGAAGCAACATGACGGCCGAGGCCCGCCGGGGCGGAGAGGGAACGGAAGCGCGGCGCTGCGGCTTCGCTGCGATCATCGGCGCGCCGAATGCCGGCAAGTCGACGCTCGTCAACGCTCTCGTCGGCAGCAAGGTGGCGATCGTCACGCACAAGGCGCAGACGACGCGCGCGCCGATCCGCGGCATCGTCATCTCCGGTGCGAGCCAGATCGTGCTGGTGGATACGCCCGGCATCTTCAAGCCGAAGCGCCGCCTCGACCGCGCGATGGTGGACGCCGCCTGGAGCCGGGCCGGCGATGCCGACGTGGTAGTGGTGCTCGTCGATGCCCTGCGCGGTCTCACTGACGACGTCCGTCCGATTCTCGAGACGCTCGAGACCATGCGCGGGCGGCGGCTGCTGGTGCTCAACAAGATCGATCGCGTGCGCAAGGACCGCCTGCTGGCGCTGACGGCCGAGATCACGGACAAGCTCGCCTTCGAGGCGACCTTCATGATCTCGGCGTTGACCGGCGACGGCATTGCCGATCTGACCCGGCATCTGGCCGGCCTCATGCCGCTCGGCGAGTGGCACTATCCCGAGGACGAGATTTCCGATGCGCCCATGCGCAGTCTCGCAGCGGAGATCACGCGCGAGAAGCTGCTCCTGCGGTTGCATGACGAGCTTCCCTATGCCGCCACCGTGGAGACGGCGCTCTGGAAGGAGCTCAAGGGCGGGGCAGTGCGCATCGAGCAGACGATCTATGTCGAGCGGGACAGCCAGAAGCAGATCGTGCTGGGCAAGGGCGGCCGCATGATCAAGGAGATTTCGATGGCGGCCCGCAAGGAGATCGCCGAGCTGATCGAGGTCGACGTGCACCTCTTCCTGTTCGTGAAGGTGCGCGAGCGCTGGGGCGATGACCCCGAACGCTACCGCGAGATGGGTCTCGAGCTCCCCAAAGACGGAGGCTAGCCGTGCCCGAGCGCGCGACCGAAATTGCCGGCCCGCGCTGCGGCGCGAGCCTTCGGCGCTAGGCGGCAGCGATGGAATGGTCGGACGAGGCCGTCGTCCTGTCGGTCCGCCCGCACGGCGAGACTGCGGCCGTCGCCGAGCTGTTCACCCGCGCGCATGGCAGGCATCTCGGCCTCGTCCACGGTGGGCGCTCGCGCCGGCTGCGGCCGCTGCTGCAAACCGGCAATCACGTCTCCGCGACGTGGAAAGCGCGCCTCGCCGACAACCTCGGCCACCTGACGCTCGAGCTGCTGGAGCCACATGCGGCGAAGCTTCTCGACGATCCACCGGCTCTGGCGGCGCTCGGCTCGATGGCCTCCCTGGCGCGGCTGCTGGCCGAGCGCGATCCGCACCCGAGCCTGTTCGAGGTGACGCTGTTCGTGCTCGGTTTCATGGGCGATCGCGACGTGTGGCCGGCACTCCTGGTGCGCTGGGAGCTGGCCTTGCTCGAAGAGCTGGGCTTCGGTCTCGACCTTACGACGTGCGCGGCGACCGGCGGCAGCGATGACCTGGTCTATGTCTCGCCGCGCACGGGTCGGGCGGTCTCCCGCGAGGCGGGTGCGCCCTATGCCGAGCGGCTCCTGGCGTTGCCGGGATTTCTCGCGCCCGCCGGCATTCGCACGGCGAGCCGCGAGGACGTGCGGGCCGGGTTCGCGCTGACGGGCTATTTCCTCGAGGCGCGCATCCTGCGCCCGCGTGAGATGGTGCTGCCGGACGCGCGCCAGCGCATGCTGTCCTACCTGGCGTGAGGCGTCGGCGGCGCCTGCGTGCGCTCGACGGTGATGGCGCCGGGCTTGCCGCGCACGACGAAAACGTCGCCGTTGCGCGCCTTGAAGCGGCCCGTGGCGGTCGTGCGGGTGAAGGTCAGCGTCGTCGGCAGACACTGCTCGTGCGAGGCGATGACGGAGGGCTCCGCGGTGAAGTCTTCGCTGCCGTCGCTGTAGGTGACCGTGACATCCGTCTCGTTGCGCACGGTGTAGGCGATCTTGAGGCGCTCCGGGCGGCCGAACACCTGCACGGAGATGTACTTCGGGTGTTTGTCGGGCGCGCGCGCCACCGCCACGCCGATCTCCGTCACGTGGGGCAGCAGCATGGTCTTGCGGTGCCCGGGCGAGGCCTTCCAGCTCTCGATCGCCTTTTCCGCGAGCTGGCGGGTCCGGAAGCCGCGACTGTCGAGGTGCGAGGCGAGGTTCTCGCCGATCTGGCAGAACGCGTATCCGGCTGCTCTGGCTCTCGTGCCGGGGTCACGTCCGTCCGCCGTGTGCGAGAAGCGTCCCGTCCGCGCGAGATAGTCCGCAAAGGCGCGCGCGACGGCGGCAAGAACCGGGCTCGGCGCCACCTTGGCCAGCCCCTGCTCGGCGCGGAAGGCGTTGGTGAGCGCGACGATCGCCGTCTCGACGTGGGGCAGGTCGGGTGTCTGCATGCTCCGCCCTCAGGCGCGCTCGCGGCCGTAGAAGAGCATCACCACGTGCTCGGCCTCGGCGAAGAACAACCACCGCTCGACGAGGACGCCGACGGCGGCGGAGACCGCTGCGGGAATGGCGGCGGCAACTCCGATCAGTGGGTTCGACGACAGCGTCACGAGCGTCAGCAGCGCCGGCACGACGAAGCCGAGCACGATGGCCACGATGCGCAGGCGGGTGGCGTGTTTGCGTCCGATCTCGTAGCCCATCTCGCGCATCACGAAATTGGGCAGCGTATGCGGCGGCTCCAGCGTGCGGATCGTGCCGAGGTCGCCGAGCCCCGTCGCGGCACCAGCGGTATAGGTTCTCGCCTCGCCATCGACGGCGCGCCAATAGGCGAGCTTCATGACCAGCGCCACGACAAGCAGCAGCGTGGTCAACAGCGGCGACCAGCGCGTCTCGACAAGGAACAGCTCGAGCAGCAGGTTGAGCAGCACGGCGCCCGTCGCCAGCGAAAGCACGATGTAGATGGGCGCGACGAGTGGCTGATGCCATTGCCGGACCGTGCGCAGCGCGGCGTAGATCATGCCGGTGCAATAGACCGTGAAAAGCGCGGCTGCCGCCGTGGCGATCGCCAGAAGACCGCCGATGACGCCGAGCCGCTCGACCACGATCCAGGTGAGACCGAGCAGGCCGGCGGGCGCGTAGGTCACGATGGCGGCGACGCCCTCGCGCGAGAGCCACGACGTGCGCCATTGGCTCACGGCGCGCCAGGCGCGCTCGGGGCGCCCGAGGTGAAAGGTCGAGGAGAGCAGACCGGCCGTGACCATGCCGAGCCCCAGCCCGAACACGACGAGGCCGAGCCAGCGGGTCGGCGGCACGAGGCCGAAGGTGGCCGCGAGGGCCGCCAGCACGATCAGCCCGTAGCCGGCGCCGGAGGCCGTCGTGAAGAGGATCACCGAATAGGCAGGATGCATCGGAGCCGGGCCTCAGCGCGTGAGCATGCGGTCGGCCCATTGGAAGAGCCGGTCGATGGCGGACTTGGGATCGCCGGCAGGAGCTGCGCCGGGCGAGGGCACGGTGGCCGTCGTGGCATCGCGTCTCGGCCGCGGCGGCAGGTACTTGTTGACGGGCTTGTAGCCGAACTCCGGCAGCAGATCGAAGCCCTGTCGCTCTGCGACGAGCTTGGAGACGTCGCTCGCGGGGTCGCCGAGGTCGCCGAAATGACGGGCGCCCGTCGGACAGGCGCGCACGCAGGCCGGGATACGGTCCTCCGGCACGATGGTCTCGTTATAGATCCGGTCGACGCACAGCGTGCACTTCTTCATGACGCCGTGACCGTAGTCGTACTCGCGCGCGCCGTAGGGGCAGGCCCAAGAGCAGAGCTTGCAGCCGATGCACGTCTCGGGATTGACGAGAACGATGCCGTCCTCGGCCCGCTTGTAGGAGGCCCCCGTCGGGCAGACGGTGACGCAGTCGGGCTCCTCGCAATGCAGGCACGAGCGCGGGAAGTGCACGGTGCGGCTGGTCGCCCCCTGGCCGATATCGTAGGCGTGGATGCGGTTGAGCCAGGCGCCGTGGGGATCGGCGCCGTAGGGCTCCTGGTCGGTCAGCGGCGCGGAGTAGCCGCCCGTATTCCACTCCTTGCAGCTCGTGGCGCAGGCCTGGCAGCCGACACACGTATCGAGATCGATGACGAGCCCGAGCTTCTTCTTCGACGGGGGCGGCAGGCTGGTCATCGCTTGGGCTTCCGGAACTGGGCGCCGAACTCGGACGAAGCCGGTGCGGTCGGCAGGAAAGGATGCTCGAGCGGCTCGAAGCGCGGCGCGGTCTCGCCGGGCTCGCCGGGGGCGGCCTTCTCGATCCTGACCCTGAGGTCATACCAGGCGGCCTGTCCCGTCACGGGGTCGGAGTTCGAGTAGCGGTAGCCGCCGGGCTGCTCGGGCAGAAGCTCGGCGATGAGGTGATTGAGCAGGAAGCCTTCGCGTGCCTCCGGGGCGTCGTCGTCGAGGGCCCAGGCGCCGCGACGCTTGCCGATGGCGTTCCAGGTCCAGATCGTGTCGGGGTGAACGCCCTCCATCAAGCGCACCTGACAGCGGACGCGGCCGATGCGGCTCGTGACCCAGACCCAGTCGTCATCGGCGATCCCGAGCGACTGCGCGCGCCCGCGATGGATGAACAGGCGGTTGGCGGTGTGGATCTGGCGCAGCCAGGCGTTCTGCGAGCCCCAGGAGTGGTACATCGCCATCGGGCGCTGCGTGATCGCGTAGAACGGGTAGTCCGTCTCCTCCTGCAGAGCGCTCTCGAATGGCGGATACCAGATGGGCAGCGGCGTGAAGTACGTGGCGATGCGCTCGCGGTGCGTTTCCGGCGGCTGCAACTCGCCGTGGCCCTGTGCCGCCAGCCGGAATTTCTGCATCGGCTCGGAGTAGAGCTCGAAGACGAGGCGCGCATCCGCGCCGACGAAGCCCATCGACACCGCCCAGTCGAGATACTCGCGGTTGGCGTGCTTGAAGTAGCGCATGCTGGGCTTGAAGTGCTGGGCGCAGAACGCGCCGTTCTCGATGTAGCGCTCGAGCTGGTTCGGATTGGGATCGCCGGTGCCGAACTGGTCTTCGTTCTTGCCCCGCCAGCCGGCGAGTGGTCCGAGCCCCGGCATGCGCTCGTGGTTGACGATGTAGTCGGGATAGCCGCCGGGATAGCGCGGGCTGCCGTCGGGCTTGGTGAAGCCCGGAAGCTTCAGCCGGCTGCCGAGATCGATGAGCACGTCCTGGAACGGACGCACGTCGCGGTCCGGCTTCACCACCGGGTGGCGAATGGCGTCCGCGGGGCCGTCCGGCTCGGAGATCGGCCGGTCGAGCAGCGAGATGCAGTCCCACCGTTCGAGATACGTCGTGTCGGGCAGCACGAGATCGGCATAGGGCACCATCTCCGAGAAATAGGCGTCGGAATAGATGATGCGCGGGATCTTGTAGGCGCCCGTGAACTCGTCGCGCTGTGTCAGATAGCGGATCGTGTCGGCGGTGTTCATCGCCGAGTTCCAGCTCATGTTGGCCATGTACATGAACAGCACCTCGACCGGATACGGCGTGCCGAGGGCGGCGTTGGTGATGACCATGTGCATGAGGCCGTGGGCCGCGAACGGCGCGTCCCAGCTGAAGGCCTTGTCGATGCGCTGCGGCCGGCCGGCCGGATCGACGAGAAGGTCCTCAGGGCTTGTCGGGAATCCCAGATGCGGGCCGCCGAGCGGCTCCTCCGGCCAGACCTCGCCGGGCTTGCCCTTGGGCTTGAGGCGCGGCGGGATGCATTTCGGGTACGGCGGCTTGTAGCGGAATCCGCCGGGGCAATCGATGGAGCCGAGCAGGATCTGCAGGATGTGGATCATCCGGCAGGTATGAAAGCCATTGGAGTGGGCGGAGATGCCCCGCATCGCGTGCATGGAGATGGGGCGGCCGATCATCTTGTCGTGCCGGCGGCCGTGGATGTCGGTCCAGGGCACGTCGAGCACGATTTCCTGCTTGAAGGCCACCTCGGCGAGCTCGGCTGCGATCCGGCGGATCGTCTCGGCCGGGATGCCGGTCACCTCGGCGGCGCGCTCCGGCCCGTGCTCGTCGGCCAGGAAATGCCGGGCCATCAGCTCGAATACCGGCCGCGCCTTGCGCCCATCCGGCAACGTGATCTGGCCGGAGAGCTGAGGCGCGATGTCCGGCAGGTGCGCATCGACGATGGTCTGGCTCTTCTGGTCGAAGGCGCGGGCGTGACCATGCTCGTCGCGCAGCACGAGGCCGTCGTCGGCGCTGCCGGGGTTGTCGATGATCAGCCAGGGCGCGTTCGTATATCGAATGAGAAAATCGAGGTCGATGCTTTGCGAGCGGAACAGCTCATGGATCAGCGCCGCCACGAAAATACCGTCGGTGCCGGGTTTCAGGCCGATCCACTCGTCGGCGATGGCGTTGTAGCCGGTGCGGACGGGATTGACGGCGAGCACCTTGGCGCCGCGCTTCTTCAGCTTGCCGAGGCCGATCTTGATCGGATTGGAGGCATGATCCTCGGCGATGCCGAACAGGATGAGGTACTTGGTCAGATCCCAGTCGGGATCGCCGAATTCCCAGAATGCGCCGCCGAACGTGTAGAGCCCGGCTGCGGCCATGTTGACCGAGCAGAATCCGCCGTGCGCGGCGTAGTTGGGCGTGCCGAACTGCACCGCCCACCAGCCGGTCAGCGATTGCGACTGGTCGCGACCGGTGAAGAAGGCGAGCCGCTTGGGATCGCTGCCGCGCACGTTGCCGAGCCACTCGGTCGCATGGCCGAGCGCTTCCTCCCAGCTGATCTCCTTGAATTCACCGGAGCCGCGCGGCCCGACACGCAGCAACGGCGCCCTCAGGCGCGCCGGCGAATAGTGCTGCATGATGCCGGCCGAGCCCTTGCCGCAGATGACGCCGCGGTTGACGGGATGCTGGCGGTTGCCGTCGATGTAGCGGACCTGGCCGTCCTTCAGGTGCACGCGGATGCCGCAGCGGCACGCGCACATGTAGCAGGTCGTGTGCTTGATCTCGTCGCCGACGGGGGCGGAAAGCTCTAGGCTCGGCTCGGCTGGCGCTGCGGTCTGCCCGGTCATTGTTCTCCAAACCTACAGAGGTGCCGTAGCGTCACGTCGGGCACGGCGATTATCGCTGGCTTTGCTCTCCTCGGCGGCGGCGTGGGAAGATCCCGGGCAGCACGCCAGCAGTTACGTTCGCAGCTTGCTGCGGAGCACACATAAATGACTGGTCGCACGCTGCGACGAGCCCAACTTGTCGTGATCACCGTAGCATCGCCGAGCAGCATGGCATGTCGGCTCGACGACGCTTTCATTCTCTTGGTAAGGGGCTATCATGGCCTTGACCATGCGGCCCATTATCTCGCCGATATTACATTTGTGATGTGCGTCACACAGCTGCGGGTTGGCTATCCTGTTGCACTTGTTCGCGTTTGCCCGCACGCCCAGCTACGCGTTACAGAATGTTAAGGGATCGCCGAACATGCGGGTGTGGTTGAACCAGCTCTTGCGCAGCAAGCGTGGCGGGGACGACGGCATGCGTTCCGGTGCTGCGGATGGCGCGCCCGCGGCGGCCGACCCCGGCTCTTCGGCGGTCGCGCTGCTCTCGTCGGGCGACGGGACCACCATCGAGGTGGACGGCTCGCGCGTGGAGGCCGGCCGGTCCATCGTCATCGGGCGCCACGCGAGCGCCGACGTCGTCGTCGACGACGATTGCATCTCGAAGCGTCACGCCGAGCTGAGCCTGAGACCGGACGGCCGCCTCGAGGTGCGTGATCTCGGCTCGCTCAACGGCACCTGGACCTCTGGCGGCCGCGTCGACGCCGCCGTCATCGCCAGCGGCGAGCGCGTCCGCTTCGGGCACCGCGAATACACCGTCATGCTCAAGCGCGACATGGAGGCGGCGCGCGAAGCCGGCTGGATGCTCTCGTGCTTCGACGAGGACGGCCAGGTCATGCAGCTCGAATTGCGGCCGGAGACGGACCCGCAAAGCGGACTGGCCATGGAGTCCATCTGGTCGGTGGGCCGCGCCGACGACCTTGTCGATGTCGTCATCGAGCGCAACGACATATCGAAGATGCACGCGCGCTTCCGCTTCATCCCCGGCATGGGGCTCGAGGTCATGGACCTCGGCTCGACCAACGGGACCTTCGTGGACGACGAGCGGATCGACGGAAACTATCGGCCGCTCTCCGGGGCGGAGTGTATCCGCTTCGCGACGATCGAATTTACCTTGAGCCGGCTCTAGGAGGATCGCTCGAGCGGGCGGCGACCGTCGCCCGCCTCTTACCCGTGCCCGACGCTGGAGTGGGCCGGTGGACTAACGACGTTTGCCAAGACTGGACCGGGTTCGGATTGTCCGCGGGTCGCCGGAAATGTTAGCCTCTTGCAGAGGGCAACGGTTGGGACTTCACTTCAGGGGAGCGAAAGCCATGGCGGGCGGCATCGGAGTGGGGCTCGTGAGCACGGCTCGGGCCGTGACTCGGGTCGCGAGGTTGTTGCGACTTGCCGTTCTCCTGTGCGCGGCCGTGGCCCTGGCGGGCTTCGACGTCCAGAAGGTCGAGGACAGCGTCGTTCGCGTCTTCGCCAGCGGTCAGGGACGCCTCTCCACGGGCTCGGGCTTCGTCGTCTCCGGCGGCACGGTCGTGATCACCAACAATCACGTGGTGGCTGGACGCAACAACATCTTCGTCGGGATGCTCGACAAGGGCGTACCCTTTTCCACGCCGGCCCGGCTCGTCTATGCCGATCCCAGCCGCGATCTCGCGGTTCTGCGCACCGAGCGGCGCATTCCCGGCTCCATCGCCAAGATCGCCGACTACGAGCCCAAGAAGGGTGCGGAGCTGGTGGCCCTGGGCTTTCCGGGCTACGCCGACGAGAAGTTCCCTCGCGAGGCGTTCGAGGGCCGGTTCAGCAAGAAGATGTTCGATGCCACGCTGACCAAGGGCACCGTATCGCGCTTCCTGGACAGCTATGGCAACCGCACCGGCCGCGTCATCCAGCACACGACCACCATCAATCGCGGGAACAGCGGCGGTCCGCTGTTCGACGCCTGTGGCAACGTCGTGGGCGTGAACACCTTCGGCAAGCTCGACAGTCAAGGCCGCGAGCTCGTGCCGGGCATCTATTTCTCCATGCATTCGAGCGAAGTTCTGGCCGTGCTGCGGCGAACGGGCCTCGAGGCCGACCAGATAGTCAAGAGCTGCGATCCGAAGCCCATCGTTCTCGCCGCGCCGCCGCCTGCCCCCGCGCCGGCGCCGAAGATGACGCTGATGTACGCGCTGTCCGGCGCGGCGCTGTTCATTGCCATGATTTCGACGATGACGGCTCTCATCGCCTATCGCCGAAAGCCCGAGCTCATCCGCGTGCCGTTGTCGCGCCTCAGCGAGTCGGCCTCGCGACTGTTGCGGCGGCCGGGCTCTGAGAAGGTGCCCGCGCCGAGGCGGGCGCAGCTCGACGATCGCGCCATCGAGAAGCGGGCCTTGCCCCTCAAGTCCGCCGACGTGGCGCCGACCGACGCACTCAAGCAGCTCGTGCTGGAGCCGCAGTCGTCCGGCTTCGATCCGATCCGGATCGAATTCGACCGCTTCGCCTCCGGCCGGCGGCTGCTCGTGGGGCGCGGTAGTGGATCCGACGTGGTGGTCGCGGACCCGTCCGTGTCGAGCCGTCATGCCGAGCTGTCGCTCGACGAGCGTGGACGTGTGCACGTCGCCGACCTGCAGTCCTCGAATGGCACCTGGGGTGACGACGGGCGCGTCACGCGGGCCGTCCTGAGCAACGGCCAGACGCTCCGCTTCGGCAAGATCGCCTATACCGTGCGTCTCGGCGGCATGCTTGACAACCGCGCGGCGGCGCAGACGTGGGTGCTCGAAGGGAGCGATGAGGCGGGGCGCAGGCATCGCCTCAAGCTGGTGGCGACGGGCGAGGCGACCTGGATCATCGGGCGGGAATCTCCGCCCGCCGACCTGCTCGTCGAGAATGCCAACGTGTCCAAGCAGCACGCGCGCTTGCGCTACCGGCCGGGCAGCGGGCTCGAGATCGCCGATCTCGGCTCGACCAACGGCACGCGCGTCGACGGCGAGAGTGTGGGGAGTGGCTATCGCAGTCTGGCGCGCGCAAGAAGGGTTCAGGTGGCGGGCGTCGTGCTTGAGCTCAAGCAGGGTTGAGCGAGGCGCACAGCGCGTCTCCCTCGATCATGCCGGCTTATGGCGTGTACAGGTATGAGCCGGGGGTGCTACCCCCGCTGGGCAACGCAGCAGCACGATGGCGCAATGGGCCGGGTGCTCGGGCAGATGGCGGGAAGGCGAGATGAAACTGATGCTCGGGACACGGAGATCGCTGCAACGGCCAGCCGGTAACGCCTTGCGTGCCTTGGCACTGATTGCGGTCGCGTTCCTCTCGATGGGACTCGACGTCAAGACGGTCGAGGACGGGGTCGTGCGCGTCTTCGCCATTCGCGGCCAGCGCATGAGCCTGGGCACCGGATTCCTCGTCCAGGGCCAGAACATCGTCGTCACCAACAATCACGTCATCGACGGCGGCGAACGCTTCGTCATCGGCACACTCGACGGCGGGCGTGCCGTGTCCAAGCGTGCGACCGTGCTCTACGTCGATCGCCAGAAGGATCTCGCCATCCTCCGGACGGAGGGCAGCCTGCCGGGCCGCTCGGTGCCGCTCGCGTCCTATGAGCCCGCCAAGGGCTCGGACGTGACCGCCATCGGCTATCCCGGCGCCGCCGACGACGAGACGCAGCGGCGCGGCGCCTCGGGTGAGCTCGAGCCCCGCCTGTTCGACAGTACGGTGACCAAGGGGACCGTGTCCCGTATGGTCGACGGCGCGCTCGGCAACACGGCGCGCATGATTCAGCACAGCACGCCCATCAACCCCGGCAACAGCGGCGGACCGCTGTTCGACGATTGCGGCGCCGTGGTCGGCGTCAACACGCTCAGGAAGCACATGGTGCAAGGCCCCGGTGGCCGGCCGGACTTCATTCAGGGCATCTTCTATTCCGTCCATACGAACGAGGTCATCAAGTTCCTCAAGCAGCACGGTTTCACGGCCGACCGCACGCGTTCAGGCTGCGCGCCGCGCGCGGCGGGCGGACCGAAACTGTCGATCATGTACGCGATTTCCGGCGCGGCGCTGCTGATGGCGACCTTCGCGGCGCTCATCGCCTATTACCGCAAGCCCGAGATCATTCGCGTGCCCCTGTCCCGCGTGGGTGAGACGGCGTCACGCCTGCTGCGACGGGCGCCGAGCACGGGCGGCGGCAGCCAGAGCGGGACCTATGGCGGCAGCCAAGGCGGCCTGCCGCCGGCGCGGCCTTACCGCAGCAGTGCCGTCGGACAGGGAACGCTGCCTGCGACGGGGCAGATCGCGCAACTCGTGCCGATCGCGGGCGGCAGCCCCATCATGATGGACATCACGAGGCTGTCGGGCGGCAGCGCGCTCGTGCTCGGCCGCAATGCGAGCTGCGACATCGTCATCGGCAACGACACGGTCTCGAGCCGCCATGCCCGCCTCTCGCTCGACGCCAGCGGCCGCTTGCGGATCGAGGATCTCGGCTCGTCGAACGGCACCTGGACGACGACCGGCCGCGTCACGGACATCAGTCTCGACACCGGTGACGCCATCCGCTTCGGCAAGGTGAGCTTCACGGTCATGCTCCCGAGCGCCGGCTCGGTCTCACAGGGTGTGCGCGCGATGCCGTCGGGTTGGATGTTGTCCGGCTTCTCGCAGGGCGGACAAGTGATCCAGTTCGTGCTGCGGCCAGAGGTCGATGGCACCGGCAATCTCGTTGAAACGACGTGGTGCGTCGGACGCGATCCCTCGCAGGCGCACTTCGTCATCGACAGTCCCGAGGTCTCGAAGCAGCATGCCAACCTGCGCTTCGTGCCGGGCAAGGGGTTGCAGATCTGTGATCTCAACTCCACGAACGGAACTGCCGTCGACGGCAAGGGCGTCGGCACCAGCTATCGGTCGCTCGACGGCGTGCGCAAGGTCAGCTTCGCCAAGTTCGATCTGACGCTGAGTACGCTCTAGGGTGCGATCGGTCGAGATGGAGGCGTGGAGCGTCGCCATCGAGAGCGTGAATCGCACCCTGCACTTTGGGAAGTGGTGCGATCGGTCGAGATGGAGGCGTGGAGCGTCGCCATCGAGAGCGTGAATCCCACCCACTCGGGAGTCATCGGGCGATCGGTCGGGGGCGATGCCTCCCGGCTTCCGCCACGGTCGTCGGTCGCCCGGACGGAAGCTCCGGGCGCCGCAAGCGGGGGGCGGTACGCCCTCCCGGAAAAGGATACGCAACCCATGCAACACGAGGCCGAGGTCGGCTTCGGGGTCTACGTGCATTGGCCATTCTGCGCGGCCAAGTGCCCCTATTGCGACTTCAACAGCCATGTCCGGCACGGCGGCGTGGACGAGGCAAGCTACGTCGCCGCATTGGTGCGCGAGTTGACCACCTTGGCGGACGGTCTCGGCGGCCGGCAGGTCACGAGCATCTTCTTCGGCGGCGGCACGCCATCGCTGATGACGCCGGCTGCGGTCGGCGCACTGCTCGACGCCGTCGCCGGACTCTGGCCGCTTGCCCCTGCCTGCGAAATCACGCTGGAGGCCAATCCGTCGAGCGTGGAGGCCGGTCGCTTCCAGGGGTATCGGGCGGCAGGCGTCAATCGCGTGTCGCTCGGGGTGCAGGCCATCGACGAGGCGGCGCTGAGGGCGCTCGGGCGCCTGCATGACCTGGCGGAGGCCAGGAGGGCGCTGGAGACGGCGCGCCGGACCTTCGAGCGCGTGTCCTTCGACCTGATCTACGCCCGGCCGGGACAGACGCCGGAAGCCTGGGCGCGTGAATTGGACGAGGCGCTGACGTTCGGCACCGACCACCTCTCGCTCTATCAACTGACGATCGAGGAGGGGACGCCCTTCGCCACCCTGCATCGGGCGGGTCGGCTGGTGACGCCCGATCCCGATGTCGCCTGCGCGCTCTATGAGATCACGCAGGAGCGGACGGGGGCGGCGGGTCTGTCGGCCTATGAGATCTCGAACCATGCCCGGCCCGGGCAGGAGTCCGCGCACAACCTGCTCTACTGGCGCTACGGCGGCTATCTCGGCGTCGGACCGGGGGCTCATTCGCGTCTGCCGCTGCCCTGCGGGTCCGGCCGCCGGGCGCTCGTCACCGAGCGCAATCCCGAGCGCTGGCTGGCGCATGTCCGCGCCCACGGCCATGGAGTTGTGGAGAGCGAGACCCTGGGCGCGGCGGAGATGGCCGACGAGATGCTGCTGATGGGTCTGCGTCTCGCCGAAGGGCTCGACCTTGGGCGGCTCGCCCGCATCACGGGCCGGGCGCCCCGCGAGGACGCCGTGAGCGAGCTGGAGCGGCTCGGCTTCGTCGAGCGTCAGCCTGACGGCCGTCGCATCCGGGCGAGCGAGCGCGGCCGTATCGTATTGAACGAGATCGTGCTGTCGCTGTCCGGCGCCTTCTGCGAGGTCGGTGCGGGCGATCTCAATTGACGCCGGGCAGCCTCGGCAGGCGGGGCAGCGCCGAGGTGTAGGGCGTGGCCGCAAACGTCGATGGCGGCGCATCCAGCAGCTTGGAGCCGAAGCTCTGAACCTCCAGAACCGCGAAGTTGCGCTCGACGAGGCCGCTCGGCTGGAAACGGAACAGGCCGTCGATGCCCGCGAAGCCGCTGGTGCGCGTCAGGTTCGCCTCGGTATAGCGGTTGCCGGCCGGTCCGCCCGACAGCGCGAGTGCCAGGCTGACGGCGTCGAAGGCGACCGAGGCGATGCGAGGCGGCACGCCCTTGTAGGTGCGCGCGAAGCGTTGGGCGAAGTCATGCCAGCCGCGCGGGTCGGGCGCGGCATACCAGCCGCCGAGCAGCACGGGCTCGCGTCCGGCATTGGCATAGTTCCAGCCGCCGAGGCCGAGCAGCTTGATGCTGCGGGTATCGATGGCCTTGAACTTCAACAGCGAGGCGATCGTCGGCAGCGATTCCTCCCCGGCCGGCAGGAACAGGGCGTCGATGGGTTGGCCGGCCGCCTGGGCGGCGTCGATGGCCTCCTTGGTGCGCTTGACCGGATCGAGCATGGCGTTGGCGGTCACCGGGAAGTGGCTGACCGTGACGACGGTGCCGCCGCTGCGGGTGACGCTCTGCCGGAACTCGCTTTCGATCAGCCGCCCGTAGGCGTCGTCGGGGATGAGGGCGGCGAACCGCTTGCGGCCCTGCTGCGAGGCATAGCTGACGATGCGCGGCACGTCGGTGCCGGGAATGAAGCTCAGCAGATACGTGCCGCGGGTCGCCACTGCGCGGTCGCTCGAGAAGGCGATGACGGGGATGTTGGCCTTGCGGGCGACCGGGGTCACGGCCGCCACGGACTTCGCGAACAGCGGGCCGATGATCAGCTCGGCGCCGACCTTGACGGCTTCCTCGGCGGCGGCGCGCGAGCCTTCGGGCGTGCCCTTGCCGTCCTTGACGATGAGCTGAACGGCCGGGTTGTCGAATTCGAACAGCGCCATCTCACCGGCCTGCTTCATGGCCTTGGCGATGATCTCGGTCTGCCCGCCGCCGGACAGCGGCAGGATCATCACCACCTTGACGGGGCTGCGCTTGTCGAGCGCACTCGGTGGTGCGGAGAGCGGCGAGGCTTGAGGCGTCGCGCCGGGTGTGGCGAGCTGATTGCCGCCGACCGAGCAGCCGGCGAGCACCAGCGCCGAGGCGAGCGCAGCGGTGGCCCGGCAGGCGCGCCCGAACAGACCGGCAAAGGATGATGAGAGCCCCATTCGCAATCCCAGACGGCAACCGCACGATGACGTCACTGCGTGCCATCGCGCAGTGTGCCCGAGCCCGTTGGCGCCGGGCTTCCTCATGACGCGAGGTTGCCCGGATGATCGCCGGTCCATCCAATTCCGCACGAAAGCGGCAACGCCATGGGCGGAGCACGATCCGCAAGCACACCATGCCATTACAGTCGGAGTGTGACCTCTTCGTGTTACACTCGGATCGCAGGACTTTGAAGCGGATTCGGGAGGCGGAACAAGCCGCGCCGGCATGAAGCAGTTATCTTTCCACATGGTGATGCGAGCACTGAGCATGAGCGGCCGGCGAGGCGGCGCATGAGCGCTGAGGAAGCGTCGCCGCGGCAGAGTGGGGAGGAGCCTGCTGCGGCTGGCCTGTCGGCGTCCGTGCGCGCCCGCATCGCCGCCCGTGCGAGTGCCGCCCTCGACGAGGCGCTGGCCCAGCCGCTCGCGCCGGGGCTCTACGTGGTCGCCACGCCGATCGGTCACCTCGCCGACATGACTCTGCGGGCCATTGCCGTGCTGGCCGGGGTGCGCACGATCTGGTGCGAGGACACCCGTCACAGCCGCCGCCTGCTCGACCATTACGGCATCGGCACGCCGCTCGCGAGCTATCACGAGCACAACGCCCACCGCGAGCGGCCGCGCGTGCTGGCGGCGCTGGAGGCCGGCCAGGCCGTGGCCCTCGTCTCGGATGCCGGCACGCCACTCATCTCCGATCCCGGCCTCAAGCTCGTGCAGGCGGTGATCGACGCCGGCCAGCGCGTCACCGTCGTACCCGGTCCCTCGGCCGTGACCACGGCGCTCGCCGCCTCGGGCCTCGCCTCGGACCGCTTCCTGTTCGCCGGGTTCCTGCCGCCGCGTCAGGGGCAGAGGCGGGCGCGTATCGCCGAGCTGGCGGCGATCCCGGCGACGCTCATCGTGTTCGAGGCGCCGTCGCGTCTCGCCGAGGCGCTGGCCGACCTCGCCGAGGGGCTCGGCGACCGCCGGGCCGTCGTCGCCCGCGAGCTCACCAAGCTCTACGAGGAGGTGCGGCGCGGCAGCCTCGCCGAGCTCGCGGCCTGGGCCCTCGAGGACACGCCGCGCGGCGAGATGGTCGTTCTCGTGGCACCGCCGGGCGAGGCGACCGTGGATGACGCCGCCGTGCGCGCCGCCGTGGGGGCCCTCGCGCCGACGCTCGGCCTCAAGGCCGCGGCGCGGGAGGTCGCCGAGCGGCTCGGGGTCTCGCAGCGGCGGGCCTACCAGATCGGTCTCGCGCTGAGGGGAGGCGAGGGCGAGCCATGAGCGGCCGCGCCACAGGACCGCCACGCCCGGGCCGCGCCACCCGCCAGCAGCGCTATCGCAAGGGCCACGTCGCCGAATGGCTGGCCCGGCTGGTGCTGCGGCTCAAGGGCTACCGCATCCTGGAACGGCGCTATCGCGTTCCCGTTGGCGAGATCGACATCGTCGCCGTGCGCGGCCGCCGCATCGCCTTCGTCGAGGTCAAGCATCGCCCGACCCTGGCGCTCGCCGGGATGTCGCTCTCCGCCCGCCAGCGCGAGCGCATCATCCGCGCCGCCGAGCACTGGCTGGCGCGCCATCCGCGCTATCAGGAGCACGAGTTCGGCCTCGACCTCATGCTGATGGCCCCGCGCGCATGGCCGCGCCACCTGCCGAACGCCTTCCATCGTCCCTGGAGCGCCCCGCGCAAAGACCGTTGACAGGCCGCTCCGGGAGGGCCTTGCTATCGCCCGAACGGCCGCTGCTGGCGGCAACGACACAACCGGGAGCCCCTATCGATGCCCTTGAAGCTCGCCTGCCAGATGGACCCTATCGACCGCATCGACATCCGGGGCGATTCGACCTTCGCCCTGCTGCTCGAGGCGCAGAGCCGCGGCCACGAGATCTTCTATTACACGCCGCCCAATCTCTCGCTGCAGAAGGGGCGGCTGCTGGCCCGCGGCGCTACGCTGGCGGTCAAGGACGCCGTCGGCGACCACTACACGCTCGGTGAGACGCGCGTCGTCGACCTCGAGGACTGCCACGTCGTGCTGCTGCGCCAGGACCCGCCCTTCGACATGGCCTACATCACCACGACGCATCTGCTCGAGCGCATCCATCCGCGCACACTGGTGGTCAACGACCCCGCGAGCGTGCGCAACGCGCCCGAGAAGGTGTTCGTGCTGAACTTCCCCGACCTGATGCCGCCGACCATCGTCACGCGCCAGCTCGAGGACGTGCGCGCCTTCCGCGCCGAGCACAAGGACATCATCGTCAAGCCGCTCTACGGCAACGGCGGCGCGGCCGTCTTCCGCATCACGCCGGACGACAGCAACCTCAACTCGCTGGTCGAGCTGTTCCAGACGGTGTTCCGCGAGCCGTTCATGGTGCAGCAGTACCGGCCGGAGGTGCGCAAGGGCGACAAGCGCATCATCCTCGTCGACGGCGAGCTTGCCGGCATCGTCAACCGCGTACCGGCGGAGGGCGAGGCGCGCTCGAACCTGCACGTGGGCGGCAAGGCCGTGCATGCCGATCCGACGCCGCGCGACCGCGAGATCTGCGCGCGCCTCGGGCCCATTCTGCGCGAGCAGGGCCTGATTTTCGTCGGCATCGACGTCATCGGCGACTATCTCACCGAGATCAACGTCACCTCGCCGACGGGCATCCGCGAGATCCGCCGCCTCGGCGGCATCGACATCGCCGCCAAGGTCTGGGACGCCATCGAGGCGAAGGTGGGGCAGCGGTAGGGGTGGCGTTGGGCGGCTGGGGGGCAGCTCGATTGTGCGTTCAGTGGCACGGCAGAGGATGCCCCCTTACCGACCGTCAGGGAGGCGACGCTATGGGCCAGCAGCGACCGTTGCGAGCCACGGATCATCATACGTCGTGTGCTTTCTGCGTGGATCAACTGAGGACGCTGATGATCGAGTCTTGCCGCGACGCAACTGGGTTGACGCTTTCGCGGCGGCAGACTGTCGGTCCCGGGGTATCACCGACCATGACTACGTCGATCAACATCAGCCCATCGCCGGGGGAGGATGACCCTGAGCGGATGTGCTAGAAGACGTCATGGCCCCCATCAAGCACCGATCCCGCATCCATCTACTGGCCGCCAAGGAAGCGCCGATTGTCGTAATCCTGCAGCGCAAGCGCGCCAAGCTGTTCCACATCATCACGGTCGATACGGAAAAGCATTTGGTCCAAGAAGGCTCATGGTTCCGAGGCAGGCTCCACGAGATGAAGTGCGACATCTCGTTCGATGGCGACGATTCAATTGCCTCTTTCATGGCCGTGGGTCCACATTGACCCACCGGGAGTTAGCCAAGTAAGTCCGGAATGGCGCCTCAATTTGCTTGCACAGCTGAAGGATCGCGTTCAAAGCTGATAAAGCCATGGGATAAATTGGTGTAGCCCACTTTCAGCTTGTCTGAAACGCACGTTTAGCTCATCAATGGCTGGTGACTGGAAGTCGGCGTCTCAGTTTTTTGTTGACTGCCCGCCGATATTCCATTCACGCTCAGATCTCGAACCAGGCAGTCACCTGACTTCGCCGCGCGATGACGGAATACGGTTGCGAGCAGCTTCAATATTACGCTCAAGCTCAGCATTTGCATGAGCAAGGTTCTCCTCACGCATGCGGAAACCGATCTCGATAAGGCTCAACCGTTCAAGGATGTATCGATCTGCATCCGCACGCATGCAGTGGAGCCATGAACCAGTTCTCGCATACCTTGATCATGGTCCAGGTGCCAGTCTTGCGTGACGGCTTGGGCGTCGACGTGGGACTTTCGAGGACGTTGCACAGTCATTGCTTCTCGATGGGGCTGGGTTGGGCGGCAACACCTGACCAGGAACGATCTGCGTCAATGACCCGGAGGAGCAGTTCACTGTCGATGATCTGCGGCACGGCACGCCGTCCTATTCGCTCGATGTCGACCAGTTCGAGCCACCGCCGAAGCCGAACGAGGAGCGCTGAGTAGCAGTCGTAGCTGTCTGGTCCCACCCTGAAGAATTGCGGCAGTGCAGCACGAAGGTCGGTCTCGGCCCTATCGCGTCGGCGTCGCAGAATTGACGTTTGAACGGTCGGTATCGGAGGCACACTCACTGTCGACTAAACGCTGCTCAAGCCTCCTCTTGACCCATACCGCCATAGGGCGACGGCGGACTTGCACCTACCGGGAGGGTCCGGCTTATGCATGATCGACGAGCCGTAGAGGCCTTCCTAGGAGATTGCCCAGGAGGGGATGTGGCGTCCGCTTGTGACCGACGCTTTCTCGTCAAGTCGGCCAATGCTCGGTTGACCACAGTGAAATGCCGTGGCGTCAAACGAGGGGCCGAGGCTTTGATCTGGCTGGTCACCTTAGACGGATGTCGAGACGAGGCCTGCAAGACCGTGAAGAGATAGCTTCCTTTATTGCGTCAGAGCGCAATAGATATTGGCAATATTTGGTGAGCCACGAAAGCAGCGATGCTCGCCGGAAAGCATCGTTGGCCGCGTTCGATCAAGAAAGTCTTCAACTGCAACGAAGCTTCCCTTCAAAGCCGCCTCCGCAGTTGCACCATGTGAGCGCAAAGCGCAGGAATACCGCGCTGAGCTCATCGAGTTGATGGTGTTCATCGGTGCCGCCATTGCCGTGCCCGGAACGATCGTACGACATGGGCTGGCTTTTTCCTCAGGCGAGCAACAGTTGCCTGAACCGCCGAAAAGCCTGAACAAGAGGTCAAGCGACGCCACGCAAAGAATTTGTCTTCTTGTCTCCGACCGCACCCGGGCCACGCGATGGGGCGATTCGAGGTGAACTATGGCATGGGGGTCGATCCGTCGAAATACAAGTGGACTCGGTTCAGGTCTCGGAGCGCGTCATTTTTGCGAGATCACCTTCGATCAAACGTGCCAGCATCGTATTCAGGTTTATCAATCAAGGATTGATGTTTTCAAGCCAAAGAGCTAGCGGATAGGCTACAATAATACTGCTATCTTCAATCGAGATCAGCTCCTGACGGAAGTTTGGCGCGGCTTCCAGGGATTGAGTATTCAGTGAATGATATTATTGCGTCCAATGTATTGCGTCATGCTTTTGAAGGAGCACGAGGAGATAGCTTTGGCGCTTCTCGAGGCGCTCAGAGCCACCAAATATCGCCACCTCGACTGATGCTCGCCGTTCTACTCATTTATGGCCCAGCCGAACCCGTGGTCCGCTGGGCACACTGCATCGAGATCTGCTGCAAGCGGGATGAGGCGCCGGTCTGCGCAAGATCCGTGGTCATCTTATGCATCGCTTTGGGTGGAGGCGCCCGTCTCCTGCCACCTCGATTTCTGCTATCGACCTCAGGTCCGAGCATCAAAGAAGCTCGATTCATGACCGCTTGCGGCTCTCCGTGAAAGCCAGAACCGATCAGGACTCAGCGGACAACCGGACATTCCTGCCGAGATAGCGTTTTCGCAGGAACCATTGCGATGCAGCACGCGCCGATCCATGCGCTCGCGCTCCATGCAACACCAGTGTTGAGCGCGAGCACTACGGCAGTTGTGGGTCAGCCTCGACGATTTCCAGCATCTCGCCAATGACAGCAGCACCTCCAAGGGCGGACGTCACGATTTGCGTGCTGAGCATCGCGGCCGGCCCCCTGCCCAATGAGGGCTTCTGTATGTCGCGCAGTGCGACGCTCAAGTCCCGATGCCCCTCTCCACATCCCTCCACCCATCGTTCTCATAATGTTCTTGCTCTCCCTGGGGCTTCTGTCCTATCCTGGCGTCCGGTGGTGTGAGTGGGGCGGCGCATGTATGCGGAAATCTCGACGGTGGCGTTCGTCGGCATCGAGGCCAAGCCGGTCCAGGTGCAGGTGCGGCTGCTGCCCGGCCAGCGCGCCTTCCAGATCGTCGGCCTGCCGGACAAGGCTGTGGCCGAGAGCCGCGAGCGCATCCGCGCCGCGCTGCACGCCGTCGGCCTCGGACTGCCCTGGAAACACATCACCGTCAACCTCGCCCCCGCCGACCTGCCGAAGGAAGGCAGCCACTACGACCTCGCCATCGCGCTCGCCCTGATGGTGGCGGTGGAGGCCGTGGCGCCCGACGCGGTCGAGGGCTATGTCGCCATCGGCGAGCTCGGGCTCGACGGCGCGCTGCGGGCCGTGCCGGGCGCGCTGCCGGCGGCGATCGGCGCCAACGCCCTCGGCAAGGGCCTCATCTGCCCGGCGGCCTCGGGGGCAGAAGCCGCCTGGGCGTCGGCCGACATGGGCGTGCTGGCGCCGCCGCACCTGCTCGCGCTCATCAACCACTTCAAAGGCTTGCAGACGCTGGCGCGGCCCGCGCCCAATCTCGACGCGCCGCCGCGCGCGCCCCTCGATCTCGCCGACGTCAGGGGGCAGGAGGCGGCCAAGCGCGCGCTCGAGATCGCCGCGGCCGGCGGCCACAACATGCTGATGGTCGGCCCGCCCGGCTCCGGCAAGTCGATGCTGGCGCAGCGCCTGCCGTCGATCCTGCCGCCGCTCTCGCCGCGCGAGATGCTGGAGGTCTCCATGCTCTCGAGCCTCGCTGGCGAGCTTTCGGGCGGCGCGCTCACGACCGAGCGGCCCTTCCGCGCGCCGCATCATTCCGCCAGCATGGCTGCCCTCGTCGGCGGCGGCTCGCGGCCGCAGCCCGGCGAAATCTCGCTCGCGCACCGCGGCGTGCTGTTCCTCGACGAACTGCCCGAGTTCGCGCCGCAGGTGCTCGATGCGCTGCGCCAGCCGCTCGAGGCCGGCGAAACGGTGATCGCCCGTGCCAACCACCGCATCACCTATCCCGCGCGCATCCAGCTCGTCGCCGCCATGAACCCGTGCAAGTGCGGCCGGCCCGAGACCGGCGTCGCCTGTCGCCTCGGCCGCCATTGCCAGGAGCGCTACCAGTCGCGCATCTCCGGGCCGCTGCTCGACCGCATCGACATCGAGGTGGAGGTGCCGGCGGTGACCGCCGCCGATCTCGTGCTGCCGGCCCCGAGCGAGGGCAGCGCCGAGGTGGGCGCGCGTGTCGGCCGCGCCCGCGAGGCGCAGGCCGCGCGCTTCGCCCGGCACGGCGCGCCGACCGTCACCACCAACGCGGAATGCTCGGGCCGCCTCCTCGAGACGGTCGCCATGCCCGATGCCGACGGCGTAGCCTTCCTGCGCGAGGCGGCGAGCGCCCTCGGCCTCACCGCGCGCGGCTTCCACCGGACCTTGAAGGTCGCGCGCACCATCGCCGACCTCGACGGCCGGGAGATGGTGGGGCGGGCAGACGTCGCCGAGGCGCTGGCCATGCGCGGGGAAGCCCGGCGGGCGCGTCTCGCGGCGTGAGTGGGTGGTGAGTAGCGGGGCGCAGCGGCGGGGGCGGCCCGCGGTCGCGCCTTGCCGTCGTGCAGCGCCGCCGACTAGTCCCCCGACGCGACGCGGACCGGCGCCGGTCGCGCAGGGGCCGTGACTGCGGGCGATGTCCGCGCATCCTCGGGTGTGACGGTCGTGGGGGATGCCGGGGCGTCGGTCGTCACGCCGGGCGTGGCGATATCGGCCGCCGCCTCCGCCGCACGTCCGCGCAACAGCCGCTCGCTGATGACGCCGAGCATGACCAGAACCGCGCCGAGCGCCTGCTGCGGCGAGAGTTGCTCGCCGAGCACGAGCACGCCCATGACCACGACCGTCACCAGCTCGAGACTGACGATGATCGCATATCCGCTCGCCCTCAGCCTCGGCAGGCTGTAGGCGAAGGCCGCCATCTGCACGACGCCGCCGACCAGCGCGATGCCCGTTACGCGCGCCCAGTCGATGGTGCTGGCCGGCAGGATCAGGCCGACCGTCAGGCCGATCACCAGCATGGTCGTGCCGATGCCGGCGTAGATGCAGGTGGCGGCGGCGAACGGCGATGTGAGGCTCGTGTAGCGGAACGAGATGGCGAGGTAGGCGCTGTAGATGACGGGAACGGCCGCCGCGTAGGCGAGGCCGACGAGGTCGATGCTGTTGCCGTTCAGCGCCGGCCAGCCCGTCAGCGCCACGCCGGACACGATCAGCGCCAGCGCCACGAGCGTCGAGCGGCCGGGACGATGGCCGTAATAGACCCTGTCGATGAGCACGGCGAACATCGGATAGGAGAAGAACACCGTGATCGCTACGCTGGAGGGGATGCGCTCGATGGCCTTGAAGTAGCAGAGCGCCTGCGCGGCGCCGAGTACGAAGCCGTTGAGGAACAGGATGCGTCCGCCTTGCCGCCACTCCAGGCGCAGGCCGTGGCTGGTGGCCAGCGCCAGCGGCAGCAGCACCAGCAACGCCAGCGCATAGCGCCAGAGCAGGAGCGAATGAGAGTTGAGCCCGGAGGCGTAGAGGCCCATTGCGAGCGTCGGCACGGTGCCGACGCAGATGCTGCCGGCGGCCGCGGCGAGGGCGGCAGGCGCCGTGCTGTTCCAGCGGCTGGCGGGCTGCGCCGGGGTGTCGCTCATGTTGGCATCGGTTCCGCGTGGGCAAGCTTCGCGATGATCGGCGCCGCTGGCCGGTGCCGGCGTTCCGCCGCAGTCGGCGATCATGTGCAGGACGTCTCGGGTCGGGTTCGGTGCAGAGCAGGTCGGGTCGTCGTTCGGGTCGGGGCACGGGCGGAGCAGGCGAACCGCGCCGAGGCTCCGCCAGAGACTCGGCGGCGATCATAAACCTTACGGGCTGCTTTCGGCGAGCACGTTGACGCACCGCCGCACCGCTCCCTGCAAACAGGGGTTGCCAGAAATTAAGCACGTTTCCTGTTGTCTTGCGTGAAGTCGCGAGCGGTAAGCGTTTGGCAAGGCCGCCATGTTGCGATGCGCCAATCCAAGGATCGCCGAAAACCTGGGGCGCCGTGCCGAGAATTCAACAGACCAACGTCGCGTCGACGACGGGAACGGTCGCGAGCCGCTCCAGCGCGCCGGCCATGGCCCATGGCAGGCGGTCGCGAGGGCTGTTGCGTCGCGGCCTGGATGCCGTGCGCCGCGTGGGCGCGAGCGCCCGTCTCGTCGCCGGGCTCACGGTGGCCTGGGGGATGGGGCTCGCCGCGGCGGCCGTTCTGCTGCCGGCGCTGTCGCTGCTGCCCCGCCTGTTGCTCCTCGCGACCGGTGTCGGCGTGCTGGCGGCCGGCATCCTCGCCTTCCGGCGCGGCGAAGCGCATGACGAGGCCGGGTCGCCGGCAGGTCTCGACAAGGTCGCTGCGCTCGGCGAACGCCTCGAGCGCAGCATCGAGAACCTCAAGGACATCCAGTGGCAGCTCAAGGAGAACGAGGCGCGCTACCGCGACCTTCTCGACAACCAACAGGACGTCATCCTCCGCCGTGACGGCGAGGGGGTGCTGACGTTCGTGAACAATGCCTTCTGCCGCGCGTTCGGTGTTGATCGCGAGCGCGTGCTCGGGCGGCCCTTCGCCCCCCGCGTCCTCGAGGGCGAGGCCAGTCCGCCGGCCTTCGGCGACGGTGGTCGCCGGCGCTATGTGCAGCAGGTCGTCACGTCGAGCGGTCCGCGCTGGTTCGTCTGGGAGGATCATATCGTCACGGGCGAGGAGGGACGGAGCAGCGAGACGCAGAGTGTCGGCCGGGATATCACCGAGCAACGCCGGGCGGAGCTCGATCTCCAGGACGCGCGGACCCAGGCCGAGCAGGCGAGCCGCGCCAAGTCGCGCTTCCTCGCCGCCATGAGCCACGAGATCCGCACTCCCATGGCCGGCATCCTCGGCATGACGGAGCTCCTGAGCGACACCCAGCAGACGGCCGAGCAGCGCAACTACTGCTTCGCCATCGAGAAGTCGGCCAAGACGCTGCTCATGCTGATCGACGAGATCCTGGACTTCTCGAAGGTCGAAGCCGGCAAGCTCGTCTTGAACGAGGCGGAGTTCCGTCTCGACGAGAGCGTACAGACGGTGGTCGAGCTGCTCTATCCTCGGGCGCGTGAGAAGGGCCTCGAGCTTGCGTGGTCGATCGATCCGGCGCTGCCGGCCGTGGTGGTCGGCGACGAAACGCGCATTCGCCAGATCCTCATCAATCTCGTCGGCAACGCCATCAAGTTCACCGATCGGGGCGGCGTCAGCCTCGCCGTCCGCGCGGCAGAAGGCGAGCCGAGCGGAGATGCGGCCGGCGATGACATTGCCATGGCGATGACGGTGCGCGATACCGGCATCGGCTTGGCCTCCGACAGCGCGCGTACGATGTTCGCGGAGTTCGAGCAGGGAGAGGCGGCACGCCGCGGGCAGCGCGGCGGTACAGGGCTCGGTCTCGCCATCTCCGAGCGTCTGGCGCGGGCCATGGGCGGCAGGATCACCGTGGAAAGCCGGCCAGGGGCGGGCGCCGCCTTCACAGCCATGTTCGCCGTGCGTCGGGTCACAACGGCGGGTGCCCTTGCAGACACCTGGCCGCATGTGCGGGAGCGTCGCCGCGTCGCCATTGTGAGTCCGCGCAGGATCGAAAGCGAGACCCTGTGCCAGGTCCTGTCGCGGTGTGGGCACGACGCCCGCGTGTTCGGCGCCACCGACGTCGCGGCCGCGTCGACGTGGCAGGGCGACGTCCTTCTGGTCGACGCCAGCGAGCCGGCGGACGACGCCGGGGCCTGGCTGGCGGCGCTGCGCCGCAGCCTGCCGGGAGACGTTCGCGGCATCTGCCTGCTCGAGGCCGGCGCGCGCGCGCCACTCGCGGCCTATCGGGCGGCGGGCTTCGACGCCTACCTCGTCCGTCCGGTCCGGCCGGCTTCGCTTCTGGCGCAGATCGACGGCCTGGTGCTCCGCGAGGACGCGGGCTCGCCGGTCGCCATCGCCCAGCAGCGGCCGAAGCCGCGGCAGCACGCGCGTCGTCGCATCCTGCTCGCCGAGGACAACGACATCAACGCCCTGCTGGCGCGCCGCGTGCTCGAGAAGTCCGGCTGCGAGGTCGTGCTCGCCGAGAACGGTCATGCTGCGGTGCAGTGTGCGATGCAGGCGCTGACCGAGGGGCCGCAGTTCGACCTGATCCTGATGGACATCCAGATGCCCGGCCTCGACGGCTTCGATGCCGCGCGCGCCATTCGCAGCGCCGTCGCCGACATGTCGCCCATGCCGCGCCTGCCGCCGATGGTGGCCCTGACGGCCAACGCCTTTGCCGAGGATCGCAAGAGATGCCTCGATGCCGGTCTCGACGACTACCTCGCCAAGCCGTTCGCCCGCCACGAGCTGGAAGCGATGCTCGAGCGCTGGTGCGGCGACGAGCTGGCGAGTGGCGCCCACGGCCGCATCGGCAATGACGCGGCATAGGCTGCTGTCTGGCGCGTGGGCGGCCCGCGGCGCTGCCGGCGATCGCGCAAAGTGGACGCTATGCTCATGATCTCAAGCGCAATTCGCGGGTCTTACGGCTCTCGATCGCCCGCGAGTCGATTCGGATCGCGCATGCGTCGAGCCATCGACGGCGCTCGGCCGTCGTACTGATGTCATCGAGTGCCGCTACTCGTCCCGTCATCTGCCGGAACCGATCCCGCGTTGCCGCAAGCGTCCCTGCATATCGCATTCTATTGCCCAGACGGCGGTCAGCCTGCTAGGCATGGTATGCGAATCACGTGAAGCGTCCAGCGGCTCAGTCTGCGAATTCACGCACCGCAGGACGCTCGTGCCCATTGCCCGCACGGCGGACACGGGATCGGTGACGGAGGCCCATGGCGCGGAGACGACGCATGAATTTGAGCCCCCGACGGTTGGCCGACAAACTCGTGGTCAATCGCGTTTCCTCTCTCGTTGGCAGCAACGGAGTGCTCGAGGCCAAGCGTCGGTTCGTCAAGCCCCTCATGCGCCAGCGCCTGCAGGGCGCCAAGCGCGCCGGGAGCGGCAAGGTCTATGGCCGCGTCGGAGATCTCGAGGTGCGGCTCTCCACATCGCGGGCCGAGTTGCGACAGGCGCAGCGGCTCCGCTATCGCGTCTTCTACGAGGAGATGTCGGCCACGCCGAGTCTCACAGCGCGCATGAAGCGCCGGGACGAGGACCCGTATGACGCCACCTGCGAGCACCTGCTGGTGGTCGATACGGCAGCCCCCGAGGGGGGGAGCGGCTGGGGCCAGCGCCTCAATGTGGTCGGCACCTATCGTCTGCTGCCGCAGGAGATGGCCGAGCAGGGCGGCGGCTTCTACTCGCAGAGCGAGTACGATCTGGCGCCGCTCGTCGCCGCCAAGTCGCCGAACTATCGCTTCCTCGAGGTCGGGCGCTCGTGCGTCCTCAAGCCCTACCGCAACAAGCGTACGGTCGAGCTGCTGTGGCATGGGTTGTGGACCTATGTGCGCGAGCATGGCTACGACGTCATGATCGGCTGCGCGAGCTTCGAGGGCCTCGATCCCGACAAGCACGCCATGGCGCTGAGCTTCCTGCACCATTACGCCGGCGCCCCCGAGGCCTGGCGGGTCAGGGCGCACGATCGACTCTATGTTCCGATGAACCGGATGGCGAAGAGCGAGATCGACGCCAAGGCGGCGCTCCGCGCGCTGCCGACGCTGATCAAGGGCTACCTGCGTCTCGGCGCGTATGTCGGGGACGGTGCGGTCATCGACCACCAGTTCGGTACGGTCGACGTTCTGATCGTCCTGCCGGTCGAGCGGATCGATCCCCGATACTTCGCACACTTCGGCGCTCCCGACGAGGTGAAGTCTCGGCTGGCGCCCGACGTGGAGCGCGTCATGTGAAGCGCGGTGACGGCGCTCAAGAGCGGTAGATGAGGCCGCGCCGCACCAGCATCTTCTCGATCTCCACCATCACGAAGATCGCCGACGAGGCGAGAAGACAGACGCCCAGCTCCACGAGGCTCAGCGGGCTCGTGTTGAAGAGGCTGTTGAAGAGCGGCACGTAGATGACGGCAAGCTGCAGCGCGAGCGTGAGTAGCGTGGCGCCGACCAGTGGCCGATTGCTCCAGAAGCCCTGAGTGAAGAGCGAATCCCGCTCCGAGCGGATCGCGAGCACATGCCCCATCTGCGAGAGCGTGAGCACGGTAAAGACCATGGTCTGCCAGTTCGGATGCCCGTTGGCGATGGCCCAGGACTGTATGGCCAGACAGACCAAGCCCATGGCGAGGCCACACCAGACGATGTGCTGCCACATGCCGTGGGCGAAGATGCTTTCGTCCGGCGGGCGCGGTGGGCGCTGCATGATGCCGCGCTCCTCGCCCTCCGCGGCCAGAGCGAGGCCGGGCAAGCCGTCGGTGACGAGGTTGATCCAGAGGATGTGGATCGGCAGTAGCGGCACGGGCAGCCCGAGGAACGGCGCCAGGAAGATCGTCCAGATCTCGCCGGAGTTGCTGGTCATCGTGTATTTGATGAACTTGCGGATGTTGTCGTAGATGCGCCTGCCGGCGCGCACCGCCCCGACGATCGTGGCGAAGTTGTCGTCGAGAAGCACGAGGCTCGAGGCTTCCTTGGCGACGTCCGTGCCGGAATTGCCCATGGCCACGCCGATGTTGGCGCGCTTCAAGGCCGGCGCGTCGTTGACGCCGTCTCCCGTCATGGCGACGAAGGCGCCGCGCCGCTGCAACGCCTCGACGATGCGGATCTTCTGTGCGGGATCGACGCGGGCATAGACGCGGATGTCGGAGACGCGGCGCTCGAGCGCTGCGTCGTCGAGGCTCTGCAACTCGGCCCCGGTCATGACCGCGCCGCCGCCGTCGATGATGCCGAGACGCTCGGCGATGGCCCTGGCGGTGCCGGGATGATCGCCCGTGATCATCACGGGCACGATGCCGGCCGCCAGACATGAGCGCACCGCCTCTGCCGCCTCCGGGCGCGGAGGATCTATCAGCCCGACGAAGCCGATGAGCGTCAGCTCCTGTTCGACGCCATCGGCGCTCGCGTCGGCCGGCTCGCCGGGCCAGATCCTGCGTGCGAACGCGATGACGCGCAATCCTTCCTCGGCGAGCCCAGTGGCGTGGGCGAGCATCGCTTCGTGGTCGATGGGCTGCTCCCGGCCATCGGCGAGCCGGCGCGCACACAGCGGCAGCACGCTCTCGGGCGCACCCTTGGTGTAGGCGACGATGCCGTCGCCGTCGCGATGCAGCGTGGTCATGCGCTTGCGCTCGGCATCGAAGGTGTGCTCGCCGATGCGCGGCGTCTCGGCCTCCATGTCGCGGCGCACGAAGCCTGCCGCGACGGCGGCACGGCTGATGGCTGTCTCCGTCGGATCGCCTTGCAGAGCGCCGTCCTGGCCGGCCTCGACATCGCTGCACAGCGCCATCGCGGTGAGCAGCGGCAGGGCGTCGCCCGGCGGCATCTCGCCCTGCGCCCATGTCGCAGCCCCGAGACTGAGGCGATCGACCCGCATGCGATTGAGCGTCAGAGTGCCGGTCTTGTCCGTGCAGATGTAGCTGACGGACCCGAGGGTCTCGACGGCCGGCAGCGCCCGCACCAGTGCCTTGCGGTTCATCATCTGGCGTGCGCCGAGCGCGAGCGTGATGGTCACGACGGCCGGCAGCGCCTCGGGCACGGCGGCCACCGCCAGACTGATGGCGGTCAGCAGCATGAGCAGGATGGGCTCGCCGCGCAACACGCCGAACACAAAGATGATGGCGCACAGTCCCATCACCACGAGGCCGAGGCGGCGCCCGAAGCTCGACAGGCGCTGCTGCAGGGGCGTGCGCACGCGCTCGGCGGTGTCGATCAGGCCGGCGATGCGGCCGAGTTCGGTCCGCATGCCCGTGGCAACGACCACGCCGGTAGCGTGGCCGTTCACGGCCATGGTGCCCTTGAAGGCGAGGTTATGTCGCTCGGCAACTGGCGTATCGGCAGGGAACCTGGGCTCGGCCGTCTTCTCGACGCTGACGGACTCGCCCGTCAGCATGGACTCGTCGAGGCGCAGCGTCGCGGTCTCAACGAGGCGCACGTCCGCCGGCACGAGATCGCCCGCGCTCAGCATCACGACGTCGCCGGGAACAAGCTCATGCGCAGGGATCGTGGCCGCATGGCCATCGCGGCGGACATGGGCGCTCGGTGCGCTCATGCGTCTCAGCGCCGCCAGGGCTGTCTCCGCGCGCCACTCCTGCACGACGCCAATGGCGGCGTTGAGCACGACGATGACCAGGATCACCAGCGAATCCGTCAGCTCGCCGACGAGACCCGAGATGATCGCCGCCGCCATCAGCACGACGATCATGAAGTCCTTGAACTGGTCGGCGATCATGTCGAGGAGCGTACGCGGCGGCCGCTCCGTCATCGTGTTCGTGCCGTAGCGGGCGCGGCGCTGTTCGACCGCGTTCGCCGACAGCCCCGTCGCCGGCCGGCAGTCCAGCCGCGCGGCCGTCTCATCGGCGCTCAGCGCATGCCAGGCGATGGGCTGAGCGGGTGCGCCGGTGGGGCCTGTCGACATGCGCCTCGCGTGCTCCCTGACCTGGCGGGGCAGCGGGCGTGCGCGCCCGCCGCTTGCCGGAGCCGCCGTGCCTCAGCAAGGACGATGGCGCGGCGGCTGCCGGACGATCGGCCGACGGCACGTCGGGCGCCTTGCGCGATGTCAAGGCGTCCGGCTCACCCGGTCCAGGTGGTGCGCCGGGCCGTCAGTCGCAGATGTCGTACGCCGCCAGCGCCGCCATGTTGACGATGTCGCTGTCCTTGGCGCCGAGCGAGCAGATCTGCACGGAATGGCTGAGGCCGACCAGCATGGGGCCAATGAGCGTAGCGCCGCCGAGTTCCTGCAGCATCTTGGCCGAGATGGCGGCGGAGTGGAACGCCGGCATGACCAGCACGTTCGCGGTATCGGACAGTCGGCAGAACGGGTAGAGGGCCATGCGCTCACGATTGAGAGCGACATCGGCGGCCATCTCGCCGTCGTACTCGAAATCGACATGGCGCGCGTCGAGGATCGCCACCGCCTCGCGCACGCGCTGGGCGCGCTCGCTCTGCGGCTGGCCGAACGTCGAGTAGGACAGCAACGCCACGCGGGGCTCGACGCCGAGACGGCGGGCGACGCGGGCAGCCTCGACGGCGATGTCGGCGAGTTCGAGCGGGGAGGGCGTGTCGTGCACGCTCGAGTCGGCGATGAGCACGGCGCGGCCGCGCGATATCGCCAGCGTGATGCCGATGGTGCAATGCCCCGGCTTGGCGTCGAGCACGCGGCGCACGTCGTTGTAGGCGATGGTCCAGCTACGCGTGACGCCCGTGACCATGCCGTTGGCGTGCCCCAGGGCGACCATGCAGGCTGCGAACACGTTGCGGTCCGTATTCACGATGCGCTGGCAGTCGCGCTTGAGATAGCCCTGGCGCTGCAGGCGCTCGTAGAGGAAATCGGCATACTCGCGGTTGTGATCGCTCATGCGCGCGTTGGCGATGGTGATCTCGGGGCGTAGCTTGATGCCGCAGGTCTTGAAGGCCTCCTTCACCTGCTTCTCGCGTCCGACCAGTACCACCTCGCCAAGGCCGAGGCCGACGAAGGCGTTGGCGGCGCGCACGACGGCTGTCTCCTCGCCCTCGGCGAAGACGACGCGCTTGGGTTCGAGCCGAACCTTCTCGAACGTCGACTGCAACCAGCCGGAGACCGGGTCGAGGCGGCCCGAGAGGGCGGAAACGTAGCCGTCGAGATCGACGATCGGCTTGCGTGCGACGCCGGATTCCATCGCGGCCTTGGCGACGGCCGGGGGGACGTGGCTGATGAGGCGCGGATCGAAGGGGGCGGGGATGATGTACTCGGGTCCGAAGATCGGGCGGCGGCCATGGAAGGCCTGGGCAACCTGATCCGGCACCTCGGCGCGCGCGAGCTCGGCGAGCGCCTTGGCGGCCGCGATCTTCATGGCGTCGTTGATGGTCGAGGCCTGCACGTCGAGGGCGCCGCGGAAGATGAACGGGAAGCCGAGCACGTTGTTGATCTGGTTGGCATAGTCGGAGCGTCCCGTGGCGACGATGGCGTCGGAACGAACCGCCTGTACCTCTTCGGGCGTGATCTCCGGATCGGGGTTGGCCATGGCGAAGATGATCGGGTTCTTGGCCATGCTGGCGACCATCTCCTGCGTCAGGGCGCCGGCGACGGACAGGCCGAAGAAGACGTCGGCACCCGCCACGGCATCGGCCAGCGTGCGGGCCTTGGTGGCGTTGGCGTAGGCCGACTTCCACTGGTTCATGCCGTCCTTGCGGCCCTTGTAGATGACCCCCTTGGTGTCGCACAGCAGGATGTTGGAGCGCGGCATTCCCATGGAGACCAGCAGCTCCAGGCAGGCGATGCCGGCGGAACCGGCGCCGTTGCAGACGAGCTTGAAGTCCGTGAGCGTGCGCCCGGTCAGCTCCAGCGCGTTGATCAGGCCGGCAACGGCGATGATGGCGGTGCCGTGCTGGTCGTCATGGAAAACCGGGATGTCCAGCAGCTCGCGCAGCCGCTCCTCGATCACGAAGCAGTCGGGCGCCTTGATGTCCTCGAGGTTGATGCCGCCGAACGTCGGCCCCAGATAGCGCACGCAGTTGATGAAGGCGTCGACATCGGTGGTGTCGACCAGCACGTCCATGGCGTCGATGTCGGCGAAGCGCTTGAACAGCGCGCCCTTGCCCTCCATGACGGGCTTGGCGGCGAGCGCGCCGAGATTCCCGAGGCCGAGAATGGCGGTGCCGTTGGAGACCACCGCCACGAGGTTGCCCTTGTTCGTGTAGTCGTAGGCGAGGCGGGGATCATCGGCGATGGCGAGCACCGGCACGGCAACGCCCGGCGAATAGGCGAGGGACAGATCGCGCTGCGTCGCCAGCGGCTTGGTCGGCGTGATCTCGAGCTTTCCGGGCTTGCCCTGCTGGTGAAACTGGAGGGCTTCCTGCGCGGTGAAGCGCGCTTGCTCAGACTTCTTGGACATATGTCGGGAACGGCCTTTCACCGTGCAGAGATAGTGCGGCAGGGATCTCGCGATCCAAAGGGAGAGACACGATAGGGCTTGCCTTTGAGCGGCACAACTCGGCATTTCTGGTGCAGAGGGGCGCCGGCAGGAGCGGCGTGGTAAACGAAGGCAGGACGAGGTCGGGGCGTTTCGAGTGATGAGTGAAGGCGAGAACGGGCGCAAGCCAGCGAAAGGCGCCAGAACGGCCGGCAAGCCGCGCGAGGTGGTGGCAGCCGAGCAGGCGGTCGAGGCGAGCCCGGCCATGGCGCAGTATCTCGAGATCAAGGCGGCCAATCCCGACAGCCTGCTCTTCTACCGCATGGGCGACTTCTACGAGCTGTTCTTCGAGGATGCGGTCGCGGCGTCGCGGGCCCTCGGCATCGTGCTCACGAAGCGTGGCAAGCACCTGGGCGAGGACATCCCCATGTGCGGCGTGCCCGTGCACCGTGCGGACGAGTACCTGCAACGCCTCATCCGCGGCGGCTTTCGCGTGGCGGTCTGCGAGCAGCTCGAGGACCCGGCCGAGGCGCGCAAACGCGGCGCCAAGGCCGTGGTGCGACGCGATGTCGTGCGCCTCGTCACGCCCGGTACCCTGACCGAGGATAGTCTGCTCGAGGCGACCGCGGCCAACTACCTGACGGCCCTCTTCCGGGCGCCCCGCGAGGGTGCCGGCGAAGGGGGGGAGGTGGCGCTCGCCTCCATCGACATCTCCACGGGCGATCTGCAGGTCGGCTGCGTGGCGGTGGCGGACCTCTCCGGCGAGTTGACGCGCATTGCGCCGAGCGAGGTCGTGGCGGCCATCGGACGCGAGGAGGCGCCTGACATCTGGCTTTGCCTCGAGCATCTCGGCTTGACGGTGACACCCGTCCCATCGGCCTATTTCGACAGCCGCGCGGGGGAGCGCGACCTCAAGGCACGGCTCGGCGTCAGCGAGCTCGGCGGCTTCGGCGACTTCTCGCGGGTGGAGCTGGCGGCGGTCGGCGCCCTTCTCAAGTACATCGATCTCACGCAACTCGGCCGCAAGCCGCTGCTGCGCGCACCGCGCAAGGTCGGGCATACGGCCATCCTGGTGATCGACGCCGCGAGCCGGAACAGCCTGGAGCTGGTGCGGACCACCTCCGGCGAGCGCCAGGGCAGCCTGCTGGCCGCCATCGACCGGACGGTGACCGGACCCGGCGCCCGCGAGCTTGCCGCGCGCCTGTCGAGCCCCGTGACGGAGCCGGGCGAGATCGGGCGACGGCTCGATGCGGTCGGCTTCCTGATCGAGCAGGTTCTGCTCAGGGCCGGGCTGCGCGAGGAACTCGCTGGCGCGCCCGATGTGGCGCGCGCCCTGTCGCGGCTGGCCTTCCAGCGTGGCGGGCCGCGCGACCTCGCCGGCATCCGCGACGGGATCCGGGCGGCGGCGCGGGCATCGTTGCTTCTGGCTGGCGCAGGAGGCGTGCTCGGGCTGCCCGAGGTGCTGGCGCGCATCGCCGGGGAGCTGGCTCCCGACATTGACGGGCTCGGCGCGCGGCTCGAGGCTGCGATCGTGGACGATCCGCCCTTCCAGCGGCGTGACGGCGGCTTCGTCAAGCCGGGCTTTCGCGCCGATCTCGACGAGGCGCGACGCCTGCGCGACGAGAGTCGGGAGGTCATGGCCGGCCTGCAGACGCGCTATCAGGACGAGACGGGCGTGCGCACGCTCAAGGTGCGCCACAACAACGTGCTCGGGTACTTCGTTGAGGTGACGGCGCAGCAGGCGCGCCAGCTCATGACGGCGCCGCTCGACGCCACGTTCCGCCATCGCCAGACCATGGCCAACGCCGTGCGCTTCACGACGGTGGAGCTGGTGGAGATCGAAGGGCGCATCAGCTCGGCGGGCGAGCGGGCCCTCGCCATCGAGCAGGAGGTCTTCAACGATCTCGCAGCGCAGGCGGAGACGGCGGCCGCGTCGCTCAACGCGCTCGCGGCCGCCCTCGGCGAGCTCGACCATCATGCCGGCCTCGCCGAGCTCGCCGAGCGCGAGGGCTACGTTCGGCCCGTCGTCGATGCGAGCCGCTGCTTCGACATTCGCGGCGGCCGCCATCCCGTGGTCGAGCAGGCCTTGCGGCGTGGTGGTGGCAGCACGTTCGTCGCCAACGATTGCCTGCTCGGCGGCGCGGGGGCGCTGCCTCCGCCGGAGGGGTTCGCGGACGGCGGCGAGGCGAGCATCTGGCTGGTGACCGGGCCGAACATGGCCGGCAAGTCCACCTTCCTGCGCCAGAACGCCATCATTACCGTCATGGCGCAGATGGGCGCGTTCGTGCCGGCGCTGGCGGCGACGATCGGTTGCGTCGATCGCCTGTTCAGCCGTGTCGGGGCCGCCGACGATCTGGCGCGCGGCCGCTCGACCTTCATGGTCGAGATGGTCGAGACGGCGGCGATTCTCAACCAGGCGGGCGAGCGCTCGCTGGTCATTCTCGACGAGATCGGGCGCGGTACGGCGACGTTCGACGGGCTTTCGATCGCCTGGGCGACGGTCGAGCATCTCCACGAGGTCAACCGCAGCCGCGCGCTGTTCGCCACCCACTACCATGAGCTGACCGCGCTCGCCGGCCGCCTGGCGCGCGTCGCCAACGTCACCGTGGAGGTGGCGGAATGGGACGACGAGATCGTCTTTCTGCACCGCGTCATTCCGGGCGCCGCCGACCGCTCCTATGGCATCCAGGTCGCCAAGCTCGCGGGCCTGCCGGCGGGCGTCCTGCAGCGGGCGAGTGCGGTCCTGGCGGAGCTCGAGAAGACCGAGCGGCGCGACATTGCCGCCGATGTTATGGGCGACCTGCCTCTTTTTGCGGCAGCACGGCCGAAATCATCGCCCCTGCAGGCGTCGGCGTCGGCGCCGTCGCCCGTGGCCGAGGAGCTGCGCAAATTGCACCCCGACGAGATGACGCCGCGCGCCGCGCTCGAGGCGCTCTATCGCCTCAAGGCGCTGGCGGAGGACGGCAAGACTTGAGCGGGCGACGCTGCTAATCTCGCTCTGCGCTTTCCCTCTGCGAATCGGATGGAGACATGGAGAAGAGCCTCGGGGGCCCCGCGCCCTACTTCGATGGCATCGCACTGCGACACGAGCTCACGGCCATTTTCCAGGCGCACTCCAGCAGAGCCGGTGACGCCCGTCCCGCCGTGCTGGAGCGACTGAAGACGCTGGTCAAGGAGTGTCGCGCCCTGGCGCGCCAGCAACTCGACGCCGATGAGAACGGCCGGCGCTGCGCGGAGGGCTTGTCGCACTTCCAGGACGAGCTCATCCGCCTCGTCTACGACTACACGACCGTGCATGCCTACCGGGCCGACAACCCCTCGGTCGGCGAGCGCATGGCGATCGTCGCCACCGGTGGCTATGGCCGGGGGCTGCTGGCGCCGGGCTCCGACATCGATCTGCTTTTCCTGCTGCCCTACAAGCAGACCCCCTGGGGCGAGAGCGTCGTCGAGTACGTCCTCTATCTGTTGTGGGATCTCGGCTTCAAGGTCGGCCACGCCACGCGCACCATCGACCAGTGCCTGAAGCTGTCGCTGGCCGACGTCACCATCCGCACGTCACTGCTCGATACGCGGCTCATCCTCGGCAACGAGGCGCTTTACGACGATCTCGTCGGGCGTTTCCGCAGCGAGGTCGTCAAGGGCACGACGCGGGAGTTCATCGAGGCCAAGCTGGCGGAGCGCGACTCCCGCCATCGCCGCTCGGGCGAGTCGCGCTATCGCCTCGAGCCGAACATCAAGGACGGCAAGGGTGGGCTGCGCGACCTGCACACACTGCACTGGCTGGCCTGCTACATCTTCGACAGCGGTCCCGGCAGATCGGCCGTGGAGGCGAGCATCTTCTCGCAGGAGGAGATCTCGACCTATCGCAAGTGCGAGAACTTCCTGTGGACCGTGCGCTGCCAGTTGCATTTCATGACCGGGCGGGCCGAGGAGCGCCTGTCGTTCGATGTGCAGCCGGTCATGGCGGAGAAGCTCGGCTATGTGCGGCGCGGCGGCCTGCGCGCCGTCGAGCGCTTCATGAAGCACTACTTCCTGATCGCCAAGGACGTCGGCGACCTCACGCGCATCCTGTGCTCGGCCCTCGAGGTGCAGCAGCTGCGGGCGGCGCCGGGGCTCAACATGCTTCTGAGCCCGCAGACCTGGCGCATGCGCCGGCAGTTGCGCCGCACGACGGATTTCCGCATCGACAACGGCCGTATCACGGTGGCGGCGTCCGATGTCTTCAAGCGTGATCCGCTCAACCTGCTGCGTCTCTTCGCCCATGCCGAGCGCTACAATGCCCTGCTCCACCCGGAGGCCATCCGGCTACTGCGCCGCTCGCTGCGGGCGATCACGGACGAGGTGCGCGCGGAACCCGAGGCGAACCGCATCTTCCTGGAGTTGCTGACGTCGAGTGCGCGCCCGGACATTACGCTGCGCTCGATGAACGAGACGGGTCTGCTCGGGCGCTTCATCCCGGAGTTCGGTCACGTCGTGGCGATGATGCAGTTCAACATGTACCATCACTACACCGTCGACGAGCACCTGATCCGCACGGTCGGTGTGCTCTCCGAGATCGAGAAGGGCGACGCGGCGGAGCTGCATCCGCTCTCGACCGAGTTGATCAAGACGCTGCGCCATCGCCGCGCCCTCTACGTCGCCGCCTTCCTCCATGACATCGGCAAGGGGCGTGCCGAGGACCATTCGATCCTCGGCGCCCGCATAGCGCGCCAACTCTGCCCGCGCCTCGGCTTGCCCGCCAACGAGACGGAGACCATCGCCTGGCTCGTCGAGCAGCATCTGGCCATGAGCATGTTTGCGCAGAGCCGCGACCTCAACGATCCCAAGACGATCCGTGATTTTGCCGACATCGTGCAGAGTCCGGAGCGGCTGAAGCTGCTGTTCATCCTGACTGTCGCGGATATCCGCGCCGTTGGTCCCGGCACCTGGAACGGCTGGAAGGGGCAGCTCCTGCGGACGTTGTACTACGAAGCGGAGCGCCTGGTCAGCGGCGGCCATACGGGCGTGCCGCAGCGCCAGCGCATCGCCGCCGCCGAGCAGGCGCTGGGCGAGGCGCTTTCGGATTGGTCCAAGGCGGATATCGAGGTCTACCTCGCGCGCCACTATCCCGACTATTGGCTGAAGACGGACGCCGCCAAGCAGGTCGAGCACGCGCGGCTCGTTGCTGCCACCGAGCGCTCGGGGCGGATCGTCGCCACGCACTTCCAGACGGATTCATTCACGGCCGTGACGGAATTGACCGTAGTGGCGCCCAACCACCCGCGCCTCCTGTCGCTGTTTGCCGGCGCCTGTGCGGCGGCCGGTGCGAACATCGTCGGCGCGCACATCTCGACCACCCGCGACGGGCTCGCACTCGACACGTTCCTGTTGCAGCGCGCCTTCGAGCGTGACGAGGACGAGCGACGCCGCAGTGATCGCATCGCGCGCTCGATCGAGAAGCTGCTGCAGGGCGAGGAGCGGCTCGCCGACCTGATGGCCCGCCGGCGTGACCCGGAGGCGAGCCGGCTCGAGGCCTTCACGGTGGAGCCGGAGGTGCTGATCGACAATACGCTATCGGAGGAGCTGACCGTGATCGAGGTCTCCGGCCGCGACCGACCGGGCTTGCTCTACGATCTCACGAACTCGCTGTCCGACCTCAACCTCGATATCCGGTCGGCTCACGTCACCACCTTCGGCGAGAAGGTCGTGGACGTGTTCTACGTGACCGATCTCATCGGCAAGAAGATCGTGGCGGCGACGCGCGAGACGCAGATCCGCAGCGAGCTGCTGAAAATCCTCGACCCGAACGGCAGTGCCAGGGCTGCCGCGGCGCCCGAGACGGCGGGCTGATCAGGCGAACTCGATGATGACGGCGTCGACGGCGAGGCTTTCGCCGGCCTTGGCGTTGATCTTCTTGACCACGCCATCGCGCTCGGCTCTGAGGATGTTCTCCATCTTCATGGCCTCGACGACGCACAGCGCATCGCCCGTCTTCACCTCCTGGCCGGCTGCGACCGAGATCGACTTCAGCAGACCGGGCATGGGACAGAGCAGCAGCTTCGACGTATCGGCCGCCACCTTCTCGGGCATCAGGCCGACGAGTTCGGCCTCCCGCTCGGTATAGACGTGGGCCGCCACCTCGACACCGCGATAGGCGAGCCGGTAGCCGTTGGGGATGGGGCGGACCTGCACGGAGACGTCGCCGTCGCCGGTGTGGCCGGACCAGATCGGATCGCCCGGCCACCAGCGCGAGACGAGCTCGAGCGTCTTGGTCTCCCGACCCGTCTCGTCGATGAGAGTCACCTTCGTCGGCTGGCCGAGGGCGCCGGAAACCTGCAGGCGCTGGGTGATCGTGCCGAGCTTGACCACGCGCAGGGAGCTGAAGCGCACGTCGGAGCCGGCAAGCTGGTCTGTGATCGCCCGTCGCCGGGAGTTGCCGAGATGATCGATGGCCGCCGCCACGGAGGCGATGACCTCGAGCTCGGGGCCTTCCGGTGCGCGCGGCCGGAAGCCCTGAGGGTACTCCTCCTTGAGCAAGCCGGTCGAAAGCTGGCCGCTCTGCCAGCGCGGATGCTGCATGAGCGCCGAGAGGAACGGGATATTGTGCTGGATGCCGTCGATGAAATAGGCGTCGAGGGCTTCGGCCTGCAGCGCGATCGCCGTCGCGCGGTCCGAAGCGTGGGTCACGAGCTTGGCGATCATCGGATCGTAGAACATCGAGATCTCGCCGCCTTCGGTCACGCCGGTATCGTTGCGGATCGTCAGGCCCCCGCGGCTGCCTTCGACGGGTGGGCGGTATTTGACGAGCCGCCCGATCGACGGCAGGAACTCGCGGTATGGATCCTCGGCGTAGATGCGGGTCTCGACGGCCCAGCCCTTGAGCGCCACGTCCTTCTGCTTGATCTGGAGCGGCTCACCGGCCGCCACGCGGATCATCTGCTCGACGAGGTCGATGCCCGTGACGAGCTCCGTCACGGGGTGCTCCACCTGCAGGCGCGTGTTCATCTCGAGGAAGAAGAACGAGCGGTCCTGCCCGGCGACGAACTCGACCGTGCCGGCGCTGTCGTAGCCGACGGCCTTGGCCAGCGCCACGGCCTGCGCGCCCATGGCCTGGCGGGTCTTCTCGTCGAGCAGCGGTGAGGGCGCCTCCTCGACGACCTTCTGATTGCGCCGCTGGATCGAGCACTCGCGCTCGCCGAGATGGATGACGTTGCCGTGCTTGTCGCCGAGAACCTGGATCTCGATGTGACGGGGGTTCTCGATGAACTTCTCGATGAACACGCGATCGTCGCCGAAGCTGGACTTGGCCTCGGAGCGCGCCAAGGCGAAGCCTTCCTCGCAGTCCTTGCGGCTGTAGGCGATGCGCATGCCCTTGCCGCCACCGCCGGCGGAGGCCTTGATCATGACGGGATAGCCGATCTCCTCGGCGATGCGCACGGCGCTCTTGGCGTCGGCGATCTCGCCGAGATGGCCGGGCACCGTCGAGACCTTGGCCTTGGCGGCGGCCTTCTTGGATTCGATCTTGTCGCCCATGGCGGCGATCGCCAGTGGGTTCGGGCCGATGAAGACGATGCCGGCCGCCTCGAGGGCGCGCGGGAAGGACTCGCGCTCGGAGAGGAAGCCGTAGCCGGGATGCACGGCATCGGCGCCTGTCGCCTTGCAGGCCGCCACGATCTTGTCGATGACGAGATAGGAGTCGGCCGCCGCCGCCGGACCGATGTGGATGGCCTCGTCGGCCATCTCCACGTGCAGGGCGTCACGGTCGGCGTCGGAATAGACGGCGACGGTCGCGATGCCCATGCGCCGTGCCGTCTTGATGATGCGGCAGGCGATCTCGCCTCGGTTGGCGATGAGAATCTTCTTGAACATGCCCCGGCTGGTCCCTGTCCCGTCGCTGCAGATCCTGGGGCCGCGCGTCGCGATCCCGGTCCGTGCGCGGTTTTAGACCGCCGGCCTCGTTCGGTAAACCGGCCTATTCGTAGAATGGTGATCGCCCGGCCGGGGGCGAGGCCGCTTCTGCGACCCCGGCATGACCCCGGCAGGGGGCGCTTTTCTGCGCGCTAGTTGCAGCCCTGGATGGCGCGATGGCGGCCGTCAGGCGGCCGCTTTCTCGATCAGCGTCAGCAGGGAGGGATGGATCGACGGGCTCTCGCGCTTCAGGAAGGCGAGCAGCTCGCGCTCGGTCTCGCTGACCTTGCCGTCCCGGCCGATGCGCTCGACGAGCCAGGCGGCCTCGCCTTCGGTCACCGCCTCGTTGGTGATGATCTCGACACGCTGGCGCTCGAGGCGGGCCATCGCTTCCTCCATCGCCGAGCGGCGCGTGTAGCTCGAGAGCGTGCCGCGCATGCCGCCTTCCGAGCTCAGACCGTCCGAAATGGTCCTGGGGCCGGAGAAGAGCGTGGAGAGGGTCCTCTTGAGCGTCGAGAAGGACTCCGTCGGCTCCTCCAGCCAGCGCTCGCGGCGCAGGGCCTCCTCGCGCGAGGGGGGCGCATAGCCCGAGCCGACCATGACGACGCTGGCGACGGCCTTGGCGAACAGCTCCGCCCAGGCCGGGTGATTGTCGGCTTCCGCCGTGGCGTCGGAGATGTCGAACAGCACCTCGGCCTCGCTGCGCGTGATGCCGATGGCGCCGTCGCCGCCGAAGGCGTAGAGGATGCGGCGCAGAAGCTCGACCTCGCTCTCGCCGATGACGCCGCGCGTCAGCGACTGGCCCGAGCGGATGGGGCCGGTTCCCTCGATGACCGCGTGCTTGACCTGAGCCAGCGCGAAGGCGACCAGGCTCTCGGGGCTCCAACGCGCTCGTTCGATGACGTGGATGACCAGCTCGAGCTCGGTCTTCGTGTCGACGCGGCCATCCTTCTCGATCCGCGACAGCAGCCAGGTGGCGTTGTCGGCGGTGACGTAGCCGTGGGGATTGGCCTGATTGACCACGTAGTCGGTGATGGCCTCGATGAGGAAGTCGCTCCAGCTGGGGTCCTGGACGTGGCAGGCCTCGTTCAGGTGAAGCAGGGTCTCGGCCTCGCTCTCGCAGATCGCTCCGTCCTCGTAGAATGCCCGACGCATCTTGAGGACGTCGGTGTCCTTGATGCTGCCGCGCGCTTCGATCTCGGCGACGTTGACGACCTTGCTGAGACTCATGGGAACCACCTCTTACGACCCGATGAGCCAGAAGGTAGGCGGATAGGCTTACCAATTGCCTAATCGTCGCGCCGCGGCGGCACTCACGCGGCGGGGGTCAGCCACAGGTAGCCGGCACTCCCCGCGAGCACGGCCAGTACGCCCGTGATGGCCAGCCGCAGGCCGACGTGGCGGCCGCCGCTGACCCAGGCGAGCCCCGCCTTCGAGAGCGTGTTGACGGCGGCTGCCACGAGGATGGCGGCCGCGGCCGTCGCCTTATTGATGCCGGCAGCCTCGCCGCGCAGAAGCGCGAGCGTGATGGAATCGACGTCGACCAACCCCGAGATGGCCGCCAGCGCCATGACGCCGCCCGCGCCGCCATAGGACTTCGCCACGGCCACGACCAGGATGACCCCGGCCAGCAAGGCGCCGAAGCGCAGCACGGTCGCCAGCTCGAACGGACTGGTGAGCTCGAGCGGGCTCGGCGTGGCGGCGCTGCGGCCGAGGAGCGAGACGCCGGCGACCGCTGCCACGACGGCTGCAGCCGGCACCAGCGCGGGTAGCAACAGCGGCAGGACTGCGGCGTCGAAGAAGACCGTGAGGGCGATGATGCGCAGGATCATCACGAGCGCGGCGATCAGCGCGCCGCCGGCGAACAGCGGGCTCTGGGCGGGGTCGGACTTGGCGAAGCGGGCCATGGCCAGGGTAGTGGCGGTCGAGGAGACGAGGCCGCCAGCGGCCGCGGCCATGATGATGCCGAGCCGTTCGCCGGTCAGCTTGATGGCGACATAGCCGGCAAATGAGAGGGCCGCGATGAGGATGGTCATCACCCACAGCTCGTGCGGATTGAGCGCTTTGAGCGGCCCCATCCCGCGATCGGGCAGGATCGGCAGGGCGATGAACGTCATGGCCAGCAGCACCAGCCCCGACCTCAGCTCCTCCCATGTCAGGCGCTTGACCCAGGCATGAAGCCCGCCCTTTAGCGCGAGCAGGAGGGTCGTGGCGATACCGGCGGCGGCGGCGGCCAGCATGTCGCCGAAGGCGGCGAAGACGCCGAGCGAGAACGCCAGCATGGCCGCCACGATGGTGGTTGCCCCGAAGCTGCCGTCGTGACGCATCTCGCGCAGCCGGAAAAGCGCGATGAGCACGGAGAAGACCGCGAAGACGACTGCAACCGCGATCAGTCCGACGCCGCCGGCGCGGGCCGCGACGATGCCCCAGACACCGCCGAGCAGGGACGACAGCGCGAAAGTCCTGAGCCCGGCCGCACGTTCGCCTTCCTTCTCGACGCGCGCCCGCCAGCCCCGCTCGAGCCCGATCAGAAGCCCGATGGCCAGGGCGATGGAGAGCCGCTGGAAAATCTCGATCGTGGTCATGCGCACTCCGCACGGTTGGCCGAGGGCCGGCCGCTGCGCTCCGGCGGTCCGTCAGCGCGGCGGTCCGTCAGCCCGGTGGTCCGTCAGAATGTGTAGCCGAAATGGCGGATCTCGGGAGCGTACCAGCGGGCGACGAGATCACGCGTTTCCGGCGTGTAATGGTCCCGGTAGCTGCCGGTCTTGCCGGGCGAGACGTTGGTGACTGGCAGCTCGACGCGTCCGGCGAGCCCGATGGCCGCCAGTACGCGCGCGAAGTCGTCCTCGAGGCTCTCGTAGCGGCCGACGAAATCGACGATCAGACTGTCGTCGACGGTGTAGAGGTCCCAGTTCTCGACGAACGCCCGCTTGCGATCACGGTTGAAGGCCTCGAATGACGGCTTGCGGTCGGCGGCTTTCGATTTGGTCTTGTAGCGGTACCAGGAGACCTGGCGATCCCAGGGGTTTCGCTCGAACGTGAACTTGTAATAGCTGCGCCAGATGTCCTCGCCGACGTAGGTGCGCACCCGCCAGGCGGGCATATGCTCGTAGTAGCCGACCGAGGGATGGTAATGGCGCTCGGGCCGGCCGAGCAGGGTCTTCCAGAGGGGGCGTTTCGGCACGGCAGGGTGGTTAAGGCGATAGTTCTGGGCAGGGCGCTGGCGGTGGCCGCGGAGCTGCTCGCTCGCCTCGGTGACGACATCGTCCGGGCCGCAAATGGCGGAAAGCGCCGTCTCGACCGACGTCGAGCCGGTCTTGTAGGTCTTGATGTAGATGAAGCGATGGGCGTGCGACAGGATCATCCGGGACACCTAGAGTGTCATCGACGTCGAGGCAATCGCATTCGCGAGGTCGAGCAGCCGCGACAGGCACTCCAAATCATGAGGACAGGGTGTGCCCCACCCGTGGCCCAAAAGTGGCGCAGAAACTCCGTAGTGCTGTTGATGTCTTGGAATCCCGTGTTGCGGTATTATCTATCGTGATGCAGGTTGAACAATATTCAAATCAGGCGTGGCGTGCATGAGCAGATCCGTCCTCAGCTATGTCCGCTCGTGGCCGGGAGCGGCCGCGCTGGCCATGCTCCTCCTTGCGCTGACGATGGCGCCCGCGCAGGCCGAGGACGGCGCGTTCAAGCGCCTCAAGGTCTACCCCTCCGTACTCAATCAGGACACCGTGATCTTCTCGTGGTCCGGCCGCATCGAGGCGCCAATGGCGAGCGAGATCCGGGCCGCCTTCATGCAGTGGCGCGCCTACCGCTCGCGCATCATCCTGCGCCTGAACTCCGGTGGCGGGCTCGTCAACGAGGGCGAGCGTGTGATCAGCCTGCTGAGGCGCATCCGCCGCAGCCATACCCTCGACACCTACGTCGGCCACGGCGCCACATGCGGGTCGATGTGCGTGCCGATCTATCTTCAGGGTCACATCCGCTACGGCGCGCGCACGAGCACGTGGCTGTTCCACGAGGTTGCCATTCGCGAGCGCGATACAAAGGCGCTCATCGAGCTGAAGCGCAAGCGCTCGCGCCGGCTCTTCGAGGATCATTTCGGCCCGGCGGGCGTTTCGCGCCACTGGATCGACGAGGTCGAGCGGATGATCGTCGGCACCGACTTCTGGCAGACCGGCAACGATTTGTTGCGATCGGGCTCAGGCGTCATCACGCTGCCGCTCGAGAACCAGGTCCATCGTATCGTGCGCGTCCCCCTGCCGAGCATCCGCGGCTCGGCGACCATCGGCAACCCGAAGCCGGAATGCCGCGAGATCCGCAAGGGCCGGTTCGCCGATCGCAAGCTGCTCGGGAATCTCAACGGGCGCCGGCTGCCGGCCCAAACAAGGCACGGAGGTGATCCGTCACCGCCTGAGGTTGTTCCAAGGCGAGCCAGTGCCAATTGCTCGGAAAGTAGGTGACGGCGAAGTCGTCGATCCAGGCGCTGGCGATGTCGTTCAGCACCGGCTCGAGCGCGATGTCGAGCGAGCCCCAGAGCACGCGTACCGGACAGGTGATGCGCCGCGGTGCGACATGACGCCGGCGCCGGATGTCGCGGACGAGCTCGCGATAGTAGTTGATGGCGGCGGTGGCCACGCCCGGGATCTCGAAGGCGCGGCGATAGACGGCGACATCCTCGGCTGACGCCACCTTGGCGATCCTTACGGTGCCGGTGCGGAACTGCTCGAGATAGAGCTCCTCCGGCAAGTCCGGCGCGAGATCGAGAAAAACGTACCAGCTCTTGCGCTGCTGCTCGGGGTCGCTCAGCCATGAGGCGATCCAAGCGTCGGGGTGCGGGGCGTTGAGGATCGCGAGGCGCGTGATGGCCTGCGGATGATCCATGGCGGTCTGGTAGGCGACGATGCCGCCCCAGTCGTGCCCGGCGACGAGGGCCGGACCGCCCAGGTGGTCGATCAGCTGCGCAGTGTCGGTGGCGAGTGTGGCCAGGTCGTAGCCGGTCGCCGGCTTCGCCGAGAGGTGATAGCCGCGCATGTCGACGGCGACGACGCGGTAGGATTGCGCCAGTGCCGGGATGATGTGGCGCCAGGACCACCAGAACTCGGGAAATCCGTGCAGGAGCAACACGAGCGGACCCGTGCCCATTTCCACGTAATGCAGCTCGGTGCCGTTGATCCTGGCGTGGTGGTGGGCGAGGCCGGGCAGGGTCGGGGTCATCGGCGGTGTCCTCGACAGCGGCGGCGCAGGCAATGCCGACTCCACGCACGCGCAAACGGATTGGCAACTTATAGCTGTCAGGCTTGTCCGCTGGAATGGCTGTTGTTGCGAGTGGACCGATATGCGTGCGGATGCGCCGGAAACTGTCCGGCCGATGCTCTCCCGGATCAGGCACCATCTTCCCGATGGCGGCGCCCTTCGTCATGGGCTGCCTGCGATCTCTTTCGCGCTGCCGGACGTGGTGGCAGAGGTCGGTGCGGCCGAGCGCGCGACGCGCTGCCTCGTCGGCCAGGACGTGTGCATCCTCGACGGCACGCGCTACTACGTCCGCTGCCGGTTGGCGGTGCCGATCCTCGATTACGAAGAGCCGCTCGTGTGGATGATCTGGTGCCGGGTGTCGTGGCGGACCTGCGCCGCCATCTCCTCGGCCGGCAAATTCGGCGGCGAGGAGCGCCATGTGACGGCGGAGGGACTGCTCGCCAATCGTCTCGCCGACTTTCCCCGCACGGACGGGTTGGCCTCCACCATCCGCTTCCGCAATACGGGTGGTCAGGCGGAGGCGCGCATCAACTCGGAGCGCCACAAGCTCGGCCGCCTGCAACGGCACGGCATGACTGCGAGCGATGCCATCGCCCAGGCCCGCCGCTCGGGCGCCTTGCTGGTCTTCGGCTGACCGCCCGCGTCCTCACCGCTTCTCGAGCTGATCGTAGACGCTGCGCGCGACGCGCGTCAGCTCGGCGCGTCCGACGTTCGACACGATCGCATAGGCGAGCGGCCGATCGATCCAATAGAAGGTCTGCAGCCCCTTGGTATCGGAGAACTGGAACGCCGTGTTGGCGAGACTCGTTTCGCGGCGCACGTAGAGCGTGAGGCGCTGCCCGCGGCTCGTCTCGTACATGAAGAGCGCGGCGGGCCTCGGTCCGTCCGGGAGCAGTCGGCCCCCCACCAGTTTGAACCCGAGTGGCACAAGGTCGGGTGCGCGGATCTGCTCGCCGAGCCGCTTCGACAGCCAGGCGACGAGATGGCGCTCTTCCGCGGCCGCGACCTCCACAGGATGGCGAACCTCCGGCACGTAGACGGAGTGTGCGCCGACGGCCTGAGCGACGAGAGCCAGCGCACGGCGCTGCTCCGGCTGGAAGCGCGAGCCGACGTAGAGGCCGGCGAGGCCCGAGAGCAGCAGCAGGGCCAGCGAAGCTGCGAGTGCGGTGCGGCGGCTCACCATTGTGGAGGTGCGGGGCTCGGGCACGCGCTCGAGCAGCGCCGCGAGCTGCGGCGACAACGGCTCGTCCGTGCGCAACGGAAAGGTGTCCTGGAGCTTGCGGTTGAGGTCGCGCAACTCGCCGGCCAGCCCGCGGGCCGCTTGATCGGATGCGAGCCAAGCCTCCACCTCGCCGGCGGCGTCCGGGGTCAATTCGCCGTCGATCAAGGCATTCAGCTCAAAGGCCGTTCTGGCTTCCGGCGTCGTCATTTGATCCTCCTGAGGGGGCTCGTGCGTCCCCCCTGGCGATCGCCTCCATCGCCCAAGAGCTGTCTCAATCGGTCACGCCCGCGTGACAGACGCGACATCACCGTGCCGACGGGTACGCCGGCCACATCGGCGGCTTCCGCGTAGCTCAGGCCCTCGAGACCCACCAGCAGCACGACCTGGAGTTGCTCGCCGGGGAGTGAACGCAGCGCCGCCTCGAGGTCGCGACCCGAGCCGCTGTCGGAACCGGGGGCCGCCGCGACATGCTCCGCCTTGTCCAGATCGACATGCAGCGGCCGCCGCGCGCGCCGACGCACGCCGTCGACATGGAGATTGTGCAGGATGGCGAGAAGCCATTTGCGCGGGCTCTCGTCGTCGCGCCACTGCGCGATGCGCGAGATGGCGCGCTCGAGGCAGTCCTGAACCAGGTCCTCCGCCTCGCTCTCGTCACCGGTGAGCGCGCGCGCGTATCGCCTCAAGCGCGGGATCTCTGCCGCAATGGCGTCGCGTCGGCGCATGGCTGGCGGTCCTGCGGGCCCGTGAGCGTGCGGGGAAGGCCCGTCGCTCGCGCCCATGTCCCGGTCCGAGGGCTGGACCCGAAAGAGTGCCGGCGGGGTACGATCTCTCCCCGCCGGGCTTCATGAGCGAAAAGAGCTACTTCTTCTTCACGCGATAGACGTCGTGGCAGCCCTTGCAGCTCTTGGCAACCGCGGCAAAGGCGGTCTTGAAGGCGGCCTCGCCGGCGCCAGCGGCCTTCTCGGCAGCCGCCGCGTCGGCGCGGAACTTGTCCATCCTGGCGACGAAGTCCTTCATGTCGGTCCAGATCTTCGGGGCCGCCGTCGTCTCGCCGCCGGTCTTGGAGTTGGCCGGGAACATCTTGGCGAACTTGGGTGCGCTATCGGCGATCGTCTTCATGGCCTTGGCCGCCTTCGCGGCGTCGAACTTCGCCTCGCCCTTGACCATGGCTGCACTGGCCTTGGTGGCGCCGCCAACGGCCTTCATCAACGCCTTGCGCTCCTTGATGACGTCGGCGGCGAACGCCGCACTCGTCACAGCGACCGCAAATCCCGCCGCCAGCAGGACGCTTCCGAGATTCTTCGCCTTGGCCATGCTTGCCTCTCCTTGGGGTTCTGAGCGAATGAGCACACCACGCGGCCCGCAAATGCGCAGACCACGTCGATAGGTAAACGAATTATGCGATCGGATTATTCCCGGCACCTCACGAAATCGCGAGGTGCCGGGGGTGTGGCGCCGGCGACCTCAATCGCGGAGGTTGCCGCAGAACCGCTGGATGCGCGTGCAGGCATCCTCGAGCACGTCGTTTGACGTGGCGTAGGAGATGCGGAAGAACGGAGAAAGACCGAACGCCGCCCCGTGCACGACGGCGACGCCCTCCTCCTCGAGCAGTGCGGTGACGAAGTCCTCGTCGGACGTGATCTTGCGCCCGCCCTTCGTGGTCATGCCGACCGTGCCTTTGCAGGACGGATAGACATAGAAGGCGCCCTCCGGCGTCGGGCAGGTGATGCCGCGCGCCTGATTGAGCATGGACACGACGAGATCGCGCCGCTCCTTGAAGGCCTTGGCATTGCGCGCGATGAAGTCCTGCGGCCCGGTCAGCGCCTCGACCGCGGCGCACTGGCTGATCGAGGACGGATTGGAGGTCGACTGCGACTGCAGCTTGGCCATGGCCTTGATCAGCACTTCCGGACCGGCGCCGTAGCCGATGCGCCAGCCGGTCATGCAATAGGACTTGGAGACGCCGTTCATGGTCAGCGTGCGATCGTAGAGGCCGGGCTCCACCTGGGCCGGCGTCACGAACTGGAAGTCGTCATAGACCAGGTGCTCGTACATGTCGTCGGTGAGCACCCAGACATGCGGGTGGCGCATCAGCACGTCCGTCAGCTTCTTCATGTCCGAGCGCGAGTAGGCGGCGCCGCTCGGATTGGACGGCGAATTGAAGATGAGCCACTTGGTCTTGGGCGTGATGGCCCGCTCCAGCGCTTCCGGCTGCAGCTTGAAGCCTTCCTCCATGCGCGTCTCGACGAACACCGGCTTGCCGCCGCCGAGCATGACGATGTCGGGATAGCTCACCCAGTAGGGCGAGGGCACGATCGCCTCGTCGCCCGGGTTGATGGTCGCGAGCAGCGCATTGTAGAGCACCTGCTTGCCGCCGGTGCCCACCGAGATCTGCGAGGTCTTGTAGTCGAGGCCGTTCTCGCGCTTCAGCTTCTGGCAGATGGCCGCCTTGAGCTCGGGGGTGCCGTCGACGTCGGTGTATTTCGTCTTGCCCTCGCGAATCGCCCGGATGCCGGCTTCTTTGATGTTCTCCGGCGTGTCGAAGTCTGGCTCGCCGGCGCCGAGACCGATCACGTCGCGGCCGGCAGCCTGGAGCTGGCGGGCCTTCTGAGTGACGGCAATGGTCGCGGATGGCTGCACGCGGTTGAGCGAGTCGGCGATGAAGCCCATGGGAAGTGCCTCCGGTGGCGGTCACGACGGCGCCCATTCGGCGCCAAAAAGCGCGCGAAACCTACGCCTGTGCCCAGCCGATCGCAAGGAGAGTTTCCGCCCGCTCGCCACCCACCCGGTGCGCGATCCGCGTGACCCCGCGGCCACAGCGCGGCCGCGACCACGCATCGGTCACAGGAAATTGCGCAGCCCGCCACAATGGCGGCTCATCCCAGCCTAAAATGCATGGTGTTCATTATCGCTGACGAGGCCAATAAGTGTAGTTGTCCAGACGGGGATATCGAGCTCATGTGGAGAGTCAGGCTGGCGCGGCAGACAGCGCGGGACTTCACGATAGCATTTGCGGTGGTGGCGGCGTTCACGCTCGTCGTCGTCCTCTCGTCCGGCACCATTCGCGAGCTGGCGGCTCGCCACATGGCGCCCGTCCCGGCGAGTTCCGGGCTTACGGCCACGCTCGATCAGCCGAGCAGCGTCACGGCGGCGGCGACCGTTGTGCCGGTCGCGACCAGCGGCGGCGAACAGCGCACGCCGCCCGGCGCGCCCCGCGCCGCGACCGAAGGCACCGATGCCGTCGAGCTGGTGATCGGCGAGTTCGTCCACACCTCCACCCGGGCTGAACTCGACCAGGCGAGCCCAGGCGACGACCGCGGCCCGGCGCTGATCGTCATCGCGTTCCTGTTCGCGACCATGTCGGCCCTGACCCTCGGGTTCTGGCGGCATTTCCGGCGGGTCTACGACGCTTCGCGGCCGCGGACTTGAGGCCGTGGGGCGGGATTGACCAGGGGAGTGTGGCGCGCCTGTCTCGTCTTTGTGCCGCAATGTCCCTATATGGAAGCGACAGGGTGGCGGAGCGAATCTGAGGAGAGGACACCATGGCTGAGCAGATCCGCATGCGATCACGATCCGTTCTCGCCGGCGGCGTGGCGGTCGGACTCGGCCTCGGCGCCCTCGCGATGGCTGGTTTCGGCATTGCGGGTTCGCCCGAAGGCATGCTGGACGCCGCGTTCACGCGGGCTCTCGACCAGCGGGCCGTCGTGCGGACCTGGACGGGTCCCGTCGAGCAGGCGCAGTTCCGGCCGGCGGCCGATTTTGGCACGGCGTCCGGTGTCGCCGGGCGCGCCGTGCCTTCCGGAAGCGGCCAGGACATCGGCGCCTTGCGGGTCGGCGATCGCCTGACCATTCGCTCGCGTGACGGACACGTGCGCCAGCTCGAGATCGCCGATATCAGCCCCATCGCACCGCCGGTGTCCGTCGGCACGAGCGGCGTCGAGACGGCGGTGCGCGTCCTGCTGGTGACGGCGACTGTCGTCGGCAATGCGGCTGGGCCGCGGGTCCGCTTCATGATGGAGGCGCCCCAGCGTGGCGCCAGCCCGCAGGTCGATCAACCGCTCTGACGCGAAAGGGTGCAGGGAGGTCGAAATGGCCGGAACCCGCACGTATCGCTATGCGCTCGAGGTGCGCTGGACCGGCAACACCGGCGAAGGCACGCGCACATACACCTCCTACACGCGCGACTACGTGATCGCTGAGGGGGCGAAGCCGCCGCTCGCTGGCTCGTCCGACCCCGCCTTCCGTGGCGATCCCGGCCGCTACAACCCCGAGGAGATGCTGCTCGGCGCACTGTCGGCCTGCCACATGCTCTGGTACCTGCATCTGGCGGCTGAGGCCGGCATCGTCGTCACGGACTACACGGACCGCCCGACGGGGACCATGGAGGTCGGACGCGGCGGTATCGGCCGCTTTACCGCGGCGACGCTGCGGCCGCGCATCGTCGTGGCGGCGGGCGCCGATCTGGCGCTGGCGGACAGCCTGCACGGCCCCGCGCACCAGCGCTGCTTCATCGCCAACTCCATCAACTTCCCGCTCGAGATCGCCGGCGAGGTGTCGGTTGCGCCGTCGTCAGCCGCCTGAGGTGGCCGGCTGCGTCGCGAACTCGCGGTCCCAGCTTTCCGGCACGCGGCCGATGCGCGCCCGCACCTCGAGAGCGGTGTCGCGGTAGAGTTCCCGCAAATGCGCGCGTACCGGTTCCGGCAGTGCGGCATCCTGGGAGCGATTGAAGCGCCGGCCGAGCTCTGGAAACCATGCGGGATCGAAGCTGATGCCGATGAACGCGCACACCTGCGCGATGGCCTTCTGCCGGTCCTGATGGATGTCCTCGTAGAATAGCGTCTTGACCTGCTCATGCGGGAACGTTGCGGCGATGTCGTCGAGCGTTGCCGGATAGTCGGACAACGCGCGGAAGCGCTCGCTGTCCACCAGCGTCGAAATGGCGTCCAGCGACTGGCGCAGGGCGTCGAGGCCGTTGGATCGACAATGGTGGAGCACCTGGCTCCAGGCCCGTGTGACGGGATTGCGCATGATGAAGAGCACGCGCGCATCTGGGGCGAGACGGCGCAGATGCGCAAAACCCTCGCGGCCGACGATGGCGTACTCCGGCGTCACTTCGCCCGCGAAGCGCTGTGCGCCGCGATGGCGGAACAGCGACATGTACCAGTCGTCGTTGATGGGGTTGCGCATGTAGTCGCGATACCAGGGCCACTGGTCGCGGAAGTCGGAGAACTTGTGCCACTGCGTCCACATCCGCTGGTGGAACTTGCGATACCGCGATTGGCGCTTCTTGTCGGACAGATGCTCGGTGATGCCGCGGACATGATCGAAGTAGTGGATCTCCTTGACCGGCGTGAGGAAGAGATCCGGATGTGTCGCGAGCACGCGCGCGAGCCAGGTCGTGCCGGCCTTCTGCGCGCCAACACAAACGAAGAAGTTCTCGATGACGCGCTCGCTCATGCGTGGGGCATCCCTCCGGGCTCGGTGAGCTGCTACAGTGCCGACGTTGCTGCAGGGTGCGTGCCCTTCCACCGCGACGACTGCGGACTCCTACACTAAGCCCAATTCTATTCGTGACCAATGCCGGAGAGACAAGCGATGCGCCTCAACTCCCCGTCGATCTTCGTATTCCTCATCTCGCTGGTGCTGGCCGGGCTGGCGCTGGTGAGCCGACTGGGCTTCGTTCACATCCCCATCTATCTCCCGCATCAGGAATACTGGCTGGCGATGTCGGCGTATCTCGTTCTGATGGTCGGGACACTGGTCCGCGGGCTTTGACCCGCCGTCTCTCAGGTTCTGACGATCGTCAGTCTACCAGTCCATCGGCTTGCGATCCTCGAAGAAGCCGCCGTTCGGGCCGTCCTCGGGCAGGGTCGCCAGCCAGACGATGGTGTCGGCGCCCTCCGCGACAGAGCGCGGCGCGCCGGCCCCGCCCATGTCCGTGCGGACCCAGCCGGGGCTCATGACGTTGACCTTGATCCCCGCGGGAGCGAGCTCGGCGGCGAGCACGCGCGTCATGGCGTTGAGCGCGACCTTGGACATGCGATACGCGGCATAGCCACCGCCCATGCGCGAGAGCTGCGAGAGCCCGGACGAGACGTTGACGATGCGCCCGTAGCGCCGGGCGCGCATGATCGGGGCCACCGCCTGGGAGACCCGGAGGGCTCCGTATGTGTTCACGTCGAAGGTGCGCGCGAGCACATCCTCGCGGAGCGACGCGGCGGTGCCATCGCCGCCGGATGTGCCGTCGATCATGATGCCGGCATTGTTGACGAGGATATCGAGCCTGCCGAACCGGTTGGCGACCTCGGCGACGGCCGACGACACCTGCTCGCTCGAGGTGACGTCGAGCGCCACCGCTACGACATCGAGCCCGGCTGCGCTCAGGCGTGCGGCCGCCGCGCGTCCCTTGTCGATGCTGCGGGCGCCGAGGGCGACGCGCACCCCGGCTGTAGCGAGCTGGCGCACGACCTCGAGGCCGATGCCGCGGTTGGCGCCGGTGACGAGTGCGGTCGCTCCACTGGCCATGATCGTCTCTCCCCGTGCGGTTGTCGGACCTGCGAGGCCGAGTTCTAGCCTGAAGCGACCCTGGCCGAGAAGACCAGGAAGGCGCCGAAGGCGATGCAGGCGAAGCCGGCGAGATGGCGCCAGGTCAGGGCCTCGTGGAGATAGACGACCGAGAAGACCGCGAACACCACCAGCGTCACGACCTCCTGGATCGTCTTCAGCTCGGCGGCCGAGTAGACCGCGTGACCGTAGCGGTTGGCCGGCACGGCGAGGCAGTACTCGATGAACGCGATGCCCCAGGCGACCAGAACCACGATCGCGATCGGCGCGGCCTTGTAGCGAAGGTGACCGTACCAGGCCAGCGTCATGAAGACGTTCGAGCAAACGAGCAGCAAGACCGGCAGGGCATAGGCCCATGGGCCGGCGCCTACGACATGAGGTGCCATGGGGGCTCCGGAGGGGGATTGCGTGGTCGACGATGGGCGCTGACGGCGGGATCAGGCGGGCCGGTCGCCCGCAATGGTGATGCGCCGCATGACGCGGCGGTGGCCGTCATAATCGGCGATGGCCTTGTGCCAGGTGCAACGGTTGTCCCAGATCGCGACCGAGCCGGGCGCCCAGCGGAAGCGGCAGGTGAACTCGGGCATCTGGGCATGCTGGAAAAGGAACTCGAGCAAGGGCCGGCTTTCGGCCTCGGTCATGTCCACGAAGCGGGTGGTGTGCGTGGGATTGATGAAGAGGGCTTTGCGGCCGGTCTCGGGATGCGTGCGCACGACGGGGTGCTCCGCCTGGAGCGAGTCGGGAGCCTTTTCGTTCGCCTGCATCGAGCCCGTCGACAGGTGGACGCTGCGCGAAGTCGAGCGCTTGGAGCTCGAGACAGCCTGGAGGCCGTCGAGCAGGCGGCGCATGCCCGGCGAAAGCGTCTCATAGGCGCGATACATGTTCGCGAAGGCGGTGTCGCCGCCGGCCTTCGGCGTCTCCAAGCAATAGAGCATCGTGCTCTTCGGTGGCTCGGTCTTATACGTCGTGTCGGAGTGCCAGTAGCCGCCGAATGTCGTCTTCTGGTCGGGCTCGCGGATGATCTCGGTGATCACAGGGAAGCCCGGGACGCCCTTGGCGAACGGGTACTCGACCGGGCGGCCGAAGCGGCTCGCGAAGGCGACGTAGGCCTCGGGCGACAGATCCTGGTTTCGGAAGAACAAGACCTGATGCTCGAGGAAGGCCTCCCTGAGCCGGCTGACGGCCGCCGCGTCGAGCTGGGCGAGGTCGATGCCGCCTACCTCGGCGCCGAGGGCGCCGGCGACTGGCTCCACCGTGATCGGGTCGTTGCGCATGCTCCACTCCTGGTCTGGATTTTGCGGAGATGGTCCTCCCCGGCACGCCAGCCGTCAATAGGGGCCAGACGCACGAAGCCCGCCAGTGTCGCCACCGACGGGCTTCGTGCATCCAAGGCGTGCCGCTCCAGACTGGCTCAGAACTTCCAGGACAGGCCGACCGTGACCGTGTCGAGGTCGAGATCGAGCGAGCGCGACGTGTAGGGCGCAGGCATGGCGAGGCGTCCGCCGTCCCATTCGTAGTGGCGGTACTCGATGCGTCCGACGAGATTGCTCGAGAACGCGTATTCGAGGCCGCCGCCGACCGTCCAGCCGTCGAGCGTCTTGCCGGCCGAGCCGGTGAACCCCACGATCGGCGAGAACTGGGCGTGGTTCGCGTCGGCCCACGAGTAGCCGCCGGTCACGAAGAAGAGCCAGCGATTGGCGGCGAAGCCCAACCGGCCGCGGAAGGAGCCGAAGGAATCGATGCTGGAGCTCACCGTGTTGCCGATGAAGCCGACGTTGCCGCGACCGCCACTGATGTCGGCTGCGTTCCAATCGGCCTCGAGGCCGAGCACGAGCGGGCCGGTCTGGAAGTTGAAGCCGACGAAACCGCCGCCGAACCAGCCGTCGTGGTCCCAGGACGGCGTGAAGCCGGAGCCGTCATTGACGCTGGAGCCGCCCCAGGCGCCGCCGATCTGAACGCCCGCGTAGAGGCCCGTCCAGGTGAAGCCCGGTCCGGCGTAGACCGGCTCGTCGCGCAATGGCGGCGGCGCACCGCCGAGATCCGCGGCCGCGGCGGTCCCCGAGACGCTGACTGCCAGCGCCAGAGCCAAGATCATCCGTCTCATTGAGCACTCTCCTGCATTTCCACTCGGAGCCAGTCCGCAGGCTCCTCGAAAGCGCATCAGCGCATGCGGGGACCTTAGCATCGCTCCCCTCCAATTTCTGTTGCGCTGCAACAACGCGCGTTGCAATTGTACGTAATTCATTTGATGAGTTTATGGGTTATCAATGGATTGTGGCTGTTTCGTGGGGTATTGCATATGCTCACACGCGACCTAAGAGGTCGGTCGCGGCTGCTATCGCCGACGCGCTGGAGCACCTGAGCAGCCCATGGCCCGCATCCTTGCCGACCTCGTCATCCTCCTGCTCGCGCTCATCTGGGGCGTCGCCTTCGTCTTCCAGAAATGGGCGATGGAGGCGGTTGGCCCGTTCACTTTCGTGGCGGCGCGCTCGCTTCTGGCGGCCATGGCGCTCGCACCTCTCGCGCTGCTCGAGGCCAGGCGTCGGGCGGCGGTGAGCGCGCCGCGCCGCGATAGTCCCGGCCTCGGCTCGATCATGGCGATGGCCGGGCTTGCCTTCTTCCTCGGCGGGGCATTCCAGCAGGTCGGGCTCGTCACCGCCACCGTCACGAACGTCGGCTTCCTGACCGCGCTCTACATCGTGTTCGTACCGCTGCTGCTCTGGCTGCTCCGCGGCGAGCGTCCGCACCGCATGATCTGGCTGGCCGTATCGCTGTCGCTCGCCGGGGCGTGGCTGCTCGGCGGCGGCCTGCTGGCGACCCCGTCGATCGGCGATCTGCTGGCGCTGATCTCGGCCGTGTTCTGGGCCGCACACATACTGATCGTCAGCAAGGCCGCGCGGCTGGAACGCCCACTCGCCATCACCTGCGGGCAGTTTGCCGTCGTGGCGGCGCTGGCTCTGGTCGCGGCCCTGGCCGTCGAGACCATCAGTCTGGACGCCCTGCAACGGGCGCTCCCCTCGATCCTCTATACGGGGCTGCTCTCCAGCGCGGTGGCCTTCACGCTGATGGTCGTGGCGTTGCGTCATACGCCGCCTGCGGATGCGGCCATCCTGATGAGCGCGGAGACGGTGTTCGCCGCCGCGGCGGGCGCCTACTTCTTCGCCGATCGCCTGACGGCCAGCGGTCTGGTGGGCGCAGCGGCCATTCTCGCCGCCATCCTCATCGTGCAGTTGAACGCAGTGCTCCAGATGCGCGCGCGGGCCTCGTGATCAGGCGAGCGCGTCGACGACGATCCTGCGCGCGTAGAGGTCGGCGATCTCCGGGCCTGCAAATCCGGCCGCGCCGAGCACCTCGCGGTTGTGCTCGCCGAGTCGCGGCGGCTGCCGCTTGAGGCCGGCCCGCTCGCGGGTGTCGCCGAACTCGATCGGCAGCGCCGGCAACCCGAAGGCCCTGCCGTCCGCGCCGCCAGTCTGCGAGACGACGACATCGAGCAGGCCGCCAGTCGCCAGCAGATGCGCGTCGGCGAAGAGATCGGCGGGCTTGCCCACCGGCGCCCAGGACACGCTTGCCCGCTCGCAGGCGCTCTCCAGCTCTTTGCGCGTCAGTCGGCCGAGCCGCTGTTTCAGCTCCGGGATGAGCCAGGGGCGCTGCTCGGAGCGTGACCGGTTTGTGGCGAGCCGCGGATCGGCTGCGAGGTCGGCGAAGCCGAGCTCGGCCGTGAAGCGCTCCCATTGCTGGTCGCTGGTCACGCCGATGAACAGCTCGCCGCCGTCCGAGCCCTGGAACACCTCGTAGATCGCCCAGGCGCCGCGCCGTGCCGGCATCGGTGGCGGCTCCTCGCCGGTAGCCGCGAAGCCTGCCATGTGCGTGGCGACGAGGAAGGCAGCACTTTCGAAGAGCGCGCTCGAGACGCGCTGGCCCTTGCCGGTCGTCTCTCGCTCGCGCAGCGCCGCCTGCGCTGCGACCACGCCGAATACGGCGCCGAGGATGTCGATGATGGACGCCCCGGCGCGCAGCGGCCGGCCGGGTGGGCCGGTCATGTAGGCGAGGCCTGTGTGAAACTGCACGACCTCGTCGAGCGCGGGGCGGTGGTCGTAGGGGCCGGCGAGATAGCCCTTGAGCGCGAGGTAGACAAGCCGTGGATTGCGACGCGCAAGGTCGTCGTAGCCACAGCCGAGACGCTCCATGGTGCCCGGTCCGTAGTTCTCGATGACCACGTCGGTCGTCTCGACGAGACGGTGCAGCACGGCCTGTCCTGCTGCCTGCTTGAGGTCGAGGGCGAGGCTGCGCTTGTTGCGATTGAAGGTGGCGAAGAACCCCGCGGCAAAGCCGCCGAGCCGGCGCGTGTGGTCGCCGGCCGGCGCCGGCTCGACCTTGACGACGTCGGCGCCGAGCTCGGCGAAGACGAGGCCGGCGGTCGGCCCCATCACCGTGTGGCTGAACTCCAGGACCTTGAGGCCGGCGAGCGGGGCCGCCGACATCAGGCGGCCTTGCGGCGGAAGGCGTTGAGGCTGCCGGCGTGGATGAGCTCGCTCGGCAGCACGTGGCCGACGATCTCCTCGGCCATGCGCCCGACCTCGATCAGCTTGTCGAGATCGACGCCGGTGTCGATGCCCATCTCCTCGCAGAGCAGAACCAGCTCTTCCGTGCAGATGTTGCCGGCGGCGCCCTTCTGGCCGGCGAAGGGGCAGCCACCGAGGCCGCCGACGGTGGAGTCGAAGCGCGCGACGCCCATCCGCAGGCCGGCATGCGCGTTGGCGACGGCGAGCCCGCGGGTGTCGTGGAGGTGCAGCGACAGGGTCTTGTCGGGCCAGCGGCTGCGCACCTCGCCGAGCACGCGCTCGATGCGGTCGGGCGTCGCCCAGCCCATGGTGTCGGCCAGCGCGATGAGCTCGATGTCGACGCCGTACGACTTGGCGATCGCCATGCCGTCCTCGACCGTGCGCACGACCTGGGCCGGCGCGATGTCACCCTGGTAGTTGCAGCCGAACGCGGCCATCACGCCGATGCGCGTGACGGGCACGCCCTTCTCGAGGTGAAGCGCCGTCTGCTTGCGCATGGCGGCGAGGTTCTCCTCGTGCGTGCGGTTGAGGTTCTTCTTGGTGAAGCCCTCGGAGGCCGTGAGCGAGATGGAGCCGGTGACGGTGAGCTTGTCCCGGAAGGCAAGCGCGCGCTCGAGGCCGTGGCCATTGAACCAAAGGCCGGTGTAGTGCACGCCCGGTCTGGCCTTGAAGCCGGCGACGACGGCCTCGGCATCGGCCCAGCCGGGCACCAGCTTCGGATTGACGAAGGAGCAGACCTGGATGTGGTGCAGGCCCGTCTCGGCCAGCGCCTCGATCAGGCGGATCTTGTCGGCGGTCGAGATCGGCCCCGGCTCGATCTGGAAGCCTTCGCGCGGACCTTCCTCGTGGATATCGACTTTCTTGGGCAGATCCGTCATCGGAGCGTCTCCATGGTTCTGGCTCGGTGGCGAGCACAGGTGTGTGATGCGTCGGTCGGAGTATAGGCCCGGTGCCGGCCGCTTTTGTAGTGCCTATCGCGGCAGTTGTCCGGACTCGCGAAGGTCGCACCCGCCCTGGATATTTCGCGAGGCGGTCGTTGCGCCGCTCTACAGGAGTTACTACTGTGTCGCACCGTCGATGCCCCGCGAGACCGTCAGGTCCCGGAGGCTGCGGCGTCGGGCCGCCGCGCGCCGGTGACTCGCAATCTCCTTCTGGCCAACTCTCTCCATCAGAGCCGACCGTGCCCATGCGGGCCCGCTGGCGCAGAGCAAACGAGGAGCAATCCGACGATGAGCAGGCATTACAACATTCTCATCATGGGCGCCTCCTACGGGTCGCTGCTCGCCACCAAGCTGCTCATGGCGGGACATACCGCGAAGCTCGTCTGCCTGCCGGCCGAGGCCGACCTCATCAACGCCGAAGGCGCCATCGTGCGCATGCCGGTCAAGGGGCGCGAGGGGCTCGTCGAGGTCAACTCGCGCAAGCTGCCGGGCAAGCTGTCCGCCGAGGGACCGGCGACGATCGATCCCGCCGCCTACGACCTCGTCGCGCTCGCCATGCAGGAGCCGCAGTACCGGGCGCCCGGCGTGCGGGAGCTGCTTGATCGGGTGGCCAAGGCGCGTGTGCCCTGCATGTCCATCATGAACATGCCACCGCTGCCCTACCTCAAGCGCATCCCCGGCCTCGACACGAGCGCGCTCAAGGACTGCTACACCGACGCCAGCGTCTGGGACAGTTTCGATCCCGCCTGCATGACGTTGTGCAGCCCCGATCCGCAGGCCTTCCGTCCGCCGGAGGAGAAGGTCAACGTGCTGCAGGTGCGCCTGCCGACGAATTTCAAATCGGCCCGCTTCGAGAAGCCGGAGCACACGGCGATCCTGAAGGATCTCGAGGCCGGCATCGCCGCCGCGCGCTTCGATGCGGGCGATGGCGCGGGGCCGCTGGAGCTGCCGGTGAAGCTCAAGGTGCACGAGTCCGTGTTCGTGCCGCTCGCCAAGTGGAGCATGCTGATTGCCGGCAACTATCGCTGCGTGCAGGCCGAGGCGATGCGCCCCATCAAGGAGGCCGTGCACTCCGATCTCGCGGCCTCGCGTGCGGTCTATGATTGGGTGGTCGAGCTCTGCGTATCGCTCGGTGCCGACCCCAAGGACCTCGTGCCCTTCGACAAGTACGCCAATGCCGCCCTGTCGCTGGCGAGCCCGTCCTCCGCCGCGCGGGCGCTGGCGGCCGGCGCTCCCAACATCGAGCGTGTCGATCGCCTCGTGCAGGCCATCGCCAGGCAGAAGGGCCGGCGCTCGGAGGTGCTCGACCAGACGGTGGCGCTGGTCGACGGCTGGCTCGAGAAGAACCGCAAGAAGGCCTGATCGCGATCGCCCGCGGCTCGCGCCCGTTCAGGGCGTGTTGCCGGCGCCGTCGGGCCGCAACAGGACGGCGCGCCAGCGCCAGCCGATGGCGAGCGTCGCCAGGAGACCGCTCACCGCATAGAGCGAAGCCATGCCCTGGAAGCCGAGGCGCCCGATCAGCCAGCCCGCCACCATGAGGCCGAACGGCAGGCTGTAGATCGCCAGCATGCGCACGCCGAGCACACGGCCGTGGAAGCGCTCACCCGCGATGCGCAGCAGCATGATCGAAAGCGAGATCATGCTGAAGCTCTGCACGAAGCCCGTGATCATCAGCACGGCGAACCCGGCGATGGGCGAGGTCGTCTGCGCGAACACGAGCAGCAGCAGGTACCACACGACCGTCGCCTGGATCATGACGCGGCCGGGCCAGATGGCGCGCGCAAGCAGGCTCAGCACGATGGAGCCGATGAGAGCGCCGCCGGCGAAGCCTGCGACGAGCCAGCCCAGTCCCGTCTGGTCGAGCCCGTAGTGCTCCTTGGCGACGTAGGGCAGCAGGCCGTTGCTCAGCGGAAAGGCATTGAAGTTGACGAGGCAGGCGATGCACATGCCGGCCAGCAGCGCCGGCGTCCGCCAGACGAAGACGAGGCCTTCGCGTAGGTCCGCCCAGGGTGATGAGCGCGGCGGCCCACCCGGTTGCGCCGCGTCGGCTGCGTTGCGCTGGCCCGGCTCCGGCACGGAGAGTGTCAGCAGCAGGCCGGTGAAATGGAACGCCACGACCAATGCGTAGGCGGGCGCGATGCCGAAGGCCGCGAAGAGGCTGGCGCCGGTGAGCGCGCCGACGACACGTGCCGAATCCGAGGTGGTGCGGGAAAGCCCCATGGCGTTGGTCAACTGATCCGGCGGCACGATGCGCGCGACGAGCGCCCCGCGCGCGGCGAGGTCCGAGGTGCGCACGAGGCCGGAGAGAAAGGCCGCGACGATGGCGGCGATCGGGGTCAGCAGGCCCATCGCGGCAAGGGCGAGGAGGCTCAGGGAGACCACCGTGAAGAAGGCGCGGATACCGCACATGAGATTGCGGTGCCCGATGCGGTCGCCGACGACGCCGAGCAGGGGGGCCGCGAGCGTGCCCACGAACTGCACCGCTCCGAACAGGGTCAGCATCACGACCGAGCCCGTCTCGACCAGCACGTACCAGGCGAGGATCAGTGTCTCCATCTCGGTGGCCCAGGACACGAGCACGTCGGCGGGCCAGAGCCGGCGATAGCTCTTGTGGGCGAACGGGACGAGGAGCGAGGCGTGGCGCTTCACGGCACGGACCCGGCGTGCGCTCTTGCGCAAGCGCATCCGGCGGGGCAGCGCGCGTCGTGGCTAGCCAGCATGGAGGCTTCTCGGAACCTTGAGCGCATCGAGCGCGGCGACGATGCCATCGGTATCGGTCACGAGCGTCGAATGACGCGTGCCGAAGGGCTTGGGGATCTGGCGGTAGGGATCGAGGCCTTCCACGTGCGTGTTGACGAGCTTGCCGTCGCGGCGCCCGTGGTCCGCTTCCGCATAGACCCAATCAGACTCGCGAGAGGCGGGGCTCCAGATGACGACGACGGCTTTCGAGTCCCCCACCTTCTGGTCGATCACCTCGTGGAATTTCTCGCCGGGCTTGAGGCTGATGGCCCACCAGGTGGCATAGCCCCTGGTGCGCAGGCCTTGCGACAGCGAGTTGGCGAGGTCGCGGTCCGGAGAGGCGTAGCTGATGAAGACGTCGGGCGTATCGGGCTCGGGGCGTGGGGCCGGTGCTGCATTCGGGGACACGGGCTGTCGAGGCGCGGCCGCGGCGGACATGGGCTGCTTGCCGGCCAGCCGCTCGAGTGAGCGCCTGATGCTGTCCGGCAACGCTGATGACGCTGCCGCGTCGCCCCTGGGCCGATCGGGCGCTTGGCTGGCTGTCATAGGGGGCTTTATGGGCTCGTCGAACGTGAAGGCCTCGGATGCCACCTTCCAGTCTGGCCAGCCCGCGCGCCAGACGAGATCAGTGGGCATCAGATGTCCGAGTTCGTCGAACTTGCGCATCTCGGCTTGCGTGATCGGACCGTGCTGCAGTCCATTGCGTGCGAGATACCACTCGACCGCTTCGGTGTCGGCCTTCGCGGTCGGCGTGTGGCCGGGTGCGCTCGAGGTGAGCCAACTGCGTGGTCGGGGTATCCGCTCTGCCATGCCCGCCTCCCGACATCACGGATAGAGTCGCTCGCGCCGCCACGCCTCGTTCTCGGCCGCGCGGCGGAACACGACGCGATCGTGCAGGCGGAACGGCCGGTCGTGCCAGAACTCCATCTCGACCGGCGTGATGCGGAAGCCCGACCAGTGCGGCGGACGCGGAATCTCGCCGATGGGGTGGCGCGCCGTGTAGTAGGCGACCGCCTTCTCGAGCGCGAAGCGGCTTTCGAGCGGGCGCGACTGCTGCGAGGCCCAGGCGCCGAGGCGGCTGCCGCGCGGGCGGGAGGCGAAGTAGGCGTCGGCCTCGGCTGCGTCCACCGGCCGGGCCGGGCCGCGCACGCGCACCTGCCGCCTGAGGCTCTTCCAGTGGAAGCAGAGGGCAGCCTTGCCGGCGGCGAGGATCTCGCGGCCCTTGGCGCTCTCGAAGTTCGTATAGAAGACAAAGCCGCGCGACGGTGCGCCGGCGTCGTCGAGGCCTTTGAGCAGGACCATGCGCACGTTGGGCAGGCCCGTCTCGTCGACGCTGGCGAGGGCCATGGCGTTGGGATCGTTGAGCTCATGCGCCTTGGCGTCCTCGAACCAGGCCTCGAAGAGGTCGAAGGGCTCGTCGGCCTGGGTGAAATCGCCGGCCTGCGGGGCGGCGTAATAGTCGGACTTCGGCTTGTCGCTCATGTCGGGCCTTTCCATCCGCCCGATGCCACCCGGGCGCACCCTCGCTCCGGCATCGCTCGCAGGGTTCGGCGCGATCTGCTGGGAGAGGACGGGGGCGTGGCAAGGGGCTCGAGGCGTGTTCGACACGACTCTTCACCGCAACTTAACCAAAAGCAACCAGGATTTCGGATCAGTGCCGTCTCCCTGTCCGCTGTCCGGCGGGAGGCGTCGAGTTGTTTACGTTGAGTACTGGAGTTCCTGTCATGCGTATCTCCGACAACCTGATGTCGCTTGCGGCAACGCTCGCGGCTGCGGTTCTTCTCGTGGCCTACGTGCTGCTCTCGCCCGATCTCGCCAATGCCGAGCCTCAGGCCAAGCCCCGGGCCGCCGCCGACCAGCCGAGTCGCCCCGCGACCCTCGAGCGCCCCCCTGCCCAGGCCTGGCGCCCCGCGCCGCCGACACGTCTGCCGCGGCTCGAGCCCGCCGACCGTATCGCCACGCTCGAAGCGCTCCACTACACGCTCTCCGAGGTCGGCGACGGCACGGTCTACGTCTGGCATCGCGAGGGAGGCGTGCTTTCCGGCATCTTCAAGCCGACGCGCTCGTTCATGGAGAGCTCGGGCCGCATCTGCCGTCATCTCGTTGTCATGCTGTCGGTCGGCGCGCGCACCAAACGCATCGAGGGCATTGCCTGTCGGGGCCTTGCCGGCCGCTGGCACCTTGGTGGTTGAGGCTTCGCCCCGAGCCCGGATTGCGCCGGGCTGCACGGCATGTGAGGGGACTTCACGGCACTGACGGTTCGCGCCTGCGTGGCACGTGCACGCGCTCGCCGCCCGGCGGCCGGCATGCCCCGGGAGTGTCTGCCTCGCAGGGACGGCGACCGCGCAAACCGGGCAGCCTCGCGCCTGCCATCTGGACCATCGCCGCCGATCGTGTAGGATGCGGCGGAATTTCCGGCAGGATAGGGAAGACGGCGCGATGACAGGTGCTTCGGAAGCGATCCCGACCGGGACGCTGATGGCGGGCAAACGTGGCCTCGTTATGGGGGTGGCCAATAACAGGTCGATCGCCTGGGGTATTGCACGGGCCTGCCATGCCCAGGGCGCCGAGATCGCGCTCACCTACCAGGGCGAGGCACTGAAGAAGCGGGTCGGCCCGCTGGCCGCCGAGATCGGCACGCGACTGGTGCTGCCGTGCGACGTGACGGACAATGCCTCGATGGACGAGGTGTTCGCGACGCTGTCGAAGGAGTGGGGGGGGCTCGATTTCCTCGTGCATGCGATCGCCTACTCCGACAAGAACGAGTTGGATGGTCGCTATGTCGACACCAGCGAGGACAACTTCTCCCGCACCATGCTGATCTCCTGCTACTCCTTCACGGCGCTGGCGCGGCGGGCGGAGAAGCTGATGAACAAGGGCGGCTCGCTGCTGACGCTCACCTATTACGGCGCCGAGAAGGTCATGCCGCACTACAACGTCATGGGCGTCGCCAAGGCGGCGCTCGAGGCGAGCGTGCGCTACCTGGCGGCCGACCTCGGCAAGCAGGCGATCCGCGTCAACGCCATCTCGGCGGGCCCGATCAAGACGCTGGCGGCTTCGGGCATCTCGGACTTCCGCTACATCCTGCGCTGGAACGAGTACAACTCGGCACTGCGGCGCACGGTGACCATCGAGGAAGTGGGCTCGGCGGGGCTCTATCTGCTCTCCGACCTTGGTCGCGCGGTCACCGGCGAGATCCATCACGTCGATGCCGGCTACCATGTGCAGGGCATGAAGAACGAGGAAGCGCCCGACATCTCCGTGGTCAAGAGCCAGGACGGCGAGTAGTCCGCTCGTCGGCTGGCGCATGGACGGCGTCACTCACATTCCAGCATCGGCAGCATCCAAGGATGTCTGCCTCGTCGCGAGGTGCCCGCATGCGCTGTGAGGTCGTGGCCATCGGCACCGAGCTTCTGCTCGGCATCATCATCGATCGCAACTCGGCCTGGATCGGCGAGCAACTGGCGCTGGTCGGTATCGACTCGCACTTCCAGACGAAGGTCGGCGACAATTTCGAGCGGATCGCCGCCAGCCTCAGGCTGGCGCTCGAGCGCTCGGACGCGGTCATCTGCTGCGGCGGCCTCGGCCCCACCCAGGACGACATCACGCGCGACGTCATCGCCCACGTCATGGGCGTCGGCCTCGAGCGGGACATGGCGATCGTCGAGCGCATCCGCCAGGTGTTCGAGCGGCGCGGGCGGACGATGTCCGAGAACAATCTGCGGCAGGCGGATATCCCGGTCGGTGCCAGAGCGATAGCGGAGATGCCGGGGACGGCCGCCGGTCTCGTCTGTCCGGTCGGCGACAAGGTCATCTACGCCGTGCCGGGCGTGCCGCGCGAGATGATGGAGATGATGACCGGCACGATCCTGCCGGACCTGCGCCACCGCTCCGGAGACACCGCGGTCATCCGCAGCCGCGTGCTGCGCACGTGGGGGCTGAGCGAGTCGGGGGTGGCGGAGATCCTGGCGCCGCGCCTCGATGAGCTCGACCGGCTGCGCACGTCGACCATCGCCTTTCAGGCGAGCGGCATCGAAGGCATCAAGGTGCGCATCACCACCAAAGGCGACGACGAGGCGACGGCGCGGCGCGTGCTGGCGGCCGAGGAGGTCGTCGTGCGTCAGCTCCTCGGCGATGCCATTTTTGGCGTCGACGGCGAGACCATGGAGACGGTCGTGCTCGGCGCCCTCAAGGCGCGCGGCCTGACCGTGGCGGCGACGGAAACCCTGACCGGCGGCATCCTCGCCTCGCGCATGACGGCGCTCGACGGCGGGCTTGCGACCTTCCGCGGCTCGCTTGTGCAGTCGCCCGACGCGCTCCTCGCGCCAGGGGCGGCGCGCCCGGCCACGCCGGCACTTGCCGCGCGCGCGGCCGCGCACGCTGCCGAGGTTCTGGGCGCTCAGGTCGGGATCGCCGCGATGCTGCCGAGTGACGCCGAAGGCGAGCCCATTGGCTCGGTACATCTGGCCATCCACGGTCTCGCATCGACGATTGGCGAGCGCGTCATCCTTCCCGGCGACCGCACGCGTCTCAGGGAATATGCCGTAATCAGCCTGCTCAATCTGCTGCGCAAGTCGCTTGCGACTTGATCTGTCGAGGTCGAACGAGGAGCGATGACCGCCAGACCGATCGGCTTGGGGAACGCGGGCGAGGTCCGACGCCTCGCCTTGGCTGACGGGCGTGTGCTGTCCTATACCACCTATGGCGCGCCGGAGGGCCGGCCGGTCCTGGCACTGCACGGCACGCCGGGCTCTCGTCTCAAGTTCCGCTTCATGGACGCGGCGGCCCGCCGGCGGGGGCTGCGTCTCGTCTGCCCCGACCGCTGGGGCTATGGCGGCAGTGATCGCCATCCCGCGCCATCGCTCGTGGCCTACGCCGAGGATATGGCGGCGCTCTGCGATGGGTTGGGGCTCGATCGCGTCGGTCTCATCGGCATTTCCGGCGGTGGACCCTACGCGACCGCGGTGGCCGCCCGTCTCGGTTCGCGCGTCACGGGGCTGGCGCTGGTCAGTCCGGTCGGCCCCATCGCCGAGGCACGGCATGGTCTGGGCCTGCGCTTCATCCAGTGGCTGGCCTTTCGCGTCGTCCACCGGCTCGGACCCGTCCTGGCCGCGCTGCTCGGCGTGTTCCGGCAGGCGATCCGGCATTGGCCCGCCGCCGGCATGTGGATTGCTTTCGTCGCCGCTGCGCGCGTCGACCGCGAGGCTGTGGCGCGGCCGGATGTCGGGGGCGGCCTCCTCGCGACCTTCCAGGAAGGATTTCTCACGAGCGCCGGCGGCATGGTCGCGGACGTGCGCATTTTCTCGACGCGCTGGGGCTTCGATATCGCCGGCGTCACGGTGCCGTCGCGGGTGTGGATCGGAACGGTGGATACGAACGTGCCGGTGCAGGCGGCCATCGGTCTGGCGCGCCAATTACCGCGCGCCGAATTGGTGACCCTCGCAGGGGAAGGGCACCTCTGGGTGTTCGAGCATCACGACGAGGTGCTGGCGTGGTTAGAGGCGCGCGCGGCGGACTGAGATGGCGAGATCTGCTCGCGGGCATCCGGAGTCGTACCTGACAGTTGCGCGCCGCATGCTGAAGCTGGCTGCGATGCCTTGTAGGCGTCACGACGCGAGCGCCGCACATCTTATCGGCTGGCGCAGACCTGGGCCGCCGCAAACCTTTGCGCGATGGCAGCGTGTCTGTGACTCGAGCGGTCGCCGTCCTAGCGCAAGCCCACGACGCTCGAGGCGACCATGGGGCGCGTGAGCGCCTGCTCGCCGGTTTTGGCGACGAACCGGCCGAGGCCATAGAGGGCGACGCCGGCCATGAGCAACACGACGAAAGCGAGGATCGGTGAGTCGTTCATGTCCTTCCTCCCGAGTCGGACTGATGTGGTCGATATACGGCAGGTTCTGGGCCGCCCGCACCAATGCGAGTGATATGCTCGCATCTACTGACGCCACATGGCCCGCACACTCACGGCTCGGGCCTGTACTCTGCAGATCGGATCCGCCGTCTTTGCGTGCGTGATTCGATCTGTCGATGATGCCTGATGCCCCGAAGAGGCACAATCGAAGAGCTGCAGAAATGAGGGCACAATTCGCTCGCTGACACGCAGAGTACCTCTGCGGCCACGCTCGAGCACCGACGATAGAAAGACCAGGAGCCCGGCGGCGAAGCGGGCGAGGCGCGCGCGTCAGCAGAAGGTCAGGCGGTCGCCTTCTTGCCAGTCAATGCGTCGAGCATACCCTTGAGGCGTGCCGTGTAGCTGGCGTCCGCGGCAGGCGTCGCCGGCACCTCGGACAGAGGCTTCATTTCGACGGGGCGCCACGGCTTGCTCGGCTTGCTCGAGCGGCCGGCCTCGAGGAGCTCATCAGACGTTGCCATCGCATAGCCGGCGGCGCGGGCTGCGGTCGTCAGTCTCTCGATACTCATCTGTGGCCTCCGAGGAGCGGCGGAGCCCGTACGCCCGGTGATATCGTGTCACCGATCGGACACGGCAAAGATATATTTATTGACGTGGAAAACGTCGCTCACGTCAAGAAAATTCTGGCAATATTTCGTGAAGGAAGAGTTTTTTTCTAAGTATTGCAGTGCGGTATGACTCTGCCGCGGCGCACAGTGCGGGCGATGGCCGTGTCGCCGCCGTGCGGCGATTGGCATGCGGGCGCATCGTTCGCGCGGGTTGCCGGACGCGGCTTGGCCTCATTCGCCGTATGGCCATGGTTCCGTCGGGCGCGCCGGCTCAGTGTCGCGCGGACCGGAAACGGGCCGCCCTACTTCGGCCAGGCGGCGAGATGGCGGCTCATGAACGCCGCCGTGCGGAGGTTCGCGTCCTTGGTGGCGAGGTCGTCGGCGAAGGTCCTGACATTCGGTGGGCGGAAGTCGAAGCCGCGGCCGACGCCGGGGTAGATGATCAGGCGCACGTCGCGCTTGGCCGATTTCATGGAACGCACCGCCTCCTCGATCGAGCGCCGGCGCTGGTACTGCTCGTACTCGCCGATGAAGAGCAGGGTGGGAACCGTGAGGCGTCCGGTCTCCGGCGCGTAGCGATAGACCTGCATCGGCTCGCTGGCGTTGGGGTCCTGCCAGTGCGGGTAATAGGAAACGTAGCAGGCGACATCCTTGTCCTGATGGCCGAGCGTCACGGCGGCACGCAAGGTGTAGTAGCCGCCGCGCGTATGCGAGACGAGACAGGCGCGGCGGGTGGACACGTCCGGCAGCGCCAGCAGGGCGGCGAGGCCAGCGGCGACATCCGTCTCCGTGGCCTGCTGGTGCGCTACGGGCATGCGCTCGATGAAGCGGGCCTGATAGAGGTCCGGCGCCAGCACGACGAAGCCGCGCGCGGCGATGCGTACGGCCAGGCGCTCCACCCATTCGTCCAGTCCGCGCCGCCCGTGGGCGAACAATACGGCGGGATAGCGTCCGGCCGCCTTCGGCCGGAACAGCAACGCCGGCACCTCCGTCTTGTCGCGCGGATTGACGTAGGTGAACTCGCGCCGCGTGACGTCGTGATTGACCGGCACCTCGAGCCGCCCCTGGTCGTACCAGGGCGTGCTCCACCAGAACTTGTCCGTGACAGGCCGCGTGTCGACCGGAGCCTCGAGGGTGCGGCCCGCGGTCGTGTCGGCGGCCGGCGCCGGCCCCGGGCCGAGGTTCTGGGCGTGCGCGGTGCCTGCGATGGCGGCGGCGAGCAGAGCGGCCACCACGATTGGCTTCGACTGCTGTATCATGCGGCTATCCCATCAAGTGTGGTCGCGCGATGATAGGGGCGTCGGGCGATCGAGGCCACTGCGGCGTGAAACGCGGCTCGGCGCGCCGGTATGCGACGATGGTCGCGGCGGTCGGGGCTTGCCAGACCAGGTGGTTTCTTGTCAGTCTGATGACGCTTGTCGGGGCCAACGGACTCCGGCGCCGGCTGAGCCAACTCGATCCTATGGAGGTGACACCATGGGCCAAGCTGCTCATGCTGGCCGCGGCGCCCGCTGCATCGCACTCGTCGGTCCTTATCTCAGTGGCAAGACGACGCTTCTCGAAGCCATCCTCGCACGCACCGGGACCGTCTCCCGGCAAGGCCGCCTGGCCGACAAGAACACCATCGGCGACTCCAGCGCCGAGGCGCGCGCTCACATGATGAGCGTCGAGATGAACGTGGCCGACGTGGAGTTCCTCGGCGATCACTTCACCTTCGTCGATTGCCCGGGCTCGATCGAGTTCCAGCACGAAAGCGCCGTGGCGCTGACGGCGTGCGATGCGGCCATCGTGGTCTCTGAGCCCGATCCCAAACGCGTTCCGGCGCTGCAGCTCATCCTCAAGCAGCTCGAGGACCGCGGCATCCCGCACATGCTGTTCCTCAACAAGATCGACAAGTTCGCCACCGGGGTGCGCGAGATTCTGCCGGTATTGCAGCCGGCGAGCAGCAAGCCGCTGGTGTTGCGCCAGATCCCGATCTGGGAGAACGGCATCGCCACCGGCTTCATCGATCTCGCGCTCGAGCGGGCGTTCATCTACCGGGAGCACGCGCCGAGCGAGGTGGTCGAGATGCCGCTCGACATCAAGGATCGCGAGAACGAGGCGCGCTTCCACATGCTCGAGCAACTCGCTGACTACGACGACGAGTTGATGGAGCAGCTTCTCTCGGAGATTCCGCCGCCGCGCGACAAGGTTTTCGACGATCTGGCGCAGGAGCTGCAGGATGGCATGATCTGCCCCGTGTTCCTCGGCTCGGCGGAGAACGGCAACGGCATCCTGCGGCTGCTGAAGGCGCTCAGGCACGAGACCCCCTTCGTCGATCGGACGGTCAGGCGCTTGAAGCTCGAGAATGCGAAGTCCGCGGCGTTCGTGCTGAAGACCATGCACACCGCGCACGGCGGCAAGCTGTCGCTCACCCGCGTTCTTGCCGGCGAACTCGGCGATGGCGTCACCATCACAGGGGCCAAGGGCGAGGAGCGCGTCTCCGGCATCTTCAGTCTGCTCGGGGAGACGCCGCAGAAGCGTGGCACCGCCAAGGCGGGCGACACGGTCGCGCTCGGGCGTCTCGAGACCATCAGGACCGGCGAGACCCTGACCGCGGAGAAGGGCGGAATCAACCAGATCGCCGTGCGGCCCCCGCATCAGGCGGTGTTCGGCGTGGCCATCGTTCTCAAGGATCGCAAGGACGAAGTGAAGCTGACCGGCGCCTTGTCGAAGCTGGTCGAGGAGGACCCGTCGCTCTCGCTCGAGCATTCCCAGGACACGCATCAGATGGTGCTCTGGGGGCAGGGCGAGATGCACTTGCGCGTGGCGCTCGAGCGGCTGCGGCGCAAGTACGGGGTCGAGGCCGAGGCGAAGCGCCGTCAGGTGCCCTACAAGGAATCCATCCGTGCCAGCACCGAGGTCCGCGGCCGACACAAGAAGCAGTCCGGCGGCCATGGCCAGTTCGGCGACGTGGTGATCGAGATCCGGCCTCAGCCGCGCGGCGAAGGCTTCGCGTTCGACGAGACGATCACCGGCGGTGTCGTGCCGCGCCAGTACATCCCCTCCGTCGAGATCGGCGTGAAGGACTTCCTGCAGCAGGGACCGCTCGGCTTTCCCGTGGTCGACGTGGCGGTGACGCTGAAGGACGGCTCCTATCACAGCGTCGACAGCTCCGACATGGCCTTCCGGATCGCGGGACGCATCGCCATGGTCGAGGGCATGCCGAAGTGTGGGCCGGTGCTGCTCGAGCCGATCATGTCGGTCGAGGTTGCCGTGCCGTCGGACGCCACGGCGCGCGTCAACGGCCTCATATCGCAGCGCCGTGGCCAGATCCTCGGCTTCGATGCGCGCGACGGCTGGCCAGGATGGGACGTGGTGGCTGCCCACATTCCCGAAGCGGAGATGCAGGATCTCATCGTCGAGCTGCGCTCGGCCACCTCCGGCGTTGGAACGTTCACCGCCCACTTCGACCACTTGGCGGAGGTGACCGGCAAGCTCGTCGACCAGGTTCTCGCCGCGCACAAGGCCGCAGCCGAGTGAGCCGGGCGCAGACCGCGCCCGACCTCGCGAAGCAGTGATTTGAACAGGTGGCAGTGATCGCCTAACTGAGGATGGGGCGATCGTGGTCTGCGCCTGCCCGCACCCCTGGGCACGGCTCCCGCGGTTGCACCCTGCAACGAACCAGAGGAGCCCGTCACATGCTCATCAAAAGGATCAGGGGGTGGGAGCTGCCGGAGGCTCTGGCGACGCCGGAGCACGTGGCACTCAACCGCCGGGCGTTCCTGGCCGCGGGCTCGGCGGCCCTGGCGGTCGGCCTGCCGACCACCGTCGGCGCGGTCACCCCCAAGGACCCGACGGCCGATCTCTATCCCGCCAAGCGCAATCCGAAGTTCGTGCTCGACCGGCCGCTGACGCCGGAAGAGGTGGCCAGCAAATACAACAATTTCTACGAGTTCGGCGGTCACAAGGGCATCTTCATGAGCGCCCAGCGGCTGAAGATCCGTCCCTGGACCGTGAAGATCGACGGTCATGTCGAGAAGCCCTTCGAGATCGGCTTCGACGACCTCGTGCGCAAGATGCCGGTCGAGGAGCGCCTCTATCGCCACCGCTGCGTCGAGGCCTGGTCCATGACCGTGCCCTGGTCGGGCTTCGCGCTCGCCGATCTCGTCAAGCTGGCCAAGCCGCTGTCGAAGGCCAAGTACATTCGCTTCGAGACCTTCATGAACCCCGAGATCGCCGGCTCGCAGCGGGACACGCGGATGCCTTGGCCCTACGTCGAGGGGTTGACGATGGCCGAGGCGACCAACGAGCTCGCCTTCATGGTGACGGGAGCCTACGGCAAGCCGCTCGCCAAGCAGTTCGGTGCGCCCATGCGCCTGCACACGCCCTGGAAGTACGGCTTCAAGCACATCAAGTCGATCGTCCGCATCAGCTTCACGGACCAGCGGCCACGCAGCTTCTGGGAGACGCTTCAGGGCATCGAGTACGGCTTCTGGGCGAATGTGAACCCCGAGGTGCCGCACCGGCGCTGGAGCCAGGCGACGGAGCGCGTGCTCGGCACCACCAAGCGCGTACCGACCCTCATTTACAACGGCTACGGCGAGTGGGTCGCTCACCTCTACAAGGATATCAAGGGCGAGAACGTCTTTTATTGAGACGGTGACGCGGGCGGGGCAACATCCCGCCCGTTCGGCGGGCGCAGATCAGCCGACGATGGGGATCGTGCGCTCGACCGTGATCGCCTCGGGCGAGAGCCGGCAGCGCAGCGCCAGGGCCTCGACACCCGACGCGCTCGCCCGCGCGAACGCATCGGCGTAGTTCGGGTCGATATCGCCAGCAAGCGAGAGCCGCTCGGCGTCGGCGCGCTGCACGAGGAAAACCATGACGGCGCGGTGCCCCTGTCCCACCATGTCGGCCAACTCGTCGAGGTGCTTGGCGCCGCGCTCGGTCTTGGAATCCGGGAATTCGGCAAGGCCGTGCGTGCGCGAGAGGTGCACGTTCTTGACCTCTACGTAGCAGAGACCCCGCTCAGGGCACGTCAGCAGGATGTCGATGCGGCTGTTCTTGCCGTATTTCTGTTCGCGCTTCAGCTCGGGATAGCCGGCGAGCGTTTCTACCCGGCCAGTGGCGATGGCCTCGGCGACCAGCTTGTTGGGATGGCCGGTGTTGATCCCGACGAGCGTCGGCCCGGCGCCGAGGTCGGCCTCGACCATCTCCCAGGTGTGGCGGTATTTGCGCGTCGGGCTGTCGGAGGTGGAAACCCAGACCGGTGACCCCGCCGAGGTCAGGCCCAGCATCGAGCCGGTGTTTGGGCAGGTGGCCGTGATCTCGCTGCCGTCGTCGAGGCGGATATCCGCGAGAAACCGCTTGTAGCGCTTGATGAGCGTGCCGCGGAGGAGGGGCGAGGGGAGCTTCATGGGGGGACGTTAGTCCATTTGCCGGCCGAGGGAAACGGGGCAGCCAGCGCTCGCGGGCGGGCTCATTCCTCGAAGCGGGCGTTGGGTTGCAGCTTGCGAAAGCGGGCCGTCCATTGCCGCCTGAGCTCTGTCTCTGTCGTGCCGTCGTCGTAGCCCGGTGAGATCAGGGGGCGGACCCGCTCGAGGGTGATGACGACGAGCGCCTGCATGCGATCGGCAAGCGGGCCGCTGAATTTCCCGATCAGGTCGGCGAAAGCCTCGTCGCCGCGGGGCACGATGCGCGCCCTTCCGGCGAAGCGATAGCCCTTGCGCACGAACGGATCGACGAAGTTGACCTCGATGCGCGGGTTTTCCTTCAGGTTTCGCAAGGTGCCGGGTGAGCGTAGGTCGCCGAAGGCGATCGTCCGCTCGTCGAGCACCACGAAGGTCGCTTTTGGCGAGACGTTCGGTGTGCCGTCGGCGGCGCAGGTGGCGACGAACCCGAGCCGCTGCTCGTCGATGATGCGCTTCATGTCGGGGGTCAGCATGCGTGAGGACCACTTTCCGTTGCGAGGCGAGCCAAGTCTATCCCAACCGCGCGCCGCCGTGCAGTCCCATCGCGAAGCGCATTGGCGCTGTCGGGGAAGCCCACTAGACTGCACGGAACGCAGCGAGGACGAGGAGAGCCCATGAGCAGTGGTGAGACGAGCGCTGGCGAGCCGGGAGGGAAGGACGGCATCGTCACGGCGGCGCTGCTGGTGATCGGCGACGAGATCCTGTCGGGCCGGACCAAGGACAAGAACATCGGCTACATCGCCGACAAGCTGACGATGGTCGGCATCCAGATGCGCGAGGTGCGCATCGTGGCCGACGTCGAGGACGAAATCATCGATGCGCTCAACACGCTGCGGCGGCGCTACGACTACCTCTTTACCACCGGCGGCATCGGTCCGACGCATGACGACATTACGGCGGACGCGGTGGCCAAGGCCTTCGGCGTCAAGCTCGACGTGGACCCGCGCGCGCTGGCGCTCATGAAGCCACACTACGAGCGGCGCGGGCTGGAGCTGACGCCGGCTCGCCTGCGCATGGCGCGCATTCCGGCCGAGGCGCGGCTCATCGAGAATTCACTGTCCGTGGCGCCGGGCTTCATGCTCGAGAACGTCGTGGTCATGGCCGGCGTGCCTGGCGTCATGCAGGTGATGCTGGATGCCGCGCTGCCGTTGCTCAGAACCGGCAAGCGCATGGTCTCCGTCGTCATCGATCTCTATCGGCCCGAGGGCGAGATCGCCGCGCCGCTCGAGAGCCACCAGCAGGCCTACCCGGACGTGCCGATGGGCAGCTATCCGTTCTTCCGTGAAGGACGGCTCGGCACGCAGCTCGTGCTGCGCTCCACCGACGAGGCGCGGCTCGCCGAGGCGGCCGATGGCTTGAAAGCCGTGCTCAGGGACAAGGGCTGGCTCTGACGGCCAGCGGCGGACGAGGCGCCTGCCGGCGCCTCAACTCGCCTGCTTCAGCCGCTCGATGAGCGAGCGGCTGCGACCCTCCGCCGACGGCTCGGCCGATCCCGTGTCGCGTTCGACGGCGGCGCCTTCCGTGGCATCGGGGCCATAGATCTCGTAATGCAGCTCGACGGCGTCGAGGAAGCTCGCGACGAGGTCGAGCAGCGTGCCGAGGCCGACCACGCCAGCCACAAGGAATGTCTCCTCCACACGCAGCTCGCGCTGCACCGTGAGGCCCGGCGCGTCCGCGGCGATCATGTCGCGGCTGCGCAGATAGGCGATGGCCTGATCGCCGGTGTCGAAGCTGTGGCTCTCGCTGGCGGCGAGCCCGTCGATGGCGTCGGCCAGGGCCTGTGTGCCCGAGACGAAGATGCGGGCGAACGGGCGCAGCCGCGTGTCGCGACGGGAAATCTCGTCCGCCCGCTGACGTGCGCCCATGAGGCGTGTCGCCAGCATGAGCTCGAGCTCGCGCGCCCGCGTGACGAAGCCGCGGAGTTCCGCATGCGCGGCCTTCATCGCCTCCGTGTCGGGCTCTGCCTCGGCGGGCAGCAGCGCCACCGTGAGGCTCAGCAGATCCTCGCCGGCCGCCAGAGCGGCGTCCAGGTGATCCGACAGCAGCAGCACGGTCGGCGGTGTTACCGGATGAAATTCGGACATTCTCATTCTCTCCAGGGCGCCCATGGTCCTGGCCGCCCAGTCACCGATCCGGGTTAGCACGCCCGGCCTCGGCAGGTCGTGAGCGGGGGACGAGTTATCCCGGCAATCCACAGCGTCTGCGGACGGTCCCTCACCGGACGGTCGGACCACGCCGGGCGTCTGCTGCCCGGCGTGGTCGCGTTGTTCTGGGTCGCTGTCGCTCATGAGCACCCGCTCGTGCCGCCGCAGGTGTCGCATTTGAGGCAGGTGCCGTTGCGAACCAGCGTGAAGTTTCCGCAGGCGCCGCAGGACTCGCCCTCGTAGCCCTTGAGCCGCGCCTCGACGATGCGGTCCATCCTGGGCCGCTCGGCGATCGCCAGCGAGCCGTCGGTGGCGAAGCGCGAGTAGCTCGCCTCGACGGTGACGGTGGACTCGGGCTGTGCGAAGGCCGTCGCCACGTCCTGCCGCAGGCTCGCCACCGGGCCGCTGTCGGCGGCGGCGGCAGTTGCCGTCGTCGCGAGGATGCGGACGTAGCGCTGGTCGAGCTGGCCGCGCACGAGGCCACGCGAGAGGAAGCGGGCCGCCGGCACGGCCGGTGTCGCATCCTCGTCCTCATCGTCACCCTCGTGCTCGCCCTTACCCATGGCCGTCGCGCCGATGTCGCTCGGATCGACGTGGGCGAGGTCGTTGCGCTCGAGGTAGGAGACCGCCAGCTCGCGGAAGATGTAGTCGAGAATCGAGGTGGCGTTCTTGATGGTCTCGTTGCCCTGCACGAGGCCGGCCGGCTCAAAGCGCGTGAAGGTGAAGGCCTCCACGTACTCGTCGAGGGGCACGCCGTACTGCAGGCCGAGCGAGATGGCGATGGCGAAGTTGTTCATCAACGAGCGGAAGGCGGCGCCTTCCTTGTGCATGTCGATGAAGATCTCGCCGAGACGCCCGTCCTCGTACTCGCCGGTGCGCAGATACACCTTGTGACCGCCGACCGAGGCCTTCTGCGTGTAGCCCTTGCGCCGGCCCGGCAACTTCTCGCGCTGACGCTCGACGATGCGCTCGATGATGCGCTCGGCGGCGATCTCGGCGCGCTTCGCCGCGGGCTTCGACGCTGCGAGGGACTCGCGCACCTCCTCCTGCTCCTCTTCCTCCTCGGCGAGGAGTTGCGAGTTGAGCGGCTGCGAGAGCTTGGAGCCGTCGCGGTAGAGCGCGTTGGCCTTGAGCGCCAGCCGCCAGGACAGCATGTAGGCGTTCTTGCAGTCCTCGACGGTGGCGTCATTGGGCATGTTGATGGTCTTGGAGATGGCGCCCGAGATGAACGGCTGCGCCGCCGCCAGCATGCGGATGTGGCTTTCGACCGAGAGATAGCGCTTACCCTTGCGTCCGCACGGGTTGGCGCAGTCGAAGACCGCCAGATGCTCGGGCTTGAGGCCGGGTGCGCCCTCGACCGTCATGGCGCCGCAGCAGTACTCGTTGGCGGCGTCGATCTCCTGCCGGGTGAAGCCGATGGCGGAGAGCAGGTCGAAGTCGGGGGCCGAGAGCCGCTCGGCTTCGAGCTTCAGCGTCTGCGTGCAGAAGGCCTCGCCGAGCGTCCACTTGTTGAACACGAACTTGATGTCGAAGGCGCTGGCGAGCGACTTCTCGACCTCGGCCAGCACCTCGTCCGTGAAGCCCTTGGCCTTGAGCGCCTTGTGATTGACGCCCGGCGCATCCTTGAGCGTACCGTGCCCGACCGCGTAGTCGGTGATGGCCTTGATCGCGGCCTCCGAGTAGCCGAGCGTGGTGAGCGCCTCGGGGACGGCCCGGTTGATGATCTTGAAGTAGCCGCCACCGGCCAGCTTCTTGAATTTCACCAGGGCGAAGTCGGGCTCGATGCCGGTCGTGTCGCAATCCATGACCAGACCGATGGTGCCGGTGGGCGCCACCACGGAGGACTGGGCATTGCGATAGCCGAACTGCTGGCCGAGCTCGATCGCACGATCCCAGGCGCGGCAGGCGCCGTCGACGAGCGCGCGGTCGAGGCAGGCGACGTGATCGAGCGCAACCGGCGCCGTCGCCAGTTTCTCGTAGCCGTCACGCTGGCCGTAGGCGGCGCGCCGGTGATTGCGGATGACGCGCAGCATGTCGTCCGCGTTCTCGGCATAACCGGGGAACGGGCCGAGCTCTTTGGCCATCTCGGCGCTGGTGGCGTAGGCCGTGCCGGTCATGACGGCGCTGATGGCACCGCAAATGGCCCGTCCGGCAGCGGAGTCGTAGGGGATGCCGGAGGCCATGAGCAGGCCGCCGATGTTGGCGTAGCCGAGGCCGAGCGTGCGGTAGCGGTAGGAGAGTTCGGCGATCTGGCGCGAGGGGAACTGCGCCATCAGCACGGCGACCTCGAGCACGATGGTCCACAGGCGGCAGGCGTGCTCGAAGGCGGGCACGTCGAAGGAGCGATCCGGGCGCCGGAAGGCCATCAGGTTGATGGAGGCCAGATTGCACGCGGTGTCGTCGAGGAACATGTACTCCGAGCACGGGTTCGAGGCGCGGATCGGGCCGGACTTCGGGCAGGTGTGCCAGTCGTTGATGGTGGTGTGGAACTGGATGCCCGGATCGGCCGAGGCCCAGGCCGCGGAACCGATGTCGTCCCACAGATCGCGGGCCTTGATGGTCTTGACGACCTTGCCCGTGGTGCGCGCGGTGAGCTCCCAGTCGCCATCGGCCTCGACGGCGGCCAGGAACGCATCGGTGACGCGCACCGAGTTGTTGGAGTTCTGGCCCGAGACCGTCAGATAGGCCTCGCCGTCCCAGTCGGTGTCGTAGGTGTCGAAGGAGATCTCCTTGAAGCCCTGACGCGCGAACTGGATGACGCGACGGATGTAGTTGTCGGGCACCTGGTCGCGACGCGCGTCCTTGATGGCGCGCTTCAGCGCCGGGTTCTTGGCCGGATCGAAGCAGTCGTCGCCATCAGCCTCGCAGTTCACGCAGGCCTTCATCACGGCCTTCATGCGCTTCTGGCAGATGCGCGAGCCGGTGACGAGGGCGGCGACCTTCTGTTCCTCGCGGACCTTCCAGTTGATGTACTCCTCGATGTCCGGATGATCGATGTCGACGACCACCATCTTGGCGGCGCGGCGCGTGGTGCCGCCGGACTTGATGGCGCCCGCCGCGCGGTCGCCGATCTTCAGGAAGCTCATCAGGCCCGACGACTTGCCGCCGCCCGAGAGCCGCTCGTTGGCGGAGCGCAGCTTGGAGAAGTTGGAGCCCGTGCCGGAGCCATACTTGAACAGCCGCGCCTCGCGAACCCACAGGTCCATGATGCCGTTGTCGTTGACGAGGTCGTCCTCGATCGACTGGATGAAGCAGGCGTGCGGCTGCGGGTGCTCGTAGGCGGAGGTCGAGCGCGTCAGCTCGCCCGTCTCGTGATCGACGTAGAAGTGGCCCTGGCCGGGTCCGTCGATGCCATAGGCCCAGTGCAGGCCGGTGTTGAACCACTGCGGGCTGTTGGGGGCGCCCATCTGCATGGCCAGCATGTAGCGCATTTCGTCGAAGAACGCCTGCGCGTCCTCCTCGCTGGAGAAGTAGCCGCCCTTCCAGCCCCAGTACGTCCACGTGCCGGCGAGGCGGTCGAAGACCTGACGGCAATCGGACTCGCCGCTGTTGCGCTCGGCCGCCGGGACAGCCTCGAGCGCCGCCTCGTCGGGGACCGAGCGCCACAGCCACGACGGGATCTTGTTCTCCTCGATCTTGCGCAGCCGCGCCGGCACGCCGGCCTTGCGGAAGTACTTCTGCGCGAGGATGTCGGCGGCTACCTGGCTCCAGTGCTTGGGCACGTCGAAGCCGGCGAGCTTGAAGACGACGGTGCCGTCCGGGTTCTTGATCTCGCTCGTGGCGCTGCGGAATTCGATTGCGCTGTAAGGTGACTTGCCGGCCTCAGTGAAGCGCCGAGTGATTTTCATGTTGTTGCCCCCGCGACGGTGTAGGTGGGGCCAGCTACGAGATACCAGGGACCGGCTCGGTTTCGTTTCTTCGAATTTGCATTTGGCGCCGCACTTCTGCGCCATGGACTAGGGTCGACGTCTCTTCCCGGCTGGCGGCGCCGCAACGCATGGCGCTGCCGGGCCGGCCGGTTCTCACTACGCTGGATTACGACTGAACATGGATCGGTGTCGGTCCGCAGGCGCTGAGCGCGGCTGTGGATCGGAACGCGACGCTACTTCCCAGAGCCGGCGACAGGCCGGACGCACGTAGCAAGTTCCGACAGCAACGGCTGTCCCGGCTTGCCGGCGGCGACATGAGGCGCAACTGCAACTCGATGTGGCCGCGAAAAAGCCCGCCGGGAAAGCAAGACGCGGGCGGGCTTCCATACTGCTGCCGCGGATGACTGAGCCGCAGCGAACTGTGGCCAAAGGTAGGCTGATTCGAACCGCCCGTCACCAAATATTGGGGTTGCTGATCGGACCGATACTAGATGTAGATGTCATGTGGACAGGCTGTGGAGAAGCTGTCGACGCTCGGCGGACGAGGGATCGCCCCAAGCCAAGCTTCACGGGCGGCGGCGGCTTGTGAATCGCGGGCCGCTCTTGCGCGCGCTTCGTGTGAGTGTCGCAATGCTAGTCCGATTCCGCCAACGGCCGTGTGTCACTTTCGTCACGACCACAGCGGCTGGACACCTCGCCCTGCCGGTGCCATAAGCGCTCGCAGACACGAGCGAACCGACAGGGCAGCATGAGCATCTTCTCCGAGATCTTCTCGTGGTGGGGCGGCAACACCTGGAGCAATCGCCTCTACACGGCCTTTCGCGGCCGTCTGGTGGGCGAAGACGAGCTCGGCAACCGCTATTACGAGCAGAGCCGGGGCGTCGGCCCCGTGGGCAAGCCGCGCCGGTGGGTGATCTACAAGGATCTCGCCGAGGCCACCCGCGTACCGCCGGGCTGGCACGGCTGGCTGCATTATACTGTGGATACGCCGCCGAGCGCTGAGACCTACATGGCGCAGCCCTGGCAGCAGCCGCACCGGCCCAACATGACCGGGACGCCGGATGCCTATCGGCCCGAGGGTAGCATCCTCGCCTCCGCGACCCGGCCAAGGGCGACGGGCGACTACAAGCCCTGGAAGCCCGAGTAGCGTAGCGCCGGTCACGGCCAGGACAAGATTGCGCGTCATGCAGGCGGTGTGGCCGGCCGCATGGAAGCGACGGGGTCTGAGAACGGAATGCCGAACGCAAGACGCGAGACGACCTGCCCCGAGCTTTCGCGCGGCCAGTGGCGCCGGCTGCTCGCGGTGCTGGGCATCGCGGCGATGGTGTGCGGTGTGGCCCCGGGTCCGGCGCAGGCAGAGCGACAGGAGAACCCTACGGCCGTCTTCGCCGCGCTCGACAAGGTCACCGCCAAGATTTCCGCCATGAGTGTGGACGTCAACGCCACCAAGCCCTTCGGGGCCCTGCGTGTGACGCCGCGCGTGTGCTATTCACGCCCGCCGACGGAGCCGCCGAAGACGACGGCATTCGTCGAGGTGGACGAGGTGCTGCTCGACGGCACCTCCAAGCGCATCTTCACCGGTTGGATGTTCGCGGAGAGCCCTGGCATCAGCGGGGTCGAGCATCCCGTGTTCGATATCTGGCTGACCGGATGCGCCGCGCCCAGGACGCCCGTCGCCAAGGACGGCGCGGGTCGCCGCGACGATCCCGAGGAGCAGCCGCGCCGCCGCCGCCGGGTGCGTCGCTAGGGGCAGGGACGCGCGCAGCGGCATCAGATGGCGCGCCACGCAACCCGGCTCATTTGGCCGGCTTCTGGCTGGCGATGATCTCGAGAATCTCGGCGCCTGTCGCCGTCTTCGGCAGGCGCAGGAAATCGGCGCGCTGCTTGAGCGCCAGCTCGAGCTCGGCATGGAAGTCGGTGCGGTCGATCTCGATGGTGCCGAACTGCTCGAGGTGATCGGTCACGAATTGCGTGTCGAGCAGCGTGAAGCCGCCGCGGATGAGACGGCCGACGAGGTGCACCAGCGCGATCTTGCTGGCGTCGCGGGCCGTGGAGAACATGCTCTCGCCGAAGAAGGCCCCCGAGAGTGCGACCCCGTAGAGACCTCCGACCATCCGCCCCTGCGACCAGGCCTCCACGGTATGGCAATGGCCGAGGTCGAAGAGTTCACGATAGAGCGAGCGGATGCGCTCGTTGATCCACGTCGAGCGCCGGCCCGGCCGCGAGGCGGCGCAGCCGTCGATCACGGCGTCGAAATCGGAATCGATGCGCACCTCGTAGATGCCCTGCCGGATGGAGCGTGCGAGGCGCTTCGGCACATGGAAGGTGGCGAGCGGCAGCACGCCACGATGCTGCGGCTCGATCCAGTACAGCGCCGGGTCGTCGGCGCTCTCCGCCATCGGGAAGATGCCGCAGGCGTAAGCCTTGAGCAGCACCTGCGGCGTGATCTCGATGGTGATGTCGTCGCGTGAGGCCATGCCTGATCCTTGCAGCGTGATCGACCTCGTGTGGCTCGCATCCGCGATCCATTCAAGGTGCACCCCACACTCTCGATCAAGAGGATAGGAGGCGCGTGACGCTTGCGGGGCCACCCGGGCGCTTCCTGCTCGAGCGGCTGCAGCCAAGCTCCAATCGCCGTTCGGCGAGCAGTTTAGAACAGTCGTCCGCCGCTGGAAACGGCACGCTGCCGATTTAGCCTGGAGTCATGACGTGAGCGGGGCGACCGGCCGGGCGTCAGCTCTTGCCGAGGAAGCGCTCGAGCCAGTGGATGTCGTAGACGCCGTTGGCGATGTCGGGCTGGCGAACGAGCTCGGAAAACAGCGGGATCGTCGTCTCGATGCCGTCGATGACAAACTCCGACAGGGCGCGCTTCAGGCGCATCAGGCACTCCGTCCGGTTCTTGCCGTGCACGATGAGCTTGCCGATCAGGCTGTCGTAGTAGGGCGGGATCCGATAGCCCTGGTAGACGCCGCTGTCGACGCGTACGCCGAGCCCGCCCGGAGGATGCCAGTAGGTGATCTGCCCGGGAGAGGGGCGGAACGAGCGGGCATGCTCGGCATTGATGCGACATTCGATGGCGTGACCGGAGAATGTGATCTCGTCCTGGCGGAACGAGAGCTGGCCGCCGGAGGCCACCCGGATCTGCTCGAGCACGAGATCGAGGCCTGTGATCATCTCGGTCACGGGATGCTCGACCTGCAGGCGGGTGTTCATCTCGATGAAGTAGAACTCGCCGTCCTCGTAGAGGAACTCGACCGTGCCGGCGCCGCGATAGCGCAGATCGCGCATGGCGCGAGCGACGGTCTCGCCGATCCGCTCGCGCTGCGCGGCGTTGAGCGCCGGCGACGGGGCTTCCTCCAGAACCTTCTGGTGGCGGCGTTGCAGGGAGCAATCACGCTCGCCGAGATGCACGGCGTTGCCCTGACCGTCGCCGAACACCTGGATCTCGATGTGACGCGGTTTGGTCAGGTACTTCTCGATGTAGACGGCATCGTCGCCGAAGGCGGCCTTGGCCTCGGTCTTGGCCGTCGACAGGGCGATCGGCAGGTCGCTGGCGCTATGCGCCACTTTCATGCCGCGCCCACCGCCGCCAGCCGCCGCCTTGATGAGCACGGGAAAGCCCATGGCGGCGGCAACTTTCTGGGCCTCGGCCTCCGAGTGGATGGCGCCCTCGGAGCCCGGCACGACCGGAATTCCCAGCCGCTTTGCCGTCTCCTTGGCGGCGATCTTGTCGCCCATGATGCGGATGTGCTCGGAGGTCGGACCGATGAAGGTTATGTGGTGGTCCTCGAGGATCTCCGCGAAGCGCGCATTCTCCGACAGGAAGCCGTAGCCGGGATGCACCGCGTCGGCGCCGGTGATCTCGCACGCGGCCAGCAGCCTGGGAATGTTGAGGTAGCTGTCGGTGGCGGGCGGCGGACCGATGCACACGCTCTCGTCGGCAAGGCGGACATGCATGGCGTCGGCATCGGCGGTGGAGTGCACGGCCACGGTCGCGATGCCCAGTTCCTTGCATGCGCGCTGGATTCGCAGCGCGATCTCTCCGCGGTTGGCGATGAGGACCTTGTCGAACATGGTGCGCGCGGTTCCCCCGTCCTATTCGATGATGACGAGCGGCTCGCCGTACTCGACGGGTTGACCGTTCTCGAACAGGATCGCCGCCACGGTGCCGGACTTCGGTGCGGGGATGTGGTTCATCGTCTTCATGGCTTCGATGATGAGCAGCGTCTGGCCGGCGGCCACCTTGCTGCCCACCTCGATGAAGGGTGAGGCGCTGGGTTCGGGTGCCCGGTAGGCGGTGCCGACCATGGGCGACTTGACGGCGCCGGGGTGGCTGGCCGGATCTGAGGGCGCGGCGGCCGGCGCGGTCGCCGGGCCGGGCGAGGCATGCAGGCCGGCCCCGCTGGGCGCGGCATGCGCCGTCGGGGCGACGAACGCCGTCTTGGCGACACGGATGCGCCAGCCCTCACGCTCGATCTCGATTTCCGTGAGCCCGGTCTCGGTGAGCAGCTCGGCCAGTTCGCGCACGAGCGCGCTCTCGTTGCTCTCTGCCGCCGGCGCGGGGTCCTTTCGCTCTGGCATGTCTTTCGCTCGTCCCATTCGCCCCTTGGTCATGTCTTTCGTTCCTATGCCGGCGCTCAAGCCTGAATGCGGGCGGCCAGCGCCTCGAGGGCCAGCTCGTAGCCGAGCGCTCCCAGGCCGCAGATCACGCCGGTCGCCACGGGTGAGATGTAGGAGGTGTGGCGGAAGGCTTCGCGCTTGTAGATGTTCGACAGATGCACCTCGATGGTCGCCAGCTCGGATGCGGCGACGGCGTCGAGGAGGGCCACCGACGTGTGCGTCAGGGCGGCTGCATTGAGGATCAGGCCGCTGGCGGCCGTGCGGGCCTCCTGGATCCAGCCGACGAGTTCGCCTTCATGGTTCGACTGGCGGAAGTCGATCGTCACTCCAAGCGCCTTGGCGCGCGCCGCCAGCCTCTGTTCGATGTCGCTGAGCGTGTCGGATCCATAGATCGCCGGCTCGCGCACGCCCAGCATGTTGAGATTGGGACCGTTGAGCACGAATACGGGCTTGGGCATCTCGCTACGGTCTCGCTTGCACCGCGTCGTATGGTGCGTCGGAAAAGGAAAAGGGGCCGCCAGTCAGTGCGGCCCCGTTTATCACCTTTCAGCCCGTGCCGGAAGAGCGACCGGACCGCGACCGGGCCTCAGCAGGTCTGGCAACCCTTCTTGCGGATATCGGCCAGCAACTGCTGGAATGCCGAGCCCGGAATGAAGCCTGGAATGACCTTGGTGTCGACGATGAAGCCGGGCGTGCCCTCGATGCCGAGGGAATGGCCCGTCTGCACGTTGCCCTGGATGACGGCCTCGACCTCGGGCTTCTCCATGTCGCCCTTGAGCTTGGCCACATCGAGCCCGACGCGCTGGGCGACCTTGAGAGCCACATCCTTGGTCACCCGACGCTCCTTCATGAGCGCGGTGTGGTACTCGAAGTACTTGCCCTGCATCTTGGCGGCGATGGCGGCCTTGGCCGCGAACACGGAATCCTCACCGCCGAAGACGGGGAACTCTTTGAACACGACCCGCACCTTTGGATCGGACTTGGTCAGCTTGACAACCTCGGCGAGTGCGCGCTTGCACCACCCGCAGTTGTAGTCGAAGAATTCGACAACGGTGATGTCACCCTTGGGATTGCCGAAGACGAAATCGCCGGGGGAGCGGAAGATCTCCTTCGCCCGTGCCACGATCAGCTTCTTGTGGGCCTCTTCCTGCTTCGACTGCTGCCGCTTCTTGTGTACCTCGATGGCCTCGAACAGGACCTCGGGGTTCTCGAGAATGTAGGCGCGGATGATCTTCTCGATCTCGGCCTTCTGCGCGGGCGTCATCGCAGCCGGCTTGGCGGCATCCGCCGAGGCAGGGGCGCCGGCCAGGGACAGGGTGCCGAGAGCCAACGTGCCGGCGACGGCGAGGCGCTTGAGGCTGCGGACGGTGGCCTCGGCGAAACGGCCGGGGCGTGCTACGCGGTGCATGCGCTTGTTCTCCTGTCGGGATGTAACCGGGCTTAGGTGGCGACTACGGATACGCGATTCAAGTGACGATCGTTCAGATTTTGGGCTGTTTCATGGTAGCGATCTCGTTGGCGCGGCTCCAGTAGGGGCTGCCCCGCTTGAGCTTGACCATGGCGCGCTTGGCGAAGCGCTTCGCCTCCTTGAAATCGCCGGAGTAATAGTGCGCCTCCGCTGCTGCCCAATGCGATTCGGGCTCCCGGCCCATCCGGTAGAGCGCGGCGCCGAGCTGGAAATAGGCTTGCGCATAATGGCGCTCGCGTTCCTTGGCGGTGAGGCACAGTCGGTAGGCTTCTTCCGTAGCACGCGGGTTATTGGTCGCAAGTAACGCTTGTGCGAGCGTCACCTGGATCAGCGGCGCATCCCCGCCCAGCAACTGCAGCGCCTTGCGCAGAGCGGGAATGGCGTCGTGGGGCCGCCCTTGCCGGTAGAGCAGGTCGCCCTTGAGCTCCCAGAAATAGGGGTTCCTGGGCCGCTCGCGAATGAGGGCGTCGACCTCGCCGATGGCGCGGGCGCAACGGCCCTGGCAATTGCGGGCGATGGCGCGGGCATAGCGTGCCGCGAGGCTCTGATCGCTGTCCGGGTAGCGGCGCAGCACCACCTGGGGCGGCTCGGTGAAGCCGGCGATCTTCGCTCGCATCAGGTCGTGTCGGGCCTGCAACTCGGGGGCGTCGCGCACCTCGAAGTAGCGGCTCCGCTGTGCGAGATCGCGAAGCTGGGCGAGGCGCTGCGTGGCCAGGGGGTGGCTGCGGACATAGGGGTCCTTGTTGGCGTCGGTCAGGTACTCCTGATTGGCGAAGCGCTCGAACGTCTCGAGCATGCCGCGCGCCGACTGCTTGGTCATGTGCAGGAACTTGAAGGCGGCGAGATCGGCCTCCTGCTCCTGGGCGCGCACGTAGGAGAGGATCGAGCGACCGAGCACGTCGTCCGTGCCGTAGAGGATCGACTTGCCCAGCCCGCCGGCGGCTTCCTTGGCCGAATCGCGCCCCGAGGCGCCCGCGACGATCAGAGCACCGATGCCGAGCACCTTCATGATGAGGCTGCGAGTCGTGTCGTCGCGAATCTTGGCTCTGAGGCGCGCCAGATGGCCGTTGGAGATATGGCCGGTCTCATGGGCAATGACGCCGATGACCTGATTAGGCGTCTCGGAGATCAGCAGCGTGCCGGTGTTGAGGAAAATGTTGCTGCCGTCGATCACGAAGGCATTGAACGAGTCGTTCTTGATGATCCGCACAGCGACGTTCTGCGACGCCTGCCCGGCAACGCGCAGGATGGGCTGCGCGTAATCGCGCAGCAGGCGCTCGATCTCCGTATCGCGGATCTCGGGCAGGCGCTGCGCCTTGGCTGGCAGCGCGCTGGCGCTGAGCACCGCCACGCCCGCCACCATGGCGAGCAGGCGCTCGCGCAGGCGCGGCTGGCGCGGACGGGAGCGGGGAAGGGCAGTCGTGCTCGTCAAGGTCATGGTTGGCCCTGATGTGACGGGTTTCCGGGGCACGAACCGTGCCCTGCCTCTCGTGCGATCCATCGCGTTGGCGGCGCAAAGCGCTTGCGTCATCGGCGCCGATCGCACACGACCACTTCGTTCTCGAGTGTGGGCGCCCCTTCGCAGGTTCGCAACTGTGCGTCCCTCGAGAGCGTACACACTCTACCGGCAAACGCACGAACGGATACTACATGGTAACGCGCGCCCTGGCTTGCCAAGCCTCACTTGCGCCGAAAGGTCGCCGACTGTGCGCTGATGGCCACGTCGGACGCGGGGCAACGCGAAAAGGTGCTGACAAATCAGTCGCCGCGGAGCATTCCGACGCGGTATTGAGGCGACAGCAAGGCGGTCCGGGGTATGGCTGCTCGGCAGGGGAGCGAGGGCATGGGCGAATTCAGCGGCGGCGGCGAGACAGGCGAGGGGGCGCGACACCCTGAAGCATCATCGCGCAGCGCCATCGACGCCTTCATCGTCATGGATGTCATGCGGGACGCGAACCTGCGGGAAGCCCAGGGATTGTCCGTTGTTCACATGGAGGTCGGGCAGCCGGCGACGCCGGCGCCTGCCGCCGCTCAGCGGGCGGCCATCGAGGCGCTCTCGCGGGGCGCGCAGCTCGGCTATACGGAGGCGCTGGGACTGCCGTCGTTGCGGGCCCGCATCGCTCGGCATTATCAGGAGCAGTACGGGATCGCCGTCGATCCCGCGCGGGTCGTCGTCACGACGGGCTCGTCGGCCGGGTTCGTGCTCGCGTTCCTCGCTGCCTTCGAGCGCGGCGGCAGGGTGGCGCTGCCGGTCCCCGGCTATCCCTGCTACCGCCATATCGCGACCGCGCTCGGCTGCGAGCCCGTCTCGATCATCACGGGGCCGCAAACCCGCTGGATGCCGACGGCGGACATGGTGGCAACGCTGGCGCGTCAAGGCCGCATCGACGGTCTGCTCCTGGCGAGCCCGGCCAATCCGACGGGCACCATGCTGCTGCCCGAGCCGCTCGCCGAGATCGCCGGAGTCTGTCGACGCCATGGCCTGTGGTTCATCTCGGACGAGATCTATCACGGGCTGACCTACGACCGGCCCGCGCAGACAGCTCTCGCTTTCAGCGAGGACGCCATCGTCATCAACAGCTTCTCGAAGTATTTCTCGATGACCGGCTGGCGGGTCGGCTGGATGATCGTGCCGGAGCGCCTGGTGCGTCCGCTCGAGCGCCTGCAACAGAACCTCTATATCTCCGCGCCGGCCATCTCGCAGGTGGCGGCGCTGGCCGCCATGGAGGCCCGTGACGAGCTCGAGCGCAACCGGGAGGTCTATGCCGCCAATCGCGCCATCCTGCTCGCTGGTCTGGCCGAGGCCGGCCTGACGGAGCTGGCGCCTGCCGATGGCGCCTTCTACCTCTACGCGCGCTCGGACCATCTCGGCGCCGACAGTCTGGCCCTGTCACGTCGGCTGCTGGATGAGGCCGGGGTCGCCGTCACGCCCGGCGCCGACTTCGATGCCGAGCGCGGCGCGAGTTATCTGCGCTTCTCCTACGCCGGCAGCACCGAGGCCATGCGCGAGGCCACAGCGCGCCTCGTCACGTGGGCGCACGGCGCGCGGAGCTAGCAGGGCGCCGTCGGGATGGACGCGCGTGACGCGCGTCCATCGTCCGCGTTCATCGTCCAGCGCGATCAGGAGCTGCGCTGCCACCAGCCCCGTTTGGCCGGCTTGCTCGGCTCCGGGCTTGGCTCGGCAGCGGGGCTCGGCGCCGGCTCGGCCGCAACCGTCACGACGACCGGCGGTTCCGCCGTCAGTGCGGGCGAGGGCATGCTTCCGCCACCCGGTGGCTCCACCGTCGCGGTGACGAGCGAGGGCTCGTCGCCAAGCACGCCGAACTTGCTCTCCGCCTCGCTCGGCTTCGTGCCGCTCTCGCTGCTGTCCTCGGCTCGAGAGGCTGGCCAGCCGCCGTTGTGGGGCGTCTCGCTCGTGCTCTTCACCTCGGGCGCGCGGGCAGCCCGCTTGTCCTCGGCAGCCGCCGGCCTGTCCTCGACGGTAGCCCGCGGCTGGCGCCGGCTTGGCGCGGCAGCAATCGGTGCGGTGTAGAAACCGAAGCGCTCGAGATGATCGAGGGCCGGCTCCGGCGTGTCGGCAGGGCCGCTCGCCGTGGGCGTCTCGCGGTCGGTGTCGTCGGAGGGCGTCCGTTCGCCTGCACGCGGCCCACCGGCAGCATCCTGGCCGGTCGGCGGCATGTCCGTGCGGTTGCGCCGCCCCCCACGGCGCCCGCGCCGCCGCGAGCGCCGGCCGCGCCGCTCTTCGCCATCGCGGCTCTGCTCGCGCCCACCCTCGCCGCCGGCCTGGCTCTCGCGCGGCTCGGCGGCATCCTCGTCGGGCTCGTCATGGTCGTGATCATGCGGCTCGGCGTGCTCGTGATGGCGCCCATGGGCCTCGCGCGTGTGCTCGCGCGAGCCGTTGTGCCCCTCGTCGCCCACCATCGTCTCTTCGTCACGGTCGCGGCGACGGCGCCGCCGCCGCGATTTGCGCCGGGCCGGGTCGCCCTCGCCCTCGCGTGCGGCGGGCGTGGTCTCGGCCTCGTCGAAGCCCCACTCCATCTTGACGGCGGTGCGCTGGGCGGCCGGCTCGGCGGCCTCGCCGCCGGCCATCTTCTCGATGGTGAAGTTGGCGCCCTGCAAGCGGTCGCTGCCGACGATCGTGATGCTGTTGCCGTGGCGGCTCTCCATGTCGTTGATGAAGGCGCGCTTCTGGTTGAGGATGTAGAGCGCAACCGGCGTCGCGGCGGTTGCCGAGAGGTGGGCGCGCTCGCCCGCCATCAGCAGGTCCTCGAGCGCGCGCAACACCGCGAGCGCCACGGACTCGGTCGAGCGGATGACGCCCGTGCCAAGGCAGTGCGGGCACTGGGAGGTCGAGCCTTCCAGCACGCCTGTGCGCAGGCGCTGACGCGACATCTCGAGCAGGCCGAAGTGGCTGATATGGCCGACCTGGATGCGGGCACGGTCGAAGCGCAAGGCATCCTTGAGCCGCCGTTCGACGGCACGGTTGTTGCGCTTCTCCTCCATGTCGATGAAGTCGATGACGATCAGGCCGGCGAGGTCACGCAGCTTCAGTTGGCGGGCGATCTCGTCAGCGGCCTCGAGATTGGTGTTGAGGGCCGTTTCCTCGATCGAGAACTCGCGCGTGGACTTGCCGGAGTTGATGTCGATGGAGACCAGCGCCTCGGTCTGGTTGATCACGAGATAGCCGCCGGAGCGCAAGTGCACATAGGGGCTGAACAGCGCGTTGAGCTGGCGCTCGATCTGGAATTTCGTGAAGAGCGGCTCGGGCGCCTCGTAGGTCACGACGTTCTTGGCGTGGCTCGGCATGAGCATGCGCATGAACTCGCGCGCCTCGGAGTGGGCGTTGCCGCCGGCAACGACGATCTCGTCGATCTCCTTGGTGTAGAGGTCGCGGATCGAGCGCTTGATGAGGTCGCCTTCCTCGTAGACGAGCGCCGGCGCCGTCGACTGCAACGTCAGGTCGCGCACGCTTTCCCACAGCCTGAGCAGGTACTCGAAGTCGCGTTTGATCTCCGCCTTGGTGCGCGCTGCGCCGGCCGTGCGGATGATCAGGCCCATGCCCTCCGGCACCTCGAGCTCCTCGGCGATCTTCTTCAGGCGCCTGCGGTCGGTCGGATTGGTGATCTTGCGGCTGATGCCGCCGCCACGGGCCGTATTGGGCATGAGGACCGTGTAGCGTCCGGCCAGCGACAGGTAAGTGGTGAGTGCGGCGCCCTTGTTGCCGCGCTCCTCCTTGACGACCTGCACGAGAATGATCTGGCGGCGCTTGATGACTTCCTGGATCTTGTAGCTGCGGGCCCGCCGCCGACGCGGACGCTCGGGCACCTCCTCCAGTGCATCCTCGGAGCCGACCTCCTCGACGGGCACGGCTTCGCCGTTCTCCGGGCCGTCGACCGACTCGATCTCGATAAGGCCGGTGTCCTCGACCAGGCCACGCGGCTCCGGCACGTCCTCAGCGTCGGCGGATGCGTCGGGCTCGGTGGCGGGGGCCGTCTCGTGGTACTCGGCTGCGGCCGGCACATCCGAGGCCTGGCGGGGCTCGTCGAGGCCCGTCCGCTCGCTGATGCTGGCGGGACCTTCGAGGGTCGGCTGGGGGCCGGAGCCGGGAATGTCCGCCGGGGGGGTGTCGTAACCGTCGTCCCGGTGCTGCGGGCTGCCATCGGACTCTGCCGGGGCCTCCGCGTCGTGCCGGGAGCCGCGGGACTCGTCGCGACCGCCGCGACGCCCGCTGATGTGGGCCTCGACCTCTTCCTCGTCCCGTGCCTCTTCCTCGGCCTCTTCCTGGAGGAGGGCCTGCCGATCGGCGATGGGGATCTGATAGTAGTCGGGGTGGATCTCGTTGAAGGCCAGGAAACCGTGGCGGTTGCCGCCGTAGTCGACGAAGGCCGCCTGCAGCGACGGCTCGACGCGCGTGACTTTGGCCAGATAAATATTGCCGCGCAGGAGTTTGCGGGCGGCGGATTCGTAGTCGAATTCCTCTACCCGTCCGTCCCGCAGGACCACCACCCGGGTCTCCTCCGGGTGGGTGGCATCGATAAGCATCTTGTTCTGAGACATAGCAGTGTATCCTTGCGGCGCCTGTTCCGCATCCGGCTCGCTGCCAAGGCCTGTAAGGGCGGCTGCGGGTGTGGGAAGGCGGTCTGGCGCACTTGTTTCAAGCTGAGTGTGTGGGCGTGAATGCTGGCTGTGTCGGGATGAAAACGGCACGCCGGGGCCGAGGGTCGCAAGGCGCGAGGACTGCCTCGCCCGCTACCTCCGACGGCCACCTCCGCAGCGCGCGACGACTGCTCCGCCGATCTCTCGGCGAGCACGGTGTCGATCGGCACTGCGAACGTGCTGTTCATGGCTCTATCGGGTTGCGGCGCTTTCGCATCGCGGACGATCTCGGCGCCGTCATCGCTCCCATGGCACATGCCATGGGCATGAAGTTGCGCGCAGTCCTCTCCTTCGAGAGGCTCGGCCGGGCGTCGAAAGGCAACCGGCTGAGGCGAACCGCGCCCGCTCGACGGCTGAGCCGCGAACGGTTTGAGCAATATTCCGCCGGATTACCTGATCCGCTGTGCGACCACTTCGGTTCGACAAACGGGAAACGTACGGCAATGTCCGACCTGCGACCGCGTCGCGGCTCAAGTCGCTTGCCATCCGGCCAAATCCAAACAAACTGGAGGCCGTTCATCGCCCAAACAAATCGCCACGCGGAGCGAGGCTGCTCGTTGCGGGGCGCTGTCGAACCTCCTGGTCCCGGAAACTCGACGTCTCCGTTCGCCGATCGTCCTGCATCAACGGTGCTTGCCTGCCTCAACGGGTGGTGCGTGGCAATACTGACGCCCGGAACAGACGAAAGGTCGGGATTCTCGGGACCTTCTACTTACGGCCAGACGGCCGCGCGCGCAAGGGATGTGTGATCCTATTGCATCATCGCAGTCGGAAGTCCGTAGCGTCGACTGTACTGTCGAGTATGAAAAGATATGTTAACGGCTGTGCCATGCAATGATCACAGATCGGGGTCCCGTCTGGCGTACGATCGGTTTGGAGGGGGGTGCCGGGCGCTGCCATCGCGGGCGCCACGCGCAGGCTCAGGTGATAATCCCGGGTATTCTCGCGACTGCGAAGGTTCGCGTATGCCGCTCCGCCATCGTCCGAGTCAGCCTCGAGGGGCAGGCCTGCGCGGGCACGGCATGGCGGGTCACGACTCGGCTGGCGGGCCTCGGCCCATGCCGGCCGGATGCGCGCCTTGAGGGGAGGCTGACCACGATGGCGTCGGCGATCTTTCAGCACCTCGCGCGCGGCCGCGCGATCCGCGGCGCCATGCTGACCCTCGCCACCTTCCTGGTGACCCTGGCCGCGCTCGCCTCCGAGGCGTGCGCGCAGACGTCGGACTGGACCGCGCAGACGACCCCACGCAAGGCCGCGCCGAAGCGGGCCGGACCGGCCCCACGCCCGGCTGCCACGGTCCCGCGTGAGCGCATGCGCGGCGGCTTCACCGCCCACGCCAAGGACCCCGTGGTGCGGCATCTGAGCATCGACGGCGACGAGACCACGACCAGCATGGTCCTCGAGACCAGCAAGCCCGTCCGCTACGAGATTTCCGTACTGGCCGACCCCTATCGCATCGTGATCGACCTGCCGGCCGTCGCCTTCGACGTGCCGCCCAAGCTGGGCTCGCATGGCCGAGGCCTGGTCCGCTCCTACCGGTTCGGCCTGTTCGCGCCCGGTCGCTCCCGCGTGGTGATCGACGTGGCGCGGCCGGTAAAGGTGCGCGTTGCGTCCGGAGGCGGGCGCACGGGGCAGACGAGCCGGCTCATTCTGGCGTTCTCCCCGATCGACCGGCAGCAGTTCCTGCGCACCGTGAGCGGCCCGGCCGCCAAGCCGACGCCACCGGATGGCGGGCGTGAGAAGCCGCAGCCCCGGCGGGAGAAGGCAGCGACGGACAAGCCTGTGGTCGTGATCGACGCCGGGCATGGCGGTGTCGATCCCGGAACGCATGGCCGAGGCAGCATGCAGGAGAAAACCATCGTGCTCGCGGTCGCCAAGGCTGTTCGCGATCAACTCCGGCGCACTGGCCGGTTCAAGGTGGTCATGACGCGCGATACCGACGTTTTCGTTTCTCTCGCCGACCGCGTGGCACTCTCGCGCCGGGTCGGGGCGGACCTGTTCGTCTCTATCCACGCCGATTCCATTGCCGAGCGCGGCTTTGTCGATGCCGTCCGCGGCGCCACCATCTATACCCTGTCCGATCGCGCCAGCGACGAGCGCTCCCGGCGCCTCGCGGAGAAGGAGAACGCGGTCGACCTGCTGGCCGGGGTGACGACGTTCGACAGCGAATCAGGGGATCACGTGAAGAGCATCCTGTTCGACCTGATGCGCCGGGAGACGGCTCGGTTCTCGGTCGATTTCCGCTCCCTGTTGCTGGCACGGCTGCGCAAGGCGATCGTGCTGAACCGGACGCCGACCCGCGGCGCAGCCTTCAAGGTCCTGCGACAGGCCCAGACGCCATCCGTGCTTGTGGAGCTTGGCTACATGACGAATGCCGAGGACGAGCGTCTGCTCCAGTCGCGCGCCTGGCGCCAGCGCGTCGGGGCGGCGATCGCCACGGCCATCGAAGACTATTTTTCCGCCGACAGATTGGCGCGCGTGCCATTTTGAGGCATACCTGCGGGGAAACGTACGAAGCGTGCGGCGCTCCCGGCGCGTTCAGGCTGGTTTGCGATTGCGCCGCCGCAATGAGGCGGAGCGTGCTACTCGACAGCCCGGCCGGACCGCTCCGACCGGACCGTATGGACGGGGCAGTGCGACGGCTTGACGGATGGCCGGGCCTTCTCTTGCCACATTCCGTAGTAGTGTGGCACGGGATCAGCTATCTGGTAGTCGATCTCGCGGCGGCCCGGGCCAAAGGACCGCCCATGCACTCAGAAAGAGGCATATGAGACCAGGGCCGATACTTCCACCGCCAGCGCAGCCGAAGAAGCGCCGGAAGCGGCGCAGCTTGTTCCTGCGCATGCTCGGGTTCACGTTCGCGTCGGGCGTCGTGCTGTTCCTCGCCGGCTCTGCCGTCGCGGGGTTCGTGCTGTGGCATGCCTCGAAGGACCTGCCGAACTACGAATCACTGAAGAAGTACGAGCCGCTCGTCATGACGCGCATCCACGCGCACGACGGAGCGCTGATTGCCGAATACGCTCGCGAGCGCCGCATCTTCGTGCCGATCAACACGGTGCCGAGGCAGGTCATCCAGGCCTTTCTCTCGGCCGAGGACAAACGCTTCTTCGAGCACAGCGGCATCGACTTCCAGGGCGTTGGACGCGCCATCGTCCGCAATCTGCAGAACATGGGCTCGGGCCGGCGCCCGCAAGGCGCCTCGACCATCACCCAGCAGGTCGCCAAGAATTTCCTGTTGAGCGATCTCGTCCAGAAGGATGGGAAGACCAAGGCCGACGAGTACATGCGCAAGCTCAAGGAGGCCATCCTGGCCATCCGCATCGAGCGCGCATTGCAGAAGGAAACGATCCTCGAGCTCTATCTGAACGAGATCTATCTCGGGATCGGCTCGTACGGCGTGGCCGCGGCGGCCCTGAACTATTTCAGCAAGGAGCTGCGCGACCTCACCATCGAGGAGGCCGCCTATCTGGCTGCGCTGCCCAAGGCGCCCAACAACTATCACCCCTTCAAGCGCACGCGCGAGGCGACGATCCGCCGGAACTGGGTCATCGACGAGATGGCGCAGAACGGTTTCATCACCAAGGCCCAGGCCGCAGCGGCCAAGGCGAAGCCCCTCAACGTCAAGCTGCGCCCGTTCGGCGCGCACATCTTCGCAGCCGAGTTCTTCGCCGAGGAGGTGCGTCGCGCACTGTTGGCGCAGTACGGCGAGACCAAGCTCTATGGCGGCGGCCTGTCCGTGCGCACGACCCTCGACCCACGCCTGCAGAAGCAGGCGCGCCGTGCCCTGATCGACGGACTGGTGGCGTTCGACCGCCAGAAGGGCTGGCGTGGGGCGCAGCAACGCATCGAGATCGCCGGAGATTGGGGAGTTGCGCTCGACCAGATCAAGACGCCCAGTGACATCCAGCCGTGGCGGCTTGGCGTAGTGCTCCAGGTCAATCGCCAGCAGGCCGTGGTCGGCCTCAAGCCCGCGCGACAGCCGAACGGCACGCTGGTGGCCGAGCGGCAGACGGTCGAGGTGCCGTTCCCGGAGATGAAGTGGGCGCGCATGGCGAAGAAGGCGGCGCCCAAGGCGGCGACGGACGTTCTTTCGCCGGGAGATGTCATCTACGTCGCGCCGAAGGATGTCGAGAAGCTCGACGGCGCCTGGCAGCTCATGCAGGTGCCCGAGGTTGGCGGCGGTATCATCGTGCTCGACCCGCATACTGGACGTGTGCTCGCCCTGATTGGCGGTTTCTCCTTCGAAATGAGCCAGTTCGACCGCGTCGTGCAGGCGCGCCGGCAGCCGGGCTCCGCCTTCAAGCCCTTCGTCTACGCCGCTGCTCTCGACAACGGCTACAAGCCGACGAGCGTCATTCTCGACGCCCCCATCTCCATCGAGCAGGGGGGCGGCCGCGACGTCTGGGAGCCGAAGAACTACGGCGGCAAGTTCTATGGCCCCTCGACCCTCAGGGTCGGCATCGAGCGCTCGCGCAACCTCATGACCGTGCGCCTCGCGCAGGACATGGGCATGCCGTTGATCGCGGAATACGCCAAGCGCTTTGGCATCTATGACGACATGATGCCGGTGCTGTCGATGTCACTGGGGGCCGGCGAGACGACGCTGCTGCGGCTCGCGACTGCCTATTGCATGCTGGCCAACGGCGGCAAGCAGGTGCATGCCACGCTCATCGACCGCATCCAGGACCGACGCGGCCACACCATCTGGCGCCATGACGAGCGCCAATGCGCGGGCTGCAAGGCGCAGCGCTGGACCGGGCAGGAGGAGCCCGACCTGCCCGACGCGCGCAAGCAGATCATCGATCCCCACTCGGCCTATCAGATCACCTCCATGCTCGATGGCGTCGTGCGGCGCGGCACAGGCACGGCCTTGCAGGCCGTCCGCAAGCCGGTCGCCGGCAAGACGGGCACGACGAACGACGAGAAGGACGCTTGGTTTGTCGGCTTCACGCCCGACATGGTCGTCGGCGTGTTCGTCGGCTACGACACGCCGCGGCCCATGGGCAAGGGCTCCACGGGTGGTCAGGTGGCGGCGCCGATCGTGGCGAGCTTCCTGAAAGAGGCGCTGGCGGACAAGGCGGCCGTGCCGTTCCGTATTCCTCCGGGCATCAAGCTGGTGCGCGTCAACATCAAGACCGGCCTGCGCGTCTCGGGACGGGAAGGCGGCAGCGTGCTGGAGGCGTTCAAGCCCAACGAGGAGCCGGACGACGCCTATTCGGTGATCGGCTTCGATCAGCACGATACGGGGCGCCAGCCCGATCAGGACCGGGCGCTGCGGACGGGCCGCGGGACGTGGTAGCCGCGCCGCGGGCCTGACGTCGGCGGCCAGCTCCTCGCCGGGCCGCAGCCGGCGATTCCATCTGCGCGCGGCATGATCTATATGAATGGCAACGGCCTTGCCGGACCGCGTGGCGGCCGGGAGGAGCCATATTGCGCCCGGCGATGGCCGGCGCCCGATCCAAGCCAAGCTGGGAGGCTCACATGCGCGCTGATGTGGAAAAGCTCATGGAGACCATCGAGACGTCGCTCGGACTGTTGCGGAGGCATCTTTGACTGGGACACCATCGATGCCCGCCTTGCCGATCTCAACAGCCGGGTCGAGGACCCCGACCTGTGGAATGATCCGCAGCGCGCCCAGCAGGTGATGCGCGAGCGACAGGGGCTGGAGCGCAAGGCGCAGGACTTCCGCAAGCTCGAGCAGGAGTTAGCCGACACGGTCGGCCTCATCGAGCTCGGCGAGGAGGAAGGCGATGAGGCCGTCGTCAGCGAGGCCGTGGCGGCGTTGGAGCGGCTGTCGATCGATGCGCAGCGCCGGGAGGTCGAGGCCCTTCTGTCGGGCGAGGCGGACGGCAACGACACCTATCTCGAGGTCCACGCCGGTGCCGGTGGCACGGAAAGCCAGGACTGGGCGCAGATGCTTGCCCGCATGTACACGCGCTGGGCCGAGCAGCGCGGCTACAAGGTCGAGGTGATCGAGGAGAGCCCGGGCGAGGAAGCGGGCCTCAAGTCGGTGACGCTGCAGGTCAAGGGCGAGAACGCCTACGGCTGGCTGAAGACGGAATCGGGCGTGCACCGTCTGGTGCGCATTTCTCCCTACGATGCCAACGCGCGCCGGCACACGAGCTTCGCCTCGGTGTGGGTGTTCCCTGTCGTCGACGACAACATCGAGATCGAGGTCAACGAGAGCGACTGCCGGATCGACACTTACCGCTCCTCGGGTGCCGGCGGCCAGCACGTGAACACCACCGACTCGGCGGTGCGCATCACGCATATACCGACCGGCGTCGTCGTCGCCTGCCAGAGCGAGCGCTCGCAGCACAAGAACCGCGCGTCGGCCTGGTCGATGCTGCGCGCCCGACTGTACGAGCTCGAGCTGCAGAAGCGGGAGGAGGCGGCGGCGGCGGAAGCCGCGAGCAAGACCGACATCGGCTGGGGGCATCAGATCCGCTCCTACGTCCTGCAGCCCTATCAGATGGTCAAGGACGTGCGCACCGGGGTCGAGAGCGGCAATCCCGCCGCCGTGCTCGATGGCGATATCGATCGCTTCATCGAGGCCGCGCTGGCACAGCGCATCAAAGGCTCGGGCGAGGCCGCCAAGGCCGGCGCGGCGCACTGACCGGCAACGTGAACAGGGCCCGTGTGCGGGCCGGCATGGAGAAGAGGGACCGATGGCTGTCGTCAACAGGGTCGCGGGGCTGCACGAGGAAATCACCGGCTGGCGACGCACGCTGCACGCCGACCCGGAGCTGCTCTTCGACGTGCATCGCACGGCGGCGTTCGTCGCGGAGCGCCTCAAGGCTTTCGGTTGCGACGAGGTCGTGACGGGGATCGGCCAGACGGGTGTGGTCGCGGTCATCAAAGGGCGGGCCGCGAGTTCCGGTAAGGTCATCGGCCTGCGCGCCGACATGGATGCCCTGCCGATCGAGGAGGCGACTGGGTTGCCCTATGCCTCCCGCAACAGCGGGAAGATGCACGCCTGTGGACATGACGGGCACACGGCGATGCTGCTCGGTGCAGCCCGCTACCTCGCCGAGACGCGCAATTTCGACGGTACGGCGGTGTTGATCTTCCAGCCTGCCGAGGAGGGCGGCGGCGGCGGTCGGGAGATGGTCCGCGACGGTCTCATGGATCGCTGGGGCATCCAGGAGGTCTATGGCCTGCACAACGCGCCGGGGTTGCCAGTCGGCCAGTTCGCGATCCGGCCGGGGCCGATGCTCGCCTCATCGGATCGGATCTACATCACCATCGAGGGCAAGGGCACGCACGCGGCCAAGCCGCACCTTGGTGTCGATACGGTGCTGGTCGGCGCGCACGTCGTGACGGCGCTGCAATCCATCGTCTCGCGCAACGTCGACCCGCTCAAGTCGGGCGTCGTCTCGATCTGCATGTTCCATGCAGGCAATGCCGGCAACGTCGTGCCCGGAACGGCACAGCTCACGGGCACCGCCCGCTCGCTGGTGCCGGAGGTGCGCGACATTCTGGAGCGGCGCGTCGTCGAGGTCGTCGAGGGCACCGCACGGCTGTTCGGCGCCACCGCGAACGTGACCTACAAGCGCGACTACCCGGTGACGCGCAATCACGAGCGGCCGACGCAATTCGCCGCCGATGTCGCCGCTTCGGTGGTCGGCGCCGACAAGGTCGATGCCAACGCGCCCCCGGTCATGGGCGGCGAGGATTTCTCGTTCATGCTGGAAGCGCGCCCCGGCGCCTTCATCTTCATGGGCAACGGCGACACGGCGGGGCTGCACCACCCCGCCTACGACTTCAACGATGCAGCCATTCCGGTCGGCGTCTCGTACTGGGCGCGTCTCGTCGAGATGGCGATGCCGGTCTGAACGGCCGGCCGCGCGCACGGACGCAAGGTCGTCGGTCCCGTCCCGTCAGGTCGTGGGGGCGTCGCCCGGAGCTGCGGACGCCGGCTGGCCAGGCTTCATGCCGGCGGTCGGGTCCTCGGCGCGGCGGGACTTGCCCTCGAAGTAGGCGCCCTGCTCGATGGCCAGCGACTGATGGTAGATGTCGCCCTCGACGTGGGAACTCGACTGCAGCGTCACGCGCAGACCTCGGATCGAGCCCATCACCTGACCGCGTACGACGACGTCGTCGGCGATGATGCCGCCGGTGATGCGGGCGCGCTCGCCGACCACCACGTGCGAGCAATGCAGATCGCCCTGCACCTCACCGTCGACCTGAACCTCGCCCTTGGAGATCAGGTTGCCCATGATCGTGAGATCGGCCCCGATCACGGAGGGCATGGACTTGTCGGCGCGGGCGAGCGGGCTCGGGCGGGCGGGTGCATGAACCGGCGCGGCCTGCGGCGTCGGCATGCCCATCACCTTCGTCGGCTCGAGTGGTGCGGGCTCTTTATCCGGCCGTTTCGTGAACATCTGCAAATCCCTCCACGCTGTACCTATACCGAAGCTCGATGCTCACCCGGACCCGTGGCCGACACCCCCGTCTGCCGCCGAGCGCACGCGTAAGCCCACCGTACCAGGCGCGGCGCGCCATCGCAGTGCCGCACCGCCTTCGCGCAGAAGCGCCGGGTAACCCCGCTCCGTCCCGATCCCCGATGCCGCAGGGGCTCGACGCAACTTCGCCAGTGCCGGACGACCCGACTGTCGGGACGATCTCGCACCCGATTTACCAAGGTGGAGAATGTTAAGCAGCATGCCGTGGTGGCGGTCAAGCACGGCGATGGAGATGGCCGACGTGTGGGGCGCGAGCGTGGGCAATCGGTATCATTTTCGGAGGAGCTGCTTCATTGCGTCGCGTGCTAATGGCGGCGTCCGCCCGCTCCCGCGCGCGGCTTCTGGGCGAGCGGCACCAGCACCAGCATGAGGAAGAAGCCCACCGCCAGCAGGAAGAAGACATCGCCGATGGCCATCACCGTCGCCTGCTTGCGGACGACCTGGGCCAGCCGTTTGAGCGCGGCGAGCTCCGCATCCGAGCCGAGCTCGGACATGCGTCCGCTCATGATCTTCAACCACTCGAGCGGCTCCGCGCGTGCCCACGTCACGTTTTCGCGCATGCGGTCGAGATGGAAGTCCGTGCGCTGGTTCAGCATCGTCGTCATCAGCGCGATGCCGACGGCGCCGCCCATGTTGCGCGTCAGATTGTAGAGCGCGGCGGCGTTCTTGAGCTGGTCGGGGGAAAGCGTGCCGAGCGCGATGAAGTTCACCGAGGTCTGACACAGGATGAGGCCACAGCCGCGCAAAGCCTGCGGTATGATCAACTCGTTGAAATCCCAGTCGACCGTCAGCGACGAGGCCAGGAACATGCTGACACCGAGCAAGAAGAACCCGATCGAGATGACGATGCGCAGATCGAGGGTCTTGGTGAGGCGGCCGGCCACCGGCGCCATCAGGAACATGCAGGCGCCGCTCACGAACATCACCTCGCCGATCATCAGCGCGGAGTGATCGCGAACGCGCTCGAGATAGATGGGGTAGAAGTAGGTGAGGCCGAACAGCGCGAAGCCGAGCACGAAGCTCAGAACGCAGCCGACGGAATAGTTGCGATTGAGGAAGGCCGTGAGGTCGACGATAGGCTGGCGGGCCGTGAAGCACCGCCAGAAGAAGAACACCGCGCCGGTCGCCGAGACCAGGGTGGCGATACGGATCTCGATCGAGTCGAACCAGTCCCAGCGAGCGCCCTCCTGCAACACGAACTGGAGCGCGCCGAGGAACGCCGCCATTGACAGCAGGCCCCACCAGTCGAAATTCTGCAACAGCGAGGGCTCTGGCTTGTCGAAATCGATGATCGTCCAGCACACGACGGAGATGACGATTCCCGGGATGATGTTGATCAGGAACAGCCAGTGCCACGAGGCGAAATCGGTGATGTAGCCGCCGACCGTCGGGCCGATGGTCGGGGCAAGCGTCACCACCAGCGCGATAGTCGGGCCGATCATGTACTGCTTGGAGCCCGGGAAGATCGAGAAGGCCGTCGAGAACACGGCTGGGATCATGGCGCCGCCGGTGAGGCCCTGCATGGCGCGCCAGAAGATCATCTCCTCGATGGAGGAAGACGTGGCGCAGAGCGCGCTCGAGAGCGTGAAGCCGGCGCAGGCGTAGACGAAGGTGTGGCGGGTCGAGAAGGCTCTGAGCAGGAAGCCGGTGAGCGGGATGACGACGACCTTGGCGACCAGATAGCCGGTCTGGACCCAGGCGATCTCCTCGGAGTTGGCTGAGAGGGCGGCCTGGATTTCGTGCAGAGCCGCGGACACGATCTGCACGTCGAGCACCGACAGGAACATGCCGAGCAGCATGCAGAAGAAGGCGAGCATCTTCTTGGGATCGATGCGCTCTTCCGCCGGGTTCGCCGGCAAGGCCGCCGCCGAGGCCGCGCTCATGCCGCAGCCTCCCCACGCGGGTCAGGCGACCGCATGACGGAGCGGGGCCCCGCCATCACTTCGTTCCGGCTGGCGCGGCCGTGGGCGCGGCTGGCTTCGGCTCGCGCGTGTCCACGCGTACGATGACCGAGAGGCCCGGCCGCAGCATGAGCTTGGCCGCGACGTCGGCCGGCACGCTGATGCGCACCGGCAGGCGCTGCACGATCTTGGTGAAGTTGCCGGTGGCATTGTCCGGCGGCAGCAGCGAGAACTGCGAGCCCGAGGCCGGCGAGAAGCTCTCGATCGTGCCGGTGACGCCGAGCCGCGAGAAGGCGTCGACCGCGATCCGCACGGGCTGGCCGACCTTGAGGCGCTCGAGCTGGGTTTCCTTGAAATTCGCGACGATGAACACCTGGGAGAGCGGCACCAGCGCCATCAGGCGCGTACCGGGCTGCACGTACTGGCCTTCCGCGATGGCGCGATTGCCGACAACTCCGTCGAAGGGGGCGGTGATCTCCGTCGCATCGAGATCGCGCTGGGCCTTGGCGATCTGCGTCGCGAGCTCCGCCTTCAGGCGCTCGGCCTCGATCCGCTGAGCCGCCAGCACACCCTTTTGGTTCTTGGCGGCGAGCACGAGCGCCTCGGCGCTCTGCACCTGCGCCACGGCGCGGGCATGGTCGCTGCGCGCCGTGTCGAGAGTCTTGCGGCTCGAGAAATCCTTGGCGGCGAGGCGCCGTGTGCGATCGAGATCCGCGATGGTGCGGGTCAGATCCGCCCTGGCGGCGCGAAGCTGCGCCTCGGCCTGGGCGATGCTGGCGTCCTGGGCGATGATCTGCCGGCCGATGCGTTCGATGGCGGCATCCTGGGTGGCCTGGCGGGCCATGGCCGCGTCGAGCGCAATCCGAAAGTCGCCGGGATCGATGCGCACGAGGAGCTGGCCGGCCTTGACGCGGGCATTGTCCCTGACGGCGACCTTGGCGACGTAGCCAGACACCTTGGGGGCGACGATCGAGATTTCCGCCCGCACGTAGGCATCGTCGGTGACGATGATATAGCGGCTGTAGGTCAGCCAGTAGAAGCCGTAGATGGCGATGGCCAGCAGGAGCACGATGCCGACGGCCGGCAGGATGATCGCCTTCAGGGGGCGTCGCGGCTTGGCCGGCGGCGCGGCTGGCGCGGCCGGCTCGGTCTTGCTGGGGGTGCTGGAGGATTGCTCGGCGGTCGGCGACGGAGCGGGTGGGTCGATGCGATCCCTGGCCGGCTCGGGCTGTGGCTTGAGGTTGGTGGTGCGCGCGGCCGGCGGGGGCGAGCTGGCGTGCTTGCCGTTGAAGCCTCTGTCGCCCGTGGACTCGGCACGGAAATCGCCGCCCCGCTCTCCGACAGCGCCGTCATCGTCGCTTCCGTGCTTCTCGAAAGCCATCAGTCGAGCGCCTCTCTTGGGGCTTGGCCGCAGCGGTTTCGGTGCTGGCCCATGTCGATCGACGAAAGGCGGGCGCCGTGTGCGCGAGGCGCATTCATTCGGACCCACTCCCGATCACGCCCAGTGATCTTGACCATCGCCAATCGTCCAGACCAATTGAGGCCTTGTCAACACGTTCGGCACGCCTCACCGCATCAGGCCGGCACGGCGCCTCGATCCGTGGCCGTGCGGACCCGAAGACACGCGGTCGAGCGCACCCTTCGATCTAGGTCCCGCCGTTCAACGGGCGCGCGCCTGCCTTCCGTCGTGGTACGGCGGGGCGAGCCGCCACCCAAACATGATAGGCGCGACGTCCTTTCAACCAGTTAGTTTAGCACGATCATGGCGACCAGCCGCTAACGAATTCTTCCCTTACCAACGTCTTTCAGCGGCATGTGGAGTAACTGCAACTCGCGGAAGGCGGTGGCCATGCCCGTCCGCCAGATACGCTCCCCTTGTGGTCGTAAGTCCTGCGAGTCTCAGGGAACAGGAGCGGTCCTGCGGCGGCGACGGCGCGTCATCGCTGCGATCAGAGCGTGTGACCGGTTGCCGCGAGGGGGCGGTAGAAGCCGGGCGTCAGGCCGGCCTCCGACCGGGCGCGATCATTGAACGGCGGCTTGATCCGTCCGCGGAAATGCGTGCGCACGAGCGCGTGGAACGTCGGCTCGGGCGGCCGTCCCTCCCGCTCGCAGAGGAAGCGGAACCATTTGGCCCCGAAGGCGACGTGGCGCTTCTCGTCCCGGTAGATGATGGCGATGACGGCGGCCGAATGGCGGTCGCCGGCGTCCTCCAGGCTGCGGATCATGGAGGGGGTGACGTCGAGGCCGCGGGCTTCCAGAACCAGCGGCACTACCGCCACGCGGGCGAGCAGGCTATGGCCCGTCTCCTGCGCGGTCTGCCAGAGTCCGTCATGGGCGGGGAGATCGCCGTAGGCGGCGCCGAGCGCCTGCAGGCGCGCCTGCAGCAGCGTGTAGTGCTTGGCTTCCTCGAGGCCCACCTGCACCCAGTTGTCGAAGAACGACTGCGGCAGGTGCGCGTCGAAAAATCGCCCGACGAGATCCCAGGTCATGTCGACGGCGTTGAGCTCGATGTGGGTCAGGGAATGCAGCAGTGCGATGCGCCCCTTGAGACCGCCGGTCGAGCGCTTGGGCATGTCGCGCGGGGGCAACAACTCCGGGCGCTCCGGCCGGCCGGGCCGATCCGGCATGGGGCGGTGCTGGCTGACCGTGCCGAGGGACAGCCGGCGGGCGAACCAGTCATGCGCCGTCTCGTAGGCGAGGCGGACCTTTTCCACGGGATCGCTGGCTGTGACGATCCGGCGCGCCCCCTCGGCGAGCGTGTCGAACGCGCGGCTCATGGCCTGATGTCCGTGCAGCGCGGGTGCATGCTTACGAGGTCTACTTCGCCAGGGCCTTCACCGCTTCCAGCACCTCCGCGACGTGTCCCGGCACCTTCACCTTGCGCCACACGTTCACGACCTTGCCTTTGCCGTCGATCAGGAACGTCGAGCGGTCGACGCCCATGTATTTGCGGCCGTACATGGACTTCTCCACCCACACACCGTAGGCCTCGGCGAGCGATTTCTCCTCGTCGGCTACCAGAAGCACGTCGAGTGCGTGCTTCTGCTTGAATTTCTGATGGCTCTTGACCCCATCGGGCGATACCCCGACGACGACCGCACCGAGCGCCCGGAACGCTGCGGCGTCCGCCGTGAAATCGAGCGCTTCGCGGGTGCAGCCGGAGGTGTCGTCCTTCGGGTAGAAGTACAGCACCACGGGCTTGCCCTTGAACCCGGTGAGGGAAACGGTCTTGCCGTCGTCGCCGGGGAGCGAGAACCCCGGAGCCGCGCCACCTGCCTCGATCATGCTGCCTCCGCCTTCTAAATGTCGCCATTTTTGCGCTGGTATTCCCACGTACGATGTCGGATCGGCTTTAGGATCACAAGCGACGATTCGCCAGGGGACGGCGGGGATCGGCGCGTAGCCTGCGGCGACGGGCGCCAGCACTCTCGGGAGCGCCTTGGCGCGTTCGCGGGAGGTTCGGTGTGCATGGCGCCTGCAGACGCAGCCAGGGGGTTCCGTTCGCGTTGAGTTTGGTGGTGCAAGTCCGTTGGGGGCGGTTCGTGGCTCGCGCCGCGCGTCCAGGCTGCACCGTTCGGTAGAACGCCATCGGCAACGGTGGCTGTAACTTGTCGAGTGGGCTCGAGGGCGCTGCCTCAGGCATCCCCGGGGCGACTCGTCTCGCAGGGCAGGGGTGGCGTGAGCGAAACGCGCGAGGGGACAGGACGCGACCTGATCGTCGTCGAGCCGGACCGCAAGTCCCGCTCGATCACGGTTGCGCGCCGCGCGCCAACGGTCGTCCTGCCGACACCGAGGAAGAGCAGGGCGCGCCGTGTCAGTCTGGTCGTATTCGAGGGACTGGCCGGGCTCGTGCTGCTGTGCGGCCTGATCGCCGTCGGGTTCTACGTGGCGCTGCTGCGAGGACCGGTGCCCGTGCCGTTCCTCATCGCGCCGCTCGAGAGCGCCATCAACACCGAGCTCGCAGGCGTCCGGGTCGCCATCGGCAGCGTCATCCTGCAGCGTGGTCGATGGGGCGGCGTGCGGCTCCGCCTGCGCAACGTCGCCCTGCGCGACGAGGATGGCGATGTCGTGGCGCGCGCGCCGCTGGCGGCCGTGAGGCTGAGCACGGAGGCGCTCATGCACGGCCGCATCGCGCCCAAGCAGGTGGATTTCATCGAGCCGCGGCTGCTGGTCTCCTACACTCCGGAGGGCGGCCTGACGCTGAGCTTCGGACGCGGTGCCGACAACGAGCGCCCGGGTAATGGCCGGGAGCCGCCGCAAGCGGCACCGGCTGCACCCGCCACGGCGGCGCCGGCGCGTCCCGATGAGGGCGGCGGCCGGCGGATCGATCTTGCCCAGATGCTGTCACGCGCCTCCGAGCGCGCGCGCAGCGGCAACGATGCCGCCTCGTTCCTGACGAGCTTCGGGCTGCGCGACGCCGTGGTGGTGTTGGATCGCCCGGGACAGCAGACGGCGTGGCGTGTGCCGAGCATGATCATTCAGCTCGATCACCGCCAGAAGCGCTCGATCATCACGGGCAAGGCGCGCGTCATGTCGGACGGCGAGCCGTGGACGCTGGTGTTCCGCGCCGAGGATTCGCAGAAGCAGAAGAGCCTGACCATCTCCCTGGATGCCGACGGGCTGGTGCCGGCGCGGCTCGCGGCGTCACTGGATGGACTGGCTGGGCTGCGCGCGCTCGACAGTCGCGTCAAGCTCAACATGGTGCTGACCCTCGACCGGCGTGGCGACATTCAGGCCACCAGCACGCGCCTCGTGCTCGGGCCGGGCCATATCCGTGTCGGCAAGGCCGCCGGCGAGGCGCTGGCGATCGAAGGCGGCGATGTGGTGTTGCGCTACGAGCGCGCGAAGCCAGGCGAGATCCAGGTCGCCGAATCCGTTCTGTCGGGTGCTTGGGGCAACGTGCGGTTCGCGGGACTGGTCAAGCAAGTCGGGCCGGATGCGGGCGTCGGCGACTGGCGCTTCGATCTGGCCGCAAAAGAGGGGCGACTGGCGGGGCGGGAACCGGGCTCTCCGACGTTCGCCATCGACCGGCTCCAGCTCGCCGGCCGCATCCTCGCTGCCACGGACACGCTCCGGTTGGAGACGGCGCGGCTCGAGTTCGGCGGCGCGGCCTTCGCCATGACGGGTGATGTCCGCCAGCTCGGCACGTCGCCCCAGCTCAAGCTTTCCGGCGTCGTCGGCGCCATGCCCGTCAAGACACTTGCTGCCGTTTGGCCGCATGCCCTGGCTCCAGGTGGGCGGGACTGGCTGCGCGCGCACGTTTCGGCGGGGCAGGTTCTCGGCGGGCGCTTTACGATCGCCAACTCCCCTGGCGCCGCGGCCGGCAGGGCGCCCAGCGACGGCGGGTTTCACATCTCGCTCGAGATCAAGGGCGAGCAACTCGTGGTCAACTACCTCGATGGCCAGCCGCCGCTGCACCTGCCGCAAGTGACCGCCCGCCTCGAAGGAGCCGTGTTCGAGCTTGTGGCGCCGACCGGCACACTGGCGCTCGGCAACGGGCGGGCCATCCGCGTGACGGACGGGCGCTTCACCATCGCGGACGTTCATCAGCCCACGTCCATCGGCGAGATCGCCTTCCGGGCCCAGGGCTCCGCCGACGAAGCGCTCGATCTTCTGGACCGCAAGCCGTTCGGCTACGTCTCCGGTTCGGGCCTGCGCGTGACCGGAGTCACCGGCAAGGTCGACGGCATGCTGAAGCTTCGCCTGCCCCTCAAGCTCGACGTGCGCCTCGAGGACATGCGGATGCTCGGGCGCGTCAAGGTCACCGAGACGCGGGCGCGCAACATCCTCGGCGACTTCGATCTCCAGGGTGGCAGCGTCGTATTCGACCTGACCGAGCGCGCCATCGAGGCGAAGGGTGACCTCTTGCTGCAAGGCGTCAGCGCGAAGCTGTCATGGCAGCGCATTTTTGGCGCCAGCCCCGACCGCCAGCCCCCCCTCCGGCTCTCGGCGCTGCTCGACGCGGCCGATCGCAAGCAGCTCGGCCTGGAGATCGACCACGTGGTCATCGGCGACATTCCCGTCGAGTTGACGCTGCGGCAGTCGGCCACCGGAGCCCCCGAGACGAGCGTCCGCGCCGATCTCACCAATACCGAGCTGGTGCTGGAGAACGTCGCCTGGCGGAAGCTGCCGGGACGCTCGGCGATCCTGCAGTTCGACATCGCCAAGGGCACGGGCAAGGGGCACAAGGTCGAGCTGCAAGGCTTCAAGATCGTCGGCGAGGACGTGGCGATCGACGGCTGGATGGCGCTCGGGCGCAACAACCGGCTCGTCGCCTTCCATTTCCCCGATTTCTCCGTCAACGTCGTCACGCGCCTCGAGGTGGTGGGACGGCTCGGCGCCGACGGAAACTGGAAGGTCAAGGCGACCGGCCAGACCTACGACGGACGCGACTTCTTCCGCTCGCTCTTCTCGGCGGGCCGGCTGAGCGAGCGCCAGCGCCCGCCGACGGGCCGCGAGCCGGGGCTCGATCTCGAGGCGGAGATCGGCACGGTCATCGGCTTCTCCGACACCACCGTGCGCAAGGTCAGGATGACCCTGGTCAAGCGCAAGGGCCGCCTCGTGGGGCTATCGGCGACCGGCACGCTGGAGACCGGCCAGCCGCTTGCGGCACGCCTCGACAAGGGGCGCAACGGCGAGCGGCTGTTGGTCGCCGAGAGCAAGGATGCCGGCAGCGCCTTCCGGCTGGTCGGCTTCTATCCCAACATCAAGGGCGGGCACGCATCGCTGCAGGTCAATCTCGACGCCAAGGGTGGTGCGGAGAAGTCCGGAACGCTCTGGGCGCGGCAATTCATCATTCTCGGCGATCAGGTCGTGAGCGAGGTCGTCGCCTCGTCGGACGATGCCGCCACCGCCGCACCGACAGGACAGCGCCCGCTGCGCCGCCGTGTCGTGCGCACGCAGTTCGCGTTCGACCGCATGAAGGTGCCGTTCTCGGTCGGCTATGGCCAGTTCGTCCTGCACGACTCCTACATCAATGGCCCGGAGATCGGAGCCACGATGCGTGGCAAGGTCGATTTCAACAGCCGCGCCATGACCATCGGCGGCACCTTTGTGCCCGTGTACGGCCTCAATGCGGCCTTCGGCGGCATCCCCGTGATCGGCGAGATCCTGCGCGGCCGGCCGGGCGAGGGGCTGTTCGGCATGACGTTCGCCGTGCACGGCTCGCTGGCGCAGCCGCAGGTGGTGGTGCACCCGCTCTCGCCTCTGGCGCCCGGCATATTCCGGCAGATCTTCGAGATGACGCCTCAGTCGCCTGCCCTGCGGCCGTCGCAGCCGCGCCCGGCAACGCCGCGCCGGCCCGACCGCGCCACCCGCTCCTCCAGCTCGCCGCCGGGCTCGGCGGGCCCGGCCATCCTGGACCAGGGCTGGCAGGCCCGCACGCGCGCCCCCCAGGATTGAGGCGCGGGCGCGCTCAGACGGGCTTCACCAGCACGTGGCGCTTGCGGCCGAGCGAGAGCTTGATCACGCCCTCCGACGTGAGGTCGACCTCGGACAGTTGCGCTCTCTCGTCGGTCACCGTCTTGTCGTTGACTTTGAGGCCGCCCCCCTTGATCTGACGGCGCGCCTCGCTGTTCGAGCCGACGAGTCCGGCCCCGACGAACAGGCTGAGCACGCCCATGCCGCCCCGAAGCTCGGCCATGCTGATCTCGACCGTCGGCAGATCGGTCGCGAGCGCGCCCTGCTCGAAGGTCTTGCGCGCGGTGTCGGCGGCGGCCTCGGCCTTGGCCCGTCCGTGCATCAGCGCCGTCACCTCGGTCGCGAGCACCTTCTTGGCCTCGTTGATCTCCGCCCCTGCGAGGGCCGCGAGGCGCTGGATCTCGTCGAGCGGCAGGCGCGTGAACAGCTTCAGGAAGCGCTCGACGTCGGCGTCCTCGGTATTGCGCCAGTACTGCCAGTAGTCGTAGGCGGAAAGCTGCTCCTCGTTGAGCCAGACGGCGCCCTGGGCGGTCTTGCCCATCTTGGCTCCGGAGGCCGTCGTCAGCAACGGGCAGGTCAGCGCGAAGAGCTGGTGGGTGCCCATGCGCCGGCCGAGGTCGATGCCGGTGACGATGTTGCCCCACTGGTCGGAGCCGCCCATCTGGAGATTGCAGCCGTAGCGCCGAGCCAGTTCGACGAAGTCGTAGGCCTGCAGCAGCATGTAGTTGAATTCGATGAATGAGAGCTCCTGCTCGCGCTCCAGGCGCAGCTTGGCGGAATCCATCGTGAGCATGCGATTGACGGAGAAGTGGCGCCCGACGTCGCGCAGGAACTCGATGTAGTTGAGGGGGGCCAGCCATTCGGCATTATCGACCATCCGCGCCTCGCCGCCGCCGTCTCCGAAGCGGATCAGCTTGGCGAAGACCTTCTGCATGCCCTGCTTGTTGGCCTCGATCTCCTCGAGCGGCCTGAGCGCCCGGCTCTCGTCCTTGCCGGAGGGATCGCCGACACGCGTGGTGCCGCCACCCATGAGCACGATCGGCGTATTGCCGGTCTCCTGCAGCCACGAGAGCATCATGATGGAGATGAGCGAGCCGATGTGGAGCGACGGCGCCGTGCAGTCGTAGCCGACATAGGCGATCAGCTTGCGCTGCTGCGCCAGCGCGTCGATGCCGGCGAGGTCGGACGTCTGGTGAATGAAGCCCCGCTCGGTCATGATCTGCAGGAAGTCGGATTTGGGCGTCGACATGGCGCTTGGCTCGTGCTGCTGTGAGGTGGTCGGGTGCTTCAGGCCGCCCGTGGCAGGCTGATGGCACAGGAAGGATAGCATGGGCAAGCTTGTCCGAGCCCTCGGGCTGATGAGCGGCACCTCGATGGACGGCATCGACGTGGCGCTGATCGAGACGGACGGCGAGGCGGACTGCCGGCGTCTTGCCGCCGCCAGCACGCCATATCCGCCGGAGTTCCGGGTGCGCCTGCGCGAGGCGCTCGCCGCCGCCCGGGTGCTCGAGGACAGGCAGGAGCGGCCGGCACCACTCGCCGCGGCCGAGGCGGAGCTGACGCGCCTGCACGGCGAGGCGGTAGCGCGATTTCTCCGCGCGCGCGGCCTGACGGCCGGCGACGTCGGGGTCATCGGCTTTCACGGCCAGACCGTGCTGCATCGCCCCGAGCGCGGCTTGACGGTCCAGATCGGGGACGGCGCGGCGCTGGCGGGGCTCACCGGCGTCGATGTCGTTTACGATCTGAGGGCGGCCGATGTCGCGGCGGGCGGGCAGGGGGCCCCGCTCGTTCCGGTCTATCATCGCGCCCTCGTGGCGCGCCTGCCGCAGCGGCCGGTGGCGGTGCTGAACGTTGGCGGCGTGGCCAACGTCACCTTCGTGGGGCGCGACGATCGGCTCATCGCGTTCGATACCGGGCCGGGCAATGCGCTGATCGACGACCTCATGGCGACCGCGCTCGGCCAGACTTGCGACAAAGACGGGGCGCTGGCAGGCTCGGGAACGGTCGATCAGGCGGCACTCGCGGCCTATCTGGCGCATGATTATTTTGCCGCTCCGCCCCCGAAATCGCTCGATCGCGATGCGTTCTCGCTGGCGGGGGTGGCCGGGCTGCCCCCTGCCGACGCCGCGGCCACGCTGACGGCTTTCACCGCCGCGGCGGTGGCCCGCGCACGGGCCTGCCTGCCGGAGGAGCCGCAACTGTGGATCGTCACGGGCGGCGGGCGCCGCAATCGCACGCTCATGCGGCTGCTGGCGGCGCACGTCGAGAATGCCGTGGCGCCTGCCGAGGCCGTGGGGCTCGACGGCGACGCCATGGAGGCGGAGGCCTGGGCCTACCTCGCCGTGCGCGCGCTCGGCGGGCTGGCGCTGACGTTTCCGGGCACGACGGGCGTGCCGCAGCCGACGAGCGGCGGGGTGCTCGCGCGGGCGCCGGGACGGTCTGCCAGCGTCTGAGACCGCCGCCCGGCGACGCCCGGTGACGCCGCCTAATCCTTGGCTGCGGCGTCGAGCCGGCCGAGGCGGTCGTCGACGTATTTGCCGACGATGTCGACGAGGTCGTCCGTCTTGTTCTCGAAGAAGTGGTTCGCTCCCGGCACGACGGAATGCTCGATCTTGATGCCGCGCTGGGTCTTCAGCTTGCCGGCGAGATCGGCGATCGACTGGCTCGGCACGACGCGATCCTTGTCGCCGTTGATCATGAGCCCGGAGGAAGGGCAGGGCGCAAGGAACGAGAAGTCGTAGAGATTGGCGGGGGGCGCCACGCACACGAAGCCGTCGATCTCGGGACGCCGCATCAGGAGCTGCATGGCGATCCAGGTGCCGAAGGAGACGCCGGCGATCCAGCAGCTCCGCGTGTCCGGATTGTAGATCTGCAGCCAGTCGAGCGCCGAGGCGGCGTCCGCGAGCTCGCCCGGCCCGTTGTCGAACAAGCCCTGGCTGCGTCCGACCCCGCGGAAATTGAAGCGAAGCACCGAAAAGCCCCGCTCCGCGAACATGTAGTAGAGGTGATAGACGATCTGATTGTTCATCGTCCCCCCGAACTGGGGGTGCGGATGAAGGATAAGGGCAATCGGGCTGCCGGGCTTACCCTCGTGATGATACCGGGCTTCAAGCCGTCCGGAAGGGCCGTTGATGGTGACTTCGGGCATGTGCCTTCAAACTTTGCGAACGTACGAGCGCATTGTGCACCCGGGGATACTCCAAGCGACGCCAAGCTCTGGCGCGCCCGAGCAGGGGCTGCCTCATCGGCGAGCGACGATTGATACTTGACTCGCGCGCTCGGAATTTACATATTCAGCCCGAGTTTAGAACAATTCGAAATTGGTCCAAGGGGCGGCGTGGGCACCCCGCGCGAGCAGCGTGGCGCCTATTTGCACGATCCCATGGGGCAAAAGCAAGTCTCGTCGGCCGTCGGTGGTCGAACCAGGATGCGCCCCGGGCGATCGACGGCGGGAAAAGCGGCGTCGGCGGGGTGGGTGAGGAGTGTAGAGCATGGAGCTCAATACAAAGGGCCGTTACGCCGTGATGGCGATGACCTATCTCGCCAAGTTCGGCGCCGACGCGGCGTTGCCCCTGTCCGTTGTGGCCGAGGGGCAGCACCTCTCGCTCGCCTATCTCGAGCAGCTTTTCGTGCGGTTGCGGCGGGCGGGCCTCGTCGAGAGCGCGCGCGGGCGCTCGGGCGGCTATCGCCTCGCCCGCCAGCCCGAGGCGATCAACGTGGCCGAGATCATGGCGGCGGTGGAGGAGCCGGTGCGCATGACCCGTTGTGAAGGTCTCGACGGCGGCGGCTGTCTCGGGGATCAGCGCTGCCTCACGCACGAGTTGTGGGAGGCTCTGGGCGAGCACATCAATACCTTCCTCACGCACGTGACGCTGGCGGAGGTGGCGGCCGGCATGCCCGGGCGCGATCGCGAGGCCGGAGCCGAGGACTGGTTGCGGCGCTTCGGCATGGCCGCCGAATAGGGCGGCCGAAGAGGACGACTGGCGTGACGACACCCCGCACATATCTCGACTTCAACGCGACGGCCCCGCTGCGGCCGGAGGCGCGTATGGCGATGCTGGCGGCGCTGGACGCCTACGGCAACCCCTCGTCCGTGCATGCGGAGGGGCGGGCGGCGCGCGCGCTGGTCGAGAGGTCCCGCGAGGCGGTCGCAGCGCTGGTGGGCGCGCACGCCAACGAGGTGTTCTTCACCAGCGGCGGCAGCGAGGCCAACAACTGGGTGCTGGCGGCCGGGTGGGACACGATCCTGGTCAGCGACATCGAGCATCCCTCGGTTCTGGAGCCGGTACGGCGCGGCCGGGCCCGCGTCGAGGCGCTTCCGGTAGGCGCGGCGGGCGTCGTCGAGATTTCCGAGGTCGCCGCGCGCGCCTTGAAGGCGGGCCCCTCGCTCGGTGTGGCGGTCGCGGCCTTGCAGCTCGCCAATAACGAGACGGGTGTGCTGCAGCCGGTCGCGGAGCTGGCTGCCTTCGCCCGCGCGCATGACCTCTACACCTTTACTGATGCGGTTCAGGCGGCCGGTCGCATCGCGATCGATTGCGAGGCCCTCGACGTCGATTTCCTGTCGCTGTCCGCGCACAAGCTCGGCGGCCCCAAGGGCGTCGGCGCCCTGATCGTCCGAGGCGATACGCGCCTCGGCGCGCTCATCGCCGGCGGCGGGCAGGAGCGGCGCATGCGGGCCGGCACCGAGAACGTGGCAGGCATCGCCGGGTTCGGCGCCGCTGCCGAGGCCGCACGCCGCGATCTCGCCGCGATGCACCGCCTGCGCGCCCTGCGCGACCGCCTCGAGCGCGACGTCCTGCGGCTCACGCCGGCGGTGCGGATCATCGGCCGCGAGGCGGAGCGCCTGGCGAACACGAGCTGTTTCGCACTGCCCGGCGCCGAGGCGGAGACCTTGGTGATCAAGCTCGATCTTGCCGGCATCGCCGCCAGCTCCGGCGCCGCCTGCTCGTCGGGCAAGGTCGCCGCCAGCCACGTGCTGGCTGCCATGGGTGTGGCGCCTGATCTTGCCGGCGCTGCCATTCGTATCAGCCTTGGCTGGGCCAGCACGGAGGCGGACGTCGATGCCTTCGTCGCGGCCTGGTCGGCCATCATGCGCGGCGCCGCACCAGGGCGCCTTGGAGCAAACGGGCAGCGTGCGACGGCGACCGCCTGAGCGAGCGCCTGCAACGCAGTCGAATTGTGTACGAGAGGAGATCGGAGAAGACGATGGCAGCAGTCAAGGAGACCATCGAGCAGGTCAAGCGGATCGATGTCGACCAGTACAAGTACGGGTTCGAGACGTCGATCGAGTCGGTCAAGGCGCCGAAGGGCCTGAACGAGGACATCGTCCGTTTCATCTCGGCGAAAAAGAACGAGCCGGCCTGGATGCTCGAGTGGCGTCTGGACGCCTATCGCCGCTGGCTCACCATGGATGAGCCGACTTGGGCCAAGGTCAGCTATCCCAGGATCGATTTCCAGAACCTCTACTACTATTCGGCGCCGGCCGGCACGGAGGGGCCGAAGTCGCTCGACGAGGTCGATCCCGAGCTGCTGCGGACCTACGAGAAGCTCGGCATCCCCCTGAAGGAGCAGGAGCTGCTGGCGGGTGTGCGCAAGCCCGGCGAGAAGAGCGAGCTCGACGAGGCCGACGGCTACGCCAACATGGCCGGCCGCGTGGCGGTCGATGCGGTCTTCGATTCCGTCTCCGTCGTCACCACATTCAAGAAGGAGCTGGCCAAGGCCGGCGTCATCTTCTGCTCGATCTCGGAAGCTCTGAAGGAGCATCCGGAGCTCGTGAAGAAGTACCTCGGCACGGTGGTGCCGCAGTCCGACAACTTCTACGCGGCATTGAACTCGGCCGTGTTCTCCGACGGCTCCTTCGTCTACGTGCCGAAGGGCGTGCGCTGTCCGATGGAGCTCTCCACCTATTTCCGCATCAACGAGCGCCAGACCGGCCAGTTCGAGCGCACGCTCATCATCGCCGACGCCGGCGCCTACGTGAGCTACCTCGAGGGCTGCACGGCGCCGATGCGCGACGAGCATCAGCTCCACGCCGCCGTGGTCGAGCTCATTGCTCTCGACGATGCCGAGATCAAGTACTCGACGGTGCAGAACTGGTATCCTGGCGACAAGGACGGCAAGGGCGGCATCTATAATTTCGTCACCAAGCGTGGCGACTGCCGCGGCCGCAACTCCAAGATCTCCTGGACGCAGGTCGAGACCGGCTCGGCCATAACCTGGAAGTATCCGAGCTGCATCCTGCGCGGCGACGGCTCACGCGGCGAGTTCTACTCGATCGCGGTGTCGAACGGCCGCCAGCAGGTCGACAGCGGCACCAAGATGATCCATCTCGGCAAGAACACCTCGAGCCGGATCATTTCCAAGGGCATCGCCGCCGGGCGCTCCGAGAACACCTACCGTGGTCTCGTCTCGGCGCATCGCAAGGCGACGAACGCTCGCAATTTCACGAATTGCGACAGCCTGCTGATCGGCGACAAGTGCGGTGCACATACGGTGCCCTACATCGAGGCGAAGAACGCGACCGCGCACTTCGAACACGAGGCGACGACGTCGAAGATCTCGGAGGACATGCTGTTCTACTGCATGCAGCGCGGCCTGTCGGAGGAAGAGGCGGTGGCCCTCGTCGTCAACGGCTTCGTGCGCGACGTGCTTCAGCAGCTTCCCATGGAGTTCATGGCCGAGACGCAGAAGCTCATCGGTATCTCGCTCGAGGGCAGCGTCGGCTGAGGCCGGCGCCGTCTTCCAACTCATGTCTTTTTCTGGCGCGCAGCGCCCGACCGACCATTCAGGGACACCAGCAATGCTCGAGATCAAGAACCTGCACGTGAAGATCGCCGACGAGGACGCCGAGATCCTCAAGGGCGTCAACCTGACGGTGCCCAAGGGCGAAGTGCACGCGATCATGGGGCCGAACGGCTCCGGCAAATCGACGCTGGCCTATGTGCTCGCCGGCCGCGAGGACTACGAGGTGACCGAGGGCGAGATCCTCTGGAACGGCGAGAACCTGCTCGAGATGGCGCCGGATGAGCGCGCCGCCAAAGGCGTCTTCCTGGCCTTCCAGTACCCGCTCGAAATCCCTGGTGTGGCAACCATGACCTTCCTGCGCACAGCCATCAACAGCGTGCGCAAGGGGCGCGGAGAGAAGCAGCTCACGACGCCGGAGCTGATGAAGCTGGTGCGCTCCAAGGCGGCCGACCTCGGCGTCAAGGACGAGATGCTGAAGCGGGCGCTCAATGTCGGCTTTTCCGGCGGCGAGAAGAAGCGCATGGAGATCCTGCAAATGGCGCTGCTCGAGCCCTCGCTCGCGGTTCTCGACGAGACCGATTCCGGCCTCGACATCGACGCGGTCCGCATCGTTTCGGAAGGCGTCAACAGGCTGCGCGGTCCCGACAAGGCCATGCTGGTCATCACCCACTATCAGCGCCTCCTGAACTACATTGTGCCCGACAAGGTGCACGTGCTCGCCCATGGCGTCGTGCAGCGCTCCGGTGGCAAGGAGCTGGCGCTCGAGCTCGAGAAGTCGGGCTATGCCGAGTTCTCCGGCAAGGCGGCGTGACGGCGGCGCTGTCGAGGTAGCTGAGGAAGGAAGCCAGAGGCGAAGATGACGGTCCAACTTGTAAGAACCAAGGCCGAGGATGCTCTCGTCGAGCAGTTCACCGGAGTCGAGAGCCGGTTGCCCGGCGACGCGTCGACGCGCAAGCTGCGCAAGGCGGCTATCGGCGCGTTTGCCGCGACCGGTCTGCCGCACCGGCGCATCGAAGAATGGAAGTACACCGACCTGCGGAACATGCTGAAGAGCGTGCCGGCGCCGGCTGCGAGCGGGGCGGCGCGCCTCGATCGCGGCGCCGTCGATGCCGCACTCGGCCCGCTCGCAGCCATCGACGCATATCGTCTCGTCTTCGTCGACGGCGTGTTCGCGGAGCAGCTGTCCGACCGTGAGCGATTGCCGGCCGGCGCGCATTTCCAGGCGCTGGCCGAGGCCCTCGGTCGTGATGCCGATTGGCTCGTGGACCTGATGACGGATGAGCGCGGGCGCTCGCGTCCGGTCCTTGATCTCACCACGGCCTTCATGACGGACGGCGTCACGCTGCGCGTCTCGGCGAGCCTCGACAAACCGATTCTCCTGGCGTTCGTGCGCGCGGAGGGCGAGGCGGGTGCGGTTTCCGTGCGCAACTTCCTCCGCTTCGAGCCGGGCGTCGCGGCCACGCTGATCGAGGCCTATGTTCGTGCCGACGGCAGCGCAGACGAGCATCAGACCCGCACGGCCAGCGCGGTGCATGTGGGCGCGGGTGCCTCGGTGGCGCACGTGAAGACGGCCGTCGACGGCGGCGTGCACTTGGCCAACCTGGCCGCCCGGCTCGATGGCGAGGCCGTCTACCGTCCGTTCCAACTGACGGTCGGTGGGCAACTCGCGCGCAACGACATCGAGGTCGTGTATGCCGGCGAGGGCGGGAGCATCGATCTGGCCGGAGCGACGCTGCTCAAGGACCGCCAGCACTGCGATACCACGCTCGTCGTCGATCACGCGGTGCCGCAGTGCCAGAGCCGGGAGCTGTTCAAGTATGTGCTCGCCGACGAGGCGCGCGGCATCTTCCAGGGCAAGGTGATCGTCCGGCCCGACGCGCAGAAGACCGACGGCAAGCAGATGGCGCAGGCGCTCATGCTCTCGGAGGCGGCGGAATTCGACTCCAAGCCGGAGCTCGAGATCTATGCCGACGACGTCGTCTGCGGGCACGGCGCGACGGTGGCGGAGATCGACGAGGAGATGCTTTTCTATTGCCAGTCGCGCGGAATCCCGGCAGCGGAGGCGCGCGCGCTGTTGACGGAGAGCTTCGTCGGCGAGGCCATCGCCAAGATCGAGGACGAGGCGCTGCGGGACTCGTTGATGGATATGGCGAGAGGTTGGCTCCGAGGCTGAGCCGGCCGGCTGAGCGCGAGGGGGCAGGAAAGGTGGTGAGCCCATGGGCTTGATCGAGACTGAGGGCAGCAGAGCGGCGAGCGGCGGCTACGACGTCGAGCGCATTCGCACCGATTTTCCGATCCTCTTTCGCGAGGTGTACGGCAAGCCGCTCGTCTATCTCGACAACGGCGCCTCGGCGCAGAAGCCGAAGGCGGTGCTCGAGGCGATCGAGCAGGCGTATCGCATGGAGTACGCCAACGTTCATCGCGGGCTGCACTACCTGTCCAACACGGCGACTGCGCATTTCGAGGACGCGCGCGCGACGGCGCGGCGCTTCGTCAATGCGCGGCACGAGGAGGAGATCATCTTCACGCGCAACGCGACCGAGGCCATCAACCTCGTCGCTGCGAGCTATGGCGCCATGGCCTTCAAGGAAGGCGACGAGGTCGTGCTCTCGATCATGGAGCACCACTCCAACATCGTGCCGTGGCATTTCCATCGCGAGCGGCGTGGCGTCGTTCTGAAATGGGCGCCGATTGCCGATGACGGCGAGTTCCTGATCGAGGAGTTCGAGCGCCTTCTCGGGCCTCGCACGAAGCTCGTCGCCATCACGCACATGTCGAACGTGCTCGGCACGGTCGTGCCGGTGAAGGACATCGTCAGGCTCGCCCACGCCAGGGGCATCCCCGTCCTGCTCGACGGCAGCCAGGCTGCCGTGCACATGCCCATCGACGTGCAGGATCTCGACTGCGACTTCTACGTGTTCACGGGGCACAAGGTCTACGGCCCGACCGGCATCGGCGTGCTCTACGCCAAGAAGCAGCATCTCGACGCCATGCCGCCCTACATGGGCGGCGGTGAGATGATCGAATCGGTCTCGGTCGACAAGGTCACCTACGGCGTCGCTCCGCACAAATTCGAGGCGGGCACGCCGGCCATCGTGCAGGCGATCGGCCTCGGCGCCGCGCTCAACTACATGATGGGCGTCGGCCGCGATCGCATCGCCGCCTACGAGGCGAGCCTCGGTGCCTATGCCCACGAGCGTCTTTCCGAGCTCAAGTGGCTCAAGATCCACGGCACCGCCAAGGGCAAGGGCGCGATCGTCTCGTTCTCGGTGGACGGGCTGCATCCCCACGACGTCTCGACGATCATCGATCGTTCCGGCGTGGCGGTGCGCGCGGGCCATCACTGTGCGCAGCCGCTGATGGACCGGCTCGGCGTGACGGCGACGTGCCGGGCGTCGTTCGCCATGTACAACACCAAGGCCGAGGTCGATGCCCTCGTCGAGGCACTCGTCAAAGCGCACGATTTCTTCACGTGACGCCTTCTGAAAGGACCAGATCGCAGATGAGCGAGACAACAAAAACCGAGCCGGGGCGCGACGTGCTCGACCTTGGCCATCGCCCGGCGATCGATCGGACCGCCCTCGAGGCCACGCCCGTGCCGCCGCCGAGTGTCGACTACACGCCGCCGCCGAGCGTCGCCGACGGAGGCACGCCGGTGCCGGGCTCGGCGCTGTCGCGCGAGGAGCTCGAGCGGCTAACCATCGACATCATCGCCGCGCTCAAGACCGTCTACGATCCCGAGATTCCCGCCGACATCTACGAGCTCGGCCTGATCTACAAGATCGATGTCGACGACAACCGCAACGTCACTGTGGACATGACGCTGACGGCGCCCGGCTGCCCCGTCGCCGGCGAGATGCCGATCTGGGTCGAGAACGCCGTGGCGAGCGTGGCAGGCGTCGGACAGGTGAAGGTCAATCTCGTGTTCGACCCGCCTTGGGACCAGAGCCGCATGTCGGAGGAGGCCCGGCTCGCCATCGGCATGTTCTGAAGCGGCCTTTCGCGAGGCCACGAAGGCCCCCATATTGCAGTGCATGACGACGAACCAGGACAGGCAGGACAGATCCATGACCACCCCATCCCGCCCGAGGCCCAAGGTCATCTCGCTGACGGACGCCGCCGTCGCGCGCATCAAGGCGATCATGGCGAGCAAGCCGGGTGCAGTTGGGCTGCGCATCGGCGTGAAGAATGGCGGCTGCGCCGGCATGGAGTACACGATGGAGTGGGCCGAGAGTGTCGAGAGGCTCGACGAGGTGGTCGAGCAGGACGGCGCCAAGGTCCTGATCGATCCCAAGGCCATCCTGTTCCTGCTCGGCACCGAGATGGACTTCAAGGTGGAGAAGCTGCGCTCGGGCTTCGTGTTCAACAACCCGAACCAGTCATCCGCGTGCGGCTGCGGTGAGTCCGTGTCATTGACGCCGGTCGACAGAGAGAAGCTCGAGGCTCTCAAGACCTGACGTCCGCGGCCGACCAGGGGAGCGGCGAGCGATGGCGGCATCCGAGGGATTTCGCGCTTTCCTCGCCGACGCATTGGCGCCGCTTGGCCCCGTGGACATCAAGCGCATGTTCGGTGGCGCCGGCCTCTTCGCCGATGGCCTGATGTTCGGCCTGATCGCCGACGACACGGTTTTCCTCAAGGTCGATGCCGAGACGCGGCCCCGCTTTGACCAGGAGGGCATGGGCCTGTTCAGCTACCAGCGTGCCGGTCGCCCTGCAGCCGTCATGTCCTACGCCCAGGCGCCGGAGCACCTTCTCGATCAGCCAGAGGAACTCGTCGAGTGGTGCCGCGCGGCGATCGGCGCCGCCCGGCGCTCGCGCAAGACGCCGAAGCCGCGTCCGCAGGCGCAACCGCGGCGCCCGGCCGGCGGCCGCCGGCGAAAAGGCTCATGACCAGCCCGCATGTCATCCAGTAGAGTGTCGGCGACGAGCCGCCCGGCGAAGGGCGGCCATTCCAGGGAAGGGAGCGCCGACAGACCATGACGAAGACCGTGCAGGCCGAAGTCGTACGAAGCCAGATCGAGCGGATTCTGACCGCCTGGGGCATGCCATCCGACATGGTCGCGACCACCGCCGACGTCATGGTCGAGACGGACCTGTGGGGTGTCGATTCCCACGGCATTTCGATGATCATGATGTACGAGGACATGTTGCGCGAGGGGCGCCTCAAGGTCTCCGAACGTCCGCGCGTCGAGCGTGAGACGGCGGTCACGGCGCTCATCGACGGCAACGCCGGCCTCGGCCACCCGGTTTCGGTGATGGGCATGAAGCTCGCTGTGGAAAAGGCCAAGGCGGGCGGCATCGGATTGGTGACCGTGCGCAACTCGCACCATTTCGGCGCGGCCGGCTACTACTCCAAGATCGCGGCGGACCAGGGGTGCGTCGGGTTCGTCACCTCGACGGCGCGCGGCGTCACGGTGGTGCCGACCGGCGGCACGAACCCCGTGCTCGGCACCAATCCGATCTCCATCGCCGCGCCGGCGAAGCGCAATAGGCCATTTCTGCTCGACATGGCCACGAGCACCGTCGCGGTCGGCAAGGTCAAGGTCTACAGCTTCTACGAACGCCCCCTGCCGGAAGGCTGGGTGATGGACGGCGAGGGCAAGCCCATGCGCGATGCGGCAGCCGCCTTCGCGCTGCTGCAAGGCAGTCCGGCCGGCGGGCTGACACCGATCGGGGGCACGCGCGATCTCGGCAGTCACAAGGGGTATGGCCTGGGCGTCGTGGCGCAGATCCTGGCGGGGGCGCTGACGGGTGCTTCGTTCTCGCCGCTGCGCAACAAGGACCAGGGCGCGGGCGTGCCCTACAACATCGGGCACTTCTTTCTGGCCATCGATCCGCTGATCTTCCGCGCGGAAGGCGAGTTCGAGGACGATCTCGACGAGGTGATCGACTTCCTGCACGCCCAGCCGGCGGCGGATGCGGCCAAGCCCGTGCTGGTGGCCGGCGATCCGGAGGCGGCAACGCGCGACAAGCGCCTTGTCGAGGGCATCCCGATCCCGCCAGCGCTCTGGGACAAGGTCAAGGACGTGGCCGAGCGAGCGGGCGTGCCGTTCCTGTTCGGCCTTTGATGGCAGCGGTGGCGAGGCGCGCGGACGCGCGCTGTCCGGTTGCGAAAAGTGCGGAAATCGCCAAGGTGACGTGCAGCGCGCGTGCCCCGCAGCGTGCGCTCGCGACCACCTCGCACCCCGCCCGCAAGACCACCGGACGGGGGCTGACCACAGGCTTTTTTGGTGCGACAGCGAATGGCTTGCACGTGATGGTGCAAGCTGCGAACGTGCCGCCGGCTCGGGGCGCGCGAATCAAAAAACATGCGTCGCGGATTATTCGCTTGGGGAAGCGACCATGACCAACGAGGCTACCGCTGCTGTATCGGCTCCTGTTTCGCGCGATCTGGTGGCTGCTCTGTCCAAATATCGGGATCAGGATCCTGTCCGCAGCACGTTCGAGTTGCTCGTCACGGCGGTGCCTCTGGTCGTGCTCTGGATCGGCGCCTGGGCCGCGCTTTCGGTCAGCTTCTGGCTCACCCTGCTGCTGGCCATCCCTGCCTCGGCTTTTCTCTTGCGCATGTTCATGATCCAGCACGACTGCGGCCATGGGTCCTTCTTTCGCAGGCGTGCCACGAACGACTGGGTCGGGCGGCTGATTGGGGTCATTACCCTGACGCCCTACGATGCCTGGCGGCATAGCCATGCCGTGCACCACGCGACCTCCGGCAATCTGGACCAGCGTGGAACGGGCGACATCAACACGCTCACCGTCCGCGAGTACCTGGCGCTGCCCCCCTGGCGGCGGCTCGTCTACCGGCTCTATCGCCATCCCGCGGTCATGTTCGGAATCGGTCCGGCCTACCTGTTCCTGCTGCGCAACCGGATTCCCTTGAGCTCGGATCGCCCGGGCGCGCGGTCCTGGATCAGCACGATGGCGACGAACGTCGGCATTGCGCTTTTCATCACGGGCATGATCAAGGCCTTCGGGGTGAATGCGCTGGTGCTCGTGCACCTGCCGATCGTGCTTCTCAGTGCTTCGATCGGCGTCTGGCTGTTCTACGTCCAGCATCAGTACGAGGACACGTATTGGGCGCACGCCAAGCAGTGGCAGCACCACGAGGCCGCCGTGCATGGAAGCTCACACTACGATCTGCCGCCGGTCTTGCGCTGGTTCACCGCCAATATCGGCGTCCATCACGTCCACCACCTGTGCAGTCGCATTCCCTTCTACCGCCTGCAAAAGGTGCTGCGGGAGCATCCGCAGTTGGCCGGCATCGGACGGATGACGATCCGGGACAGCCTGAAGACGGTGAAGCTCAAGCTGTGGGACGAGGATCAGCACAGGCTCGTCTCCTTCAAGGACATCCGGCAGGCGCGCACAGCCTCTGGTGGCTGAACTGAGGCCAGCCGGCAGCCGGCTGTCACTGCACCGGAGCGTGGATCGGGACGGTCGGCGCAGAGCGGCCACCGCCGGTCATGAGACCGATCTCTCCCAAACTCGTGCCGTCCTGCCAGGCCCCTCGCGCCTTACCCCCCGGCGACTGTCGGGGGCTACTCGGCCTTCTGGAAGTAGTGCCAGGTGCCGTCGGCGCCGATGGCGAGGCGCCATGAGGTGTATTTCTTCCTCTCGCGCATGGCCTTGAGCTCGGCGGGGCGCACGAGGCGGTAGGCGTCCACCTCCTGGGCGGGTGTCAACTCCGCGGGGGGCAGCTCGGCGTAGTAGGGCCACACGAAGATGCGGTTGTTCTCGAGGTCGCGGCCGAGCGGCAGCGTCACGTAGCCGCTTTCGAGAATGGTCACCAGCACGGCCAGGATCTCGCGGCCCTCGGCATCGCCGGCAAGCGACTTCAGGAAGGCGATCGGGTCCGCGACCGGCTTGCTCGAAAAAGCCGGGCGAAGCTCGTTCCACTCGATGGCGGTCTTCAACTCGTCGATGCGTCCGCTGCGGGCGGCGGCGAGGATCGCCTCGCGCATCTCCTGCACGGGGACCGGCAGCCCCTCGGTGCCGTGCTTGATGTCGAGCGGCTTGGTGGGCGCGGGTTGTTTCCCCTTCGGCGCCGGTGCGGCCGCTGGGATTTTTGCCCCGTCCCGCGCAGCAGTTGCTGCGAGGTGGCAATGGACAAGCCCGGCGAGCGCCACTAGGAATACGGAAAGCAGGCGAGTCGTTCGCCGAAGTCCGTCAATTCGTACCATTCGGGGGGCTCTCCTTGCTGCCTCATGCACCGCATGACCGGCGACGGCTGGGTTCAATCTCATTGGATCTCGAGTCCGGCATGTGTGGCGTCAGCGTCCTCGTGCGGGGGAGTGGCTGAACGTCGACCATGGAGCTCATTCCGAACCCCCTCGTCATTCCCGCCGGCTTGATCATCGGCATGCTCGTGTCGGCCCCTGTCGGTCCGGTGAACGTGCTGTGCATCCAGCGCGCGATCCAGCGCGGGTTCTTCGGCGGGGTCGCGGCCGGTCTCGGCGCCGTGCTGGGCGACGGGCTGATCGCCCTGTTCGCCTCGCTCGGTGTCAACGCCATCACGGGCGCAATCAAGTCCTACCGCAATTCCATCCAGTTCGTCGGCGGCGTGGCGCTCATTGCGTTCGGAGCGAAGCTGTATCTGACCGAGCCGCATGTCAACACGTTGACGCCGGACGCGGGTACGGCGACGCTGCGCGACTATATCTGGGAAATCCCGCAGACGTTCTTCCTCACGATCACCAATCCGGGGGCCGTGCTCGGTCTTTTCGCGATCTTCGGTGGCGTCAGCACGTTCGTGGAGGTCGACAGCTACATCGACTCCTTCACCATGGTGGCCTCCATCATGGGCGGCAGCCTGCTCTGGTGGGTCGGGCTCTCGCACGTCATCGGCCGGGTCCGGCACAAGATCGACGAGAGTCGGCTCGCCCACATCAACAGGATCGCGGGTGTCCTGCTGGTGGCATTTGGCCTGCTCATGCTCGGCGAGCTCGGCTGGAAGGCGCTGCGCTGAGGCGCGGCGCTGGCGCTACTGGTAGGTGCGGCTGACCGAGAACTCGCCCGTGCGGACGCGATCGACGAGACCGCGGGCAAGCGTCGCGACGGCGTCCTCGCCATAGCTCGACACGAGATCGGTGAGCGCCGTGTAGAGCGCGGCATAGGCCATCAGCTCCGGCGGGACGCCGTTCTCGGTTCCCTCGTCCCAGGCATCCAGGATGTAGCCAAGAGCGAGCATGCTGGGCTCTTTCGACTTGAGCTCGAGCTCCGATGTCATGGTGTGCTGCCCCTTCCCGTATCCCAAGTCCTCGTGCGGGCGTGCGAACCGCCACGTGTGCCGTTGGCTCCTAACATGCTTTTCGCGGGCTGTTAGGTTTCCTGAGGATTAAGTGTGAACAGGCGTGCACGCCGCGGCGAGGGCGGGGTGCGGCGGTCTCAGCGGGCCGTGCGCGCGAGGCCTTCGGCAAGGGCCGCACCCTCGGTGATGAAGCGCTGCACCGCGGTCTTGGCCGACGCCGTACAGCTCGAGTAGGTGCGGCTGTAGCTGCGATAGCCGCTGTTGAAGCTGCGGGTGAGCAGCGCGCGGCGATAGGCCGAGGTTCCCTCGTTCTCGATGAGCTGGCGCATGTGCTCGTGCCAGACGAGTCCATCGTTCTCGCCGCACACGCCCCGCAGATAATGCACGGCGCCCAGGATCTCGGCGAGGCGCACGAGCTTGGAATCATATGGCCGGCGGTCTTCCTCGCCGACGGCATGGGCCAGGCCGGGTGCCAGCGTCAGGACAACAAGTCCTGCCAGCAGGGCCGATCTCGGTCGGACGATGCGCCTCATGGGAGCGGATCCATTGCCCTTACGCGCACGGACGGCGAACCGGGGCCCGGCTCGCGCTGGCACCATAAACGATCGCAATGCGGCAGCAAACCGGCAGCGCGCCAGCGCGGCGCTCAGTCGCCACCGTTGAGGAGGCGCCAGGCGAGGGCGATGACGGCGCTCGTGCCCGGCGTCAGCTTGTAGCTGTCGATCTCCGCGATCGGCACAAAGCGCGCGTCGGCGCAATCGCTTGCCGGCATCGGCTCGCCCGCGCGCCAGCGGCCATAGTACGAGCAGAGCACGTAGTGCGCCTTGAGGCGGCCCTCGTCGTCCTTGAGCAGGACGTCGACGACATCGGCCAGCCCGATCAGTTCGGCCTCGATGCCGGTTTCCTCGGCGAGCTCGCGAGCGGCGGCCTCGCGTGCCGATTCGCCCGGCTCGATATGGCCGCCGGGCAGGCTCCACGTGCCACGCGCGCCCTTGCCCCGCTCGGCGAGAAGCACGCTGTCGCCCTTGAAGACAATGGCGCTCGCTGCGGGGCGCGGCCATTCCGGTCGTTGCAGGACGAAATCCGGCATTGTCTTATTCCAGCCTGTCGAGCCGTGTTTGGCGTCGGGCGACGGTCCGGGATAGCTTATAGACTTGGCCGCCCCGCCCGTCGATTGGCGAGGCTGCAAATCCTGTCGAAGGACACGCTGACCGTGTGCTCGCGCTACAGTCTGACGTCACCGCCGGAGGCCGTGCGGGCCTATTTCGGTCATGCCAACGCGCCGAATTATCCGCCGCGCTACAATATCGCCCCCTCGCAGCCCGTGGCCATCGTGCGGCTCGACGAGCGGCGCGAGCGTGAGCTTGCTCTGGTACGCTGGGGCCTCGTTCCATCGTGGGTCAAGGACCCCGGCACGTTCGCGATGCTGCTCAACGCGCGGGCCGAGACCGCCGCGACGAAGCCGTCGTTCCGGGGCGCCATGCGCCATCGCCGTTGCCTTGTGCCGGCCGACGGATTCTACGAATGGATCGGGGAGAAGGGCGCCAAGCGACCGCATCTGATCGCGCCGGCGGCTGGCGGCGTCATAGCCATGGCCGGTCTGTGGGAGCACTGGATGGGCGCCGACGGCAGCGAGGTCGAGAGCATGGCGATCCTGACCGTCGCCGCCAATCGCCTGGTTTCGCGCCTGCACGACCGTATGCCGGCGATCCTGCCCCCGGAGCACTTCGAGGCGTGGCTCGATACGCGCCAGATGACCGCGGACGAGGCGCAGGCGCTGCTGGTGCCCGCGCCCGAGTCGCTGCTCGCGATCGCCGAGGTGAGCCCGAAGCTCAACAACCCGCGCAACGAGGGACCCGAGGTCCAGGAGCGCGTCGGCGCGACGCGCTCCCTTCTCTGACGTCCGGCCCCGGCCGCTCAGAGCCGCAGCGTGGCGAGCGCGTTCTCGGAGAAGATCTTGCGCTGGGCATCCTTGGGCAGCATGCGCAGGCTCTGACCGGGCATGTCGTTGTCCCAATGGGGATAGTCGGTGGCGAACATGAGCACCTCCGGACCCAGCATGGCGATGAGCTGGGCGAGGTGGTTCGGGTCCTTCGGCTCGTCGAGCGGCTGCGTGGCGAAGCGCACGTGGTCGTGGATGTACTCGAACGGCGACTTCTTCACCCACGGCGTGTCGTAGCGCAGGCTTTCCCAGGTGCGGTCCATGCGCCAGAGCAGGGGCACGGCCCAGGAGAACCCGAACTCGACAAAGACGAACTTGAGCTTGGGGAACTTCTCGAACGTGCCGGAGAACACTAGGCTCGTCAGGTTGGCCTCGCCGATCTGCGCCAGTGAGACGTAGCGCTCCGAATAGTTCTCGGGCCAGCCGGAGGAGGTCGGCACGCCGCGGTAGATCGTGTCCGTGCCGGTAACGTGCACGAGGATGGGAAGGCCCTGCTTCTCGGCCTCGGCGTAGATCGGATGGTAGTAGCGGTTGCCCATCAGGATGTCGATCAACGGCATGAACACCGCAGCCACGCCCTTCTTGCCGCCGATGCGCCGGATCTCGGCGACCGCGGCGGCCGGGTCCTGGGTTGGCACGGTCATGGCCAGGCGAAGCCGGCCGGCCTTCTCGAGCCCCCACTTGTCGAGGAACAGGTCGTTGAAGGCCGACGTGATGACGATGCTCTCGTCCGGCCCCGACAGCACGCAGGCCTGGGCGCCCGCCTGCAGCGAGGTGAGCACCGCGTAGCTGATGCCGTGCTGGTCGAGGAGGTGCGACTCTATGTACTTGGGATCGGAGCCGCCCGTGCCGCCGTCCGGCGTGCGGGCATCGGCGCGGACGGCCGAGCCGCTCGGGTGCTCGAAGCGCATGGTCAGCGCCGAGCGGTGCATGCTCGAGGTCTTAAGCTCGAAGCGTTGGCGCCAGGCTTCGGGCATGTAGGGATAGAGTTCCGGCAACCCGCCCTTGAGGACGGGATGCACGTCACAATCGATGATCAGCTCGTCGGGACGTTCCGGATTGGACTTGCCACGGGCGATTGCGGTCTCGTTCATGACTTCGCTCCATTGGACGACTTTCTCGGGGAGAGATCGACGTAGACCTCGCCGTCGCGGATGGCGACGGGGTAGACGCGCATGCTCATGGCGCTGTCCGTGAACGGCCGGCGCCCGGTGCGCACATCGAACTCGTAGCCGTGCCAGGGGCAGCGCAGCACGAGCCCGTCGAGGCCGTATTCGAGCGTGCCGGGGGCGCTCGGAAGCATCGTGCCGGTGAGCTTGCCGGCGCACATCGGCGCGCCCTTGTGCGGACAATGATTGCGGAAGGCGTGGACCGAGCCGTCCTTGAGGCGCAGCACGCCGATTTCGCGACGGCCCGACGTGAAGGTCTTTACCGCGCCGATCGGCAGCGCCTCGAGCGCTCCCGCGTGAAGCTCCTTTGAGTCTGCCATGCTGCTGTCTATCACCCCGGTGGACGCAAGTTGACTGGACCAATTCTGGCAGAGAACACCCTGGCTGTATATTGTCTTTTCGCCCGGGCCTTCTCGCCCGGCGCGCGGCTTTGGACCGTCAGCGCCGGAGCCTGAGGGCGATGGTCCGCCGGGACAATTCGTAGGCAGCGGAAATTGACCAATTCCCAGGGTCTTATTTCCCCAACCTCGCGAAATTGTGCAAAAAGCGCTAAGGTGCCGGGCGTCCTCGAAGGTGCGGGTTCGCGCCGGGCGGAGGGCTGGTGTGGCGTAGGGTCGTGCCGTCCCGCCGGCGGGCAACGCGATGCGGGTGGCTTCGGTGATTGCCGCAGGTATTGGCTCCGGAGCATGGGAGTGTGTGATGGTGTACAAGGGCGATGATGTGAGCATGCGGTCGCGCCCGGCCAAGTCGCGAGCCGGCTTCCCTTACGGCAGCAGGGCGCGCGAGCGCGGCGATGCTCCTGCCGTCAATGGCGCCGCCCCGGGCGGTCGGCGGACGGCCAGCGCGCCGGCGGGCGCCTTGCCGGCGGATGCGGCTGTCACGGCATGCTGCGATCTGGCGTTCGAGTCGGCGCGAGCCGGCGGCAGTCGCGAAGTCATGCTGGTGCACCTCGTGCATGCGCTGACCCGGGTGCCGGAGAGCGCTCAGACGCTCGAGACGACGGGCGTCCATGTCAACGACCTGCGCCGCGACAGCGCCGAGATCATCTTTTCCGATATGCCCGTGGGCCAGGCTTTCGGCTCGCCTCCGGCGGGGGCGTCGGAAGACTTCGAGACGGCCATGCGGGTGGCCGAGAGATCGGGGCTGCGACGCGGCGCCGGACGCATCCAGGTCGGCGATCTGCTGGTCGGCGTGATCAACGGTGATCAGGATGCCTTGGCCGTGCAGCTTTTGCGCCGGCACTGGCCGGACTGGCAGCGCGCCGTCCGCGGCGATGTCGAGGACGACACGGCGGGACTGCCGGTGCGCGAGGGCGGTCCCAGCGTGCAACTCGGCAGCATCGGGGAGATCGAAGCGCGGCTCGAGGCCATCGAGCGGCGGTTCTCCACGCTCATCGACGACATGTCAGCGAGCCGCAAGTCGCTGCACGAGATGCTGCGAACGGTTCAGGACGAGCTGGCCGTGCAGCGCCTCGACGCGGGGCGCCTCACGAGCCTGCTGACCGAGCAGGTCAAGGGCCTCGAGGATACCCTCGTCACGCGGTTCGCGGATGGCGCGCGCCTGCCGGGGGGCCTCACCGAGCGGCTGGTGTCGTTCGAGCGCAGCATCGAGAGCAAGCTCGGGGAGACGGCCTCGACGTGGCGGGGGCTGTCGGAGCGGCTGCACGATCTCGAGGTGGCATTGCAGCGGCGCGCCGGCGAGACGCCGACGGTGCTGCTCGGGCGCCTCGAGCAAGTCGAGGCGGCGATGGAGGCACGGATCGCCGAGGCCAGCCGGAGCTGGGGCGGTGTGCCCGAGCGTCTCGCCTCGATCGAGAAGATGGTCGCCAGCAGGTCCGGCGGAGAGGTCGGGTTGACGCAGGAGCTCGAGCAGCGCCTCGAGCAACTCGAGACGCGCCTGGCGGAGCGGTCCGAGGAGATGAGCACGCGCTCCACGCATCTGATGGAGAGGCTGACCGGCTTCGAGCGCGGCCTCGCGCAGCGCAACGAGGAGATGCAGCGCCTTCCGGCTCTGGTGGCGGAGCGGATCGGTCCCCTCGAGCGCCACCTCGATGGCGTGCTCGTGGAAAGCCGCAAGACGTGGTCGGCTTTCGGCGAGCGGCTGCAGGGGGTCGAGCGCACCGTCAATGCCCAGTCCGGCAGCAGCGGCCAGCTCCAGACCCTGGTGAGCGAGCGGCTGCAGGCGATCCAGAAAGCCGCCGACGGTCAGCAGCACGCGCTCGTTGCCAACGTCTCGGGCGCGGTGACAGAGCGCATTCAGGGATTGGAGAAGGCTCTCGACGGACGTCTGGCGGAGACGGCCCGCGGCTGGACGGCCCTCAGCGAGTGGATCAAGGCCATCGAGACGTCTCTCGGTACGCAGCGCGAAGAGGGCCAACGCGCGCTGCGGCAGAGCGAGGCGCAGGTGGCCGCGCTGCGGGAGAGCATCGCCGAGCTCGCGTCAAGTCAGCAGGCCCTCGTGCAGGCGGTCGATCAGTTCCGTCTGGACAGCGCCGGCGACCTCGGCATCATCTCCAATCGGCTCGAGACGGTCGAGCACATGGGCGTGCGTCCCGTCGAGATGCTGGAGCAGCTCAATCAGCGCCTGCAGCAGGCGGCGACGGAGCAGGCCCCGCGGCGACGGGGTTTCTGGAGCTGGCTGTTCGGCGTGCCGGCGAGCGAGCAGGCCTAGCGGGCGGCGCGCCGCCCAGCCGACATCACAGGATGTCCAGCACCGTCTCGGGTGGCCGCCCGAGACGGGCTTTGTTTCCACGAACGACGATCGGGCGCTCGATGAGCTCGGGATGGCGCGCCATCGCCGCCAGCACGGCGTCCTCGCTGACGTCGGTGGCGGTCAGGCCGAGTTCCCGCGCCTTGGCTTCCTTGCGCCGCAGGAGCTGCTGCGCCGTGAGGCCGAGCTTGGCGAGAAGCGCCTTCAGCTCGCTCACCGTCGGCGTGTCCTGCATGTAGAGGACGATCTGCGGCGCGACACCGCGCTCCTCCAGCAGCGCCAGTGTCTGGCGTGACTTCGAGCAGCGCGGGTTGTGGTAGATCGTAATGGTCATGAGGAGGCTCCGTCAGCTCGTGGTCTCGAACGGCATCTCCGCCCAGTGATCGGCCGCGCGTCCGACGACCTGAGAGATGGAGGTCAGCCCGTCGCGGTCGAGGCAGCGCGAAAGCTCGGCACAGATCTGCCCGACGAGCGCGGGGCCGTGATAAACGAGTGCGGTATAGAGTTGCAGCAGGCTGGCGCCGGCTTCCAGCTTGGCGAGCGCCGTCTCGCCGGAGCCGATGCCGCCGATGCCGATCAGCGGCACACGACCGCCCGTGAGGTGATAGACGCGGCCCAGCACGGCGGTGGAGCGTGCGAACAGCGGCGGGCCGGAAAGGCCGCCCGCCTGCTTCGCCACGGCCGAGTCCCGCACACCCGTCCGGCTGAGTGTGGTGTTGGAGACGGCAATGGCGTCGACGCGATGTGCCATGGTGCGCTCGATGATGGCGGGCAGGTCGGCTTCCGCGATATCCGGCGCGATCTTGAGGACGATGGGCCGGTGTGGTCCGCCGGCGGCGATCAGCGCGGCACGGGCCGCCATGACCTTCTCGAGCAGCGCATCGAGTGCGGCGGGCGCCTGCAGGTCGCGCAGGCCCGGCGTGTTCGGCGAGGAGATGTTGACCACGAAATAGCTGGCGACGCCCCAGAACCGCTCCAGCCCCTCGACATAGTCCGCAATGCGGTCGGCGCTGTCCTTGTTGGCGCCGACGTTGACGCCGACGATACCGGCCTGACGGCGGGCGCTGAGACGGGCGAAGGCCGGGGCATGTCCGCCGTTGTTGAAGCCGAGGCGGTTGATGATCGCGCGGTCCTCGATGAGCCGGAAGATGCGCGGCTGCGGGTTGCCCTGCTGCGCCTTGGGCGTGACCGTGCCGATCTCGGCGAAGCCGAAGCCCATGCCGAGGATGGCGTCCGGCACGCGGGCGTCCTTGTCGAAACCAGCGGCGATGCCGAGCGGATTGGGGAAGTGCAGCCCCATGGCGTCGACCGCGAGGCGCGGATCACGATCCGGCGCGCGCCGGGGAAAGAGACCGCGCTCGAGAGCCTTCAGGGTTACCTCGTGCGCCGTTTCCGGCTGCAGGGCGAAGAGGCAGGGACGGGCGAGCGTGATCAGTGCGTCGAGCATCATCCGACCTCGTCAGGCAGGGCGTAGCGGCCGTCGCCGCCACGCTCGATGAAGATTGTGCCGATGACGTCGCCGAGCATCAGCGGTGCGTAGAGGTGGGGGAAGAGCTCATCGCCGCGCGCCGGCTCCCACCTGAGCCGTGTCGCCATGCCGTCTGCGCGCAATTGCGCCAGAACCAGCGTGCCGTCGTCCTTGAAGTGGCGCGCGAGCGTAGCCGGCAACTGCCGGCCTGTGCACAAGTGGATGTAGCCGTCGCGCAGGTCGTCGCGGGAGCCCTCGAAGCGCCCGAGCGTGCGGAATGTCTCCCACTCGCCCGTGCGGAGAATCTTGAAGAGCCGCTCACCCCCCGTCCCGGTCATCGTCCCTCAATCCCTCTGGCCTGCCTTTGCCGGGCCGGCTCGAGCGCTCGCAAGTCCCGCATTTGCTGCGTGCACTGATCTGTACTAGTGTGCGCGCGGCCTCGATGGACAGTCATCCGCACTCCATCGCAGCCATGATCTGCATCATGACTCGCACCCTCGATCCTAAGCATAGGGCGCGATTCACGTTTCCGATGGAAGTGCAGAGCGCTTCCCTCTCGACCGATGGCACCCTAGAGTGCTTACCCAAAGGCTGGCCTCGAGCGAGGATGTGGCACCCGGCACTGCCGCCGGAGCGTCATCCGAGACGTCGAGCCGTGCCGCCGTCCCGCTCATCCAGCCACTCCTGGCTACAGTCGACGACGTGGTTTCGCAATGGTCATGAAGAACGCTTTCCCGATGACGCATTCCCAGATCTGGAACGCTATCGACGCCTTGGCGGCGCACAACGGGCTGACGCCTTCGGGCCTGGCGCGCAGGGCGGGCCTCGATCCCACCACCTTCAACAAGTCGAAGCGCCAGACGGATGCCGGTCGTCAGCGCTGGCCGAGCACGGAGAGCATCGCCAAGATCCTGCAGGCCATGCACGTGCGCCTCGATGACTTCGCGGCGCTCATGGCCGCGGCCGGCTACGCGCCGCGCTGGGACGAGAAGACGGTCGGTCGCGCCTATCCGATCGTCGGTGTGGCGCGGGAGAGCTCGATCGAGTTCTTCGGGCCGTCCGGGACGCCGGCGGTGGCGGACAAGGGCGGAGCCATCGCGCCGGCCATCGTCGACGACGAGGCCTTCGCGCTCGAGATCGCCGACAACAGCCTCGAGCCGGTCTATCGCGCCGGGGACATTCTGCTGGTCTCGCCGAGGGCGGCCGCGCGCCCTGGCGACCGCGTCGTCGTCAAGTCGAAGAGCGGCACGCCGGTGCCGCGCATCCTGCTCGGTGCGAGCCGCAAGGCACTCGAGCTCGGACCCATGGTGCCGGGGCAGCGACGCCTGCGCCTCGAGAGCGACAGCCTCGATTGGATGGCGAGGATCGTCTGGGCGAGCCAATAGCGCTCCAGTCCTGCGGATCGTTCGATACTTCAGGCCATATTCGTCACCTAGAAGTCGGGACATGCGTGCCGCGGCACGCTATGGTATGCGAAAATATTGGATCGGTGTTGGTGTTGCGACGCTGCCGGAACTTTCGATCCGCCATAAGAACACTGCATTGGGGAAGCCCCGCTCATGCGTTCCAAGTTCCGAAGCGAGCCGATGTGTTTGCGAGAACTGCTGTCCGGCAAGCAGGTTCTGAAGACTCCCGCCTTCCAGCGGCGCTATGCCTGGACGCCGAAGGAGGCCGGCCAGCTCATCGTCGACCTCCTGCATGATTTTGTCAGTGAGCCCGAGCCGGCGAGCCCGGCGGAGGTCTTTCTCGGGACCATCCTGTTGCTTTCGGAGGTCGGCGCGCCCGCGCAACTGCCCGGCGGCGCCGACCCGGCCAGCCAGTCGGAGCACGAGATCATCGATGGGCTGCAGCGGCTCGTCACGCTGAGCGTGCTCGTCGCCGTGCTGCGCGATGCGATCGAGGATGCAGACGTCGTCGATGAGCTCGAGCGATGTCTTTTCGTGCACTCCGACGTCGCGCCGGCGCCTCCGCGCCTGGGGCTGCCCGATCCGGAAGGCGGTTACCTCCGGGAGGCCGTATTCCGGCGTCCGGGCGAGCGGGAGGCGGGCGACGACGGCGTGGACACCGATGGCGAGGAGCGTTTCGCCGCGGTCCTCGATCTGTTCCGCCAGGAGATTGGCGATCTCGCGCCGGACCAAAGGATCGCCTTCGCACGGTATCTGCTGGAGGCCTGCACGTTCATCATCGTCGTGACCGCCGATATCGACCGCGCCTTGCAGATGTTCACGGTGCTCAACGATCGTGGCAAGCCGCTCGCCTCCAAGGACGTCATCAAGGCCTTTCTGCTCGGCGATCTCCCGGTGAGCGAGCGCTCCCAGGCCCTGCAGCAGTGGCATTCGCTCGAGCATGCGCTCGGTCAGGAGTTCGAGCCCTTGTTCAGCCATATCCGGGCGATCGAAGGCGGCGGGCGGGAGAAGATCGTCACGGAGATCAAGGCGGCGGCGATGGCGGCGGGCGGCGGTCGGCTGTTTCTCGAGGAGACCATGCTGCCGCTGGGCGAGGCGCGCCGCTGGCTGCTGCGGACCAATCACATGGGGTTCGCGGAGGCGGGCGAGGTCAATCGGCATCTGTCCTACCTCGGCTGGCTCGGCGCCAGCGACTGGTGCCCGCCGAGCATGCTCTTTCACAAGCTGCACGCCGAAGATCCCGTGCGCCTGCTCGCCTTCCTGCGGGGGATGGAGCGGCTCGCGTTCGCGATGCTGATCCTCGGGCTCGGCGGCCCGCGACGCTTGCAGCGCTACCGGGCCGTGATCGCCGACATCAAGGATGGCGACGCATGGTCCACGCCGGAAAGCGCACTCGCCCTGACGCGGGACGAGCAGAAGAACGTGCTCTTCAACATTTCCCACGACCTGCACGGCCGCAGCCCGCAAGCGTGCAAGCTGCTGCTGATGCGGCTCAACGACGAGCTGGCCGGCGGCAGCGAGCGGCTGGTGCCCACCGGACTGACGGTCGAGCACGTGCTGCCGATGAGACCGAGCCGCACGAGCCTGTGGCGTCAATGGTATCCCCGCGCGGACATGCGGGACTATTGCACCGGCTGTCTCGGCAACCTGACGCTGATCGCAAAACGTGACAACGACAAGGCCCGCAATCTCGAGTTCGAGAAGAAGCGCGAGGTCTACCTCGGCGCAGCGAGCATCAACGCGCTCACCAGCACCGTCATCGAGGAATCGACGTGGCAGTCCGAGCAGGTCCTCAGGCGCGACGAGCGCCTGCTCGCGGCCGTACGGGCGATGTGGAGCATCGAGGGCACGGCCGGCTGGCGCGGCTGACGGCGGTCGGGCGCAGGCGAATTCGGCCTGCGAGCCCGCCCCGCTCTTCGGCTTGCTCCGGTCTCGAGGGCTGGTTATCCTCGCGCGCATGAGCACGGACTACATACCTAGTCGCCGCTCGGATACGCGCGCAGCCTCGAGCTCCAGTATCCGGCAGCCTCTCTATGTTCAGGTCGCTCACGCCATCGCCGACCGCATTTCGTCGGGCACGTATCCTGTCGGCTCACTGCTGCCGACGGAAGAGAAACTCTGCCAGGTCTTCCGTGTCTCGCGCCATACGGTGCGCCAGGCCTACCAGCACCTGCGCAACCAGGGACTGATCTCGGCGCGCAAGGGGGTCGGCACGCGGGTCGAAGCGAAGGCGCCGAACGTCGGCTACAGCCACTCGACCCAGTCCATTTCCGATCTCCTGCACTATGCCCAGGGCGCACCGCTCAAGGTGCGAAAGGTCGAAGAGGCGCGTGTCGACACGCGCATTGCCGAGCGCATCGGCTGCCGCTCGGGACGGACGTGGCTGCGCGTCTCGGGGGTGCGCGAAATCCCCGGCGCGAACGAGCCGCACTGTCTGACGGAGATCTATATCGATCCAGCCTATGGCGAGCTGGTGCGCGACCTCGGCGCGGTCGAGGACGCGCTGTGGATGCGCATCGAGCAGCAGTTCGGCGAGGTCATCGTCGAGGTCGAGCAGATCATCACGGCGACCAAGCTTACCAAGGACGAGGCGGGGCTTCTGGGCTCGGAGGATGACTCGGCGGCGCTCAGGATCATCCGCCGGTATTACGCCACGGGCCGGCGTCTCGTCGAAATCTCGGCAAATCTCTATCCGGCCAGTCGCTTCTCTCACTTGATCACGCTGCGTCGCGACGGGACCTGGCCGACGACCCCGTAGGATCGTGCAGCGTTCTTTGCTAATCAGGATGGGCACGTGATGGCGTCTCGCGGCGGCGAGACGAGGACGCGTGAGCACAGGCGGCGCTGCGGACGGGCGGCGGGTCCAGTCGAGGGAGAACGGCAATGGCGGATGCGAAGCGCAAGAAGCCCGAAGAGCTCAGAAGCCACCGCTGGTTCGGCGTCGACGACCTCAGGGGGTTCGGCCACCGCTCGCGGTTGCGACAGATGGGCTACGACCCGGCCGACTGGGACGGCCGGCCGGTGATCGGCATCGTCAACACCTGGAGCGACATCAACTCCTGCCACGCGCACTTGCGCGAGCGGGCCGAGCAGGTGAAGCGCGGCGTGCTGCAGGCGGGCGGCTTTCCGCTGGAAATGCCGGCGATCTCGCTCGCCGAGCCGTTCATGAAGCCCTCGACGATGCTCTATCGCAACCTTCTCGCCATGGAGACGGAAGAGCTGCTGCGCAGCTATCCGATCGACGGCGCGGTGCTGCTCGGCGGCTGCGACAAGACCACGCCGGGCCTCGTCATGGGCGCCATTTCCATGGGCATTCCGTCGATCTATGTGCCGGCCGGGCCGATGCTCCGGGGCAACTGGCAGGGCAAGCCGCTGGGCTCGGGCTCGGACGTTTGGAAATACTGGATGGAGAAGCGCGCTGGCACCATCAGCCAGGAGGAGATGGACGACATCGAGAACGGTATCGCCCGTTCCTTCGGCACCTGCATGACCATGGGCACGGCGGCGACGATGATGTCGGTCACCGATGCGCTGGGCCTGTCGCTGCCGGGCGCCTCGTCGATACCGGCGGCCGATGCCAACCATCCGCGCATGGCCAAGGCGGCCGGCCGGCGCATCGTCGACATGGTCTGGGAGGATCTGACGCCGGATCGCATCCTGACCGCCGGCGCCGTCGACAATGCCATCAAGGTGCACATGGCGCTCGGCGGCTCGACCAACTGCATCATCCACCTGATCGCCATGGCGCGGCGTGCCGGCATCGCGCTCTCACTCGAGCGCTTCGACCAGCTCTCGCGGGAGGTGCCGGTCATCGCCAATATCCGTCCCTCCGGCGCCTTCCTGATGGAGGACTTCTATTACGCCGGGGGGCTGCGCGCCCTCATGGCTTCGCTTGCGAGCCGCCTGGACCTCGGCTGTCTCACGGCGAACGGCAGGACGCTCGGCGAGAACATCGCCGGCGCCGCCATCCACAACGCCGACGTCATCCGTCCGTTGAGCGACCCGATCTATGCGGAAGGCGCGACGGCCGTGCTGCGCGGCAACCTGGCGCCGAGAGGTTGTGTCATGAAGCCGGCGGCGGCCGAGGCGCGTCTGCGCAAGCACCGCGGCAAGGCGCTCGTCTTCGAGGACTACAACGAGATGGCGCGCGAGGTGGAGCGCGACGACCTCGACGTCACGCCCGATCACGTGCTGGTTCTCAAGAACTCGGGTCCCAAGGGCGGTCCGGGTATGCCGGAGTGGGGCATGCTGCCGATCCCGAAGAAGCTCCTGAAGCAGGGGGTGCGTGACATGCTGCGCATCTCCGACGGCCGCATGTCCGGCACGAGCTACGGCGCCTGCATCCTGCACGTGGCGCCGGAGAGCTACGTCGGCGGCCCCCTGGCGCTCGTCAGGACCGGCGACGAGATCGAGGTCGACGTGGCCAAGCGCCTCATTCATCTTCATGTCTCGGACGAGGAGCTGGCGCGCCGCCGGGCCGAATGGACGCCGCCGCCGCCCCGCTTCGAGCGCGGCTACGGGCGCATGTTCTCGACGCACATCGGCCAGGCCGACGACGGCTGCGACCTCGATTTCCTGGAGGTCGGGCCGCCGACGCCGGAGCCCGAGATCCACTGACAAGGCTCGCCGTCGTCTTCAGGGGTCGCCCCAGAACTTGAGGGCGGCCTCCGACACGGCGCCCGTCAGCACGCACGGCACGGCCACTTCCTGGTGGCCGGTGACGCCGGCGCCGACGCAGAGAAGCGCGAGTGCGGTCTGGCCGATCCGCGCCCAGTTCCACTTCGACTTGGTGGGGCCGCGCCGCTTCAGATCCTCGATGGCGGCGAGCGCCTCCTTGCGGATGCGGCCCGTCTCGAACGTCTCCGCCGCCTCGATGATCTGCCGCAACTGCTGTGCGATCGGCTTCGGCTGGTGCGCGAGCTCGAGCTTCAGGAGATCGAGCACGTCCTTCTCGCGCTGGGCGTTGGTTGCGAGCGTCCACTTGGCCATGCTGGCGATGGTCAGCTTCTCCACGTCGCTCTTCTCATTGGACCACGAGAGCGCCTGGATGATGCGCTGCAGCGGCTGATACGAGCCCGTCGCGTAGTAGTAGCCCCAGTGCGCGTCGATGACCGCCGGGCTGGCGTCGAGCGGCAATTCGCGCAGAACCTTGAGCTTGCCGTCCACGTACCGCTTGATGAGCACGATGCGGGCCGGCATGCGCTCGGCGAACCTGCCGAGCAGGAGCTTCCACTCCGGCAGGCCGGAGTAGGCGATGGCGCGGATCAGGATGACCTGCTCCATTGGCGGCATCGGAAACAGTCCGGCGATGAGCGTCTCGGCCTCGGTCTGGTTGTCGGCGATGACGCCGGCAAGGAAACCGATGTAGAGCCCCGCGGCGTCGGGATCGCGGAAGAGACCGTGGCGGCTCATGGCCCGCACGGCGCGAGGCAGCGCCCTCGCGTCCCGCTTGGCGCGATAGCCCTGGATCCAGGCGAGGATGTCGCTCTGCCGCGCGAAACCATCCTTGGGCGCAGCGGGGCGTCGCTTGCCGGCGTCGGCAGGACCGGCGGCCAGCGACAGCCCGAGCGCGAGCAGGACCACGAGCGTGCGCATCACTCCTCCAGTGCCCCGAGCCCCGCACGCAGAGGGACGGCCGCCCGTTTCAGGTGGCCCGTTGCCGAGACCCAGCCAGATCGTATCGGCAACTTTGTGGCGGCGGGGTTGCCGCGGCCCGCCCGGCGGGGCAGCATGCGCCATTCGAGCCCCCGAGGGACCAGACAGGAAAAGGAGCGCCGCGCATGGGTGAGTACAGCACAGTGGAGACGGACGGGCGGCTGATGATCGTCACGATCAACCGGCCGGATGTCATGAACTCGCTGCATCCGATGGCCAATCAGGAGTTGTCGGACGTTTTCGATGCCTTCTCCGAGAACCCCGACCTGTGGGTGGCCATCGTCACCGGCGCCGGCGACAAGGCCTTTTCCGCCGGTAACGATCTCAAGTATCACGCCGAGCTGCGGGCGAAGACGGGCAAGCGGCCGGTGCATCCGCCCAAGGGATTCGGCGGGCTGACCAACCGTTACGATCTCGAGAAGCCGGTGATCGCCGCCGTCAACGGCGTGGCGATGGGCGGCGGCTTCGAGATCGCGCTGGCGAGCGACCTCATTATCGCCTCGGAGAAGGCCCGCTTCGCACTGCCGGAGCCACGGGTCGGACTGGCGGCCGGCGCTGGCGGCATGCAGCGGCTTTCGCGCCAGATTCCTCTGAAGAAGGCCATGGGCATGATGCTGACCGGACGGCACGTGACGGCGGCCGAGGGCTACGAGCTCGGCTTCGTGACCGCCGTCGTGCCCCACGATCAGCTCATGACGGAGGCGAGACGCTGGGCCGGTCTCATTCTGGAATGCTCGCCCATGAGCATCCGTGCCACCAAGCAGGTGGTCATGGCCTCCCTCGACGTGCCGTCCCTCGAGCAGGCGACGCGCAATCTCACGTACCCGGCCTTTGTCGCCATGACGAAGAGCGAGGATACCATCGAGGGGCCCAAGGCCTTCGCCGAAAAGCGCAAGCCCGACTGGAAGGGGCGCTGACGATCGCCGTGACGGCGGCAGGCTCGGCACGAATCCGATTGAGCTTGTCGCCGCCGCAAGCTAGATGAGGGCGTCTTTCCGAGAGGAGCCTTTCCATGTCCTTCGTTATCGCCCCGCCGAAACAGGCGGCTCTGCCGGTCGTCGGCAGCAGTGATCTCTTCCCCATCCATCGCATCTACTGCGTCGGCCGCAACTACGCCGAGCACGCTCGCGAGATGGGGCACGATCCCAACAAGGAGCCACCGTTCTTCTTCCAGAAGAACCCGGACAATGTCCTGACGACGGGCGAGTTTCCCTATCCGCCGGCCTCCAAGGACGTGCACTTCGAGCTGGAGCTCGTCGTGGCGCTGAAGTCGGGCGGGGTCGACATTGCCGCCGCCAAGGCGCTCGACTGCGTCTACGGCTATGCCGTCGGCATCGACTTCACGCGCCGTGACCTGCAGGGCGAAGCCAAGAAGCTCGGTCGCCCCTGGGAGGTCGGCAAGGCTTTCGAGCATTCCGCACCCATGACCGCGATCGTGCCGGCCGCCAAGTGCGGACACCCCGCGTCTGGCGCCATCCGGCTCGAGGTGAACGGCGTCGTCAAGCAGGACGGCGACCTCGCGCAGATGATCTGGAACGTTCCCGATACCATCGCCTATCTCTCGACGCTCTTCCGACTGGCGCCGGGCGATCTCATCATGACCGGAACGCCCGCGGGCGTCGGCGCGGTGAAGAAGGGCGATCGCCTCGTCGGCCACGTGGCCGGTGTCGCCGATCTCGACGTCAAGGTCGTCTGAACGCGGTCGCGAGGGGCGAACATGAGCGCTATTCCGCTCCAGCACCTGCCGGCCTCCATCTCGCTGGAGGCGGCCTCGCGCATCATCGACGCGGCGCTCGCCGCCGCGCGCGAGATGAAGCTGGCACCGATGGCCTTCGCCGTGCTCGATGCGGGGGGGCACCTCGTCGCCTTCAAGCGCGAGGACGGCCTCGCCTTCCTGCGCTGCGAGATCGCCCAGGGCAAGGCCTGGACGTCGCTGGCGCTGGGCCTGCCGAGCCGCGGCACGCGCGACCGGCTGAAGGAGCGGCCGGCGTTTCTCAATGCGCTCGCGGCGACGTCGGGCGGACGCCTGATCCCCGTGCCGGGCGGCATTCTCGTCAAGGACGGGGCCGGCCGGATCGTCGGCGCCGTCGGCGGCTCGGGAGACGCTTCGGACAAGGACGAGGCGTGTGCGATCATGGGCGTCAAGGCGGCCGGTCTCGTACCGGTTCCCGCCGAGCCGATCGAGGGGTACGAGAGCGCCGGACATTGAGCCCGGCAACGTCTCGTTCGGAATTTCCGGGGCTGCCGACGAGCGCAGAGGACCGGCAGATCAAGCACTGACAGCACAGGAGCGCGTCGATGTCGGGTGGGCATGGGCATGGTCACGGCCACGCCGAGACGGACAACAAGAAGATCGCGATCCTCATCTCGATCCTGGCGCTGCTGCTGGCGATCGCCGAGACGGCCGGCAAGAGCGCGCAGACGGACGCCATCAAGTACAACGTCGAGGCCTCCAATCTCTGGGCCTTCTTCCAGGCGAAGACGATCCGCATGACGACGCTGCGCACGGCTGCGGAGACGCTCGAGCTCGACGAGGCGCTCGCCAAGGACCCCGAGATCAAGAAGATCATCACCAAGCGCATCGAGCGCTGGAAGGATGCGGCCAAGCGCTATGACAGCGAGCCCGAGACGCAGGAGGGTCGCAAGGAGCTGGCCAGGCGGGCAAAGGAGTCCGACAAGAAGCACAAGACCGCGCTCGCGCGCTATCACCACTACGAGATCGCCTCGGCGAGCTTCCAGATCGCCATCGTGCTGGCCTCGGCCTACGTCATCACGACGATGGTCCAACTGCTGTGGATTGCGCTCGGGCTCGGCGGCGTTGGACTGGTCTTCTCGGCCATCGGCGCCTTCGCGCCCCATGCCTTCCACCTGTTCTGAGGCTCGCGTCGCCTGCTGCGGCTGGGCTGGGCGCGGGTGAGCGTGCTAACCAGGAGAGATGAGGCGACAGCAGGAGGGAGCACCCATGCGTGACGACACCGGCAGTGATCAGGATCTCGTGCCCTTCAAGGGCGAGATCAGTCCGTTTGCGCTCAAGGAGATCTTCGTCGCGGACGCCTTCGCCGACGACGATCCGAGGATGTGGGTGCCGATGGGCCCCAATCGCTGGTCGCGACCGCTCTGCCTCAACGCATCCCAGGGCTACTGGGTCCACCTGTCCAAGTTCGTCGGCGCCGGCGTCGTCTCCTGCCATCGCCATCCGGCGCCCGTGCACGGCTTCGTCATCAAGGGGAGCTGGCGCTACCTAGAGCATGACTGGGTGGCAGTAGCCGGCTCATACGTGTTCGAGCCGCCGGGCGACGTGCACACGCTGGTGGCGGAGCCGGGGCATCCGGAATCAATCACACTGTTCCACAACACGGGCGCGCTGATCTACTGCGACGTCGAAGGCAAGACCACCGGCTATGCCGACGTCTTCACACGCATCGAAGCGTGTGCGCGGCACTACGAGTCGATCGGGCTCGGCGCCGACTACGTGAAGCGGTTCATCCGATAGGCCATCAGGCTGCGGCGCCGGCGGCGCTCGTGCCGGCGGCGGCCGCCATGCGGCAGACCAGATCGAACGCAGCCTGGATGCCGCGCGGGTTCGCCTGACCCTTGCCGGCGATGTCGAAGGCGGTGCCGTGGGCGGGCGTGGCCGCCGGCACGGGCAGGCCGCCCGAGACCGTGACGCCGCGCTCGAAGCCCATGAGCTTCATCGCGATCTGACCCTGGTCGTGGTACATGATCACGACGGCATCCGCCTTTCCCGAGCGTGCCCGCAGGAAGATCGTGTCCGAGGGCCAGGGGCCGTCGGCCGCGATGCCCTGGGCGGCCGCCTCGCGCACGGTGGGCGCGATGAGGTCGATTTCCTCGCGTCCGAAGTTGCCGCCGTCACCGGCATGCGGGTTGAGCGCGCAGACAGCGATGCGGGGCTTGGCGTGGCCGGCCCGCTTCAAGGTCTCGTCGGCGAGGGAAATGGCATCGAGGATGCCTTGCCGTGTGATGCGGCCCGCGACCTCCTTCAGCGGAATATGGCTGGTCACGCGCGTCGTCATCAGCCCTTCGAGCACGTTGATCTCGCTGATGTAGCCGGTGAAGCCCATCCGCTTGGCCATGTAGCGGTGCTCGTCCTCCACGCCCATGCCCGCCTGGTGCATGGCAGCCTTGTTGAAGGGCGCGAACAGGATGCCGTCCACGATCCCGCGGGCCGCGAGGTCGAGCGCGGCATCGAGCTGGCGGAGGGCGGAGCGGCCGCTGGCGAGTGTGGCCTCGGCGATCTGCACTTCGTCGGCAGCGAGCGTCTCGATCGGGCAGAGGGCGGGGCTGGCGGTGCGCCACCAGTCGGCGGCGGGTTGGCTGAGGTGCGCGAGCCTTGTCGCCGTGCCGGCCTGGCGCTGGCCCATCTCGACCACATGCGCATCGCCGACGACGAGGATGTGGGTTGCGCCTGTGTTGCCCGGCTCGGCCAGCAGGCGTGCGACCAGCTCCGGGCCAATGCCGCTCGGATCTCCGGGCAGGACTGCGATGCGTGGCTTGGTCGGGGTCGGCATAGGGGCGTGCTCCTGCAGGAGGGGGCGGACTGTCCTCGGCTATTCGGAAAGCGGCCCTTCCGCGCGCCGCTTGCCGGGTTCCTCGCCGCGCCAGCGGCCTTCCAGCCATCCGAAGATGAGCGGTGAGGCAAGGCCGAGCGCCGTGAGGACGAAGAACACCAGCGTGATCGGTCGCGTGAACATCTTCCACCACTGATTGTCGAACATCACCAGCGACTGGCGCAGGGTCGTCTCGACGAGCTCGCCGAGGATGAGGCCGATGGCGACGGGGACGACCGAGAACCCGAGCCGGCGCATGGCATAGCCGATCAGCCCGAAGACGAGCATGATCCAGACGTCCTCCATCGACTGATCGAGGGCGTAGGCTCCGACGACGCAGACGAGGAACACGCCCGGCCAGAGGTAGGTGTTCGGGATGAGCGTGACGCGGGCGAAGAGTTTTGCGCCGACGAGGCCGAGGCCGAAAAACATCACGTTGGCGATGAGCATGGCGCCGAAGATGGCCCAGACGAAGGCGGCCTGCTGGGTGAACAGCGCGGGGCCGGGCCGGATGCCGTGCACGAGCATGGCGGCGAGAATGATGGCGGTCGTGGCGCTGCCGGGGATGCCGAGGGCGAGGGTCGGCACCATGGCTCCGCCGGTTGCCGCGTTGTTGGCCGCTTCGGCACCGGCGATGCCTTCGATCGCGCCCTTGCCGAACTCGTCCTTGTTCTTCGACCAGCGTCGCGCCTCGTTGTAGCCGATCATGGAGGCGACGGTGGCGCCTTCGGCCGGCAGCACGCCGATGAAGGTGCCGATGCCGCAGGAGCGCAGGATGGTCCGCCAGGTCCTCCTGTAGTCCTCCCAGGAGGGGAGCTGGACCGCCTTCATGGCGATGCGCTCGACGGTCTGATTGAGCATCGTCGACTGGACGAGCAGTTCGCTCAGGGCGAAGAGACCGATGAGGACGGGAATGAAATGGATGCCCTCGGCGAGTTCGGGACTGCCGAAGGTGAAACGCTCGACGCTCGACATCTTGTCGATGCCGATGGTGGCGAGCAGCACGCCGAAGACGCCTCCGATGAGGTTCTTGACGGCGCCGCCCGCGCTTATCGAGGCGAGCATCGACAGACCGAACAGCGAGAGTGCGAAGTATTCGGGCGGGCCGAACTGGTAGGCGAGCTTGGCGAGCAGTGGTGCCGAAAAGGCGAGCACGATCACGCTGAAGATGCCGCCGATGGTGCTCGCGACGGTCGCCATGCCGAGCGCACGGCCGGCCTCGCCGCGCTGTGCCAGAGGGTATCCGTCGATACAGGTGGCGGCCGCCGCAGACGTGCCGGGCGTATTGATCAGGATGGCCGTGATGGAGCCGGCGTAGGTGGCGGCGCAATAGAGCGTGGCCAGGATGGCGATGGCCTGGACAGGCGGCATCGTCACGGTGAAGGGCAGAAGAAGTGCCGCGCCGCTGGTGGCGCCGAGCCCCGGCAGCGCGCCGATCAGCACGCCCGCGACGGTCGCCGCGAAGATCATGGCCAGCAGCTTGATGTCGAGCAGGGCGCCGAGGCCCGCGAGCGCGCCGTCGAACATGATGCCCCCGTTACCCGTAGATGAGATTGGTCAGGAGGCCGCGGGGAAAGCGGACCTCGAGAAGGTGGCCGAACAGGAAGAAGAGCGCGGCCGGTGTCAGCACCGCAATGATCAGCGACAGGCCGAGGCGCCGCTCGCCCCAGGCATAGGACAGCGAAAACGAGAACACGAAGAAGGCCACGAACAGATCGACGAAGGCGGCAAGCACGACGAAGACGGCGATGAGGCCGAGCGTGATCCAGAAAACCGCCGGCAACGGCTCTCGTCGGGAGCGCGGCTTGCCCCACTCCTGCCAGGCGAGAACGATCGCGAGCAGGGAGAGCAGTGCCAGGAGGAAGAGGGGATAGTCGGCCGGCTGCATGCCCTGCGCGAGTGACGACGGCACCCGGTCGAACGTCGTGGTCAGGTAGGCCACAAAGGCGCAGAACACCAGAATGAGTCCCGGCACCAGCAGGGCGGCGAGTGGGCTCCGCTCCGCGGCGTCACCGCGCCGGGAGGCGGAGCCTGTGGGCGTCGACGGACCCTCCGACATGGCTGAGGGCTCCGGCTACTTTTTCTTGATGAAGCCGAGCTCGACCAGCGCCGCTTCCATGTCGGCGGACATGCTCTTGATCTGCGCGGCCCAGGCCTTGGCGTCGCCGACGCTCTGCGGTGTGAGGCCGACGCTCTTGAGATAGGCCTGATAGACCGGGTTCTTCATGGCGGCGACGAGCCCCTTCTCGAGCGCGGCGACGCGGTCGGGCGGCGTTCCCTTGAGCACGGCGAAGCCGCGCACCGTCGAATAGTGGGCATCGATGCCGAGCTCCTTGGTCGTCATGACCTTGGGCAGCAGCGCCATGCGTTCGGTCGCCTGCACGACGAGCGGGCAGATCTCGCCGGCCTCGATTTGAGCAGCGGCCTCGGAGTAGTTGAGCACGCCGACGTCGATGTTGCCGGCCACCAGGTTCGTGGCGATCTCGCCGCCGCCCTTGAAGGCGATGACCTTCGGCGCCTTCATGCCACCGCGCTTGGTGAACATGAACGCGGAGACATGGTCGATGGTGCCGACGCCCGTGATGCCGTAGCTGAGCTGCTTCGTCTTCTGTGCGGCGACGAAGTCCTTGGCGGTCTTGTAGGGCGACTTCTTGCAGGCCACCATGAGGATCTGGGGATCGTCGGTGCCGCGCGCGACCGGGATGATGTCGTCGAGCTTCATCTTGGTCTTCTTGCTGACCACGGTGGCGGCGTGGCCGACCGTGAAGGCGAGGAGCGTGTAGCCATCGGCCGGGCGGGTGATGAAGTAGTTCATGGCCGTGGCGCCGCCGCCGCCGCGCTTGTTGACGACAACCATGTCCGTCTTGAGCTGACGCCGGGCCTGCAGGAGCACCATGCGCGTCGTCACGTCCGTGCCGCCGCCGGCGCCGGCGTGGGTGATGACCTCGATCGTCTTCGACGGATACTTGTCGGCGGCCTCGGCTCGCGCGCCAGTGAGTGCGAGCGCGGCGGCGGCCAGCAGCAGCGCAGCCCTGGCAGGTCTGGTCTTGTGTGGGATCGTCATGGCTTCCTCCCTCGAGTGCTCGATTCTGCCGAGCGTTCTTCGTCGCGAGTCTTCTTGTCGAATGCGGTGGCCGCTCACGCGACCTTGACGCCTGCCTCCTCAGCGCGGGCGACGATATAGTCGCGGCCGGCGAGCATGTCCTCGATCGTGCCGAAGCCGTTCATGTAGTGGCCCTTGAAGCCCGTCGCCTCGATGCGCCTGATCATGCGGCCGAAATCCACCGTGCCCTCGCCGGGCTTCATGTGGATCTCGTAGAGGCCGTTATTGTCGGCCATGCGCACCTCGGCGCAGCGCGACATGTCCATGCCGTCGATGAAGCCGTCGATGCCGACGGGATCGTAGTGGGCGTGGTTGATGGTGAAGGACCAGCCGAGCCGGGGCGAGGTGATCTGGTCGAAGAAGTAGTGGCATTCCTCGAGGTTCGAGGCGAGGTAATGCACCTCGGCGAGCTCCGGCTCGCCGTTGAGGTTCTCGAGAACGAGGAACGTGCCGGTTTTCTCCGCGTAGTCCACAGCCCGTTTCAGGCGGTCGAGCGCAGCCTGCATGCGCAGCTTCTTGTCGGAGGTGAAATGATAGCCGGCATGGACGACGATCCATTCTGCGCCGAGGCGCCTGGCGAGGTCCATGTAGGCGCGCAGGTACTGGTCGGCGGCGTCGCGCAGGAAAGGTGAGACCTCGGCGATGTTGACCGCCGACAGCGTATGCAACCCAAGGTGGAGACCGGCCTTGGCGCAGGCTTCGCGGATGCCGGCGCAGCGCGCATCGTCGAAGCTCTCCATCGCATTCGGCGCGATGTCCATCTGGGCATCGATGTAGCGCACGCCGTTCTTTGCGGCGAACGCGATGCCCTCCTCGACCGGCACACGGCGGCCGAGGTCAATTCCTATGCGGTCCTTGAGAGACACGCTTGCCTCCGATCGTTTCCTGCCCTGGATCTCGCCTCGTACCGGGTGAGTATCCACACTCGAACTTTAGTTGAGCAGCGGGCGGAAACAACCCCTAATTCCGTCGTGACGGTGGTCAGGGCGTCCAGCGTGCCGGCGTGGCCTTGCGCATGGCTGGCAGCACCTCGTCGGAGATCAGGCGGACCGAGGAAAGCGCCGTTGCCAGCGGCATGCCTGCCCAGCGGGTCCGGAAGACGAAGTAGTCCACGCCGAACTCCTCCCAGTAGGGGCGGAGCTGTTCGTAGCAGTCCTCGGGCGAGCCGAGGATGAAGCGGTCCTTGATGAGGTCGTCGAAGGCCCGCGTGAAGTCCTCGTTGCCGGGCATCACCTTGTCCTGGCCCCACTTCGCGTAGTCGCGGTACTTGCCGAGGAGATAGGGGCCGGCCTCGGCGATCGCCGTCGCCCGGTCGCGGGCGCAGAAGATCTCCTTGACGATCGGGAGATGGCGTGGCGCCGGCTTGCCGCAGGCGGTGAGCGTCTCGCGGTAGAGCTTGACGTGGCCGCGGATGGTCTCGAGCGTGGAATGTGGATTGATGAACCAGGCATCCCCGAGCCGCGCGGCGCGCTTGACGGCGGGATCGTTGTTGGCCGCGATCCAGATCGGCGGGCGCGGCACCTGCACGGGCCGCGTGTTGAGACGGACCTTGTCGAGCCTGCACGTCGGCCCGTCGCAGCTGACGCTGTCTTCCGTCCACAGCCGCTGCACGAGCGCCAGATACTCCTCGAAGCGCCTGACCCGCTCGCCCTTCGGCACCGCGAAGGCGTCGAACTCGACGTCGCGATAGCCGAGGCCGACGCCGAAGACGAAGTTGCCGCGGCAGATGATGTCGAGCGTCGCCACGGTCTCGGCGGTGTACACGGGGTTGTGCAGGTTGAGCAGAAGGATGCCCAGGCCGAGCGTCATCTCGCCGGCTTCCGCCGCCAGACGCGCAATGAGCGGTACGGGTTGGAGCGCCTTGTTGTCACCCTCGTTGAGGTAGTGCTGGCCGCTGACCACGAGATCCCAGCCCTTGTCACGGGCCAGATGCACCATGGCGATGTGCTCGTCGACGGAGCGCACGAGGTCGGCGGAGAGCTTCTGCTGGCTGGTCAGGAATAGTCCGATCTTCATGACATGACCTCGATTGGATGCGAGCGGAAATGGTGGGGCATGGGTCGACTACCAGGACGCGGAAAGCTTCAGCGTCTGCCTTATCAGAATGACCAGGCCGAGGACGAGCAGCGAAAGGAAGAAGACCAGGCGGAAGTGTTTTTCGGAAAGCCGGCGGCCGAGGCGCTGTCCGGCCACCATGCCGGCGAGCGCGGGCAGGACGCCGATGGCGGAGAGCTTGCCGAGGTCCGGGGAGACCAGTCGATGATCCGCGAGGGCGACAGCCAGGGCCACGGTCGAGACCGTGAAGAGAATGCCCATCGCTTGAATGAGCTCGGCGCGCGAAAACCCGAGCGCCTGGAGGTAGAGCACCCCCGGCACGACGAAGGACCCGGTCATGCCGTTGAGCACGCCGACCACAGCGCCGACCAGCGGCGACGCCCAGCCTTCACGATGGCCCGGCGGCGGCAGGCTCCAGCGCAGGAGGTTGGAGAGGGCGTAGAGCGCGAGCAGCAGGCCGAGCAGGGCGGCCAGTGCCGTCGCGTCGGTGCCGGCCAGGACCTTGGCGCCGAGCCAGGTCGTGGCGGCCGCCAGGGCGAGCAGGCTCCAGAGGCGGGCGAGCAGCGGGCGCAGGTGTCCGCCGACCAGGCCTTGCCAGATGTTGGTGACGAAGGAGGGCACGAGCATCAGCGCCATGGCCGGGGCGAGGCCGAACGCCGCGGTCAGCAACGCCAGGGAGACGGCCGGCAGACCGAGCCCGATCACGCCCTTGACGAAGCCGGCGAGCAGAAACGTTCCACAGATCGTGGCGAGGGCCTCGGGCGTCCACATGATGCCTCAGGGAGGGCGACGCGAAGGGTGAGGTGGGCAGCGTCGCATGCGGCGAAGTGCCGGGCAAGCGTCCTGCGCCAGATCAGCAGGGGGGTGTTTACTCGCTCTCTTGTTGCGGCAACACTTGTGGTCAAATGATTCGCGGGGGGCTGCGATGAGCAAGTCGTTGTGGGCGGCGGAAAGCCGCCTGAAGAGCATTCTCTGCGACAGTTATCGTTTCCAGATACCTGTCTATCAGCGGCCCTACTCCTGGACCACGGAGGAGACCGCGCAACTTCTCGACGACTTGCTGGAAGCCTTCGAGGAGGCCGCCGAAGGACAGGACGATGAGGCGCCGCCCTATTTCCTCGGCAGCGTGGTGCTGATCAAGGAGCCCGATAACCCGCTCTCCGACATCGTGGACGGGCAACAGCGCCTGACGACGCTGACGATCCTGCTGGCGGTTCTGCGCGATCTCGCCAGCCGCGACGAGACCGAGAACCTGCACGCATTCATCTGGGACCGCGGCAATCCCTACAAGGGATCGACCGCGCACTACCGCCTCAATCTGCGCGAGCGCGATGCCGACTTCTTCCGCACGCATGTGCAGGAGAACGGAGCGACGGTCCGGCCGCCCGAGAGGGACGACGACCTGACGGACGCGCAACGCCGCATCATCGAGAACCGCGACCTGCTGCGCGAGTACCTGGGCCGGCTCTCGGACGGAGATCGTACGCTCCTGGCCAAGTTCGTGCTGCAGAGCTGCTCCCTCGTGGTGGTCGGCGCCGTCGATCAGGAGGCGGCGGTCCGCATCTTCTCCATCCTCAACAATCGTGGGCTCAATCTGTCGCCGACGGACATCCTCAAGGCACAGATCATTCGCGGCTGGAGCGAGACGGAGCAGCAGCGCTACACCAAGGTCTGGGAGGACATGGAGGACGCACTGGGGCGCACGCAGTTCCTCAAGCTGTTCTCCTACCTGCGCGCCATGTACCTGGATCATCGCAAGGACCAGACGCTCGTCCGCGACGTTCTCTCCATCATCCAGATGCGCTACACCTCGGGCCAGCACTTCATCGACGCCACGCTGCTGCCGGCGTCGGCGCACCTGAGCCACGTGCTGGCCGCGACGCTGCCGGCGCCGCACGGATCGGATGCCGTCAATCGTGCGCTGCGCCGGCTCAACCGCATCGAGAACTCGGACTGGGTGCCGCCGGCGCTCGTCTGGTTCACCGAGCAGGCGCCCGAAGGCACGGCCGATTTCGCGCGCGCTCTGGAGCGGCTTGCCTATGGACTTCTCCTCTGCCGGGCGCCGGAGAACGAGCGCAAGAAGCGGTATCTCGAGGTCGTCGCGGCGATCGACCGTGGCGAGGCTCTGACGCCGACCTCGCCGCTGCATCTGCGCACCGACGAGAAGCGCAAGGCCATGCGCACGCTCACCGGCCGCATCGCCGATGAGCTGCGGCCTCCTGCGGTGCGCGCCATCCTGCTCGCCCTCGAGGAGGAGGTGTCGGGCCGCGAGATCGAGTCCCGCATGGAGCGGGCGTCACTGGAGCGGGTGCTGCCGAAGGATCCGCCCGTCGGCAGCCTCTGGCTCAAATGGTATCCCTTCAAGGGGCAGCGCGAGCGCTGGACGGATGCCCTCGGCAATCTGTTCCTGGTGCCGCAGAAACGGGCGCCGTATTCGTCGCGCTGGGAGTTCGACAAGAAGATCAGGCACTATCAGGCAAAGCCCGGCGTGCGCGATCTCGTGCAGTTCCAGCAGGTCGCCATGTCGCCGACCTGGGAGCAGGGCGAGCTGGAGCGCCGCCACAAGCACCTGATCGGCTTCATCACACGCATGTGGGAACTCGGACCCGTGCCCGGCGCCCAGCAGGCCGTCGAGCCGGGGGCAGGCGGATCGGCCATCGCCAGCCTGAAGCGTCGCGCCGTGGCAGGCTCCGGCGGCTGACGGCCTCGGCTCTACTCCGCCGCCGACGTCAGCTCGCCCGCCAGCGCCTTGGCGATCAGGGTGCGTGTCTCGGCGACGCCATAGAGCGCGATGAACGAGCCGAAGCGCGGTCCCTGCGAGGAGCCGAGCAGCACCTCGTAGATCGTCTTGAACCAGTCGCGCAACGCCTCGGCGTAGCCCATGGTCTTGCCGGTCTCGTAGACGAGCGTCTGCAACTCCTCGGCGCTGGCGCCGGGCGCGAGGCTGGCCAACCCGCTGTCGAGCGCGCTCAGAGCCGCCCGCTCCTTGTCGTCGGGCAGGCGGAACCGCTTGGTCGGCCTGACGAAGTCCCGATAGTAGGCGATGGCGTAACCGACGAGATGATCGAGCGCCGGGTAGCTCTCGGGTGTGGCACCCGGCGCATAGCGGCCGATGAAGCCCCACAGCGTCGCCTTGTCCTCGGCGTTGGACGCGGACACCAGATTGAGCAGCAGCGCATAGCTGATCGGCAGCTCGGCCGCGGGCGGCGCGCCGGCGTGAATGTGCCAGCTCGGATTGTCGAGCTGCTGCTTGAGATCCTGCGCGGGGTAGGCGGAGACGAACTGCAGGTACTCGTCGACCGTGCGCGGAATGACGTCGAAATACAGCCGTTTGGCCGTGCGCGGCTTCTGAAACATGAAGAGCGCCAGACTTTCGGGGCTGGCATAGGTCAACCAGTCGTCGATGGTGAGCCCGTTGCCCTTGGACTTGGAGATTTTCTCGCCGCGCTCGTCGAGGAAGAGCTCGTAGTTGAAGCCTTCGGGCGGCGTGCCGCCGAGCGCCTTGCAGATGCGCGAGGAGAGCGTCACGGAATCGATCAGATCCTTGCCCGCCATCTCGTAGTCGACGCCGAGCGCCGTCCAGCGCAGCGCCCAATCAGCCTTCCACTGGCACTTGACGGCGCCGCCCGTCACGGCCGTCTCGACCTTCCTGCCCGACTCCGGGTCGACATAGACGACGGTGCCCTTGGCGGCATTGCGCTCGACCATCGGGACGTAGAGCACCTTGCCGGTCGTCGGCGAGATCGGCAGGAAGGGCGAGTAGGTGGCGCGGCGTTCCGGCCCGAGCGTCGGCAGGATGATCTCCATCACCTTGTCGTAGGCCTCGAGCATCGTCAGCAGCGTCGCATCCATGGCGCCGGACTTGTACACCTCGGTCGCGGACAGGAACTCGTAGTCGAAGCCGAAGCGGTCGAGGAAGGCCCGGAGCCGCGCATTGTTGTGGTGGGCGAAGCTCGGGTAGGCATTCGAGAAGGGGTCCGGCACGCTGGTCAGGGGCGTGTCGAGATAGCCCGCGAGCATCTCCTGGTTTGGCACGTTGCCCGGCACTTTGCGGAAGCCGTCCATGTCGTCCGAGAAGCAGACGAGGCGCGTTTTGATCCGCCCGCCGGTCAGCACCTCGAAGGCATGACGCACCATGGTGGTGCGCGCCACCTCGCCGAAGGTGCCGATGTGCGGCAGCCCCGAGGGGCCGTAGCCGGTCTCGAAGATGACCGTGCGTGCATCGCCTCCTGGCATGCGCTCGAGGCGGGCAATGATCTTGCGGGCCTCCTCGAACGGCCAGGCGCGCGCCTCCTGCGCTGCGGCGGTGACCTTGGCCGTCGGCTTGGCTGGTTTGCGGGCGCGCGCCGCCGGGGCCTTGTCGGTGCGCTTCGGCTTGGCCCGGCTCCTGGTCTCGCTCTTGTCCGCTCCCGCAGCGGCGCGCGGGGTCGATCCGGCCTTGGCGGTGCCCGTGGCGGGGGATTTTGCAGCAGCTTTCCTGCCCCCGCGCTTGCGGGTCGCGGCGCTCTCTGCCGGCGCATCCGTCGCAGCGGCAGGGGTGGCGGCCTTGGCGCTTCGGCCACGGCGCGACTTCGGGGCAGTCTCGGAAGGGGATTTGGTCACGGGTCGGGCTCTGCAGTAGCGTTTCGGCCAGGGGTGGTTCGCGTCACGAGGCGCCAGCGGGGCGCCGGAGCCAAGTCACCGCATGTCTCGCATGCGATGCGCGCCGGTCATCCCATTAACCAGACGTGCCGGCATCACTCCAGCGCAGTTTCGCCAGTCGCGGTCCTTCGCCTCGCCTGTTCCGCCGGGTGTGGCGGACAGTAGTGAGGCCACTCCGGGCCGTCAATCGAAGGCCTCGGGCTTGGTTTTTCGCGGGCAGGCGTCCTTGCACCTTGCCTTGCGGCCCCAAAATGGGGCAGTTGTCATGTCTGCCTGCAAAAGCCCAACCCGGAGAAACGGTGCAATGGCCGCTGCCCTATCGCCTCAGACGGCGCTCATCTACGTGATGGTCACGACCGCCGCGGTCGACCGTGACATGTCCGACACCGAGCTGTCGCGCATCGGCAGCATTGTCAGCCAGTTTCCCGTGTTCGACGATTTCGACGGCGACAAGCTGCCGACAGTGGCGCAGGCGTGCGGGTCGGTTCTGCGCGAGAAGAAGGGGCTCGAGAAGGTCCTCGACCTCATCGAGTCGAGCCTGCCGCGCAAGCTGCACGAGACGGCCTATGCCGCCGCCGTCGAGGTGGCCGCAGCCGATCTCAAGGTGCAGCCAGAGGAGGTGCGGTTCCTCGAGATCCTCGCCGACCGTTTGAAGCTCGACCGGCTCGTGACCACCGCCATCGAGCGGACCGCCCGGGCACGCCACCAGACCCTGTGAGCCACCGGGCGGAGGCCCGTGCGCCGGCGATGCCGCCTTGCAACACGCGGCACGAGGGCAGAATAATCAGATATCCGCGCCATTGAAACCTGTTCATTGGATGCTATCTGTAGGCTGCCGAAGCGGCCCTTGTCGGTGCCCGCGGCGGCTCCGGCCGGCCTGCCGGAGCCGTGAGTCGGGATGAGCCCGGCGCCACCATGCGGTCCTGCAGGAGGTTGGGGTATGGCTCGGGGCTCGTCGGTCGCAAACGTGAACATCGCGGGGCGGTGTTGCAGAGCCGGCCGGGCCGGACTTGCCGCCGTGGCGCTGCTGCTCCTGGTGCTCTCCGACGCCGGTGTGGCGCGGGCGGAGCCAGCGAGCGAGGTGACGTGCCGCTCGATCATCGCGCGAACATCGGCGGCTCTCGCGACGGGCAATGATCTCGAGCGCACCTTCGATCGGGGCTCGCTCGACAAGATCATTATCCTGGCCCTTACCACGGGCTTCGTGGGCCCCTTGCAGGGCCTGGGTCCGATCGTCGACTACAGCGAGCACAGCAGGGACCAGAATGGGCAGGCGCTGCATTGCCATGGCACGACCCGGCACGCGGCTGCCGATGTCGACTGGCACGTGTGGTTTGACAAGGGCAGGGATCGGGTGACGTCGGTTCGCTTCGACATCGAGCGTCGCGTCGCCCTGCGCCCGCCCGCGCCGCCGGCCGCGCGACCCGCTCCTGGGCCACGCCGCGACCGGCAACCACAACCGCAGGCGCAGCCGAGGCCAAAGCCAGCCGCCGTGCAGCCTCCCGAGGCGATCCCGAACACGCCGCCTCGGCCTATGGCGCCGGCACCTCGGCGGGCGGAGGAAGGTGCGCCTCCACGCGCTTGCGGACGGTTCCCCAACCTGTGCTGAGCGACGCTGTGCGAAGCGGTAGCCGATGGCGCCGGTTCTGCGATGCCGGCGTCGGCCTGTTGCAGCGGCGCCTCACTCCGATCAGAAGCTTCCGCACGCCTTGAATGTCGTTCAAGACGTTCCCAGATGAAGCGTCGTGGGGCTCGTGCCGGGGTGCGCGCGGAGGCAATCAAGCGCACTTTTCAGCGGCCGGGCATGCGGATGGATGGGAGGCATGAAATGAGCAACGCGTTGTCCCGCCAGGTTCTGTCTATGGCGACCGGCCTGGCCATGGCCGCCCTTGCGGCCTCGCCGGCCGCTGCGCAGAGCGCCGATGCACGACAGCGCACGATCAGGTGCGATTCCATCGTCGCCGCGACCATCGAGGTGCTCCAGACCGGCCGGCATGCCGATCGCATCCTCAGCCTCAAGCTCATCGACGTCATGACGGAGAAGAACGGCGGCATCGTCGTCGACAAGGTCGCCCGCATGGGGCCACGCCAGCAGGTCCGCGAGACACGCCAGTTCGCGGAGGCGGGCTTCGTGCGCTGCGAAGTGACGAGCCTGCACGCTGCGGGACGCATCGAATGGTCAGTGAAATTCGATCCGTCGGTCGGTTACGTGCGCGGCTTCAAATGGAAGACGTTTGCAAGCCGCGATACCGAGCGCATGGCGCCACGCGGCACACCCGCGCCGGAGTCGCCGCGGCCCCGCGCGGCCCCCGAGCGCCACGAGCCGTCAACCACGCCCCGCAGCGACAACGATCGCAGCCGCGCCTGTCAGCGCTACCCCTCGCTTTGCACCAGCGATGCGAGCTGAACCATTGGTGAGCCGCTGTGCGGCGACGTTCCCGAGGAAGGAGTGGTGGACATGATCACGCGTCGTGAAGTGGCTGTCGGCGGACTTTTGACGATCGTTTTCGGAACCGGGCTCGGCTGTGCCTGCGCCCATGCAGCCGGAGAGAACACCGCACCTGCGGATGGCTGCATGATCCCCGAAAGCGCTGTCGATGCCTTGCTCGGCTCGGACAGGGAGGCGCCGGTCTATCTCAGCGGCTCCAATCCGCGGATGCTGCCCTCGTCCGGTGACCGGGACTTCGATTTCGCCCTCGCCATGACGCTCTCCAAGCTGACGGACATTTTCGGCGTGCTGCCAGGGTTCCGCTATTTCGACGACAGTCGCGCGCCGAATGCCCTCGCGACCACCCGCCAACTCGCGGCGCGGTCCGATGGCACGGTCCTGTTCGGTCTCACCTACCTCAAGCGCGCCATGCGTTGGCCGCAGCATCCCGACGCGGCCGTGGCGGCCATCTGCGCCCATGAGTTCGCCCATATCATGCAGTTCAAGAATGACATTCACCTGCGGCTGCGCGACGGCCAGAGCACGGTGAAGCGGGTCGAGCTGCACGCCGATTTCCTTTCGGGGTATTTTGCCGGCCTGCGCAAGCGCGCCAGGCCCGATTTCCCGGCGCAGGTCTTCGTCGACTGGTCCCGCAACGTCGGCGACTACCAGACCCACCACCGCAATCATCACGGCACGCCGCGCCAGCGCGCCGAGGCGGCTGTGCGCGGCTTCGAGACGGCCTACCGCGACCGGTTGGCCTTTTCCGAAGCCGTCGAAAAGGGCATCCGCTGGGCCGAGACCATGTAAGCCGACGCTTCCCCCGAGCCGGAACTGTGCGGTGACGAGGGCATGCCCGGGCATGTCCTCGTTCTCTGTGCGCGCTGGGAGATTTCGCGCGACAGAGGGTGCAGGCAGTGTCTACAGTGCCTGCATTGACGCCTGTCTGCGGCCTGCCGTGCCACCATTCGACCCGAAGTCCTGCCGACGACGCGTCATGACCTGACGCAAGGCGGACTTGCGAGCATGCGGCCGACGAGAGCGCGCCTTCAGCCGAGGGACCCCGCCGTGAGCCGCGATCGCATCCATTTCCTGTTTCTCAACGTCGGGCATTTTCTCGACCATCTATTCATGCTCATTTTCGCGACCGTGGCGGCGCTCAAGCTGCGTCACGACTGGAACATGAGCTATGCCGAGCTCATTCCCTACGCGACGCCCGGCTTCATCGCCTTCGGGCTGTTCTCGCTGCCGGCTGGCTGGCTCGCCGACAAGTGGAGCCGGGAGGGCATGATGGCCGTGTTCTTCCTCGGCATCGGTGCCGCTTCGGTCGGCACGGCCCTCGCGTCGACGCCACTCGAGATCGCCTTCTGGCTGTTCCTGGTGGGCGCGTTCGGCGCCATTTATCACCCCGTCGGCATCGCCATGGTCATCCGCGACGGCGCGCAGAACGGCATGCGGCTCGCCGTCAACGGCGTGTGGGGCAATCTCGGGGTCGGCAGCGCCGCACTCGTCACCGGTTTTCTCATCGATCATGTGGGCTGGCGTTCGGCGTTCGCCCTGCCGGGGCTCGTTTCCGTCGCCCTCGGTCTCGCCTACGTCGCCTTTCTGCGCTCCGAGCCGGCGCACGAGCGCACGGCGCGCAAGGCGGCGCCCGGCGGCGGCGGGGCGGCCGTCGAGAACCTGGGCAATCGCTCGCTCTTCTACGTGTCTGCCGTGATCTTCTTCACGACGATGGTCGGCAGCCTCATATTTCAGTCGACCACGTTCGCCCTGCCCAAGATCTTCGAGGAACGGCTCGGCAGTCTCGGCACGTCCGCGACGACGGTCGGCACCTATGCCTTCCTGGTGTTCGCGCTGGCCTCCATGGCCCAGCTCGTGGTCGGCTATCTCGTCGATCGTCATGCGGTTCGCACGGTGTTCGCGGGCCTCGCGGTCCTGCAGATCGTGTTCTTTCTGCTGATGCCCGGGCTCATCGGCGTGCCGGCGCTCATCGTGGCGCTGGCCTTCATGCTGGCTGTGTTCGGCCAGATTCCGCTCAACGATTTCCTGATCGGCCGCCTCTCCAAGAGCGAGTTCCGCGCCCGCGCACTCGCGGCTCGCTTCGTCGTGGCCTTCACGGCGATCGGTCTGGCCGTGCCGATTCTTTCCTGGATTCATGCCAACTGGGGCTTCGACCGGCTGTTCCACGTCATGGCGATCGGCGCCGCGCTGATCCTCGCCGCCGTCGTGACGCTGCCGCGCTTCGCGCCGCGCACGCATGTGCAACCCGCACCGGCTGAGTAGGTCGCTCAGTCGAGCGTGCGAGCGAAGGCGGCGATGGCGTCGGCTGCGTCCCGCCAGCAGTCGGCACGGGCTCCCCGGCGTACGAGATCGTGGTCGGCGTCCTGCAACCAATGCAGGCGGATGGCCGGCGAGAGCGGGTAGCCCGCAACTTCACTCCGCGTTCCGAACGGATCGCGCTCGCCCTGGATCACGAGCGTCGGACAGGCGAGTCCGGCAAGGTGAGCCGTGCGCAGCTTCTCGGGCGCCTTCGGTGGATGGAACGGGTAGCCCAGGCAGACCAGCCCGGCGATGCGGCCCTCGCGGTAGAGCTGGTCCGCAACGAGGCTCGCCACGCGCCCACCCATCGACTTGCCGCCTATGAGCGGGCGCTCGCCGGGGTATGCGGCATCGAGCGCTGCGACATACTCGTCCACGAGCCGCTCGGCGCGCGGCGGCGGCCGTCGCTTGCCGGTCGCACGCCGCTCCGCCATGTAGGCGAACTCGAAGCGGGCCGTCGCGATCGCGCGTGCGGCGAGCAGGTTGGCGATTGCCTCGAGGAACGGACTGGTCATGCCGGCCCCGGCGCCGTGCGCCAGCAGCAGGCGGACGTCGGACGTCGGAGGATCGATCCGCAGGATGTCCGGCACGCTTCTTCCTTTCCGGCGGGCGCTTTGTCTGGCATCAGGCGACAGAGACACTATCAGCCGCGGGAGAAAGACATGGCGTGGGTCATTCTGGCAATTTCTATCGCTTTCGAGGTGCTCGGCACCACCATGATGAAGCTGTCGCAGGGGCTGACGGTACTGTGGCCGTCCATCGGCGTCTTCGTGTGCTATGCGGGCTCCCTGGCCGGCGTCACGATCGTGCTCAAGTACATTGAGCTCTCCATCACCTACGCGATCTGGTCGGGCGTCGGCACAGTGGCGACCGCCATCATCGGCATGACCTACTTCAAGGAGCCGGTGACACTCCTGAAGATCGCCTGTATCGGTCTGGTGATCGCCGGCGTCGTCGGGCTGCAACTGGCATCGCAGGGTGTGCGGGAGTGATGACCGGGCACTTCGACGCACTCACCACCATGTGAGCAGTGGTGAGTGGCGCGTGCCGTCATAAGAAGGTGTCACGATTCTCTTCCGGCGAGGCCAACCATGACCGACCTGCCTCTTTCAGAAACCGCGCTGCGGTTCCTCGCCTTCGCCGCCATCTTCGCGGTCATGGCATTGCTGGAGCTGTGGCTGCCACGCCGGACGCTGTCGGTGTCCAAGGCCCGACGCTGGACCACCAACCTGTCCATCATCGCGCTCGACAGCCTGCTGGTGCGGCTCATGGGGATGCTGGCGGTGCCGCTGGTCGCCATTGCCGCAGCACTTTATGCGGAGCGCCAGGGTCTCGGTCTTTTCAACTGGCTCGGCGTCCCCTTCTGGCTCGCGCTGCCGGTATCGCTCGTGGTGCTCGATCTGGCGATCTGGGCGCAGCATCTCGCCTCCCACAAGATCCCCTCGCTCTGGCGTCTGCATCGCGTGCACCATGCCGACCGCGACATCGACGTGACGACCTCGATCCGTTTCCATCCGATCGAGATCGGTCTGTCCATGCTCTACAAGATCGTCGTCGTGCTGGCGCTCGGCGTGCCGCCGCTGGCCATCCTGCTGTTCGAGGTCATCCTGAACGGTTGCGCCATGTTCAATCATTCCAACGTGGCCTTGCCGGGATGGCTCGACCGAGGGCTCAGGGTTTTTGTCGTGACGCCCGACATGCACCGCGTGCACCATTCGATCCTGCATCGCGAGCACGACAGCAACTACGGTTTCAACCTCTCCATCTGGGACCGGCTGTTCGGGACCTACACCGCGCAGCCGGAAGCGGGCCACGAGGGCATGACCATCGGCCTGCCGCCGTACCAGCACGAGGGACCGACGCGGCTCTGGTGGAGCCTGGCGCTGCCGTTCGCCGCGCTGAGGCCTGCGCGAGACGCCGAGCGGCCGGAGGCGCCGCCGGACCCGGCGCGAGAGCGCCCGTCGCAGCCCAGCTAGACCTTGACGTCGAGCCTCACGGCCATGCCGTGCGCGGCGCCGCTCACCGGCTCGTAACGGGCGAACACGAGAGGATCGTGTCCGGGGATGAGCCGCGTCATGTCGCCCTCCGCCAGTTGCAGGGCACGATGCCAGCCGTCGACCGTGTGCGGCAGGCTGACGATGGTCGGGAAGGGGTTCTGGTCCTCGAAGTTGCGGTAGAAGTGCAGCGCGTCCGAGGCCACGACCATCCAGCCGACGCGGGTCCTGACCCGGACGACCTGCAACCCCATGGAATGCCCGCCGATGAGGTGGAGCGAGAGACCGGGGAAGAGCGGCACGTCGCCCTCGTGCACGGCGACCTTCTCGCCGTAGAGCCGGGAGATCAGTGAGGTCACGTCCTCGAGACGGAAGGACCGGCGGCACGGTGCGTACTGCATGAACTTCGAGCAGCAGTAGCCGAGCTCGCTCGCCTGGACATGAATGCGCGCCTCGGGGAACAGGTCGAAATTGCCGACGTGATCCCAGTGCATGTGCGTGACCACGACGTCCTTGACGTCGGCCGGCGCAACGCCGAGCGCCCGCAAGCCTTCGCCCGGATTGAAGAAGTACGTGTGCTTTTTCTCGGCCGCCAGCTTGCCGTGGTAGCCGAGGTCGATGAGCACCGACCGGCGCGGGCTGCGTGCCAGCCAGACATAGTAGGCGAGTGGCATCGGCGTGTCGTGAGGATCGTGGAAGATGAAGCACTCGTTGCTGGTGCGGCCCTCGTGCATGGCGTAGCGGATGGCATAGAGTTCGTAGGTCTCGTCCTCGCCCGACATGATTGCTCTCCCCACCTTGCCTGCCCGGTGCCCGGCCGATGGTAGGGGTGTCGCCCGGCGCGGTCAAAACTGTTGCGTGCCCGCTGTGACGGGAGGCTGGCGTCGGGCGCAACCTTTGCTATTGTCTGGACAAAGCGAGGGGATGCGCCGGCAAGCTGCGGCGCAGGCGAGGGAGGATACCGTGAAAATCAAGGCCGCCGTTCTCTACGAGCAAGGCAAGCCGAGGCCATATGCGCAGAGCCGACCGCTCGTCATCGAGGAACTCGATCTCGAGGGACCCGGGCCGGGCGAGGTGCTCGTGCAGGTCGTCGGAGCGGGCCTCTGTCACTCCGACCTGTCGACCATCGACAACAGCCGGCCGCGGGCGCTTCCGACCGTCCCCGGTCACGAAGGGGCCGGCATCGTGCGAGAGGTCGGGGCCGGCGTCGAGGGCTTCGCGCCCGGCGATCATGTGGTGTTCGTCTTCTCGCCGAGCTGTGGCAAGTGCCGGCAGTGCCGGAGCGGCAAGCCCAACGTCTGCTCGGGCTTCCAGGGCTCGCGGGCACGCGGCGAGCTGCAGACCGGCACGCGTCGTCTCAAGCTCGGCGGCAAGGACATCCTGCACTACAGCGGCATTTCCTGCTTCGCCGAGTATGCGGTGGTCGTTCCCAACTCCATCGTCAGGATCGACAAGGATGTGCCACTGCACGATGCGGCGATGTTCGGCTGCGCGGTGCAGACGGGCGTCGGTGCCGCAGTCAACACCGCGAATGTTCGCCCGGGCGACGTCGTGGCGGTGGTCGGGCTCGGCGGCGTCGGGCTCTCCTGTCTGATGGGGGCGGCGGTGGCGGGCGCCGAGCGCATCATCGCCGTCGACATGTCCGACGAGAAGCTGGCGCTGGCCCGCCAGCTCGGTGCGACCGAGACCTATTCCGCTGCCGACGCCGATTGCATCAAGTCGATCGTCGATGCGACCGACGGTGGTGTCGACTACGCCTTCGAGATGGCCGGCTCGGTCAAGGCCATGGACCTCGCCTACAAGATCACCGTGCGCGGCGGCACCACGGTCAGCGCCGGCCTGCCCCCCGTGGGTGGCCAGTTCTCCGTGCAGCACTACGCCATGGTGCAGGACGAGCGCACCGTGAAGGGCAGCTACATGGGGAGTTGCGTCGCCCATCGCGACATCCCGCGCTTCATCAACCTCTACAAGAAGCGCAAGCTGCCGATCGACAAGCTGCGCAGCAGCCTGGTCACGCTCGACGAGATCAACGCCGGCTTCGACAAGCTCGCCGACGCGGCGACCGTCCGCCAGATCCTGGTGTTCGAGTGAAATGACGGGTGTCGGGGAGGGGGCGGCGCCCGAGCTGCACACGCGCTATCTCGGGGAGCTCAGGATCGAGGTCAGCGGTACGCTCTGGCTCGGCGACGGGCCGCTCGGCCTGCGCCGGCTGGACCGGCTCGAGGCCGGTCACTTCCAGGGGCCGCATGTCAAGGCGCGGATCGTGGCCGGCGGTCTCGATACGCTGCTCAAGGGCCAGGACGGGGCGTTCCGGCCCGACGTGCGCCTGGTGCTGGAGCTCGACGATGGTGCCCCGCTCCTGATCCGCTACCAGGGGGTGCGGCACGGACCGGCGGAGGTGATGGAGCGTCTGGCGCGGGGGGAGGCGGTCGCGTCGTCGCAGTACTATCTGCGCACGGCATTAGCCTTCGAGACGGCATCCCCCGGCTACGACTGGCTCAATCGGATCGTCGCGGTCGGCGTCGGCCGACGCGAGCCCGACGCGGCCGTCTATGATGTTTTCGAGGTGCTCTAGGGCGCATGTGGCGGTGCCGAATTGGCACCATAAAATCCCATGGCAACAAGGAGTTCCATCGGCGCGTGGTCCGCACTAATGTGGCCACACTGAATTGGCCAAGGAGGAACGAGACGGTGGCATTCGAGACCGAAATGGAGGAGCTGAAGAAGCGCGAGGCGGAAGCCCGCGCCATGGGCGGGCCGAAGAAGCTCGCGGCGCGCCGCAACAGCGGCATTCTCAATGCCCGTGAACGTCTCGACGCGCTCCTCGATCCCGACAGCTTCTTCGAGAGCGGCATGCATGCCAAGGGCATCCGCAAGGAGATGGCCGACAAGACGGCGGCCGACGGCAAGGTGGCTGGCTATGGCCGCATCGACGGTCGCCCCGTGGCCGTCGTCTCCAACGACTTCACGGTGCTCGGTGCGTCCTCGTCCGCCATCAACGGCAAGAAGATCCGACACATTCGCGAGACGTCGATCGAGCGCGGCATGCCCATCGTGTTCCTCGGCGAGTCCGTCGGCGCGCGCATGCCGGACCGCATGGGCTCGGCCGGCCGCGCCATGCTGGGGCAGGACCAGTACGAGTATCGCCGGCTGCGCGAGACGCCCTGGGCCTCCGCGTTGCTCGGTCACTGCTATGGCTCGTCAACCTGGTATGCCTGCATCTCCGACTTCGTGGTGATGCGCAAGGGGGCGACCATGGCCGTCGCCAGCTCGCGTGTGACCTCCAAGGCCATCAGTCAGGAGATCGAGCCCGAGGAACTGGGCGGCTGGCGCATGCATGCCGATACCACGGGTCTCATCGACATGGCCGTCGACAGCGACGAGGAAGGGCTCGAGGCGGTCAAGCGCTTCCTCTCCTACTTGCCGGGCAGCAACCGCGAGGCTGCTCCGCGCGCGGCCGTGCCGGCCGGCTCGGGCGATGCGTGTGCCAGCATCCTCGACAACCTGCCGCCCAAGCGCACCCAGGTCTACGATGTGCGCAAGGTTGTCCGCACCGTAGTGGACAAGGACAGCTACTTCGAGCTCAAGCCGCGCTTCGGCAAGTCGATCGCCGTGGGACTGGCCCGTATCGGCGGCCGCTCTGTGGGCATCCTCGCCAACAACCCGCAGTACAAGGGCGGCGCCATCGACGTCGACGCCATGCGCAAGGCCACGAGCTTCCTGGTGCTCTGCGACAGCTTCAACATCCCGATCGTGCTGATGGTCGACCAGCCGGGCTTCCTGATCGGCGTCGAAGGCGAGCGGCGCTGGGCCCCCGGTCGCATCATGAACTGGATGAACGCCATCAGCCTCGTTACCGTGCCGAAGATCCAGGTGATCCTGCGCAAGAGCTACGGTCAGGCCTACCTCAACATGGGCGGCGGCAAGAACTCGCACGAGACCATCTGCTGGCCGACTGCAGATCTCGGCTTCGTCGACCCCGTGATCGGCGTCAACATCATCTATGGCCTGACGCGCGAGGACGACCCGGAGCGCTTCGACAAGCTGCACAAGGAGCTCCAGCAGGATACGACGGCCTGGGCGCTGGCGGCGCTCTACGAGGCGCACGCGGTGATCGATCCGCGCGACACGCGGCGGGTGCTCTCGCAGCTTCTCGACTTCCATTGTGGAGAGAAGGGCGTCGTCGGTCAGCATCATCTGTCGAACTGGCCTACGAGCTACTGAGGGCACTTTATGCAGGATCGACTGGAGCGGTTGCGCAGCACCAAGGCGACAATCGAGCGCCTCAGGGCCCACAACGCCACCGGACTCGACGAGCACGCCGCCAAGGCGCTGCTCGGCCTGTTCGGCGTGGGCGTGCCGCGGTCCGACATCACGAGCGGGGCCGCGGAGGGGGCGATCAAGGCGACCGGGCTGAGGCCGCCGCTGGTCGTCAAGGCGCTGTGTACCGCGCCGGTGCACAAATCCGAGGTGGGTGCCGTCCGCCTCGGCATCACCCACGCGGGCGACGTCAGCGCCGCCGTCCTGGCCATCGAATCGAGCTGGCCGGAGACCTATCCGCCTCTCGAGGGCTATCTCATCGAGGAGATGGTTCCGGCCGACCACGAGCTGATCATCGGTGGTCTGGTCGACCGCCAGTTCGGACCGCTGGTCATGGTCGGGCTCGGCGGCATCTTTGCCGAAGTGCTGTCGGACGTCGCGCTCCGCGTCTGCCCCATCGGGCCGGACGAGGCGCGCACCATGCTGCGCAGCCTCAAGGCCTATCCGCTGCTTTCGGGCGCGCGCGGCACGCGTCCCATCAGCGAGGACGAGGTGATCCGGGCGCTGGTCTGCATCGGCGGCGAGCGCGGCCTGCTGATGACGCTTCAGGGCGAGATCGCCGAGCTCGACATCAACCCGCTCCGGGTGACGAGCGAGGCGGCGGTGGCGGCCGATGCCAGGATTGTCCTGGCGCGCGTCACCACTCCTGCCAAAGCCCAGGAGCCGGTGGAGCCGCCACCGGCGATGCCGAGCTTCGATCGTCTGCTCGAGCCCCGCACGGTCGCGGTTGCCGGCGTCTCGACGACGGGTGCCGGGGCGGGCAACCGCTACATCGAGAACCTGAAGGCGCTCGGCTTTCCCGGCGCCATCTACCCGATCCACCCGACGGCGAAGAGGGTCGCGGGCCTCCAGGCCTATCCGACGCTCGCGGATACGCCCGCGCCCGTCGACTACGCGTACGTGTCCGTGCCGCGGCGTGGGATTGCCGACCTGCTCTCCGGCGCCAACGGGCGCGTGGCGTTCGCGCAGATCATGACCAGCGGCTTCGCGGAGACGGGCGACGGCGCGGAGGCGCAGATGGCGCTCGTCGCGGCGGCGCGCAAGGGTGGCGTGCGCTTCCTCGGTCCCAACACGCTCGGCACCTATTCTCCGCGCGGACGCATCACCATGACCCGTCCGGTGCCGGCCGAGGAGGGCTGTATCGGCGTCGTCTCGCAGTCGGGCGGCATCGCCGTCGATCTCATCCGCCAGGGCGGTACGCGCGGCCTGCGCTTCCGGGCGGTGGTCAACGTCGGTAACGGCGCCGATGTCGGGCCGATCGATCTGCTGCGGCACTTCATCGACGATAGCGGGACGCGCGTCATCGGCGTCTATCTCGAGGACATCGCCGACGGCCGCACGCTGTTCCGCCTGCTGGCGGAGTGCCGCGGCGTCAAGCCGGTGGTGCTGATGAAGGGAGGGCGGACCGCCGAGGGCGGGCGCGCCGCCGCCTCGCACACGGGTTCGCTCGCCGCCGATGATCGCGTCTGGCGCGCGGTCGCCGAGCAGACGGGCACGCATCTCGTCGATACCGTGGAAGACATGATCGGTCTTCTGCTCTGCCTGCAGACCCTGACGCGGCGGACGACGTCGGCCACGCGGCGGCTCGTGCTCATCGGCAACGGTGGCGGCGCCAGCGTCATGGGCGCGGACTGTTTCGCGCGTGAGGGATTCTCGCTGGCGGAGTGGCGAGAGGAAACGCGCGTGACGCTCGAGTCCCTCGGCCTGACCGACGGCTCCAGCATCGAGAACCCGATCGACATCCCGGCCAACGTGCTGTCGAAGAGCAATGGCGAGGTCATGGGTCCACTGCTCGAGGCCCTGGCGGCGGACGGCGGCGTCGACGCCGTGGCGGTTCATCTCAACCTGCCCGTGGTGCTGAGTTACCGCCAGCACGACATGCTCGGCCGCACGCTGGCGGCCATGACGGCGGCGCGCAAGGCGCGGCCGGATGGTCCGCACCTCGTGCTCGTCCTGAGGGCTGACGGCTCGGCGGAGATCGAGGCTGCGCGAGCGCCGGCCCGCACGAGAGCCGTGGCGGCGGGTATCGCGACCTTCGACGATTTCGCGGCGGCGGCCCGTGCGCTCGGCCATTTCGCGCGCCATGAGGCGGCGATGCTGGCATCGTCGCCGGATGTACGCGAGCTGCGGGCGGAGACCTGAGGGGAGGCGGACAATGGCAGCGAAGAGTATCGGCATCATCGGCGCCGGTGCGGCGGGCCTGTGCGGAGCCAAGCACATGCTCGAGGCGGGCTTCGACGTCACGCTCTACGAGATCGGCAGCCGCGTCGGCGGCATGTGGGTCTACAACAACGACAACCAGCGCTCGTCCGCCTACAAGACGCTGCACATCAACACCGCGCGCGATCTGACCAACTTCACCGACCATCGCTTCGAGTCCGGTGTCCAGGCCTTCCCCGATCACTGGGACATGGCGCGCTATCTCGAAGGCTATGCCCGCCGCTACGGCCTGCTCGACAAGGTGCGCTTCAAGACCGAAATCGCCGACCTGCGCCCGCATCCCGGCTATTCGCCGACGCAGCCGCGCTGGCAACTCGCGACGACGGACGGCCAGGTCTTCGAGCACGACTCGGTCATCGTCGCCAGCGGGCATCTGACGCGGCCGCTCGAAGTCGGCCTGTTCCGCGACGGCTTCAAGGGCGAGTACCTGCACTCGCACCACTACAAGGACCCCGCCGCCTTCGTCGGCAAGCGCGTCTGCATCGTCGGTGTCGGCAACAGCGCCCTCGACATCGCCAGCGATCTCGCCACGACCACCGAGCGCTGCGTCATGGTGGCCCGTTCGACCGCGGTCATCATTCCGAAGCTCGTCTTCGGCCGGCCGTTCTGGGACGTGGTCAAGCCGTTCTACAAGCCGTGGGTGCCCGATTGGGTGCGCCGGCGCGTGGTGAAGAGCCTCGTCTATATCGTGCAGGGGCGCATGTCGGACCTGGGGTTCCCGCCGACCTCGAAGAAGGTGCACGCCACCTCCAACGCCAACATCGTCAACCACATCCAGTACCGGCGCGTGATCGTGAAGGCCGGCATCGAGCGGATCGACGGCACGACGATCACCTTCTCGGATGGGAGCAGCGAGGACTTCGATACGCTCATCGCCGCTACCGGCTACGAGATCGATCTCGATTTCATCAAGCCGGAGGTCGTGAAGGTCGAGGACAACACCATCGATCTCTTCATGCGCATCGTGCCGCCGAAGTGGCGCGGGCTGTATTTCCTCGCCTTCTTCAACTCCGACACCGCCCTCAACTGGATCTGCGAAGGTCAGGTGCGCTGGCTGCGCGAGTTCGAGCTCGGCCGGGCCAGGCTACCGAGCGAGGCCGAGATGCACGCCGAGATCGAGGCGCGCAAGGCGTGGGTGCGGAAGTACTTCAAGGATACGCCCCGGCATGGCATCGAGCTGGAGCACATCCCCTACTTCAAGGAGCTCAAGCGCTCGCTCAAGGAGGCGCACAAGCGCGCCGGCAGCGCCCCGCGCGACGTCGGCATCGGCGCCACTGGCCCGTTCCCCGCCCAGCAGGCCGCGGAGTAGGGGGTGGCGCGAGCCCGGGCGCCCAAGGCTTCAGTAGCCGGCCTTGTCGTCTGCGCCATGTCCGCGCTTCGGCACCAGCACCGTCCTCTCGAAGGTCATGAAGACCGTGCCGCAGTCCTTCTTGCCGGTGGTCCTCACGGTGACGATGCCCTGCGTCGGCCGCTTGGCGCTCTCGCGCTTGGCGATGACCTCGCTCTCGGCATAGATCGTGTCGCCGACGAATACGGGCGAGGTCAGGCGGATGTCGTTCCAGCCGAGATTGCCGATGGCCTGCTGCGACACGTCGGAAACGCTCATGCCCGTGACGATGGCGAGCGTCAGCGCGCTGTTGACGAGCGGGCGCTGGAACTCGCTCTTCGCGGCGTAGGCGTTGTCGAAGTGCAGCGGGTGCTTGTTCATCGTGAGCAGGGTGAACCAGATGTTGTCCGCCTCGGTGATGGTGCGGCCCGGCCTGTGCTCGTAGACGTCTCCGATCTCGAAGTCCTCGTAGACGCGGCCGTACGTTTCGCGATAGCGGCGGGGGCCGACTTCCTTGACGATCTTGACCATTGCGGTTCCCTTCAGATGATGCCGTCGGCCTTGAGGGCGGCGATGCGCGCCGCATCGTAGCCTGCCTCGGCGAGGATTTCCTCGGTGTCGGCGCCGAGAGCGGGCGCAGGGCGCGCCGGCATCGTCTCGCCTGGGCACTGCACGGGTCCGCGGACGGTGCGGAAATTCGCCCGCTGGGGATGGTCGAAACTCATGAGCCGGCCTTCGTCGACCACGAAGGGGTTGTCCAGGGCCGCCGCCACGTCATGGACGGGGGCAGCCGGCACCTCGCCGGCGAAATGCTCGAGCCATTCGGCGGTCGTGCGCGTCGTGAGGATGCCGTCGAGCATGCCGGTGATGCGGTCGCGGTTCTCGAGCCGGGCCTTCGCCGTGGCGAAAGCGGGGTCGTCGATCCATTCGGGGTGGCCGAGCGAGCGCGCCAGCACGGGCCAGAAGCTCTCCTTGTTGCACATGATGAAGATCCAGCCGTCGCGCGTGCGGTAGAGCTGGCTCGGCACCAGCGACGGATGGCCGGAGCGCGCCACGCGACCCTGCACATAGCCCTCGTTGAGATACCAGGTGGCGAGGTACGACACGTTGCTGAGCGCCAGATCGAACAGCGAGGTGTCGATGTCGCGCCCCTGGCCTGTCGCCCGCGCGCCGATGATCGCCGAGGTCGTGGCGAAGGCGGCCGTCAGCCCCGTCATCAGGTCGATGATGGAGAGGCCGCAGCGCGAGGGCGGGCCATCGGGCTCGCCGGTCAGCGAGAGATAGCCGGCCTCCGCCTGCATCAGATAGTCGAAGCCGGGCCAGCTTGCCCGCGAGCCGGTGCGGCCATAGGCGGTCAGGTGCGTGCACACGATGCGCGGGTTGAAGGGGGCGAGTTGCGCGTAGGTGAGGCCGAGCTTGGCCGGCTTGTCGCCCTTGAGGTTGTGAAAGACCGCATCGGCGGAGCGAACGAGATCGTGCAGCACGGCCTGGCCCTCGGCGGTCTTCAGATCGAGCGTCAGGCTGCGCTTGTTGCGGTTCCACGACTGGAAGAAGTGGGAGTCGTTCTCGCCCAGGAAGAACGGGCCGACACGCCGCGACATGTCGCCACCCTCGGCGCGGTTCTCGATCTTGATCACGTCGGCGCCGATGTCGGCGAGGAACATGGTGCCGGCAGGCCCTGCGCCATACTGCTCCACCGAGAGCACGCGAACGCCTTCGAGCGGCAGCATGGGCGAACCTCCAGGATATTGTCTGGACCACTTCCTAGCGGCGGCGGCCCTTTGGCGTCAACGGACATGGCCGCGCGGGCGGGCGCCGGCTTCGGTTGCGTGAAGGCGCCTGCCGGCGTGGGGCCTGCCGCATCTCTGCCATGGAGTCTTGCTTCATGGAGACGCGCGGGTTTGCCAAATCTGCACGAATATCCAACGGGATGCGTCACCGCCGCGAAACACACATCACGGTGTTTGACTGCTCTGTGACTTGCGGTATTCGGTAAGCTGCGCCATAGACAGGCGTGCGCTGACGGGTGGGCAGCTCGACATATCGAGTGGATGACCAAGGCGTGAGATGAGCTCCAAAGGAGCCGAACGAATGATCATGAGGCACACTGAACCTCGCACGCCGGGAGCGGGTGAGGCGCGGCATTCGCCGTCTCGCCGCCGCTGGCTGAGCGGTGCCTGGGCTGGCGCGCTGGGCGCCGTGACGATCCTGACGTCCGTGGGCGCGGCGCAGGATGCGCAGGCGCAACGTGCGCGCTGGTGGGAGACCTTGCCCGGCTTCAGTGCGCCTCGCGAGACCGAGCGTGCCCCACGTGCGCGGGAGCCCGATGGCCAGAGGGCGCGCGACGCCAGCGATCTGCGCACCGATCCCATGCCGTTCCGCAGCGCCGAGATGCTGGAGTTGATGGAGCGCGCCGCGAGCCGCTATCAGCAGATCGTCGCGGCCGGCGGCTGGCGGCCGATCCCGGCCGGCCCCATGCTGCGTGAGGGCGATATCGAGGGGCGCGTGGCGTTCGTGCGCTCCCGCCTCATTCGCGAGGGCTTTCTTCCGGTTCCGCGCGATGGGCAGGTCTCGACGGCCTTCGACGGTGGGCTGCGCGCCGCCATCATGCGCTTCCAGTCCCGTTACGGCCTGCGCGCCACCGGGCGCATCGATCGCGTCACGCTGGCGTCGCTGAACGTCTCGGCGACCAATCGTCTGGCGCAGATCCGCGTCAACCTCGTGCGACTGCGCGAGCTCATGGCGCGTCCGCAGGAGCCGCGCTATGTCCTCGTCAATATCCCCGCCTTCCAGCTCGAGGCGGTGACCGGCGGCGCGGTGCAGCTCCGTCATCGCGTCATCGTCGGCAAGCCGGATCGCCAGACTCCCTCCATCATTGTGACGATCAGGGGCGTCAACTTCTTCCCCTACTGGCGCGTGCCCGACAGCGTCGCGCACCTCGATCTCATTCCGCGCCTCAAGAAGGACCCGGAGTATCTCGAGCGCGAGCATATCCGTGTGCTCAGGGCCTGGGGCGGCGAGGAGATCGACGCGCGCTCGGTCGACTGGTCGCATCCCGACGCCAAGGCACTCAAGTTCCGTCAGGAGCCCGGGCGCTGGAATGCGCTCGGCCTCGTGCGCATCGACATGCCCAACGAGCACATCGTCTATATGCACGATACGCCGCTGAAGACGCTGTTCGGACAGCGCGGGCGGGCGTTCAGCGCAGGCTGCGTGCGTGTCGAGGGCGTGTTCGATCTCGTGAAATGGATCCTCAGCGGCGAGTCGGGCTGGGATGATCCGCGCACCGTCGATCAGGTTCTGGCCACCGGCGAGGCCCAAGACGTCAAGCTGGCGCAGCCCATACCTGTCTATTTCACGTATCTTACAGCCTGGGCGAACAGGGACGGCAGCGTCGACTTCAGGGCCGACATCTATGGCCGCGACGGCGTCAAGGACCTTCTCGCCGGCTACGAGCGTCCGACCGGCAGCGGCGACGGCATTGCGCCCTGAGGCGTAAGGCGAGACGTCCCCGAACCCGTCCATGTGGCGCGCACCTGGCGAACAGGCTAGAGTGTCGGCGCGCTTGATGACTGCGCCTGCGCGGGCTCATCGAGGGCACGACACGGATAATAAATCAAAGGGGTCGGGTACGCTCACGATCGCGGTATGGGCATAAGCGCCCGACCATCCCGTGCGATCGCACCCGAGGCTGCGCCGGTTCCATGGGAGGAAGAGACATCATGTTCGGCCGGCTTGTTCAGTTTGTCCTGGGTACGGTTCTGGTGTCCGGTACGGTCTTGCTCTCTGCCACGGTTGCGCAGGCGCGTGAGGGCCGCACGCCCATCCCCGGTGTCTCGACGACGCCGCTGACCTATTGCCGCGCCGATACCATGGAGTTTCTCCGCCACACGCGCGACAAGCCCCTGGTGCTTGAGCAACGCCGGTACTGCACCGACAGTGATTGGCGGGTTCATCAGGTCGAGCACGACGGTCGTCACGTCTACTGGCGCCTGCCCTTCGGCCCTGGCAGCGAAGCGGGCAAGGGTTACGTCTATTGCCGCTGCGAGATGGCCTCCGGCAGCAGGCCCGAGCCACGCCCGTCGACTGTGACGCCGTACGCTCCCGAGGCACGGCCACCGTCCGACGCCCGAAGCGACAAGCACAACAACAGGTAAGGCCGTCGGCCGCCTCATGACGCGCGCCGGGCAATGCCCGTGGCGCGCGCGCGCCATGGCGTGCTAGGCTCGCCAGTGCTCCGACGCGCTCCGGTCACGGCTCGCGTCGGCCGTCGTGTTGGCCCGTTCACCACATCGATCATGCGAAAACGGTTCGACTACAGATCCGTGCTGAGTGAGAGCGCGCTCTTTGGCGGGCTTCCCGAGGCAGCCATCAGCGATCTCGCTGCCGTGGTGCGCCCTGTCGTGGTCACCAGCGGCAAGATGCTGTTTCGCCGTGGGGACGCCGTCGATGGCTGCTACGCCATCATCGAGGGCTCGCTCAAGGTCACGATCGGCGGTGAGGACGGACCCGAAACCCTCCTCGCCGTGCTCGGTCCCGGTGACGTCGTCGGTGAGATGGGGTTGATCGACCGCCAGCCCCGCTCCGCCACGATCAAGGCGCTGAAGCCGAGCCGTCTCGGCCATATCCGGGTTCTGGACTTCGAGCGGCTGGCCGACGCCAATACCTCGATCTACCGCCATCTCCTGGCCGTCCTGGCGCAGCGCCTGCGGGCGGCGAACGAGGCCTACTCCATGCAGCAGATGCCGCTCAAGGCCCGGCTGGCGCACGTGCTGCTGCGCCTTTCCGAGGGCTTCGGCGAGACGCTGCCCGACGGCCGGGTGCTCATTCGACAGCGCCTGTCACAGTTGGACCTCGGGCGCATGTCCGGTGCGGCCCGCGAGAACGTCAACCGCCAGATCAACGCCTGGAAGCGCGAGGCCGTGCTGACGCGGCTCAGCGGCTACTATTGCGTCCAGTGCATGGAGACGCTGCGCGGCTGCGTCGAGCGCCAGGGCAATTGAGCCGCGACGCCTCCCCGAATCACCGTGTACGATTCGCATGTGATTCGGGGCGTTCGGTAAACCGGCGTTAACCGGTCAGGGGGAAATCGCAAAGCTGTGATCCGCGTCACTACCGGTTCGGTAGCGTCTCTCCATCTATTGGTCATGGACGGTGCGAACGATGTTCAAGGCACCGAGGCGAGGAAGCGGAGCAAGCGACATGAACACGATCAGCAAGCTTAAGACTGTGATTGCCGGCGCCGTGGTTGTTGCGGCTGCCGCCATCTCCCAGCCGGCCGCGGCCGGCAGCCCCACGGGCATCTGGATCGACCACACCGGTCGCGGTGCCGTACAGATCACCAACTGCGGTGGCAAGCTGTGTGGCCGCATCGTCTGGTTGCAGAACGCCAAGCACGGCTCGGTCTGCGGACGCCAGATCATCGGCAACGCCAAGCCGACGGGCGGCGCCTGGGACGGCTGGATCTTCGATCCCGATCGCGGCCGCCGCTTCAGCGTCGAGATCAAGATGGCCGGCGCCAACCGTCTCCGCGTCATGGGCTACATGGGCGTCAAGTCTCTGAGCGAGACCCACTACTGGCGCCGCGCCACCCGCAAGCTGCCGCCCTGCGGCACGATGACGGCGAAGCGCTAGCCGCAACGAACTCGGACAACCTGGTTTCCGGGTGGCGTGTCCCCGCCATGCCACCCGTTAAGAGCCCCCTGGTAGGCCTCTGGTCCGGCCTGCCGGGGGGCATTGGCTTTGCGGGCCTCAGGCTTCCTGAACGACCGGGTTCCTGAGCACCCCGATCTTCTCGATCTCGATCTCGCAGACGTCGCCGTCCTTCATCCACAGGGGCGGCTTGCGCGCGTGCGCGACCCCCGACGGCGTGCCGGTGGCGATGACGTCGCCGGGCTCGAGCGTCATGAACTCCGACAGCGTGGCGACGAGCTTGGCGGTCGAGAAGATCATGTCGGAGGTATTGGAATCCTGGACCGTTTGTCCGTTGAGCCGCGTCTGGATGCGCAGCCCCGAGGCGCCGGGCGGCAGCTCGTCGGCGGTCACCACGACGGGGCCGAAGGGGCCCGTGCCGTCGAAGTTCTTGCCGGCGGTCCACTGGGCGCTCTTGCGCTGGTAGTCGCGCACGGACGCGTCGTTGAAAATCGTGTAGCCGAACACCTTGTCGAGCGAGTCGGCCTCGCTCACGTGGCGGCAGCGCTTACCGATGACGATGGTCAGCTCGCACTCGTAGTCGAGCTTCTCGGAGACGCGCGGGCGCACGATGGGGGCGCCGGCCGGGATCAGCGAGGTCTGCGTGCGCACGAACAGGGCCGGATAGGTCGGGATCTCGTGGCCACCCTCGGCGGCATGCGCGGCGTAGTTGAGGCCGACACAAATGAACTTGCCGGGACGCGTCACCGGCAGGGCCGGTTTCAGCTCGGCGATCTGGTGGCGCGCGGTGGCCGGAGCAGAGGCGGCGGCCTCCTTGACACGGGCGAGCATGGTCTCGCCGCCGGCGGCCAGCGCCCCGACGTCGCGCGGCAGCGCCGGATCAACGGCCGAAAGGTCCACGACCTCGTTGCCTTGAACCACACCGAGTGCGATCCCGCCGGCCTTTTCGAAGACCATGAGCTTCATGCGCGTTTCCTCCTTGGTGGCGTCTCGAATTCAGTATCGCGAGGGCAGGGACGGCCGCGCGCGCGGCGAGGCGATGCGCTCACCGGGGCAGCCGGAAAGTTCTGGCCGGACCATACAAGGCGTGTCGGCCCGACGCCAAGGCCCTTGTGATCCGCGCCCAACCGGGTGACCATGTTGCGAATGGTTTGCCGGTGCGTTGTCTCCGGCCCCCCGACCGACAAGGAGGACATATGGTCCGTGTCAGCGATCTGCCCGAGTATGAGCGCCGGCATCTCCTCGACAAGGAGTGCCCGCGCTTCCCGACCGAGCCTTTCAACGCGGGGCCGCCTCTCGCCGGGCGCCGCGTGGCGATCCTGACGACGGCCGGGCTGCATCGCAAGGGCGACCGCACGTTCCAGCTCACCGACACCGACTATCGCGTGATCCCCGGCGATCTCTCCGGCGATGATCTGGTGATGAGCCATACCTCGGTGAACTTCGACCGTACGGGCTTTCAGCAGGACATCAACGTCGTCTTCCCGATCGACCGGCTGCGCGAGATGGAGGCCGCCGGCGAAATCGGCTCCGTCGCCCGCTTTCACTATTCGCTGATGGGGGCCGGCTGGTTGCCGCACGAGATCGAGCCGACGGCGGTGGAACTCGCTGGTCTTCTGAAGGAGGACCAGGTCAACGCCGTGCTGCTCGTGCCGGTCTGACCCAACTGCACGCGCGCCGTGGGCGCCGCAAGCTACTATCTCGAGCGGGAGGGCCTGCCGACCACCGGCATCAGCCTCGTCCGCGAGAACACCGTGGCCATGCGCCCGCCGCGTGCCCTCTGGGTGCCGTTCGAGCTCGGCCGGCCGCTCGGCGTGCCGGGTGATCCGGCCTTTCAGATGCGGGTGGTGAAGGCTGCCCTGGCGCTGCTCGAGCGCTCCGGCGGGCCGGTGATCCTGGAGGATTATCCCGAGGACGCCCCGGCGCTCGCAGAGACGGCGGACGACATGGACGGGCTGGTGTGTCCATGGCGGCCGCCGAAGCCGGAGCACAAGCCGGGCGGCACGCTCGCCGAGCGCCTCGCCGCGGAGATGGCGGGGCTCGCGCCCTGGTACGACATGGCGCGTTCGTCGCGCGGGCGCACGACGGTCGGGGTCAGCGGCCTGGACATGCCGGAGGTCGTTGAATTCCTGCTCGGGCTCGCGGATGAGCGCCCGGAGAATCCGCGCGCCGGTCACATGACGCTCGGGGAGTGCCTGCGGTTTGCGACGGAGGATCTGAGGGTCTGGTATCTGGAGGCCGCTGGCGCACGTCCCGGCATTCAGGCGCGCAGCAGCGACCTCGCCGACTGGTTCTGGGGTGAGACGGCAGCGGGGGAGCTGTTGCTCGCGCTGCACCCGATCTGCTCGCGCAGCTCCGAGCCGACACTCGCCCGCGTCGCCTCGACGCAGCTCGTGCCGCGGTCGCAACGTCATCGCCTGAGCGCCGGCTGAGCGGCCCGCAACGGCGAGGCGCAGCCCCGGAAGAACTCCGGGACTGCGCTCGTCAGGCTTCCGTCACAGTGAAGAGAGAGGTCGTGGTCAGGCTGTGACCGCCGCGGCCTCGATCTGCTTGGTCGGCTCGGACGTCGCAATCTGGATCGTGCGCGGCTTCAGGCGCTCGGGCACGTTGCGGACCAGATCGATGTCCAGGATGCCGTCCTTCATGTTGGCGTTTCTGACCTCGACGTGGTCGGCCAACTGGAAGCGCCGCTCGAAATTGCGCGCGGCGATGCCGCGGTGGAGGTACTGGCGGCTCTTGTCCTCGCCGGCATTGCGCTCGCCCTTGACGGTGAGCGTCTGCTCCTTGACCTCGACCTTGAGGTCGGACTCGGAGAAGCCGGCGACGGCCATGGAGATACGATAGTCGTTATCGCCGAGACGCTCGATGTTGTAGGGCGGGAACCCGCCGCCGTCGGACTCGTGTCCGGCCACGGAATCGAGCAGTTGCACCAGACGGTCGAAGCCGATGGTGGAGCGGTACAGGGGAGAAAAATCGAAGTGTCTCATCACACATCCTCTTGAAGCGACATGTGCTCATGCCTGCCCGCGAGGGGCCAGGCGGCTCACGCTGCACCCGCGTTGGGCGTGCAGACAGCCAGTGATATAGGTCACACATCCAGCGCTTCAAGAGGGTGTGGGAGTGCGGCGGCACGTCTCGCTACGGCCCGTCAGGCGCTTTGCCTCAGTTCGGAGAAAAGTGCTGTTTGTCAACGGCTTGACGATAAGTCGAGGTCGGAGCAAAATGAATGTGGGGTGAATGCCCCGTTGGTGGGGCATTCATGTGGCGAGGCGCAGCCTGAGTTCGGGAGGCAGTTCCACCTTGATGGCATGGAGGACAACCATGAAGCCGCTTGTGCTTGCGGCCGGCATGCTGCTCGCCGCAGTGTGCGTGGCTGGTGCAAGCTCTGCACATGCTGCCGACATCTACGGTAGCGATCCGGCCTACCGCGACGGCTCGCCGTATGACGATCCGCGCTACGGCCAGATCTACGGGCCACCCACGGCGCCGCGCGGGCCTGCCTACGGCGCTCCGCCCTATGGCCCGCCGCCCTACGCCTACAAGGACCCGCCGGAGACCTATCCGGAGGCTCCGCGCCGCTATACCTACGCCGAACCCCGCTATCCCGGCGAGCCGTCCCCCTACACGCGCAGCCACTGCGTACCGCGTGAGGTCATCCGCCGAGAGCTCGTTCGGCGGGGTTGGCACGACTTCCAGGATCTCGAGCTGCGCCCGCGGGTGGCTGTCCTGCAGGCGCGGCAGCGCAGCGGCGCCGTCTACCGCATCGTGGTCGATCGCTGCACGGGCGAGGTCGTGCGCGCCCGCATGATCGAGCCGCCGTACCGCCCGCGCGACTACGGCCAGAGATACTATCCGCGCGCCTACTGAGAGGCGTCGCAGTACGAGAGGTTCGCGGGGGTGCTTCGGCGCCCCCGTTTCTTTTGCGGTGGAGCCTCGAGACGGAGGTCGAAGCCGACGTCAGCGCCGCCCGAGCAGGCGTGCGAACAGCGCCTTGAGGCGATCCAGGAGAACGCCCCAGACCAGCGAGCCGGCATCGAGCTTGTCGATGCGCGGTGGCGCCGTGCCGCTGCCCGGTCCGGCGAGCTCTGCCTCGAGGTTCTGCGCGAAGGCGGCAAGAAGCCGTGCCACGAGATCCTTCACGAGGCCCGAGCGAGAGAACTGCGCCAGCGGTCCGGTCAGCGCATAGGCGAGCGACACGTCGACCCGCGTGCCGCCGTCGGCCTCCTCGATCAGCCGGCAGCCGACGCGCCCGCGCGCCCGCGAGGCGCTTTTCTGATCGCGGCCCTGGCCGGAGATGAGCAACGTGTGATCGGCCTGCCGGGCTTCGACCTGACCCTCGCCGGCGAAACTGGCGCTGATCGGGCCGATCTTGGCGGTCATGGTGCCGGTGACGCGACCCTCCTGCGGGGGGCCGTCGAGCCGCGCGCCCGGCAGACAGCCGGCGACACGCTCGATGTCGGTCATGAGCGTCCACACCGCGGCGCGCGGATGTGCCACGCGGAAGCTCTGCTCGAGCGTCGTCAAGCCGGCGTCGTCGTCGCGACCCGGCGCCGCCTGGGCGGCGGGGGGCGGCGCTGCGCGCGCTGCGTCCGGCCTGGCTGCCGGCACGCGTGGCGCAGGCTGCGTGGCGCTGCTGGCAAAGCCCCCGTCTTCGCCGCCGATGAGTCCGGGTGCCGGTCCGAGGTAGCGCGCCGGTGGCTCGACTGCGGCGACGAGTGCCTCCCACTCCGCCATGACACGGCCGATGGCCTTGACGATACCGGCATAGCCCGTGCAGCGGCAGAGATTGCCGCTCATCTCGTAGCGGATCGCCTTCTCGTCGAGCCCGCTCTTGCGCCGCACGAGGTCGCGTGCGGCGACGAGCATGCCGGGCGTGCAGTAGCCGCACTGCAGCGCATGCTCCTCCGAGAAGGCCTGGCGCAGGCGGGCCATGAGGGCATCGTCGTCGAACGATTCGATGGTGCGGATGTCGGCACCGTCGCAGGCGATGGCGTAGGTGATGCACGAGCGCGCGATCTCGCCGTTGATGACGACCGTACAGGCGCCGCAGATGCCGTGCTCGCAACCGATGTGCGTGCCGGTCAGGTTCTGTGCCTCGCGGAGGAAGTCGGCGAGGTGGGTGCGCGGCTCGACCTCGGCCGTGACGGGCACACCGTTGATGGTCAGGCGTATCGTCGTCATCGCGTGTGCGCCTCCGCAAGGGCGCGCCGGAGCGCTACGGCATGCAATCTGGTCTCGTAGGCGTCGCCGTCGTAGCCACTGGCCGCCAGTGCTGTTTCGATGCGGGCGAGCGGGGTCTCGTCGAGCGAGGGCAGGTGCCCGGCGGCGGCGAGGTCCAGAGCCGGCAGGATGTCGATCGGCGCGCCGCCGGTCGCGCCCGCGATCATGGCGGCGTGTCCGCTCTCGGGGTCGGCGACGACGGCGCCGATGGCCTCGGCGAACTCGCCGACCTTGCGGCAGATCTTGTGATAGCCCCATCTGGCATGCGGCGAGAGACGGCGGACGCGCACCGCCGCGAGGATTTCCTCGGGCTGCAGAGTGGTCGCCAAGGCGCCCGTGACGAAGTTTGCGATCGCTTCACGCCGACTGCCGCGCGATGAGACGATCTCGAGCTCGCCAGCGAGCGCCCGGAACGCGGAAAGCCAGTCGGCGGCGGGGTCGGCGTGGGCGAGGCTGCCGCCGAGTGTGCCGCGACTGCGCACCGCCCTATAGGCGATGCCGGCTGCGACATGCGGCAGGAAGCCCTGCGTGACGTCGGGCACGCGGCGGTCCTCGATGGCGGCATGCGTGATGCAGCCTCCCAGCCGGATGGTGTCGGCTTCCTCGCCGACGCCGACGAGCTCCGCCAGCCGCGTGATGTCGACCAGCAGACCCGGTTGCGCCAGGCGCAGGTTGAGCATGGGGCCGAGGGTCTGGCCGCCGGCCAGAACCTTCACGTCGTCACGGCCGGAGTCCGGAGCGAGGCAGCTGACGGCATCGCCGAGCGTCGCCGGCCGGTAGTAATCGAAGGGGGCCGGCTTCATGCGCGGGCCTCCGCATGTCGGCGCGCCTCGTCGATCGCCGCCACGATCCGCCGCGGCGTCACGGGTGAGACGAGCAACTCGGCGGCGTGCCCCGCCAGCGCGTCGTTGATGGCGTTGGTGATGGCGGCCGGCGGCGCGATGGCGCCACCCTCGCCGATGCCTTTCTGGCCGAAGCGCGTCAGCGGCGACGGCGTCTCCATATGCGCGATGCGGATGGGCGGCATCTCGGCGGGACCCGGCAGCAGATAGTCGGAAAGCGTCGAGGCGAGGGGCTGGCCCTGGGCGTCGAACGGCATCTCCTCGAAGAGCGCGGTACCGATGCCTTGGGCGGCGCCGCCATAGATCTGGCCGTCGACGATCATGGGGTTCACCAGCACGCCGCCGTCCTCGACGATGACGTAGTCGAGGATCTCGACCTCGCCCGTGTCGGTGTCGACGGCGACCACGGCGGCATGGGCGGCGTAGCTGAAGGTGCCGCTGTCGCGCAAGGGCTTGTAGCCTCCGGTGACCTCGAGCCCGGCCGGATCGACGTCGGGTGGCAGATCCTGCGGGCGGCGATACCAGGTGTAGGCGATATCGGCGAGCGAGATGCGCCCGGCAGGGCCGACCACATGGCCGTCCTCGAAGCGCACGTCCTCCGTGGCGCACTGCAGCAGCTTGGCACCGATCTTGCGGGCCCGCTCGGCGAGCTGATCGCAGGCCGCGGCGACGGCACCACCGGACATGATCATGCAGCGTGAGCCCCAGGTGCCCGTCGAGTATGGCGTGTACTCGGTGTCGCCGTGCACCAGCTTGATCCTGGCGTGGGGGATGGCGAGCAGGGAGTGCGCGACCTGCGAAAGCGTCGTCTCCAGCCCCTGGCCGTGGCTATGCGCGCCGATCCGCAGCTCCAGGCCGCCGTCGGGCGTGAGCCGGGCGACGGCCTGCTCGTGGCCGGGCACCATCGGAATGCCCCAGCCCGAATAGACGGACGTGCCGTGACCGGCCTGCTCGCAGTACATTGCGAAGCCGAGCCCGAGGCGGCGACCGTCGGCCTCGCCGGCCGCCTGCCGCCGGCGCACGGCGGCGACGTCGATGCTCGCCTCGGCACGCTTGAGGCATTCGGGATAATCGCCGGAGTCGAAGTATTTGTTCGTGATGTTCGTGAACGGCATCTGCTCGGGCCGCACCAGGTTCTGCCGCCGCACCTCGTTGGGCTCGAGCTTCAGCTCGCGGGCGATGGCGTCGATCAGCAGCTCCATGGCGAAGCAGACGCCGGTGCGCGCCACGCCGCGGTAGGGCAGGATCGGCGGCTTGTTCGTCGCGACCGAGGTGGTGACGCAGCGGTAATGCGGGAAATCGTAGACGCCGGGCAGGATGCTCACCACCTGCGCCGCCTCGAGGCAGGCCGAGAATGGATAGGAGGAATAGGCGCCGGAATCGACCGCCGCCTCGCACTCGACGCCGAGCAGTTTGCCCTCCCGGTCGGCATAGCCGGTGATGCGATAGTAGTGCTCGCGGCAATTGGCGCTGGCCGTCAGGTTCTCACGCCGATCCTCGAGCCAGCGCAGCGGGCGAGCGAGCTTGCGCGTCGCCCAGCCGAGGCAGACCTCCTCCGGCAGCAGGATGCCCTTGTAGCCGAAGCCGCCGCCGACATCGGGTGCGATGACGCGGATGTCGCCGTGGTCGAGCCCGAGGCATTCCGACAGTCCCGAGCGCACGATGTGCGGCTGCTGGGTCGATGTCCAGACGACGAGCTGGCCGAGGCGGTCGTCCCAGCTCGCGACCACGCCGCGGCCTTCCATCGGGCTCATGACCTGCCGCGCCGTGCGCATCTCGCGCGTCACGCTGACGGCCGCCAGCCGGCGCGCCTCCGTCATGTCGCCGAGCTGGCTCGAGGTCAGGAACAGGTTGTCGCCCCACTCCTCGTGCACCAGCGGGCTGCCGGCCATCTTGCCCGCGAGCATGTCGGTGACGGCCGGCAGCTCCTCGATGTCGAGCTCGACCGCAGCGGCGAGATCCTCGGCCTCGGCACGTGTCGGAGCCACGCACATCGCCACGAGTTCGCCGACATGGCGGACCTTGCCGGTCGCCAGCGGCCATTGCTCGGAGGGCTTGAAGCCGGGCAGCGTCGTCACGGCGCGGATGGGCGAGACACCGGCCAGGTCGCCTGCCACGAATACCCTGTCGCGGATGGCCGCGGGGATGTGGACCGCCCGCAGCCGGCCGTGCGCGACGGGCGAGCGGACGAAGGCGACGTCGTGAAGACGCGCCAGGCGTACGTCGCCGACGTACTGCCCGCGTCCGCGCATGTAGCGATCATCCTCCTTGCGCAGGAGGCGCGCGCCGATTCCCTCACCCGTCCCTCGCCCGTCCACTGGCCGTCCCTCTGTCATCTTGCCACCCCCGCAGCGATCAGTCGCCGAGCGTTCCGTCCGGACCCAGCAGCTCGATGTTGAGCTTCACGCAATCGCCGCGATAGGTGATCTCGCCGAGGTAGAGTACGCGGCCGGAGCGATCCGTCACCACGCAGCGGGCTTCCGCCGTCGGTGCATTGAGTGTGATGGCCAGCAACTGCGCCGTCTCGATGTCCGCCGCGCCGATCGTCAGCGTCTGGTGCGCGCGCGCCACGTCGAGGCCGGGCATGCCGGCGATGACGCCGAGCGCCACGCGCTTCTGGAAGCTCTGGGGCTTGCGCTGGTAGACATCGGTGGCGACATGCACGCGGGCGAGCGCATAGGGCTCTCCGTCGCGCCGCTGCAGGCTCTTCAGAAACGTGTAGCCGCCGGGATGGGGCAGGCCGTCGTCCGGCTCGATGCTCGGCTCAGGCACCGGCGTCACGGGTAGCGGCTCGAGCACGTTGTCCTTGATCGGACGGATGAGGGAGGTCCAGTCGGTGGCGAGTTGCAACCAGCGCTCGCCGGCCGGTGTGCCGGTGACGAATGTCCCCTTGCCCTGATGGGAGCGCACGAGCCCTTCCGATTGCAGCAGCTCGATGGCCTGGCGGACCGTGACCCGGGCCACCGAGAACTCGCGCTCGAGATGCTGGAGCGTGGCGATGCGGCTGCCGAGCGGCCAGTGGCCGTCACGGATGCGATTGCGCAGTGCCGAGGCGACGAGCACGTAGCGGGGGACGCGCGTCTCGGTCATGGTCCGCGATGCGCGGCTCCTCGCCGCATGGCGCGCACTCTGCGCTGGCTTTTGTCTCATGGCCGATGGCTCTGGCTGTTAAGCATCCGCTGGAGCGTGGGACGTGGATTGTATGGTTGTTCCAAACATAATACCATTTGGTTCGAGATCGCGAGCGGGACCGCCCGCCGCGACACCATGAACCGGGGAGCGGATGAGAGGAAGATGGCGAAGCGCATAAATCTGAACGCCGACATTGCCGAGGGCTGGGGCGCCTATGACATCGGCAACGATGCCGAGGTGATGAAAGTGATCAAATCCGCGAGCGTCGCTTGCGGGTTTCATGCCGGCGATCCGAACAGCATGCATCGTCTGGTGATGATGGCCAAGGATCTCGGGGTGAGCATCGGCGTGCACCCCGGGTTCAACGATCTCTGGGGCTTCGGCCGTCGACAGATCCGCATGCGCGCCAGCGATCTCGAGTACATGGTCGCCTATCAGATCGGCGCCCTGCAGGGGATGGCGACCTACAGCGGACTCAAGGTCACGCACCTCAAGGCGCACGGCGCGCTCAACAACATGGCCGCCGTCGATCCCGATTACGCCATGGCCATCGGGCGCGCCATCAAGACGGTCGATCGCGACATCATCTACGTGGCGCTCTTCGGTACCGAGATGGAGAAGGCCGCGCGCAAGCTGGATCTGCCGCTGGCGCGTGAAGGCTTCGCCGACCGCCAGTACGAGGACGACGGCAATCTCGCCTCGCGCTCGATCCCCGGCACGGTGCTGAAAGACCCCAAGAAGGCCGCCGAGCAGGTGATCCGCATGGTCGAGGACAAGACCGTCATCTCGCGCCACGGCAACAAGGTGAAGGTCGAGGTCGAGACGATCTGCCTGCACGGCGACGAGCCGACCTCGGTCCACGTGGCCCAGGGTATCGGCAAGGCGCTGGCGGAGGCCGGCATCGCCAACGTCACGATCCCGGAGATGCTCTCCGCTTGAGCGCGGAGCGCGGCGAGACGTGAGCCAATGATGCGGTCGCGACAGCGCGCAGGCCCGTGCTGTCGTGTGCAGGCCTGCAAAGCGCGGCGAAGACCGCAGAAGTGAGTGGTGCAACATGACGGATACGCGGCCGACACTGGCCATCATCGGCGGCACAGGAGCGCTCGGCTCCGGTCTGGCGCGACGCTGGGCGAAGGCGGGCTACGCCGTCGTGATCGGCTCGCGCACGCCCGAGAAGGCGGCTGCCACGGCGGGCGAGCTGGCGGCGGTGGCGAGCGGGCCGGCCCCGCGAGGCGCCAACGTGGCGGAGGCGGCCCGGATCGGCGACGTCGTGGTCGTGACGGTGCCGTTCGCCTCGGTTCCGGCGACGCTCGACGAGATCAGGCCGTTCGTTGCCGGCAAGCTGGTGGTGGACACGACCGTGCCGCTGGTGCCGCCGCGGGTGGCGCGCGTGCAGATGCCGTCTGAGGGCTCGGCCGCGATTGCCGCCCAGGCACGGCTCGGTGCGGAGGCGCGTGTCGTCGCGGCGTTCCAGAACGTGGCGGCCCACAAGCTGCAGAAGGACGATGAAATTGCCTGCGACGTGCTCGTGTGCGGCGACAAGGCGGAGGACCGCGAGGCCGTCATCGCCCTGGCCGGGGCTGCCGGGCTGCGTGGCCTGCACGCCGGGCCGCTCGCCAACGCCGTTGCGGCGGAGGCGCTGACGTCCATCCTCATCGGCATCAACCGCACCTACAAGGTGGACGGGGCCGGTGTGCGCATCACCGGCTTCTGAGGCGGGACACCACCGGAGCTGGTGATGGGCAAGGCCTCCATGACCGTCACGGCGCTGGCTGGCATCCCGCCGGTCAAGCCGGGCGACGATCTCGCAGGCCTCCTGGCCACGGCGCTCGCCGGATGCGGGCGCGAGCCTGTGGCGGGCGATGTGCTGGTCGTCGCGCAGAAGATCGTATCGAAGGCGGAAGGCCGCTATCGGCGCCTCGCTGACGTCGTGCCGTCGGAGCGCGCCCGCGAGCTTGCGGCGGTCACGGGCAAGGATGCGCGCCTCGTCGAGCTCGTGCTCGGCGAATCCACAGATGTCCTGCGCGCCAAGACCAACGTGATGATCGTCGCGCATCGGCTGGGTCTGGTCATGGCCAATGCCGGCATCGACCAGTCGAACCTCGAGGCGGACGACGACGCCCGGCGCGTGCTGCTGCTTCCGGAAGATCCGGATGCGTCGGCGGCCCGCCTCAGCGAGGCCTTGAGCCGCCGGTTCGGACAGGCCCTCGCCGTGGTGATCTCCGACAGCGTCGGGCGCGCGTGGCGGCGCGGTACGGTCGGCCTCGCCATCGGCGCCGCCGGCCTGCCGGCGCTCATCGACCAGCGTGGAGAGCCCGATCTCGTCGGCCGCACGCTGATGGTGACGGAGACGGCTTTCGCGGACGCCGTGGCGGCTGCGGCGGTGCTCGTCATGGGAGAGGGGCGGGAGGGCACGCCCGCCGCCCTGGTCAGCGGTCTGTCTTGGACGGCTGCGGCCCAGCCGGCGCGTGCGCTCGTGCGCGCCAAGGCGGAGGATCTTTTCCGGTGACGGCGTCCCAACCCCGGTCACAGGCCTCGCGACCCGCCGGCGGCGCCATCCTCGCGCTGTCCGGTGGCATCGGCGGCGCCAAGCTGGCCCTCGGACTGTCGCATGCGCTGCCGCCGGAGCGGCTGACCGTCGTCGTCAATACGGGCGACGATTTCGAGCATCTGGGGCTCGCCGTCTCGCCCGATCTCGACACGGTGCTCTATACGCTCGCCGGCCTCGCCAATCCCGAGACGGGATGGGGACGCCGCGACGAGACCTGGAGCTTCATGGCAGCGCTCGAGTCGCTCGGCGGCCCGACCTGGTTCAAGCTCGGCGATGGCGACCTCGCCATGCACGTCGAGCGGACGCGCCGGCTGGCGGCCGGCGAGCGCCTCACCGTCATTGCCGACGACATCCGTGCGCGGCTCGGCATAGGGGCGCGCGTGCTGCCGATGACGGATGCCCGCGTGCGCACCCTGGTGGAGACGGACGAGGGTGTGCTCGCCTTCCAGGAGTATTTCGTGGCGCGGCAGAGCGCGCCGCGCGTGTCGGCCATCCGGTTCGAGGGGGCGGAGGAGGCGGCGCCGGCGCCCGAGGTCGCGGCCGCGCTGGCTGCCCCGGAGCTGGCCGGCATCGTCGTCTGCCCGTCGAACCCGTGGCTGAGCGTCGATCCCATTCTGGCTGTTGCCGGCATGCGGGCGGCGCTGCGGGCAACCGGGGTGCCGATCGTGGTGGTCTCGCCCCTGGTCGGCGGGGCGGCCGTCAAGGGGCCGACAGGGAAGATCATGGACGAGCTCGGTCTTGCGCGCGACCAGCGGGCCATCGCCGCCCATTACGCCGGGCTCGTCGACGGTTTCGTGCTCGATCACCGGGATGCCGCCGCCGAAGCGACCATTGACAGTCCTGTGCTGGTGACGAATACGCTCATGCGCTCGCTCGACGATCGGATCAGGCTGGCGGCGGATGTCGTCGCTTTCTGCCATGACCTCGGCAGGCGACAGTCGCGGAAGAAGGCGCAGTCATGACGGCAGATGCAGCGACAGGCACTCGGGGCGGGTATTGGGCCATCGTGCCCGTGAAGCCGCTGGCGACGGCCAAGGGCCGGCTGGCGGCCTGCCTGACCTCCGGCGGGCGTCAGCGCCTCGTGCGGCGGATGCTGGAGGACGTGCTGGCGGTTCTGGCCGGCGTACCGGAGCTGGCCGCGACGCTCGTCGTCACGGCGGACGCGGACGTGGCCCGGCTGGCGACGGCGCGGGGCGCGAGCGTGCTGCTCGAGCCGGAGGCTCAGGGCATCAACGTGGCGCTGGCCGCCGGCATCGCCCGCGCGGTCGAGGCCGGCGCGGACGGCGTCCTGCTGCTGCCGGGCGACGTGCCGCTCGCGACCTCGGCCGAGATCCGCGACATGATCGCGGCGGCTGCCTCCGGCGCGTCCGTGGTGATTGTCGCCGACGAGGCGGGCAGTGGCACCAACGCGCTGCTGCTGCGACCTGCCGGCGTGCTCGCGCCGGCATTCGGGCCCGGAAGCTTTGCGCGCCACACCGCCGCGGCTTCGGCCAGCGGTATACCGATGCGCGCCCTGACGGGGAGTGGGCTCGCGGCCGACATCGACGAGGCGGCCGATCTCAGGCATCTGTCGGCGCAGGCGGGTTACGCATTCCTGAAAGAGGCGCGCAAGCGGCCGTCCCGTCGTGCCGACCCACTCGCGGTGGCCCTCGCCGCGTCCGAAAATGGCGACGAGCTCGGCGAGCCTCTGGCCCTGGCGCTGGCGGGGCTCGAGGCCCCGGACCGGGTCGCCGCCATTGCCGAGCGCCGCGCGCTCGCGCGCTATGGCACGACGATCACCTACTCGCGCAAAGTCTTCATCCCGCTCACGCAGCTCTGCCGCGATGTGTGCCACTACTGCACGTTCGCGCATGCGCCCCGCAAAGGTACTCGGGCCTTCATGAGCCTCGATGAGGTGCTGGCCATCGCCACCGCGGGGGCGCACGCCGGCTGCAAGGAGGCGCTGTTCACGCTCGGCGACAAGCCGGAGCTGCGCTATGGCGCGGCGCGGCGCGCGCTGGCCGAGATGGGCTACGCGAGCACGCTCGACTATCTCGAGTCGGCGGCGCGACAGGTGCGCGAGCAAACCGGGCTGCTCCCCCACCTCAATCCCGGCGTGGTCGACGTGGCCTGGCTGCGCCGGCTCAAGGCCGTCTCGGCGTCACAGGGCATGATGCTGGAATCGACCGCTGCCGGCCTCGCCGAGCGGGGCGGCGCGCATTTCGGCTCGCCCGACAAGGCCCCGGCCGTTCGTCTCGCCGCCTTGGCCGCCGCCGGCGAGGCGGAGGTGCCCTTCACGACCGGGCTGCTGATCGGCATCGGGGAGAGCCGCGAGGACCGCATTCGTGATCTCCTGGCCATCCGCGAGCTCCATGCACGCTACGGACACATCCAGGAGGTCATCATCCAGAACTTCCGGGCCAAGCCCGGTACGCGCATGGCGAACGCTGTGGAGCCGACGCTCGCCGAGCACGTCTGGACGATCGCCGTGGCGCGCCTTCTTCTCGGCCCGGACGTCACGATCCAGGCGCCGCCCAATCTCCGCGACGAGGCGGAGCTCGCCGCGCTCGTGCGGGCCGGCATCAATGATTGGGGCGGGGTCTCTCCCGTCACGCCGGACCACGTCAACCCGGAGGCGCCCTGGCCGCACATCGCGCGGCTCGCGGAGATGAGCGCGCGAGCCGGCAGAGAGCTCGCCGAGCGGCTTTCAGTGCACCCTTCGCATCAGCAGCAGGGCGCGCGGTGGCTGTCGCCGTCGATCCGCACGGCGGTGATGCGGCTCGCGGACGCCGACGGTCTGGCGCGCAGCGACGAGCTGGCGCGTGCGGACGGCTGGACAGCCGGTGGTGCCGCGCCGCCGCCGGCCATGTGGGGCGCACGTCACGAGTGGCGCGACGAGCGCAGGACGGGCACGTCCGACATTGCGCGCATTCTGGCGCGCGCCAGGGAGAGAGCGCGGCTCGGCGAGGCGGAGATCGTCAGATTGTTCGCGGCGCGGGGGAGCGATCTCGGTGCCGTGCTGTCAGCCGCAGACACCCTGCGTCAGGAGATTTGCGGCGCGCCCGTCACCTATGTCGTGAACCGCAACATCAACTACACCAACATCTGCACGTACGGCTGCCGCTTCTGTGCCTTTTCCAAGGGGCGGCCGTCCAATCAGCACCGCGACCGGCCCTATGACCTGCCGCTCGATGAAATCGGCCGCCGCACGCGCGAGGCGTGGGAGCGCGGCGCCGTCGAGGTCTGTCTGCAAGGCGGCATCGCGGCGCGCTATACCGGCGAAACGTATCTCTCCATCGTCGCGGCGGTGAAGGCCGCGGCGCCGGCCATTCATGTGCATGCCTTCTCGCCCCTGGAAGTCTGGCATGGCGCGACGACCCTCGGGCTGCCGCTGCGCGACTATCTCGCGCGCCTGCGCGACGCCGGTCTCTCGAGCCTCCCCGGCACGGCTGCGGAGATCCTGGACGACGAGGTGCGGCGCGAGCTCTGCCCCGACAAGATCACCACCGAGCAGTGGCTCGAGGTGATGCGCACCGCGCACGAGGTCGGCCTCGGCAGCACCGCGACGATCATGTTCGGGCATATCGATGCGCCGCGGCACTGGGCGCGTCACCTGCTGCGCGTGCGCGAGCTGCAGGAAGAGACGGGCGGCTTCACCGAGCTCGTGCCATTACCGTTCGTGGCCTCGGAGTCGCCGATCTATCTCAAGGGGGGCGCACGCCAGGGACCAACCTTCCGCGAGGCGATCCTGATGCATGCCGTGGCCCGCCTCGTGCTCGCCGGGCGCATCGACAACATTCAGGCCTCCTGGGTCAAGCTCGGGCCGGCTGGCGTCCGTCACGCGCTCGATGCCGGCTGCAACGACGTCGGTGGCGTCTTGATGAACGAATCCATCACCCGAGCTGCCGGCGCCGTGCACGGCCAGGAGATGACCGCCATCGAGCTCGAGCGCATGATCCGCGCGGCCGGTCGCCCGCCACGCCAGCGCACCACGCGCTACGAGACGCCGTCGAATGAGCGCATCGCGGCGAGCTTCGCGGAATGCGAGGTGCGGCCGATGAGCATGATGGCGGCGGAATAGACGGGCTCGGATCGGCGGGACGGGGGGCAAGCCGCGCAAGGCGGGCAGGCGCGCCGGACGGACCGATCAGGTCTTCTGTCCGTCGACCTCGCGCTCCAACTCGTCGATGGCCTGCTTCACGTTCGACCAGAACGGATGCACCTCGCGCAGAAGTCTGAGGGCGGCGAGCGCCGCCTTCTTGCGGCCGACCTCCCGCCAGACGGTCGCGAGGCCGTCCAGCGCGCGGAAATGGTTCGGGTCGAGTGCGAGGCAATGCCTGAGGTCGCGCAGCGAGGCGGCATAGTCGTTGCGCAGGAAGTGAACGTACGCGCGACGGTTCCAGCCCTCGGCGAAGTCGGGCGCCAGCAGCACGACCGAGTCGAGCAGCCTGAGCGCCAGCGCGTGGTCCTTGCGGTTGACCGCTGCGAGCGCGCGCTGCATCAGCACGTTGATGGTGTCGCTGCCGGAAAAGAGCCAGAGCTTCTCGATGGCGCCGGCGATGAGCGTGGCGCCTTCCTCGTCAGAGGCGGTCGAGAGGCGGGTGTAGAGGTCGCGGAGCAGTCGGTCGCGCTCCACCACCGATCGCGGCCCGGTCGCCATCGCCACGGGGGTTGCGGTGAGCTTGCCGGTGATCTTGCCCTTGGGCGCAGGCTTGGGGGCCTCGGCCACCGCTGGCGGGACCAAGAGCACGGCTCCACACACGGCTGCCAGCAGCAACCGCACGAGGCGACGCGACGACGTGTGCATGCACTTCATGCCGGCCAGGATACCGCTCCGGAGCCGCGAAGGGAACCGGTAATAGCCCGTCCGGGCGCGCATCAGCCCTGGCGGGCTTTGAAGCGCCGGTTCGTCTTGTTGATCACGTAGAGGCGGCCGCGACGACGCACGACGCGGTTGTTGCGGTGCCGGCCCCGGAGGGACTTGATGGAATTCTTGATCTTCATGTCGAAACCCGTTTCGTCATGACACGCCCCAGCAGGCGCCGACGCCGCCGCTGCGCGGCTTGCCGTATCCCATGCCGAAAGCTTGGTTGAAAAGAGGCGCGACCCTAAGCTTCACGAGGCCGCCTGTCAACCTCTGCTCACTGTCCCACTCTGCTCACCATCCCACTCCGCCCGATTGGCCGCTCGAGGCCGTTACCGCTGGCTCGGGATGGTGGGCGCGACAGGGATCGAACCTGTGACCCCCACGATGTCAACGTGGTGCTCTACCGCTGAGCTACGCGCCCGCCGCCCGTCTCCGGGCGTCGATCAGGACTGCTTCCTATATCGACAAGCCCTGGCCGAAGCAAGGGCCAGATCCGTTTCTGTTCGGGCGTGCCGCCGTCAGGCCGCCAGCAGCCGGTCGACCTCGTTGACGAGATCGCGCAGGTGGAAGGGTTTCGACAGGACCCGGGCGTTCTTGGGCGCCTGATTGTCGGTGTTCAGCGTGACGGCGGCGAAGCCGGTGATGAACATGATCTTGAGGCCCGGATCGAGCTCGGTCGCCTTGCGCGCCAGCTCGATGCCGTCCATCTCGGGCATCACGATATCCGTCAGGAGCAGCGTGAACGGCTCCTCCTTGAGCCGTTCGTACGCCTCGGCGCCATTGCCGAACGCCACGACGGCGTAACCGGCCTTCTCGAGCGCGCGCACCAGAAAGCGCCGCATCGATTCATCATCCTCGGCAAGCAGAATGCGGGTCATGACTGTGTATGCGCCTCGTCCCTGGTCCCCTCTCGAGCCGAAGGATGCAAGAATAGGGAACACGCGTGCGAATTCCAGACGATTCTTGTTGTCTTTCGGTAAATGTCGTGGCGTCTTGCGCGCAAGTGGCGTGCGCGCGATGGTGACGGGCGGGGTAAATTTGGCGAGCGCGTGCGTCGGGCCGTTGTGCATGGCGCGCCGCTGCCAGCGACCAGCCGCCACGAGAACACGGACCCTTTGACGGTGAAGCGAAGCGGATGACGAGTGGAGCGACTACGCAGGGTCCCGGTGAGCTCGAGCCCCCGTTTTCCGTGCTCGTCCCCGCCGAGCAGACCTGCCCGTTCGTGTTCTGCTCGCCGCATTCCGGGCGGATCTATCCTGCCGATCTCATCGCCGCCGCCCGTCTCGACCGGCATGCCCTGCGCCGGTCGGAGGATTGCTACGTCGACGAGATGTTCGCCGGCGTCGTGGGGCTCGGCGCGCCCTTGATCTCGGCGCATTTTCCGCGTGCCTACCTGGATGTGAACCGCGAGCCGTACGAGCTCGACCCCGCTCTCTTCGCCGAGCCCTTGCCCGACTACGCCAATCCGCATTCCTCGCGGGTGAGCGGTGGGCTCGGCACCATTGCCCGCGTCGTCGCGGACAACGAGGAAATCTACCGTTCGCCCTTGCCGCTCGAGGTCGGACTGACTCGGATCGAGACGCTCTACAAGCCGTTCCACAGGGCTCTTGCCGGGCTGATCGAGGAGACGCAGGCGGCCTTCGGCGTCGCCCACCTGATCGACTGCCATTCAATGCCCTCGACGAGCGTCGGCCTGCATGGCGGCGTGCGCCCGGACTTCGTGCTGGGGGACCGCTTCGGCATGTCGTGCGATGCGCGGCTGACCCGGCGGGTGCGCGATCTGCTGGCGGGCCGAGGCTACGAGGTCGTTCTCAATCGTCCCTATGCCGGCGGCTACATCACCGAGCACTACGGCGCGCCGCGGCATGGGCGCCACGCGCTCCAGATCGAGATCAACCGCGGCCTCTATCTGAACGAGCGCACGCTCGAGAGGACGGAGGGCTTCGCGCCGCTGGTCGCTGCGCTCTCTCAGGTGCTTCAGGAGCTGCTCGGCTCGTTCGGCGAGTCGAGCCGCGCGCGCTTGGCGGCCGAATAGCGCTCCCCTCCCCCCCACACACGAGACGCCGCTCGTGCCGGCGGTCGCCGCGGCCTGCGGCCCGAGTGCCGATCCCGCGCGGGCTAGAAAAAAGGGCCGTCCGGAAAACCGAACGGCCCAAGTCTAGGGAGGAAACGCCCAAAGGAGGGCTGCGGTGGCGTGAGCAAGCTCGCCGCCAGCGCCTCACCAACGTATGGTGCGTTGCACAAAACCACAAGCCCCTTCTGGCCGCAGCGACAACCTGTCATAGGTTGCGCGCGGGGTGCACGCGGCATGGGCACGACTGGCGCGCGCAGAGGCAAACATCTGGACCATTTGCTTACGTGAACGTTGGGTTGCAACGCACGTTTGCGCGCATCGCGGGCGCTGGCGTTACCGTCCATGCCGGCGCATCGCGGCCGCGGCAGAACCAATTTGTACTGATAACGCACTGAAAGAGCGAGGTAATTCCGGCAGGGCGTTGCTTCGGGAGTACAGCGCGTTGCGCGGGGGGACGGCCTCCCCAAAGAAAAGGGGCCGCTCGACATGCGAGCGGCCCAAGTCTAGGGAGGAAACGCCCAAGGAGGGCAACGGCAGCGCGACGAGGTCGCAGCATGCCGCATCGCACCGATATAATGTGCAACGCACAAGAATCAAGACCCTGACGGGTGGATTTCGCAAGGCCGGGTCACTCCCGGCGTATGACGATAGGGGCAGGCTGGCTGCTCCGGCACGCCGAGCCGGCGCCGGAACAAAGAAAAGGGGCCGTGCCCGAGGGTACGGCCCAAGTCTAGGGAGGAAACGCCCAAGAAGGGCAGCGCCAATGAGGGAATCAATCCTCATGTCGCCTCATCGATATTTGCCTTGCCGCAGCCGCCTTCAAGACGTAGCGAGTGACGATGTACGGATTGCCCCGACCGATGTTACCGAGGCGCCACAGATGTGGCTGGTCAGCGCTCGTCGCCAGGGGCGGGCATGGCCGGTGGCGGTGTCGCGCAGCAAGCCCAGGAGGCGGCCTAGAATGAGCCAGAACACACCCACTGCGGCAGACATGGCCGAGCTTCTGGAGATCGGTCATGTGCTCGCCGACCGCTCGGCCGAGGCGATCCTGCCGCATTTCCGGCGGCCGATCAGCGTCGACAACAAGGCGTCCGACGGCGGCTTCGACCCGGTCACCGAGGCCGATCGGGCCGCCGAGGTGGCCATCCGGCGCGAGCTCGAGCGCTTGGCGCCCGATCACGGCATCGTCGGCGAGGAGTTCGCCAGCAAGCCGGCCAACGGTCGCTATCGCTGGGTCGTCGACCCGATCGACGGCACACGGGCATTCATCATGGGCTATCCCGTCTGGGGAACGCTCATCGGCCTGCTTCACGACGAGACGCCTCTGCTCGGCATCATGGACCAGCCGTTCACGCGCGAGCGTTTCTGGAGCGAGGGCGGGGTGGCCTACGGGCGCTGGGCGGGTTGCGAACGCCAGCGACTGGCGACCCGGCCGTGCCCGAGCCTCGATGCGGCGGTGTTCTCGACGACGCATCCCGATCTCTTCGCCGCCGGGCGCGAGGCCGAGGCCTTTGCCGCGCTCAAGGCCCGCACGCGCATGACGCGCTATGGTGGTGACTGCTACGCCTACTGCCTGCTGGCGGCGGGCTACGTGGACATCATTTTCGAAACCGGGCTGAAGCCGCACGACATCGTCGCGCTCATTCCGATCGTGGAAGGCGCTGGCGGCGCGATCAGCACCTGGACCGGCGAGCCGGCGACCCAGGGAGGCGCCATCCTGGCAACCGGTGACAAGCGGCTGCACGAGGCGGCGCTCGGGGTTCTCGGGGGCGTGCTGTCGCGAGGCTGAGGCCGCCGCCGCGCCGGTGCCGCTCTCAGACCACCTTCTCGACGCCGAGGTAGGCGTCGAACGTGGCCCAGAACTGGAGCCGCAACTCGTCCCGCTCCTGGACGATCTCGTGGCGGGCCCCGGGGATCAGCACATGCGCGCCGATCTTGAGGCGGCTGGCATACTCCTCGATGGCCGTGGCCGAGACGATGCGGTCGTCTCCGGCCGCCAGCATGAGCACGGGGATGCGCACGGAGCTTGCGAAGTCCGGTCGCCAGAGCAGGCTCATCGAGGCGAAGGCCGCGCGCATCCAGGCGAGCGTCGGCGAGCCGAGCCCCAGCTCCGGCGCGGTCTCGACCACGGCCTTGTTGCGCGCGAACCGCTCCCGGTCGGAGGTCAGCCGGTTGCCCTCGTAAGGCTGCGTCTCCATCGGCTTCGGCGAGCCGCCGGGAATAGTGAGCTTGCCCAGGCCGAGCAACGTGGCGAGTTCTGCCGCCGGGCGGGCGAGCCAGCGCGGCACCGGGAACTGCTCATCGTTCAAGGCCAGCATCGGTGCGACGAGCACCATGCGCTCGAACCAGGAGCCCTCGAGCCGGGCGTTGCGCAGCAGAATGTTGCCGCCCATGGAATGCGCCAGCGCCACGAATGGCGGCGGACAGTCCGGCAGCACGATGTCCTTCATGAAGCGCAGCAGGTCGTCGTCGTACTCGCGGAAGCTGCGCACATAGCCCTTGTTGCGGTTGGGCAGGGCGCGCCACGAGCCGCCCTGGCCGCGCCAGTCCATGACCGCGACGAAGAAGCCGCGGCGGCGCAGGTCGGCGACGACCTCGAAGTACTTCTCGATGTACTCGCCGCGACCGGGGAAGACGCAGACCGTGCCACGTGTCGGCGCGCGCGATGGGCGCCAGATCGCGTAGCGCAGCGGGTTGCCGTCGTAGCCGTTGAACATCCCGGCGTGGGCGCCGCTGGGGACCGGGTTTCTGGCGAGCGCGACGAGCTGCAATGTGGTCACCGTTGGCAAGCCGGCGCCGGGCGAGGGATCGCAGGCACCGCAGTGCGACTCTGAGCGATGTTTACCACAATGGCAAGCCTAAGACGACGAGGTGCCGGTGCGCGTCGGGACACGGTCGCCGGTCCCTGTGTGCGTGATGGTTCGGGCCGTTCACCCCGGGCCGTTCATGGCCACCAGCATGACGCCCGGCACGACGAGGGCGATCGTCGCCACCGTCCGCCAGGTGATCGTCTCCTTCCGGAACACGAGCAGCCCCAGCAGCATGACGAACACGGGCGAGCTCGCGACGATGGGCGCGACGACCAGCAGGGGGCCGTGTGCCAGCGCAAGGTTGAGCGAGTAGAGCGACGCCGCGTTGATGAGCCCTGCCGCGATGAACCAGCGGTAGCTCGCGACGCCGCCCGTGATCGTCGCCTTGCGGACCTGCAGCGTGGCGAGCAGCACCAGGGCTGACACCGTGTTGGACACGAGGCCCGCGAAGAACGGGCTGGCGACGCTGTCGTAGCCGAGCTTGGTGATCGGATGGCCGAGCGCGCGGAAGAAGGCGGCGCCGAGGGGGAGAGCGAGCGCCCAGAGCGGAAAACTGCGCGCCACGCCGCCGGGCCGCAGGGCGATGACGGCGATGCCGGCGACGACGAACAGCGTGCCCGCGGCCGTCATCGGCGTCAGGCGCTCGCCGAGCAGGATCATGGCTGTTCCGGCGGCGAAGATCGGCGTCGTCGCCGTCAGGCCGCTCGTCAACGTCGGTCCCATCCGCCGCACGCTCGCCATCGCTAGGCTCGAGGAGACGGATGGCCGGAACAGCCCGACGATGCAGAACAGGACCGTCCCCCAGGTCAGCCACCAGCCGGCCTGCACGACGAACGGCGCGAACACCCAGTAGGCGAGCGCGCTCGCCACGACACCGATCATCGCTCCCGTGCGTGGTTCACCCTCCTGCAGGCCCATGTTCTGGCACTGGATGGAGAGTGCGAACATAAATGCCGAGACCAGCGACAGGACGACCGGGAGGTAGCTCGGAGCGGATGTCAATGCGGGCTTCTGCGATGGCGGGCGACGGCAGGCGTTCGACGATCGGATTTGCCGCGCGATGACAGGGTGCTTTCGATATAGCCCGGCAGGCGGCGGAGCGGAAGCCGCACGTCGCGCGATCTCCGCTGTTGTTGACAGGGGCGGCCGGGCGGGCGGTAAGCTCACCGGGATCGCCATCGAGAAAGGGACGGGGAGCCGCATGAGCCAGCCATCGCATCTGTTCAGCCCGTTGACGTTGCGCAGCGTCACGCTCAAGAACCGCGTCGTGATCGCGCCATTGTGCATGTACTCGTCCGTCGGGGGCTTCGCGTCGGACTGGCATCTCTCGCATCTCGGCGGCTTCGCGCGTGGCGGCGCGGCCCTGGTCTTCACCGAGGCGACGGCGGTGGAGCCGGCCGGCCGCATCACGCATGGCTGCTGTGGCCTGTGGAGCGATGCGCAGATCGAGCCGCTCAAGGGCATCACGCGCCACATCGAGCGTCTCGGCGCGGTTCCCGGCATCCAGCTCGCGCATGCCGGGCGGAAGGCCTCGGTCAGCCGACCCTGGGAGGGCAGCGCGCCGTTGACGGCGGTGCACGCCGCTGCCGGCGAGCCGCCTTGGCCCGTCGTCGGCCCGTGCGCGGAGGCGGTCGGGCCGGGCTGGCCGACGCCAGACGCCCTGGACGAGGCCGGCATCGCGCGCATCGTCGCCGCCTTCGCCGCGTCCGCCCGCCGCGCGCTGGCCGCCGGTTTTCGCGTGCTCGAGGTGCACGGTGCGCACGGCTACCTCGTACACAGCTTCCTGTCGCCACTCGCCAATCATCGCAACGACGGCTACGGCGGCGACCGCGCCGGCCGCATGCGGTTTGCGCTCGAGGTCGCGCGGGCGGTGCGCGAGGTCTGGCCGTCCAACCTGCCGCTGTTTTTCCGCATCTCCGCGGTGGACGGGCCGGCCGGCGGCTGGTCGCTCGACGATTCCGTGGCGCTGGCGAGCGAGCTGGCGGCGTGCGGGGTGGATGTCGTCGACTGCTCCGCCGGTGGCATCTCCGGACCGCCGCATTTCCGCGCCGACGATGGCGGCAAGCCGCTGCCCAAGGGCGGGGAGCGCCTGCCGGGCTTCCAGGTGCCCTATGCCGAGCGGTTGCGGCGCGATGCCGGCGTCAAGACGATGGCGGTCGGCGTCATCATCGATCCGCATCAGGCGGAGGCGATCGTCAGCGACGGGCGGGCGGATCTCACCGCCATCGGTCGCGAGGCGATCTACAACCCCTATTGGGCGCTGCACGCCTCACAAGCGCTCGGCGTCGATCCCGAGCACAAGCTCTGGCCGGACCCGTACGGCTGGGCCGTCCGGCGGCGCGCCGAGATCCGCGAGGGACTGAAGAAGATCGGCTATGCCTGAGGCCCCGAAACGAAACGAGGGCGCGCGTGCGCCCTCGTCGAGACGTTCTGTGGGGCCTCGTCGGTGAGGTCAGATGATGCCGTCCTCGCCGAGCAGCGCCTCGCGGAAGCGGTTCTTGATCCAGACGCCGTCATAGGGCAGCGCCACGCGGTCGGGCTTCTCCTGGCGCACCTTGACCACGATCAGCACCGGGCCCTGCCCGCCATGGATGCTCTCGACGGCCTTGGCGAGGTCGCTTTCCGTGCGCGCGGTGGCCGTCACCGGAAAGCCGCTCGCCTTGGCGATGCCCGCGATGTCGACGCCGTAGCCGGTGGCGGCCTTCTGCATGCCGGTTTCGCCGTAGGCCTCGTTGTCCAGCACGACGACGGCCAGATTCTTCGGGCGCATGACCGCGATTGTGGCGAGCGAACCCGCCGTCATCAGCAGCTCGGCGTCACCGACGAAGTTCAGGACGCGACGCTCGGGCTGCGCCAGCGCGAGGCCGAGCGCGACGCTGGAGGCGCAACCCATGGCGCCTCGCAGGTAGAAATTGAGGTTCCGCTCCTTGGCGGCGGCGACATCGCCGGTCGGTGTGCCGACGCTGGCGACGATGAGAGCATCGTCGGCGAGCGCGTCTAGGATCTTGCGCGCGGCATTGCGGCGCTCGAGAACCTGGCCCTTTGCTGTGCTCATCTGGTCCTCTTACTTCGTGAATTTCTTGGCGCCGATCAACTGCTGCGAGAGCAGCAGCGCGACACGGTTGTGCCCCTGGAAGGCATAGGTGATGGCGTTCTCGAGCACGGGGCGGACATCGGCCGCATGCTTGACGTCGTAGCAGACGACGCCCATCGCCTCGAGCGACGGCCGCACGGCGTGGCCCATCGGCATCTGCCAGCGCTGTCCTTCGCCGAACTCGCCGCGCATGGCGACCAGCATCAGCAGCGGGAATTGGCAGACCGCCGGCAGCGACAGTGCGTTGATGCAGTTGCCGACGCCGGACGACTGCATGAGGATCACTGCCTTCTGGCCGCCGAGCCAGGCTCCGCAGGCGAGGCCGATGCCTTCCATCTCCGTCGTCATGGGCACCGCGTTCATGCGGTTGTCCTCACGGCAGAGATCGATCACCCGGGCATGGCCCGCGTCCGGAACATAGGACACCTGCTGGATGTCGTTTTCCGTGAAAATCTTGTGAATGTCGTCGCGCCAGTCTGTCATGCGCTCCCCTCGTTTGTTTGCCCGCCGATCTTAATTCGCTCGTCCGGCGCTCACAAGCCAAGCCTTGCACGGGAGGCCGCGGGCGGGCGGACGGGGTGCGCCGGCTCGCGCGCGGCCAGCACGATGGCGAGAATGGCGAGCGCGCCGCCGGCGATCTGGCCGCCGGCGAGGGGCTCCCCGAGCCACAGGACGGCCACGGCCAGGGCGGTCAGGGGCAGCGCGACGGTCGCCAGCCCGGCCAGCGACGTCTCGACGTGCGGCAAGCCCCGGTACCAGAGCAGGAGAGCGAAGACGCTGGCCGCCAGCACGTACCACGTGGCGAGCGCCCACATGCCCGGTCGCACGGCGGCGAGATCGAGGGTCGCCAGCTCGGGCAGGGCCGGGGGCAGGACGATGGCGAGGCCGGCCAGATTGGCCGCAAGCGACAGGCGGATCGGCGGCAGGTCGCGGCTGAGCTGGCGCGCCATGAGTACGAAGGCCGCCTCGCAGAGGACGGCGCCGCCGACCAGCAGGTTGCCGATCAGCGTCCGCTCTCCCGTCGCTGCGCCGGAGACGCTGACGATGGCGATACCGGCCGCTGCCAGCGCGATCGCGAACAGGCGCCGGACGCCCGGCCGCTCGGCGTGGACGATGAGGCCGAGCAGGGCGACGACGGCCGGCATCGTCGCGGTGATAACTCCGGCGTCGATGGAGCTGGTGCGTCTCAGGCCTTCGAGCATCAGCAGCGTGAACATCACCATGCCGACGAGCGACATGGCGGCGATGCCGCCGATCTGGCGGACGCTCGGCCAGGACGAGGAGCGCGGCGGTTCGAGCGGCAGCAGCAATGCGAGCGCCGCACTCGACAGCGCGAAGCGATAGACCATGAAGGGCAGCAGCGGCAGCTCCGCGACCAACGCCTTGCCGAAGGGCACGTTGGCTCCGACCAGAGCCATCGCCGCGACAAGGAGCAGGGTTGCGGTGAGGCGCGACATGGGTGTTGCGTATGCGCTGTGCTGTATAGTTCGCGGTGACGGGCGGGGCGACGCCGCCGCCGCGTGAGGGCATGACGCCGTCACGGGGCCGCCACATCGCAGTGACAAGTCGTCGTCGCGAGCGTAATGCGCAGACAGGCGACGGCGAAAGCGGAAAAGGAGGTCTGGCATGTCCGACTGGACGCCTCTGGTCATCAGCGGCGCGATCTTCGTGGCTGCCGCAATCCTCGTCCTGCTGCTCATGCGTCTCACGGCACGCCTGCGGGAGGGCGCCCGCCGCTTGATCCGCATCGCCATGACCGTGGCGCTGGTTTTCGGCGCTGGCGCCCTGACCTACGCGCTGCTCGTGACGCCGAGCCAGCTCGGTGGCGTCATGAAACGGATGGGGCCGCCGCCGGCCACGCAGGATGAAGCGGCGCCCGGCAGCGCGCGCGAGCCGCCGCCTGCTCGCCGCGCTTTCCGCAAGGCTGATCGACCGGCCGATCTCGCGCCGGCCCCCAAGGGCGGCAGTGTGCCGGCGAAGCCGGTGGTCCCACCAAGCCCCAGGCGGAGCACGCCGGAGGAAAAGGCCGCCGAGCCGGACTATCACAGTGTCCCCGTCTTCTTCGGCACGGACAGGAAGCGCGACGAGGCGGCCGGCGCCAAGCGCATTTCCTTCGGCTCCGAGCGGGCGCGCAAGCTGCTGCTCGGACAGGCGCTGGTGACGGTGCCGCGCATCCATCAGGTGCCGCAGGTGGAGCGGCCCTGGTCCATCCGTATTCCCTTCACCAACATCACCATCTACGAGCAGGCCGAGGACCCGAAGAAGCACTTCACGATCCAGCGGATCGGCGTGCTGTCCGAGGAGGAGTTCCTGAGGCTGGTGCGTGCGCGGCTGGCAAGCTCCTCGCGCAACAAGGACCAGGCGCTGATCTTCGTGCACGGCTACAATACGCCATTCGACGCCGCGCTCTATCGGGCGGCGCAGATCGCCTACGACCTGAGGTTCGACGGCGCGCCGTTCGTCTACAGCTGGCCCTCGGGCGGAGGACTCGGCAGCTATACCTACGACCGCGACAGCTCGCGCCAGTCCGAGCCGTTCCTGAAGGCGTTCCTGGAGCTCGTGGTGGCACGGTCGGGGGCCAAGAGCGTCAACATCATCGCCCACAGCATGGGCAACCTGCCGCTTCTGCACGTGCTGTCCGATCTCAAGAAGCTCGCCGCCGCACGTCCGGACGTCACGATCAACCAGATCATCCTGGCGGCGCCCGATGTCGACCGGGACGTGTTCGAGAACCTGGCGCGGCAGATCCAGGGCGTCGGCCGCGGGATCACGCTCTATGCGTCGTCGAGCGATCTGGCCATGCGCGCCTCGCGCAGGTTCGGCGGCGGTGTGCCACGGGCGGGCGATGTTCCCGAGGACGGACCGGTCGTGGTCGCCGGCATCGACACCATCGACATCACGGCCGTGAGTACTGCGTGGCTGGCGCTCAATCATTCCGGCTATGCGGAGTCGAAGGCGCTGATCAACGATATCGGCCTGCTGTTGCGCACGGGCGAGCGCCCGCCGGAGAAGCGCATTCCCATTCTCGAGCGCATCGAAAGGCGCGGAGCCTGGTACTGGCGTTATCCACAGCCAAAATGAAGCATCTGCGCCAAAACCGGCGCCGGGCGACGTCAAAGGCCCCAGTCGAGCCGTTGCCGCGTTCCTCGGCGCGGCACGAACCTCGGCTTCGGCTACGGAATGGACGCCGGCTGCGGTCGGGATGGGGGAGCCGGCGGGTCTCGATCGGGTAGATTTTCGAGCGCCCTGGCGTCACGCACCGGTCGCCGCCCCTCGTCCGACACACAGGGACGCGCGGTCATGACACCGGCGGGTGATCGGGGAGCGGTCGGCGTCAGCGCGAGCCGGGGCGCGGGAAGTGCACGAGGTTGCCCGGATCGGGCTTGCGCTCGGGTACCGCTTCGCTGCGCGGGGTGCTGGCCGCCTCCACAGGCATCCGCCGGCTGGCTTCGCGCCGCGCGGCTGCCTCGCGAGCCAACACCTTGTGAAGTTGACGGTTTTCCCAGTGGGGGCCGAGCCAGCCACCGAGATTGTAGACGGCTGCCGCATGCACGAGCACGCCCAGTCCCCAGGCCAGCGCGGGCCAATGCACCCACAGCTCCGGACCGTCGACGAAGTTGACGGCGACCAGGAAGCTCATGACCAGGACGTAAGCGACGACATGAGCGTAAAAAGCCTTGATGTCAGCAACCTGCTGCTGCGCCATCAAGAGTTTTCTAAGGCCATCCATGCGGTGTCACCGGTAAACATGTTCTCGCCCCGTGCATACCAGCGGAGCAGCCCACTGTCGGACAGATGGTAACGCGCTGGGGATTTTGTAAGTCCATCATTACCTGTGGCCGCAGAACATGGCAATCCGTTGGCGTGTCGCGCGTGTCCCGGGCATAGCTGTCCTGCGCCAGCATGGGGCAGCGCATTGCGCGCGCATACGTGCCGTGTCGCGCGAAAGCCGGTTCTCCCCTGGAATTTGCTGATCCAGATCACCATTTGAACGGCAGCATCCAACGCAGGGTGGTGAGGGCTTGCACTCCTGCTCGTGCCCGGAAGAGATGGAACAGCGCATGACCAACGACGTCTACAGGCACATCCTCGCGCAGAAACGCGTGGAGGCTGTGAAGGGCTTCTATATCCACGTCCTCGTCTACGTGCTGGTGATCGCGCTGCTGATCGCCGTCAACGTCGCCACCGGCGCATCCTGGTGGGTGCACTGGCCGGCGATCGGCTGGGGCATCGGCATCGGCGCGCACGCACTCGGCGTCTTCGGTCTCGGCGGTTGGCTCGGACCGAAGTGGGAAGAGCGCAAGGCCAAGGAGTTCCTGAACAAGGGCTCCTGAGTCCGGCCGGATCGCGCGGATGTTTAGCGTCGCGGCTTCACGGCCGTCGGCACCGGCGTGAGGCCGAGGCGGTTGTCGGAGATTTCCAGCACGAGCTTCTTGCGCACCGCGTCCGGGAACGCCTCGTAGCTGGCGGCCGGCAGCATGAACGAGCCCGGCCCGCCGATGACGAACTTGTGGTAGTAGTCGTCGAGATCGGGCACCAGCGCCAGGATCGGCAGCCCGTTGATCTTGATGCCGCTGGCCACGGCGCGGTCCCTGGCCTGCACGACGGAGTGGCCGCGGTTGTTCGGCCCGTCGCCTGAGACGTCGATGACTTTCAAGGCACTCTTGAAACCGCTGCCGGCGAACAAGCCCGAGGCGAAATCGATGGCGCCGCTGATCGACGTGCCGCCGGCAAACAGCCGACGCGGCGCCGCCTCGATGGCATTCGCGAACTGATGCGCCGTTGCGGCATCCTTGATGAGGGTCCACGGCACGATGATCGTCTGCATCTCCGGGCCGGTCCACTGGATCATCGTCACGGCGATCTGCTGGAGCGGTCCGGAACGGATCGCGCGCAAGACCTCCGGATGGCGGAACGCCGCCACGTAGCCCTGCTTCTGCATCTCGAAACGGGTCTCGTTGACGCTGCCGGAGGCATCGACGGCGAGGACGAGTTGGAGATCGACCGCAGTCTCGGCCTGCGCCGGGACAGGGAGCGTCGACGCCAGCGCCACGAGAAGGACGGCCAGGACGCGAGACAGGGCACGCTTCATGACGGAGCAACCTCCTGGTTCGGCGGCGGTCGCCTGCTGGCCCGCATCGTCGGATGCAGTGCCGAGCCACGGCTCGCCGTGTGCGATGCAATCATCCCCCTCCGTCGGGTGAAGTCTAGGATGCGATCGCTCGAGAGGGAAGCGCGGAGCGCAGCCGTCGAGAGCGTGAATCGCATCCTCAAGCGTGAAAGGCCTGCGATCGCTCGAGAGGGAAGCGCGGAGCGCAGCCGTCGAGAGCGTGAATCGCATCCTGAGCCTGGAAAGGCCGTCCGATCGAGCCTCCTCCTAGCGTTTGCCGTCCCGCTGTCGCGTCATGCGGGTGACGACGAGCAGGAGGACTGCCGGCACCAGCGCCAGAGCCGCCGACCACAGCACGTGCGCGCGGACGGCGGCCGCCAGGGCGGCGCGTGTCTGCGGATCGTTCGGCGACATGTCGAGCGGCACATGCGGCCAGCCCTGCCAGGCGCGATAACCGACGAAGAGCACCCAGGCGAGGGCGGCCGCGACGAACAGGCGACGCACGTGGTTGGGCAGTGTCATGAGTACAAGTCTCCCTTGGGCCGATGATCCGGTCCCTGCCGGTTAACCGTTCCGCCGGACATCGCGGCCCGGATACGCGCGATTTAACGCGGAATTTACTACAGAGCGCTGAGCATTGGCGTTCGAAAAAGCATGACCTGAACAGGCGGGGCGCCAATGAAATCGACCACCTCTTCGCTGGCGGCAGCCAATGCCGCCGCATCCTACGGGACTGTTGCGGCGGACGACGGCGAGGAACGCCGCTCGCGCCGCAAATCGACGTCGGCGCCGGGCTCGATCACCTTCGGCTCGTCGCGCATGTCCATTCCGTGCAAGGTGTTGAACACCTCGGCGTCCGGGGCCTGCCTCGACGTCGCCAGTGGCCGCCGTGGCGGTGGCGTCGCCGCCGGACTTCCCGATCGCTTCACGCTTCATGTGCGCTTCGACCGCATGACCGCAGAGTGCGAGATCATCTGGCGCGAGGACGAGCGGGTCGGCGTCCGTTTCTTGAGCCTGCCGCGCTTCGGCTGATGCCCGCGGCGGCGAGCGGCACCGTCGAGGCAGGCGACCCTAATTGTCGAAGAAGAACAGCACGCGCACGTCGTCGAACGTCTGCGACCGGCTGAGGGCGAGCAGGCGGGGCACGGTGGCGGACCAGAATTGCGAAACCTTGTCGTGATAAGGCACCAACCACTCGATGTACGTGACGGGATTGGAGCCGCCCAGTAGCTCGACGAACCTTTCGTAATCGCTGGACGGTGCGCGAAGATCGGGATACCTGCGCTCTCTTCCCAGCACGTCCAGGGCCTGCTGGAACTCCGCGTTCGAATGGCGTGAAGCGCTCCCCTCCGCGATCCAGCTAAGCGACCCGTCCGGCGCGCCGTCGTGCAGCCAGCGGAACCACCCCCACGGGGTCACCCAGCCGTGCTCCAGGCAGAGCTGGGTCCAGTCGAAACGCAACATCTCGTCGAGCGTCAGCCAGCTGTGGCTGTGACCGCTATTTTCCCAGAGTGCAACCTCGCGGCGGTATTCCTCGCAGCAGTCGTCCGGCACGCCGCGCGGTGCGGCTATGGGCGTGAAGTCGTGCCGGTTGCGAACGTCGGCCAGGATGGCGAAGAGGTCGTAGTCGCGCGCTGAGTAGAATTGCCGGCTCGTCTCCACCTCGAGGCCGCCGCTCCGGCGTGGCACCCACGTGTCCGCCGTCTCCCAGCGTCCGTCCATCAGGCGCTCGACGTAGAAGTGAACATCGCATCCCATGTGGGCTCAGGCTCCCGGCCGGCCGGTCTTGCGGGGGCGGCCGCGGCGACCGCGCTTCTCCTTGCTCCCGGGCACGTCGATGGTGCGCGTCGGCTTGGGCGGCGGCTCCTTGCCGAGCGGTACTTCGGTTCGCCCGACGGTCATCTCGTCGAGATGCGGCTTGCGCACGCGCGAGCCCGAGCCGCTCTGCGTATAGCTCGGCTGCACCGGCTCGTAGTCGGTCTTGACGCGGCTTCCTGCGTCTCCGCTCCGCTCTTTGCGGCCTGCCGCCGGCGCACCGCCGTATTTGCGCTTTCCGGCGAAGGAGCCTGCGCGATCCTCGACGTCGCCCTGCCGCGCCAGCGGATCGTCGGAGACGGCGAGTTCGGTCTCGCGCAGGCGCTTGACCTCGTCGCGCAGCCGCGCGGCGGTCTCGAACTCGAGATCCGCGGCAGCCTCGCGCATACGCTTCTCCATGTCCTCGATGACAGCGGCGAGGTTGTGCCCGACCAGGGGCTCCGCACCCTCGGCAAGGCCGGCATCGACGGTGACGTGGTCGGCCTCGTAGACGGACGAGAGCACGTCGGCGATGCGCTTCTTGACGCTCTCCGGCGTGATGCCGTTGGCCGTGTTCCAGTCCATCTGCTTCTCGCGGCGGCGGTTCGTCTCGGCGATGGCGCGCTCCATCGAGCCGGTCATCTGGTCGGCATAGAGGATGACGCGGCCATCGACGTTGCGGGCCGCGCGGCCGATGGTCTGGATGAGGCTCGTTTCGGAGCGCAGGAAGCCTTCCTTGTCGGCATCGAGGATGGCGACCAGCGCGCACTCGGGGATGTCGAGGCCCTCGCGCAGCAGGTTGATGCCGATCAGTACGTCGAAGGCGCCGAGGCGGAGGTCGCGAATGATCTCGATGCGCTCCAGCGTCTCGATGTCGGAGTGCATGTAGCGCACGCGGATGCCGGCTTCGTGCATGTACTCCGTCAGGTCCTCGGCCATGCGCTTGGTCAGCGTGGTGACGAGGGCGCGCATGCCCTTGCGCGCGACCTGCTGCACCTCGTCGATGAGATCGTCGACCTGCGTGCGGGCCGGGCGGATCTCGACGACGGGATCGGTGAGGCCGGTCGGGCGGATGACCTGCTCGACGAAGACACCGCCCGACTGCTCAAGCTCCCAGCCACCGGGGGTCGCCGAGACGAAGACGGTCTCGGTGCGCATGGCGTCCCACTCCTCGAAGCGCAGCGGGCGATTGTCCAGGCACGACGGCAGCCGGAAGCCGAACTCGGCGAGCGTGGCCTTGCGCCGGTAGTCGCCTCGGAACATGCCGCCGATCTGCGGTACGGTGACGTGGCTCTCGTCGACGAACACGATGGCATCGTCCGGCAGGTACTCGAACAGTGTCGGCGGCGGCTCGCCGGGCTGTCGGCCGGTCAGGTAGCGGGAGTAGTTCTCGATGCCGGCGCAGGAGCCGGTCGCCTCCATCATCTCCATGTCGAAGACGGTGCGCTGCTCCAGGCGCTGGGCCTCCAGCAGCTTGCCGTTGGCGTGCAACTCCTCGAGCCGCTGCTTCAACTCGGCCTTGATGGCCTTGATGGCCTGCTGCAGCGTCGGTTTGGGCGTCACGTAGTGCGAGTTGGCGTAGACCTTGACGAGCTGCAGCTCGCCGGCCTTGTGGCCCGTCAGCGGGTCGAACTCGGTGATGCTCTCCACCTCGTCGCCGAACAGCGAGAAGCGCCAGGCGCGATCGTCCAGATGGGCCGGCCACAGCTCCACGGTATCGCCGCGGACGCGGAAGGTGCCGCGCGTGAACGCGGCGTCCGAGCGCTTGTAGTGGAGGGCCACGAGGTCGGCGAGCAGCCGGCGCTGGTCGATGCGGTCGCCGAGCTTCAGCGAGAAGGTCATGGCCGTATAGGTCTCGACCGAGCCGATACCGTAGATGCACGACACGGAGGCGACGATGATCACGTCGTCGCGCTCGAGCAGCGCCCGCGTGGCGGCGTGGCGCATGCGGTCGATCTGCTCGTTCACCGACGCCTCTTTCTCGATGTAGGTGTCGGTGCGCGGCACGTAGGCTTCCGGCTGGTAGTAGTCGTAGTAGGAGACGAAGTACTCGACGGCGTTGTCGGGGAAGAAGCTCTTGAACTCGCCGTAAAGCTGGGCGGCGAGCGTCTTGTTGGGGGCGAGGATCAGCGCCGGGCGCTGCGTCGCGGCGATGACGTGCGCCATGGTGAAGGTCTTGCCCGAGCCGGTAACGCCGAGCAGCACCTGGTTGCGCTCGAGGGCGGCGAGGCCCTTCACCAGCTCGCCGATGGCCTGTGGCTGGTCGCCGCTCGGCGCGAACTCCGACTGGATCGCGAGCGGGATGCCGCCCTCGGACTTTTCCGGCCGCGGCGGGCGATGCGGCATGAACATGGGCATCCCGCCGGAGACCAGGGGATGGGCCGCGATCATCGGCTGGCGCTCGAGCAGGGCCTGGGCCGTGGCGGTGCGCTCCTCCGGCCGCGCCAGCAGTGCGTTGAGGCCGGCGGAGGGATGGAAATCCTCGGGGCGGATGCCCGTGCGGCGCAGGGCGGGCAGGGCCGGGGCGGCACCGTCCGGGTCGAACGGACGTTGCGGCGCCTCGCCGAAGCCGCGCACCGACGGGGTCCCGGCGGCGGTCTCGGCCGGCGGTTGAACGGGCTTTCCCGATCGGCCGCGCGAGGGGCGCGGAGTGCCGCTGGTGCGTGGTTTGCGTGCCATGGCCGGACTATGGCGCGGCGCAGCGTACGGCTCAAGAGGGCTGCCGAAGTTGTCCGGACAGACTGGCGCAGGCCCCTGGCCTGCACTAGACTCGCGCCAAACGAAACGGGCGCCGGGCGCCCGGCAAACAGCCAGGGAGTTGCGCAGATGACCAAGAAGACGGCGAAGACCAAAGCCTATGATCCCCGCACCTATGCCGGATTGACCTATCACGACGCCACCGCCGGCTTCCGGGACGGCTCGGACAGCCCGCGCGCCTACCTCGAGCGCTGCATCGAGACGATCGAGGCACGCGAGCCCGTCGTGAAGGCGCTCGCCGCGGTCAACGAGGCCGCAGCCCGCGCCGCCGCCGACGCCAGCTCCAAGCGCTGGAAGGCCGGCAAGCCGCTCTCGGCCATCGACGGCCTGCCGATGGGCATCAAGGACCTGCTCGAGACCAAGGACATGCCGACCCAGATGGGCTGCGAGGCCTATCGCGGCAACTTCCCCAAGCGCGACAACGCCGCCGTCTGGGCATTGCGCGAGGCCGGCGCGGTCATTCTCGCCAAGACCACCACGGCCGAGCTCGGCGGCGCGCATCCGCCGCCGACCACGAACCCCTTCGATCCCGCGCGCACGCCCGGCGGCTCGTCGTCCGGCTCGGGCGCCGCCGTCGCCGCCGGCATGATGCCGGCGGCCATCGGCACCCAGGTGGGCGGCTCCATCATCCGCCCGGCCGCCTTCTGTGGCAACGTCGCGCTGAAGCCGACGCAGGGCGCCATCAACCGTGGCGAGCGCATGGCGACCAGCATGAGCACCCACGGCGTGCACGCCAACGCCATCGAGGACATGTGGCAGGTGGCGATCGAGATCGCGGCGCGGGCCGGCGGGGATCGCGGCGCCATCGGCCTCACCGGCCCGCGGACGCCGCCGGCGGCGCAGAAGCCGGATCGTCTGGTCGTGCTCGAGACGGACGGCTGGGCACAGACCGACGCCGCGACCCGCGCCGCCTTCGAGAACCTGCTCGAGTCGATCGCCGCCAAGGGCGTGACGCTGCTTCGCCGCAAGCAGCACCCGCTGATCGAGCGCCTGGAGCAGGCGATCCACGAGGCGGGCCGCATCTGCTGGGCGATTACCGGCTGGGAGAACCGCTGGAACCAGCGCAATCTCGTCGACAACAACCCCGAGGGCGTCAGCGAGCGGGCCAAGGCGACGCTGGCCAAGGCCGAGGCCATGACCGTCGACGACTACCGCGCCCTGCTCATCGAACGCGAGGCGGCGCAGATCACGCACGCGCGGCTGGCCGGCCTCGGCGACGCCGTCATCACGCTCTCCTGTCCCGGCCCCGCGCCGATCCAGCCGAAGGACGAGCCGGGCAAGCCACTGCCCGCGCGCCCGACGGGCGACCCCGTGTTCAACTTCCCGAGCTCGATGCTGTTCGCGCCCTGCGTGACCATGCCGTTGCTCGGCGTCGGCGGCATGCCCGTCGGTGTGCAGGTCATGGGCCAGCAGCACGAGGACGCCCGCATGACCGCCATCGCCCGCTGGCTGCTCGGCAACGTCAAGCCGGTCGTGGGGTAGCCGGCGAGGGCGGCGGACGGGCCTGTCTCAGGAGCGGGAGCGGCGACGTCTGCGCCGCTTCCTTCGTGCGCCATGGCCAGTCAGGTGGGAGCAGGTTCCATGGCGAGCGGAGTGAGGATTTCCGCATGACCGCGGCCCCGCCCCGCGTGCTCGCGCTCGATCTCGAGGGCACGCTGATCTCGAATGCCATGAGCTGCATTCCGCGGCCGGGCTTGTTCGCCTTCCTCGAAGGGTGCCGCGAGATGTTTGCGCGCGTCGTGCTGTTCACGGCGGTTTTGGAGGCGCGCGTTGCGCTCTGAGCGCCCGCGTCGCTACTTCGACTCGAAGCGTTTGAAGGTCTTGTCGAAGTCGCTCCAGATCTTTTCCCACTTCTCCTTGCGCTTGCGTTCCTCGTCCCGCTCCTTGCGGGCGATTTCAGCCTTGCGCTCGCGTTCGATACGCCTCGCCTGCTGCCCCGAAGTCTCCCAGACGCCGAGCGCGTTGGCGAGCACCGCGACGATGGCGGTCAGCGGGACGGCGAGGCTGACGAACTCCCAGGCCGATACGACGATGCCACCGCTCCGCCGCGCGACGGCGCTACGTATCGGGGGCGTGCTGTGCGCGGAGGCATCCGGCGGACGCGTGCGCCACTCGCCGGATCGTGGCGCCCGGTTTCCGAAGGCACGCCAGCGGGCCTCGAGGCCCTCGCGGAACGTCTCGAGCGGCATGCCGTAGAGTGTCGGATGGAAGACCACCTGCACGGTATTGCGCAACGGGATGAAGGTATCGAGCAAGCCGGCTCCGATGCTGGTGGTGAAGCCTATCCCGACGTGCTCCTTGTAGAAGGACGTGGAGACCAGCGCGGCCGGCATGCCGCGGAGGCCGATGTTGCCAAACAGAAAGTAGACGCCGCGTCGCTCGGAGAGGTCGACGGTGGCAATGGTCTGCACCTCGCTCCAGGGAAGGAAGAACGCCTTGAGGTTCGGGATCGCAAAATGGATGCCGTCCGCCGAGACGACGACGGCCGGCCGGCCAGGAGACACCTGCCGGATGAGCACGTAGGCGGCCCAGGCGAGCCCGGCACCGAGCACGAGCCAGCCGCGCATCAGGTCCTTGCGATTGCCGCTGGCTTCGAAGACCAGCATCGTAAGCCCGATGAGGCACACTAGGAGGGCCAGCGGCAGGAACCGCCGCAAAGCCCGCTCGCTGCGCAGGACGAGGGGTCGATGGACGTCCGTCGCCTCTGTGGTCACGTCCGTGCGCCTTCTGCAAGAGACCGGTCGGGAGATCGATCCTCCCGCGCCCCAGGGGGCCGGGAGAACCCCGTGCGCCCGCCAGTCAAGCCGATCTCGTGCGCCATGAGCAAGCGTCCTGACGAGACATCGTTTCTCGGGCGGGTCCACGCTGGGTGAGGTGCGGGCGCACCTGAGCGCGGCCGGGCGAGCCGGCTGGTCAGGTCGCCGCGCCCGCCGGGGTCACACCGTTCCCAGGACGTCTCGCGACACGCTGGCAAAGCCGGTCTAGAGTGCGCGTGATCTCGTCCGCTTCATCAAGGTCCGGGCCTCATGCGATTTGTTCTCGCCGTCATTGCCGGCTTGTTTGGCGCTGCGCTCGGATGGGCGGTCGCTGCGGGCCTGGCCATCGCCATTGGCAGTCTGCTCGGGGCCTCCAACTTCGAAGGCGCGCTCGGCATGACCGCCGTCTTCGGCATAGGGCCGCTGGGCGGGCTGGTGGGGCTGTTGCTCGGTGTCTGGCTGGCGCTGCGCCGGCGCGGGGAGCGGCAGGGGCGCTCGCTCGTCTGGCGCATGCCGGCCGCCTTGCTCGCCATTGCCGGGCTGGTGGCTGGCGGGGCGTGGTTCGCCTACGAGATGCGGCCGGGGCTCGGCACGTCGTCGAGCGGCCCGGTACGGCTCGATTTCGAGCTGCGACTGCCGCCGGGCGTACGGTTGACGGAGCCGCCGCGCGGCGTCCGCATCACGCTCAATACCGAGAGGAACCGCATGCCCGGTCGTATCCTTGAGCGCGGCATGCGCCTGGACGGCGACCGCCAGGTGCTCGCGGGCACCGTCGAGCTGCACTATCGCTCGCGCTGGCGGCTGCTCGAAGTGATCCTGGCGGCGGACCAGCCGGCGCGCATCTTCGATCTGAAGCTTGCCGCACGGCCGGCTCACATGCAGGGGTATGGGCCGTGGCGCCGCGTCGATCTGATCGCCGTCGGTAGCGGTCAGCCGCAGAAGGCGCCCGCCACGGAAGCCTTTGCGATCCGCACGCGGGTCGTCTACCGCGATCGCGAGCTTGCCGAGGAGGCGGCCCGGCCGTCGCGCTGACGCGCGCTCACCAGACGCCGCGCGCGATGCCGCCGAACAGGTAACTCCACAGCGTCGGCGGAAACCACTGGCGCGACGGCAGATCCACCCGCCGCGGCGCGAGGCGGCCGTCCAATGCTTCCTCGATGGCGCGGATGAACAGCGGCAGCGCCGTCACCATCTGGACGTGCTGGTACGTCGTGATGTTGTCGGCGGACGTGAAGGCGACACGGGCCTGGTGCAGCACGTCGCCCGTGTCGACGCCGCGATCCACGAGATGGATCGTCACGCCGGCATGTTCCGCATCGCCCTCGCGCATTGCCCAATAGCCGGGCTGCTGGCCGCGGTACTTGGGATTGATGCCCGCGTGATAGTTGATGAAGGGGGCCTTGACGGAGGCCAGCGTCGCGGCCGAGAGGATGCGTGTGCCGTACACCGCGACGACCTGCGGCGCCAGCGCGACGAGTGCGTTCCGGCAGGGCTCGGAATTGACATTTCCCACGTAGCGGCGCGCAGCGTGCGGGTTGGCGCGCATGTCGAGACGGCCGTCCCGGTGGATCTCGGCGAGGCGGGGCCGGCTCAACCGGGCGATCAGCTTGAACAGCACGCCGCCGAGCGCTTGCCCGACGGCCGGCAGTGGTCCGAGCAGCCGGACGCGCCGGCGCAGGATCGCCCACTTGCCTTCGGCGTCCTCCTCGAGGACGATCAGGTCGGGAAAGGCCTGGTGCAACGCATTGACGACTGCCGCCGCCAGCTCGCCACCGGCCACGAGCAGCACCACGCGGGTGGGGCGTTCCGGTCTTGGACTTTCCATCGTCGAATTCTCACGTCGTCTGGCGGGCTCTGTCCCAATTTCCATCGTGTCCGTGCCAGCCATCCGCACCAGCTCCGGGCCCGCCGGTCTTCGACCGGAAGACGCAAGCTCCATGCCAGTATCGCGCATTTGCTGCCAATGGCGGCCCATCGCGCCATTCCCGTACGTGGCGCTGATCTGCTGGCGCCATGATGTTCGGCGGCAAGCGTACAGCGGCAGTGCGCGTCTTCGGACTGCCGGGTTTCGTCGGTCGGTCGCCCCTGCGTAAGGCCGCAGGGGTGGGCTGGCCTGGGTCTGGATCGGCTTCGTTGGCGTGCAACCGCGATCCCGTGGTGGCGAGCGCCGCATCCGGGGCAGCGTGCAAAGACCTCCGTCGCAGGCACGAGCGGCACGTCACGTTTTCGAAGGACGTTCGAAGGCGCGGCCATGATGATCGTTCGCACCCGGGAAGTCGGGCGCGCGCTCGGAAGTATACTTTCTGCAAACTTACAGCGCCGACGAAAGATATTACTGTCTATGGATCTGGCTTCAATATAACTTGACGTTGATCAGCGGTCTTACTAGCGTCCAACGCGCAGGCTCGCCCTTGAGAAGCGAGTTGATCGCTCATCCTTGTTTTCTTTCTTGCTTTACGAAGAGGCCTTTTGTGATCACTCCGTCGACGTTCGCTTGTGTCCGCCGCGCCTTTGTCTTGGCCCTTGCTTTGGTCATGCTCGCTGCCCTGCCCGAGGTGGCGCCGGCTTTTGACGGCGAGGCCAAGCTGTTCGAGAGCCCCAGGATCGGCTCGCGCAGGGCCGACGGCTGCTACAGTTGGCCCGGCCCGTGCCGGACACGACGGCAGGCCAACGCGTTCTGCCGGCTCAAGGGCTACACGGCCGCGTCGAGGTGGCGTGCCAGCAATCAGGTCGGCACATTTTCCACCAAGCGTCTGGGCGACGGCGGCGTGTGCCGCCTGCAATGCACCGTCCTCACCGAGGTAATGTGCTGGCGATAGGCGAGGTTCCGCCGACCACGGCGGGTGTCCTTTGCCCCCTGGCTGGGCAGCTGAGGAGCGCGATCTGGGAGAAAATGGCCTTCGACAGCGTCGCGTTAAGGCGCTCGTGCCGTCGCGACGATGCCGGCATCCGGGACTGGACACACCGACTTCGTCGTGGTCGAAGGCCCGATATGCCCCCGCCAATAGCCAGCAGCCTTCACGTTCGTGGTAGCTAGGTGGTAGCTATGGGATTTTGGTGTCGGCTTGCTGTTGTTGGTAACTTCTTGATTTTATTGGTCGGAGCGGGGAGATTTGAACTCCCGACCCCCAGTCCCCCAGACTGGTGCGCTAACCAGGCTGCGCTACGCTCCGCCAAGGCGTGATGTTTACCCCCGTTCCGCTCTCCGGGTCAACCGGCGCCGTCGGCAGTCGTGGTGAAGGGGCGGACGGCGGCTGGCGGGGCGTCGGCGGGCAGAGCGAGTGCGCCGAGGAGGCCCCCGCCGAGGCACAGGTCGTCGATGCGGAAGCCGCCGAGTGCCGCGCGGGCCGCGAGGGCGAGCCTGGCTGGCTCGCGGATCTCGAGCGCGTGCAGGAGACCGGCGATGCCGTCGCCGCGGGCCTTGGCCAGCGCCTCGAGGCGGACCCAGGCCGCGAGGAACCGCGCGTCGGTGTCGGCGACGCCCGCGAGCGGAGCCGGTGACAGGGCGGCGGCAGCAGCCTCCAGCGCCGGCCGCCGCCAGCCGTCGAGTGTGACCGTGCGCGGACACTCGAGGTCGACGCCGATGGCGCCCGCCGTCGATACCGCGACCAGCGCGAGGCCACCACTGTGGGAGAGCGAGATCTCGAGACCGCTGCCGGGCAGCATGGGCTTGCCGGCCGGCGTCCGCGCCAGCGGCTGCGCGGCATGGGCCTCGCCGGCGATCGCGCGCACGAGCAGGCGCAGCGCGGCGCGGGCGAGACGAGCGTCGCGGCTGCGGGCGTCGGTGGCAGGCGCGTCCGGCTGTGGCTCGGAGTGGAGCACGGGCGGCACGGCCGACTCCAGCGTCGAGGCATATCGTGCGAGATCGACGAGGCGGACCTCGACGCGCGGCACGCGACGACCTGGCGTGCCGTCACTGAGCGGCATGGCTCGCAGGCTCCCCTTGCTTCGCGGCCGCTGCGAGGCATTCGGCGAGGCGTGCCAGGATGCCTTGCGCCAGGGCGTCGTCGACGATGGCGGCGTCGTAGTCGAGTGTCAGCGTCAGCGTCTTCTGGTCGTACGTGACCGTGAGCGCAAGTTCGGCATCGCTCGGCCAGTCTTCGGGCCGCCAGAGCTTTGCGTCGCTGCCGAGGCGTGGGGTGGGTGGCGCGGTGTCCGGCGAGGACCAGCGGAATGTGAGCGCGCCGGGAGCGATGCGCGCATGCTGCCATGCGCCGGCGAGCGCCATCTCGGCGGCGGCGAGGTCGTGGTCGGGGGCCTGGTCCGCGAGCGCGAGCTGACGGGCGAGTGTGGCAGCCAGCACGCCCGGAGCGGCCAGCAGTTCCTCCGAGGCAACGACCGGAAAGCGCCGGGCGAGCGGGCCGAGCACGCCTCGGCTCGGCGCCGTCGCGCGCCCGTCGCGGCAGATCGCCACGAGCAGGCCGCGGCAGCCGGTGACCGCGGCGATCGCCGCCAGGTATGCCGCGAGGCAGTCGGCCTCGGCCGTGCCGGGGGACCGCGAGAGGGTCGTCTGCAGCCGCCGCCCCGGTCCGGCATCGAGGCCGAACCCGCAGGGCAGCTCCGGGCGCGCGCGGCGCTGAAAATGCAGGCGCGGCGGGGGCGCGCCGAGCCGCTGACGCCAGTAGCTCTCGTCTCCGCCCTCCGCAGTCTGGGGATGACGCCAGTCCCACCAGTCGCACAAGGGGGTAGGGCGCACGGGGAGGCCGACGCCGGCGAGCAGTTGCTCAAGCAGGAGGGCGGCCGACCAGTCATCCAACAGGGCCCGCGACGCGACGACGGCAAGACGCGTGCCGGTGTCGCCGGTCGCCTGCACCAGCAGGCGCAGGCCCTCGTCCGCGGGCAGGCCCTGTCTCACGGCCGAAGCGATGTCTGGTGTCGCCACGAGGCGTGGGCCGTCGCGGCGGCGGGCGAGCATGATGGAACCTGCGCCAGCGGTCGCGGGCGCCATCGCCAGCAGTGGGTGGCGCTCGGCGAGGCGGGCCAGCTCACGGCCGAGGGCGTCGGTCGGCAGGCGGCCGTCGACATCGAGCCCGACGACGGTGGTGAGGGCCATCCGTCCGGCGGCAGTGGTCAGCGGGGCCGCCACCTGCGCCAGGACCCACGCCTGGCGCGGCAACAAGGGCACACGATCCGCCGCACGCGTCCCGGCGGCGGTCGCGGGCGCGATGGTGGGGGAGGTCGCGACGGTGACGCTCACCTCGCGCTCCCCGGCCAGGGCGACCAGGAGATCGGCCAGCGCGCCGAGCGAGGCGGCCCGGGAGAAGCGCGGCAGGGGGATCGGCATGGCGGCGGTGGCCTCGAGTCGGTTGCGCAACTCGAAGGAGGAGAGCGAATCGAGGCCGCGACGGGCGAGGGGCTCGCGCTCGTCGAGGGTCTCGGGCGCCAGCCGCAGCACGCGGGCGATGGCCTGACGCGCGAGGTCGAGGGCGGCGGCGCGGCGCTCGGCCGGCGGTGTCGCCGTCAATCCCCGGTGCTGGCTGGCGGTATCGCTGGCTGCGCCGAGCAGGCGGGAAAGGCGAGGGCTCCGCGCCAGGGCGGTTTGCGTCACGGCGAGCCGGCTCCAGTCGGCGGCGGCGAAAGTGACGACGGACGGCGCTGAGCCGGCGAGGCGCAGCACGGCCGCCGCCGCCTCGCCCGCCGGGATGGGGCGCCAGCCCGCGCTCTCGAGATAGCTGGTCATGGCGCTGCTGCGGGCGACGAAGCCGAGGTCGGAGATCATGCCGAGATTGATGGTGACGCCGGGCAGGCCGAGGCGACGCTGGCGCTGGGCCAGCGCCTCGAGGCCGGCGTTGGCGGCGGCGTAGCTCGACTGTCCCGGCCAGCCGACGACCTCCGCGAGGGACGACAGCGAGACGAAGAAGTCGAGGCGGGGGGCGGCCGCGACGACAGCCTCGGTCAGGTTGAGCGCGCCGGTCAGCTTCGGCGCGAGCACGGCGCCGATGCCGGCCGCAGTCGTGTCGGGCAGGAGTGCGTCGGCATAGACCACGGCCGCGTGCACGATGCCGCGCAGTGGGCGGTCGGCGCGCGACAGCGCACCGATGGCGGTGGCAACGGCGGCAGCGTCGGTGACGTCGAGCGGCAGCGTCTCGATCTCGGCGCGCCCGGCGGCCAGCCGAGCAACGACCGCCTCGGCCTCGGGCGACGGCGGGCGCCGGGCGGCCAGGACGACGCGGCCAGCGCCGCCCGCGGCCAGACGCTCGGCAATGGCGAGGCCGAGGCCCGAAGTGCCGCCCGTCACAAGGTAGGCGCCGCCCGGATCGAGCGGCACGTCCTGGCCGGCCGGCGCGGCTGCCACGAGTCCGGGCGCGCTCATGTCGAGCACGACCTTGCCGATGTGGCGGGCCTCGGCGAGGTGGCGGAAGGCCGCGTCGCTGCGGGAGGCGGGAAAGCTCTCGACGGGCAGCGGCGGCAAGCGACCGTCCGCGATCAGGCCGAGAACCTCGTCGAGCAGGCGCCGGGCGAGAGCGGGCCGGTCGTCGACGAGCCGGGCGAGGTCGACGACGTGCAGCGAGACGTTGTTGCGCAGCGCCTTGAGGCCCAGGCTGCGGTCGGCATAGACGTCGCGCTTGCCGAGCTCGATGAAGCGGCCGTAGGGCGCGAGGCAGGCGAGGCTCTTCTCGATCCAGGCGCCGGCCTGAGCGTTCAGCACCACGTCGACGCCGGCCCCGTCCGTCTCGGCGAGGGTCTCTGCGGCGAAATCGAGGGTGCGCGAATCCATGACGCGGCGCACGCCGAGGGCTTCGAGGTAGGCGCGCTTCTCCGGGCTGCCGGCGGTGGCGAGCACGTCCGCGCCGAGGTGCCGCGCGACGGCAATGGCGGCGAGACCGACGCCGCCGGTGCCGGCGTGCACCAGAAGCCGTTCGCCGGGCGCGAGCCGGGCGAGGTGCGCCAGTGCGTAATAGGCGGTGAGGTAGACCGAGGGCAGGGCTGCGGCCTGGAGCGCCGTCAGGCCGGCCGGAACGGGGGCGGCGGCGGCGGCCGGTACGACGATGCGGCGGCTGAAGGCGCCCTTGGCCATGCCGAGCACGTGGTCGCCGATGCGACGACCCTCGACGCCGGCGCCGAGCGCGCTGACGCGCCCCGCGAACTCGAGGCCGAGCCGGCGCGCGCCGGGGCCGCTTTCCGCCTCTGCGGGCAGCAGGCCCGACGCCAGCATGACGTCACGGAAATTGAGCCCAGCCGCGGCGACCTCGACCACGATCTCTCCCGGGCCGGGCCGGACCGGTGCCTCACGCTCCCAGGCAAGGGTCTCGAAGCCGACGCCGCGCGCGGCCAGTCGATAGCCGGCCGCTTCGGGGAGCGCTTCGGCGCGCAGCGTCCGAGCCGCGATCTCCGCGCGCTCGCGCACGACGAGGCGCGGTACGAGGAGCACGTTGCCGCGCAGGGCGGCCTCGCGCTCGGCGCCGAGGTGCGCCAGGGCGTCGGCGAGACGGTGTGGCGCGCGGCGCGCGTCGTCGTCGAGGTCGATGAGGCCGATCTCGCACGTGGGGCATTCCGCGGCGATGGTGCGGGCGAGGCCGAGCAGGGCGGCGCCTGCGAGGTCGGGGGCGCGGTCGTGATCGCCGCTCCCGCTCGTGCGCGCCAAGTGTGTGGCGATCCAGATCGGCGGCAGCGTGGCGCGCCCGGCTGCGGCGGAAGCGACCCGCGCAGCCAGGACGCGGCCGAGCGCCGTCAGGCGTTCGACCTCGACCGCCACGTGAGCGCCATCGGCGGCGGCCGAGGTGGGCTCACGGGCGGCGGCGGACAGGTAGACGAGCCCCTGCACGCCCGGCTGCGAGGCGCGGTCGAGCATGGCCTCGAGGCTCGCCTGCCACGCCGCGGGGGATGCCGGCAGCACGGCGATCGGCGCCCTTGGCCAGGGCTCGTCGCCCGCCTCGCTTGCCAGGAACAGCCAGGAGTCCGAGGCGGGCGCCGCGTCCGCGAGCTGAGCGAATACCTCGAACGTCTCGACGATGGTGCTCGGCGCGGCGTCGGGGGCGGTGCCTTGGAAGCCTGCCGCGGCCATCTCGAGTCCGTCGATCTCGATGAGGACGGGGCCTGCGCCGGCGGCGACGGTCAACCCCAGGCCCGCACCGTCGTCGCGCACGCGCACCTCCGTCGCCTCGTCGCAGGCGCTGCCGCAGCGAATGGCGGCGATGCGCGTGGGCATGGCGAGTGTGGCCGGCCGCAGTCCGCTCGCCGTCTGCCACACCTCGCTGTGGCGCGCGCCGATCACCGCCTGCAGGGCCCCGTCGAGCGTCCGCGGATCAAGGACGACGCCGGCGAGGCGGATGCCATCCGGCGCTGGTCGGGTGAGCGTCGCCGCGATGCGGCCCGCGCGATCGCGTCGAAGCTGCGTCAGGCGCTGGAAGGCAGGGCCGTAGCCATAGCCGAGGGCGGCGCAGGCGGCATAGAACGCGGCGCCGGAGACGGCGCTGTCGGTTTCGACGGCGGCAAGGCCGGCGCTCAGCGCGTTCGCTGCGAAAGCCTCGACGTCGGCCCGGCGCGTATAGGTGTCTTCGCCCTTGGCGCGGCTCCAGATGGTCAGCCGGCTGCGCTCGTCGTCGAAGGTCGTGGTGAGTTCGATCCGGTCGTCGGGTCCGAGGAACAGAGCCTCGCGCAGCTCGAGATTGCGCAACTCGAGGGTCTCGCTCGCCAGCGCCTCGGCGGCGGCGGCGCGCAGGATCTCGATGATCACGGCCGCCGGCAGCACCACAGTTTCGCCGATCCGGTGGTCGGCGAGGAACGGCAGGCCGGCGAGCGAGATTTCGCTCTGCCAGCGCCAGTCGGGACCGGGCAGGCGGGCGCCGAGGAAGGCATGTGGCTCGCCGCCCTGCAGGGCGCGGTGCGCCTCTTCCGGCGCATTCCACAACGGCTCGAGACGCCACGGCAGAAACGGCAGCGCTGCCGGCACGCGTTCGCCAGACGGCCGGTGCGGCCACGAAACCGTGCGGCCCGTGACGTGAAGCGTGGCGGCCGCGGCGGCGAAGGACGTCCTGTCGGGCTGGCCGCGGTTGAGCGTCGAAACCGTGGTGACGGGAATGCCCCGCGCGCCGGCCACGCTCGCCGTCGGGCTTGACAGGGTGCGCGAGGGACCGAGTTCGACGAAGGTGCGCGCGCCGAGCGTCAGGGCGAGGTTCACGGCAGCGTCGAAGCGGACGGGCTGGCGCAGGTTCTGCCACCAGTAATCGGCGTCGAAGCAGCTTTGCAGGCGGCCGGTGACGGTCGAGATCACGGGCAGGCGCGGCGCCTGCCAGTCGAGCGCACCGACGGCGTCCTTGAAATGCGCCTCGCCGGGATCGAGCCAGCTCGAGTGCCAGGCGAAATCGAGGTCGAGGAGGCGCGCGAGGAGACCGGGATCGTGCCGTTCGAGCCGGGCGATCAGATCGACGATGGCAGCGCGTTCGCCCGATACGGTGACCATGTCGGGGGCGTTGAACGCGCCGATCTCGATGGAGCCGTCGCCCGGCAGGAAGTGGGCGAGCTCGTCGGCGCCCATGCCGATCGCGGCCATGCCGCCAATCCGCCGGATCTCGTGGCGGATGAGGCCGCGATGATTGACGAGGTGCGCCACGTCGGCGAGCGGGATGCCGCCTGCGAGATAGGCGGCCGTGACCTCGCCGAAGCTGTGGCCGATGACGATGTCGGGCTCGATGCCGAGCGCCTTCCAGGCCTCGGCCAGTCCCGCCTGAAGGCAGAACATCACGGCCGGCGTGATGGCGGCATCGTGCAGGCGGCTCTCGTGCTCGGCAGCGAGCAGGGCAGCGACCACGGACCAGCCGGCCCGGGGCGCGAACAGGTCGTCGAACCGCTCGACGAAATCGCGGAACACGGCGTGAGAGTGCAGCAGGTCGCGGCCCATGTTCCAGAACTGGCCGCCTTGACCGGTGCACGTGAACACGAGCGGCGACGGCGGAACAGCACGACCGACATGCAGCTCCGTGGCCGCACGCTTGTCGGCTTTCGGCCAGTCCCTTCCGTCGGCCAAGGCGAGGAGTTTGGCGCGCAGATCCTCCCCATGCGCCGCCAGCACTACTGCGCGGAACGCGTGATGGTCACGCTCGCCGGCGAGCCGGGCTGCCAGTGCTTCGACCGGTGTGCCGCTGAGCGGCGCGCCGGGCGTCAGCGCCTCCGCCAGCCGTCGCGCCCACGCCGCGAGGTGCTGCTGCGTCGGCGCCGACAGCGGCACGGGCACCAGCGCATCGGCGCGCGTCGCCTCGGCGTCTGCTGAGATCGAACGGGCCGCGTGCACAGGCGATGAGCGGGGCTTCGGCGGCGGTGCCAGCAGCGCGGCGGCGTTGGTGCCGCCGAAACCGAAGCCGTTGACGAGGGCCAGAGCGGTGTCTCCCTCGCCCGACAGCGGCTCGCTCTCGATGACGACGCGGATGTTGAGGGCGGCGAACGGAATGCGCGGGTTGGGATGCGTGCAGTTCAGGCTGGGCAGCAGCCGGCCAGCCTCGAGCATGAGAGCCGTCTTGATGATGCTGGCGATGCCGGCGGCCGGCTCGAGATGCCCGATGTTGGTCTTGACGGAGCCGATCGGCAGGGGGGTGCGGCGCGCGCAGACGCCGAGCACGCTGCCGATGGCCTCGGCCTCGATGGGATCGCCGAGCGGGGTGCCCGTGCCGTGCGCCTCGACGTAGGCGATGTCCTCGGGGCGGGCGCCTGCGTTCGCCAGGGCGGCGCGGATCATGGCCGCCTGCGCTGCCGCGCTCGGGGCGGTGATGGTGCCTGTGGCGCCATCCTGGTTGACGGCGCTGGCGCGCACGGTGGCATAGATGCGGTTGCCGTCGCGCAGCGCCGCGGCGAGCGGTTTGAGGAGCACGGCGCCGACGCCTTCGCCGCGCACGAACCCGTCCGCTTCCGCGTCGAAGGCGCTGATGCGACCGCGCGGCGACAGCATGTGTGCGTGCGAGAACGTCACGAACATGCGCGGGTCGAGCAGGACGTTGACGCCGGCCGCGTAGGCGAGGTCGATCTCGCCGCGCCTCAGCGCCTCGACAGCCGTATGCAGCGCTACCAGCGACGAGGAGCAGGCCGTGTCGATGCCCATGCTCGGGCCGCGCAGATCGAGGCGATTGGAGACACGGTTGGCGACGATGCTGAGGGCGGTTCCTGTGCCGGCCTGGATATCGCCGACGCCGGTCTCGTAGCGTTGCAGCAGGCCGTAGTCGACGTTGGAGACGCCGACGTAGACGCCGGTCCGCGCACCGGCCAGCGCGGCGAGGGGCACGCCGGCATCCTGCGCCGCCTCGACGCAGACCATCAACAGCAGCCGCTGCTGCGGGTCCATGGCCGCGGCCTCGCGGCGCGATAGCTCGAAGAAGTCGGCGTCGAAGCCCTTGATGTCGCCGAGAAAGCCGCCCCACTTGGCGTAGGAGCGCGCGGGCCGGTCGGGCGAGGGATCGTAGAAGCCGGGGAGGCTCCAGCGGTTTGCAGGGATCTCGCGGATGGCGGTGCCGCGGCGCGCCAGGAAGCTGTGGAAGGCGCCGGCATCATCGCAGTCACCGGGCAGGCGGCAGCCGATGCCGATGATGGCGATGTCGGTCACGAGCGCAGGCTCCAGGCTGTGGCGGGCGGGCGCCTATCCGTGCGACCGCTTGAGCTTGCTCATGGCGCCGCCGCGCGACGACCGGACGGGCTCGCTCAGCAGCGCCCGACAGGCCTCCAGCTCCTTGATGGCGCCGCGGATCAGCGACAGGCGCGTGTCGGCGCTGGCGGCCGGTCGCGCGATCTCGCTGGCGCGGCGCTGGCGCTCGACGGCGGTCCCGTGCGCGCGCGCCACCCCGGCCGCCGGCTTGGCGGTGGCGTTCGCCTGCTGCTTGACGTGCTCGACGCCCTTCTCGCGGAGCATCTTCTGCACGCCCTTGATGGTGTAGCCCTGCGCGCGCAGCAGGTTCTGGATGCCGCGCAGCAGCTCGACGTCGGTCGGGCGATAGAACCGCCGGCCGCCGCCGCGCTTCATCGGCTTGATCTGCGAGAACCGCGCTTCCCAGAAGCGCAGGACGTGCTTGGGCACGCCGAGCTCGTCGGCGACCTCGCTGATGGTGCGGAAGGCCTCGGCCTCCTTGACTACGCTCTTGTCCCGCGCCCGCACACCCGGCCCCTACTTGATGGTCTCGCGGCGGCCCAGCCTCTTGCTGTGCAGTCCGGCGTTGATCTTCTCTTTCATGATGTTGCTCGGCCGGAACACCAGCACGCGGCGCGGCGTGATGGGGACCTCCTCGCCTGTCTTGGGATTGCGCCCGATGCGCTGCCCCTTGGCGCGGATGCCGAACGAGCCGAACGACGACAGCTTTACGGGCTCGCCTTCGGCCAGACAGGTGGAGATCGTGCCGAGCACGAGTTCGACCAGCTCCTGCGACTCGTTGCGCGGCAGGCCGATCTTCTTGACCACCGCTTCCGCGAGATCGGCTCGCGTCAAAGTCTTGTTACCCATGACCACAGCGCCTCCCCAGACCTGCCCATTTGCCGCAGATGCTAGCGAGCGACGCCAGAAACGTCAACGCCCAATCACTGCAAGCGCCTGAAATTTCAACGAGATTCAGAAACTCTCGAGCGAGCCGACGGAATGCGGGAATTCGCGCGGTCGCGCGGCCTACCAGCGGGCCAGCGCCGCACCCCAGGTGAAGCCGCCGCCCATGGCCTCCATCAGCACGAGGCTGCCCTCCTTCAAGCGGCCATCCTCGAGCGCCTGATTGAGCGCCAGGGGGATCGAGGCGGCGGAGGTGTTGCCGTGCCGGTCGAGGGTCAGCACGATCTTGTCCATGCCGACGTTGAGCTTTCTGGCGATGCCGTCGAGGATGCGCTTGTTGGCCTGATGCGGCACGAACAGGTCGATTTCGTCGGCGCCGCGGCCGCACATGACCAGCGTCTCCTCGATGACGCCGGAAATCTTCTGCACGGCGTGGCGGAACACCTCGCGGCCGTTCATGCGGAGGTGGCCGACGTACTTGCTGGTCGAGGGGCCACCGTCGACGTAGAGCAGATCCTCGTAGCGGCCGTCCGAGCGCAAGCGGGTGGCGAGCAGCCCGCGATCGTCGCGCGTGCCCTTGAGCGTCTGGGCTTCGAGCACGACCGCCCCGGCGCCGTCGCCGAACAGCACGCAGGTGCCGCGGTCTTCCCAGTCGAGGATGCGCGAGAAGGTCTCGGCGCCGACGACCAGCGCGCGCTTGGACTGGCCGGCGCGCAGGAAGTTGTCGGCGGTGGCGAGGGCATAGATGAAGCCCGAGCAGACCGCCTGGATGTCGAACGCGGTTCCCTTGTGGATGCCGAGCCCGGCCTGCACCTTGACGGCGGTGGCCGGGAAGGTCCGGTCGGGTGTCGCCGTGGCCAGCACGATGAGGTCGATATCGACGGGATCGATGCCGGCGCGCACCAGCGCCTGGCGCGAAGCGGCGATGGCGAGGTCGGAGGTCAGCTCGCCGTCGGCGGCGATGTGGCGCTGGCGGATGCCGGTGCGCTCCGTGATCCACTCGTCCGTCGTGTCCACCATGCGCGACAGCTCGGCATTGGTGAGAACGCGCTTCGGGAGATAGGCGCCGACGCCGCGAATGACGGACCTGATGACTGCCACGAGTTCGTTCCTTGCTTGTCGCCGCCTGGTGGAGCGGGTCCGTCAGGGAGATCGCCCCGCCGGTCATGGCGGCGAGGGAGGGGGTCGGCCCCTTACCTATCAGTCCGGCCGGGAGGCTTCAATCTTCGCATGGAAGGTGTCGAGCTGGCTGGCGAGGCGCTGGAAGAGGCCGGGCTCGCTCATGTCGTAGGCGAGGTCGATGGCGCTGGCGATCCCCGTGTCGTCGGCGCCGCCATGGCTCTTGATGACGATGCCGTTGAGGCCGAGGAAGACGCCGCCGTTGACGCGACGCGGGTCCATCTTGGCCTTGAGCACGCGAAACCCGCCCTGGGCGAGCAGCGCGCCGAGGCGCGAGAGCAGCGTTCGCGTCATGGCCGCCTTCAGGTAGATGCCGATCTGGCGGGCGGTGCCTTCCGCGGTTTTCAACGCGATGTTGCCGGCGAAGCCCTCGACCACCACCACGTCGGCGGCGTCGTGGCCGATCTCGCTGCCCTCCACGAAGCCCCGGTACTCCAGCGGCAGGCCGGCCGTCTCCTTGAGCCAGGCGTGCGCCTGCTTCACCTCGTCGGCGCCCTTGATCTCCTCGACGCCGATGTTGAGCAGGCCGACGCGCGGGCGTTCGATGTGGAAGAGGGCGCGGGCCATGGCGGCGCCCATCAGTGCGAAATCGGCGAGCTGGCGGGCGCTGGCGCCGACGTTGGCGCCGACATCGAGGACGATGCACTCGTTCTTGACGGTCGGCCACAGCGCCGCGATGGCCGGGCGCTCGATGCCGGGCATGGTGCGCAGGCAGAGCTTGGCCATGGCCATCAGCGCGCCGGTATTGCCGGCGGAGACCGCGACGTGCGCCTCGCCCGACTTGACCGCCTCCAGCGCCAGCCACATGCCGGAGGCGCGGCCCCGCCGCACGGCCTGGCTCGGCTTGTCCGTCATCGAGACGGCGACGTCGGTGTGCACGATCCGTGTCCGCGCGGCCAGCGCCGCATGCGCCGCGAGCGCCGCCTTGATGCGCGGCTCGTCGCCGAACATGAGGTAGCTGATGTCGGGATGGCGCACGAGCGACAGCGCCGCTCCCGGCACGATGACCTCGGGACCGTGATCGCCACCCATGGCGTCGAGAGCAATGATGCGGGACGCAGCCATGCGGGAAGTGCCTCGAGGGGACGGGCCGGCGGACGCGGCCGGGGATGATTCGCGGGGGATGCTAGCCGAGGGCCAGGAAAATAGCCATTCGGCGGGGGTGTACAACGGGAAAGTGGCGGACGGGCCATGCCAGGCGTCGGAGCTGGCCCGTGTTGCCCGCATGGCACAGCCCCTTCCGGTCCGGCCGCGCCAGTGTCTTGGCAAGACCCTCCGTCCTCGTCGATAGTGTGCGGAACCGAGGGACGGGGCGGCGGTGGCCGCCGGATGGGCTGAGGGCATGGCGGGCAAGATCTTCGTCAACTACCGGCGCGGCGACGCGCGCGACATGGCGGCCCGCATCCGCGACCGGCTGGCGCTCGCCTTCGGCGAGGCCAACGTCTTCATGGACGTGGACAACCTCATGGCCGGCCAGCGCTTCGACAAGGAGCTGGAGAAGGCGCTGGCCGAGACCGACGTGCTGATCGCCGTCATCGGGCCGCGCTGGATGGAGTTGCTCGCCGAGCGACAGGCCTCGGGCGAGCGCGACTACGTCGAGGAGGAGATCGCCGGCGCGCTGGCCCGAGGCATCGTCGTCATCCCCGTCGTCATCGAGCAGACGCCGCTGCCGCGCGCCGCCGACCTGCCGGAGGCCGTGCGCGATCTCGTGCTCTATCAGAAGCACGCCGTCGGCCACGAGCAGTTCGGCCGCGATGTGGCCGCGCTGGTCGAGGCGATCCGCTTCGCGCGGAAGGGGGCGAAAGGCGTGGCCTTCATGCCCCGCGTCGGCGCGCCGCCGGCGATGGGCTGGGCCAGGTGGGCGGGCGTCGGCGCGGTGGCGGCGCTCGGTGTGCTCGCCTATGTCATCGGCTTCGTCGGCCTCGATACGCGCCCGACGGTGACCGTGCGTGACGTGACGCCGAAGGCGGCGTCACCCGCCAAACCCGATCCGGACCGCGCTGCGCGCGAGGCGGCACGCCGGGCGCAGGCCGAGGGACGGATCAAGGTTCTGGTCGGTGCCCGCGACCGGCAGCAGGCGCGCTGGCTGAAGCCGGGGGCCGGCAAGGTGGAGAGCTTCAAGGACTGTGACACGTGCCCGGAGATGGTGGTGGTGCCGGCGGGCAGTTTCCTAATGGGCTCGCCGCAGAGTGAGCCGGAGCGCTACAAGGCAGAGGGGCCGCAAGTCCGCGTCTCGATCACTCGCCCCTTCGCGGTGGGCAAGTTTGCTGTGACGTTTGATGAATGGGATGCCTGCGTGGCCGATGGGGGCTGCACGCATAAACCCGGGGACCAGGGCTGGGGGCGCGGCAGGCGGCCGGTGATCAACGTCAACTGGGTCGATGCCAATCAGTACGCCAGGTGGCTGTCCCGGAAGACGGGGCACACCTATCGCCTGCTGTCGGAGGCTGAGCGCGAGTACGTGACGCGCGCCGGGACGACGACGCCGTTCTGGTGGGGCACATCGATTACGCCGGACCAGGCAAATTATGACGGAAACTACGTCTATGCGGGTGGCGGCCGGAAGGGCGAGTATCGGAAACGGACCGTGCCTGTGGACAGCTTCCGGCCGAACCCCTGGGGGCTCTACAACGTGCACGGCAATGTCTGGGAGTGGACCGCGGATTGCTGGAACGACAGTCATGCCGGCAATCCCGGCGATGGCACGGCGAGGACGACGGGAGACTGCAGTCGCCGTGTCGTTCGCGGCGGGTCCTGGGACATCTCATCCCAGTACTCCCGCTCGGCCTGTCGCGTCGGGGTCGCCTCCGACGGCCGGAGCGACCTCTTCGGCTTTCGGTTGGCCAGAACGTTAAATCCTTGATCCTTACATCCTGACCTCTTCGGGGGCTCGGGGGCAGAGCCCCCGACGCGCCATCGCGCCGCGCCCGGCTCACGGTCCGCGACCTGCGTTAGGGCCTCCGCTCGCGGCCCGCGCTCGCCGTCATGCCCGCCGCTCTATGTCATGGCCACCGCTCTCCGTCACGGCCGCGCAGGCGGCCGCCCACGCCAGCCTCCAGGGACCTCGACCGCGTTCACGCGTGCAGCCCTGCCGGCGACGAGCCAGCCCCTCCCGCCTGCCCGGTTGAGAGTGGCGTGGGTGGCCGCCTGCGCGGCCATGACGATGAGGATGACGCTGCCGCCGCGCGTCCCACCGCGCCGCGCCCGGCTCACGGTCCGCGACCTGCGTTAGGGCCGCCGCTCGCGGCCCGCGCCCGCCGCTCTCGTCACGGCCGCAACTCTCCGTCACGGCCACCGCTCTCCGTCACGGCCACCGCTCTCCGTCACGGCCACCGCTCTCCGTCACGGCCACCGCTCTCCGTCACGGCCGCACCTCTGTCACGGCCGCGGAGGCGGCCGCCCACGCCAGGCTCGGGGACCTCGACCGGGTTCACGCGTGCAGCCCCTGCCGGCGACGAGCCAGCCCCTCCCGCCTGCCCGATTGAGAGTGGCGTGGGTGGCCGCCTGCGCGGCCATGACGATGAGGATGACGCTGCCGCCGCGCGTCCCACCGCGCCGCGCCCGGCTCACGGTCCGCGACCGCTCTCCGTCACGGCCGCCGCTCTGCGTCATGCCCGCCGCTCTACGTCATGGCCACCGCTCTCCGTCATGCCCGCAACTCTCCGTCATGGCCACCGCTCTCCGTCATGCCCGCAACTCTCCGTCACGGCCGCGTCATGGCGGAGCCGTGCCAGCCTAGATCCGCGGCCGCCCACGCCAGCCTCCAGGGACCGCGACCGGGTTCACGCGTGCAGACCCTTACCGGCGACGAGCCAGCCCCTCCCGCCTGCCCGATTGAGAGTGGCGTGGGTGGCCGCCTGCGCGGCCATGACGATGAGGGAATGACCGCAGCCACCTCGGCAGTCATGACGATGCGGAAAAGCCGCCACCTCCGCGGCCATGACGATGAGGGAGTGACCGCCGCCGTGCGCGCTCCCTTCCCGCACGCACACTCGGGGTCTCATTCGCATCCTCCCCATTCGCCGCTGTCATCCTCGGCTTCAGGCCGAGGATCCATTCCTCCACCTGCTCCGGTCGTCGTGGCTGGGGCCGGCGCTCGCGGCCTGCTCCTGCCCATGCTCGGAGCCCGCCGCACCATGGGTCCTCGGGCTGAACCCGAGGACGACACGGCCCGCCCACGACGCACGCGCCAACCTGTCCGTTGCGCCCGACGGCCTCCGTGCGATAGGCAGACGCCAACGCGCGCGATGCGCCAGCGAATAGACAACGGCGGGAGGACGCCCCCATGGATCTCGACAGGCTCAAGACCACGGCCGGCATGGATGTGGCCGGCAAGCGCGTGCTGGTGCGCGCCGACCTCAACGTGCCCGTGCGCGACGGCAAGGTGGGCGACACCACGCGGCTGGCGCGGCTGGTGCCGGGCCTCGCCGACCTCGCCCGGCGCGGCGCCCGGGTCGTCGTGCTCTCGCATTTCGGCCGGCCCAAGGGGCAGCCCGACCCGGCAAGCTCGCTCGCCCCCGTCGCCGCCATGCTCGCCGAGCTGATGGAGACGCCGATCGCCTTCGCGCCGGACTGCATCGGCGAGGCGGCCGCCAAGGTGGTGGACGGGCTGGCGCCGGGCGGCATCGCCGTGCTCGAGAACACGCGCTTCCACAAGGGCGAGGAGAAGAACGATCCCGCCTTCGCCAAGGCCCTGGCGGCGCTCGGCGACCTCTACGTCAACGACGCCTTCTCCGCCGCCCACCGCGCCCACGCCTCGACGGCTGGCCTCGCCGATCACCTGCCGGCCTTCGCCGGACCGCTCATGATGGAGGAGATCGACGCACTGCGCGCAGCGCTCGACAACCCGAAGCGCCCGACCATGGCCGTCGTCGGCGGCGCCAAGGTCTCGACCAAGATTCCCGTCCTCACCAACCTCGTCGCCAAGGTGGACAGCCTCGTCATCGGTGGCGGCATGGCCAACACCTTCCTGCAGGCCCAGGGCGTCGACGTCGGCCGCTCGCTGTCGGAGCCGGATTTCCACGCCACCGCGCACGAGATCATGAAGGCCGCCAACGAGGCCGGCTGCCGCATCCTGCTGCCGAGCGACGCCGTGGTGGCGGCGAAATTCGAGGCGGGGGCGGCGAGCCGGACGGTGGATGTCGCGGCGGTGCCTCAGGACCAGATGATCCTCGACGTCGGCCCGGCGACGGTGAAGGCGCTCGGCGCGGCGCTCGGCGGCTGCCGGACGCTGCTCTGGAACGGGCCGCTCGGCGCCTTCGAGGTCTCGCCCTTCGGCGAGGGCACATTCGCGCTCGCGCGCGAGGCGGCGCGGCTGACGAAGGCCGGCTCGCTCGTCTCCATCGCCGGCGGCGGCGACACCGTGGCGGCGCTCAACGCGGCTTCCGTGACGGACGACTTCAGCTATGTCTCGACGGCGGGGGGCGCCTTCCTCGAATGGCTCGAAGGCCGCGAGCTGCCAGGTGTCGCCGCGCTCGCGAGGGTGCGCTGATGACGGCGGGAGGGCGGCGTTTTCCGGAGGCGGTCGTGTTCGATCTCGACGGCACGCTGGTCGACAGCGCCGGCGATCTCGCCGACGCGCTCAATGTCATGATGGGCGAGCTGGATCTCGCCGCACACAGCCTCGAGGCCGTCAAGGGCATGATCGGAGGTGGCGCGCGCAAGCTCGTGGAGCGGGCGCTGGCAGCCCACGAGCGGCCGGCCAGCGAGGCCGAGATCGACGCCATCACCACGCGCTTCGTCGCAATTTATCGCGGCTGCGCCACCCGCCAGACCCGGCTCTATGCGGGCGCCGAGACATTGCTGGCTGAACTGGCCGCGGCCGGCGTCAGGCTCGGGCTGTGCACCAACAAGCCGACCGAGATCGCCGAGGATATCCTGGTGGCGCTGGGCATCAGGGCGCGGTTCGGCAGCGTCGTCGGCAGCACCAGCGGCTTCCCGCGCAAGCCGGATCCCGCGCCTCTGCTCGGCGCGCTGGCGCCCCTCGACGTCGCGCCGGCCGCCGCCGTGCTGATCGGTGACAGCGGCGCCGATGTCGGTGCGGCTCGTGCGGCGGCGGTGCCGGTGGTGCTCGTGACGTTCGGCTACAGCCGCACGCCCGTGGCCGAGCTCGGCGCCGATGCGCTGGTGTCGGAGCTTTCCGCGGTGCCGTCCGTGCTCGACAGGATCTGGGCGGCGCGGCCCGTGCAGTAAGGGCTTTCGGTCGTGTCTGCGAATATGCTAATGCTCTAATGTTCGGTGGGCACAACGGCCGCGCGCCTCGGTGAGGTGTCGGCAATCAAGAAGCAGTCCACCTGAGGAAACGCCACCCGCCGTCGGTCCATCGTGGCCGCCGGCACCCCAGCATCTGGACCGTCGCCCGTCCTGGGCGAGGAGTGGTCCGTGCGGGTGGTCGAGCGCAAGGAAGGGAGGGCTACGGCTCATGAAGCACAGGTTTTGCACAGCCGTCTTGGCAACGGGCTTGGCGATCGCCGTGCTCGCACCCGCCGCTCAGGCGGACGAGACCAAGAAGGGCATCGAACGCTATCGCGAGATGATGGCGGACCCGTTTGCCAATCCCGGCACGCTCTACGTCGATCGGGGCGAGGAGCTGTGGAAGAAGAAGCGCGGGCCCAAGAACGCCTCGCTCGAGAAGTGCGACCTCGGCCTCGGACCGGGTGTCGTCAAGGGCGCCTTCGCGCAACTTCCCCGCTACTTCGCCGATACCGGCCGCGTCATGACGATGGAGGGACGCATCCTCCACTGCATGGTCACCCTGCAGGGGCTCGACGGCAAGGCGATCGTCAAGAAGGCCTTCTCGGGCCGTGGCGTCGGCGGCTCCGAGATGGAGTTCCTGGCGTCCTACGTCGGTGCGCAGTCGAACGGCATGAAATTCGCCGTGAAGCTCGACCATCCCAAGGAGAAAGAGGCCTTCGAGGTCGGCAAGAAGCTGTTCTATATGCGCTCGGGTCCCTTCGATTACTCCTGCCAGTCCTGCCATGCTGAGCCCGGCAAGCGAATCCGGCTGCAGGATCTCCCCGACCTGACCAAGCCAGAGGACACGCGCAAGACCATCGTGGCTTGGCCTGCCTATCGCGTCTCGACGGAGTCGGTGAAGACCATGGAGCACCGCCTCGCGGACTGCTACCGGCAGATGCGCATGCCGCGCGTGGGCTTCGCCTCCGATGCCGTGTCGGCGCTCAATCTCTACCTCGCCAAGCTCGGCGAGGGTGGCGTCATCGAAGTTCCGGCCATGAAGCGCTGAGGGAGAGTGAGATCATGAAAAAGCTCATTGCAGCCGCAGCGCTCGTCGCCCTTGTCGTGCCGGCTATCGCGGCCGACAAGGTATCGCCCGACGTCATCAAGAAGGTCATCGCGGCGAGCTGGAAGGACCCGGCAGGCTCCAACCCGAAGGGAGCCAAGCCGGATTGGGCGGCCCGCCTCGTGCCGGACGAGACGCTCAAGGTGTGCTCCGACACCCTCAACAAGCCGAGCAAGGCGCAGGGTGACGCGATCGTCAAGGCCGCCAAGGCCTCGATCAAGTACCCGGCCGACGGCAAGTTCATGGGCGACTGGAAGAAGGGCGAGAAGATCGCCCAGGACGGTCGCGGAGGCCGCTACAACGACAAGGTCGGCGTGCCGAGCGGCGCCAACTGCTACGCCTGCCATCAGATCGATCCGGCCGAGCTTTCCTTCGGCACGATCGGTCCCTCGCTGGCGGGCTACGGCAAGAAGCACAAGTTCAAGGCGTCCGAGGTGAAGATCGCCTACGAGCAGATCTACAACTCGCACAGTGCTCACCCCTGCTCGCACATGCCGCGCTTCGGGGCCAACGGCGTGCTCACCATGGACCAGATCAAGGACCTGGTGGCACTGCTCATGAGCCCCGATAGTCCGGTCAACAAGTAGGACCGACGGCTCGCCGCCCATGGCGGCGAGCCGTCCCTTTGCCTTCGCCTCCTTCGCCCTGCAGCGATGACGGCTCCGACGCGCCTGCGCGTGCGAGCGGGGGCGAGGCGGGCGGAAGCCTCGATCGCCGAGCCATCCCAGGATCGGGAGCCGGCAGTGTGCGCCTCGATGGGCGCCGATCCCAACAGATGCTCGATGCCGGGAGTTTCGTCATGTCACTGTCACGCCGCGATTTTCTCGAGGTGGCTCTGGCCTCGGCTGCACTCACGGGATTGAGTGGTCGCCTCGGGGCGGCCGCCGCGAAGCAGGCCATCAAGCAGGAGGACCTGCTGCGCTTCACGCCGAAGGGGCAGGTGACGATCCTGCACATGGCGGACTGTCACGCGCAGCTGAAGCCGCTCTATTTCCGCGAGCCGTCGATCAACCTCGGCGTCGGGAGCGCAGCCGGGCTGCCGCCGCACATCTCCGACAAGGACTTCCTCAAGGCCTTCGCCATCAAGCCCGGCTCGCTCGACGCCTACGCCCTGACCTCGACGGATTTCGCCACGCTGGCCAAGGAGTATGGCCGCGTCGGTGGCATGGATCGCATGGCGACCCTGATCAAGGCGATCCGGGCCGAGCGCGGCGCTGACCGCACGCTGCTGCTCGACGGCGGCGATACGCTGCACGGCTCCTACACGGCGCTGAAGTCCAAGGGCGCCGATATGGTCAAGATCGTCGACGCGCTGGGCATCGAGGCGATCACCGGGCACTGGGAGTTCACGCTCGGCGCCGAACGGGTCAGCGAGGTGTTCGGCGACAAGGAGAAGGCGGGCCAGTGCAAGGCGACCTTCCTCGCCGGCAATATCCGCGACGACGAGTGGCAGGAGCCTGTCTTCAAGTCGACCCGCATGTTCGAGAAGGGCGGCATCAAGATCGCGGTCATCGGTCAGGCCTTCCCGTTCACGCCCATCGCCAACCCGCGCTGGATGTTCCCGAAGTGGTCGTTCGGCATCCGTGAGAGCGACGTCGCGGCGGCCGTCAAGGCGGCGCGGGCCGCCAAGGCGGACCTCGTCGTCCTGCTCTCGCACAACGGCTTCGACGTCGACCGCAAGATGGCGAGCCGCGTGCCGGGGATCGACATCATCCTGACGTCGCATACCCACGATGCCCTGCCGCGTCCCGAAAAGGTCGGCTCGACCCTCCTGATCGCCTCGGGCTCGCACACCAAGTTCCTCTCGCGTCTCGACGTGGAGGTGAAGGGTGGGCGCATGACCGACTTCAACTATGCGCTCATTCCCGTGCTGACGGACGCCGTGGCGCCGGACCCCGCCATGGCCAAGCTGGTGACGGAGATCCGCGCGCCCCACGAGGCCATGCTGAAGACCGAGTTGGCCCGCACCGATGGGCTGCTCTATCGCCGCGGCAACTTCAACGGCACCCTCGACGACATGATCTGCGATGCGCTGCTGGCCGAGCGCGATGCGGAGATCGCGCTGTCGCCGGGCTTCCGCTGGGGCTCGTCGCTGCTCCCCGGGCAGGCGATCACCTGGGAGGACGTCTACAACGCCACCAGCATGACCTATCCCGCCGTCTACCGGCTGAATTTCAAGGGTGCGACGCTCAAGGACATCCTCGAAGACGTCGCCGACAATCTCTTCAACCCCGATCCCTACTACCAGCAGGGTGGCGACATGGTCCGGGTTGGCGGCATGGGCTACACGATCGACATCCGCCAGCCCGTCGGCAAGCGCATCTCGGGACTGACGCACCTGAAGTCGGGCCAGCCGATCGATCCGCAGCGCGAATACGTCGTGGCCGGCTGGGCGTCGGTCAACCAGAACACGCAAGGCCCGCCGATCTGGGATGTCGTCGGCAGCTACCTCAAGAAGCGCAAGACCGTGAAGGTCGTGCCGAACAACAGCGTCAAGGTCATCGCTGGATAGCCCTGAACGCCCTGTGATTTGCGCCGGGCCGCGCTTCAGGCTACCTGAGTGGCGCAAAGGCGGCACGAAAGGTGTCACACGGCATGGCTGACCTCTACATCTACGCATACGTGGCGCTCGCCGGGCTGATCAGCTTCCTCAGTCCGTGCGTGCTGCCGCTGGTCCCGCCCTACCTCGGCTATCTCGGCGGCACGACGCTCGACCAGATGACGGACGAGAAGGGCGTGTCGCCGGCCGTCTGGCGGCGCGTCGTCATCGCCTCGTGCTTCTTCGTGCTGGGGTTCACCACCGTCTTCGTCGGCCTGGGCGCCGGCGCCTCGATGTTCGGCCAGGTGATCCAGAGCTACAAGGGCCAGCTTTCGATCGCCGCGGGCCTCATCATCATCCTGTTCGGTCTGCATTTCCTCGGGCTGGTGCGCATTCCGCTGCTCTACCAGGAGGCGCGCTATCATGCCGATACCTCCGGGGCGAGCTACCTCGGCGCCTACGTCATCGGGCTCGCCTTCGCGTTCGGCTGGACACCCTGCGTCGGTCCGATCCTGGCCACCGTGCTGGCCCTGGCCGCGAACGAAGCGAGCCTCGGGCTCGGCATCAAGCTTCTCCTGGTCTACTCCCTGGGCCTCGGCATCCCGTTCGTGCTGGCTGCGGTCGCCATTCGGCCGTTTCTCAGCTTCATGCAGCGCTTCCGCCGCCATCTCGGCCGTCTGGAAAAGGCGATGGGTCTGCTGCTGGTCCTGGCGGGCCTGCTGTTCCTGACCGGCTCCATCAACTGGCTGGGGCAGTGGATGCTCGAGAACGTGCCTCTGCTCGGCCGCATCGAGGAGATTTTCACGCCGGAGGGGCTGCAGAAGGACATCCTGCAGCGCGGCACCGGGCGCTGAGCGCGCCGGCAGTCCACAGGGAGACGCCCGTGATCACCCGCCCCGATCCTGCACGACCGCCGGTGGCGCTGACGATCGCCGGCTCCGACAGCTCCGGTGGCGCGGGCATTCAGGCGGATCTCAAGACCTTCACGGCGCTGGGCGTCTACGGCGCCTCGGCCGTGACGGCGCTCACGGCGCAGAATACCGAGGGCGTCTCCGGCGTCTGGTCGCCCGGTGTGGACGTCGTGCGCGCGCAGATCCGTGCCGTTTTCGACGATCTGACCATCGGCGCGGTGAAGACCGGCATGCTCGGCGACGTGGCGACCGTCACCGCCGTCGCCGACGAGCTGATTGGGCTCGACGGCGTGCCCGTCGTCGTCGATCCCGTGATGGTCGCCACCAGCGGCGACCGGCTGCTGGCGCCGGACGCCATCGACAGCGTGCGCGTGCGCATGGTGCCTCTCGCCGACGTGTTGACGCCGAACCTGCCGGAGGCGGCGGTGCTGCTCGAGTGTGGCGAGGCCCGCGACGAGGCGGAGGCGCGGCGTCAGGTGCGGGCGCTGCACGCGCTGGGCGCCCGCGCGGTTCTGCTCAAGGGCGGTCACGGCGCGGGGGCCGCATCGGTCGATCTCTTCTTCGACGGCCGCGAGGTGGTGACACTCGCGCATCCGCGCATCGACACGCTCAACACGCACGGCACGGGCTGTACGCTCTCAGCGGCGATCGCAGCGTTCCTGGCGGCAGGCCTTCCCGTGCGTGAGGCGGTCACGCGGGCCAAGTCGTTCGTCTGGCAGGCCATCGCAGCGGCGCGCGGGCAGCGCCTGGGGAAGGGGCATGGTCCCGTGGACCACCTTTTCGCCATCAAAGGCAACCCAAGGCCCGCCTGAACGGCAGGTGCCGCCGGGTGTCTGATCGGACACACGATCTCGATCAATGTTCAAATGCTCTTGAGGTGGGCCTTGCCGCGGCTTTTCCTCCCCATATCTGAGTGGTGCGGCGCGTCTTCTCGCCGTTCGTCCGGAAGCCGGATTGGGTGCCTGTCTGCGCCATCCGAGCGGGTGGGCGACGGCCTGCCGAGGGCGCGGCGACGGCTTGGCTGCGGGCGCGTTATCGAACGGCCGCGCTCGTCGCAAGGTCCACACAGCGATGGCTTGTTTCGGATGTATTCGCATGGCACGGTCCGCGAGTCGCCGGGGGACAGGGAGCATTTAGAAATGGCACGACGAAATCATTGGTTGCGCCGAGTGGCCTTGACAGTACTGGCGCTCGGCCTTGTTTGGCCCCATGCCGCCGAGGCGGCACTGCTGAAGGATCTGACCGGCCGCTGGTCGGGGGTCGGCACGGTGACCTACAACAGCGGCAGCACGGAGCGGCTGCGCTGCGTGGCCACCTACTCGGTGTCTGGCGGCACCCGCCTGCGCCAGAACCTCAGGTGTGTGATCGGTGGCGGAGGCGACGGATTTCACGTCACCGGTGCCATGAATGCCCGTGGTTCGCGCCTCAGCGGCAGTTGGTCCGAGCTCACGCGCTCAGCCTCCGGGTCCGTCTCCGGCAGGTTCGGCGGCTCGGGTATGCAGCTTGCCATCTCCGGGGATCTGTTCTCCGCGTCGATGGCGGTGCAGGTGAACGGTTGCCGGCAGAGCGTCAACATCTCGTGGAACGGCCTCAACATCCGCCGGATCTCGATCGGTTTGCGCAAGTGCTGAGACGAGAGCCGATCGACCGGCACCAATGAGGATCGTATCAACGTGGGGCCGGGCAACCGGCCCTTCTCGTTTCGGCGCTGTCTTCCACCGGTCGAACATGGCGATGCCGGTCCCGCACACCTTGTGGCGGGGCAGCAACGCCTCAGCCGCGTTCGTCGTCCAGGGCATTGCGCGCAGCGTCGGATTTTGCGACACAGGATGGGTATCCGATAGTGGATACGACGATTCGGTGCGCCACCCTGTCGGGGGATAGCGGGTGGAGCCCGCACCGGAGCCGTAAAGCGGGATATCGGCGCGATTGCGCCACATCGCGTTACTTGGGGGGAGAGCCGGAGTCGGACAACGCTTTCGATTTCGGTTCCAGGGGAAACCGGTCCGGTACATCCGGACCGGTTTTTTTTTGCCTGCCTGGAGATCGCGCATCGGAGCGGGCATTTTGCGTAGCTGTTGGGCAACACCCTGTAGGGAATCGGTTCCTGACCTCTGTTCGCCATACATGTGACGATTGAGTGACCTCCCCGAGTTCGCTAACCAAATAGGAAGGGTGCGGCGAATCCGACTGCGGTCGTCGTTCATGGGAACGCACTATCCGCGATCCATCGGGGCAAGGGGAACGACATGGGGAAGATCACGGCACGGGTTCGTAGGGTTCTGACGGCCTCCGTCGCGCTCGGCGTGCTGGTGGCGGCCACGAGCCAGGCCTCGGCGGGCGGCTTCTACATCCGCGAGCAGTCGACCTTCTTCCAGGGCACCTCGTTCGCCGGCAACGCCGCTGGCGGCGATCTCAGTGGCGCCTTCTGGAACCCGGCGATCATCGGCCAGTTCTCGGGGCTCAACTCCAGCTCCAACTACGCCTTCATCTTCCCGGACTCGAAGGTAACCGCGCTCCCCGGCTCGACGCTGCTCGGCCTCGGCCTGCCGGCCAACAGCGGCAACATCGGCAAAGATGCGATCGTCGGCGCCAGCTACCTCAGCTATCAGATCTCGCCGAACCTCGTGCTCGGCCTGGGCATCAACGCTCCCTTCGGCCTCTCGACCGAGCCGGCCAACCGTTTCTGGGCCGGCCAGACGCAGGCGCGGACCTCGCAGATCATCACCCTCAACATCAACCCGATGGTCTCCTGGCGCGTCGCGCCCGGCTTCTACATCGGCGCCGGCGTGCAGTTCGAGTGGTTCAAGGGCCGCTTGAAGAACGCCACCGGTCCGCTGGTCATCAGCCCGAACGCCGCCCTCGAGGCCGAGGACTTCTCCGTCGGCTTCACGGCCGGCGTGCTCTGGCAGCCGACGTCCTGGACCAGCATCGGCCTCGGCTTCCGCTCGTCGGTCGATCATTCTCTCGACGGCTCGCTGCAGTTTGCCGGACTAGCCCCTGCCATCGGCACAGCCGCGGTTCGCGCAGGCCTCGAGACACCTGAGATCGTCACGCTCAGCATCCGCCAGCGGCTCACCCACAAGCTGACGGCGCTTGGAACCGTCGAGTGGACGAATTGGAGCCGCCTCAAGAGCCTCGACATCTACTGCCAGACGCCGTCCCATCCGGCGCTCGGATGTGTGGCCGGTGGCCAGCTCCGCCAGTCGCTGCAACTCCAATGGCATGATGGCTGGATGTTTGCGGCGGGCCTCGAGTACTCCGCGACGAACCGCCTGACGCTGCGCGGCGGTGGCGCGTGGGAGAAGTCGCCGGTCCAGGCGCCCGACGAGCGCACCCTGCGCACGCCAGACGCCGACCGCATCTGGGCCAGCATCGGCGCAAGCTACAAGTGGAGCGACAGCATGTCGTTCGACCTTGCCTACACGCACATCTTCGTCGACAGCGGGCGCATCGATCGCACCGAGGCTGGCGTGCGCCTTCTGGCGGATGTGGACACGAGCATCGACATCCTCTCGGTCGGCATGAAGATGAAGTTCGGCGCGGCGCCTGCTCCGCTCGAGCCCTTGAAGTAGGCGGGCCAGACGCGCGACGCCGGATATCCGGCGTTGCGTGGTTCAGTGGCGCTGTAGAGACTTTTCGACGCCGGGGTTACGCCCCGGCGTTCTGCTTTTCAGAGGCTGTGCTCGCGTCACGTCGCAGGCGGCCGCGTCATTCGCCGGTTCGTGGCGCGCCAGCCGTTGGCTGGCGGTGACTTGACAGCCGCCGCGCGAGGCGCACCATTTGCGGCCTGCTCCGACCCCCGACACACCCTCCCCGAGGATGACCATGACCGCCAAGCTGCCCGTCTTCGCCGATATTCTCGAAGCGCGCCGGCGCATCGCGCCGTTCGCCGTGCGCACACCGCTCCTCGAGCATCCCGCGCTCAACCAGCGTGTCGAGGGGCGGGTGCTGCTGAAGCTCGAGACCTTGCAGCGCGTGGGTGCCTTCAAGTTCCGCGGCGCTTTCAACCGCATCTCGCAGGTCGATCGTGCGCGCTTTCCCGGCGGGGTCGTGGCCTGCTCGTCCGGCAATCACGCGCAGGGCGTGGCGGAGGCGGCGCGCCTCGCCGGATTGAGGGCCGCCGTCGTCATGCCGGCCGATGCGCCGGCCATCAAGATCGCGCGCACCAAGGCGTTCGGAGCGGAGGTCGTGGCTTACGATCGCGTCAAGGAGGATCGCGAAGCCATCGCCCGGGCGCTCTGCGCCGAGCGTCGGGCCGATTTCATCCATCCCTATGACGATCCGGAGATCATCGCCGGCCAGGGCACGGCGGGGCTCGAGCTTGCCGAGCAGGCGAAGGCGATCGGCGCCAAGCCGGACGCGGTGCTCGTGCCCGCAAGCGGCGGCGGGCTCACCTCGGGTGTGACGCTCGCCATCGAGCACGAGTTTCCGGGTACGGCGCTGTACAGCGTCGAGCCGGCGGGCTTCGACGATCTCGCGCGCTCGCTCGTTTCGGGCAAGCGCGAGTGCAACACCTCGATGTCCGGCTCCATCTGCGATGCGTTGCTGATGCAGACGCCGGGCGAGATCACGTTCGAGCTCTTGAAATCCCGGCTTGCCGGTGGTCTCGCGGTCAGCGACGACGAAGCACGTGCCGCCGTTCGGTTCGCCTACGAGGAGTTGAAGCTCGTGGTCGAGCCGGGGGGAGCCGTGGCGCTGGCGGCGGTGCTCGCGGGCCGGATCGAGACCAAGGGGCGCACGACGGCGGTGGTACTTTCCGGCGGCAATGCCGATCCGGATGTTTTCGCCGAAATCATCACGGGCCGGGCTGGCAGCACCGGCAAGGCTGGCGCCTGAGCGCCGCCCCGCGTGGCGGGCGGACACGAGCGGCGGCGCCTCGTGGCTGTCCGCCGGCTTGAGCGCGATCGTTGCCGGCGTGCCGCAGGGGAGCGTGTGTCGCATCGCCAGGCCAGGACCTTCGATGCGGCCCGGCGGGCGGTCGTCGCATGACCGGAGGGGTGAGTCAGGCAGCGCCCGTCTGCTCGTCGCCGCGGCCATCCAGCGTGCGGCGGATCCGCGAGATGCGCGCTTGGGCCGAGGACAGCATTTCCGCGATGTGCCGGGCGCGCTCGGCCTCGACGGCATGGCCCGCGAGTTGGCGATAGATGCGCTGCGCATCCTCGGCGATGGCTTCCGTGATCGCGGGATCGGCGCCGGCCTGGGCCAGGAGCGTCGCGCCTTCGTGGACGCGGGCGGCCGATTCGAGCACGCCGTTGAGCGCCAGCCAATCGGCGCCGTTCTGGGTTCCGGAGAGCATGCGCAGCTTGCTGTCGGCGCTCATCAGCAGCCGTCGCAGATCCTCGAGCTGGCGGGCGACATCCTGGAGATACGGAGGGGCGGATTGCCCGAGCACGGCCCGCTCGAGCCGCAGCAGCGATTCGGCCGTGCGGGCGACCTCGGCTGCGAGCGTGCGACGTGCATACTCCGCCAGGAACCAGGCACCCCGCGGCGTTTCCAGCAGGGCGGCCTCGATCTCCCGGTAGATTGCTTCGTCGGTATGAGCCGTGCCCAATCGCGGCTCGCGCATGGCCCCCCCTCCGCGCACGACGCTCCAGGAGGTAGGATTAGCCCGATTCGGAGGGGACCGCTCGCATCATGCGCTCTCAGCTGCGTCCGCGAAGAGTAGAGGCAGGAGCACAGACGTGAGATGGCTCGCGAGGTGAATGCGGCGGAGCGCCTGGGATTTGCCGTCCGGGTTTCGGGGTTCTACGCGGCGGTGTTTCTGGTGGCGGGCACCTACATGCCATTCCTGCCGCTGTGGCTCGATTGGCGCGGGCTCGGCCCGGCCGAGATCGGCGTGATTTTCGCCGTGCCGCTGTTCGTGCGGATCGTGGTGACGCCGGCGATCGCCTTTGCGGCGGACAGGCTGGGCGACCATCGCCGAGTGTTGATCCTGTTGTCCTGGGGCACCCTCGCGACGCTGCTGGTGCTGTCGCGCTTCGCCAGCTTCTGGCCGATCCTGCTGGTGTTCCTGGTCTATGCCCTGTGCTGGTCGACGGTGATGCCGCTGACGGAGACGATCGCCGTCTCCGGCGTCAAGCGGCTCGGGCTCGACTATGGGCGCATGCGGCTCTGGGGCTCATTGTCGTTTATTCTGGCGAGCTTCGTCGGCGGCTTCGTCATCGACGCCTACGGCAAGCCGGCGGCCATCTGGCTGGTCGTGACGGGAGCTGCCGTTTCGATTTTTGCGGCCCATATGCTGCCGCGCCCGCACCAGCGCCGCGACGACGATGCGCCGAACAGGCCGCGCTTGACCTTGGCGGAGGTCGGGCGGTTGGCGCGCATGCCCTCGTTCCTGGTGTTCCTGCTGGCGGCCGGCGCGGCGCAGTCGGCGCATGCCGTCTTCTACACGTTCGGCACGCTGCATCTGCAGAAGCAGGGTGTGGCGATGGGCCTGACCGGTGTGCTCTGGGCGATAGGCGTGCTGTCGGAGATCGTGTTGTTCGCGTTCTCGCGCCGGGTGGTCGCGCTGCTGGGGCCGCTGCGGCTGCTGGCCATCGGCGGGGCCGCGGCCGTGTTTCGCTGGATCGTCATGAGCTTCGATCCGTCGCTGACGGCGCTGGCCGTCCTGCAGATCCTGCACGGCGCCACGTACGGCGCGGCGCATCTCGGAGCGATCTACTACATCGGCGAGCGCGTGCCGGAATCCCAGGCCGGCACAGCGCAGGCGCTCTATGCGGCCGTCACCGCCGGCATCGGCATGGGGCTCGCCACCTCGCTGGCCGGCCGGCTCTATGCGGCCTATGGCGGCGGGGCGTATCTCGGCATGGCGGTCATCGCCGCCATCAGTCTGGCGGCCACGCTGTGGTTGATGGCGGCCGACCGCGCCAGCGGGGCCGGTCACGGAGCCCGCTGAGCGGGGGCGCGGTGCGTGATGCAGGCAGCCGGTCGGACGGCGGGCGTATCCGCTTGGCCGGTGGCGGGCGTCGCAGCTAATCTCGGCCCGGCAGTCGGCGGCAGGAGCAAGGATAGGCAACCATGAGCGATATCACGCGGCGCGAGGTTTTCACCATCGCCGTGGCCTCGGGTTTGGGAGCGGCGAGCATCCTGGCGGCGACGCCGGAGGAGGCGGTGGCCGAGGCGGCCCGTCGCACCGTCACGCCCACCTGCACGCTGCTGCTGGTCAACGACATCTACAAGATGAGCGAGGTGGCCGGCCGCGGCGGCTTCGCGCGGCTCGCCGCCATCGTCAAGAGCGAGCGGGCGAAGGGCGTGCCGCTGCTCTTCGCGCATGCCGGCGACATGTTCTCGCCGTCGCTGATGTCGGGTTTCGATCAGGGCGCGCATACGGTGGAGCTTCTCAACGTGGCCCCGCCGGACGTGTTCGTGCCGGGCAACCACGAGTTCGATTTCGGACCGGAGATCTACGCCCGCCGACGCGCGGAATCCCGCTTCGCCTACTTCGCGGCCAACCTGCGCAAGGCGGACGGATCGCCGCTTCCCGGCCATGAGGACCGGCGCATGTTCGCGCTCGGCCCGCTCAAGGTCGGCGTGTTCGGCGTTGCCCTCGCCGAGACGCCGCTCATGTCGCAGACCACGGGATTGCGCTTCCTGGACGAGATGCAGACGGTGCGCGGACAGGCGAAGGCCCTGCGCGAGGCGGGCGCCGACCTCGTGGTGGCCGTGACGCATACCGACTTCACGCGCGACCTGCAGATCGTCCGCTCGCGGCTCGTCGACGTGCTGCTGACCGGGCACGATCATGACTTGCGGCTGGTCTACGACAACAAGGCGGTCATGGTCGAAAGCGGCGAGGAAGGCGAGTACGTCACGGCCATCGATATCTACGCGACGATCCGCGAAGGCAACGGCGCGCGCGCGGTGGTCTGGCGTCCGAATTTCCGGATCATCGATTCTGCGAGCGTCACGCCGGATCCCGAGGCGCTCGCCATCGTCTCGCGCTACGAGGTCGCGCTCGGGCGCGAGCTGGATGTCGTCATTGCCACCGCCGCAGTTGCCCTCGATACGCGCTCGGCCTCGGTGCGCTCTCAGGAAACGGTGATGGGCAACCTGATCGCCGATGCCATCCGCCAGTCCACCGGCGCGGACATCGGCCTGACCAACGGCGGCAGCATCCGCGGCAACCGCCTCTATCCGGTCGGCCACAAGATCACGCGGCGGGACATTCTGAGCGAGCTGCCGTTCGGCAACCGCACCGTCATGGTGGAGATCACGGGGCGCGACGTGAAGGCGGCGCTCGAGAACGGCGTCTCCGACATCGACAATCGCGGCGGACGCTTTCCCCATGTCTCGGGCCTGCGCGTGCGCGTCGATGGTCGCGCGCCGGTGGGCTCGCGCGTCCGCTCCATCGAGGTTGCCGGCCGTCCGCTCGATCTCGAGGCACGCTACAAGCTCGCCTCCAACGATTTCATGCTGGCCGGCGGCGACGGCTATACCTCCTTGGCGCGTGGGCGCACGCTGATCGGCAAGACCGACGGCAAGCTGCTCGCCAACGTCGTCATGAGCTACGTTCGCCACCTCGGCAGCGTTGCCGGGCGCATCGAGGGGCGTGTCGTCGTCGCGTGAGGTGTGGCGCCGCCTGAGCACCGGTGCACAAATCCGCGCCCCGGGATTGCCGCCGCTGGCCCGGCTGAAGTATGACAGTTTCGTGACAGCAGAGGGATGGGCCGCGTGGCAGACGAGCGCGCCGTGCCGACAGGACTGGGCGCGGAACCGGACGCGAAGCCCGCTCGGACGCTGACGACGGTTTGCGCGGCGCATGCCGCCCATGATGGCGTGCACGACTCGATCTATGTGCTGTTGCCCTTGTGGGCCGAGGCCTTCGGGCTCAACTACGCGCAGGTCGGCTTGCTCAAGTCGGCCTTCTCCGGCGCTCTCGCCATGTTCCAGATGCCCGCCGGCATCCTCTCCGAGCGGCTCGGCGAGCGCTTCCTGCTCGTGCTTGGAACCGCCGCCGCCGGCATCGGTTACGCCATGCTCGGCCTGTCGACGAGCTTCCTCATGCTGTTCGCGATCGTGGCGCTGACCGGTCTCGCGTCCTCGGTGCAGCATCCAATCGGCTCGGCCGTCATCTCCAAGGCCTTTGCGCAGGGCGGGCGTCGGGCCGCGCTCGGCGTTTACAACTTCAGCGGCGACGTCGGAAAAATGGCCGTGGCGCTGCTGCTCGGCAGTGCCGTGACCTACGTCGGCTGGCGGACCGCGACGCTCGGTTACGGCCTCGTCGTGGTGGCCCTGAGCCTCGTCATTCTCGTGATGCTGCGCGAGATCAGGGGCGCCGCGCCGCCCGTGCTGTCACCGATGTCCGCTGCGGCGTCGGGGGGCTGGGGCTTCACGGATCGCAGAGGCTACAGCGTCCTCTCCGGCATTCATGTCGTGGACTGCGCCTGCCGGACGGGCGTTCTCACCTTCGTGCCCTTTGCGCTGGCTGCCAAGGGCGCCTCGGCGGCGACCATCGGCCTTGCGTTCGCCCTCATCTTCGCGGGCGGCGCCGCCGGTAAGCTGGTTTGCGGGCTGCTTGGAGATCGGATCGGCCTGATCCGCACGGTCGTGCTGACGGAATTCGCCACGGCCGGCCTGATCATCGCCACGCTGCTGGCGCCGCTCTGGGGCGCCATCGTTTTGTTGCCTCTGCTCGGCATCGCGCTCAACGGCACGTCCTCCGTGCTCTACGGCACCGTCGGCGAGTTCGTCAGGGCCGACCGTCAGGCGCGGGCGTTCGGCCTCTTCTACACGCTCGGCTCGATTGCCGGCACGCTGTCGCCGATCGCGTTCGGTGTCGTGGGCGACCTCGCGGGTTTGCGCGTGACGCTCGTCTCGCTCGCCGTCGTGGCGCTTCTGGCGGTGCCGCTGACGCTGATGCTGCGCAGCCACGTGAGCAAGGCCTGAGCCGCACCGGCGATTTTGCCACTCCCCTGGCGCTGCGGCCCGGCCCGTGACATGATCGCGGTGCAGCATGACGACCTCAAACCGAGCGCGGCCCCATGTCCACCACGTCGAGCCATGAGCGGAAGACACTGATCCTGACCGGCGCCTCGCGCGGGATCGGGCACGCGACGGTGAAGCGCTTCGCCTCCGCCGGCTGGAGGGTGATCTCCTGCTCCCGCCATCCGTTTCCCGAGGATTGCCCGTGGGAGATGGGGCCGGAGGATCACATCCAGGTCGATCTCGCCGATGTCGCCGCCACCAACCACGCCATCGCGGAGATGCGCGAACGCCTGAAGGCGCAGGGGTCCCGGCTGAACGCGCTCGTCAACAACGCGGCCATCAGCCCGAAGGGGGCGGGCGGCAGTCGGCTCGGCTCGATCGAGACCAGCCACGATGACTGGCTGCACGTCTTCCACGTCAACTTCTTCGCGCCCATTCTGCTGGCTCGCGGTCTCATCGCCGAGCTGGCGCGGGCGAAAGGCGCCGTCGTCAACGTCACGTCGATCGCGGGCGGCCGCGTGCATCCCTTCGCGGGCGCCGCCTACGCCACCTCCAAGGCGGCGCTCGCCTCGCTCACGCGCGAGATGGCGCACGATTTCGCGCCGCGCGGCATCCGCGTCAACGCCATCTCGCCGGGGGAGATCGACACCGCCATCCTCTCGCCCGGCACCGATCGGATCGTGAAAGAGCAGATCCCCATGGGTCGCCTCGGCGAGCCGGAGGAGGTGGCCAAGGCCATCTACTTCCTGTGCACGGATGCCTCGAGCTACGTGAACGGCGCCGAGCTGCACATCAACGGCGGCCAGCACGTGTGAGCCGGCGGCCTCAATAACGCAGTCGCAGCATCAGCGCGCAGGAGGGTAGCTCGACGCCGGGCTCGGTGCCCTGGCGCGCCGGCGCCTCCTCCAGGGCGATCCCGGCCGCCCCCAGCAGATTGGCGACGAGAAAGCCCGCCATGCGCGGCGCGGCTGGTTTCGCGTCTGCCGTTGTGTCCGGTTCCGTACCGGCCCCGCCGCAGACGCGCGCCGTGAGCGTGGCGGGAAAACGCGCCACATGCGCGCCGCGCGGCAGCGAGCCTGAAATATCCAGTGGACCCGGCTTGGGCGGCGACGGCCTGGGCGTGGCCGTCTTCGGCGCCGGTGTATGCGGGGGCGTGGGGGCGGGAAGGGGGGCCGCAGCGTCAGGCTGCTGCGGCGGATCGTCGGGCGGTTGCAGGAGATCGTCGGGCGGCATCGGCGGTGGCGGCGGCGGCAGCTTCACGTCGTGATCGCGATCGAGATGCAGCCAGAGCGGCCCGAGCCCGCCATCCGTAGCCGCCAGCGTCTCGGGGGTCACGATGGTCCCGGCGACAAGCGCCGTCTCGCCGAGACGGCGCCGCAGCGACAGCCAGGTCGCGAGCGTGTCGGCCTGCGCCTTGGCGGCCACGCAGGCGCTGTCGCGGACATCGGCATTCGCCGGGCAGGGACCGGCAAGCACGACCGAGACGAGCCAGACCGTGCGACCGTCGACGCTGAGCTTCACGGCGGTGCCGGCGGAATGCGCGGGCTGTGCGGCGACGCCGCCCGGCAAGGCCAGCTCGCTCAAGTGCTCCTGACGCAGCACGCGCAAGCCCCGCCGCCGACGCACCACGATGGCGGTGTAGCCGCCGGGTCCGATCGCCAGCTTGCCACCGGGCGCCGTCTCGTCGCTGGCATGGGCCAGAACCTGACGCGAAAGAACGATCTGGAATTGGCGGGCCGAGAACAGCCGGCGGATCGTGGCGAGATCGGAGACGCCCTGCAGCGCTACGATATCGGCGTCCCGCAGGGTCGCCGGAGGCGGCGCCTTGGGCTTGCCGGTGTCGCGCGGCCCGAACGTGTGGCGCCAGACCGGGCGCGCGGCGCGCTGCTTCAGCGCCGCGGCGGCCGCGGCATCGCTCTGCATGGTCCACGTGGCGATGCGCAATTCGCGAGCCTTGGCCGCCGCACTGCCAGCGGCGAGCAGGACCGCCAGCAACAGCATGCAAAGCCGGCTCGTGCGTGTCGTGCGCATGTCGCCCCGCTGTCCCGGGAGACGCCTTGTCAGAGCCCTGGCGTCTGCTTCGGCTCGCCCTGATCCGTCACCTTGCCCGCCCTGTCGGGGAACCGCCGCAGCACGGCGCGCTTCAGAAGATTGATCAGCACGACGAGAACGCCGATCCCGGCCGTCACGAGGACGACCGGGATCACGATCGGTGCGAACACCCACAGCACGATCGACGCGAGGGCGGCAATGGCCGCAAGCAGTATCAGCAGTACGATCGTGCGCAGCATGACGGGTGCTTTTCTCCGTCTTGGACGGACGCGAGCCCTCAGTCCCGGCGCGTCAGGCCGAGCATCTGCCGGGCCTCGGCCACGGACGCGATGGTGCCGCCGAGGTCCTGGACGATGCGCGCCGCCTTCTCGACGAGTGCGGCGTTGCTCGGCGTCTTGACGCCGCGCGAGAGGTAGAGCGCGTCCTCCATGCCGATGCGCACGTGCCCGCCCAGCATGTAGGCCATGGCGACCATCTGGAAGGCCATCCGGCTTGCTCCGAACGACGCCCACTGGCAGCCCTTTGGCAGCATCTTGACGGCATAGGAGAGGGTGTCGGGCGTGGCGGCGAAACCGTACTTGATGCCCGTGCAGACCTGGAAGAGCGCAGGCATCTTGAGCGTGCCCTCGGCCACGAGGTCGTGGGCGAGCGAGATGTCGCCGCTGTCGAAGACCTCGATCTCGGGTTTCACGCCGGCGGCATAGATGCGCTCGGCCATGATGCGGATGTTGCGCGGCGAGTTGATCACCGCTCCGCCGCCGAACCACATCGTGTTGAGGTCGAGCGAGCAGATCTCCGGCTTGAGCTCGACGATGTGCTCGGTGCGAATCTCGGGGGTGGTCAGTGCCGTGCCGGGTCCGGCGACGGCCGGGTTGTCGTCGCTCGGCATGTAGCGGCCGCCGGGACCGGTCGTCAGGTTGATGATCATGTCGGTGCCGGAGCTGCGGATGCGCTGCACGACTTCGCGGTAGTACTCGAGCTTCATGCTGGGCACGCCCGTCTCGGGATCGCGCACGTGGATGTGGCAGATCGCGGCACCGGCCTTCACCGCGCCGACGCAGGCGTCGGCGATCTCTGCGGGCGTCACGGGCAGGGCGGCATTGTGTGCGCGGGTCGGATGGCTGCCGGTCACGGCGCAGCTGATGATCGTCGGGCTCATGCGGGGGTCTCCTCCGGTCGTTGTGTGTTTGAAAGCTCGGCCGAGCAGTGCCTTCGTCGCTTTCTAGACCGGTTTGGCGGCGCTGGCGAGTGCCTGAGGCGCGACGAATGGAGGGTGGTCGGAAAAGGACCGTCGTCCTAGAATGGTGCGGGTCTTTCCGCGCTGGCGTTTCGTCAGGTTGTGTCGATCGCACAAGGAGACAGTGAGTATGCAGCGCTCCAACTGGGGGGGCCGTGACGGGGAGCCGGCTCCGCCGGAGGCGGCGAGCGGTCCTGTCGCTCCTGGCGGCTATCGGTCGGTGTTCAGGGCCGGGCTGTTCGCCGGGCGGGTGGCGATCGTCACGGGCGGCGGCAGCGGCATCGGCCGGTGCACAGCGCACGAGCTGGCCGCACTCGGGGCTCGCATCGCCATCGTCGGGCGGACGCAAGCGAAGCTCGAACGGGTGGTCGGGGAGTTGCGGCAGGACGGCCTCGAGGCCGTCTGTCACGTCTGCGACATCCGCGACGAGGCGCGCGTGCGCGAGGTCGTCGCCGCCGTGATTGCGCAGTTCGGCCGCATCGATCATCTCGTCAACAACGCGGGCGGACAATTTGCGGCGCCGCTGGAGCGCATCAGCGCGAAGGGCTTCGACGCGGTGGTGCGCACCAATCTCCTGGGCGGGTTCCTGATGGCGCGTGAATGCTATACGCAGTGGCTGCACGCGCACGGCGGCTCCATCGTCAACATCGTCGCCGACATGTGGCACGGCATGCCGGGCATGGGGCACTCGGGCGCGGCCCGCGCCGGCATGGTCAACTTCACTGAGACGGCGGCGCTCGAGTGGGCCGGCGCCAACGTGCGCGTCAACGCCGTAGCGCCCGGCTGGATCGCCTCGGAAGGCATGGACCGCTACCCGCCCGAGCGCGCCGCCTACATCCGCAACCGCAAGAATCTCTCGCCGATGGGGCGCGTGGGCACGGAAAGCGAGGTCTCCGCGGCCATCGTGTTCCTGCTCTCGGAGGCGGCCGGGTTCATCTCCGGCACGACGCTGCGCGTGGACGGCGCGGTGCCGAATGCCAGGCCGTTCGTGCCGCTACCCCGCCCCGAGCAGCCGCTTGCAGGTTTCAACGGCTTCCACCGGTCGCAGTTGCCGAAAGTGCTCGAGAACGAGTGACCGGCGCGCGGCCCGCCGGCGTGCGCGGGATGGCAAACGCACATTCTGCGGCTGGCGCCGTGGCGTCCCCTCATTTAACATTCCCGGCGTTCGCTTCGCCTGGGGGTGCCCTGGTCGCCGTTCAAGATGGTGGTCGCAGGGATCTCATCAAAGCAAGGGCCGCTCCATGACGCCATCAAACGACGAGGACTTCGGCTTCGCGCCCGATCACGACCAGCCGATCCCGTATCGCAAGCGCATCCGCGACTACTACGTGACGCTCGGCTATGGCGCACCCTATCGCTGGGCGCACTATCGCGACGTGCCGTTCACGCCGCTCGCCAAGCCGCTGGCGGAGTGCCGCGTGGCGTTGATCACGACAGCCGCACCCTACCAGCCCGACAAGGGCGACCAGGGGCCGCGGGCGCCTTACAACTCGGCGGCCAAGTTCTATACGGTCTATTCGGGCGATGCCGCGGCCGACCACGACACCCGCATTTCCCACATCGGCATCGACCGCAAGCACACCACGGCGGAAGACTCCGGCACCTGGTTCCCCCTGCCGGCGTTGCGCGATTACGCGCGCCAGGGCCGCATCGGCGAGGTGTCGCCGCGCTTCCACGGCGCACCGACGAACCGCAGCCATCGCACGACGCTCGACGTCGACTGTCCCGAGATCGTTGCCCGGTGCCGGGAGGACCGGGCGGATGCCGCCATACTCGTCGCCAATTGACCCGTGTGTCACCAGACCGTGAGTCTGGCAGCAAGAGCACTGGAAGAGAGCGGCATCGCCACGGTCGTCATGGGCTGTGCCAAGGACATCGTCGAGTACGCGGGCGTGCCCCGCTTCCTGTTCAGCGATTTCCCGTTGGGTAACGCCGCCGGCAAGCCGCACGACAAGGCCTCGCAGGTGAGCACGCTCGGGCTGGCTCTCGACGTGCTCGAGCGGGCGCCGGCGGCACGAACCACCGTGCAGAACCCGCTCTGCTGGGCGGCGACGGGTGACTGGAAGCTCGATTATTCGAACATCGCCCAGCTCTCGCCCGAGGAGATCGCCCGGCGCCGGGCGGAGTTCGACCGCAACAAGCAGATCGCCAAGGAGCGCCTCGCGGCGGACAAGGGGAAGACGGGGGCGGCAGAGTAAGGACGAGATTGCGCGCGCCAGCGACCTCGCTCTAGCGGTTGTCGTCGTCGTCCTCCGGGGCGGCGTCGTTCGGCGCGACGCCGGCCTTCTCGGCTTCCGCCAACTTGCGTCTGGCGTAGATCCTCTCCCCCTCTTCGGGGGTCAGTTGGATCATGAGGTTCTCTGCCCGCCGTATGACTTTCGGCTCTCGCGACGCAGCAAAGGTCGGCCGCGGGCGGCGGCGCGACGGGTTCTCGTTTGCCATGCGATACGTCTCCTTGTGCGCGATATGACGCCGCCGACCGAGTCCCGACGCGGTTACGATCCGGGGAGGGGCTTTCGCGGTTCTGGTGCCACCGGCCAGCTTCGATGGATAATGATAGCATAGTCGTCATGGAGGACGGCCGCCGCGGCCGTCTGCCCTTGACGTCGCCGGTATGCGCGACCACCCTGGCGTCCGGAGCTTCACGAGGAAAGTCTGATGGCCAAGCCGTTCCAGGGCGTTCGCGTCCTCGATTTCACGCAGGTGTTCGCGGGCCCGTTCGGCGCCTATCAATTGGCGCTGCTCGGGGCCGATGTGATCAAGATCGAGCGTCCCGGCGGCGACGACATGCGCTATGGACCGCCCAACAAGGAGTGGTCGGCGCGCGGCCTCTCGACGAGCTGGATGGCCATCAACTCCAACAAGCGCAACATCGCGCTCGATCTGACCAAGCCCGAGGCGGTAGAGATCGTGAAGCGTCTCGCGCTGACGGCCGACGTGGTTCTGGAGAACTACCGTCCGGGCGTGATGGACAAGCTCGGCATCGGCTACGAGGCGCTCTCGGCCGTCAATCCGCGCATCATCTACGGCGCCGTCTCCGGCTTCGGCCAGAACGGGCCGGAGCGCACGACGGCGGCCTACGACGGCAAGATCCAGGCGATGAGCGGCCTGATGTCGGTCACCGGTACCAAGGAGACCGGCCCGACACGCGCCGGCTTCGCCATCTGCGACGCCATCGGCGGCATGACGCTGGCCTTCGCCGTGTCGAGCGCGCTCTACCAGCGCACCCACACCGGCCGCGGCCAGATGGTCGATGTCGCCATGCTCGATGCGACGCTCGCGTTCATGTGCTCGTTCGTCGTCGACTACACCGTCGGCGGCCACATCCAGGGCCCATCGGGCAACCGCGCCCAGAGCCGCCTGCCGACGGCGGACCTCTTCAAGGTGAAAGGCGGGCACATCCTGCTCGCCGTCAACAACGAGAAGCAGTTCAAGGCGCTCTGCACCGCCATCGGCCGCGTCGACCTGCTCACTGATCCGCGCTTCGGCGACTGGCCGTCGCGCATCAAGCACGAGGTCGAGTTGCGGACCATCATCGAGGACATCTTCGCGAGCGCCGACGCAGCCACCTGGGACGCACGATTGTCGGCGGCCGACGTGCCGTGCTCGCGCATCTGGTCGATCCCCGAGATCGTCGAGCATCCGCAACTTGCCGAGCGCGACGTCCTCCAGACCATCGACGGTCCCCACGGGCCGATGCGCATGGTCGCTTCCGGGTTCCGCTACGCTCATGACGGCGGCTCCATCGAGATGCCGCCGGCGCTGCCGGGCGCGCATGCGGATGCGATCCTGGCGGAAGCCGGCTTCGGCGAGAGCGAGATCGCGCGGCTCAAGGAAAGCGGAGCAGTGAGAAGCGGGTTGCGCGCGAAATAAGTCACACACAGACGGCCCCGAGCGGCCCCCTGCGGGACCGGGCGCCACGCCACAGGATCTGGAACGACGATGGGATATTCTTATGCAGGATGATGCTGCGGCTGCGGGATCGCGGCTCTATTGGGAGGACCTCGAGGTCGGGCGCGTCGAGCATTTCGGCCATTACGAGGTGACGAAGGAGGAGATCATCGAGTTCGCCTCCACCTACGACCCGCAGGCGATGCACCTCGACGAGGAGGCGGCCAAGCACACAGTGGCGGGCGGCCTCTGCGCCTCCGGTTTTCACACCTGCGCGATGCTGATGCGCATGCTCTGCGACGGCTACCTGAACGCCTCGAGCTCGCTCGGCGCCACGGGAATCGAGGAGGTGCGTTGGATGAAGCCGGTACGGCCGGGGACCGTGCTGTCCGTGCGCTACACGTGCACCGAGAAGCGCGCTTCTGCCAGCCGCCCCGGGATCGGCATCGCCAAGGCGCTGATCGAAGTGCTGGACGACAAGGGCGAGGTGGTGATGAGCTGGCGGCCCGTGCAGATCTTCGGCCGGCGCACGGTCGAGGGCGAGGCAGTGAGCGCGTCATGAGCAACTATTTCGAGGACGTGCCGCTCGGCGAGGAAATGCACCTCGGCCAGCACACCTTCACGGCGGAGGAGATCAAGGCCTTCGCCGTCAAATACGACCCGCAGTACTTTCACCTCGACGAGGCCGCCGCGAAGTCGTCGCTGTTCGGCGGGCTCTGCGCTTCGGGTTGGCACACCGCTGCCATCTGGATACGCCTGACGGTCGCCTACCGCCAGCGCTACGAGGCGGAGCTCGCCAAGACCGGCGTCAAGATGGCCCAGTGGGGGCCGTCGCCGGGCTTCAAGAACCTGAAATGGCTGAAGCCGGTCTTTGCGGGCGACACGATCACGTTCACCGGCCGCCGCACGGAGAAGGTCGATCTGAAGTCGCGCCCGCATCGCGGCATCATCTATGCGCTCAACGAGGGCTTCAACCAGCACGGTGAGAAGGTCTTCGAGATCACGAGCAGCATCCTCGTCGAGCGCCGGCAGCCGTATCAGCCCAAGGACGGGGCCTGAGAGCAGTGAGGAGGACGTGATGCGAAACGTGCGGGTCGGGGCCGCCCAGTTGGGACCCATCCAGAAGGCCGACAGTCGCGAAGCGGTGGTCGCGCGCATGATCGCATTGATGGATCAGGCCAAGGCCCGGGGCTGCGACCTCATTGTTTATCCGGAGCTAGCGCTGACGACCTTCTTCCCGCGCTGGTACTACGAGGACCGCGCCGAGGCCGATCGCTGGTTCGAACGCGAGATGCCGGGCCCCGCGACGGCGCCGTTGTTCGCCCGGGCCAGGACGCACCAGATGGCCATGTGCCTCGGCTATGCCGAGCTGACCCCCGACGGCCACCACTTCAACACCGCCATCCTCACCGACAAGTCGTCGGAGATTGTCGGCAAGTATCGCAAGGTGCACCTGCCGGGCCATGCCGAGCGCGACCCCGAGCGCACGCATCAGCATCTGGAGAAGCGCTATTTCGAGCCGGGTGATCTTGGCTTCCCCGTATTCTGCGCGCTCGATGGCATCATCGGCATGTGCATCTGTAACGACCGGCGATGGCCCGAGACCTATCGCGTGATGGGGCTGCAGGGCGTGGAGATGGTCCTGCTCGGCTACAACACGCCGAGCGTCAACTCGCAGAAGGGCGAGGAGGGGCAGCGCCAGCGCATCTTCCACCACAAGCTGTCGGTCCAGGCCGGGGCCTATCAGAACTCGACATGGGTGGTCGCGGTGGCCAAGGCCGGCGACGAGGACGGCCATCCGCTGTTCGGCGCGAGTGTCATCGTGGACCCGGACGGTGAGATCGTGGCGGAGGCCCGCACGGAAGCCGACGAGCTGCTCGTGCACGATTGTGATCTCGATCGCACGCGCTTCGGCAAGGAGACGATCTTCGATTTTGCCCGGCATCGCCGCATCGAGCACTACGGCTTGATCACCTCGCAGACGGGCGTCGTCCGGCCGGAGTGACCGGGGGAGGGGACAGCGCTGCGGCTCGGGCGATGCTCGAGCGATGCCCGGTGCTGCCCATTCGCGCCACCAGCCAACAGTGAGCCAGTCTCTGCACGAGGGGCCTTACGGGCTCCGCGGGGCGCGTTATCCGCCGCGAGCCGGCGCCGATCCGGCCGCGTGCGGGTGCGACTGAACACCCCTGCCGGCCATGCGCACTGAGCCAAACCTCACCGTGATCTCAATGTGTTGGCAATGTGTCGGACGGTGATGGCCGTCATGCGAAACATCTTCACGGGATTGTTATTGTGTGGCGGAATGCCGCAGATCGCACAGCCGGTTGCTCGGCTACAGTCCGCCCGCCTCAATAAGAGGTTTCAACCCCGATAGCTCTACGGAGGGTAAGTTATGAAGAAGCTGATCATCGCCCTGACGCTCGCTGGCTTCGCTTTCGGCGCCGCGGCTCCTGCCGCTCTCGCTGCCGACCCGAAGTGCAAGAAGGGCGAGAAGTACGACAAGAAGGCCAAGAAGTGCGTGGCCGCTAAGAAGAAGTAAATATCTCAAGAGCTCTACCGGGGAAGATTTCCGCAGGCGAATGACCGAAAGGTCATTCGCCTGTTCCCGTTTCAGGCCCCGCTTGTGCGGGCCCTTTGCGCGTCTGGCGCGGCAGCGGACGGCGGTGACATCAGCGGCAGGCGCGCCGCTCTGCGCGCATCGACCAGCCTCGATCTCGCTCGGGATGAAGGCCGCAGGGTGCGATTCACGCTCTCGCCGGCAGCGCTGCGCGCTCCCTTCTCGAGCGATCGCGCCCTAGCTGCGCAGCCAGGCCAGGGTCTTGTCCAAGCCGCGCTCCAGGCTGTCGAACAGCTCGTTGATGCCGGCGCCGTCGATGATGAGCGGCGGGCATACGGCCAGTACGTCGCCGCCGAGCGCCCTCAGAATGAGGCCTTCCTCCTGGCAGAACTGCACGGCCTTGCCGCCAACTCCCTTCTCGGGCGGGAAGGCGGCCTTGGCCTTCTTGTCGGCCACCAGTTGCAGGCCGCCGATGAGCCCGACGCCGCGCGCCTCCCCGACCAGCGGATGATCCGAGAGCGCCTTCAGGCGCATGGCGAAGATCGGCGCCACGCGCTGCACGTGGGCCACGATGTCGAGGCGCTGGTAGATTTCGAGCGTCTTCACGGCGACTGCGCAGGCCACGGGGTGGCCCGTGTAGGTGAAGCCGTGGGCGAACACGCCGATCTTGCGGCTCTCGTCGAGCATCGCCTGATAGACGTCCTCGGAGACCGTGACGGCGCCGAGCGGCATGTAGGCCGAGGTGATCGCCTTGGCCATGGTCACGGTATCGGGCGTTATGCCGTAGGTCTGGGAGCCGAACATGTTGCCAGTGCGCCCGAATCCGCAGATCACCTCGTCGACGATGAGCGCGATGTCATGTCGTTTCAGCACCGCCTGTATCTTTTCGAAGTAGGTGGCCGGGGGAACGATGACGCCGCCGGCGCCCATCACCGGCTCGGCGATGAAGGCGGCGATGGTGTCGGGGTCCTCGCGCTCGATCAGGCTCTCGAGGTTGGCCGCTAGGCGCGTGGCGTAGTCTTCCTCGCTCTCGCCGGGCTCGGCGTTGCGCCAGTGGTGCGGACAGTCTGCATGGATGATCCGCGCCATGGGCAGGTCGAAGTCCTGGTGGAACACACCGAGGCCGGTGAGGCTGGCTGTGGCGATCGTGACACCGTGGTAGGCCTTCTCGCGTGAGATGATCTTCTTCTTTTGCGGCTTGCCGCGTGCGTTGTTGTAATACCAGGCAAGCTTGATCTGGGTGTCGTTGGCCTCGGAGCCGGAGCACGTGAAGAACACCTTCGAGGTCGGTGCCGGCGAGATCTCCTTGATCTTCTCGGCAAGCTCGATGGCCGGCTCGTGACTGCGGCCGCCGAACAGGTGCGAGAATGAGAGGCGGCTCATCTGCTCGCGTGCGGCCTCGATCAGCTCGTTGTTGCCGTAGCCGAGGCTGGCGCACCACAGTCCGGCCAGTCCCTCGATGTACCGCTTGCCGCTGGTGTCCCAGACATGGATGCCCTCGCCGCGATCGATGATCGTCGGGCCGAGGCTGCGATGGGCCGCCAGATTCGTCGCCGGATGGAGGAGCGTTTCGAGATCGCGGATCGCACTGTTCGAGAGGGTCTGCATGAGACTTGACCTGTTCTTTGCTGCCAGCTCGACTATGCTTAGCGCCGATCAATGCCGATGACAAAATGTGTTGTCGCGCCATGCTGCGGCGCTGCCGGCTAGACCGGCGCGCCGGCGAAGGGACGATGCCCGCCAGATGATGTTCGCTTCGGACATGCGACCACGGAGCTCCTCGGTGTGGAGCCTGCGGGTTGCCGCGCTCAGCGTCCAGCTCATCCTTGTCGCGGCGGTGCTGCATCGCGTTTCCCTGTTGCAGACGCCGGTCATGCTGGATCTGTTCAAGGTCGCGCTGGCGGGCGCGGGCCTGGCTATTCTGCTGGCGATTTTCGCGCTCTACCGCATCTGGCGCGAGGGCGGCAGCGGCGGCGGTCGCGCGACATGGGGCATTCTGGTCGCCGCCTGCATCCTGGCATGGCCTGCGGCCCTCTCGGCATGGTACCTGCAACTTCCGCTCATCAATGATGTCACCACGGACACGCGCCAGCCGCCGGTATTCCGGGCCCTGGCCGAGACGCGCCGGTCGGCGACGGCGCCGCTGACCTATCCCGCAGCCTTTGCAGAGCCTCAGCTCGCCGCCTATCCCGGCGTGGAGCCGATGCTCGTGCGCCGCTCGAGCACCGAGGCGTTCGAGCTGGTGCGCGAGGCGGTCCGCCGCTTGCGCTGGACGGTGGTGCAGGAGCAGCCGCCGGATCTGCGATCGGGGATGCCCGGGACGATCGAAGCCGTCGACCGGACGCTGGTGCTCGGCTTTCCCGACGACATCGTCATTCGCGTGCAGGGGGACCGACGCAGTGCGCGCATCGACATGCGGTCGGCCTCGCGCTATGGCCGCCACGACTTCGGCCAGAACGCGCGGCGGTTGCTGAAGCTGGCGCGCGAGGTGCAGGCCCGCGTGGCGGCGACCGTTGGCGCGGTGGTGGAGCCGGAAGCCAGGCCGAGTCCACCGCCGGCGGCGCGGCCCTCGGTCAGCGCCCGGAAGCGGGTTCGTAAGCGGTCGCCAGTCCGGAAGGCGCCCCGTCGCAAGTCACGATCTCCTGCCGCTGAATGAGGTGCTCGATATGGGCGAGCACGGACATGGAGGCGGCGCGCACGAGGCGCTCGTCGAGGCCCTGGTAGATGATGGGCACGATGCGGTCGATGGTGCGATGGCCGTCCCGGATGCAGCCGAGGATCGCCTGCTCGCGGATGCGCCGATGGGTGAGGAAGGCGCGCGCCACACGCTGCGGCTGCTCGAGCTGTCCGCCATGTCCGGGCAGGTAGAGCGCATCTGAGCGTTCCATCAGTCGCTCGAGCCCGCGCATGTAGTCGGCCATGTTGCCCTCGGGCGGGGCGACGACGCTGGTGCTCCAGGACATGACGTGGTCGCCTGAGAACAGCACGCCCGTGCCGGCCAGCGCCAAGCAGAGATGATCGGGCGCATGGCCCGGCGTATGCAGAGCCTCGAGCGCCCACTCCGCGCCCTCGAGCCGTGCGCCGTCACCGAGCACGACATCCGGATTGAAGTCGCGATCGACGTATTCGCCGCCCGACGGGCTCCGGATCGTGGCGCCCTCGTTGCGGGCGCGCCGCCCGAATCCGCACGAGAGGGCGCCTGTCGCCTGTTGCAGTGCGGTAAGGCCGCCGACATGGTCGTGGTGGGTGTGCGTGACGACGATATGGGTGATGGGTCTGCCGCCGGCCGCCTTCAGGATTGCCGCGCATTGCGCCGCGTCCTCGGGGCCGGGATCGATGACGGCGAGGCTGTTCCGGCCGAGAAGATAGGTATTCGTGCCCTTGAAGGTGAAGGGGCCGGGATTGTTGGCCACGATGCGCACCACGCCGGGGCACAGCTCGCGTGGCTCGCCGTAGGTGAAGGTCATCTCTCGTTTCAGGGGGAGCTCATCGGTCATGGTCGGCAACGGCCTCGGCTGGCGGGGCTTGGACCGTAGCGCGGATTGCGGCCTGGGGCTACACCAGCTACGCCATATTCGCCGTGTATTCGGACCGGCCGGTGACGGCTCGTCTGTTCACGAACTCGTGGCTTCAATTTGAAGCCGCGGCGCGGCAAGACTCGTCCCGCGACGTTATCAACCAAACGAGGTAAGACAGCATGAAGACCATCCTCACGATCGCCGCAGCTCTGGTGCTCGCCGGCTCGCTCGCCAGCGTGGCCGAGGCCCAGAAGAAGTGCAAGAAGGGCATGGTTTGGGATGCCGGCGCCAAGAAGTGCGTCTCCAAGGGCAAGGGCTCGCACTAAGCGGCCGACGTTCGAGGACTTTTTCTGGACGATCGGGTGGCGCGCTCTTTGTCGGAGCGCGCCGTCTTTGCTTCGGGATGACGATTGCACGACCGGATTTCATGGGGTGCGCGCACCCTGCGCCTCGCGGAGCCGAGGGCGGATATTGGTCGCAGGGAGTGAAATTTCCAAGATTGCCGTTGACGCGAAACCCTCACGGGCGTTGATTACACCGATCATGCAAATGTGGGCGGAGCGACATGAGACGGCAACTCCATTTCAACCTGTTCATCCAGAGCCGCGGCCATCACGAGGCCTCCTGGCGTCATCCGAACTCCTCGCCCTTCGGATTGACCGACATCGCCTATTTCCAGGATCTCGCCAGGCGGGCCGAGGCCGGCTTGCTCGACTCCATTTTCCTGGCGGATATCCTGTCGCTCTGGAGTGACTACGCGCACGCGCCGCATGCTTGGCTCGAGCCGATCACGACGCTCGGGGCGCTCGCCGTGTCGACCAAGCGCATCGGCCTGATCGCCACCGCCTCCACGACCTACACCGAGCCCTACAACCTCGCGCGCTACTACGCGTCGCTCGATCATATGAGCGGTGGGCGCGTCGGCTGGAACATCGTCACCACCTGGGCGGTGGAGGCTGCGCGCAACTTCGGCGACACGAGCCAGGTGAGCCACGCCGAGCGCTACGAGCGGGCGGAGGAGTATCTCGAGGTCGTCAAGGGGCTGTGGGACGGTTGGGCCGACGATGCCATCCTCGACGACCGTGCGAGCGGCCGCTACGCGCAGCCTGACCGCATCCGTCCCGTCAATCACGAGGGCAAGTACTATTCCGTCACCGGTCCGCTCAACGTGCCGCGCGGGCCGCAGGGCCGGCCGGTGCTGGTGCAGGCGGGGTCCTCCGACACGGGCCGGCGCTTCGCCGCGCGCCACGCCGAGGCGATCTTCACCGCGCACATGGAGAAATCGACGGCGCAGACCTTCTATGCCGACATCAAGGCGCATGCCGTGACGGAGGGACGCGCGCCCAACCAGGTTCTGGTCCTGCCGGGCCTGAGCGCGGTGCTCGGCGGCACGGTCGCGGAGGCGCAGAAGCTTGCCGACGAGCTCAACAACCTCGCCGACCCCGAGGTCGGCCGCAAGCGCCTCTCGGGCCGCTTCGGCGGGCACGACTTCTCGCACCTGCCGCTCGACAAGCCGCTCTCGCCCGAGGACTTCCCCGATCCCGACGACGTGCAGGCGGCGCGCAGCCGCACGGAGGTGATCGTCGGCATGGTCAAGCGCGAACGGCCGACGCTGCGCCAGCTGCTCGCCAAGCTCGCCGGCGCGCGCGGTCATTTCACGTTCACGGGCACGCCGGAGCAGCTCGCCGACCTGATCGTCGACTGGTTCGACTCCGGCGCCGCCGACGGCTTCAACCTGATGCCGCCGCTGCTGCCGGGCATGCTCGATGCCTTCATCGCCGAGGTGCTGCCGATCCTGCAGAAGCGCGGCCTCTTCCGCACCGCCTACGAAGGCGAGACGCTGCGTTCGCACTTCGGCCTCGATCGCCCCGCCGACGGGTTTTGATGGCAAAGGCCGGGGAACGCGCTAATCTCACGGCCAGGGCAATCCGAGGGCGTGAGACATGACACTCAAGGTTGGTGACAGGATCCCGTCCGTCATCGTGTTCGTGATGACCGACGACGGGCCGGGTCCGATCCCGAGCGATACGCTGTTTGCTGGCAAGAAGGTGGCGCTGTTCGGCGTTCCCGGAGCCTTCACGCGCACCTGTTCGCGCCAGCACCTGCCGGGCTTCGTCGAGCATGCCGCCGCGCTCAAGGCCAAGGGTATCGACGACATCGTCTGCCTGTCGGTCAACGATGCGGCGGTCATGGCGGCCTGGGCGAAGGAGCATCGCGCGACCGGCGTCGTGACCATGGTCGGCGACGGCTGCCTGAACTTCACGCGGGCGGCCGGTCTCGAGGTCGACATGAGCGCCAAGGGCTATGGTCCGCGCTGTCGCCGGTTCTCGATGATCGTGGACAACGGCACGATCACACACTTGCATCTGGAAGAGGCCGGCGGTTTCGGCGCAACGAGCGCGGAGACCCTGCTCGCCGATCTCTGAGCGGTCGTGGGGCGACGCTGAGCCTGCGGCCGCACGCCGACGGCTGAGCCGGTGAACCCCTCGGCATTGTCAGCGTGACATGGCATGGCCCCGATGATCCGCATTCTCGGCAAGGCCTCATCGATCAACGTCCGCAAGGTTCTGTGGGCGTGTGACGAGATCGGCGTCGCGTACACGCGCGAGGATTGGGGCTCCGGCTTTCGCGACACGCTCGACCCTGCGTTCCTGGCGCTCAATCCGAACGCTCTCGTGCCGGTCATCGTGGATGGCGATTTCGTGCTGTGGGAATCCAACACGATCCTGCGCTATCTGGCGGGCGCCTATGGTGCTGCGAGCCTGTTGCCGAGCGAGCCACGGGCGCGGGCGCTGGTCGAGAAGTGGATGGACTGGCAGGCGAGTGACTTCAACGCCTCCTGGCGCTATGCCTTCCAGGCGCTCGTGCGGCACAATCCTGCGTTCGCCGACGCCGGCGAGATCGCGAGTTCGCTCGCGGCTTGGCAGAAGCATATCGACATCCTGGAAGGCCAGCTCGCACGCACAGATCACGTCGCCGGCCCGGATTTCACCTTGGCAGACATTCCGATCGGGCTTTCGCTCAATCGCTGGTTCATGACAGAGGTGCCGGCCCGACCCGCACGGCCAGCCGTGGAGGCCTACCTCGAGCGCCTGAGCCTTCGGCCCGCGTTCCTGCGTCATGGGCGCAACGGCATCGTCTGACCAGAGCGCCGCCCCTCGCGCCACGTGCGGGGCGGCTAGGGCCTCCGCAGCATGAGGCTGCAGACGATGGCGACCATCACCGCCACGCCTATCCCGGTGGCGGCCGACGGCCAGCTGTTCTGTCCGATCATCGTGCCGAGAATGAAGAAGGCCGAGACGCCAGCCGTCCACCCGGCGGCCGTGACCCGCTTGGTGTATTCCTGCTCCGCACACGCGCTCTTGCCGGAGGCACCGCTGTCGGGACTGGACATGCCTATCTCCTTCGCTGAGCCGGCTGCGACCGGCATGGGCGAGCAGATGGGGGGCGGCGGCGGCAATGTCAGGGGGCGCTGTCGCCAGCGACGAGATTTGATCGCGCTGTGGCACTTTTGCCCTGGCAGGCGTGAGGGGGCGGGGCTTCGCCGACCGTCGCGTGGCACCGACGTGACGAAAGTGCATCCCTCGTCACGTCGGTCGCCGAGGGCGCCGCCCCTGCCGGTCGGCGGCCGAGTCCTTCTCAGCCGGACGTGATGAACATGGCCGAGGTCCAGACCTTGTGGTCGTCGGTCTGTCGCGCGCGCAGGAACACCGGCTGGTGGCCGTGCGGGCCGTTGTTCGCCGCCACCTCGAAGCTGCCGGAGACGTCGCGCGGCATGGGCGCATCGCTCATGCGCTCGACGGCCAGCATGACCTCCGCCCCGCCCAGATCGCGCCGCACCGCGCCATGCTCGAACAGCTCGCGCCCCGACACCGTCCAGTCGAACGTCGGGCAATGCACGAAGGGATTGCCGTCGAGCGGGTTGCCGATCTTGACGTAGCCGTCGATGCGGCCGTGGATGTGCAGCGTGCAGTCGGCGAGCCCGAGGATGTCGATCTCGACGGCGTCGGTATCGCCGTAGGTGTCGCTGCGGAAGCTGATGTCGGTCGGGCTGGCCCGCCAGCAGCGTTCCTCCAGGTGCTCATAGCCGCGGCCGACGAAGTCGTTGATGGTGCCGTTGAGCACGGAGATCGTGCCGCTCCACTCACACCAGCGATAGCGGTCCTTGATGCGCGCGCCGCCGTAGCGGATGCGGATCTTACGGTCGCTGAAGCCAGCCTCCTGCTGCAGGTTGCGGCGGTAGATCTCGCCGGCGTGGTTGAAGGCGACGATCTCGTCCCAGCCGCTCTGCCCGAGGAACCGGTAGTTGATCTTCGCCGGTCCCTTGTGGGTGAATTCGTCTCCCATCATGTGCTTGCCGCACGTCGCGAGGCCGTAGAGTCCGGGCCCGGTGTTGGCGGTCGTGTGGCGTGCGCGCAGGGCTTTGCCGACGGTGCCCCGGTCGAGGCTGTCCGCGATGACGCCGGTGTTGGGACCGAACACGCCGAACACCTGTGTGCCGGGCGCGCCGCCGCCGGGCCGGCCGCGATGCTCGTCACCGCCGCCGTAGCAGCCGAGCTTGTGCCCGCGCTGTATGGCGTCGTGATAGAGCCACTCGAAGTGCCCCCACGTGGAGCAGATCTCGATCAGCCGGTCGAGCTCGGGATGATACCAGTCGAGGATCGCCCGCCGGCCACCGACGTGCGGCATGATCAGGTGGTTCTCGGGGTCATGGATGTAGGCCCGCCAGAGCAGCTCGAGCGGCCAGGCGCCGGGCTGCACGGCTTGGCCCTTCATGTCCTCGTTCCACTCGAACGAGCGGACATTGCCGGTGCCGTCGGGCCGGCGCGGGAACTTCGGGTCCTCGTCGTGCAGGAAGACGACGAGATGGTCGCCGCCGGCGCAGGATGAGCCGCACCATTCCTGATTGGGATAGACGACGAACTTGCCGGGCTCGTTGAGCTCCTGGCAGAAGGCCACGGAGGTGCCCCAGTTCTTCTCGGTGATCTGGAAGTCATTGGCGGTATAGCCCGTGAAATCGAGCCCCGAGCAGTCGCGCGCATAACGGAGATTGTAATCGGTGTCGTTGATGCCGACGGTGTCCTCGGCGTGGCAGTGCAGCTCGCCGTTGAGGATGCGGGGTGCCGGGCAGGACTTGTCGATCGTCACGTACCACTCTGCGGGCTTGACGCCCCTGGCGTCCGGCATGGTCGCGACGATCTTCAATTCGCCGACCTTGCGCGGGAGGTCGTCGACCTCGACGAACGCCCAATGATCGGTGCGCTGGCGGCCCCTCGTGTTGAAGCGATGGCGCTTGGTGTAGAGCTTGCTGTCGCCGTGATAGGCCTCGAGCAGCACCTCGGCATCGAGATCGACGCAGGCGTTGCCCCATTGGTCGTCGACGCGCACGCGCGCGACGTAGGGGGTGTCAGGCCGCACGAAGCGTGGTGCCCGTACCTCGAGCTGGTGCGGTGCGCCCGGCACGATGTCCATGGAGATGTCGCCGGGGATCGCGGCGAAGCGCGAGGTGCCGAGCGGATCGACGTAGCAGCGGAAGCGGAAGTTCTCCTCGACGAACGTCTGCACGCGCGTGCCTGGGCCGCCGCCGCGCCGGTCTCCCAGCCGGATGATGATGTGATCGCCCGGATTGAGGTAGCCGTCGACGGTGTCGACGATGATGGCCTTCTGGAACGGCCGTTCGTGGCCCTTCTGGTCGAAGCGGACCTTGAGGGACTGCACGGTGGCCGGGGACTGGCCGGGCATCAAAGGCCCGGCATGGTATTCGGCCGACACGTAGTTGGGCTTGGTCGGGTCGGCGGTCTGGAAAAGCGCCCAGTCCGAGTAGAACTTGAACGTTGCCTTGACCCAGGCGCCGTCGGCGAGGCCGGCCTGGCCGACCTCGTAGTCGATCACGACCTCCGTCCATTCCCCGGCGACCAGACGGTCGACGTTGCACGTGACGCGGCCGAGGAAGGGCTGCCGGATATTCTGCTCGAACAACCCCTTCGGAGCGACATAGCTGCCGAGCTCCTTGCGCAGTTGTGCCTCGGTCAGGCTCAGACGCTCGTCGGCCTTGTCTTGCATCGTTCTCTCCTGTTCTTGGGCAATAGGTGCCTGCCGGTGACTACTTGAAGGGCCACGGCGCCGTGGGGTCCCAGACGGGGATGCCGAGGTAGGCATACCAGGGGGCCATGACCAGGATGCCGTAGGCGATGGCGATCAACACGGCGACCCAGCCGACCTTGAAGTAGTCGGTCATCGTGAAGGTGCCGCTCGAGTAGGCGATGACCGCCGCCGTGATCTGCGTCGGCAGCAGATACGCGAAGGTGTCGGTGTCCGCGACGAGCATGGTGAACGCCACGGGATGCAGCCCGAGCTTGGGCGCGAGTGCGATCAGGATCGGCGCCAGCATGGTGATGGCGGCGATGTTCGAGAGCATGCCGATGCGAATGATGTGCGTGCCGACCATCATGATGAGAATGATCATCCACCAGGAGTAGCCGGTGGTGACGGGGTGCAGGACGTCGGCGAGCCACTTGGCGAGGCCGGTCGACGCCATGGCCGACGAGAGCGACAGCGCGCCGGCGAGCAGCAACAGCGTGCCCCAGATGGTCCTGTCCTGGATCTCCTTCCACTTGAAGCTGAACAGGCCGGGGATGAAGAGGACCGCGAGGCCGATGAGCGCCACGGGGGCGGCGCGGATCTTGTGCACGGACTCCGTCATCCAGGCGAGGGCGACGAGGCCGAACACCAGCATGATCAGCCACTCGCTCTGCGTGGTCTTGGGCAACTCCGACTGCATGCGCTCGACGGCCTGGAAGCCGCCCTTGACGCCGACTGCGCGCGTCTTGAAGTAGCGTTGCACCCAGAATTGCGTCAGCACGAACATGCCGAGGTATGGCCACTGCATGACGAACCACTGGTAGTAGGAAATCTTGATGCCGAGCTGCTTGTCGAAGAGGTTCACCAGCACGTAGTTCGGCAGGTGGGCAGTGAGGATGCACATGCCGGAAATCATCGAGCCGTAGACCAGCGTCTGGATGACGATGGCCTTGCGACCGGCCTTGCCCTGCTCGTCGTCGTCGAAGAAGGAGCAGATGCCGTTGATGACCGGCAGCAGCGTGGCTGCGCGGGCGTTGGCGGCGGGAATGATGAGGGAGAGGATGAAGTTGACGGCGAACATGGCCCAGATGACGCCGTTCACCGTCTGCGCCTTCATCCACTTCAGCAGATTGAGGGCGATGCGCCTGTCGAGCCCGGCAGCCTGCATGATGGCGGCGAAGATGAAGGCCGAAAGGCAGAGGAACACCACCGGGGTCGAGAAGCCGCTGCCCGCGCGGGGAAGGCCTTGGATGGCTCCGGTCATGACGAGCAGCATCGGGATGAGAAGCCCGGAAATGCCGACGGGGATCGCCTCCGAGACCCACATGATCGTGGCCCAGGCCATGACCGCGAGCACGGCCTTGCCGGCAGGCGTCAATCCGCTCGGAAGCGGCATCACCCAGAGTATGAGGAAGAAGACAACCCAGGCGGATACGAAGCCGACCAGAGTCGTCGTCGGGTTGCGGCCGCTCTGAGCGATATTGTTGCGCAAGGTGTCGAGCAGCCCGCTGCGCACCGGCGTCTGCGTGATGTCGGTCATGGCGTTCCTCCCGGGCCACATCCCGGTGTCGCGGCTCGTTGATCGAGCTCACTGCCCAGCGGGCAGGCGGTCGGGAGGCCTCGCATCTGACAGCAGAGCATGGTTGGCTGGCTCAGGGCTGTCGTCCAGCCGACACTCCGGCGAATTGACGTGAACTCGCGACATGTCACGATAGGGAGGCGCTGTTCTGGCCTTTCGGGGCGAGCCGAGGGCGCGATGTGCAGTGGCCTGGTGGACCGAGAGCTCCAGCCACGACGTGCTGGGACCGCGAGTTCGGGGCCGCAGATCGGCCGTACTCGAGCGCCATGGAGCGTGTCGATGGACGAGGCTTGGAAGACAGCGCACGCGGATTTCCTGTCGAGTCTCTCGGTCAGCGAGCTCGAGGATCTCCTGCATCGGGCGAGCCGGGTGCGTCTGGCCCGGCGGCGACACGTCTTCGCCGCGGGGGATCGGTCCGGCGCGATCTACATCGTCGCGAGTGGCTGCATCAAGCTCTATCAGCTCACGCCGGGTGGCCGGGAGATCATCCTCTGGTTCAGCTTTCCCGGCGAGATTTTCGGCGTCGCCGAGAGCATCCGCGGCTCGGTGCGCGAAATCTCGGCCGAAGCCAATGCCGCAACGGAGCTGCTGGTCCTCGAGCAGGACGATTTCCTGGCGTTTCTCGCCAAGCATCCCCAGGCGGCCCTTCGCGCCATCGGCATTCTCTCGGCCCGCATCAGGACTCTTGGCTCGGCGCTCGTCGATATCGCTGCCGATGATGTCGAGACGCGCCTCACGCGCCTGCTCCTGCGCTTCTCGGCTGGCTCCCTGCCGCCGCCCTGCGCTCTCGTGCGCGTCTCGGACGAGATCTGCGTGAATATCGACCTGACCCGCACCGACGTGGCGCATCTCGTCGGCACCACGCGACAGACCGCGACGACGCTGCTCGCCCGCCTTCACCGCGATGGCTTGATCCGGCCCGTCTCGCGCCACCTGCACATCGTCGATCCCGCGCGCTTGCGCAGCCGATGCGAAAGTGAGGGGTTATGACGGGAGAGCGCGCCGGCCGTGCGCGCGCGGACCTGCCGTGGCCGCGCGAGGCGGCAGAGGCGGCCGAGCCAGCGTGCCGGTTGGTTGCGCCGTGCTCGAACATCGTGCTCGATATCCACGGCGATCCTGCGCGTGCGCGTCTCGTGGTCTTCTCCGACGGCAATCACCATATGGCCCTCGCCGAGACAATCCGCGCCTTTGCGGCAGCGCATCCCGACATCGGCGACGTGCTCTATCTGACGACGCCGCCGCGCATTCTGATCGCGGCGTTGGCATCGGGCCGCCTGAGCCTCGGGCATCTGACGCTGAGCCTGCGGCCGCACGTTTTCATTTCGCCGCGCGAGGTGCTGGGTCGCCTCCACAGCGACGGACTGATCGGGCCGCCCCGGGTCTTCGCGGCGAGCCGTGGCACCGCTATCCTCGTGCGGAAGGGCAATCCCCTTGGCGTGCGCACGCTCGAGGATCTGCTGCGTCCCGACGTTCGGCTCGCTCTCTCGAACCCGGTCACCGAGACGGCCTCGTTCACCGTCTACGCCGAGGCGATCAGGGATGCGCTCAAGGCCTCGCCGCAGGTCTCGACATCCGATCAGCTCATGCGCCATCTCGAAAGCGGACAGGTCGTGAAGTCGCGCCTCATCCACCACCGTGAGATCCCCGAGATCCTGGCGGAGGGGCGGGCGGATGCCAGCCTCGTCTATACGCACCTGGCGCTACGCTATGCGCGCGTCTTTCCGGAGCTGTTCGAGATGATCCCCGCCACGGCCGGTCCGGTGACGACATACGCCGTGGCGTGCGTCGCACCGGCCGGTGACTTCGGCGAGGGGTTCGCGGCGTATCTGGTCGGCCGGGAGGTGGGCCGCATCTATGAGGCGCACGGCCTGCAGGCCGCCGGTGCCGTCTAGGGAGAAATCCGCTCCCAGTACAGCTCCCGATGCTCGATCGTGCCGTTACGGTAGGCGCGCGGCGGTGGCCGCAGCACCATGATGGCGCCCTCGAAGCGCACGTCCCGGACCTGATCGGTGCCGAGCCGCTCGGCATCGGCGGCGGCGTCGACGCGCGTCACGAGGCGCTTGCCGTCGCAGGTGTAGGCGCCGCAATAGGAGCTGTACTCGCGCGTCTCTCCGGCGGGGATCGTGCTGCGTCCGTCACACAGCACGGCGGCCATGCGTCCGTCGCTCCTGAGTGTGACGGTGCCCATCGCCTTGTCGCCGCCGTAGGGGGGCGGGAGAGGGCGGCCGTCGCTGGTGACGGCGGTGGCGCGCACGAGACGCCATGTCCCGGTGATATCCTGCATCGTCCCACTCCGTTCGCGCTGTCACGCCGATCGATCGGCGAGGCCCGATCTCGCGCGCTGGGGGCCTTCATGACGACGGCCTCACCCGTGCTGCGGATGAGGCCGTCGATGTCGCTCTATGCGTCGTCCGGCCTACCAGCGGCGCCAGCAACGACGGACGCACCGAATGCCGCGACGGGTGCGCCAGCAGCGGCGCTTGCACCAGCGGCGAACCTGCAGAACCGGGCTCAACTCGGCGCCCTGTCCGACCAGAGCGCGCTGCACGCTGCTGCTCGGCGCGGCTGAAGCGGTGCCGACACTCAACCCCGTGCACAGCGCCACCACAGCGCCGGCAATCAGAAGCTTTTTCATTGTCGTGTTCCCTTGTTGGAGCCGGACTTGGCCCACGGCTGGACTCTGCCCGCAGACTTCCCATCCGGGGAGGGGAATTGTGCAGTGGGGCCGTGCCAATTCGACGGCAAACAGCCTATCCTTCCGGCGTCGGACGTCAAGCGTCCGTCCGGGATATGGTGAGGACAGGGCAGTGTCGGGGCCTCGCCCGGGCGGTTCGGCGGTCTCGAATCGGATTAGGGTGCGGGCGCACGGACGGGGGACGACAGCGGATGCCGGCAGTCGAGCCGAAATCATCGGGCAGGGCGACGCCTGCCTTGGCTGAGGCCGAGGCGGTGCTGGCGCGCGTGTGGGGGTATTCGGCCTTCCGCTCGCATCAGGCCGAGATCGTCACCAGTGTCATAGCGGGGCGCGACGTTCTGGCTCTGATGCCGACCGGCGGCGGCAAGTCGCTCTGCTATCAGATCCCCGCGCTGGTGCGTGCGGGTTGCGCCATCGTCGTCTCGCCGCTGATCGCGCTGATGCAGGATCAGGTGGGCGCGCTGCGCGAGGTCGGGGTTCGCGCGGCGTTTCTCAACTCGACGCTCGACTGGCGCCAGGCCGCCGATGTCGAGCGTGATCTCGTCGAGGACCGGCTCGACCTGCTCTACGTGGCGCCGGAGCGGCTGTTGACCGATCGTATGCTGGCCACGCTCGACAGCGCTCATCTCGCGCTTTTCGCCATCGACGAGGCGCACTGCGTGTCGCAATGGGGGCACGATTTCCGGCCGGAATACCGCCAGCTCGCCCAGCTCGGCGAGCGCTTTCCTTCCGTGCCGCGCATCGCGCTGACGGCGACGGCGGATGCCGCCACGCGTGAGGAGATCGTGGCGGAGCTGCGCTTGCGCGATCCTGCGCGCTTCGTCGCTTCCTTCGACCGGCCGAACATCCGCTACATGATTTCCGACGGCGGCTCCGCGCGCGAGCGGCTCTGGCGCTTCCTCGAAGGCGAGCATCCGTCCGACGCCGGCATCGTATATTGCCTGTCGCGCAAGAAGGTCGAGGAGGTGGCGGCGTGGCTCACCTCCAAGGGCCGCACGGCGCTCGCGTATCATGCCGGCCTGCCCGCCGACACGCGCCGCGCCGTACAGGAGCGGTTCTTGCGCGAGGACGGCATCGTCATCGTGGCGACGATCGCCTTCGGTATGGGCATCGACAAGCCGGACGTGCGCTTCGTCGCGCATCTCTCGCTGCCGAAGTCGGTCGAGGCCTACTATCAGGAGACTGGCCGCGCCGGGCGCGACGGCGAGCCGGCGGACGCCTGGATGGCCTATGGCCTCGAGGATGTGATCACGCTCAACCAGTTCATCGCCCAGTCGGAGGCGAGCGAGGAGCGCAAGCGCGTGGAGCGCCAGAAGCTCGACGCGCTCATCGGCATCTGCGAGATGACCGAGTGCCGCCGCCGGGCTCTGCTCGCTTACTTCTCGGAGAGGCTGAGCGAGCCTTGCGGCAACTGCGACAACTGCCTGGAGCCGCCGGAGACGACGGATGGCACGGAGGCGGCGCGGAAGGCCCTCTCAGCCGTCTACCGTACGGGCCAGCGCTACGGCGCGGGTTATGTCATCGACGTGCTGCGTGGCAAGGACGACGAGCGCATCGCCCGCAACTCTCACGACCGCCTCAGCGTCTATGGCATCGGCAAGGACCTGTCGGACGGCGAGTGGCGCGACGTGTTCCGCCAACTCGTGGCCCGTGGATATCTCGTCGTTGACATCACGCAGTGGAACACGCTGCAGCTTACCGAAAGCGCCGTGCCGCTGCTCAGAGGCGAGGAGGCGTTCCGCGTTCGCCGGCGCGTGAAGCTGCCGAAGGCCGAGAAGGGCCGCAGGAGCGGGCGCGGCGCGGGCAAGGGCGCGCGACCGGGCATCCTCATCGCCGAGACGGACCAGCCGTTCTGGGCGGCGCTTAGGGCCTTGCGCGCCGAGCTGGCCGCGGAAGGCAACGTGCCGCCCTACGTCGTCTGTCACGACCGCACGCTCGCCGACGTCGTCCACCTGAAGCCGCAGACGCTCGAGCACCTGAAGCTCGTCAACGGTCTGGGCGAGGCGAAGATCGCCAAGTACGGCCGTCAGCTCCTGGCCGTGGTGGCGCGGTTCACCGGCTGAGCGGCGGGAGACGCTGACCGCCCCGCGGCTCGTCCCTCAGCCGCGTTCGCACGAGACAAAGGCGCCGGCCCGCGCGTGCGGCGTGAACAGCGTCGATTTCGGATTGTAGAAAGGCATGCCGCTGCAATAGGCCTTGGCCTGCCCCTCGACGCTCTTGCTCGCCTGGTAGTTGTCCGAGGAATAGGTGGTGATCTTGGTCGGCTGGCCGCGACTGGCGCCGAATTGCCCCGAGCACTTCACGGTGCAGATGAACTTGATCGTGCCCGTGCGCCGCTTAGTGTCCTCCTCGCGTCGGTAGGCCTCCATGCGCCGCTCCAATTGCTCAGCCTCGCGGCGGCGCTCTTCATCCATGCGCTCCTTGGACTTCTGGATCCCGCCCATGATGCTGTCCTTGCCCTCGATGGTGATGGATTGGGATAGGGCGGGTGTAACGCTGGCGGCGATGATGAGGACGGCCGCGACGATGCCTCCCTGGATGGCGCGCGCAGTCATTTCACCACCTCCACGCTCTTGATGTGGACGGTTTCCTTGGCGCCCACGACGTCGGTCGATACGCGCATGCCCAGGACGACCCCGCTGGTCGATGTGGCGACCGAGGCAATGAGGGCCTCGCCTTCGGCCTGATAGCCCTTGGTCTTGAGCAAGTCGACCGTCACGTCCTTGCTGAGTTTGCGGGTCGAGGTCGTTTCCATGCCCATGGAAACGCCTCTGATCGTCAGATCGATTTCCACGCCGATCGTCACACGATACTTGTCCGCCTTGAGCTCCGCGATCTTTCCGGCGAGAGGAGCGAGCTTGTAGCGCATGTGGAAATCGGTCCGCGCGCCGGAGGCGCGGATGAGGGGCGTCAACTGCCCGCGCTCGACGCTCTTGCCGGCCGGTGTCCGGAAACGCACGGATAAGCTCAACAGCTTTGCCAGCGCTCCGGTCTGGCCCGAGGCGTTCGCAAGCGCCTGCTGGTCGAAGAAGAGCCTTCCATCTCGCGCAAAGACCTGCACATAGCCCTTCCTGCTGTGATGCGACTTCGGCATCTTGCGGAAGAACGCCGCGGTTTCGGCCTCCGAGCCGGAGATGTCACACTTGAACGTTTCCGATTTGGAGAACTGGACGGTCATGGCGACGGGGCCGTCGTAAGCGCCGTCCTTGTAGTCGCCCCACATCGCCAGACAAATGGTCTTGTAGTTGGGATAGAGGGCAACCGTATAGGCTCTCGAGAGTTGATAGACAGTCAGCTTCTCCTTGGCGAGAAATGGACCCTTTGGCGCGTCGCTCGGCAAGCCGTGCATGGTCTTGCGACAGTCGGAGCGTACGATCACCTTGACGATGTCTGACCTCTTTATCGGTCGCTTCAGGATGGTCGGGTCTTCAGTCAGTCCGCTAGGCAGCTTCACGCGGCATCCCGGTACGTCGACGTCGCCCCAGACGGCTTTATGCCTAAAGGGGGTGCTCAGGATTCGCCCCTTCGCATCGGCGACCATAGGCCGCCCCTTCGGCTCCGGCGCCGCATCGCGCGGACGGGCCTGGCGCTCGCCCGGCTTGCGTGCCGGAGGAGGCTCGGCGGTCCGCGTCTCCAGCGTGCCGTCGCGCGGCTCCGACCAGGCCGGGAGCGCGCGGGTCATGCTGGCGAGCCTGCGCTGGTTGCGCTCCAGATAGGTGCCGGGCAGCACGGCTGCGCGCGCGATGGGCTGCCCGCCGCCGCGCATGAAATAGTTGAAGGCCAGGTTTCCCGATTTCTGAAGGACCAGCACGATGCGGCCGTTGTCGACGCAGCGGCCGCGGCCCTGGTCGATCTTCTCGACGAAGGTGATCGACGAGCGGCCCGTGGCGGTGCGGACCCAGCGGCCGCTGCACCCCAGCGAGGGGTAGCGGACGGTGGCGTTGCGTCCCTTGAATTCGATCACCATCGGCCAACTCGAGCCGCTACGCTGAATGCCGTAGCCGTGCCAGTGAGGCTGCCGGGGTGCGCCGTCGAGGATCTGGGCGATCCACGCCTCGGTCGGCGCCCCGCACCAGGCCGGCCGGCGGGACGGCGGTGCGCTGCACGCGGCCGCCGCGCCAGTCTTGCTACGCCCGTTCTCGGGTGTTCGGCGTTGCATGGGTGTGCTGCGGGAGCCGGGCGGCGGGCGGCGCTCGGCGCCCTCCAGCTCGGCGAGCAGCGTCCTGGGGTCCTCCCAGCCGGGCCGCAGGCGGAGTGCCCGCTCGGCGTGGAGCCGCGCCAGCGCGGGCTTCTTCGCGTGCTGGTAGACGACGCCGAGCGAATAGTGGGCGCGTGCCCTCTGGCGGTCGGTCTCGGCCTCCCTGAGCGCCCGCTGGAAGATCCGCTCAGCGGCGTCGAGGTCACGCCGCGCATAGGCCGCCCGGCCCTCCGCCATGGTGGAGAAGAAGGGCGAACGGGCGTCTGCCGCCGTCGGCACCAGCACGATCGCCGCCAGCAGAGCAGCAGAAAGAAGTGCGGCAAACGCCAACACGCGTCGCATGAGTTCCCCCCTGGAGTTCTCGACTTCACCCCGTATCTTACGTCGGATGATGTCGGGTCTGAACAAGGCATGCAAGTGGGCGTGACGGTTTTGCAACGCTCGCTCGCGCGTGGAGCGATCCTGTCGTGGCTTTGCTCTCCCATCAGATTGACAGCGTTCGGAGCGAGTGTCACAAATCGGAAATCCTTCTGGTACGGACGTATCTGCGCGCGGGGGCTCGCCATGAAAATTCGGACACTATGCTGTCTCGGCTTGGCCGTAGCACTGGGCTTGGCGTCGCCTGCGCCAAGTGCGCTGGCCCAGTCGCAGGGGCAGCCGATGTGGAGCGGGCTCTATCTTGGCGGGCATGTCGGCTACGGCTGGACCGACCTCATTCCCGATCGTGAGATACGCGAAGACGGCAGAGATCTCCCCGACTTGAGCGGAGCTCTGGGCGGCCTGCACGTCGGCTACAACTGGCAGATCCAGCAGCTGGTCCTCGGTATCGAGGCGGATGTCACGCTCTCTGACATGTCGTGGAGCGGAACACGTGGGGGCATAGCCTTCGAGGTGGAGGGTCCGAGCATGGCGACGGTGCGTGCGCGCCTCGGATACGCCTTCGGGCCGTTCCTGCCGTTCGTCACGGGCGGGTACGCCTTCGCCATCGACGATGCGAAAATCAAGGCGATGGGACTGTCCGAGAAATATGGCAAGCGCTGGAAAGGGTGGGTCATCGGCGGCGGCGTCGAGTGGGCAGCGAGCCGCCACTGGCTGGTGCGGGGCGAGGTGCTGCACTACCAGTTCACGTCCGAGATCCCCGACGGAAGCTGCAACAGATACGACACGAACCCGGCTTGCGATCTGGATGCTCGTTCGACCGTCGTGCGCGCCGCCGTGAGCTACAAGCTCAACTGATTGGTCGGAGCGAAGGCGGCCAGCCTCGATCTGTTGCCGGCCGCCTACTCCGTCAGCGCACGCGGATCTCGTGCGGGTACCAATAGGCGCCCTTCCTTTGCGGGAGTTTGGCGCAGATCTCCTTGGCGGCGCTGTACCAATCGGAACGGCGATACTTCTGCATCATTGCTTGTTCGAAGCGGCGCTTGCAGTCTTGCGACATAGCTCCACCGCAACTCATTGAAGCTGCAGGCTGCGTATCGTGGACGAGCCCGGGCAGACGGCAGATCAGAGTGGCTCGGTCGGCGGCAACCGCGCTCCCGGGTAGTACGACGGACGTCATCGCGGCGGCTGCAGCGGCAATGAGGCCGATTTTCAGGGGCATCCTATGCTTCATTGGCTTCCTCGTTTGTCTCCTCAGGGATAAGGCACAGTCGCGTCATGCAGATCGCGACGTGCCAAAGCCACCGGCTCGTTGTTGTCCGTTGGAATGTCCGATCCGTTGCGCGAGATTGCGCTGTATTGAGGCAGGTGAATGTCGCTTGCGCACGCCAGAGTCCGGGCGCGACCACGCCGAGGCACCAGGCGATACGCTAGCGGACAATCATGTTACAGAAGACAAGTTTCCCTGCAAGACGAGAGAATTCGCTCCTGCTCCGCCTGTCGATCAACTGTCACAGGTGTCTGCCGGCGCATGCGAAACGCCGAGGGCAATCCCGGACGCGCAGCGCTATCTCGCGGCCATGGCGGGGTGCTAGGCTGTTTCGATCCACGTCTTCGAAGCAAACGAAATGGACCCATGAGATCATGAGCCAATCCGCCGACTACACGCCGCCGAAGGTCTGGAAATGGGACATGGAGAGCGGCGGCAGGTTCGCCAGCATCAACCGTCCGATTGCCGGGCCGACGCACGACAAGGAGCTGCCGGTCGGCAGGCACCCCCTGCAACTCTACTCGCTGGCGACTCCCAACGGCGTCAAGGTAACGGTGATGCTCGAGGAGTTGCTGGCGCTCGGCCATAGCGGCGCCGAGTACGACGCCTGGCTCATCCGCATTACGGAGGGCGAGCAGTTCTCCAGCGGCTTTGTGGCCGTCAATCCCAACTCGAAGATCCCGGCGCTCCTGGACCGCAGTGGCAGCAAGCCCCGTCGCGTCTTCGAATCTGGCGCCATCCTGCTCTACCTCGCGGAGAAATTCGGCGCCTTCCTGCCGACCGATCCCGACAAGCGTACGGAGGCGCTCAACTGGCTCTTCTGGCAGATGGGCAGCGCGCCCTATCTCGGCGGCGGCTTCGGTCATTTCTACGCCTACGCGCCGGCCAAGATGGAGTACCCCATCAACCGCTTCGCCATGGAGACCAAGCGCCAGCTCGACGTGCTCGACCGGCATCTCGCCGACAACGCGTTCATGGCCGGGGACGAGTATTCCATCGCCGACATGGCCATCTGGCCCTGGTACGGCGCGCTGGTGAAGGGGCTGCTCTACGGTGCCGGCGAGTTCCTCGATGTCACCAGCTATGCGCACGTCGTGCGCTGGACGGATGCCATCGCCGCGCGGCCGGCGGTGAAGCGCGGGCGCATGGTCAATCGCATTTCGGGCGATCCGGCGAGCCAGCTCCACGAGCGCCACGACGCCAGCGATTTCGACACGCGCACCCAGGACAAGCTGCAAGCCTAGAAGCCCGTGATGTGGTCCTTCGAGGCTGCCGCACGCCGGGCCGCTCTTTGCCCTTGATTGCGGTCAAGGCGTGGGGCTGCCGGCTGTCGCAAGCTTCTGCACATCGCGGCGCTGTCCCCGTGCCGGTGGCCCCTCGTCGGGGTGGCCGTGGCCTCGCCGAGCATCCGTCGAGGAAGAGCATGACCACGCACCACGTCCATCCCGGCCTGACGGCTGACGAGCATATCCGGCTCGAATGCCTGCGGGTCGCCCTGTCGTACGGCGCCTTTGCGCTCGATGTGGCCAAGAGCCAGGGGCGGGGCACCGTCAGCTTCGATGCCCAGCAGGTGGCCAGGGAGTTCGAGCGCTACGTCAAGACGGGGCAGTTTTCCTGACCTTGGGCGGGGACTTCTGGGGGCGTCGGACCCGCTGCGGGCGGCCTTGCACGCGCGCACGCCGCTCGCCTAGACTGCGTTCCGGCCGGCCGTCGCGCCCCTCAGGGCGTTCTCGGTTCTCCGGCTCAGCGGCGCCCGCCCCGGGCGCCGGCGCATATCGAGGACATCTGGACATGCATGAGAATGGGCCTCTGCAGGGCTGCCGTGTTCTCGAACTCGGCTCCACTGTCGCTGGACCGTATTGCGGTCGGCTGCTCGCCGATTTCGGCGCCGAGGTGATCAAGGTCGAATCCCCCGATGGCGACCCGGTGCGGACCTTCGGCGACAGCTTCGAGGGCAAGTCACTCTACTGGGCGAGCCTGTCGCGCAACAAGCGGGTGATGTCGATCGATCTGCGCGGCGAGAAAGGGCGGGATCTCGTGCGCCAGCTCATCGCGAAGTCCGACGTGCTCGTCGAGAACTTCCGGCCGGGCACGATGGAGAAGTGGGGGCTCGGCTACGAGGACGTCTGCAAGCTGCGGCCGGGCCTCGTCATGGTGCGCATCAGCGGTTTCGGTCAGAGCGGTCCCAATCGGCTGCGCCCAGGCTTCGGCATCGTCGGCGAGGCGCTCGGCGGTTTGCGCAGCATCACAGGCGACCCGGACCGGCCGCCCTCGCGCGCCGCCGTGCCGTTGACCGACTACCTGACGGGCGTCTATGCGGCGCTCGGCACGATGCTCGCACTCTTCCACCGCGAGCGGACCGGCCAGGGCCAATGCGTCGATGCCGCGCTCTACGAGGCGGCCTTCTCCGTGATGGAGGGGCTCGTGCCCGCCTTCGAAAAGCTCGGCAAAGTGGCGACGCGTGCCGGCAGCCGCCTGCCGGGACACGCACCGAACGATCTGTTTCCGACCGGCGACGACAGCTACATTCATATCGCGGCTGGCAATACCACCGTGTTCCGCCGCCTGACCGACGCCATGGGCCAGCCGGAGCTGAAGGACGACGCGCGCTTCGCCGAAGCGACGGCGCGCAATGCCAACTACGAGGAGCTGAGGGCCATGCTGACGGCGTGGACGACCCGGCACACGCTGAAGGAGCTCGACGAGATCCTGACGCGCAACGACGTTCCGGCAGCCCCGATCTACAGCGTCGCCGACATCTTCGCCGATGCCCATTATCGCGCGCGCGACATGCTGCTCGAAGTGCCGAGCGACGAGCTCGGCTCGGTCACCATTCCGGGCGTCGTGCCGAAGCTCACCGCGACGCCCGGGCGGGTGCGCTGGGCCGGACGCCCGCACGGCGCCGATACGCGATCGGTGCTGAGAGAGGTTCTGGGGCTCGATGCCGAGGCGATCGCCGGTCTCGAGGCAGAAAAAGTCATCGGATGTGGAGCAGGTCATGAGCAGCAGGACTGAGCGTGAGACGAGCCCGGAAGGCCCGATCGAGTACATCCGGCTGACCAGGGAGCGCTATCAGCGCCACGGCTACGCCGAATATCGCTGGGTCGCCAATCCCGAGGCGTCGGCGCTGGTCGTGCCGAACAAGCCGCTGTCCGAGAGCCGGGTCGCGGTCGTCGTCTCCGGCGGCGCCTATGTCGCCGGGCAGGTCGCCTTCCACTACAAGGACGACAGCAGCCTGCGCGCGATCCCCAAGAGCGTCGAAGTCGGGCAGCTCCGCTTCTCGCATGTCTCGGAGCACTTCCTCGACAACGCCCGGCTGGACCCGAACTGTCTCGTGCCCGTGGGCGCGCTGGCGCGGCTGGAGCAGGAGGGGATCGTGGGCGAGGTGATCGACCCCGTGCTCTCGTGCATGGGCGGCATCTACTCGCAGCGCCGCGTTGGCGAGGAGCTCATACCCGCAATCGCGGAGGCCGTGGCTCGTGGCCGCGCCGATGCCGTGCTGCTGGTCCCCATGTGTCCGATCTGTCACCAGACCATGTCGGTGCTCGCGCGTCATCTCGAGCGGACGGGGCTCCCGACGGTGTGCATCGTCAGCGCCTACGACATCGTCGCGTCGGCCAATCCGCCGCGCGCGGTATTCGTCGATTATCCCCTGGGACATACGGCCGGACGACCGCACGACATGCAGGATCAATACGACATCGTGAGGCGCGCCCTGGAGGCGTTGCACGGTGTGACGCGGCCGGGCACGATCATCGATCTTGGGCGACGCTGGGATCGTGATCCCGACTGGAAGGCGAAGACCCGGGCCGAGGTGGAGCAGGACCGCCGTGGGGCGCGCGATACCACGCCGCGCTATCAATTGCCCGCCGACAAGGAGCTGGCCGAGCGCAACATGGCCGCTGGCGGCTGACGCCCGCTGTTCACGCGCCGACGCTGCGTCGAAAGGCCGATCGAAGCGAAACGGCGGCCCGGAAGTGAGCCGGGCCGCCGTCCTTTTTCATCCTCTTGCCGGCGCCCGGATGCGGCCGATGTTGTCGGCAGTGTCCGGGCGCGGTCGCTTCGCGCTCAGGCGAGGTCGAAGCGGTCGGCGTTCATGACCTTGGTCCAGGCTGCCGCGAAGTCCTTGACGAACTTCTCCTTGGCGTCGGCCTGGGCGTAGATCTCGCTCAGCGCCCGAAGCTGCGAGTTCGAGCCGAACACGAGGTCGACACGCGTGCCCGTCCACTTCGCCTTGCCCGACTTGCGGCAGGTGCCCTCGAACACGTCTCTGGCCTCTGAGACCGGCTTCCACTCCGTGCCCATGTCGAGCACGTTGACGAAGAAGTCGTTCGTCAGCTTGCCGGGCGTGGCGGTGAAGACGCCATGCTTGCTGCCGCCGTGCGTTGCCCCGAGGGCGCGCAGGCCGCCGACCAGCACCGTCATCTCGGGCGCCGTCAGGCCGAGAAGCTGTGCCTTGTCGACGAGCATGTGCTCGGCCGGGACCGTGTAGGTGGTCTTGGCGTAGTTGCGGAAGCCGTCGGCCTCGGGCTCCAGCGGCGCGAAGGACTCGGCGTCCGTCTGCTCCGCGCTCGCGTCCGCGCGGCCCGGCGTGAAGGTCAAGGCCACCGCGTGGCCGGCGTCCTTCGCCGCCTTCTCCACCGCTGCCGTGCCGGCGAGCACGATCAGGTCGGCGAGAGACACCTTCTTGCCGCCCGACGCCGCGCCGTTGAAGGCCTTCTGGATCTCCTCCAGCTTGGCCAGCACCTTGGCGAGCTTGGCCGGCTCGTTGGCCTCCCAGTCCTTCTGCGGGGCGAGGCGGATGCGCGCGCCGTTGGCGCCGCCGCGATAGTCCGAGCCGCGGAACGTCGAGGCGGAGGCCCACGCCGTCGAGACGAGATCGGCAGTGCTCAGGCCGGAGCCGAGGACCTTCGCCTTGAGATCGGCGATATCCTTGGCATCCACCAGCGGATGCGTGACGGCCGGTATCGGGTCCTGCCAGATCAGGTCCTCTTTCGGAACCTCTGGGCCGAGGTAGCGCACCTTCGGACCCATGTCGCGGTGGGTCAGCTTGAACCAGGCGCGGGCGAAGGCGTCGGCGAACTCGGCCGGGTTCTTATGGAAGTGGCGCGAGATCTTCTCGTAGGCCGGGTCCATGCGCATCGCCATGTCGGCGGTGGACATGAAGATCGGCACCTTCTTGGAGGGATCTTCCGCGTCCGGTGCCATGTCCTCGGGCTTGATGTTCTTCGGCGTCCATACCCAGGCGCCGGCCGGGCTCTTCACGCACTCCCATTCGTATTTGAAGAGTACGTCGAAGTAGCCCATGTCCCACTTGATCGGATTGGCCGTCCACGCGCCTTCGAGGCCGCTCGTGATGGTGTCGCTGCCCTTGCCGCTCTTGTAGGTGCTGAGCCAGCCGAAGCCCATGGCCTCGAGGGGCGCCGCCTCGGGCTCGGGGCCGACGTGGGAGGCAGGTCCGGCGCCGTGCATCTTGCCGAACGTGTGTCCGCCGGCCGTCAGGGCCACCGTCTCGTAGTCGTTCATCGCCATGCGCGCGAAGGTCTCGCGGACGTCACGGCCGGACGCGACCGGGTCTGGCTTGCCGTTGGGGCCTTCCGGATTGACGTAGATGAGGCCCATCTGCACGGCGGCGAGCGGATTCTCGAGCTCGCGATCGCCCGAATAGCGATTGTCGCCGAGCCACGTCTTCTCGGAACCCCAGTAGATGTCCTCCTCGGGCTCCCAGATGTCCGCGCGACCGCCACCGAAGCCGAACGTCTTGCCGCCCATCGACTCGATGGCGACGTTGCCGGCGAGGATCAAGAGGTCGGCCCAGGAGATCTTGTTGCCGTACTTCTGCTTGATCGGCCACAGCAGCCGGCGCGCCTTGTCGAGGTTGCCGTTGTCGGGCCAGCTGTTGACGGGCGCGAAGCGCTGGTTGCCGGTGCCGGCGCCGCCACGGCCGTCCGCGGTGCGGTAGGTGCCGGCGGCATGCCAGGCCATGCGGATGAAGAGACCGCCGTAATGACCATAGTCGGCCGGCCACCAGTCCTTGCTGTCGGTCATCAGCGCGGTCAGGTCCTTCTTCACCGCCGCCAGATCGAGCGACTTGAAGGCTGCTGCGTAGTCGAAGCCCTTCCCCATGGGGTTGGACAAGGCGGAATGCTGATGCAGAATCCGCAGGTTGAGCTGGTTGGGCCACCAGTCGCGGTTCATCGTGCCGCTGAACCTGTGATCCTTCGACCCGTGCGCTACCGGACACTTGCTTTCGCTCGACATGGTCACTCCCTATCCATCGTGCATGTTGCACCACTTGATCCTCGATCTGTGTCTTAACCAGAATGCGGCATCAGGTAAAATTTGATCACGTGATTTCTGTGATAAGTTTCCCTGATGAACCGGATTACCCTGCGCCAGCTCCGCTACTTCGATGCGCTCGCGCGCCACGGCCACTTCGGACGGGCCGCCGACGCCAGCTCCATCTCGCAGCCAGCCCTGTCCATGCAGATCAAGGAGCTGGAGGAGGAACTGGGCGGCTTGCTGATCGAGCGGGGCGCGCGGCAGGTCCGCTTGACCAAGCTCGGTGAGGAGACGGCCAAGCGGGCGCGGGCCATCCTGCGCGCGGTCGACGAGCTCGGCGGCTTCGCCCGGGCCTCGCAGGGGCGGCTGATGGGCCGGTTGCGCATCGGCATGATCCCGACCATTGCGCCCTATCTCCTGCCGACGCTGATGGGCAGCCTCGCGCAGGCCTATCCCGATCTCGACGTGCATGTGCGCGAGGCCGTGACGGCGAAGCTCATCGAGGAGCTTACCGACGGCCGCATCGACGCGGCCATCGTCGCGCTGCCGGTCTCGGAGCCGTCCCTGACCGAGGTCGCCCTGTTCACCGAGCCGTTCCTGCTGGTGCGGCCGGGAACGGACGAGGGGGCGCCGGTGCCGAGTGCGGAGATGCTGCGCGAGATGCGCCTGCTTCTGCTTCAGGAAGGGCACTGTTTCCGCGAGCAGGCGCTCTCGTTCTGCAACATGACGTCGGCGCTGCCGCGCGACCTGCTCGACGCGAGCTCGCTGTCGACGCTGGTGCAGATGGTCGGGGCCGGCATGGGCGTGACCTTGATTCCGGAAATGGCGCTGGCAGTGGAGACGCGTTCGGTGCCCGTGTCTGTCGTGCGGTTCCGGGAGCCGCAGCCGACACGGACGCTCGGCATGGTCTGGCGCAAGACGAGCCCCCTCGGCGGCCAGCTCCTACAGGTCTCCGTCGTCGTGCGCCGATCGGCCGACCTGCTGCGCCATGCGCAGCTGTCGCGCGCGTCCTCGGCGGGCTCGGCGCCGGGACGGCGGCGGTCGGAGATGCGCTCGCGATGAGGCGGGCTGGCCGCTTCGGCGCTCAGCGCTTGAGGTCGAGCACCGGGGTGTCGGCAAAGGCGTCGATGCCGTCGATCTCGATCACGTTGCCGCGCACGGCGATGACGCTCACCTCTGTCAGCGCGATGAGGTTCGGCCGGTAAGGCGAGCGTGTGGCGAAGACGCCCCGCAATGGATTTTCGGGATCGCCGCGAGGATGCACCCGCAGCACAGCGCGCTTGTCGGGCGTGTCATTGCGGTCGAACCACCAGAACACTTTGAGTGTGGGCAGCTTATCGACGCCGAGCAGCGCAGGCTGGTAGCGCTTGTCGATCTCGATGTAGGTCTTGCCGCCGGCTTTGCGCACCCAGCCGATCGGCTGCATCGTGAAGGTGGGCGTCGCCTTGCTCCGGGTTTCTGCCAGGGCAGGCGGGCTCCCGATGGCGAGCATGGCCATGACGGGAATGATGCAGCCGGGTCTGTTCATGCTCCCTACCTCGCCTGAAGGCGCCGTGCGTCGTATGGGACGGTCGTGAGGTGCCGGAGCGTCGTCCCATGACGCAGTTCACACTGGCCCGGGTGGCATCGCCAGACAAGCCGTCGAATGGGCGCATGGGCGTGGCGGCCGGCCTGACCGCAGGCGAGCGCTTCACCAGATGGTGATCGCGACTTATCTTGAACGAACGTTCTAAGAAGTATACCTCTACTGCCAACGGAGACACGAGATGCCCTGGGAAAAGCAGTTCAACAAGGACGAGGCGCTGGACAAGGCCATGCAGGCCTTCTGGATGCATGGCTACGAGGCGACCTCGATGCAGGATCTGGTCGATTGCACCGGCGTCAATCGGGGCAGCCTCTATGCCACCTATGGCGACAAGCACGCGCTGTTCCTCGCTGCGCTGCGCAGCTACGATCAACGGCGCCGCACCATGCTGGGCGAGCTGGAGGGGCGGTATTCGCCGCGCGAAGCCATCCGCAGGCTCTTCGCAGGGATCGTCGATGAGGCAAGCCCGAGCGGCAGCAATCGCGGTTGCTTCATGACGAATACGGCTCTGGAGCTGGCGGCCCACGATCCGGAGGTCAAGACGCTCGTGGCGGCGGCGCAGGAGGACGTCGAGGCGTTCTTTCTCCGCATGATCAGGCGGGGGAAGGCCGAGGGTGCGATCGGCGCTCACGTCAAGCCGCAGGAGACATCGCGAGCGCTGCTGGCCTCCCTGCTGGGCGTGCTCGTGCTCGTCCGCAGCCGACCGGATCGCGGTGTCCTGCAGAGCATCACCGCCGACGCCATGCGCAGACTGGAATGACTGCTTTATTTGCCGGGTGTGGAACGAACGTTCCAATGTTCTGGCGAGAATGACAACGGTTTTCGGTCTCGCCCGCCGGCCGGTGAGCGCAGCAAACCACTCAGAACGAGCTGAGCGCGACGCATCGCCCTGACCGTGGCTGTGCCGCGCACATGATCGGCGCTTGTATGGAACGATCGGTACACACAGGCGCTGCCAATAGAGAACCGATCAGAGGAGAGATGACATGAGCTATCCCGTGCATACCGTGGAGACTGCCCCGGCAGCCGCCAGGGAAACGTTGGCCGCCGCCCAGAAGGCCTATGGTTTTCTGCCCAACCTGCTGGGCGTCATGGCCGAGGCGCCGGCCCTGGTGAAGGGCTACACGACTCTGTCGCGGATCTTCGACGAGAGCTCGTTCAGCCCGGCGGAACGGCAGGTCGTGCTGCTGACGGTGAGCCACGATAATGGCTGCACGTACTGCGTCGCCGCGCACAGCGTCATTGCCGGCATGCAGAAGGTGCCGGAGGCCGTCGTGCAGGCGATCCGCTCCAACCAGCCGATCCCCGACGCGCGGCTCGAGGCCCTGCGCCGCTATACCTCGGTCATCGTGACAAAGCGTGGCTGGCCTACAGAGGCGGACATCGCGGCGTTCGAGGCGGCCGGCTACACGCGCCAGCAGGCGCTCGAGGTGGTGCTCGGGGTCGGGCTCAAGACGCTGTCGAACTACATGAATCACGTGGCTCAGACGCCGCTCGACCAGGCCTTTGCGAAGGCCGAATGGTCGAAGGCTGCCTGAGCGGTCCCGCGAACACAGGAGATTGCGATGCCACTGGTGCAGATCAAGGGCGTGAGCGGCTATCTCACGCTCGCTCAGAAGCAGGAGATCATCCGTAAGGTCACGGATGCCGTCCTCTCCGTCGAGGGGGAAGGCCTGAGGCCGGTGACCTGGGTCACGATCCAGGATGTCGCCGAGGGGGCCTGGGGCGTCGGCGGCACGCCCGTCACGGCCGAACACCTCCGGCAGATGGTGACACAACCGCCAGCCCGCTGACGTCTGCCGTTCGGCATCGCAGCCTCGGGGCCGCGATGCCGCCCGCAGGCCATCGTCCATAGCAATCCGCGAGGCGGCGCCGCTCGACGCCGCGCAGCAACAGTTCCCTAGGGAGGGATGCCATGACGGCCCACGCCAGACTTCCTGTTCGCGCCTGCGTCTTCGATGCCTACGGTACCCTGTTCGACTTCGCGTCCGCGACCGCTCGCAGCCAGCGTCTGCCGAAAGAGATCGCCGGCACGCTGACCGCGCTGTGGCGGGACAAGCAGCTCCAGTACACGTGGCTGCGCGGGCTGCAGGGTCGCCATGCCGATTTCTGGCAGGTCACCGGCGACGCGCTCGATTTCGCGCTCGAGACCCTGTCGGTCGATGACCCGGCGCTGCGGGCCGAGCTCATGTCCCTGTACCGGTCGCTGAGCGCCTTTCCGGATGCCGTCGGCGCGCTCAAAGACCTGAAGGCCGCCGGCTATGCCACGGCCATCCTGTCCAACGGCACACCGGAGATGCTCGCCCACGCGGTTGCGAGCGCCGGCATCGGCAACCTCGTCGATCACGTGATTTCGGTCGAGGAGGTCGGGGTCTTCAAGCCTCATTCGCGCGTCTATCAGCTCGCCTGCGACCTGCTGCAGGTGCCGGCCGCCGCCATCGCCTTCCAATCGTCCAACGCCTGGGACGCCTATGCGGCATCGGCCTTCGGCATGCGCGTGGTCTGGTGCAACCGGTACGGCCAGCGCCGCGAGCATCTGCCGGGCACACCCGATCGGGAGGTCAAGTCGCTCGCCGAGCTGCCGGCTCTGCTCGAGTTGGCGTGAGCGCAGGACGGCGGCCGCGGCCGCTGCGGCGTGGATCGGTGCCGATCCCGAGAGATCCGGAGGCCTGGCTCCGCGAGCCCGGCCTCAGCCCTCCCGGAGCAAGCCGCGCGCCTCGGCGCGGCGGCGAATGATGTGGTCGATCGACAGCGGTCCCGGTCCACTGCGGATGATCATCGACAAGGCGACGGCCCGCAGGCCATGGGTCACGTAGGCGCCGGGGTAGACGAAGAACTGGATGACGGCCGTCATGCCGAGCAGGGCGAGCGCCGCGAACCGCGCGCCGAAGCCGAACCAGAGCAGCCACGGGAGCGTCAGTTCGGCGGCGGTCGCCATAACCGACCATATGCGCGACTGGTTGCAGGGAACGCCGGAGAACGACTGGGTGTCGATGGGCGTCGCGTCCGATGGCTCCTACGGCGTGCCGAAGGGCCTGATCTTCGGCTTTCCCGCAACCTGCTTCGCGGGGCGGTGGAGCATCGTGCAGGGGCTCGAGCTCAATCCGATGGATCAGTTGCTGTTCGACGCGACCCGGGCCGAGTTGCTCAAGGAGTACGCGGACGCAATCGAGATCCTGGAGCAGGCGCACTGACGCGAGATGGACCGGAACCTGCGGGTGCAAAGCGAGGAATGGTGATGAAAGCGAAAGCTGTTGCCCTGCTGATCCTGTCCCTGTCCGCCTCCCTCGTGCCGGTGCTGCCAGCATCGGCCGAGCCGGCTGCCTGGCGAGCGGAAGGGTGGACGCGCACCGACTTCGGCCGCACGACGATAAAGTGGGGCGAGATCCTCTCCGGCGGCCCGCCCAAGGATGGCATCCCCTCGATCGACAAGCCCCTGTTCAAGTCCGTGACGGAGGTCTCAGGTCTGGCGCCGGTCGATCCGGTGATCGGGCTCGAGATCGCCGGCGATGCCCGCGCTTATCCCCTGCGTATCCTGATATGGCACGAGATCGTCAACGATGTCGTCGGCGGCCGGCCCGTGGCGGTCACGTACTGTCCGCTCTGCAACTCGGCGCTCGTGTTCGAGCGTCGCGTGGGTGAGCGCGTGCTCGATTTCGGAACCACGGGCAAGCTGCGGAACTCTGATCTCGTCATGTACGATCGCCAGACGGAGTCCTGGTGGCAGCAGTTCACGGGAGAGGCGATCGTTGGTGCCTTTCTCGGAACGGCACTGAAGCTCGTGCCGGCGCGGCTCGAGTCCTTCGCCGACTTCAAGGCGCGCCATCCCGGTGGTCGCGTGCTCGTGCCGACGGACCCGAATGCGAGGCGCTACGGCGACAATCCCTATGAAGGATACGATCGGAGCGCCAGACCGTTTCTGTACCAGGGCGAGCTGCCGAGCGGCGTTCCGGCTATGGCGCGTGTCGTCGTCGTGCGACCCGAGACGGGGGCGCCTGTGATCGTGGCGCTCGAGCACGTGCGAAAGAACGGGCCTTTGACGATCGGCGCGCTCCGTCTCTCCTGGCGTGCCGGGCGGGCCTCTGCCGTCGATGCCGCGCAAATTGCGAAGGGGCGGGACGTCGGCACCGTAGAGGTCGTGCGCATCGGCGAGGACGGCACCAGGACACCGGTCGTCTACGACGTCACGTTCGCATTCGTCGCGCACGCGTTTCATCCGGAGGTCCCCATCGTGAAGGCGCGCTAGCGACCGGCCGCCGCCCATCCGGGCGCGGGCTCCTGGCCGGAAGACAGGCGTTGCAATTCGGCTGAGAGCCGAGGCGTCATCCAATCGACGAACGCGCGCACCTTGGCAGCCAGCAGCCGGGAGTCCGGATAGACGATGTGCACAGGCGATGCCGCCGGCCAATGCGACCGCAGCAACGGCTGCAAACGGCCCGCGCGGATGCTCTCGCCGGCCATGTAGCAGTAGAGGCTGGTGATGCCGTGGCCCGCCTCCGCCGCGAGCAGTGCGGCCGAAGCGTCGTTGACCTCGAGCAGCGGCGGCGCGGTAACGTGCACACGCTTGCCCTTGTCCATGAGAACCAGCCCGCGCTGGGGCATGAGCCCGGAGAAGCCGACGAGGCTGTGCGCCTTGAGGTCCTGGAGGTCGCGAGGCTCGCCGCGTCGCGCGAGATAGGCGGGGCTGGCGACGACCACCCGGCGCACCTCGCCGATGCGCCGCGCGATGATGCTGGAGTCCGGCAATTCCCCGATCCTCACGCCGACATCGAGGCCTTCCTCCACCAGATTGACCACACGGTCGACGAGCATCAGCGATGCTGTGATGGCAGGGTGCGCGGCGAGAAAATCCCCGAGCTTGCGCGCCAGGGCGATGCGCCCGAACGTGACCGAGGCCGTCACTGCAAGATGACCGCTTGGCGTCGTCGTGCCGCCGCTGACCTCCTGCTCCGCCGTTTCGAGGCCAGCCAGCAGGCGCCGCGCGCTGGCGAGAAAGCGCTGTCCGGCCTCCGTCAGGCTCAGGCTGCGCGTCGTTCGGTTGACGAGGCGCGCACCGAGACGGGCCTCGAGTGACGACACCGCGCGGGTCACGGCCGGCGGCGACATGTTGAGCCGCCGCGCGGCGCCGGCGAAGCTGCCGGCATCGACCACGGCGACGAACACTTCCATCTCGAGCAGGCGGTCCATCGATCATTCCTCCATCTGGAACAATCCATTCCAGAGAATGGGCATTCATTCAATGCGTGCGTGCTGCCACGTTAGCGGCGTCGGCGGGCCGAGACCCCAGGACTGTCCGAAAGCCCGTCCCGCCCATGACATCCCGACCAGCGTCAACTTCAGGAGCCCGAAATGGCCAGTCGTCTTTCCCGCAGGGGCGTTTTGACAGCGCTCGCCGCCACGCCGGTCCTCGGCGTGCTGCATTCCACCGCCTTGCCGCGCACCGTCCAGTCGCCGCCGCCTCTGCCGCCCATGGCCAGCATCCGGATCGGCCGCTTCGAGGTCACGGCCCTCACCGACGGCTACGCCGACATGCCCTACGGCTACTTCACCGGCCGCACCGCCGCGGACATCCAGCGCTCGGCAGGCGCCGTCTCCGCCGCACGTCCGACCGGCCTGCGGCTGGCGTTCAACCAGTTCCTCGTGCGCGACGGCGCGCAACTCGTCCTCATCGACACCGGACCCGCCGGGGCCATCGGTGACTCCGGCCGACTGCCGGCGGCGCTGGCGGCCCAGGGCGTGCGGCCTGCGGACATCGACGCCGTCGTACTGACCCATCTTCATGTCGACCACATCTCCGGTCTCGTTGCTGGCGGCCGCAGGGTTTTTGCCAACGCCGAGGTCTATGCCGACCGGCGCGATGTCGCGCACTGGACCGACGCCGCCAAGCGGGCAGCAGCACCGGCCTTCCTGAAGTCGAGCTTCGACGCCACCGCCGAGGTTGTCCGGCTCTACCCCGGGCTCAACCGCATCGATGGCGAGCGCGAGATTGCCCGGGGCATGTCGATCGTCGATCTGAACGGGCACACGCCCGGCCATATCGGCGTGCGCATCGCTGATGGCGGGCAAAGCCTCGTCATGGTCGCCGACATGCTCTTCCATCCGGCCCTGCATCCCGCCGATGCCGGGGTCGGCTTCGTCTTCGAGCAGGATCCGGCAGCGGCGCGGCGGATGCGCGAGCGCTTCTTCCCGCGCGTGGCGGCCGAAGGGGCCTTGATCGCGGCAACACACATGCCGTTTCCGGGGCTCGGCCGCATCGCTCGCGACGGCGGCCGGCTGCGGTGGCTCGCGGCCGACTGGGCGCACGGCGGCTGAACCGATGTGCGGGAAGCCCTGTTCGCCGGGGCTTCCCGCACACACACGTACAGGCGAGAGGAAAGGCAGCACCCATGGGACACAGGTTCCTGGATATCGCCTTCACCGACGCGGTGAAGGCGGTCCAGCAGAGGCAGGGAAGCCGCGGGGCGTACGCCGCGCGCGAGGGTGGCGGCGTCGATGTCAACGACCGGCTGGGGGCAGGCGAGGCCAGCTTCATCGCCGAGCGCGACAGCTTCTACATGGCGACGGTGAGCGAGACAGGCTGGCCCTATGTGCAGCACCGGGGCGGACCGAAAGGGTTCCTCCGCGTGCTTGACGAGAGCACGATCGGCTTCGCCGACTTCGCCGGGAACCGGCAATACGTCAGCGTGGGAAATCTCGCCGCCAACGATCGCGTGTCGCTGTTCCTCATGGACTATCCGAACCGCAGGCGCCTCAAGATCCTCGGCCGGGCGCGCCTAGTCGGCGGCGACGAGGGAGACGTCATGGCGAAGCTGACGCATCCCGGCTATCGCGCGCGCATCGAGCGAGGTCTGCTCATCACGATCGCGGCGTTCGATTGGAATTGCCCGCAGCACATCACGCCACGATTTGCGGATGGCGATGGCGCGCGGGAGCAGACGTGAATGGCGAGGCGCCGCGTGGGCGCAGTTCCGCTGTCGGGGGCGTGCGGCGAGCCGTCTTGCGTGACGGGCTCATCGTCAGCGGTGGCCGGCGGCATGGTCGGCGTGCCGCTCGACCCGCTCCGCAGGCCGACGGTCATCCACCGGCAGCCTGGCTAATCCGCTCCACCGTCCAATAGACGCCGACGAGGCCGATCACGATCGAGGCCGGCACGACGACGCGCTGGCGATAGCGCGGGTGATGCGAGAACCACAGCCCCGTCAACAGCCATGCCATCGTGATCACGGCAAGCTGGCCGAGCTCGACGCCGACGTTGAAGCTGATCAAGCCCAGAACGAATTCGGAGCGGGGCAGGCCGACCTCCTGCAGCACGCCTGCGAAGCCAAGCCCGTGCAGGAGGCCGAAGGCGAAGACGACGAACGGCCGCCATGGGCTCAGATTAGCTCTCGCGACATTCTCGAAGGCGACGTAGGCGATCGAGGCGGCGATCAGCGGCTCGACGATGCTCGGCGGAACCGTCACCACGCCGTACAGGCCGAGCGCCAGTGTCAGGGAATGCGCGAGCGTGAAGGCTGTGACCTGGATCAGCAGCGGGCGCCAACTGGTGCTCAGGAGATAGAGCCCCAGCACGAACAGGATGTGATCGAGCCCCTTGGGCACGATATGCGTGAACCCGAGCACCACGTATTCGAGGGCTGTCTGGTGCCATTTTGTCTTGACCGCCACGCCCAGGGGGATGGTCTTGCTCTGCGCTCCGTCCTTGAGCCACGCAGTCGCCGGTGGCTTCTGGGGGTCGGAATAGACGCGCAGAATGCTGTCCCCGAAGGAAGCTGCATAGGACCAGCGCAGCGTGGCCGCGCCGCGCGGAAAGGGTGCCGTCAGGGTGATCTTGGAGATCCTGGCGAGCCCGAGGTCGCCCGGCGGTGGGATGTCCACGCTTTGGACCTTCAGCGCCGCACGTGTCTCGTCCAGCAGCAGCACCACGCCTTGCAGCCACTCCGCCTCGAAAGCCGCGAAGCGCTTCCTCAACGCGTCCGCGGGGAGCTTCCGCAGAGCATTGTACGTTGCGGCCTGTGGCGACTGATCGGTATCGACATGCTTCGGACCGATCCTGGCCAGCATGGCCTCGAGGTTGACGGTGATTTCCGTTCTCACCTGCTGGTTCGGCGACAGCACGACGGTGACGATGGCCGGACGGATCTCGTGGGCATGCAGGCCGAACGGCCATGCCATGCACGCCAGCAGCAGGAGCCATAGAAGGACGGCGCGGTCACGGGCGCGCCGCTTGCCATGAGCACGCCCTATCGACCACCATGCACGCATCGGCGCGTGGCGCTGCCGTGCGTCTTCCGAGGGCTTGCCATAGGAAAGGTACTGGCTGGTGATCACGCTTGGGACTCCACGACTCCTGGCAAAGCTCGGACTGCTGGCGTGCTTCACGGGAGCATGGGCAGGATTCATGTCCGGTCCCGGTGTTGCGCATGAATTCTGGCTCGAGCCGTCGGACTACCAACCCGCCAGATCGCGCAAGCTCACCATCACACATCGGAACGGTCAATTCTTCAAGGGCAATTCCTATCCGTACCTGCGCGAGTGGTTCGACAGGTTCGAGCTCTGGGACGCGCGCGGGCGGCGTGCCGTCGAGGGCGTCGACGGCGATGATCCGGCGGCGCGCATCGGGCCGCTGACGGCCGGTGTGACGGTCGTGGCCTATCAGAGCCGCAACGACTCCGTCACCTTCAAGACCTGGAAGGAGTTCCGTTCCTATCTTGCCGACGAGGGGCTCGAGCATATCGAGGCACAGCATGTCGCCCTGAAGCTGCCCCTCGCCGGCATCGCCGAGCACTACATCCGCTGCGCCAAGACCTTGATCCGCGTCGATGGCGCGCCGCTCGCCGATCGCCACTTCGGCATGCCGGTGGAGCTGCTCGTGGAACGTGTGGAACTGGTGAGCGGGGACGACGCGAAGGTCGAGGTGCGATTGCTGCACGACGGCAAGCCCGCGCGCGAGGCGCTGGTGAAGGTATTCCGTGGCAAGGCTCCGCGCGATGTCCTGCGGCTCCGGACGAACGGCGAGGGACGCGTCGTCGTCCGTCTGGCGCGAGCCGATACCTACCTTCTCAATGCCGTGGTGATGCGTCCCCCGAAGGCCGGCATGAAGGAGCATTGGCTCAGTCTCTGGGCATCGACCACCTTCTCGCTCAAGTAGGATCTGGAGCCCGGCGCGCCGTTGGGGACAGCGGGTGCAAAGGTGGCGCGTGCGTTGCGTATCGCCGGCCTGCCGCTGCGCGCGCTGCTCGGGCGCGATGCGCCAGCGCCGGACGGGACGCGGTGCTCCGTCGATGCCTTCGGTCCCGCCACGGCCGCCGCCGCCAAGCCGAACCAGCGCGTCCCGACGCCGACGACAAGGCTTGCGCCCTGCGATGGCCTGCCGCCATCGCGGCGACGGTTGGCCTCCAGCAGCGGTGAATTCGCGACCGCCCCGAACCGAACACGTGTCCTGACGCACCCGTCAGAAGACAGAATTGTCCTTTGCCTGATGCACCGTTCGCCGCCGATTGGCAGTTCGAACGACGGGGGGGTACAGTGTCGCGCTGCAACCCGACGGGAAGATCATCGTCGCAGGGATGGCAGGATCGGCTCGAACAATGACTTCGCAGTCGTGCGCTACAACGCCGACGGCACGCTCGACACGGCCTTCGATCCGGCAGGCACGCTGGGTGGCACGGTCGCCTTCACCGAGGATGGCGCAGCCGTCGTGCTCGACACGGACGTGCAGATCTTCGACGCGGAACTCGCGGCCCAGGGCCACTATGACGGCGCCACGCTGACGCTGGCACGTGCCGGCGGCGCCAATGCCGACGACGTGTTCGCTGCGACCGGCAATCTCGTGCTCTCGGCCGGTGATGTGATCCTCTCCGGTGTCACCATCGGGACCTTCACCAACACCGGGGGAACGCTGGCGATCACGTTCAACGCGGATGCCACGCAGGCCCGCGTCGATGAGGCGATGCGCGCGATCACCTACGCCAACAGCTCGGACGGGCCGCCCGCCTCCGTCGACATCCTCTGGACCTTCAACGACGGCAACACGGGCAGCCAGGGCACCGGTGGCGTGCTGGAGACGACGGGTACGGTTACGGTGAACATCACCGGCGTCAACGACGCGCCCGTACTGGACAGCCCCATCGCCGACCAGTCGGTGGCGGAGGACACGGCCTGGAGCTTTGCCGTGCCGGCGGGCACCTTCACCGATCCCGACAGCGCGCTATGTTCTGAAGGACATGTCGTCTCGGCGCTGCAAGTCGTCCCGGTGGGAGGCGCAGCGCTTATGCGCGACTCATGGTCCGAGGATCATGAGCCCCGCAACGGGCGTCCCGCTCGGAAAAGAAAATAGGCATGGGACGCAAACGCTTATCCGGCCTCAGCCTGCGAGCCGGTGTCTGGCACATCGACAAGCGCATCGGCGGGAGGCGAGTTTGCCAGAGCACTGGAGCAGGTGACATTCAAGAGGCGGAAAGGTACCTCGCGCGGTTGATGGATGAGACCCGACAGGCGCAAGTCTACGGTGTTCGGCCGGCTCGCACTTTCGAGCAGGCCGCGGCGAAGTTCGTGCGGGAGAACCAGCACAAGCGAAGCATCGGCGATGACGTCTCGCAGCTTCGGCATCTCGTGCCGTGGCTGGGAGCGACGCCCCTCGACCGGATCCACTTGGGCACGTTCCAGGTATGGATCGACAAGCGGCGGAAGGCAGGCAAGGCGACGGGCACCATCAACCATGGCCTGAAGGTGGTCCGGCGCATCCTCAATCTCGCCGCGTCGGAATGGGTGGACGAGCATGGGCTGACCTGGATCAGCGCGGCTCCGAAGCTCAAGCTCCTGCCGGACGTCGAGAAGCGGAAGCCTTACCCCACGATCACTTGGCCGATATGGCGCTCTTCGCGGTCAATACCGGCTGCCGCGACAGGAGGTCTGCAACCTCCGCTGGGAGTGGGAGGTGATGGTCCCCGAACTCGGGACGAGCGTGTTCATCATTCCGGGCGCGCGCGTCAAGAACGGGGACGAGCGCCTCGTGGTGCCGCATTCGGCCTGGGAGAAGGCGCGGATTAGGGATCCCTGCTTCTGGTCAGCGTCCACGTCCCGAAGCACACATTCGGGTGGCGGCAGGGGGAGCAACTGAGCGTACGGCGTGCGACCAGAACTGGTCGTGATGGGACGTCGGTTTGCAGCCGACCGCCCGCAAGACTTCGGCAAGCGCTTGAGGGTACGACCAAGTCTTCGAAAATTCTGGTGCCGGCTGAGGGACTTGAACCCCCGACCCCCTGATTACAAATCAGGTGCTCTACCAACTGAGCTAAGCCGGCACACCAGGCGGTGGGATGAGGCACTCGCGCCATGACCTATCTAGGCGAGCAGGGGCGGTCTGGCAATGGCGCCGCCGCCGTGCGGTGAACAGCGACGCCGGCGCTGACGCCACACCTGCTATTTTTCGCGCATGGCGCGGGCCATCTGGTCGGCGAGCGGCTTGACGAGGTAGCTCAGGATCGAACGCTCGCCTGTGGTGATGAGCACGTCGGCCGGCATGCCGGGCAGCAGGGCGTAGCCCTTGCCGAGACGGGTGAGCTCGCGCTGGGAGATGGCAACCTGGGCGCTGAAGTAGGGCTTGCCGTTGGCGTCGGCGAGCTGGGCCGGCGAGACCTTCAGCACCGTGCCTTCCAGACGGGGCGTCCAGCGGGCGTCGAGCTGGCTGAAGCGCACCACCGTTCTCTGGCCGGCGCGCACCTTGTCGATGTCGCCGGGTGCCAGTCGCGCCTCGACCACGAGACGATCGCCGTCCGGGACGATCTGCAACACGGTGCCGGCCGGCGGGATCACGGCGCCTTCGCCGTTGACGGTCATGTTGTGCACGCGGCCTGCCTGCGGCGCGCGGATCTCGATGCGCCGCAGCTTGTCCTCGAGAGCGGCCCGCATCTCCTCGAGCTCGGCGGCGAGCGCGCGCGCTTTCCTGAGCTCGTCGAGTACGGCCTGCGTGAATTCCTTGCGCGTCTGCGCGATCTTGAGCGTGACCTCGGAAAGCTGGCCCTTGATGCGGGAGACGTCGCTGGTGAGCTTGCCGACGTCGCCGATCAGTCGCGCCTGCTCGCGCTCGAGACCGAGGAAGCGCTGCTGGTGGGCGAGGCCCTTCTCGAACAGGCCCTTCACCGATTCCAGTTCGCGCAGATTGAGGGCGCGCTCGCGCTCCTTGGAGCGAAGCTGGGCCTCGAGCCCACGGATCTCCTCTTCGAGTTGGCCGGCGCGCTCCTTCAGCATGAGCTCCTCGCCGAGACGCGCCGTGCGACGGGCGATGAAGAGGTGGCGCTGTACGGCGAAGAGCCTGACGGTTGCCGTCTGTGTGCGGGCAGGCCCGGCCACCTCGGCCGGCATTCCGAGATCAGGTGCATTGTCGCGCTCGGCCTCGAGGCGGGCGATCTGGATCTGGGCATCGATCAGGCGTGCCATGGTGGCCGCCAGGTTCGCGCGGGCTGCGGTCGGATCGAGGCGCACGAGAACGTCGCCCTTGGCGACGTGGTCGCCATTGCGCACGAGCACGGCTGCAACCGTGCCGCCGTCCTGGTGGGCGAGAATTCTCAGATTGTGCTCGACGGCCACAGAGCCACCAGCCACGACGCCGCCGCTCAAGGAAACCAGCAGGGTGGAGGCGGCCAGCGCGCCAAAGAGCAGCGTGACCATGACCATGCCGGTGCGGATCCAGCGATCGGTTGGAGATCTGCTCGGGGTCATGGCTTCGCTCCGCTGCCGTCGGGGACGCCCGAGACCGGTTTGCCGGCCGCCTCGCCGCCGCCGAGCTGGCGCAGCACGTCGTGCCGAGGTCCGAAAATGCGTTGCACACCGCGATCCAGGAACAACACCAGGTCGCACGAGGCGAGGGCCTGCATGCGGTGGGAGACGATGACCACTGTTTGGCCGCGGCGGCGCATGTCGTCGATGGCGGCGGTCAGGGCCTCGTCGCCGGCACGGTCGAGATTGGAATTGGGCTCGTCGAGCACGACCAGCGGCGGCCGGCCGAACAGCGCCCGGGCGAGCGCGATGCGCTGCCGCTGGCCGGCGGACAGGTGGCTGGCGAAGGCGCCGAGCTCGGTGTCGTAGCCGTCGGGCAGGGCGAGCACCAGCTCGTGCGCATGCGCCATGCGGGCGGCGGCGACGACGTCCTCGTCGCTGGCATCCTCGCGGAAGCGGGCGATGTTCTCCCGGACGCTGCCGGCGAACAGCTCCACCCCTTGCGGGAGATAGCCGATGTGCAGCCCAAGCGCGTCGCTGCCCCACTGATCGAGCTTGGCGCCGTCGAGGCGAACCGCGCCGGACAGGGCTGGCCAGAGGCCGACGATGACACGGGCAAGGGTCGACTTGCCTGAGGCGCTCGGTCCGATGACGCCGAGCACCTGGCCGGGCTCCAGCTTGAAGTTCACGTTGGAGAGAATGAGCTGGCGTGTCTGCGGCGCGGCCACACGCAGGGCCTCGACGCTGACGCGGCCGCTCGGGGTCGGCAGGGCCGTGCGGGCGGGGAGCTCCGGCATGGCATGGAGCAGTGCGGCCAGCTTGCGGTAGGCGGCGCGGGCGCGCACGGTGCCGCGCCAGTTGCCGACCGCCATTTCGACGGGTGCCAGCGCGCGGCCGAAGATGATGGTGGCAGCGACGATGGCGCCGGCGCTGATCTCGCTCTGCAGGGCCAGGACGGCTCCGAGCGCCAGCATGCCGGATTGCATGAGGAGGCGGAGCGATTTGGTGACGGCGCCACTGGTGCCGAGCCGGTCGGCGGCGACCGTCTGCCAGGCGAGGGCCTCGCCATTGAGACGCTGCCAGCGTCGGCGAAAGGCCTCGAGCATCCCCATCGAGGCGATCACCTCGACGTTGCGGTGGCCGACTTCGGCGAGCTCCAGGCTCCGGCCCATGGCGCGTGTCGCCTCTGCGAGCGGCCGTCGGCTCGAAAACTCGCTCCACAGGGCGATGGCGAGCAGCACGACGGCGCCGGCGGCGGCAGCCATTCCGAGGGTCCAGTGCAGCATGGCGATGACGGCGATGTAGACGGGTGTCCAGGGCGCGTCGAAGATGGTCATCGGCGCTGGGCCGGCGACGAACTGGCGGAGGTGGTCGAGTTCGCGCAGCGCCGTGGCCGAGCCCCCGCCCTGGGCGAGGCCGGCGCGTAGCGAGGCCTCGAGCACGCGGTCGGAAATCCGCGCGTCGATGTCGCCGGCGATGCGGCTCAGCACGCGCGAGCGCACGAGCTCGAGGATGCCGATGAAGACGTAGACCGTCGCGGTGATGATCGAGAGGGCGATCAAGGTCGGCAGACTGCCCGAGCTCATGACCCGGTCATAGACCTGCAGCATGAAGAGAGGGCCGGCGAGCATCAGCACGTTGATGACCATGCTGAATAAGAACGTGGCGCCGATGGCGCGTCGGCTGGCGAGGAAGGCGCCGGTCAGCTCCGACCGGCCGTGAGCCTCGCGCTTGGCAGTGGCGCTCTCCTGTGCGGGATTGGCGGCCGCGCGCGCCGTCTCGAGCTCGGCGAGCTGACGGCGGACACTGGCAGGAAGGTGCGGAAACGGCGCCGAATCGGACGCCGCGACGGCCGACCCGTCCGGAACAGCGGAGAGGGGTGCTGTCGCTGGGGGGCGGGAGCTCTCCGCGCGGCGGAGCTCCGGCATTGTTCGACGTTGGAGACGCAACACGCGCGGGTACTCCGGCTGACATTCGTCCTGGCGCCGACGAGGCGCCGCCGCCGGGCAGGCAAGCGGCCCCGTCCGACACGACACGGAGCCCATTCAAGCCGAATACGGTGAGAATTTGCTTAAGCGCTGGCCGCCGCCGGCGGTGGCGCTGGGGCGTGGGGCGAGGATCTGATATCGTTAAACCAAAGTTAGACGTTCCGCGGCTATTATGGCGTCAAAGTTCATGCTTTTTTGCAAGGAGAGTACAATGCGCTTGAAGGGGCTTATCGTCGGGCTGGCCGCGCTCTTCGCGGGCCTGCTCATGGCGTCGGAGCCGGCCAGCGCCGGCGGCTGCTGCCGCGAGACGGCGGCTCGCGCGCCCGTGGTCGTGCATCACAAGATCTATTATCCGCGCTATCGCCACGTGTACCACGTGGACCCCTACTCCTATTACTACAGCCCGCGGGGCTACTATCCCTACCGGGGCTCCAGCTACTGGCGGCCGCTGCGTGTCGTGCGCAAGGGCTGGCGCAAGCGCTACAATTTCCGCCATTGCTACCGCTACGGGCCGTCCTGGGGCCAGGCGCGGAAGTGGCGCAGCAAGCATCGCCGCCACCACGTGCATGGCTGCCATCCGCGTCGCCATCATTTCTGGCACTACTGAGCACTCTAGGCCAAGGCGTCGGGCGGTCCGGTCCGGCGCCATTGGTGCCACAATCGTCGTGTAGCCAGTGCAAATCGGCCGCCGAGCCGGCTCATGTCGGGCTCGCGCAGCCCTGAGGGACTCCCGTGTGCATCTGGGCATGCCGGCGTTTCGGCATGCCGCATAGGAAAAGCGCTCATGATCATGAAAATTGCCAGACCCTTGATGATCCTGACCCTGCTGCTCGGCATCGTCGCCTCGAGCGTCCAGCCGGCCGAGGCGCACCGGCGGGGCAACGGTGTTGCGGCCGGTGTCGCCGCGGGCCTGATCACACTCGGCATCCTCGGAGCGTATGCGCACGATCGGCGCTACGGCCCCCCGCCAGGCTACTCCGGCGCCTGTTACAAGGGCCCCCGGGAATGCGGCTGGGTCGGAGCGCGTTGCTGGATCAACCGCTACGGTGACGAGGTCTGCAACCGCGGCCACTATCGCTGCTGGCGCAAGACCTATTGCGATTGACGGACGCGCCGCTGCGGCCTCGCGGCGGCTTCCGCGCGGGGCCGGAGACGGCTACACTCATTGGGCGGCCGGCCTGAGCCGGCTGCCTCTGCGTGCGGAGCGATGCACGCGATGGCGGACCGGAGAGGTGCCATGAGCGACCTGCCCCCACACATCCGCTTTCTGGCCATGCACGCCGCGTTCGGCATCGGTCTTGGCGTGGCCATCGCCGCGCTGCTCATTCTGACCAATGCCGTGGGATTGCGGACCCTGCTGATCGAGAGCGAATCGCCGCTTCCGGCCATCGTGCTGCTGGCGGGCGGCTTCGCCATCACCTTCGGCTCCCTGTCCATGGGCGCCGCGATCATGATGCTCGGGCGCGAGGCGTCGCCGGACGACGACACGCCCTCGCGCGGGCACGCGGTGCTGCAGGACGAGGCGCTCAAGCTGGCGGTCGTGCCAGCACGTGCAGCGCGACGGCCGCGGCATTCGACACGTTGAGGCTCGACAGAGCTCCGCTGGTGCGGATGCGGCACAGCCGGTCGGCGGTTTCCCTCGTGAGCTGGCGCAGGCCGCGTCCTTCGGCCCCGAGGATCAGCGCCGTCGGACGGTCGTTCGGCTCGTCCTCGATGAGCGCCGTGGCCTCGCCGTCGAGACCGACGGTTTTGACGCCCATGTCTTTCAATTCATCGAGCGCGCGGGAGAGATTGACGACGAGCGCGATCGGTACCAGCTCCAGCGCCCCGGAGGCGGCCTTCGCCAGCGTGCCGTCGAGGGGTGGGCTGTGGCGCCGCGTCATGATCAGGCCACTCGCACCGAACACGGCGGCGGTCCTCAGGATCGCACCGACGTTGTGGGGGTCGGTCACCTGATCGAGCACGATCAGCGGCCGTCCGGGCGTGGTCAGGCGGGCGACCTCGGCGAGCGTCGGCTCGTTCAGCGGCTCCGTCTCGAGGTAGGCGCCCTGATGCACGGTATCGGCGCCGAGCATGCGATCGAGATCCTTGGGGCGCGCGGGCTCTGGCGCGATGGCACGCTCCGACAGCACCTTGGCGAGCCGGCGAGCGGCGTTCTCGGTCAGCAGCAGCCTGTGCACGATGCGGGCGGGATTGGCGAGGGCGGCCTCTACCGGATGGACGCCGTAAAGGCGGACCCGGCCTTCCGGCAGCGGCGTGACGCGTCGCGGGGCGGGCGCGCCGGAGGGGGCGGTTGGGGGCGTCGGACGGGACATGGACTCGCTCTCGAGGTTGGGGCGCTGGGCGGCACATCGGCCGCCGGGCCGCGCTTGCGGGGATGTACGCGCTTTTGAGGTTGACATCCAGGGGCGTCGTCATCATAAACGGGCAATGATTGCCCTGCTGGTTTCGGCGGGGCGATTTCGTTTGTGCTGTTCGATGAAGCTCGGATCCGATGCGCGCGCAAGCCGCTCGATTCAGGCGCGGACGGAGGGGTGCCCGAGTGGCTAAAGGGGACGGACTGTAAATCCGTTGGCTACGCCTACGTTGGTTCGAATCCAACCCCCTCCACCAGCACAAGCGTAAGAGACTGCGGGTGTAGCTCAATGGTAGAGCAACAGCCTTCCAAGCTGATGACGAGGGTTCGATTCCCTTCACCCGCTCCATGAAATCGGAGCTCTACCCCTCAGTCCGTCGACGACGGCACACCGTGTCGTGGTCCACGAGGCAGGGCCAACCGCAACTGACCATCAGGGACAGGCTATGGCGAAGGCGAAATTCGAGCGGACGAAGCCGCACTGCAACATTGGCACGATCGGGCACGTTGATCACGGCAAGACGTCCTTGACGGCGGCGATCACGAAGGTCTTGGCGGAGACGGGCGGCGCGACGTTCACGGCGTACGATCAGATCGACAAGGCTCCCGAGGAGCGGGAGCGCGGGATCACGATTTCGACGGCGCACGTCGAGTATGAGACTGAGAAGCGCCATTACGCGCACGTGGACTGCCCGGGTCATGCGGACTACGTGAAGAACATGATCACGGGCGCGGCTCAGATGGACGGCGCGATCCTGGTTGTGTCTGCTGCGGACGGCCCGATGCCTCAGACGCGCGAGCACATTCTTCTTGCGCGCCAGGTGGGCGTTCCCGCGCTTGTTGTTTTCATGAACAAGGTGGACATGGTCGACGACGCGGAGCTGATCGACCTCGTTGAGATGGAGGTTCGGGAGCTTCTGTCGTCGTACGACTTCCCTGGCGACGACATTCCGATCGTCAAGGGCTCTGCTCTTTGCGCTTTGGAGGACAAGAACCCGGACATCGGCAAGAAGGCGATCCTCGAGCTGATGGCGGCTGTTGACAGCTACATTCCGCAGCCTGACCGTCCGAAGGACCAGCTTTCCTGATGCCGATCGAGGACGTTTTCTCGATTTCGGGGCGCGGCACGGTTGTGACGGGCCGGATCGAGCGCGGCGTTGTGAAGGTCGGCGAAGAGATCGAGATCGTGGGTATCCGCGACACGACGAAGTCGACGGTCACGGGCGTGGAGATGTTCCGCAAGCTTCTGGATCAGGGCGAGGCTGGCGACAACGTGGGCTGCCTGCTGCGCGGCGTGGACCGCGAGGGCGTGGAGCGCGGTCAGGTTCTGTGCAAGCCGGGCTCGATCAAGCCGCACAGGAAGTTCAAGGCCGAGGCGTACATTCTGACGAAGGAGGAGGGCGGTCGTCACACGCCGTTCTTCACGAACTACCGTCCCCAGTTCTACTTCCGCACGACGGACGTTACGGGTGTCGTATCGCTTCCGGAGGGTACGGAGATGGTCATGCCGGGCGACACGGTGAGCTTCTCGGTTGAGCTGATCACGCCGATCGCGATGGAGGAGACGCTGCGCTTCGCCATCCGCGAGGGTGGCCGCACGGTCGGCGCCGGCGTCGTCGCGACGATCATCGAGTAGCGCCCAGACAAGGCCCTGCGCCCCCGCGATAACGTGGGGGCGCGGGCGCCGGACTGAAGTTGCTGGGGCGACTCGTGGCCCCGGATGTAAATTCGTTTGTCAAGCGTAAAGTGCGTGACAAGGCCGCTGCGATCGGATATTGAAGCTGGCTTGCGTGCTAGGCCACCGGCTGACGAGACCGGCCGCCGTGGGCGAGTAGGGGTGTAGCTCAATTGGCTAGAGCGTCGGTCTCCAAAACCGAAGGTTGGGGGTTCGAGACCCTCCACCCCTGCCACTCGATTCGGTAAGCGGTAACTCGAGACCTGAAGAGCGGTGCGCGTTGCGACGATGCCGTTCTGAGCCATGGCGGTGCGCCACGGGAAAGGATGTCGATGGCTAAGTTTAATCCCGTCCAGTTCATTGCTGAGGTGCGCCAGGAGGTTTCGAAGGTCACGTGGCCGACCCGTAAAGAGGTCGTGGCCATGACCATCATGGTGCTGATCCTCGTCATACTGGCCTCGCTCTTCTTCTGGATCGTCGACAAGGTGCTGATGTGGGTCCTGCCTTGGGTCCTCGGTATTCGCTGATGGGCGTCGTGGTGGGAGAGGCGCAAGCCGAAACGAGGAAGACGGGTTCTATGGCCAAGCGCTGGTACATCGTGCATGCCTACTCCAACTTCGAGCGCAAGGTTGCGGAAGCGATCAAGGAGCGTGCGAAGGCTGCGGGCCTCGAGCATCTGTTCGACGAGGTGCTGGTGCCGATGGAGGAGGTCGTCGAGGTCCGTCGCGGGCGCAAGGTGCAGGCCGAGCGCAAGTTCTTTCCCGGCTACGTGCTGGTGAAGATGGAGATGACCGACGCGGCCTATCTCCTGATCAAGAATACGCCGAAGGTGACCGGCTTCCTCGGCGCCGACAACAAGGCCATTCCGATCTCGGAGGACGAGGCGCTGCGCATCCTCCATCAGGTCAAGGAGGGCGTCGAGCGGCCGAAGCCGTCGGTGACCTTCGAGGTGGGAGAGCAGGTGCGGGTGGTCGATGGCCCGTTCGCGTCGTTCCAGGGCGACGTCGAGGAAGTGGACGAGGAGCGCACCCGCCTCAAGGTGGCTGTGTCGATCTTCGGCCGCAAGACGCCGGTCGAGCTCGAGTTCGCCCAGGTCGAGAAACTTTAGCGCCGGCCGGGTCGCCGTCTCGAGGCGCGGCCCGGATCGACGCATCGAGAACAGGGGCGGGCCGCCCTGGAAGCGGAGGCTTCGAACGGCTCGATGAGCTTGCGGGAGGGCCTCGCCGCCCGATTACCGCTAACCCAGGGCAAGCCTTGCCCGACACCTTACAGGGGAACGAATGGCGAAGAAGATCGATGGGTACATCAATTTGCAGGTCCCTGCCGGGGCTGCGAATCCCTCGCCGCCGATCGGACCGGCTCTCGGTCAGCGCGGCGTCAACATCATGGAGTTCTGCAAGGCGTTCAACGCCAAGACGGAAAAGCTCGAGAAGGGCATGCCGATCCCGGTGAAGATCACGGTCTACGCGGACCGCTCCTTCACCTTCGAGATGCGCACGCCGCCTGCCTCCTTCTTCCTGAAGAAGGCCGCCAAGATCAATGGCGGCTCCAAGGAGCCGGGGCGCACCAGCGCGGGCACCGTGACCAAGGCGCAGATCCGCGCCATCGCCACGGAGAAGCTCAAGGACCTCAACACGGACGACGTCGAGCAGGCCATGCGTACGATCGAAGGCTCTGCACGCTCGATGGGTCTGCAGGTGGTGGAGTAGGCGCATGTCGGGTATCGGAAAGCGACTGAAGAGCGCCCGCGAGGGCATCGAGCGCGAGAAGCTCTATGCGGTCGAGGAAGCCGTCAAGCTGGTCAAGGCCCGCGCCAAGGCCAAGTTCGACGAGACGGTCGAGATTGCGCTCAATCTGGGCGTCGACCCCAAGCACGCCGATCAGATGGTCCGCGGCGTCTGTCAGCTCCCGCACGGTTCGGGCCGCTCGGTTCGCGTCGCCGTGTTCGCCCGCGGCGACAAGGCGGAAGAGGCCAAGCAGGCCGGCGCCGATGTCGTGGGCGCGGAGGACCTGGTCGAGCAGGTGCAGAAGGGTGTCATCAACTTCGATCGCTGCATCGCCAGCCCGGACATGATGGGCCTCGTCGGCCGCCTCGGCAAGGTGCTGGGTCCGCGCGGCCTCATGCCGAACCCCCGCGTCGGTACCGTGACGCCGAACGTCGGCGATGCGGTGAAGGCGGCCAAGGGCGGCGCCGTGGAGTTCCGCGTCGAGAAGGCCGGCATCATTCATGGCGGCGTCGGCAAGGCGAGCTTCGGCGAGCAGGCGCTGGTCGAGAACATCCGCGCGTTCGTGGATGCCGTGGTGAAGGCCAAGCCGGCCGGAGCCAAGGGCACGTACCTGAAAAAGGTCGCCCTGAGCTCGACGATGGGTCCCGGCGTCAAGGTCGAGCCGCAAACCGTCGGCCACGTCGGCTGACGCACTGAACGAGATACGGACGAGGCGCCCCCGGGTGCCGCGTCCGCTGCCAGTTCCGGACGTGTCCGGAACCTGTGGAGCCGAAGGGGCGACCCCGAGGCTCCATGCCTGTCCGAGACTGCTGGTGCTGTTCGGGGATGACCCGGCGGCTTAAGCCTCGAGCGATCGGGGGCCTGCATGAGACGGGAGACGAGCAGGCAGGTTCCACCTGTCGGTTCGAACCTCTTGGGTCTGCGCCGTGCCGCCCGCAAGGGACGTGCGGAAGGACAGGGTATCGAGCGTCGCCAAGCGCCGGTGCCACGTGCACAGGGTCTCTTGGCGGCAGGGTGCAACCCGCGCACGACGCTTCGGCTTCGTGCGTAAGACTGGAGAGAGCAAGTGGACAGAGCCGCAAAACGTGAGCTCGTCACGGAGCTCCACGACGTGTTCAAGGACACAGGCGTGGTCGTCGTGGCCCACTATGCCGGGATGACGGTTAGCCAGATGACCGAGTTCCGCCGCCGCGTCAAGCAGGCGGGGGGGCAGGTCAAGGTGGCGAAGAACCGTCTGGCGAAGCTCGCCGTCAAGGATACCCAGGTCGCTGCGATCGCCGATCTCTTCCAGGGGCCGACGTGCCTCGCCTACTCGAAGGATCCGATCGCCGCCGCCAAGGTTGCCGTCACGTATGCCAAGGAGAACGACAAGCTCGTGATCCTCGGCGGCGCGATGGGGGCGACCAGACTGGGTGCCGATGGCGTGAAATCGCTGGCGGAACTGCCGTCCCTCGACGAGCTCCGGGGCAAGCTCATTGGCCTTGTACAGGCGCCAGCGAGCAAGATCGCCCGGCTGCTCAACGAGCCCGGCGCCCAGCTCGCGCGGGTCGTTTCCGCGCGCAGCAAACAGGGCGAGGCCGCATAGCCGGATGCCCGAGTTGGCCCGCAATGCGACTTTAGCCGATCGAGACAGGTTCGAACCAAAGGAATGCAGACATGGCTGATCTAGCGAAAATCGTCGACGACCTTTCCGCTCTCACGGTCCTCGAGGCCGCGGAGCTCTCCAAGATGCTCGAGGAGAAGTGGGGCGTGAGCGCCGCTGCTCCCGTTGCCGTCGCTGCCGCGGCGGCTCCGGCCGCCGTTGTCGAGGAGCAGACGGAGTTCACCGTCATCCTCAAGTCGGCCGGTGACAAGAAGATCAACGTCATCAAGGAGGTCCGCGCCATCACCGGGCTCGGCCTCAAGGAGGCGAAGGATCTCGTCGAGGCCGGCGGCAAGGCCGTGAAGGAGGCCGTCTCCAAGGACGACGCTCAGAAGTACAAGAAGCAGCTCGAGGACGCCGGTGCGACCGTCGAGGTGAAGTAGCACGACGACCGGGTCCGGCGGCAAAGCCGGGCCCGGCTCTCCACGTCAAGGTGGAGAGACTGCCCCGGGGCTGCGTCTCGTCGCGAGAGGGTCGGCAGCCGGGGACGACGGCCCGAGGTGTCCGTGGGCGCGGACCGGGGCTGGCCTGGTAGCGACGGCATCCGCAGGGCGGCGGACGCGGTCATGAGATGAAGCCGATGCCGAGGCGACGAATGCGCGCCGGTGCACGGCAGGTGCGGCACGGTCGAGGTGCCGCGCACCAAGAAGAGAGCGACGAGGAGCACGATGGCTGACACCTTTACCGGTCGCAAGCGTATCAGAAGGAAGTTCGGCTCGCTGCGTGAGGCGGCGGAGATGCCGAACCTCATCGAGGTGCAGAAGAGCTCCTACGACGACTTCCTGATGGTCAAGGAGCCGACGGGCGGTCGCCCCGAGCATGGCCTGCAGGCCGTCTTCAAGTCGGTCTTCCCGGTGTCGGACTTCTCTGGCCGCGCCACGCTCGAGTTCGTGCGCTACGATTTCGACCCGCCGAAATACGATGTCGACGAGTGCATGCAGCGCGACATGACCTATGCCGCGCCGCTCAAGGTCAAGCTGCGGCTGATCGTGTTCGACGTCAACGAGGAGACAGGCTCGCGCTCCGTCAAGGACATGAAGGAGCAGGACGTCTACATGGGCGACATGCCGCTCATGACGCCCAACGGCACCTTCATCATCAACGGCACAGAGCGAGTCATCGTCTCGCAGATGCACCGTTCGCCCGGCGTGTTCTTCGACCACGACCGTGGCCGCACGCACGTCTCCGGCAAGCTGCTGTTCGCCGCCCGCATCATCCCGTATCGCGGCTCCTGGCTCGACTTCGAGTTCGATGCCAAGGACATCGTCTACGTGCGCATCGACCGCAAGCGCAAGCTGCCCGTCACGACGCTGCTCTATGGACTTGGGCTCGACGACGAGGAGATCCTGGCGACCTTCTACGGCACCATCCCGGTTCGCGCCGGAAAGCGCGGCTGGACACTGCCGTTCGTAGCCGAGCGTATGCGCGGCGTGAAGCCCCAGAACGACCTGATCGACGCCAAGACGGGCGAGGTCGTGGTCAAGGGCGGCGAGAAGATCACGGCGCGTCAGGCGCGCGAGCTGGCGCAGGGCGGCCTCAAGGAGGTGCTGATCGGCAGCGAGGATCTGTCCGGTCGCTATCTCGCGGAGGACATCGTCAACCTTGCCACCGGCGAGATCTTCGGCGAGGCCGGCGAAGAGCTGGACGCGAAGCTGCTCGAGCGTCTGTCCGAGGCCGGCGTCAGCGAGTTCCCGATCCTCGACATCGATCACGTCTCGATCGGCGCCTTCATCCGCAACACGCTCAACATCGACAAGAATGCCAATCAGGACGAAGCCCTGATGGACATCTACCGGGTCATGCGCCCGGGCGAGCCGCCGACGCCGGAGGCCGCGCAGGCCCTGTTCCGTGGCCTGTTCTTCGATGCCGAGCGATATGATCTGTCGGCTGTCGGCCGCGTCAAGATGAACATGCGTCTTGACCTCAAGGCCGAGGACACCGTGCGCACGCTGCGCCCGGAGGACATCCTTGCCGTCATCAAGACGCTCGTCTCGCTCAGGGACGGCAAGGGCGAGATCGACGACATCGATCATCTCGGCAACCGGCGCGTGCGCTCGGTCGGCGAGCTCATGGAGAACCAGTACCGCATCGGTCTGCTGCGCATGGAGCGGGCGATCAAGGAGCGGATGAGCGCGGTCGATATCGAGACCGTCATGCCGCAGGACCTGATCAACGCCAAGCCGGCTGCCGCCGCGGTGCGCGAGTTCTTCGGCTCATCGCAGCTCAGCCAGTTCATGGACCAGACGAATCCGCTCTCCGAGATCACCCACAAGCGCCGCCTGTCGGCGCTCGGCCCGGGTGGTCTGACCCGCGAGCGCGCCGGCTTCGAGGTGCGCGACGTGCACCCGACGCACTATGGCCGCATCTGCCCGATCGAGACGCCGGAAGGTCCGAACATCGGCCTCATCAACTCGCTGGCGACGTTTGCGCGCGTCAACAAGTACGGCTTCATCGAGAGCCCCTACCGCAAGGTCAAGGACGGCAAGCTCACCGACCAGGTCCTGTATCTCTCGGCCATGGAGGAGATGCGCCACCACGTCGCCCAGGCGAACGCGGATGTGGACGACAAGGGAAGACTGACGGGTGACCTCATCACCTGCCGGCATCAGGGCGATGTCGTGCTCGTCTCGCCGGATCGCGTCGACTACATCGACGTTTCACCCAAGCAGCTCGTGTCCGTCGCCGCGGCGCTGATCCCGTTCCTCGAGAACGACGACGCCAACCGCGCGCTCATGGGCTCGAACATGCAGCGTCAGGCCGTGCCGCTCATCAAGGCGGAGGCGCCGCTTGTCGGCACCGGCATGGAGGAGGTCGTGGCGCGCGATTCCGGCGCTGCGATCGCCGCCCGGCGCACCGGCGTCGTCGATCAGGTCGATGCAACTCGTATCGTCATCCGTGCGACCGAGGAGACCGACCCGTCGAAGCCGGGCGTGGACATTTATCGCCTCAGGAAGTTCCAGCGCTCCAATCAGAACACCTGCATCAACCAGCGTCCGCTGGTGACCGTGGGCGACAGTGTCAGGGCCGGCGACATCATCGCCGACGGTCCCTCGACGGACCTCGGTGACCTCGCGCTGGGCAAGAACGTGCTCGTCGCGTTCATGCCGTGGATGGGTTACAACTTCGAGGACTCCATCCTGCTGTCCGAGCGGGTCGTCTCCGACGACGTCTTCACCTCGATCCACATCGAGGAATTCGAGGTCATGGCCCGAGACACCAAGCTCGGTCCCGAGGAGATCACGCGCGACATCCCGAACGTCTCGGAGGAGGCGCTCAAGAACCTCGACGAGGCGGGCATCGTCTACATCGGTGCCGAAGTGCAGCCGGGCGACATCCTGGTCGGCAAGATCACGCCGAAGGGCGAGAGCCCGATGACGCCGGAGGAGAAGCTGCTCCGCGCCATCTTCGGCGAGAAGGCCTCCGACGTGCGGGACACCTCGTTGCGCCTGCCGCCGGGCGTCGCTGGCACCGTCGTCGAGGTGCGCGTCTTCAACCGGCACGGCGTCGAGAAGGACGAGCGCGCCATGGCGATCGAGCGCGAGGAGATCGAGCGCCTCGCCAAGGACCGCGACGACGAGCTGCAGATCCTCGATCGCAACGTCTATGCCCGTCTCAAGGAGACGCTCATGGACAAGGAGGTTGCGAAGGGACCGCGCGGCGCACGCAAGGGCACGACGATCTCCCTGGAGATCCTCGACGACATCCCGCGCAGCCAGTGGTGGGAGATTGCGCTCACCAGCGAGAAGTCGATGGGCGAGGTCGAGGCTATCCGGCGTCAGTACGAGGATGCCAAGCGCGGCCTCGAGCGGCGCTTCGTCGACAAGGTCGACAAGCTCCAGCGCGGCGACGAGCTGCCGCCTGGCGTCATGAAGATGGTCAAGGTCTTCGTGGCCGTGAAGCGCAAGATCCAGCCCGGCGACAAGATGGCCGGCCGCCACGGCAACAAGGGTGTGGTCTCCAAGATCCTGCCGGCCGAGGACATGCCGTTCCTCGAGGACGGCACGCCGGTCGACGTCGTGCTGAACCCGCTCGGCGTGCCGAGCCGCATGAACGTCGGGCAGATCCTCGAGACCCACATGGGCTGGGCCTGCCGCGGCCTCGGCCGAATGGTCGACGAGGCGCTCGAGACGTACCGGGCGTCGGCGGAGGTGAAGCCGCTCAAGGAGATCCTCGGGCGCATCTACGAGGACGACAAGGGCATCTCCGGTCTCGGCACCGACGTCGTCGTCAGCATGGCCGACAAGCTTCGGACGGGCGTGCCGGTGGCGACGCCGGTCTTCGACGGCGCCCGCGAGGGCGACATCGTCGAGATGCTGAAGATGGCCGGCTTCGACAGCACCGGCCAGGTGCAGCTCTTCGACGGACGCACCGGCGAGCCCTTCGATCGTAAGGTGACCGTCGGCTACAAGTACCTGCTGAAGCTCCACCATCTCGTCGACGACAAGATCCACGCCCGCTCGATCGGCCCGTACTCGCTGGTCACGCAGCAGCCACTCGGCGGCAAGGCGCAGTTCGGCGGCCAGCGTTTCGGCGAGATGGAAGTGTGGGCGCTCGAAGCCTACGGCGCCGCCTACACGCTGCAGGAGATGCTGACGGTGAAGTCGGACGACGTGGCGGGTCGCACCAAGGTCTACGAGGCCATCGTGCGCGGCGACGACACCTTCGAAGCCGGCATCCCCGAGAGCTTCAACGTGCTCGTCAAGGAGATGCGCGCGCTCGGCCTCAACGTGGAGCTGATCAATGCCGATGCCCCGGCGGCCGAGCCGCAGGGCGAGACGCCGGAGGCGGAGCGGCCGAGCCTGCCGCCGGCGGCGGCGGAGTAGGGCGGCGATACCCGGCCCGCGCGCGCCGATTTGGCAACGCGCACGGGTTGACCGGGCGCGCCGCATGAGGGCGGCGCCCTGGATGCCTGCGGCAGACGGACGAGTTTGAGCGATCGCGGCAGCGGTCGCACACAAGGAGAGAGCGGATGAACCAAGAGGTCGCGAACCTTTTCAAGACGCAGGTGCAGGCCCCCGCGTTCGATCAGATCCGGATTTCGATCGCCAGCCCCAACGACATCCACTCGTGGTCGTTCGGCGAGATCAAGAAGCCCGAGACCATCAACTACAGGACGTTCAAGCCGGAGCGCGACGGCCTCTTCTGCGCCCGCATCTTCGGCCCCATCAAGGACTACGAGTGCTTGTGCGGCAAGTACAAGCGCATGAAGTACAAGGGGCTGATCTGCGAAAAGTGCGGCGTCGAGGTGACGCTGACCAAGGTGCGCCGCGAGCGCATGGGCCACATCGAGCTGGCCGCCCCGGTGGCGCACATCTGGTTCCTCAAGTCGCTGCCCTCGCGCATCGGCCTGCTGCTCGACATGACGCTCAAGGATCTCGAGCGCGTCCTCTATTTCGAGAACTACATCGTCATCGAGCCGGGCATCACGACGTTCCGTGAGAAGCAGCTCCTGACCGAGGAGCAGTACAACCAGGCGCTCGACGAGTTCGGCCAGGACAGCTTCACCGCCGGCATCGGCGCGGAGGCGATCCGCGAGCTGCTGATGGCGCTCGACCTGCAGCAGATCAGCGAGGATCTGCGCCGCGAGATCGCGGAGGCCACCACCGAGCTCAAGCCGAAGAAGCTCGCCAAGCGCCTGAAGATCATCGAGGCTTTCATCGAGTCGGGCAACAAGCCGGAGTGGATGATCCTGACGGTCGTGCCCGTCATCCCGCCCGAGTTGCGTCCGCTGGTGCCGCTCGACGGCGGCCGCTTCGCGACCTCCGACCTCAACGACCTCTACCGTCGCGTCATCAACCGCAACAACCGTCTAAAGCGGCTGATGGAGCTGCGCGCTCCCGACATCATCATCCGCAACGAGAAGCGCATGCTGCAGGAGGCCGTCGACGCGCTGTTCGACAACGGCCGGCGCGGCCGCGTCATCACGGGTGCCAACAAGCGTCCGCTGAAGTCGCTCGCCGACATGCTCAAGGGCAAGCAGGGTCGCTTCCGCCAGAACCTGCTCGGCAAGCGCGTGGACTACTCCGGCCGCTCGGTGATCGTCGTGGGTCCCGAGCTCAAGCTGCACCAGTGCGGCCTGCCGAAGAAGATGGCGCTCGAGCTGTTCAAGCCGTTCATCTACGCCCGGCTCCAGGCGCTCGGCCAGGCGGCGACGGTGAAGCAGGCCAAGAAGCTCGTCGAGAAGGAGAAGGGCGAAGTCTGGGACGTGCTCGACGAGGTCATCCGCGAGCATCCGGTGATGCTGAACCGCGCACCGACCTTGCATCGCCTTGGCATCCAGGCCTTCGAGCCGACGCTCATCGAGGGCAAGGCCATCCAGCTCCACCCGCTGGTCTGCGCCGCCTTCAACGCCGACTTCGACGGCGACCAGATGGCCGTGCACGTGCCGCTTTCGCTGGAAGCCCAGCTCGAGGCGCGCGTCCTCATGATGTCGACCAACAACATCCTGCACCCGGCCAACGGCTCGCCGATCATCGTGCCTTCGCAGGACATCGTGCTCGGCCTCTACTATCTCTCGCTGATGCGTGAGAAGGAGCCCGGCGAGGGCATGATCCTCGGCTCCATCGCCGAGCTTCATCACGCGCTCGAGGCTGGCGCCATCTCGCTCCATGCCAAGGTGCGCGGCCGCGTCACCAACGTCGACGATGAAGGCAAAGAGAGCACCGAGGTCGCCGAGACGACGCCGGGACGCATGCTGCTCGGCGAGCTCCTGCCGAGGAAGCCGGGCGTCAAGTTCGCGCTCGTCAACCAGCTGCTGACCAAGAAGGCCATCTCCGGCCTCATCGACGCCGTCTACCGGAACTGCGGCCAGAAGGAGACTGTGATCTTCTGCGACAAGATCATGGGGCTCGGCTTCTTCCACGCCTGCCGCGCCGGCATCTCCTTCGGCAAGGACGACATGGTCGTGCCGGACAGCAAGGGCAAGTTCGTCGATGCCACCCACGACCTCGTGCGCGAGTACGAGCAGCAGTTCAATGATGGCCTCATCACGCAGCTCGAGAAGTACAACAAGGTCGTCGATGCCTGGTCGAAGTGCACCGATCAGGTCGCCAAGGAGATGATGGACCGCATCTCGGCCGTCCAGGTGGACAAGGGCTCGGGGCGCGAGCGCCAGATCAACTCCATCTACATGATGGCGCACTCCGGCGCCCGTGGCTCGCCGGCCCAGATGAAGCAGCTCGCCGGCATGCGCGGCCTGATGACCAAGCCGTCGGGTGAGATCATCGAGACGCCGATCATCTCCAACTTCAAGGAGGGGCTCTCGGTTCTCGAGTACTTCAACTCGACCCACGGCGCCCGCAAGGGCCTCGCCGACACGGCGCTGAAGACCGCGAACTCTGGCTATCTGACGCGGCGCCTCGTCGACGTGGCGCAGGACTGCATCATCAACGAGAACGACTGCGGCACCGATGCCGGCATCAGCGTGCAGGCGGTGGTCGACGCGGGTGAAGTCATCGTGTCGCTGCCCAACCGCGTGCTCGGCCGTACCGCCGCCGAGGACATCTGCAACCCGAGCACCGGCGCGGTGCTCGTGGCGGCGGGCGAGATGATCGAGGAGAAGCACGTCGATCCGCTCGAGCAGGGCCAGGTTCAGGAGGTCCGCATCCGCTCGGTGCTGACGTGCGAGTCGAAGGTCGGCGTCTGTGCCAAGTGCTACGGGCGCGATCTCGCCCGCGGCACGCCGGTCAACATCGGCGAGGCGGTCGGTGTCATCGCCGCGCAGTCGATCGGCGAGCCCGGCACGCAGCTGACCATGCGCACGTTCCACATCGGTGGCGCGGCGCAGGTGGCCGACCAGTCGTTCATCGAGTCGAACTTCAACGGTGTGGTCAAGATCAAGAACCGCAACGTCGTCCGGGACAGCCAGGGCCGCCTCGTGGCCATGGGCCGCACCGTGGCGATCGCCATCGTGGACGCGAGCGGCAAGGAGCTGGCGACCCACAAGATCACCTACGGTGCACGGCTCCATGTCGACGAGGGCGACACCGTCAAGCGCGGCACGCGTCTGGCGCAATGGGACCCCTATACCCGTCCGATCCTCACCGAGGTGGACGGCGCGGTCGACTTCGAGGATCTCGTGGACGGCATCTCCGTCAACGAGCAGACCGACGAGGTGAAGGGCACGAGCCAGCGCGTCATCATGGACTGGCGCGCCTCGCCACGCGGCGCAGAGCTGAAGCCGGCGGTCGTCATCAAGGACGGGCCGAAGGGCAAGCCGATCAAGCTCGCGCGTGGCGGCGACGCTCGCTACCTGCTCTCGACGGAGGCGGTGCTTTCCGTCGAGCCGGGCGCCAAGGTGAAGGCCGGCGACGTGCTGGCCCGTATCCCCACGGCCTCGGCCCGCTCCGGTGACATCACCGGCGGTCTGCCGCGCGTTGCCGAGCTGTTCGAGGCCCGCAAGCCGAAGGACCACGCCATCATCGCCGAGGCGTCCGGTACGATCGAGTTCGGCCGCGACTACAAGAACAAGCAGCGGATCACGATCAAGCCCGACGACGAGACGATGTCGCCGGTCGAGTACCTGATCCCGCGCGGCAAGAGCCTGTCCGTGCAGCACGGCGACCGCATCGAGCGCGGCGATTTCGTGTACGACGGCCATCCGGCGCCGCACGACATCCTGGCCATCAAGGGCGTCGAGGAACTCGCCGCCTACCTGATCGACGAGATCCAGGACGTCTATCGCCTGCAGGGCGTGACCATCAACGACAAGCACATCGAGGTGATCGTTCGCCAGATGCTGCAGAAGGTGGAGATCGAGGACGCCGGCGACAGCGACTTCCTCAAGGGCGAGCAAGTGGACCGTGTCGATCTCGACGAGGCCAATGTCGTGCTCGAGAAGGCTGGAAAGCGGCCCGCCTCGGGCAAGCCCGTGCTGCTCGGCATCACCAAGGCCTCGCTGCAGACGCGTTCGTTCATCTCCGCGGCTTCGTTCCAGGAGACGACCCGCGTGCTGACGGAAGCCGCCGTGAACGGCAAGGCGGACACGCTCGAGGGGCTGAAGGAGAACGTCATCGTCGGACGCCTGATCCCAGCGGGAACCGGTGGCATGCTGCGACGGATCCGCAAGATCGCCGTGAAGCGCGACGATCTGATCCTCAAGGAGCGTGCCCGCGTGGCCGATGCTGCGCAGATCGACGAGAACGGCGGCGATCGGCCCGAGAGGCGCCGACGCTCGCGCGGCGAGGAAGCCGCGGAATAGCAAGGTCCGCCAGCCACCACGTGGTGGTTCTTCTGACGTGCAAAAAGCCCGTCGCCCCTTGCTGGGCGGCGGGTTTTTTGCCAATTCTGCGTGTGGCAGGGACGGCACAGACGGGGGAACAAGGCTGTGCTGGCCGGATGTCCACAAGGCTTGTCATTGCCCCGGCAAATCCTCAGCGTTAGAATGATTTACTGATTTTCATGATGCTCGCGATCCGAAGGTGAAGAGAATGATCATGCGCTCCTTTTTGATTGCCCTGCTCGCGGCTGGGCTGCTCGCCGGTCCGGCCAGCGCACAACAGGACGACGTGCGCTCTCGCAGCAGCCGGGACGATGGCGTTCAGCGGCCTCCGACGCGGTCCGGGCCTCCAGGCAGCATCATCGACGCGACGATGCTCGACGAACTCGTCACGGTGGCGCGCGGCTATGGCTCGGCGCAGAAGGACCGCACGCGCAGCGGCATGCCGATGATCACCGGCCGTATGGAGGGGCTCAAGTACGGGGTCTACTTCTATGGCTGCCAGAACGGCGCCAACTGCAAGAACATCCAGTTCGCCGCATCGTTCTCCGGCATCCGCGGGATGACGGTCGATAAGATCAACGAGTGGAACCGCAAGTACCGCTTCGGCAAGGCCTATCTCGATACCGACGGCGATCCGGTGATCACGATGAACGTCAATCTGTTCGGTGGCGTCACGCGGCGGAATGCGGATGACACCTGGGACTGGTGGAAGACCGTCGTCAAATCGTTCTCCGAGTTCATCGGCTATCGCCGCTGAGGCGGGGCCGGAAGGCGCGGGTGGCGATGCCGCCCGTGCGAGCTGCGCATGATCAAAAGGGTCTGATCGCTCGACGATCGGGCCCTTTTTGCTTGGAGACGCGCCCATCTGCTGCGGCAAACGGTCGAATTGGGACACGAGTTGCAGGTTTCGAGCGGATTGGTGTTGACCAGACACATGGGCTTGCGTATGTTTCGCGCCATCACGCGGCAGGCAGTAGGCCTTTGACGCTTCCGGAGGGCTTCTCCGGTGCATTGCCTAAACGCTGCCGCTCGACAGCGGACGACATGACCGGTTCATGATCTCCACCAACGCTTGGTGGCGATCCTCTGGAAAGGGGCGCGCGGCGCTAAGGCTCGAGGGCCATGGCGATCGTTGCGCTCGATGCTTTATGGGCCATTGTGCGGGCAAATATGCTCCGCGGGGTGGTCGGACGGGGTCACGGCCTGTTGCACCATCGGATCTCCGATGTGGGTGCGGCCGCTGATCGGGCGAGAGAAGATCTGTAGGCGATTGGACGAGGCGAATGCCGACCATACAACAGCTCATTCGCAAGCCGCGCGAAAGCAAGGCGAAGCGGAATAAGGTTCCGGCGATGGAGGCCTGCCCGCAGAAGCGTGGCGTGTGCACCCGCGTCTATACGACGACGCCGAAGAAGCCGAACTCGGCGCTGCGTAAAGTGGCGCGCGTCAGGCTCACCAACGGCTTCGAGGTGACGAGCTACATCCCGGGCGAAGGCCACAACCTGCAGGAGCACTCCGTGGTGCTCATCCGTGGCGGTCGCGTCAAGGATCTTCCGGGTGTGCGCTACCACATCATCCGCGGCACCTTCGACACCCAGGGCGTCGCCAACCGTCGTCAGCGCCGGTCGAAGTACGGCGCCAAGCGGCCGAAGTAGTCGGCCGGCAATCGGTTCCCGCAGGGCCTCGACGGCTCGCCGGGTGAGCAACAACGTCGGGGCGCGAAGGCTCCGAGCAGGTTTCTGAAGGACGACAGGCATGTCGCGTCGGCGCAAGGCAGAGAAAGCGCGAGATCAATCCGGACCCGAAGTTCGGTGATATCGTCGTGACGAAGTTCATGAATTCGATCATGAAGGAAGGCAAGAAGTCGGTCGCGGAGCGCATCGTCTACGGCGCCATGGACCGCATGCAGCAGCGCGCCAAGAGCGACCCGCTGGCGATGTTCCGGCAGGCGCTCGACAACGTCATGCCGGCCGTCGAGGTGCGTTCACGCCGCGTCGGCGGCGCCACCTACCAGGTTCCCGTCGAGGTGCGCAGCGAGCGCCGGCAGGCCCTGGCGATCCGCTGGATCATCTCGGCAGCCCGCTCGCGCAACGAGAACACGATGGTCGAGAGGCTGTCCGGCGAGCTCATGGACGCCGCCAACAATCGCGGTACGGCCGTCAAGAAGCGTGAAGACACGCACAAGATGGCCGAAGCCAACCGCGCCTTCTCGCATTATCGCTGGTAACGGCCAGAACGAGGCACTCAAGATGGCACGCAATACCGCCCTCAGCGATTATCGCAACTTCGGCATCATGGCCCACATCGATGCGGGCAAGACGACGACGACCGAGCGCATCCTCTATTACACCGGCAAGAGCTACAAGATCGGTGAGGTGCACGACGGCGCTGCGACCATGGATTGGATGGAGCAGGAGCAGGAGCGCGGCATCACCATCACGTCCGCGGCCACGACGTGCTTCTGGAACGGCAAGCGCCTCAACATCATCGACACGCCAGGCCACGTGGACTTCACGATCGAGGTCGAGCGCAGCCTTCGCGTCCTCGACGGCGCCGTGTGCGTGCTCGACGGCAACCAGGGTGTCGAGCCGCAGACCGAGACGGTCTGGCGTCAGGGCGACAAGTACGGCGTGCCCCGCATCATCTTCGCCAACAAGATGGACAAGATCGGCGCCGACTTCTACCAGTGCGTCGCCGACATCGTCGACAAGCTCGGCGCGCGGCCCGTGCCGCTGCAGCTGCCGATCGGCATCGAGGCCGATTTCCGCGGCGTCGTCGACCTGCTGGAGATGAAGGCGATCGTTTGGAACGACGAGAGCCTCGGCGCCACGTTCCACGTCGAGGAAGTCCCGGCCGATCTGCTCGAGAAGGCCCAGGAGTATCGCGCGGCGCTGATCGAAGCGGCCGTCGAGCTCGACGACGACGTCATGGCGGCCTATCTCGACGGTAACGAGCCCGACATCGCCACGCTGAAGCGCCTCATCCGCAAAGCGGTCATCACCGGCGCCTTCTACCCGGTGTTCTGCGGCTCGGCCTTCAAGAACAAGGGCGTGCAGCCGCTGCTCGACGCGGTGGTCGACTATTTGCCGTCACCGGCCGATCGCGGTGCCGTCACGGGCACCGACCTGAAGACCGGCGAGGAGGTTCTGCGCGAGCCGACGGACGATGCACCGCTGTCGCTGCTCGCATTCAAGATCATGGACGATCCTTTCGTCGGCACGATCACCTTCAGCCGGATCTACTCGGGCACGCTGACCAGCGGCTCGGCGCTGCTCAACTCGACGCGCGACAAGCGCGAGCGTGCCGGCCGGATGCTGCTCATGCATGCCAACAATCGCGAGGAGATCAAGGAGGCGCACGCGGGCGACATCCTGGCGCTCGTCGGTCTCAAGGACACCCGTACCGGCGAGACGCTGTGCGATCCCAATCGCCCGGTGCTGCTGGAGAAGATGGACTTCCCCGATCCCGTCATCGAGATGTCGATCGAGCCGAAGACCAAGGCCGACCAGGAGAAGATGGCGCTGGCGCTGCACAAGATGGCGGTCGAGGACCCGTCGTTCCGTGTCGGCACGGACGCGGAATCCGGTCAGACCATCCTCAAGGGCATGGGCGAGCTCCACCTCGACATCAAGGTCGACATCCTCCGCCGCACCTACAAGGTCGACGCCAACGTCGGTGCGCCGCAGGTGGCGTATCGCGAGACGGTGTCGCGGCGGGCCGAGATCGACTACACGCACAAGAAGCAGACCGGCGGCACCGGCCAGTTCGCCCGCGTGAAGCTCGTGATCGAGCCGAACGAGACCGGCGGCGGCAACGACTTCGAGTCCAAGATCGTCGGCGGCTCCGTGCCGAAGGAGTACATCCCCGGCGTGGAGAAGGGCATCGACAGTGTCGTCAATGCTGGCGTGCTCATCGGATTCCCGATGGTTGACATCAAGGTGACGCTGATCGACGGCGCCTACCACGAGGTCGATTCGAGCGCGATCGCCTTCGAGATCGCGTCGCGTGCCGCCTTCAAGGAGGGTGCGCAGAAGGCCGGTCTCAAGCTGCTCGAGCCGATCATGGACGTCGAGGTTGTGACGCCCGGCGATTTCGTCGGCAACGTCATCGGCGACCTGAACAGCCGGCGCGGCCAGGTGCGCAACCAGGAGATGCGTGGCAACGCCACGGTGATCCGGGCGCACGTCCCGCTCGCCAACATGTTCGGCTACGTGAGCCAGCTTCGCTCGCAGAGCCAGGGGCGGGCGTCCTACACCATGCAGTTCGCGCACTACGCCGAGGTGCCGCGGGCGGTCGCCGAGGAGGTCAAGGCGAAGTACGCCTGACCTGCCCGACAGACCGACGAGACGAGTTGACGAAGAAACAAGATCGAGGAGTGCCTCAACATGGCGAAGGCGAAATTCGAGCGGACGAAGCCGCACTGCAACATTGGCACGATCGGGCACGTTGATCACGGCAAGACGTCCTTGACGGCGGCGATCACGAAGGTCTTGGCGGAGACGGGCGGCGCGACGTTCACGGCGTACGATCAGATCGACAAGGCTCCCGAGGAGCGGGAGCGCGGGATCACGATTTCGACGGCGCACGTCGAGTATGAGACTGAGAAGCGCCATTACGCGCACGTGGACTGCCCGGGTCATGCGGACTACGTGAAGAACATGATCACGGGCGCGGCTCAGATGGACGGCGCGATCCTGGTTGTGTCTGCTGCGGACGGCCCGATGCCTCAGACGCGCGAGCACATTCTTCTTGCGCGCCAGGTGGGCGTTCCCGCGCTTGTTGTTTTCATGAACAAGGTGGACATGGTCGACGACGCGGAGCTGATCGACCTCGTTGAGATGGAGGTTCGCGAGCTTCTGTCGTCGTACGACTTCCCTGGCGACGACATTCCGATCGTCAAGGGCTCTGCTCTTTGCGCTTTGGAGGACAAGAACCCGGACATCGGCAAGAAGGCGATCCTCGAGCTGATGGCGGCTGTTGACAGCTACATTCCGCAGCCTGACCGTCCGAAGGACCAGCCTTTCCTGATGCCGATCGAGGACGTTTTCTCGATTTCGGGGCGCGGCACGGTTGTGACGGGCCGGATTGAGCGCGGCGTTGTGAAGGTCGGCGAAGAGATCGAGATCGTGGGTATCCGCGACACGACGAAGTCGACGGTCACGGGCGTCGAGATGTTCCGCAAGCTTCTGGATCAGGGCGAGGCTGGCGACAACGTGGGCTGCCTGCTGCGCGGGGTGGACCGCGAGGGCGTGGAGCGCGGTCAGGTTCTGTGCAAGCCGGGCTCGATCAAGCCGCACAGGAAGTTCAAGGCCGAGGCGTACATTCTGACGAAGGAGGAGGGCGGTCGTCACACGCCGTTCTTCACGAACTACCGTCCCCAGTTCTACTTCCGCACGACGGACGTTACGGGTGTCGTATCGCTTCCGGAGGGTACGGAGATGGTCATGCCGGGCGACACGGTGAGCTTCTCGGTTGAGCTGATCACGCCGATCGCGATGGAGGAGACGCTGCGCTTCGCCATCCGCGAGGGTGGCCGCACGGTCGGCGCCGGCGTCGTCGCGACGATCATCGAGTAGCGCCCAGACAAGGCCCTGCGCCCCCGCGATAACGTGGGGGCGCTCTTCATTTCGTTACGTGAGCACGGAACCATGCAAAGTCAAAATATCCGCATCAGGCTGAAGGCCTTCGATCATCGCATCCTCGATGCTTCGACGCGCGAGATCGTCAATACGGCCAAGCGTACGGGCGCCGAGGTGCGGGGGCCCATTCCGCTGCCCACGCGTATCGAGAAGTTCTGCGTCAACCGTTCGCCGCATATCGACAAGAAGAGCCGCGAGCAGTTCGAGATCCGCACGCACAAGCGGGTGCTCGACATCGTGGACCCGACGCCCCAGACGGTCGATGCGCTGATGAAGCTCGACCTTGCGGCGGGCGTCGACGTGGAGATCAAGCTTTAAAGGCCGAAGCGGCTGCCGCCCGAGGCGGCACGAGAGCATTGGCCGAGGAGGCCGGCCCACAGGGTCCGGCCAGGAGACAAGGAAACACCGATGCGGTCAGGTGTCATTGCGCAGAAGGTGGGCATGACCCGGGTATTCACCGAGGCGGGAGAGCATATCCCCGTCACGGTGCTCAAGCTCGAGAAGTGCCAGGTGCTCGCGCACCGAACAGACGAGAAGAACGGTTACACGGCGCTGCAGCTCGGCAGCGGCACCCGGAAGGTGTCGCGGCTGACCAAGGCCGATCGCGGCAACTTCGCGATCGCCAAGGTGGAGCCGAAGCGGCGGATCGCCGAGTTCCGTGTCAGCCCCGACAACATGATCGAGGTCGGCGCGGAGATCACGGCCGACCACTTCGTGAAGGGCCAGCGGGTGGACGTCACGGCCACCAACCAGGGCAAGGGGTTCCAGGGCGCCATGAAGCGCTGGAACTTCGGCGGCCTGCGCGCGACGCACGGCGTCTCGATCAGCCATCGCAGCCACGGCTCGACGGGTCAGCGCCAGGATCCCGGCAAGGTCTTCAAGGGCAAGAAGATGGCCGGTCACATGGGCGCTGTGCGCGTAACCACGCAGAACCTGGAAGTCGTCGGCACGGACGTCGACCGCGGTCTGGTTCTCGTGCGTGGCGCCGTGCCTGGGAACAAGGGCGGCTGGGTGCTGGTGCGCGACGCCATTAAGCGCAACCTGCCGCAGGACGCCCCGCGTCCGGGCGCCTTCCGCAAGCCGACCGGCGCGGACATCGCGACAGAGAGCAAGGAGAAGGCGTGATGAAGGCCGAGATCACCACGCTCGAGGCCACCAAGGCCGGCGAGCTCGAGCTCTCCGACGACATCTTCGGCCTCGAGCCGAGGTCGGACATCCTGCACCGCATGGTGCGCTACCAGCTCGCCAAGCGGCAGGCCGGAACGCATCACGCGCAGGACCGTTCCGAGGTCAATACGACCGGCAAGAAGATGTACAAGCAGAAGGGCACCGGCCGTGCCCGTCACGGTGACAAGTCGGTGCCGCAGTTCCGCGGCGGCGGCAAGGCGTTCGGCCCGAAGCCGCGCAGCCATGCCATCGCGCTGCCGAAGAAGGTGCGGGCGCTGGCGCTGCGTCATGCCCTGTCGGCCAAGCTCAAGGCCGCCGAGCTGATCGTGCTCGACAAGGCCGAGGCGAAGGACGTCAAGACCAGCGCGCTGCGCAAGCAGCTCGAGAAGCTCGGCCTGTCCTCGGCGCTGATCATCGACGGCACGCAACTCGATCGCGGCTTCGTGCTGGCTGCGCGCAATATCCCGCACATCGACCTTCTGCCGGTCGAGGGCATCAACGTCTACGACGTCCTGCGCTGCCGGAAGCTCGTGCTGACGCGCGCGGCAGTCGAGGCGCTGGAGGCTCGCTTCAAGCCGCAGGCCAAGCCTGCAGCAAAGGTGACGGCATGAACAAGCTCGCGCACTACGACATCATCCTCTCGCCGGTGATCACCGAGAAGGCCACACAGGTCTCGGAGGTCAACCAGGTCATCTTTCGCGTGGCGCCGAAGGCCTCCAAGCCGGAGATCAAGGCCGCCGTCGAGTCGCTCTTCAACGTCAAGGTGAAGGCGGTCAACACGCTCGTCCGTAAAGGCAAGACGAAGGTGTTCCGCGGTCGCAAGGGCCTGCAGGGTGACGTCAAGAAGGCCATCGTGACCCTCGAGGAGGGGCACACCATCGACGTAACCACGGGGCTTTGATCATCATCCCGGCACGGCGCCGGAACGATAGCGAAGCACGTAAACGGATCTGATAGGCAGACCCATGGCACTGAAGACATATCGGCCGATGACACCGGGCCTGCGCCAGCTGGTCCAGGTGGATCGCAGCCACCTGTGGAAGGGCAAGCCCGTCAAGGCCCTGACCGAGGGTAAGCGCAAGAGCGGCGGTCGCAACAATTTCGGCCGCATCACCACGCGTCATATCGGCGGCGGGCACAAGCAGACGTACCGCCACGTCGATTTCCGCCGTCGCAAGCACGACGTGCCGGCGACGGTCGAGCGGCTCGAGTACGATCCCAACCGTACGGCCTTCATCGCGCTCATCCGTTACGAGGATGGCGAGCAGTCCTACATCCTGGCGCCGCAGCGGCTGGCCGTCGGCGACACCGTGATGTCCGGCGACAAGGTCGACGTGAAGCCGGGCAACGCCATGCCGCTGGCCTCCATGCCGATCGGGACGATCGTCCACAACGTGGAAATGAAGGCCGGCAAGGGTGGGCAGATGGCCCGCTCGGCAGGCGCCTATGTGCAGCTCGTCGGCCGCGATGCCGGCTACGCGGTCATCCGCCTCAACTCCGGCGAGACGCGCCGTGTGCGGGCCGAGTGCATGGCGACGGTCGGCGCGGTGTCGAACCCCGACCACGGCAACATTTCGACGGGTAAGGCCGGGCGCACGCGCTGGAAGGGTGTCCGCCCGACTGTTCGCGGCACCGCCATGAACCCGATCGACCATCCGCACGGCGGTGGCGAGGGACGCACCAAGGGTGGCCGGCATCCGGTCACGCCGTGGGGCAAGTTCACCAAGGGCTCCCGCACCCGCAAGAACAAGGCTACGCAGAAGTACATCGTGCGTAGCCGTCACCTGAAGAAGAAGTAGTCGAGAAGGAGCACGAGCCCGTGTCACGCTCAGTCTGGAAGGGTCCGTTCGTCGACGGCTACCTCTTGAAGAAGGCCGAAAAGGTGCGCGCCTCCGGCCGCAACGAGATCATCAAGATCTGGGCCCGCCGCTCGACGATCCTGCCGCAGTTCGTCGGTCTGACGTTCGGCGTCTACAACGGCCACAAGCACGTCCCGGTCAATGTGACCGAGGACATGATTGGTCACAAGTTCGGCGAGTTCTCGCCGACCCGCACGTTCCACGGCCACTCGGCCAGCGACAAGAAGGCAAAGAGGAGCTAGCCATGGGCAAGCCGAAACGCCCGCGCACGCTCGCCGAGACCGAGGCCATGGCCGTGGCCCGGAATCTGCGTGTGAGCCCGCAGAAGCTGAACCTCGTGGCTCAGCTCATCCGCGGCAAGAAGGTCGACCGTGCGCTCGCCGATCTGACCTTCTCGAACAAGCGCATCGCCAAGGACGTCAAGAAGGTGCTGATGTCCGCGGTCGCCAACGCCGAGAACAACCACGACCTCGACGTCAACGATCTCGTCGTCTCCGAGGCCTACGTCGGCAAGAACATGGTGATGCGCCGCTGGCATGCTCGCGGTCGCGGTCGCATGAGCCCGATCATGAAGCCGTTCTCGCAGATCACGGTGGTCGTCAAGCAGGTGCAGCCTGCCGCGCAAGAGAAGGAAGCCGGCTGATGGGCCAGAAAATCAATCCAGTCGGTTTGCGCGTCGGCGTGAACCGCACGTGGGACAGCCGCTGGTTCGCCGCGCGTGGCGAGTACGGCAAGCTGTTGCACGAGGACATGCATATCCGCGAGCACATTCTGAAGATGCGCCGCCAGGCCGGCATCTCGAAGGTGGTGATCGAGCGCCCGCACAAGAAGTGCCGCGTCACCGTGCATACGGCCCGCCCGGGTGTGCTGATCGGCAAGAAGGGCGCGGACATCGAGAAGCTGCGCAGCGCCCTGACGAAGTTCACCGACTCCGAGGTGCACCTCAACATCGTCGAGATCCGCAACGCCGAGATCGACGCGACGCTGGTCGCGGAGAACATCGCCCAGCAGCTCGAGCGGCGCATCGCCTTCCGTCGCGCCATGAAGCGCTCGGTGCAGTCGGCCCTCAAGCTCGGCGCCGGCGGCATCCGCATCACCTGCTCGGGTCGCCTCGGCGGCGCGGAGATCGCCCGCATGGAGTGGTATCGCGAGGGGCGCGTGCCGCTGCACACGCTGCGCGCGGATATCGACTACGGCTATGCCGTTGCGCGCACGGCCTACGGCATCATCGGCATCAAGGTCTGGATCTTCAAGGGTGAGATCCTGGAGCACGATCCGATGGCGTCGGAGCGCCGCGCCATGGAGCAGCAACCCGGCAGCGGCTCGCGTCCGCGCCGCAGCGACGGCCCTTCGGCCTGAGGTCGCTGGCACAATCCGAGAGTGAACACCGATGCTGCAACCGAAACGTACGAAGTATCGCAAGGCCCACAAGGGGCGCATCCATGGCAACGCCAAGGGTGGCACCACTCTGGCCTTCGGCGCATATGGTCTCAAGGCCATGGAACCGGAGCGTCTGACCGCGCGCCAGATCGAGGCGGCGCGGCGGGCCATCACGCGCCACATGAAGCGCGCCGGGCGCGTGTGGATCCGCATTTTCCCAGACGTGCCGGTCTCCAAGAAGCCGACCGAAGTCCGCATGGGCTCGGGCAAGGGTTCGCCGGAGTTCTGGGCGGCGCGCGTGAAGCCGGGTCGCATCATGTTCGAGATCGACGGTGTGACCGAGACCATTGCCCGCGAGGCGCTGCAACTCGGAGCAGCCAAGCTGCCGATCCGCACGCGCTTCGTGATGCGGATCAACTGAGCGGAAGAATGAGCGTCGCCTGAGGGCGCGCCTGGAGGACGCAGATGAAAGCCAGCGATCTCAGGGACAAGTCCCTCGATCAGCTCGACGAGGAGCTCATCAAGCTGAAGAAGGAGCAGTTCAACCTGCGCTTCCAGAAGGCTTCCGGGCAGCTCGAGAACACTTCGCGGGTCCGTCAGGTTCGACGCGACATCGCACGCATTCAGACATTCGCCCGCGTCAAGCGCGGCGTCGGACAAGAGGCCTGAGGAGATCGCCATGCCGAAACGCATTCTCATGGGTGTGGTGGTGTCGGACAAGAACGACAAGACCGTCGTGGTCGAGGTCGAGCGCCGCTACACGCATCCGCTGTTCAAGAAGACCGTCAGGCGCTCGAAGAAGTACCACGCTCACGACGAGGCCAACGCGCACAAGATCGGCGATCGTGTCGCCATCCAGGAAAGCCGCCCGATCTCGAAGAACAAGAGGTGGGTCGTGCTGAGCGAAAAGGGCAAGCAGTCGGCCTAGCCGCGCGGCGCGTAGGCGGCCACGGTCGCTTCCGGGCAGCAGCGGGCAGGACGACAGCGGGACGAGACGAAGGCCGCAGTGCCGCCGGGGCGATATTCCGGGACGGCTGCGGAGCAGGAAAGGACGAAGCGCGATGATCCAGATGGAAACCAATCTCGATGTCGCCGACAACTCGGGTGCACGCCGTGTGCAGTGCATCAAGGTGCTGGGCGGCTCGAAGCGCAAGTACGCCTCGATCGGTGACACCATCGTGGTGGCCGTGCAGGAGGCGATCCCGCGCGGTCGCGTGAAGAAGGGCGAGGTCATGAAGGCGGTGGTCGTGCGCACCGCCAAGGGCGTGCGGCGTCCGGACGGCAGCCTGATCCGCTTCGACCGCAATGCGGCGGTGCTCATCAACAACCAGGGCGAGCCGGTCGGCACCCGCATTTTCGGACCGGTCACGCGCGAACTCAGGGCCAAGAACCACATGAAGATCGTTTCTCTGGCTCCGGAGGTCCTCTAGATGGCGAGCCTGAAGATCAAGAAGGGCGATCACGTCATCGTCCTCGCCGGCCGCGACAAGGGCAAGCATGGCGAGGTCATGCGCGTGCTGCCGAAAGAGAACAAGGCCATCGTGCGCGGCGTCAACGTCGTGCGCCGCCATCAGCGTCAGACGCCGCAGGTCGAGGGCGGCATCATCTCGAAAGAGGCGCCGATCCAGATTTCAAACCTCGCCCTCGAGGATCCGCGTGACGGCAAGCCGACGCGCGTGGGCTTCAAGATTCTCGAGGACGGCCGCAAGGTGCGCTTTGCCAAGCGCTCCGGCGAAGTGATCACGGAGAAGTAGAGGCATGGCCAAGGAGAGCGCGCCGCAGAAGCCGGCCAAGGGGCAGGCCCCCGCCGGCAAGAAGAGCGGCAAGGAAGCCAAGAGCGCCAAGACGGCCGAGGCCAAGCCGGCCAAGCCGCGGGCGCCGAAGGGCGACTACAAGCCGCGCATGAAGCGTCTCTACGAGGACGTCGTGCGCAAGGCTATGACGGAGAAGTACGCCTACAAGAACCCGATGCAGGTGCCCCGCCTCGAGAAGATCGTGGTCAACATGGGCGTCGGCGAGGCCGTCAACGACCGCAAGAAGGTCGATGCGGCGGCGTCCGATCTGGCGCTGCTCAGCGGCCAGCGGCCCGTGGTGACACGGGCGCGTAAGTCGATCGCCACCTTCAAGCTGCGCGAGGGCATGCCGATTGGTGCCAAGGTGACGCTGCGCGGTGACCGCATGTACGAGTTCGTCGACCGTCTGGTGACCATCGCCCTGCCGCGCGTGAAGGACTTCCGTGGTCTCAACGCGAAGAGCTTCGACGGCCGGGGCAATTTCTCCATGGGTCTCAAGGAGCACATCGTGTTCCCCGAGATCGACTACGACAAGGTCGACCAGATCTGGGGGCTCGACATCATCGTCTGCACCTCGGCCGGTACAGACGACGAGGCGCGTGAGCTGTTGCGCGCCTTCAATTTCCCGTTCCGCAACTAGGGCACGCCCGCGCCCTGGGCATTGGAGGACTGAATGGCAAAGAAGAGTGCCATGGAGAAGAACGCCCGCCGCCGCCGGCTGTCCAAGCAGTACGCGGACAAGCGCGCGCGCCTCAAGGCGATCGCCGAGGACACGAGCCGTCCGGCGGAGGTGCGCTTCCAGGCACGCATGCGCTTGGCCGAGCTGCCCCGCAACTCGTCGCCGACGCGTATTCGTAATCGTTGCGAGCTGACCGGTCGTTCCCGGGCCTTCTACCGCAAGGTCAAGATGTGCCGGAACCAGCTTCGCGAGCTTGCCTCGCAGGGGTTGATCCCCGGCATGGTCAAGTCGAGCTGGTAAGGGAGGAGCCACAAATGGCGGTTTCAGATCCCCTCGGCGATTTGCTGACACGCATTCGCAATGCGCAGATGCGGCGTCGTCCGAAGGTCAACTCGCCGGCCTCGGCGCTGCGTGCCCGCGTCCTGGATGTGCTCGCCGAGGAAGGTTATATCCGCGGCTACGTGCGCGTCGAGCACAAGGACGGCCAGCCCGAGCTCGAGATCGAGCTCAAGTACTACAATGGCCAGCCGGCTATTCGTAACATCAAGCGCGTGTCGAAGCCCGGCCGGCGTGTCTACACCCCGGTCAAGGATCTGCCCACGGTCGCCAATGGCCTCGGCGTCTCGATCCTGTCGACCCCAAAAGGTGTGATGTCGGACAGCCGTGCACGCGACGAGAACGTCGGCGGCGAGGTCTTGTGCAGCGTGTTCTAGGCCTGGTCCGGAAGACGTGAACTGAGAAGGATGTGATGAGCAATGTCGCGCATCGGTAAGAAGCCGGTCCCGGTTCCGGGTGGCGTCCAGGCGACCATCGAAGGCCAGTCCCTGAAGGTCAAAGGCCCGAAGGGTGAGCTGGCGCTCGTGCTGCCGAACGAGATCAAGGTGGAGAAGTCCGAGCAGGGCATCAACGTGGCCCCTCGCGACGAGACCAAGCGGGCGCGCTCGATGTGGGGTATGAGCAGAACGCTCGTGTCCAACCTCGTCGTCGGTGTCACGAACGGCTACAGCGAGACGCTCGAGATCCACGGCGTCGGCTATCGCGCCGCGATGAAGGGCAAGGACCTGCAGCTGCAGCTCGGTTTCAGCCACGAGGTCGTGCACCCGATTCCGCAGGGCATCGAGGTGAAGGTCACGAAGCCGACCGAGATCATCGTCAGCGGCATCGACAAGCAACTCGTCGGCCAGGTGGCTGCCGAGATCCGCGGATATCGGCCGCCGGAGCCCTTCCAGGGCAAGGGCGTGCGCTACCAGGGCGAATACATCTTCCGCAAGGAAGGCAAGAAGAAGTAGGACCCGCTATGTCCAGGCAAGACCAGAACTTCGATCGCCGCAAGATGCGCGTGCGTCGCATCCTCCGGCGCAACGGCGCCGGGCGGCCGCGCCTCAGCGTGCATCGCTCGTCGAAGCACATCTACGCGCAGGTCATCGACGATGTGGCCGGGCGGACGATCGCTTCGGCGTCGACCCTCGAGAAGGATCTCAAGGGGCGGCTCAAGACCGGGGCCGACAAGACGGCCGCCACCGAGGTCGGCAAGCTGCTGGCGCAACGCGCGCTGGAGAAGGGCGTCAAGGACGTCGTCTTCGACCGCGGCGGCTATATCTATCATGGGCGCGTGAAGGCGCTCGCAGATGCCGCCCGCGAAGGCGGTCTCAACTTCTAGGTTTCGAAAGGACGACATCGTGGCACGCTTTCCGCAAAAGGACCGTGACGAGCGCGATAGCGAGTTCACCGACAAGCTGGTGCACATCAATCGCGTCGCGAAGGTGGTCAAGGGCGGCCGTCGCTTCGGCTTCGCCGCGCTGGTCGTCGTCGGTGATCAGAAGGGGCGCGTCGGCTTCGGCCATGGCAAGGCCCGCGAGGTGCCTGAGGCCATTCGCAAGGCGACGGAGGCGGCAAAGCGCGGCCTGATCCGCGTGCCCTTGCGTGACGCCCGGACGCTGCACCACGACAGCGAAGGGCGCCATGGCGCCGGTCGCGTGGTGTTGCGCGCGGCACCGGCCGGTACCGGCATCATCGCCGGGGGCCCGATGCGCGCCGTGTTCGAGATGCTCGGCGTGCAGGACGTCGTCGCCAAGTCGCTCGGCAGCTCGAACCCCTACAACATGGTTCGCGCCACGTTCGACGCCCTGACCCATCAGGAGAACCCCCGCGGGGTCGCGGCTCGCCGCGGCAAGAAGGTCAGCGAGATCGTCGCGCGCCGTCGCGACGGTGTGGGCGAAGGGCAGCCGGCACAGGACGCCTGATGGGGGCGGAGGCGGCGGCGCTGAGAGGCCGGCGTCCCGGCAGGCGAACGATGGAAGACAAGTGACGTGGCCCGTCCCGCACGCGAAAGCGGGGCAGCCACGGACCCGGAGATGAGACGACATGGCTGAGAGCAAGAGTGGCCCGACGGGCAAGACGATTACGGTCGAGCAGATCGGCAGCCCGCTTCGGCGTCCGGCCATTCAGCGCCAGACGCTGATCGGGCTTGGCCTCAACAAGCTGCATCGCAAGCGCACGCTGAAGGACACGCCGGAAGTGCGCGGCATGATCAACAAGATCCCGCATCTCGTCCGTATCGTGGACGAGCGGAGCTGACGAGCGAGGAACGGACATATGCGGCTGAATGAAATCCAGGATAATCCGGGCGCGCGCAAGCGGCGCATGCGGATCGGTCGCGGCATCGGCTCCGGCAAGGGCAAGACCGGCGGCCGGGGCGGCAAGGGCCAGACGGCACGCTCGGGCGTGGCGATCGGCGGCTTCGAGGGCGGCCAGATGCCGCTGCATCGGCGCTTGCCGAAGCGCGGCTTCAACAAGCCGTTCCCGAAGGTCTACAACGAGGTGACCCTCTCGCGGCTGCAGGCAGCCGTGGAGTCCGGGCGCCTCGATGCCGGCAAGCCCGTCGACGCCGCCGCGCTGGTGGCGGCCGGCGTGATCCGGCGCGAGAAGGATGGCGTGCGTCTGCTCGGCACCGGTGAGCTCAAGACGAAGCTCACTCTGACGCTCGTGCACGCCACGGCCTCGGCAACAAAGGCCGTCGAGGCGCTCGGCGGCAGCGTCACGCTGATTGTTGCCCCGGTCCGCGAGGCGGACGAGAAGAAGCGGCAGAAGACCGCTGCGAAGAAGAAGGCCAAGTCCGGCACCAGGAAGTCCGGGGCGGACGACTAGAGCCGCACGGCGCGCGCGCGGCCGGACCAGCATGATCCGGCGGGCGTCGCTGCGCGCATGGTGATCATGCGACGGACTTTTGCTCGCGCGCCGGACGCGGGCGCCGACGCCAAGCCTCTCGTCCGGCGGGATGTAACGCGGGGCTTGTTGTTGCGTGAAGGGGGCTACCGCCATCGGGCGGGGCAGGTCCGAGCGACACCATGCCGCCCGAGGCGGCGCCTGTCGGTCGCTTGCCCGGTCAGGCGTCTCGCGGAATCGTGACGGCGCGGCCGTCACCTCTGGCTGAGGTGTGATGGCGCGGTGCGCTAACTGGTGACGACAAGCGGCATCGCCGCCGATAGGATGTCGCGCCTGCCCGGCGTCCGGCGGCGCAGGCGGGACTTTCCGGGAGATTGGAAGATGGCATCTGCTGCCGAGCAACTCGTCGCAAACCTCAACTTCAGTGCTTTCGCCAAGGCGGAGGACCTGAAGAAGCGTATCTGGTTCACGCTCGGCGCCCTCGTCATCTACCGCCTCGGCACGCATATCCCGCTGCCGGGCATCAATCCGAGCGCGCTCGCCGAGCTGATGAAGCAGAACTCGGGCGGCATTCTCGACCTCTTCAACATGTTCTCGGGCGGCGCCGTCGAGCGCATGGCGATCTTCGCCCTGAACATCATGCCGTATATCTCGGCCTCCATCATCATGCAGCTGATGACGGCGGTGTCTCCAAAGCTGGAGGCGCTCAAGAAAGAGGGTGAGGCGGGGCGCAAGCAGATCAACCAGTACACGCGCTACTTCACGGTGGCGCTGGCGGCTTTCCAGGCCTACGGCATCGCGATCGGACTGGAAGGGCAACGCAACGTCGTCATCGATCCCGGCTGGTTCTTCCGAATCACCACCGTCGTGACGCTCGTCGGCGGCACGATGTTCCTGATGTGGCTCGGCGAGCAGGTGACGGCGCGCGGCGTCGGCAACGGTACGTCGCTGATCATCTTCGCCGGTATCGTCGCCGGACTGCCGGGCGCGCTGGCCGGCCTGCTCGAGCTGACGCGGCAGGGCCGCTTCAACTGGGCGCTGCTGGTTGGCCTCTTCATCATGTCGATGGGCGTCATCGCCGCCATCGTGTTCATGGAGCGCGCGCAGCGGCGATTGTTGATCCAGTACCCGAAACGACAAGTCGGAAACCGGGTCTTCCAGGGCGAAGCCTCGCATCTGCCGCTCAAGCTGAACTCGGCAGGCGTCATTCCACCGATCTTCGCCTCGTCGCTACTGCTCTTGCCTACCACCGCCGCGCAACTCTCGCGCGGCCAGGGACCGGAATGGCTGACCACGATGACCGCTCTGCTCGGTCCGGGCCAGCCGCTCCACATGCTCATCTATGTGACGATGATCGTGTTTTTCGCCTTCTTCTACACCGCCGTGGTCTTCAATCCGGCGGAGACGGCGGACAACCTGCGCAAGTATGGCGGCTTCGTACCGGGCATCCGGCCAGGTCAGAAGACGGCTGAGTATATCGACTATGTGCTGACGAGAATCACGGTCGTCGGTGCGCTATATTTGGCTGCCGTCTGCGTACTGCCGGAGTTTCTGCACTCGTACGCGGCGGTGCCGTTCTACTTCGGCGGCACATCGTTGCTGATCGCCGTCAGCGTCACCATGGACACGGTATCCCAGGTGCAAAGTCATCTGCTGGCGCATCAGTACGAGGGTTTGATCAAGAAGGCCAAGCTCCGGGGCGCCAGTAAGGGGCCAAGACGACGATGAACCTCATCCTGCTGGGGCCGCCAGGGTCCGGCAAAGGTACGCAGGCGCAGGAGATCGCGGAGAAGCGCGGTCTCGTGCAGCTCTCGACGGGTGAAATGCTCCGAGAGGCAGCCGAGGCGGGCACCGAGGTCGGCTGGCGGGCCAAGCGGATCATGGAGCGGGGCGAACTCGTCGCCGACGAGGTGGTGGTCAAGATCATCTCCGACCGCATCGACCAGGAGGATTGCCAGGGCGGTTTCATCCTCGATGGCTTTCCGCGCACGCTGCAGCAGGCCGCGGCACTCGACAAGCTTCTCGCCGAGAAGGGGAAGCAGATGGACGTCGTGGTCGAGCTCAAGGTCGACTACAACCAACTTGTCGAGCGCATCGTCGGCCGTTTCACCTGTGCCAAGTGCCATGCCGGCTACCATGATCGCTTCAAGCAGCCCAAGCAGTTCGGCGTCTGTGACGTGTGCGGCGGCACGGAGTTCATCCGTCGTGCCGACGACAACGCCGAAACGGTCCGCACGCGCCTGCTCGCCTATTACCGGGAGACGGCGCCGCTGATCGGCTACTATTTCTGCAAGGGCACGCTGCGGTCGGTCGACGGAATGGCGACCATCGAGGTGGTTGCCTCCCAGATCGACACCGTACTGGACCAGGTGGCGGCTTGAGCCATGTGGCGCATATGTCAATAGGCCTGTGCGGCATATCGACGCAAAATAAGGGTGTGCCCCGTTGACGCAAGGAGAGCGCTCCGTTAAAGAGTGCTCTTTGAATACCGAACAACTCGCAGATCGGTTCCGGCCGCCAATGCTGCCGGCTGCCGATCTGATCGCGTTTGACGCTTAGCCGCTGCTTGGCCGCCATGCGGTATGGTCGCCTGCACGGTACATCGAGGAGACTGACGTGGCCCGCATTGCTGGCGTGAACATACCGACGAACAAGCGCGTCATTGTGGCTTTGACGTACATTCATGGCATCGGACCCAAATTCGCAAAGCAGATTTGCGAGCGCGTGAGCATCCCTGCCGAGCGTCGCGTCAACGAGTTGACCGACGCCGAGGTGCTGCAAATCCGCGAGACCATCGACCGCGATTTCGTGGTCGAGGGCGATCTGCGCCGCGAGGTGGCCATGAATATCAAGCGGCTGATGGACCTCGGTTGCTATCGCGGCTTGAGGCATCGCCGCGGTCTGCCGGTGCGCGGGCAGCGCACCCACACGAATGCGCGGACCCGCAAGGGCCCTGCCAAGCCGATCGCCGCCAGGAAGAAATAGTCCTCTGCCGCTGCGCAGGGTCGTTTGCAGCCCTCTTCGAGGGGGCCGGGAGCTTTCACTATGACCAAAGAACAGCGTACCAAGGTGCGTCGGCGCGAGAAGAAGAACATCTCGTCCGGCGTCGCCCACGTGAATGCGAGCTTCAACAACACCATGATTACGATCACCGACGCGCAGGGCAACGCGATCGCCTGGTCGTCGGCCGGCACGATGGGGTTCAAGGGCTCGCGCAAGTCGACCCCCTATGCCGCTCAGATGGCGGCCGAGGATGCCGGCAAGAAGGCCATGGAGCACGGCATGAAGATCCTCGAAGTCGAGGTCTGCGGTCCGGGCTCCGGGCGCGAGTCGGCGCTGCGGGCGCTGCAGAGCGTCGGCTTCCAGATCACCGCCATCCGGGACGTGTCTCCCATCCCGCACAACGGATGCCGTCCCCGCAAGCGCCGTCGCGTCTGACGCACGGCTGCTCACGTGCCGCGGAGGGGCCGTGCCGCCCTCTGCTCGTGCCATGAACGAAGCCCGGGGGCGACGGATGCCCGGCCCGGGCTGACGCCAGAGGTGACTCATCGTGTTGCAGAAGAATTGGCAAGATCTCATCAAGCCCGCCAAGCTCGAGGTAGCCGCCGGGCGCGAGCGGGATCGGGTCGTGACCCTCATTGCCGAGCCGCTCGAGCGTGGCTTCGGCATGACGCTCGGAAACGCCCTGCGCCGCGTCCTGCTGTCGTCGCTCCAGGGAGCGGCGATCAATAGCGTGCATATCGACAGCGTTTTGCACGAATTCTCGTCGATCCCCGGCGTGCGCGAGGACGTGACCAACATCGTCCTGAACATCAAGGAGATCGCGCTGCGCATCCATTCGGATGGCGTGAAGCGCATGGTTCTCAAGAAGGAAGGTCCGGGCGTGGCGCGGGCCGGCGACATCGAGGCCGGCTCCGACATCGAGATCCTCAATCCCAACCATCCCATCTGCACGCTGGATCAGGGCGCCTCGATCCACATGGAGTTCGCGGCCTCCATGGGCAAGGGCTATGTGCCCGCCGACCGCAACCGACCTGACGACGCGCCGATCGGCCTCATTCCGGTCGACAGCCTCTACAGCCCCGTCAAGAAGGTGTCCTACCGCGTCGAGAATACGCGCGAGGGACAGATCCTCGATTACGACAAGCTCATCCTGACGGTCGAGACGGACGGCTCGGTGCGCGCCGAGGACGCGGTGGCGCTGGCTGCGCGCATCCTGCAGGACCAGCTTTCGATCTTCGTCAACTTCGAGGAGCCGAAGAAGGCCACGGAGGAGCGGGCGTTCACGTCCGAGCTGCCGTTCCCGGCCGCGCTGCTCAAGAAGGTGGACGAGCTCGAGCTGTCCGTTCGCTCGGCGAACTGCCTGAAGAACGACAACATCGTCTACATCGGCGATCTCATTCAGAAGACCGAGGCCGAGATGTTGCGCACGCCGAACTTCGGGCGCAAGTCCCTGAACGAGATCAAAGAGGTGCTCGCCGGTATGGGGCTGCACCTCGGCATGGAAGTCCCGAACTGGCCGCCCGACAACGTCGAGGACCTGGCCAAGCGCTTCGAGGATCAGTACTGATCGTGCCGTCCGCGGCGGCGGTGGCGGCGGCAGGGCCGGGCTCACGCCCACCCGTGCCGTCCTCGCCAAGTGCGTGACGGCCAACAGGCGACCGAGGTGAGGCCGAAGAACCTCCCCGGGAACAATGAAAGGAAACTGCGATGCGACACAGGAAGATCGGCCGGCGCTTCAGCCGGGACAGCGGCCATCGTCAGGCGATGTTCGCGAACATGGCCGCCTCTCTCGTCCGCCACGAGCAGATCGTGACGACGCTCTACAAGGCGAAAGACCTGAAGCGCGTCATGGAGAAGCTGATCACGCTGGCCAAGCGTGGCGATCTCAATTCTCGCCGTCTGGCGGCCGCGCGTATGCGCGACGATGAGATGGTGGCCAAGCTCTTCGGCGTGCTGGGTCCCCGCTACAAGGATCGCGCTGGCGGCTACACCCGCGTGCTCAAGGCCGGCTTCCGCTATGGCGACGCTGCACCACGTGCAGTGATCGAGCTCGTCGATCGCGATCCCACGGCCAAGGGGCGCGAGGACAAGGAGCGTCACGCCGCCGAGCAGGCCGCTGCAGAGGCCGAGGGTGCTCCCCCCGCCTGACGTGACACGCGCGCCGGTCGCCCACCTGACGGTGGCGCGATCGCCCGCCTGAGCGTTTTGCTCTCTCACGCACACACGCGAGCCGCCCTTCGCCGGCGTTGCGCCGGGCTCGTGCGTGGTTTCACGCGATGTCGGCTCATCGTTGCCGGGACTGCGGCGCCATCAGCGTCAGCCGCCGTCGGGGCTCCCGCATGCCCTGGCCTTGGCCGCGACGTTCGCACGTTCGGGCTCACGCCGGGCTCTGCCGCGCCAGTCGCCACGGGGGAAAGTGCTATTGGCACTTGCTGAAGAAGCTCGCCACGCAATCCCAGGTCTTCTTGACGGCGCTGCCGACCGTCTTGCCGGTGTTGTCGAGCTGCCGCTCCACGCTCTTGCCGAGCGTCTTGCCGGACTGCCGCGCCAGTTCCTCGACCGTGGCGGGAGGCTGCTTCCTTGCCGCCGCGTCGGCCGGTGGGGCAGCGGGGTCCCGTGGCGGACCGGGCAGAGGAGGGGCGGGCCTGGCTTGTGGTGCGGGTGTGGGAGCGAGTGTCTGCTGCGGGGCGGTCAGTACGAACGCGCGTGCGGTCTCGCTGCAGGCCGCCTGCGATCCGCGTCGGACACTGCAGCTCTGATGTCCGCCGGCGCGGGCGATTTCGGTGACACAGCGCAGCCGCGTCGCATCGTCGGCCAGCGGCGCGCCTTCGCTGCCAATGACGCAGTGATAGACGGCATCGGGGCCGCTGCACGCGATGCACAGGGGGATGCGCGAGTCCGCGCGCGTGGGGCTGGCAACGAACGCGCAGGCGAGCGCGCCCGCGGCGATGGTGGCGGCGGTCCACGGACGACGCGTCATTTGCAGGTCGATCGCGGTGGCGTGGCGACGGCTCGGCATCGGCTCACCTCCATACGGTCTCGATCGCGCCTTCATCGGTCAGAATTGTGGCGGCGGCTCGGCCGGCTGCACCACGTCGCGCCGCGTCTGCGCTCTCAGGGCGCGCCGTTGCGCCCGTGGGTCTGATAGGCCGGGCGCTGGGAGAGCTTGTCGTAATAGGCGGCAAGCGACGGCAAGGTCGGGCGCTCCAGCTCGAGCGTGTACCAGCGATTGACGACGAGCCCGACCGGGATATCGGCGACGGTGAAGGCGTCGCCAGCGACGAAGGCCTTGCCGGACGCCTTGAGGTGCGCATCGAGCAGGGTCATCAGGCGGTTGAAGTCTTTCTGCGCCGCCTCGACGAACCATGGCGTCGTCCACGGCTCGACCTTGATGAAGCCGCCGAGGAACGCGCCGCGCTGGGGCAGCACGAACTCGGCCGCGCCCCAATCCATCCATTGCTCGATGATGGCGCGCTGCTTGAGATCGTTCGGATAGATCTCCGCATAGCCGTACTTCGAGGCGAGATAGCGGACGATGGCATTGGATTCGCGGAGCAGGAAGCCCTCGTCGTCGATGACGGGAACAAGCCCCATTGGATTGAGCGCCAGGAACTCCGGCTCGCTCGTGGCGCGGAAGCCGCGGCCCCAGTCCTCGCGTGTGTAGCTCAATCCAATCTCATCGCAGAGCCACAGCACTTTGCGGACATTGATCGAGTTGGCTCGGCCGTAAATCTTCAGCATATCGAGGTATCCCAAGGCTGTGATCGTCGAACACTGACAGTATATCACGAATACCGCAGCGATGCGCGCCGGCGTGTGACGTGCGTGCTGATCACGTTGCGGCCTGCCGGGCTAGCTCTCGTCGCGCTCCTCGCTCGCCGCCTTGATGAGCGGGATGAGGTCGCGAAACTCGGGCGTGCCCGCCCGTTCCAGCCATTCGAATGCCACCATCTCCTGGCTGACGATATCGGCACCCGACTTCGCCATGCGCGCGAGCGCGATGGCGCGGTCTTCCGGCGAGCGCGAGCCCACGCCATCGCCGACGACGCTGACGCGGAAGCCGTCATCGAGAAGGTCGAGCACGGTCTGGCCGACACAGACGTGTGCCTCCATGCCGGCGACGACGAGTTGATCCCGCCCTTGATTGCCGCGCAGGCTATGAAAGCGTTCGCGGAGCTCGGCATTGAGGACGCACGAGAATTCGATCTTCGCCAGCCGGATCGCCTGGGGACCCGCCGCCTCCCTTACGGGAGCCACGGTGACGCCGAGCCCCTTCGGATAATGCTCCGTGAGTGTGACGGGAATGTCGAGGCGGCGCGCGTAAGTGATGAGGCGCCGGCAATGCGCGACGACGCGCGCAGCGTTCGCGACGTGCGGCGCCAGGTTTTCCTGCACGTCGATGATCACCAGATGGGATCGCTGGCGGCGCAGTCTCATGCGCGTGGGCTCCTCTGTGCGGGCCGTCGGATCCAGCAAAACCCATGTCGGTCGGCCAGACAAGCCGCGACGAAGTGGGGAAGTGCACGGAAGACGCGTAGTGCGTTCACTGATATTGTGTTAGGTCAATGCCTTATGGTCGCCGTCATGCACCATATAACTATTCGTGACGGGATGCCGCCGGGGAAGCTGCTACCGTTCGGTCGTTGCTCACGGAGGAATGGACAATGAGCATGAGACGTATGGCAGTCGCCGCCGTCATGGCGGTTGGCTGGCTTTCGGCGGCGCCGGCTTCGGCAGCGCCCGCCGCACCGGGACTGTCGGCTCCGACCGTGGACCGGCTTGCGACGCCCGTCGCGCGCCGTGGCGGGCCTACCGCACGCGGTCCGCGCATGAGTGGCCCGCGCATCGGCGGCCCTGGGTTTCGGGCGCCTCGCATGGTCGGTCCGCGGCTTCGCGTCGGTCCTGGCCCGCGCCGGGTGGTGCCGTTCGCGCGTGGTCCTCGGCACTTCGGCCCGCGCGGGCGCTACCGGTCTCGCGGTCTCTACTTCGCTCCGGCGGTTCCGTATTACTACTACGACGGGCCGTCGTATTATTACGGCGACAGCTGCTACTGGCTGAAGCGGCGCGCCATTCGAACCGGCAGCCGCTACTGGTGGCGTCGCTACTGGCAGTGCCGTCGCGGCTGGTAGCGCGCGGGAACGCCTGCGGCCTTGCCGTAGTGATGAAAAACTGACGACGCCCGCCGGCAGGGATGCTCGGCGGGCGTGCGTCATCTGGGGCCACGCTGGCGGGACCGGACCAGGCTGGCCGGTCCAGCGAAACCGCCGGCTCAGCCCCGCTTCGCGATGGCGACGTAGGGGCGGGGCTCCGGCCCGTTGTAGAGCGTCAGCGGCCGGATCAGGATGTTGTTGGCGAGCTGCTCGAGCACCTGCACCGTCCAGCCCGGTACGCGACCGATGGCGAAGATGGGCACGAACAGGTCATTCGGGATCTCGTGCAGGTAATAGATGGCGCCCGAATAGAAATCGACGTTGACGTTGACGCCGTGCCGGGCATACGGCGCCATCTCCTTCACCAGCGCCTCAAGGATCTCGTACCACTTCGGCTGGCCCATCTCCTGGCTCAGCTGCTTGACGCCTTCGCGCATATGGCGTGCCCGCGGATCCTCTGCGCGATAGACGCGGTGACCGAAGCCGGTGATCGGCTCCTTGGCCGCCCGCTTGCGCTTGACGAAAGCCGGCACGTTGGCGGGCTCGCCGATCTCCAGCGCCATCTTCATGACGTCCTCGGCCGCGCCACCGTGGGCGGGGCCGGACAGCGCGGCGATGGCGGCGGTGACGGCGGCATGGATGTTGGCGTCGGTGCCGATGACGACGCGGGCCGTGAACGACGAGGCGTTGGAGCCGTGCTCGGCATGCAGCACGAGGTCCTTGTCGAAGAGGGCGGCGGCGTTCTCGCTGGGAACCTCGCCCTTGAGCATCCAGAGGAAGTTGGCGGCATGACCGAGCGCCGGGTCGGCCTCGATCGGCTTGAGGCCGTTGCGGATGCGATCGAGAGCGGCGACGATCATCGGAACCTGCGAGGTGAGCCGCACGCCTTTGGCGATGGTCGCCTCGCGGCTGTTGTCGCTGACCTGCGGGTCGAAGGCGGCGAGTGCCGAGACGGCGGTGCGCAGCACGTCCATCGGATGCGCCGTCTTGATCGTGCGGATGATGTCGAGCACGGCGGCCGGCAGCTTGCGCGCGGCCTTGAGCTCGGCGTCGAAGGCATCGAGTTGACTTCTGGTCGGCAGTTCGCCGTGCAGGAGCAGATAGCCCGTCTCCTCGAAGCTCGAATTCTCGGCGAGGTCGTGGATCGAATAGCCGCGATAGCGTAGCTCGCCCACCTTGCCGTCGATGAAGGTCGTCTCCGAACGCTCGAAGTAGACGTCCTTGAGCCCGCGGTAGATCTTGATGGTGGGTTCGTTCGTGGTCATCGGCGTGGCTTCCTTGTCTTCTCGGGGCTGCAATTGCTAATGACGTGGTGGCGTCGCCCGGACTTGGCGGCGAAGGGGTGCCGGGGGCACGATCAGGTTGGGACGACGAGCATGATCCTCGACGACTGCAAAACGATCATTCGCGGGCGACAGCGCGCCGTCGTGCTGCCGGAGGCGAACGACCCGCGCGTTCTGGAGGCGGCGGGCGTGCTCGTGCGGGAGGAATTGGCCGTGCCGATCCTGGTCGGTGCGCCGAGCGAGGTCGCGGCGGCTGCCGTGGCGGCCGGGCTCTCCATCGCGGGGATCGCGGTCAGGGACCCGGCGACGGATACGGCCGTGCCGGGCTATGCAACCCGGCTGGCGGAGAGCCGCGAGCGCATGTCCGCGAAGATGGCCGAGCGTCTGTTGCGCAAGCCGCTCTATTTCGCCGGCGCGATCGTGGCGGCGAGCGAGGCGTCGGCCATGGTCGCCGGTGTCGCCAATCCGACGCGGCGCGTGATCGAGGCCGGTCTGATGACCATCGGGCCGGCTCCGGGCATCGCCACGCCGTCGAGCTTCTTCCTCATGATCGTGCCGGGGCAGGATGGCGCGGGCGCGCGTACGCTGGTCTTCGCCGATTGCGCCGTCAACGCCGACCCGACGGCCGACGAGCTCGCGGACATCGCCATCGCCTCGGCAGAGAGTGCGCGCGCGCTGCTCGGCGTCGAGCCAAAGGTCGCGCTGCTGTCCTTCTCGACGCACGGCAGTGCCACGCACCCTCACGTGGACAAGGTGCGTGCTGCGCTGGCGCTGGTTCGCGAGCGGGCGCCCGCCCTCGCGGTCGACGGCGAGATGCAGGCCGATGCCGCCCTGGCGCCGGCGGTCGCGGCCAAGAAACTCAAGACGCCCTCCGTCGTGGGCGGCGCAGCGAACGTTCTCGTCTTCCCCGACCTCGATGCCGGCAATATCGGCTACAAGCTGACGCAGTACCTGGCCGGCGCGAAGGCAATCGGGCCGTTTCTGCAAGGCTTCGCCCGGCCGGTATCGGACTTGTCGCGTGGCGCCAGCGTGAGCGATATCGTGGACACCGTTTGCGTGACCCTGGCGCGCGCTTAGGGCGCACTGGCGTCGCTGGTGACACGCTGACGGACTGGGCACGGATCCAGGCTCCTCGGCTTGCCGCGCAGCGGTGCGGGCGGCGTCCGACGGGTGCGTGACGACAGGGCGTCGCAGCCGCCTTGGGACTGCGGTGGCCACGAACGGCGCATCGCGCGCAGGACGAATGAAAGCGAGACGTTGTGTCTCGTTTTATTGAGGGGGGCTGGGGCTGTCAATCGGCCTTCGGTCACGCCCGCGCCGGCGACGGTCCGATCTGGTCCGCAAGGGGGGCTGGCGTTGCCTCTTGGCGAAGACAAAAGGCCCTCCTGCGCCGAAAGGGCCTCTTGTGTCGGTTCAGACGTGAGATGCTGCGAGCAGGGCGCCTCGTGTGCGCCGCTCGCGCGCGCCGACCGTCGTCAGCGCTTCGAGAAGTAGTTCTCGAGCAGATCCTTGCTGATCTTGTCCTGCGGGACGCCAGCCATGCGCAGCTCCTCGTAACGGGAGAGCGCCGCGCGGGCCAACAGGAAGCTGTCGAGGGCTGCAAAGAGCCATGCGAAAGCGCCGCGAAGGCCGGATGTTGCCGGATGAATGGCGGTGTGGTGGTGGCTGGACGTGGCGAGAGTGGCCATGGATCACCTCTTTTGGTGCGAGTCGGCGTTGCATGGAATATGGCATGCCACATTGCGCTGCAAAACCGAGGATATTGCATTGCAGCAATGCAGGAATGAGGGGGCTGGCCGCGAGGCCGCTGCATACAGGGCGGTCGGAGGGATCGGCGGCGCTGCAATGGGCCGGCCTGGTCGAAACGGCTCAGCCGGTCTTGACGTCGGCCGGCGTGGCCGGGCGGCTCGCCAGCCACAGCTTGAAAGAGCCGATCAGCGTCACCGCGGAGAGCACGCCGAAGGTCAGCGCATAACTGCCGATGCTCTTGTAGAGCAAGGCATAGAGCGTCGGTCCGATGACCACGCCGATGAAACAGAAGACGAGGCCGCCGCCGGTGGCCGCGCCGACCTCGGAGGGCGTCGAGGCGCGGGCGATTTCGCCCATGAACACGCCGTTCCAGCCGACGATGAGGAAGCCGTAGAGCATGAGCAGGCCCGTCACGCCGGCCGTCGGCCAGGATGAGGTGAGACGCGAGACGGCCAGGGCCACGAAGGTGGAGCCGATGCCGATGGCGATAAGCACGAGACTGCCCTTGCCCGTCCGGTCGGCCAGGAAGCCCCAGCAGATGCGTCCGATCGCGCCGCTGGCGTTCATGGCGGCCGCCACGTAGCCGGCCGAGATGAGGTCCCAGCCGAGGTCTTTGACGAGCAGCGTGACGGTGAACGACATCAGCGTCACCTGGATGCCCGAGTAGACGAAGCCGAGCACCGAGAGGCCCCAGAGGATGCGACTGCGGTAGACCGTCTTGACGCCGCCGAGAAGCTGGCCGCGCAGGGGCGCGGAGGGCTGGCGGTCGTCGTCCCAGTGCGCCCGCATCGGCCAGGCCACGAGCGCCAGCAGGACGAGCATGAGCGCGCCGCCGGCGAAGGCCGTCTGCCAGCCGAACTTCTGGCTGAGCGTCGGCATGAGCAGGGCGCCGAGCAGGGCACCGAGCGGCACGCCCGTCTGTTTCAGCGCAAAGATGACGTTGCGGTAGGAGGGTGGGCCGAAGCGGATGAGCAGGTGCGAGGCGGCAGGGTTGGTCAAACTGTAGGTGACGCCGACGAGCAGCGAGGCCACGGCGATCATCAGCAGATGTCCGGAGGCGATGCCGATCATGCCGAGCGCGCTCATGAGCAGGGCGATGACACTGGCCCGGCAAGGGCCGAGACGGCGCACGAAGGCCCCGGCCGAGGCCGATGCGATGGCCGCGGTCAGATAGACGAGGCTCACCTGGTAGCCGATCCACTCAGCGCCCACACCGAGGCTCGCGGTCACCGTCGGCGCCACCTGCGGCAAGGCCAGCACGGAGAAGGTCGCCAGCGCCTGCACACCCGTGACGACGCCGAGCAGCGCCGGCAGCCCGCCCGGCGACGTCAGGCGGGGTGAGGCGCTGCCCGGACCACGCGATCGGTCGGAAGCCAGAGGTGGGGGCATATGACGTCTTTTGCAGGTCGGAGAGATTGGCTAGTGTTGTCCGGACCATATGGCCCGGCCGCGACGAAGGCAACGGGCGTTTGATGCCGCCGTGCGCGAAGCACGCGCTCGAGAGGAGACCGACATGGCTCGCAAGCCGCAGACAGCGTTGAAGAAGATGCCGGAGGCCGAGGCCAAGGCGCGTCCCGACGCCGAGGAGATCGCCGTGCGGCTCGCCGCCTTCGCCTGCCGCACGCGGCACGACGCGATCCCGGAGCCCGTGCGCCGGCGCGCGCTCCATCACATGCTGGATGCGGCCGGTATCGCCGTCGCCTCGACGCGCTACGATTTCGCCCATCGCATGCTGACGGCGGTGCGCGGCCTCGGCGGCGCCGGGTCGGTGCCGGTGCTCGGTATGCCCGCGGCGCTGTCGATGCGCGACGCCGCGATGGTCAACGGCTTCCTCTGCCACGGTCTCGATTTCGACGACACGCATATGGGTGGCGTCGTGCATCCGACGGCGAGCATCCTTCCAACCGTGCTGTCGGCGGCGGCACACGTCGGCGCGTCCGGCAAGGCCATGGTCACGGCTTACGTGATCGGTGTCGAGGTCGCCTCGCGCCTCGGCGAGGTGGCCCAGGGCGGGTTCCATCTGGTCGGTTTCCATCCGACCGGCATGATCGGCGTCTTCGGCTGCACGCTCGCGGCCGGTCGTCTCATGGGCCTCAACGAGAAGGAGATGCGCAACGCCCAGGGCATCGCGCTGTCGCTCGCTTCGGGCTCGCTGCAGTTCCTCGAGAACGGCGCCTGGAACAAGCGCCTGCATCCGGGCTGGGCGGCGCAGGCTGGTCTGACGGCGGCCGCCATGGCGCGCGAAGGGTTCGTCGGCGCGTCAGAGCCCTACGAAGGGCGTTTCGGCGTCTTCAACGCCTATCTCGGCAAGGAGGCCGGCCGCGCCGACTACAGCTTCGCGACGGCGGATCTCGGCAAGGTCTGGGAGTTGAAGCAGGTGGCGATCAAGCCCTATCCCGCCTGCCACATGACGCACGGGTGCATCGATGCCGCGCTGGCGCTCGCCAAGCAGGGCGTCGACTGGCGCCGCATCACCCAGATCGAGGCGACGGTGCCCGAGGGCGTGTTCAAGGTAATCTGCGAGCCGGAAGCGCCGAAGCTGGCGCCGGCCACGGCCTATGACGCGCAGTTCTCGCTTCAATACCTGACGGCGGCCGCCTTCGTGCGCAATCGCTTCACGCTCGCCGAGCTCGAGCCCGAGACGCTCACCGACCCCGACGTCCTCGCACTCACCCGCAAGGTGCGCTACGGGGCCTACGTCGACAGCCCCTATCCCAAAGCCTATTCCGGGGAGGTGACCGTCACGCTCGACGACGGGCGCAAGCTCAGTCACCGCGAGCACATCAATCGCGGCGCCGCCGACCGGCCGCTCAGCAACGACGAGATCGTCGAGAAGTTCCGCGGCAACGTCGCCATGGCGTGCGACGAGGAGGCGGCGGACCGCATGGCCGGCGCCATGCTCGGTCTCGAAGGCGCGCCGAGGGGTGCCGACGCCCTCAAGGTGTTTTCGCCGGCCTGCGCCTGAGCGCGGGATGCCTCGTGTGATGCCCCGGTCGGCGCCGGCCGGGGCGGCGTTTTCCTCGACCTGAACTGGAGTCCGTCCGTGACTGCCGATCCGACCAGCCTTGCCGCCGATGAGCTCGAGCAGGAGCGCCTCATCCTGGAGGCCGTGGACAAGTTCCTGGCCCGCGAGGTGGCGCCCTACGCCCAGAAGCTCGAGCACGACGACATCTACCCCGAGGAGATCGTCGCGCGCATGAAGGAGCTCGGCCTGTTCGGCTGCATCATCCCCGAGAAGTATGGCGGGCTCGGCCTCAAGCCCTCGACCTACGCCAAGGTGATCGAGCGCATTTCCCGTGTCTGGATGAGCGTCTCCGGCATCATCAACTCGCACCTGATCATGGCGCGCATCGTCGACAAGATGGGCACCGAGGAGCAGCGCCGCCATTTCCTGCCGCGGTTCGCGACGGGCGAGGTGCGCGGTGGCCTCGCGCTGACCGAGCCCGATACCGGCACCGACCTGCAGGCGATCCGCACCTCCGCCCGCAAGGAGGGCAACAGCAGCTACGTCATCAACGGCACGAAGACCTGGATCTCCAATGGCATCCACGGCACCTGCTTCGCGCTGCTCGTGAAGACGGACCCCACGGCCGAGCCGCGCAAGGCCGGCATCTCCATGTTCCTCGCCGAGAAGGGGCCGGGCTTTCGCGTCTCCAAGAAGCTCGAGAAGCTCGGCTACAAGGGCATCGATTCCGCCGAGCTCGTGTTCGAGGACTTCAAAGTCTCCGCCGACAAGCTCATTGGCGAGGTCGAGGGGCGCGGCATGGAGTGCGCCATCTCCGGTCTCGAGCTCGGCCGCCTCAACGTGGCGGCGCGCGGCGTCGGCGTCGCCCAGGCGGCCCTCGACGAGGCCGTCAAGTACTCCCAGCAGCGCAAGACCATGGGCAAGTACATCCACGAGCATCAGGCCATTGCCTTGAAGCTCGCCGACATGGTGACGCGCACCACCGCTGCCCGCCTGCTGGTCGAGAATGCAGCCCGCGCCATCGACCGCGGCGAGCGCGCCGACTTCGAGGCCGGCATGGCCAAGCTGTTCGCCACCGAGGCGGCTCTCGAGAACGCCACGGAGGCCATGCGCATCCACGGCGGCTACGGCTACTCGAAGGAGTTCATCGTCGAGCGTCTCTATCGTGACGCACCGTTGCTCTGCATCGGCGAGGGTACTAACGAGATCCAGCGTCTCGTCATCGCCCGGCGGCTGATCGAGCGCAATCCCGTCTGACACCGGCACACCGGACGCCCCACCGACCGAGGAGCAAGCAGCCATGATCGTGCGCATCGACCACATCGTCATGAATTGCCGCGACGTGCAGGCGACGGCCTCATGGTACGAGCGTGCGCTCGGTTTCACGCGGGAGATCTATACGAGCCCGTCGGCGCCGGGCGAGCGCATCTCGCTCAAGTTCGGGCCGCACAAATTCAACCTGCGCCAGACCGGCGACGCCGGCTGGGTGACCTGCAAGGTCGATGCGCCCGGCTCGCTCGATCTCTGTTTCGTCACCGAGGGCAGCCTCAAGCCCGTGATGGAGCGCTGGGCGGCGGCCGGCATCGCCGTCACTGCAGGGCCGGGGCCGCGCACCGGCGCGCTCGGCATGATGACCTCGATCTACTGCAACGATCCCGACGGCAACCTCGTGGAGGTGTCGACGTATGCGGCCGATCCGCTGGCGTGAGGGAGATGAAGCAGAACGAGGGGCGTCCTATGCGCCGGTGATGCCGTCGCGGTTGGCCTCGAGATAGGCGATCGTGGCGCGGGCGTGCATGAGGATGTCGCGGGCTTCGGCCGTGCCGTCCTCGTCGCCTTCCAGAATCAGCTTGTCCCAGAGTCCATCGTCGGCGCCGGGCAGCCGCCCGATCCAGCGGTTGACCGTCGTCACCGGCCACCATCCGCCTTCGCTCTGGCGCTCCTCCGCTTCCTTCAAGACCACCTTGAGTGCCGCGATCACGGCATCGACGTCCCGGCTCATGCTGATTTCCTCGGTGTCGTCCACCCGGGAATCCAATCTGATCCGTGGGCGTCGCGCAAGGGGGCGGGCACTGGTCCCGGTGCGCGACCAGAGGCTTCGCGACTTCGGATGTCTTGCGGAATTCGCTGATTTCATTGGTGGAGCCGAGGGGAATCGAACCCCTGACCTCTGCAGTGCGATTGCAGCGCTCTCCCATCTGAGCTACGGCCCCGGAATCGAGCGGCCATTTAGGGGACCGGCCGCCACCTTGTCAAGCAAGCCGGCGGTTGCAGGCATCCGCCGCAGCACGCGCCTTGCCGCGACGCCGCCGAGTCGGTAGACAGGCTGCGGGAATAGGTCAGCGAAGGCGGTTCGCACGATGCTTCCAGTCCTGCAATTCATCGATTTCATCCTGATCGACCTGCTGATCTGGATCATCATCGCCAGCGCCGTCATGAGCTGGCTGATCGCCTTCAACGTGATCAACCCCTACAACCAGTTCGTACGCACGCTGTGGACGGCCTTCAACGCGGTCACGGAACCGCTGCTGAGGCCCATCCGGCGGCTCCTGCCGGACATGCGCGGCATCGATATTTCGCCGGTCGTGCTGATCCTCATCCTGATGTTCATCCGCATCGTCGTGCTGCGCGGCTGGCTCTATCCGCTCTTCCAGTGAGCGGCGGCGGCGCGGACCCGTCCAAACCCTGGCGCGTCGCAGCCGATGGGCTCGCCGTGGCGGTGCGGCTGACGCCGAAGTCCGGCCGTGATTCCATCGATGGCGTGGCGGAGGGGGCTGACGGCGCGCATCTCAAGGCGCGCGTGCGGGCGGTGCCTGAGAAGGGGGCGGCCAACGCGGCGCTGATCGCAGTTTTTGCCAAGTGGCTCGACGTGCCGAAGTCGACCGTCGCGCTCGATGCGGGCGGCAAATCGCGCCTGAAGTCCCTGCGGGTCTCGGGCGATGGAACGGCGCTGGCGGCGCGTCTCGCGGCGCGACTGGCTCAGGACGGGTCGTAGCCTTCCACGATGACGATGTGGGCCGTCGAGGCCTCGTCGCGAATGCGGGCCGCGGCCTGGTATTCGGGCGAGTCGTAGCAGGCTTTCGCGACCGCATAGCTGTCGAACTCGATGACGACATGGCGCGGCGTGCCGCCGGTTCCGCCGACGCGGGTCTCGCTGGCGCCGCCACGCACGATGAAGCGCGCGCCGTACTTGGCGAAGGCCACACCGTTGGCGGCGACGTAGTCCTTGTAGCGCTCGGGGTCGGTGACCGTGACGTGGGCGATCCAGTATCCCTTGGGCATGTCCCTCTCCCGGTTCGGTTGCGTCGGGTCGGCCGCTCGTCAGGCGAGCGCGCCCGCGATCTCCTCGACAATGTGCTCGGCGGCGGCGGCAGGATCGTCCGCCTCGGTGATGGGACGGCCGACAACGAGGTAGTCGGCGCCGGCGGCGATGGCGTGCGAGGGCGTCATGACGCGCTCCTGGTCGGCCGTGGCCGAGCCGCCGAGACGGATGCCCGGTGTGACGATGAGGAAGCCCCCGCCGCTCTGGGCGCGGATGGCAGCCGCTTCCTGACCCGAGGCGATGACGCCGTCGAAGCCGGACTGCCGCGCGAGCTCGGCGCGCCGTGCCACCAGGCCGGTGACGGGCATGGCGATGCCCTGCTGCGCCAGATCGCGGTCGGTGAGGCTGGTGAGGACGGTCACCGCCAGCAGCTTCAGCGCACTGCCGTGGCGACCGGCGACGGCGGCCTCGAGCGTCTTGAGGTCGGTGCCGTGCACGGTGAGGAAGGTGGCGCCGAGCTCGGCCGCATTGGCGACGGCGCGCGTGATCGTATTGGGAATGTCGAGCAGCTTCAGGTCGAGGAAGATGCGCTTGCCGCGGTCCGCCAGCTCGCCGACGAAGGGCAGGCCGCCATTCATCACGAGCTCGAGCCCGATCTTGTAGAAGGTGACGTGGTCGCCGAGCGTCGAGACGAGGCCGCGGGCGAGATCGACGCTCGGCACGTCGAGGGCGACGATCAGGCGGTCCCTGGGAGTAGGCTTGCTCATGCGTGCTCTCACTTGCTGGCGGGCGCTGGCGGCGATGGCTCAGCTGCCCTTGCCCTCGAAGAACTCCTTGACCTTGCTGAAGAAGCCGGAAGACGCGGGGCTCGTCTCGGTGTTGGACGCCTTCTCGAACTGCTCCAGCAGCTCCCGCTGACGGCGCGTCAGGTTCTTCGGCGTCTCCACCTCGACCTGGATGTACATATCGCCCGTCGCCTTGGAGCGCAGCACCGGCATGCCCTTGTTGCGCAGGCGGAACTGCTTGCCCGTCTCGGTGCCTTCCGGAACTTTGACGCGCGTGCGCCCGCCGTCGACCGTCGGCACCTCGATCTGCCCCCCGAGCGCGGCGGTCACCATGGAGATCGGCACCTTGCAGAAGATGTCGGCGCCGTCCCGCTGGAAGAACTCGTGCGGCTGGATGGAGAGGAAGATGTAGAGATCGCCGGCCGGCCCGCCGCGGATGCCGGCCTCACCCTCGCCGGCCAGCCGGATGCGCGTGCCGTCCTCGACGCCGGCCGGGATCGAAACGGAAAGTGTGCGCTCCTTGGTGACGCGCCCGGTGCCGCTGCAGCCTTCGCAGGGGCTCTCGAGGATGTCGCCACGCCCCTGGCAGGTTGGGCAGGTCCGCTCGATGGTGAAGAAGCCCTGGCTGGCTCGCACCTTGCCGAGGCCGCCGCAGGTCGGGCAGGCGACCGGCTTTGTGCCGGGCTTGGCGCCCGTGCCGGTGCAGGTGTCGCAGGCGAGGCTGGTCGGCACGCGAATCTGGGCGGTCTTGCCGGCGAAGGCCTCGTCGAGCGTGATCTCCATATTATAGCGCAGGTCCGCGCCGCGCTCGCGGCCGCCGCGCGGACGACCGCGCCGGCCGCCCATGAACTCGCCGAACAGATCGTCGAAGATATCCGACATCGAGGAGGCGAAGTCGGCGCCGAAGCCGTGCGCGCCGGGGCCGCCGCCTTGTCCCTCGAAGGCCGCGTGACCGAACTGATCGTAGGCCGCGCGCTTCTGCGGGTCCTTGAGGACCTCGTAGGCCTCGTTGATTTCCTTGAAGCGCTGCTCGGCCGTGGCGTCGTCCGGATTGCGGTCGGGATGATACTCCTTGGCGAGCTTGCGGAAGGCGGACTTTATGTCTCCCTCGCCGGCGCCACGCGCCACCCCCAGGACCTCGTAGTAGTCGCGTTTGGACATTGCACCAGGACCTATCAACCCCTGTGACCGGTGCCGCATGCGCGCGATGGCGATGTGGGCCCGGTCGTTCCCCTGTCGTCGTGCCGGCGGGAGCTTCTTGCGGCTCCGGTCGGCGGCCGGCTGACACCGCGGCGCCGGGCGACGGAAAACGAGCAGAGGCCGGGCTCTTGTGTGAGCCCGGCCCCGTTCACTCGCTGCCTGACGTTCGTGTCACGCCGGCTTCGCCCTCTGCTGTGCGTCAGGCGGACTTCTTCTTGTCGTCCTTGACTTCCTCGAAGTCGGCGTCGACCACCTTCTCGTCGCCGGGCTTCTTGGCGGTGGCCGGCTCCTCGGGCGTGGCGCCCTCGGCTCCGCCGGACTGGGCCGCGTAGACGGCCTCGCCGAGCTTCATGGCGGCCTGCGACAGCTCGGTCGTCTTGGCGTTGATCGCCTCCACGTCCTCGCCCTCGCTCGCCTGCTTGAGGTCGGCGATCGCAGCCTCGAGCTTGGTCTTCTCCTCCGCCGAGAGCTTGTCGCCGTGCTCGCCGAGCGCCTTCTGCGTCTCGTAGACGAGGCTGTCGGCCTGATTGCGCGCGTCGATCAATGAGCGCTTGCGCTTGTCGGTCTCGGCGTGCTCCTGGGCCTCCTTGACCATGCGCTCGATGTCGGCATCGCTGAGACCGCTCTGGGCCTGGATGCGGATCGACTGCTCCTTGCTCGTCGCCTTGTCCTTGGCGGACACGTGCACGATGCCGTTGGCGTCGATGTCGAACGTCACCTCGATCTGCGGCACGCCGCGCGGAGCCGGCGGGATGCCTTCCAGGTTGAAGCGGCCGAGATGCTTGTTGTCGGCCGCCAGCTCACGCTCGCCCTGGTAGACGTTGATGGTCACCGCGCGCTGGCCGTCCTCGGCTGTGGAGAAGACCTGGCCCTTCTTGGTCGGGATGGTCGTGTTGCGATCGATGAGGCGCGTGAAGACACCGCCGAGCGTCTCGATGCCGAGCGACAGCGGCGTCACGTCGAGCAGCAGCACGTCCTTGACGTCGCCCTTGAGCACGCCGCCCTGGATGGCCGCGCCGATGGCGACGACCTCGTCGGGGTTGACGCCCTTGTGGGGCTCCTTGCCGAAGATCTGCTTCACCAGCGCCTGCACCTTGGGCATGCGCGTCATGCCGCCGACGAGGATCACCTCGTCGATCTCGGCCGCCTTGAGGCCGGCATCCTTGATCGCCTGCTCGCAGGGGCCGCGCGTGCGGTTGACGAGATCCTCGACGAGGCTCTCGAGCTTGGCGCGCGTCAGCTTCATCGTCAGATGCTTCGGACCGGACTGGTCGGCCGTGATGAAGGGCAGGTTGATCTCGGTCTGGGTCGAGGAGGAGAGCTCGATCTTGGCCTTCTCGGCCGCCTCCTTGAGGCGCTGCAGCGCCATCTTGTCGTTGCGCAGGTCGATACCCTGCTCCTTCTTGAACTCCGCCGCGAGGTACTCGACCACGCGCATGTCGAAGTCCTCGCCGCCGAGGAAGGTGTCACCGTTGGTCGACTTCACCTCGAAGACGCCGTCGCCGATCTCGAGAACCGAGATGTCGAAGGTGCCGCCGCCCAAGTCGTAGACAGCGATGGTGCCGCCCTTCTTCTTGTCGAGGCCATAGGCGAGGGCCGCGGCCGTCGGCTCGTTGATGATGCGCAGCACCTCGAGGCCGGCGATCTTGCCGGCATCCTTGGTTGCCTGACGCTGGGCGTCGTTGAAGTAGGCGGGGACGGTGATGACGGCCTGCGTGATCGTCTCGCCGAGCTTGCTCTCGGCGGTCTCTTTCATCTTCTGCAGGATGAAGGCGGAGATCTGCGCGGGGGAATACTTCTTGCCGTGCGCCGTGACCCAGGCATCGCCGTTGTCAGCCTTGACGATCTCATAGGGGACGAGCCCCTTGTCCTTCTCGACCATCTCGTCGTCGTAACGCCGACCGATCAGGCGCTTGATGGCGAAGAGCGTGTTCGTCGGGTTGGTGATGGCCTGCCGCTTCGCGGGCAGACCGACGAGCCTGTCGCCGTCCTGTGCGAAGGCGACGATGGACGGTGTCGTGTTGGCACCCTCCGCATTCTCGAGAACCTTGGGCGCCGTGCCGTCCATGACGGCGACGCACGAGTTGGTGGTTCCCAGGTCGATGCCGATTACCTTAGCCATTGGTTCTGGACCCTCATCATCTCGGCAGACCGCCCGGACCCGTTGCCAGCACCCGGTAACCGTCCGACCCCCTTTGGTCGACGGCGCAGTCCCCTTGTTGAGAAAGACTCGCCGAAGCGAGCCACGTTTGATCGGATATATAGGGGGGCAGTTATGGGGCCGCAACAAGGCTGACACAACCGTTCAGTCCGTTTTTAGGCCCGGCCGGTGCGACATAGCAGTTGAGGGCCGCATTGGTGCGCGCAGTCCGGGCGCTCGCGATTCGTGGAGGCGGGCGCTCGCGATGGCGCAGCTCACTCTGAATTGCGGTGCGCGCGGTTGGGGCGAAGGCGGCGTGGCGGCGCGGGGGAGCATCGTTTACTGATAATTCATGCTGTAGAAAGTCTTTATGAATGTATTCGCAGTAATACTTCGTGTGAACGCGGATACATTTCGGGGTCAAAAAGATGTTGCAGATACTTTTGGGCATGATTGCGCTCGTCGGGGGGCTCGTCATCTTCCTGCGGGGAAGCTCTATGCTGCCGGCCATTCCCGGTAAGGGTGGCACGCCACCCACCGCCGGCACACTTTTCAACTCCAAGCTGACCGGCGTGGTGTTGATGCTTGCCGGCCTGGTGTTCCTGGGCTCGACGTCGTTCGTGCATATCGATGCCAATCGCGTCGGTCATATGAAGCGCATCTTCGGCTTCTTCGAGCTGCCGGCCGGCCGGATCATCGCGCTGCCCGGGCAGAAGGGCCCGCAGGCGCGCGTCCTCGGCCCCGGCTTTCATTTCATCCCGTTCGTGCACGTCCTCTACAAGGTCGAGGAGTTCGCGATCATCAACGTGCCGGACGGCTACTATGGCGAGCTGACGGCGCTCGACGGCCAGGCCATGCCGGACGGCATGTTCATCGCGCCGCAGATCCCCGACGGTGAAGTCAAGGCCATGCTCGACGCCGAGATATTCTTGACCAAGGGCGGCTATCGCGGACCGCAGGAGACGGTCCTCAAGCCCGGCCGCTATCGTCTCAACCATTATCTCTTCAAGGTTCGTATCGACCAGCAGACGAGGGCGACCGTGATCCCGGCGGGCCATGTCGGCGTGGTGAAGAGCAACGTGACGAGGCCCGGCACGCGCTGTGTGCAGGAGAAGGTGGCGGTCGGTGGGGCCGATGGCCGCGTGGAGGGCGCCCTGACCGTGGCGCTGGTCCCCAAGGGCTGCATCGGCCTGTGGAAAGAGCCGTTGCTGCCCGGCGCCTACTACCTCAACCGTCAGGCTTACGACGTGACGCTGGTCGACACCCGCATCAAGACCTGGGAGTACAAGGGCGGCTACACGCGGCGCTCGCTCGAGCTCACCATCGACGAGCAGGGCAACATCAAGCAGCGGGAGCGCGCCGAGCAGCAGCCGATCCCCCGGGATGCGGCCGACGGCGTGGTCTTCGTCAAGATCGAAGGCTGGGATATTCCCGTCGAGCTGCGCGTGCTGGTGCAGATCAAACCGGAGAACGCCCCGATCGTCGTCGGCAGCGTCGGTGGGCTTCGGGAAGTTGAGGCCCGCATGCTGACGCCGGTGCTGCGCTCGATCGTTCGCAACGTGGCGGGCAGCGAGATCCAGGTGCCCGTGCGCAAGGCCGACGGCACCGTCGTGACGCCGATCAGCTATGTCCTGCGGCCGACGCGCGTGCTGGACCTCATCGACAATCGCGAGTCCATCGAGCGCACCATCGAGGGCAAGATGCGCCTCGAGGGGCAGAAGGCGGGCATCGAGGTCATGGAGGTTCGCATCGGCGAGCCCGGTTTGCCGCCCGAGCTGCTGTTCGCCCGCAAACGCGTGCAGTTGGCCGACCAACTCGCCCAGGCCTACGCCCGTGAGACGGATGCGCAGACGAAGCGCACCGAGCGCGAGAAGGCGCGCGCCATCGCCGACGAGCAGCCGCGCCTCGTGGCCGCGCAGATCGCGGTGCAGGTCGCCGACCAGCGCGAGAAGGAGCGGGCCGCGCTGGGCCGCGCCGAACGCCAGTTCCTCGAGGAGCTGGCCCGCGGTCAGAAGGCCCAGGCGCTCGTCCTCGGCCAGGATCGTGTCGCTGTGCTGCAGGCGCTCGAGAAGGTGCTGGCGTCGCTGGAGCGCAAGCCGCAGCTCGTACAACTCATCTCGCGGCTGGTGCCGCATACCGTGGTTGGCGGCGGCGATGGGCTCGCCGGCGCTGCCGCCATTCTCGGCAACGCGCTGCGTCCGCAGCAGCCGGCCCCACCTGCGGTCGGACCGGTCAGGGGCGGCCCCCGCCAAGGGACGGGCCCGAGCAACTGAGACGTGATGGCGCCGGGGCGCGCGCAGCCCCGGTCCCGGACACCAGGACGACGGCGCCGGCCCCTCGGGCTGGCGCCGTTCTGTCGTGACGCGTGGCACGGCGTCGCGCGCCGGCGCGGTCAGTCCTTGGATGTGGCGGGCGCCTCGTCGGGGCCGCCGCCAGGGGCTGCGCCAGCGCCAGTGGCTGGCGTCTCGCTCGCCGTGCCGGGCTGGGGCGCCTCCGCCTTGACGGGTTCGGCCGGCGTTGCCGGCGCCATGGCGACGACCACCAGCGCCGGGCGCAGCAGGCGATCCTCGATGACGTAGCCGGGCTGCAGCACGGCTGCGATATGGCCGGCCGGCACGTCCGCCGTAGATATCTGACTCATGGCCTGGTGCAGGTTGGGGTCGAACGGCTGGCCGGCCGGCTCCAGACGCTTCACGCCATTGCGCTCGAGCACGCTGTTGAATTCGCGCTCGATCATGACGACGCCTTCGAGGAAGCCCTTGAGACTCGAATCCTGCTCGCGGGCGTCCTTCGGCACCATCTCGATGGCGCGCTGGAAGTTGTCGCTCACGGTGACGATGTCGCGTGCGAACTTGGTGATCGCGTATTTGCGCTCGTCGACCTTCTCGCGCTCGGTGCGCTTGCGCAAATTCTCGGCGTCGGCGAACGCCCGCTTCAGGCGATCGGTGAGATCCTGGTTCTCGGCGCGCAGCTTGGCCACGAGCTCGCTCGGCGTCGGCTCGGCAGGCGCCGCCGGTTCGCCCGCTGGCTGGGCGTCTGCCGGTGGCTCGGTCGGCGACACGCGCGGCTCTGCCGGCTTGGCGGCGGCCGCATCGGGGCGTGTCTGCTCGGGACCGTTCGTGTCGTTGGTCATGGGCTGTCTCACGATCTGCTTTTTGCTGGGACCGGGCGACGCGAACAGGCGCCGCCACGTCTGACCTGGAGAGGGTGCGGGCCGTTCCCGGAAACCCGAGCCGTCAGTCCACGCCGGACCCGGCGCGGATCACCTCGGCCGGCCGGGATGCTCGCAGCGGATATCGAGCCATCCGTCGAAAAAATCAAGCGAGCAATCGTCCCACCAGCCGGGCGGTGTAATCGACCATCGGGATGATGCGGGCATAGTTGAGCCGCGTCGGACCGATGACGCCGAGCACGCCGACGATCTTGCGTTGCTCGTCGCGGAACGGCGAAACGATGAGCGAGGAACCCGACAGAGAGAAGAGCTTGTTCTCCGAGCCGATGAAGATATTCACGCCGTCGGCCGTCTCGGCGGCGCCGAGCAGGTGGATGAAATCGCGCTTGGCTTCGAGATCGTCGAAGAGCTGACGGATGCGCTCGAGGTCCTCGATGGCCGTCAGATCCTTGAGCAGGTTGGACTGCCCCCTGACGATCAGGCTCTTGCGGTCGCCGAGGGTGCCCGACCAGGTGGCGAGACCGGCTCGAATGACCTTGGCCGTGAGCGCGTCCAGCTCGGCCTTCTGCTGGGCCAGCTCGTGCTCCACACGGGTCTTGGCCTCGGCCAGCGTCAGGCTGCGGATGACGGAGTTCAGGTAGTTGGTCGCCTCGACCAGGGCCGACGGCGGCAAGCCTTTGGGCACGTCGACGATGCGGTTCTCGACGCCCGCGTCCTCGCCGACGAGCACGACCAGGGCCTTGCCGGGCTCCAGCGGCACGAACTCGATGTGCTTCAAGCGGCTGATCTGCTTCTCGCTGACGACGAGGCCGGCGCAGTGCGAGAGGCCGGACACCAGCTCGATGGCCTCGCTCAGCACATCCTCGATGCGCTTGCCGCTCTTGACGCGGACCTGTGCCTCGATATGCCGGCGCTCCTCCTCGTTGAGATCGCCGATCTCGAGGAGGCCGTCGACGAACAGGCGTAGCCCGGTCTGGGTCGGCAGCCGGCCGGCCGAGGTGTGCGGGGCGTAGATCAGCCCGAGCTGCTCGAGGTCGGACATGACGTTGCGCACCGAGGCCGGCGACAGCGTCATGGGCAGATGGCGCGACAAATTGCGCGAGCCGACGGGTTCGCCGGTCGCCAGATAGGTCTCCACCACCAGGCGGAAGACGGCGCGCGATCGCTCGTTGAGGCGGGCAAGCTCGGAGGGGCCGTCCGGTGCCGGTCCGCGAGCAAGCCGCGAGGTCGGATCCAGGTTTGCCATGCCGAGGAACGTAAGCAGCCGCGAGGCCGGCGTCAATTTGCTTGCTCAATGAGCCACAGGTGTCTCGAACGAGGGTTGAACAGGGCGGTGCGGTCGCATAGGGTGCGCACGATCTCGATGAACGCCGCGCGCCGACACCGAGAGTGTGAGCCGGACCCACTGCCACTCGCCACGGATCAGGGCTCCTGCGCGCCCATGCGCAGGGGGTCGCCGTGACCTTCGAGTGGATGTGAGCCGGCTCGCGCGCCGTTGCACCCCTGTCAGAAACAGCACCAGAGCGAGATCATGCGCCCGTCCAAGCGCCAACCCGACGAGCTTCGATCCGTCAGTTTCGAGCGCGCCCTCTCCATGCATGCCGAGGGCTCGTGCCTCATCCGGTTCGGCCAGACCCAGGTTCTGTGCACAGCAACCCTCGAGGAGCGCGTGCCGATCTGGCTGAAGAACCAGGGGCGAGGCTGGATCACGGCGGAGTACGGCATGTTGCCGCGCGCAACCACGCAGCGCACGCGCCGCGAGGCGTCGGCCGGCAAGCAGACGGGCCGCACGCAGGAGATCCAGCGCCTGATCGGGCGCTCGCTCAGGGCCGTGGTCGATCTCGAAAAGCTCGGCGAGCGGCAGATCAGCATCGACTGTGACGTGTTGCAGGCCGACGGCGGCACGCGCACGGCCTCGATCACGGGCGCCTGGGTGGCGCTGCACGACTGCATCAACTGGATGCGCGCGCGCGACATGATCAAGGGCGACGTCATGCGCGATCAGGTGGCCGCCGTCTCGTGCGGCATCTACCAGGGCACGCCGGTGCTCGATCTCGACTATGCCGAGGATTCCGAGGCGGATGCCGACGCCAATTTCGTGATGACGGGCTCCGGCGGCATCGTCGAGGTCCAGGGCACGGCGGAAACGCGCCCGTTCAGCCAGGAGAGCTTCGACGAGCTGATGCTGCTGGCCAAGAAGGGCATACGCGAGCTCGTCAACCTGCAGAAGCTCACGGTTACCTGAGCCGGGGCCGCGTCGCCTGCGCAACAGGGAGGACGCCGACCATGGATCGCCTGGGGCCGCCCGAAGGCATTCTCGAAACCGTGCTCTATGCCGACGATCTCGAGGCCGTCGAGGCGTTCTACGATGACGTGCTCGGCCTCGCTCCCTTCAGCAAGATGGCCGGTCGCCAGGTCTTCTACAGATGCGGCAACCAGGTGCTTCTCGTCTTCGCTCCGGGGGCCACGGCCGCGCCGCCGAGCAATCCGGCGCTGCCGGTTCCCCCGCACGGCGCGCAAGGTCCGGGGCACGTCTGCTTCCGGGCGTCCGCTGCGAACATCGATCGCTGGAAGGCGCACCTGGAGGCGAAGGGGGTCGCCATCGAGGCGGATTTCCTCTGGCCGTCCGGTGGCCGCTCGATCTACTTCCGCGACCCGGCCGGCAACTGCCTCGAATTCGCCGAGCCACGCATATGGGGGCTGACATGACACGGCGTCTCGCGCGAGGGACCAGGCTGCTGGTCGCCACTCACAATCCAGGCAAGGTCCGCGAGATCGGCGATCTCATCGCGCCCTTCGGGCTCATTGCTGTGTCGGCAGCGGAACTCGGGCTGCCAGAGCCCGAGGAAACCGGATCGACCTTCGCCGACAACGCCGCCATCAAGGCGCATGCCGGCGCCAGCGCCTCGGGCCTGCCGGCGCTCGCGGACGATTCCGGGCTCGAGGTCGCCGCGCTCTCGGGGGCGCCGGGCATCTACTCGGCGCGCTGGGCGGGGCCGGGCAAGGATTTCTCCGTGGCCATGGCGCGGGTCCAGGCAGAGCTCGAGGCGCGCGGTGCGGTCGCGGCTGAGCAGCGGCGGGCCAACTTCACGGCGGCGCTCTGTCTGGCCTTCCCGGATGGCGAGGCGCGCGTCTTCGAGGGCAAGGTGTACGGCGCGCTGGTCTGGCCGCCGCGCGGCGAACGCGGCTTCGGCTACGACCCCATGTTCCTGCCCGACGGCGGGCACGAGACATTCGGCGAAATGGAGCCGGCGGCCAAGCATGCCGTCTCGCACCGCGCCCGCGCCTTCCGGCGGTTCGTCGATGAGTGCCTGGAGGTGGACTGAGGCGGCGGCCTCAGGACCCCTTGTCGTCGCCGAGGACGTGGTTCTGGACGCCATGGGCGCCGAGCTTCGCCCGCTGGCTCGAGAGCACGCCGGCATTCACGCCGGCCCAGCCGATCTCGCCGGTGAGCCGGCCGTACTCGATTTTCGGGCACCGGTTCATGACGACGCGGAGGCCGGCCGCCTCCGCGAGCGCGGCTGCCGCCTCGTTGCGCACGCCGAGCTGCATCCAGACGACCTTGGCGCCGATGGCGATGGCCTCCTTCGTCACTTCGAGAGCGGCCTCGGAGTTGCGGAAAATGTCCACCATGTCGACCGGTGTGGCGATGTCCGCCAGCGAGGCGGCGACGGTCTGGCCGAGCAACTCCTGGCCCGCGAGGCCGGGATTTACGGGAATGACGGTGTAGCCCTTGCTCAGCAGATATTTCATGGCGAAGTAGGACGGGCGACTGGTGTTCTGGCTCGCCCCCACCATGGCGATGGTGCGGACGTCCTTGAGGATGGCGGCGATGTAGGCGTTGTCGTAGCTGTCGTGGTTCATGGAGCCTTCTCATCGTAGCCCGCGGTGGAGGCGGGAAGCTGCAACCGGCCATCGGCATCGAGCGGAAAGAACGGATTGTACGCCACTTCCCAGAGATGGCCATCGGGGTCGGCGAAATAGCCGGAGTAGCCACCCCAGAAGACGGTCTGGGCCGGCTTGACGATGCGGGCGCCGCATCGCGCGGCGAGCGCCAGCGCCGCATCGACGGCGGCCGTGCTTTCGACGTTCCAGGCGAGCGTGACGGCGGCAAATCCGCCGGGCTCGTCGCGGACAGTGGCATCCTCGGCCAGCGCCCGGCGGCCGAACAGCGCCAGCACCACGCCGCCGGCCTCGAAGAAGGCGATGCTGTCGAGGCTGGCGCCGGACGCCACGAAGCCGAGCGCCTCATAGAAGCGGCGGGCCGCAGCGACGTCGCCAACGCCGAGCGTGACCAGGGAGAGGCGCGGCGTCATGGCAACCTCACCGCTCCCAGTCGGGCTGGCGCTTCTCGAGAAAGGCGCCGATTCCCTCGCGGGCGTCGGCATGCAGCATGTTGGTGACCATCACCTCGGAGGCGTAGGCGTAAGCCTCGGCGAGAGGCAGCTCGAGCTGGCGGTAGAACGCTTCCTTGCCGATGGCGACCGTCGCCGCCGGCTTCCCGGCGATACGGCGCGCCATGGCAAGGGCTTCGTCGAGCACGCGGTCGTCGGGCACGACGCGATTGACGAGGCCATAGTCGGCAGCCGCGTCCGCCTCCAGCATGTCGCCGGTCAGCAGCATCTCCATGGCGCGCTTGCGCGGCATGTTGCGCGTGAGCGCGACCATGGGGGTCGAGCAGAAGAGGCCGATGTTGACGCCCGGTGTGCAGAAGCGCGCGCCCTGGCCGGCCACGGCGAGGTCGCAGGAGGCCACGAGCTGACAGCCGGCGGCGGTGGCCGTGCCCGCGACGGCGGCGATGACGGGCTTCGGCAGGCGCACGATGGCCTGCATGACGCCGGCACAGCGGCTCATGATGTCGGCGAAGTAGGCGCGGCCGGCATCGGCGTCCGTCCGGCGTGCGGAGAGCTCCTTGAGGTCATGGCCGGCGCAGAACACGCTGCCAGCGGCGCTCAGCACGACGACCCGCGTGGCGTCGTCGCCGGCGACGGCGGCGAGAGCGTCCGCCAAGGCGTCCAGCATGGCCTCGCTGAGCGCGTTGCGGGCCTCGGGCCGGTTGAGGGTGAACACCGTCGCCTTGCCCGTGCGGGTCACCAGGAGGGGCGACGCCGGCCGGCTGGTGGCTGGTGTGGCGGTCGTCGTCTGGGGCATTGCTCTTCTCCCGGCCGCCAGTCCGGCCTCAGGCGTCCGGCTGTCAGCGCTGGGCTTTGCGGGCCTTGCTCAGATAGTGCTTCACCATCGCCACGTTCTCGGGAAACTTCAAGGTCGGCATGGCCGCAAGCGCGGTCTTGAGGTCCTTGATGAGCTGGGCCTTCTCCGCCGGCGGCAGATTGGCGTCGGCCTCGGCCTTCGCCAGCGCGTCGAGGATATCCTGGGCAGGGTCGCGGAACTTGCCGGAGGCCTCGTCGAGCCCGGACATTACGAGCGAGATGTTGCTCGCCACCAGCTCGATCTCGGCGAAATCCTTGAAGCCGTGCTTCCTGGCGATGGCCAGCACCTCGGCACGCACGTCCCGCTTCATGCCGCCGTCACCGGAGAAGCTCCCCGACGGCAGCTTGTGGGCGATCGTGGCGAGGTCCTTCTGGGCCTTGAGGAAGCGCTCGACGATGTCCTCGGTCAGGCGGATCTGGTGCAGCGCCTGCTCGGCCGACGCCGGCCGGGGCGCAAGCTGCCCGAGCGTCGCGACGACGAGCAGCAGCGCGAGCCGGGCGAGGGCTGCGCGGAGTGACAGCGTCTTCGTCGGCGCAGCGGGGAGCGAGGTGGCATGAGCCATGGTCGTTTCTCTTGGCTTGCTGGTAGCGTGTTGGCAGAGTGGCGCGGAAGTCCGGGCAGGATGACGGCGCGCGACGCGCGACCGGTCGTCCGGACCCTGTTCGGTGAGCCGAGGTGGAGAGATGAATGACGTCCGCAAACCCGTCTTTACTCCCGCAGAGCTGGAAGCCTTCGTGGCCGAAATCTTCCCCCAGATCCACACTGGCGGCCAAATCTACCATATCGAGGCGCTGAGGCCCATGGGCGCGCGCATCCGGCTGCGCTACGATGCCCGACTGCTGCGGCCGGGCGGCACCATCATGGGGCCGGCGATGTTCCAGCTGGCGGACTACGGCGCCTATGTCGCCATTATGGGCATGGCCGGCCGCGACGCCGCCGATGCGGTCACCTCGAACCTCAACATCACGTATCTCCGCCGTGCCGCGGCGCGCGACATGATCGCCGAAGTGTCGCTGTTCAAGATCGGCCGCCGGCTTGCGATCGGCGAGGTTCAGATGTTCACCGAAGGGGAGCCGGAGATGGTCGCGCACGCCGTCGTCACGTATGCGATGCCGGTGGCGGCCGGGTCGCCATCGTAGCGGCGCGGTTGCGGCGCTCGCCGTCGCGGATCGCCAGCCAGACGAGGAGCGCGGAGAGGATGCTCGCGGCGATAGCCGTCAGGAACGCCAGGACATAGTTGCCTGTCTTGTCGTGCAGCCAGCCGAACAGCCACGGGCTGGACGAGGCGCCGACCGTCGCGAGCAGTGCGATGGTGCCGAAGATGCGGCCGTAGTCGGCGCCCGGAAACAGCTCCGACGGCACGGCGCCGAACACGACGGCGAGGCTGTAGCCGAGCGCGCCCTGTACGGCCACCATCAGAAAGACCAGGGCGGGACTCGGCCACAAGGGCAGCACCAGCAAGAGCCCGTAGCAGAGCGCGAAGCCGGTCATGCTGAGCGTCCACACCCAGCCGCGGCCGATGCGGTCCGAGAGATGTCCGAGGCCGATCTGCCCGGTGACGGCGAACAACGGCACGAGGCCGAGCGCGTAGGCGGCGAGGCGCGAGCCGAACCCGAGATCGAGCAGATATTTGGTCTGGTGGACGAGGATGCCGTACCAGGCGAAGAGGCCCATGGCGCAGGCGCCGGAGACGTACCAGAAGGCCGGCGTCAGGACGGCGCTGCGCCAGGTCCACTGGCGGGCGGGCGGGGTTGCGCTGGCGGCGGTCGCGGATGCGGCGTCGTGGGCCGGCGCACGGCCGTCGGGCGGCAGGCCGATGTCGCCCGGACGGCGCAGCGGGAACGCCAGATTGAGCGGCAGCACGAGGCCGATCATGAGCGCGGCGAGCGTGAGGCAGCCGGCCCGCCAGCCGATGCCGTCGATCGTCGCCTGGAACCAGGGAAAGAGCAGGATCGAGGTCGCGCCGACCCCCGCGCAGGCAACCCCGAGCGCCAGGCCCCGGCGGCGCTCGAACCAGCTCGGCAGGAAGACGAAATGCGCGTTGTAGGCGAGCAGGCTGCTGGCGCCGACGACAAGACCGCCGAGCGAGAGATAGAAGTGCCAGGGCTGCGTCGCATAGGTGGTCAACACGAGGCCCGCGGCAACCAGCGCGGCGCCGAAGGGCATGACCCGTTGCGGCCCGAAGCGATCGAGTGCGTAGCCGACGAGCGGGGCATAGAGCGCGGACGAGATGAAGCCGGCGGAAAACACGCTCGCGGTCATGGCGCGGTCCCAGCCGAACTCCTTCAGGATCGGCGGGAACAGCAGCGAAAAGGCGGTGCGGGCGTTGGCTCCGAGGCCCAGTGTGACGAACGCCACGGCGACGATCACCCAGCCGTAGAAGAAGGGCAGACGGTGAGCCAGCCGCCGCCTCGCGCCGTACGACATCGTCATCTGAGACAGCGCTCCCTCGCCGGCTTCCCGCGCCTTGTCCTCTAGAGCAGGTTGCCTGCCGATGGAATGCCCGTGACGGGCGCGCTGGGCATGAGACGGCCGCCTGATGGCTGGGGTAAAATAATACCGTAAAACTAATATATTGAAATAGCGTGATAAAATCTCCATTGATGGGCGACAATGAGATTGACAGGCGCTGAGGGCTCCATTAGACAAGCCCATCGATTGCGGGGCTCCCGAGGAGACCCTGACGATTTGGGCGCCTCGGCCGGAATCCGGCTCACATCCAGGCGCCCGACCTCATCATCGGAGCGGCTACATGAAGACTTACGTCGCCAAGCCGGCCGAGGTGGAGAAGAAGTGGGTGCTCATCGACGCCGAGGGTCTCGTCGTCGGTCGTCTCGCCTCCCTCATCGCCATCCGGCTCAAGGGCAAGCACAAGGCCTCTTACACGCCACACGTCGATTGCGGCGACAACGTCATCGTCGTTAACGCCGACAAGGTCGTCTTCACCGGACGCAAGCGGCAGGACAAGGTCTATCACTGGTACACGGGATTTCCCGGCGGTATCAAGGAGCGCCGCGCCGGCCAGATCCTCGACGGCAAGTTCCCCGAGCGGGTCGTCGAGAAGGCGGTCGAGCGCATGCTGAAGCGCGGGCCGCTGCAGCGTCGCCTTATGGGTAACCTCAAGGTCTATGCGGGGCCGAAGCATCCGCACGAGGCACAGACGCCCATCAAGATCGATGTCGCCAAGCTCAACCGCAAGAACACGAGGGGCGGAGACGTATGACGAGCCCAGAGGTCAAGACGCTCGAGGACTTGGGTACCCTCAAGACGGACGGCGGTGCGCCGGCCGAGGGCCCCGTGCACGTCAAGAAGGTCGACAAGTTCGGCCGCGCCTACGCCACCGGCAAGCGCAAGAACGCCGTGGCGCGCGTCTGGCTGAAGCCGGGCCAGGGGCGCATCATGATCAACAAGAAGGACTTCTCGGCCTATTTCGCGCGGCCGGTCCTGCAGATGATCCTGCGCCAGCCGCTCACGGTCGCCAACCGTGCGGAGCAGTACGACATCACGGCGACCGTTTCCGGCGGCGGCCTGTCGGGCCAGGCTGGTGCGGTGCGTCACGGCATCTCCAAGGCGCTCACCTACTACGAGCCCGAGTTGCGCGGCGTGCTCAAGAAGGAAGGCTTCCTGACGCGCGACAGCCGCGTGGTCGAGCGCAAGAAGTACGGCAAGATGAAGGCCCGCCGCAGCTTCCAGTTCTCGAAGCGCTGACGGACGCCACGCCACCACAGACGAGATGGCCCGCCTCACCGGCGGGCCATTTGCTTTTCGGGTGGGGCTCGGGAGGCCCGGCGCTGGGCGCTCTCTCGCTCAGCCGCCGAGATAGGCGGCGCGGACGTGTGGGTTGCCGAGCAACTCCTGGCCGGTGCCGGTGAGAGTCACGCGCCCCTGCTCGAGAACGTAGGAGCGGTCGGAAAGCTCGAGCGCGGCGAATGCGTTCTGCTCGACCATGATGACCGTCACGCCTTCGCTGCGGATCTCGCGGATGATCTCGAACGTGCGCTCCACCAGATTGGGCGCAAGCCCGAGCGACGGCTCGTCGAACACGATGAGCTTCGGCCGCGACATCAGGGCGCGCGAGATGGCGAGCATCTGCTGCTCGCCGCCCGAGAGTGTGCCGGCGGCCTGACTGCTGCGCTCGGCAAGAATCGGGAAGCGGGCGAGGAGCCGGTCGAGATCACGGGCCACCTCGTCGCGGTCGTGGCGCAGGTAGCACCCCATCTCCAGGTTCTCCCGCACGGTCATGTACGGAAAGACCCGCCGGCCCTCGGGACAATGGGCGATGCCGAGCGCGAGGATGTCGCGGGCCGGTTTCCTGGTGATGTCCTCTCCCATGAACGTGATGCGACCGCGCGCCGGCCGCACCAGCCCGGAGATGGCGCGAAGCGTCGTGGATTTGCCGGCTCCGTTGGCGCCGATCAGCGTCACCAACTCGCCTTGCCGCACCTCGATCGAGAGATCGCGGATGGCGATCACCTTGCCGTAGCGGCATTCGAGACCTTCAACCGTGAGCACGGGCGAACTTCTCCCCGAGGTAGGCCCGGATGACCTCTGTGTTGTTCTGAATGCTCGACGGCGGGCCGTCGGCGATGATGCGACCCTGGTTGAGCACGACGACGCGGTCCGAGACGCCCATCACCATGCGCATGTCGTGCTCGACCAGCAGCACGGTGATGTCGCGCGTGCGGATGGCGGCGAGCAGCTTCATGAAGGCGTCCGTCTCGGCCGGGTTCATGCCGGAGACGGGCTCGTCGAGCAGGAGCAGCGTCGGCTTTGCTGCGAGCGCCACCGCCACTTCGAGGAGACGCTGCTCGCCGTAGGGCAGCGCGCCACCGAGCTCGTTGCTGCGCGCATCGAGCCCGACGAACCGCAGGATCTCGTGTGCCTCCTCGCGCAGCCGCCTCTCGTCGCGCCGGACGCTCGGCAACCCCAGCAGAATGGCCAGCGCCGATTGGCTCGAGCCCCGGTGCAGGCCGATCAGGATGTTGTCGAGCACGCTCTGGCCGGAGAAGACCGAGGTCTTCTGGAAGGTGCGCACGACGCCGAGGTCGGCGACCTGGTTGGGGCGGAGACCGTTGAGCAGCGTGCCCCGGTAGCGGACGCTGCCGCTGGCGGCCTGGATGTAGCCGGTGATGGCATTGAAGGCGCTGGTCTTGCCGGCGCCGTTCGGTCCGATCAGGGAGAGAACCTCGCCCTCGCGAACGACGAAGGTCAGATCCTCGACGGCGAGCAGGCCGCCGAAGCGGATGGACAGTTGCTCGACGGCGAGTGCGACCTTGGCGCCGGGCGGAGGCGTGGCCGGGGGGGCGGTCATTTCGTGCCTCCGGACGCTGGTTGCGGCTCGTCCACCGCCGGCCGCGGCGCGGTGCGATCCTGCCACCAGCGCCGCACCGCCGGCACGATGCCTTCCGGCAGGAGATAGACCACCAGGATCATCAGCACGCCGTAGAGCATCCACTGCACCTCCGGTGGAGACCTGAAGGCGCGCAGCACCTCGGGCAGCAGGCCGAAGATGATGCCCCCGACGATCGGGCCGGCCAGCGTGCCCTTGCCCCCTGTCACGACCATGATGACCATCGTCACGGTGTAGACGAACAGGAAGATGTCGGGATCGACGATGCGGATGTAGTGGGCGTAGATGGCCCCGGCGCTGCCGGCGATCGCCGCCGAGATCACCGTGGCGAGCACGAGGTAGCGCGTGACGTCGACGCCGACCGAGGTGGCGAGCGGCTCGTTCTCGCGCAGCGCGATCATGGCGCGTCCGGCGCGCGAGTGGACCAGCCGCCGGATCAGCACGTAGGCGAGCACGCCGACCACCAGCACCACGTAGTAGTTGGCCGGCTTCTTCCAGAAGGTCAGCTCGCCGAGCCCTGGAAGCCACAATGTCAGCGGCGGGATGTTGTTGAGCGCCATCGGTCCCTGGGTCAGCTCGATCCAGTTGAGGGCGACAAGTCGCACGACCTCGGCGAAGCTGACGGTGACGATGACGAAATAGGCGCCGCGCACGCGGAACGCGATCTTGCCGATGAACCAGCCGCAGAGCGCGGCGACGAACACTGCAATGATCATCGAGAGCCAGACGGGCTGCGGCTCGACCTTCACGAGGAACTGACGCATCAGCGGAATGGCGAGGCTGCCGAGCGGCAGGTCGACATCGGCCAGCAGATGCACCTCGAAGCCGAGCGAGGCGAGCGAGCTGGCGTAGGCGCCGATCCCGAAGAACGCCACATGGCCGAGCGAGAGCTGACCGGTATAGCCGAGCAGCAGGTTGAGACTCATCGCGGCGATGATGAAGATGCCGGTCGTGATGAGCACGTGCAGGATATAGAGGCTGTCCAGCCAGAGCGGCACGGAGGCGAGCAGGAGCAGCCAGGCGATGGTCAGAGCGCGCGTCACCCGATGCGCTCCTTCTGGGCGAATAGGCCTGTCGGCTTGAAGATCAGGATGAGCATGATGAGTAGGAAGCCCATTGCATCACGGTAGCCGGAGGAGATGTAGCCGGCGCCGAGCTCCTCGATGAAGGCGAGAATGAAGCCGCCGACGGTGGCCCCGACGACGCTGCCGAGCCCGCCCAGAATGACGATGGCGAACGCCTTGAGCGAGGCGAGATCGCCCATCGTCGGCGTCACCACGAAGACCGGGCCGAGCAGGGCGCCGGCAGCCGCCGCCAGACCCGAGCCGAGGGCGAACGTCGCCATGTAGATGCGATTGACGTCGATGCCCATGAGCTGCGCGGTGTCGCGGTCCTGGAAGGTCGCGCGCATGGCCTTGCCGAGCTTCGTACGTTGGATCAGCGCGTAGGTTGCGACGATCAGCGCCAGCGCCGTCACCAGCACGAACACACGAATCCAGGAGACCGACACCGCACCGAGCGTCAGTGGCGCCGCCGGAAAGGGACTGGTGATCGACTTGGCGACGCCCGACCAGACGAGCTGCTCGATGTTCTGCATCGTGATCCAGGCGCCGATCATCACGAGCATGGTGGTGTCGATGTCGGCGCCGCGCAGCCGGCTCAACAGCACCAGCTCGATGAGCGCGCCGAGCGCGATGCCGAGGATGACCGAGAACACCAGCGCGGCGAAGAAGTTGAGGCCGAGCTTCATCACGAGCATGTACATCATGTAGGCGCCGAAGGCGTAGAGCTCGCCGTGCGTGAAGTTGACCACGCGCATGATGCCGAAGATGAGGGTCAGGCCGATGCCGAGCAGGGCATAGGTGCCTCCGAGGATCAAGGCGTTCAGGGCGTGCTGGAGTAGCTGGTCCAAGGCGCTGCGCCCCCCGGCGCAAATGATGGCTGGCGAACCGTCCGCGCACCGGTTCCGGCACGCTGCTGCCGGTCAGGGCGACACCGGCCCGCTACGCGTCGGAGCGAGGCGCATCCCGTCCAGGAAAAGCTGCCGCAGCAGCCCGAGCAGGACGGTGACGCGCCCGTGCGCGATGCGAGTGTGTGATCAGCTTCGATGGTGACGCCTTCGCGCGCCATCTAAGCCGTCCCCGACACTCCGGCTCCATGAGACTGAGTGCGGTCAAGACCCGAGATGGAAGCGTGCGGACGCCTCCACCTCGGGCATGCACGCCCTAGAACTTCGTGATCTTGCCGCCAACGATCTTGACGACATAGATGTTGGGCACGTTCTGCGCGCTTTCGCGGCCCTTCGGTCCCTGCTTGATGAAGGAGATGGGGCCGTTGACGCCCTTCACCTTCACGCCCCAGAGCGCCTTCTGGATCGCCTTGGGGTCCGCCTTGCCGGCGGCCTGGATGCCCGCCGCAATGGTCAGGATGCCGTCGTAGCCGCGGAAGCCTTCGGTAAGGCCGGCAAAGTTGTGCCCGCGCTTCTTCCATTCGGCGACGAAAGCCTTGGCCACGTCGGGGTTCGGTGCCGCCTCGGGGAACCAGGGCGCGAAGAACAGCAGATGCATCGAGCCGTCGGCGGCCGCACCGGCCTGGGCGATGAGCTGGTCAGGCGAGGACGAGCCACCCGTCGTGATGATCTTGTGGGTGAGCTTCTGCTCCTTGGCCTGCTTGAGGATGAGCGTGATCTGCTCGACGCCTGTCGTCACGAACAGCGTGTCGCCACCCGAGGCCTTGATCTTGGCGAGCTGTGCCGAGATGTCGGTGGCCTTGGGGTCCATCGTCTCCATGGCGCCGACCTTGATGCCCTTGGACTTGAGCATCTTGGAGAACTCGCCAGCGGCACCGCGGCCCCAGTCGTTGTTGACGGAGAGGAAGTCGGCCTTCTTGATGCCGAACTTTGCGACCATCGCGGCGAAGGCCTTGGCCTCCATCTCGGAGGTCGGGCTGATGCGGAAGATCCACGGGTTGCCCGACGTCGTGATCTTGCCGGACGAGGACGTCTCGACGACCATCGGCACGCCGTACTCCATAAGCTTGGGCATGACGGCGAGCGTGTAGGTCGAGCTCCAGGCGCCCATCAGCACGGGAACCTTGTCCTTGACGATGAGCTTCTCGGCCGTGGCGACGGCTTCGGTCGGATTCGACTTGTTGTCCTCGATGATGAGCCGGATCTTCTTGCCGAGCACGCCGCCCTTGGCGTTGATTGCGTCCTCGGCGATCTTGGCGCCTTGCACGACGTAGTTGCCGGATGCCGCGACAGCGCCCGTCAACGGTTGCGACACGCCGATGACGATGACGTCCTGGGCAATCGCCGGTCCCGCCATGGCGGTCGCGAAAACGGCTGCGAGCAGCGGCCGCTTCAGTTTTGATGTCATAACTACGCCTCCCGTGTTGCAGGGTTCAAACAGCGCGCGCGTTCCCGAGCCCTTCGGCGGCTGCAAATCGATGCCCGGTCAGCTTGTTCTAAGTTTAGAATGACCGGCACAGTCCAGAGCTTAGTGCAGGCGCTCTCCCTCTGACAAGGTTTTGTCAGTGCTACCGGTCTTGCAATGCGGGTTGGGGTCTGGATAACTGCCGGGGCAAGTGTGGCCGCTCGACCGGCCGCCGGGAGAAACGACGACGGGGAGGAGCGATGAGCCTGCCGCTCGAGGGGTTGCGCGTGCTCGATCTGACGCGCGCCTTGGCCGGTCCCTACTGCGCCATGATCCTCGCCGATCTCGGCGCCGACGTGGTCAAGGTGGAACCGACGCCGAAAGGCGAGATGACGCGTGCCTGGGGGCCGTTCGATCACGGCACCAGCGCCTATTACCTCAGCATCAATCGCAACAAGCGCAGTGTGGCTTTGAGTTTCCGCGAGCCGCGCGCAGTGGAGCTTCTGCGCGACCTGGCGCTGCAGGCCGACGTGCTGATCGAGAACTTCAAGCCGGGCACGATGGAGGGTATGGGGCTCGACGCCGAGACGCTGATGGCGGCCAATCCGCGCCTGATCTACGCCAATATCACCGGCTTCGGGCGCGACGGGCCTTACGGCGACTGGCCGGGCGTCGATCAGATCGCCCAGGGCATGTCGGGCTTCATGAGCATCACCGGGACGGAGAGCTCCGGTCCCATCCGCGTCGGACTGCCGATTGGCGACGTCTGCGCCGGCATGTGGGCGGCCATCGGCGTGCAGGCCGCCGTCGTGCAGCGTCAACAGAGCGGGCGCGGCCAGCGGGTCGAGACCTCGTTGCTGGCCGGGCTGGTCGGCATGCTCAACATCCAGGGGCAGCGCTGGCTGAGCGTCGCCGACGCGCCGGCGCGCATCGGCAACGACCATCCGGTCATCTGCCCCTATGGTACCTTCCAGGCGAGCGACGGTCCGTTCAACATGGCGGCGGCCACGGACGACATGTGGCGCAAGCTCTGCACGCTCGTCGGGCGCGAGGATCTGGCGCGCCATCCCGACTTTGCCGACAATACCGTGCGCATGAAGAACCGCGAGGTAGTGAAGGCGGCGCTCAACGAGCGCTTCGCGGCGCGGCCGAGGCTCGAATGGGTCAACGCGCTCGTCAAGCTCGGGCTGCCGGCCGGGCCGATCTACGACATGGCCGAGGTGTTCGACGACCCGCAGGTGCGCCATTGCGGCATGGTCGAGACGGTCACCCATCCGCACATCGGCGAGCTGCGCCTGTTGTCGAACCCTCTGCGGCTCGACGCGATGGCCGGACGCTCGGTGCGCACGCCACCGCCGCTCCTCGGGGAGCACAGCACGGCCGCACTCGAGGACTGGGGGATAGATCCGGCACGGGTCGGCGAACTGGTCGCCGCCGGCGTGGTCATGCAAGCCGAGGAGAACGCCTGATGATCGGAGACAAGCTCGCCTACGTCGCTCTCGTCGTGAGGGATCAGGAGGCCCCGGCGCGTGTTCTCGGACGCGATCTCGGCCTCGTGCGCACGGACGTCGATGCCGGGCAGGGGACGACCATCCCCGTGTTCAGCGTCGGAGAAAGCGCACTCGCCCTGGTGCCGGCGGGGCACGCGCTGGTGGAGGGCGAGGAGCGGCCGGGGGTGCACCATGTCGCGCTCGCGGTCGCGGACCTCGGCGAAGGGCAGGCGGCCGCCGCCAAGGCCGGCGTGGCGCAGGCCGGCGCGGCGTCGCGCGTCGGGCTTGGCGGCCGGCGTACTGTGGCGCTCGATGCCAGCCGGCTCTCGGGCGTGCGCACGCTGCTCACAGAGCCGCTCGGGCTGCCGACGGGCCGCAGCGAGGCGATCGAGCGCATCGATCATCTCGGCATCGCCAGCGCCGACAATCGTGCGGCCGTGGCCGCGTGGTGCGGACAGCTCGGCCGGCCGCTGGAGAGCCAGCAGACCGACATGGAGGTGATGATCCCCGTCGAGAGCTTCACCTCCGACAGGCACGGCGTCATCTATCACACGCGCCCCCCGGTGCCGGTGGGCGGCCTGCGCGTCGCGTTTGTCACGGTCGGCGACACTGACCTCGAGTTCCTGCAGAATTTCGATCCGCGCCAGTCCGGGCACGTCGATCATGGCGCTGCCGGCACCACCCGCCAGGACCAGGGCGCCATCGCCAAGTTCGTCTCGAGCCGCGGGGCGGGACTGCATCACGTGGCGCTGAAGACGCCGGATATCGACGGCGTGCTGGCGCGGCTGGATGCGGCGGGCGTCGGCCTCATCGACAAGACGGGCCGGCCCGGCTCGCGCGCCGGACGCATCGGCTTCATTCACCCGCGCAGCATGGGCGGTGTGCTCTTCCACCTCGACGAGCGGCCGTAAGGGTGCGGGCGCCGTCCCTGGACGAGAGGCCCCGTATCCGTGGCCCCGTACCCGAGCCTCAGTCGCGCGAGATCGGGATGAGCTGCGCGTCCGTCGGGGCGAAGGAGACGATCACGTCGGACTCGTGCTCGAGATCGTCGCCCGAGTGGATGCGGACGCGGCTGCCGCCCATCTCGACCACATACTCGGTGTGCGAGCCGAGGTAGCTTGCCTCGACGATGCGGCCCGGCAGCACGTTGCGGCCGTCGCCGGCGGGCGCTGCGGAGGCCGGCGACAGGAGCGCAGCTTCCGGGCGGACCATGAGCTGCATGGCGCCGCCGGCCGACGTGGCGGGCGCTGGCTCGGCGACACGGATGGTGGTGCCGTCGGGTGTGCGCCAGGCGAGGCTGTCGTCGGTGGGCATCACCTCGACGAAGCTCGCGACGCCGACGAAATCGGCGACGAAGCGATTGGCGGGACGGCGATAGAGGTCCTTGGGAGGCCCTTCCTGCATGATGTGGCCGCGATCCATGACGATGACCCGGTCCGACATCGACAGCGCCTCCGCCTGGTCGTGCGTGACGTAGATGGCGGCAATGTTGAGCTGGCGCTGCAGGCGGCGGATCTCGGCGCGCGTGGCGTCCCGCAGCTTGGCGTCGAGGTTGGACAGCGGCTCGTCGAAGAGCAGCACGCGCGGCTGGCCGACGACGGCGCGAGCCAGTGCCACCCGCTGCTGCTGACCACCGGAGAGCTGGGAGGGCAGGCGCGCGGCGAGCTCCTGCATGCCGACGATGCCGAGCGCCCAGTCGACGCGCTCAGCGACCTCCTTCTTGCCCATCTTGCGAATGGTGAGGGGGAAGCCGACGTTCTGGGCAACCGTCATATGGGGCCAGATGGCGTAGGACTGGAACACCATGCCGACGTTGCGGCTGTGGGCGGGGCGCATGATGCCGTTGGCGGGGTCCGAGACCACCTCGCCCTCGATGCTGATGGTGCCGCCGTTGGCGTCCTCGAGACCGGCGATGCATCGCAGGGTCGTCGTCTTGCCGCAGCCGCTCGGCCCCAGCAGCCCGACGAACTCGCCCTGCTCGAGGCTGAACGAGATCGCATGCACGACCTTGTTCGAGCCATAGGACTTCACGAGATCTTTGACGACAATGCTCATGTGCGGGGTGACTCCTGTCGTCCTACGAGCGGCGCGAAGTGGGCGATAGCCACAGGATGAGGGACATGGCGATGAAGATGATCAGCGTGGCGATCACGGAGAGCGCGCTCGCCTCGCCCCAGTTCGCCTGTTCGAAGAAGGACCAGATCGACACCGAGATGACCGAGGTGGCCGAGGTATAGAGCAGCATCGCCGACGAGATCTCTCGGAAGAACGCCATGAAGAGCAGGAAGTAGGCGCCCTGCACCGAGGGCAGCGCGATGGGCAGCAGCACGCGACGCAGCGTCGTCAGACGGCCGGCGCCACTGACCCATGCAGCCTCCTCGAGGCTCTTGTCGATCTGCACCATCTGGCCACCGATCGTCTCCGTGGCGTAGGGCAGATAGCGCGTCACGTAGGCGACGACCAGGATGGCCAGCGTGCCGTAGAGCGGCAGCGGCAGGTAGGCGTAGGCCCAGAGCAGGCCGAGGCCGATGACGATGCCCGGAACGCCGAAGGGCATGGCGGCCAGGAGATCGAGCCAGCGATAGCCGGTCGGGCGCTGGCGAAGCGTGAAGTAGGAGGCGAGGAAGCCGAGCGCCACGCCGACCAGCGCGCCGAGGCCTGACACGATCAGCGTGTTCCAGAAGCTGCTCATCGTCGAGGGACTCTCGATGATGAACGTGTAGTTCCGCAGCGTGTATGCGGCGTCGAACGGGTTCGAGCTGAAATAGCGCTGCAGCGAGGTGTAGATGAGGATGATCGCCGGGAAGATGAGCGCCAGGAAGCTGAAGCCGAAGCAGAGGATGTAGGCCGGCCATTTCCAGCGACCGAGCCTGATGGGTGCGAGGCGGCCGGCCTTGCCGGTGACGGTCGTGAGGCGGGCGTTGGTGATGACGCTGCGCTGCGCCCAGATGGCCAAGCCGGTGATCGCGCTCAGCGCCAGGCCGACGGCGGCGGCGAGGCCGTAGTCGACGGGATCGAAGCGGCACAGCAGGTAGAGCTGCGTGGCGAGCACGGTGATGCGGCCGGGTGTGCCGAGCAACGCCGGGATGGCGAACTGCTCGATGCACATGATGAAGGTGAGAATGCCGCTCGAGGCCACGGAGTAGCCGAGCAACGGCAGCGTCACGCGCCTGAGCACCTGCAGCGGCGGCGCGCCAGCGGCCCGTGCCGCCTCCTCGTAGACGCCATCCATGCCCATGATGGGGCCGCGCATGGTGAGATATACGAACGGCACCTGATGGAGCACCATGACGAAGATGATGCCGGGCACAGAGTAGACGTCGAATTTGAAGGGGATGCCCAGGACACCGTTGACGATGGCGTTGAGGATGCCTCCGGGCGAGCCGATGATGATCCAGGCCATCGCCAGGATGAAGGACGGGAAATAGAAGGCGAGGCCGGTCAGCGCGGTGATCAGGTTCGGAAAGCGGAAATCCGTGCGATGCACGATGAGCGCTATGGCCGTGCCGATGACGGCGGAGATCACGGCTGTGGCGCCGCCGATGTAGAGCGTGGTCAGGATCGTGCCGACGACGCCCTCCGAGCCGAGCGCCACGAAGTTCTTGAGGGTCCACTCACCGCCCTCGCCGGGGCCGGCCGTGCGCAGGCTACCGAAAACCAGCGCGGCGATCGGAATGAGCACGAGCGCGACGACGGTGAGCCACGTGATGACGTAGACGACATTGAGAATGCGATCGCGACCGGCGCCGTTGGGCGGCGGGCGGCGGGTCATGGCCTCGGGGGCTTGTCGACTGCTGTCGACGACGGCGTCGGTCACCTGTCGCTCCTCGTGCGGTCGAGGGGGTGCGCCGTGTCACGGGCTGCGAGCCGGGACGGGCGCGGATCTGTCGGCGGAGCCGGAGAATGAGAAAGCGTCGTCGAGCGGCGACAGTGCTGCGCCGCTCGACGCGTCTGGTTGGCGTGTGGCCTACTTGACGCCGAACACCTTGCGCCAGTGCTCGATGATCTCCTTCTGCAACGCCGGCGTCAGGATGGTGCGTCCGTCGACGGTATTGGAGAGCGCGGAGGTGGCCGGCAGGTGCGAGAGCGGCGGCATGCCCTTGCGGGTGACGGAGAGGCCACCGAAGTGCTGCAGCGCCGTCTGGCCGTCCTTGGTCATCAGCCAGTTGACGAAGACGCGCGCCGCGTTGGGGTGCGGGGCCTTGGCTGCGACGAAGATCTGGTTGGCGGAGAGCGTCGTGCCGGACTTCGGATAGACGATGGCGACAGGCGCACCGTCGGCGATCGCCGTGTTCACGGGCAGATCGCTGATGTGGGCGATGTGAATGTCACCGCGGATGATGGCCTGGATGATGCCGCCCGAGCCGTTGAAGAGACGCACCTCGTTGGCCTTGAGCGCCTCGGCCGGGTCCTTGATGCCCTTCTTGCGCAGGTAGGCGATGAGCTGCTGCACCGAGACGGAGCGCCACGTCGGGTTCTGTCCGACCTTGCCCTTCCACTTGGGATCGAAGAGGTCGGTCCACTCCTTGGGCACATCGGCCGGCTTCACGAGGCGCTTGTTATAGATGATGCCCTCGCGGGCATACTGCAGCGTGAAGAGCAGGTTCTCGCGGTTGACGTCGGCCGGGAACTGCGCCAGCTCGGGCGGCGTCCACTTGAGCATCCAGCCGGCCTTCATGCCCTTGGCGATGCGGTCGTCGGTGAAGGTGATGACCACGTCGGCGAGATGGCGCCCGGCGCCGAACTCGGCGCTGAAGCGCTGGATGAGCGGGCTCGAGCCGAGACGGACGTGCTCCGTCTGGATGCCGGGATACGCCTCACGGAACTTCTTGAGGATGGGCTCGATGCCCTTCGGCGTGATGTTGTGGTAGAAGACGACCTTGCCTTCCTTCTTGGCGGCGGCCACCACGTCCGACCACTTCTCGGCGGCGCCTGCCGACTGGAGCGACAGACCGATCAATCCCGAAGCTGCGAGCACCGCCAGTGCTCCGCGGGTAAGCGCGCGTCGTGTCATGTGCAAGTTCCCTCCACCTTCTTTTGCTGTGTCATTAGGTCGTCCGGCCTGTGCGGCTCTTGATCGTTCATTCGCGAGCTGAATGAGTTAGCGAGTTTTGGCCTTGCGGTCACCTCTGTCAACACCGACGTCACGCGCCGCAGCGTTTGGGTCGTCTTCGTTCAGGAACGTCACGCGGCGCAACTCGAAGGAGCGGCGTACGTGGCTGCGCGCGGCGGCCTCGGCGGCTGCGGCGTCACCGGTGGCGATGGCCTCGACGACGGCGCGATGCTCGTTCCAGGCCTCTTTCGGTCGCCCGCTCACGCCATAGGTCGTCGGGCGCAGGAGGTCCATGGCGTCGTGGAGGGCGTTCAGGCTCTTCACCAGAAAGCGGTTGTGGGCGGCGACGTGCAGCGCCCGGTGAAAGCGGATGTTGTGGCGTGCGAGAGCTTCCGGCGTCTTGGTGAGCTGCCGCTCTTCCGCGATCATGCCCTTGAGGGCCTCGATCTCTGCCGGCGTGGCGTTGCGTGCGGCGAAGGCGGCCGCCGTTCCTTCGAGCACCTCGCGGATCTCGTAGAGCTCGGTCACGGCGTCGCTGTCGAGCGTGGCGACGACCAGGCCCGAGCGTGAGCCGGAGGCCAGCAATCCCTCGGTCTGAAGTCGTGACAAGGCCTGCCGTACTGGCGTGCGACTGACGCCGAGCCAGTCGGACACTTCCGTCTCGCGCAGGCGCTTGCCCGGCGGCAGCTCGCCGTTCTCGATCCCGGCGCGCAGCATGGCATAGGCATACTCCGCAGCGGATACGAACGCCGACGGGTCGCCGAGGCCCATCTCGGATCTATCGTTCATGAGTGACGCGCTCCTGCTCCTCCCAAGGCACGTGCCGTTCTTGTGCGGCCGGGCCATTTGAGCCTGAGAAGATGATGATCGCACACCTGAGGCCACTTGTATACAGATGCCGGGAGCCCTATCGTGCCGTCCGGCACGCTGCGTCACGACCCGACGATCGGTCGGCGACGGCCGCAGCCGCCGGCGATTTTTCCGGGGAGGACCGAGGATGGGGCAACTGAGAATCCCAGCCGTGTTCATGCGCGGCGGCACGTCGAAGGCGATCATTTTTCATCGCAAGGATCTGCCCGAGGACCAGGCCCGCTGGGACCACATCTTCCTGGCGGCGATGGGCACGCCTGATCCGCACGGACGCCAGCTCGACGGCATGGGTGGCGGCATCTCCTCGCTCTCGAAGGTGTGCATCATCGGGCCGTCCAGCCGTCCGGATGCCGATGTCGACTATACCTTCGCCCAGATCGGCGTGACGAAGACGATGGTCGACTACAGCGCCAACTGCGGAAACATGTCCTCCGCCATCGGTCCGTTCTCGATGGACGAGGGCCTGGTGGCGCGGCCCGACGGCCAGGACGGCGTCGTGCGCATCCACAACACGAACACGCGCAAGATCATCGTCTCGCGCTTCAAGCTGGACAACGGCGAAGCGGCCGTGACCGGCGACATGACGCTCGATGGCGTGTCGGGTACGGGCTCTCCCATTCGCCTCGAGTTCATGGACCCGGGCGGAGCCGGGACCGGTCACCTGCTGCCGACCGGCAACGCCTGCGACGAGCTGGACGTGCCGGGGCTCGGCAAGATCCCGGCCTCCATGGTCGATTCCTCCAATCCCTGCGTGTTCGTGCCGGCCGAGGCGCTCGGCTGCACGGGCGGCGAGATGCCGGGGGACCTCGAGCAGAACGCGGATCTGCTCGACCGGCTCGAGCGCATTCGTTGCGCGGCGTCCGTCGCGATGGGGATCGCGCCGAACCTCGAGAAGGCCGCGGCTATCCCGAGCATCCCGAAGGTCGCCATGGTGGCGCCGCCGGCGAAGGCCGGCACGCTGTCCGGCCGGGTGCTGGCGCCCGAGGAGATGGATATCCAGGTGCGCATGATCTCGGTGGGGCAGCCGCATCGCGCCGTGCCGCTGACGGGCGCGCTCTGCCTCGCCGTCGGCGTGCGCATTCCCGGCTCGATCCCGCAGGCGATGGCCGGCGGCGGCGTGCCGGCCGACCGCAGCATCCGCATCGCGCAGCCCTCGGGCTTCACCGTCGTCGACGCCAAGCTCGCAGCGGGCAGCAACGAGATCCGCGCCGAGTATGCGGCCGTCTATCGGACCGCCCGCCGCCTGTTCGAAGGCTACGTGCGCTGCCGTCCGCCCTCCGCCGGCTGAGGCCGCGGGGCGGGCGGGCTGCGCTATCGAAGCGGAGCGGGTAGCGTCAAGAGCGCCGGCCGGTCAACTCCGCGCCGGCATCGGCGGGAAGGCGCCGGTGCACGAGGCTCGACGCGGCGGCGATGAGCGCGATGATGGCGAAGGCCATCGAGAAGTCGCTCGCCACCAGCTCGCTCGTGCCGCGGATCTCGCGCATCACCTCGAGGACGAAGGCGGAGATCGCCACGCCGCTGGCGATGGAGAGCTGCTGGCTCACCGCCACGAAGCTCGTGGCCCGGCTCATGCGTTCCTTTTCCACGTCCGCATAGGCGATCGAGACGAGGCTCGTGAACTGCAGCGAGCGGAAGAATCCGGCGCACAGCAGCACGGCGATGATGACGACGTGCGAGGTGGCGGCGGTGAAGAGACCGAAGCAGGCGAGCAGGGCGGCGCTGAGTAGCGCATTGTAGGTCAGGATCGTGCGGAAGCCGAAGCGGCGCAGGATGGGCGGGGCCGTTGTCTTCATGACCAGGGCGCCGAGCGCCGAGCAGAAGGTCAGCAAGCCCGACTGGAAGGCCGAGAGCCCGAAGCCGATCTGCAACATGAGCGGCAGCAGGAAGGGTACCGAGCCCGTGCCGAGGCGGAACAGGAAGCCGCCGAAGATGTTCGTCCGGAAGGTTGCGATGCGCAGCAACGACAGGTCGATGATGGGATGCGGCGCCCGGCGGGCATGCAGGAGGTAGAGGACGATCAGTGCGGCGCCGAGACCGACCAGGCCCCACACGACCAGCGGCGGCAAGAGGCCCTTGCCGATGATTGTCGTGCCGAAGATGAGCGTCGAAAGCCCGATGCCGGACAGGAAGAAGCCGAGCTTATCGAGCGGCCGGACGGCCTCCTCCTTGATGTTCGGGATGAACAGAGTCACCAGGATCACGCCGATGATACCGATGGGGACGTTGATCCAGAAGATCCAGCGCCAGTGGGCATAGGTGGTGATGAAGCCACCGACGGGCGGCCCGAGGATGGGGCCGATCAGAGCGGGGATGGACAGCATCGCGAAGGCCCGGAGCAGTTCGCTCTTTGGCACGCTGCGCAGCAGGACGAGGCGGCCGATCGGTGACATCATGGCGCCGCCCATGCCCTGGAGCGCCCGCGCCGCGACGAACTCGCCGAGCGAGCTGGACAGCCCGCAGCAGATCGAGCCGATGGTGAAGACGATGATGGCGGCGCGGAACACCACGCGCGCGCCGAAGCGGTCGGCACACCAGCCGCTGATGGGAATGAAGATGGCGAGGCTCAGCAGGTAGGCCGTGAAGGCCAGCTTGAGATCGACCGGGTCCTGCTTGAGATCGATGCCGATGGCCGGCAGAGACGTCGCGATGATCGTCGAGTCCATGTTTTCCATGAACAGGGCGCAGGCGACGACGATGGTGACGACAAGTGTGCGCGGCATGAAGGGCAATCGCGGGGCGCGACGGCAGGGCTCGCCGTGGCAGGTGTGAGATGGCACACAGGATAGGCCGCTCAGCCGGGGAGGCAAGCGGTTCGGCTGTCCGGGCGCCCTCAGAGCTGGGGACGGCGGTGTCATGCCCGCTTCTTGTTCGTGGCGGAAGTTTGTGCGACTACCGCCAGGAAGGCCCCGGTTCGCCCGGAGCCGCGGGGCGTGCCGCGGCCGGGCGCGGGCGGTGCGCAAAGGAGCCGGGACCCGTGATCGAGCTCGATGGCGTCAGCAAGTGGTACGGCGCGTTCCAGGTGCTCAAGGAGTGCACGACGGCCATCGCCAAGGGCGAGGTGGTGGTCGTCTGCGGGCCGTCCGGCTCGGGCAAATCGACGCTCATCAAGTGCATCAACGGGCTCGAGCCGTTCGACAGCGGCAGCATCCGCGTCGCCGGCACCTCGGTCGGTGATCCCGCCACGGATCTGCCGGCCCTCAGGGCCAAGATCGGCATGGTCTTCCAGAGTTTCGAGCTGTTCCCGCATCTGACGGCGCTCGAGAACCTGAAACTCGCCCAGGTCCGCGTGCTGGGCCGCACGGATCAGGAGGCGGAGGCGAAGGGGATGGGCCTGCTGGCGCGTGTCGGGCTGGCGGAGCACGCCCGCAAGTATCCGAGCGAGCTGTCCGGCGGTCAGCAGCAGCGCGTCGCCATCGCCCGGGCGCTCGCCATGGACCCGCTCGCCATGCTGTTCGACGAGCCGACCTCGGCGCTCGATCCGGAGATGATTGCCGAGGTGCTGGAGGTCATGGTGGAGCTCGCCGCCGAGGGCATGACGATGGTCGTGGTCACGCACGAGATGGGTTTTGCACGCAAGGTCGCCCATCGGGTGGTATTCATGGACGAGGGGCGAATCGAGGCGGACGCTCCGACGGAGGCGTTCTTCTCCGACGCCCAGAGCGCGCGTGCCCGCCAGTTCCTTTCGAGGATCCTGCATCATGTCTGACGTCAGCACTGTCATCGGCCACATCGGGACGGGCCGGCGCCCGCCGTTCGTCGGCATCCTCGGAGGGATGGGGCCGCTGGCCGGGGTGGATTTCGCCGCCAAGCTCGTCGAGGCGGGCGCGCGGGTATGCGGCGCCAGCCGCGATCAGGAGCAGGTGCCGTTCGTGCTCTGGTCGGTGCCGCAGATTCCGCCGCGCGTCGATGCACTCGCCGATGCCGCCGCGCCCTCGCCGCTGCCGGCGATGATCGTGGCTCTGGAGGCGCTGGACCGCCTCGGCGTCGACGTCATCGCGGTCGCCTGCAACACGGCGCATGCCTGGTACGGCGAGATGGTCGCCCGTGTCGACGCGCCGATCATTCATATCGCCGATGCGGCGGTGGCGACGGTGCCCGATGGCGTCAAGTGCGTGGCCTTGATGGCGACGACGGCGACGCAGGAGCTCGGGTTCTACCAGGAGCGTCTCGCGCGGCGCGGCATGGCCACGGTGCTGCCGACCGAGGACGAGATGCGCGACCTCGTCAAGCCGGCCATCGCCATGGTCAAGCGGGGCATCGTCAAGGATGGCGTGCCGCTGCTCGAGCGGGCGATCGTGGCGCTCAAGGCGAGAGGCGCGGAGGCAGTGGTGCTGGGGTGCACGGAAATCCCGGTCGTGATGTCCCACGAGTCGGCGCGGCCGGCGCTGCGGGTTATCGATGCCACGGCGGCGCTGGCGGAGGCCTGCGTTCGGGCTCCTGTGCGGGCACAGGGCGAGCCGGCAGGGCACGTGGTCGATCTCGGCCAGTCGGTATCCACGCACACCCCCGGTCAGGCGGCCGGCGAGGTGGGCTGAGCATGCCGGAGATCGCGCCGGAGCGGCGGCGAAGCCACGGGTTTGCGGCGCGCTGGCGCTGGCTGCCCGGCAACGTGCGCGGCGCCGTGTGGATGCTGGCCGCGGCGCTGTTCTTCTCGGTGATGCTGGCGTTGATCAAGCTGGTGGGCCGCCATCTGCCGGTGTCGCAGGTGCTGCTGCTGCGCCAGATGGTCATGTTCGTGACGGTGCTGCCGGTCATCATCGCGCATTTTCCCGAGAACATGATCACGCATCGGCCGTGGCTGCATGCCGGGCGCGTGCTGTGCGCCCTGACGGCGATGTACTGCGGCTTCACGGCGGTCGTGCACATCCCGCTCGCCGATGCGACGGCCATCAGCTTCGCCAAGGCGTTCTTCATTACGATCTTTGCGATCATCTTCCTGGGCGAGACGGTCGGCATCCGGCGCTGGATGGCGACGATCGTCGGTTTCATCGGCGTCCTCGTCATGCTGAAGCCGACGGGCGGCGGCCTCAACATCTACGGCCTGCTGGCGCTGATCGGCGCCGCCGCTGCGAGCCTCGTCATGATTTCGATCCGCGTTCTCACTCGCACGGAGCGCTCGATCACCATCCTGACCTATCAGGCCGTGTTCGTCGGTGTGGTGATCCTGCCGTTCGCGCTCTGGCAATGGGTGACGCCGACCCTTTATGAGCTGGCGCTGGTCGTCGGCATCGGAGTGGTGTCGGTCGGCGGTCAGATGTGCAACATCAACGCCTACAAGGCAGGCGAGGCGACGGTCGTGTCGAGCCTAGACTTCTCGCGGTTGCTCTGGGCGACGCTGATCGGCCTCGTTCTCTTCGACCAGCTTCCGGGATGGCAGACCTGGGCCGGCGCGAGCCTCGTCGTGTCCGCCGCACTCTACACGCTGATCCGCGAGGCGCGCCGCGGCCGGCGGCTCAATCACTGAGCGGGGCGGCGCAGCCCGCCCGGCCCTTGCAGACGCGGCCTGCTATTCCGCCGGTTGGACGGTCGTCGGCGCGGGCGCGTCCTTCGCCTTGCGCCCGAGGCGAAGCTTCTGCAACCGATCGAGGTAGATGTAGATCACCGGCGTCAGATAAAGCGTGATGATCTGCGACAGCAGCAGGCCGCCCACGACGCAGATGCCGAGCGGCGCGCGGGCCTCGCCGCCCTGGCCGTGGCCGATGGCGATGGGGATGCTGCCGACGAGCGCCGCCATCGTCGTCATCATGATGGGCCGGAAGCGCACGAGGCAGGCCTGATAGATCGCCTCCTCCGGGCTCATGTTCTGCTCGCGCTCCGCCACGAGAGCGAAGTCGATCATCATGATGGCGTTCTTCTTGACGATGCCGACCAGCATGATGATGCCGACGAAGGCGTAGAGGCTGAGTGGCATGCCGAAGTAGAGCAGCGCCAGCAAGGCTCCGACGCCCGCGGCCGGCAAGCCGGACAGGATGGTCAGCGGGTGGATGAAGCTCTCGTAGAGCACGCCGAGCACGATGTAGACCACGAGAATGGCGAGCAGGAGCAGCATGCCCATGTTCGCGAGCGATTCCTGGAACACCTGGGCGGTGCCGCCGAACTTCGTGGCGATGGTGGCCGGCATCTGCAGGCTGCGCTCGAGCGCGTGGATGCGGTCGATCGCCGTGCCGAGCGAGGTGCCGAGCGCCAGATTGAAGGAGATCGTCACGGCTGGCAGCTGACCCTGGTGGCTGATGGTCAGCGGCGAGATGGTGCGGTCGATGGTCACGAGCGTATCGAGCGGGACGAGCTTGCCATCCTTCGACTGGATGAACAGCTTGGCGAGTGCGCTCGCCGAGCGCTGGTAGGCCGGCTCGACCTCGAGGATGACTGCATACTGGGCGGCCGAGGTGTAGATCGTCGAGACGCGCCTGGAGCCGAAGGCGGAGCCGAGCACGTTCTCGATCTGGTCGGCGGTGATGCCGAGCTGGCCCGCCTTGTCGCGATCGATCTTGATGTTGAGCGTCGGGCTGGTGATGGCGAGGTCGGTGGTGACATCCTGGAAGCCCGGCAGCTTTCCGATCTCGTCGGCGAGGATCAGCGCCCATTTGTAGAGCAGGTCGAGATCGAGATCCTGCAGGGTGTACTGATACTCGGCATTGGCGAGGCGGCCGCCGACGCGGATCGCGGGCGGGTTCTGCACGAAGACCTTGATTCCGGGCACGGTGTTGAGCGTGCGCCTGAGGTCACGCACGATCTTGCCGATGTCGGGCTCCGGGCGTTTCGTCGGCGGCTTCATGCGGAAGAAGATCAGGCCGGAGTTGCCGGTGATGCGGCTGCCGGCGGCGCCGACGCGCGACATGATCGCCTCGACGTTGGGATTGGCGGCGGCGAGGCGCGCGACCTGTGCCTGATAGCGCACCATTGTGTCGTAGGAGGCGTCGTCCGGCCCTTGCGTGAAGGCGATGAGCCGACCGGTATCCTCGGCCGGCAGGAAGTCTTTCTGCGAGATCTTGTAGAGATGCCACGTTGCGAAGAGCGTCAGCAGGAAGGTCAGGAAGACGACCAGCTTGTGCCGCAGGCACCACCTGAGTGTGACGTCGTAGAACGCCAGCATACCGTCGAAGACCTTCTCGCTCCAGCGGTAGAGCAGGCCGTGCTGGCCCTTGTCGTGGGCCTGGATGTAGCGCGAGCAGAGCATCGGCGTCAGCGTCAGCGAGACGATGCCCGAGACGACGATCGCCACGGAGATCGTGATCGCGAACTCGTTGAGCAGGCGTCCGATCATGCCGCTCATGAAGATGATCGGGATGAACACGGCGACGAGTGATGCCGTCATCGAGAGAATGGTGAAGCCGATCTCCCTGGAGCCGACCAGCGCCGCATCCCAGGTGGACAGCCCCTTCTCCTTGTGGCGCACGATGTTCTCGAGCATGACGATGGCGTCGTCGACGACGAAGCCCACCGACAGTGTGAGGGCCATCAGCGACAGGTTGTTCAGGCTGAAGCCCAGCAGATACATGACCGAGAAGGTGCCGATCACCGAGATCGGCAGCGCGAGGCTCGCGATGAGGGTTGCCGAGAACGAGCGCAGGAAGAGGAAGATCACCATCACGACGAGCGCGGCGGAGAGCAGCAGCGTGAACTCCACCTCGGCGATGGATTCGCGGATCGTGCGCGCGCGATCGTACATGACATCGAGGTTGATGGAGGCCGGCAGCTGCTGGCGGAAGGCCGGCAGCACCTTGTTGATCTCGTCGACGATCTGCACGGTGTTGGAGCCGGGCTGACGGTAGATCGCCAGCATGATGCCCTGTCGCGTGCCGAACCAAGAGCCGACCTTGTCGAACTCGACGCTGTCGATGGCCTTGCCGACTTCGCGGAGCCGCACGGGCGCGCCGTTGCGGTAGGCCACGATGAGGTTGTTGAAAGCGGCCGCGTCGCTCATGCGCCCGGTGGTCTTGACGGCGAGAACCTGTCGCTTGCCTGTCAGCGAGCCGGTGGGCCGGTAGCTGTTGGCGGCGCGGATGGCGCGCTCGACCTCCTCGATGCCGATACCACGCGTCGCCAGCGCGTCCGGATTGATCTGGATGCGCACCGCGTATTTCTGCTGGCCCCAGATCTGCACCTGCGCCACGCCGCTGATCGTCGAAAGCCGCTGCGCGAGCATGGTCTCGGCATAGTCGTTGATGGCCGACGTCTTGAGCGTCGCCGAGCTGAGGCCGATGTAGAAGATGGCGAAGTCCGCCGGGTTGATCTTGCGGAAGGACGGCGGGTCGGTCATGTCCTGCGGCAGTTGCCGCATGGCGGTCGAGATCGCCGACTGCACGTCGAGCGCGGCGGCGTCGATGTTGCGGTCGAGCTCGAACTCGAGCGTGATGCGGCACGAGCCTTCAGCGCACAGCGCCGTCATGGCCTTCACGCCCGCGATGCGCGAGAACGCGCTCTCGAGGGGGGTGGCCACGGCCGAGCCCATGGTCTCGGGATTGGCGCCGGCGAGGCGCGCCGTCACCTCGATGGTCGGGAAGTCCACATTCGGCAGCTCGGCGACCGGCAGCGAGCGGTAGGCGACGATGCCGAACAGGACGAGCGCCGCCATCAGCAGCGTCGTCATCACGGGGCGTCGGATGCAAAGCTCGGGGAGGCTCATGACTGGTCTGCCCGCTTCTTCTTGCTGTCGCCCTTCTTGGCATCTGCCGGTCCGCCCGGACCCTTGCGGTCCTTGGGGGCGACCTTGGCGCCTGGGAAGAGCCGCAACTGCCCATCCGTGACGACGCGCTCACCGACCTTCAGCCCGGACAGGATGGCGGTGACGTCGTCGAGGCTCGGGCCGGTCTCGACCGGCCGGACCTCGACCGTGAGATCCGGTTTCACGACATAGACATAGAGGCCGTTGCGCCCGCTCTGGACCGTCGCCGAGGGGACGACCACGGCGTCCTTGATGTCGGAGAGCTGCATGGTCGCACGCACGAACTGGCCGGGCGTCAGCCGATCGTCGGCATTGGCGAAGAGAGCCTTGAGCTGGATGGTGCCGGTGCTGACGTCGACCATGTTGTTGATGAAGAACAACTCGCCGATGATCGGGGGACCGGTGTCCTCGGGGATTGCCACGGACACCTTGAGCCGACCGGCAGCGGCCCGGCGCTTGACCTCGGCGAGCTTGTGCTCGGGGATCGAGAAGGCGACGTGGATCGGCTGGGTCTCGGTGATGATCAGCAGCGCCTGGGTGTCGTTGGCCTTGATCATGTTGCCGGGTGTCACGAGGATGCTGCCGGTGCGGCCGTTGATCGGCGAGCGCAGCGTCGTGTACTCGAGCTGCAGGCGCGCAAACTCGACGGCGGCCTGCCCGGCACGGATCGTCGCCGCGAGCGAGCGTGTCAGCGCGACCGATTCCTCGTACTTCTGCTGCGAGGAGTAGCCCTTGCTCGACAGTGTCTTGTAGCGATCGAGATCGGCCCGCGCCTTGGCCAGCGTGGCCTGGTCACGCGCGAGCGCGGCCTCGGCCTGGCTCAACTGAGCGCGAAAAGGGCGCGGGTCGATCCTGAAGAGCAGGTCACCCTTCTTGACGATCTGGCCTTCCTTGACGAGGGCCTCGACGAGCTGTCCGTCGACGCGGGCCTTGATCGAGACGGTCGAGGGCGACTGTACCGTGCCGATGGCCTCGAGGCGCACGGGAATGGTGCGCGTGCCCGCCGTGGTGGTCAGCACGGGCGCGGGTGGCACGGCGCGTCGCTTCTTGGGGGCGGGCTTGTCGGAGACGATCGCGCCGAGCTTGTCGAGCGTACCTCGCACTGGTCCGGTGTCGCGCGCAAAGTACACGCCGGCGGCCAGAACCGCGAGCACACCAAGACCGACGATGCCGCGTTGCGCCATGGACGATCACCTCGGGTCGTTTGTGATGAGCACTGGCGGCGCTGATCGAGCCGATAACCGGTAAGTCGCCGCGCGCCGGGCCTTCTCATGTTAGAGCGATAGCCGGACCGAGTATATTCGGTCTTCGAGCCCGAGTTCATCACTTTTCTTTCAAAGCGAGGAAACGCACACGAGATGCTTGACAGTTTGGCGGGGCTGGGGTGCCTTGAGCTTTACTGCCTCGGCGGCTGGCGGCGTCGGGGGATTTCTGGGCCGACCCCGCTGATCGCTTGAGGTCGCGCGGTGAGCTGGCGCGGACATGGCGACGCCACGAACCGCCGTCCACTCACACCGACCGGACGCCGCCGCATAGGACAGCAGTCGCCCGAGGGAGGACCTGTAGAATGCTAGAGCCTGCGCTCCTCAAGCAGCTCCAGAGCTATGACACGCCGACGATCTGCAATGCGCTCGAGGTCGTGGCGCCGGAGCGGCGCCTGACGGGCTTCACGGTCAGGCCGCTGGTCTGCCCATTCCCGGCGCTCGCCCCGATCGTGGGCTACGCGCGCACGGCCACGATCCGCGCCTCCTGCGCGCCGCCGCTGCCGGCGGCCGAGATGAAGGCGAAGCGCGTCGCCTACTACGAATACGTGGCCGAGGGCGGGCCGGCGCCGAGCATCTCGGTCATCCAGGACCTCGACGGCGATGCAGCGGGCTACGGCGCGTTCTGGGGCGAGGTGCAAACCAACGTGCACAAGGCGCTCGGCTGTCTCGGCGTGGTCACCGACGGCTCCATCCGGGATATTCCGCAGGTGGCATCGGGCTTCCAGATGCTGGCCGGCTCGATCGGCCCCTCGCACGCTCATGTGCATCTCGTCGATTTCGGCACGCAGGTCCGCGTGGCCGGCATGATCGTCAGGTCCGGCGATCTCATCCATGCCGACCAGCACGGCGCCGTGGTCATCCCGGCGAGCGTTGCGGCCAGGGTGCCCGAGGCGGCGGAGCTGTGCGGCCGGCGCGAGGCGCCGATCCTCGACATCTGCAAATCGGCCGGCTTCTCGCTCGACAAGCTCCGCGCCGCGCTCAAGAAGGCCGACGAGATTCACTAGGCGGCGATTGCACGGGACGGGGCGCGGGGCGCTGCCGTCGCGTGCGGTCTTACGCCATCCAACCGGGTCCGCGCCGGATGTACACTCCCGACAGGTGCTGTGGAGTGGGGGCGGGCCGATCTATCGCTTCACGCCAGGAGACAAGACCCATGAGACCCAATGGAGTGCGCCGCCTCATCGCCGAGGGCAAGCCCGTCGTGAACGGCTGGCTCGCGATCGCCAATTCGTTTTCGGCCGAGACCATGGCGCAGTGCGGCTTCGATGCCATCACGATCGACATGCAACATGGCATCGTCGACTATCAGGCCTCCATCGCCATGCTGCAGGCCATCTCGACCACGTCGGCGACGCCGATGGTGCGGGTGCCCTGGAACGAGCCGGGCATCCTCATGAAGGTGCTCGACGCCGGCTCCTACGGCATCATCTGCCCGATGATCAACACCAAGGAAGAGGCCGAGGCGCTGGTGGCGGCCTGCCGCTATCCGCCAAAGGGCAGCCGCAGCTTCGGACCGAGCCGCGCCGTGCTCTACGGCGGCGGCGACTATGCCAAGCACGCCAACGACGAGATCCTCGTGTTCGCCATGGTCGAGACGCGCAAGGGGCTCGACAACCTCGAGGCGATCCTGTCCGTCGAGGGTATCGACGGCATCTACGTCGGCCCCTCCGACCTGTCGCTGAGCTTCGGGGCGCCGCCGACCCTCGATCCGAGCGACGCGGACGTGCTGAAGGCGATGCAACGGATCTGTGACGTGACCCGCGCCAAGGGACGGATCGCCGGCGTGCACACGGACGGCCCCAAGACGGCGCTCAGGCGCTACAAGGAAGGCTATCAGCTCTGCACGATCATGAACGACGTGCGGCTCATGGCGAACGCGGCGACGGCGGCGGTGCGCGAGGTCCGTGGCGAGATGCCGGCGCCGGCGGCGAAGACGTACTGAGGTCAGAGGATGGAGGATGTCCGGGAGGGCTGACGAGCGATCCCGACGATACGCCATGCGGGCGCTGGTCGTTGCGCTGGTGATCGTCGTGCTCGGCCCGCCGCTCGGCATCCTGCCGGTGGCGCTGCTCGGGTGGCTCGTCGATTTCCTCGGCGGCACGGGAGGCGCGACCGGCATGTCGCTGAGCGGGGTCATCGGCGGGCTGCTCGGCGGCAGCCTGGCGATGAGCGTCTATTCCTATGTGTTCGGCGGGCTGCAGGCGATCGCCTGTGCGCTCTGGCTCGCCCCGCGAACCTATCGCCACGGCGGCTTCAGCTTCGGCGAGGCGTTGGCGACAGCTCTTGTGGTCTCGGCGGCGGCGGCGGTCGTGTTCGTGACCGCGGACAACCGCGATCTCGCCGGTGCGCTGGCGCTCTCGGCCTTTCTCGGTGCCTTCGCCTGCCTGTCGGCCCTGATGTGCCGGTTCGTGCTCGGCCTGCTCGGCATCGTGCCCGTCACCGCGGGCTCGCCCCGGCCCCCCAAATCATGATAGAGGCTGGCGGGAACAAAGCTGAAACGGCAAGGCATCGGGGCAAGCGATGACGGACCGGCTGATTTCGTCGCGCAAGAGCGGAGAGGACGGCGATGGCTCGCTCCGGCCTCAGACGCTCGACGAGTTCATCGGCCAGGAGCAGGCGCGCGCCAATCTCCGCGTCTTCATCCAGGCGGCCAAGGACCGTGGCGAGGCGCTCGACCACGTATTGTTCGCCGGCCCACCGGGCCTCGGCAAGACGACGCTTGCTCAGATCATGTCGCGCGAGCTCGGGGTGAATTTCCGCGCGACCTCCGGCCCCGTCATCTCGAAGGCCGGCGATCTCGCGGCCCTGCTGACCAATCTCGAGGAGCGGGACGTCCTCTTCATCGACGAGATCCACAGGCTCAATCCGGCCGTGGAAGAGATCCTCTACCCGGCCATGGAGGATTTCCAGCTCGATCTGATCATCGGCGAGGGGCCGGCCGCACGCTCGGTGCGCATCGATCTCGCCCGCTTCACGCTGGTCGCGGCAACGACGCGGGCGGGGCTGCTCACGACGCCGTTGCGGGACCGCTTCGGCATCCCGGTGCGGCTCAATTTCTATACTGTCGCCGAGCTCGAGGAGGTGGTGCGCCGCGGCGGGCGAGTGCTCGGCTTCGCGCTGAGCGACGACGGGGCGCACGAGATCGCGCGCCGCTCCCGTGGCACGCCGCGTGTGGCCGGCCGTCTGCTGCGCCGTGTGCGGGACTTTGCCGCCGTGGAGGGCGCTGCCGTCATCAACGCCGAGGTGGCCGACCGGGCGCTCGGCCAGCTCGAGGTCGATTCGGAAGGCCTCGATTCGCTCGATCATCGCTACCTCAACTGCATCGCCCGCAACTACGACGGCGGGCCGGTCGGCATCGAGACGATCTCGGCGGCGCTCTCGGAGCCGCGGGACGCACTCGAGGAGATCGTCGAGCCTTATCTGCTGCAGCAGGGGTTCGTCGGCCGCACGCCGCGTGGTCGCGTCGTCACGCTCAAGACCTACCGTCATCTCGGCCTCACCGGCCCCGCCCGCAGCGGCACCGGCGCGCTGCCCCTGTTCGAGGGCGAGAGCGAGGACGATACCGGCAATGGCGCCAGCGGAGCGCGCTGAGCGTGGCGCTGCCGAGGGAGGGCGGAGGCAACGTGCGAGGTATCACGCGCCGTCGACTGCTTCAGACCGCCGGCGGGACCATGCTGCTGGGCGGCATGCTCGGCGGCTATGCCCTGGCGGAGCCGTTCCGGCTGACGGTGACGCGCCATCGCCTGTCGCCGGTCGGCTGGCCTGCGGGCCTCGAGCTGCGGGTGGCCGTGCTCGCTGACCTGCATGCCTGCGATCCATGGATGACGCCGGCCCACGTCGCCCGCATCGTGGCGCAGACGAACGCGCTCTCGCCCGATCTCGTGCTGCTGCTGGGAGACTTCGTGGCGGGCTACCGGATGGGGCGCTTCTCGCGCCTCGTGCCGCATGCGGCCTGGGCCGCCGAGTTGGCCCGGCTGCACGCGCCCCTCGGCCGGCATGCTGTGCTCGGCAATCACGATTGGTGGGAGGAGGTCGAGGTCCAGGACCGCCGCAAGGGGCCGACACGGGCGGGGCTGGCGCTCCAGGCTGCGGGCATACCGGTCTATGAGAATTCTGCCGTGCGCCTCGTCAAGAACGGCCAGGCGTTCTGGCTCGCCGGCCTCGGGGATCAGTGGGCGTTCTGGCCCAAGGACCGGCGCTGGCGCGGTCGGGGCAGTGTGCCCTACGACGGTGTCGACGACCTGCCGGCGACGTTGGCGGGCATCGACGACGCGGCGCCCGTCATCCTCATGGCCCACGAGCCGGACATCTTTCCGAGCGTGCCGCGCCGCGTCGCCCTCACCGTGTCCGGCCACACGCACGGCGGGCAGGTCCGCTTCCTCGGCTATGCACCGATCGTTCCCTCGCGCTATGGTCGCCGCTATCTTCATGGCGTCTTCGTCGAGGACGGGCGTCATCTGGTCGTCTCGAGCGGGCTCGGCGTCAGCGGCCTGCCGGTGCGGTTCAGCGTGCCGCCGGAGATCGTCGTCATCGAGCTCGGAGGCCGTGCGGGATGAGCGCGACGCCGTCGTGGCCGGATCTTGCCGGACGCCTGATCGCCGACGAGCGTGGGCGGCGGCACGTGCTGCCTGTGCGCGTCTATTTCGAGGACACGGACTTCACGGGCGTCGTCTATCACGCCTCCTACGTCAGATGGTGCGAGCGCGGACGCTCGGATATGCTGCGCCTGCTCGGCGCCAACCATCGCGACCTGCTCGATCCCGGCGACGGGCATGAGCCCGCGGTGTTCGTGGTGCGCCGTATGAGCCTCGAGTTCCTGCGGCCGGCCGGCATCGACGAGGTGCTCGAGGTGGAGACGCGGGTGCAGGAGCTCGGGGCAGCGAGCGTGGTGCTCGCGCAGACGATCTCGCGCGCGGGGCGGCCGCTGTTCACCGCCGAGGTGCTGGTCGTGCTGGTCTCGCGCTCGGGCAAGCCCGTGCGGCTGACGCAGGCGGTGCGCGTCGCATTCGGCGCGGCGGCGGCCGGTGCGGACGAGGGGGAAGGACGGCAACAGCGATGACCACCCGCAAGACATCCGACGGCGTCGATCTCGACATCCAGGACGCCATCGAGGGCCATCAGCGCTTCAAGCAGGCCTTCGAGCGGGACCGCGCGTTCTTTCAGGGGCTCGCCGGACGCAAGCAGAAGCCGCGCCTGCTCTGGATCGGCTGCTCGGACAGCCGGGTGGTGCCGGCGCAGATCACCGCCGCCGATCCGGGCGAGCTGTTCGAGATCCGCAACATCGCCAACGTCGTGCCGCCGTCCGGGATGGCCGACGATTCGGTCGGTGCCGCCATCGAGTATGCGATCGGGCATCTCGGCGTCGACGACATCGTGGTTTGCGGGCATACCGGCTGCGGTGGCATCGCCGCCCTGCTCGAGCCCATCCCGCCGGAGCGCGAGAGCCACCTGGCGCGCTGGGTCGAGCTGACGCGCCCCGCCCATCGCCTGATCAGCGCGGCGGGCCTGCCTGAAGAGGAGCGCCTGCTCGAGACGATCAAGGCGAACGTCGAGTTCCAGCTCGACAATCTCGGCACCTATCCGATCGTCGCCGACGGCGTGGCGGCCGGCACGATCGGCGTTCACGGCTGGCTCTACGTCATGGAGACGGGCGATCTGCTCGCCTACGATCGCGAGAGCGGCCGCTGGCGTCCGCTCGCCGGCGAGGAGGCCGGCGAAACCTGATCGCGGCCATGAACAGGCGTGGCAGGCGGTGGCCGCTCGCGCGGGATCGCATCCCTTCTGGTCGTTTCGAGATTTAGTCCATCCAGCGCGCGTGCAAGCCATCCTGTAGCCACATTGGACGCCGCTAAATGGACGCTCTCCGGCAGGATGGGCACGCCGTCTGCGGACGGAGGGTGCCAGCTTCGAAGCCGCAGCCACACCGGCGCGCGTGCCGCGGACGTGCGACGTGCAGGCTCATCGATCGGTTTTGGTGAACACCACTTGACGGACGGGCGTCAAACAACGCAAGGCAGGCGTCGGAGAGTGGGTCAGGCACCGATTCGGTTCGCCCCGCTGCCGGCAAGTCTGCCCCTTTCAGCCAGATCCATGCGGACGTAACACGCCATGAACCCAGCCGAGGTCTTGCAAAAAGCCATGACGCCCGCACACACGGGCGGCTTCTCGTTCCTTGAGCTCTTCCTGCAGGCTCATCCGGTCGTCAAGTTCGTCATGCTCGGCCTGCTGCTGTCCTCGCTCTGGTCCTGGGCGATCATCTTCGAGAAGATTTTCGCCTTCCGACGGGCGCGGCGCGAAGTGGAGCGGTTCGAGCAGATGTTCTGGTCGGGCCAGTCGCTCGAGGATCTCTATGCCGGTCTTGCGCGCAGCCAGGTGCAGGTGACCGGTGCACTGTTCGTCGCCGCCATGCGCGAGTGGAAGCGCTCGGTCGAAGGCAGCGTGCGGGCGCTCGGCGGTATCCAGATGCGCGTCGAGAAGGTCATGGACGTCACCATCAGCCGCGAGATGGAGCGACTGGACCGCCGCCTGCTGTTCCTCGCCACCGTCGGCTCGACGGCGCCGTTCGTCGGGCTGTTCGGCACGGTCTGGGGCATCATGACGAGCTTCCAGGCCATTGCCGCCTCGAAGAACACCAATCTGGCCGTCGTGGCGCCGGGCATCGCGGAGGCCCTTTTCGCCACCGCGCTCGGCCTGCTGGCGGCGATCCCGGCCGTGATAGCCTACAACAAGTTCACGGCTGATTCGTCGCGCATCGGCCAGCAGCTCAACGCTTTCGCGGACGAGTTCTCCGCCATCGTGTCGCGTCAGATCGACGTGAGGACCTGAGCCATGGGTGTCAGTTTGAAGTCCGGCGGTGGCGGCATGCCGGGCGGCCGGCGGCGCCGGGCCACGCGACATGCGCCGATGAGCGAGATCAACGTCACGCCCTTCGTCGACGTCATGCTGGTTCTGCTCATCATTTTCATGGTGACCGCGCCGCTGCTGACGGCGGGCGTGCCCGTCGAGTTGCCACAAAGCAAGGGCAAACCACTGGAGAGCAGCAAGGACGTGCCCTTGACCATCACGGTGGACGAGAAGGGGCGCATCTTTCTGCAGGATACCGACGTGACGAGCGAGAACATCGTCGAGAAGCTCAAGGCTATCGCCAAAGGGCAATTCGACAAGCCCATCTTCATCCGCGGCCACAAGGCGTTGCCCTACGGCACGGTCATGCAGGTGATGGGGCAGATCAGCGCTGCCGGGTTCAAGCGGGTCTCGCTCGTGACGGACCTGGAGGTGAAAGGCTGAGACGACTGTGCGCACCGGGTTCACATTCTCGGTACTGATGCACACTGCGATCCTGGTGTGGGCGCTCGCGGCCATGCAGGTGAGCAAGCCCTTGCTCATGCCACAGCCGACGCCGATCACCGTCGACTTCGTTTCGGAGTCGGAGTTCAACAAGGTCCGCAAAGGCATCGAGTCGGCGAAGGCCAAGGAGGATGCCGCGAAGGCGGCAGCGAAGCCTGCCGAAGCGCGCAAGACGCCCGCCAAGCCCAAGCCGAAGCTGGCGGCCGCGCCGCCTCCCCCCGCGCCGAAACCCGAGCCTGAGCCGGAAAAGAAGCCCGAGCCCGCCAAGCCGAAAGACGATCCGGTCGCGCGCAAGCTCGCCGAGCTCGACAAGAAGCCACCCCAAAAGCCCGAGCCGGACAAGATCTCGGAAGTGCCGAAGCCCGTGGTGGACCCGAAGCCCAAGCCCAAGCCGAAGCCCAAGCCCAAGCCCAAGCCGAAACCAAAGCCCAAGCCCAAGACACCGACGAAATCGTCGAAGAGTGCCCAGAAGACCAAGCCGAAGAGCTACCAGGATCGCATCACGGCCGTTCTCGACAAGATTCCGGACCGCAGCTCGGCGGCTGCGCCGACGCCGCGACGGCCCGTGACGCAGCCCAAGGGGCCGGCTGCCGGCGCGCCCGATGGACGGGATGCGGAGCTGGCGCTCAACCGGATCGCCGCCATCATGCAGGCCAAGATGCGCCAATGCTGGCGGCCGCCGACGGGGGGCATCGGAGCGGAGGCGATGATCGTTACGGTGCGGGTGCGCCTGCGGGCGGACGGCACGTTGTCGGCGCGGCCGCAGCTCGAGAGCTCGTCGCCGTCGCCGTTCTTCCGGGTCGCGGCCGAAAGCGTGCAGCGTGCCATCGAGGAGTGCGTGCCATACGATCTGCCAGCGGAGAAATACGAACTCTGGCGGGAGATGGTGTTGGATTTCGACCCGCGCCAGATGTATGGCCAGTAGGAATGCCGGTTGTCCGGCGGTGTGCGGCGCCAGGGTTGGCGGGCGCCACAGCTGGGCAGCGAGAGGCTCAATCGTGGACGTGACGGATGAAACTTCGGCGGATCGATAGCTCCCTCATCACCCCGCGGCTGGTCCGCCGGATTCGGTGCGCGCTCGTGCTTCTGCTCGGACTGCTCGCCCTGGTTTGGGCGCCGGTCGCGGAGGCGCAACAGCGCGAGCGGCCGCGCATTCGCATCACCGAAGGCAACCTCGAGCCGATCTCCATCGCAATACCCGATTTCCTCAGCGGCGATCCGCAACTGGCGCGGGCGGTCACCGGCGTGATCTCCGCCGATCTCGAGCGCTCCGGCCTCTTCAAGCCGCTCGATCCCGCCTCGTTCATCGAGAAGATCCGCGACGTCAACGCGCCACCCCGCTTTCCGGAATGGCAAGTGCTCAAGGCGCAAGGTCTCGTCGTCGGGCGCGTGGTCAATCAGGGCGGACGCGTGCGCGCCGAGTTCCGACTCTGGGACGTCTCGACCGGCCGCCAGCTTGCGGGGCAGCAGTTTTCCACCGATCCGCAGAACTGGCGGCGGCTCGGCCACATCATCGCCGACGCGATCTATGAGCGGATGACCGGCGAGACCGGCTATTTCGACACGCGGATCGTGTTCATCGACGAGACCGGCCCCAAGAACCGGCGCGTGAAGCGGCTGGCGATCATGGATCAGGACGGCCACAACTTCCGCCTGCTCAGCCGCGGCCGGGATCTCGTGCTGACGCCGCGCTTCAGCCCGTCGTCGCAGGTCATCACCTACATGTCGTACGCGGGCGAGCAGCCGCGCGTCTACCAGATGAACATTGAGACGGGCCAGCGCCAGGTCGTCGGGGATTTTCCCGGCATGACGTTCGCCCCGCGGTTCTCGCCCGACGGGCAGAGAATCATCATGAGCCTGCAGTCGAGCGGCGATACCAGCATCTACGAAATGGATCTGCGCTCCCGCCAGACGCGGCGGCTGACCCATACGCGCGGCATCGATACCGGCGCCTGCTATTCGCCGGACGGCCGCCAGATCGTGTTCGAATCCGATCGCAACGGCTCCCAGCAGCTCTTCGTGATGAACGCCGACGGGTCCAATCAGCGGCGAATCAGCTCCGGCGAGGGCAAGTACTCGACGCCCGTCTGGTCGCCGCGCGGCGATCTCATCGCCTTCACCAAGCAATGGGGTGGTCGCTTCCTGATCGGCGTCATGCGCCCGGACGGCACGGGCGAGCGGGTCCTCACCGAGGGCTATCACAACGAGGGTCCGACGTGGGCCCCGAACGGCCGCGTGCTCATGTTCTTCCGCGACAAGCCCGGCCCGAACGGTGGCCCCCGGCTCTACACGGTCGACCTCACGGGCTACAACGAGAGAGCGGTCCCTTCGCCCTCGTTCGCGTCGGATCCAGCGTGGTCACCGCGCGTTAAGTGATTGTTGACCAACTTGCCGCTCAATCAGGAGGTTGCCTGACGACCGGGAATCGGGGAGTCATGGCGCAGCCGATCCGCGTTCATTGGACGGCGTTAGTGCCGCGTTTCCAGGGGGGAATCTTCGTGGCATTCCAGCACCACCGGGGCCGAAAACTGTGGCCCGGCGTGCGCTCTTCCTTGATCTCGAATGCCAGCGTAGGTAATCCCATTAACGGCGAATGCCGCAGAACGCATAGGAGAGAAGACCATGCAGGGTAAGAAGGCCATCGTCCTCGTGACGCTGATCGGCGCGGCTGTTGCGCTCGGCGCCTGCCGTCGTGAGGTTCCCGTCGAGCCGATGAAGCTCGGCGCCGACGTCCCGGCCGTTGAGAAGGTTGCTCGCTAAGTACCGATTTCGGTATTTGGTGATACCTTCGCCGGAAGTACTTGAGTTTCTTCGGAGGCCGTTCAGCTGGTTGATGACCATGCGGAGCGGCCTCCGGGCGTTCTAGCCCACCTCTATGGGTGAGAGCGCGCGTAACGGCCCCATGACGGCCCTCGGGACGGGCGGGTTGAGGGGCATCGCTTTGGCGCACGCTTCGAGTGTCGAGCCGCCGCCGAAGTCGATGACTGGTCTGACGCCGCCTGACGGCCAGGAGCGATATGCCGGAGGGAGCAAGCTCCGGGAAGCGCCGGCCAAGACGAGCCGCCAAGCGACCCCGTAAGGCGCGGCTTTCCTTGGGATTACGCTCAGGATTTTCTTGAAATCCGCACACTAAAGTCAGATTTTGACGGGCTGCGGTCTTAATTTCGACCGAGCCTGTGTCTAGTGACGTGAAGGCTACCATCAGCCGTGTCGCCGCGTGCGGCCGGTGCAGAGATGGCCCGAAGAGCGCGAGTGTCGCGCTGGGCTGTGAGGGAAAAAAGGATCGGGTGATGGCGAGGGCGAGGATGCTGCCGAAGCTTGTGCGCCTGGGGCTTGTGGCCGTGGCCATGGCGGGGCTCGCTGCCTGCGCGAATCAAGACCCAGCAGCCGACGGCCGGTTCGGGCCTGGACGGTTCGGCCGCGAAGGCGGGCCGGTGGTGCCGGGGACGCAGCGCGATTTCGCGGTCAACGTCGGTGACATCGTCTACTTCACCACGGACAGCGTCGACCTCACGCCGGAAGCGCGCCAGACGCTGACCAAGCAGTCGCAGTGGTTGCGCCGCTATCCGCAGTTCACCATCACGATCGAGGGGCACGCGGACGAGCGTGGCACGCGCGAGTACAACATCGCGCTGGGAGCCCGCCGCGCGGCGACTGTACGGGCGTTCCTTGGCTCGCAGGGAATCAATCCCGCGCGCATTCGCACGATCTCGTACGGCAAGGAGCGGCCGGTGGCCGTCTGCAACGACATCTCCTGCTGGTCCCAGAACAGGCGGGCACAGACCGTACTCAACAAGCGGGTCGGCTCCTGACGGGCCGGTCTGGCTGTGCTGCGGCGCGACGCGGGAGACTGTCGGCGCGTCGGCGACGACATGCAACCTGTGATGGTCGGCGCTGACTGTGGCTGCCAGGACACATGGTCCTGCGCGTACGGATGGTGCCCGGCCCGCGTCTCGCAGCGCTGGGACCTCAGCTAACTTTCGACAAAATGCTCGGCCACGAGTGAGCCATGACGAGGCATCGTAGGCGCTTGAAGGTGTGTGTGCGTAAGGAGTTGCGGCTGAGGGCGGTCGCGGCCTTGATCGGCGCCGTTGTGCTGGCGTTGGCGTGCCACGCCGCCGTCCCATCTGCATCGGCGTTCGCGCGTCCGGCCGCTTTGGATGGCGCGCGCCTGGATGGTGCGAACCTGCGCCAGGGCCACGCCGTCCTGCGGGTGGCGCAAGCCGAGCCGCAGCGCCGCATGCCGCCGACGGCCGCGCCGCTGCGTCCCACCTGGCCGTCGCCGCGCGAGCTTCAGGCGATGGAGCTTTACGCCGATGCCCTGACGGAGCTGGAGCGCGGCAGCATTGTTGCGGCGCGGCGCATCTTCGCGCTCATCGTTCAGCGCTATCCCGACAGCGAGGAGGCACGCCGCGCCAAAAGCATTCTCGGCCGGCTCGATCAGGCCCGTCAGGGCAGGCCGATGCCGAGCGAAGGACTCAAGCCGGGCAAGACGCCGGCGCTGCCGGCGGTGGCGCTGCAGCGGCTGCGCATGCTCATGGCGGAGTTCAAGCTGAACGTCGGGGACCGCGTGTTCTTCAGCGAGGGGCATGCCGCTCTCGGCGCAAAGGCCCGTGTGGTGCTGACGCGGCAGGCGCGCTGGCTGCAGCAGAACCGCTCGATTCGGATCGTCGTCGTCGGCCACGCCGACGAGCGTGGCTCGGAGGACCTCAATCACTCGCTGTCGCTGCAACGCGCCGAGGAGGTGCGCAAGCGCCTGATCTCGGAAGGCGTGGCGGCAGAGCGGATCGACGTGCGCGCCGAGGGTAAGCGGCGGCCCGTGGCGATCTGCCAGTCGCAGGCGTGCGCCTCGCAGAATCGACGCGTGGAGACGAAGATCGTGGCGCCGGGGCTGAAGTCCGACGATGGCAGGCATCTCAGTCGCAGATAGGACCGGAGCGGCGTGCGCGTTCCCTTTGGGGGCTTTCAATTGACAAGACGAACACCGGCAAGCAAGGGTGACACGTCCAGCCTGCTTCGATCGGCCGGAGTCCGGCGGGTATCGGGGGGCGGCGCTGGCGAGTGCGAGGTGCGTGCGGCCCGCCGCAGGTCGTCGGCGGCGTTCATCTCGGGCGAAGGTGCCGTCGGAGGCGCGGCGAGGCTATGAAAACCATGACATATTCACTCAGGGCAGGGTTGGCCGTGGCTCTTCTGGTCGCGGCCGGATCGACCGCCGCCGAGGCGACGCGCGACGGTACCATCGTCGTGGCGCAGCAGCGCCAGACCACCCCGAAGAAGCCCGCCCAGGGACGGCCGACTGCCGACAAGGACAAGCCGCAGGCTGGAGACGGGCAAGTGCGCCGCCGCCTCGATCAGATCGAGGAGCAGCTGGTGGACATGCAGGTGGTCATCGGCACGCTCGAATCGCTCGCGAAGTCCGGCGGCGCTCCCGCACGGGGGCCGGCTTCGCAGCCGATCATGCGAGGCGATTCCGCTCGCGTCGAATCGCTCGAGATCCAGATCAAGGCGCTGACCGCCCAGATCGAGCGGCTGGCGGAGCAGATGCGCGCCATGCAGGCCGGCCGCGGCGTGCCGGAGCCGGACCGACGCGGGGCGCTGGAGCCCGTCCGCCCGGATCGCCGGCAGGCTGCCGCACCCCCGCCGGCCGGACCGCCGCCCAAGGGATTCGGCGACATCGAGATCAAGCGCGGACAGGACCCGATCGGCAGGATCATCCGCGACGGCGACGGGCAGCCCCAGCCGAGCCCGGTGGCGGTGCAGCCGACCGGCAGCCCGCAGGAGGCCTATCAGGCGGCCTACAACTTCCTGCTCCAGTACGACTATGGGGCGGCCGAGGCCGCATTCCAGGATTTCCTCTCGCGCTATCCGAAGGATCGCCTCGCCGGCAACGCCCAGTACTGGCTGGGCGAAACCTATTTCATCCGCGGCAAGTACCGTCAGGCTGCCGGGGCATTCTTCAAGGGCTATCAGGACTACGCGGCTGGCCCGAAGGCGCCCGACAGTCTGCTCAAGCTGGCCATCTCGCTGCACCGGCTCGGTCAGAAGGGCGAATCCTGTGCGACCTTCGACGAGCTGGGCCGGAAATTCCCGGCGATGCCGCAGGACCTGCGCCATCGCGCGAGCGTCGAGCGTCGGAAGGTTGGATGCTGACTTGACGGACGGCGGTCGTGGCGAGACGGGCGGGCGGCAGGACAGGCCGCATGACCGTGACGCTTCGTGCGGACGCCACCTGGAGCAGCTCCTGGCGAGCCTCGCCGGCTATCGTCATCTCGGTCTCGCGGTATCGGGAGGCGCGGACAGCACGGCGCTGATGCATCTCGCTGCCCGTTGGCGCCGCCGCCTGGCATCGCCCCCCGAGATCACCGTCCTGACGGTCGATCATCGCCTGCGCCCCACGTCTTGCAACGAGGCCCTCTCGGTCGAAGCCGCCGCGCGGGCGCTCGGGTTCGCGCACCGCACGCTCGTCTGGCAGCAGAGCCGAGCCGGCTCGGCCGTGCAGGAGCGCGCCCGCGCAGCCCGCTACGCACTCCTCGAGACGGCCATGCGCCAGCTGGCGATCGACGCCCTCGTCACGGCGCACCACGCCGACGATCAGGCAGAGACGCTGCTCATGCGATTGGCGCGCGGGAGTGGGCTCGACGGGCTGGCCGGCATGGCGCCCGCGACCCCATTCGGCCCGGGCATGCTCGTGCGGCCGATGCTGTCCGTCGGCAAGGACGAGCTGACACGCTGGCTCGGCGCCGCGGGCATCGCCTGGAGCGAGGACCCGAGCAACGAGCTGACCGCGTTCGAGCGCGCGCGGCTGCGTCGGATTGCCCCGACGCTGGCGGGCGCCGGCCTCGGCACCGCTGCCCTCGCCATGGCTGCGAGGCGTCTGGCGCGGGCGCGGCAGGCCATCGAGTCGGCAGTCGACGCCTTCCTGGCGACAGAGGTTCGTATCGATCCGACGGGATTGATCGAGGTCGATGCCGCGCGGCTGGCGGCCGCACCCGAAGAGATCGCGGTGCGCGCCATGCAGCGCCTCATCGCCGCGGCCGCCGGACGTGGTGCGCCGGCGCCGCTCGGCCAGACGGAGCGGACGCTGGCGCGGCTGTTGCGCCCCGCGGCAGGACAGCGTGTGCGCGCGACCCTCGCCGGCGCCGTCGTGACACGCAAGGGCGGGCGCGTGACGCTGCAGCGCGAGCCCGGGCGCGCGGGGCTGCCCCGCCTCACTGTGGCGCCGGGTCAGACGGTCTTGTGGGACGGTCGTTTCATGGTGACACATGCCGCCGCCGACGGTCAGCCGCTCGCCATCGGCGCGCTCGGTCGCGGGCAGGCGGCGCGGGAAGCGGTGCGCGGTCGTGCGGCCGGCGGAATGCCCGTGGCCGTTCTCGCCACATTACCCGCGTATACAACGCATGACGGCGTCATGTCTCTCCCTCGTCTCCTGCCACCTCTCGTCAGCCGGCCGCCGGTGAACGACGGGGGGCGGGCAGGGTGCGCGCCCTGGGCTGTGGATGGACCGCAACCCGTTGTTTTGGCGCGCTTCGTGAATAGTCCATTACGAGACTGGCCAAAGGGTGACATCGATACGGTTTAGACCGCCTGGAAGCACGACGTTGTCATTCTGGTGCGCTTGGCAAACCGCAGGTGCACCCCTATGTTACGTCGAGGTACCGACGGGGCCGAGCGGCCCCGCGGTCCGTGCAGGTTTCCGGGACAGCGGCGGGCCTATCCGTCCCGGGATAAAGGGGCTTTCATGAACTCGAATTTCCGGAACTTCGCGATCTGGATCATCATTGGTCTGCTCTTGATCGCGCTCTTCAATCTGTTCCAGAATCCGAACCAGCGCCTGCGGGCCAACGAGATCAGCTATTCCGAGTTTCTGAGCGAGGTCGAGGCCGGCAACATCGCCGACGCCGTGATCGCCGGACACCGGATCAGCGGCCACTATCGTGACCGCTCGCGCACGTTCACGACCTATGCGCCGGATGATCCGGGCATCGTCTCGCGCATGCACAAGAAGGGCGTGAAGGTCGCCGCCAAGCCCTCCGAGGAGGACGTGCCGTCGCTTCTCAGCGTGCTCGTCTCCTGGTTCCCGATGCTGCTGCTGATCGCGGTCTGGGTGTTCTTCATGCGCCAGATGCAGTCGGGCGGCGGTCGCGCCATGGGGTTCGGCAAGTCGAAAGCCAAGCTGCTGACGGAGCGCCATGGCCGCGTCACCTTCGACGACGTGGCCGGCGTGGACGAGGCCAAGGAGGATCTCGAGGAGATCGTCGAGTTCCTGCGCGACCCGCAGAAATTCCAGCGCCTCGGTGGCCGCATCCCGCGTGGTGCGTTGCTCGTCGGACCGCCGGGCACCGGCAAGACGCTGATCGCCCGCGCCGTTGCCGGTGAGGCGAACGTGCCCTTCTTTACAATTTCCGGCTCGGATTTCGTCGAGATGTTCGTCGGCGTCGGCGCCAGCCGCGTGCGCGACATGTTCGATCAAGCCAAGAAGAATGCGCCCTGCATCATCTTCATCGACGAAATCGACGCCGTCGGCCGCCACCGTGGCGCCGGCCTCGGCGGTGGCAACGACGAGCGCGAGCAGACGCTGAACCAGCTGCTTGTCGAGATGGATGGCTTCGAGGCCAACGAAGGCATCATCATCATCGCCGCCACGAACCGTCCGGACGTGCTCGATCCCGCCCTGCTGCGGCCCGGCCGCTTCGACCGCCAGATCGTCGTGCCGCGTCCCGATATTGTCGGCCGCGAGCGCATCTTGCGGGTGCATTCGCGCAAGACGCCGCTGGCGCCCGACGTCGATCTCAAGGTGATCGCCCGCGGTACGCCCGGCTTCTCAGGCGCCGATCTCGCCAACCTCGTCAACGAGGCGGCGCTGCTCGCCGCGCGGCGCTCCAAGCGTATCGTGACGCAGTCCGAATTCGAGGACGCCAAAGACAAGGTCATGATGGGCGCCGAGCGTCGCTCGATGGCCATGAGCGAGGAAGAGAAGCGGCTGACGGCCTATCACGAGGGCGGTCATGCGCTGGTCACGATGCACCAGCCGGCTTCCGACCCCGTCCACAAGGCCACCATCATTCCGCGCGGCCGCGCCCTCGGCATGGTCATGCGACTGCCGGAGCGCGATCAGCTCTCCTACACCCGCGCCCGCCTCAAGGCCGATTTGGCCGTGGCGATGGGCGGGCGTGTCGCCGAGGAGGTCATCTTCGGCCACGACAAGGTGACGTCCGGTGCCTCGCAGGACATCAAGATGGCGACGCAGGTGGCGCGCGCGATGGTGACCAAGTTCGGCATGTCGGACAAGCTCGGTCCGCTCGCCTACGGCGACAACGAGGAGGAAGTCTTCCTCGGCCATTCCGTGGCCCGCACGCAGAACCTCTCGGACGAGACGCAGAAGATGGTGGACGAGGAAATCCATCGCTTCGTCGACGAAGGCTATGCCACGGCCAAGCGGATCATCGAGGAGCACGTCGACCAGCTGCATATCATCGCCAACGGGCTGCTCGAGTACGAGACGCTGTCGGGCGACGAGATGCGCGACCTCCTGAACGGCAAGCCCCCGGTGCGGGAGTCCGGTGACGACGACGGCCTCAAGGCACCGTCCGCCTCCGCCGTGCCGTCCGCCGGGCGCACGAAGCCGCGCGAGGACCCTGGCGCCGGCGGGATGGAGCCGCAGCCGCAGGCCTAGGTCGGTCGCCCCGGTACGTGGGGCGCCGCAGCCATCGAAACGGATCATGACGAGGCCCGCCGCATGCCCAGCAGGGAGTGCGGCGGGTCCTTTCGTCTGGCACGGCGCGCCGGCGCCCCGACGCGCGGCTGCCGGATCGGCCGTCAAGCGGAAACCTCGCAGGGTGCGTGGCGGCGTCCGCGGTCGGGCTTGAATTCGTGACGGACTCGCGATTGAGTGCGGGCATGCGCAGCGACATCTATTATCGCCCGGTCGGCTTTCTGGCCTACCGACGGCCGGCTCGCCAGGAGGAGGTTGAGGTGCGCCGTCGCGGGCCGCCGGCCGGTCTCGTGGGCTTGGATTTCTCGGCCTACGAGGTGATCGAGCGGCGTGGCGGCGGCCTGCTGCACGTCACGGCCGGCAACGCCAACGATTTCTACGAGCGCGACTGGGGCAGTGCGACCGAGCCGCTGTTCGAGGCGATCGAGCGCGTCTATGCCGAGCGCATGCCGTTGGCCGGGCTGTCGCTCGACCGCGTGCGCATCATGGGCATCGTCAACGTGACGCCGGACAGCTTCTCGGACGGCGGTGCGCTGCCCGATGCGGCAGCCGCCATCGCGCGAGCGCTCGAGCTCGAGGCTGAAGGCGCGGACATCCTGGATATCGGCGGTGAATCCACGCGGCCGGGCGCGGCGCCGGTCCCCCTCGAGGAGGAGTTGCGGCGCGTCCTGCCGGTGATCGAAGGTCTCGCCGGCCGCACGAACGCGCGCCTCTCCATCGACACCCGCAAGGCCGAGGTCATGCAGCGGGCCGCGGCCGCCGGCGCGGACGTCGTCAATGACGTCTCGGCGCTGACCTACGATCCTGCCGCGCTCGAGACGGTGGCCGAGCTCGAGCGGCCTGTCGTGCTGATGCACGCGCTGGGCGACCCGCGCACCATGCAGGACGACCCGCGCTACGATCATGTGCTGCTCGACGTCTTCGATTATCTGAGCGCGCGCGTGGCGGCATGCGAGGCGGCGGGCATCCCGCGACGGCGTATCGTCGTCGATCCCGGCATCGGCTTCGGCAAGACCCTCGAGCACAATCTCGAGCTGATGGCCGGTGTCTCGATCTTCCATGGCCTGGGGTGCCCGCTGATGATCGGCGCCTCGCGCAAGCGTTTCATCGGCACGCTCACCGGCGCCGCCGAGCCGCAGGCCCGTGTGTTCGGCTCCGTCGCCGCGGCGCTGGCCGCCGCCGCCCAGGGCGCGCAGATCGTGCGTGTGCATGATGTCGCAGCCACCCGTCAGGCGCTGACCGTCTGGGAAGCCGCCACGAGCGGGCGCATGCGCGAGCGCGGGCCACTGTCGGCGATTCCCTAGGGGCCGTCATGCGGTTGCCATCGCACCGTGTCGTAAATGGCGACCAGGGATCAGGCTGCTGTCCGTGTGCGGTCCGGTGAGCTCGAAGCCTGCCTTGCTTCGGCGGGGAGGGGCGCCGCGGCTCTGCCATGGCCGTGACGCGCCGGGGCTGTCGATAACGCCGTCTGAAGGGTTTCGCCGGGAGGGCCAGGGCGCTATGGCTTGCCCCTCGCCTGGGGCACCACGGCGGATACGACGTCGACGGCATGCTCTGTGCATGCGTGGGGCCTGCAACCAAGCGGCGCATCCGATCGCCGCCGACGCCCTGGGGGATGTAACCCGCGCTCATACGATTTGATGCAGGTGCAAGCTCGGGGCGGGATACTATCCTAACGAAGTCGGCGATTCGTTGGGTTGGTGACACCGGCATGACGAAGAGACCAGGTAGGACGGGGGAACAGATGGCGAGGCGTTTGTTCGGCACGGACGGCATCCGGGGGCTGGCCAACCGGCATCCGATGACATCCGAGGTTGCTCTCCGGGTAGGCATGGCCGCGGGCAAGATCTTCTCTAACGGCGGCCACCGGCGGCACCGTGTGGTGATCGGCAAGGACACGCGGTTGTCCGGCTACATGATCGAGTCGGCGATGGTGTCCGGCTTCACGGCCGTCGGCATGGATGTGTTCCAGCTTGGCCCGATGCCCACCCCTGCCGTCGCCATGCTGACGCGCTCGTTGCGCGCCGATCTCGGCGTCATGATCTCGGCCTCGCACAACCCCTTCGGCGATAACGGCATCAAGCTTTTCGATCCCGACGGCTACAAGCTGTCCGACGAGACCGAGCAGCAGATCGAGCAGCTCATGGAGCGACCGGCGGGAGAGCTGCTCGCGGCCGCCGACCGCATCGGGCGGGCGACGCGGGTGGAGAGCGCGCAGGAGCGCTACATCGAGTTCGCCAAGCGCACCCTGCCGCGCAACCTGCGTCTCGAGGGCTTGCGCGTCGTCATCGATTGCGCGAACGGCGCCTCCTACAAGGTGGCCCCGCTGGCGCTCTGGGAGCTCGGCGCGGAGGTCATCAAGATCGGCGTCGATCCCAATGGCCTCAACATCAATCAGAAGTGCGGATCGACGGCGCCGGAGGCGCTGTGCGACAAGGTCCGCGAGGTGCGTGCCGACATCGGCATCGCGCTCGACGGCGACGCCGACCGCGTCATCATCGTCGACGAAGGCGGACGCATCATCGACGGCGACCAGCTCATGGCCGTCATCGCGGAATCCTGGCATCGCCGCGGTCGCCTGGCGGCCGGCGGGGTCGTCGCCACGGTCATGTCGAACCTTGGGCTCGAGCGCCATCTCGGCGATATCGGCCTGACGCTCGTGCGCACGGCCGTGGGCGACCGCTACGTCGTCGAGCACATGCGCAAGCACGGCTACAACGTCGGCGGCGAGCAGTCGGGGCACATCGTGCTTTCCGATTACGCGACGACGGGTGACGGCCTCATCGCGGCGCTGCAGGTACTTGCCGTCGTGGTCTCGACCGGCAAGCCCGTGAGCGAGGTGTGCAACTGCTTCCAGCCGCTGCCGCAGATCCTGCAGAACGTGCGCTATTCCAACGGCCGTCCGCTCGACGACAAGACCGTGCTCAAGGCCATCGATGCCGGCAAGCAGCGTCTCGGCGCGGCCGGGCGTCTGGTCATCCGCCCGTCCGGCACCGAGCCTGTCATCCGCGTCATGGCGGAGGGGGACGACGAGGGCCTCGTGCAGACCGTCGTGAGCGACATCGTCAGCGCGCTCGAGAAGGCCTCGCTCGCCGCCTGAGCGGGGGAGGCGCGTCCGGCGTTGCGCCGGCATGAGGAGCGCCGCCACCGGCGCTCCACGGAAGCTCGTCTCGCACAGGGACGGCGGTTAAGTCTCCATTAGTCATTATCCCCAATACTGCGACTTGAACACGTCGTGCGTTCTCGTCGCAGTCCGCGCCCCAGTCCGGGCGGACCGCCAATCATGGGGATAGTGATGAAGGCTTTCCGTAGCTCGTTGCTGGTCGGTGCTGCGCTGGTGCTCGGCAGCGTCGTGACCGCCAATGCCGCCGATCTGGGCTTCCCGCGCGGACCCAGCATGAAGGACACGTACATGCCGGCTCCCGTCTCGGTGCCGCGCTGGTACATGCGCATCGACGGCGGCTACGCATGGCACGACGATCCTTCGATCCTCGAGGCCGGCATCTATGACCTCGTGCACAACGGCATCGACCCGACGTGGACGCTCGGCGGCGGCTTCGGCTACTACTTCACGCAGAACATCCGTGGCGACCTGACGTTCGACTATCGCTTCCAGACCGACGTCAAGGGCTTCAACTCGGACGTGACGGCGCCCTTCGGCGGCGGCTACCGGGTGATGCCGCTCAAGAGCACGGTGTATCTCGCCAACCTCTATTACGATTTCGACCGCACGGCGCGCATCTCGCCCTACGTCGGCATCGGCCTCGGTTTCGTCCATCACAAGACGGGCAAGGGCTCGGTCACGGATGCCTGCGGCTGCGTCGGTGAGATCGATGGGGCGAGCTCGACAGACGTCGCCGGCGCCCTGATGGCGGGCTTCACCTTCAATCTCGCCTCCCTGCGTCACCAGCCAGCCTACTCGACCAAGGATGGCATCGTGGCGGCTCCGAGTTCGCGCCTCCTGCTCGATGTCGGCTACCGCTTCCTCTATCTCGGCGAGACGCACACCGGCGTGATCCGCGGCACCTCGCCGGCCGGTCCCGTGGGCGGCGATCCCGACATCAAGAGCATCCATGCGCATGAGCTGCGCGTGGGCCTCCGCTGGAACCTGCAATAGCGAGCGGCGGCCGGGGTGTTCGCCCGGCTGACGTCGAAGAGCGCCGGGCGGCTCGTTCCGGCCGGCGCCACGAATAATCGGGTCCGTGTTCATGGCCCGCACCACGAGTTGCGTTCCGCGTGTCGCGTCAGAGAAGCGAGTTCATGTGGCGGGGCTCCATTGACATTGGCCTCGCCCTCATTCGAGGGAACGAAGCAAATGATCAACAAGCGTGCGCTGCTCGGGCTGAGCATGGCTCTGCTGATGGCACCGGGCGCTCCCGCCAAGGCGGCCGACGTGCTGATGGCGCCACCGCCGGGGCTCAAGGATCGGGGTGGCCCGATGGGGATCCCCGTACCGGCGCCGATCCCCGTGCCGGAGTATTACTCTTGGTATCTGCGCGCCGACATCGCGCTGGGCTTCTTCAGTCAGCCCGGCCTGTCCGAGCAGGGGCTGGTCTACGGCGTGCCGGGCGGCGCCGGCACCTTCGGCTCGCAGTCGACATTCGGCTCGTCGGGGCTGTTCAACTACTCCTTCACCGAGGATTTCACGGTCAATTGGGGCCTGGGCGTCGGCTACTACTTCACGCCGCGCCTGCGTGGTGACATCACCGTCGACATCCGCTCGGAGATCGAGGCGAAGGGTCGCGCGTCCTACAGCTATGCCGAGTACAGCACGGCCATCCCCGGCTTCACCGGCAACACGATCACCGGCTCGAGCGAAGAGAAGCTGAAGATCCGCGGCACCTTGACCATGGCCAACCTTTACTGGGATCTGACCAAGCGCGGCGGCTTCACGCCGTACGTCGGCGTCGGTCTCGGCTTCATGGTTCACCAGATCCAGCGTCAGCACACCAGCGTCGAGCAGTCGACCGACTGCTGCGGCGCACCGGTCGGCTCTCGCGGCTGGACCAACCAGGAGAAGGTGCACGACGTCAGCCTGGCGGCTGCCGCCATGATCGGCTTCAGCTACGCCTGGGATACGCGCTGGGCCCTCGACGTCAACTACCGCTATCTGTTCGTCGGCGGCTCGTCGGTGCCGCTCGCGCTCAACACTTCGGAGAGCAAGCTTTCGATCGACGATCTCCATGAGCATCAGCTCCGGGCGGGCGTGCGCGTCAATCTCTACTGAGCGTGCAGCCAGCTCCAGATCCTACGCGGCGAGGCCCGGATGGCAGCATCCGGGCCTCGTGCTTTTCGCGTGAGGCCTGACGCCAGCCGTCTCGTCGCCGACGAAAGTGGACATTGACAGCACATCAGTCGAGGCCTAGACCCGCCGGTGGGACACCCCTCCCCAACGAGGGGCTTCTATCTGGAAGGGTAGCCATATGACCACCAACGCCAAGCCGGGCCTGCGCCCGGCCAATCCGCATTTCTCCTCCGGCCCCTGTGCCAAGCGTCCCGGTTGGACGCCCGATGCCCTCAAAATGGCCGTTGTCGGCCGCTCGCACAGGGCAAAGGAAGGCAAGGCCCGCCTCAAGCTCGCCATCGACAAAACCGCAGCCCTCCTCGGGCTGCCGCAGGGCTACGTCTGCGGCATCATGCCGGCCTCCGACACGGGTGCCTTCGAGGCGGCCATGTGGAGCCTGCTCGGCGCGCGCGGCATCGACGTGCTCGCCTGGGAGAGCTTCGGCAAGGGCTGGGTGACCGACATCACCAAGCAGCTTCGTCTCGAGGACGTGCGCGTGATCGAGGCGGAGTACGGCCACCTACCGGACCTGACCGCCGTCGATTTCAAGCGCGACGTCGTCTTCACCTGGAATGGCACGACGTCCGGCGTACGCGTGCCTGACGGCAAGTGGATCCCCGGAGATCGCGAGGGCTTGACGCTGGTGGACGCCACCTCGGCCGCCTTCGCCCAGGACATCGACTGGAGCGGCGTCGATGTTGCCACCTTCTCGTGGCAGAAGGTGCTCGGCGGCGAGGCGCAGCACGGCATGATCGTGCTCTCGCCGCGGGCGCTCGAGCGCCTGGCAACGTATCAGCCGCGCTGGCCGATGCCGAAGATCTTCCGCATGACCAAGGGCGGCAAGCCTATGGACGGCATCTTCCTCGGCGAGACGATCAACACGCCGTCCATGCTCTGTGTCGAGGACTATCTCGATGCGCTGACGTGGGCCGAAGGCCTCGGCGGGCGGGCCGCATTGCAGGCGCGCGCCGACGGCAATGCCAAGGTCGTCTTCGACTGGATCGCGCGCACGCCATGGGCCGCCAACCTCGCCATCGATCCGGCCACCCGCTCGAACACCTCCGTCTGTCTCCGCATCGTCGATCCCCGCGTGTCGGGCCTCGACGGTGCCGGGCAGGCCGCCTTCGCCAAGGCGCTGGCCGGCCTGCTCGACAAGGAAGGTGTCGCCAGGGACATTGGCGCCTATCGCGATGCCCCTCCGGGCTTGCGGATCTGGTGCGGCTCGACCGTCGAGAAGTCCGATCTCGAGGCCCTGCTGCCGTGGCTCGACTGGGCCTTCGCAGAGACCCTTGCGGCGCTGCCGAAAGCGGCCTGAACCGCTCGGCGCCTGCCAGCAGCGGGCGCCGCCATCTCTCACAATCGCATCCGGGAAAGACCCGGAGTCCGTCGATCAATAACTGGAGTGTCCTCCATGGCACCTCGCGTTCTCATTGCCGATCAGCTTTCCGCCGCCGCCGCCCAGATCTTCCGGGATCGCGGCCTCGAGGTCGACATCAAGGTCGGGCTCGACAAGGCCGAGCTCGAGCGCATCATCAAGGACTATGACGGCCTGGCCGTGCGATCCGCCACCAAGGTCACCGAGAAGGTGATCCAGGCGGCCGAACGCCTGAAGGTCGTGGGGCGCGCCGGCATCGGCGTCGACAACATCGACGTCAAGGCGGCGACGGCGAAGGGCATCATCGTGATGAACACGCCCTTCGGCAACTCGATCACGACCGCCGAGCACGCCATCTCCCTCATCCTGGCGCTGGCGCGTGACATCCCCGCCGCCGATCGCTCCACCCAGGCCGGCAAGTGGGAGAAGTCCCGCTTCATGGGCGTCGAGATCACGGGCAAGACGCTCGGAATCATCGGCTGCGGCAATATCGGCTCGATCGTCGCCGACCGTGCGCAAGGCTTGAAGATGAAGGTGATCGCCTTCGATCCCTTCCTGTCCGCCGAGCGCGCCGTGGAGCTCGGCGTCGAGAAGGTTGCGCTCGACGATCTCTTCCGGCGCTCCGATTTCATCACCCTGCACACGCCGATGACCGACAAGACGCGGAACATCATCGATGCCCGCGCGCTGTCGCTGATGAAGAAGGGCGTGCGCATCGTGAACTGTGCACGCGGCGGGCTGGTGGTGGAGGCCGCGCTCAAGGACGCGCTCGACTCCGGTCAGGTCGCAGGCGCGGCGCTCGACGTCTTCGAGGTCGAGCCGGCCAAGGAGAACGCCCTGTTCGGCAGTGACAAGGTCGTCTGCACGCCGCATCTCGGCGCGGCGACCACGGAGGCTCAGGAGAACGTCGCGCTGCAGGTTGCCGAGCAGATGTCCGACTACCTGCTCAAGGGCGCCATCTCCAATGCCGTCAACTTCCCCAACATCACGGCCGAGGAAGCGCCGCGGCTGCGTCCCTACGTCCAGCTCGCCGAGCATCTCGGCTCGTTCGCCGGCCAGCTCACCGAGACCGGCATCAAGGGCATCCGCGTCGAGTATGCCGGCCAAGTGGCCGAGCTCAACGTCAAGCCTCTGACCGCCGCGGCGGTGACCGGCGTGCTGCGCCCTCTGCTGAGCGACGTCAACATGGTCTCGGCCGGTATCCTGGCGAAGGAGCGCGGCATCACCGTCGAGGAGGTGAGCCGCAGCCAGGAAGGCGCTTTCGAGAGCTACGTGCGACTGACCGTCACGACGGAGAAGTACCGCCGCTCCGTCGCCGGTACGGTGTTCTCCGATGGTCGCCCGCGCATCATTCAGGTGCGCAACATCGAAATGGAATTCGAGCTGTCCCCGCACATGCTGTTCATCCGCAATGCCGACAAGCCCGGCTTCATCGGGCGGCTCGGCTCGATCCTCGGCGAGGCCGGCATCAACATCGCCACGTTCAATCTCGGCCGCGAAAAGCCGGGTGGCGATGCCATCTGCCTCGTGACGCTCGACGAGGCGATCTGCGATGAGGTCCTCGTCAAGGTGCGTGCCATCCCGGGAGTCGTGCGCGCCAACCGGTTGGCGTTCTGAGGGGGCGTCCGGGCGCACCGCCGGCCCTCTGACGGCCCCCGGGGCGTCCGGTCTGCAGGCCCTTCGCAGGCCTCTGCCGCGGTCTTGCCACAGTTATGGCGGCTTTCACTCTGAACCTCAGGCGCTAATCCATACGCCGTGTTTTTCCCAGAGAGTGTGTGTTCCAGGAGGTCCTCAATGCGCTTGCCGCTCGCCGTCGCAGCACTGGTCCTGTTCAGCTCGGCCGCGTCCGCCGCTGAGATACGGACGCATTCCAGTCTCGACGCCGTGACGGTGTTTCCGCGAGGCGCCGAGGTGACGCGCCTCGCCAAGATCAAGCTCGAGAAGGGTGAGCACACGCTGATCCTGCCGGATTTGCCGGCCCAGACCATCCCGAGCTCCATTCGCGTGGAGGGCAAAGCGACCGGACGCATGGATATCGGCTCCGTCGATGCCCGCCGGCTCTATCTGCCATGGGACGATCAGAACCTGATCGCGCGCGAGCGTCGCGCCATCGAGCAGCAGATCGAGCGCCTGCAGGACGAGCGTAGCGCCCTCGAAAGCGTTGTGCAGACGGCCGAGGCGCAGCACGAACTGATCAAGAATCTGGCGGGCCTGCCGAAGCAGCCGGCGCCGTCAGGTGGCCAGGGGCTGGCGCAGACGGACTGGAACAAGCTGTTCGGCCTGATCGGCGAGCGCATGATCGAGGTGAAGAAGACCATCCTCGATACCAGGATCAAGACCCGTGAGATCGATCGCAAGATCACCGATCTGCGTAAGCGGCTGGTGGCGCTGGCACCGAAGCAGCAGCAGCGGACGGAAGTGCGCGTGTTCGTCGCCGCAGCAGCCCCGCTCGAGGCGCAACTCGTGATCCGCTATCAGGTTCCCGCCGCCTCCTGGTTGGCCGCCTACGACGCCCGCCTGACCGCGGGTGCCAAGAACGTGCCGCCGAGCGTGCAACTGGTGCGTCGCGCCGGCATCTCGCAGCGTACGGGCGAGATCTGGCAGAACGTGAAGCTGACACTGTCGACGACGCGCCCCTCTGCCGGTACGAGTGCGCCGGTGCTGTCGCCCCAGATCGTCGATTTCGAGCCCGAGCGGCCCCCGCCGGCTCCGGTCGCGAGTGCGCCCAGCCCGCGGCGCGAGATGCGCGATGCCAGCGGCGAGCGCCGTCGCCTCAAGGCGCAGAGCGGGCAGGCGCTCAAGCCAGCCATGGCGCCTCGTGAAGAGGACATCGGCCAGCGCCAGGCCGGCATCGTGCAGGCGCCTTTCCAGGCGCTGTTCGCCATTCCCGGTCGCGTCACGGTTGCCGAGACCGGCGAGGTCAAGCAGGTGACCATCGACCAGCACAAGATGGAGCCGACGCTCGTCGTCAGGACGACGCCGAGGGTGCGGGCGGCGGCCTACCTCTATGCGCGCCTGACGATGCCGAAGGGGCTGTCGTTGCTGCCCGGCCGCGTTGCGCTGTTCCGCGACGGCACGTTCGTCGGCGGCGGCCAGTTGCCGCTGCTCGGACCGGGTGAGAAGCACGAGCTTGGCTTCGGGGTGGACGATTCCGTCCGCGTCAGGCATGCCGTGCTCGAGCAGAAGCGGAGCGAGACCGGGCTGATCTCGGCGTCGAAGGTCGATCAGAGCGATTTCCGCACCACCATCAAGAACCTGCACGAGCGCCCGATCACCGTCCTTGTCATCGATCAGATGCCGATCGCGGCGCATCAGGACATCAAGGTGGACCTGACCGCCAAGACGGCGCCGACCAAGCGCGACTTCGAGGACAAGCGGGGCGTGTTGGCCTGGGAGTTCAAGGTCGAGCCGGACGAGGAGAAGCAGGTGCTGTTCGGCTACCGCGTGTCCTGGCCGGCGGCCAAGCGCGTGGAGTATCGCCGGCGCTAGAGGATGATCGACGCGATGGCAGCGTGCAGAGCGCCGCCATCGCGTCGGTCCGCGTCCCGGGCGTTCTCGTGAGCGGGGCGCGGTGGTGCGGCGCCCAGTTGACATGGGGCCGCCGGCCTGCCGGTCGATCCCTTCACACCACGGAGCGGAAGTCCATGATCACCGAGATCATCACCTTTGCCATCCCCGATGGGATGACGCGTGACGACGTCATCGCCAACTACCGGCGGAGTGCGCCGACGTGGCGGGCCAATCCCGAGCTCATCCGCAAGAACTACCTGTTCGATGCCGAGACGCGGCGCGCCGGCGGGGTCTATCTGTGGCGCAGCATGGAGGCAGCCAAGTCCGCACGCGGCGCAGCCTGGTTCGAGCGCGTGCGCAGCACCTATGGCAGCGAGCCGACGGTGCAATACTTCGAGACGCCACTCGTCGCAGACAACGCCCTCGGCCAGACGATCGACGAGACGTAACCGCCGAGGGCGCGGCGACGGAACTCCCGTCGTGACGGCGCGGCCCGTTCAACGGCTCCGTGTGGCGAGCCAGATGCCGCCGAGCGTCAGGGCGAAACCCGCGGCGTGATAGAGATGCGGGGCTTCCCCCAGCAGCACGAAGGCGAGCACGGCGCCGAACGCCGGCACGAGATGCATGAAGACGCCGGCCCGCGCCGCACCGACGATTTCGACGCCGCGGTTATAGCAGAGGTATGCGATCAGGCTCGGGAACACGGCGACGTAGCTGACGGCGAGCAGCGTCGGCATCGTCGCCGCAAGCGTTCGGCCGGAGAGATGCTCGGCGATGAAGAACGGCCATGTCACGACGCCGGAGATGGCGAAGGTCACGGCCGTGAAGCTCAGCCAGTGGATCGCTGGCCGGTGGCGCAGCAGCGCCGTGTAGAGCCCCCAGACGACCATGGCGACGAGGCACAGCACGTCGCCCGGATTGGCGGAGAGCGCGAGGATCTCGCTCGGGCGGCCTTCCGCGAGAATGCTCAAGACCCCGAGCAGGGAAACGAGAATGCCCAGCCACTGCATGGCGCGCAGCCGCTCCCCGAACAGCGCGAACGACGTCAGGGCAATGAGCACGGGTGCGCTCGAGTTGATCAGCAGTGCGTTGAGCGCGGTGGTGTGATTGAGGCCGATGTACTGCAGTGTATTGACGCTGCCGCCGGCGGTGACGCCGAGCAGCAGCAGCACGCCGGCATTGCGGCGCACGACGGGCCAGTCCCGGCGCAGGTGCACCCATGCGAACGGCAGGATGATCAGCGCCGCGAGAGTCCAGCGGAGCATGCCGAGCGCGATCGGCGGCACGTGGCCTGCGACCGCGCGGCCGATGATCTGATTGCCCGCCCAGAGCAGCGACGTCAGCGACAGCAGAGCATAGGCATATCCGGTCATGGCGATGGCCGCGGCCTTCGCGCATCGTCGGTGCTGTCGGAAGGCGGGCGACCGCCTGCAGCCGTCACCACGCCGGCGACGATCAGCAGGAGACCGACGAGGTGGAAGAGGCGCAATGGCTCGCCGAGCAGCCCGACCGCCAGCCCCGCGCCGAACAGCGGGATCAGATACATGAACGGTCCAGCCCTGACGCCGCCCAGGATCTCCACGCCGCGCGTCCACAGGATATAGGACAGCACGCTCGGAAAAATGCCCGTATAGAGTACCGCCATCGCCGTCTGTGAGGTTGCACGCAAGGCGTGGCCGGCAAGGTGCTCCGCCGCCATCAGTGGCAGGGTGACCAGCGCGGCGAGCAGAGAGATGGTGACGGCGAAGCTCAGCCAGTGCAGCTTCGGCCGCAGCCGCAGATAGGCGGTGTAGAGCGCCCAGAGCAGCATCGCGAGCAGCACGAGCAGGTCGCCGGTGTCGAGCGTGAGCGTCGTCAGCAGAAGCGGATCGCCGCGCGCCACGATGGCGAGCACGCCGGCCATCGCCATGAGCAGGCCGAGGATCTGGCGCAGGCCGATCCTGTCGCCGAACACCGCCGCGCAAACCAGGACGATCAGAATGGGGCTGGCCGAGTTGAGCACCAGTGCATTGAGCGCCGTCGTGCGCGCAAGGCCGAGATAGGCAAGCGACCCGAAGAAGCCCGCCCCGGTGCTCCCCAGGAACAGCAGAAGCCCGAGATGGGCGCGGATCTGCGGCCAGTCACGGCGCAGATGCGGCAGGGCGAAGGGCAGCAACAGCGCCGAGGCCACGATCCATCTCAGGCACGAGAGGGCCAGCGGCGGCACGTGCTCGGCCGACCAGCGGCCCATCACGAAATTGCCCGCCCAGAACAGCGACGCCAACGTCAGCATGACGTAAGCCGCGAGCGGTCCGTTCCTGGTGGCTGGGGCTGGCATGTGCGCGCGGCGCAGTCCTCGAGGCGGCAGGTGCGCCGGCTGCTTGGTCGGGGCATCAGCAGACTTGAGACCATAGTCGGCGCGATGAAGCGAGGGAAGCGCCGTGGACGATGTGGAAGAGGGGGCAGCGTCGGCTTGCGCCATCGTTCCGTCATCGTCTTAGATGCACTAGACTGCACGAGGACGAGGGCACGGCAGGGCGGCGGACCGCCGGTCCGGACCGCTCGAAGATGGCAAGCGAAGGTCGGAGGCATCGGGACATGCGGAAGCTCTTCTTGGTTCTGCTGGGACTCATCATGTTCGCGGGCGCCGCGACCGTATTCGCATATCGCTGGGTCGGTACTTCCTGGGTGGCGTCGCGCAGCGCCAGTCCGCAGCCCGGTGCGCGCAGCGCCGCGCCGCAGGCCGCGCCCGACCGTCGCGTCACCCGCGACCGCAATTCGGGCCAGGCTTTTGCGACGTTCGAGATTCTGCTCAACATCGCCAACCTGCTGGTCGGCGTGGTCGGCATCTGGCTGGCCATTTCGGGCATGCGCATGCAGCGTGTGCAGGCGAGCATGGTGCGGACCGACCGGCACTAGGCTGCGATCGGTCGAGAACGTCGCGCGCAGCGCGGCGATCGAGAGCGTGAATCGCAGGCAACCCCTGGAAATTAGGTCCGATTGCCTGCCACGTGAGGCCGGGAACGCCGATGCCGTGCGTGCTGCGCCTATTCGACGATGGGACGAGGGCGCCTGCGGCGGTTTCATGCTTGCATGGTGCGGGGGCGCGCGCTAACCGGGAGCGTGGGCGCAGGCCCGGGACTTGCCGGGCAGGGAACGACTGTGCCGGGCGGGTTCCAGGCGGCCGCCCGAGGGCGCGGTCTGCGGCGGCTTTGCCGGGGTGAGCAGCTCCGGGGCGGGCCGATGTTCGACCCATCGACGCTGAGGCACGAGTGAAAGTCGGCGAGGCAACGTAATGGCAAACGTCGTGGTGGTCGGCGCCCAGTGGGGCGACGAGGGCAAGGGCAAGATCGTCGACTGGCTGTCGAGCCGGGCGGATATCGTCGTGCGTTTCCAGGGCGGGCATAATGCCGGCCACACGCTGGTGATCGGCGACCAGACGTACAAGCTGTCGCTGCTGCCCTCCGGCGTCGTTCGCCCGGGCAAGACGGCGGTTATCGGCAACGGCGTCGTGGTGGACCCGTGGGCGTTGCTGCACGAGATCGAGCTCATAACCAAGCAGGGCGTCAAGGTGACGGCGGAAAACCTGCGCATCGCCGAGAACACGACGCTGATCCTGCCGTTGCACCGCGAGCTCGACCAACTCCGCGAGAACGCCGCCGGGGCCGCCAAGATCGGCACCACGGGGCGCGGCATCGGACCCGCCTACGAGGACAAGGTCGGCCGTCGCGCCATCCGCATGTCCGACCTGCGCAACCTCGCCAATCTCGATCCCAAGATCGACCGGCTGCTCGCCCACCACAACGCGCTGCGGCGCGGCCTGGGCGTGGCGGAGATCGACAAGGGCGCGCTGATCGCCGAAATCTCGGCGGTGGCGCCGCGCATCCTGCCGTATGTGGATTCCGTGTGGAGCCTGCTCGACGAGGCGCGCCGCGATGGCAAGCGCATCCTGTTCGAGGGCGCTCAGGGCGTGCTGCTGGATGTCGATCACGGCACCTATCCGTTCGTGACGTCCTCCAATACCGTGGCGGCGCAGGCCGCGACGGGGTCCGGCATCGGCCCCTCCGCGCTCGGCACCGTGCTCGGCATCGCCAAGGCCTATACGACGCGCGTCGGCTCCGGGCCGTTTCCCACAGAGCTCACGGACGAAATCGGCCGCCTGCTGGGCGAGCGTGGCCACGAGTTCGGCACGGTCACGGGGCGGGCGCGTCGCTGCGGCTGGTTCGACGCCTGCCTCGTGCGGCAGACGGTGAAGGTGGCCGGCATCACCGGCATCGCGCTCACCAAGCTCGACGTGCTCGACGGGCTCGAGAAGCTCGAGGTGTGCGTCGGCTACATGCTCGACGGCAAGCGCATCGATCGTTTTCCGGCTGGGCAGGTGGCGCAGTCGCGCGTCGAGCCGATTTACGAGACGCTGGAGGGCTGGCAGGAGTCGACCAAGGGAGCCCGCACGTGGGGCGAGCTTCCGGCGCAGGCGGTCAAGTACGTGCGCCATATCGAGGAGCTGATCGAGTGCCCGGTGACGCTGCTCTCGACCAGCCCCGAGCGCGACGACACCATCCTGATGAAGGACCCGTTCGCGGATTGAGCGGCACGGGGAGGGGGCGTTGGCGGGCGCGCTGCCGCTGGGGCGCGGCTGTTCAAGCGTCGGCGTCCGGCCCGTCCGGCCGCGACAGAATGAACGCCGTCACCACTGTCAGAACGGCGGCTTGAACGAGCAGCAGCCAGAGTGCCACGCCGAGCGCGACGCTCAGCGCGAACGTCGCCACGATCACCACGACAGCGGTTCGTTTCGCCGGGCGGCTGATGGCGCCGTGCGCGCGCCAGTGTCGGATCGGTGGTCCGAGGCGGGGATGCAGCACGAGCCAGGCGTGCAGCCGCGGCGACGAGCGGGCGAAGGCATAGGCTGCGACGAGCAGAAACGGTGTGGTCGGCACCAGCGGCAGCACGATGCCGGCGATGCCGCAGGCCGTCGACAGCAGCCCGAGGACGAGCCAGAGCGCGCGCTTTGTCACGGCACACTCACTCCCGTGTCCGGCGCGGCGTCGGATCGTCGCCCGATAGCAGGGGCGGCGTGTAGGCGCAGTCGGCGAGGCTCGTCTTGTCGAGCTGCCCGAGAAACGCCGCCGTTGCCGCGGCGAGGTGGCCCTTCAACCGGCAATGTGCGGTGAGCCGACAGCCGCCGCCGTCGTCGCGGAAGCACTCGACGATGGCATGGCGGGATTCGAGCCGGCGCACGACCTCGCCGATGGTGATGGCGGCGGCCGGGCGCGCCAGCCGCAGACCGCCGCCGGCGCCGCGGTGCGTGGCCACCAGCCCGGCATCGGCCATCTCCCGCACGACCTTGGTCAGATGGTTGCGCGAGATGGCGAATTCCCGGGCGATCTCGTCGGTGGTGAAGACACGGTCGGGCTCGCCGGCAAGCCGCATCAACGCCCTGAGGCCATAGTCGGTGAAAGCTGTGAGACGCATGGTCGCTGGGCCCGAATGGGTATTGCAAATGTCTATTCTAGGTGCATGAATGGGCATTCTCAATGCTTAAATGTGTCGATGGCAGCGGCGGGGAGCCCATGTCGGATCGCGAGGAGAGCCTGGCCCGGCGCGCGGCGTTCGCCGCCGAGATCGCCGAACGGACAGGGATCGACGAGGCGCTGATCGAACGGCTTGTGCATGCCTTCTACGCGCGCGTGCGGGCCGACGAGGTGCTCGGCCCGGTCTTTGCGGCGCGTATCCAGGACTGGGAGCCGCATCTCCAGCGCATGTGTGCCTTCTGGTCGTCAGTGACGCTGATGACGGGCCGCTATCACGGGCGGCCGATGCCGGCTCATGCCCCGCTCCCCGTCAGCGGCGATCATTTCGACCGCTGGCTGGCGCTGTTCGAGGAGACGGCCGGCGAGGTCTGTCCGGGGCCTGCCGCCGCGCTTTTCGTCGAGAAGGCGCGCATGATCGCTGCAAGCCTCGAGATGGGGATCGCGACCAGCCGCGGCCTCATCCTCGGGCGGGGCGAGCGGCTGCCGCCCGCCGGGCAGAGGTGACGCGATGGCGACGAGCGGTGAGCAGATCCGCGCCTCCACCGGACAGCCACTGAGCGCGAGCCGTTCCATACAACTCATCTATCTCGCGGCCCTGATCGCGGCACTCACGCGCATGGCGGCAGCCATGGGGCTCACGCCCGCGCCGATGCTGCACATCGCGGCGGCGGCGTGGGTGGCGCCCTCCGGCGGTTTCGTCGTGGTCCTCCCGCCTGCGTTGACGAGACCGCGGCCATGACCAGCACGCCGGCCGATGGCGGAAGTGACGATGAAGCCGGGTCCTTCGAGATCCTTCTCGCGTGGTCGGAAACGACGCTCGTCGTCGCGCCGCACCAGACGGCGCTTGAGGTATTGATCGCCGCGGGGCTGCCGGTCGAGCCGGGCTGCCAGACGGGTGGCTGCGGCATGTGCGCCACCGAGTACGTCGAGGGCGACGTGATCCACAAGGACGGCTGTCTGACCGCGGCCGATCGCGTGCGCTACTTCTGCCCATGCGTCTCGCGCGCCCGCGGCCGCATCGTCCTGCCGGCGTAAGATGCTGCAATCGAATGGGAGGCCGTGGGTGGCGCTGTCCTACGCCAGCCGGCCGCTGGCGTGGGCGAGCATCAGGTAGACGCGTCCTGCTTCGGAGACGAGATGGTTCTGGGCGGTGCGGCCGCCCGGTTCGCGCTGCTCGCAGTCGCGCAGCAGGGCCTCGAACTCCGTCATGTAGCGATTGACGGTGGTGCGGAAGGCCGCGTCGGCCCGGTAGCGCCGAGACACGTCCTCGAAAGCGCCGACGCCCTCGCGCGTGTAGATGTGCGGGCCGAGAATGCCGCGCTGGCCTTCGCGGAAGCGTTGCCAGATCTCGGCGGCGCGGGCCGGCTCGATGCCGCGGGCGATGCCGTTGATGTCGATCTGCGATGAGGTGCTGGACGGGCTGGCGGCGTTGCGCCGGCTCTCGCCGCCGCCGTCTTCCTCGCGCGAGGCCCGCGCCAGCAGGTCGCCGAGCGACCAGCCGTCACCGCCGGCCGGCGGCGCCCCACCGGCCGGCAGTGAGGTCGGTGTGTGCTGGGCCTGAGCGGTCGAAGAGGGTGGCAGAGCGCCCATGGCCACGGGTTGGCGGGTGGAGACGGGCTGGGGCGGGTGCGAGGTGTCGCGAGCGCCGAGCTCGCGCGCGAGGCTCGCCGTCACCTGATCGAGCTGTTGGCGCGGCGTGCTGCGCGGCGTGATCTGCGGCGCGCTGCGGGCGTGCAGGAGATGGCCCGGGTCCGGGCGCGCCGGCTGAGCCGTGTCGCGGCGCTGTCCCTCGCGGGCGGCGAGCGTCGAAAGCTGCTCGAGCGCACGCAACTGGTCCTGCAACGCGCGGCGCATGGCCTCGGTCGTCTCCTTCGTGGCCCCCGGCAGATGATCGATCTGGTGGCGCAGGTGGGACTGCGTCGCCTCGAGCTCGGCGGCGGCCTTGGCGGCGCGCTGACGGACCTCGTCGGAGGTTTCGGCAAAGTGCGAGGTCAGCGACGACAACTGCGACGTGACCTCCTTCTGCACGAAATTGAACTTCGAGCGCAGATCCTCCAGCACGCGGTCTGTGCTGGAGTCGGCCTCGCTGCGGAAGCGCTCGACCTCGGCGATGGCCGCACGAGAGCGCATTTCGGCACCGCGGGCCAGCTCTTCGGCCGCCGAGCGTGCGCGCGACTCGGCTTCCGCCAGAGACCCCTCGATGGTGTTCGAGTAGCCGCTCATGACCGTGCCGAACTGCTGCGTGCGGTCGGAGATGCGGTCGAGCAGGGCGCCGAGCTCCTGATGGCGTGTCTGCAGCGTCGAGTCGATCTTGAAGTTGGCGGCCTCAAGGGAGTTGGCGGCCTTCATGATCACCTGCCCCTGGTTCTCGAAGCGGTTGGTGATGCTGTTGATCTGGCCGAGCAGGTTCTCCGAGACGTTGCGCAGCAGCTCGGCCTGTCCGGCCAGGCCCTCGATCGTCTTGACCGACTGACGTGTGATGTTCTCGCTCGTGCGACGCACGGCGCTGATGCCGCGCATGAGGGTCTCGTCGAGCTCTCCGGCCTGCTTCTCCATGCTTTCGCCGAGCGCCTTGGCGTGCGTCTCCATGGCATTGGTGATGGAGCGGGCACGCTCGCTGACGGCGTTGTCCATGGCCATCGTGCTGCGCAGCAACGCCTCGTCGAAGGTGCGCAGGCGCTCGGTGAAGGCCGAGTCGATCTGCTTCGTACGCTCGAGCAGCTGCGCGTCGATCTGCTGGCCATGCATGGCGAGGGAGGAATTCAGCCCGTCCTGGTGCGCGGTGAGCGTGGCATCGAGCAATTGCTGGCGATTGGCCAGCGTGCTGTCGATCGCCTCGGTCTGGTCCGTGAGCAGCGTCTCGATGCGCGTGGCGTTCTGGCCGAGCGCGAGTTCGAGGCTCGAGGTGCGCTCGCTGAGCGTCGTCTCCAGCGTTTCGGTGCGCACGCGCAGCGCCGACTCGAGGGCCGCCAGATTGGTGCTGGCGCCGTCGATCAGGACAGTCAGCTTGGTCTGTTCGGCGCCGAGCTTGTCGATGAGCTGCGGCACCTCGCTGCCGAGGCGCGTGTAGATGGTGCTCAGCGTGTTCAGGAAGGCATTGCCAGACTCGCTGGTCAGCTCGGCGGTGCGGTCCGTCATCTGCCGCAGGGCGTGCTCGAGCTGGACTGCGACCTGCTGGAGGCGGTCGGTGGCCTGCTCGCTCACCGCCATGATCTCCCGCGTGACGTCCGAGCCGACGCCGCGCAGGGCTTCGCCGACCCGCTCGCTGCTGTTGCGCAGGGCGTCGCGCTCGCTCGCGAGATCCTCGATGAGATGGCGGATCCTGAGCTCGTTCTCGTCGTACGAGCGCTCGAGCTCCGCCACCTCGTTGTGGACGAGAGCTTCGAGCTCGCTGGCGCGGCCGAGGGCGCGGGAGACGGCCTCGTTCATGAACGCCACCTGGCGGCGCACGGACTGGCCGAGCGAGGCAATGGACTTCTCGGCCATGCGGTCGGGCTCGGCGAGCCGCACGGCGACCTCGGTCATGGCCGACGACATCAGGCGCAATTCCTGGGCGCGCCAGATGAGCATCGCGAGAAACCAGAAGATTGCGATGGGCACGATGATGGTCGCGGCGACCGTCAGCGCAGCCGGGCTCAGGAAGAAATCGGAAAGGGTGGGCGAGCGTTGCAGAACGCCCGAGATGAGCGCGCCACCGAGTGCGACGCTCAGCGCCAGCCAGACGCCCGAGGCGATGGCGGCGAACAGAAAGGGCTGTGACGAGGGCTTCTGCTGAAGCGCGAAGATGAGCCCGCCGATGGATGGGGAATCGTCATTGGCCGCCGCCACGTTGCCGCGCGGTGTGCCGGCTGGCCGCCGGCGCGCGGCGCGCCGCTGCGGCTCCGACACGGGCTGTCCGGGGGCTGGGGGATGCGGTCTGGACTCCGGTCCGGTGGCTGGTCCGGCCTGGCTATGGGGCGCCTGCGCGTCGGGTCGGGGCGGCGGCGGTAGCATCTCGCCGGCGGCAGGGCGTGCGTCCGGACCCGCGATCTCGTGGGCGTCCTGCCGACCGTCAGAGGTTTTGCTACGCTCTTGTGCCATGCGCCGGTCCGGATGCGAAAACGTGACAATTCGGCCGGAGGCACGGTCCCGAGGTGCAGTGTCGACCGGCCACGATGGGCGCCAAGCCTTTGAAGGAACAGCTGGCGCTATCGGTCCGGCCGGGTCGCCCGGGCAGTAAAGGAATCCCCCGATCCTCGTTTGGTTCTAGGTAGCGTTTGGGGCAAAAGCAAGATTCTATTTGCATAGTTTACGCTTGACAGTTGTCGTAACTGCAACGTTGGCCATGGGGCGTCAACGGAGGAAGCCTTAACGTGCCCTTGAGGCGTCCGGGGCCAGACTGTGGCTACGGCGTCATTGCTCTCCGCCATGGTGGGGGAGGGAGGGGCCGTCGGAGAGCGCGCGTGGCGGTCACGACCACAACCCCGGCATACCCGCGGACTGGCGAGGCCCCGCTCGACCTCGCATACCTCTCGCGCTTCACGCTCGGCAATCACGAGCTGGAGCAGGAGGTTCTCGAATTGTTCAGCGCGCAGGCACCGCTGTACCTGGAACGGCTGGCGGCGGCCGAGTGCCCCAAGAGCTGGGGGCAGGCGGCGCACACGCTGAAGGGGTCCGCTCTGGCGGTGGGAGCCAACGAGGTCGGCCGCCTAGCGCTTGCGGCCGAGCAGGAGGGCTTTGCCGCCGAGCCCGAGCGTCGCCGCCGCAGAGTGCAGGAGCTCGAGGCCGCGGTCGATCGCGTGGTCACGTTCATCGCCGAGGTTCTGGCGGCCCGCTGATCGCCCGGAGCGTGCGCGGCATCATGCAACTTGCCACGATGGGGCACGCTGTTTATCACTCCGGACCGGATATTTTGGCGCATTCGGCTGCTGATGGCCGGATGCGGCCCGGAGGAGTGCGCAGCCCACATGGTCAAGATCACCTTCATTCAGCCGGACGGCAAAGAGCAGACGGTAGAGGCCGAGCCCGGCATGACCGTGATGGAGGCCGCCAAGAAGAACCTCATTCCCGGCATCGAGGCTGAATGTGGCGGGGCCTGCGCCTGCGCGACCTGCCACGTCTATGTCGACGAGGCGTGGCGGGAGAAGACCGGCAGTCCCGCGGAAATGGAAGAGGACATGCTCGATTTCGCGTTCGACGTGCGCGAGGAGAGCCGTCTGTGCTGCCAGATCAAGGTGACGCCGGAGCTCGATGGGCTGCGGGTGCGGGTGCCCGAGAAGCAGTTCTGAGCTGCCTGCTGCCCGGCCGAGCGACAGGGGCCGCGCGCGATTGGCGATGCGGACATGCGCAAGCCCGTGGTATGCGGGCGGGCGTCGGGCAGGCGTGACGGAGCGCGACGACCGTCGCGCGAGGCCGGCTGTGTCCGGTAATCTGAGAGAGAGCACATGAGCGACAGCGATTCCGCCAATGCCGGCACGGTCGATACCGACGTGGTGATCATCGGCGCCGGTCCCGTCGGCTTGTTCGCCGTGTTCGAGCTCGGCCTGCTCGATATCAAGTCGCACCTCGTCGATATTCTCGACCGGCCCGGCGGGCAGTGCGCGGAACTCTATCCGGAAAAGCCGATCTACGACATTCCCGGCCTGCCGGTCGTGACCGGCCAGGAGCTGACGGATCGCCTGCTCGAGCAGATCAAGCCGTTCGGGCCGACCTTCCATTTCGGCGAGCGAATCGACGCTCTTCAGCGGTTGCCCGAGGGGGGCTTCCGGCTGGTGACGGAGTTCGGCACGGCATTTCGCTGCAAGGTCGTGGTGATCGCCGCGGGCGGCGGCTCATTCACTCCGAAGCGACCGCCGCTTGCCGGCATCGAGGCCTATGAGGGGACTTCGGTCTTCTATTCCGTCCGGCGCATGGAGACGTTCCGCGACAAGGACGTGCTGATCGTCGGTGGCGGCGACTCGGCGCTCGACTGGACGCTCAACCTGCAGCCCATCGCCCGCTCGCTGACGCTGCTGCATCGCCGCGACGAGTTTCGCGGCGCGCCCGACAGCGTCAACAAGATGCGCAGCCTCGTCGCCGAGGGGCGGATGCGGCTCATCATCGGCCAGGTGACGGACCTGCATGGCGGCGACGGTCAGCTCGAGGCCGTGACCGTGCGATCCAAGGAGGGGGGAAGCGAGCGGCTCGCGTGCAACGCCATGCTGCCGTTCTTCGGCCTGACGATGAAGCTCGGACCGATCGCCGACTGGGGGCTCAATCTCGAGGAGAACCTGATCCCCGTCGATACCGAGAAGTTCGAGACGAGCGAGACCGGCATCTTCGCAATCGGCGACATCAATACCTATCCCGGCAAGCTCAAGCTCATCCTCTCGGGCTTCCACGAGGCGGCGCTGATGGCTCAGCAGGCCCACCGCTACATCTATCCCGACAAGAAGCTGATGTTCCAGTACACCACGTCCTCGTCGAGCCTGCAGAAGAAGCTCGGCGTGCGCTAGGGTGCGATCGGTCGAGAGGGGAGCGCGAAGCGCTTCCGTCGAGATCGTGAATCGCACCCTGCACTCAGGACCACGTGCGATCGGTCGAGAGGGGAGCGCGGAGCGCGTCCGTCGAGATCGTGAATCGCACCCTGCACTCAGGACCACGTGCGATCGGTCGAGAGGGGAGCGCGGAGCGCTTCCGTCGAGAGCCTGAGGTGTGTGGCTAGGCCGTCGTGCTTCGGCCCGGCCGCAGGCGCTGGGCGCGCGCGGCAATCTGGCGGACGCCGGCCGGCATGCGCTCGATCACCCGCTTGAGGCGCGTGCGGCCTTTGACGGCGAGCGCCATGTAGGCCCGTCCGGCCAGCGTGAGCGCCAGCGCATGATCGCGTACGCCAACGGTGCCGTCGGCCCACTCCATCTTGTATTCGGCTCTCGGCGCCAGGAGATCGACGGTGGTCAGGCCATCGTCGATGGCCTTCTGGACGAGCTTTTCGAGCCCGAAGGAGCCGGGGGCCGTCTTCTCGAAGGCGCTGGCATAGCTGATGATGTGCAGGGCGAGGCGCTGCTTGACCACCACGCCGACGTTGAGCGCGGCGACGCTGTCCCCACACATGAGCGCCTGGACCTGCGTGCCGGCGCTGCGGGTCGGGGAGGAGGCGACGGCGGCGAAGAAGGCGTCGGTGCGCGGATCGGCGAAGGCGCGGGAGATGTGACCGCGCTCCGCCAGCCATTCCCTCTTCAGCGTCACGGCCTGAAGCGCCAGGCTACCGGCGATCTCGCCGGGCTCGGGGGTGCGGAAGCTGATCTCCCCGAGATCGGCAAGGCGGCGTTGCTGGCGGCGGCGGTTGCGGCGCAGTCGGGTCGACCAGCGCGCTTCGTAGCGGGAAAGATCCGTCTGGCCGGTGAGGTCGAGATAGGGGGCCTCGAGCTCTTCGGTGGTTTCGGCCTTGGAAGCGGCGATGACGCTCGCGACGGCAGCGTCAGCGCGCACCTTGCGCAGGGCCACGACATCGGCCCCGAGGGCGCTTGTGACGTGGCGCCAGCCGGCGTGCAGGAGTGCATCGCGGTCGCTCGCATCCTCGACGAGGACGTCGCCATACTGGCTGACGGGATCTCCCATCCAAGTCACGATCGTCAGGCCGAGCTGGCGCTGGCGGATCAGCGGCCAGACCATGACGAGGCGGTCATCGCGACGGCCAACGACCAGGCAAAGGCTCTGCTTCGTATCGCGCGGCGAGCCGAGGAAATGATTGCACCAATGCCAGTTCCAATCGAAGGTCTGGAAGAGCTGTGTCGAGTTGCCGGCACGCTCGAAGAGGGCAGACCAGTCCGCCTCGAGGGCGTCGAAAGCCGCGCGCGTGTGGATGATCTCGAGCGCAAGCCCCGGCACGGCCGGCGCCGCCTCTCGGTGGCCGCGGGCGGCCTGTCTCCCGGCAACCGTGGGTGTGCCGCCATGGGACGAAGCGCCAACAGCCGTCTCGCGACGAACCGCGGAGGAAATATCAAGCATGGAACCTGTCCGCCTAACCCTTGTCTTCACGCGAGTGTGAGCAAGCGGCGTGCCACGGCCGGGCTGAGCGGCCGGACGGAGCGGCCAGCCTCAGCGGCCAGTCTCAGCGGCCAGGGTCGGAGATGCCGGCGACGATGATCTCCAGGGCGGCCAGCAGACCGAGGATGACGGCGAGCGTCCAGAGCGTGACCCGTCCACGTCGGCTGGCAGCATCGCCGCTCAGCGCGATCTGCGCGGCCAGTGCCCCGGCAGCGGACGCATTAACCGTGGCGCAGCCGACGAGGCCGAGACCGCCGACGCCGGGTCTGGCGCCCTCGATGAAGGCCGCCGCGCCCATGCCCACCAGCGTCACCGCCAGCAGGCGCGGCCAGAATGCCGAGGCCGCGGGCGGCAGGCCCAGGGCGCGCAGCAGGCCGGTCGGCGCCAGCAGCAGCGGCAGGCCGGCGCCGAGCTTGAGCAGGGTCTCGATCCAGAGGATTTGCTGGGCGATCATGCGGGTTGGCGTCGGAGCTTGTCAGCGCGGCCGTACGGTACAACGGTCAGTCGGGCCACCCTCAGTACGATTTCGGCTGTCCGAGCACGCGCTCGGCGATGTAGCAGAGGATGAGCTCCGGGCTGACAGGGGCGATGCGCGGAATGAGGCTCTCGCGCAGGTAGCGCTCGACTTGGAATTCCCGCGCATAGCCCATGCCGCCATGGCTCATGACGGCGGCCTCGCAGGCCTGGAAGCCGGCCTCGCCGGCGAGGTATTTGGCGGCGTTGGCCTCCGCGCCGCACTCCTGGCCCTTGTCGTAGAGGCTTGCCGCCTTGAAGCACATGAGGTTGGCGGCCTCGAGGTCCATCCAGCATTTCGCGAGGCGGTGCTGGATCGCCTGGTTCTTGCCGATCGGCCGGCCGAACACGACGCGCTCACGCGCATAGTCGGCGGCCCGCTTAATGGCGATCCGGCCGAGACCGACGGCCTCCGAGGCCAGCAGGATGCGCTCGGGATTGAGGCCGTGCAGGATGTAATGGAAGCCCTTGCCCTCCTCGCCGACGCGGTCCTCCTCGGGCACCTCGTAGCCGTCGATGAAGAGCTGGTTGGTGTCGACGCACTTGCGGCCCATCTTGTCGATCTCGCGCACCTCGATGCGGCTGCGGTCGAGATCCGTGTAGAACAGCGTCATGCCGTCGGTCGCCTTGCGCACGTCCTCGACAGGGGTGGTGCGTGTCAGGATCAGCATCTTGTCGGCCACCTGGGCGGTGGTGATCCACATCTTGCGGCCGGTCAGGACATAGCGGCGGCCGTCGCGGATGGCGCGGGTCTCCATGTGCGTGGTGTTGAGGCCGGCATTCGGCTCGGTGACGGCGAAACATGCCTTCTCCCGGCCCTCGATGAGCGGCGGCAGGAAGCGCCGGCGCTGCTCCTCGGTGCCGAATTTCACCACGGGGTTGAGGCCGAAGATGTTGAGATGGATGGCGGAGCAGCCGCTGATGCCGGCGCCGGACTCGGCCACCGCCTGCATGAGCACGCACGCCTCGGTGATGCCGAGACCGGCGCCGCCGTACGCTTCGGGCATGGCGATGCCGAGCCAGCCACCCTCCGCAATCGCGGCATGGAACGCGTCGGGAAAGCCGCCCTTGGTGTCGCGCTCCAGCCAGTAGTCGTCACCGAAGCGGGCGCAGATCCTGAGCACGGCCTCGCGGATGCTCTCCTGCTCGGGCGAGAACGCGAAATCCATCACTCAGGCTCCTGGAACACTCTACCCTGGACGGGCGGTACGCCCGCGCGCCTCGCTTCAAAGATACTCGGGCAGGGCAAGAATATCGTTGCGCGTTCTCGGCTTGGAACCGGAGGCGTCGGGCGTCATGAAGTCGGCGAAGAAGCCGCCGTCGTCCTTCTTCTTCGCGACGGTGCGCGGACGCGGCGTGTAGTCGCCGGCGAGGTGGCGTCCGAGATCGGTGCGGATCTCGCCGAGCTTCTTTTCGCCCTTGCAGACGGTCTCGTTGCCGGCGGCGGCCTTGCTGATGCGTGCGTGGGTCACGTCGTAGGCGCGATCGACCTTCTGCAGCGTATCCGGCGGCGTGCCCCGCTGGCTCTCGGCCGTGAGGAAGGTGGTCTTGAGCTTCGCGGGATCGAAATAGAAGCCGCAGCGTGTGGCCAGGGCCGAGGTAGTGGCGACCTGGACCGAACGTGACATGGGATCGTCGGGCGTGGGCACGGCTGCCGGCTGGGCCGCCGCGGGGCCGGGCGCCGGGGTCGCCGCCGCCGGGGGCACGGTATTGCCGCCGAAGATGCTGGCCGTGGTCAGTCCCGGGCTGTTGCCGGCGCAGCCGCCGAGCGCAAGGCTCGCGAGGAGCGTCGCGGCGATGAGGGCAGGTCGATGTTTCGGCAGCATGGCGGTCTCGCTCCCTGCGAGTCGGACGGTTTCCCTGAACCTCAACCCGACTTTGCGTCCGGGTCAAGGCTCGTGAGCGATTTCGGCCGAGCTGTCGCCGTGCATCCCCGCAATAATGCGGCCGACGGCAATCTGACGGTCTAGCCCCGACCATCCAGCTCGGGCAGCGCCGGCCGGTGCTGCGCCCAGGGGCGCGCCTGCTCGAAGAGCGCCGCCGCCTTGAGCACGAGGGCATCCTCGCCGCGGCGGCCAATCAACTGAATGGCGATCGGCAGGCCGTCGGAGTGGAAGCCGGCCGGCAGCGTGATCGCCGGGTTGCCGGAGAGGTTCATGGGATGCGTGTAGGGATACCAGGACTGGCGCACGGTGCCGGCCGGCTTGCCGTTGATGGTGATGGGGCCGAAGAAGTCGTGGTCGATGGGCAGCGCCGTGCGCGTAATGGTCGGCGTGACGATAATATCGACATCGGTGAACCAGGACTGGATCTGGCGGAAGATCTGCGTCCGCGCGAAGATGGCCTTCACGACCTCTTCGCCTGTCGCATTGGCGCCCTGATCCATCTGGCGCAGCAGCGTCTCGCTCATGCGCGGGCCGAACTCGGGCACGAACTGACGGAAGCGGGCGTTGAGGAGTGCTGACCAGAGCACCTGGAAGATGGGTTCGGCCGGCTCGAAGTCGTCGGCCATCTCGCTCGGCTGGGCGCCGAACGCCGCGAAGGCGTCGAAGGCCGAGCGGCAGAGCGCCTCGACCTCGGTATCGACGGCGGTGTTGCCCATGCGCGGCCGCCAGGCCATGCGCACGCCCGCGAGATCGCGCGCGCCCTCGACCGCCGCCACGAAGCCGGTCGACGGCATGAAGAGCGAGTGCGGGTCGCTGGGGTCCGGCCCCGCCATGGCCTCGAGCATCAGGGCGCAGTCGCGCACGGTGCGTGTGGTCGGGTCGATGTAGGAGACGTTGCCGAAGGCGTCCGGCGTCGATTCGTGTGGCACCAGGCCCAGGGATTTCTTGAAGCCGACCACACCGTTGACGGCCGCGGGGATGCGGGTCGAGCCGCCGCCGTCGGTCGAGATCGCGAGCGGTGCAATGCCGGCCGCCGCCGCGACGCCGGCGCCGCCCGAGGAGCCGCCCGACGTCCGCTCGGCGCTCCAGGCGTTGCGCGTGCGGCCGAAGAGGGGCGCTTCCGTCAGGGGCTTGTGGCCGAACTCCGGGCTCGTCGTCTTGCCGATCAGGATGGCTCCGGCGGTCTTCAGGCGCGCGACCGCGATGGCGTCTTCCCTGGGCACGTTATGCTCGTAGATGTAGGAGCAGAACGTGGTGCGCACGCCCTTGGTGTTGACGAGGTCCTTGACCGTCATCGGCACGCCGTGCAGGGGGCCGAGCGTATCGCCGCGCATCACCTGGTCCTCGGCGGCGCGCGCGGCGTCCATGGCCTGGTCGGCGGCGATGGTGACGAAAGCGTTGAGGACGGGCTGCGAGGCCTCGGCACGCGCGAGCGTGGCGCGCGTCACCTCGACGGGTGAGAGGGCCTTGGTGCGGATCAGCTGCGCCAGCTCGTGTGCGGGCGTATAGGCAAGCTCGGTCGGTGTCATCTGGTCCCTCTCCGCTGCGTCGACGGGCGCCTAGCGCATCAGCTCCTTCATGGCCGCGTCGATCCCTTCGACGGTCAAGGGGTACATGCGGCCTTCCATGATATCGCGGATCATCTTGATCGACGGCGTCCAGTTCCAGTGCTGCTCCGGCACGGGATTGAGCCAGACGGCGTGCTCGTAGATGTCGGTGACGCGCTTCATCCACTGCGCGCCCGGCTCCTCGTTCATGTGCTCGACCGAGCCGCCGGGCACCTGGATCTCGTAGGGGCTCATGGAGGCGTCGCCGATGAAGATCACCTTGTAGTCGGCCGGATAGGTGTGAAGCACGTCCCAGGTCGGCGTGCGCTCGGTCCAGCGCCGGCCGTTGTCCTTCCACACGAACTCGTAGAGGCAGTTGTGGAAGTAGAAATACTCGAGGTGCTTGAACTCCGTGCGCGCTGCCGAGAAGAGCTCCTCGGCCGTCTTGATATGCCAGTCCATGGAGCCGCCGACGTCGAAGAACATCAGCACCTTGACGGTATTGCGCCGCTCGGGGCGCATCTCGATGTCGAGGTAGCCCTTCTGGGCCGTCGAGCGGATGGTCTTGTCGAGGTCGAGCTCCTCGGCGGCCCCCTCGCGGGCGAAGCGGCGCAGCCGCCTCAGCGCCACCTTGATGTTGCGCGTGCCGAGCTCGACCGTGTCGTCGAGGTCCTTGTACTCGCGCTTGTCCCAGACCTTGATGGCGCGGTTGTTGCGGTTCTCTTTCTGGCCGATGCGCACGCCGGCGGGATTATAGCCATAGGCGCCGTAGGGCGAGGTGCCGCCGGTGCCGATCCACTTGTTGCCGCCCTGGTGGCGCTTCTTCTGCTCGGCGAGGCGCTTCTTCAGCTCCTCCATGATCTTTTCCCAGCCCCCGAGCTCCATGATCTTCTTGCGCTCTTCCTCGGAGAGATAGAGCTCGGCGGCGGCGCGCAGCCATTCCTCGGGGATCTCGGCATCGACCCCGTCGCTCATCATCTCCAGGCCCTTGAACACGTGGCCGAAGACCTGATCGAACTTGTCGAGGTGGCGCTCGTCCTTCACGAGGCAGGTGCGCGACAGGTAGTAGAAGTCCTCGACTCGCTTCTCGGCGAGATCAGCCTCGAGCGCCTGCATCAGCGACAGGTACTCCTTCAAGGTGACGGGCACCTTGGCGGCCTTGAGCTCGTGGAAGAAGGTGACGAACATGAACGGGATGACCCCTCGGGCTGCGGCGGCTCACGAGACACCTTCATAGCCCGAGTGCAGGGCCCCTGCCAATGCGCGGACGTCCCGGCTCAGCGGCCAAGTTGGCCGTCGAGCCAGCGCGCCACGGTTGCAGGTGTCTCGCCCGTGCTCGCCTTGAGGTTCGCCCGGCGCATGCGCTCGACGTCGATGGCGCCGACCAGCGGGCGCAGGGCCGCGAGCAGGGCCGCATCTCCGGTCCGCTTCGGCGAGACCAGCAGGATGGCGTCATAAGGCGGCAGGGCCTGGCGTGGATCGGCGAGAACGCGCAGCTTGTGCCGGGCGATGCGGCCGTCGCTGGTGAAGGCCGAGATGACGTCGACCTCGCCCGCTGCGGCCGCCGTGTACATGAACTCCGCCTGCATCTGGCGGCGGCTGCGGAAGGCGAGCCCGTAGGCCTGCTCGAGGGCAGCCCACTCCGGTCGGCCGAAAAACTCGTAGTCGCCGGCAATGGTCAGGGTTGGAGCATGGCGCGCGAGATCCGCGATGGTGCGGATACCCAGGGCCTCGGCGCGTTCGGCCTTCATTGCGAGCCCGTAGGCGTTCTCGAAGCCGAGCCCGCCGATGAGCCGGACACCGTGTCGATCGGCCACCCATTGCGCGACCTCTGCCAGCACCTCGGCCCGCGGTTTCACGCTTCGCTGGCCCATCTGGTTGGCCCAGAGCGTGCCGGAATAGTCCACGTAGACGTCGATGTCGCCCTCCGCCAGCGCCTTGAAGACGACAGCGGAGCCGAGGCCGTCACGGCGGCTGGCCGGCAGGCCGCGGGCAGCAAGCCGCCGCTCGATGAGGGCGGCGAGGATGTACTGCTCCGAGAACGTTTTGGCGCCGACGACATAGCCCGGCCGGGCCGGCGCGGCGAACGACGGCGCCAGGGCGATGGCGACCAGGGTAGCGAGGCCGACGGCTCCGCCGACGAGACGCGAGCGTCGTCGCTCGGCCAGGCCTTGCTCGACGAGCGTCAGCAGGCGATCGACGACGAGTGCGAGAGCGGCCGCGCAGACGCAACCGAACAGCACGAACACCCAGTTCTGCGTCTGCAGGCCAGTGAAGATGTAGTTGCCGAGGCTCGTCTGGCCGATGGGCGTCGACAGCGTGGCCGTGCCGATCACCCAGGCCGAGGCCGTGCGGATGCCGGCCATGATGACGGGCAGTGCGAGCGGCAACTCGACCATGAGCAGCGACTGGCGACGGCTCATGCCGACCCCTCGCGCCGCTTCCAGGATCGCAGGTGCGACGCCTTCGATCCCCGTGATGGTGTTCCGCACGACCGGCAGCATGCTGTAGAGAGTCAGCGCGAGAAGCGCCGGCAGGAACCCGAGCGCGGAGAAGCCGAACCCGAGCAGCCGCTCGCTCAGTCCCGCAAGGGCCAGCAGCAGCGGATAGAAAAGTGCGAGCAGCGCCAGTCCCGGAATGGTCTGGACGGTGCTGGTGGCGCCGAGCAGGGCGGAGCGCAGAACCGGGCGGCGCAGCGACAGCACGGCGAGCGGCAGGCTCACGAGCACGCCGAGCGCCAGAGCCGTCATGGCGATCAGGACATGCTGGGACAGATAGTCCGGCAGCAGCGCCATGGCTTCACGGATGCGCGGATCGCTCATGATGCGCGCTCGCCGCCGAGCAGGGTCTCGAGACGGGCAGCATGGTTGCGGGGGGCCTCGAGGAGCCGGCGGACATAGGGATGCTCGTGCGCGAGCAGCGCGCCGGGCGGCTCGTCGGCGACGATGCGGCCTCCGTCCAGGACGGCGATGCGATGCGCGAGGAACAGGGCCTCGAGCATGTCGTGGGTGATCATGACGGTCGTCAGCGCCAGCTCGTCGTGCAGGGCCCGATAGTCGGCGCCGAGCGCCTCCCGGGTCAGTGGATCGAGGGCTGCGAACGGCTCGTCCATGAGCATGATGGCCGGGCGCGCGGCGAGGGCGCGGGCCACACCGACGCGCTGGCGCTCGCCGCCCGAAAGCGCCTTCGGATAGCGCTCGGCATAGTCCGCCGGCAGGCGTACGAGGTCGAGCAACTCTGCGACACGGGCGGTGATGTCCGGTCGCGACCAGCCGAGCAGGCGCGGCGTCACCGCGATGTTCTCGGCGATGGTCATGTGGGGGAAGAGACCGACCTCCTGAAAGACGTAGCCGATGCGGCGACGGAGCACGTGAGGCGCCACGTTGCGCACGTTCTCGCCGTCGATCTCGACGGCGCCTTCGGACGGGTCGGAGAGGCGGTTGACGAGGCGGAGCAGCGTGGTCTTGCCGGAGCCTGAAGCGCCGACGACCGCCAGAAAGGTGCGTGCGGGAACGTCGAGGCTCAGGTCGGCGAGCGTCGGGGCGGCATCGCCGTAGCGCTTCGAGACGCGCTCTAATCGTATGGCCGGATGCGCGGGCATCGTCGCGCCATAGCACAGGGTGGGCGGCTGGCCAAATCCGGCACGGCCGGAGCGTCCCCGCGCGGCGCGATCAGCGCCGTGCCGCTCTGGCGATGGCGGACGCGAGGCGCTGGGGATCGTCCGTGCCGAGGCGCAGGGCTGTGCCGTCCGGCTTGCGGAGTTCCACCGCGTCCAGCCCCCAGACATTGTAGAGCCAGCCGTGCGGCGTATAGCGGATGCCCCAGCCCCACCACCACTTGTTCTTCACCGCCTCAGCCGTGCGGATCTCGGTGAGCGCCAGTTGCTTGCGCCAGACGCCGGGGCCGAAGTGCCATTTCACCTCGCGATCGGTGACCTCGATCGTGAGCGAGGAGAACACCCAGGCGACGAGGCCGAGGATGGCCGATGGAACGAGAGTTGCCAAAGCCAGGATCGGCACCGGTACGTCGACGCCGGCGATGCGCAGGATGAACAGCTCCAGCAGAATGATCAGCAGGACGATGCCCAGAACGAACAGCATGCCGATGCGATTGCTTTGGGTGTGTCGGTACAGCGAAGCCATGGCATCCCCTCCAGCGTGCCCCCTTTGGCGCGCCGGGCGCGCGGGCTTGTCGACGGCCGCGACCATCTCCATCTCGATGGCGGCAGCACGCCGGCCGACAGTACACGCCGCCGGGTTGTGCAGAGCTTAATCGCTGGCGACGTCAGCGGGGCGCGGAGATGAGCCCGGCTGCGCCGGTTAGCATTGGCGCGTAGTGACAGAATGTCGCGGAATGCTCGCGTCTTGCGCGAATGTGCAATGCAGCATAGCCTGTGTGCGTCGCCGCATTTGTCCAGTGCGGACCACGCAATCCAGTCATGCGTGCAGCGCGTATCTAGGGCATCCGCTAAGTTTATATATCTGGCGCTATTGCCTTATTTCTGTTGCGGCGAATCGAGACAATGGCGCACCGGCGGCCCTGGGGGGCTTCGTGAGGAACCTCATGAGTTCAAGTGCCGTTCTAGACCTTCGCTGTTTGGGCAGACGTCACGCTTGTTCGGTCGAGCAAGGGGCGTAGGCGCGGGACTTTGGAGTCCGCGGCGACATCACCGAAAATTTGTGGGCAGGAGAGCATGGATCGACGTTCGGTCCTGACATCGTTTGGTGCGTTGGCGCTCGCCGCAGGGGCGGGCCGCCTGCTGCTGTCCGCGCCGTCGGCGTTCGCCGCCGACGAGGGCGCCGGCACGCCTTTCGCTGCCGATACCGTGGCCAAGCAGGCCGAGGCCCTGGCCCAGAAGGCGTTCGTGCGGCCGAGCCTCGATCTGCCCGCGCCGTTCCGCAAGCTCAGCTACGACCGTTATCTCCAGATGCGCTTCCGCCGGGAGCGCGCGCTGTGGCGCGAGGACGATACCGAGTTCGAGTTGCAGTTTTTCCCGCGCGGGTGGCTGTTCGAGCTCCCCGTGGCGATTGCGATCGTCGATGGCGGACATGCCAAGCCGCTGCACATGCCGCCCGACGTATTCTCCTACGGCACGCTGTTGAAGGATGGCGAGCAGGCACCCTGGCCGGGCCTCTCGGGTTTCCGCATCCACGGTCCGATCAACCGGCCGGACGCCTACGACGAGTTTCTGGTGTTCCAGGGGGCCAGCTACTTCCGCGGCGTCGCGCGCGGCCAGGGCTATGGCCTTTCGGCGCGCGGGCTGGCCATCAACACGGCGCGGCCGGGTGGCGAGGAAGTGCCGTTCTTCAAGGCGTTCTGGATCGAGCGGCCGGGGCCGCGGGACCATCACGTCATCGTCCACGCCCTGCTCGACAGTCCCTCGACGACGGGCGCCTATCGCTTCCGCATCTCCTATGGCGCGTCGACGGTGTGCGAGGTCGAGGCCACACTCTTCCCGCGCCGCGACCTGGCGATGGTCGGCCTGGCGCCGCTGACGAGCATGTTCCTGTTCTCCGGGCCGCACGGCCGCGCCCGGCAGGACTTCCGCCCGGCCGTGCACGACTCGCAGGCGCTGGCCATCACCAACGGCAAGGGCGAGCGGCTCTGGCGGCCGCTGTCGAACCCGCGCCGGTTGCAGACCAGCGCCTTCGTGGACAGCAATCCGCGCGGCTTCGGCTTGATCCAGCGTGACCGCCGCCTGTCCTCCTACGAGGACCTGGACGCCCGCTACGAGCGCCGCCCGAGCGCCTGGGTGGAGCCGCAGGGCAACTGGGGCGAGGGCGCCATCGAGCTGATCGAGATTCCCGCCCAGGAAGAGATCCACGACAACATCGTCGTCTTCTGGCGGCCGGCCAAGCCGCTGCCGAAGGGGCGCGGCCACACCTACGCCTACAAACTGTCCTGGACCAGCGACATCGTCGAGGCATGGCCCGGTGCGCGCGTGCGCAAGACGCACGTCGGTGCGGGTAAGACGCCGGACACCATACAATTCGCCGTCGATTTCTCAGGACCGGCCCTCAAGGGGCTGAAAGACCTGCCGCGCATCGAGCTGTCCACCCGTCCGGGCGGGATCGCGGGTGCGCAGGTGAGGGCCCATCCCGATATCGGTGGCGTCCGCGTTCGTTTCACACTCGAGCCCAAAGGCGCCGACGTCTGCGAGCTGCGGTTGGCGCTGATGGGCAACGACAAACGCATTTCCGAGGTCTGGCTCTATCGGTGGCTGAAGTCATGAAGGATCGGATCTACATGAAGACGAGAAGCGGTGCGTCCAGCAAGGGCGCGCGCCGCCAGCGTGGCGGGGCTGGCCGTCGGCGCATGCCGATGCTGCCGGTCGAGCAGGCGATGGCCATGCCGGTGCAGCGTCTGGAGGCACGACCCGCCGAGTTGCGGCTCGAGGCCGGGCGCGCGGCCATCGTGTGGCGTTCCGGTGTATTCGGCGCAGCAGGCCTGCTGACGGCGGGCTTCGCCTATGAGCTCTATCGCGTGCTGTCGTTCGGCGCCCTGACGCCCATCGAGACGGTCTTCCTCATTCTCTCGACCATTGCCTTCGGCTGGGTGGCGCTTGGCAGCGCCAGCGCCACGGCCGGCTACTTTGCGCTTGCACGCAGCGCTTCGGCCGACACGGTCGAGGTTCCGGCCGAGATCCGCACGCCGGTTGGCCGCACAGCGCTGCTCTTCCCCGTCTATCATGAGGAGCCCGCTCGCATTGCCGCCACCATCCAGGCGCTCGCCGAGGATCTGGAGCGGCTCGGCGTCAACCGCGGGTTCGATGTCTTCGTGCTGAGTGACAGCCGTGGGCCAGAGGCCGGCGAGGAGGAGCTTGCGGTCTTCCAGGCGCTGGCCCGGTCGCTTGCCGGCACGCTCGGCGTCTATTATCGCCAGCGGCCGGAGAATACCGCCAAGAAGGCCGGCAACATCGCCGACTGGGTCGAGCGCTTCGGCGGCGGCTATCCCTATTTCGTCATTCTCGACGGCGACAGCGTCATGTCCGGCGAGATGGTCACGCGCCTCGCGCTGGCCATGGACGCCGCGCCGCGCGCCGGGCTCCTGCAGTCCGTGCCGCGCCTCGTCGGAGGGCGTTCGCTCTTCGCCCGTCTGCAGCAGTTCGCCGGCGCCGTCTATGGTCCCGCCGTCGCTGCCGGTCTTTCCGTGTGGAGCGGCGGCCAGGGCAACTACTGGGGCCACAACGCCATCATCCGCACGGAGGCCTTCGCCGCCGCCGCCGGCCTGCCCGAGCTGCCGGGCCGTGCCCCCTTCGGCGGGCACATCCGCTCGCACGACTTCGTCGAAGCCGCACTGCTCGTGAAGGCGGGCTGGGGCGTGCACATGGTGCCCTCGCTCGAGGGCTCCTATGAAGGCTGCCCGCCGACGCTTCCCGATCTCATCGTGCGTGACCGGCGCTGGTGCCAGGGCAACCTCCAGCACATCGGCGTGCTCGTACGCACGCGGCTTACCGCCATGTCGCGCGTGCATCTCACCATGGGCGTGCTCTCCTATCTCATCTCGGCCGTGTGGGCGGCGACCCTCGTCGTCGGCATGGTGCTGACGCTCCAGAGCAGCCAGTTCCTGCCGAGCTATTTCCACGACGGCAAGACGCTGTTCCCGATCTGGCCGGTGATCGATCCAGGTGCGGCTCTGCGGCTGTTCGTGGCCACCATGGCCGTGGTCATGCTGCCGAAGGTTCTGGGCGCCCTGCTGGAGCTCGAGCGGATGCGCCGTGTTGGCGAGCGAGGCCGCGCTCGGATCGTCGCGGGCGTACTGGCGGAGGCCGTCCTGTCGATCCTGCTCGCGCCGATTTTCATGGTCACGCAGACCATCGCCGTGGTGCAGATCCTGATGCGTCACGACTCCGGCTGGAAGCCGCAGCGCCGCGACGACAGCGGGATCCTGATTGGCGATGCCGCACGGCTGCACGCCCTGCATACGCTGATCGGCATCGGCGTGCTGGTGGCCTGCCTCAAGGCCGGCCAGGGCAGCACGGCCTGGATGGCGCCCATCATCCTGGGGTTGTCGCTGTCGATCCTGCTCTCCTGGTACACGGCGCGGCCGGCGGGCCGGGTGCTCGCGCATGCGCTCGCGACGCGCGAGGACACGCAGCGTCCCGCCATCCTGAGGCGGACCGACGAGCTGCATGTCGTCTGGCAGGAGCGCGCCGAGCGTGGCACGCCGGAGCCGGGCGACGAGCCGCTGCCGCGCGCGGCCTGAGGCGCGCGTGTGAAGTGGTCGAGCTGGCGGCGTTCGGCGCAGCCGGCGGTCAGGTGGGTGCCACGAGCGCACACACACCGGCGCGGCCCGAGGCTCACGTCGCCGATGGCGGAGGGGCGGCGCGTTTGGCGCCCTTCTCGCGGGCAATCAGCTCGGACACGATATCGCGCAGGCGGGGCGGCTGCATCTCGACGAACGGCATCGGCCGGCAGACGTCGAGGGCGGCGGTGCCGACACGGGCGGTCAGCGCGCCGTTGAAGATGCCCTCGCCGAGCCGCCGGGAGAGGCGCCGCAACAGGTCCTGACCGAGAAACTGTCCGAGCAGGTCGTCGGTCAGCGCCACGCCGCCCGTGGCGATCAGATGCAGCACGACCAGCCGCGCCAGCCGCAAGCCGCCGACCAGGCCTGGGCGTCCGCCGTAGAGGCCGGCGACGCGCCGCAGCAGGCGCAGGTTCTCCACGAGCACGAAGATGATGGCGATCACGGCGGCCGGGCTCAGCGCCGTCACCATCGACACCCGCTTGGCCGACTGCACGACGGCGCGACGCGCCTCCTTGTCCACCTCCGAGACCATCTCCCGCTCGGCCAGCGTCAGCAGCTCCTTGGCCGTCAGCACACCGGTCTCGTGCTCCCTGAAGCGGGCGATGGCCCAGGCGAGCTCCTTGCGCTGGCCGAGCACGGCCCGGAGCCGGCGGGTGAAAGCACGCGCCTCGCCGATGTCGCCGCGGGTGATCGCCGCGTCAGCGCTGCGGCGCAGGTCCCGGATGCGTCGCAGGCGCCACAGGCCGACGATCTCCTTGAGCACGAGCACGGCGGCGGCGAGCACCGCCAGCCCCAGCAGCGAGACGGCGAGCCAGCCCACCCAGTCCTGGCGCATGACGGCGACCGAGACGAAGCGGGCGAACCAGACGCTGGCGGCAAGCAGGGCCAGAGAGGCCATGGCTGAGAGGAACATGCTGCCCCAGCCGAAGCCGCGCTTGAGGCGCGCGCCGAGCGGCGCGGGCGGCAACTCGGCCGACTCCGGTGGCGGCGGCATCGCCACCTCGGGCTCGGGAGGTGGCGTTGCGAGGTCGGGATGATCCGGGCGGAAGGCGCGCGGACGACGACCGCTCTCGGGTGTGCTCATGCCAGGCCGTCTCCGATAAGGAAGTCGATCGCGCGGTCGAGACGAATGTGGGGCGGCGGGCGCGAGGTGCCGGTTGCGGCCGAGACCCGCAGGCGTGGCGGCCGGAAGTCGACGATCTCGATGCCGGCGGCCGAGGCTTGCGGTCCGCGCGCGGCCGCCAGCGCCACCTCCGGGTCCTCCGGCAGGTCACCGGGGAAGATGGCGGCCTCACGCAGACCGTCGAAGGTGTCGCCGCCGACGCGGGTGCCGGGCATGGGGACGCCGACGATCACCGGCAGCCGCTCGGCGCCCGAGCGCATCTCCGCCTCGCGCGTCGAGCGGATGGCCGCCAGCGCCAGCACCTTCGTATCCGCACCGGCGAATTTCGCGCGGGCGATGGCTGTTGCAAGCAAGCGGTCGAGAATGGCTTCGAGCCGATCGTGGCTGGCATGATGGAGCTGGTCGGCCTTGGTGGCGGCAAAGACGATGCGATCGATGCGGCGGCCGAGCAGGGGGGCGAGCCAGCTCTGAGCGCCCGGCCGGAAGCACGTCAGGATCTCCGCAAGTGCGCGCTCTAGGTCGGCGATCGCGGCGCTGCCGCCGTTGAGGGCGCTGAGCACGTCGACCAGCACGATCTGGCGGTCGAGCCGGCTGAAGTGAACGCGGAAGAACGGTTTGACGACGTGCTCCTTATAGGACTCGAAGCGGCGCGCCATCATATCCGCGAGACTGCCGCGTGGCGGCCGGGCGTCACCCTCGAGCGCTAGCGGGCAGAAGGTCAGCAGGGGCGAGCCCTCAAGCTCGCCCGGCAACAGGAACCGGCCGGGCGGCAAGGTTGACTGGGCGTACTTGAGCGCGGAGGCGGCGACGAGGTAGTCGCGAAAGAGCCGGGCGCCGGCGATGGCGCGTTGCTCGTCGGCCGGAGCGTTTGCCTCGACGCCGGCCACGAAGTCGAGCCAGGGCTTGGCCACCATTGCGCGCTGGGGCGCCTGGGCCAACGCCAGGGCGGAGGCCGACCAGGCCCGGTAGTCGAGGCTAAGGAGCGGCAGATCGAGCAGCCATTCGCCGGGATAGTCGACGATGTCCACGTGCAGCCGGCGGCCGCCGAGCAGCCAGCGCCAGGAGCTTTCGGTCTCATACTCGAGCGTGAGGCGCAGCTGTGATATGCGCTTGGTGCTCTCCGGCCACAGCGGGGGATCGCCCGCCAGCGCGGCCAGATGTTCCTCGTAGGCGAAGCGCGGCAGGTTGTCGTCCGGCTGCGGCTCCAGATAGGCCTTCGCGATCCGGCCATCGGCATAGGCCGGGAAGAACGGCAGTGACCCGCCCTCGAGCAGGTTGCGCACGAGCGAGGTGATGAACACCGTCTTGCCGGCGCGCGCGAGGCCGGTCACGCCAAGCCGGATGGTCGGGGTCACGAGATCGCCCAGACGCGAGGTCGCCCGGCTGACCGCGGCGCTGGCGGTGTCGGTCAGATCGCTTGCTCGTACCATGGAACCTTCGCGACTGGCGGCGGTGGAATGCTCAGTCCGTGCGCCGGGCGAGAATGCCGTAGACGTCGTTGACCTTACCCGTGTAGTCGGTCCCCCGGGCCTCGAGATGGCGGATGCAGGTGAGCCCGGGCGTCGCATCGATAGCCGCCCTGAAGGCCTCGAGCGAGTAATACGCATAGAACCGCCCGAGCGCGTCGCGCTCCTCGCCGTCGCCGCCCTTGACGGTCGCCAGAAGGACGCCGCCGGGCTTCAGCGCCCGCGCCAGGCGTGCGAGCACTGCCGGCAGGTGCTCCCGCGGCGCATGATGAAGGGAGGCGAGGGCGATGATGCCGTCATAGACCGAAACCTCCTCGATCTCGTCGAACGAGAGGACGCGGGCGGGCTTCGGCAAGCCGCGCGAGGCGATGGCCGCCAACTCGGGGCAGGCGTCGATCGCGTCGACGTCGAAGCCGAGATCGGCAAGGCGCTTGCTCGCCCAGCCACCGCCGCAGCCGACATCGAGAACGCGCCCGCCGACCGGCAGCTCGGCCTCGATCGCTTCGAGGAACTTGAGGCCTCGGCCGCGGGATTCCTTGAGCGCGTAAGCCTCGGCCTCGCGAGCGTAGGCGGCGATCGTGGCCTCGTCGGCGCTGGAGGTCGCAGGCGGTGTCTGCGTGGTCATGCTGTCTGTGGTCCCTGAGATCTCACAATGGACATCGATGAGGCCGGGCGATCCACGCTGTCGGATGGACGGACCGCCAGGGCCGAGGGGGCCACTCTAGCATCGGCCGCGGCTGCTGGGCAGGGGCCGGCGCCCCGGAAAAGCCGATCTGTGAGACTGACAGGACGCCAGAAACGCAAAAGGAGCGCCGCAGCGCTCCTTCAGATGGTATTGCAACCCAATCGTGCGCCGATCAGAACTTCTTCTTCAAGGAGCCGCGGATCGTCAGGTCCTCAGGACCCTTCTCGTCCTCGCGCACTTTCGGCTCGGCCGCGCCATAAAGCAGCTCCAGCCCGAAATCCAGCTTCGGCAGGACGCCGAGCTTGCCGAGGCCGGGAACGCGGACCTCCGTGCCCTTGCCCTTGGCATCCTTGCCGCCTACGGAGATATCCAGCCCGGCGCCGATCTTGCCAGGGGCGTCGCTCGGCGGCGTCAGGCGAATGACCGGGCCACCCTCGGTGTCGGCCTTAGGGCCGCCGCGGGTTTCCTCAAGCGCGACGGCGCTGCCACTGGCGAAGACCGCCAGCGCTGCTGCCAGTGCGCATCGCTTCAAAACGTTCATGACTTCTCATACCCCGCAGCTCGTAGACGCGGTACCGATTCCGTCTCACCAGCTAGAATGAGGTTCGCCGCGTACCATTACAAGGTTTCACCGTTCCGGGTTAAGCAGCAGTGAAGAGATTGTCGGTGGTGTGTGACATCCGAGCAGCGTTGCCGCAATGCAACAATCCCAACGCAGCCAATAGGTTAACGCGTTCGGCGGGCTGAATTGCGGCGCATACCCGTTCGTCCGGCAACTCGGCTTATCCACAAGCAGAAAGGCCGCCCGTCAGGGCGGCCTTTCCACATCCCGGATGGGGACCGAGACTTAGAACTTGATGCGGGCTCCCGCCATCACGAAGTCGAAGCTCTCGAGCGGGCGGCCGACGACCGTGGCCGGAGCCGCAGCAGTCACACCACGAACGTCGAGGTCGTAGTGACGGTAGGAGAGATAGAGCTCCATATCGGCAGCGTTGATGTGCTGCACGATGCCGAGGCCCCACATCTCGACGCTGCTGGAGGTGATCTCCGCGAGAGACTGACCGGCGCCGGGCAGAGCCAGAGCGAGACCGGTGTTGCCGTCCTCGCCGCGACCGTACTCGCCGAACAGCGAGGTGTCGCCGATGCCGAACCAGTTCTTACGGATACCAGCCGAGAGCCAGTACCACGTGGCGTCCGGACGCTTCGTACCGAACGGGGTCGCCACACCGGCGCGGATATCGCCCGAGCCGTCGAAGGACGTGTTGAAGTACTGACCGCTGACGAAGAGGCCGGTCGGCACGTGCAGGATGCTCAAGGTGGCGATGAGGGCGTTCTGGTCACGCGAACCGCGGGTGCCGAGCACCGCAGCCGTCGTGGCCTGCTCCCAGCCGTCGTGGAAGTAGCCGATGCCACCGGCGATGCGGACGCCAGAGAACTCACCCGCGTAACGCAGGGCGACGTCCCAGCGGTCGTCATCTGCCCAGGCAGCCGACAGTGTGAAGCCGGCAATCGTGGGCGAGTCGTAGCGAACGCCCTCGGCGCGGTTCGTATCCATCGGCGGGAAGAAGTTGCCGAGGGTCACCGTGGAGAGGCCTTCCACACCCGTCCGGCCAACAGGGCGGACGAACATGCCGAGACCGTTGAGCTGCAGCGAGTAGGACGCGGCCGAGATGCCGCCAAGCTCGATGAGCGACAGGTCCTTGGTGGCGATGTTCAAGCGACCGACGCTCAGAGTGCCGAGCTGATCATGCTTGATCCACCAGTTGGCCTGACGAAGGCCGAGGCGACCGTTGAGCGTGTTGCCGGTGCCGGCGCCGCCGCGCGAGTCGATCTGGTTGACGGCGCTACCGGGGGCACCGACCGTCTCCCACTCCATGTAGAAGCCCGCCGACCACATGGCAGCGATCTTGGCGCTGCCGCGCAGACGCATACGGGTCGAAGACTGCGTGTTGTCGATGGAGTAGACGCCCGACTCGGAACCATCGTTCCAGTAGAGGAGGGCGCGGTTGACCTGACCCGAGAGGGTCACGGACACCTTGCGGTTGCCCTTGCGGACCGTCGTGGCCTCGAGCTCAGCAACGCGCTCCTCGAGATCCGCGCAGCAGTTGCCGCCGAGATCAGCAGCCTTGGCGATGTTCGCCGAGCCTGCAACGAAAAGGCCGGCCGCGGCGACGAGCGCCAGACGACTTGCCGACTTCATGAGTCCCCCGATCATGGGTCTTTCTCCGTAGGTTTTTTCACCTGTTCAACCCGGCCTGAAGCGACCAAGTCTACCACCAGCGTCCGGCCCGATCCGCCCCTGGTGTCCCGCACCTGAGACCGCTGGGCTGACTGAAGGCTTATCGTAAGGAAGCGCGACTCGTAAACATCCAAAGAAGCTTTCTACAGTCTTTCGAATGCGCTTGTTGCGTGAAAGACACGTTATTGGCTGGGGCGCCGCACTTTCGCTGAGCTTGCGGTGCGAAGGGCTGGCGGAATATGCGCCAGTATCACGCCTTGCGCGCGACGTCGGGCGCGGCCAAGGTGCTTTAGGGGCCTCTTTGGCCATGCGAATCGTCTCACTGCGGGAGTGTCATGGCGTTGGATCGCCGGGAAGCCGGGAGTATCGTGGTCGTTGGCGCCGGGCCTGCGGGGCTGCTGGCGGCACTGGCGCTGGAGGCGGCAGGATTTCAGCCGCATCTGGTCGGACCCGCGCCCATGCGGGAGCAGGGCAGGACCGATTCCCGGACGACAGCGCTGTTCGGCGCGAGCGTGACCCTGCTCGACAGCCTCGATGTGGGGCACTGCCTGGAGGAGAGCGGCGCCGCCATTCGGGCCATCCGCATCGTCGACGACACCGGTCGGCTGGTCAGGGCGCCTGAGGTCGTGTTCCAGGCGGGCGAGCTCGGCCTGGAGGCATTCGGCTACAATATCCCGAATAGCGCACTGGTCGCCGCCCTCGAGGCGCGCGCGGGCAGTGCTGTGACGCGCCTGGAGTGCGCGGTGAGCCGCATCGAGCCCTTGGAAGACCGCGTCGCCGTGCACGTCGAAGGGCACGACCGGCCGCTTTCGGCGGGGCTTGTCGTCGGAGCGGACGGCCGGGGCTCGCTCTGCCGGCGTGCTGCCGGGATTGACGCGCGCACCTGGCCTTATCCGCAGGTCGCCATCGCCTGCAATTTTGCGCACACGCGGCCGCATCAGCACGTTTCGAACGAGTTTCACCGGTGTGCGGGGCCGTTCACGACCGTGCCATTGCCGGGCCTGATGTCGAGTCTGGTCTGGGTCGAGGCGCCGGATGAGGCCGAGCGTGTGCTGGCGCTGCCCGATTCGGAGCTGGCGGAAGCCATCGAGGCGCGCTCGCAGGGACTTTTGGGGCGGGTGACGTCCGTTGGACCGCGCAGCTCCTTCCCGTTGTCCGGCCTGAAGGTCGCCCGGCTCGGAGCGCGCCGGGTGGCGCTCGTCGGAGAGGCCGGCCACGTCGTGCCGCCGATCGGCGCACAGGGGCTCAACCTTGCCTGTCGCGACGTTCTCGCTCTGACCGAGGCCCTGGCCGACGCTCTGGCGGCGGGCCGCGATCCCGGGGCGCGCGAGACGCTGCACGCCTATGACCGGAGCCGGCGGCGGGATATCGAATCCCGCACGTTCGGCGTCGATGCGCTCAATCGCACGTTGATGTCGGACCTCCTGCCGGCGCAATTGGCGCGCGGCCTGGGGCTCGGCCTTCTGGCGAACCTGCCGTTTCTGCGCCGCCTCGCCATGCAGGAAGGCCTGGGGCCGTCGCTGCGCCCGACCTGGCTGCGCAGCCCCAGGGTTTCCACCGGTTCGGCCGTGCGCGACCCGACGGCCACTTGACGGTGAGGGGTGCGGCCCGCTCTAAACGCGGGGGCGCGCGTGTGGACGGCGAGCCGTCCTGCACTTTCGGCCGGGGGCCTGCCTCAGATCATGACCTCACTGCGATCCCGCCTCCTGGACGTGCAGCAGCGCCTCGAGTACGCGCTCCTGCGGACGCTGGTGGGACTCGTGCGGCTCGCGCCCCTTGAGTTCGCCGGCAGCGTATCGGCGCGCGCGTGGCGGATCCTGGCGCCGCGGTTGTCCCCCAAGCGCCATCGTCGCGCCATGGACAACCTCTCCATCGCCTTTCCGGAAAAGAGCGAGGCGGAACGCCGCGAGATCGCGCTGGCGCATTGGGCCAATCTCGGCCGGGTGATGGTCGAGACCATGCAGATCGACCGGCTCCTGGCCCAGCCGGAGCGCATCCGCGTCGTCAGTCAGCCGCTCCTGGACCGTTACAAGGACAAGCTCGGGGCGGCCGTCGGTGTCTCACTGCACATGGGGAATTGGGAGCTCGCCATCTGGCCCCTGACCGCCGCGGGCTCCAATCCCGCCGGCATCTACAGGACCGTGAAGAACCCCTACGTCGACCAGTACCTGCGCGACCAGCGCAAGGACCTGTTCCCCGGTGGCATGCTCGGCAAGGGCAAGGTCGACGGCAGCTGGGAGCAGGGCCAGAAGACCGCGCGCTTCATCATGGACTTCGTGCGCAATGGCGGGCGGCTCGGGCTCGTTGCCGATCTGTTCGACAAGCAGGGGCTGGCCGTGCCGTTCTTCGGCACGCCGGCGCCCTCGACGATGGTGCCGGCGATGATCGCCCGCCGCGTCGGTGCGCGGATCTGGCTCGCGCGCTGTGTCAGGGTCGGCAACGCCAGCCGGTTCGACATCGAGGTCCGGGAGCTCAAGGTGCCCCGCACGCGCAACCAGGGCGAGGACATCCGCTCGACGACCAACGAGATGCAGCGGGTCTTCGAAGCCTGGATACGCGAGGCGCCGGAGCAGTGGATGTGGTCGAACAGGCGGTGGAGCTGAAGCCACAGCGCGCGTGAATTCCGCGGCGTCGAGCGGACGCCGCCCGTGAGGTCGGCGGCGCTTCGTGCTATACTTCGTGCAAATCACCGGCGGCGCTCGTTTGCCGATTGCCGCGCCGCAGCCCTCCACAAGGAGTGACGGAATGAGAGTTTCCAAGCCTGTGATCGCCCTGGCGGCGGTCGGTGCGCTCACCCTGATGGCTGTCCCCGCAGATGCCGGCAAGCGTCACCGCGAGCGTGGTCCCTATGCCGGCTATGTGACCGCCCACAGCGATTGGGGCAACGGTGTCATTCGTGCGCCCGTGCGCCAGGGCCGTTACGGCTATCAGGTGCGCCTGCCGGGTGGCACGTGGATCGATTGCCGTCGGAGCTGTTCCGAGACTTTGCGGCAGGAGACCCTCGACTTCTGGAAGACGCAGGGCGAGGCGGCCCAGGACGGCGGCCCGAACTATTTCCGCTTCCGCTTCTGGTGAGCGCAGGCGCGCGTGCTCCGGCCGGAGTGCTGCCGCGCGGACTAACAGTATGAACTAGATCATATTTCGAGCCTGCGGGGCGCGCGAAAGCGGTTCCCTCGCGGGCCTCGGTGATCTATGGTGCGCGCTTTCCAGCCCATTCATGCCAGGGACGCCTTGCGATGTCCGTCTCCCGTACGCCTGCCAAGTTCTACAGCCCGCTTGCCATCGGCGCTCCCGAGCCCTATCGCCAGTTGCCGGTGCGGCTCGAGCGCATGATCCATTTCGTGCCGCCGCACAATGCCAAGCTTCGCGCGCGGGTGCCCGAGATTGCGCGGCAGGTCGACGTCGTCCTCGGTAATCTCGAGGATGCCATTCCGGCCGAGTCGAAGGTCGAGGCCCGCCGCGGCTTCATCACCATGGCCGAGGAAAGCGACCTCGCCGGCACGGCGCTGTGGACACGGATCAACTGTCTCAACAGTCCCTGGGGGCTCGAGGATATCCTCGAGATCGTACCGGCGGTCGGCAACAGGCTCGACGTCGTCATGCTGCCGAAGGTCGAAGGTCCCTGGGACATTCACTACCTCGATCAACTGCTGGCGCAGCTCGAGGCGCGCCATGGCATCACGCGGCCGATCCTCATTCACGCCATTCTGGAGACCGCAGAAGGCGTGGCCAACGTCGAGGCCATCGCCGCCGCGAGCCCGCGCATGCACGGCATGAGCCTCGGCCCGGCCGATCTCGCGGCCTCGCGCGGCATGAAGACCACGCGCGTCGGGGGCGGCCATCCCGGCTACGGCGTGCTCGCCGACCCGAAGCCGGGAGCGGGCGAGCGGGCTTTCGTGCAGCAGGATCTCTGGCACTACACGGTCGCCCGCATGGTGGACGCCTGCATGATGTACGGGATCAAGCCGTTCTATGGTCCATTCGGCGATTTCGCCGATGCCGAAGCGTGCGAGTCCCAGTTCCGCAACGCCTTTCTCATGGGCTGCCTGGGCGCCTGGTCGCTGCACCCCAACCAGATCGACGTGGCCAAGCGTGTCTTCAGCCCCGATCCGGCGGAGGTCGCCTTCGCGAAGAAGATCCTGGCCGCCATGCCGGACGGGACGGGCGCGGCGATCGTCGATGGGAAGTTCCAGGACGACGCAACGTGGAAACAGGCCAAGGTCATCGTGGACCTCGCGCGTCTGGTCGCCGCGAAGGATCCCGAGTTGGCCTCCAGCTATGGTCTGTGACGCCGTTCGGTCACACAACACGATGCTGCGGGCTGCTACAATTGACAGCGCAGTGACCGTCACGTGAAATACCGATGCCGCCGCTGGCGAGGCGGTGGTCGAGGATTGAGGCAGCGATGAGCAAGTCGATCAGCATTGCGAAGTACGGGCTCGGGGATGTCGTCAGGCATCGGTTCTACGCCTTCCGGGGCGTGGTGTTCGACATCGACCCGGAGTTTGCCAGCACGGAGGAATGGTGGCTGTCGATCCCCGAGGAAATCCGGCCGCGCAAGGACCAGCCCTTCTATCATCTGCTCGCCGAGAATTCTGAGACCGAGTACGTCGCCTACGTTTCCGAGCAGAACCTGCTGCCGGACGATTCCGACAAGCCCATCCGGCACCCGCAGGTGCGCGAGATGTTCGACAAGGCGGCCGACGGCAGCTATCGCGCGCTTTACGTGCAGGAGCACTAGGCAGCGGTCGGTCGAGAGGGCGGCGCGACGCGCCGCCGTCGAGAGCGTGAATCGCTGCCTTCTCAGGAACCGCAGCGATCGGTCGGTGGGCACCTCAGAGCATCCAGCAGAAACGAAAGCCCGCGAGAGAGGTCTCGCGGGCTTCGGTAGTGTGGGCGTTGGCAGTGGCGGCGTGTCGCCTACTTCTTGGCGGGAGCCGCCTTCTTGGCGGGGTCCTTGGTGGCCTCCTGCTGCATGCGCATCTGCTCGAGCGCCGCCTTGCGATTGGCTTCGATCTGCTGGTAGAGCGCCTTGCGGCCGTCGGCGAAGGTCTTCGCGTCGATCGCCTTGCCGTCGTAGGCGGCCGTGAAGCCCGTCAGAGGCAGCACCTGGAACGGAATGGCGACGCCGGAGATGTCGATGGCGTGAATGGCGATCTGCTTACCCGACTTCAGGCGCTTGATGACCTTGTCGTCGACCGCCGCGCTGGCGAGGCAGCCGAACGGATCGCAGGCGCCGAAGTTCAGCTTGATGGCGTCCTTGTCGTCGTCGACTTTCACGCGCACGCCGGCGGGGATGATGAAGCTGCTGGAGCGTGCACCGACCTGCTTGGGCTTGGCGTCCTTGGGCGCGCCCTTCTCGCGGGCAAACACCGGGATTGGCAGGTGCGGCAGCGAGACTTCGAGCGCCTGCTCCTTCGTGCTGGTGACCTTCGCCAGTCGCACGACGATATGGAAGCGGCCGAGGGGATCGAGCGACTCGACCTGCGTCGAGCACAGCTCGCGCTGGGTCGGCTTGTCGCCCTGCTTCTTCGGCGCCACCGTCTGCTTGCCGCACAGCTTCACCCAGATGTTCTGGGCGCCGTCCTTCTTCTTGGCGGGAGCGGCCTTCTTCGCGGCCGGCTTGGCCGGGGCCTTCTTCTCCGCCTGTGCGAACACCGGCACGGTCATGGCGAAGACGAGCGCCAGCGACATCCCCGCCAGCCCTCCAAGAATGAGGGCGGGTCGCGCGATGCCTCTGCTCTGCTGCGATGAATTCTGCATGGTCTCTGAACCTCTCCGTCCCGGGACGGCGCCGGGCCTTCCCCCAAGAAACACAGTGCCGGCAGCGGTGACCGCTCGGCTCATGCCGCGATTGCACATCGAATTAAGGCAATCCCGTGGCCGCTGTCACGGTCGAAGCGGCCTCGTCCACGCTCTGCGGAGCGCGCGGGCGCGGGCGTGGCCCTCGTGCCACTATCTCTCCGCGACATGCTGACGCCATGAAGCTGGTGTGCCGTGCCCGACGAAGGACTTAAGGTGCCGTTCGTGCGCGACTTTCCGCGATGTCGCCGGGGTCGTCCATGGGGTGCGCGGGGAAGCTGGGTTGCGTTTCGTGCCAGCGCATGGCACGCGGCTCGGGACGCCGCCACGCGCCGCTCGCGAGGCACGACAAGGAGGATCACGCGTGTCGTCTTGCTGCGAGGCGCCGAGCGCGCAGGCACGGAGGATCGCACCGCGCGTTCTGCGGGTCGTCTGGCTGACGGCGCTGCTGCTGCTGGCCCAGACACAGCTCGGCTGGGCGGGCGAGCCGAGCCATGGCATCGCCATGCATGGGCGGCCGCTGCATGCGCCGGAGATGGCGCATTTCCCCTATGTCAATCCACAGGCGCCCAAGGGGGGGCGCATCTCGCTCGGCGCCGTCGGCACCTTCGACAGCCTCAATCCCTTCATCATCAAGGGCAATGCCCCACCGGGCCTCAGAGGCTACGTTTACGAGAGCCTGATGGCCCGCGCCCTCGACGAGCCCTTTTCGCTCTATGGCCTGCTGGCCGAGCGCATCGAGGTGCCCGAGGATCGCAGCTCCATCACCTTCCATCTGAGGGCGGCGGCCCGCTTCTCCGACGGCCGGCCGGTGACGGCCGACGACGTGCTGTTCTCTCTCGACGTGCTGAGACAGAAAGGCTGGCCGTTCCACCGCTCGTACTACAAGAAGGTGGTCAAGGCGGAGAAGCTGTCCGCGCGTGCGGTGCGGTTCGTCTTCGCTGATGGCTCCGACCGCGAGATGCCGCTCATCATGGGGCTCATGCCCGTGCTGCCGAGCCATCTGCTGACCAACGACAGCTTCGCCCTGACGACGCTCAAGCCGCCGGTCGGCAGCGGTCCCTACCTGGTGGACGGCGAGAAACTCATTCCCGGGCGCAGCATCACCTATCGCCGCAACCCCGAGTATTGGGGGCGCGATCTCGCGGTCAACAAGGGGCGCTATAACTTCGCCGAGATCCGCTACGAGTATTTCCGCGACTCCAGCAGCCTGTTCGAGGCCTTCAAGACGGGCGCCGTCGATCTGCGCGACGAGGACGATCCCTCGCGCTGGGCGGAGGGCTATGCCTTCCCTGCCGCCGCCGACGGGCGGATCAAGCGGCGGACGTTCTCCATCGCTCTGCCGTCCGGCATGACCGGTCTCGTGATGAACACGCGGCGTGCAGCCTTCAAGGATCAGCGCGTGCGCCGCGCCTTCGTCCTGCTGTTCGACTTCGAGTGGATCAACAGAAGCCTCTTTCACGGCGCCTACGCGCGGACGCGGAGCTATTTCGATCGCTCGGAGCTGTCCTCGCACGGCCGGCCCGCCGATGCCGAGGAGCGGCGGCTGCTCGCGCCCTATCTCGCCGAGGTCAAACCCGAGATCCTCGCCGGTGTGCATCGCTTTCCCGTGTCGGATGGCTCCGGCCGCGACCGTCGCAACGTCAAGGCGGCCTTCGACCTCTTGGTCGCTGCCGGCTATCGGCTGGACGGCACGCGGCTGGTGCATGGCGGGACGCGGCAGCCGCTCTCGATCGAGATGCTCGCGGATACCCGGAGCAAGGAGCGGCTTTTCGCGAGTTTCGCCGTGGCGCTGCGCCGCGTCGGCATCGAGGTGCGGATCCGCCAGGTCGACTCCGCGCAGTACTGGTCGCGGCTGAAGGCCTTCGACTTCGACATGGTGCAGTGGACGTGGGGCGCTTCGCTGTCTCCCGGCAACGAGCAGATCGGACGCTGGAGCAGTCAGGTCGCCGATACGCCGGGTGCGCTCAATTACGCCGGCGTGCGCAGCAAAGGCGTGGATGCCATGATCGAGGCGCTGCTGGCCGCGCGCGACCGTCCCGCCTTCGTCTCGGCCGTGCGCGCCTTCGACCGTCTGCTGCTCTCGGGGGACTACGTCGTGCCCCTTTATCATCTGCCGAAGCAGATGGTGGCGCACTGGAGCCATCTCGCGGCCCCCGCGGGATCGACACTCTACGGCTACGATTTCGATACCTGGTGGAGCGAGCGGCGCTGATCGGCTTGCCCATTGCGGAGCGCCGGCGGCGCGCGCACTATGGGCCTCTCACCACGTCCGGGAGTGGCACATGTTCGACGAGGAGTTGAGGGCCGAGGCGGTGCGACTGCTCGACGATGCGCGCGCGGCGGGATTGCGGTTCGCCACGGCGGAGTCGTGCACGGGCGGGCTCATTGCCGGATTGCTCACCGAGATCGCCGGCTCGTCCGACGTCTTCGAGCGCGGCTTCGTCACCTACTCCAACGACGCCAAGGCGGAGATCCTGGGCGTGCCCCGCACGATCCTGCGGACGGAAGGCGCGGTCAGTCGCGCCACCGCCGAGGCGATGGCCGCGGGCGCGCTCGCGGCCTCGCGTGCGGATGCGGTCGTCGCGGTGACCGGCATCGCCGGGCCGGGTGGCGGCGGACCGGGCAAGCCCGTCGGTCTGGTGCATCTCGCCGCCCTGCGCCGGGGTGGCTCCGTCCGCCACGAGGAGCGACGCTTCGGTGATGCCGGCCGCAGTGAGGTCCGCCGCCTGACGGTCGTGGCCGCGCTCGAGCTTTTGCGAGCGGTGGCGTTCGCGGCGACCGAGGGAGGGCGCACGTGATGAGCCGCCTCCTGCACCGCCAGTTGACGACGCCCTATCCGACGGTGGCACGCGGCGAGGGAGTCTATCTCTACGACACCGCCGGCAAGCGCTACCTCGACGCCTCCGGCGGCGCCGCCGTCTCCTGTCTCGGCCACGGCCATCCCAAGGTGGTCGCCGCCATCAAGGCGCAGCTCGACGACGTAGCCTATGCCCACACGGCATTCTTCACGTCGCGTCCTGCCGAAGCGCTGGCGGAGTGGCTGGTCGCCCGCGCGCCCGCGGGGTTCGGTCGTGCGGCCTTCGTCTCCGGCGGCTCGGAGGCCGTCGAAGGGGCGATGAAGCTCGCGCGGCAGATCCATCTCGAGCGCGGCGAACGCGAGCGCTGTCATTTCATCGCCCGTCGCCAGTCCTATCACGGCGGCACGCTCGGCACGCTGGCGCTCGGCGGGCGGCCGTCGTCGCGCGCGCCCTTCGAGGCCATCTTCGGCGGCGGCATGGCGATGAGCCATATCGCGCCGTGCTACGCCTACCGCGAGCGGCGCGACGACGAGAGCGAGGAGGAGTACGGGCTGAGAGCGGCACAAGAGCTCGAGGCGGAGATCCTGCGGGTGGGTCCGGGCAAGGTCGCAGCGTTCGTGGCCGAGACGGTGAGCGGCGCTACGCTCGGCGCCGTGCCGCCGGCGCCCGGCTATTTCCGCGAGATCCGGCGCATCTGCGATGCCTATGGCGTGTTGCTCATCGTCGACGAGGTGATGGCCGGCATGGGGCGCACCGGGCATCTCTTCGCCATCGCAGAGGACGGCGTCTCGCCCGATCTCATCGCCATCGCCAAGGGGCTCGGCGGCGGCTACCAGCCGATCGGTGGCGTGCTGGTGCGCGACGCGCATGCCGAGGCGCTCGTGGCGGGTTCGGGCGTGCTCAACTGGAGCCACACCTATCTCGCCCATCCCGTGGCTTGCGCCGCAGCACTCGCCGTGCAGCAGGTGGTGGAGGAGGAGGGGTTGCTCGCGCGCGTGCGCGGGCAGGGTGAGGCGCTGCGGCGGATGCTGGTGGCGCGCCTCGGCCAGCACGCCCATGTGGGCGATATCCGCGGGCGCGGGCTGTTCGTCGGGGTGGAGCTGGTCCAGGATCGCGACAGCAAGACGCCCTTCGCCCGTGCGCAGAGGCTCGCCGAGCGGTTCAAGGCGCGCGCCATGGAGAACGGCCTGATCTGCTATCCGATGGGCGGCACGGCGGGAGAAGCGGGCGGCGATCACGTGTTGCTGGCGCCGCCCTTCATCATCAGCGATGGCGAGCTTGCCGAGTTGACCGACAAGCTCGCCCTGACGCTCGACGAGACGCTGGCCGGGACGGCCGGCGCGCGCTGATCAGGACGGCATCAGCACGACGCTGCCGGTGGTCTTGCGCGCCTCGAGATCGCGATGCGCGTCGGCGGCGGCGCTCAGGGGATAGGTGTGGTTGACGTTGATCTTGACCGCACCCGACTTGACCACATCGAAGAGGTCGCCGGCCGTCTCCAGAAGGTCCGCGCGCGAGGCCGTGTAGGTGGCGAGCGTCGGACGCGTCAGGTAGAGCGAGCCCTTCTGCGCGAGAATGCCGACGTTCAGGTTCTCGATGGGGCCCGAGGCATTGCCGAACGTGACGAAGAGGCCGAGCGGCTTCAGGCAGTCGAGGGAGGCCGGGAACGTGTCCTTGCCGATGGAGTCGTAGACGACGTCGCAACCGCGCCCGCCCGTGATCTCCTTGACGCGATCGACGAACTTCTCCGTGCGGTAGTTGATGACGTGCGTGGCGCCGGCGGCCTTGGCCAGGGCGCACTTCTCGTCGGAGCCGGCGGTGCCGATCAGGGTTGCGCCGAGGTGCTTGGCCCATTGGCAGGCGATGAGGCCGACGCCGCCGGCCGCGGCGTGGAAGAGAACCGTCGTGCCCTGGCCGATCCTGTAGGTCTTGCGCAGCAGATAGCGCACGGTCATGCCCTGCAGCATCATGCCCGCGGCGGTCTTGTCCTCGATGCCGTCGGGGATCTTCACGACGCGACCGGCCGGAATGACGCGCTCCTCGGCGTAGGAGCCGATCGGCATCGCGTAGGCGACGCGATCGCCGACCTGGAGGTCGCTGACGTTGGGGCCGACGTCCGTGACGACGCCCGCGCCTTCCATGCCCGGGACGAACGGAAACGACGGCTGCGGATAGAGGCCTGTCCGGCAGTAGACGTCGATGTAGTTGAGCCCGACGGCGGTCTGCTTCAGACGGACCTGGCCGTCGCCGGGGGCGGCGACATCGACGTCGTCCCATTTCAGAACCTCGGGTCCGCCGTACTCGTGGACGCGAATTGCTTTGACCATCGACGTTTCTCCCTGTTGGCCGGCGCGGCCGGCGGATTGTGACTTGGCGGCTGGTTGTGCTCGGTGTGTGTCGATGCCGCTACCTTGGCCGCCGAGCCGTTGATGTAACACGCTGTTTGCGTTGGACAGGCCGGGCCGGGGCCCTATGCTGGTGGTGTGGTAGTGCTATCGACAGTAGGCTGAACTCGGCCCGTGTGCGATTCGGCTGGGGAAGGACTTGATCCGGCCGACGGGGCTGCCTGCCTTCACCTTGCCACGGCCGATTTCTATGGACATCCGCTGCCGTGCTCAAGAGGGATCGTCATGCTTGTCGTCCGCCGCCTCGCCCTTCTGGTCTCAGCCCTCGTCGCGGCGACGCTGCTCGGCGGCTGCGCCATCGGCTCGCTCGGCCCCGATCCCTCCCCACGGGCGGGGCTCGATTGTGTCGATGATTCCGATGTTTGCGTCCGCCAGCGCGGGGCGGCGCTGCGCTCTTTGATGGCCGACAAGTCGAACAAATGGGTGCGCGAACCGGCAACGCCCGCCGCGCATGCCTCGGGTGTACGCCTGTTCGCGTATCGGGGCAAACGGCGGGAGCTGAGCTGCGCCGACCTGCACCATGGCAAGCGCGAGGCCGAGCAGGCCGCCACGGGCCTGCGGCGCTCGGGCGGCGGGCTGACGCCGGCGCAGATCTCACGGGCCTCGATGCTCGGAGCTGAGGTGGCGCGTGAACTCGCCGGCGAGATCCGCAGACGTTGCCGCGGCGCGCGGCGCTGAGCCCGCCGGCACGCCTTATCTGCGCTCCCCATTGACCGGGCCACGGCTTTCCTCAAGAGTCGCGCCTTCGTCCAATGTCTGAACAAGAGCGCAGGAACATCATGGCCGCCAAGCCTCGCACGTCCACGTCCGTCCAGGAAAAGGCCCGTCTCGGCATCACGGCGTTGCAGGCCGGCGACTTCCGTACGGCAAAGCTCGCGTTTTCCGAGGCCGTCCAGGCTGACAAGCGCCATCCTGGATTGCGCTTCAACCTCGCCATGGTCGAGGAAGGCCTCGGCGAGATCGACGCGGCGGCACGGGAGCTCTGCGAGGCGTTGCGGCTCAAGCCGCAGATGATCGAGGCGGCCCGACGGCTCGCGCTCATCGCCCGCCGCTATGTGCTCGACCAGCCCGAGGCGCTGGAGCCGTTCGGCATCAAGGCGGCCCTCGCTTTCGACGAGCTCGACCGCCAGCCTCTCGTCGACCTGGCGCTGCGCCATCTGGCGGGGCGGCCCCAGCTCGCCCCGCTGCTAGAGCGCGTGAGGAGCGGCGACGCGGACGGGGCGGCGCGCGATCTGGCGGGCAAGCGGACCGGTGATCTCCTGCGTAACGATCTCTTCCTCGCCGCGCTCGAGCAGGGCGTCGTCGCCGACCCGGACGTGGAGCGCCTGCTCACCGCGGTGCGGCGCCTCGTATTGCTCGACTTGCCGGATGAGCGGCTGCAGGACCGGGCGCTGTTCGCGTTCCTCAGCGTGCTGGAGGCGCAGACCGCGCTCAACGAGCATGTCTGGGCCGAAAGCGAGGCCGAGCGCGGTGCCCTGGCGAGCCTCCGGCTCGATGCGGCCGCCCTGTCGGCGGGCAATGTCGATGCGGCCTTCCAGTTGCTCAAGGGTTTGCTGTATCGCCGGCTCGATCAGCTCGACATCGGCGGCCTGGACGCCGACGCAGCGGCCGGGGTCCGGCCCAAGGCGCTCGCCGCGACGGTCACGTCGCGCCTGCGCGTTGCCGCCGAGGAGAAGGCCCTTGAGGCGGCCCTGCCACGTCTGACGCCCGTCACCGATCCGACGAGCGTGCGCGTCGCGGGCCAGTACCAAGCGCATCCCTATCCGCGCTGGGCCAGCGTGCAGCGGCCGCAGGCGGGCTCGCTGCGACGGGCGCTCGCGCGCTACTTCGCCGAGGAGCGCCTGTCCTTCATGGACCAGCCGTTCGACGTGCTCATCGCCGGCACGGGCACCGGTCATCAGGCGGCGCTCGCGCAGCTCGCCTACGGTGGCATGGCGCGCGTGCTCGGCGTCGACATCTCCCGCCCGAGCCTCGCCTATGCCCGGCGCAAGGCCAACGAGCTCGCCTTGAGCGGGCTCGAGCTGGCCGAGGCCGACATCCTGGCGCTCCCAGAGACCGGCCGTCGCTTCGAGGTGGTCGAGGCGATCGGCGTTCTCCATCACATGGCGGACCCGTTCGCGGGCTGGCGGGCGCTGAGGAGCGTGCTGAAGCCCGGTGGCATCATGCTGGTGGGGCTCTACAGCGCCACCTCGCGGCGCAACATCAAGGCGCTCCGCGAGGAGCCCGGATACCCCGGCGCGGGGGCGTCGGATGCGCTGGCCCGCGACTACCGCGCGGCACTGATGGCACGCGGCGAGGGCAAGCCCGGCGTCGAGCTGATGCGCTCGCGTGATTTCTACGCGCTCAGCGATTTTCGCGATCTCGTGCTGCACGAGCACGAGGTGCACATGACGCTCGACGACATCGAGCGGTTCCTCGCCGAGAACGGGCTCGCCTTCCGCGGCTTCACGCTGACGCCGCACGTCTTTGAGCACTTCCGCATGCACTACAAGGACGATGCCTGGCCCGGCAGCTTCGCCAACTGGCGGCACATGGAGGAGACGCACACCTCCCTGTTCGACGGCATGTACCAGTTCTGGTGCGAAGCCACCGGCTGAGCCGGCCGGCCGGGCTCAGCGGCGGAGCGTGGCGGCGTGCACGTAGCCACGGTAGAGCTGCTCGTACTCGAGGCTCAGGCGCCCGGCGTCGGCGAGGCGCTGCAATTCGGCCGCGAGCTGGGGCTCAGGTACGACGCCGAAGCGCCCGAGCCAGGCGAACAGCAGGCGCCGTGCGCTGGGCGGAAAGCCCTCGAGTTGGCCGAAATCGACGATGTGAAGCTCCCCGCCCGGCGCCACGCATGCCACGGCATGCGCCAGCGCCGCCCGCCAGGGCGGCATCATCGACAGCGCGAACGACAGGAGCACACGATCGAAGCCGTCGCGCCCGAGTGACGGGCCGGGCTCGAAGCTGGCGGCATCGGCCTCGGCGAGGCGTATGCGATCGGCCAGCCCGGCGCGCTCGACGCTGGCCCGCGCGGTGGCCAGCATCTCCCTGGACACGTCGATGCCGTAGAAGGTGGCGCGCGGATAGAGCCGGGCGGCCCTCACGAGGTTGCGCGCCGTGCCGCAGCCGATCTCGAGGACGCTGCCGCCGGACGGCGGTTGCAGGCGGGCGAGAACCCTGTCACGGCCGAACAGGAAGAGGCGCCGCGTCAGGTCGTAGATGTGCCGCTGGTGGCGGTACATCCGGTCCATGGCCTCGGCGGCGGAACGATCGGGCTGCGACATGCCGGCTCCAGACTGTGGCTCACGTACGTCCAGGAGACGCCGCGCAGCCAACGAGAAGCGATTCCCATCCTGGTGCCTAGATCTCGCATGGCACGGGCGGGCGCAGGGGCGAAATCGCGCCGGCCTTGCCAAGGTTCTTCGGGTCAGCGCATATGGGCCGTACCGACACCAGGGGGCACACCGATGGGTTTCGAGGAATGGGGCAAGGCCATCGTCGAGTTTGTGCGCGCGAACCAAGTGTACGCGGCCCCGATCGTCTTCGTCCTGGCCTTCGGTGAATCGATTGCCTTCGTCTCGCTGATCCTGCCGTTCTGGGTCATGCTGGTCGGCATCGGCACGCTGATCGGAGCGAGTGGGCTCGACTTCTGGACGATCTGGATCGCCGCCAGCCTGGGCGCCGCCTTCGGGGACTGGGTCTCCTACTGGCTCGGCAAGACCTACCGCTATCAGATCGCCAAGGTTTGGCCGCTGTCGATCTATCCACGCCTCATTCCGCTGGGGCGATTGATGTTTCGCCGTTACGGCTGGCTGGCCATCGTCATCGCGCGCTTCACTGGCCCGCTGCGCGCTTCCGTACCGCTCGTCGCCGGCATCTGCGAGATGCAGTGGGTGATGTTCCAGATCGCCAATTTCGCGTCGGCGTTCCTGTGGGCCGGCGTGCTGCTGGCGCCGGGCGGCTATCTCGCGAAGTTCATGCCATGGTGACGGCACCGTCGACGGCGACAGGCGCGGGGCGGCGCTAGAGCATGGCCATCGAAGATGTGGTCCGCGCGGCCAGCGACTTCGTCCGCGATCATCGCCATCTCGCGGAGCCGATGGTGTTCGCCCTGGGCTTCGCGGAATCCATTCCCTTCCTGTCGTGGCTCGTGCCGTCGAGCGGCATCTTCCTGGCCATTGGCGGCCTGATGGGCGCCAATGGCGCCGCCTTCTGGCCGCTCTGCCTCGCGGCCGCCCTCGGCGCCTCGCTCGGCGATATCCTCTGCTACATCCTCGGCCGCTGGCTGAAGCAGGACATCGCGCGGATCTGGCCTCTCTCGCGCTACGCCGACGCCCTGCCGCGGGCCGAGGCGTTCTTTGCACGCTGGGGCATGGTCGGCATCGTGCTCGGCAAATTCCTCGGTCCCATGCGCCCGTTCCTTCCGCTGGTGGCGGGAGCCGCGGGCATGTCCCACTTCCAGTTCGTCCTGGCCAGCGCCCTATCCTCGCTGCTGTGGGCTGCGGCGTTCCTCGGTCCGGCGCATTATGGCGCTCGCGTGCTGCTCGATTGAGCGGCCGGCCCTGGCGGGGGGGGGCGATCTTACATCCGCCACGCCGAGGCCCCATGTAGACGGGGAGAGCGGGTGCTCAGGAAAAGGTGATCCATGGCGGCGCGCGCAAGTCTGGCCGAACAACCGCTCTATCCACCGCGTGTGACGCCGCCGCCGAAGCCGCTGAGCCTGCCCAAGTTCGTGGTGCGCTTCATCTCCAATCCGCTGCTGGCCGTGCCGGAGCCGGTCTATCACGAGCCGCTCTTCAGCTATAAGGCCCGCCGCAGTCGGATCTGCTGGATCACGGCGCCGGATCTCGTCAAGGACGTGCTGCTGGACCGCCGCGAGACCTTCCCGAAGACCGAGCTCGAGCAGCGCGTGCTCGGGCCGATGCTCGGCAAGGGCATCCTCACCTCCGAGGGCGCGGAATGGCGCTGGCAGCGCCAGCTCGCCGCGCCGCTGTTCCGCCATGGCGAGATCCTGCGCTACGTGCCGACGATGGTCGGGGCGGCCCAGCATCTGGTCGAGGAATGGCGTAGCCAGGGACCGGGCGCCCGTCGCCACATCGACAAGGACATGACGCGCGCCACCTTCGAGGTCATCGCCAATACGCTGCTGACGGGCGGGGAAAGCGCCGTCGGCCGGATCATCGAGGAGAAGGCCAACGACTATCTCGGGTCCATCTCCTGGTCGATCGCCTATGCGCTGCTGAGCCTGCCGACCTGGCTGCCGTTTCCGGGAAAATCGCGCATGCATCGCGCCGAGCGCGACTTGCGCGCGGCCGTGGCCGAGCAGATCCGCGCGCGCCGTGCCGCTCCCGAGGCGGCGGACGATCTCTTCGCGCGCCTCATGACGGCACGCCATCCCGAGACCGGCGAGCCCATGTCGGAGACACAACTCGTCGACAATCTGCTGACCTTCTTCACGGCCGGCCACGAGACGACCGCCAAGGCCCTGACCTGGACGCTCTACCTGCTGGCCCGCTCGCCGGAGTGGGCGGCGCGCATCCGTGAGGAGGTGCGGGCCGTCGCCGGCGATGGGCCGGTGAGCGAGGCGCACATCGAGCGGCTGGTGGTGGTCGGTCAGGTGATCAAGGAGTCCATGCGGCTCTATCCGCCGGCGCCGGTGCTGACACGGGTGGCGGCCGAGGACACGCGCCTTGCCGACGTGACCATCGCCGCCGGCACGCTCATCGTCATGCCGATCTACGCCATCCACAGGCACCGCCGGCTGTGGACCGACCCGGACCGCTTCGACCCCACGCGCTTCGCGCCCGAGCGCGAGGCGACGTATTCGCGCTATCAGTTCATGCCGTTCGGCGCCGGCCCCCGCATCTGCATCGGCTCGGCGTTCGCGCTCATCGAGGCGACGGCGATGCTGGCGACACTCGTCCGGGAAACCCACTTCGAGGTTGCCGCCGGGCATCTGCCGATGCCGGTCAGCCGCGTCACTTTGCGGCCCAAGGGCGGCATGCCCATGCGCGTTACGGTTGCCGCAGGGGCCGGGTGAGTTGGCCCACGAACTGGTAATCGGCTTGCTCTCGAGGCGCGGTTGGACTAGACGGAACGCCGACAGACACCCCGATGAACCGGAACGTCGGCGCCGCCAGGCGGCTGCCGGAGGGAGACGATCATGACGAAGCGTTCGCTGCGCAACATCGAGACGCAGAAGAAGAAGGCGCGCCGCGCCATCCCGCGCGCGAAGGTCACGCGCAACATGGGCAACACGGCGGGCGTGCGCACGCAGGGGCGCAAGCAGGCCGGTCTCGCGCGCGCCAGGAAGCTCGCGGCCGAGTAGGCGCGAGGGGATCCCGGTCAGCTTTTCGCTTGTGGCGTGACGGCCGCGAAGAGGTCGGGCGGATCGGCCGCCTCGGCCGGCGCCAGCTGGTCGACGCCAATTCCGATCAGGCGGTAGGTGGCTCCCTGCGCCTCCTTTTCGATGAGCGCCTGCGCGGCCTCGATGAGCACGCCTGCCTGCTGGGTGGGATGCAGCAGCCGCTTGTGACGCGACAGCACCCGGAAATCGGAAGTCTTGAGCTTCAGGACGACGGCCCCGCCGGCGAGCCGCTTGCGCACGAGTTGCGCGGCGACGCGCTCCGCGAGGCCGGTTGCCGCCTCGATCAGCAGGCGTGCCGAGCCGGTGTCCTGGCGGAACGTCGTCTCGGCCGAGATGCTCTTGGTTGGTCGATGCGGGTTCACCCGGCGATCGTCCTCGCCGGCGGCCAGCAGCGCCAGGCGGTGCCCGAAGCGGCCGATCCGCTGCACGACCTCCTGCTCGCCCAGACTCTGCACATCGCCGATGGTCAGGATGCCGGCGCGCGCGAGCCGCTCGGCCATGACCGCGCCGACGCCGTTGATCCTGGCGACGGCAAGCGGCGCCAGCACAGACCGTGCCTCGGTGCGGCCGATCACGGAGTAGCCCCTGGGCTTGCGCGCGTCCGAGGCGAGCTTGGCGAGGAACTTGTTGTAGGACAGTCCGATCGAGACGGTGATGCCCACTTCGCGCTCGACCCGCAGGGCGAGCCACGCGAGGGTCGGCGCTGCGGCGAGATCGCCGAGCAGGTGCTCGTGGGTCAGGTCGAGATAGGCCTCGTCGAGCGAGACGGGCTCGATGCGGTCCGTCGCCGTCTCCAGGATGGCCCGCACCTGGCGGCTGGCCTCGCGGTACTTGGCCATGTCCGGCGGCACCACGACGGCCTGCGGGCAGAGCTCGAGCGCCTTGAACATCGGCATGGCGGAGCGCGCTCCGAAGCGCCGGGCGACGTAGCAGGCCGTCGTCACGACACCGCGGCCACCGGCATGCCCGACGATGACGGGCTTCGGCACGAGGTCCGGCCGGTCACGCTTCTCGACGGCGGCGTAGAACGCATCGCAATCGATGTGGGCGATGGCCAGTTGTTCGATCTCGTCGTGCGTCACGAGGCGCGCCGAGCCGCAGACGGGGCAACGCGCGCCGTCGTCCGTACTCGTCTCGCAACAGTCCCGGCAGAGCGTCGGCACGCGATCCCCTCGCCGCGGCTTGCAGCAGTTTCGGCAGCAAGCGTACGGCGGTGAGGTGCCGGGGTCCAGGCCGGTGGCGGCGCGGCAGGCTCAGGCCGGCCGGCCCAGGGTGTTGCCGAGGTCGTGGAAGACCGGGTGCAGGTGTTGAGCCTTGCCGTCGACGCACCCGAGCTCGACGACGAAGGCGTCTGCCGTGATGCGATAGCCGAACGAGCGCTCGCTGCGATTGGGGCCGTACCAGGCGAAATGCACGGCGGCCGGATCGCCGGCCCGCAGGCGCCGTCGCTGCGCTTGCGCCAGGGCGCCGGTGTAGGGTGCAACGGCATAGGTCTCGACGAGCTGCCAGAGCAGCTCGCGCTGGCCTTCCGTCATGTCGGCGGCCACCACGCCGGTCTTCCTGGTGTTGGCGCGCTCCTCGCCGGCATAGGAGAGGATGTTGAAGAGATGCTCGTCACCGGCCTGGGCGCGGGCCTTGAGCTTCGGTGCGAGATCGCGCTGCAGGCGGCGGGCGAGCGTCTCCTCGCCCTTGAGCGCCACAAGGCCCTTGCGTCGGCCGCTCAAGACGCGGTTCGGCAGCGCCGCGAAGGCGGCCGGCGTCACGGACACGAGCTTGCCGCCCACGACTGCGAACGACAGCGAGAGGTGATGCCCCTCGAGGCGCAGGCCCCAGGCCCCCGCCGGCCCCGGCTCGCCGAAGATCGAGATGGAGAACCGCTCCGACGAGCGCGCGCCGCGGCCGTTGCCCATCTCGACGAGCACGTCCTGCAGCGCCATGACGGTGCGCGCCTTGTCGAGGCCCTCCGGTGACAGCACCTCGGCGAACATGCCCCAGGCCGCGTCCTTCTCGGCCGGCTTCATCTGCTCGAGCCTCAGGCCCGGCTTGGTGTAGCCGCCGATGCCGAAATAATTCCAGGAGCGCCACTGCTCGCCATTCCAGGGGAAGGCGGCGCGGCGGCGCTGGGCCGGGTCGAGCATCTCGCGGAAGGCCAGCACGCGCCTCGTCAGCGCGTCTGCATCGGCGAGCGGTGCCAGCGGCGCGGCCGCGACGGCGCCCGTCGGCAGGAGCGGAACGGTCAAGGCTGCGCCGAGGCCGGCGAGCACGTCACGGCGGTCGAGCGGGCAGGGCATGGCGATCGCCTCCTGGGTCAAAGGCGCGGCGGACGGGCGCGCGCCACTCATTCGAGCCCGCCCGCGCCCGCCAGGGAAGCCCGCCGCCGTTCACGTCTTGGTGAGAAGGAGGGTGCCGCCGCCCTACTGCTTGTTCCGGCGGGCCATGAAGGCCAGGCGCTCGAAGAGGTGGACGTCCTGCTCGTTCTTGAGCAAGGCGCCGTGCAGCGGCGGAATGAGCTTGCGCGGATCGGATTCCCGCAGCGTCTCGGGCGCCACGTCCTCGTTCATGAGCAGCTTGAGCCAGTCCAGCAACTCCGACGTCGAGGGCTTCTTCTTGAGGCCCGGCACCTCGCGCATGTCATAGAAGACCTTGAGCGCCTCGGTGACGAGCCGGCCCTTGAGGCCGGGATAATGCACCTCGACGATGTCGTGCATCGTGTCGGGGTCGGGGAACTTGATGTAGTGGAAGAAGCAGCGGCGCAGGAAGGCGTCGGGCAACTCCTTCTCGTTGTTCGAGGTGATGAGCACGATCGGACGCTGGCTGGCCTTGATGGTCTCGCCGGTCTCGTAGACGAAGAACTCCATGCGATCGAGCTCCAGCAGAAGGTCGTTCGGGAACTCGATGTCGGCCTTGTCGATCTCGTCGATGAGCAGCACGGGGCGCCTGTCGTTGACGAAGGCCTCCCAGAGCTTCCCCTTCTTGATGTAGTTGCGGATGTCCTTGACGCGCTCGTCGCCGAGCTGGCTGTCGCGCAGACGGCTGACGGCGTCGTACTCGTAGAGGCCCTGCTGCGCCTTGGTCGTCGACTTGATGTGCCACTCGATGAGCGGCGTCGAGAGCGCCTTGGCGACCTCGGCCGCCAGCACGGACTTGCCCGTGCCGGGCTCGCCCTTGATGAGGAGTGGCCGCTCGAGCGTAATCGCGGCGTTGACCGCCACTTTCAAATCCTCGGTGGCGACGTAGGACGCTGTGCCTTCGAACTTCATGGTATCCGACCTGCCCGTTTCTGACCGGCGGGCACCATAGAGTGCGTTTGGCTGCGATGGAAGCCTCGGGCGCGGTGGGGTGCAGCGGCGAGGGGCAGGTGCCGCGATGCGCCACTCCCCCGAGGTGCGAGCCTGTCGATCGCACACTTGGCGGGAGTGGCGCGAGGGCGCTTCAGGGAGAGCGCCCGCGAGGGCAGTGTCGGCGCGCCACCGGTCCGGCTGACCAGGGGGGGGAGCGGGAAAATCAACCGGAGCGATGGCGCGCGGTTCTTGTTCTCATTGTTTCGACACCGTCTCCTCGGGGATCGGGAAACGGACTTGGCGGGAGTGGTGGCGCTCCTTTCTGCGGGCTCGTGCCGGCGACGGTGTGGCGGTACACAGGGGTAGACGGGTTGGCTGGCGCGGCTCTCGTGCTCCCGAGGGCGCACAAATCGATCGACACCCGACAGCCTTCCATGCCAACCGAGTATGCGGCCAAAGGCTGAATGCGCGGTTAAGTAGCAAACAATCTCAAGCGCAATCTTTGAGGGAAATTTGTTCAAGGTGGTACGCAAGACTGACTCTGTCGTCGGATAATACCGGCAAACGTTGGTGTTCGCCGAGATTTCGCGGGTCGTTGGCACAGCGTTCATTGCGCACAGCCGAAGTCATGCTGCGATGCACAATCCGGATTTGCTTGACTTGGAAAAACAGCTACTTAAATACGGTCGTCATTGGTGCTGACCGCGGATCACACCGATCCGCCGCGCCAGCCAACGGAGCGCAGCATGGGCAAGGTCGAGCGAAAGGTTGCCAAGGGCAAGGCGCCGCCTAAGGGGAGCAAGCGCCGCCCTGCTGATTTGCCGGCCGATTACAGGCCGTCCGACGACGAGCCGTTCATGAATGAGCGCCAGCGCCTCTACTTTCGTCGTAAGTTGCAGGCCTGGAAGGAAGACATCATCCGGCAGACGCGCGAGACTCTGGCGACGCTGCACGAGGATTCGGTGCAGCACGCCGACATCGCCGACCGGGCGACGTCGGAGGCGGACCGTACGCTCGAGCTGAGGTCGCGGGATCGCCAGCGCAAGCTGATCGCGAAGATCGATGCGGCCCTGACGCGGCTGGATGACGGCACCTACGGCTATTGCGAGGAAACGGGCGAGCCGATCGGCCTCAAGCGCCTCGACGCACGCCCCATCGCGACACTGAGCCTCGAGGCGCAGGAGCGCCACGAGCGCCGCGAGCGCGTCTACCGCGACGACTAGCTTGGCGCCAGAGCGTGCGTGCCACCGGCCACACGCTCGTTCCGCGTGGGATGGACGCGCTGCACGCTGCAACCCTGCTCCAGCGCACATCATCAGTCTCCCGGCTGCACGCCTGCCAGTGTCGAGGCCGACCTCCGGCCGCTTCAGCTTCCCAGCCCCAGTTTGCGCCGTGCGGCCGAAAGGACGGTGTCCGGATCGCCGCGCGCGTTGAGCGCGCACCATGCCATGGCGCCCGCGCCCCGCGCGATCTGCGTCTCGACCACCGCGGGCGTGGCGTCCGAGGCGTCGTTGCGCCGTGCCTCCACCCGGGCGACGAGATTGCCGCGGTCGGCCGTGAGCCAGAGCCCGTCGAAGCGGCACGCCGGCGACAGCCGCGCGGCGATCCGCTCGAGGGCGTTGCGCTCGTCCGCTTGTGCATAGACGGCATCGACGATCACGGCCTGCCCGGCGGCAAGCGCGCGTTGTGCCTTGCCCTCCAGTCGCGCGTAGACGCGTCGTGTGACCTCCACGTCATAGGCGCTTTGTGGCAGCCGCTCGGTTTCGGGGCAGGCGAAGAGCGCCTTGCGCTCGAGATCACTGCGCAGATGCACCGCGCCCGGTGCGCGGCCGATGCTCGGCGCGAGATGGCGCGCCAGCGTGGTCTTGCCGGAGCCGGAGAAGCCACCGATGGCCACGAGACGGGGCGCATGCGGCTGGAGCGCCGCCGTGGCCTGCTCCACGCGCTCCCTGGCTTCCGCCACCGCGCCAAGTCCCTCTCCGCCATCTGCGTCGAGGTGCCTGCGCTGGCTCGCCACCATCGCTCGGATGCCCGCGCGCAGTGCGAGGAACAGCGGCAGCGCGATCAACCCATCGAGGTCGATATCCCGGCCGGTGCGCCAGAGATAGCGGTTGAGCACGAGATTGGCGGCAGCGCGTGTGCCGCGGGCGTCGAGGTCCATGAGCAGAAACGCCAGGTCGTAGAGAGTGTCGATGGTCGCGAGCTGCTCGCTGAACTCGATGGCATCGAACGGCGTCGGTACGCCATGCCACAGGACGATGTTGGCGAGGTGCAGGTCGCCATGGCAGCGGCGCACGAGCCCTGCCGCTGTCCGCGCGCGCAACGTCTCGGCGGCCGTCGCGAGCGCCGTGCGAAGAGCAGCGATCAACGCCTCCGCCGCGTCCGGCGGCACGACCTCCGTCATGGTCGGGAAGGCCTGGGCCAGCTCGTCGACGACGTGCGACAGCGCCGCAACCGGATCGAACCCGCGCGCAATGGGAGCGCTCTCGTGATACTGCGCGACGACGTCGGCCAGCGCGGTCAGCAGCGGCGGCGTCAGGCGGCCGGCATCGGCCATGCGGCTCAGCACGTCGGCTTCGGGGAAGCGCGCCATCTCCAGGGCCCATTCGACGATCTCGCCACGCCCGCCGAGCGCCAGCCGGCCGTCCGCGCCGCGCGTGATCGCAACGAGGCGGCGATAGATGCCGGGCGCGTGCGGCTGGTTGATCTCGAGCTCGCGACAAAGCATGCGATGCCGGCGCTCGAGGGAGGAGAAATCCATGTAGTCGTAGGCGACGGGTCGCTTGATCTTGAAGACGCGATCGCCGGCCAGGAAGACATGCGCGCCATGCGTCGAGATGCACGAGACGGACGCCGGGGGCGGGTCATAGGCCGCGGGGCGTGAGAGGAAATCGACGACGTCGGATCGGGTCATTGGCACGCGAGCTCCCGCTGCATCGTGCGCACACTTCGAGGTTCAACGCACCCTTTGGCTCAGCACACGCTCGGCCGGCACAGTTGCAGGCGGAAATGGTGGTGAGCTTTCTCGCGGGTGAAGTCGAATTCGCGCCCATCGATGCAGCGCACGCGTCCTTCGAGGGCCTGACGGTTGCCGAGCGGGAACGACTTCACGAATACGATGTGCTTCAGCACGCAGCCGCGCTCGCTGCGCAGCTGCTGGCGCAGAATCGTCTGCCACGTCTGCTCCTCGGCGCGCGCAGAGGACGCCGCGATCGCCTGCAGGCCGCAGCCCGCCAGCAGCGCCACGACGAGCATGCCGGCCCATCGCCCGGGCGAACGGCGTCGCGGGAGATGACGTCGTTGCGGCTGCCTGGGCAACCACGGTTGTCGGAAATGATCGCGTTCTCTGGAGTTCATGGCATTATTCAATCCCGGAGCGGCGCCATCGATCCTTGATTGGTATCAAAGTCGGCGCTCGCGTCCGGCGTCATCGTATCAAACGTATCCGCCGGAGTGGAGCTGAGGAGCACGACCATGGGCTACAAGACGATCCTGGTACACTTCAACGACGAGCGTCGGGTCGCACAGCTTCTTTCCGCCGGCATGGAGCTGGCGCGGCGCTCGAATGGGCACCTGATCGGGCTCTACGTGCTGCCACCCATCGTGATCGCGCCGGCCGTCGCCGTGCCCTATGGCGGCGAGGTCATCACCGCGCATCGCGATTTCTGCCGTCAGGAGGCGGAGCGCATCAAGGCTGCCTTCGACAAGGCGACGGCGGGCCAGTCGTTCGTCGCCGAATGGCGGCTCAACGAGGAGCTGGAGGCCGATGTCGGCGACGTCGTGATGCAACACGGCCGCGCGGCCGACCTCATCATCGCCAGCCAGGCCGACGCCGATTGGGATCGCACGGTCCTGCTCGACGTACCCGACCGCTTGGCGCTGGAAAGCGGCAGGCCGGCGCTGGTGGTGCCCAACGTCGGAACCTACGCGACCATCGGCCAGAATGTCTGTGTCGCCTGGAACGGCAGCCGGGAGTCGGCGCGCGCGCTCTTCGACGCGCTGCCGCTGCTGCAGAACGCCAAGTCGGTCCGGCTGCTCTGGGTCAATCCCGAGGACGATGCCGAGCGGAGCGGCGACCTGCCGGGCGTCGACATCGCCGCGACGCTGGCGCGCCACGGCATCAAGATCGAGGCGAGCACCTCCGTCGGGACCGACATCGGCGTCGGCGACGAATTGTTGTCGCGCATCGCCGATCTTGGCTCCGATCTCCTGGTCATGGGCTGCTACGGGCACTCGCGTCTGCGGGAGCTGGTGTTCGGCGGCGCCACGCGCCACATCCTCAGGCACATGACCGTTCCCGTGCTGATGTCGCACTAGCCAGCCGCTCGTCGCAATCCACTCTTGTCCGTTCGTCACGGTGCATTCGGCGCGGCCGAAACTGCATCAGCCCTACTCGGAGGTAACGCCCATGGCCCTGCAACGCATCAAGCTCGAGCTTGCGCGTGATCATGATCACCCCAACGGCAGCCGCCACCACGGCTACGATTTCATCGCGCCGCTCGACGATCAGGGGCATCTCGTCGTCGATGAGTGGCGGACGCAGCGCGAGCGCTGCCGCGTCAAGCGCTTCTGGGAGGGCAACAAGGACGAGATCGGTCACCTCGTGCGCAAGCCCGGCGGCTCCTGGGCCTTTCACTACGACGTCAACGGCCCCGTCGACAGCGACGAGAGCGGCTATCGCTTCGGCCACCACGTCTTCAAGCCGGGTGAATACGTGTCGATCAAGGAGCACGACGGCGAGGTGCGCACGTTCCGCGTAATTTCCGTGCAGGATCTGGACTGAGTGGCCGGAAATTGAGTAGCCGGGACGCGGGCGGGGCGGCCACACGCAGCCATCGCCTGTCGCGGACGCTCCGTCGTGGCTCTTCGGCCGGGACCGTCAGCTCTGGTCGATCTCGGCGGCTTCGGCGAGATGATCAAGTTCGGGCACGATCACCGTTCGCATGCCCTCGAGCTTGATGATGCCCTGCGACTTCAGGCGGGTCATCTGGCGGCTCACTGTCTCGATCGTCAGGCCGAGGTAATCGCCGATATCGGCCCGGGTCAGCGGCAGATCGAACTTGGCGAAATGCAGGCCGTCCTTGTTCGCCTCGCAGGTCACCTGTCGCGAGCGGCGGGCGATCATCAGCAGGAAACTCGCGACCTTCTCGCTCGCGGACTTGCGGCCGAGCAGGAGCATCCATTCCTGCGCGGCATCCAACTCGTCGAGCGTGTGCTCGAACAGGCGATGCTCGATGCCGGGATGCTGCATGAGCAGCCGCTCGAAGCGCTCCTTGCCGAACGTGCAGAGCGTCACGTCGGTCGCGGCCTCGGCATAATAGGGGCTGCGTGAGCCGAACGGGCGGCCGATGAAGTCGGACGGGAATTGCAGCCCGACAATTTGCTGACGTCCGTCGGCCAGCGTCTTTGTGAGCTTGACCACCCCGGCGATGATGTTGGCAAAATACTCGGGCCGCTCATGATCGGTCAGAATCGTCTGCCCCGCCGACACGTGCTTGTGCCGGGCGATCTGGTTCAGCTGCAAGATTTCGTCGCGTGTCAGCGATCCACAAACGGCACGGTGGCGGATGGCGCACGCATCGCACGCGGTCGTGCTACCAGGCATCGCATGCTCCATTGTTGCACGGCTGGCACACCGTACCGATCCGGGGGGGGCTTTTCAATCGTCTCCAAGCCTGTATGCAGCAATTCGGCGCAGGGCCAAAACGTCAGAAAAGAGACGTTCCGGCAAGGGATTGATGCGGAATGTCGCGGCTTGGGCACGCGGCTCCTGATATGATCGGCCGGCTGTGACGAGATCGGGAGAGGCCGTGTGGAGGATCGGAGCCAGGAGCTGCCGCGGCTCAAGCGCTCGCTGACGCTCTTGCCGACTGTGCTCTATGGACTGGGCGTCACGATCGGGGCGGGGATCTACGTTCTGATCGGCATCGCCGCCGGTCGGGCCGGAATGCATGCACCGCTGGCGTTCCTGATCGCCGCCCTGCTGCTCTCGCTGACCGCCTGCTCGTTCGCGGAGCTGGCCGGGCGACTTCCCGTCAGCGCCAGCGAGGCCGCATATGTGCGCGAGGGGCTCGGCTCCCCGCTGCTGGCCCTGATCGTCGGTCTCCTGGTGATCGCCGCCGCCATTGTGGCGGCTGCGGCCATCAGCGTCGGCAGCGCCGGCTACGTGCGGGCCTTCGTCGATCTCCCGGAGGTCGTCGTGGTGGCCCTGGTCGTCCTCCTCATGGGCGGCGTGGCGGCCGCCGGCATCAACGAGTCGATCGGCCTCGCCGGGGTGATGACCGTGATCGAGATCGGCGGTCTGCTGGTGATCATCGTCGCCGGCCTCATGGCGGAGCCGGCCATGATCGCCCGCCTGCCCGAGGTCGTGCCGGCCCCCTCGAGCCAGGCGTGGCTCGGCATCCTCGGCACGGCCATGATCGCCGTGTTCGCCTTCGTCGGCTTCGAGGGGCTCGTCAACATCGCCGAGGAAGTGAAGGAGCCCGAGCGGACACTGCCGCGGGCGATCTTCCTGACTCTCGGGGTGACGGCCATCCTGTATTTCCTGGTGATCTGGGTCTGTGTGACGACCGTGCCGGCCGATCAACTCGCGGCCTCCCGCGCTCCGCTCGGACTGGTCTTCGAGAAGGTGACGGGCGGCTCGCCATTGACGCTGAGCGCGGTCGCCATCGTCGCCACGCTCAACGGCATCATCGTGCAGATCATCATGGCCTCGCGCGTCACCTACGGTCTGGCGCGCCAGGGGAGCCTGCCGAGCGCGCTGGCCGGCGTCGATGCGCGCACGCGGACGCCGCTGCTGGCGACCGGCTTGGTGGTGGCGAGCACGCTCGTGCTCGCCGTGGCCCTGCCTCTGGAGCGGCTCGCAGAGGAGAGCTCACGGCTCATCCTGGTGATCTTTGCGCTCGTTAACCTGGCGCTTCTCGGGATCAAGGTCCGTGAGGCGGGCAACCGCGCGGAGAAGCCGCGCCATTTTTCCGTGCCATGGCCGGTGCCGTTGGCGGGCGCGGTGTCGTGCGTGCTGTTTCTGGTCGCCAGCCTGCTCTGAACCCGCCTTCGTACCTTTAGGCGATGACGTCTACGGTAACCGATTGGGCGCCGCCGGAAGTCGCGCCCTTGGCGTCGGCGACGACGACATCGAAGCCCGCCCTGGCGCCGGGTGAGCCGTCGTGCACGAAGAAGACGTTGCCGGCCTCGATATCTGCCTGGGTGAAGGTCGTGACTGCCGTGTCCGGCGCCGCCGCCATGGCCAGGAAGCCGCCGACGATATTGGAGGTCGAGAACGTCAGGCTCTGGGCACCGTCGTCGGGATCGACAGCCGTCAGATCGCCCGCAGCGACACGTACGGAGCGGCCACGGCGCACGACGAGATTGAGATCGCCGGCGATCTCCGGGGGAACGTTGCGCACTTCCGCGCTGAGCTCCCCGCCGCTCGCGAGGGCGAGCTGGCCATACTGGATGCTGCCCACGACGGAGCCGTCGCTGGCGATCGAAATGAGGTTTCTGACGCGCACCGTACCCTGCAGGCTGCCGTGGATCTCGGCATTGTCGGCCTTGACGGTGCCGAACACCTTGCCGTCCGTGTGCACGAGGAGCAGCTCGGTCGAGACGTTGCCTTCGAGGTAGCCGTGCACCTCGAGACGCCGGCAGTTGCGGATTTCCCCCTTGAGGACCATGTCCTTGGCGATGATAGCCATGCCGCGCGACTCGTTCACAGCGTCTGCTCCCTGCTTCGGCGGCGTTCGACGGTCGGTGCCCCCGATCCGCAGTCGCCTGTGCTCCGTGGCGTCAGGCGCCGTTGCGCCGGACGGGTGCCCGTGTCCTCGGCCTGGCAAAGGCCCGCGCCCATCGTACCGCGGCGCCTACGAGACCGGCTTCTGCTCATCCATCGGCAGGGGATCGCAGCGCGGGAACTCCGCCACGCAGGCCGCCAGCGCCCGTTCCAGCTCCGGCGTGATGCGTCCGTCGACTTCCCCCTTGAAGAAACCGCGATCCTTGAGGCTTTTCTGATAGAGGCGCGTCAGCTCCGGGTCGACGCGCATGGCGCGCCGGAAATCCTCGAGCGCCGCCTCCTTGCGGCCGAGCGTCGCGCGCACGTGCGCGCGCGTGTCGAGAGCAGCGCCGTTGGAGGGATTGAGCTCCAGCGCCTTGGTCACGTCCTGCTCGGCGCGCGCCATCTCGCCCATCTTGTAGAGGATCCAGGCGCGGTTGTTGTAGGAGGCCGAGCCCGGCTGGATGGTGACGACGCGGGACACGTCGGCCAGGGCGCGATCATACTGGCTGCGCCCGAGATAGGCGATTGCGCGCGCGGTCAGGGCCGGCGTGAACAGGGGCGCCAGGCCGACGGCCTGATCGCAATCGGCGACGGCGCGGTCGAAATCGGCTTTGCGGCGATAGGCGATGCAGCGCAGCGTGTAGAGCACGGCGCGCTGCGACGGCGAGGCGCGCTGGTCGGCAAGCAGCTCCGTGCAGGCGCGGATGGCGAGATCGAAATCGCGGTCCTGGCGACAGTCGTCGACGGTCGCGGCCTGCGCGCCTGGAGCCGCCGCGAGCAGCAGGGCTGCCAAGAGTAGAATGCGTCGCATCGGGTTCTCTCCGCGCTTGCCGGTGCTGTTGGCCGGAAGAGTAGAGGGCAATTGTGTCGGGTCAAAGCGTCAAGTCCGCACCCGCTCAACGGCCCAGAGCTTCGGGCAGTTCCCGGAGCGATGCAACCGTGAACTGAGGGTCTCCGCCGGCGATCCTGGCGGCTCCGTCGTGGATGCCGCCGGCGCGGACCACCTGCACCGTGAGCCAGCCCATCCGGTTCGGAGAGACGAAATCGCGGGCCGGATTGTCGCCGACATAGACCAGCGTTGTGCCGGGCTCGGCGAGGCTGGCCGCCATCACCTCGAACGGCCGCGGGTGCGGCTTGCGGAACTCGCGCCCGAGAGCGCCGGTGTAGACGATTTCCCGGAAGCGCGGCTCGAGCGCCAGGGCCTTGACCTTGCGGCTCTGGCTCTCGACGTTGCCGTCGGTCAACAGCCCGAGCGGGCCTTGGGCCTCGTAGTGGTCGAGCGCCCAGCGGGCGTCCTCGAAGAGCGCGATGTCGGGCTCGTGCGTGCGATAGGCGGCGACGATGGCCTCCAGGTCGCCGGCCGTGTAGCCGGGCAAGCGCTGCTCGAGCGCCAGGCGGAACGACTGGCCGAGATGCCCCTGATCGAGAAAGTGCTCGAGCTCGCGGTCGAGGTCGCTGAGGCCATGCGTGCGCTTCGCCCAGGCGGCGGACGCCCGAAAGCCCGACAGCGCGTAGGATCGCTCCGGATACAACGTGTCGTCGAGGTCGAAAACGATGCGCAGCCGCGTCATGCTTCCTCGCCGGCTCGCCCTGCTGTCGGGACGGATGGCAGGCGCCGGGCGCGAGCCATGCTCCCGGCGCAGGTCGTGCTTCGTCGAAGCAGTCTTTTACAGCGGCTGGGAATTGCGCTAAAGGGCCTCGCTCGTCACCATGAGCCGCCGCCGACGGTCGCAGGCGCCGGATGGACGCGATCCGCGCGGCCATCTCAACCGATCGCACGCTAGGGTCAAGGAGCAACTGGCATGGTCCGCAAGTCCGACAAGCGGGTCCGGGTCGCCGTCATCGGGGCATCCGGCTATACGGGCGCCGATTTCATACGCCTGGCGCTCAGGCATCCCGGCATCGAGATCGTCTCCCTGATCGCCAAGAGCCATGCCGGCAAGGCGATGGACGATGTTTTTCCGCATCTCGCGGGGCTCGGCCTGCCGGCCCTGGTGTCCGAGGAGGACGCCGACTGGGCGGGCGTCGATACGGTCGTGTGCGGGCTGCCGCACGGGACGGCGCATCAGATCATCGCCCGCCTGCCGCAGCGGGTGAAGGTGGTGGATATGTCCGCCGATTTCCGTCTCAGGGACACGCGCACCTATGCGGAATGGTACGGCCTCGAGCACGGCGCGCCCGAGCTGCTCGCCGAGGCGGTCTATGGCCTGACCGAGCATTACGCCGAGGCCATTGCCAGGACGCGGCTCGTGGCCTGCCCCGGCTGCTACCCGACCGCCACGCTGCTGGCGCTGCTTCCGCTCGTCGCCAATCGCCTCGTCGACGCGGAGGATCTGGTGATCGATGCCAAGTCCGGCGTCTCCGGCGCGGGCCGGGCACTGAAGCAGAACACGCTCTTCTCGGAGGCGGGCGAGGGTATGTCGCCGTACTCGGTCGCCAAGCATCGGCATGCGCCCGAGATTGAGCAGGAGATCGGCCGCGCCTGGGGCGCGCCGGTGACCGTCAACTTCACCCCGCACCTCGTGCCCATGAGCCGTGGCGAGCTGTGCACGTGCTACGTGCGCCTCGTCGGCAAGGCAGGCGCGGACGACCTCAGGGCGGCGCTTGTGGCGGCCTACCGGGACAAGCCGTTCATCCGCGTGCTGGCCGCCGGCAAGATGCCTGCAACGCAGAACGTGCGGGGCTCGAACTACGTCGAGATCGCCGTTTTCGCGGACCGCATCAAGGGGCGGGCGATCGTGATCAGCGCGCTGGACAATCTCGTGAAGGGCTCCGCCGGCCAGGCCATGCAGAACTTCAACCTGATGCACGGCTGGCCGGAGGCGACCGCGGTGGAGCAGTTGCCGCTGTTCCCGTGAGGCCGCTGTTCAGGCAGCTCATCGGATCGTGACGACGGCCTCGCCATCCCGCTCGCCGGCGGTCGGTCGGGCCGCCTCGCCGTGGCGATAGAGCCAGCAGTCCTGGGCGTGCGAGAAGGCCACCAGGAGCACGAAGACGGCGGTTGCCTGATGCAGGAGGGCGAGCATCACCGGCACGAAGGTGATGAGCGTGTAGATGCCGACCACCACCTGCAGGAGCAGCGCTGCCACGAGCGCGCCCGCCCCGAAGCGGATGCGTTCTCCCTGGGACGTGGTAAGCGACAGGTAGAAGTGCACGGACGCCCAGATTACCAGGATGTAGGCGAGCATGCGGTGGTTGAACTGCACCGTCAGCACGTTTTCGAAGAGATTGACATACCAGGGCGACATGACGCCGAGGCCGTTCGGGATGAGGCGGCCGTCCATGAGCGGCCAGGTGTTGTGGGACAGGCCGGCATGCAGGCCGGCGACCAGTGCGCCAAGCAGGATCTGCAGATAGACGACCCCGGCCAGGCCGTAGGCCGAGCGGCGGAAGGCCACGCTGGAGCGGCACGTGCTGCCCTCGGGGGCACTCATGCTGCGCGCCATCAGAAACACAAGGCCGAGGATCAGGATCGCCAGTCCGAGATGGATCGTCAGGCGATAGTGACTGACGGACGTGCGGTCGACGAGGCCACTGGCGACCATGATCCAGCCGATGAAGCCCTGCAGTCCTCCGAGTGCGAGAATGGCCAGCAGCTTCAGGGCCAGGCCGCTATCGATATGCCGGCGCAGCCAGAAGATGGCGAGGGGAATGGCGAAGGCGAAGCCGATCATGCGGGCGAGGAAGCGGTGAAGCCACTCCCACCAGAAGATCTGCTTGAATGCGGCGAGGCTCATGCCGCGATTGATCTCGCGATACTGCGGGATCTGCTTGTACTTGGCGAATGCTGTCTGCCAGTCCTGCTCGGAGAGCGGCGGCACGATGCCCATGATGGGCTGCCACTCGGTGATCGACAGGCCGGAGCCGGTCAGCCGCGTCGCGCCACCGACGACGAGGACGGCGAAGATGAGCGCGGCGATGCCATAGAGCCAGGGGCGCACGAGCCAGTGCACGGTGGCCGGCGCCTCCCGATCGCCGCGCCGTGCGGCAAGCGCAGGCCATGCCCTGGACACCCGATCCTTCATCCTCGCCTCTCAGTTTGAACCGGTGATCGGCGCACCGGAACTCTCGCGTCGCCAGAGTGTGCCCGACTTTGCAGAAATCGCATGCGAGATTTCCCGAAGTCGTGAATGACACGCGAGCCGCCGCCTTCACCATCGCGGGGCAATGAATGCGCCTCCGCCGCCTCAACCGCAAGATGTCACGTGTGAATTTGCTTGCGACGCGGTGCCCGCGCGCCGGTTCGCCGCAGCCGGCAGGGCGGCGTCCCTCGATGTCTCCGCGGCGAAAAGAGTTGCCGACGGCGCCGGCATGGCGTGATACCTCATGGCCCGGTGGCACAGCCCCGGCCTGATCAGGCGTGCCGGGCCGGTCCGGCAGGCCCGCCGGCATCTCCCGGCTCGGGGCCACCACTCCCGTGCGCGCTACGTGCGGCTTTCAGGCGGACGACATGTCACAACGCAATCGCAAGCTCGTCGGCACGATCGTGCTCTTCATCTTCCTCGGCTGCTATGCGCTCGTGGCGATGGCTCTCGGCGGCGCCGTATTGCCGGGTGCCGGCCATTTCGCCGTGCTCATCTACCATTTGGTGGCCGGGCTCGCGTGGGTGCTGCCGGCGGCGCTGCTCGTGCGCTGGATGCAACGTTCCGACTGAGGGCGGCAGGCACGCATCACGCGCCCGCCCGTCCGGCGCGTTGCAGGCGCGGCGCTATTTACGCTTGGCGCGGAAGAAGTTGCTGCCGTCGGCACAGAACGTCAGGTCGATGTAGCAGCTCATGCCGCTCTTGACGCACTCCGCCATGGACTTCGAGCGCGCCGTTGCGACGCTGTCTTCCCAGGCCGCACCCCAGTCGCTGCCGCGTGTGCGGGCCAGGGAGAAGCACACGGGCTTCTCGAACTTGGCAACGCGCTGGCAGCTTCCCGGCGATGGTTTGGCGCGCTCGCCCTTCTCGCAATTCTGTCGCGCGGTGTCGTCGGCGGCCGTCGGTGTCCGATGGTTCCACACGGCATAGAAGCTGGCGCCCGCCCGGTAGACCGCGGCATGAGGCTGGAAGGCGACCGGTGGGGTCGAGGGTGGCGCCGATGGCGGGGTCGGCGCCGATGGCGAGACCCATACACGGATGCCCGTGCCGCAGACCGTCGCCATGCGCTCGAAGGCCTCGGAGAAGCCGGTCGTCGAGAAATTGAGCGTCAGCGGCCCGCCGAAGGCTGATGAGCCCGTGATGCTCGCCATGCCCTTGTAGGAGTTGAACAGCCGCGTCACCTCTTCCGAGACGGCGTTCTTGATCTTGCGGGGCTTGATCACGGGGCCGTCGATGGTGAGGGAATAGCGGGCTGAGCCGCCGCTGAGCGAGACCGGGCTGCCGGTATCGAACAGGCGGGAGCGCGCCAGCTCGAACGACATGCGCTCGCCCTCCGAGCCGCGCTGCTTCGAGAACTGCACGACCGGCGCGTCACGCACGAGCGAGCGACCGTCGATGCGCTCGACGTTGGTCCACACGTAGCAACGGTCGCCGCGCAGCTCATGGAACCAGTCGCTGAAGCGCTGGGCTCCGTCGCGCTGCGTCGGGCGCAGCTTGATGGGCGTCTCGATGATCTTCTGCAGGAGCGGCGTCGTCAGGTAGCCGGTCTCCGGCTCGCCGATGCGCCGTTGATACTTCTTGAGCGCCTCGCGAACCTGGCCGATCGAGCTGCCGCCGCCGGCCAGATCGCCGGTCTCCTCGAGAAGGGCCCGGATGCGCGCCCAGGCATCGTCCTTGTGCTGCCTCAGCACCAGGATGTCCTGCTCGAGCTCCCAGGCGGTCATGCGCTCGCCGTTGGTCGACAGGTAGCTGATTTGGCTCTGATCGGGATAGCCCGTGACCAGATGGCCGCGGCTCGACTGGAAGCGCTTGAAGGAGTCCAGCGTGGGGCCCTGGATGTTGCCCGTGTCGACGAATTTCATGTCCAGCTCGGCGTCCGGCTGGAAGCCGAGATGATGCAGGCCGCGCGCGGCGCGCAGGCGGTCGGCACGCGAGAGGATGAGCTGGCGATAGTTGGACTCGGCCTGCTCGATCTGCCGCCGCGAGGCCGACTTGCCGGTGAAGGGCGTGTCCTTGCGCACGCCGGGCTTCGACGGCCCCTCGTCCTTGATCGGGAACAGGGTCGGATTGAGATAGAGCCAGGTGCCGCCGAGCATCATCATCAGCGGCACGAGAACGAGCGCGATACCACCGGCATTGGAGGACTTGCGCCCGCCCGTGGCCTCCGTAGGGCGCCCGCCCGTCTCCGGGCCGACGAAAGGCTGGCGCGTGACGGGTGGCGGCTCGGTCGGGACGTCGGCATTGCCGATCAGGCTCTTGCGCCACTCGGAGACCGACTTCGGGCGGGCTTCCGGCAGGAGCCGGAGGGACCAGTCGATGGCGGCGAGGAACGAGCGCCTGTAGCCGTCCTTGGCCGCCTCGTGCAGCGGCACGTAGTCGTCCTGCGTGAAGCGTGACGGCGCTTCCGGCGGTGCACTGCCCATGATGGCGCGATAGAGCACGCCGCCGAGCGCGTAGATGTCGGTCCACGGCCCCTGCCGGGTGGCGCGCGTGTCGTACTGCTCGATCGGCGAGAAGCCCGGCTTGATGATGGCCGTGAACATCTGCGACTGGGCGCCGATGAGCTGCGAATGGCGGCGTCCGATTTCCTCGCGCGAGGCGCCGAAATCGAGCAGCACCGGTGTGCCGTCGGAGCCGCGCAGGAAGATGTTGTCCGGCGACAGATCGCGATGGAAAACGCCGTTGGCGTGCAGGAGCTCCATGGCATCCAGCAGCGGCCCGAGGATCATGTCGAGCTCGTCCTGGTTGGGGGGGCTCGGAAGCTCCTCCAGCCAGGCCTTGAGCGTCATGCCCTCTTCGTAGCCCAGCACCATGTAGGCGGTGCCGTTGGCGGAGAAATACCGCTCGACCCTGACGATGTTGGGGTGATTGAACTTGGCCAGCCGCTGCGCTTCCTCGAGAAAGCGCTTGAGGCCCCATTCGAACTGCGGCTGATCGGAATCGGATTTCGAGCCGACGGTGCCCGTGGCGTCACGGTCGGACCAGCCCCGGGGAAAGTACTCTTTGATGGCGACTTTAGAATCGAGGCCACGATGATGCGCGAGGTAGGTGATGCCGAAGCCACCGGCGCCCAATACCCTCAGGATCTCGTACTCGTCGATCAGAATTGTGCCTGGCGGCAGCGAGGCAACGTCAGCCATCGTCTTCCCTGAGCCCGTGAGTTCACGCGTGCAAGATGTTGCAATCTCCTGGCGAGCCAGGCTGCGCTAAGTTAACGCAGAAAGATTACATGATCCAATCGTCCCGGAGGAACCTAATAAACGTCGTTCGATTTTGAAAGGGGCATCCGCGCAACGCCGGCCTCTTTTTTCAGTGGGGCCCCTTAAGGGCGACGACTGGCGGTCACGACCAGCGCGATCAGGGCGCCGCCGAGTCCGAGCAGCACGCCGGCGGCAGCGACGATCAGTTGTCCCCGATAGGCCATGATGGCGCCGAACAGCACGCCCGTGCAGGCCAGCGCGATGGGCAGGCCGATGGTTCGGTCGGGGTCGTCGGCGGCGGGTGCCACTCCGGGTTGCGCCCCCTGCGGCGGCACGGCGCCGATGGGATCGACCACCTTGGTCGGGGGCAACGCGGCCGCTGCCGCGCCGTTTGCCCCGATCCGGATCGTTTCGCTGGCCGCCGGGGCGGGGCCCTGTCCCAGCAGTGCCGCCCGCCACTGGGCGGCGGACTGGGGACGGTCCGACGGGCGGATGCACATGCCCCAGTCGATGGCCTGCAGAAACGACTGGCGGAAGCGCCCGCGAGGGGCGGCCTGAACCGCCGGCACGTAGCTGTCGCTCATCGTACGCCCCGGCGATTCCGGGGGCACTTTTCCGGTGACGGCCTGGTAGAAGGTCGCCGCGAGCGCGTAGATGTCCGTCCACGGCCCCTGCGTGTTGGCCGTGACGATATACTGCTCGAACGGCGCGTAGCCCGGCGTCAGCACGGCGGTCAACGGATGATGACGTTCCGCCACGAGATGGCGGGCCGAGCCGAAGTCGATCAGGATCGGCGTGAAGTCTTCCCGCAGCATGATGTTCTTCGGCGCGATGTCGCGATGCAGGGCGCTGGCGCCGTGTACGACCTCGAGGGCGCCGAGCAGGCCCGATGCGAGCTTGTCCATCTGCTCTTGTGTCGGCGGCTCGCCGGTGCGCGTCAGCCACTGCTGCAGCGTCTCGCCGTCGAGGTAGTCGAGGATCATGTAGGAGGTGCCGTTCTCCCGGAACACCTGCGCCACGCGCAGGATGTTGGGATGGCGGAAGCGCGCGAGCATGCGGGCCTCGTCCTCGAACCGCTCGAGCCCCCACGCAAAGACGTCGGCCTTGTCGACGCCCGTCACGCGCACGGTCGTATCGGACGCCCGCTCCGCGGCACCGCTCGGGAAGTATTCCTTGAGGGCGACGAAGCGCTTGAGGTGATGATCGACGGCGCGATAGGTGATGCCGAAGCCGCCGGCGCCGAGCACCGACTCGATTTCGTACTCGCGAAGCTGTGTGCCGACGGGCAGGACGGTCGGTTCAGGCATGTCGGAGCCTCTCGTCGTGGCCGGCCATCAGCGCTCTCTGTCCTCGGCAGGGTCGCGCAGTGGCTTCGTCGGCTCTCCACCACCCGGGAGCAGGTCGTTACGCCGCCAGACCATAGCAGCAATGCCAACGATTCCCCACAGCCCAATGACGATCTCGGCAGCGGCGAGCGCGCCGGCCCCGACCTGCCAGAGCCAGGAAAGGTGGGTGACGGAGCGGGCCGCGAGCAGACCGCCCGCCATCCAGAGCCCCGCTGCCAGGACGACGAGCGCCCAGAGCAAGGCGGGTAGACACGTCGCCATCGTCGGTCGCAATGTGCTGCGCGTCACCAGGAACGCCGGTGCGGTGGTCACCAGGCCGATGCCGCTGAGGGCCAGGACGAGCGGCGCGAGCCCGTCCAGCCCATCGGCGGCGCCCTGATGGCCGCCCCACACACTCTCGGGCGGACTGGCGGCCAGCAGCAGCGTCATGCCGCCGAGAATGCCGCCGTAGGTTGCCGCCATATGGGCGATGTGGGCCCGCAGCATGGCGCACACGTCACGTTCGCGCGGCCGAGCCAAAGCCCCCTGGCGCAGGGCCCGGACGAGCACGCCGCCGCCGCTCCAGAAGACGGCGGCAAAGAGCGGGATGAGGCCGAGCAGGCCGAGCCAGCGCGCGCCGGCGAGCAAAGAGAGCAGCAACAGAAGCCCGCCCGCCGCGAGCGCCAGGAGTGGCCATCGCGCGCGGCTCGCCGCCACGCGCACGGCCGCGTCACGCGTGCCCGGCTCCGGCGTTCGGGCGGGGCGGGGGCCGGAGGCCTCGACGGCGGCCTTGATCTCCCCGTGGGGGCGGGTCGGCCGGTTGCTCGAGCGGGCGGCGGCGACGTCGCGTCCGCGCGCTGGCATGGCGGCCTGAGGACGCGGTGCTTCCGCCTGGGCCAGCAATCTCTGACGCCACTCCGCGATGGCCTGGGGGCGCTCGCCAGCCGTCATGCGCATGCCCCAGTCGATGGCCTCGAGGAAGCGCGGTCGGTACTCGTCGAGGCCGAGCTTCGCCGCCGGCTCGTAGCGGTCCTCCATCGTGCGGGATGGGGCCTCGGGCGGCAGCTTGCCCGTGATGCACTCATAGAGGGTCGCCGCCATGGCGTAGATGTCGGTCCACGGCCCCTGGTGCTCGCTGTTCGTCAGGTATTGCTCGAACGGCGCGTAGCCGGGGGTGAGCACGGCGGCCTTGGTGATCGAGCGGCCGCTCAGCGTCTGGCGGGCTGCGCCGAAGTCGAACAGCACGGGCGTGCCGTCCGGCCGGATCATGATGTTGTTCGGCGAGACGTCGCGGTGGAGCATGTGATTGCGATGCACGGCCTCCAGGGCGTCGAGCATCGTCGAGGCGATGGCGTCGATCTCCTTCTGGCTCGGCCGCCGTCCGAGGCCGGCCATCCAGACCTTGAGCGGTTGGCCCTCGAGATACTCGAGTACGGTGTAGGCGGTGCCGTGATGGTCGAAAACCCGCCGCACGCCGACGATGTTGGGATGGCGGAAGCGCGCGAGACTGCGGGCCTCGTGGCGGAAGCGCTCGAGCAGCCAGCCGAACGGCTCCGCCGCCGCCGCCGACAGCGCCACGACGTTGAAGCCGTTGTCGCGGAATGCCAGAGCCGCCGGGAAGTACTCCTTGATGGCCACGCGCGAGCCGTCGCGCGTGTCGGTGGCGAGGTAGGTGATGCCGAAGCCGCCGGCGCCGAGGGTGCGCTCGATGCGATAGTCGTTGATCTCCGTGCCGGCGGGCAGGGCCTGATCCGCCGTCACGGTCGGAGCGGCCGGCGGCGCCTTGTCGGTGGGCGGCGCCAGGCGCTGGCGCAACTCCGTCACCGACTGCGGGCGCTGCTTCGGATCGCCATCGAGCGCCCAGTCGAGCGCCGCCAGGAAGTCCTCGCGATACGTCTCCTGGACGAGGCTCGCAGCGGGGGGATGCCGTTTCCCGTCACGTGGGGTCTGGGCGTCCGGGGTGCGGCCCGTGGCAGCGCGATAGAGGATGGCGGCGAGCCCGTAGATGTCTGTCGCAGGGCAGAGCCTGTCGACGCTCTTGTCGAAGCGCTCGGGCGCGGCATAGCCCGGCGGCAGGCCGGCCAGCGGATCGCCGCCGGTGTGATAGGCGATGGCGAGGCCGGCGGCGACGTCGCAGAGCAGCGGCACGCCGTCATAACGCAGCAGCACAGACTCCGGGCTGATGTTCAGATGCAGCAGCCCGGAGTCGTGGAGGGCGGCGAGGCCGTCGAGCAGCGGCTGGGCGATGAGATCGAGCTCTGTCTGCGTCGGCGGTGTCTGCAACTCGTCGAGCCAGGCCTGGAACGTGATGCCGCTTTCGAAGCGCGTGACGAGATAGCTCGTACCGTTGGCGTCGATGCGTCCCATGTGCACGTCGAGGTTGGGGTGCTCGACGTCGCCGAGCTGAGAGACGACCTCACGAAAGGACGACAGCCCCCAGGCGAACGGGCCGCCGGAGGCCTCGAGGGCCGGCACGAGACTGCCGGCGCCGTCGCGCTTGACCAGGCCGGCGGGGGCGAATTCACGGACGGTGACGAGGCCGTCGGTCTCGGTCTCCAGGCCGGCATAGGTGATGCCGATGGCATCGCTCGACAGCGTGCGCATGATCTCGAAGCGTGCGTCGAGAACCGTACCGGGCGAAAGCGCATCGATCGATGTCATGGCGCCTCTCGATGGAGAGCGGCAACTCGTCGAAATCGGCTCCCGGTCACATCGATCGAGGAGATGCCCCGTTAGTGCCAGGAGATACGGTGCTAACGTCGTGGGCGGTCGAAATAATCCCAGATCGGTCCGGCGCAGGCCTCTGGCGCGCTCGTGCCAGCCAACGCGCAGGGTGCCGTCATCGCCGCGGATCCGACGGGAACGGCGCTCCGGGGAGTGCTTCGAAGTCCCGCGACCGCGGCGGCGGCTGAGGCTCGGGCTCAGGCTCGGGGGAGGGCGGCGCTATGGTCCGTCGCCGCGTGTCGCGCTCCTCCTGTCGGCTCCGGCGCAGACTTCCGCGCGGCTCCATGTCCTCTGGCCTTTGCCGGTCGGCGTCCCGGTCTGCCGGCCGGTCTCCGGGGCGCGGCGCGGGCGGAGCCGTGCGTGGTGCGCCCTGATCGGGACGCTCGCGGTCGAACCGGCCGCCCCTGCGGGGATCGGTTCGCTCGGGTGGGCGTGAGGGCTCGGCCTTGCCGGGCGAGGACGCGCCCTTGGGCTTCTCGGTTGGCCGCGTGGACTTGGGGGCGTCCGGGCTCGCCGGGGCGGCGCGCGGCGCGGCCGGCGGCGGGGCGTCGTCGGAGGGCTTGCCATCGTCCTTGGGCTCGGCCTTTTTCGCGGGCGCCTTGGCTGGCGGTGGGGCCTTCGGCTGGGGCTGGACCGGCTTCCCGGCAGGCTCGGGCTTGGCGGCGGGCGGCGTGCCGGTCTCGCCCTTGAGGAACACGAACCAGGCGAGGCTGGCAGCGATGAGCCCGGCGATGAAGAACAACAACGGCAGGGTGAGAGGCGAGCGTCGGCGTGGCGCCGGCGGCGAGAGCGCCACGGTCGCCGCCGGTGCGGCGCGGTCGATCGCCTGCGTCTGGTCGGCAGCGGCCGGCGGTGGCGCGGCGCGGCGCGGGGGCCGGTGCAGAGTGATGGTCGGATCGCCCTCCTGTGCGCCGTCGACGATGCGCAGGGCGAGAACGGTGGTGTTGTCCTGATTGGGAAGCCCGTGGGCCTCGACCGATGTCAGCAGCGCTTTGGTGATCGCCTCGGGAGAGCTGCCGTCGTGCTCGACGACGACATCGGCGATCTCGTGGCCGTTGAGCGTATCCAGGCCGTCGCTCGCCAGGATCAGCCAGTCGTTCTTCTCGATCCTGCTCGGCTCGCTCGGCAGGTCGACGAGCGCGATCTTGTCGCCGGTAAGGGCGGATCGCAGGCTGTTGCGGCGGGGGTTGTTGAGGGCGTCCTCGTGACTGATGAGGCCGGCCTCGGCCTGCTGATCGAGGACTGCACCGAAGGAATGGTTGTCGTTGAGGCGATGCAGGACGCGTGTGCGAAGCATCAGCAGAAGCGAGTCGCCGACGCTGACGTGCCACAGACCGCTGTCGTCGATGTAGGCCGCGACCAGCGTGCAGCCCATGCCGGCGAATTCGGGCTTTTCGGCGATGGCGGCCTTGATGGCCTGATTGCAGGTGTCGAGCGAGAGGCGCAGGCGATCGGGAATGCGTCCGTTCGAGTTGGCGAACGTGCTGACGAAGGTCTCGCAGGCGATGCGGCTCGCGACTTCGCCCGACACGTGCCCACCCATGCCATCGGATACGACCGCCAGGATGGGCCGTTGACTTTCGTCGTCATAGTCTCCGGGGGCGCGCCAGATCGCGCTCGAATCTTCCTGATACGAGCGCGATCCCTGGATGGAGTGAACAGCCGCGTGGATCTTAGGTTGCATTCTTGCCCGTCTCGTCCAGCCAATCGAAATCCGGCCCGCAGAAGGGCACGAACCTGAGCGTCGTCTCGCCGATCGAGAGCTGGTCGCCGGTCTTGAGCTCGGTCGGGATCATGACGGGGGCGCCGTTGCAGCGGACGATGTTCCGCTTGCCGTTGTCCTTGACGAAGAACTTGCGCTGCACCTCGTCGTAGATGATGAAGGCATGATCCTCGCGGGAGATGCCGCCATCACCGAAGTCGATGCTGATGCGCTGGTTCGGGGCGCGGCCGATGCTGTTCTGGCCATAGAACACGGGGCGGAACTTGCCGCGGCCCGGTCCCTTCATGACCACCAGCCAGCCGACCACCGGATCGGTCTTGTCGGCGCCGGAGTCCGAGCTGCCGTGCAGCACGAGCTGGGTGACCTGCCCGCCGCCGCCGCCACTGGCACCCGCGCTCGCGCCTGCGATCGGCGGCGGAGGCGCCGCGCCCTCGGAGGGCGACATCTGCTGTGTCGCACCGGCGAAGCCCGGCAGGCGCACACCTTGCGCCGCTCCGGCCACGCCGACGACCTTGCCGCTGCCGCCCGGCATCTTGGCCGTGCCCGCGACACCACCGCCGGCCGGCTTGCCTGGCGCATTGCCGGGATCGGTCATGCTCACCTGATCGGGGCGTTGCACGATACGGGTCTTCTCGTCGCCGTCCTTGCTGGAACCGCCTTCGGTATGCGACATGGTCTTAACCCTTTCCTCGTTCGAAGCGTTTGTCGAGTGCCGCCCTCGGCGCTGGCGGCATGGCTCGGGTCATGGTCCCGGCGAGCCCTGACCGGGAGGGCGCTCGTCTCGGCGCCCGGAGTGCGGACCGGGGGTCAGGCCCGCGCGACAGGATTGATGACGAAGCGAAGGCGAACCTCCCCGAGCTCGATGAGATCGCCGTCGAGCAACTCGGTCTGCTCGTGCCGCGTGCTGTTGACATAGACACCGTTCTTCGTGCCGAGGTTCTGGACAATGAACTTCTTTTCCGGAGTCATGTGCATGATAGCATGGCGTCTGTGCACTGAATTGTTCGCTATCTGCACGTCGTTGTCCTTGTGCCGCCCGATGCGGACGGTCGTCGATGTGATCGGCACCTTGGTCGAGCCGGCATCGAGGAACTCCAGCCAGCCGTAGACGATCTGCGAGGGGTCGGTCGGGGCCATGCTGGGTGCGGTGACGACGGTGCTGACGCGGTTGGGCGTCTCCGGCTCCCGCGATCGCAGCATCAGCACGATGCCGCCGAGCAGCAGCGTCAGGATGCCGGCGCCGGCGACGCCGGCGGCGACGCGGTTCTTCTTGGCGGCATCCAGCAGCTTGCCGACGAACGACTTGGGAGGCTCGGCCTCCTCGGTCGTCGACTTGGGCGTCACGGAGGCCGGCTTGGGGTCCGTCTCCCGCTTGGGATCGGTGCCCGGTTTGGGCTTCGCCTGCGGGGAGTCGGGCTTGGCGGCGGGCCGGGCCGGAACGGTCATGGCATAGCGGCTCGATGCCGTCCGCCCGTCGTCCAGCTCGGCGGTGATCTCGAACTCCTGCTTGCCCTCGAGGTCATTGAGGGGAATCTGGAGGCGGCCGCCGTTCTCCACGTAGCCGAAGAACTTGTCGAAATAGTCTTCGGGCAACTCCTTGGTCGAGATGCTGGCCTGCACGTAGCTGCCGCCGGTCTCCTCGGCCATGCGGCGCAGGACCTGCAGATGCGGGAAGTCCGACGCCCGCTCGGCGTAGCCGATGCCGTAGATGGTGACGCCGTGCTTCTTGGCGGCGGCGACGACCTGCTCGTGCGTATAGGCGCGATCCTCGGCCTTGCCGTCGGAGATGACCACGACGGCCTTGCGGTCGGCCGCTTCCTTGCCCATCAGCTCGATCGCGTCCTTGACCGAGCGGTAGAGTTCGGTGGCGCTGCCGGCGGCCTTTATCTTGCCGGCCTCCTCGTCGAACGTCTCCTTGGTCGCGGACAATGGTGCAAGCACGGTGAGCTTGTCGCTGAAGATCGCCAAGCCGAACTGGCGTTTGCCTTCGCGCTTTTCCGCGAGTTTCATCACGACTTCTACGGATTTCTGGACTGTCCGGGCGCGTCGTGAATCGCTGTTGTCGATCAAGAACAGCCACGCGGTCGATTGCTTCGTGTGGTCGAACGACGTGAACCGCGTGCCCGTGAGGCTCTTCTTGCCGGAGCCGTAACGGACCTTGACGGCTTTGAAGGCGAGTGGCTCGCTTGCCCGCAGGTCGCACGAAACCGTCCGTTCGCTGGGCGTGTTGGCTTTGCAGGCCGCATCCAGGCGTACGTCGCTGGCTCCGGACGGAGCGACGCTCCAGAGCAACAGGCCAGCCGTGACAAGGCACGTAGAGCGCCAGTGCATCAACACCCCCACCACCAGTTCGAAATCATGCCGCCGCCAATGCTGTTTTGTACTCTACAAGAAAGACTACCGATCGGGAACCCGCGGTGAATTGAAATAAACATGGTTCGGTAACTGTGGGAAACAAGGTGCCGGCAGCATCATTTGCCATGCGATGACATGCTCCGTGACCTTATTGGCACACTCGGCCGCGGGCTAAGCGCCGGGGAGCGGGCGGATGAGCGGGCGTGGTTCGGGCGTAAAGTTGGTGTGCAGACTGAGTGTTGGCGCCTGCTTTCCAGGCGGGCAGGCTGAAATCCTCCGCAACGCGGACCTCAGAGCGTTGCCGGACGGTGAGGCACCCGGCCGTCGTCACCGACGATGTGGCAGGCGACCAGATGACCGTCGCCGGTGGCGCGCAATTGCGGCTCCTGGTCGTGGCAGCGCGCCTCGGCGAACCGGCAGCGGCCGGCGAACCGGCATCCCTTCGGCAGGTCGATGGGGCTCGGCGGGTCGCCCTCCAGACGGCTGCGCCGGCGCCCCGGTTGTCGCCGCCGCTCGAGCCGCGGGACCGCCTCGAACAGCGCCCAGGTGTAGGGATGCAGGGGATTGGCGAACAGTGCAGCGCGCGGCGCCTGCTCGACGATGCGGCCGAGATACATGACCGCGATCTCGTCGCACAGATACTGCACGACGCCGAGATCGTGGGAGATGAAGAGGTAGGCGAGGCCGAGCTCCTGCTGGAGTTCTGTCAGGAGATTGAGGATCTGCGCCTGGATGGCGACATCGAGCGCGGATACGGGCTCGTCACAGACGATGAGCTTGGGGTTGCCTGCGAGCGCACGGGCGATGCCGATCCGCTGGCGCTGGCCGCCCGAGAACTGGTGCGGAAAAAGATCGAGCTGATCGCGGCGCAGCCCCACCAGTCCGAACAACTCCTCGGCGCGCTGGCGTCGCTCCTCGCGCGTGCCGATGCCCATCAGCTCCAGCGGCTCCTCCACGATGGCGCCAGCCCGCAGCCGCGGATTGAGGGAGGAGTAAGGGTCCTGGAAGATCATCTGGACCATGCGGCGCAGCGGCAGCAGGTTCTTGCCGCTGCGGTGCGTGATGTCCTCGCCGAGCAGCTTCACGGTGCCGTCCGTCGGCTCGACCAGGCGCACCAGCGCGAAGGCGGTTGTCGTCTTGCCGGAGCCCGACTCGCCGACGAGCCCGAAGGTGCGGCCCGCCGGCAGGCTGAACGAGACGCCGTCGACGGCGTGCACCTTGCGCGTGACGCCGCCGAGCAAGCTCTTGCGCAGGGGAAAATGCACCTTGAGGTTCTCGACCTCGAGCAGGGGGGCATCGGTCATGCGCGCGCCTCCGGGAGGTGGCCGGCGGTGTCGGACAGCCAGCAGGCGACCGCGTGGTCGTTGCCCACCGCGCGGATCGGCGGGCGCGTCGCGCAGCGATCGTGCGCGTGCTTGCAGCGGTCGGCAAAGCCGCAGCCGGCGCCGATGCGGTCGAGCGGCGGCACCACGCCTGGGATCTCCTCGAGCCGGCGGTTGGCACCGACGCGGCCGATCACCAGTTCCGGCCGGCAGGCGAGGAGGCCTTGCGTATAGGGGTGCGAGGGTGCGCCGAGGATCGTCTCCACCGGTCCTTCCTCGATGCGCCGGCCGGCGTACATGACCACGACCCGGTCGCACATTTCGGCGATGGCGCCCATGTCGTGGGTGATCAGGATGATGGCGGTGCCGGTCGTCTCCTGCAGCTCGGCGAGAAGGTCGAACACCTGTGCCTGCACGGTGACGTCGAGGGCGGTGGTGGGCTCGTCGGCGATCAGCACCTTCGGACGGCAGGCGAGCGCCATGGCGATCATCGCGCGCTGGCGCATGCCGCCGGAAAGCTGATGCGGGTACTCGTTGACGCGGCGCTCGGGCGCCGGCACGTGCACGGCCTTGAGCATCTCGGTGGCGCGGTCGTGCGCGTCCTTGCGCGAGAGGCCTTCGTGCAGCATCACGGCCTCCGCGATCTGGTCGCCGACCGTGAAGACGGGATTGAGCGAGGTCATCGGCTCCTGGAAGATCATGGAGATCTCCTTGCCGCGGATCTGTCGCAGGCGGACATCGCTCGCCTGCACGACGTCCTCGCCCTCGAGCCGCACCGCGCCGCCGGCGATGCGTCCATGCGGCGGCGGCACCAGCCGCATGATGGCGAGCGCCGTCATGGACTTGCCGCAGCCGGACTCGCCGACGATACCGAGCGTTGCGCCGGGCGTGAGCTGGAAGCTGACGTGGTCGAGAACGCGGATGACGCCGCGGCGCGTCGTGAACTCGACAGAGAGGTTGTCGACCTCGAGCAGGGGGCGTGCAGGTGTCGCTGCCGTCATCGGCCTAGCGCTCCCGCAGGCGCGGATTGAGGGCGTCGTTGAGGCCGTCCCCGATGAGGCTGACGCTCAGCACGGTCAGGAAGATGGCGAGGCCGGGGAATGTAATCGACCACCAGGCGTCGAGGATGTACTGGCGGCTCGAGCCGATCATGAGGCCCCAGCTCATGACGTTGGGATCGCCGAGGCCGAGGAAGGAGAGGCCGGCCTCGAACAGGATGGCGACGCCGACCACGAGGGTCGCCGAGACGATGAGGGGTGGAAGCGCGTTCGGCAGGATCACGCGCCAGATGATGCGCTTGTCGTTGGCGCCGATGGTGCGGGCGGCCTTGACATACTCGAGCTCGCGGATCTTGAGGAACTCGGCGCGGGTCAGGCGCGCCGTCGCCGGCCAGCTCACCACGCCGATGGCGATGGCGATGGTCGCCAGCGATGGGGTGAAGATGGCGACCAGCACCATGGCCAGGATGAGCGGCGGCAACACCTGGAAAAACTCCGTGAAGCGCATCAGCGCCTCGTCGACAAAGCCGCCGTAATAGCCCGAGAGCGCGCCCACGAGGACGCCGATGAAGACGGTGATGAGCGCTGCCGAGAGGCCGACGGCGAGCGTCGGGCCGCCGCCCTTGATGAGACCGGCGAGGATGTCGCGGCCGATATGGTCGGTGCCGAGCGGCACGTCCATGTCATCGCCGGGTGCGGTGAACGGCGCGCCGACGACGGCGAACGGATCGACGCGATAGAGGAAGGGGCCAGCGAAGGTCGCGCCGATGACGAATGCGAGCAGCAGCAGGCCCAGCACTGCGGCGCGGTTGCGCACGAACATGGCGAGCGCCTCGCGCGTCGGGCTGCTCGCTTGCGGCGGGGTGATCTCTGCGTGGCCTGGGGCGGTGGTCTTGTCGCTCATGGCGGTCCTTCTAGCCTCGGCTCGATTTGATGCGCGGGTCGGCGAGGCGGTAGCAGAGATCGGTGACGAGGTTGGCGGCGACGACCATCAGCGAGGCGAAGAAGAGCAGGCCGAGGATGGTCGTGTAGTCGCGCCGCAGGATCGAGTCGTAGGCGAGGGTGCCGAGCCCGGGCCAGTTGAACACGCTTTCGACCAGCACGGCGCCGGAGAGCAGGTGTCCGAAATGCAGACCGGTGACGGTGATGACCGGCAGGATGGCGTTGCGGAGCGCGTGCTTGAAGACGACCACGCGCTCGCTCAGCCCCTTCGCGCGGGCGGTGCGCACGTAATCGGCGCTGAGCACCTCGAGCATGCTGGCGCGGGACAGTCGTGCATACTGGGCGATGTAGATGATGCCGAGCGTCAGCGACGGCAGGACCAGGTGGTGCGCGACGTCGACCGCATGGCCGAGCGGACCCGTCTTCAGCGTGATGTCGTACATGCCCGAAACGGGAAAGATGGGGATGACGGACGCTAGCAGGATGATCAGCATCATGCCGGTCCAGAAGGCCGGCGCGGAATAGCCGACGAGGGCAAAGACGGTCAGCAGGCTCGAGAACCAGCTCTCTGGCCGGCGGGCGGCCATCACGCCCATCCAGGTGCCGAGCACGAGGGCGATGACGGTCGCGGACAGGATCAGCAGGATGGTCGCGGGGATGCGGGAGACGACGAGGGTGACCACGGGCGAGTTGAAGTAATAGGAGTAGCCGAGGTCGCCGGTCGCTGCGCGCTTGAGATAGATCCAGAGCTGTTCGAGCAGTGGTCGGTCGAGGCCGTAGTCCTTGCGGATGGACTCGAGGATCTCCTGGGTGACGCCGCCCATCTGGCCGGCGATGAAGTCGGCGGGATCGCCGGGCGCCAGCTGGATGAGCAGGAAATTCAGCACGAGCACGGCGAGCACCAGCGCTGCTGCGTAGAAGAGCCGCTTCACAATGAGGCCGGCGATACGCATGCTCACTCGCTATCGTTCGGAGAAACGGCTGCGGTCGCTCCCGGGCCGTGCGCCCGGAAGCGACCATGATGTGCGGGCTTGCGCCTCCGGTCGCCTCAGTCCTTGAGCCACACCTCGTGCAGTGGTGCGATGATGCCCCAGACCGTCAGCGGCGGGTTCTGCACCTTCTTGTTATAGATGAGGTGGTAGGGCGGCGAGTACATGAAGTGCACGGGCATGTCGTCGGTGATGCGCTTCTGGAACTGCAGGTAGATCGCCTTGCGCTTGGCCGCGTCCATCTCCTTGCTGCCTGCGGCCATGAGCTTGTCGGCCTCGGCGTTGGAGTAGCTCTGCGTATTCGACCAGATGAGGCCCTTGCGGATGTTGGAGGTCAGGTAGGTGCGGTGCACGCCGATGACCGGGTCGCCCCACGTGAACACCACGTCCATGGTCATGTCGAACTCGTGCCCGCCGACCCAACGCATCCAGGTCGGCAAGTCCGGCGGGATGCGCAACTCGACGTCGATGCCGACCTTCTTGAGCTGCGGCTTCAGGTACTCCGCCACGTCGCGCTGGGAGAGCAGCGTGTCGAGCCTGATCTTGAAGCGCGTGCCGTCGGCGCCGCGCTTGTGGCCGGCCTCGTCCAGCATCTTGTTGGCCTTGGCGAGGTCGAGGTCGAACTTCTGCGGGCTCTTGTCCTCGAACGGACTGCCGATGGCGAGGGGGCCGTAGGCGCGCGTCGAGTAGCCCGAGTGCAGCTTCTTGATGATGAAGTCCTTGTCGATCGCCATGGCGATGGCGTGACGGACGCGCTTGTCCTTGAGGATGGGGTGCTTGAGGTTGAAGGCCAGCCAGGCGAGCGGTCCGGCGCCCTCGTGACCCTTCTTGGTGAGCACCAGGTGCGGCTTGGCGCCGAGGCGCTTCAGGATGCGCGCGTGGTTGTCATAGGGGCGCAGGTGGATGTCGCCGCGCTCGAGGCCGAGCGCCAGGCTGTTCGGGTCCTTGTTGTACTTGATGATGACGCGATCGAGATAGGGCTTGCCCTTGAGAAAGAAGCCGTCGAAGCGCTCGAAGATTACATGCTCGCCCGGCTTGAACTCGACGAGCTTGAAGGGACCGGAGCCGACAGGCGCGCGGTTGGCCGGATGCTTGCGGGCCGCGGCGAGGTCCTTGAGGATGTCGCCATAGACGTGCTTCGGCATGATCGGGCAGAGCGCCGGCGTGCTGAGCGCCACGAGCGCGGCGGGATGCGGTGCGCTGAAGCGGATCACGGCGGTATGGGCGTCGGGCGTCTCGACGGACGTCACCGGGCCGAACATGGGCTTGAAGGGATGCGTCTTCTTGATCACCTCGATCGAGAAGGCGACGTCGGCCGAGGTGATCGGCTTGCCGTCGTGGAATTTCGCATCCTTGCGCAGCTTCAGGGTCAGCGACAGACCGTCGGCCGACGACTGCCAGCTCTCGGCGAGATAGGGCTTCGGCTGCCACTTGTCGTCCATCGTCAGCGGCGAGGCGAAAAGCTGCGACCCCGGGAACTGCAGTGCGAGACCTGATTGGACGCCTGGATTGAGGTGAGGCGGCGTGTCGTGGTAGCCGATCACGAGGGTGCCGCCCCGCTTCGGGGTCTGCGCCAGCGCTGGCGCCGCACTGGCGAGCATCATTGCGCCGCCGACAGCTGCTGCCAGGACGATAGCCGTCCTGCTCTTGGCCTGCATGGGAACTCCCTCCTTCACTCTCAGCTTTGTGTTTCGTTGTTGTCCGACGTGGTCCCACTATGCCAGCGAACGGGGGCTAGGCTCAACCCATCGTCGGTTGATCCAGCGCGCCGCGCCGGCGGAACCCCGGCGCGGGCGTGCCGACCGGCGGCTCAGCGCAGCGGCGCGAAGTCGGAAGCCTCCTTGTGGCTGGCGACCGGGTCCACCTTGGCATCGATGACGACGGGACCGCCCATCTTGTGGGCCTCCTCGAGCGCATCGCGGATCTCGCCGGGGTGGTAGACCTTCAGGCCCTTGCCGCCGAGGCCCTCCGAGACCGCTGCGAAATCCACCTCGTTGAAGTCGCAGGCGATGCGGTTCTCGCCGAGATTGTCGCGGACCATGCCGAGCCCCGCGTTGTTGGCGACGAGGAAGACGCAGTCGACGCCGCGCTGCACGGCTGTCGAGATCACCTGCATGGTCATCATGAAGCCGCCATCGCCCGCGAGGCAGGTCAGCCGCCGCTCCGGCAGCACCATCTTGGCCGCGACGGCCGCCGGCGCGCCCCAGCCCATGACGCCGGTGCCGCCGGCCACGAGAAGCTGCTCGGGGTAGGGCATGCGCAAGCCGAAGGTCGGCCAGATGCGGTTGGTGCCGGCATCGAGCGTGATCATGTCCTTGGGGCCGAGGAAGCCCTGCACGGCACGCACGATGTCGGCGTAATGGACGGTGCCCTGGGCCGCCTTGATGTCGGGCAGACTGTCGTATCCCGTCCGCTCCTTGAGGGCGGCGATCGCCTTGGTGCGCTTCGCCTTCTGGCCCTGACCGAGCTTGTGCTTCGCGAGCATGTCGATGACGTCGCCGCAATCGCCGGTGATGGCGAGGTCGACCGGGTAGACCCAGCCGGCGTTGCGCGGGTCGATGTCCACCTGCACCAGCGTCTGGTCGCCCGGGCGGATCATCTCGGGATCGCGGAAGCGGGTGTAGTCCGGGCCCATGCTGGCGCCGAGCATCAGGATCAGGTCAGCCGCCGCGACGGCGCGATTGGCGGTGGGCATGCCCCAATTGCCGAGCATGCCGACGGCGACCGGCGAAGTCTCGGCGACCACACCCTTGGCGTTGTAGCTGGTGGCGACCATGATGCCGGCTGCTTCGGCGAGCGCCTGCAAGCGGGCGCCGCCCTTCACGGACATCACACCCATGCCGGCGATGATGCACGGGCGCTCGGCCTTGGCCAGCATCTCGGCCAGCCTGGCGACGGCGCCCTCGTCGGGTCGCGGCGGCGTATAGCGATGATAGCCCGCGCTCGGGTAGAGCTGCGGCTTGAGCGGACCATCGACCTCCTGGCGGATGATGGTCGTCTTCATCACGACGGCGGCCGGTCCCTGTCGCGGCAGCGTCGCGTGCTTGATGGCCATCTGCACGCCGTAGACCGCCTCCTGCGGCGCGGTGGCGAAGGTGCAGTACTTGGTGATCGGCTTGAGCGCGGCCATCACGTCGGTGCCACCGTAGTCGCCCGTGGCCGTCTGGTAGACGCCCATCTGATTGTAGCCGTCGTAGTCGGAGGTCTCGGTCAGCACCACCATGGGGCTGCCGGAGAAGTGCGCCTCGAGGATGCCGATCGAGCCGATGCTCTGCATCCACGCGCCCTGGCCCATGAGGGCGGCCGGCCGCCCGGTCAGACGACCCGTGACCTGCGCCATGATCGAGCCGATCCATTCGCTGCGGGTCAGGACGACGTCGAGGTCCTTCTCGCGGGCCTTGAAGGCAGGGAGCGACCAGGAGATGCCGAGGCCAGGCAGCGTGAAGGCGCGCTGGACGCCGCCCTCGATCAGGGCGTTGACGACGAGTTCGTTCGTCTTGGGCATGACTCGGGGTCCTCTCCAGGCTGGGCACGCGCGTTCCGGTGCCCGATTGATGTGGTCGGAAGCCATGATAAACTCCGTTTCAATTCGCGAGACAAGGCGTCTCGCCGGTGAAGATGAAGCTGGAGACGCGCGACATATGGCGGCAAGCGGCACTGTTCTCGTCACGGGAGCCTCGGGGTTTCTCGGCGCTTGGATCATCCGTCGCCTGCGGGCCGAAGGGCGGGAGGTGGTGGCGCTGGACCTCGCCGCGGACCCGCGCCGCCTGGCGTTGGTCCTTCGTGGCGAGACGATCTCGGGTGTGCGCTGGGTCGGCGCCGATATCACGGACGCCGGCGCCGTGCTCGACCTGGTCGCCGAGACCCGGCCCGAGGCCATCATTCATCTGGCGGGCCTGCTGATCCCGACCTGCCGGGCCGATCCCCTGGCCGGCGTCCGCGTCAACCTGCTCGGGCATACGCACGTGTTCGAGGCGGCGCGCCGTCATGGCGTGGCGCGCGTCATCTACACCAGCTCGGCCGCCGCCAAGCCGCGCGGCGAGCACAACCGCGTGGCCAACCTCTACGGCGCCACCAAGGCGGCCGGTGAGGAGATCGCCCGCTTCTACGCCGAGGATCACGGTCTCGCCTCGCTCGGCCTGCGCCCTGTCGTCGTCTATGGCGTCGGCCGCGATGGCGGAGAGACGGCGGTGGCGACGCTCGCCATGCGCGCCGCCGCGCTCGGCGAGGCCTACGAGATCCCGTGGTCGTCGCGGACGGTGTTCCAGCTCGGCCGCGACGTCGGCGAGGCGTTCGTCAAGGCTGCGCTGACGCCATTCGAAGGCGCGGTCGTCTCCGACATCACCACCGACACGCAGACCATGGTCGATGTGGTGGCGGCCATTAAGGCCGCCGTGCCGGACGCGCGCATCACGCTCGGCAGCGTCGTGCGTCCGTCGCCGGAGACCGCCTACGACAATGCCCCGCTCAAGCGCATCATCGGACCGGTTCCCGCCACGACACTGGACTCCGGCACGGCCGAGACCATCGCCCACTTCAAGGCGCTGCGCACGCTCGGCATGATCTGACCACGCCGGCCCCGCGTGCCGCGGCAGCCCGCGACGCGGGCCGGTTACCCGAATTGGCAACCGCGGCCCTGCAGCAGGGGCCGCCCTCCGGAGAAAGTGCATGACGAGGACGATCGACGCCAAGACGCTGAAGACACGACTGGCCGAACCGGGGGAGATGGCGCTCATCGACGTGCAGGAGCCCGGACCGTGCGCCGACGGCCATCTGCTGTTCGCCGTGCCGATCCCCTACAGCCGCTTCGAGCTCGACATCGAGCGCCTGGTGCCGCGGACCAACGTTCCGCTCGTGCTGTGCGACGGCGGCGACGGCATGGCCGAGAAGGCGGCGGCGCGGGCGCAGGCGCTCGGCTACTCGGATGTGTCCGTGCTCGCGGGCGGCACTGTCGGCTGGAAGGCGGCAGGCTACACCCTCTATGCCGGTGTCAACGTGCCGTCGAAGACGTTCGGCGAGCTGGTCGAGCACGAGCGGCACACGCCGCGCATCTCCGCGACCGACTTCAACGCCATGCGTGCGCGGGGCGAGAAGGTCGTGCTCGTGGATGGCCGGCCGATCGCCGAGCACAAGCGCTTTACGATCCCCGGCAGCATCTGCTGCCCCAACGGTGAGCTGGCGCTCAGGATCGACGAGATCGTCGCCGATCCGACTGTGCCGATCGTCGTCAACTGCGCCGGCCGGACGCGCTCCATCATCGGGGCCGAGACCTTGCGCATGGTCGGCGTGACGAACCCGGTCTATGCGCTGGAGAACGGCACCCAGGGCTGGTTCCTCGCCGGCCTCGAGGTCGAAAAGGGAGCGGACCGCATCTATCCCGCCCCGCCGCAGGGGGAGAAGCTCGCCGCCGCCCGTGCCCGCGCCAAGGCGACGGCCGCGCGCTTCGGCGTGCCGGGCGTCACCGCCGCCAAGGTGCTCGAGTGGCTCGCCGATACCGAGCGCACCACCTGCCTGATCGACGTCAGGACCGCGGAGGAGTTCCAGGCCGGCTCGCTTCCGGGCGCCATCCATGCCCCCGGTGGGCAGCTCATCCAGGCGACGGATCAATGGATCGCCGTGCGCAACGCCCGCATCGTGCTGCTCGATAGCGAAGGCGTGCGGGCGCCGGTCGTCGGGGCGTGGCTGCGCCAGCTCGGTCACGATGTCCACGTGCTCGAGGGCGGCACGTCGGCCGCGATCGGCATGACGCCGCGCGACCCCGTGGCGCCGGGCGTGCTGCCTGTCGTGGCGGAGATTTCGCCTGCCGACCTGAAGGCGGGGCTCGCCGCCGGCAGCGTGACCTGTCTGGATCTGCGCGCGAGCGCGGCCTATCGGGCGGGGCATGTGCCGGGCTCGCGCTGGTCGATCCGGCCGCATCTCGCCAAGGCGGCGGCGGGGGCGAAGACGGTGGTGCTCGTCGTGGACGATACCGGTCTGGCACGTCTGGCCGCCGTCGATCTCGCCGAGGCCGGGGTCGGCGCCGTGCGCATGCTCGCGGGTGGCCTGCGCGGCTGGCAGGGGGCGGGCAATGCGGTCGATGCGTCGCCCGACGTGCCGGCGGATAGCGAGCGGATCGACTTCGTCTTCCACACGCATCGTCGTCACGAAGGCGATCCGGAGGCCGCACGGCAATATCTGGCCTGGGAGATGGGGCTGGTGGAGCAGCTCGATGCGCAGGAACGGGCCGCGTTCCGGCTGTGAGGCGCGGCCGTCGCCTGTGATCCGGACCTTCTCGCGTGCCGTAAGACAGGCGAGAAGGAAGGGATCGGTGACGATATGACGTTGAGGATCGCCGTCGTCGGCGCGGGCATTTCGGGGCTCGGGGCAGCGTGGTTGCTGTCCCGCCGCCACGATGTCACGCTGTTCGAGCGCGAGGCGCGCCCCGGCGGCCATTCTCATACGATCGAAGTGGACGCCCCGGAGGGGGGCGTGCCCGTCGACACCGGCTTCATCGTCTACAACCCGCCGGCCTATCCCAACCTCGTGGCACTCTTTGCCCACCTCGGCGTCGAAACGGCGCCGACCGCCATGACGTTCTCCGTGTCGCTCGACGGCGGCGCCTACGAGTACGCCGGCAGCGCCAGAGGGTTCTTCGGTCAGCCGGCCAACCTCGCGCGGCCCGGTCACTGGCGGGTGCTGGCCGATACGCTGCGCTTCTTTCGCGAGGCGCGCGCGATCGCCTGCGAGAGCGGCGAGGAGATCAGTCTCGGCGCATTTCTCCACGAGCGCGGTTTCAGTCCAGAGTTCCGCGACCATCACATCCTGCCGATGGCCGCCGCCATCTGGTCGGCGACGCCCTCGGCGATGCTCACCTACCCGCTCGCGGCTTTCACGCGCTTCTTCGCCAATCATGGCTTGCTCCAGGTGCGCGGGCGGCCGCAATGGCGCACCGTGGTCGGCGGCAGCCGCGCCTACGTCGTGCGCCTGCTGGCGGACTTTCCCGGGCAGGTTCGCCTGGGCGCGTCTGTGACGGGCATCGAGCGCCACCCGCGCGGCGTGACGGTGCGGCTCGCCGGAGGGCCGTCGGAGATCTTCGATCATTGCGTGCTGGCGACCCACGCCGATACCGCGCTCGGCCTCATTGGCGATGCCGACGGCACCGAGCGTGATCTGCTGTCGCCCTTCCGCTACACCGAGAACGAGGCGGTGCTGCACACCGACGCGGCCGCCATGCCGCGCCGTCGCGGCCTGTGGGCGAGCTGGAACTTCATCGGGCGCCGCCAGATTGGCGATACCGCGCCGTCGGTCACCTACTGGATGAACAGCCTGCAGCCGCTGGCCACCGGCCAGAACTATTTCGTTTCTCTCAATCCGATGGTGCCGCTCGCCGCGCGCCACGTGATCCGGACGATGTCCTACGCGCACCCGCTGTTCGATCAGGCGGCTATGCGGGCGCAGAAGCGGCTGTGGGTGCTGCAGGGCCGCCGCCGCACGTGGTTCTGCGGCAGCTATTTCGGCGCGGGGTTCCACGAGGACGGTCTGCAGGCGGGGCTCGCCGTCGCCGAGGCGCTCGGCGGCGTGGAGCGGCCCTGGCAGGTGGCGGCGCCGTCGGGTCGCATTCACGTCCTCTCGGGCGCCACCCGCCCGGTTGTCGCCGAGGAGGTCGTATGACGACGCCCGCCGGCATGCTCTATGCGGGGACGGTGGTTCACAAGCGGCTGCGGCCGGAGCCGCACGCGCTCTCCTACCGCGTATTTTCGCTGCTGCTGGACCTGGACCGGCTCGACGAGCTCGAGCAGTCCGTGCGCGGCTTCTCGGTGAACCGCGCCAATCTCGCGAGCTTTCATGACCGCGACCACGGCCCCGGCGACGGGCGGCCACTAGCCGAGCACGTGCGGGCCATCATGAGCGAGGCCGGCGTCGCGAGCGAGCGGCTGCGCATCATGGCGCTCTGCTATCCCCGCGTGCTCGGCTACGTCTTCAACCCGTTGACCGTCTACTACGGGCTCGATGCCGACGGACGTCCGCGCTGCATGGTCTGGGAGGTGAACAACACGTTCTCGGAGCGTAAGAGCTACGTCATCCCCGTCGCCGAGACGGGGGACATCGGTGCGCAGCGGTGCGCCAAGGAGCTGTTCGTGTCGCCCTTCGCCGCAGGCCGCGGGCGCTATCAGTTCCGCTTCACCGTGCCCGATCGCTCGCTCACCGTCGGCGTCGCGTTCAGCGATGAGGCGGGGCCGCTGATCAAGACCCATTTCACTGCCGCCGGCGAGCCGTTGACGACCGGCACGCTGGCGCGTGCGCTGGTGCGCCATCCCTCGCTGACGTTCAAGGTCATGGGGGCCATCCACCTAGAGGCCGCGAAGCTCTGGTGGAAGGGCGTGCCGATTGTCCGGCGCCATAGGTCGCCGCGCTATTCCGTTTCCATATCGTCATCGGGGAGCCAGGTCTGAGATATGCACGAGCCCGAACTTGTCGAAGGGCGGCGACTGCCGCGCCGCACGGGGCTGCGGGAAGCGCGTGACAGGGTGGTGCTGAAGCTGCTGGGTGCCGCGCTGTCGCGGCTGGCGCGGGGGCGGGTCACGATCACCCTGCCGTCTGGCGCGTGCGGCGTCTTCGGTCCAGGCGGCGGCGCCGAGGCCGAACTCGTCGTGCGTCGCTCGGGATTGCTGGCGAAGTCCCTTCTCCGGGGGCCCATCGGCTTCGCGGAAAGCTACATGAGCGGCGATTTCGACACGCCGGACCTCGAGAGCGTCTTCCGCTTCTTCGTCGACAACAAGGCAGCGCTGGCCGAGGCCGGGCGCGGTCACTTCCGGGTGCGCCTGCCCGATCGCCTGGCCCATCGCTTCCGGCGGAACACGCGGCGCGGCAGCCGGCGCAACATCCGCGCCCACTACGACCTCGGCAACGACTTCTTCGCGCCGTGGCTCGACGAGACCATGACCTATTCGAGCGCCATCTTCACCGCGCCGGGCGTATCGCTGGAGGCGGCGCAGGAGGAGAAGTACGCGCGTCTGCTGGCAGCGCTGGAGATTGCGCCGAGCCATGACGTGCTCGAGATCGGCTGCGGCTGGGGCAGTCTCGCCGAGCGGCTGGCGCGGCGCGGTGCGCGGGTCACCGCTATCACCATCTCGCGGGAGCAGGCCGCGCATGCGCGGCGGCGGCTGGCGCGCAGCGGGCTCGCGTCCAGCGCCGAGGTGCGCTTGCAGGACTATCGCGATACCCGCGGCCGGTTCGACCGGGTCGTGTCGGTCGAAATGATCGAGGCGGTCGGGGAGGAAAATTGGCCCCGCTACTTCGACGTGCTGGCGGAACGGCTGGCGCCTGGCGGCGTCGCCGTGGTGCAGGCCATAACCATCTCGGAGGAGCTGTTCCAGTCCTACCGCCGCAAGACCGACTTCATCCAGCGCTTCATTTTTCCAGGCGGCATGCTGCCGACGGAGCGCACGATGCAGGAGCGCGCGGCGGCGGCCGGTCTGCACTTCGAGCGCGTCGAGTTGTTCGGGGCGAGCTATGCCCTGACGCTGGACGCCTGGCGGCGGCGCTTCGCGGCGGCTTGGCCGCGTCTTGCCGCGCTCGGCTTCGACGAGCGGTTCCGGCGCATGTGGGACTACTACCTCGCCTACTGCAAGGTGGGCTTCGAGAAGGGCACCATCGACGTCGGCTTCTATCGCCTGCGCAAGCCGGCAGAGGGCGGTCCGGTCGTCGCAGCGGCGCCCGGCAGAGAGGTCTGAGCCATGGCCAAGGATACGATGGAGAGCGCCGTGCCGTTCTCGTTCACGCGCTTCTTCGAGGGACGCACGCGGGCATGGGGCGTCTTCGAGGACCGGCGTGGGCGGCCCAGGCTGCGGCTCGAGGTGGACATGCGCGGTCGCTTCGAGGGGGACGTCTTCCTGCTGGAGGAGGATTTCCGCTATCACGACGGGCGCGTCGAGCAGCGCACGTGGCGTGTCCTGCCGCAGCCTGACGGCGGCTTCACGGCGACCTGCCCGGACTGTATCGGACAGGCGGTGGGGCGGGTCACCGACGAGGGGGTGGAGATGCGCTATCGCTTCCTGCTCCGCACGAAGCGGCGCACGCTGTCCGTCGATCTGCGCGACCGGCTCTATGCGATGGACGAGCGCCACGTCGTCAATCGCGCAAGCATGAGCAAATGGGGCGTGCGGCTCGGCGAGCTGTCGCTGTTCTTCGAGAAGGCGTGAGGCGGCAGAGCGCGCCGCCCGGCTCCTTCACACCGCGCTCTTGCGCAGCGTCAGTCGGCGCATGAGCGGCAGGAAGAGCGCGTTCGGCAGCAGGCGCGCGAACTTCAGGAAGCCGACGAGCGGCCATGGGAAGGCAATCTCGTACCGCCGGCGCCGGAGGCCATGAAGGATCTTCCGCGCGGCCTCGTCGACATCCATGATGAACGGCATCGGGAAGGTGTTAACGTCGGTCATGGGCGTGCGGATGAAGCCCGGATTGACGATCGACACCTCGACGCCGCTGCCGTGCAGCTCCAGGCGCAGCGTCTCCGCGAGATTGATCAGTGCCGCCTTCGTCGGCGCGTAGGCGGCCGCGCGCGGCAGGCCGCGGTAGCCGGAAACCGAGGAGATCAGCGCGAGCTGGCCCTTGCCCACGGCGAGCATCTGCGACAGCAGCGGGTCGAGGGCGTTCGTGACCCCGAGGTAGTTGACCGTCATGCCCTCCGTGACCGCTTCGGCGGAGAACGTGCGCACCGTGAGCGGTCGCCAGACGCCGGCGTTGAGGATCGCCAGGTCGAGCGGACCGAGCCGTTCCTGGATCGCGCGAGCGGTCGCGCGGGTCGCGGCGAGATCCGTGACGTCGAGGGGGAATACGTGAATGCCCGGCGTCGCGCGCGCCAGCTCGGCGAGCGCGTCGGCGGACCGCGCGGAAACGGCGACCTGGCAACCGTCGCGCGCCAGCTGGAGCGCGAGCTCACGCCCGAGGCCGCTGCTCGCGCCGGTAACCCATACCGTGCGCCACGTGTCGGAGTACGACATCACCACTCCCTGGATGCAGGCCCTCTGGCTTCAGCCGCGCGCCGAGTCGTCGCACGCCGCCGGCAACACGCAAAGCGCATAGCCGCTCCACATACGCCTTGGCGGCTGCGCGCGCATCCTAGATGCGCGTGAACGGCTGCGTCAGGCGTCCCATGAGGCCCTTGAACCGCAGCGGCGCATCGCTTGCCACGAGGCAGATGCAGCCTTCTTGCGCATCGGCCACGGGCTGATGCTCGATCTCCTCGTCGAGATCGGCGAGGTCCCCCCGCCGGAAGGTGCCGAGGGCATCGCTGTAGGCGCCCTTGAGCACGAGCGTCATCTCGTTGCCGGTGTGACCATGCTCCGGCACGGCGCGCCCCGGCGCGATACGCAGCAGGCGCAGATCACCCGATGCCTTCGACGACAACCGCAGGCGATGCTGCCAGACGCCGATGCCGAGGCGGCTCCAGGAGACGTCGTCGAGCCGCGCGCCGATGAAGCGCTGCAAGGGCAGGGGAACGTCGCTGCCGGAGCGCGCAACGGCGGGAGCCTCCGCGCGCACCTCGGCTTCGAGGCGCCGCAACTGCATGGTCGGCGGTGCGCTGTCGAGCGGGCTCGGCGCCAAGTCGTCGACAAGGGCGGACCCGATCTCGTCGAGCAGGCGCAGCTCGGCCCGGCACGCGGCACACATGTCGAGATGCGCCGCTGTCACTGCGGACAGCGCCTCGCCCAGCGAGCCGGCCGCGAAGCTCATCAACGTGGACGTATCGATGTGATGGGTGATGCTCATTGCAGATCCTCGACCGCCTCGCGAATCTTCTGGTAGGCGAGCCGCATGCGGGACTTGACGGTCCCGAGTGCGAGGCCGGTTCGGCTCGCGATCTCGCTGTGGGATAGGCCTTCGAGGTAGGACAGCGTCACGACCTCATGCTGATCGGGCGGCAGCGTCGCAAGGGCGGCGCGCACGCGCTCCTGGCGTTCCCTGGCCGTCAGGGCCTCGTCCGGGAGGGCCTCGGAGGATGCTTCCTCCTGGTGACCTTCGGGCAGAGCCTGAAACGGCACCTCCCGCCGCAGCCGATCGATTCGCAGGTTGCGGGCGATGGTGAAGATCCATGTCGCCGCGCTGCCCTTGTCGTCGGAGTAGAGCCCGGCCTTGCGCCAGACGACGAGCAACGTCTCCTGGGCCAGTTCCTCGGCCTTACCCGCATCGGCGCCGTGGCGCATCATGTAGGCTTTGACGCGCGGCCCGAAGGTCAAGAACAACTTGCGGAACGCCTCGGCGTCGCCGCGATCGGCGATCCGTTGCAGCAGATCGGACATGCTCACCTGTTTGCCGACGACAGCACGGGCGCGTTGGCGGCCCGTATGTTGCGGTGAAGCGTGAAGCATAGCGGAACCCCTGACCTAGTCACAGGAGTTTACGCAGCGTGGCGAATTTCGGATCTGCGGGGGATCGGTTGACTTGTATCAAGCAGGCCGGCCCGCTCCTGCGCTTATCCTTCCAGGCAGCGGCTAGGGGCCAGGGCACCTCAAAGGAGGATACTCATGGTTAGCAAGCCAGCCGGGCAACCGGAGCTGTTCGAAGCGCCGATGCCACCGGGTCTGGACGCGGTTCTGGAGATGCAGCGGCCGATGCTGCGCGTGGTCGCCGACGTGAACGCCAAGTTCTACGATAGCCTCGCCACGATGAATGCGGAGTGGGTGGCCTTCATGAACCGGCGGCTCAAAGAGGATGTCACGGTGGCGCGCCAACTCGCCGATTGCCGCTCCATAGGCGACATCTACGCCGTCTATGCCGAGTTCTACCAGAAGGCCTTCGAGCAGTATCAGACGGAGCTCGAGCAGATGCTGAGCCTCGGGCGCACGATGGCCGAGAACACCTCGGCGGCGGCGCGGGAGGGCATGGAGGCGGTCGCGCGAAAGCAGGCGAACCGCGACTGACGACGCGCTCAGGCCGGTACGAGGCCGCGCAGCAGGTAGCCGACGAGATAGGCGCAACCGGCTGCGAGCATGCCGATCGTCAGTGTTTCCAGGCCCGACCGCCACCAGCGATCGATCGACCAGAGGCTCTTGGTCGAGCCGATTCCGAAGAAGACGATGCCGACCAGTGCGCTCGACCATTCGAACGCCGACGGCAGGGAGAGCACGTAGGGCAGCAGGGGAACGGCGCCGCAGAGCATGAAGGCGGCGAACGTACTGAGACCCGACAGCCATGGGGAGCGCAGAACGGGGGGCATCCCGTACTCCTCGATCAGCATGGTCTTGATCCAGGTCTCGTCGTTCGAGGTGATGGCCGTCACGGCTTGCTCCAGCGCCGGTCCGGACAGCCCCTTCTGAGCCAGGATCTGGCGGATTTCTTCCCGCTCTCCTTCGGGGGCCAGCGCGATGTGGCGGCGCTCGATTTCGCGCAGGCGCTTGACCTCGTCGACTTCGGTCTTGGTGCCGCTGTAGTTGCTGGCGGCCATCGAGAAACCGTCGGCGAGCAGGTTGGCGAGGCCGAGAATGATGACGATCCTGCTGTGCAGGTCGGCGCCGACGACGCCGGCGACCACGGCGAAGGTGGTCACAGCCCCGTCGATGCCGCCGTACACCCAGTCGCGCAGGTAGTTGGGCCGGTTCTCCGTCGCCAGCCGTTCGCGGATGGCCGCGTGGGAATGCTCATGCTCGAGCGGGGCATTGGGGCTCATCGCGGGGCCTTGCGCTTGGCGGACGGTCTGGCTCCCACTAAGCCGATTTGAGCGCCCCTGTCAGGCGCAAACCGGGCCGTGGAGGGCCGGGTGCGGCCAATTGCGCCATTCATCCTGCGGAATTCGCGCGCGCAATTGCCGGTGGTGCGTGTCATCGCTCGGCTGGACGCGTCTCGCGTCAGCCATTACACCTCGATTTCAGCCGTGCCACCGGTGCGGGAGGACTGCTTCGGGGCCGTGTCTGCGCGCGCGCCCGTCAGGGCGACAATGGGAGCTATTGAGCATGAGCAATGCAAGCGGGCAGGTGAGCGGGCAGGCGGCGCGCCAGATGGCCAATGCCATTCGCGTGCTGAGCATGGATGCCGTCGAGCGCGCCAAGTCGGGCCATCCCGGCATGCCGATGGGCATGGCCGATGTCGCGACGGTGCTGTTCACGCGCTTCCTCAAGTTCGACGCGTCGGCCCCCGACTGGCCCGATCGCGACCGCTTCGTTCTCTCTGCCGGACATGGCTCGATGCTCCTCTACTCGCTGCTCTATCTGGCGGGCTATCCGGGCGTCGGGATCGATCAGTTGAAGGCGTTCCGCCAGCTCGGCTCGATGACTGCCGGTCATCCCGAGCACGGTCACGCGCCCGGTATCGAGACGACGACGGGGCCGCTCGGGCAGGGCATCGCCAATGCCGTCGGCATGGCGCTGGCGGAGCGCCTGCTCAATGCGCGCCATGGCGATGCCATCGTCGATCACTACACCTACTGCATCGCGGGTGACGGCTGCCTCATGGAGGGCATCAGCCAGGAAGCGATCTCGCTGGCCGGCCACTTGAAGCTCGCCAAGCTCATCGTACTGTTCGACGACAACCAGATCTCTATCGACGGTCCGACGAGCCTCGCCACCTCGGAGGACCAGCTCAAGCGCTTCGAGGCGGCGGGCTGGAGCACCCGGCGCATCGACGGCCACGATCACGAGGCCGTCGCCCGCGCCATCGAGCTGGCGCAGCGCTCGGACCGGCCGACGCTCATCGCCTGCCGCACGACGATCGGTTACGGCGCACCCAACAAGCAGGGCTCGGCGAAGACGCACGGCGAGCCGCTCGGCGCCGAGGAGATCGCCGCGACGCGCGCCCATCTCGGCTGGTCGTCGCCGCCGTTCGAGGTGCCCGCCGACATCCTGACGGCGTGGCGGGCGGCGGGCGCGCGCGGCAAGACCGTCCGGGAGGCCTGGGCCGGCCGCGCGCGGGCGCTGGGTGAGGCGGTCTGGCACCGGCTCTCGGACCCGATCGACTCCGAGGTGCGCGCCGAGCTCGCCAAGGCCATCGTCGCGGTCAAGTCCGGCTTCGCAAGCGAGAAGCCGAAGCTCGCCACGCGCCAGTCCTCGCAGAAGGTTCTCGAGGCGATCGTGCCGATGGTGCCCGCCCTGATCGGCGGCTCGGCCGATCTCACCGGCTCGAACGGGACGCTCACCAAGCACCACACGCCTGTGAAGCCCGGCGCGTTCGCTGGCAACTACATGCACTATGGCGTGCGCGAGCACGGTATGGCGGCTGCCATGAACGGCATGGCACTGCACGGCGGCCTCGTGCCTTACGGGGCCACGTTCCTCGTCTTCACCGACTACTGCCGGCCGTCGATCCGGCTCTCGGCGCTGATGGGCCAGCGCGTCATCTACGTCATGACGCACGATTCCATCGGGCTTGGCGAGGACGGTCCCACGCACCAGCCGGTCGAGCATCTGGCGAGCCTCAGGGCCATGCCCAACCTGCACGTCTTCCGGCCGGGAGACGCGGTCGAGGTGGCGGAGTGCTGGCAGCTCGCGCTCGAGGCCAAGGCGACGCCGTCGGTGCTCGCGCTCACGCGCCAGGGGCTGCCGACACTGCGCACGGAGGCGACGGTCGAGAACCTCTGCGCACGCGGCGGCTATGTGCTGAGCGAGCCTGCGGGCAAGCGCGACGTAACCCTCATTGCCACGGGCTCGGAAGTGGCGCTCGCCGCGGAGGCAGCGGCAGCGCTCGCCAAGTCGGGCATCGCCGCAGCCGTGGTCTCGCTGCCGTCGTGGGATCTCTTCGCCGCCCAGGAGGAAGCCTATCGCGCCAAGGTCCTGGGGTCGGCGCCGCGCATCGGCATCGAGGCGGCGATCGGCTTCGGCTGGGAGCGCTGGCTCGGCGGCAACGGCGTTTTCGTCGGCATGTCGTCGTTCGGCGCCTCCGCCCCGATCGGCGACCTCTACAAGCATTTCGGCATCACGGTGGAGCGCGTGAGCGAGGTGGCGCAAGGCTTGGTCCGCCGCTAGGCGAGGCGATCACCTGGACCCGAGCTTGCGGCCGCCACGGGTGGTCGTGCGCGCCGCGCCGCCGAGCGCCCCGCGGCGTGTGCGAAATTGCCCTGCCGCCCGGGGCGTGCCAGACTTGTCCGCATCAATCAGGAGCGGGCGCGTGTGGCGCCCGGCCGGGGCGCAATAACGGGAGAGAACGGGGATGACGGCTGCGGGCGCGATGCAGGGCAAGGTGCTGATCGTAACGGGAGCGGGGCGCGGCATCGGCCGCGAGATCGCGCTCATGGCCGCGCGCGAGGGCGCCAAGGTCGTCGTCAACGACCTCGGCGTCGCCACGGACGGCGAGGGCAGCGACCAGCGCCCGGCCGAGGAGGTCGTCGACACCATTACCAAGGCCGGCGGCACGGCGGTCGCGAGCTTCGACAGCGTCTCCGAGCCCGACAGCGCCGCGCGCATCGTCGAGACGGCGGTGAAGACGTTCGGGCGCATCGATGCGGTCGTGAACAACGCCGGCATCCTGCGCGACCGCATCTTCCACAAGATGAGCCACGTCGACTTCGATCTCGTCATGAAGGTGCATCTCTACGGCGCTTTCAACGTCTCGCGGGCAGCGGCCAACTACTTCCGCGACCAGGAGAGTGGCACGCTCGTGCATTTCACCTCGACGTCGGGGCTCATCGGCAACTTCGGCCAGGCGAACTACTCGGCGGCCAAGCTCGGTATCGTCGGGCTCTCCAAATCGATCGCGCTGGACATGGCGCGCTTCAACGTGCGCTCCAACTGCATCTCGCCCTTCGCCTGGAGCCGCATGATCGGCACCATTCCGACCGAGACGCCCGATGAGAAGGCGCGCGTCGAGCGCCTGAAGACCATGACGGCCGACAAGATCGCCGCCGTCGTCGTCTTCCTGACGAGCGAGCTTTCCGCGCCGATCAGCGGCCAGATCTTCGCCGTGCGCAAGAACGAGGTGTTCCTGATGAGCCAGTCGCGGCCCATCCGCAGCGTGCATCGCGCCGAGGGCTGGACGCCGCAGACGCTGGCCGAGACCATGGCGCCGGCGATGAAGCCTTTCCTCTATCCGCTCGACCGGTCGGGCGACGTCTTCACCTGGGACCCGATCTGACCGGGGGGCGGGGGCGCGCGGGCTGGCGAATGCGACGGCAACAGGCAAAGCGAGGCAGGCGATGACGAAAACGGTCATGTGGAAGGAAATGACGGCGGAGGAACTGGTTGCCAAGGCCAAGGCCGACGCCGTCGTGATCATGCCGGTCGGCTCAATCGAGCAGCACGGCCCGCACCTGCCGGTGGGCGTCGACACCTACCTTGCCGAGGAGGTCTCGCGCCTCGCGGCAGAGGCGGTGGCGGGGGAGATGCCCATCGTCGTGACGCCGACGCTCTGGTGCGGCATGGCCGAGCATCACATGGCCTTCGGCGGCACCTTCACGCTGGATATCCCGACCTATCACGCGCTGCTCGGCTGCTTCATGAAAAGCCTGGCACGGCACGGCTTCAAGCGGGTGCTCATCGTCAATGGTCACGGTGGCAACACGGCGCCGCTCGCCGCCTTCCTCTCCGATTTTGCGCGCGACACGAAGCTCAAGGTGCGCTCGACGACCTATTTCGAGCTCTCCTCGCCCGGCATGGACAAGATCCTCGAGGACCAGCCCCATGTGCGCCACGCCTGCGAGGGCGAGACGTCGATGCTGATGGTGGTGGCGCCGGGGACCGTGAAGACGGACCGCCTGGCCGAGGCCTACGGGCCCAAGGCCTCGACACGCATCTCGCCGTTCGTGGCGCGCGATCGCTGCTTCAAGGAGATCACACCCTCGGGCGTGGTCGGCGACGCACGCCGCGCCAATGCCGACAAGGGGCGACGCCTGCTGACGCATTGCCGCGACGCCGTGGTCGCCGTGTTGCGGGACCCCGCGCTCTGGGAGTAGCGGCGATCCGTGCGATCGCGGGGGCAGCGTGCGGGTCGCGCTCGCGAAGGAAGCGCTGGGCGCTTCCCTCTCGACCGATCACACCATCTTCTGAGTGCAGGGTGCGAGTCACGCTCTCGAAGGAAGCGCTGGGCGCTTCCCTCTCGACCGATCACACCCTAGGGCCCCCTCGTCGGCGAGCCGGCGGGTCAGACGACGCGTCCGCCGGGCTTCACGCGCACGCCCGGGGCCGGTCGCTCGAGGATGACCTCGCGACGGAAACGGTAGAGCTTGGCCGGGCGCCCGCCGGTGCGCGTCTTCACCTGTCCCGTCGGCTCGACGAGGCCTGCGCCTTCGACCAGCCGGCGGAAATTCTGCTTGTGCAGGTGCGGCCCGAGGATCGCCTCGACCGTCTTCTGCAACTCGTAGAGCGTGAAATCCTCGGGCATCATCTCGAAGACGACGGGGCGGTACTTGATCTTGGCGCGCAGGCGGCCGATGGCCGTGGCCAGGATGCGTCGGTGATCGAACATCATGGGCATGCCGAGGCGGGGCAGGTTCTCCCACGCCAGGGCCGCATCGCGTCCGTCGCGGCGGGCCTCGTCGACCAGTCCCGCCTCGTACAACAACTCGTAGCGATCCAGCACCTTCTCCTCGTCCCAGCTCGCGCCATCGAGACCGAAGCAGATGCGGATGCGCTCCTCGCGGCTGACCGGGCGGTCGGGCGAGCCGGCGACGACGGGGCGTTCGCTCCATTCGCGCAGACGCGGCTCGATCACCTCAGCGAGCACCTCGGGCCGGCCCTTGCGCCAGTCCTCCCAGGGGAAGAAGGCGTACCAGCTCTGCCATTCGCCGGCAGCCTCGGCCGCAGCGCCGAACGACTGGGTGAGCGCGAGGTAGCCGATGGAGACGATGTGCGGATCGGCATCCCCCGGCCGCAGATGGCGTCCCCGGTCGCCGAACGTGTAGAGCTGCTCGCAATAGCCGAGGCTCAGGTTCGTCTGCTCGCGCACCCACGTCCGCAGACCGATCTCCAGCGTTCGGTGGTGACGTGGCGAAAATGGTCCCGACGGCAAGCGGTCCGGTCCATTACGTGCGTCGTCGTCCGAGCGGACAGTGAGGATCATAGGCTCCTCGCCTTCCACCGTGACGATGGCCGCTGCAAGGCCGATCTCGACGCCTGCGCTGTCCCTCGGCTCGAAGGTCGAGGCCGGCTTCTGCGTCGATGAGTGGCTCCTGCTGCGTAGCTTCACGTTAGGTTCCATGCGTTTCCTCCGCGCCCTCCCGAATCCTCCTGTAAGGCTGGAATGGGGCGGATTTCGGAAATTCTCTTTTGCTCATTTCGAGGGTCCAGTGCCCCCGAACGCCGTAAGGCCCGCGTGTGGCGCCTCCGGCCATGCCCCCACCTTGCAGGCTGCGATCCCCCGAGTTGGTCCCGAAGGGCAGCCCCGGCGAGCGCCTGACGCGCACTCTAAGCCTCTGAACAGGCACGGAAGTATTGTCCTACCCGGAATCATGACGGCTGCGCCGCTGACATCGAGCACGCTCGAGGGGCGATAAGCAACGTACAAGGCGGATTAAGGTTGCGAGGGACCGCGGGCGCGGTTGCGCACTCGCGTGGAGTCCATCACGGACCATGTGGCGCTCTCAGGCCCGTTTTGCGTCACCGAGCATGCGGGAGCGGGCGAGAAAGGCCTCCTGCGCCTCGGCGGCCGAGAGCGGGGCCAGCGTCTCGAGGCGTCGCCCCAACGACACCGGCAGCGGTGGGGGCTTGCCGAAGTAGCGCGTGCCTTCGCCGGCCTCGAACCCGGCCAGCCGCGTGGCCTCGTAATAGGCCGCGATGCGGTCGGCATGCTTGATGGCGCGGGCCGCATCCTCGCCGAGGTTCGCGGGGAGCCCGAAACGAATGTGAATGGCTGCGAGCAGACGCAGCTCGAAAGCCTTGTAGTCGAGCCCGATGGCGGTCTTGAAGGGGCTGATGAGGTCGCCGATGACGTACTCGGGCGCATCGTGGAGCAGCGCGGCCAGACGCCAGGAGCGCCGGCAGCGCGGCGTCAGGGCCGTGACGATCTCCTCGACCAGCAGGCAATGCTGCGCCACGGAGAAGGCGTGCGCGCCGTGGGTCTGGCCGTTCCACCTGGCGACACGCGCCAGGCCGTGGGCGATGTCCTCCATCTCGATGTCGAGCGGTGAGGGGTCCAGCAGATCGAGCCGGCGTCCCGACAGCATGCGCTGCCAGGCCCGCCGCGGCAGCTCGGGGGCGCTGCTCGCGCCTCGGCGTGACTTGCGAACCTCGCTCATGGGGTGGACGGCATCCAAGGCTGGTGATGGGCCGCGTCGAGGGCGGGCGCGCGCAGATCGCGGCCGCCGCCGGCTCGCCGGACCCTAGCACATCGCGAAGGGCGTGGCTGCCCCGCGGGAGCGCCGTCGCGAGGCATCGCGCCGCGCCGTGTCATGCCGACTTGAGGCGGGAGCGCCAGGAGCCGACCTCGGGACGCGGCAGGCCGAGGTTCTCGCGGAGCGTGGCGCCGCTGTACTCCTTGCGGAACAGGCCGCGGCGCTGGAGCTCCGGCACGACGAACTTGACGAAGTCCTCGTAGCCGCCCGGCACGTAGGTGACGCCGATCACGAAGGCGTCGCACACCGGCGTCGTGAACCACTCCTCGAACTTGTCGGCGACCTCCTTGGGCCCACCGACCCATGGCGCGCGCAAGCGGCCGCGCCCGGAGGCTGCCACGAACTCGCGCACGGTCGGGTTCTTCTTGCCGGCTGCAAGCAGCGTGCGGTCGCGCATGGCCTGCAGGCCGGAAATGCCCGCCAGTTCCTCGTCGGTAAAGGGCTCGTCGAGCGGCTTGGAGCCAAAATCGAAGTTCAGCGCCTCCGAGAGCAGCATCAGCGAGTCCTGCTCGATCGGCAGCTTCTCGATGAAGGCGAACTTGTCCTCGGCCTCGGACTTGGTCGCTGCGACGATCGGATGGGTGAGCGCGGCGATCTTCATATCGTCGGGATTGCGGCCGTTGGCGGCGCAGGCCTCCTTGAGCTCCTTGTAGGACGCCTTGCCGATCTCGATGTTGTTGTAGTTGGTGAAAATGAGCTCGCCCCACTTGGCGGCGAAGCGCTTGCCGCGCCCGCTCTGGCCGGCCTGGATCAGGACGGGGTGGCCTTGCGCGGAGCGGGGCACGGTGAACGGTCCGCGCGACTTGAAGAACGTGCCCTCGTGGTCGACGCGTTTGACCTTGTCGGGGTCGGCGAAGCGGCCCGTGGTCTTGTCGACGATCAGGGAATCGTCGGCCCACGTGTCCCAATGCCCGAGCACGACCTCCATGAACTCGTCGGCGCGGTCGTAGCGCACGTCGTGATCGATCACCTGATCGCGGCCCATGTTGCGGGCCTCGGTATCGTTGAGAGAGGTGACGATGTTCCAGCCGACGCGCCCCTTGGTCATGAGATCGAGGGTGGCGAACATGCGGGCGACATGGAACGGCTCGTAATAGGTCGTGGAGTAGGTCGCGCCGAGCCCCAGCCGTTCGGTCGCCATGGCCATGGTCATCATGGTTGCGACCGGGTCCATCTTTACGCAGCGGATGCCGTGGGCGACCGCGTCCTGGTATTTGCCGCTCTGGTACTCGGGCATGCCGAGGCGGTCGTCGAAGAAGCCGAGGTCGAACTTGCCGGCCTCCAGCACCTTGGCGATATGGCGATAGAAGTCGGGCGAAGTGAAATCGGTGCGGGACTCGGGATGCCGCCATGAGGCCGCGAAGTTCGAGCAGTTCTGTGCCTGCAGAAAGGCAACCAGCGCCATTTGCCTCATCGGGTGGATCTCCTCGTGAATTGGGCGGTCGGAGCCGGCGGGCATGCCCGCTGTGGCCCGGCCGGTTCGGGATACAAAGAAGCATGGCGGGCCGGCTCTCTGCAAGAGTCCGGACCAATGCGCGCCTGCGCGTCACGTCGCAGGGGCGCGGAAGGCCTTCTGCAACGTCAGGCAGGGGGCGTGGCGATGGCAGTCCGCCAGGTGATCGTTGACCATGCCCGTCGACTGCATGAACGCATAGAGCGTGGTCGGGCCGACGAAGCGGAACCCTTCCTTCTTCAGGGCCTTGGAGATGCGCGTCGAAAGCTCCGTGCTGGCGGGAATTTCGGCTGGCGCCGTGCGCCGGTTGACGATCGGCCCGCCGTCGAGGAAGCCCCAGAGGAAGGCCGCCAGCGACGTACGCTCGGCCAGCCGCAGGTAGGATCTGGCGTTGGTGATCGCAGCCTCTATTTTGGCCCGGTTCCGCACGATGCCGGGATCCTGCATCAGGCGGGCGACATCCGCAGCATCGAAACGAGCCAGGCGCTCGGGATCGAAGTCGGCGAAGGCCGTGCGAAAGTGCTCCCTCTTGCGCAGGATGGTGATCCACGAGAGGCCCGACTGGAAGCCCTCGAGGATCAGCTTCTCGAGCAGCGCCCGGTCGTCACTCATGGGCACGCCCCACTCGCTGTCGTGATAGGCGACGTAGAGCGGATCGTTGCCGGCCCATGGACAACGGACGGGGTCACTGCCGGTCATGCTGCCGGTCATGGCGCGGCGGCTTTGCGGGCGGCCACGTCGCGGTCGTAGCGCGCGAGGGCGTCGGCATCGATGGAGAGCGTCTGGCCGTCCGCGCTGACCGGCTCGCCCTTGGCCGCCGCCTCCACGGCCCGGTCCAGCCTGAGCAGCGCCAGTGCCTCGTGACCGGCGGTGGAGCCGATGACGCCGATCACCGCCGCACCGGCCTTGACCTCGCTGCCGCTGGCGAGGGGCGCGGCCGCCGTGACGCGAACGATGCGCTTGCGTACGATCGTCTTGTGCTGCATGCGCGACACGACCTCCTGTCCGACGAAGCAGCCCTTCCTGAAATCGACGCCGGCGAGGCGATCGAAATTGGCCTCGTGAGGAAAGGTGTCGCCGAGCGCATAGTCACGACCGGCCTCCGGTACGCCGAGCGCGATGCGGCGGGCATGGTAGGCCCCGGCGTCCGTGCCGAGGTCGGTGGCTGCCTCGGCGGGCACGACGAGGCGGTAGCCGAGCTCCGGCATGCGCGGATCGCGATAGACGACGGAGCCGGCCGGCGCCCGGGGCTCTTTCTCGCTGACCGCTACGACGAGCGAGCCGGACCGGTCCAGGATGTCGGCGCGCGCCCGCAATTTGTAGAACGTCAGGCGCTTGGCGAGATCGGCGGCCTTGTCCGCCGACGTGTCGAGCAGGAACGCGTCGCCCCGGCGCACGACGAACAGCTCGAACAGCAGCTTGCCCTGCGGCGTCAGCAAGGCGGCGTGGCGGGCGTCTCCCTCGGCCATGTTCTCGATGGCGTTGGTGAGGAGGCCCTGGAGCAGCTTCTCGGCATCGGGTCCGGCCACCGAGACGATGCTCCGGTCCGTGAGCCTGATGGGGCGGTCTTCGCTCATGTCCGTCTGTCGCTCCCACGGCAATGTGGATTTTTGAGAATTTGCTATATCACGTGTCGGGCGAAGGTGGGACGCCGGTCCCGCCGCCCGAGCATGATGGGGAGGTCCATGGCCGAAACGTTCGATATGCTGCTCAAGGGCGGCACCGTGGTCAACCAGGACGGCGTCGGCGTACGCGACGTCGGGGTGCGCGGCGGGCGCATCGCGGCGATTGGCGCGCTCGGGGCGGCGTCGGCCGGCGAGGTGATCGACTGCACGGGTCTGCATGTCCTGCCCGGCGTCATCGACACGCAGGTGCATTTCCGCGAGCCGGGCATGGAGCAGAAGGAGGACCTGGAGACGGGCGGGCGCGCGGCGGTGCTCGGCGGCGTCACGGCCGTGTTCGAGATGCCCAACACCAAGCCGCTGACGACCACGCCCGAGGCGCTCGCGGACAAGGTCGGGCGGGCGCGCCATCGCATGGCCTGCGATTTCGCCTTCTACGTGGGCGGCACGCGCGAGAACATCGCCGATATCGCGGAGCTCGAGCGCTTGCCCGCGGCAGCCGGCATCAAGGTCTTCATGGGTTCATCGACCGGCGATCTGCTGGTCGATGACGAGCCGTCGCTCGAGCGCATCATCGCCGCGTTGCGCCGCCGCGCGGCCTTCCACTCCGAGGACGAGGCGCGGCTCGAGGCGCGCAAGGGTGAGCGCATCGCGGGTGATGCCCGCTCGCATCCCGTCTGGCGCGACGAGGAGTGCGCCATGATCTCGACGCGGCGGCTCGTCACGCTGGCCGAGCGGCACCGCAAGCGCGTCCACGTGCTGCACGTCTCGACCGCCGCCGAGATGGAGTTTCTGGCGGCCCACCGCACCTATGCCTCGGTCGAGGCGACGCCGCACCATCTCACGCTCGAGGCGCCCGACTGCTACGAGCGGCTTGGTACGCTGGCGCAGATGAACCCGCCCGTGCGCGATCGTCGCCACAAGGAGGCGATCTGGGCAGCGCTTCGCGGCGGCGTGGTCGACGTGCTCGGCTCCGATCATGCCCCCCATACGCTGGAAGAAAAGGCGCACGCCTATCCCGAGAGCCATTCCGGCATGACCGGGGTGCAGACTCTGGTGCCGATCATGCTCGACCACGTCAATGCCGGGCGGCTGACGCTCGAGCGCTTCGTCGACCTGACGAGCCACGGGCCGCAACGCCTCTTCTCCATCGCCGGCAAGGGGCGGATCATGATGGGCTACGATGCCGACTTCACCATCGTCGACCTGAAGCGCCGCCAGACCATCGCCAACAGCCAGATCGCCAGCCGCTCGCGCTGGACGCCCTATGACGGCGTGAGCGTGACCGGCTGGCCGGTCGGCACGGTCATCCGCGGGCGCCGCGTGATGTGGGAAGGGGAGATTGCGGGGCCGGCCGGCGGCGAGCCCGTGCGGTTCATGGAATGAGCGCGCCGGCGGGCGCGTGAGACGGGGCGGGCTCGGCTACTTCCTGGCCGGCGCTCCGCCCGTCGCGAACCTGGCGCATCCCTTGAACAGGTCGCGCATGGTGTGGTCGGCCTTTGCGGGCTTGTCGCCCTTCTTGCCGAGCGCGTCGAGCTTGCGATCGAGGCGGTCGATGATCTTGTCGCGCTGGGCGGTGGTGAAGTAGCCCTGGCGGACCCCGGTATCGAGGATGTCGCAGGCAATGCGGATGCCGCCGATGCTTGCGCGGCCTCCGACGTACGAAGCGGCGCCGAAGGCACCAATGAGGAACGTCACGGCGGCGAGGAGAATGGCGAGCCAGCTACGCATGATGTGAGCCTTCCGTTGGTCCTAGATGCCGAGCTTGGTGCACTGGCTTTCGAGCAATGCCGCGTCCTGGCGCAGGCTGTCGCTGAGCGCCGGGCTGCGCGTGAGCTTGCCGATGAGCTCGCGCCGTTTGGCGTCGGTGAGCACGCCATCCGAGACCGCCGCCTCGAGAATGGCGCAGCCGAAGCCGCGCGTGAGAGTCGGCGTCGCCTTGCTGGTGAGGATGTAACCCGTCGTTACACCGGCAACCGTCGACAGCAGGATCAGCAGCAGGCTTGCCTTGAGGCTCATGGTCGGTTTCCCTCGAATACGCGGTGAGCGGTGGTGGGGCGAGGCGGGGAGATCGGCTGCCCGGAAGGATAACAGCATTTGCCGCGGCTGGCGCGCGTCGAGGCGTCGCCGATGCCTCTCAAGGCTTCTTCAGCTCGGCCTCTATGTCGTAGGGCGTGCACTTCAGGCGCTTCAGGTGCTCGTTGTAGGCCTCGATCCGTGCCCTCAGACGGGCCCGGTCCGCCTCCGTGTCGGCGCCATAGGTCGAGTAGCCGAGCGTGGCGCCCGTACCCTTCTGGGCCGCTCTGGCGACCGCCGACGGCCTGGCCTGGTTGGGGTAGTCCTTGAGCTGCGCGATGCCGATCACAATCGATCCGGACAGCTTGCTGCAGGAGAGCTTCTGCTCGCGCGCACTCATGCGATACGTGCCGTCGGGGGCCATCGCGCCCGGCAGGTCGGCGGCTTGGGCCGCGCTCTTCGACGGCGTCGGACTGTAGCCGGGCATGGCGGAGGCGCATCCCGCGAGTGCGAGCGTGACGGCCAGGAGGATGGAACGTGCGGGCATGGTCATGAATCGCGATGTGTCCGGCAATTACATTCCATCCGAGATCGTGGCGCGGATGAGGCGGATACGGTCGAATCTCTCGAGTTCGCGCGCGACAGCGCTGCGCAGCTCGCCCGCGCCCCTACTGGCGCCCCGTGGCCGGAGCCGCTAGAACTGCCAGCATACCAGCATCCGGGAGGCCGCACATGCCACAGACGATCACGAAAGGCTACAAGGCACTCGTGGCGGAGGCCCGCCAGTCGATCCAGGAGGTCACGGCCGAGCAGGCGATTGCGCTCGCCAAGCGTGACGACGTCCTGCTCGTCGATCTGCGCGATCCCCGCGAGCTCGAGCGGGAAGGCCGCATCCCCGGGGCGTTCCACTGCACCCGCGGCATGCTGGAATTCTGGATCGATCCGGAAAGCCCCTATTTCAAGAAGGTCTTCGGCGAAGACAAGCAGTTCGTCTTCTTCTGTGCCGGCGGCCTGCGCTCGGCCCTGGCGGCCGACACGGCCCAGAAGATGGGGCTGAAGCCGGTCTCGCACGTCATCGGTGGCTTCAAGGCCTGGAAAGAGGCCGGTGGCGCAGTGCAGAAACCCGAGACCGAGTGGAAATAGATCCTATCCGCACGTCCTGCCGCAGAGCGCCGCCGGCGAGAGCCCGGAGCGGGCGCCGATCCCGTCCGCATGCTGTTTAACCAATTCGTCTCTTCTTTTGGACAACAGATTGTTCCAAATGACGATTGATCTATGATCCGCAGACGGTAATGACTGACTGCTCAAGGGGCCGTCAGCGGGCCGCGGGGGCGACCTCTCCAACTTGCACACCTGGCGACTCTGGCGATGCCTGCGCGTGCGCGGGACTGGCCGTGGTCGTCGAGATGTCCCCAATCGCCGCCGGTCATCCGCATTTTGCGAAGAGTTGGTCAGGTCTTGAAATTGCGTGGGATCATAGAGTTGGTGGTGCTCGCCGGGCTTGCGGCGAGCATCGGGGGCTGCCGCCAGGACGTGCAGTTCACGAAACCGCCTGTCGTCGGCGGCGCTCACGAGGAGGGCCGCACGCGGGCCTCGACGCTGTTCCTCGGTCTGCGTCTCGATCAGGACGCCTTGGCGACAGCCATCGTCGACGCCCTGCCTGACGATACGATCCGCGTGAGCGGCGTCGTGCGCGGTTCGGACTGCCGCAGCAGCGCGCGCGGCTCGTGCCGAAGCGCCGGCGTGCGCGGCGTTTTGCGCCGGGCAGGCGCCCCCGTCCTCAAGGCGGCCGACGACCGGCTTCTGGTGGACATTCCTTTCGATTACGACCTGAAGGCGGGCACTTTCGGACGCCGCCAGCGCGCGACGGATGACACGTCCGGCCGCATCGTCGTCACCGCCGGCTTCAAGGTCTCGCTTGGTCCCGATTTCGAGGTCGAGGTCGAGAGAGTGGAGCCGATCGCCACCAGCGCCGAGACCGTCACGCTGCTCGGTGCCGGTTTCGCGCTCGGTCGCGCGCTCGACCCGCAGCTGTCCCGGTCCCTGAAGGAAGCGGGGGAGGCTCTGCAGCGCCACCTCTCCGCGCTGCCGCTGCGCGATGTCGCCGCCAGGGGCTGGCGCCGCCTGCACGCGCCGGTGGCGCTCGGCGCCAGCGGTCTGTGGATGCGGGCCGAGCCGCTGTCGATCGCCAGCGGTGGCTTCCGGGCGGAGCGCGGGCAACTGTTCTACCGTCTCGCCGTCGCGGCCAGGATTGCGCCTGTGGTCGGCGAGCGGCCGGTGCCGCTGTTCGTGACGCCGTTGCCCGAAGCCTCTCTCAAGCCTGCCGAGCCACTGGTGACGCAACTCGAGCTCAGCTATCGCGTGCCCATGAGCCGGATGGTCGAGGCGGTGCGCGCCGCGCTTCCCGCCGGGACGACGCTGCCGCTCGGCGCGGGTGGCACCAAGGGTCAGCTCAAGGCGCGCAGGGTCGCCGTCTATCCCTCGCAGAACAGGATCGCCATCGAGCTTCGCGCCGACGTGGATACGGCCGAGGGCTGGCTCGGCATGAAAGGGCTCGTGCATCTTCTGGGGCGGCCCCACGTCGAGCCCGGCAAGCGGACGCTACGGCTCACGAACGTGCAGTTCGCGCCGACGCGGGCCTCCCCGGCGGTCTTCCGCAATGGGCGCTTCATTCTCGCTGACGTGCCACTCGCGGCGCGGCTCGGCGAGGGCGTGAAGCTGCAACTCGACCCGCAGCTCTCACAGTTCGTGGCGCGGACCCTCGATGGCCTCGACCATGACCAGGACGGCGGCTTGCGCGTCACCGGTGCGTTTGGCGACTGGCGGGTCGAGAGTGTCCTGCCATCGCGCAAGGAGTTGCGCATCGCGCTTGTTCTGAGCGGCGCCCTGATGCTGCGGGAGACCGGGCCGATCACGCAATCCGGCCGCGTGGTTCCTTCTTCGGCGCTCGACATCCGCCGCACGCGCTGAGCGGCGGCGGCCGGGCCCCTATTCCGGCGGCACTTTCCTTCCAGAGTGTGGGTGAGCTCCCCAGGGGCGCGCGAAGGCGTGTCCTCGCGGGCGATCTCACTCTAGAGTGTCGCTGGAGCGTGGCGGCGGCGGCGCGAAGCCGTGGCGCGGTACGCCCGGACGTGTCCGCCGTGAGCAGAAGGGAGCGAACATGGCGCGGTTGAAGAGCGAGATCGGCCCGAGGTCGCCGGAGTTCGCCGGTAACGCTGCCGCGATGCGCCGCCTTGTCGACGAGCTGGCGCAGCGGCGCGCACAGGCGGCGGCGGGTGGCCCCGAGCGGCTCCGCGAGCGCCACATCGCGCGCGGCAAGCTGCTGCCGCGCGAGCGTGTGATGCGCCTCCTCGATCCAGGCTCGCCGCTGCTGGAGTTGTCCCAGCTCGCCGCCTTCGACATGTACGGCGGCGACATCCACGGCGCGGGGCTCATCACCGGCATCGGACGTGTTTCCGGTCGCGAGTGCGTCATCGTCTGCAACGACGCGACCATCAAGGGCGGCACCTACTACCCCATGACGGTGAAGAAGCACGTGCGCGCCCAGGAGATCGCCCGCGAGAACCGGATGCCGTGCATCTATCTCGTCGATTCCGGCGGAGCGAATTTGCCACATCAGACCGAGGTGTTTCCGGACAAGGACCATTTCGGCCGCATCTTCTACAACCAGGCGACGCTTTCTGCTGCCGGCATTCCGCAGATTGCGGTCGTGATGGGCTCGTGCACGGCCGGCGGCGCCTATGTGCCGGCGATGTCCGACGAGAGCATCATCGTGCGGCGGCAAGGCACGATCTTTCTCGGCGGCCCGCCCCTGGTGAAGGCGGCGACCGGGGAGACCGTCAGCGCCGAGGACCTCGGCGGGGCCGACGTGCATGCTCGCCAGTCGGGCGTGGCGGATCATTACGCGGCCAACGATGCGCATGCCCTTGAGATCGCCCGGCGCATCGTCGCCCATCAGGGGGCGACGGCGGCCGGCTGGTCGGGACGCGTGCCCGCCCGGCCACCGGCGTACGATCCGGCCGAGATCGATGGCGTCGTGCCCGCCTCGCTGACGACGCAATACGACGCGCGAGAGGTCATCGCGCGGATCGTCGACAGCTCGGAGTTCGACGAGTTCAAGAAGCTCTACGCGACCACGATCGTCTGCGGCTTCGCCCACATCGAGGGCATCCCGGTCGGCATTCTCGCGAACAACGGCATCCTCTATTCCCAGTCCGCGCTCAAGGCCACGCACTTCATCGAGCTGTGCTGCCAGCGCCGCATTCCGCTGCTCTTCCTCCAGAACATCACCGGCTTCATGGTCGGTCGCGACGTCGAGGCCGGCGGCATCGCCAAGGACGGCGCCAAGATGGTCGCCGCCGTTTCGTGCGCGGCCGTGCCCAAGATCACCGTGATCATCGGCGGCTCGTACGGCGCCGGCAACTACGCCATGTGCGGGCGCGCGTTCCGGCCGCGGTTCCTGTTCTCGTGGCCCAATGCCCGCATTTCCGTCATGGGCGGCGAGCAGGCGGCGAGCGTTCTCGCGACGGTGCGCCGCGACAACATCGAGGCCGACGGGGGGCGATGGAGTGCGGCAGAGGAAGAGGCATTCAAGGCGCCCGTCCGCGAGCAGTACGAGCGCGAAGGCAACCCGTACTATGCGACGGCGCGGCTGTGGGACGACGGCATCATTGCCCCGTCCGAAACGCGGCGGGTGGTGGCGCTCGCCCTCGCCGCCAGTCTCAACGCTCCGATCGAGGAGACACGCTTCGGCGTGTTCCGCATGTAGCGGCCGGCAATGCCTGTCAGCCGACGTTGCCCTTCTGGCGCGAGGGCGCGAGGCCGGCCTCCTCCCAGGCGAGGTAGGGCTGGCTGGCGTCGCGCCACGCGTCGATGTGGATCTCGCGAATGTGGCTGCGGAAGAGCTCCTTGACGCGCTCGAGATCGCGCGCCCAGTGGGCGATCGACGCGAACTGGTTGGCCAGGAACTGGCTCGGGAAGCGTTGCAGCCAGTCGTCGAGGCCATCGAGCAGCAGGCGACGGTCGGGGTCGAGCGTCTCGAGTGGAACGAAGCGTGCGGCCGACAGGTGTACGCGTGCATAGAGCATTGCGCCAAAGCGGTCGCGCGTGCGGGCGAGCGAGGCGCGGGCGAACGTCTCGATGTCGCGCGTAGCGCTCTCCTTGCTGGCGAGCAGGTGGCGCGTGCGCATCAGGTAGAGCGAGACGTCGTAGGTGTCGAAGGCGAGGGCCGCCTGGAAGCGCCGGGCGGTCTCGACAGGGGAAGCGGCGAGGGCGGCGGCGGCCTCGTAGCGATTGCGCGCCCACAGGCGGCAGCCCGCGGCCAGCGGCTCGCTTTCCGTCAGCACTTCCATGGCGACGGCGCGATAGTGGTCGGCGCGCTCCGGGTCGGCGCTCAGCCACAGGTCGGTCAGCTGCGGTCGTTCGCAGGCGAGCGCGGTGCGGGCAAGGGCGAGGCCGAGCACGGCGGCCGCATTGGCGCTGCGGTCGCTGGCGTTCCACCAATCGGCCACTTGCGGCAGGGCTCGCTCGCACTCGGCGCGCGACATGGCGGCGGGATCGACGGCGCCGTTGAGGATATCGGCGACGATGGCGTGGACGGCAAGACCGTCGGACATGAGCGTGGCTGCCGTCGACTCCACCTCGAAGGCCGCGACGAGATCGTCGAAGCGTCCCTCGATCGCCAACGGCAGGAAGCTGTCCGCGAAGGCGCAATGCTCGACCTCCTCCTCGCGCAGCGAGGCGATCGGCAGCCCCAGGCGATCGAGCGAGCGGCCGAGATAGACGCCCTGCGTGTCGAGTGCGCTGCGCACGAAGTTGCGGAGTGTTTCAAGCGGTCGCGTCATGACGATCCTCGTTCCCGGCGACGTCGGCGGGCCGGGTGCGAGGTGAGACTACGCGCGCGAAGTTAACGCACCGTTCATCTGTTCGGCATGGCCGGCGATCAGCGTTCGATGAGGGCTATGTCGGCTGCGGCGAGGCGCCGGTAGAGCCGGCAGCGGCGTTTCAGCGGCCACCAGTCGTAGAGGAAGATCTGGGCCGGACGCCAATTGGCCACCCAGCCGAGGATGATGAGACCTTCCTCGAACACGCGGCCCAGTGGGTCGGCGACGAGGTAGCCGCGAATGACGTGGCCCAGTCCCATCGCCACCAGCAGCGCCACGAGGCCGATCAGCGCCGACCAGCGGCCGATGCGGAACAGCTCCTTCAAATCGCGCTCCAGGATGCCCGCACGGTAGGTGAAGTAGTTGCTCATGGCCTCGGCGAGCCGGTGTTCGCGGGCCTTCGCGGCTTCCTCCGCCGGCAGGTGGACGACGATGCGCAGGGGCTCGGTGACGGGCAATTCGCGCGCCCAACCGACGATATAGGTCTCGGCGTCGTCGTCGAGGTCGCGCTCGTGGAAGGGCGAGGGGTCGAGCGAGTTGAAGAGCTGGGAGAGCGTCGAAACGCGCAGCTCGATCTGTTGTGGCGATCCGGGCATCCGGCAAGTCCCTCGGCGACGGGCCGTCGCGGGCGCTCTCGCTTGCCCGCCAACGGTCTAGGAGGTAAGGAGCATGCCGTCGGGGGACGGGGCGTGCAACGCAGGAACGCGAGGATGGGCATACCTATGAGACGTATCGGGCTCTTGGCCGTGATTTCCGCTCTCGTGTTCGGCTCGGTTCAGCCGCTCGCTGCCAAGCCGGAGGCCGGGGTCTATGCCTGCACCTTCGAGCGCGGCAACGCCTGGCTGTTCGAGAAGGGTGCCTATGCCGAGCGACAACCCGAGCGGGTGGCGTTCTCGATCAGCCGCGTCGACATGGGGGCGCAAACCGCCCGCCTCGGCACGGGAGAGGGCGCGGCGGCGCTGCGGACGGTGCAGGCGCTCTCCGCGCGCCACTTCATCGAGGTTGCCGGCGAAGGCTTCCTCAATATCACGACGATCTACGATCGCGACGACGTGAGCGGCAGATACCCGGCCGTGCATTCGCGCCATTTCGCCGTGCTCGGCCAGCCGCTCGTCGCACAATACCGAGGCTTCTGCGATCGCAAGCCCTGACCGGCAGCGCGCCGGCCTCCCCGGAGGCGGCGCTTCAGCCGCTCGGCGCGCCTGGCGGGGCCGCGGGCTCCGGCAGCGTGGCGGGAACGTCGCGGGCACGGGCGACCGTCAGGATGTCGAGCGGCTCGTCGAGGCCGCGCACCTGCACGGACTGGTAGGTGTCGCCATGGCTCGACCAGCCGGCCAGCTCTGCCACCTCGCGTGAGACGATGAGCTGGCAGGCCTTCTCCTTTGTCAGGCTTTCGAGACGGCTCGCCGCGTTCACGGTGCGGCCGATGACGGTTACCGTCGCCGTTTCGGGATGACCGATGCGGCCGACGACGATCTTGCCGACGTGGATGCCGATGCCGATCCGCAGCGGCTCGGCGAGCTCCGTGGACAGCCGCGCATTGACGTCGTCGAGCGCCAGATCGATGGCGCGGGCGGCCCGCAGAGCGGCCCGGCAGCCCCGGCGCTTTCCGGTCTCGCGTCCGAACACGGCCATGAGGCCGTCACCGAGGTACTTGTCGATCCAGCCGCCCTCACGCGCGATGGCGCCGCCGATGGAGGCGAAGAAGCTGTTGAGGATGAAGACGATGTCGTACGGCAGGCGCCGCTCGGACAGGCTGGTGAAGCCGCGCACGTCCAGGAACATGACCGCGAGCGTACGCTCCATGCCCTTGATCTCGTCGCGGTTGGTGGCGATGCGCAGGCCGGCTCCGGCATCGGGCTGGACGAGGCGGGTGACGGCGAGCGCGGCGTGCGGACGGATCTGGCAGGCGAGCCGCACGTCGGACGGGGCGCCGATGCTGCCGAGCGTGGTCGCCTCGGCCATGCCGGCCGGCGTCAGCGCGTCGCCACCCCGGTCGATGCGCACGCGGCAGGTGCTGCAGCGGGCCCTGCCACCGCAGATGGACGCATGCGGGACGCCGCTCGAACGGCTGATCTCGAGCAGCGTCGGGCCTTTGGGCGTGCGCACGATGGGGCCGGCGGCATAAGCGACATCGATTCGCGGCCCGCCCAACTGCCGCAGCCGCCTGGCGGCGATGACGGCCAGGGCGAAACCGACGAGTGCGGCCATGCTCCACTCGATCACCGCGATGATCGTGCGCAGCGTCGCCACGTCGGCGGCGCCTGGGCGCCGGGCCTGGGCGAGCATGTCGCGGGCATCGGCGCTGTCGGAGAGCAGAAGCGCGACTTCCTTGCCGGCGGCGACGAAGCCGGCGACCGAAAGCAGCGGGATCGCGACCGCCAGGGCCAGCAGGAGCGGGGCGAGGGTGCGATACCAGGTCGTCAGGCCGAGCCAGTAGTGCAATCCGATGCAGGCATGTATCCAGACGATAAGGAGGAGTACCGTCTGCATGAGCGCCTTGCCCGGCCACAAGCCATACAGAACGAAGACGTAGGGATCGCTGGCGCCGGTGAGCGTTGTGGCCAGCCGCGTGAAGCCGATGTGCTCGGCGACGAGAAAGGGGATGGCGAGACCGGTGGCGATCTGCACCAGCTCCCACGGCGGCATCCTGAGCACGCGCCGCTGCGCCAGCCGCAGCAGCGCCAGACCGACGTGCACCGCCACGGCGCCCCAGAGCAGCGCGCTGCCGAAGAGCGAGCGCGTCAGCGCCGTCCGCCAGACCCGCGCCGCCTCCATGGCCTCCAGCCCGACGATGCCGAGGGCATGGTTGAGGAAATGGGTCAGCACGAACACGAACAGCACCAGTCCGGCGGCCAGTCTCAGCCGCTGCAGAGTTGGTCCCCTGAACAGGACGTGCATGGTGCGTTCCGTTGTCGGTCGCGGTGTTTCGGGCGGAAGAGCCGAGGGCAGGATACGTGGGGGGCGCAGGCGCGACAATCGGCGTTTGACGCCGGGAGCTGTGGATAGGTGATTGCGGCGCGGGCGTCCCGAATGGGATAAGGGAGCATGCTCAAGAGGGTTCTCATAGCGAATCGCGGCGAGATTGCCTGCCGGATCATCCGCACGGCGCGGCGGCTCGGCATCGAGACGGTGGCTGTCTATTCCGACGCCGATGCGCGGGCCTTGCACGTCGCCATGGCGGACCGCGCCGTTCACATCGGCCCCGCGCCCGCCACGGAAAGCTATCTCGTGGCCGAGCGGCTGATCGAGGCCGCACGCGAGACCGGCGCCGATAGCGTGCATCCCGGATACGGCTTCCTGTCCGAGAACGCGAGCTTCGCGGAGGCCTGCGCCGCTGCCGGGCTCGTGTTCATCGGGCCGCCGCCCGAGGCCATGCGGCGGCTCGGCGGCAAGGCCGAGGCGAAGGCGATCGCGGCGGCCGCCGGCGTGCCGGTGGTGCCGGGCTACGCCGGTGACGATCAGGACCCGGCGGCTCTTGCCAGTGCCGCGGCCGGCATTGGGTTTCCTTTGATGATCAAGGCCGTTGCCGGCGGCGGCGGGCGTGGCTTGCGCCATGTCCAGACCGCGGACGAGTTCGCCGCTGCCCTCGACAGTGCCGTGCGCGAGGCGACGGCGGCGTTCGGGGACGGGCGCGTGCTGCTGGAGAAGCTGGTGCCGGCGCCGCGCCACGTCGAGGTGCAGGTGTTCGGCGACACGCACGGTTCCGTCGTGCACCTGTTCGAGCGGGATTGCTCGCTGCAACGGCGCCACCAGAAGGTCGTGGAGGAGGCGCCCGCTCCCGGCATGAGCCCGGCCCTGCGCGAGCAACTGACGACGGCAGCCTGTGCGCTGGCGCGGTCGGTCGGCTACGTCGGCGCCGGCACGGTCGAGTTCCTGGTCGGTGGCGGCACGCTCGCGGCGGAGGCGCCCTGGTACTTCATCGAGATGAACACGCGCCTGCAGGTCGAGCACCCCGTGACGGAGATGATCACTGGACTCGATCTCGTGGAATGGCAGCTCCGGGTGGCGGCCGGCGAGCCGCTGCCGCTGACGCAGTCCGCCATCGCCATGGCCGGGCACGCCGTGGAGGTGCGTCTCTACGCCGAGGATCCCGCCGCAGGCTTCCTGCCCTCGACGGGGCGGCTCGTCGCCTTCGAGATCGAAAGCGCAGACGGCGTCCGCGTCGACTCGGGCGTGACGGAGGGGGACGAGATCTCTCCCTTCTACGATCCGATGATCGCCAAGATCATCACGCACGCCGGCGACCGCGATGCCTGCCTCGATCAGATCGTGACGACACTCGTCCGGGCGACAGTCGCCGGCGTGCGCACGAACGCAGCGTTCCTCAGATCCCTGGTGGACATGCCGGACGTGCGCGCCGTGACCATCGACACCGGCCTCATCGGCCGCGCACTCGACCGCTTGAGCGCGCAGAGGCCCTCGCCCCTGGCGCTCGAGGAGGGCGTTGGCAAGCTGATCCAGGCCAAGCTGTCCCGCGCGAGCCACGACGATGGGTGCGCCTCGCCCTGGGCGGCGACGGATGGCTTCCAGCTCGGTGGCGTGCGTCGTTTCCGGGTGCCGGTGATCGTCGACGGCACCGCGCGCACCTTCGAGCTCGAGTGGCTCGATGGCATGAGCGGGCCGCTGGTCATGCTCGTGGCGGGACCCGACGATCCACCGCGGCCGGACTGCGAGCAGGTTCTCGTGAAGCACGTGCGCGCCGGCGACCGGCACTACGTCATTGCCGATCTCGTGCAGTCGGAGCTGCACTGGCCGGAGCACGATGCCACGACCGTCGAAGATGGGGAGGCGGCGCGCAGCGTACGAGCGCCGATGCACGGCCGGCTTGTCAAACTGCACGTCGGCGCCGGCCAGCAAGTGGCGAAAGGCGATCGCATCGCCGTGGTCGAGGCCATGAAGATGGAGCATGTGCTGCACGCCCTGAAGGATGGCGTCGTGCTGCGGGTCGAGGCGCAGGAGGGGCAGCAGGTGGCAGCAGGTGAGCTGCTGGTCGCACTCGGGGAGGAGGGCGGAGCATGACGCTGCATCTGCTCAAGCTGTGTGTCGGGGTCGAGTCGATCGAGGATCTTGCGCACTGGCAGCGCCAGCGGCTCGCGGCCATGAAGGCTGCGGGGCAGAAGGCCGAGATCATCCACCGGACGTTCCAGATGCCCAAGCGGCGCGAGGAGTTGCTCGACTCCGGCTCGCTCTACTGGGTGATCAAGGGCGCCGTGCAGGCGCGACAGGCGCTGCGCGACATCCGCGAGGGGCGAAAGGACGACGGCCGGCCGTGTGCGGTGCTCGTGCTGGACCGCGAGCTTGTGCCGGTGCGCCCCGTTCCCCGCCGCGCCTTCCAGGGCTGGCGCTATCTCTCGGCCGACGACGCGCCGCCGGACCTCGGCGCCGGGGGCGATGCGAACGTCGCCGAGATGCCCGCGCAGATGCGGCGCGCCCTGGCGGAGCTCGGCCTCATCTGAAGCGCGCGGCGGCATGGTGTCCGGGGCGCGGGCGATCGGCTCACCAGCGCTTGAGGCTGGTGCGCGGGAAGGTCCACTCGGGCGTGACCAGCAGCAGGCCGAAGTCGAGAGGATACCAGGGCGAGCCGTCGGCGGCCTTGGGGTCCTTCAGGACGTGGATGTCCTGAGCCGGCATGTAGCTCTGCACGAGCAGGAAGCGCCGCTCGCCGGTGCCGGGGTGCTCGGCGAGGTCGGCCACCAGCACCGCATGGCCGGGAAAGCCGCCCTTGATGAAGATGTCGCCGACGGCGAGGGTGTCGACGCGCGCGCTCTTCAGCTCGCGCGCCAGTGAGTGCGTGCCGGCATAGGAGAAGACGACATCCATGTAGCGGCGGAAGGCGGCGTAGCTCTGATCGGGCGCTGCGCGCCGCGACCATGCGAGGCTGCGCCCGGAGACGCGCGGGCGCTCGCCGGCGGCCCAGCGGGCATAGGACATGGGACGGCCGCCGCCGGTGTCGTTGAAGGCGATGAGATGGCTCTTGCCGGTGGCGCGCAGCCATTCCGCCCTGAGGCGCATGATGGCGTCGGCGCACTGCTGCAGGTCGCGACGCCCGACGTCGATATCGACGACGGCGACATGGACATCCTGCCGGCCCTTGAGGGCGCCGGTGTGCAGGCGAACGGGTGCTCCGGCCGGCTTCATCGGCAGGCCGCGAAGCCAGGCGGCAAACGAGCCGGCGGGCGCAGGAACGCGACGGAACCCAGCCGGTGGCGGCACGCGCGCAGACAAGGTGTCGGCCGGCCGCGCGGCACTGTCGTGCCAGGGATAATCCGAGCCGGCGACTGCGGGAGTGGCAGCGAGGGCCAGCAGGCCAGCGAGCGCGGCAACAAGCCTGCGCCCCGAGCCGCGTCGCGCCCTCGGCTCAGGTGCGAGCGGGGAGCCGAGCCGGGATCGTCTGTCGTTGCCGGGATGAGCCGGTGCCATGGACCACTCCGCGCCCCTGGATTGTCGATGGACCGAGCATGCCGTCATCCGTGGCGGGGGTGTGGCGCCGCCGGCAAGGCACGGGCGCACGGCGGCGGCCTGGACACACCCGACGCCCCACCCGGCAGGCCGGGCGAGGCGTCTTTCGGTGCCGGAGACACCGAGGTTTCTGCGAGCTCGGGGGTATCATTGCTGGACGCGGCGGCCGGGCAATCCTGTGCGAAGGGCGCAGACCCTCGACAGGTCCAGAGCACTGACTCGCGTCACCATCGTCCCCGTGCGCTTGCTTGCGTTATACAATCCACGTTGCCTGACAAGAGCCACTATTGGTCAGTTTGGCAAGAAGACCAACATAGTCCCTGTCATGCAAACATAAGATCGTTGCACGACGATCTGATTGTCTATGCCAGCCGTCCTGTGAGCAATAGCATATCGCTATTTCACGAGGGACGGCATTTTACTGTCCGGCGGAGGCATTTTCGTAGACCTCCTTTCAAGGAATACATAACAGGATGCCTGATGCGGGGCATGGGCGTCAAGGCTAAAACGGCACGCCCCGCGCCCTCGCGTGAACGAGCGAGCCATGGGGCGCATGTGCCGGAGGCGGCGCGGCATCAGGCGATCTTGCCGCCGCCCGTTTTGCGGATCGCGACGATGGCGGGGCGGGGCGGCATGTCCGGCTTGAAATCCGGCCAGCGCGTCGCCGGGTCCTCGAAGGTCGAGGCGCGGCCGAAGGGCTTGTAGTTCTTGACGCCGTCGACCGCGGGATGCTGCACGGCGACGAACAGGGTCTCGTCGTCGGGCGTGAAGCAGGGGCCGCACATCTCGGCGCCGACCGGCACGCGGAAGAAGAGTTTCGAGAGGCCGCGCCGCTCGCCCTCCGTCTCCAGGGCATAGATGCCGTCCGTCGTGCCGGTCCGGGGCCAGTTGCCCCCGCGATCGGTGGCGATCCACAGCCGCCCGCGCGCATCGATGGCGCAATTGTCGGGAGCGGCGAACCATCCGGAGGCGCTGGTCTCGGGGTGCCACTGCGCGCCGACCGCCGCCAGCTTGGGATCACCGCACTTGATGAAGATCTCCCAGGTGAAGGTGTCGGCGGCATGGTTCGCGCCTGGCGCCGTCATCTCGATGATGTGCCCGAAGCGGTTGTCGGCCCGCGGATTGGCCTTGTCGATCTGGCTCGGCTTGCGCAGGCTGTTGTTCGTCAGCATCACCCATACCTTGCCGTTGCCCGGGTGAGGCTGCACGTCCTCGGGGCGGTCCATCGGCGTGGCCTTGAGCAGGTCGGCGGCGAGCCGTGCGTCGATGGTCACGTCGGCCTGGCTTTCGAAGCCGTTCTCGCGGGTGAGCGGTCCCTGGCCGTGCACCAGCGGCAGCCACGAGAGCGTACCGTCGTCGTTGAAGCGCGCCGCCGACAGCGTACCCTCGCGGAGCAGCGTCATGTTGGCTGCCTTGTCACCGGGCCGGTAGGTGCCCTTGGAGACGAAGCGGTAGAGATAGTCGAAGCGGGCGTCGTCGCCGGAATAGACGACGACGCGGCCATCCGTGTTGACGATCACCTCTGCGCCCTCGTGGCGGAAGCGGCCGAGGGCGGTGTGCTTGACCGGCGTCGAGGTCGGGTCCGCAGGGTCGATCTCCACGATCCAGCCGAAACGGTTCGGCTCGTTCGGCTCCCTGTCGACGTTGAAGCGCGCGTCGTGCTGGCCCCAGTTGTACCAGTTGCCGGGCACGCCGTAGCGATCGTAGCTCTTGCGCTGCGGGCCGCCGAGGCCCCGCGTCCTGCGCTTGCCCTTCTCGTCCTTCTGGTCGGTCCAGAAGTAGCCGTGGAAATTCTCCTCGCCCGTGAGGTAGGTGCCCCATGGGGTCTGGCCGCCGGCGCAGTTGTTGAGCGTGCCGACCAGCCGCGTGCCGGTCGCATCGGCCGTCGTCTTCAGGCGGGCGTGGCCTGCCGCCGGTCCACTCACGGTCATGACCGTGCTCGCAGCATCGATGCGGCGATTGTAGCGGCCGGCCGGGACGGTCCTCCATCGGGCGTTCTCGAGGGCGATCTCGACGATGCTGACGCCGTGGGCCGCCATCTGCACCTCGGCGATCTCCTTGGTGATCTTGACGAAGTCGCTCTTGTCGGGGCGGCCGCCGAGGCCGGGGAACATGACCTCGGAGCTGACGTACTCGTGATTGACGGCAAGCAGGCCCCGCGTGCCCGTCTCATCGAGGGGGAAGAAGGCGATGTAATCGTTGTTGTAGCCGAACTGCTTGCGCTGGGCGTCGGCGGTCTGCGCCCTCGGATCGAAGGCGGGGGCATCAGCCAGCACCGGGTCGCCCCAGCGGATCAGCACGTGAGCCTCGTAGCCGTCGGCGACATGATGGGTCTCGTCGACACCGGCGGCGAGCTCGTCGAATGCGAAGGCGGGCTTCGCCCCGGCCGCGGCCGGGGCGGTCAGCGCCGCCGGGCCGAACAGCGCCGTGACGACGCCGACGCCGAGCGCGCCCTGCAAGACTTCGCGACGGCCGTAGCGCCGCGCGATCACGGCGCCGATCGTGTCGGAAAGCTCCGGGTTGGTCGGAACGTCGTCCGCGGCCTCGAAGGCTTCCTCGAGCGTGGTGTGCGCGTCGTCGTCACTCGGGCGGTGCGGTGTCATGCTGGGCTCCTCGTATGGGTTCGGCGCAGTGTCGGGCAGGTTTGCGAACGCCCGATGACAGGCAGGGGACGCGAGGCGGTGTGGTGACGGCTTGTTAACCACATCTTGGGCGTTCGGCTCCTAAACTCGCGACGACATCAACCGACGACGGCAGCATCGCGGCTCGCATGCCTGCGCTCTGCTGCCGGTCGTCTCCTGTTGGGGAGGTGAGCATGGCCGAGACCGCAGAGGCTGTACACGTCGAGCCGCGTCGCATCCTGCGCGTGTTGACTTCGCTCGTCCTGCTGGTGCTCGGCATGATCGCGGCGGTGCTGGTGGGCGGCATGATGATCTGGGGGCTCAGGGCCGCCGTCATCGAATCGGGTGCGGGCGGCCTCGATGGACAGGCCCTGCGCTACGCCTTCAGTGGGGTCATGGTCGGCCTGCTGCTGGCCGGGGTCTGGTATGCGCTGGCCTCAGGGATGCCACGCCGCCTGTGGCGTTGGCTGATGGGCCAGCGCCACGGCTTCTTCTACGGCCTCGTCTCGCTCGGGCTCGCCTGGGTGATCCTCTACGCCTGAGTGCGGAGCCCGGCTCGGGGCTCCGGCGCCTCGGGCGTGGCGAGCATCATTGTTGACGCTTCTTGGCCCAGTCCATGAACTCCTTGAACAGGCGCTCCTGCGCGGCCTTGTCGTTCGGCGCCGCCCGGCGCGCCTGCTCGCGCGCATAGGCCGGATCGACGCGGGAGGCACGCGCCGCCTTGAGCGCGTCGAGGCGGGCCTGCATGGGCGTGAAGCGACGCCAGCCCGGAACGGACGCGGCGAGATTGAGGTCCTTCCACTTCGGATGATACCCCGGGTCCTTCTGGAGCTTCTCGAAGCGCTTGAAGAGATAGTCCACGAAGCGAGTCATGCGGCGATGGCGGTCGGTGTCGGCCGGCCAGTCGTAGGCCGCGAGCACCGCCGGCACGGCGACGGTCTGGATCGTCTGCCCAGCCGGTATCAGCGCGGGGTAGTCAGCGGCGGTCAGCGTCGTCGGCAGGTAGTACTCCTCCAGTGGCTTTGAATAGGGCACCGGCAGGAAATGGAAGCCCTCCGGCCACTTGCGGCGGATGAAGGGCGCCAATGGCTTGGACGAGATGAAGACGACGGCTGCCACCTCCGGCCCCTTGATCATCTTGCCGATGGCGACCGTGTGGGGAATGAACGTCTCCCGCACCTTGATGCCGAGGCGCCCGAAAATCAGCGGACCGGAATAGGCGGCTGCCGTGCCCTTGGTGTTGAAGTTGACGACCTTGCCCTCGAGGTCCTTGAGCGACTTGATCTCCGGCCGCACGAAGATGTGCAGTTCCGCCGGGAAAAGCCCGAGCAGGAAGGTGATGCGCCGGCCGATGTTCGAGACCGAAGGGTTCTTCTTGTAGAACTCGAGAACGTCGCCGTAGACGATCGCCGCATCGACGCCGCGCAGGTAGAGCAGGTCTTCCATGTTGTCGAAGATGCCGCGCGTGACCATCGGGATGACCCGCAGGTCATTACCGTCGTCGAGCACGCGGGCCAGCTCTGAAGCGAACCTCAGCGGCGCGCCCTCGATGCGCCCGGCGGCAAGGCCGATGGTCCAGGAGTTCAACCGCTCCTTCTTCTTCGCCTCTTCTCCCGTCCGCGAAACGCGCGGAGCTCTCTTCGTCTTGGCTTGCGCCAGCTTGATGGTCGGCTCGGCGCTGACCGGCTCTGGAACGGCCCAGGTCGAAATGGCGAATGCCAGAGCCGCAAACAAATAGGTGAACGGATACTTTGTACGCATTACGAGATCCCCGGTCCCTCACGCTAGAACTTGCATCATGGCGTCAATTGGAGAGTGCAATCAATCATGGTTTTCTCATGATCACGCCAAATATGTCATCAGATTAACGAGTGGTGCTGCAACTGTTGCGGCCGGCCGCGTGCATGATGGTCCGGCGGCGCGCGTGATGGGCGGCGCAGGCGGCGATCGGCATGGATCGGTCGGCGCGGTGTCGGCTATGGTGGGCGGGAAGAGCGTGCTGTTGGCGCGAGGGCCGCGCCAGGTCTCCAGGAGGTCACTGCCATGACGAACCATGCGAAATTCTTCATCGACGGCGCCTGGGTGGAGCCGCATGCGTCGCGGCCGCTCGCCGTCGTCAACCCCGCAACCGAGGAGCCGATCGCGACGATCGCGCTCGGGACCGCGCAGGATGTCGACCGTGCGGTGTCGGCGGCCCGGCGGGCCTTCGAGAGCTATTCGCGCACGTCGCGCCAGGAGCGCCTCGAGCTGCTCGACTCCATCGCCGCCGTCTACAAGCGGCGCTTCAACGAGATGGGAGAGACGATCTCGTCCGAGATGGGCGCGCCACTGTCCTTCGCCACGCGCTTTCAGGCGGGCGCCGGCATGGGGCACTTCCGGACGGCCTCGGAGCTGCTCAAGACCTATGCCTTCGAGGAGGACCGGGGCTCGACACGCTTGCGGCACGAGCCGATCGGCGTGGCCGGCATGATCACGCCCTGGAACTGGCCGGCCAATCAGATTGCCTGCAAGGTGGCGCCGGCCTTGGCCACGGGCTGCACGATGGTACTCAAGCCGTCCGAGGTCGCGCCTCTTTCGGCCATGCTTCTCGCCGAGATCCTGGCGGAGGCGGGCGTTCCCGCCGGCGTCTTCAATCTGGTGAACGGCGACGGTCCGGGCGTCGGCACCGCCATCGCCGCGCATCCCGGCATCGACATGGTGTCGTTCACGGGCTCCACCAGCGCCGGCGTCGATGTCGCGATCAAGGCGGCGCCGACGGTCAAGCGCGTCGGCCAGGAGCTCGGCGGCAAGTCGGCCAACATCCTGCTCGACGATGCCGACTTCGCCAAGGCCGTGCGCGACGGCGTCATCCAGTGCTTCCGCAACTCCGGCCAATCCTGCAACTCGCCGACCCGCATGCTGGTGCCGGCGGCGCGCATGGCCGAGGTCGCGGACCTCGCCAAACGGGCGGCGGACGGCATCAAGGTCGGCGATCCCCGCAACGCCGAGACGGAGATGGGGCCGGTGGTGTCCGACCTGCAGTGGGGCAAGATCCAGGAACTCATCCAGTCCGGCATCGACGAGGGGGCGCGTCTCGTGACGGGCGGCACGGGCAAGCCGGAGGGCCTCAACAAGGGCTATTACGTGCGCCCGACGGTGTTCGCCGACGTCGACAACAAGATGCGCATCGCCCAGGAGGAGATCTTCGGTCCCGTGCTCTCGGTGATCGGCTACGGTAGCGAGGAGGAGGCCGTCGCCATCGCCAACGACAGCCCGTTCGGCCTGGCTGCCTACGTGCAGTCCGCGAGCCTCCAGCGGGCGCAGGCGGTCGGCCAGCGCCTGCGGGTGGGCATGGTCCATCTCAACGGCGCTGGCGCGGACCCGAAGGCGCCCTTCGGCGGCTACAAGATGTCCGGCAACGGCCGCGAGTGGGGGAGCTACGGCTTCCACGAGTTCCTCGAGGTCAAGGCGATGATGGGGGCGAACCCGGCCTGATCTGCGCCATCGGGGCGGGTGGTGTCGCTGGGGCCACGCGGCAATTCTCGTTGAGGACGGCCGCGAATGCTCGGTTCCGCTCCGTGAGCTTTGCGACTATTCTGGCGTCAGCAGTGCTTGGTTCGCACACGATCACCGAAGACGCCACGATCAGCCCCGGCGCGTCGAACCGAGCCATCGAGGGAAAGGAGACGTGATGTCCCAGCTTCCGCCCGCCACGCCGGGAATGCCTTTTCACGAGGTGGATACGCCCGCGCTGATCATCGATCTCGACGCCTTCGAGGGGAACCTCGAGCGCATGGCGGCGATGCTCCAGTCGTCGGGGGCGCGGCTGCGGGCCCATGCCAAGACGCACAAGTCGCCGATCATCGCCCGCAAGCAGATGGCGCTCGGCGCCGTCGGCGTGTGCTGCCAGAAGGTCAGCGAGGCCGAGGTGCTGGTGGCTGGCGGCGTCGACAACATCATCATCACCAACGAGGTCGTCGGGCAGAAGAAGATCGAGCGCGTTGCTGCGCTGGCGCGCCAGGCCAAGATCGCGGTCTGCGTGGACAACGCCGAGAACGTCGCGGCGCTGGCGACGGCGGCGGAGCGGGCCGAGGTGCGGCTCGACACGCTGGTCGAGATCGACGTCGGCGCGGGGCGCTGCGGCGTGCCGCCGGGACAGAGCGCGTTGCAGCTCGTGCAGGAGATCGACGGCGAGCCGTCCCTGCGCTTCGCCGGATTGCAGGCCTATCACGGTTCCGCCCAGCATCTGCGCACGCCCGACGAGCGCAAGGCGGCCATCGGCAAGGCCATCGACCTCACGCGGCAGACGGTCGAGCTGCTGAAGCAGGCCGGATTTGCCTGCGAAGTGGTGGGCGGCGCCGGCACGGGTACGTTCGAGCTCGAGGCGGCGAGCGGCGTCTACACGGAGCTGCAGGCCGGCTCCTACATATTCATGGACGCCGATTACGCGCGCAACCGCAAGGCGGACGGCGGCATGTTCGACACTTTCGACCATGCCCTGTTCGTGCTCACCACGGTCATGAGCCGGCCAAGCGATGCCAAGGCGATCGTGGATGCCGGCCACAAGGCGGTGGCGGTCGATTCCGGGCCGCCGGTCCCCTTCGGGCTCGATGGCGTGGTCTATGCGCGACCGTCCGACGAGCACGGCGTGCTCGACATGTCCAAGGCCTCGTTTCAGCTCGGACTGGGCCAGAAGTTGCTGCTGGTTCCCGGGCACTGCGATCCCACGGTCAACCTGCACGACTGGTACGTGTGCATCCGCGGCCTCGGCACCCCCGGCGCGCGGGTCGAGGCCGTCTGGCCGGTGGCTGCCCGCGGCGCGCTCTATTGAGCCGATCGGGGGCTTGACGCGGGCCTCATGCATTCCGACATGAGCGTCGAGTGACGCATGGAGGGAATGCATGAACTCTGAAGAACGGCAGTTGCTTACGGACCTGTTCGAGCGCATGCGCGCGATGAGCCACGTGGAGCGCGATCCGGAAGCGGAGGCGCTGATCGCCCAGGCCGTGCGCGGGCAGCCCTATGCGCCGTACCTGATGGCGCAGACGGTGCTCATCCAGGAGCAGGCATTGGCGGCCGCCAACGAGCGGCTGGAGCAGCTCGAGGCCCAGCTTCGTGGTCAGGAGACGGCTCCGCAGCGCGGCTCCGGGAGCTTTCTCGGTGGCGTGCGATCGATTTTCGGCGGCTCGGCGCCGGCTCCGGAGCCGGGCGCACGCTCCAGTTCCGGTGTGCCTTCGATCGGCAGCCGCGCCACGGCGTACCGCGACGAGGGGCCGGGCGGCCCCTGGGCGTCGCGCGCCGCCAGTGACGGGCCGGGCTATCGCGGTCCGCAAGCCGGAGCGCCGATGCAACCGCAACAGGCGGCGCCTGCCGCGGGTGGTGGCTTCCTCAAGGGCGCCCTGGCGACGGCAGCCGGCGTCGCGGGTGGCGCATTACTCTTCCAGGGCATCAGCTCGATGATGCAGGGCAGCAGCAACCCGCTGCTCTCGCAGGCGCAGGCGGCGACGCCGTCGAGTTCCGAGCCGAGCTACGCCAAGGATGCCTCGGACGGCAATCAGCTCGAGAACGGCTCCGACAACGCCTACGACCGCTCGTTCGATGCGGACGACGAGCCCTACGATCAGGATGACGGTGGCAGCTGGGGCGACGACGACTACTGAGCCGCCTCGACCGTCCAGAAACGACTTACGGCGCGGAGCGACCCGCGCCGTTTCGCTGTTTGCCTCGCCTCGCGACGGATGGGCGTCCCGCCATTGGCGCGGCGGCGGACGTTTTCAGGTGAGATTCAGGCTTTCGACGAGGACGGCCTGCGTGTTGTCCTTGTCGTACCTGAGCCGGGGGACCACCTCGAGGTCTTCTCCGGTGACGCGGACATAGCAGCAGCCGCCGGACGAGCGCTCGACCGCGTGGATCGCGCCGACGCCGAAAATGCCAGCTTCTCCCGGCTCCAGGCGGAACTGCTCGACCAGTTCGAGCGATGCCGAGCCCGGTCCGGTACTCCCATCGACGCGATCGTAGACCTTCATCTCGGACCAGCCGATGGCCTGCCCGTAGACCGCCCAGGAGCGCCCGTGGTCGTGCGGGGGTGACGGGCGCGGGGTGCGGTCGACATGGGCGAGCACGACGAAATTCAGCTCGGGGTCGCGGTAAAGCTCGTGGCGTCCGTCCGCCACCTGGGGCCCCAGGTGCTCGGCGACGAAAGCCTCGTTCTTCAGCAGCTCCTGCATGTTGTTGCTGATCGCCTCACGGCCGGCGTCGCCTGGATCGGCTTGCAGTGCCGAGCGACAATCGGCGCAGAATTGCTCGAGTGTGTAGGTCATGGGGGTCTCCCTGAAAATGTAACGTGGTCAGACTGCACGGTGGCGCGCGCGTCTGCAAGTCGTCCGTCGCGTGGAGCGCGCAAGCGCCGCCGCCGGAGTCGATCGCGCCTCAGGCTCCGGCAGCGCCGGTCCTGCCGGCAATTTTCAAGGCGAAGGCATAGTCGAGAGCGATCTCCCGCAACTGCTCGAAGCGTCCGGAGGCGCCGCCGTGACCAGCTTCCATGTTGGTCTTGAGCAGCAGGAGGTTCGCATCCGTCTTGAGCGCCCGGAGCCGCGCGACCCATTTGGCCGGCTCCCAGTAGGTCACGCGCGGGTCGGTCAGGCCGCCGTAGGCGAAGATGTGCGGATAGGCTTTGCGCGCGACGTTGTCGTATGGGGAGTAGCTTCTGATGTAGCGGAACTCCTTGGCGCTGGTCAGCGGGTTGCCCCACTCGGGCCACTCCGGAGGCGTCAGCGGCAGGTCCTTGTCGAGCATGGTATTCAGAACGTCGACGAAGGGTACGTCGGCGATGATGCCGAGGAAGAGGTCCGGCGCCAGGTTGGCGACGGCGCCGACCAGCATGCCGCCGGCCGAGCCGCCGTGCGCGACGATGTTGCCGCGGCCTGTGAAGCGCTCCGCGGCCAGGTATTCGCCGGCGGCGATGAAGTCGCGGAACGTGTTGATCTTGCCCTTGAGCTTGCCGCCCGTGTACCAGCGGTAGCCCTTGTCCTTGCCGCCGCGGATGTGGGCGATGGCATAGACGAAGCCGCGGTCGACGAGCGACAGGCGATTGGTGGAGAAGGCGGCCGGAATCGAGATGCCGTAGGCGCCGTAGCCGTACAGGAGCAGCGGCGCCGAGCCGTCGATGGGCGTGTCCTTGCGGTAGAGGATCGAGATGGGCACCGTCTCGCCGTCGCCCGCAGGGGCCTGCAGGCGTCGGGTGACATAGTGCGCGGGATCATGGCCGCTCGGCACCTCCTGCGTCTTGCGCAGCAGGCGCGTGCGGGCCTCCATGTCGTAGTCGTAGGTTTGCGCGGGCGTCGTCATGGACGAGTAGGTGAAGCGCAGGCGCGTGGTGTCGAACTCGTAGCCGCCGGACATGCCGAGCGAATAGGCCTCCTCGTCGAAGGCGATGGCATGCTCGGCGCCGTCCGCCAGCCGGCGGATGACGATGCGCGGCAGCCCGTCGGCGCGCTCGAGGCGTGCGAGATGCCCGGAGAAGGCGATGACGTTCAGGATCAGGCGGCCCTGTCGGTGCGGCTCGATCTCGCGCCAGTTCGCCATGCTCCAGTCCGCGATAGGCGCCTCGACGATCTTGAAGTCCTCGGCGCCGTCGCTGTTGGTGGTGATGATCAGGCGGTCGCCAGTGTGCTCGACGCTGTACTCGTGGCCCTCGATACGCGCCGCGACGAGGCGTGGCGGCGCGGCCGGCGTCTCGGCGTCGATCAGGTACACCTCGGACGTCTGGTGGTCGTGCGCCACGATCTCGATGAAGCGGTGGCTCTGTGTGGCGCCGAGGCCGACGTAGTAGCCCTCGTTCTCCTCGCGGTAGACCAGCACATCGTCGCTCACGGGTGTGCCGACCACGTGGCGGTAGACCATGAGCGGGCGGTGATTGGCGTCGAGGCGGACGTAGAAGACCGTGCGGTTGTCCTTGGCCCAGACGACGCCGCCGCGCGTATCGGGGATGGCGTCGGGCAGATCCGCGCCGGTATCGAGGTCGCGGAAGCGGATCGTGTACAGCTCCGAGCCTTTCTCGTCGACGGCGTAGGCGAGCAGGCGATGGTCGAGGCTGTGCTCGGCGCTGCCGAGGCTGTAGTAGCTCTTGCCGACGGCCTCGACGTTGGCATCGATGAGGATCTGCTCGGCGCCGCCCGCTTGCCGGCGGCGGCACACGCGCGGATACTGGTCGCCGGTCTCGAAGCGGGTGTAGTACTCGAAGGGACCATCGGGCGAGGGGACGGAGGAATCGTCCTCCTTGATGCGCCCCTTCATCTCGGCGAAGAGCGCCTCCTGCAGTGCCTCGGTATCGGCGAGAGCCGCATTGGTGTAGGCGTTCTCGGCCTCGAGGTAGGCGCGGATTTCCGGCGCCAGCGCCTCGGGATCACGCATGACCTCCTGCCAGTTGTCGGCGCGCAGCCAGGCGTACTCGTCGCTCAGCGTCTCGCCGTGAAAGCTGCGCGATGTCGGTCGCTGCGCGGCGCGCGGCGGCGCTGGCAACGGCTGCGGCTTCTTCGGTGCGGACATGATCGATCCTTTCATGGGAGGCAGGCGGCGGACGGCCTGGAACGGGGGAGTGAGACCGCGGGTGCGGGATGCGCAGGCGCGCATATTCTCGGCGCTGTGACAGGCGCAGGCATTCGAAATCGCGATGGTCGGACGTCATTCACGCCATCGACGCCGCCCTAGCGTGTGCCGGGCTCGAATGTGAGCGCCACGCCATTGATGCAGTATCTGAGACCGGTCGGGCGCGGTCCGTCGGGGAAGACGTGGCCGAGATGGCCGTCGCAGCGCGCACAGCGAACCTCCGTGCGGCGCATGAAGAAGGAGCTGTCGTCATGCTCGGTGACGGCGGTGGTGCTCGCCGGGCTGTGGAAACTCGGCCAGCCCGTGCCGGAGTCGAATTTCGTATCCGAGGCGAACAGCGGCTGGCCGCAGCCCGCGCACTTGAACGTGCCGGCGCGCTTCTCGTGATTGAGGGGGCTGGTGAAGGCCCGCTCTGTGCCGTGCTTGCGCAGGACGTGGAATTGCTCTGGGGTCAGCAGGCTGCGCCACTCGGCGTCGCTCTTGCGAACGACAGGGGCGGTGGAGCCGGAGGTCTGCTTCTGATCGCCGCTCATCGTCTCTCTCCCGGATGGATGATGGTGATGGCGCATGTGGTGACGGCGGCGCGGGGCCGCCAATCACCTTCTCTCGATCCTCTGCCCCTCAGCGGTAGAACAGCAGCGAAATCACGAGGAACAGGGGCACCAGGATGCCGAACGACCATAGCATATAGCCAAAGAAGCTCGGCATCTTGACGCCGTTCTCCTCGGCGATCGACTTGACCATGAAGTTCGGCGCATTGCCGATGTAGGTATTGGCCCCCATGAAGACGGCACCAGCCGAGATGGCGGCTAGCGTCGTCGCCAGTGTCGTCATCAGCACGTCGGCCTTGCCGCCGGCGGCATTGAAGAACACGAGATAGGTCGGGGCGTTGTCGAGGAAGCTCGACAGGATGCCGGTCAGCCAGAAGTAGGCGAAGTTGTTGGGCGAGCCATCCGCCGAGCTGACCATGTTGACGATGCCGGACATGGCGCCTTCCGACCCGGCCCGAAGCATGGCGATGGCCGGAATGATAGTGATGAAGATACCGGCGAAGAGCTTCGCCACCTCGAGGCCTGGCCCCCAGGTGAAGGCATTCGCCTCTCGCACGGCTTTCGGCGTCAGCTTGAGCGAGAGCAGGGCCACGCCGACCAGCGCCACATCCCTGAGGATGCTCTTGATGTCGACCTCGACGGTGTAGATGTGCACGGTGCCCAGCGTCTTCACGAGGCCGCTGGCGAGAACCACGGCCACGAGCACGCCGAGCAGGATGAAGTTCACCTTGCCTTGCAGGGTGATGGGGCTGTCGGGCGTGGGGTCGCGCTTCGTGCGGCCTTCCTTGGCGTAGAGGTAGCTGTCGAGGGCGAAGAAGACGGTCAGCAGCACCACGGCCAGCAGCAGCGTCGGCATGAACAGGTGCTTGGTCGTCCAGAAGAAGTCGACGCCTTGCAGGAAGCCGAGAAACAGCGGGGGATCGCCGAGCGGAGTGAGCGCGCCACCGATGTTCGAGACGAGGAAAATGAAGAAGACGATCACGTGCGCATTATGCACCCGGTCGTCGTTGGCGCGGATGATCGGCCGGATGAGCAGCATCGAGGCGCCCGTCGTGCCGACCCAGCTCGCGATGACCGTGCCGATGCCGAGAATGGCCGTGTTCATGGCGGGCGTGCCATGGATGTTGCCGCTGACATAGATGCCGCCGGCCACGGTGAAGAGCGCGAGGATGAGGATGAGGAAGGGGATGTACTCGAGCAGCAGCGTGTGCAGCAGCTCGTGCAGGGTCAGCTTGAAGCCGAAGAAGTAGAGGAAGGGCAGCAGGAATGCGAGCGCCCAGCCCGCGGCCACCTTGCCGAAATGATGGTGCCAGAAGGACGGGGCTGCGAGCGGCATGATGGCGATCGACAGCAGAATGCCCGCGAACGGCAAGATCCAGATGAGGCCGAACTGGCGGCCGTCGAGATGAGGTGCGTCGGCGCCGGCGGCACTGGCGCCAGCGCTCGTCAGAACGAGGATGGTGAGCGCGACCACGGCAAGTCGCGAAAAAAAGGCCATGCTGTGCCTGACGGACATGGTTGCCCCCTGCAATCGTTTCCCTCGGCAACGCACCTTCGTCAGTCGCGCGGCGTGACGCCGCGCTCGGTCCGCCATCTCGCCAATGTGAGGGGTCGGGGCTGTCCGAGGTGCGTTATGTTATCCTCGTCACTTACGGTTAGCGCACGGGAAAGTCCAGCATGGGGTCGTTGCGCCGCGGGCGGCGCCCGGCCGGACCAACCAGCAGACGCACCTCTGCGGCAGCGTGTCATCTGGGTGGGACCACCACCATCCGGTAGGCACAACGGGCTTAGCTTGGCGAAATACTAGAGCGCCTCATATCGCACGATCACCTGAAAGTGTTATTCTCTTCGCTCTGATCTGCGACGTCTTGCCGGCAGATTTAACGATCGCGACAATACCTCTTGAATAGTTCGCGCGATCAGTCTATGTGCATATTTGATGCGGTCGTGTCGCTTTATGTGCAAGGTTGCGACGCGCCTAGACAATATTTCGCCCAGACCGACGGCGACTAAACGCAGTCCAAAGGTCAGAAGATCTGCAGCTTGAGCGCGGCTCAAGCAACGGGATAGTTGCGGCGTCGAGCCAATACTCGCCGTGGGCGAACTGGAAGATAGAGATTTGAGCGTCACGGGAGCGTTGGAATGGACCAGGCAGGCGACGACGAATTGGTTGGGCTGACGGCGAACATCGTCTCGGCTTACGTGAGCAACAACACGATTGTCGTGCACGACGTGCCGGCACTCATCGGCTCGGTGTACGAGGCGCTCAGTCGGGCATCGACCCGTACCGGCCAGCCGGAGCGCGAGGAAGTTCGCCCGGCCGTGCCCGTCAAGAAGTCGGTGACGCCCGACTACATCGTGTGCCTCGAGGACGGCAAGAAGTTCAAGTCGCTGAAGCGGCACATCCGCACCCATTACAATCTCTCGCCGGAAGAGTACCGGGAGAAGTGGGGCCTGCCGCACGACTATCCCATGGTCGCGCCGAACTATGCGCGCGCGCGATCCGACCTCGCCAAGAAGATGGGCCTGGGGCAGCGCAAGGGGCGCTAGTCGGCCCGTCGGCCTGCGGGGTGTCCGGCGAGCGTCATGATGGGAGGGCAGGACGTGGCGGCGGGGTGTCCGCATGGCGCAAGTCCTCCCTGATGGCGAGCCGGACCATGACGCGGTGCGCGCTGTTCGCGGCGCGTGGCGGCAGACACGGCAGGTGGCGGTCCGCAGGCGCGGTGGCCGGTGGCCTGCGTGTGATGCCGAGCGGGGTTTGCGGCTCCTGCGTTATCCGTCACAATGCCCGAGAGAGTCCCGGTGGGACGAACGCTGTGCCCCGCGCCAGGGGCTGTCGAGGTTGATGATGAAGACGGATACGCCGCGCCCGATCTATCTCAAGGATTATCGCCCGCCCGAGTATCTCATTCCCTCCGTCGATCTCGACATCGCGCTGGCTCCGCACGAGACGCGTGTGCGCTCGCGTCTGAAGGTGCGTCGCAATCCGAAGAGCGGCGACGGCCCGGCGCCATTGCACCTCGACGGCGTGCAGCTCCATCTCGACCGTCTGGCGATCGACGGCGTCGCGCTGCGGGCGGGCGACTACGAGCTGACGGAGGGCGGCCTCGTGGTGCCGCGTCCGCCGGAGAAGGCCTTCACGCTCGATGCCGTGACGCTGATCGATCCCGATGCCAACAAGGCGCTGTCCGGCCTCTATCGCTCGCGCGGCATCTATTGCACGCAGTGCGAGGCGGAGGGGTTCCGTCGCATCACGTACTTCCTCGACCGGCCCGACGTGCTTTCCCGCTACCGGACGCGCATCGAGGCCGACATCGACGAGGCCGGGTCTCTGCTGTCGAACGGCAACCTCGTCGAGCGTGGCAATGATCCCCGGCGCAGGCGCCATTACGCCGTGTGGAAAGACCCCTTTCCCAAGCCCTGTTATCTCTTCGCGCTCGTGGGCGGCAATCTCTCCTCGACGGCCTCGTCGTTTCGCACCATGTCCGGGCGCGACGTCGAGCTCCGGATCTATACCGAGCCCGGCAAGGAGGAGCGCTGTGTGTGGGCGCTCGACGCCCTCAAGCGCTCGATGCGCTGGGACGAGGAACGCTTCGCCCGCGAATACGATCTCGACGTGTTCATGATCGTCGCCGTCTCGGACTTCAACATGGGGGCCATGGAGAACAAGGGCCTCAACATCTTCAACGATCGCCTTATCCTCGCGACACCCGAGACCGCCACGGATTTTGCCTATGAGGCCATCGAGGCCGTCGTCGCGCACGAGTACTTCCACAACTGGACCGGCAACCGCATCACCTGTCGCGACTGGTTCCAGCTCTGTCTCAAGGAAGGGCTCACCGTCTTTCGCGACCAGGAGTTTTCGGCCGACGAGCGCTCCGCCACCGTCCAGCGCATCGCCGATGTGCGTCAGCTCAAGGCGCACCAGTTCCCCGAGGACGCCGGTCCGCTCGCGCATCCCGTGCGACCCGGCAAGTACATCGAGATCAACAATTTCTACACCGCCACCGTCTACGAGAAGGGCGCCGAGCTCTGCCGCATGATCGAGACGATCGTCGGCCGCGCCGGCTTCCGCGCGGGTATGGACCTGTTCTTCGATCGCCACGACGGCGAGGCGGCGACCGTTGAGGACTTCCTGGCGTGCTTCGAGGAGGCGACGGGGGCGGATCTCACACAATTCGCCGTCTGGTATCAGCAGGCCGGCACGCCGGAGCTGGTCTGCTCGTTCAGCTACGATGCGGCTCGCAAAGAGGCCGAGCTCAAGATCGAGCAGGTGCTGAAGCCGACGCCGGGCGAGACGCGCAAGCGGCCGCTGCACATTCCCGTCCGTCTGGGACTGGTCGCGCCGGACGGCTCGGACATGCCACTGCGTCTCGCGAGCGGCGAGGAGGTCGCGGCCGGCGTCCTGCACGTGCGCAAGCGCAGCGAGACCCATCGCTTCGTCGACGTGGCGCAGCGTCCGGTTCCGTCGCTGCTGCGCGGCTTCTCGGCGCCCGTCAACCTGACGCTGGATATCTCCGACCGCGATCTCGAATTCCTGATGCAGCACGACGGCGATCTCTACAATCGCTGGGAGGCCGCACAGGCGCTGGCGACGCGCACGATCGTGGAGATCGTGCACACGCTCAGGGCCGGCAAGCGCACGGGACGCGGTACGGCCTTCGCCAAAGCCCTCGAGAAGTCGATCGCCGACCCCCGCCTTGAGCCGGCCTACCGCGCGCAGCTCCTCACCCTGCCGAGCGATGGCGACATCGCACGCCAGATCGGTCGCGACGTGGATCCCCAGGCCATCCACCGCGCCCGCACCCAGTTGCTCCGCCTGATCGGCCGCGAGCTGAGCCCGCTGCTCGAGAGCCTGTACGAGAAGATGCGCCCACCCGGCCGTTTCGCGCCCGATGCCGCCAGCGCCGGCAAGCGCGCATTGCGCAACGCGGCGCTGGCTCTCCTCGCCGCGCGTGGACGCCCCGAGGACACGGCACGTGTCGCCGCGCACTATCACGCCGCCCGCAACATGACGGATCAGTCGGCGGCGCTGGGGCTTCTCGCGGACGTCAAGGGGCCGGAGCGCGAGCGCGCCTTCGAGCACTTCTACGACCGCTGGCACGACGATCACATCGTGATCGATCGCTGGTTCTCCGCCCAGGCCATGTCCAGCCTGCCCGACGCGCCCGAGCGGGTCAGGGGGCTGTTGCGCCATCCGTTGTTCTCGATGACCAATCCCAACAAGGTGCGGGCCCTCGTCGGTGCCTTCGCCATGGGCAACCCGCTGCGCTTCAACAATCCCGACGGGCAGGGCTACGACCTCGTCGCGGATGCCGTGCTCGAGCTCGACGGATTCAACGCGGCGATCGCCGCCCGCCTGCTCTCCTCGTTCCGCAGTTGGCGGACGCTCGAGGTTGGACGTCGACGACGGGCGCAGCGGGCTCTCCAGCGCATCGCCCGCCGCAAGGGGCTGTCGAAGGACGTTTTCGAGATCGTCGGCAAGACGCTCGAGCAGGACTGACAGGGACGGCGCGGCCTTCGCCCAAAAGTTGCCCAACTTCGCACTGGACAGATGATTCGCGCGTCGGCGATGATAGCAACAGTGATTCGGTAGTCCTCCGGCCAGCCTCGGAGGAAATCTCTGACATACGGCGGTGGGGGGCACGGGAATGGCGCAACGCGCGTTTTCCCGCACGGGGAACTTTGGCCAAAGCGCCAGGGGTGTGCGGCTTTGGGAGCTGTTGGCGGGCACGCCATCGCAACGCGGGGCGCCGCTCAAGCGCCGCTCGCTGTTCGTACTGGCAGCGCTGACTTATTGCATCGGGCTGTGCGCGCTGGTGCCCGGAGCGGCCGGGGTCGCCGACGTCGCCCGGGGCGATGCCATGTCGCTGGGGCTGTCCGTCGTGCTGCTGGCGGCGGGCACCGTCATGGCGATCGGCATCCTGATGCCGGTAGAGCCGCACCTTGAGGTCGACGCTGTGGAGCGTCCCGTGGCGGCCGCAGCATCGCCCCACGAAACGCCGCGCCCGGAGGGCAGCGAGGCCGAGGCTTGCCTGGTGCGGCGGATGACGCACGAGCTGCGCACGCCCTTGAACGCTATCATCGGATTTTCCGATCTCATGCAACGCGAGCTGCACGGCCCGCTCGGCGACAACCGCTACAAGGAGTATTCGGATCTCATCCAGGCGAGCGGTCAACAGCTCCTGCAATCGACCACCACACTGCTGGCGCTGACACGACTTGCCGCCGAAAGCGAGCCGGTCCGCCTGGAGTGGCTCGAGGCGGGCGAGGTGGTGGCCATGGCCTGGGCGCGCATGGCGCCCGTGGCGTCGCGCAAAAGCATCGCCTTCGACATGGCGGGCGATCTCGGGGAGATCGAAGCCGACTGCGAGACGCTTGTGCAAGCGCTCTTGAGCCTTTTCGGCGAGTTGGTTGCCGCGGGAGCGGAGCGGAGCCGGCTGTGCGTCCGGCCGAGCCTTGAGCCACACGAGAGACTGGTCGTGCAGTTGAGCCCCGACGCCGGGGGCGCGCAAGACCAATCGCGCCACGCCGAGCGTCCGCTGTCGCTGGCCATGGCGGCGAAGTTCCTGGCGCGCAGCGGTTACGGATTGCGGGTGGATGAGGCGAGCGGAACCCACCGACGCATCGTCGTCGTCAGTGCGGCGCGGGCCAGTCAGTGACTCGGGGCTCGCCGTCGCCTCTCGCAGAGGACGGCAGACACGCCCCATCGATCGCCGCGCCGGACCTACTTCGGCGGTGCGGCCTTGCCCGCAGGATCGCGATCGCTCCAGGGCGCAAAGCCGGCCTCGGCGCCGATCAGCCGCACAAGCCGCCACTGGTTTCGCAGGAACATGCGGCGCTCCTCGGGTGACAGCACAGCGGCAATTTCGGCCAGCATCGGACGGGCGGCGGCGCGGGCATCGGCTTCCGCGGTATGGAGCCGCTCCAGAGCCGGCAGGAAGGCCAGGCGGTCGAAGCTGTCTGCGCGCAGCCTGCGGGCAACCTCGCGGCGTTCCTGCCGAAGCTTGCGCCAGACCGGAGCGAGCTTCGGCGCGTCGCGGGCGATGATGTCGCGGATGGCTTTGCGGCGTTCCTCCGGCAGGCGGCGTACGAAGGCGCGTTGCGATCCGCCGAAGGAATGGCCGAACCAGCCGCCGTGATGCGAGGCGAGCGTTCGCCCGATCAGCGCGCCGGCGATCAGGAGATTGATCGCCAGCGAGGCGATGAGAACCACCCAGAAGAGCCGCGACGCGCCTGCTCTGCCGCTCGGCCGTGGCTGTTGGGAAGCGCTCATAGCAGGTCCTCTTCGAGTGTGCTGATTTCGTCGCTCTGCGTCTGGCTCGGAGCCGAGGCGACGAGGCCGCTGAAGGCCGGGTCCGCCAAGCCGGCCGCGCCGATGTAGACGCCGATGATCAGGGAGGCGGCGAGCAGCGCTGCGATCTCCCAGGGCCGCGAGCGTGTCGTGAAGGCAGCGCGCGGAGCCCTGCGGCCCGGCGACAGCGCTATGACCTTGCCGCCGGAAGCCTCGGCGTCGGGCCGGGCGCTCTCGTTACCGCCCGTGGTCGCGGCCGCCATGATGCGGGCAATGAGCTCGTCCTGGCCGCTCGGCAGTGCGACCGGTTTGCGGTCGAGCAGGCGATCGAGTGCTGCGGCCTCGGCGACGAGCCTGCGCGCTTCCGGATCGTTGGCCACCAGAAGTCCGAGCGCCTGACGGTCGGTGGCGGGCCAGCGGGACTGGTCGGCGCCATAGGCGGCGAGCACGGCTTGCAGGCGCGCGAGCCCGCTCTGCCTCGATGTGTTTCTCGTCATGGTCTCACCGCTCCTCGTCGCTCACTCGTGCGTATCGTCATCGGGCAGAAGTTGCCGCCACTCGTCCGCCAAGGCTGCCCGCAGCGCCCGTCTGGCGCGCGAGAGCAGCGATTCTACCGCCTCGGCCGACACCTCCATCGCCTCTGCCACGTCGTCCTGGCTCAACTCCTGGAAATGGAAGAGAACCAGCGCCAGCCGCTGTCTTTCTGGCAGCGCCGCGAGGGCGGCCGTGACGCGCCGGGAAAGATCCTGCTCGTCGAGGGTGCGATCCTGGCCGCCGGTCACGCGGGTCTCCGGCATCTTTCCGTCGAGCGTCGTGAAGCGCCGCGAGCGCAAGCGGTCGATGCTGAGATTGCTTGCCACCCGGATCAGCCAGGGCCGCACCCCGGAAGGTCCGATCGCGAGGCCATTCGCGCCCTTCCACAAGCGGATCATGGTCTCCTGGGCGACGTCCTCGGCCTCGGCGCCGTCGTTCAGCATGCGCGCGGCGATGCCTGTCACCGTGGCGATGTGGCGCTCCACGATCCGGCGAAAGGCCGCCGTGTCGCCGCCGGCGATACGGCCGACGAGGTCGATCTCGTCGGCCCTCGCGGAAGCGGCCTCGGCAGGGGCATGGGACGCGCTGTCGTGCGGCGGCAATGTCGTGACCCTTCGCGCGCTCTCCTCGGCCGCAGCCGCGTTCGCCGGCAGCCGGCACCCGCTCTCGGCTCGGTTGACCTGCGCCCGCGCCACGAGCCCCACCCCAGGCCTTTGACCTGGGGTGGGGGCCGATGTCATGGAGCGGGCCATGATCGCCACGCCCGCCTAGCGACCGCGCCCGAAGCCGCGACCGAACGGAGGCAGATCCTCGGCGGTGATCTTGCCATCGCCGTTGAGATCGGCCAAGGCAAACCGCTCCTTGGCGAAACGATGGAACTCGTCCTTCGTGATCTTGCCGTCCTTGTTCTGGTCGAAGCGGTGCATGATGCGCTTGACCACGTAGTCCATGGAGGCCGTCTTGGCTGCCGCAATCTCGCTCGCGTCGATCACACCATCGCCATTCCTGTCGAAGCGGGCGAAGAGCTGGGCGCGGCGGGCCGCAAGGTCTGTCCAGGAGACGTCACGTCCGCGCTGGCCGCGTCCGGCGCCACGCCCGGGGCCACGACCTTCGCCGGCCTTGGGCTCCGCGGCATCGGTTCCCGAGCCGCGCCGGCCCCTGCCGTGTGCGAAGGGTGGACGGTCGGCGTCTGTGATCTTGCCGTCACCATCGAGGTCACGCATGGCAAAGCGCATCTTGGCGAAACGCTCGAATTCCTCCTTGGTGATCTTGCCGTCCTTGTCGGTGTCGAAACGGTGCACCATCACCTTGAAGCGCCACTCGATGCGCTCCTTGAGCTGGGCCTGGACGACCGCCTCGACCTCGGCCTTGTCGACGACGCCGTCGCTGTTCTTGTCGAGCTTGGCAAAGCAGCCGTTGCGCCGCTCCTCGATCTGAGTCCAGGCGATCCCGCCCTCGCGCATGGCGCGCCGCCATTGCATGCGGGGACCGGCATCGGCGCACAGACGCCGCAGGCCGCCTTCCATGGCACCCATTCGGCCACCCATCGGGCCGCCCATATGGCTACCCATATGACCCTTGCCCATGCGCGGGCCCATGTGGTGGCCACGATGGTGGCCTTGGGCGATGGCCGCTCCGACCGCCCCGACCGCCAGGGTGGCGCCGGCAAGAACGACGATGGTTCGCTTCTTCATGGTTCTGCTCCTCGTCTCAGTGCCGGCTCTCCCGGCCTGTCGAGGGGAAAACGGGGCCAAGCGGCCGAATCCGTCGCGCGGGCCGGCGTTTTCCGTGGCAGCGTCGGCGGCGGTCACACGACGATTTCGTCGTAAAGCGCTGCAACTTCGCCGAGAACCGCCGCAAGATCGCTCTGGAGCCGGGCAAAGTCCGGGGCGTCACCGACGCGGGCCAGCAGCGCCTTGAGACCCTCCGGGGCCTGGTCGGGATGGAAGGGGCCATCCAGGCACAGGCGCAGGATCTGCGTCAGGTTGTGCACGAGCCGGGTGGCGGGAATGAGCAGGTCCGTGTGCCGTGGCGCCAGCACGCCGGCCTCGCGCAGCTTGAGGAAGGCGCTCTGCGTATTCTGATCGAGCACGGCGGGATGGTGCGCGGCCGCCACGAGCTGCAGGTACTGGGCGATGAACTCCAGGTCGACGAGCCCGCCGCGGACCTGCTTCAGCTCCCAGACGTCGCGGGTGCCCTTTTCCTTAAAGATGCGCTCGCGCATGTCGCGCACGTCGGCGGCGATCCTGGCGCGCTCGCGCGGCTTCGAGAGCACGCCTGCGATGACCGCCTCGACCTTGGCGCGCAGTGCTGGCGGCCCGGCGAGAACGCGGGCGCGCGTCAGCGCCATGTGCTCCCAGGTCCACGCTTCCGTGTCCTGGTACTGGACGAAGCTCGCCAGCCGGGTGGCGACGGGTCCCTTCTGTCCGGACGGGCGCAGGCGCATGTCGACCTCGTAGAGCGCGCCCTCCGCGGTCGGGGCCGCGAGGGCGCTGATGAGGCGCTGCGTGAGGCGGGCGTAGTATTGGGAGGGGGCGAGCGGGCGGCTGCCATCGGACTGGGTGGCGTCCTCGTCGAAATCATAGACGACGATCAGATCCAGGTCGGAGGCGGCTGTCATTTCGCGGCCACCGAGCTTGCCCATGGCGACGACGACAGCTGCGCCGCCGGGCACGCGCCCGTGGGTGGTGGCAAGCTCCCGCTCGACCTCGCGCAGCAGCGCGGCGATGAGCTTTTCCGCGAGCAGGGCGTAGGCCCCGCCGGCGGCGCTGGCCGCTATCGTGCCGGAGAGCACGCGGACGCCGATGAGGAAGGCCTGCTCGTGACCGACGACGCGGGCGCGGTCGAGCCGCTCCTGGTAGTCGCGGGCCTCTGCCAGCTCCGTCTCGATCAGCGTTTCGAGGTCGGCCTCGCTCGGCAGCGTGCCGAAGAAGCCGGGATCGAGCACGGCGTCGAAGACGCGCCGACGCCGGCTGAGGATGCCGGCGAGGCGCGGGGCGGAGCCCATGATGTCGGCGATGAGCTGGAGCAGGCCGGGGTTGTTGCGCAGGAGCGAGAAGAGCTGCACGCCGGTCGGCAGCTCGGCCAGGAATTTGTCGAAGCTTGCCAGCGCCAGATCGGGATTGGCTGTGCGTGCGAGGGCTTCGACGAGCAGCGGCTGCACCTCCGTCAGACGCTCGCGCGCGCGTGGCGTGCGCACAGCCGCGTACCGGCCGTGATGCCAGCCGCGCACGGTCTTGATGACGGTGGCCGGAGTGGTGAAGCCCATGCGTGCCAGGGTCTCGACGGTCGCCGGGTCGTCCTCCTCGCCGGCGAAGACCATGTTGCCGGTCCCGCGCGTCAGCTCGGGCACGTCCTCGAAGAGCGCGCCGTAGTGCGTCTGGACGCGCTCGAGATGGCCGGTCAGCGCCTCAGCGAACGCCGTGAAGGTCTCGAAGCCGGAGAAAGCGGCGACGAGGTCGAGCTTGTCGGGGGCGGTGGGCAGCACCTGGGTCTGCTCGTCGGCCAGCATCTGCAACCGATGCTCGATCTTGCGCAGGAACAGGTAGGCCGCCTCGAGCTCGGCGCGAACCTTCTCCTCGAGCCAGCCGCGCTCGGTGAGGCGGGCGAGGGTGGTCAGTGTCGCCGACGTGCGCAGGTCGGGCTGGCGACCGCCGGCGATGAGCTGTTGTGTCTGGGCGAAGAACTCGATCTCGCGGATGCCGCCGCGCCCGACCTTGATGTTGTGGCCGGCGACGCCGATCTTGCCGTAGCCCTTGAAGGCGTGGATCTGGCGCTTCATGGCATGGATATCGGCGATGGCCGCGAAGTCCAGGTACTTGCGCCAGATGAAGGGCGCGAGCTCCGCGAGGAGCGATTGTCCCTGGGCGAGGTCTCCGGCGACCGCGCGCGCCTTGATCATGGCGGCGCGCTCCCAGTTCTGGCCGCAGCTCTCGTAGTAGTCGAGCGCCGCGATCGTCGAGAGCGCCACCTGTGTGGCGCCGGCATCGGGTCTGAGACGCAGGTCGGTCCGGAACACATAGCCGTCGACCGTGGTCTCCTGCAGCAGCTTCACGAGGTCGCGCGTCAGGCGCACAAAGAAGACCGGGGCTTCGAGGCCCGGGCGCAGTCGCGCCTTCTCGAGCTCGTAGAAGATGATGAGGTCGATATCGCTGGAATAGTTGAGCTCGCGCGCGCCGTACTTGCCCATGCCGAGGACGATGTAGCCGGACGCATCGGCGGCGGTTGCGGGCGCGTCGGTGAGCCAGTCGCCCTTGCTTGCGGCCTGGCGGAAGAGATAGCGCACGGCGGATTGCACGGCGGTATCGGCGGCGAGCGACAGTGCACCGGTCACCTCGGGCACATCCCAGGCGCCGGCTAGATCGGCAAGGGCAGTCAGCAGCGCGACCTCGCCCTTGTAGAGGCGCAGGGCGCGCATGGCGTCGGGGATTGTTTCGGCGGCGGCGAGAGCGGCCGTGACGGCCGCGGTCAACCCGTGCAGGCGGGCGTCAGGCGCGTCGACGAGGCAGGACTGCAGCCATTCGGGATGCCGGTCGATGAGTGCGGAGAGGTAGGGAGAGCAGCCGAGCGTGCCGAGAAGCAGGCGGCGGACGGCATCGTCATCGAGCGCGGTCCGCAGCGACGCAAGCTCCGCCGCGGAGGCTGTGCGCGCCACGAGATCGTCGTAGCGCGCCTGCGCCAATGCGGCATCGTGCGCACGCGGGGCGCGCGAGATGCGTTGGGCCAAGGCTGGCGCGTCGCGTGTGGTCACGGCTCCTCCCGTCCGGCTGCGTCGGGGTCACCATACGCAGCGGGCGCGGGCTGTCCATATCCGCGTGCACGGCGCTGGCGTTGTCGGGAGCGACGTGCGCCTAGGGGCGGGCCGCGACCGGGCCTTCGCTGCCCTCCGCGATGGGCAGGGCGAGCACGATCCGCAGACCCGGGGCGTTGTCCTCCAGCCGCAGCGTGCCACCGTGCAGTCGCGTCACGGCCGACACGAGGCTCAGTCCGAGCCCCGTACCGGGGGCCGAGCGGCTCGCCTCCAGACGCACGAAGCGACGCAGGGCCCGCTCCCGGTCCGCTTCGCCGATGCCCGGGCCGCGGTCGGCGACGACGATCTCGACGCTGCGCCCGGTGAGCGCCATGGCGAGCGTGATGTCGGCGCCGACCGGTGGCTGGCCGCTGCCGCGACCGTACTTGATGGCGTTCTCGACGAGATTGGTGAGGGCCTGGCCGATGAGCTGGCGGTTGCCCTTGACGCGCACAGGGGCGAGCGCGGGCGGCGGCGGGGTGAGCGCCAGCGACATGCCGTGTTCCTCGGCGACGGGCTCGTAGAGCTCGGCGATGTCGGCGACGATTGCGGCGATGTCCAGCGGCTCCATGCCTTCGGGCACCGCATTCGCCTCCAGACGCGCAATGGCGAGCAGCGCGTTGAAGGTGCGGATCAATTCGTCCGCCATTTCGATGGTGCGCTCGAGGCCTTCGCGATAGGCCGGCCCGCCACGGGGATCGCGCAGGGCACTTTCGCACTGGTTGCGCAGGCGATTGAGCGGGGTTTTGAGGTCGTGGGCGATGTTGTCGGAGACCTCGCTCAGTCCGACCATGAGCTGCTCGATGCGCGCGAGCATGGCATTGAGGCTGGTGGACAGGCGGTCGAACTCGTCGCCGGAGGCGGACACGGGCAGGCGCTGGGCGAGGTCGCCCCGCATGATCGCCAGGCTGGCTGCCGTGGTCGCGTCGACGCGGCGCATGATGGCGCGGCTGATGAGGTAGGCGAAGGCCAGTCCGAAGAGCGTCAGGGTCCCCAGGGCCAGCAGAAGCAGGCGCTGCGCTCTCTCGGCGAGGCGGCGTACATCCTCGATGTCGCGGGCCACGAGCAGCCGGCCGCGCTGGCGCAGGACGACGAGCAGGCCGGCCGCGAGGCGGGGGTCCTTGGCGGCGCGATCGTGGGGTACGTAGCGGAAGAGGCCACCCTCGCGGCGGGTGAGCAGGGTGGGCGGCAGGCGGTCGAGGTTGCCGGCGATCTTCGTGCCGGTCAGAGACTCGAGAATGTAGAGCCCGGGGCCGGCCCCGCGGCTGCGCTCCGTGATCGCCTGCGTGAGGCCGGAGAACCCGTCGTTGGCGAACGTGCGCTCGAGGGCGGCGGCCTCCGCCTCGAGGGTTTGGGCGATCTGGCTCGTGACGGCGCGATTGAGCAGCCAGTTGATGGCGATGCCGATGGCGCCACCCAGCAGCAGGAAGGCCGCGAGGTAGAGCACCGACAGCCGGAAGACGGTCGTGGCACTCAATCTACTCAGCGCCGTCACGGATCATGTACCCGGCCCCGCGGACCGTCTGCAGCAGGGGCTTGTCGAATGGTCGGTCGATCTTCGAGCGCAGGCGCGAGATGTGCACGTCGATGACGTTCGTCTGCGGGTCGAAGTGGTAGTCCCAGACGTGCTCCAGCAGCATCGTGCGAGTGACGACCTGGCCGGCATGGCGCATCAGATACTCCAGGAGGCGGAACTCGCGCGGTTGCAGAAGGATTGCCTCGCCGGCCCGCGTGACCTTGTGGGAGAGCCGGTCCAGCACGAGATCGCCGACCGCGTAGCGTGTCGCCACCTCATCGGGGGCCGAGCGGCGGGCCAGGGCCTCGATGCGTGCCAGCAGCTCGCTGTAGGCATATGGCTTGGTCAGATAGTCGTCGCCGCCGGAGCGCAGGCCCTTGACCCTGTCGTCGACGTCGCCGAGGGCGGACAGGATGAGGACCGGGGTCGTGCACTTCTCGATGCGCAGGGTCTGTACAACACTCAAGCCGTCGAGCTTCGGCAGCATGCGATCGACGATGAGGACATCGTAGTTGGTGTCACGCGCCATGGCGAGGCCGTACTCGCCGTCGCCGGCGATGTCCGCGACGTGCCCGTTCTCGCGCAGCGACTGCTGCAGGAACAGCGCGGCCTCGGAATCGTCCTCGATCAGCAAGACCCGCATGGGTGGTTGGTGTCCCTCGGTCGGCAACCTTCTGGCGCCTGGGCCTTCATGTCGGCATGCCCGAGCCTTGCGGCCCGGGCATGTCGTCTCAGTCTATGACGGCTCGCAGTGTAGCCTCAGCCCTTGTCGATCTGGAGTCCGAGATAGCGCTGCTGCTGTCCCGACTTGACCCGGAGAAGGACGGCCTTGCGACCGAGCTTGCGCGCCTTCTCGACGCCCTTCTCGACATCGGCGGCGGTGCTGACGCTTTCGCCCATCACCTCGAGGATGACATCGCCTGGACGGAGCTGCTTCTGTGCCGCGTCGGAGGCGGGGTCGACCTTGAGGATCACGACGCCTTCCTCGCCGGCACCCGGACGGGTCTTGGCAGGCGCCAGCGAAAGGCCGAGCGACTCGCGCGGAGGGGCGACAGGGCGATCGTCACCGCGCTCGAGCTTGGCGAGGCGGTCGCCCTTCGGGAACTCCCCGAGCTTGACGTCGACGGTGCGCTCCTGACCGTCACGGACGATCCTCACGGCCGCTGTCGTCTTGGGCGAGAGGCTGGCGACGAGCCGGGCCAGCTCGCGGCTGTTGGCGACCGGGCGACCGTTGACCGCAACGATGGTATCGCGGGTCTTGAGGCCCGATGCCTCGGCCGGACCGCCGGGTGTGGCCTCGGAGATCATGGCGCCCTTGGTGTCCTTGAGCCCGAGGCTCTGGGCGATGTCGTCCGTCAGGTCCTGGATCTTGACGCCGAGCCAGCCGCGGCTGACGGAGCCCTTGCTGCGGAGCTGCTCGATGACATCCATGGCGACCTTGGCCGGCACGGCGAAGGCGATGCCCACGTTGCCGCCGGAGGGGCTGTAGATGGCCGTGTTCACGCCGACGACATCACCCTTGAGGTTGAACGTCGGGCCGCCCGAGTTGCCCCGATTGACGGCAGCGTCGATCTGCATGAAGTCGTAGGGACCGCTGCCGATCTGGCGACCGTGCGCCGATACGATGCCAGCCGTCACGGTGCCGCCGAGACCGAAGGGGTTGCCGACCGCCAGCACCCAGTCGCCGACGCGCGGCTCCTCGGTGGAGAAACGCACGAACTTGAAGGTGCGCTTGGCCTTGATCTTGAGCAGCGCGAGGTCGGTGCGCGGATCGGTGCCGACAAGCTCGGCATCGAGCTTCTCGCGATCGTCGAAGCTCACCTGGATCTTCTGGGCGCCGTCGATGACATGGTTGTTGGTCACGACGTAGCCATCGGCCGAGATGACGAAGCCCGAGCCCTGGGCCAGCGTCGGCGCGCGCGGCGCCGGATCAGGCAGATCCTTGCGGAACCGCTTGAAGAACTCGTTGAAGGGGTGATTGTCGGGCAGATCCGGGAACGGATCGACCTGGCCACGCCCGCGCGGCCCCGGCGCGCTGCGGCGCATGCGGCGCTCGCCGTTGGTGACGTGGATCGAAACCACCGCGGGTTTGACCTTGGCCACGATGTCGGCGAACGTCAGGGGCGCGCGGCCGAACGGCGTCTGGATGCTGGGGGTGTCGGCCTTGAGCTGAGCCATGGCCGGTGTGGCGCCCCATGTGGCGAGCGCGCCCGCCAGCGCCAGGGCGCCGACGACGGCACCGGCTGCGGAACGACCGCGCGGGAGCCAGCGCAATTTCTGGCCGGCCGGCATCGCGTGGGCGGGAAGCTGTTCTGTCATCGATTCTACCTCTCGTCGCGGGGCAACTGGTGCCCGATGCAGGTCGGTATAGGAAACGTGACATTACAGACGGGTTTCGCCGGCATTAATTCTTGGTAATATCGCGGGATACCTCGGCCGTCCCCCGGATGATTGACAGGCGGTCGCTCCGCGCTAGAGTATCGGCGACTTCGAGGGGTTTTATTTTTTCGTCTTCGCGGCAGGTATTCACGCCCGGAATCAATGAGGTAGGGTGCACGTCAGGCTCTCGCCCAGAGGGGGGAGAAGGCCGACCTGGACCGACGCACTTCTGCTCTCTGCGGCTGCTCGACGATCGCGCAGCGGCGGCTGGCGGAGGGCGGTCCTCGCGGCGTCCGGAGGTGGGGCCGTCCGGTATGGCGATGGAGCAGCAGTGCGGCTCCCGCGACGAAGTTTGAAGGGGGCTGCATCCCGCGTCATGCCGGCGCCCCGATCTGATTGGAAAGTCTTCTGAAGAACTGCGTTCCCGGGGGCGTGCCGCCGGACGCGGGGTCCGCGAGAGGTCTGGCGCGATGGACAGCGTGACTTCTGTGAGCAACGGATTGACCGGACTGGTCCGCGCACGCCGCTCGATCGCGGTGAGCGGTTTCGCCGTGGCCGCGGCGATCGCCGCCTTCGCGACCCAGCCGGCTGCCGCGCTCGGGATGAGACTCACGCAGCCTTCACCTGAATCGGCCACGCTCGTGCTGCCGGTTGCCGTCTTCGGTCGCGATGATCGGGTCTCGTTGCCCCCGCGCTATGCCGGTCTCGAAGACCGCATGGGGCTGCTCTTCAACAATCACTCGCAGACCGTCTGCACGGCATTCTGCGTCGCGCCGAGCGTGATCGCGACGGCAGCGCACTGCATCTTCCGGACCAAGGGCGAAACGCCGCCGAAGATCGAAGCCTTCTGGTTCGCCCGCAATTATGAGACCCAGCGCGATTTTGCGCGCATCGCCGGCTATGCGACGGGCTCGGCTCCGCAGAATGTCCTCTCCGGCACCACGAAGCTCCGGGTGCGCCCGCCGATCGATGCGGCGAGCGACTGGGCGCTCGTGCGGCTGGCCCGGGCGGTGTGCCGCAAGGGCGTGTTTCCGATCCGCCCCATGAAGTCCGATGAGGTTCAGAAAGAGAGCGCGTCGGGACGCATCTTCCAGATTTCCTACCACCGCGACTTCGCCAACTGGCGGGTGGCCTACTCACGCCCCTGTACGGTGGCGCGCGACTACAAGAACGCGGGCTGGGACACCATCAAACCGGATTTCGCCCATCCCGAGAACCTGCTGCTGCATACCTGCGACACGGGCGGGGCCTCGTCCGGCTCGCCACTCCTGATCGACCTGCCGGGCGGTCCGGAGGTCGTCGGGATCAACGTCGGAACCTATGTGCAGTCGCGGGTCGTGATGCAGAACGGGCAGGTCACGCATCGCTACAAGGCCGATACCATCGCCAACACCGGCGTGACCGTCCTGGCCCTGAGCGAGCGATTGGCGGCCATGCGGCGCGCCACCATCCTCGCCTCGGGTCGGCCCATGCAGGAGCTTCAGGTCGGCCTCCGGGCGCTCGGCCACTATACCGGCCCGATCGACGGCACCTATGGCCGGGGTACGCGCGCGGCGATCGAGGCGTTCGAGCAGGCCCTCGGACTGCGGCGGACGGGAATAGCCAGTGAGCAGGTCTTGCGGGCCTTGATCATGCGGCGGGGTCGGCATAAGCCGACCAGTCGCGCGACGACGGATTTGCCGCGCCTGCCCCGCTCGCCGCCGCCGCGCCAGCGCTGAGGGGGAAGCCGGGGAATGCCGGCTGGCTGGCTTCTGTGGCGCGCCGATCACTTCAGGAGTGCGTCGAGCTCGCGCTGCTCCTCGTCCGTGAGTGTCGACGAGGGCGCCGCCGCGGCGCGCTGTTTTTGACGGCGCATCCTGGCGAAGACGAAGCCCGCGACGCCGAGCAGCAGCAGCGCCGGTGAAAGCCAGAGCAGCAACGTGCGAGCGCTCCAGGGGGGACGCAGCAGCACGAACTCGCCGTAGCGCGCGACGATGAAGGCCATCACCTGACGATCCGTGTCGCCGGCCTTGAGACGCTCCCGCACGAGCAGGCGAAGATCGCGGGCGAGAGGGGCGTTGGAATCGTCGATCGACTGGTTCTGGCAAACGAGGCAACGGAGCCCGGCGGACAGTCCGCGGGCGCGGGCCTCCAGAGCCGGGTCCTTCAGCATCTCGTCCGGCTGAACGGCCTGCGCGGACAGCGTGGCGGCGGCGAGGGCGAGCGCCACCACCAGCACGCGGAGCACTGTACGGTGGAGTGCGGGGGTGCGCGATGGCGCCATGGCCGTCACTCCGCGGCCGCCGGCGCGCCGGCGCGGGGCCGCGCGGTCTTGCGCGGCGCTCCGACACGCAACCGGCGGTCGCTCAGCGACAGGGCGCCGGCGAAGAACATGATCAGCGCGCCGAGCCAGATGAAGCGGACCAATGGATTGAAGTAGAGGCGCACGACGTAGGCGCCGTCACTCTGCTCGTCTCCGATGACCGCGTAGAGGTCGCCGCGCCAGGACACGTGGATGCCGGCCTCGCTCGTCGCCTGTCGCGGGGCATCGTAGAGACGCTTGGAGGGGGTGAGCTCGGTGACCGGTGCGCCGCCGCGCGTAACGGCGAACAGTCCGACCTGCTCCTGGTAGTTGGGCCCCTTGCTGGGCGCCGTCCCCTTGAAGGTGAGCGTATAGCCGGCGATGGCGACGCTCTGGCCGGGCTTCATGGCGAGCACGCGCTCGCTCTGCCAGGCGCTGGTGGCGACGATGCCGATCACCATGAGGCCGAGCCCGAAATGAGCCAGGGCCGCACCGAGTGCGGCGCGGGGCAGATTGACCAGGCGACGGGCGGATTCGCTGAAGGAGGCTTGGCCGAGCTTGATGCGTGCGGCGACCTCGGTGATCGCGCCGAGCACCACCCAAACGCCGACTGCGAGGGCAAAGGGCGCGATCCAGGGGCCGGGGGTCCGCCAGGCCATGATCAGGGCGGCGACGACCAGGGAGAGCACGCCGGCGGCCAGCAGTCGCTGGCTGGCCGCCACGATGTCCCCGCGCTTCCAGGCGAGCAGCGGTCCGAATGGCACGGCCAGCAGCAGCGGGATCATCAGCGGCACGTAGGTGGCGTTGAAGAAGGGCGCACCGACGGAGATCTTAGAGCCGTTGAAGGCCTCGAGCACGAGCGGGTAGAGCGTGCCCACCAGAACGACGGCGCAACCGGTGACCAGCAGCACGTTGTTGAGCACGAGGCTGCCCTCGCGGCTCAATGGTGCGAAGAGCCCGCCCTGGCGCAACTCCCGAGCCCGCAGCGCGAAAAGGGTCAACGCGCCGCCGACGAAAAACGCCATGATGCCCAGCACGAAGACGCCGCGCTGGGGATCGACGGCGAAGGCGTGCACCGAGGAGAGGATGCCCGAGCGCACGAGGAACGTGCCCATGAGGCTGAGCGAGAACGTCAGGATGGCCAGGAGGATCGTCCAGACCTTGAGCGCCTCGCGCTTTTCCATGACGACAGCGGAGTGCAGCAAGGCCGTGCCCGCCAGCCAGGGCATGAAGGAGGCGTTCTCGACAGGGTCCCAGAACCACCAGCCGCCCCAGCCGAGCTCGTAGTAGGCCCACCACGAGCCCATGGCGATGCCGAGCGTCAAGCACATCCAGGCCGCCAGCGTCCACGGCCGCACCCAGCGGGCCCAGGCGGCGTCGATGCGGCCCTCGATGAGCGCGGCAATGGCGAAGGAGAACGCCATGGAGAAGCCGACATAGCCGATGTAGAGGAACGGCGGATGGAAGGCGAGGGCGGGGTCTTGCAGGATCGGATTGAGGCCGCGTCCCTCGGGCGGCGCCGGATCGAGGCGCAGGAACGGATTGGACGTGAGCACGATGAACAGGAGGAAGGCGAGCGCGATGGCCGCCTGAACCGAGAGCACACACGCCTTGAGGCGGGTGGGAAGCTGGGCGCCGAAAGCGGCGACGGCGGCACCGAACAGGGCGAGGATCAGAACCCACAGCAGCATCGAGCCTTCGTGGTTCCCCCAGACGCCGGAAATCTTGTAGATGAGCGGCTTCGACGAGTGGGAGTTCAGGTAGACGTTCGAGACCGAGAAGTCCGACGTGACGAAGGCATGGGTGAGCGCCAGGAAGGCGACCAGCAGCAGCGCCAGCTGTGCCATCGCCGCGGTGCCGGCGACGCCGAGAAAGCGCACGTCGCGGCTGGCAAGGCCATAGGCGGGCAGGGCGACCTGCAAGAGGGCGACGGCAACCGCCAGGATCAGTGCGAAGTGGCCGATCTCGTTGACCATGGGGTGCCTCGGACCTCTATTTCTTCGGTGTCGCCGTCGGGCTCGGCGCACCATCCGGCTTGGCGTGCTGCCAGACGCCCTTCTCCTTCAGCGCCTTGGCCACCTCGGGCGGCATGTAGGTCTCGTCGTGCTTGGCGAGCACGCTGTCGGCGACGAACGTCGTCGGTCCGCTCAGAATGCCGGCTGCGACAACGCCCTGTCCCTCGCGGAAGAGATCGGGGAGGATGCCGACATAGGTGACGTCTATGGTGCGGATGGTGTCGGTCACGGAGAACACCACCTTGGCGTCTGTGCCCTTCTTGACGCTGCCCGTTTTGACGAGACCACCCAGGCGGAAGCGTTGCCCGACCGCAATCTTCTTCTGCTCGACATCGCTCGGCGTATAGAAAAAGAGCGCCGCGTCCCGGAATGCGAACAACATCAGCACGACAGCGACGGCGAGCACGCCGACGCTGGTGCCGATCAGGACTCCTCGCCGTTGTTTCCGCGTCATCGTGCGCTCATCCTACCTTTCGCAATGCGCGGGCGTCAGGAGCCGAGCCCAAGGGATTTCGCGAGGGCATCGAGCTTCCCGAGCGCGGACGTGTCGCCTGCCAGGGCCTTGCGCCCGTCCGCCAGGGCGGCGGTCGCGCGATCCTTCCTGCCGAGCACCATATAGGCTCTGATCAGTCGCAGCCAACCGTCAACGTCCTTGCCGTCCGCGCGCAAACGGGTTGCCAGCCGGTCGACCATGCCCTCGATCATGCGGGCGCGCTCGGCCGGGCTCATTTTTGCCGCGGCGTCCATGTCCTGGCGGTCGAGCTTGGGCGCTGTCGCCGGGGCAGCGGCCGGCGGTGCGGGCTTGGTCTGCGCGGGCTTGCCGGGACTCGCGGGCGCCGCGGCCAAGCGAGCGGTGATGGCGCGGATGCGCTCGTCGACCGCCGGGCGCCAGGGGGCATCGGCGGGAGCGGAGGCAAGGAGGGCGTGCAGCTCACTCAGCGCCCCGGCGAGATCGCCGTCCTGCTCGCGGGCGACGGCGAGCCAGAAGCGTACGTCGATGCGGCCGGGCTCGCCGAGCCGGGCCTTGGTGAGGGCGACGCGCGCGTCCTCGCTGACGATGCCATTATTGGCGAGAATGGTGGCGAGCGCGAAGCCGGACAGGCGATCCGCGTTCTCGCCGAGCAGACGAAGGGCGCGGGCATAGGCATCGGCCGCCTCGCGGTAGCGCTCGAGGCGCATGTAGACGGGCGCCAGCACGTTCCAGCCTTGACCGTCCTCGGGATGGCGGCGCAGTCGCTCCTCCACCCTGGCGATGAGGTCGCCGATGCGCTGGCGATCGGGGGGCGCGGTCATGCGCGCAGCGTGGGGAAGCGCCGGCAGGTCGGGGCGCCCCTGCAGGAGATAGAGGGGTATCGCGACGGCGGGCACGAGGGCGGCGAGCACGGCGAGGTGCAGGGTGCGGATCGGCCCCGAGCGGGCGGAGGAGGAAACCTGCTCGTCCTCGGCCTTCTGGCGGCGCGCGGCGTTCAGCAGGCGACGGGCGATCTCGGTGCGTGCCTGCTCGGCTTCCGCCTTGGGAAGCACGCCCCGCTCGCTTTCGGCTTTCACCTCGTCGAGTTGGTCGCGATAGACGGCGATATCCAGCGTTTGGTCGTCGGTCGGACCGGAGAGGGAACGGGCGAGTGGGCGCAGGACGACGGCAAGGACGAGCGCTGTCAGAATGGCGAAGGAGATCCAAACCATCATTGGCTCGTCTTGCCCCCGGCTGCAGCCGCTACGGTGCGATCAAGGCATCTCGGCTTCGATGGGGCATAGATGCCCCTCCATCACGGTCGATGACACGCCGGGGCGTCGTCCTCGGCGCGCGGACGGCACGCATGAGCTGACCCCGGATGGACGTCTGCTATGGATTAGGGGTGGCTGACGGTGACGGCAAGCTTTGCCCCGGCCGGACAACCAATTTGTCGCGGGGTCAGCGCACCGCAATGGCCGGCTCGCGGTCTCCGGGAAATTGGAGCGCGCCACCCTCCGCGAGAGTGAACGCTAGCTGACGTTGCGCCAGCTACCGTCCGGATTGCGGCAGGCGACACCCTTCATCGTCTCTGGACGGCCGTCGACATAGATCGTGTGCCGGTAGGGGCGGCAGTCCTCCTCGCCGCGCCGGAAGGGATCGCCAGGAACCACTTCGCCGTAGCGGCCGCTGTCCGGGTTGCGCCAGGGCGTGCCGACGCCGCTGCGTCCACGCTCGAGCGCCTCGTACTCGGCGCGCTGGGCGGCGATGCGGTCCTCGCGGTCGAGCGAGCGGCCGATCTCGCTGCCGACGATGCCGCCGACGACGGCGCCGATCATGGTGGTGGCGATGCGGCCCTTGCCGCGGCCGACGGAGTTGCCGAGAATGCCGCCGGCAATGGCGCCGATGCCAAGGCCCGCATCCTGCTTCGACATGCCGTCGGGTCCACAACCGACCAGGACGACGGGCAGCAGGCCGATTGCCACAATTTTTGCGAGCTTCATGGCGCTCTCCCGAATGGTGATCACGGCTGCCCGCAGCGCAGACGACGGGCAGACCTTCTCATGCCGGCAGGTTGGCTGCGATTCGGGCAAATCTACGGCATCGGCAGCGGCCGTGGGAAGGGAGATGGCTCAGGCGGCGGGCAGTCGCAACTCGGCGCGCAGGCCGCCCTGGGGCGCGTCGCCGAGGGTGAAGGAGCCGCGGTAGAGGTCAGCGAGGTCTGCGACGATCGAGAGACCGAGGCCCGACCCCGGCTTGCTCTCGTCGAGGCGCTTGCCCCGGTCGACGGCCTGTTGTCTGAGCTCCGGTGCGAGGCCCGGACCGTCGTCGTCGACGATGACAAGCAGCAGGGGGGCTTTGCCTGTCTCTGCCTTCGTGACGGAAATCTCCAGGAGAACCTCGGACTCCGCCCACTTGCAGGCATTGTCCAGGAGATTGCCGAGCAATTCCTCGAGATCCTGCTTCTCGCCCTGGAAGCGCGCGTCCGGCGGACAGTGCAGGGTAATGTCCACTTGCCGCTCCTTGTAGATGCGGGACAGGGCACGCGACAGCCCCTCGGCGACGGGGCGGACCTCGGTCATGCCGCCGATGACGCCGATACGCGCCGCCATGCGTGCCCGCTCGAGGTAGAGGTTGACCTGATCGCGCATGAGCGCCGCCTGGTCCCGGACCTTTTCGGCGAGGGGGCTCTTGTCCTCGCCAGCCTCGTTGGTGATCACGGCGAGCGGCGTCTTGAGGGCATGCGCGAGATTGCCGACCTGCGTGCGGGCACGCTCGATGATTTGCTGGTTCGAGAGCAGGAGTGCGTTGATCTCCTGCTGCAAGGGCTTGATCTCATCCGGCAGCTCGCCTTCGAGCTCCTTGGCCTTGCCGGAGCGGATGGCGGTCAGGCCCTCCTCGATGGCCTTGAGCGGGCGCAGGGCGAAGCGGACGGGGAGCAGGGTCGCGAGGACGAGCACCAGACCGCCGAAGGCGAAGCTCAGCCCGAGGCGGCGCTGGAAGCTGGCGACGTCGATGTCGATGGTCTGGCGGGTGACGGCGACCGCGTAGGCGTAGCTGCGCTCGCCCCGCTCGTCGCCGACGCTGTGAATGCGCTCTGCAACCCAGAGCTTCTCGTCGTTGCCACCGGGGCCATCCACGACGCCCCAGCGAAGGCCCGATCGGTCGGGCTTGACGCCGAGCTCGGACGGCAGGCGGAAGAGTTCGCCGGCCAGGGATTTGGAGACGAGCCTCTGGGTCTGGTCGCCGTCGAGCGGCTTGACCTGCCAATACCAGCCGGAGTGCGCGATGTTGAACAACGGCTCGCCGAGATCGCGGGGCGGGCGCGGCTCGGCGCCCGAATGATCGAGGCTCTCCGCGACCAGCACGGTGAGGCGCACGCGGATGTAATCGCGTGTGCGCTCCTCGACCTCTTTGCGGTAAAGCGCGCCGAGCCCCAGTGCCCCGATGGGCAGAAGCACGATGGCCAGCACGGCGGCGGCGGCCGTCCAGCGGAACGCGAGGGAATTAGCCTTCATCGCCCTCCTGGGAGAGGCGGTAGCCGAGGCCGCGGACGGTCTTGATCAGATTCGGCGGGATCTTCTTCCGCAGCCGGCCGATGAATACCTCGATGGTGTTGGAGTCACGATCGAAATCCTGGTCGTAGAGATGCTCCACGAGCTCGGTGCGCGAGACGACGCGCCCGTTGTGATGCATGAGATAGGCGAGCAGGCGATATTCGTGCGAGGTGAGCTTGATCGGCACGCCGCCGAGCGTGACCCGGGCCGTCTTGGTGTCGAGCCGCAACGGTCCACACTCGATCTCGCTCCGCGCGTGGCCCGCCGAGCGGCGGACAAGCGCCCGGATGCGCGCCAGCAACTCCTCCATGTGGAACGGCTTGGCGACGTAGTCGTCGGCGCCGGCGTCCATGCCGGAAACCTTGTCGCTCCAGCGGTCGCGCGCCGTCAGCAGGATGACCGGCGTGTTGCGCTCGCTGCGCCGCCATTGCTCGAGAACGCTGATGCCATCCATCTTGGGAAGGCCAATATCGAGAATGATGACGTCGTAGGGCTCGGTATCCCCGAGGAAATAGCCCTCCTGGCCGTCGAACGCCGTATCGACGGCATAGCCGGCGTCGGTGAACGCGGCCACCAGTTGCCGGTTGAGGTCGGGATCATCCTCGACGACGAGCACTCTCACGGTTGGTCTCCCTGCGTCGTGCGCCTGTGTCGTTGCGTACGCGTGCAGGTAAATATAGTCGCTCCGGGAAGGTTTGTCGTCGGGGGCGAGCGGACGAGAGCGGCATGCGCGCGGACTTTGGCCGAAAGCGTGAATCGAGCCCTGGGCTCCGCCGTCTCCATACGGGTACGACGCCGCACAGGCGGGCCGTGGCGCCGCTGGCGGGGCTAAGCGAGGGGAGATCGGGGGCGGCGGTGGTCGCACGCCCGCGCACCAGGCTGCCTCGGGGCCGGCTGGCCCGTCATTGCGGCGGGAACGGCTGGCGGGCGTCGATCGTCAGGCTCCGGATGCGGCCGGCGGCCTCGAAGATCACCATACGGTAAACGTACTGCGTACCGCTGCGGCAAAGCGTGATCTTCTTCAACTGGCCGCCGTAGACCGCAGGAGCGCGGCGAAGCACCCTGCTGGCGGTGGTCAGGCGCTCCCGCTTGACGATGCCGGCAGCCTCGCTCCAGTCGAAGCACGTCTCGCGCGCGGCCTCTGCGGCACGGGGCGAGACTATGAGCAGCCCGCATAAGATGAGGGACAGGCGGAGAACGCGCACGGCAATCGGCCCGAACTGTGAAAGCATTCGACGCAGGATGAGACCAAGCGCCTGAACGGGGCCTGAATGCCGGGCGCGGCGCGATGTGCGGTGCGTGACCCGGGGCTCAGAGCCGCACGGAGACACGCTTGCGGGTGAGGGGCAGCGTCGCCCGTGTGCGGCCATAGATAGTCAGAAGCGTGCCGAAAACAGCGGCCACGGCCTGCACGGCGTTGACGATCTGGCCGCCGAGCTGCTCCACCACCGCCGAGGTCAGGTTCAGCCCGAGCAGGGGACCCAGCACCGGCAACACCGCGGAGAGCGCAGTGATCAGCGTGCCCCAGATGGTCATCGATTCACCCCACCACTTGCCGTCGGGCGTCCCCGTGCCGGGGATGGGAGCTTGTCCGTCAATCATCGTGCTGTCTCCTTCGGTTGGTGTCGGGCTCGCCAGAGCGGCCCGGGCGCGAGCGAGCGTGAGGTCGAGGCGGCGCAGCCAGCCGCGGCCAAAACGCCAGAAGGTCGATAAGCCCTGATAGTGCTTGCGCCGGAGATCCGCGTAGGCGGGAAGGGCGCGGCGCATGTCGGCGCGCGAGACGGCCGCGGCCGTGAGCGGACCGAGTTCGCCGTCGACATCCGTGCCGACGACCTGTTGCAGGAAGCGGATGGCGCGGCCGACCCCCTGGTTGACGGCGGCGTCGAAGTGCATGAGGCAAAGACCGGCGGGGAGACGGTGGCAGCCTGCCGGTTGCCAGTAGCGCTGCCGGTAGATCGTCGCGACGAGGGCGTCGGGGATCGACTTGAGTTCGCGGACGAGCCGCTCGCGCGTGCCGGCCGTGAGGGGGGTGCCGGTGTGCGCCGCGTAGGTGGCGAGCGTGATGCCCTTGTTGGTCGGGCCGCCGGGATCGTAGGGATCGTCGGAGTAGCCGCCCTCCACCTCCAGTACGTGAGCGAGGGCCGCGGCGAAGGTGGCCTCGGCCGATGCGGAAGGCGCAGAGGGGGCCTGCGGCTGGTGCGGCCAGCGATAGCCGAGGACGCGGTCGAGCGGGAAGGAGTCGATGCCGACGCGATCCGACTGGTTGCCGCCGAGCAGGAGCACGTCGGCCCCGCGACGCTCCACGAGAAAGCCGACATGGCCGAGTGCGGGGTTGGCCGTGCGGGACAGCACGACGACCGCCCCAGGGTGCGGCTCGGACAGCGTGTCGCCCCAGGACAGATAGGAGCGGGCCATCAGCGAGCCGCTCGGCGCCACGCCGGCGCGTCGCAACATGGCGCCGACGAAGGCGGCGCACCAGGGCACCTCGTCGCGGTCCACCTCGCCGTGGCCGGCATCCCGATAGTAGTCGAGGACCGTCGCGCTGCTGGCCGTGCCGGCGATCTCGCGCGTGCCGATCTCGGCGCGCGCCAGTCGCATCCATTCCGGTTCCAAGGGCCGTCTCCGAAAGGCTTTGAATGATGGGTGAGAAGCAGACCGAGGCTAGAGATCGGCCGAAGCGGCCAAACCGCGGCCGTACGTGGCGGAGATCTGAGAAACGCGGACGCTGACGACGCCGGGCAGGCTGCCGAAGTCGGCGATCTGGTCAGCCGCGGTGTAGACGGCCGACGGCGAGTTCACCGACAGGGTGCGCAACAGGCCGCCGCCGCTGCCGAGGATGTCGACCTCGTAGCGCTCGTCGCTCTCGCCGAGGGGCACCTCGAGGCCGTCCCAACTGTCGCCGGCGATGCGGGTACGACGGACCCAGCGGATGAGCAGGTCGCCGTCCTGCCGCACTCCCCGAACATGAGCGGGGCGCAACGGCCGGCGGAAGATGCCGGCCATGGCGACCGTGGTCGTCGCGTAGGAGGCGTCGCCGATATCGCGGGCCGCGGGGCCATAGCGCCAGGAGAGCGGAAGACCGAGCTCGTCGTCCGCGACCGCGAGGCGGGCGAGGGCGCCATCCAGAAGCACGAACGGCGCGCCGGCCGGCAATGGTTGCGTGACGGCGTCCTCGCTGCCACCCTGCCCGCGCAACAGGCGATGCAGCACATAGGTGAGTGGGGCGACCAGCTCGGCGCGCTCGAATTGCAGAACCTCCCATGCGCCGTTGGGAGCCTGGACGGCGGCGACATTGCCACCGGCGAGCAGTTGCAGGTGGCTGATCGTCTGGAGCTGACCGGCAGCGAGGCGGACCTGAAGGCGGGTCGCATGGTCGAGCCGCCCACCAGCGCCCGGCGGCAGCGCGTCGAGGGTGACGCCGAGGGTTGCCGGCAGGCGCGCGGTGCCGCGCAGGCGGTAGCCCTGCGCCTCGGGTGAGGCGTAGACCGCGACGCCGCCCGGCCATGGCGCTTGAAAGGCCGCGACACGGGGACCGCCGTCGCTGTCGCCGCCGCCGAGCAGGGGCAGGTCGAGAAAGTGCACGAGGGGCGCGCCGTAGATGTCGCGGCGATGGCGATATCCCCTGCGGTTGCCCGCAGGTCCGGGCGCATAGAGGGCGCCATCGGCGGCGACGGCCTCGATGTCCTGCGCGAGCCCCTGGTCGACGGCGACGATCCTGAGCAGTCGCTGCCGGCCGTCGTTCGTCAGGGTCACGAGATCGCCAGGTTCCAATGCGAGCGTGCTCGGCGGGAGGCTGAACGCGGCGCGCTCGCGCCCCGACCAGCTCTCGAAGAGCCAGGTATCGGCAATCTGCACGGCCTGCTCGGCTTCGAGCACGAGGGGCAGCTCGGCCTGTGCGACCCGCCCGCTGGCCCCGACGAGACGGCGGGACTCCACCACGGCGTGATCGTAGTTGCCGGAGGCCTGTCCGTAACCGATCTTGGCCGAAGCCGGCAGCTCTGTCTCCTGGGCGCGCGTCAGCGTGAAGAGATCGGAGCCGGGCTTGGAGTCCACGAGGCCATCTGCCGACAGCGCGAGCACGGGCGCGGCCTGGGCGCGCGGCAGGAACTTCAACCGGCCCTCGCTCTCGAAGGCATCGAAGAAGAAGGCGAGTTCGAGGGGCTGGATGGCCTCGCGCGCGGAGAGGATGCGGTCGATCACGAAGCCCGTGGCCGTGCCGGTGAGACGCGAGGCGTCATGGTCGCTGAAGCCGTAGTCGGTGAGCAGGCGCGCGACGAGGTCGGCGAGTGGCGCGCTGGCGGTGCGGCCGTTGAGCCAGTGGCCGAAGGTCCAGTTGCCGCTGTCGCTCCACGTCTCTGTGTCCTCGGGGAAGGCCGGATAGGGGCGTGCATCCCAGGTGTAGGCGAACATGCGGCTGGCATCGACCATGCGGCCGGCGTAGTGGCTCGAGAGCGGATTATCCTCGGTGAGGAAGGCGGGCGTGGCGGGGTCGAAGGTCTCCAGCAACGCCTGGAGGTAGCGGCGCTGGACGAGATCGTCACGCGTGCCGCGCGAAAAGTGGGGCGGCCGGGATTCGCTGCTCTTGGGATCGAAGAAGACGTTCGGCTGGTTGGCGCCCTTGTCGACGGCCGGACAGCCCATCTCCGTGAACCAGATCGGCTTTGACTGGGGTGACCACGCCGTCGGCGTCGTGGATTCGCTGCCGCCGGGCCTGTCGAAGTGGGGATTGGCCCACCAGTTGCGGATGTCCTTGAAGCGGAACACCCACGGCTTGCCGGCGCCATCGGTGATCGGAGAGCGGACCTGCGCGGCGCGGTCTGCGTCGCTGGCGTAGTACCAATCGTAGCCCTCGCCGCCGCTGATGTTGGCTTTCAGGTAGTCAAGCGCGTAGGTCGAGGCGGCGCCGTCGAGCGCATCGCGATGCTCGAGGCCGTCGCGCCAATCGGCGAGCGGCCAATAGATGTCGATGCCGATGGCGTCGATGTCGGGTGAAGCCCAGAGGGGATCGAGGTGGAAATGGGCGTCAGCGGAGCCGTCGGCCGGCTGGTGGCCGAAGTACTCCGACCAGTCGGCGGCATAGGTGACGGCGGTGCCGGGGCCGAGAACGGACTTGACGTCGGCGGCGAGCGCCACGAGTGCCGCGACAAATGGATAGTCCGACGTGGCGGAGCGGAGCTGGGTCAGACCGCGCAACTCGGAGCCGATGACGAAGGCATCGACGCCGCCGGCGGCCTTGCAGAGGTGGGCGTAGTGCAGGACCTGACGGCGGAGCGTCCACTCCGCCGGCCCGGCATAGAGCACACTCTCACCCGCGATGGTGAAATGCGCAGGCGCCGCGGTGCCGACGAAGGACGCGATGTCCGCGAGGACGCCGGTGCTCTTGTCGGGTGAACCCGGGAGGCCCGGAGCCGGTGACACCGTGATGCGCCCACGCCATGGATGGGCGGCCTGCTCGGGGCCGGCGGCGTAAGGGTCCGGCAGCCCGTTGCCTGCCGGAATATCCATCAACAGCAGCGGCGTGAGGGCTACCGACAGGCCGCGCGACTTGAGCTCTTTGATGGCGGCGACGACGCTCGCGTCGGATGGCGTGCCGCCGTAGGCTGGGCGGCCGTTCGCGAGGCTCACCAGATGGGCGGTGCTGCGGGTGGCGCCAGCGACGCTCCAGGCGAGCGGCGACGTGCTCTTGCTCGTGCTCTCGACGCCGGGCCGCACCTGACAGGCGCCGCAGCGCAGGTCGTTGCCGAACCAGGCGACGAACAGCGAGACGGCCTCGACCGACGGCAGGTGAGCCTGCAACTGATCGACGGCAACGACGAAGTTGCTGGCCCCTTGCGCCTGATTGACGTTCTCGGCAGCGGTGGCGCCGAGCCCGATGTCGCGAAGCACGGGCGTCGTGGCATAGACGAATTCACCCGCCGCCGGGATCAGCGTGACGGCGCGGACCTGCTGCTCGAAGCGGTCGACCGCGCGCATGATCTCGAAGGAGAGTTGCGGCAGGCGATTGCCGAAGGGAGCCAGCGGCAGTCGCTCGAACACGACGTAGGCGGTGCCGCGATAGGCGGGCGCATCGGCGGGTCCCTCCTTGGCGACGATGAGCGGATCGGGCTCCTGCAACTCACCGCCGGAGTGGACCCGGTAGGTGACGGTGGTGAGGTCGAGCGTCTTGCCGTCGGCCCAGATCCGGCCAATGCCGGAGATCTCGCCTTCGGCGACGGCGACGGCGAAGTTGGCGTAGTAGAGGTACTCGGTGGACTCGGTGCGGGGTGTGGCTGGAGCCCCCTTGCCGCCACCGCCGGCATCGCGCGTGGTGACGGCCTCCTCCTCCAGATTGGTGGCCCAGATGACCTGGCCGCCGACGCGCGCGCGACCGTAGACGCGCGGGATCGGCGAGCCCTCCTGCGAGGCGGTGACGCGCAGATCGGCGAGGCGCGGGCCGACGAAGGTGCGTGTCTGACCGGACCCCCCGACCAGCGCCTGATCGACGAAGGAGCCGGCCAGAGAGCCGATCTGCGCGCCGAGGCTGGCGCCGGTGAGTGTGGCGCCGAGAAGGGAGACGCCGCCGGGCAGCAGCGAGCCGCCGACGGCGGCGCCGACAGCGGCGAGAGCGAGAGTAGCCATCAGTCGATGCTCCCGGGAAAGGAGAAGGTGCCGGCGAGCCGGCGGCGCCACCAGGGGGACAGAGCGACCTCACCGACGGCCGCGGTCTCGACGGCATGAATCATGCGCTGCGGGTCGGTGGCGATGGCGAGGTGCTTCGCCATGCTGCCGGCGCGAAAACGAAAGACGAGGAGGTCGCCCGCGCTGGGCGGACGGTCGGCCGCGGGGCGGAAATGGCGCAGGGCGGCGGTGAGCAGAGGCTCGCTCGTGGCGGTTTCGGTCCAATCGCGGCTGTAGGCCGGCACGTCCTCCGGCTCGCGACCGTAGAGGTCGCGGTAGACGCCCCGCACGAGGCCCAGGCAATCGCAGCCGATGCCGCGCACGCTGGCCTGATGATGATAAGGGGTGGCAAGCCAGGAGCGCGCCGCAGCGACGACCTCTGCGCGTGGATGGTGGCGAAGGGCGGGTGTGGCGGCGGGAAGGATCAGCTCCATCGGCTGCCCCCATCGTTGGCGCTGTCGCCCAGGCTCGGATAGGCCGCGAGGAAGTCGTTGCCGGGCATGTGGGGAAAGCCGCGGAAATTGACCTGATTGGCGAACTTATCCCGGCAGGTGGTGAGCTGCTTGTCGCAGCCGCTGCGCACGGTGAACGTGTCGCCGACGAGGATCGGCTCGGACATCGGCTGCCACAACTCGATGAGGGTGGAGCCGGCGGCAACCTCGTGCCGGCGGACCTCGATGGCGCGGCCGGCGTTCGCGCCGCCGGTCCACGTCACGAGCCCCCGCGAGAACCATCCGCCGGGGAAGGCGGCGAGCTCCGTCGTGGTGATGACGCGGCCGTTGACGCTGGCGACGCTCGCAGTCGCCGAATGATCCGGCCCATCGACATGCGCCCGGCAGCGGCCGTCGCCGAGGTCGGCGTCGCAGGTGAACTGATAGAGCCGCCCCTTCGGCTGTTGAAGGTAGTGCGCGAGGCCGCGCACCTCGGCGACGAAGCCTTTGCCGGAGCGGCTGATCTCTCCGAGGCTGCCCGAGCGGACGAGCAGGCGTTGCGCCGTGTCCTGCCAGTTGACACGGAAGATCTCGATGCGCGCGTCGTCGAGCAGACCTGCGGCGAGGGTCGCTTCGTCGAGCGAGGGCGAGGACAAGGCGCCGGTCACCTCGAGATTGTCGACGGAGAGGCCGACGGACTCGCGGACCTCGGAGGCTGTGAAGCCCGTCGCGGCCTCGAACACCGCACCGTCGAAGGAGAGGTCGCGGTCGTGGTCGGTGAAGCCGAGCACGAGGCCGTCGCGACGCGTCAGGCGCCAGCACCAGCAGAGCGTCGTGGCGCCGCTGAGCAGATGATCCTGGAACGCGGGCGAAAGCGACTTCACGATCTGATCTCCACGACGGGAATGCTGGGAATGGCGCCATGACGGATGCCCTGGCGGTTGATCTCGAGGTGATCGGTGTCGAAGCGGACGGGGACGTCGAAGGCGAAGCCCGCGGTGATCGCCGCGCCGGCGGCCGGAACGCTTCCGGGCGTGAAGATGACGCGGCCCGTTGCCGGGTCGCAGGTGTAGGCGCTGCCCGCCGGCACCTCGACGCCGGCGACGGCGACACGCACACTGCCCTCGACGGGCTTGCGGATCTCGCGCGACCAGGGCGCGAAGTCCCGGCCGTAGATCTTGACGAGAGGGAAGTCCTCGCGGGTGCCGTCGCCCGTGCCGATCAGCTGATCGAGCGGGGAGATGATGGCTGACGGAGCGCATGACTTCCAGTCGAGCGCGTCCCGCCAGCGGAAGCCGTAGAGCCGGCCGCGCCGTTCCTCGAAGAAGGCGACGACCTCGGCGAGATCGTCGAGAGACTTGACGCCGTAGCCGGCATTGTAGCGGCGACGGGAATCGGACCAGCGGCTGTTGCGCTCCTCGTGCCCGGAGCCGAGCACGACGATGTCGGTGCGCCGCTCGGGCCCACCTTGCGCACCGAGGGAGATGCCAGTCGGGAAGCGAACCTCGTGAAAGGACGGCATGAAGGGCTCCTCGCCAGGGTGGGCGGGCTAGAGTTGCCGCTGGCCGCGGCCGACGGTGCGGGCGAGCATGGCAGCGAGCTGCCCCTGCGAGCGGCGGAAGCCATCGACATCCGGGGTCTGGATGTTGAAGACGATGTTCGGCGCGGCGCCTCCGGTGCTGGCGACGCCGAGGCGGCCGTCGCGACCGCGCGTCAGCGGCAGGATGGCCTCGGGGCCGCTCTCGCCGGCCAATCCACGCGCGGCGCCCGAAAGGGGGAAGGAGACGGGAGAGGCGATGACACCGCCTTTGGCGAACGGCATCGTCACGGGCTGAGCGGCGGCGCTGCCGGCGGAAAGCCCAGCGAAGCCGCCCCCCAAGAGAGAGGACAAAGCGCTGCCGACGACCTGCTCGAGGGGCTTGAATGCGGCGCCAAGGACCATCCGCGACAGGCTGGCCGTCAGGCTGCGCAGCACGTCGCCGAGGCCTTTTCCTTTGAAAGCGACGTCGGCGAAGGCGCCGGTGAGGCTCCTGCCGAACTGCTGCCCGAGACGCGTCGCGCGCTCGAGCTCCTGGCGTAAGGCGCTGGTGTCGGCGTCTATGGCGACGGTCCAGGTTTCGGTTTCCTCGGTCATGGCATCTCCGGGCTGTCCGGGTGTTGACGCATGAGCGCCTCGAAGGCGGCGCGCTCGGGGGGCGGTGGGGCTTGGCCTGCGCCAGTGAGGCCGGCAACGGCGGCGGTGAGCTCGGCCGGTGTCAGACGCCAGAACGCGTCAGGCGTCAGGCGAAGCACGCCAAGGCCGATGGCCATCACCTCGCCCCAGGGAAAGGGGCGAGGGGGGCCTCCGGCGCCGGCTCGTCGGCACTGGCGCGCAGGACCTCGGTGGCGATCGCACCGGTGGGTCCACCGAAGGTGATGGCGAGCAGGCGCGCGACGATCTCGACGAAGCCGGCCGCGCCTCCGTCGGTCCGCATGCGAGCGATGGCGGAGTCGTCGATGTCGTGGCCCGCCCCCCGCAGTCCGGCGCCGAGGATGCGCACGATGTCCCTGGCGCTGAGCCGCCCGCCCTCGAAGCGCTTGGCGAGGGAGAGCATGTCCTCGTGACCGAAGGCGCTTTCGAGCTCTGCGAGGGCGCCGAGCGTGAGGCAGAGTTTCATGGGGCGGCCGTCGAGGCAGGCCTCGATCTCGCCGCGGTGTTGATTGGCCATGGGAAGCTCCTGAGCGTCAGAGTGCGGCAAACACGAGAGAGCCGGCGGACTCGAGCGTGATGTCGAAAGTGACTTCGCCGTCGTGACGTCCGGCGAACTCGAGCGCGCTGATCTGGAACGGGCCGGTGATGGCGCCGAAGTCCGGGACGACGATCTGCCAGGGGTGGATGGTGGCGTTGAAGAAGCTGTCGCGGACGATGGCGTCGGAGGCGGCGTCCTTGAAGATGCCGGCCCCGGACAGCCGCGCACTGCGGATGCCGGCACCGGCGAGGAGCTCGCGCCATTGGCCGGACGAGTCGGCATCCGTCACGTCGACCGCTTCGGTGTTCAGGGAGAGTGAGCGGGTTCTCAGGCCTGCGACGGTCGTGAAGGAGCCGAGTCCCTCGCCATCGACCTTCAAGAGCAGATCCTTGCCTTTCTGAGCGGCCATCTGAGTGCCTTTCGTGTTGTCGTGGGATTGCGTCAGCCGTGGCGGAGCGTCAGACCGTGCGCTCGGTCACGGCGCGATAACGGACGATGCCGCGGTAGAGATCGCTGTCCGGCTCGCGCCGCGCTTCGCTGAATTCGCATGCGAGATTGACCAGGCGATGCGCCGTCAATGCGGGAGTGGCGTCGTCTAGGGCGTCCCGGATGGCGGCGATGATCTCGAGAACCCGGCGGCGTCCGGCGGCATCGCTCCAGACATGCAGCGTCACGGTGTGCTCATCGCCGAGCGAGTCCGAGCTGTCCCATGGCACCGACACGGTCCGTGCGAACACGACATAGGGCAGCGCCGTTCCCTGGGGCACGCTGTCGAAGATGCGGGGGCCGCCCAGCAGCGTGACAAGATCGGTGCTGTTGGTCAGTCTCTCGACGATGGCCATCTGGAGGGCCAGGCCGGGGCTCGCGGTCATGACAGGTCTCCCTCGTGATCACGTTTGCTGCGGGTGCGCGAACTCGGCGCCGCCTGCGCGGTGACGCGTGTGGCCGCGGCATTCGGCTCAGCCCGATCCCGGCGCGGGCGGCTGGCTCCGGCGAGGCGGTTGCGGAGGGCGCGATCGACGCGCGCCGTCAGGCGCGACGGACCCGAAAGGCTGGCTCGCAGCTTCACGGGGAGATCTCCCGGGTCCGGCACTTCAGCCAACGCCGCGCGCCGTCGACCTCGAGCACGCTCAGGATCTCGAACAGACGAGCGCCGTCGCGAAAGCGCATGGCAGGCCGGACGCCAGTGTGGTGGCGCAACCAGATGTCGTGCGAGACGACGGCGGCTGTCGCGTCGGCGCGATCGCCCTCGGCGCCGACGCGCGGCACGACAGCGGCCCACATCACGTCGCGCAGCTGCCACGAGAGGAAAGCGCCGCCGGCCGCGTCGTCGGAGCGGACAGCCTCCTCGAGCGTGAGGCGGCGTCGGAGCGCGGCGATGCGGGGGGCGCTCAAAGCTGCCTCGTCGTGTAGGGCGCGAGCAGCTCGGTGATCATCGACGGGACACGAGCGGTTTCGCTGCCGACCTCGCTGGGGTCGCGGTGCTCGTACCAGTGCGCAACGAGCAGAAGGAGCGCCTGGCGTATGGGCGCCGGCACGTCCGCGGCAGTATCGCCGTAGCCGGCGGTGAAGACGATCTCGATGCCATTGGCGGGCAGGCCCGGGGTCGGCCACGAGGTGCCGAGCTTGCGGACGATGCGCGGCACGACGGCGGTCGTGTCGACGATGAACTCGGAAAGCGGCGCCGGGTGCAGCAGGCCGGCGCCGTCGCGGACGGAGATCGACGTGACCCCGCGCAGCGGGCGGAGGGGCAAGGCCAGGATGCGTCCCTGCGGCCAGGCATCGCGCACCAGCGTCCAGGTCTGCGTGATCAGGGCGGCCGAGAGCACGACCTCGACGTGCAGTCGCGAGGTGGTGACGAGGCTGGCGAGGAAGATGTCCTCGTCGTCGGTATCGATGCGCAGATGGGCCTTGGCCTCAGCGAGCGAGACGGGCTCGAGAAGCGGGCCGCTCGTCAGGACGAGCCCCATGGCGTGCTCCTAGCGGATGAGAGGGAAATGGGCGGCCGCGGCAGGGAGGGGACCGCGGCCGCCCGACGGCGGCCTCGTCGCGGGTCGGCGGCATCGCAACCGGGGATCAGACCGGGACGCTTGCCGGCGACGAGGGCCGGATCAGGTGCCGAAGCGCATCAGCTTGATGGCGTCGAAGTCCTGGACGCCGCCGCCCACGCGCTTCGTCGTGTAGAAGAGGACGTAGGGCTTGGAGGAATAGGGATCGCGCAGGACGCGGATGCCGACGCGATCGACGATCAGGTAGCCGCGGCGGAAATCGCCGAAGGCGATGGCGTGGCTGTCGGCGGCGATGTCCGGCATGTCCTCGGACTCGGCGACCGGGAAGCCCATGAGCGTCGGCGCCGTTCCGGGGCTCGCCGCAGGCTGCCAGATGTAGTTGCCGTCGGCGTCCTTGATCTTGCGGATCTCGGCCTGCACCGAGCGGTTCATCACCCAGTGGGCGTTGGCGCGGTAGCCGGCCTTCACCGCATAGACGAGGTCGATGAGCTTGTCGCTCGGGTTGCTCGCCGGGAATGCCCCGGCCGCGCCGGTCGCGATGGTGCCGATGCTGCCCCAGCTCCACGACGCGTTGGCGACCTTCGGATAGTCGAGGAAGCCCTTTGGCTTGTTGGCACCATCTCCGCTGACGAAGGCCGTGCCCTCCTGGGCGGCGAAGGCGTCGCGAACTTCCTCCGCGATCCAGGCGTCGATGTCCACGGCACCGTCGTCGAGGAGCGCCTGGGTCGCCGCCGGCATGGCGTAGAGCTCCATGGTCGGGAAGGCGAGCTCGGCGAGCGTCGGGCTCTGCGTCTCCGGACGGGCCGCGCTCTCGCCAACCCAGCCGGTGCCGGGGCCGTTGACGGAGAAGGGCTTCTTGAAGACGGAGCCGGAGACCTGACGCACGCCGGCAATGGCGCGGATCGGCGAGATGTCGCGCAACGCGCCGTTGATGGCCCGCTCGGTCTCCTCAGGCACGAGATAGCCGCCGTCCGGGTCGGAGCCGACGGAGAGCGCCTTCTGCTCGAGCGAGCGCAGGGTGCCGGCTTCGCCGCGCCGCACGTAGCCTTCGAACACGGCCTTGTGCTCGCGGGCGAGAGGGGAGGCCGCGGCGCCGCCGAGCTTCGGCCGGGCGGACTTGTGCACGAGATCGTCGATGACGCGGCGCTGGCTGTCGAGCGCCTGGCCGAGCCGATCGAGCTTCTCACTGGTGAGCGGGTCGGGGCTCGAGCGACGCTCGATCTCGGTGAGGCGCGTCTCGTTGGTGTCCTTGAACTCCTCGAAGGCGCGCATGAGGTCGTCGACGGCATGATCGAGGGAGGCGGACTTGAGTTCCAGCGTGGTGTCAGAGGGCATGGGTCGGTCCTTTCCGGGTGATGGGAAGACGGAGAATGCGGGCCACCTCAGCCAGCCGATCGGCGAGCCGCTGCTCCCGCGCCTGGCCGTGCCCCGCATCCCGCAGGGGCTTCAGCCCTTTGAGGCCGTCGCGCATGAGCGCGCGGGCCTCGGAGCGCGTGAACCCAGCGTCCTGCGTGAGCCAGCGCTCCAATTCGCGCTCCGTCGGCGCCGCATGGGCGAACGGAGCAGACTTGAGCCGGGCGATGCGCGCCTCAGGCTGCATGGGGAAGGTGACGATGGAGATTTCCCACAGATCGACCTTGATGAGGCGGCGCAGGCGCGAGCGCGGATCTCGCTGGCTGCGCACGGCGCGAAAGCCGATGGAGAGGCCGTCGACCGCGCCGGCGCGCATGAGGGAGAGCACCTCGCGGGCCCTGGCCAGCTCGGTCATGAGCCGGCCCCGCACGAACAGGCCGCGGGCGTCCTCGTGGAGCCGCTGCCAGACGCCGATGGGCTGACCGGGGTCGTGCTGGTAGAGCATCTTGATGCCGTCGGGACCTCGTTCCGCGAGGCTGTCGCGAAAAGCGCCGGGCAGTACGATGTCGCGTCCGAGGTCCTCCTTGTGGAAGAGGCAGGCGTAGCCCTCGAAGTCGCCGTCGAGTGAGACGCGCTTCAGATCGAGGGCGCAGAACTTCATCTCGCGCGCGGCCGGGGCCGGCGAGTTCGTCTCATCGTGCATGTCGGGGGTCCTCGGGGCTCGGGTCGGGTTGATCGGCGGCTCGTGTGGCGTCGGCAGTGGTCATCCGTCTCGGTCTGCGGCGGCGGCATCAGGAGCGCCCGCGGCCGCAGCCCGCGGACCGTAGCCGACGGCGGCGCGCTTCTCGTCGGCATCGAGGAAACTCGAGCGTTCGAGACGCGCCCAGAGAGCCTCGCGCTCCGGCGACAAGGCCTCCACGGCATCGAGATCGGGTGCGAGACGAACGTGATCGCCGTAGGCCGGCGCGAGCCAGCCCGTGAGCGCGCGGGCGGCGCGGGTGACGAGCGGCAGGACCGTCAGTCGCCAGAAGGCGCGGCTCGCTTCCTGGTAGTTGGAATAGGTGTTGTCGCCGGGGATGCCGAGCAGCATGGGCGGCACGCCGATGGCGAGGGCGATTTCGCGCGCGGCGGCGTTCTTCGCCTCCATGAAGTCGAGATCGCGTGGGGTGAGGCTCATCGCCTTCCAATCGAGACCGCCTTCGAGGAGCAGCGGGCGTCCGGCATTGCGGGCACCCTGGAAGCTCGCTTCGAGCTCGCTTTTCAGGCGGTCGAACTGGTCGGTAGTGAGGTGGCCGCCGCGCGTGTAGACGAGGGCACCCGAGGGGCGGGCCGAGTTGTCGAGCAGGGCCTTGTTCCAGCGGGCGGCGGCGTTGTGCAGATCGATGGCCGAGGCGGCTGCCTCGATGGGTGAGAGGCCGTAGTGGTCGTTGGCGGGGTGAAACAGGCGGAGTTGCAGGATGCGTGGCACGCCCGTCACCGCCTCGCCGGAAATGCGTACGGTGGCGCCGGTGGCGGTGTAGTCGTAGGCCTCGGGCCAGCCGTCGGCGCCGGGGACGACGCGCATGCGGTCAGGACGCAGCGCATGCAACTCACGCAACCGCCCACCGTAGGCCACGGCCTCGAGATAACCGTTGCCGGAGACGAGCAGGAACCCGAGCCAGGCCTCCATCAGGTCGGTGTAGGTCTGGCCGGGGCTTGGTCGGGCGAGCAGGTCGAGGAGGGCGTGATCCTCTAGCTCGTCGGCACCGGAGTAGAGAAGCAGGGGGACGGAGGCGGCAGCCTCCGCGATCATGCGCACGGAGCGATAGACGATGGCATTCTGCATCATGCCTTCGCGGGCGAGTGCCGCGTAATCGCGCGGCGTCCAGGCCGGTTGCCCGAGCGTCTGCAGGGCGATGAGCGGCCCTGCCGACGATGCCTTGGTATCGTCGCGGGACCCGGGGAAGAGGCTCGCAAGAGCCTGTCCGAGGCGCGCGAAGGGGCTCGCGGCCAGCGGTGCTGGACGTGTTGGCATGTCTCGACCTTTTTCTCGGGGCTCAGACGGGCCGGATGGCCGGTGCGGGTGCGGGAGCGATCATCAACTCGGTAAGCGCCCAGACGAGCGCGTCGAGCCGGTCGGGGCTGCGCCCGCCGCTCAGCCCGCCCGGGCCGAACTCGGTCATCTGACGTTCGAGGTCGGGCCATTCGCCGACGTGAGCGACCCGGCCCTCGGCATAGAGCGCGGCGACGGGCTCGGCGCGCAGCCACTTGCCGCGTGAGGCACGCACGAGGCGGATGGGAAGCCCTTCCTCGACCTGCCGGAGGACGAGACCGACGAGCTCGCCGCCTTGGTTGACCTCGGCGACGATGCGGTCGGCGGAAAAGTCATGGAAGGCGGCAACGGCTGCGCGCGCCCAGACGTGGGGCTGGCGACCCTGCACGGTGCGGTCGGCCAGGACGTAGCCGCGCCCATCGACGCCGAGGCCGGCGACAACGATGCCACAGGCGTCGGCCGAGCCGCCGGAGGTGACCGGAGGGTCGACGGCGACGACGATGCGGCCGAGCTCGGGCGGCCGCTCGAGGCGCAGCCGCTCGATCCAGTCGCGCCGCCACAGTGCGTCGTCGCGTTCCTCGATGACCTCACCGTCGAGTTCCTGGCGGCCAAGACGGCTGTCACCGTAGCGCCGCCGCATCTCCGAGAGGAAGTCCGGGGCGAGGTTCCCCGCATTGTCGGAGGTGCGCGAGCGGCTCACGACAGTCGTCGGGTCGGCCAGCAGGCGCTTGATGAGCGGCAGCGGCCGCGGCGTCGTGGTCACGACCTGGCAGGGACTGGAGCCCAGACGGAGTGCAAACTGCAACATGTCGAACGCCTCGCTGGCGTGTCGCCACTTGGCGATTTCGTCGCACCAGGCGACGGCGAACTGGGGGCCGCGCAGACTGTCGGGGTCATCGCCCGAGAAGAGCTGAGCGATGGCGCCGTTCGGCCAGATCAGTCGCCGCTTGGTGGCCTCGTAGACGGGCCGCTGGTGCGGCGGATGGATGGCCAGCAGGCCGGAGACGCCGTCGATCATCACGCTGCGGACCTGGTCGAGGGTCTCGCCGACGAGGGCGATGCGTGTGGCCGGCTCGACAGCGAGAGGAGCCAGGCCGAGGGCCTGAGCACGGATCCACTCCGCGCCTGCCCGGGTCTTGCCGGCTCCGCGCCCGCCGAGCACGAGCCAGGTGCGCCATGTCTCGCCGGTCGCGGTGGCTGCGGGTGGCAATTGATCGTCGCGCGCCCAGACGAGCCAATCGTGCACGAGCGCCTCAACATCGGACGCCGGCAGCGAGGTGACGATCTCATCGAGGATCCCGTTCCGCGCACAGGCGCGCAAGGCGGCCCGCAAGCTCAGCGCGCCATCGCTCCGTATCATGCGGCTGGCGCCCTCCGTCCTCGGGGTTTCTGGTGCTGGCTCGTTCCTGCAACTCGGTGAGTTTCTCGAAGTCGCGCACGAGAGTGCTGAGCGCGCGCGTGGTCGCCTCGCTGGTGGTGCGCGACTGGGCTTGGTCCTGGGCCATCTGCTCCTCGATCGTTTCGAGCCTCTGCTCGAGCGCAGCGAAAAGACGCTGGACGACGCTACGTGCGGGCGGCCGCCGGGATGCTCGGCGGGGCGCGACGGATCGGGCTTGCCGCTTGCTGGTCCGGGCGGGCGTCGCGGCGATGCTGCGGCGAGCCAAGCTCAACCCCCATGGTGTCGAAACAAATCTGAGTTTATGGGAACGATTCAGGTGCCCCGTGGCGGGGGCACCCATGTCGATGCGCAAGAAACGGGCGAATTTATGGAGCAACAGCTTCGCCCGTGCCGTCTACAAGTTGCGCATCATGACAAAACAATACTTGAGAAGCGTTTCGCTGTCAATGCAAAATAGGATAGAAATCGCACTTTATTCTGGTGATGTTCGTGTATTCGTGGCGACTTCGGTTCGAACAGGATAGCATAGACCTGGAGTGCGGGAATAAGTCGCCCGCGAGCATCGCCGCCCGGTGCGGTGCACGAGCCGTGTTGCCGCCGGCACGGCCGGCGCCCGCCCCGTCAGGATTTCGGGAAATGGCGGATGATGTAGCGGTGATACGACGTCTCTTTGACCTTGGATTCGGTCATGGCCCAGCCGCGCACGGAAATCCCGGCCTGATGCACCGTCTCGCGGGACGCCGAGACGAGAGGATGCCACCAGGCGAGGTCGCGGCCCTGGGACAGGCGCTTGTAGGCGCAGGTGGCGGGCAGCCAATCGAGCTTGCGCACGCTTTCGGGATCGATGGGGACGCAATCGGGCATGCTGGAATGCCTCTGCTCGTAATCGCTGCAGCGGCAAGAGCCGATGTCGAGGAGGCGGCAGGCAAGGCGGGTCAGATGCAGGTCGCCGGTGTCCTCGTCCTCGAGCTTGACGAGACAGCACCGCCCACAGCCGTCACACAGTGATTCCCATTCCTGCTGCGACATCTCGTCGAGCGATTTCGTCTTCCAGAACGGCAGCTCAGTCACGCGGATGGTTCCAATACGTATCGATGATGGCGCGGCAGACTAGCACGGTGGCTCCGGAATGATGGGTGTCAAGCGGGCCACCGGCGCCGCGGAGGCCGAGAGGGTGTGGCAGCAGGGCAGCAATCCGCCCGGGAAACGAGCAAGGACGAGCTACACGAGTGGCTCCGAGTCTGCCATTGTTGCGGCGATATTGCTCGGCATTTTGTGACGATGTGGGGAACACGAGGCGGCAACGTTGCCCGACTGGCTTTACACGCGTGGCGGTCGCAATCGCCTAGTCAACTGGCTTGGACTCGATAGTTGGATCGATTCGAGCCTGGCGAGCCTATGGCAACGGCTGGTCGATCGCTGGAATGCGGCGTCGAGCTTCTTCGCGCGGTTCAAGCTGACGGGCTGGCGACGGCTTCTCAATGAACTCGGCAGCGAGATGCTGACGCTCGGCACCGGCGGGGTCGTGCTGCTCTACGCTTTGTCGCTGCCGGCGCTGCAGGAGATCGACGAGGGGCGCTGGCTGGCAACGGGCAAGTACAGCGTCACGTTCCTCGATCAGCAGGGCAACGAGATCGGCAAGCGCGGCATTCTGCACTCCGATGCGGTGCCACTCGAAGAAATCCCGGACTACATGATCAAGGCGACGCTGTCGACGGAGGATCGGCGCTTCTTCGAGCACTTCGGCATCGACGTGCTCGGCACGCTGCGCGCGATGGTCGAGAACCTGCGCGCAAACACGGTCGTGCAGGGCGGCTCGACTCTGACGCAGCAGCTTGCCAAGAACCTGTTCCTGTCGTCGGAACGGTCTTTCGATCGCAAGCTCAAGGAGGCCTTCCTCGCACTCTGGCTCGAGGCGCGGATGACCAAGCGGCAGATCCTGAAGCTCTACTTCGATCGCGCCTACATGGGCGGCGGAGCGTTCGGCGTCGAGGCTGCGGCGCAGTTCTACTTCGGCAAGTCGATCCGCCACGTGACGCTCGCGGAAGCGGCGCTGCTGGCGGGGCTTTTCAAGGCACCGACCAAATATGCGCCACATCTCAACCTGCCGGCGACGCGGGCACGCACGCATGAGGTGCTGTCGAACCTGGTCGAGGCCGGCTACATGACGGAGGCCGAGGTCTATCAGGCGCGCATCAAGCCGGCCGAGGTCGTAGAGACGCGCGCGACGTACAGCCCCGACTGGTTTCTCGACTGGGCGTTCGAAGAGGTGCAACGCCTGGCGCATGGCAAGAATGACTATGTGCTGACCGCGCGGACGACAATCGATCTCAGCCTGCAGCGCGCCGCCGAGGAATCGCTGACGTCGGTGATCCGCCAGCACGGCCGCGCGCAGCGCGCCCGCCAGGGAGCGCTCGTGGCCATGGAGGTGGATGGCGCGGTGCGAGCCATCGTCGGCGGCATGGACTACGGCGAGAGCCAGTTCAATCGTGCCACTGCGGCGCGGCGTCAGCCGGGCTCATCGTTCAAGCCCTATGTCTACGCGGTCGCGCTGCGGGAAGGCTACACACCGAATTCGGTCGTCTATGACCGCTCACGGTCCTGCGGCAACTGGACTCCGAAAAACTACTCGGGCGGCTGGTCGGGGCGCCGGCTCTCGCTGGCGCATGCGCTGGCGCGTTCGCTCAACACGGTGGCCGCAGAGCTGTCGTTCTCGGTCGGACGCGAGAAGGTCCTCGATCTCGTACAGAAGCTGGGCATCAAGGGCGTGCGCAAGACCTGCTCGATGGCGCTGGGCGATACCGGCATCACGCCGATCGAGCACACGGCCGGCTTCGCCACGTTTGCCAATGGCGGCAAGCTGTCGCTCGCGTACGGCGTAACCGAGATCCACAATTCGAAGGGCGAACTCGTCTATTCGCGCGAGCGTGACGAGAAGCCGGCCCCGCAGATCGTGCCACGCCGTGTCGCCGAGCGGCTCAATACGATGCTACAACTCGTCGTGACGGAGGGAACCGGACGGCGCGCGCAACTGGATTTCACCTATACCGCCGGCAAGACGGGCACCAGCTCCAGCTATCGCGACGCCTGGTTCGTGGGGTTCAGCGGCAAGTACGTGACGGGCGTCTGGATCGGCAACGACGATTTCCGCCCGATGGGACGGGTGACCGGCGGCAGCCTGCCGGCCATGGCCTGGGCGAGCTTCATGTCCGTGGCGCACAAGAGCATGGATATCGCGCAGATCCCCGGGCTCGGCATCCATCCCCGTCAAGTGGAGGAGCGCCAGCGGATGGCGGCACTGGCCAGAGCGGACCCGTCTCTGGCCGGGCAGGGAAAGCAGAGAACCACCATGTCGACCAAGTCCCGCACGGTGTTGCGTGACATCGCCGGAAGCTTCCGCAAGGCGGGCGGGCTCGGGCCGCTGCCGGCGGCGACCGAGCCGGTCGAGCCGCAGCCAAAAGAGGGCGTGCGCCGGCGCATGACGCCGTCCAGCGTCAAGGCGCCGATCGCGCGCCCCTGATGCCATCGCGCGCCGTAGAGGAGAGACAGGTTTGCGCCTGATTGCCCAGACCGCTCTGGTGCTCGTCCTGGCCGTCGCGCTGGGGCTGGGGTCGGCCATCTACATGATCGATCGCGGCAGCCGCCTGACGACAGAGCAACAAGGACCGTGGCGGAGTTGGGCCAATGCAGGGCGGCCGGAGGCCGACTCCTACACGCGCGGCCATGCCATCCGGGCGGGCTGGCTGATGATGACCTCGCGGCTGGCCAGATACTACGAGGCGCGGACGGACAGCAGCGGCTCCGGATTGCGCACGGATTGCGACTACGTCGTCGAGGGTAGCGATCCCGGCGGCACCTGGTGGAGCCTCGCCGTCTTCGATCGCAAGGGGCACCTGCAGCGCAACGCTGCGGGCCGCTATGCCTTCAACAGCTCCTCCGTAATGCGCGAGCCATCGGGCAATTTCCAGATCACCATCGCGCGTGACGCGCGGCCAGGCAATTGGCTGCCCACGGGGCGGACCGGAGCTTTCCTGCTCCAGTTGACCGTGCTCGATCCCGTCGGCACGGCCTCCGATCGCGCCAAGGCCGGTCGCAAGATCGAGTTGCCGAGAGTGCGAAGGACGACATGCCGATGAAGCGGCGATTCCTGCGCCCCAGTCTCTATTCGCTCGTGGTGGCCCTGCTGCTGGCAGCGCTGGTGCACGTCGCGGCCGTTCTCGGGCTGCCCCACCTCGTGCGCGAAAGTCCTGTGAGGCGGCTGGCCGTGGCTCTCCCGGTCAATGCGATGCAGATCCTGCCCCCTTTGACACCGGACACGCAGCCCCTGCCGTTCCTGTCGCCGGACCTGCGCTACGCCATGTGTCATTACGACCTCTCAAACGGACCCGTCGTGCTGGAGGTATCGCGCGCGACGCCGAGCTGGATCGTGGCGCTGTTTTCCGAGACGGGGGACAATTTCTATGCGGCAACGGCTGCCGGTTTCAGCAAGGGGGGGGTGCGGCTGCTGCTGGTGCGCGCGGGTGAGCGGCTGTCGAATAGCTTCTTCGCCGATACGCGACTGGCGGATCGGGCCGCGCAGGTCACGGTTCCCGCTGCCCGGGGCCTGATCGTGATCGCGGCGCCGATCGAAGGGCAGGCTTTCGATCCGGGGATCGAGGGTGCGATGCAGTCCGCGCGGTGCCAGTCCATCGGCCGGCAGCGTCCGGTCTCCCGGGCGAACCCGGTGGCGCCGCCACTGGTCGGACAAGGCAGGTAGCACACGCCGGCGCGTTGTCGACCACTCGCGGTCGGTTGGGGCGTGCCCTCTCAGTGGATAGCAGCGGAGCGCGCACATTACCCATCGCCCGTTCGGTTGCAAGCGGGGTTCGCATCTCAGGAAAGTCGCGACAGTGAGGCCTGCAAGGCCTCTCGGGCTCTAGTCGACGAGTTCGAGGATGTCACGAGCGACGCAGGGATTTGCAACCGCAGCAGCGCCGTGGTCGTCGTGCCAGCGCTCGATGCGCACGCCCGGAAAAATGACGATTTCCGCGCTCCGTCTCCGGCGCCCGGACTTCTTGGCGGCTGGCGCAGACGTTGCGGGCCCATTGAATTTGAGGATCGTGGCCATGGATATTCCCCGAGGCGATTCCAGTAGAAGCCCGGTGTCCTCCGACGGCCGGGCACGTCCACGCAGACATGGCGACGCAACAGCCACGAGTTGGGCACGGCGGATCTTAACAAGAGGTTAATTTGGGGGTGGTCGGAGGTTGCGGGGCGCGGCTAGTTGCCCGTCAGCCACTCGTCGAGGAGGTGGCGGCCGTGGCGGTCCTCGACCTCAAGGACCCAGATGTCCCCGTCGAACTCCGCCTGCCGCGAGAGATACGCGTCCGCCTCCGGTTCCGCGACTGCGTCCGGGCCGAGGCAGGGTGACCAGCGGCGGTCGGTCTGCTCGCTGTCGAGGCTCGGCAGCGCCGGGCCGTAGAGGCGGACGTTGCCGTCCAGCAGGTTGACCTTGATGTAGATGGCGCCGGCGACATCGTCGCCGCGGCGGGCCACCGTCACGGGCAGGCCATGACTGCTGCACTTCCAGATATAGGCCTGGATCCAGATGCCGGATCTGAGGCGCATCGGATCTCCTCGTGTTGGACTGGGGACGGCTCGCGCGCCGGCGAGGGGTCGCGCAAAGGCGGTGCGGGATGATGCATCGCCGAGGGGACCAAGGGAATGCCTTGATGTTGCCGGCGAACTACCGATATGCATGGTCTCACGCAAGAGCAGGATGAGGCAAGGGAGGCTGGCGCGCGCGTGGCCCTGGAGCTTGACACGATACAATCGGATTTCGCGGTTCTCGACGAATGGGAGGACCGCTATCGCTATGTCATCGAGCTCGGCCGCATGCTCGAACCGCTGCCGGAAGCAGCGAGGGTCGACGCCAACAAGGTGCGCGGCTGCGCGAGCCAGGTCTGGCTCGTCACGACGATGGACGGTGGAGGCAAGGGGGCTGAGCCGGTGATGCGCTTCACCGGCGACAGCGATGCGCTTATCGTGCGCGGCCTCATCGCCATACTCTTCGCCATCTATCAGGGGCGGACGCCGAGCGAGGCGCTGGCCATCGATCCCGAGGCGATCCTCGCGGGGTTGGGACTGAAGGATCATTTGACGCCGCAACGCTCGAACGGGCTCGCGGCGATGCTGGCGCGGATACAGGCGGATGCGCGCGCCGCGCAGGGCTAGGGCCGCACGTCACCGCTGATTTCCAGCCCTGCGATCCTGGACCGGGGGCTCGAGGACTGCGCCGCCCCGTCGTGTCTGGCAGGGTCGGCTCGGCCCTAGAGACCGGGCCGGTAGTCGCTGGTCGCCCAGTGGCGCAGGCGCCGGGCAATAGGGGCCTCGGCGGTCTCCGGAGCGATATAGCCGTAATGGCGGGCGAGACTTGTCAGGGCGAGCAGCAGGACGACCTTGGCCGAGCGCAGCGGCCAGCCTTCGCTGCGCTCGGCCTGCTCGAGGCCCTTGAGGTGGCAACAGACGTCGATGAGGACGCCGGCAAGCTCGGGCCCGACCGAGGCGAGCGCGCGGCGGACGCGCTCCTGGGCGGCGAGGGCGGCGTCGCTGAACTCCACACCGCGCCCGGCGCTGCCGGCTCGGCCGCTACTGGACATCGGGGTTGCGCTCCAGCTCATGGTGATCCGCGGCGTCATGCTGGCTCGCCAGAAGTCGGCACGCAGGCGCTCCCCGGCGTGGTACTGCGCCTCCGACAGGAGTGGCCGGCCATCCCGGCTCTTGTGCCGGCGCAGCCAGGTGAGCGGGCTCTCGGCAGGGTTCTGCTCGGGTTGCGGGGAGGGGGCCGCGGTCTTCGGCCGGCTGCGCTCGGCATTCCGGCGCGCGACGATGCGCTTCAGCGCCTGGCGTCCCTTGCCGGCAAGCTGCCAACCCGTCTCGCCCGCCACCAGCCAGCCGGCCGCGGTGGCCGCGGCGAACACGCGCGACGGCACTGCTGAAACGGCGGCGTTCAGTCCCTGGCGGGTGTCGATGAGAGCCAACCGGTCGGGCGTTGCGCCGGTGGCTCCTGTGCGCCGCAACGTCATGCCTGGCCGGGCGAGGCGAAGGAGCAGGCGGGCGATATCGTCGGACGGATCCATGCGGCTGACCTCGTCATGCGTGGGCGATGCGTGTCGTCTGATCGGTCCCGGTGCGGGCGCGAACGGCAGCGCGCACCACGCACTCCAGGAACTCCAGGCTGGCGTCGAGCCCGGCATCGTCACGCCGATCCTCGACGATCATGCAGGCGTGCGCCACCGTGGTCCGGTCGCGGCGGAAGAGGCGGCCGACCTCGGTAAGCGTGAGGCCGCCCCCGACGTGTGCAAGATACATCGCCACCTGTCGGGCGAAGGCGACGTCGGCGCGGCCCCGGGTCGGCGCCTGCAGGTCGTCGACCTTGACGGCGAACACCCGCGAGACGGCGTTCTCGATGATCGGGAGGAGCGGATCGAGCAGCGCCGGTGCGAGGGCGATGCAATTGGGAAAGGCAATCGAGCGTGCCTTCGTCCAGGGAAGCGGGCTTGGACGCGTATGTGAGTGAGTGCTCGTAACCGGGTGCTCTGGCATGGTTCTGAATACTGCAACGGGAATTACAAATTTAAGTTGCTGACCATTGTTATACTCGATTGACGGAGAACGGGGATAAGCGGATGCGGTCGCCGCGGAAGTTACCTTAATCGGTGCGGGACCTGAGTGACCGCGGCGAGGGGCGCGGCGGCGAAGAATTCCCCGTACTGGGGCGTCGTGGCAGCCTCCGCGCGAGGAGGTGCCGCATGACCAACACTCCCGCGCCGCGCTCAGAGCGCGCCATGCAACAGCCGCCGCGCGTGGCGGGCTACGACCGCAGGCGCGACCTGCCGCGTCTCATCCCGCTCTGGCCACACGAAATTGCCGACGACACCCCGCAGGGTCGCGCAAGGCTCATCGCGCGGCTGCGGACGGCGCTCAGGGCCGAGCGCCGCCGGGGGCTCGCCGGGGATTGGACCTATGACCTCGCCCGCCATCGCAACCTGCTGCGCGCTTATCGCGTGGAGGTGGCGGCGGCAGGCGGCGGGGATGTCGTGCCGGGCGAGGGACCGTCAACGCCCGCCTCCGCCAGCGGCGGCACGAACGGCGCTCACGTGCCGCAGAAGGTCTGGCGCACGACCTCCTCGGGGCGTGGCGGCTGGGCGAAAAGGCTGTCGGCCGGCACGTCGTCGAAAGGCGTTGCAAGGGCGTCCACGAGGGCGTGGAAGGGGGCGTAGTCGCCACGGCCGACGGCGGCGGCGATGGCCGCCTCGATCAGGTGGTTGCGCGGAATGATGGCCGGATTGGCGCGCGCCATCAGGTTTCGCCGCGCGATAGGGTCGGCGGGCTCCATGGCAAGCCGCAGGCGCCAGCGGGCGAGCCAGGCGTCGAGGGCGTCGCCATCCGTCAAGTGGCTGCGCAATGCGGCCTCGCCCGCAACGTCCTCGGCAGCGGCGCGCAGCCCCCGGAAGGTCAGCGTGAAATCGGCGCGGGCCTCCGTCATGAGCTTCAACAGGTCATGGAGAAGGGCCATGTCGTCCTGCCGCGGCGCGGTGAGACCGAGCTTGGCGGCGAAGACCTCGGCGAATGCCGCCTCGTAGCGGGGCGGAAAGCCGTCGATGGCCGCCTGCGCCTCGGCCAGCGCCGTGTCGGTGTCGGCGGCCAGGAGCGGCAGCAGCGTCTCCGCGAGGCGGGCGAGGTTCCACTGGGCGATGACCGGCTGGTTGGCATAGGCGTAGCGGCCGGTCTGGTCGATGGAGCTGAAAACGGTCGACGGGTGATAGGCGTCCATGAAGGCGCAGGGGCCGTAGTCGATCGTCTCCCCGGCGATGGAGGTGTTGTCGGTATTCATGACGCCGTGGATGAAGCCGATGCCCATCCAGCGGGCGACGAGGGCGGCCTGTCGGCCAATGACGGCATCGAGAAACGCGCGTATGGGGTTGGGCGCGGCGGCGGCCTCGGGATAATGGCGGGCGATGACGTGCTCGGCGAGCAGGCGGATGGCCTCGATGTCCTGGCGGACAGCGAAATACTGGAAGGTGCCGACGCGGATATGACTGGCGGCGATGCGCGTCAGCACGGCGCCCGGAAGCGCACTCTCGCGCAGCACCTGCTCTCCCGTGGTGACGGCGGCGAGCGAGCGTGTGGTCGGCAGGCCAAGAGCCGCCATGGCCTCGCTGACGATATACTCGCGCAGCACCGGCCCAAGCGCGGCGCGTCCGTCGCCACGTCGCGAGAAGGGTGTGGGGCCGGAGCCCTTGAGCTGGATGTCGCGGCGCCGGCCCGCGCTGTCGATCACCTCGCCGAGCAGAATGGCGCGGCCGTCGCCGAGTTGAGGCGTAAAGCCGCCGAACTGGTGGCCGGCGTAGGCCTGGGCGAGCGGAATGCTCCCCTCTGCGAGGCGATTGCCGGCGAGCACGGCGACGCCCTCGGGGCTCGCCAGCACCGCCGGGTCGAGGCCGAGCTCGCGGGCGAGGCTCTCGTTGAGCCTGACCAAGGCGGGCGCGCGCACCGGCGTCGGCGCGAGGCGCGCGAAGAAGCGCTCCGGCAGCCGCGCATAGCTATTGTCGAAGGCGAAGAACGTCCGGGCCGCGGGCTCGATGGTCATGGCTGATCCTCGCTCGGGGCGCGCCGCGCCGGCCGCCCACTGTCCTCGATATGGCACGCGACCGCTCGAAGGCAAGAGGGGCGGGGCTAGAGGGGACCTGCGACCTCCGCTTCCTCCCGGTCGCGGCGTACGTCGATGATCTGGCGGGCGGCGTCCACCGGCACGCCGACGCCGGTCAGCACGCGTTCGACCAGTTGCAGGCTCGCCTCTGTCGTTTCCGGAACGACGCTGGTGGCGCCGAGTGCAATGAGCCGGCGGGCGTGGCCGGGATCGCGGGCGCGCGCGACGATGGCCAGCGCCGGCCACTGGCGCCGCGCGGCGGCGACGACGCGCTCGGCCGCCTGCGGACTGTCCATGGTCACGACCAGAGCCGCGGCGCGGCCCGCACCGAGCTTTTCCAGCATGTCAGGATGGCTGGCGTCGCCGAAAAACGTGCAGGCGCGCTGCTCGCGGAAGCGCGCGACGAGGCGCATGTCGTTGTCGAGTGCGACGTGGAGGAGCCCATGCCCGTCGAGCACGGAGCCGAGCAGTTGCCCGACGCGGCCGTAGCCCGCGACGATGACGTGCCCGGAAAGATCGCCTGGCAGGCCGGCGTTGAGGGTGTCGCCCGGCGATTCCGCCGTCTCGAGCCGGCTGCCGAGCCGGCGGGCGAGCGTTGCCAGCAGCGGAGTCGCCAGCATGGAAAGGCCCGTGACCACCAGCATGAACTGGCTGGTTCTCGTCGGCAGGATGGCGAGGGAGTGGGCGAGGCCGACGATGAGGAAGGCGAATTCGCCGCCCTGGGCGAGCAGCAGAGCCGACTCGGCCGCCACCGAGCGCGGCTCGCCGAACAGCCGCGTCAGCGCGTAGAGGATGGCGCCCTTGACGAGGACGAGCCCGGCCACGGAGGCGGCGATCCAGAACGGTTCGCGGACGACCTCGGTGATGTCGAGTCCCATGCCGACCGACACGAAGAACAGGCCGAGCAGCAGCCCCTTGAACGGCTCGATGTCGACTTCGATGGCGTGGCGGTACTCCGTCTCGGCGAACAGCAGGCCGGCGAGGAAAGCGCCGAGGGCCATGGAGAGCCCGATCTGGCTGGTGCCGACGGCGGTGCCGATGATGACCAGCAACACGAGGGCCAGCAGCATCTCGCGGCTGGCGGTCTTGCCGACCATGCGGAACAGCGGGCGGATGACGAGGCGGCCAAGCAAAAGGATGGCGGCCACGGCCAAGGCTGCCTGTGTCATGGCCCACAGGAACGCCAGCACCGTCGAGCCGCCCTTCTGCGCGGCAAGTGCCGAGACCAGGAACAGAATGGGCAGCACGGCGAGATCCTGCATGAGCAGGATGGCGAAGCTGACGCGCCCCGTGGATGTGCCGAGGCGGCGGCTTTCCGAGAGGAGCTGCACGACGATGGCGGTGGAGGAGAGCGCGAAGCAGGCGCCGAGCACGATCACGGCAGCGAGCGTGTTGTCGAAACAGGCGGCGATGGCGCCGATCACGATGCCGGTGACGACCACCTGTGCGCCGCCGAGGCCGAACACCAGCCGGCGCATGGACCACAGCCGCGGCAGCGACAACTCCAGGCCGATCATGAACAGCAGGAACACGACGCCGAGCTCGGCCAGCGCGCGCACGCCCTCGACATCGCCGATGACGGCGTGGCGCAGCCAGGGCACCATCTCGGTGAAGCGGGCGAGGCCGTAGGGGCCGATGACGAGGCCGACCACGAGGAAGCCGAGCACGGGGCTCACCCTGAGCCGGCTGATGAGCGGCACGACGAGCCCGGCGGCTACCAGGAACACCAGCACCTGCTGCAGCTTCAGCGCCTCGATATGCACGCCGGTCCTCCGCCTCTCGCGATTGCCCATCATGGGGCCGCGGCGGCAAAGGTCAACGCGGCGAAGGCGCTGGGCTGGGGATGGCGCCGGGTCGTGTGACAAGCGGGTTTGCGCCGGGGGCTGAGCGGCTGGCCCCGGCGGCGCGGCTGCGGAGCCTGTCGCGGACGCATGGAGCAAGGGACGCATTGAGCAAGGTACGCATGGAGCCGGAAGAGGCGGGCTGCAAGCGCGGCGGTTTGGTGGTAGGACAGGCGGTCCCTCGCCCTAGCGGAGCCCCGGCGTGCTCACTCCTGCGGTCACCAGCTTCCTGCTCGCGCTCTCGGCGCTGTTCTCGATCGTGAACCCGCTGGGTGGTGCGCTCATCTACAGCCAGGTGACGGCCGACCGCGAGCGGCAGGAGCGCGTGCGGCTGGCATGGCAGGTGGCGTTCTACTCGGCCGTGGTGATGGTGACGGCGCTGCTGCTCGGCGCGCCGCTGCTCGGCTTTTTCGGCATCTCGCTGAGCGCGTTGCGCGTGGCCGGTGGCCTCGTGGTGATCGCGCATGCCTGGGAGCTGCTGGCGATGCCCGAAAACCAGGAGCACCGCAAGCAGCGGCAGGCGGAGAGCACGGAGACGACGGATGCGGCGAGCGACATTGCCTTCTTTCCGCTGACCATGCCGTTCACGACGGGGCCGGGCACGATCTCGGTGGCGATCGCACTCGCTGCGAGCGGGCCGCAGGCGGGCGGGGGCTGGCTGCCATTCTACCTGGGATGTCTGGCCGCGGCGCTGGTCGTGGCGCTGGTTGTTGGCGTGACCTACGCCTCGGCGGACCGCGTGGTGGCGCTGCTCGGCGCGACACGCTCGCGGGTGGTCACGCGGCTCGCGGCGTTCATCCTGCTGTGCGTCGGCGTGCAGATCATGCTGACCGGCCTGCAGGGCGCCTTCGGCATCAAGCCGGCCGCGGGCTGAGGGCAGGCCATGCGCGAGCCGAGCCGGAAATTCTGCGTTGCGCCCATGATGGATTGGACGGACCGCCATTGCCGGGCGTTTCATCGGCAGCTCTCGGTGCGGGCGTTGCTCTATACAGAGATGGTGACGGCGGATGCGGTCATTCACGGCAGGCGTGAGAGGTTGGTCGGCTTTTCCGCGTGCGAGCATCCCGTGGCGCTGCAACTCGGTGGCTCCGAGCCGGAGAGGCTCGCCTTGGCGGCGACGATCGGCGAGGAGTTCGGCTACGACGAGATCAATCTCAATGTCGGTTGTCCCTCGGATCGCGTGCAGTCCGGGCGCTTCGGGGCCTGCCTGATGGCGGAGCCCGCGCTGGTGGCGGAGTGCGTGGCAGCGATGCGCGCGCGTGTCGGCGTGCCCGTGACCGTCAAGTGCCGCATCGGGATTGATGCGCAGGACAGCGAGACGGACTTCCAGAATTTCGTGGACACCGTCGCGGCCGCGGGCTGCCGGACCTTCATCGTGCACGCGCGCAAGGCCTGGCTGCAGGGGCTCTCCCCCAAGGAGAACCGTGAGGTGCCGCCGCTCGATCATGCCCGCGTGCATCGCCTGAAGGCGGCGCGCCCGCACCTTGAGATCGTCATCAACGGCGGGATCGCCACCCTGGACGAGGCCGAGGCGCATCTCGCTCATGTCGACGGTGTCATGCTCGGTCGGGCGGCCTACCAGACCCCCTGGCTGCTCGCCGGTGTGGACCAGCGGATATTCGGCGCTTCGGCTACGCCGCCGAGCCGCGCCGACGCCATGGCGGCCTTCCTGCCCTACGTCGCGGGGGAACTCGCCAAGGGGGCGCGATTGTCCCAGATGACGCGGCACCTTCTCGGCCTCTATCATGGCGCGCCGCGGGCACGGCTGTTCCGGCGGTATCTAGCGGAAAACGCGCCGCGCGCCGGGGCCGGCATCGAAGTGCTTGTCGAGGCGCTTGCCATCGTCGAGCCCGACGATGCGCGGTGGCGTGAGCACGGCGGTCGGGCGGCGGAGGCGATTGGGGCATGGCGGGCGTGATCTCGGGGGACGTGGCGCTGCTCGTCGTGGCGCTGCTGCTCGCTGGCCTTGCCAGCGGTTTCGTGGCGGGTCTGCTCGGCGTCGGCGGCGGTGGCGTCATCGTGCCGGCGCTCTACGAGGTCTTCCGCATCTTCGGCGTCGATGACGGCGTGCGCATGCATCTGACGGTAGGCACAGCGCTGGCCGTCATGGGAGCCACGTCGGTGCGCTCCTGGCGGGCGCATCAGGCGCGCGGCGCGGTCGACGGTGCGGTGTTGCGGCGTCTGGGGCCATCGGTACTGGTCGGCGTGGTCATCGGCGTGCTGGTGGCACGCGCGAGCGGCGGAGACGTGCTCAAGTGGGTGCTGGTCACCTTCAACCTGCTGATGGCGGCCAAGCTGATCTTCGGTCGCCAGCACTGGCGCCTCGGTTCGGACATGCCGCGCGGCCCGGGGGTCGATATCTACGGCATCGTCGCCGGACTGATCTCGACCATGATGAGCATCGGCGGCGGCATCTTCATCTCGATGATGATGACGCTCTATGGGCGCCCGATCCATCAGGCCGTGGGCACGGCAGCGGCCTTCGGTCCGCTCATCACCATTCCGGCAGCGCTCGGGTTCGCCTGGGCCGGTTGGGGCGTCGCGGGCGTGCCGACCGGCTCGATCGGCTACGTCAGCCTGCTCGGCGCGGCGATCATCGCCCCCGCCAGCGTCCTGGCCGCACCCTGGGGCGTGCGGGTCTCGCACGGCATCGCGCGGCGTACCCTCGAGATTGCCTTTGGCCTGTACATGCTGGTCATCGGGCTGCGATTCCTGGCGAGCCTCGTCCTCTGAGCCGTCTCAAGATGTCTGGTCCAATGGCGCGCCTGCGGATAAACTGGTGCATCACAGATTTCCGGAGACCGCCATGCGCCGCTACCTCCGTCTCGCCCTCGCGATGATCACCGCCGCCTGCCTCGCGGCACCGGCCAGCCGCGCCGAGCCGCAGAAGATCGATACCTCGAAACTGCCCCCGGCACTGGGGGCGGAGGAACCGGCCGTCAAGCCGAAGCGCGGCGACGACGGGCTCTATCATCAGGCCTGGTTCGTGGAATCGTTCCTGAACCTCAAGGAGGACTTCGCCGAGGCGAAGGCGGCCGGCAAGCGCTTCGTGGTCATCTTCGAACAGCGCGGCTGCGTCTACTGCGTCAAGCTGCACACGGACGCCTTCGCCAAGCGCTACGTCAACGACTACATCCGTAAGAACTTCGCCATCGTCCAGCTCAACATGTGGGGCGACCGCGAGGTGACGGACTTCGACGGCACGAAGCTCACCGAGAAGCGCCTGGCGCAGCGCTGGCAGGTGATCTTCACGCCGACCATCATCTTCTTCAAGGACGACGTCACGACGGCGTCGGCCAAGTGGGGGCCACCGCTCGAGGTGGCCCGGCTCAACCAGATCGGCACGGGCACCATCTACGACATGTTCGTGTGGGTGAAGCACAAGATCTACGCGCAGGAGCCCAACTTCCAGCGCTTCCATATCCAGCGCATCGCCGAGCGCCAGGATATGCGCAAGAAGAAGTAGGCGCGGGAGGTCGGGGCGCCCGCGAGGGCGCCCAGGCCTCAGATCTTCTGATTGTAGGCGCCGACCTCCGGGCACGCCGCCAGACGCGCCTCGATGTCACGGAAGATCGCGATCTTGTTCTCTTCCGAGACCGGGCTCTCGACGACGATGACGAGCTCCGGCTTGTTGGATGAGGCGCGCACGAGGCCCCAGGTGCCGTCGGCGAGCGTCACGCGCACGCCGTTGACCGTGACGAGGTCGCGGATCGCCTGCCCGGCGATCTTGCCGCCCGTCCTGGCCAGCTCCTGGTACTGCGCGACGATGCGGTCGACGACGCCGTACTTCTTCTCGTCGTCGCAGTGCGGAGACATGGTCGGGGACTGGTAGGTGCGCGGCAACGCGCGCTTCAGGTCGGCCATGGTCTTGTCAGGCGCACGGTCGAGCATGTCGCAGACGGCGAGCGCCGCCACGAGGCCGTCGTCGTAACCCCGCCCGAGCGGCGGCTGGAAGAAGAAGTGGCCGCTCTTCTCGAAGCCGACGAGCGCCTTCTGCTCGTGCGTGTAGCGCTTCATGTAGGAATGGCCGGTCTTCCAGTAGAGTGACCTGGCCCCATTGGCGATCAGCACCGGATCCGTCATGAACAGGCCGGTTGACTTGACGTCGGCCACGAACACGGCATCCTTGTGGATGGCGGAGATGTCGCGCGCCAGCATGACGCCGACGGTGTCGGCAAAGATCTCGTGGCCCTCGTTGTCAACGACGCCGCAGCGGTCGCCGTCACCGTCGAAGCCGAGGCCGACATCGGCCTTGTTGGCCACCACCGCTTCGGCGATGGCGTGCAACATCTTGAGATCTTCGGGATTGGGATTGTAGCGCGGGAACGAGTGGTCGAGCTCGCAGTCGAGCGGCACCACCTCGCAGCCGATCGCCTCGAGGACGCGTGGCGCGTAGGCGCCCGCGGTGCCGTTGCCACAGGCCGCCACGACCTTGAGGCGGCGCCCGAGCCTGGGGCGATCCGTGAGGGAGCGGATGTAGCGCTCCGCCAGGTCCGGCACGAAGCGATAGCGGCCGCCGCCGGGCGCGTCGTAAGCGCCGGTCAGCACGATCTCCTTGAGCTCGCTCATGTCGTCCGGGCCGAAGGTGAGCGGGCGCTGGAGGCCCATCTTGATGCCGGTCCAGCCGTTGTCGTTGTGACTGGCGGTGACCATGGCGACGCCCTCGACGTCGAGCTCGAACTGGGCGAAATAGGCCATCGGCGACAGCGCCAGCCCGATGTCGAAGACCTCGGCGCCGCCCGAGACCAGCCCCATCATGAGAGCCTGCTTGACGGAGGCCGAGTACCAGCGGAAGTCGTGCCCGACGACGATCCGGGCGGGAACGCCGCGGCGGCGGAACAGCGTGGCGAGCCCCAGGCCGATGGCATTGAGCCCCATGAGGTTGATCTCGGCGGGGAACAGCCAGCGGGCGTCGTACTCGCGGAAGCCCGTGGGCTTCACCAGCGGCAGGCGCTCGAAATCGAGCGTGTTCTCTTTGAGATCGGCACGGGGCTTGGGCAGCATGGCTGGGCTCCTGGTATCGAATCCTGGGCGGACGATAGTGGATCGAGCAGCCATCTCCAACCAGAAGGCGGAAGCGGAGCGGCCGCCGGAAACTGCATCGTTGAAGGGGCTATTCTTCGAGGACGAGGACACCGCCCTGGATCGAGACCGCCTTAAGGCGCTTCAGGAACGACATGCCGAGCAAGGTCGTCTGAAGCTTGCCCGGCTCGCTGACGGCGGCACGGATATTCCTGAGCGTGATGTCACCGATGGTGATGCGGTCGAGCGTGACCGGGGCGACGCGCGCCTTGCCGTTGGCCGTGTTCACACTGTGGGTGAAATCGCGGTCGGACAGGCGCAGGCCGGCCTCGCGGGCCGCTTCGTAGGTGAGGGCGACGATGGTGGCGCCCGTGTCGATCATCACGTCGACCGGTCGATCGTTGATGAAGGCGCGGGTGAAGAAGTGTCCCTGCTGATCGGCACGTATGCGGCTGACCCTGGCAAAACCCTTGTCGGTCTCGGGCTCTCTGATGCGGGGGCTCGCGGGCGCTTCGGCCGTGCGATGGGGCGTGATGGTGGAGCCGCCGACCAGGGCGACGATCTCGGACTTGTAGTAGAGGCCAGTGGCGGCGACGAGGCCGACGAGAAGCCAGACGGCGCCTTCTCCGACGACGCTGCGAAGCCCGGACGAATAGCTCATGCGCGTACACCACTCAATCGACGCAGAACCCGCGGCCCCGGCGATCGGACCCACGCGCCGAAATCATCCGCGCAACGTCAGGAAATCCCCGGAGAACTCATAAGATCGCAATCGATTTAAAAAATTCATACCGAGCAGGCTGTCGTCGAGAGCGCCGGGCTTGGCGACGAGGGCCTCGATGTCGTTGATCCGGATGGCCCCGACGGCGAGGCTGCGAAGCGTGACATGTGCTGCGAAGGTTGTGCCGTTCGCCGTCTTGACGGGCAGCGTGTAGGAGAGCCGCTGGGTGTCGATGCCGATCGCACGGGCGTCGCGCTGGCTGAGGACAACCGTCGTCGCGCCGGTATCGACGAGCATGGGGATGGTCGCCCCCTCCACGGTGGAGCGGACCGCGAAATGGCCGCTCGGCTGGCGGCGGATGCGTACGGAGATCTCGCCGCTGGTGCGCGGCTGCACGGACAGCACGGTTCCCGGCGGCGCCAACTCGCCGATGATGCGATAGCCGAAGCCGGAGAGGGTGTCGCGGAAGCTGTAGCCGCCGATCAGGAGGAGGCAGAGCCCGATCCAGATGGCGGCCTCGCCAAAGGCCCGACGGCTGCGGCCGGCGAAGACGCCGATCAGGATGGGAGCGAGCACGCCCAGCCAGATCAGGTAGTAGACGATGCTTGCCGTCGTGAACGTCGAGTTTGAAACCATCGTGTCGAGCTGCCCGGACAGCGCTATGAACAGCGCGAGGGCGACGCACACGGCGATGCCGATCCAGGTCCACATGCAAGGCTCCACTCTCTAACGGCACCGGGCAGCGGCCAGCCCGCGCAGCTCAGCCGCCCTCGGGGGGCTGCGTGGCCGCAGACGGGCGGCGGCGTCTCGCCGGCAACTCGCGCATGATGCTCTGGCGCCGCGGCTCGTCGAACTTGAGCCACGACGCGATTTCTTCCACGGTGCGGGCGCAGCCGGTGCACAGGCCGCTGTCCGGATCGATGGTGCAGACGTTGATGCAAGGCGTCGAAATGCGTGCCATTCGGGCGTCGGTGCCGTCTATCTGTCCTGCCCTGATTTGGGGAGTGTGGGGGGACAACTCAATGCTTGGTGTCGTGGTGCAGGCCACTGACACGCGAGTGTGGCGCATTCGGGACACGGAGAAGCCGCGAGATCCGCGCGGTGCGGGCCGGCTGTGCGACGGCCTGTGTGAGCGGGCTGGCGCGGCGATGACGCTCCATGCCCAGCGGCTGCAGCGGCTTCATGGGCTCGAGGACGCGCTGCGGCGGGAAGCTGACGAGCGCCTCGGTGCCCTTGCGCAGCTCGGACTTGAGCTCGAACTCGCCGCCGTGCAGGGCGATGAGGCTCTGCACGATGGGCAACCCGAGCCCGGTGCCGCCTTCCGCGTTCTGGTGGGCGAGCGAGCCCTGTCCGAAGGCCTGCAGGACCTTGGGGATCTCCTCCTTGGGGATGCCGGGGCCGGTGTCCTTGATGGAGATGATCTGGCCGCCGTCGGGCGCACGGGCGACGAGCATGGTGATGCGACCGCCGCGCGGCGTGAATTTCAGCGCATTCGACAGCAGGTTGAGGCAGATCTGCCGGACAGCCCGTTCGTCGGCCCAGATCTGCGCCAGCGTGTCGTCGAAATCCTCCTCGATGGTCAGGCCCTTGCTCTCGGCGCGCAGCTTCAGGAGGCGGTGACAGTCCTCCGCGATATCGGCGAGGCGGACTGGCTCCTCGTGCAGCTCGTAGCGCCCGGCCTCGATGCGCGAGAGGTCGAGGATCTCGTTGATGAGATTGAGCAGGTGGCGACCGCTATCGTGGATGTTGCCGACATACTCCTTGTAAGTCGTGCTCTGGATGGGTCCCATGATCTCGCTCTTCATCACCTCGGAGAACCCGAGAATGGCGTTGAGCGGGGTGCGCAACTCGTGGCTCATGGTTGCGAGGAAGCGCGATTTGGCGATGTTGGCGTCCTCGGCGCGGCGGCGGGCCTCATCGGAGATGGATTTCTCCTCCTCGAGCTCGGCGATGAGGGCATCCTTCTCCGCGCGGAACTCGAGCATGGCGAGTGCGGTGGAATGCAGGCCTTTGGCGAGGAAGATGAAGTAGACGTGGACGCCGACGGCCATCGACGCCATGGCCCAGTAGAAGGGATCGTTGAGCAGCGCCAGCCGGGTGACCACCGCGGCCGTCATCGGGATGGTGCCGGCATAGAGGATCGGCATCACCGACGAGGCGAAGGTCATGCGGATGGCGAGCACGACGATGAGCGAGGCGAAGATGAACACATGGGACGAGGCGACCGAGCCGTTGAGGCCGATCAGCGCCATGCCGGCCCAGGCAAAGCCGTTGATGAGCTCGACCGTCACGAGCTGCTTGCGCCAGGTGTCGACGCGCATCGTGCTGCGCGGGGCGGTCAGGAAGCGCCGGCAGGACTCGAGCACGAGCACCTTGGCCATGATGACGGCGAGAAGCCAGAGCAGGGCCTCCATCACCGGCGCCCACGACATGGCCGCGAGCGAGAAGACGACGGCGAGCAGGGGAATGGTCACAATGGCGCCAAGCTCGTTGCGCACGAACATGCTCAACAGCTCGTACTCGAACTCCGGCTTGATGCTGGTGCCATGGGCGAGCTTGTCCCGCGCCTCGCGAAGGCGCGCGGCGTTCCGCTCCCGGCCCTCGCGGCGCGCGAGCTGGATTCGCGGAACAGCCGAAACAGTGTCTCTGCCCATGTCGTCAAGTCCCCGAGAGACGGCCAGGCTGGCTGCGTCCAGGAAGTGTTCCGCGACGCCCCGTGGTAACTCTTACTGAACGTGCCAATATACTTGCCAAGTTATCAATGTGGTCACAAATTGCTAAATTCTGGTTTACTTAATTGAGACGAAAGAACCTAAAGAGAAAAGAAAGTATTAACGTATTGCTTGTGGTCCTCGCGATCATAAGCATAGCGGCCGCGGTCGGGCGTTGGCGTGGGCACAGCCTGCCCGACGGGATCTCGGGGGCGGCCCACGTCATCGATGGCGACAGCCTCAGGGTTGGCGGCCACGAGATCAGGCTGCAGGGGATCGATGCTCCGGAAGGGCGGCAGGAGTGCACCCGGGACGGTGCGCCCTGGCCGTGCGGCCGCGAAGCGGCGCGCCGGCTCAGGGCGATCGTCGGGCGGGGACAGGTGAGCTGCCAGGCCCGCAAGCGCGACCAGCACCAGCGGGTGCTCGCGGTCTGCACGGTGGACGGGCGCGACATCAACCGTCAGATGGTGGCGGAGGGCTGGGCCGTCTCCTACGGGGCCTACCGGGCCGAGGAAGAGGCGGCGCGGCGGGCCAGGCGCGGCATCTGGAGCGGCGCGTTCGATCGTCCGAGGGATTGGCGGGCGCGGCACATGTCGCGTTGAGGCGGCCCCTTGCTGCCCGTTGGCGCCTCGTTTACGAATTGTACAATCATCATTGCGTGGAGCTACAATATGAAAATCCTGGAGACGAGCCGCGCTCCGAACCCCCGCCGCGTCAGGATCTTCCTGGCGGAGAAGGGCATCGACGTCCCCTACGAGGAGGTCGACCTCATGAAGGGGGAGCTCAAGACGGCCGAGTTCACGGCGTTGAACCCGTTGCAGCGGGTGCCGGTGCTGGTCCTGGACGACGGTACGACGCTGTCGGAATCGGTGGCGATCTGCCGCTACTTCGAGGCCCAGAAGCCCGAGCCGGCGCTGTTCGGCACGGGCGCGCTCGGACAGGCGATGATCGAGATGTGGAACCGCCGCATGGAGCTCGGCCTGCTGTTCCACGTCGCGCAGACCTTCCGGCATCTGCATCCGGCGATGGCGCCGATGGAGGTTCCCCAGTGCAAGGAGTGGGGCGAGGCGAACAAGCCGCGCGCGCTCGAGATGCTCCGTCTCATGGATCAGCAACTCGGCCAGAGCCGCTACATCGCCGGTGACGCCTACTCGATCGCCGATATCACAGCGCTCGTCGGCGTCGATTTCATGAAGCCGGCCCGCATCGAGCGCCCGGCCGAACTGGCAAACGTGGCGCGCTGGTACGCCGAGGTCTCCTCGCGGCCGAGCGCCAAGGCCTGAGGGGGCGCACAGACGAGCGGAGCATGCCATCGTGAAGCTGACCATCGTCGGATGCGGCGACGCCTTCGGATCGGGCGGCCGCTTGCAGACCTGTTATCACCTGGAGATCGCCGGGCGAGGGGTGCTGATCGACTGCGGGGCCAGCGCGCTGATCGGCCTCAACCGGCTGGTCCTCGCGCCGAACGACATCGACACGGTTTTCATCACGCATCTCCACGGCGATCATTTCGCCGGTCTCGTTTGGCTGATCATGCATGCCCAGCACGTCGGCCGCCGGACGGCGCCGTTGACGATCGTCGGCCCGAGCGGCATCGAGGATCGCTACATGGCGGCCGCCGAGGCGCTCTTCCCCGGCTCGACAGAGATGGACCTGGGGTTTGCCTTGCAGTTCGTCGCCTATGACGCGGACGACAGCCTGACCATCGGCCCGGCCAGCGTCTCGGTGCGGGAGGTGAGCCATCCCTCGGGCGCGCCGTCCTATGCGCTGAGGCTCGAGGCTGAGGGGCGGGTGCTCGCCTTCTCTGGCGATACGGAGTGGGTGGACGCGCTCGTCGATGTCGCGGCCGGCGCCGATCTCTTCATCATCGAGTGCTATGGCTTCGATGCCGATGTCCGCTACCACATGAACTGGCGGATCATCGAGCGCAACCTCGACCGACTGGTGGCGCAGCGGGTGATGTTGACCCACATGAACAGCCATATGCTGGCCAACCGGGCAGCCGTGCAGAGCCCGCGGGTGCTTCTGGCCGAGGACGGCCTCGTGCTCGACGTGTGAGGCCATGGCCGCGCCGCCTGAACCACTCGATGCGCTGGTTGCCCAGGTGCGGGCGTGCCGGATCTGCCGTGACAGTCCGTCCGGCGCCTGTCTGCCGCACGAGCCGCGCCCGGTCCTGCGCGTGTCCCGCACTGCGCGGTTGTGTATCGCGGGACAGGCGCCGGGCACGCGCGTCCACGCCTCCGGCGTGCCGTTCACCGATCCCTCCGGAGATCGCCTGCGGAGCTGGCTGGGCGTGACGCCGGCGGAATTCTACGACGAGCGCCGGGTTGCCATCGTCCCCATGGGGTTCTGCTTTCCGGGGCTCGATGCCAAGGGTGGCGACCTGCCGCCACGGCGCGAGTGCGCCGGGGTCTGGCGGGCGCGGGTGATGGCGGCGCTGCCGAGCCTCGAGCTGGTGCTGCTGGTCGGCCAATACGCGCAGCGCTGGCACCTTGCGACGGCCGATTTCGGCTCGCTCACCGAGACGGTGCGACGCTGGCGAGAGATCGCGATGACGCCCCGCAACGGTCCGCGCCTGCTGCCATTGCCGCATCCCTCCTGGCGCAACAACGCCTGGATCAAGCGCAATCCGTGGTTCGAGGCGGAACTCGTCGTCCATCTGCGGGCCGAGGTGCGGCGGCTGCTCGACGAGAAAAGCGGCCCTCAGGCCGCCACGCCGAGCTGACGGTCGTCCGCGCAATCGAGCGCCAGCAGCGCCTCGATGTCCTCGGAGCGCCCGATGTGCCGCGCCGCCTGCGCCTCGAGATCCTCCTTGAGGAAGCCCAGGTCGTAGCCGGCGTCGAGCAGCGCCTTCAGCACGCACTCGACAGGCTTCGCGCGGACGGAGGCGAGAGCCCAGAGGATCGCCGCCCGCGTGCCGGACTTGCAGTAGGCGACGACCGGCCCCCGGACCTTGCCGAGAGCCTCGGCGAAGGCGTCGACGATCGCGTCGTCGAGGACCTCGTCCATGCGCGCGGGCACGTGGTGGAAAACGAGGCCGGTCTGGCGGGCGAGGGACGCCGCCTGTGTGGCGGGCAGGGTCAGGCCGTCCTCATTGTCCGGACGGTTGGAGATGATGGCGCGAAAGCCCATGGCGCCGAGCGCGCCGAAATCCTCGTGCGTCAGCTGCGGCGCGACGGCGAACTCGGGTGTGATGTAGGAAATGCGGGCCATGGCGTGTCCGATCGTTTGCCGTCCAGCGTCTCGTATGCCCGATGGCCTCTCGTCCGGCCCCGGCGACAACTCCAGATGTGACAGTCGCCGGAGAAAGATTCAAGCGATTCAGCTTGAAAGTTAGAAAAAAAACCTCAATATGGCTCATTCAGGCGCGAATGAAGAAAAATTGTGTTCCTCTGGCGCGTCCCATCAGAACACCCGTTTGCCCCGGTGCCTCATGCTTGACGAGATGGACGTGAAAATCCTTGCAGAGCTCCAGCGGGACTGCACGCGCTCCGTGGCCGAGATCGGCAAACGGGTGGGGCTGTCGACGACGCCCTGCTGGCGGCGCATCCAGAAGCTGGACGAGGCCGGCGTGATCCAGAGCCGCGTGGCCGTGCTCGATCCGGTCAGGGTGCGCGCCGGCGTGACGGTGTTCGTGTCCATCAAGACCGATACGCACAGCCTGGAGTGGCTGGAGCGCTTTCACAAGGCGGTGACCGACATGCCGGAGGTCGTCGAGTTCTATCGCATGTCGGGTGAAGTGGATTACCTGCTGCGGGTCGTGGTGCCGGACATCGCGGCCTATGACGCTTTCTACAAGAAGCTTATCGGGCGCATCGAGATCTCGAAGGTGTCGTCGGCCTTCGCCATGGAGCGCATCAAGTATACGACGGAGCTTCCGCTGGCGTTCGCGCTCGGCGACGGTGCCTCACAGGGTGGCGGCCGCGAGCCGTCGAAAGCGTGAGGCGCCGGTCACGCGCCGGGTTTCAGGATGGTGCCGCCGACGACGCGCATGCGTCCGCGGATGATCGCCACGGTGTCGCCACCCTCCACGGAAACCCTGACGTCATAGAGTCCGGTGCGGCTGCCGCGATGGGTCTCGCGGACCTCCGCGAGCAGGCGGTCGCCGACGCGGGCCGGCGCGATGTATTCGATCGATGCCCCAGCGGTCACCGAGCGTTCGTTGTAGGTATTGCTGGAGAAGCCGAACGCCATGTCGGCGAGGGCGAAGGTGATGCCGCCATGGCAGACGCCGAACGTGTTGCCCATGTCCGGGCGGATGCGCATGGCGAGCGTGGCGCTGCCGAGCGAGACGTCCACGATCTCCATGGCCATGGCCTGGAAGACCGGATTGATCAAGGCCATGTGCTCGACGATGGCGCGCGGGGAAACGGAGCCGGCGGCGTTGGCCGCCGGCGAGCTCTCACGTTCGGTCGCCATCGCTCAGGCTTTGTCCTTGCCGGCGTTGTTCAAGCGCGCGATCAGGCTTGAGGTATCCCAGCGGTTGCCACCCATGCGCTGCACCTCGGAGTAGAACTGGTCGACGAGGGCGGCGACGGGCAGGTGGGCGCCGTTGCGCCGCGCCTCGTCGAGGCAGATCGACAGATCCTTGCGCATCCAGTCGACCGCGAAGCCGAAGTCGAACTTGCCTTCCATCATGGTCTTCCAGCGGTTCTCCATCTGCCAGGAGCCGGCCGCGCCTTTCGCGATCGTCTCCATGACCGCGGGAATGTCGAGGCCGGCGCGCTGGGCCATGTGGATGCCTTCGGACAGCCCCTGGACGAGCCCGGCGATGCAGATCTGATTGACCATCTTGGTGAGCTGGCCCGCGCCGGCCGGCCCGATCAGCGTCACCATGCGGGCGTAGCAGTCGATGACGGGGCGGGCGCGCTCGAACACCGCCTTGTCGCCGCCGACCATGACGGTGAGCACCCCGTTCTCGGCGCCGGCCTGGCCGCCCGAAACCGGCGCATCCAGGAAGTCGGCACCCTTGGCCTTGGCAGCGCCGTAGAGCTCGCGCGCGACATCAGCGGATGCGGTGGTGTTGTCGATGAAGATCGCACCCTTCCCGAGGGTCTCGAAGGCCCCGCCCGGCCCGGTCGTCACGGCGCGGAGGTCGTTGTCGTTGCCCACGCAGCAGAAGACGAGCTCGGCGCCTTTTGCCGCTTCCGCCGGCGTCGCCGCGGTCGTGCCGCCGTACTGGTCCGCCCAGCGGCGCGACTTCTCGGCCGTGCGGTTGTAGACCACGAGCTCATGATTGCCCTTGGTCCTGATGTGCCCGGCCATGGGGTAGCCCATGACGCCGAGGCCGATCCAAGCGACCTTTGCCATCCTTCGATCCTCCGTAGCTGACGTTGGAGGTTGTAGACAAAGGGTCTGGATTTGTCAGGCCATTCGAACGCCGGGGCGCGAAAAAGGCCCGGCGCGGGGCCGGGCCTCTTCCTTCGGTGACGTCAGGTGGCCGTTAGATCAGCGGCAGGGACGCGCGCTGACGTTGCACATCGCGCGCTTGATGTTGCGCGTGCAGCGCACCGCCTTGCCGGTGGCCTTGCGCCAGCTGGCGTAGCGCGCGCCGTCGCGGCGGCGCACCTTGGCCTCCCAGGTCGAGATCGCCCGGGCGCGTGCGCGCTTGGTGCCCTTGCCGAGAATGCCCTGACCGACGCCAGTCGCATAGACGCGGGCCGAGCAGCGCGGCGCAGCGTCGGCTGTCTCGGCGGTGGTGACGCTGACGAAAGATGCGAGGGCCGCAGCGGCAATGGCGGAAACGATGAGCTTCATTTGATGATCCTCTGCTTTGCCTGCGGCCAATGCTCCATGGGATGGCCGCGATACCCACGATCAAAGCACAGGCAGTGTAGCGTGGGCCTGAACAGGGTGTTCAGCCAAAGTTCATCGTGCGGCCACTCTGTCGAACGACTGTGACTTTGCGGTTGCTCCACGTTGTCCGACATCGGATTAACTTGCGGTGGCCGCGGCAACGGGCAGAACTGTCGAATGTTTCACCTGCGCCAGCGCGAAGCTCGACTCGATGCTGGCTACGCCGTCGATCCGCGTCAGGGTCGACTTGAGGAAGCGCTCGTAGGCGGTGAGGTCGCTGGTCACGACGCGCAGTAGATAGTCGCGCGACCCCGTCATGAGATAGCACTCGACGACCTCGGGATAGCGCCGGATGGCCTCCTCGAAGCGCGTCATCGCCTCCTCCCGTTGCTTCTCGAGCTTGACCGAGACGAAGACGCTGACGGGCAGCCCGACCTTGCGCTGATCGACGAGGGCGGCGTAGCCGCGGATGATCCCCGCCTCCTCGAGCAGCCGGATGCGCCGCAGGCAGGGGCTCGTGGTCAAGCCGATGCGCTCGGCAATCTCGGTGGCGGTGAGGCGTCCGTTCTCCTGCAGCACGGCGAGGAGTCGGCGGTCGATGTCATCCAGGCTCATCGTGGCAATTTTCCGCGCAATATTAGTCCAAATCCAGAGATGCTGGCAAAATGCGCGTGAAGACTAGCGAAAAACAGCAACCATCGCCAGGGCCGCGATCGTAGGCTGCATGCAGATGCAGCGGGGCGGCGAGCGCCGATCACGGAGAGCAAGGACATGGAGCAGCGGCCCGCGTCGGGCGAGGGACACAACGCGGGGCATCTCAAGGTGCTGCGCGAGCTGGAGCGCAAGGTCCTCTGGCTCTCGTCCTACATGATCCATAACGCCAACCACGGGCGGGACCGCGGCGACGGCTTGAAGGTCGGCGGCCATCAGGCCTCCTCCGCCTCGCTGCTGACGCTGATGACCGCGCTCTACATGTCGGTGCTGCGGCCCGAGGATCGCGTCGCCGTGAAGCCGCACGCGAGCCCGGTGTTCCACGCCGTCCAGTACCTGCTCGGCAATCAGGACCTGGCCAAGCTCGAGGCGTTCCGCGCCTTCGGGGGCGCCCAGTCGTATCCCTCGCGGACCAAGGATAGCGATGACGTCGATTTCTCGACGGGCTCGGTCGGACTCGGCGTCGCTACGGTGGCGTTTGCCAGCCTCGTGCAGGACTACGTTCGCTCGAAGGGCTGGGGTGATGATTGGACGAAGGGGCGCCTCGTGGCCCTGCTCGGGGATGCCGAGCTCGACGAGGGCAACGTTCACGAAGCCCTGCTCGAGTGCTGGAAGCACGGGCTCACCAACTGCTGGTGGGTGATCGACTACAACCGCCAGAGCCTGGATTCGGTCGTATCGGACGAGCTGTTCCAGAAGCTCGCGGGCATCTTCGCGACGATGGGCTGGGAGGTGATCCCGATCAAGTACGGTCGCCGCCTGCAGGCCGTGCGGGAGCAGCCCGGCGGGCCGCGTCTGCTGGCGTGGATCGACGCCTGCCCGAACGTGCTCTACTCGGCGCTGGTGTTCCAGGGCGGCGCAGCCTGGCGGCGGCAACTCGAGGCGGACCTTGTCGACGAGCCGGAGACGCTGGCGCTGATCCGGGGACTCGACGATGCCTCGCTGGCGCAGCTCATGACCAATCTCGGCGGCCACGACCTCGAGGTGATCCTCGAGGCATTCGAGGCCGCGCCGACCGATAAGCCCGTCTGCTTCATCGCCTATACGATCAAGGGCCATGGCCTGCCCTTCCAGGGGCACAAGGATAACCATGCCGGCCTCATGACGAAGGCGCAGATGGCCGAGTTCCAGCGCCGCCAGGGCATCGCCGAGGGCGAGGAATGGTCGCCGTTCGCCGGGCTGGACCTGCCCGAGGCGGAGTTGGCCCGGTTCCTCGAGTCCGTGCCGTTCAACGCGCGCGGTCGCCGCCGGCTCGTCGCACCGCGCATCCCCGTCGGGCCGATGCCGGCCATCGAGATCAAGGGCGAGATGTCGACGCAGGAGGGGTTCGGCAAGCTGCTCGCGGAGATCGCGCGCCAGGACAGCCCGCTGGCCGAGCGCATCGTCACGACCGCGCCCGACGTCACCGTCTCGACGAACCTCGGCCCCTGGGTGAACCGTCGCGGCCTTTTCGCGATGCGTCACAAGCAGGACGTCTTCAAGGAGCGCGGGCTGCTTTCGCCGCAGCGCTGGGAAATGTCGCCGGCGGGCCAGCACATCGAGCTGGGCATCGCGGAGAACAACCTGTTTCTGCTGCTGGCGGCGCTCGGCCTTTCGCACACGCTCTACGGCGAGCGGCTGCTGCCGATCGGTACGCTCTACGATCCCTTCATCAGCCGCGGGCTCGATGCGCTCAACTACGCCTGCTACATGGACGCGCGCTTCATCCTGGTGGGCACGCCGTCGGGCATCACGCTGGCGCCGGAAGGCGGGGCGCATCAGTCCATCGCGACGCCGCTCATTGGCATGTCTCAAGACGGGCTCGCGACCTTCGAGCCGGCGTTCGTGGACGAGCTGGCGGTCATCCTCGGCTGGGCGCTCGACTACATCCAGCGCGATGGCGCCGAGGACAAGGAAAAGCGTTGGCTGCGCGACGAGAAGGGCGGCTCGGTCTACCTGCGCTTGACGACGCGGCCGATCGCGCAGCTTCAGAGGCCGATGACGCCTGGGCTCGCCGACGAGATCATCAAGGGGGCCTACTGGCTCAGACGGCCGGAGCCGGGCACCGAGCTGGCGATCGTCTACACGGGCGCCGTGGCCCCGGAGGCGATAGAGGCGGCGGGGCTTCTGGCGGAGGACCGCCGCGGCGTCGGCGTGCTGGCGGTGACCTCGGCGGATCGGCTGTCGGCCGGTTGGCACGGGGCGCAACGGGCGCGAGAGCACGGCTTTCACGAGACGGAGGCGCACATCGAGGAGCTTCTGTCGGCGCTGCCGCGCGATGCCGGCATCGTCACCGTTACGGACGCGCATCCCGAGAGCCTGTCATGGCTCGGTGCGGTGATCGGCCATCGCGTGCGCGCGCTCGGCGTCGAGCACTTCGGCCAGTCGGGCTCGGTGCAGGAACTGTACGCGCACTATGGGCTCGATGTGAACGCCATCCTGGCCGCGGCGGAATCCGTCAGGCCCGGCCGGCCAGTGCGCTATCGCTGGTTGCAGGCCTGAGCGGCCGGCGCCGCCTCAAGCGGCGATCGGCGCCTCGGGGAAGGAGAGCTGCTCGCGGGCGCGCCACTCGTTGGTGACGTAATTGATGATCAGCGACTTGCGCACGCCCTCGATCTTGCGCGGCTCGAAGCCGTGGTACGTGTCGTTGGAGGGTATGAAGATCATGGCTCCGTTCGGAACGAAGGGGGAGCGGCCCACGTGCTTCTTGTCGGCATCGTAGATGTCGGTGCCGAGCTGGCCATGGCGCGGGTCCTTCGACAGGTACAGCAGCATCGTGAAGACCTTGACGCCGAGGTCGGTGTGCGGCTCCAGCCAGAAGCTGTCGGTGTCCTGCGCATACTCGACGCGCAGATAGGTGCCGGCGAGGCGCGTGCCGAAGAACGAGGCGATGCGGTCGGTGACGGTCCGCGACTGGAACGCCTGCGAGAACGCCTCGACGGCAGCGTACCGCTTGCGGGCCTCGACATCGAAATAGGTGCGCGTGGCGTTGTGAATCTCGCGCTTGCCGGAGACGCCGCCGAGCTCGGGGGCCGGCAATGGCAGGTCGGTGATCTCGTCGGCCACATCGCGCGGCAGACAGTCCTTGAGGAACCAATGGCGGTAGGGCTTGTCGCCGGACGTCGAGGCCGCAAAGCTCGCGAGCAGCGTCTCGGCAATGGCGTCAGGCGAGCTCGTCATGGCGTTGGTCCTGTTTCGGTTTGTCCGGAGGCGACCGTGATCGCCCGTCTATCTCGGCGGATCGACGCGTGCCTGGAATGCGTCGGATCGCCACCCCCGGGGAAAAGCCCGCCGGGCGGTGAGGTTAGCACGCCGACAGACCGCATCTCCCGAACAATTTGCCTGCGAGAGCGCACTTTGCACACGTCATGGCGCGCGCGTGCGCTGACGGGATCAGGCCTTGAGGCGCGCCATGAGCAGGCCGTCTCCGATCGGCAGGATGGCCGTGTCGACTCGCGTGTCGGCATGCACCGTCCGGGTGACGGCGCGGATCATTTCGGTCGTCTCGCGGGTGTCGTCGGGGTCGGCGACGGCGCCGCTCCACAGGATGTTGTCGAGGAGGATGAGGCCGCCCGGGCGGACCAGCCCATGGCAGGCTTCGTAGTAGGCGGCGTAAGTCTCCTTGTCGGCGTCGATGAAGGCCATGTCGAAGGGCCGGCCAGGGCTCTCGACGGCCAGCTTCGACAGGGTCTCGGTGGCCGGGGCGAGGCGCAGATCAATCCTGTCGGCGACGCCGGCGGATTGCCAGTAGCGGCGGGCGACAGCGGTGAACGGGGCGCTGACGTCGCAGGCGACGATGCGGCCCTCGGGCGGCATCGCCAGCGCCACGGCGAGCGAGCTGTAGCCGGTGAAGGTGCCGATCTCGAGATAGCGGCGGACGCCGAGCAGGCGGGTCAGCACACCCATGAACTGCCCCTGCTCGGGCGAGATCTGCATGCGGGCCTCGGGGAGCGCCGCCGTCTCCTCGCGCAGCTTGCGCAGGATCTCCGGCTCGCGGATGAGGCTATTCTGCATGTAGTCGTAGAGTGCGTCGCTGAGGCCGATGGAGCGGGTCGACATCTGGGTTGCCTTCACTGGGGTCGGGGTGCTTGAAGCAAGGCACAGCAGAGAGTGGCCGTCAACGGGAGCCGGGGTCATGGCCGAGGACGACATCCGCGTGCGCCAGCGCCGGAAGATGGTGCTGCGGGAAGCCCCGACAGTGCATCCGAGGGCCACGGTCAAGGCGTGCGTGCTCGGACGCTATACCGAGATTGGCCCGCGCTCGAGCGTCGTGGAGGCCCGGCTCGGCGACTACTCCTATGTCGTCAATGATTGCGAGATCGCCAACGCCGACATCGGCAAGTTCTGCTCGATCGCCGGCCATTGCCGCATCAACCCCGGCAATCACCCGACGTGGCGGGCGAGCCAGTCGTACTTCACGTATCGATCGAGCATGCTCTGGCCCGAGGAAGCCGACGAGGAAGCGTTCTTCGACTGGCGGCGCGAGCAGTGGGTGACCATCGGCCATGACGTCTGGCTCGGGCATGGCGCGATCGTGCTGCCCGGCGTCACCATCGCGACAGGGGCGGTCGTTGCAGCCGGCGCCGTCGTCAGCCGCGACGTGGCTGGTTATGCGATCGTGGCCGGCGTGCCGGCGCGGCCCGTGCGCCGCCGCTTCAGCGAGGAGATCGAGGCGCAACTCCTCGCCATCCGCTGGTGGGATTGGGATCACGAGACGCTGCGCCGTGCGCTCCCCGATTTCCGCGCGCTGGCGATCGAGGAGTTCTGTGCGAAGTATGCCGGTGGCGCGGCGGCGGGCGACTGAACGACCATGCGGCTGTTCCTGGACATCTTCACGAACATCACGCTGCCGATCCTGGCGGTCGCGGCGGTCGGCTGGTTCGCGCAACGGCGGCTCGCGCTGAACGTCGAGACCCTCAGCCGCCTGCTCGTGAACCTCCTGCTGCCGTGTTTCCTCCTCAACTACTTCGCCACGGTCCGCGTCCCCGTACTGGAGGTCTGGCCGACGGCGTGGTTCACCATCCTGCAGTTCACGGCTCTGACGCTGATCGGTTGGCTCGTGGCCTTGATATTCCGCGTTCCCGCGGGGCAGCGTTCCGTGGTGGCGTTGGCGCTCGCATTCCCGAACACCGGCAATTTCGGCCTGCCGCTGGCGCAACTGGCGTTCCCGGCTGAGCTGATCGTGCATCAGGCCGTCATCGTCAGCCTCCAGACGGCGATCATGGTGCCCGTGGCGGCCCTGATCCTGGCCACCCCGGAAGGAAAGCGGCGCTCGGTTCTCGGCCCCGTGCTGCGCAGCCCGATGATCTGGGCGGTGGCGGCAGGTGTGGCGCTGCGCTGGTACGAGGTGACGCTTCCCCCGATGATCGAGCGCCCGCTCGCCATCATCGGCAGCGCCTATGCGGCGGTGGCGCTGCTGACGCTCGGCGGCGGACTGGCGGTCACGGCGCACGCCATCCGCGGCGGTGCGGTGGCGTTGATGGTGGTGCTGAAGCTGCTGGTGGCGCCGGCCCTGACCTGGGGCCTGGCAGTGGGTCTCGGCTTTTCCGGTGGGCTGCTCGACCTCCTCGTGGTTGCCGCGGCGGCGCCGGCCGCGCTGCTGCTGGTGATCTTCACGTTGCAATACAACCGCCATCCCGGGCTGGCGTCGGGCGCGGTTTTCCTCTCTACCATCCTCTCACCACTGACCGTCACGCTCTGGGTGTTGGCGACGCGCCTCTACTGAGCAGGCAACCGCAAGCTGGGATCTGGTGCAGCGATGGCGCTCTTCGTCGAAATCCTGATGCGCGTGACGCTGCCGATCTGCGTGCTGGTGGCGCTCGGCTGGCTGCTCCAGGGGCGCCTCAAGCTCGATGTCGCCTCGCTCAATCGGCTCCAGGTCTACGTGGTGCTGCCATGCTTCCTCGTGCACTTCCTGTCAGCGGGCGCGCAGCCGCTGTCGGCGGTCTGGCAGACCGCGTACTTCACGGTCGTGCAATTCATGTTCCTGATCCCGATGGGGTGGCTGCTGGCGCTGGCGTTCAGGCTGCGGCGAGGCCTCGGGCCAGTCGTGGGATTGGCCACGGCCTACGCCAACGTCGGCTTCTTCGGCATTCCCGTGACGCAACTCGCCTTCGGGGCGGACTACCTGATCCACCAGTCGGTCATCACGGCGTTGACGGCGATCATGATCGTGACCGTGGGTGTGTGGCTGCTCGCCCCGAGCGCGGGCGGGGTCCTGGCGCGGCTCAAAAGCGCCTTCGCGACGCCGATGATCCCGGCCGTCGTGCTCGGGCTGTCGCTCCGCGGTGTCGAGGTGACGCTGCCGCCGCTGGTCGGCATTCCCATACAGATGATCGGCTCGATCTTCACGCCGCTGGCGCTCTACACGCTCGGTGCGCAGCTCGCGCAATCGTCCCTCGGTGCGATCAGGCTCGGTCCGCAGACGCTGATGCTCGTATTGAAGTTCCTGCTGGCGCCGGTCGTGACCTGGGCGCTGGCATACGTCATGGACATTCCGAAGGACCTGACGGCATTGCTCGTCGTGGCGGCGTCGACACCCGTCGGCGTGCTGATCACGGTCTTTTGTGCGGAGTATCGGCGCGACCCGGAGTTCATCAATGCGGCCGTCGTGATCTCGACGGCGCTGTCCCCACTGGTCGTGACCGCATGGATTCTGATCATGCGCTCCGTCTGATCGGGCGGCCGGCGGGCGAGGGGGGCGCCACGGACGGCGCAAATCCGCTTCCATCCCCCGCGCTCGCCCTCTAGGCTCCGTCAGCGCGACGCTGGCAGTACCGGAGGCAAGGCAGATGATAGATCTCTACACATGGTCCACGCCCAACGGGCGGAAGATCTCGATCATGCTCGAGGAGGCGGGGCTGCCTTACACGGCGCACAAGGTGGACATCTCGAAGGACGAGCAGTTCAAGCCGGAGTTCCTGAAGATCAGCCCCAACAACCGCATTCCCGCGATCGTCGATCGGGAGAACGGGCAATCGGTGTTCGAGTCGGGCGCCATCCTGATCTATCTCGCCGAGAAGTCGGGGAAGTTCCTGCCGGCGAGCGGGCCGGGACGCTGGCAGACGCTCGAGTGGCTGATGTGGCAGATGGGCGGCGCCGGTCCGATGATCGGCCAGGTGCACCATTTCCTGCGTTATGCCGAGGGCAAGTCTCCCTACGCCGAGGAGCGCTACCTGAAGGAGACGCAGCGGCTTTACGGTGTCCTCGACCGCCGGCTGGCGCAGGTGCAATTCATGGCCGGCGACTACTCGATTGCCGACATGGCCACGTGGCCGTGGATTTCGCGGTTCGAGTGGCATCGCATCGATCTGAGGAAGTACCCGAACGTGCTCAGGTGGTACAAGGAGATCGCAGCGCGCCCCGCCGTGCAGAGGGGCTACCACGTGCCGGTGCAGCAGCCCGGCATCCCCATGCCGTAGGCCGGCAGGCCGCTCGACACATCAGCTTCCAAGAGGGTCTCAATGAGCCAGTCGAAGAACTTTTCCGGCGTGATCGCCCCGGTGACGACGCCGTTCGGCGAGGATGGCGCGCCGGACGCGGACCGCTTCGTCGCCCACGCACAATGGTTGATGGAGGACGGCTGCACCGGCCTGGCGCCGTTCGGCACGACGAGCGAGGCGAACTCGCTCGGGCTGGACGAGCGCATGGAGTTGCTCGAGGCGCTGGTGGAAGGCGGGCTTGCACCGGAGACGCTGATGCCGGGGACGGGCACCTGCTCGCTCACCGACACCGTGATCCTGACGCGCCACGCGGTCGACATGGGCGCGGGCGGCGTACTGATGCTGCCGCCCTTCTACTACAAGCAGCCGAGCGAGGAGGGGCTCTACCGCTTCTTCAGCGACGTCATCGAGCAGGTCGGCGACGATCGCCTCAAGGTCTACCTCTACCATATTCCTCCGGTGGCTCAGGTCGGCATCCCGCTGCCGCTGATCGCGCGCCTCAGGGCCGCTTTCCCCGATACGGTGGTGGGGCTCAAGGATTCCTCCGGCGACTGGTCCAACACCAAGGCGATCCTCGATGCCAATCCCGGCTTCGAAGTTTTTCCGGGGTCCGAGGTCTTCCTGCTCGATGGCCTCAAGGCTGGCGGTGCCGGCTGCATCTCGGCCACCGCCAACGTCAGCGCCAAGGCGATCCGCGCGGTCTACGACAATTGGCAGGGTGGCGATGCCGCTGGCCTTCAGGCCGGCATCACCCGGCTGCGGCAGGCGGTGCAGGCGTATCCGATGATCCCCGTGCTCAAGGCGCTCATCGCGCACTATCGCGACGACGCGGGTTGGTTGGCCATGCGGCCGCCGTTCGAGCCCATGACCGCCGCCGACGCGGCCAAGGCCGTAAGCGCGCTGGCCGGCCAGGGGGTGACGCTGGAGATTACCGAGACGGCGTGACGCCGGCCTCCGTCCCTGACTCCCCCCCCCTCGAAAACCATCAACCCCTCCTCGGTGGCGAGAAGGGGTTGATGTGGGGATCGCAGGAGTACGCAGGGAGTAACTTCAGTCGCTCACTGTCCGACCGGTAGGGAGCCGGTCGTCACGGACGGAGCGGTCGACTTGCTGATCACGGAAGCTTTCGGAAACGGCTTGTGGGCAAGCTGGACCACCATCAGGCCGCAGGCGAGCGCGAAGCAGAAGAATGCGGCAAGCTTGGCGAACTGCCATCCGCGCCCATTCAAACGTTCTGCTGCCTGGAGGTCCAAGGTCATCCCCGATGTCTGTGTGATCAGCAAGTTGTGCATTTGGTAACATATAAGATTTTGTTAGTCACGTGCTTCGTCACCGAACAGTAAATGCGTAAAAATGCTCGGTTCATATTCATAAGTTATTAAGTTTTGTTAATGGGGCTGCGTGCCGGACTTGGCGGGGCGGGTTCGGTGCGGCATGCCGGTCTGGGCGCTCAATGCATTGATAGCGCACGCAAAAGGCGGTCCGGCTCGCTCTGTGGGAGCCGGACGCGCTGACGATTGCCCGCGGGTCTGGCCTCAACGCTTGGCGTTGCGGATCGCCGACAGGGTCTGGCGCGGTGAGAGGGCTTCGGGATCGAGTTTAAGCTCGATCAGTGTCGGCCGGTTGGCGGCCAGGGCCTCGCCGAACGCCCCACGGAAGTCTTCTGTGCGCTCGATCGTGACGCCATTGGCCCCGAACGAGCGGGCGAAGGCGGCGAAATCGGGATTGACCAGCGTGGTGCCGACGACGCGGCCGGGGTACTCGCGCTCCTGGTGGGCGCGGATGGTCCCGTACATGCCGTTGTTGGCGATGATCACGACCACGGGCAGCCCGTACTGCACGGCGGTCGCCAGCTCCTGGCTGGTCATCATGAAACACCCATCGCCGGCGAATGCGACGGCGGCGCGGTTGGGCGCGGCGATCTTGGCGGCAATAGCCGCCGGCAGGCCGTAGCCCATGGAGCCGGAGGTCGGCGCGAGCTGCGTCCGATAACCCTTGTACTCGAAGTAGCGATGCAGGAAGGCGGCGTAGTTGCCGGCCCCGTTGGCGACGAAGCCATCCTCAGGCAGCATCTCCGAGACGGTCCTGACGACCTCGGCGAACTGCACCGCGCCGGGGAGCGGGATGGGCTTCAACACGGCCTCTTGCGCGCGATGAAGCTCCGTTGTGCGGCCGCTCCACGGGCGCGCCGCAGGGGTTTCGAGGCGCGTGAGGGCGCCCACGAAGGCCGCGGCGGAGCTGGCGATGGCCAGGTCGGGCCGGTAGACGCTGCCGAGCTCGTCGGGGGAGGGGTGCACGTGGACGAGCGTCTGGCGGGGGCTCGGGATATCCAGCAGCGAGTAGCCGCTGGTGGTCATCTCGCCGAGCCGCGCGCCGATCACGAGCAGGACGTCGGCCTCCTTGACGGCCTCCACGAGCTTGGCGTCCGGACCGATGCCGATGTGTCCGGCATAGCAGGGATGGCGGTTGTCGAAATAGTCCTGGAAGCGGAAAGCGCAGCCGACCGGCAACGCGAAGCGGCTGGCGAAGTCCTGCATGGCGCGCTGGAGCTCGGCGCTCCAGCCGGGACCGCCGAGGATCACGAAGGGGCGCTCGGCCCGCTCCAGCAGAGCTGCGAGCCTGGCCATGTCCTCGGACGAGGGCGCGGACATCGCGGGGTTGGCTGCCGGCACGTCGGCGGCCTCGATATTGGCTGCCAGCATGTCCTCGGGCAGGCCGAGAACGACGGGGCCGGGGCGTCCTGAGCGGGCGGCGTGGAAGGCGCGGCTGACGTACTCGGGGATGCGGTCGGTCTGGCGGATGACGGCGGACCACTTCACGAAGGAGGCGTAGAGCTGTTTGATCTCGATCTCCTGGAAGGCCTCGCGGTCCTCGACGTCGGAGGCCGGCATGCCGATGAACGTCACCATCGGCGTCGAGTCCTGCTGGGCGATATGGAGACCGCTCATGGCATTGGCCGCGCCGGGGCCGCGCGTGACGAAGCAGACGCCCGGCTCGCCCGTGACCTTGCCGTAGGCCTCGGCCATCATGGCGGCCCCGCCCTCCTGGCGGCAGATGACGGTCTGGATCTGGTTGCTGTCGTGCAGACCGTCGAGGGCCGCGAGGAAGCTTTCGCCCGGCACCGTGAAGGCGGCGCGCGCGCCCTGCGCCTCGAGCTGGTTGATCAGAATCTTGCCGCCGTGGCGCATGCTTCGCTCCCTCAGGTCCTGGTGATCGTCCGCGTTAGGGGTGGCGCGCCTCGTGTCGGGCGGCCGGGTGTCGGATAGGCTCCGCGCCACAATGGGCGAAGACGTCTGCGCCGTCGAGCCTGCGCTGTGGCGACAAGCGGCCCCGCAAGCCGGACGCCTACCTGTACTCGATCTCGACGAAGGCGATGTCGTGCTCGGAGGCGTTCACGACGTCATGCTCGACCCCGGCGGCACGGTAGTACGTGACGCCCCGCCGCAACTCCGCGAAGCTCTCGCCGGTCTTGTCGATGAGCTTCAGACGGCCGTCCACCAGGGGCACGACGGCGTAGTCATGGGCATGGCGATGCCAACCCGTATTGTCGCCGGGCTTGAAGCGCCATTCCGTAATGATGGTGCGCTCGTTCTCGATATGCCGGAGGGCGGTGGCCGTGCCTGTCATGGTCCGTGGTACCCTGTTCTCACCATTATGTGACGGTGATCGTAGGTGAGCGCCCGAGGCCCGGCAAGCCGGGCGACGACGGCATGAACCGCGCGGATATCCGCATGCCCAGGGGTTTCCAGCGGATGCGCGTGTCGTGATGGGTGGGGAGGGCGTGAAACGGAGCTGAGTTGACGTTTACGTCAAGCAAATTTAACTTTCGGCCGATATGCCTCGAGCAATTATGGTAGCGGCGGTTGCAGGCCGCGCCGATTGCCGCAAGGAGTCGATGGATCATGGCGGAGCTCGTATTTCTGCTCGTTGCCGTCGTCATTGTGCTCGCCATGGGTATGCGTCGTGCGCCTCTCTGGCTGTGGGCCGGGGTGACGGCGGTCCTGCTCTTGACCTGGCAGACGGGTCTGTGGGGTTTCGGCGCCTCCCGCCCGTTCGGTGTTCTCTCGGTGCTGGCCTGGCTGCCCGTCGTGGCGCTGGGCGCGTTCGCGGTTCCGAACGTCAGGCGCTCCCTGGTCGTCGTCCCCGCCTTCAAGATGCTGCGCAACGTGCTGCCGAAGGTCTCCGACACGGAGGCGCAGGCGCTCGAGGCGGGCACGGTCGGTTTCGATGCCGAGATCTTCTCCGGCAAGCCCGACTGGGCCAAGCTGCGCGCCATCCCCGGAATTCAGCTCTCCGCGGAGGAGCAGGCCTTCCTAGATGGTCCGACCGAGACGCTCTGCCGGATGATCGACGACTGGGCCGTCCGCCACAACAATCGCGAGATCCCCGAGGACATCTGGAAATTCGTCTCCGAGAACGGCTTCCTCGGCATGCTGATCTCGCGCGAGCACGGCGGGCTCGGGTTCTCGGCGCAGGCACAGTCGCTGATCCTGGGCAAGATCGCCTCGCGCAGCCCCGACGTGGTGACCATCGTCATGGTGCCGAACTCGCTCGGGCCGGGTGAGCTCATCGAGAAATACGGCACGCCCGCGCAGAAGGAGCACTACCTGCCGCGGCTGGCCAAGGGGCAGGAGATCCCCTGCTTCGGCCTGACCGGCCCGACCTCGGGCTCGGATGCCGCGACCATGCGCGATATCGGCGTCGTCACCAAGGGCCTGCACGACGGCAAGGAGGTCGTCGGCATTCGTCTGTCCTGGGAAAAGCGCTACATCACGCTCGGACCGAAGGCGACGCTGCTCGGTCTGGCGTTCCGGCTGTTCGATCCGGAGAACCTGCTCGGCCGCGGCGAGGATGTCGGCATCACGCTGGCGCTGGTGCCGACCGGGCATGCCGGCGTCGAGATCGGCCGGCGTCACCTGCCGAGCGGAGCGGCTTTCCCGAATGGGCCCAACTGGGGCAAGGACGTCTTCATCCCCATGGAGTGGGTGATCGGCGGCGACAAGATGGCTGGCCAGGGCTGGCGCATGCTCATGGAGTGCCTGTCGGCCGGTCGCTCGATCTCGCTGCCGTCGTCGAGCGCCGCCGGCGCCAAGGCCATGCTGCGCTTCACCTCGGCCTATGCGCGCATCCGCAAGCAGTTCGGCATCTCCATCGGCCGCATGGAGGGCGTGGAGGAGGCGCTCGTGCGGATCGTCGAGGCGGCCTACGTCAACGAGGCCGGCCGCGGCGTCACCGCGGCCATGGTGGCGCGGGGCGAGAAGCCGGCCGTCATCTCGGCACTGCTCAAGTACCAGTCGACCGAGCGCATGCGCCAGGCTCTCAACGACGCCATGGACATCCACGGCGGCCGCGGCGTCTGTGACGGCCCATCCAACTACCTGCAATCCGCCTATCAGATGATGCCGGTGGGCATCACGGTCGAGGGCGCCAACATCCTCACGCGCTCGCTTATCACCTTCGCGCAGGGCGCGTTGCGGAGCCATCCCTATCTCTTCAAGGAGATCACCGCGCTGCAGGACGCCGACGAGACGCGGGCGCTCGCAGCGTTCGAGAAGGCCTTCCTGGGGCACGTCTCGTTCTCCGTCTCCAACATGTTCGGCTCATTCGTGCACAACGTCACAGGCGGGCTGCTCGCGAGCGCGCCAGCCAACACGGGCGGCCTGGGGCGCTGGTATCGCGGCCTCTCGCGCTGGAGCCGCAGCTTCGCGCTGGTTGCCGACCTGACGGTGGCGCTGCTCGGCGGCGGCCTCAAGGTGAAACAGAAGCTGACGGGGCGCATGGCCGATGCCCTGTCGGAGCTCTATCTGCTGGCCTGCGTTCTCAAGCGCTTCGAGGACGATGGCCGGCCGGGCGCCGACAAGCCCATCGTCGAGCTGGTGGCTCGCAATGCGCTCTATCGCTGTCAGCAGGCCATCAAGGGTACGATCGACAACTTCCCCGTCTTCTGGGCGCGAGGGCTCATGCGCGTCCTCGTGTTCCCGCTCGGCGCGCGGATGCGGCCGGCCAGCGACCGGCTGGGCCGCCAGGTGGCGAGCCTCGTGCTCGAGCCGGGCGAGGTGCGCGATCGCATGACGCGATACATCTTCGTCAGCACCGACGTGAAGGACCCGACCGGCATCCTCGAGGTGGCACTGGCCAAGGTCATTGCCGCCGAGGAGGTCGAGAAGAAGATCGAGCGTGGCGTGCGCGCCGGCACGATCCGCCGCTATCACGGCATCGATTGGATCGGCGAGGCGGAGAGCAAGGGCCTGATCGGCGCCGGCGAGGCGCAGTTGATGCGGGAGGTCGAGGAGCTGACCGCGCGCGTCATCGCCGTCGATCATTTCGATCCCGACGAGGTGCGCCCGCACTATCTGTCGCCGGGGCACAACGCGCGCGCCGCCGATCCACGCGCGGCCGAGTGACGATGCCGCTCGCCTGCTGGTCGCCGGGCACATCGCCCGGTGCCGCTGCTGGCGACGGTTGGGAGTAGCTGGCGCTCGGGTCCCCCCGCACGGGCCGCGCGCAACCAGGAGCCGAGGTCATGAGCGTCATCGCTGCCGACATGAAGGATTGGCGCCTCAGCATCGATCCCGAGGGGATTGCCTGGGCGGTGTTCGATCGCGAGGGGGAGACGACGAACTCTCTCGGCCGGCGCCCGTTCGAGGAACTGGCCCGCATCGTCGCAGAGCTCGAGGAGCGCGCCCGCGCGCGGACGATCAAAGGCGCGGTGATTATTTCGGGCAAGGCGAAGGGCTTCATTGTCGGCGCGGACATCCGAGAGTTCGAGGCCTTCACGAGCGAAGCCGAGGTGGCTGACGTCGTGCGGCAGGGCACGCAGTTGTTCGACCGCATCGAGGCGCTGCCGGTGCCGGTGGTCGCGGCGATCCACGGGTTCTGTCTCGGCGGCGGGCTCGAGCTGGCGCTCGCCTGCCACTGGCGCGTCGCCGATCGCGAGGACGGCACGCGGCTCGGGCTGCCCGAGATACGCCTCGGCCTCTTCCCCGGCCTCAACGGCACCGTGCGCGCGATCCGCCAGGCCGGCGCCATCTCGGGCATGGAGATGATGCTGTCGGGCCGCATGCTCCGCTCGTCTCAGGCCAAGGCCATGAACCTCGTCGACGAGCTCGTGGCGACGCACCACTCCCTGCGCTGGGCGGCGCGCAAGGCGATCCTGCGCAATCGCCGCTCCAAGCCGAACTCGGGCCTCAAGGACCTGCTGCGGAAGTGGCCGGCGCGCGGCTATCTCGCCGCTCAGATGCGCAGCAAGGTCAAGGACAAGGTGCGGGAGCAGCACATCCCCGCGCCCTACCGGCTCATCGATCTCTTCGAGCAGCACGGCGGCGACCTCAAGGCCATGAAGGCGGCCGAGACGCAGGCCTTCGCGCCGCTCATGGTCGGCAGCGCCTCGCGCAACCTGCGCCGCGTCTTCATGCTGTCGGAGCTGTTGAAGGGCCAGGCCCCAAGGGACACCGCCTTCCAGCCGCAGCGCGTGCACGTGATCGGCGCCGGCGTCATGGGTGCGGACATCGCCGCCTGGTGCGTCGCCTCGGGCATGGAGGTGAGCCTGCAGGACCTCAGTCCCGAGCAGATCACCAAGGGCATGGCGCGTTCCGAGCGGCTCTTCGCGCGCAAGTTCCGCACCAAGGCGACACGCGATGCGGCGAAGGCGCGGTTCATCGCCGATCCGGCGGGCGAGCAGATCTCTCGCGCCGATGTCGTCATCGAGGCCATCGTCGAGAAGCTCGAGGTCAAGCAGGCCCTCTTCAAGAGCCTCGAGGCCAAGCTCAAGCCTGGCGCGATCCTGGCGACCAATACCTCCTCGATCATGATCGAGGACATTGCGGCGCCGCTCAGCGATCCCGGCCGGCTCATCGGGCTGCACTTCTTCAATCCGGTGGCGCAGTTGCCGCTTGTCGAGGTGGTGCGCGGCAGCGGCTCTCGCGAGGACGAGGTGCGCAAGGGCTGCACGTTCGTGACTGCGATCGACAAGTTCCCGCTGATCGTGAAGAGCTGTCCGGGCTTCCTCGTCAACCGCGTGCTGGCGCCCTATATGATGAGCGCCATGCAGCGTTACGAACTCGGCGAGAAGCGCGAGAAGCTCGACGAGGCCGCGCGCACGTTCGGCATGCCGATGGGGCCGCTCGAGCTCGCCGATCAGGTCGGCCTGGACGTGTGCATGCACGTTGCCAACATCCTCAAGATCGGCGGCAGCGACGGCTCACACATCGCCAAGCTCGTGGCGGCCGGCAAGCTCGGCAAGAAGACGGGCGAGGGCTTCTACAAGTGGGAGAAGGGCAAGGCGGTCAGGGAGAGCGGCGCCTTCGACAAGGCCGAGCTGGAGCGCCTGGGACGTGAGCTGGTGCAGCCGCTGATCGCGGAGTGCGTCAAATGCGTCGACGAGACGGTCGTCGACAGCGCCGACCTCGCGGACGCCGGCGTGATCTTCGGCACGGGCTTCGCGCCGTTCCGCGGCGGGCCTCTTCATTACCGGGCAAGCGAGGGCAAGGCCGACGCCGGCCGCGCGGCGGCCTAGAGCAGCCCCTGAAACGACCGACCGGTCGAGCGAACGAGAGGCGAGGAGCAGTCGATGCAGACGAGTGTCAGGCGGGTCGCGGTGGTCGGGGGTGTGCGCATCCCGTTCTGCCGCTCGAACACGCTCTACAGCGATCTCACGAACCTGGAGATGCTGACGACGGTGCTCGACGGGCTGGCGGACAAGTTCGCTCTCGCCGGCGTCCGCATCGACGATGTCGTAGGCGGCGCGGTCGTCACGCACTCGCGCGATTTCAACCTGGCGCGCGAGGCGGTCATCGGCTCGAAGCTGCATCCCGATACATCCGGAGTCACGCTCATCCAGGCCTGCGGGACGAGCCTCCAGGCCGCACTGATGATCGCCGGCAAGATCGCCACCGGAGAGACCGAGTGCGGCATCGCCTGCGGCTCGGACACGGTCTCCGACGCACCGATCGTCTTCAAGCGGCGCTTCGCCAAGCGGCTGCTGCAACTCTCCCAGCAGAAGAGCCTCGCCGGCAAGGCGCGGGTGTTCTCTGGCCTGTCGCCCTCCGAGCTGGCGCCAGACCCGCCGTCGGTCGCCGAGCCGCGCACGGGGCTGTCCATGGGCGAGCACTGCGAGCTGATGGCCAAGACGTGGCAGATCTCGCGCGAGGCGCAGGATCAACTCGCCTACGAGAGCCACGTCAAGGCGGCCGCAGCCTACCAGGAAGGTTATCTCGACGACCTTCTCGTGCCGTGCGCCGGCGTCTTCCGCGACAACAATCTGCGCGGCGACATCAGCCTCGACAAGATGGCGACGCTCAAGCCGGCCTTCGACCGCAGCGGCGAGGGCACGTTGACCGCCGCCAATTCCACACCCCTGACGGACGGAGCCTCGGCTGTGCTGTTGGCGTCGGAGGCGTGGGCCAAGGCGCGAGGGCTGCCGATCCTGGCGTATCTGACGTATGGCCAGAGCGCGGCGAACGATTTCGTCGCGGGCGAGGGGCTGTTGATGGCGCCGACCATCGCCGTCTCGCGCATGCTGGAACGGGCAGGGCTGACGCTGCAAGAGTTCGACTACTACGAGATCCATGAGGCGTTCGCCGCCCAGGTGCTGGCGACGCTGAAGGCCTGGGAGGACCCGGCCTACTGCAAGACGCGACTCGCTCGCGACGCGCCGCTGGGCAGCATCGATCGCACCAAGCTCAATGTGAAGGGCTCGAGCATCGCCTTCGGCCATCCGTTCGCCGCGACAGGCGGGCGCATCGTCGCCAATCTCGCCAAGCTCCTTGAGGGCAGCACCAAGCGGGGGCTGATTTCCGTCTGCACGGCGGGCGGCATGGGTGTGGCGGCGATCATGGAGGGCGCCGGCCGCGCCTAGGGCATTGAACGCCTCGGGAGCCGACGGGCGACCTGCGGTCTCACCTTTCGATCGGTCGAGAGAGGCCTGGCGACGTCCTCGCCGGGCGCAAGAGCGCGTGCATGCCGCCTGGCGCGCTGCTGGCGGTGCGGGTGCGCGGCGTCACAGCCGGCCAAAACGCTCAGCGGCCGGGACGAGCCCGGCCGCTGAACCGTGATTGCTGTGGTGCGCGTCGGACGCTCAGGCTGGAGGCGGACCGAACACCAGCACCGCGTTGAGGCCGCCGAACGCGAACGAGTTCGACATCGTGTATGTGACCTTCGCCTTGCGGCCCTCGTTCGGCACGTAGTCGAGATCGCACTCCGGATCGGGCTCGGTGAGGCCGATCGTCGGCGGCAGATAGCCTTCCTGAGTGGCGCGGATGCAGGCAATGGCCTCGACCGCACCGCCGGCGCCGAGCAGATGCCCGTGCATCGACTTGGTCGAGGAGACGGCCAACTTGTAGGCGTGCTGACCGAACACGTCCTTGATGGCGCGGGTCTCGTTCACGTCGTTGATGGCCGTGGCGGTGCCATGGGCATTGAGATAGTCGATGTCGCCCGGAGACAGGTTGGCATCGCTCAGGGCGTCCCGCATGGCGCTCTTGGGCCCCTCGATGTCGGGGTTGACCATGTCCTTTGCATCAGACGATGCGCCGTAGCCCAGGAGCTCCGCGAGGATGGTGGCGCCCCGCGCCTTGGCGTGCTCAAGATCCTCGAGCACGAGCGCTCCGGCGCCCTCGCCGAGCACCGTGCCGTTACGACGCTTGGAGAAGGGGAAGCAGCCTTCCGGCGAGAGGACGCGCAGGGCCTGCCAGACGCGCATGGAGCCGTAGCAGATCACCGCTTCGCTGGCGCCGGTGACGCCGACGTCGATGACGCCGTGGCGGATGTAGTCATAGACAGCGCCGATGGCGTGGGTCGCCGTCGAACAGGCGCTGCAGGTGGCATACGTCGGCCCCTTGATGCCGTAGTCGATGCCGATGTGGGCTGCGGCGGAGCTGCCGATGATGCGAATGAGCGTGAGCGGGTGCGTCGCCTTCTTCTTGTGAATGTAGAGGTCCTGGTAGGACTTCTCCGTCGTGTTCATGCCGCCAGCGCCGGTGCCGAAGATAGCAGCCGTGCGGTAGGGGTTCTTGAAGGGCACCTCGAGACCCGATTGTTCGACCGCTTCTTGCGCGGCGGCGCTGGCAAACCAGGAGTAGCGGTCGGCGAGCTGGACCAGCTTGCTCTTGGTGTGGATCTTCGGGTCGAACCCCTTCACCTCCGAGGCAATCGTGATGTAGAGATCCTGGGTATCGAAGCTGAGGGGGCCGACGGCGCAATCGCCGCGCTGCATCGCCGCCCACATATCGGGAACGCCGATACCAAGGGGCGTGACTGCTCCCATTCCGGTCACGACAACGCGCCGGAGCCCATTCTTCTTAGAGGTCAAAGTTATCCTCCGCCTTTCGGTCGGTAGGCGCCGATGGCGCCAAGTCAGTTCTCAGCGGGACGCGAGGCCAGGCCGATCGATGATCAGGCCTTGGCACCCGTAGCGCCCGAGGCAGCCACCAGCGACTTGACGCGGTCGACGACAGATCCGACCGTCTTGAAGTCCTCGACTTCTTCGTTGGCGTTGTAGGGAATCTCGATCCCGAAGGTGTCCTCGATATCGAAGACGATCATGGCCAAGTCGAGGGACTCGATCTTCAGATCGCTCAGTGCAGTAGTGAGCGAGATATCGTCCTTCGGCTCTTTCATGTGCTTCTTCAGAATGTCGATGATCTTGGTCGCGACGTCGTCCATCTCGCTCTCCATAACCTGCTTTGCAGGTTCTCCGGCCGATTCTGCAAGGGCATGAGGCTGCTATGGCCGCCCCCTTGCCAGATCGCCTCCAAAGGCATCAGATATACGCAAACCCACAGCAAGTCCAGACATGCACACCCTCACCTGCGCTGCGTTCGCCCGGACCATACGGGTCGGTGGAAAGCAACATCTGGGCCAAGCCATGAGGTCGGCGAGCTGTAGAAGTGTTCAGGCTCAACCGTGATATGGTGGTACACTTTTGAGACTGCCAGTGCTCAACTGTTGCAGCTCTGCTGCACCCTGGCACTCAAATCCCTCGGCTCGTTGGAACCTTGGGGCTTACTGGGATGAGAGCGGCCCTCAGAGAAGCCGCTCAGGGAAGGGGAGGCGGTACGCATGTCGTCCAGTGAGGATACGCGCGCCACTGAGAGCACCAACGCCGAGCCTCGCCCGTGGCTCTCCTGCTATCCGCAAGGCGTCGACTGGGGACAGACTTTCGAGCCGAAGCCGCTCTTCGATCTGCTCGATTCGGCGGTCGCGCGCCACGGTAATCGAGTCTGTACGAGCTTCCTCGGGCGCCGGCAGACCTATAAGGAGATCTCCGCCCAGGTCGATCGGGCAGCGGCAGGCTTGCAGAAGCTCGGGGTCGGCAAGGGCGTGAAAGTCGGGCTCTTCCTGCCGAATTCGCCGACGTTCATCATATACTTCTACGCCACGCTCAAGGCGGGCGGCACCGTCGTTAACTACAATCCTCTCTATACCGTCGAGGAGTTGGCCTTCCAGGTGAAGGACAGCGAAACCGAGATCATGGTGACGCTGGACCTGGCGGTCCTGTTCGGCAAGGTCGAGGCCCTCGTCTCGCAAGGGGTGCTGAAGCGCGCCATCGTCTGCTCCTTCCCGGCGCTGCTTCCGACCGTGAAGTCCGTGCTCTTCCGCTTGGTGAAGGCGAAAGAGCGGGCGCGACCCGAGGCCTCGGCCGTACGGTCAAAGCTCGTGCTCGAGGCGGATGTGCTCGCCAACGACGGGCGCTACCAGCCGCCGGCGATCGACGTGGGCGAGGATGTTGCGGTCCTGCAGTATACAGGCGGCACAACTGGCACACCGAAGGGTGCCATGCTGACCCATGCCAATCTGCACACCAACGTGATGCAGGTGATTTCCTGGGCGCCCGGTCTCGAGGACGGCGCGGAGCGCGTCATGGGGGTGCTGCCGTTCTTTCACGTTTTCGCGATGACGGTGGTGATGAACTTCGGCATCTCGCGGGCGGCCGAGATCGTCATGATGCCTCGTTTCGAGATCAACGAAGGCCTGAAGCTCATCGACAAGACCCGGCCGACGGTCATGCCGGGTGTGCCGACGCTGTTCAACGCCATCATGAACCATCCCAAACTGAAGACCTTTGATCTCTCCTCGCTGAAGTTCTGCCTATCCGGCGGCGCGCCCCTCCCTCTCGAGGTCAAGAAGGGCTTCGAAGGACTGACGGGCTGCAAGCTCGTCGAGGGCTACGGCCTGTCGGAATCCTCGCCGGTAGCGACGAGCAACCCCCTCGATGGTCCGATTAAAGAGAATTCGATCGGCCTGCCGCTGCCCGCCACCATCATCTCCATTCGCGAGGTGGGGAATCCGGAAAAGGTGATGCCGCTCGGGCAGAACGGCGAGATCTGCATCAAGGGCCCGCAGGTGATGAAGGGCTACTGGAAAAAGGCGGAGGAGACGGCCAACGTCTTCGTCGGTCCCTACCTGCGCACGGGGGACGTCGGCTACATGGACGCCGACGGCTTCATCTTCATCGTCGACCGCATGAAGGACCTTATCATCTGCTCCGGCTACAACGTCTATCCCCGGCGCATCGAGGAGGCGATCTACGAGCATCCCGCCGTGGAGGAAGTGACGGTGATCGGCATCAAGAACGAGTACCGGGGTGAAGCCCCCAAGGCGTTCGTGAAACTGAAGACGGGCGCCGCGGCGACCGTCGACGACATCATGCGGCACCTCGAGCCCAAGCTCTCCAAGATCGAGCTGCCCGAGGAGATCGAGTTCCGCGACGTGCTGCCGAAGACCATGATCGGCAAGCTCTCCAAGAAGGAGCTCAAGCAGGAGGAGGAGGCGCGCCGCAAGGCATGAGTGAACCCGCCATGAGGAGCGCCCGAAGAGCGAGGTCCGCCGACACCAGCGCTGCCGTGGAGGATGGCGCGGACAGCCGCACCTACTCGATCCGCGAGTTGGCGGAAGAGCTGAAGCTGACGCCGCGCGCCATCCGCTTCTACGAGGCGAAGGGGCTGGTATCCCCGAAGCGCGTCGGTGCCTCCCGGCGCTACGACCGCCGCGACCGCGCGCGGCTCATTCTCGTGGTGCGGGGCAAGAATCTCGGCTTCAGCCTCGAGGACATCGCGGAGTATCTGACGCTCTACGACGCCGATACCCGCCAGATCGCGCAATTGAAGCACCTCGTGGCGAAGGTGGACGACGCCATCGAAAGGCTGGAGCGCAAGCGCGCGGACATCGAGCGCAGCCTGCACGAGCTCAAGGACGTGCAGGCGCGGGCACATGCCGAACTGGGACGGCGGCAGGGCCGCACTTAGCCGCCGACAATCCCGGATGAGCCACGGCCTCCTGCCTCAGGGGCTGCCGGACGCACTGTTGTGATCTGGGAACAGGGCGGGCAGGCGCTCCGCGATCATGCCGGCGAGCCGGTCGAGATGGTTCTCGCGCATGGGGACGATGTGGCGCAACGCCTCGCAGAAGCGATCCGGGGTGAGCGAGGCGAGCGGCAGGAAGCGGCACCAGGCGCTGTCCTGCATGAAGCGCCGGTACTCCGCCTCCTCCGGCTTGAAACTGTGATCGCGGGGCGAGACGCCGACGACGGGAAGGCGGGCGCAGACCGCCTCCGAGATCATGGTGCTGCTATCCTCGGTGCAGAGGACGGCTTCCACGCTGGCCAGCAGGGAGGGCAGCGTGCCCGGGCCGCTCACGCGGAAATCAATGAGCTCGGCGATCGGGCCGTCCGTGCGGCTGGCGAGGCGGGCGAGCGCATCGGCGACGGCGGGCGGAGTGCGCCGCGAGGTCGAGACGATCCAGCGGATGCCCTGTGCCGTGTGAGCCGTCTCGAGAAACGCGGCGAGGGCGGCCCACTCGTCGGGCTCGTAACGGAAGAGCCCGGAGTTGCCCCCGACCAGCAGGCCGGCGAGGCGCGGCGGGCGGGAGGCGTCAGGCACGGCGCGCGCGCGGGCGAGTGTATCCGGGTCCATGCCATTCGGCTTGAGCGCGACGATGTGGCGAGGCAGGCCGGCGTGACGCGCGTAGGACGAGACGACGAGGGAGAACTGGCTCGGCGGCAATCGCCGGAGCGTCCCGCAGAAGATGTTCTCGGCCCCGAGGTGGCGAGCGACGGCGACGTTGGCGGCGAGCGTGTCCCCGCCGGCCGAGACGATCAGACGCGCCGGCGGCAGCTCCGCGGCCGTCAGGCCATAGCCCAGCCGCAGCGCACTGGCGTAGGCGCTTCGTCCGAGCAGCGCCGCCAGCAGGGCGTTGGGGGCGAGGCGGCGGCGGGTGAGCTCGATCCGCGCGCACATGACGGGGGTCATCCGTTGCAGCGCCGCGACCACGCCATCGGCAAGGTGGTAATGGCCCGGCCGGCCGTCGGAGAGGATCAGGATCGACAATTCGGACATGTCGGCGAAAGGCTCCGGGCTGGCGCGAGCGAGGGCATCCTGCGGCGTGGACGACTAATGAGACGCCCGGGAAAATGGCGGCGCGCGCATCAACGTCGCCGACACTCTAGCGATGCGAAGCGGGCACCGGTAGCGACAGGGCGCCCCAGTGCGCCGCCGATCGAGGCGAGCCGCGAGCGTGCGCCCTCAAATCCGGGTAGGGGAAGCCTCGGGAATTTGCTATAAGCACGGCCTTGCTGCCGCCGCTCCTGCTCGGTTCACCCATGACAGTCGCACAAGCTCTGACGGTGCTTTTCCCGCTCGCCTTCGTGACGGGCTTCGCGCTGCAGCGGGGCAACGTCTGCTCGTTCCTGGCGGCCAGGCAGATCGTCGAGCTCGGACGGGCGAGCCGGCTCTATGGGCTGACGGTCGCCTCCGCCTGGGCGCTCGCCGTGACGGTGCCGCTGGCCTGGATCTCGCCCGATCTGTGGAAACTGTGCGCCGACCGCGGGCTCACGGCTGCCGCCCTGCTCGGCGGTGCGCTCTACGGTCTCGGCTCGTTCACGCTCGGCGCCTGTATTTTTGGCGTCTGCTCGCGCTCGATGGGCGGCGATCTGGCGTTCCTGCTGGCGTTGCCGGGCATCTGCCTCGGTGCCTCGCTGGCGAGCAGCCTCGGCATGGCGCACCTGCTGGCGCCGGCGGCCGCCTCGCCATTGGCGGCCCCGAGCCTGCCGGGTCTCCTGCTCGTCGGCGTCGCGGCGGCGGTGGCGGCCCTGATGCTGGCGCGCGTGCTGCGCATGCAGCTCGCCGGCGGCTTGACGTTCGCCAGGGTGCTGACGGCTTCGCGCTGGCGCTCGTCGTTCGCGCTGACGATCATCGGCGTGGCGGGCGGCCTCCTCTATGCGACGGGGGAGCCCTGGGCCTATCCGATCCTGATGCGCCAGCTCGGCCAGATGGTCATGGGCGCCTCTCCCACCGTGAAGGCGGCAACCATCGTCGGCCCGATCGCGCTGTTCGCGGGGGCGATCGCCTCGGCGGCGCTCAGAGGCCGGTTCGTGTTGCGCTGGCCCGACTGGCGGGGCGGGGTGCAGGCGACGCTCGGTGGCGCCATCATGGGGTTCGCGGCCACCCTCATTCCCGGCGGCAACGATCTGATGGTGCTCAATGCGCTGCCGGGACTGGCGCTCAACGGCATCGCGGCCTACGTGGCGATGATGGCGACGCTTGTCGGTTTGCTCCGGCTCAGGAAGACGTGGTCCGGGGCTTGACGCTCGAGACCTTCCAGCTCGACTTGTGGCGTCCGACGAGGCGGCGCGCGTAGTAGGCGGCATCCTCGGCGAGCCGCATGCGGCGATAGGCGCGCTGCTCGGCCGGCGTCGTCGGCCACGTCTTGAAGGCCGCGCGCGTCTTGCGTCGGGTCTGGATGGGCTCGACGGGGCCGAAGACGCTCGTGAGCTTCTGGCGCCACCATTCCGGCGACTTGACGTTCACGTGGGCATTGCGGCCGTCGGGCAACGTGTGCTTGGCCGGTACGGTGTCGATCACCAGGATGGCATTGCGGGCGGCGGTCCGCATCTCGTTCAGCACGGGGTCGAGGCTGACCTCGGGAATGTGCTCGAGCACGTCGATGTTGACGAGAAGGTCGGCGGGCTCCGGCGGCAGGGTCGCGAAGGCCGGTATGGCCGGATCGTAGCGATGCAGCGCGACGGCGGGGCCGAGGTTCAGCATATCGATGAACAGGCTCTGGCCGCAGCCGTAGTCGAGGATCGAGCGGGGCGCGAGCAGGCGAATCCACGGGCGCAGGTAGCGCACGTACTTGACCGAGCTGGTGCCGTAGACGCGCCGGGCGTGGGTCTCGCGATAGTAGTCGATGAGGTCGGTGCTCTCGCTCACGCGCTGCTTTCCGATTCTGAAAGGGACCCGCCCGTACGCGGCGGCCTTGGTAGGCCCGGCAGGACTCGAACCTGCAACCAGACGGTTATGAGCCGTCGGCTCTAACCATTGAGCTACGGGCCCTCCGCGCTACCGAAGGCGTCCCGCCTTATAGCAGAGGCGCCGGGCCGCCGAAACCCGGGACCAGTGCCTGATACGGCCACATTTTCGTGGACAAAGCGGACAGGGCTGCAACGGAGGAACGCGCATGTGGGCAATTCGCAGTGGCGGCGTCGCGGCAGTGACGGCGCTCGTCATGCTCGGCGCCGTGATGGGAGGAGCAGATCGCGTGTGCGCCGAACAGAAGGATGTGCCGCGGACGCTGACGGTCAGCGCCGAAGGGCGGGTGTCCGTGGTGCCGGATATCGCCCACGTCACGACCGGCGTCGTGGTCGAGGCTCCGACCGCGCGCGAAGCGCTATCGCGGAACTCGGAGCTCATGGCCAAAGTCGTGGCGGGATTGAAGGCTGCCGGCATCGCGGCCAAGGACATCCAGACCAGCAATCTGTCCGTGCAGCCGGTGCACAAGACCTACCGTGACGGCCGCCCGCCGGAGGTGCATGGCTACCGCGTCTCCAATACGGTGCACCTGAAGGTGCGCAAACTGGCGGAGCTTGGCGCCGTCGTCGACAAGGCCGTGACCCTCGGCGCGAACCAGGTGTCGGGCATCGGCTTCGACATCGCCAGGCGCGAGGCCGTCATGGATGAGGCGCGTCGGCAGGCCGTGGCCGTGGCACTCGAGCGCGCCCGCCTCTACGCTGCCGCGGCCGGCGTCACGCTCGGTCCGATCCAATCGATCTCCGAGACGGTGCACGGCGTTGCACCGTACCGGGCGCCTGCCGGGCGCGCCCTTGCCGCCGCGCCGCCGCCGATCGAGGCCGGCAGCCTGGATGTGTCGGCGCAGGTGCACATCGTCTGGCTGCTCAAGTAGAGCGGCGGGCGTCCGGGCTTGCCGCCGCGAGCGGTCGCACCCAGAACTGCATGGGCTTGGCCGTCGCCTCGCTGGCGCCGAGGTCGCGCCACGTATAGCTGCCGACGAGGCCGGGCACCTTGCGGTAACCGCGCTTTGTCCAGAAGCCGTCGAGAGGGCGGTAGTCGGCGGGGCGCGCCGGATGGTCGTCAGGCCGCACGACGCCGCAGAATGCGGTCTCGGTAAATGCGCCGCTGGCGCCGGCATGGCGCTCGCGGGCGTCGAAGAAGGCATGCCCGAGGCCCCGACCGCGATAGGTCGGCAGCAGGACGGACTCTCCGAAATAGAAAATGCGTGCGGGATCGTACCCGGCAGCGGTGAAGAGGGGCGCGAAGGCGGGCGTGTGCGAGGTGAGGGGCGCTGCGGTGGCAGCCCCGACGACGCGCGCTCCGTCCAAGGCGGCAACGATCATCGCCCCTTGCGCTTCAGCGAAGCGCCGGATGTACGTCTCCTCGTAGTCGAGCGTTCCGTCGTAGAGATAGGGCCACTCGCGGAAGACGGTGATGCGCAGGCGGGCCAGGTCGGGCAGGGCGCGCGCGAGATCGGGTCCGGCCAGCGGCAGGACACGGATGCTCATTGCTCTCCCTCGACGAGAGCGATCCAGCGCTTGAGATTGTAGTAGGTGGTGACGCGGGCGATGAGGCCGTCGCGGATCTCGAAGAAGGTGCCGGCCGGGAGCGTGTAGGTCTGCCCCCGCGCGGGCGGCAGCCCGAAGTCCGTGAGCAGATAGGTTCCGGTGACGACGTATTCCGCGGCCGCGCGGCCGCCGCCATGGGCGACCATGAGCGAGATGTCGGTGAGCTGCTCGCGATAGCAGCGCGACATGTGCGTGAGGAACTCGGTGAAATCGGCTTTGCCGTGCCGGCGCGCGCCCTGGTTGACGTCGTGGACGACGTCCCCGGTGAGGCAGTCGAGCATGCCCTCGGCATGTCCCGCGTTGAAGGCGCTGAAGTAGCGGCGGATGAGGGCGCGTGTCGCAACAGCAGACATGGCGGCTCCTGCCCAGAGCTCGGCGGTGACGATGTATGCAAAAACCGGCTTCCGGAAACAGCGCGCCCGGGGGTAAAGCTGCAACGGGCAATCGACCTGCGGACCGGAGGCAAGCGCGTCTCAATGGCTCAACTCGAGACACTATTTGCAACACGAGTGTATCGCGCACGGCTCGGCGGGCGCAACTCCGTCAGGCTCCTGGCGGATCTTCGCGCGACCTGCCTAGCCGTGGCGGCGGAGGACACGGCGGGCCAGCGCTGGAGCCGGGAGAACGCCTACCCCGGATATACCTCGTACGCCTCGCTCAACGATCTGCCCTGGCGGATGCCGGCCTTTGCCGATCTGCAGCGCCATCTCGATGCTCACGTGAAGCGCTTTGCGCAGGCGCTGGAGCTCGATCTCGGTGAGCGGCCATTGGTGCTCGACAGCCTCTGGATCAACGTCCTGGAGCCAGGCGGCAGCCACGCCGCGCATATTCATCCGAACTCCGTCGTCAGCGGAACCTGTTACGTCGCCGTGCCCAAAGGCGCGAGTGCGATCCGCTTCGAGGACCCCCGGCTCGGCCAGATGATGGCGGCGCCTCCGCGCCGGCCCGACGCGCGGCCGGAGAACCGCGCGTTCGTGTCGATCGTGCCGCAGCCGGGCACGGTGTTGCTCTGGGAAAGCTGGTTGCGCCACGACGTGCCCGTCAACCGGGCGCGCCAGCGGCGCATTTCTGTGAGCTTCAACTATCGCTGGGAGTAGGCGCACGTGCGGTGTGCCCTCCCCCGCGATGACGGGCGCGGCTCAGCTTCCCTGCTGCCAGCGGGCGGTCGCCTTGCACTTCTTGCAGATGCGGTTGCCGCACCATGCGCTCGGGAAGGGGCGGCCGCACATCAGACAACGACGCTCGCCGGCCCGCTCGGGCTGCGGTTTCCTGGATTTCGGAGCGTGTTTCGGCATCCCAGACATATGGGGAACATGGACGGATTTTCAAGGCCTGTCAGGCTGTTGCGGGCGTCCGCGGGTTGCCTCGGAAGATGAAATATTGGTAAGGGTGTTGCATTGCCCCGGCGAGCGGTTAGGTCTCGGCTTCTCGACGCACGAGGCGGGGCTTCGGCGCAGATCGAGTGAACGCTTCGTCAGGGAGGCATGGCCATGAAACTCAGCAGGCGAAATTTTCTCGGCGCGGCCGCCGTCTCTCCGCTCGCGGCAAAGGAGGTCGCGCAGAAGGCCATCGAGCAGGCGCAGATGGAGGCGGCAGGCGTCAGCCTCTACTCCGACTCGCTCTACACGGGCATCTCGTCGTCCGAGCTCGATCCGCCCATGCGCAACCTCTGGGATGCCATCCGCGACATGGGCATGCCCGAGTGGAAGCGTGAGGACCTGTGGATGGACGCGCGGCGCAGCCGCACGCTCGATCCCGACATCGCAGCCATGCGCAGCCTGTCGCTGTCGGCGAAGATGCGCATGCAGTGGGACCGCAACTACAAGACGCTCATCGACCATGCCTACCGGCAGCGTCGCATGGAGCAGTTGAAGCGCTCGTTCTTCGACACCAATCCGGACGTCTCCGAGTACTGATCGGAGCGCTGCCGGGCTTGACGGACCTCTGCCCGCTGCACAGGATCGCAGCGGGCAGAGTTTTTTCGGGACCGGGTGACGCTGGGCGCGATGTGGCAGGGCAGGGCGCCCGCCGGCATGGCCGAGGGCGGACATTCGCGCAGCGGACGGGCCATGGCAGCCAAGATTGCAGCCGCTTCGGTGCACCTCTTCACCGCGCTCGGCGCAGTGGCGGCGCTGCTCGCCATGCAGGCGGTGCTGGCCAAGGACTGGGGCGGCGTCTTCGTCTGGCTCGGGGTTGCCTTCTTCATCGACGGCGTGGACGGTTTTTTCGCGCGCCTCGTCGGCGTCAGCCGGGTCTTGCCGCGCTTCTCGGGCGACCGGCTCGACCTCGTCGTCGACTATGTGACGTACGTGTTCGTGCCGGTGCTGGCCCTGATGGAGGCGGGATTCCTGACGGGATGGCCCGGCTTCGTGGTCGCGGGGCTGATGCTGCTCTCCTCGCTCTATCACTTCTCGGATCAGGAAAGTAAGTCGGACGACCACTGCTTCGTCGGCTTTCCCGCCGTCTGGAACATCGTGGCCTTCTACCTGTTCGCTTTCGCGGCGGGGCCGGTGATGACGTATGGCACCCTCCTGCTGTGCGTGGTGCTGACGTTCGTGCCGTTGCGCTGGGTGCATCCCCTGCGCGTGAAGGCGTTGCGGCCGGTCACTGTCGCGTTGACACTCGCCTGGTCGGCGGCGGCGGCCCACAGCCTGTGGAGCGGGTTTCCGGCGAGCCCCGTCGCGCAGGTGATTCTGGCGGCCGTCCTGCTCTACGGCTGCGGCCTCTCGCTGGTCTGGTACAATCGCTGATGCGCCGCCGCTCTAGCCGACGCGCGGGAAGCGGCCGGTCACGGGATAGGCCGGGTCGGTGTGGCCTGGCGTCGAGGGATGGCCGGGCGTGACCAGCCGATTGGCCAGTGCCTCGTCCTCCGCGGTCCAGGTGTAGGCGAGGGCCGCGGGGTAGGCCTCCCACTGCGCGAATGTGCGCGGCCCGGCGATCGTCGCGGAGATCGCGCCGTTGTTGAGTACCCAGGCGACGGCCCAGGCGACGAGCGAGATGCCGCGCGCTTCGGCATGCGCCTTCAGCGTCTCGGCGAGCAGGAGCGACTCGTCACGCCACTCCGCCTGCATCATGCGGCGATCCTTGCGGGCAGCACGGCTGCCGGGTTCGGGCGTGGTGTTGACGCGGTACTTACCGGTCAGCACGCCGCGGGCGATCGGGCTGTAGGGGACGACGCCGAGGCCGAGATGGCGCGCGGCAGGCAGCACCTCGACCTCTGGCTGGCGGTTCATGAGGTTGTAGTAGGGTTGCAGCACGACGGGCTCGGGAAAGCCGTTGGTGCGGCAGATGTGGCAGATTTCGACGATCTGCCAGGCCCTCAGATTGGAAAGGCCCCAGTAGCGGATCTTGCCGGCGCGGATCAGATCGGCGAACGAGCGCGCAACCTCGGGCCACGGCGTCAGCGGGTCTTCGCGGTGGACATAGAGGATGTCGATGACGTCGCTGTCGAGGCGGCGGAGCGAGGCGTCGACCTCGCGCATCAGGTGCAGGCGCGAGAGCCCGCGGTCGTTCTTGCCGGGGCCCATGGGATTGCAGACCTTGGTGGCGAGCACCCAGTGCTGGCGGGTCGCCTTGATGGCGCGGCCGAGCACCTCTTCGGAGGCGCCCTTGTTGTAGGAATTGGCCGTGTCGACAAAATTGACGCCGAGGCCGCGGGCGTGGTCGATGATCCGTTGGGCTTCGGCCTCGGGCGTCTCGCCGCCGAACATCATCGTGCCGAGACAAAGCTCCGACACCCTGACGCCGCTGTTGCCGAGCGGCCGGAATTTTATGTCCGTCATGTCTGCTCCTCAAGTCAGGGCACCGTGGTCCTGTCGCCGGGACACGACCGGGACAATAGAGCACGCCAGCCGGATCAGGTAGGGGCGGACAGCGGGCGAATGGCGCGGCCCACCTGCGGCGGGCGGGGCAGGCCGGCGCACGCGGCGGCGAGGCGCGACCAGATGGCGGCCTGCTCGCGCGACCAGGCGACAGGTGCCCGGCTTTCAAGCGAGATGTTGACGATGGCCAGCTCGCACGTGGCGACGGGCGCCTGCGTGGCCTCCTCCCGCATCACCAGCACGACATGGACGCGGCGCTCGTCGAGGCCGAGCACGTGCGCCGCGATGGCGATCGACGCGCCCGCACCGATCTCCTTGGCGTAGGTGGCATGCAACTCCGTCAGCACGGGGCTCGTCGCGCCATGGCGCAGACTGGCGTCGGTGAGGCCCGCGGACGTCAGCAACGCCATGACGGCGTCGTCGAACAACTCCACGTACTCCGCCGCGCGCATGTGCCCGAGCTCATTGACCCGCTCGGGCGTCACCTCTGTCCGATGGACGGGGGGCATTCGGTCGGGCATCGACCGCCTCCGGTGGGGCAGCGGCCGGCAGGACGGCAGGCGCGTGGCCTGCCGTCGCCGAAGCCTCAGGACGTGTGCTTGATCAGGAAGCGATAGACGCCGCCGCTCTCGCTGTGCTCGACGAGCGTGTTGCCGGTGGTGCGGCAGAACGCCTGGAAGTCGGCGACTGCGCCGGGGTCGGTGGCCAGCACCTCGAGCGTGCCGCCCTTGGCGACCTCCTGGATGGCCTTCTTGGCCTTGAGAATCGGCAGCGGGCAGTTCAGTCCTTTCGCGTCGAGGGTCTTGTCGGCCATGGATGTCCTCCTGATTCTGGCGATGCGATTGACCAGGGTGGGGGCGTCGAGCAGCGGACACGAGCTGAGCGGGCCGCCGCGGTCGCCGTCAGGCCGACCACTGCCCCGCCGGGACGTGCCTCACAAGTGCCGGTCGAAAATCCCTCGCGCTGGGTGGCCCGACCGCGGGTGTGCCGACGGCTTGGCCATGTCGATGAACATCTATACTTTCGAATAGAATGAAATGAAGGTCAATGCGGTGGCCCGCAGCACCCGCGACCGGTCATGGGGAGACGACATGCCGGCAGCGGCGAGACGAAGCGTGTTCCTGACGCATCCCGTGTTCCGGCAGGCGGGGTTCGGCCGCCATCATCCGCTGTCGATATCGCGCCATGCAGCCATGCTGGACGTGATCGAGGCCCTGCGCTGGCTGGACGACCAGGAGCGTTATCCCTGTCCCCTGGCCGATCGCGACCTGTTGCTGCGATTCCACGCCGCCGACTATCTCGACGCCTTCATGCGGGTCGCGAGCGAGGGCGTCGCCAGTGCGCAGGACCGCGAGCGCTATAATCTCGGCACGATGGAGTGTCCGGTGTTCCCGGGTCTGCGCGAGCGGGCGCTGGCGAGCGTCGGGGGCTCCGTGAAGGCAGCGGAGCTGGCGCTGGCGGGAGCCGTTGCCTTTCATCCCGGTGGTGGAACACATCACGGCCGTCCAGACCGCGCCGCCGGCTTCTGCTACTTCAACGACCCCGTCTTCGCCATCCTGCGGCTGCTGGACGGCGGCCTTTCGCGCGTCGTCTACGTCGATCTCGACGCCCACCATGGCGATGGCGTCGAGCTGGCGTTCGCGGGCGATCCGCGCGTCTTGGCGCTGTCCATCCACGAGGAGGGTCGCTTTCCCGGCACGGGCCTGATTGACGATCGCGCAGGCGGATCGGCCCGCAACCTGCCGGTGCCCCGCGGTCTCAATGACAGCGAGCTGGACTTCCTCATGACGGAGGCCGTCCTGCCGTTGCTCGAGCGCTTTGCACCGGAGGGGCTGGTGGTGACGGCCGGGGCGGATTGTCTCGCGGGCGATCCCCTGTCTGCCATGGCGATCTCCAATGTCGCCTTGTGGCAGGCCGTGGACCGGCTTGTCGCGCATGTGGGGGTGGCCGTCGTGCTCGGTGGAGGGGGCTACAACCCATGGACGGTGGCGCGAGGCTGGGCCGGGCTGTGGGCCACGCTCGCGCACAAGCCCATGCCGGAGACGTTGCCGTCCGGCGCGCACGCCGTGCTTGAAGGACTGTCGTGTGATCTCGTCGACGACGAGGATCGGGACGCGGCATGGCTTTCGAGCATTGCCGATGCGCCGAACCCGGGTGTGATCCGGGGGAAAATCGTCGAGATCGCGCGCGCCGTGCTGGCCTGAGCGCACGGCCGACGCCACGACGCGACCTCACGGGCATGGGATTTGACAGCGAATTGCTCTGCATCGATCGTGCGCGGCGTGCCGGTTCGCGGCGCGGCGAGCACGAGGACAGGGCGGCCGATGAGCAAGAGCGACGTGCACGTGTCGAGGTTCCGCTTCGCTCTCGGGCTCGACCGGCTGGGGCTCATCGCGCTCAAGGCGCCGCGGCTCACCGCACTGATCATCATCGCGCTGACGGGGCTGGCAGTACTCGGCGTGCTGCGTCTCAGCGTCGACGACAGCCTGTCCGAGCTGTTCAAGACGGATACCGAGGAATTCCGCCGCTACGAGCTGGTGTCCGAGCGCTTTCCGTCGAGCGAGTTCGACGTGCTGGTCGTCGTCGAGGGGCCGGACCTCCTGAAGCCGCAGCCGCTCACAACGTTCCGCAACATGGTCGAGGAGCTGGCGCTCACGGAGGGCGTCAAGGGCGTCGTGTCGCTGTTCTCCGCGCGGGGCAAGCCGGACGTGGATGGACGGGTCCCGCCGCTCGTGCCCGATACCATGCCGAACGGACCGGCCTACGATCAGATGCTGAAGGCGCTGCGCGAGAACGACATCGTCAAGGGCAAGTTCCTCTCCGACGACGCAGAGCTGGCGCTGGTCGTCCTCGCTCTCGATGCCAGGACGGTGAAGGACAAGGGGCTGGCGACCGTCATCGGCCTCGTGCAGCAGGCTGCGACCCAGGGCCTTAGCGGTTCGGGGCTGACGGCGAAGCTGACGGGCGCGCCGGTGATGCAGCTCGAAATCCGCAACGCCGTCAACCGTGACCGCCTCGTTTACAACGGCCTCGGCTTCCTGTGCGGCCTGATCGTCGCCTTCCTCTTCTTCCGCCGGCTCTCGCTGACGCTCATCGCCGTGCTCGGCCCGAGCATCGCCGTGTTGTGGACGCTGGGCGTCATCGGCAGCCTCGACTATCGCCTCAACCTGTTCATCAACGTCATTACGCCCCTCATCATGGTGAGCGGGTTTTCCGATTCCATGCACCTCGTCACGGCGATCCGCCGCGAGATCATGGAGGGCGTCGATCGTATCGCCGCAGCGCGCAATGCGGTGATCGACGTGGCGCCGGCGTGTCTGCTGACAGCCATGAATGCCGCGCTGGCGCTGGTCTCGTTCGCCTTCGCGAAGTCGGCGCTCGTGCGCACATTCGGCATTGCGGCGCTCATTGCCGTGGCCATCTCCTATATCGCCGTGGCGGTCGTGGTGCCGACGCTGGCGGCGCTGCTGGTTCGGCGCGAGCCGCCCCACAAGGAGGGGGGCGAGCGCCGTGATGCCGGCATGGTGGCGATCGGTCGCCTGACGCAGGCGATCGTTGCTCACGTCATTCGCAGCCCCGCTGTCTACGCCATTGCCGGCGTTCTCATCGTCGTGGCGGCAGGCCTGGCCTACGCCAACCTGAAGCCGCATTACCGGCTGGCCGATCAGGTCCCCGACAAGGAGCAGGCGCTGGCAGCGACCGATCGGCTCGACAAGAAGCTGACCGGGGCCAACCCCGTCCACGTGATGGTCGAGTGGCCGGCAGACAAGACGCTCTATTCGGAGGAGATCCTGAAGCTCATCGGCGAAGTCCACGCCATCGTCGAGCAGCGCGCCGGCCTCGGGAACGTCTGGTCGCTCGAAAGCCTGAGGCGCTGGCTCAAGGAGGCGGGCGACGAGCGCATCGCCACGATCAAGCAGTACGTCGGGTTGTTGCCGACGCATCTCAAGACCCGGTTCATCAACGAGCCCGCGCGCTCGGTGCTGGTGACGGGCAGGCTGCCGGACGTGGATGCGAGTCAGATCCTGCCCGTCGTCGAGATGCTCGACCGCGCCCTCGACGCCCTGCGCCAGCAGTATCCGGCAGCCACCGTCTCCGTCACGGGCCTGCCGGCGATTGCCGCCCGCAACAGTGCACGTCTGATCGGCGAGCTCAACGTCGGCCTCGTCGGGGACATGTTCGTCATCTTCATCTTCCTCGGCCTCGCGCTGCGCTCGGTCATGTCGGGCGTGGCCAGCATCCTGCCGTCGCTGTTTCCGATCTTCGCCACCGGTGCGCTGCTCTACGTGACCGGGGAGGGGCTGCAGTTCGCATCGATCATCGCCATCACCGTGGCGTTCGCGCTCGCCATCGATTCGACCATCCACTTCCTCAACCGCTTCAATCTGGAGGAGCTGGCAGTGGGCCCCGGCCCGGAGTCGGCGCGCCAGGCGCTCATGCGAACGATCGAGCACATCGGCCCGGCGGTCGTGCTGACGACGATCGTGCTGGCGCTGGGCCTCGGCGTCACGATCCTCTCGCACCTGCCGTCGCTGCGTCTGTTCGGCCGTCTGACGGCGATCACGCTCGGTGCGGCGCTTGTCGCCCAGCTCATCATCCTGCCGGCGACGATCGCGCTCTGGCGGCATTATTGGCCGCTCAAGGCTGAGCGACAGCCCGAGCCGGCGAAAGTCACCTGAAACTGCCGTAGACGATCTCGGCCACGCCGCTTGCCATCATTGCGCAGGCAAGGTGCGAGATTGATCAATTCCCGGCCTTGAGATCGGCGGGCGAAATGAGGACCGAGAACTGTTCGCACCAGATGACCACGCTCGGATACTTGGCTAGGTCGATACCATCGGGGATGCGGTAACGCTGGCTGCCTTTGAAGGCCCGCAGCCGCCCGAGGTCGATGAACATCTGGCCCTTGAGATCGGCGGACGAGCGGATCGACGCCCTGGGGACAAGGTAGACGTGGTATTTCGGTCCGGGGCCGACCTCGAAATCGGAGCCGAGAAAGACCGAGGTTTTGCGCACGGCGACGCTACCCTTGCCCCAGTGGATGGGATCGGAAGGGTTGGCGTGGATGAAGGCGCCGCTGGCCACGATGGGAGCCGCTCTCTCGCTGTCGGCGAGGATCTCTGCCGCTGGGGGGGGAGGGAAGACATAGGGGAACGCGAAGAAGCCAAGCGCGACGCCGAAGCCGGTGCCGAGGATGCCGCCGAGCAGAAAGGCGATAAACGACTGGCGCATGAGCAGGTCTCCTCGGGGCGTGTGCTGCCAGTGCTATACACCACGTCCGCCGGAAGAGCGATGACGAGGCGCGGCGGAGCGACTGACCCGGCGGGCCGGCTCAAACGGTATCGAGCTCCTCGCCCTCCACGTAAGGCTTGCCCGGCTCCTCGCGGCCGAGCTGATGGCGGATGCGGCGGATGTCGGCCTCGGCGGGCTGGAAGGGATAGCTGGCGATGTCGGAGGGCGGGCTGTCGCCGTAGGGGCGGTCACAGGCCGAGATGTCCTCGCGCACCTTGCCGGGGCAGCCGGACGTGCGGAAGGCGATGCCCGAATTGATCACGGCATCGAGCTCGCCCGACGGCACGCCGAAGTCGGTGACGCGTCCTTCCCCGTCGAACGTCATGTCCTCGACGCGGCGGTCGCAGTAGTCGATCATGTAGCGGCCGAGCTGCACGCGGCGCCACTGGTCGCGCGGCGTCGCGGGCAGGTGGTCCATGAGCGAGCCCTTCTCGGGGAAGAAGCAGAACATGTGACTGTGGCCGCCCATGTCGCGCAGCCGCTGCACGAGGGACAGCACGTCGTATTCCGTCTCCCCCATGCCGACGATGATGTGGGCCCCGAATTTCTCCGCCCCGAAGATGTCGCGGGCGTCCTCCAGGATCTCCCAGTACTTGGCCCAGGAATGCGGGCTGCTGACGCCCTTGCCGCGCGTGCGGTCGAAGATGTCCGGCGTGGCGGCGTCGAGCGCGACAGTGAAGATCTCCGCTCCGAGGTCCTTGAGGCGTGTCACGTCGCTGCGCGTCATCGTCGTCGGGTTCGACAGGATGGAGACGGGCACTGTCGCGGGATCGATGCGCGAGGTCCAGGCCTTCAGCACGGTCACGGTGTCGTCGTCGGAGCGCGGATGCGTGATCATCGAGATGCACATCCGGTGGAAGGGGGTCGCCTCGCCCTGGCTCGCGACGATATCCACCACCTCGGCCATCGGCACCGCCGGCCAGTCGACGCGGATGAAGTTGCGATCGGCATAGTCGCGATCCGCCTCGCGGTGGCGCGCCAGCCCGCAGTAGGCGCAGTTGGCGCGGCAGCCCTCGGGATAGGTGAGCAGCAGGTTGAGGCAGCGCGTGCATGAGCAGCGGAACATCTTGCCCGGCATGATGCCGAGCGTGATGGCGGCCGCCGTCGACATCTGCACGTACTCGGGCGAGCGCATGTGTGGCGCCAGCCGGTTGTTGTTGGGGAGGTAGACCCCCTCGGGGGGAACGTTGGCCGCCTTGACGCGGGCGCCGTTGCGGGCGTCGGCCGGAATGGCGCCCGGCAGGCGCGGAATCATCACATCGAAGGGATTGTGGTCGCGTCCGTCGATCCCGGTTGCGCCCGGCAGGGCCGTCTCACGCTTGAGGCAGGTCATCTCGGTCCTTTCGTTGCGCTCTGAGCAGTCCCCCGATCGGCGACCCGTATGCGTGCATCACGTGGCGCACGCCATCACCCGGCGATCTGCGATATCCTCTCCGATCTTGATCGAGCAGCAGGCGTGCGCCTGCTCGAACGGGCGGCCGACTGCGCGGGCGACGGCCACGGCGCCGTCGGCGGGAAAGGCGATGCCGTCGAGACCCGCCATGATGGCGTAGGCGTCGGTCACGCGCTTGTGCATGCCGGGCGGGCGGGCGCAGCCGAGATTGACCGCGCGATCCGGCAGGCGTCGCCGGGCCTCGAGGAAGATGCGGCCGACATCGCCGGTCGCGGGCGTCGCGAAGGTGCCCGCCTTGGCGTAGAAGGGCATGATCACGACCAGCACCAGAGCGTGGATCGGGTAGCGCGCGCAGATGTCGAGCGCGTTCGCCTCGCCGACGATGCGGCCGTAGTGCAGGCCGATGACGATGTGGGGCACGACCTCCATGCGGGTCGCGGTGAGGGCAGCGAGCGTCGCCTCGAAGTCGGCGACCGGCCTGTCGAGGTGGTAGACCTCGCGGATGGTTTCCTGCGCGCCGATGACGTCCATCATGGCGGTATCGACACCCGCCGATTCCATCAGCCTGGCGCGCGGCTCGTCGAGGAGAGCCGAGTGGATGGCGATCCTGAGGTGCGGGAAGTCGCGCTTCAGCTTCTCGATGACACCGTAATAGCGCTCGTACTTGATCTCGTTGCGCCGGTTGGAGCCGCCCGAGAGCAGGAAGCCCTGCAGGTTCTGCAACAGGATGAGGTCGCGCACCTTGCGATCGAGCATCTCGGGCGTCGTTGCCGGGATCATCGGCTCGAGGATCTTGGCCTGGCAATGATCGCAATCCAGCGCGCAAGCCCCCGCCGTCACCGAGAATGCCGGGAACGAGTTCTTGCTGCACCCCTTGATCTCGCTGGTGCTGTACTCCTTGAACGTCGGTGTGGAGAATCGCACGGGGCCGGCCGGTCGTGCGGCGGCGGCCGCTTCGAGGTCGGCGACGAGGGCGTGGTCGAGGTCGGCGTCTTCCAGTTCCTCGATGGCCCTGAGTTTGCTGATCCAGGTCATGTCGGCAATATATTAGCAATGACGAATGTAACGCAACGGCGCTTCGCGCCAGCGGGCGGTCGGGACCTGCGGCGTGATGACAGGCCGGCGCTGCGGCCTTGGAATCGGCCAACGGCGCGCTTAGGTGTGTGCGCTGTGCGGCGGCAGGTGTCGCCATGGGCTCGAGAGGAAGCGGAGCGCGATGATGCTCACACGTCGGCAGTTCACTACTGCGGTCGTATCCAGTGCGGGCCTTGCGCTCGTCCCCGGGGTCGGTTGGCCCGGGGTCGGCTGGCCCGGGGGCGGTGAGGCTCTGGCGCGCGACGGGTTGAGCCTCGGCGAGCCCGTGGCCTTCACCTTCGAGGGGCTGATCGAGCGCGCCCGTGTTCTCGCCCAGTCGGCTTATGCGCCGAGCCCCGTCGCGAATGGCGAGATCCTCGAGGCCATCGACTACGACGCGGCGCAGAAGATCAAATACAACCGCGAGCGGACGCTTTGGGGCAAGGGCGGGGCCGCCTTTCCCGTCCAGTTCTTCCACCTCGGCCGCTACGCGAAGGAGCCGGTCCGGGTGCACGTCCTGGAGAGCGGGCTGGCGCGTGAGGTCGTCTACCGGCCGGACCTGTTCGAGACACCGGCCGATCATCCCGCCCGCAAGCTGCCGGCGGGGGCGGGCTTCGCGGGCTTCCGTGTCATGTATCCCGATATCAAGGGCGACTGGCTGGCCTTCCTCGGCGCCTCCTATTTCCGCTCGGGCGGCCCCTTCGACCAGTACGGGCTGTCGGCGCGTGGGCTCGCCATCGATACGGGTCTCGCCACGCCCGAGGAGTTCCCGCGCTTCGGCGAGTTCTGGCTGGTGCCCGAGCCGCGCAGCAGCCGCCGGACGACAGTGCACGCCCTGCTCGAGAGCAAGAGCGTGACCGGCGCCTACACGATCGTGACGGAGCGTAAGCGCCAGGCCTCGGGCCGCGATCATATCGTCATGGAGATCGACGCCCATCTGTTCGCGCGCGCCGATGTGCAGAGGCTGGGCATCGCGGCCTTCTCCAGCATGTTCTGGTACGGCGAGACGACCCGCCGCCAGGGGGCGGACTGGCGCCCGGAGATCCACGACTCCGACGGTCTGGCCATCTGGACGGGCAAGGGCGAGCGCATCTGGCGGCCGCTCGCCAATCCGCGGCGGGTGACGACCAACGCCTTCCTCGACGAGAACATCCGCGGCTTCGGGCTGCTCCAGCGCGACCGGTTGTTCGCCCACTATCTCGACGATGGCGTTTTCTACGAGAAGCGTCCATCCGTGTGGGTCGAGCCGCTCGATCCCTGGGGCAAGGGGGCGGTGCACCTCGTCGAGATCCCGACCGACGACGAGATTCACGACAATATCGCGGCCTACTGGAACCCCGAGGTCCCCTTGCGCAAGGGCGACCGCCGGCGCTTCCGCTATCGACTGACCTGGCTGGACGAGATCGCCTTCCCGAAAGAGCTCGGGCGCAACATCGGCACGTGGACGGGCGTCGGCGGCCGCCCCGGTCAGCCGCGGCCCAAGGGCGTGCGCAAGTTCGTGCTCGACTTCGAGGGCGAGGCCTTCAAGGGCCTGACGTGGGCGGACGGCGTCGAGATCGTGGCGACGGCCTCGCGTGGCGCGATCGCCCATTCCTACGCCCACCCCGTGGCGCGGCACGAGGGCCGTTTCCGCGCCGTCTTCGACGTCAACGTGACGGGAACCGAGCCTGTCGATATCCGCGTCTTCCTCCGCCACAAGGGGCGGGCGCTGACGGAGACGTGGCTCTACCAGTACCACCCGGAGGGCTAGGGCCTTAAGACCGCGAGGCGCGAAACCGGTCCACAGGCCCGGCCGCGCGCGCGGGTTGTCGCCGGGACGGCCAGACCCCATGTCTTCGGCTTCATCCAGCCAAGCAAAGGAGCCGGCCGATGTCCTGGCAACCCTGTGACGATCCCAAGCCCGGCAATGCACGTTCGTGCGACGCGATCGAGACGGTGATCGTGCCGCGTGCGCGTGACCTCGGCGGCTTCGAGGTGCGGCGCGCGCTGCCTTCTGCCGGCCGCAAGATGATCGGACCCTTCATCTTCTTCGATCAGATGGGGCCGGCCGAATTCCTGCTCGGCGAGGGCGTCGACGTCCGCCCCCATCCGCATATCGGCCTCTCCACCGTCACCTATCTGTTCGACGGCGCCATCATGCATCGCGACAGCCTGGGCACGGCCATGTCGATCGAGCCCGGCGCATTGAACCTGATGACGGCCGGACGCGGCATCGTGCATTCCGAGCGCACGGCGCCGGCAGACAAGGCAAAAGGCGCGCGCCTGTTCGGCATCCAGGCGTGGGCGGCGCTGCCGGCGTCGCACGAGGAGATGGCGCCGGCCTTCGTGCATCATGCGCAGACCGAGTTGCCACGCGTCGTCGGCGAGGGCAAGCGCGTGCGCGTGATCATGGGCCAGATGTATGGCGCGGAAAGCCCCGTGCAGTTTCCACATCCGAGCGTCTACGCGGAAGCGGTGCTCGCTCCGGGCGCGGTGCTGCCGCTCGACCCGGACTACGACGAGCGGGCGGTCTACATCGTCTCGGGCCAGATCGACGTGGCCGGAGACGTCTTCGAGGCCGGACGGTTGCTCGTCTTCAAGCCGGGGGATCGCATCTCGATCCTGGCGACGGCGCAGTCACGCCTGATGATTGTCGGCGGCGAGCCCATGGACGGGCCGCGCCACATCTGGTGGAACTTCGTCTCTTCATCGCGTGACCGGATCGCCGCCGCCAAGGAGGACTGGAAGCAGCGCCGGTTCGCGCTGGTTCCAGGCGACGAGGTGGAGCGCATCCCTCTTCCCGACGCCTGAGGGCGGCGTGGCTCAGCCCCTGTAGGGTACGATGGGCAGGCCGCCGGCGATCCAGCCCGGCCCGGCGCTGCGGTTGCCGAGCATGCCCTCGGAAACGTCCACCACGCCGGTGAAGCCGCGCGCTTCCAGGATCATCTGGAGCTGGGCCGAGCGCATGCCCGAAGCGCAGATGAGCGCCAGCGGCCGCGTGCGGTCGCCGTCGAGGGCAGCCTCGACCTGGTCGAGGAACTCGGGCCCGGTCGGTGTCAGCGCGACGGCCCCCGCGGGCAATCCGGTTTTCAGCCACTCGCCGGGCGTGCGGATATCCACGAGCACGAGCTCGCCCGCGGCCTGCCGGCGATGCGCCTCCGCGGCCGACAACTTTCCCGGCCCTGCGGCCTGTCCCTTGCTCGTCTGGCTGGTCATGATGCCTGCTCTTTCCCGCAAACGTCGCCGATGGGTTAGACTGGTGATCAGTCGGGCGCCACGTGGTGCTGGCCCCCGTCGGCGTATGAGGCTATATAGCCCCGATCACCGACGCTTGCGAGCTTGAGTGCCCGGCCCCGGTGGGGCAGGGCCGCGCGCGTTGGAGTTTTTGCGTTGGACTTGAGGAGACGAGCGATGTCTGGAACCTGGTCACCTGGCAGCTGGCGCACGAAGCCGATCGTGCAGGTGCCCGATTATCCCGATGCGGCAGCCCTGGACGATGTCGAGGCCAAGCTGAGGACGTTTCCGCCGTTGGTCTTCGCCGGCGAGGCGCGCCAGCTCAAGAAGGACCTCGCCCGTGTGGCGGAGGGGCGGGCGTTCCTGCTGCAGGGCGGCGACTGCGCCGAGAGCTTCGTCGAGCATCGTGCGGACAACATCCGCGACTTCTTCCGCGTGTTCCTGCAGATGGCGGTGGTGCTGACCTATGCCGGCGGCTCGCCGGTGGTGAAGGTCGGCCGGGTCGCCGGCCAGTTCGCCAAGCCCCGCTCGTCGCCGAACGAGAAGAAGGATGGCGTGGAGCTGCCGAGCTACCGGGGTGACATCATCAACGGTCCCGAGTTCACGCCCGAGGCGCGCATTCCCGATCCCCATCGCCAGCTCCAGGCCTATCGTCAGTCGGCGGCGACGCTCAACCTCATCCGCGCCTTCGCGCAGGGGGGCTATGCCGACCTGGAGCGCGTGCACCAATGGACGCTCGGCTTCGTCAAGGACAGCCCGCAGAGCCATCGCTACGAGGAGCTGGCGCGGCGCATCACCGAGACGCTCGGCTTCATGCGGGCGTGCGGCATCACGTCCGAGAATACGCCGCAGCTCCGCGCCACCAACTTCTACACGAGCCACGAGGCGCTGCTGCTCGGCTACGAGGAGGCGCTGACCCGCCTCGATTCGACATCGGGCGACTACTACGCCACCTCCGGCCACATGGTCTGGATCGGCGACCGCACGCGCCAGCCCGACCACGCGCATATCGAGTACTGCCGGGGCATCAAGAACCCGATCGGTCTCAAGTGTGGTCCGAGCCTGGAGGCCGACGGCCTGCTGCGCCTGATCGACATCCTCGATCCCGGCAACGAGCCGGGGCGGCTGACGCTGATCTGCCGTTTCGGCCACGACAAGGTCGAGAAGCACCTGCCGTCGCTGATCCGCGCGGTCAAGAAGGCGGGCCGGTCGGTGGTGTGGTCGTGTGATCCCATGCACGGCAACACGATCCAGGCGGTGTCCGGCTACAAGACGCGGCCGTTCGATCGCATCCTCGGCGAGGTCGAGTCGTTCTTCGCCGTGCATCGCGCCGAAGGCACGCATGCCGGCGGCGTCCACTTTGAAATGACGGGCCAGAACGTGACGGAGTGCACGGGCGGCGCCACGGCCATTTCGGAGACGCAGCTCTCGGACCGCTATCACACGCACTGCGATCCGCGGCTCAACGCGGATCAGGCGCTCGAGCTGGCATTCCTGATGGCCGAGCGCCTGAAACAGGAGCGCGCGACGGCCGCTCAGCCGCTCGCCGCCACGGCGTAGGCTGCGTAGGCTGGCGCCGGAGCCGCCCGGGAACTCTCCTGCGGCTCCGGTGACGGGAATGGTGGGCCAGATGAGGCTGCTGTCGTCGCTCGCGCGGGCGCTCGTCAAGGCGCCCATCCACGTGTATCGCTGGACCTTCAAGCCCCTCGTCGGCTGGAACTGCCGGTATATGCCGAGCTGCTCGGAGTATGCGCTCGAGTCGATCGACCGCAACGGCGCGTGGAAGGGCGGCTGGCTGACGCTGGCGCGCATCTGCCGCTGCCATCCCTGGGGCAATTCGGGCTACGATCCCGTGCCGGATCTTGCGACGGAGCATCACGCACTCTGGTGCGCCTGGCGCTACGGCCGCTGGCGCAAGCCGCCGAGCGGCGCGGACGGCGCGCCCTGTTGCCGCAAAGGTGAGGCGGGCTAGGGTGCGTTCGGTCGAGATGGGGGCGCGGAGCGCCGCCACCGAGAGCGTGAACCGCACCCTATTGCTCGACACCACGCGCGATCGGTCGAGATGGGGGCGCGGAGCGCCGCCACCGAGAGCGTGAATCGCACCCTACTGCTTGACACCACGCGCGATCGGTCGAGAAGGCCGGCCTGCGCAAGCACAGGCGCGCGGCAGACACCCGAGAAGCCGCGAGGGAGCGCCTAGCGGGCTTCCAGCGCCTTCAGTCGTTCGCCCGCCTGCGAGGCACCGAGGTCGACGGCGCGCTTGTACCAGCGGCGTGCCTGCTCGACATCGGGCGAGACACCGATGACGCCGAGCCGTGACAGCATGTTCGGGTCGAAGGTCTCCCCGAGCACGAGCGCGCCTCGGCTGCTGCCGCCGTCTGCGGCGTGCTGGAAGAGCAGGCGGGCGCCGGCGATATCGCCGAGGCCGAACAGCACCTCGCCGCGCCGGATCAGGGCGCCGGCCTCCTCCTCGGAGAGCTTGCGGACAGCGGTTGCCGGGCGGGCAACGATGGTGACGATGGACGTCGCGGCGGCGATGCGCTTGCCGTCGGCGGTCATGAGCTCGACCGTGACCTGCGTCTTGCCCGGCGGGGCATCGGCAGCTTGCAGGCGGGCCGCGGCGATCCGGTCGGCGGGCACTGACCAGGCTCCGTCGACCTGCCGTTGGCCCTCAGGCACTGTGACGCTGGCGCCGGTGCCGGAGATGCGCAGCCAGGCCTTTGGCGGCATCATGGCGGCCGGGGTGATGAGCACGCCAATCGGCACCTGGCCTCCCTGCGTGAGGGAGTGCGTGGTCGGCATGGTCATGCGGGGCAGTTGCGGGGGCGGCGGCACCGCGGTTGCCTTGGCGAAGGCCTTTGGAGTCGGCGCGGGCGCGGCCTTTGGTGGTGGTGCCGGCTGCTTCGGCGCGGGCGTCGGCTCGACGGCGACCTTCGGCGGCTCGGGAGCCGGGGGTGCTGCCGCAGGGGCCGGCGCGGCCGGCGGAACGACCGGAACGACGCGCTGCGTCGGCACGGCGCGCACCTTGGGAAGGTCCTTCGGCTCGGGCGCCACGGTGGGCGGCTCGCTTTCGCGCAGCGGCTGTGGGGGGCGCACGAGTTTGGGATCGGGCTTGATCGGGGCGGCTGGCATGGCCGGCGCGCGTGCCACCGCCGTGGGGCTGGCCGCCGGGCCCGGCACGTCCAGGCCGGTGGAGCCCTGCAGCTTGAAGGCGATGAAGAGTGCGATCGGCAGGCAGACCACGAAGCTCACGCCGAGGGCGACGGCGAACAGCACGGGGCTGCGGTGATACCACTTCGTCGGCGCAGCCGGCTGTGAGGATGGCACGGCCAACGGACTCGAGGCCGGGTGGGTGTAGTCCTCGTCGTCGGGAGCGGATGCGTGGCGCGGCGTCTTCGCCGAAGCCTGGGGCGCGGCGGCTTGGGCGGCGGCGGGCGCGCCGAGGATGGACTGCAGGTCGATGATCCCGTCGGGAGTGGACGGCGGAGTGGGGGGCGTGCTCGAGGCCCGTGTGCTGGCCGGACGGGGTGCGGCAGCAGGCGAGGGGCGGCCTTCCAGTTGATCGGGCCGGGTGAGATTGATCATCGACTGGGTCGGCGGGCTCGACGGATCGCGGGGACGCTCGCGACTCCCTGGCGTGTCGGCCTGCTGCATGATCTCGTCGAGGCGGTCGAGCAGGCTCTTGAATGAGCCATCCCCTTCCTGTCGATCCTCTCGTGCCATTGGCTAGTCCCCGTAGATTGATCGCTTACCCTCTCGCATGCGGAGCGAGATGCGGTATCGGATCGTTGTGTCCGTCGAGGTGACAGCGCGCGCCGTCGCGCGGCCTGAACTGAGCAGCCGAAAGCGGCGATGGCGAGGAGACGAGAAGAGATGTTGGGACTTTAGGTTGCAGCAGGGGACGGATTCCCGGGCACCACATGACGCACACTCAACTCTTACACTCGACGCAACTTGTCCGACCGAACGCCCGGGCAATACTGCCGCCCGATTTTCAGGCGGTGCAGGACGGTCTGCCGCTGTGACTTGGGCGGAGAGGTCACGAGTCGTCTGTTGCAAGACCTCCGGCTAGCCGAACGGCGGCTTGTCGCCAGATGTGGCCGCTACGACATGAGATCTAAGCTTCACGTCGCTTCCCAACCGGCCGTGGAACCTGCAAGAGTGCTCTTCCCCAGTCACTCGCCATGTACCTTGGGGTTGAGGAAACATTAGAGTCAATGGCAAAATTTGATTTTCTCAAATCCGACATGATGTTGCCTCGCGAATGATCGATTCTTGAACTGGGATTTGCACATTCTTAACTTTAAACTCGCGCATATTTACTCATGATGCGCACGGATGATTGGCGAGTGCTGGCAATAGGCGGGCGAAGGTCTTGCGACGCGGGTTTCTCGCGGACCTCCAGAGCCGACACGGCGCCGGTCTCAGCTATCGCCGGTTGCGAGAGGTGCCGGGGTGCGACGCGTGGGGCGTCTGCGCGGGCGCTCGCTCGCTTGACACGAGCGAGGGAGCGGGCGCACAAGCCTGTCGGCCCGACGCAGAACGCGTCTGCGGCATCATATGTCCCATCTTACCTGCTTGGTAGGCAGCGAGTGAGAGGAGAGGCTCCTTGTCCGAGATCACACTGACATTTCCCGATGGTGCGTCGCGTCGCTTCCCGCGAGGCGTGAGCGGCCGCGATGTCGCCGAGGGCATCGCCAAGTCTCTGGCGAAGAAGGCCGTCGCCATGGTCGTGGATGGCCGGCTCGCGGACCTTGCCGACACCATCGAGGCCGACGCCCGCATCCGCATCGTCACACGCACGGACGAGGAGGCTCTGGAGCTCATCCGCCACGATTGCGCGCACGTCATGGCTGAAGCCGTGCAGGGGCTCTGGCCGGGCACGCAAGTGACCATCGGGCCGGTGATCGAAAACGGCTTTTATTACGATTTCGCGCGCGACGAGCCCTTCCATCCCGAGGAGCTGGCGCTGATCGAGGCGCGCATGCACGAGATCATCGCGCGCAACGCCCCCTTCACGAAGGAGCTGTGGAGCCGCGAGCAGGCCAAGGCCTATTTCCGCGAGAAGGGCGAGACGTACAAGATCGAGCTCGTCGATGCGATCCCGGAGGGTGAGGATCTCAAGATCTACAAGCAGGGCGCCTGGCTCGATCTCTGCCGCGGCCCGCACATGACCTCGACCGGCCAGATCGGCAAGGGCTTCAAGCTCACCAAGGTTGCCGGCGCCTATTGGCGCGGCGACAGCCGCAACCCCATGCTCCAGCGCATCTACGGCACGGCATGGGCGAGCGAGGCCGATCTCGCCGCCCACCTCAAGCGGCTCGAAGAAGCGGAGAAGAACGATCACAGGAAGCTCGGCCGCGAGATGGATCTCTTCCACTTCCAGGAGGAGGCGCCGGGCGCGGTGTTCTGGCACCCCAAGGGCTGGACGCTCTTCCAGTCGCTGATCGCCTACATGCGTCGCCGCCAGCAGGATGCCGGCTATGTCGAGGTCAACAGCCCCGACATGATGGAGCGCTCCTTCTGGGAGGCCTCGGGCCACTGGGAGAACTACGGCGAGAACATGTTCACCACCACGCTCCCCGACGAGCGCGTGTTCTGCTGCAAGCCGATGAACTGCCCGGGTCACGTGCAGATCTTCAAGCACGGCCTCAAGAGCTATCGCGACCTGCCGATCAAGATCTCGGAATTCGGCAAGGTGCATCGCTACGAGCCGTCGGGCGCGCTGCACGGGATGATGCGCGTGCGCCACTTCACGCAGGACGACGCGCACATCTTCATCACCGAGGAGCAGCTCGAGGACGAGTGCATGAAGATCAACGATCTCATGCTCTCGATCTATCGCGACTTCGGCTTCGAGGACATCGTCGTGAAGCTCTCGACGCGGCCCGAGAAGCGCGTCGGTTCGGACGAGCTGTGGGACCGCGCCGAGGCCGTGATGGCCAACGTGTTGAAGCGCATCGAAGCCGAGGGCGGCGGCCGCATCAAGACGGCGGTGAACCCCGGCGAGGGTGCGTTCTACGGTCCGAAGTTCGAGTATGTGCTGAAGGACGCCATCGGTCGCGACTGGCAGTGCGGAACGACGCAGGTCGATTTCAATCTGGCGGGCCGCCTCGGCGCCTTCTACATCGACGCCAACTCCGAGAAGAAGACGCCGGTGATGATCCATCGGGCCATGTTCGGCTCGCTCGAGCGCTTCACGGGCATCCTCATCGAGAGCTTCGGCGGCCACCTGCCGTTGTGGCTGGCGCCGCTCCAGGTCGTCGTCGCCACCATCGTCTCCGACGCCGACGCGTACGCGCGCGAGGTGCAGGCGGCGTTGGATGCGGCGGGCCTTAAAGCCGCGCTCGACCTGCGCAACGAGAAGATCAACTACAAGGTCCGCGAGCACTCGCTCGCGAAGGTTCCGGTGATGCTCGTGGTCGGCAAGAGGGAGGCGGAGGAGAAGACGGTGTCTGTGCGCCGCCTCGGCAGCCAGAAGCAGGAGGTCGCGTCCCTCGCGGAGATCGTGGCGCGGCTGGCCGGAGAGGCCCTGCCGCCCGATCTGGCGCGCCGGCGCGCGAGTGCCGCGGCGGCCTGAGAGGGCGTCGCCGGCGAGGCTCGGGAGCGGGAGTGCGAAGCGTGGAGAAGCGCGACTTTCGAGTGATCGATACCGGCGTGCGTGACGGCCGGCGGCAGATCGCGCTGGATCAGGCGATGGTCGAGCTGCACGCGGCCGGTCAGGTGCCGGACACCGTGCGTTTCCTGCGCTTTCCCCCGACCGTGCTGATCGGCCGCCATCAGGCGCTGGGCCGCGAGGTCAAACGCGATTATTGCGCCGCCAACGGCATCGGGCTCGTTCGCCGGATCACCGGCGGCGGCGCCATCTATCTCGACGAGGGGCAGCTCGGCTGGGAGCTGGTGCTCTCCCGCGCGCGCCTGCCGCTCGGCTCGCTGGCGGACTATACGCGTGCGATCTGTGAGGCGGTGGCTGCGGGCCTGTCCGAGGGGTTCGGGATCGAGGCGCGCTTCCGGCCACGCAACGACATCGAGGTCGGCGGGCGCAAGCTCTGCGGCACGGGTGGCTTCTTCGACGGCGACACGCTCATCTACCAGGGCACGGTGCTGATCGACATGGACCCGGCGCGCATGGTGGCGGCGCTCAACGTGCCGGAGGCCAAGCTGCGCAAGCGCGCGCTCGACGATGCCGGGCAGCGCGTGGTGACGCTCAAGGAGCTTCTCGGCGGCGCCGCGCCCGACGTAAACGCCGTCTCCCAGGCTGTGCTCTCGGGGCTGGCCTCCCGGCTCGGCATCGTGCCGCGGCCCGGTCAGCTGACGGCGGTTGAGCAGGCGCTGGCCGACCAGCTTCACGACGAGGAGATCGGCCTCGACTCGTTCGTCGCCGAGATCGACGAGCCCGGTGGCGGCGACGTGCTGGAGGCGAGTGCGAGCGGGCCGGGCGGCACCATGACCTGCTACCTGCGGCTCGAAGGCGAGGGCGGGGCGCGCCGCGTGCGTGAAGCGCTGCTCACCGGCGATTTCTTCGTGACCCCGCCGCGTATCGTCTACGATCTCGAGGCGGCGCTCAGGGGCGTGCCGGTCGGCGAGGTGGGCGCCGCGGTCGAGCGTTTTCTTGCCGCCGCCGAGATTGGCATGGTCACGTTGACCCCGACGGATATTCGCGACGTGATCGTCGCCGCGGCGACCAGTGAGGTGCGCGGGTGAGGTATCTGTCCGTCATCCAGCACACGCACTCGGATTGGCTCGGGCTGATCGAGGATCATCTCGAGGGTCGGGGCATCCGCTTCGGCTATGCGCGCCCGTTCGCAACCGGCGGCACGCTGCCGGATGTCGAAACGATCGGGGATGGGTTGATCCTGTTGGCCGGCGGCCCCTGGGGGGCGGCTCCCGGGCCGCGGCAACTGCCGACGCTCGACGCCGAGGTGCGGCTCGCCCGCGCGTGCCTGATGCTGGGCAAGTCCGTGCTCGGGTTCGGCCTTGGTGCGCAGATCCTGAGCCTTGCCGGGGAAGGCAGTGTCGTCGCGGAAGATTTGCGCTTCGAGGTCGGCGACGCTCATCGCACCCGGCCAGAGGCGCTCGGCGGCTTTCTCCCCGAGCACTATCCCAATGTCGTCTACATGCGCGATCGGCCGGCGCCGCCTGAGTATGCCGACATCCTCGCGCGGGACACGGCCGGTGCGCCGGCGCTCTTCCAGATCGGCAGCAACGCCTTCGGCTTCACGGGGCATCCGGGCCTGAAGCGGGCCATGATCGAGGATCTCGTCATGGAGTTCGATGAGAGCCCCGCCGATGCCGGCGCCGGGCTCGATCGCATCACGGCGCTCGGCAGCGCCATCGAGGATGCGCTCGTGCCGATCATGACCGGTATCGTGCAGGCGACAGGCTGGATGCGCGACTGAGCGCTCAGTAGGCGAGCCCGACATTGAACTTCAGCGCATGATCGGGCGTCGCGCGCGTCAGGCCTGCGAGAACGCCCAGCGAGACGGTCACGGTGCGATCCTTGGCGATCTCCGTCTCGAGATAGAGCGCGGGGCCGATGCGGTGCTCCTGCTCTGCGACGGATGGGGCGTTGCCGAGGTCGGGAATGTGGCCGAAGCCCTCGAGCGCGATCGAGACGCCCTTCTGGACTTCAAGCTTGCTCTGCCAGCCGTAGACGAGGGCGATGCCGTCCTCGCGATTGCGACCGAAGGTCTGCTCGAAGATGGGATTGAGGGTGAAGCGCCAGGGACCCGCCGCGATCTGTGCGATGGGGCCGAAGAAGACTCGATTGGTCGCATCCTGCGTCGTGCCGCCTTCGATGGCGGTGAACCAGGCGAGACCGAAGCCGCCCTGATCCGTCCCGCGGAACTTGACGAGGCTCTCGAGCGTCACGTGCGTCGCGCGCAGATGAGAGCGATAGGCGTTTTCCAGATGCACGTGGCCCGTGATCTTGAGCCAGTCCGTGACGCCATAGCCGGCCTCGAGCTCGTAGGCTCCCGTCGGCGCGTCGCCCGGTGCCTGTCTGAGCGTCCCCTGTACGCCGTTGATGGAGCCGAGCGTGGTCTCGCCCTTCTTGAAGTCGGGCTCCTTGATGTCGAAGGGCTGCGCTGCGACGGGCGAGGCCGACACCAGCGCAACAACAAGAGCGCACAGCGCCCCGAGGGCCATGCCCCGCAATGTCGACCGCATGTCCCGATCCCCCCAAGGCACCGCCATGTTCCCGATGAACGGCGCACGAAGATTATCAGAATCGCTAAAGCTTGGAACGGCTTTGCGGCGTATTGGCCGAAAGGCCCACAGTCATTATATTCAAGAATACGAATATACGCTTGCCGGGACCGGGATGACCGGATATCGTCTTGCCGTAATGAGGCGCTGCTCACAAGAGCGGTGCCGGGGGAAACGCAGGACGGCCTCGGCGCATCGCGCATGGGGCGGCGTGGAGGTTTTGGACATGTCCAAGAAGCTCGTGATCATCATGGCGAACACCGACCCGCGCAATGGCGAGGAGCTGGGTGCGCCGATCTTCCAGGCCTCCGTTGCGGCGGCCATGGAGTACGAGGTCGAGGTGATCTGCACCGCCACCTCCGGCCGGCTGATGAAGAAGGGCGTGGCCGAGAGCCTGTTCGTCAAGGAAGGCTCGCCGAAGTCCGTCTACGACTTCATCAAGGATGCCCACGAAGCCGGTGTGAAATTCTACTGCTGCTCCCCCAACCTCGATCTGTTCGACATGAAGGAGAGCGACCTCATTCCCGAGTGCTCGGGGATCGTCGGGGGCGCCTATCTGGTCGAGGAGATCATGGAGGGCGACTGCAAGGTGCTGAGCTACTGACGGCGGCGAGGAGCGACAGCCATGGCGCATGCGACCACCAGCCGGGTGCAGGACTATATCGGTGATCCCGTTTCCGAGCGGCCGCCGCTGCCGCGTTCCAAGCTCGAGGAGATCTTCAAGGATATCCAGGGCGACCTGCGCTTCGATCACGAGCTCAACGGCTGCCTCAACTGCGGCATCTGCACGGCGACATGCCCGGCCGCGCATTATTACGACTTCTCGCCGCGCGAGATCGTGCAGCTGCTGTGGACCGAGAACCTCGAGGGCATCTACGATGCCATGCAGGAGAAGATCTGGTCCTGCGCCCAGTGCTACACGTGCGCCGCGCGCTGCCCCTTCCGCAACTCGCCGGGCGGTCTCGTCATGCTCATGCGCGAGGTTGCCATCAAGCACGGCATGCAGTCGGCCAAGGACGTGCTGCGGCCCTTCTCGCGCGTGATGCTGAAGCTGATCTCGACCGGCAACCAGCTCTCTCCCGACATGATCAACAAGGATCATTTCGCCGACTGGGGGCCGAACATCTCCAAGGTCGAGGCGCCGCTGAAACTGCTGCGCAAGGCTATTCCCATGGCGACCCTCAACACGACGGAGACGGCCTGGGAGGTGAACCTCAAGACCTCGGTCGAGCTCTATACGATCTGGGAGATGACCGGCGTCCTCGACCAGCTTGAGACGATCGACGAGAACCTCTTCGATGTCATAACGGACATCATGGAGGAGAAGCGCGAGGACTGGAACGACTTCCTGGAGGAACAGGATGATGCCGACGAGGACTGAGCGCTAGCAAGACGAGTCGCAATCCCCAACCTTGAATTGGGAGACCGCACGATGACCACCGACAACGGTACGAAGCCGCCGGCAACGGGCGAGCGCTTCACCGGCCACGGGTCCGAATGGACGCCGGCCAACCTGTCGCCGGGCGAGGCCCAGATCGCCACCGCCTGGGTCGAGCAGAAGATCGACCGGCGCTCGCTGCTGACCAACAAGGATCGCGTCGAGGACGTGCGCGATGCCATGTGGCAGCTCGAGAAGGACGGCGAGATCGTCGTCCATCGCATCACCGACGCGCACAAGCCGATCGAGGTGAAGACACTCTACGGCTGGACCAAGCGGGTGCCGACGACACAGCTCTGGCATCACAAGAGCTGCGGGCAGTGCGGCAACATCCCCGGCTATCCCGTCTCGCTGTTGTGGCTGCAGAACAAGCTCGGCATCGAATACCTCGACGAGACCGATCAGACGTCCTGCACGGCCTGGAACTATCACGGCTCCGGTATCGGCAACATCGAGAGCCTGGCGGCCGTCTTCCTGCGCAACTTCCATCAGGCCTACGTCTCGGCCAAGGCGCACGGCGGCGAGGTCGGGCACTTCTATCCGCTGGTGCATTGCGGCACGAGCTTCGGCAACTACAAGGAGGTGCGCGGCTACCTCCTGCATTCGGCAGAGTTGCGCGAGAAGGTGAAGAAGATCCTCGGCAAGCTCGGCCGCCTCGTCGACGGCAAGCTGCTCATTCCCGAGGAGATCGTGCACTACTCCGAGTGGGTGCACGTCATGCGCCATGAGATCGCCAAGCATCAGACACTCGATGCCTCGAAGATCCGCGCCACCATCCATCCGGCCTGCCACGTCTACAAGATGGTGCCGGAGGACGCGATCTACGACGACACCATCCTCGAGGGTAATCGCGTCGCCGTCTCGACGGGCATCCTGCAGGCGCTGGGCGCGCAGGTGATCGACTACAAGACCTGGTACGACTGCTGTGGCTTCGGCTTCCGCCACATCATCTCCGAGCGCGAGTTCACACGCTCGTTCGCCATCGATCGCAAGATCCGCGTCGCCGTCGAGGAGGCGCAGTCGGACGTGATGATCGGCCACGACACCGGCTGCATCACCACGCTCGACAAGAACCAGTGGATCGGCAAGGCGGCGGGCAAGCCGTTCGAGCTGCCGGTGCTGGCCGACTGCCAGTTTGCGGCGCTGGCCTGCGGCGCGCATCCCTACAAGATCGTGCAGTCGCACTGGCACGCCTCGCCGACCGAGCAGCTCTTCGAGAAGCTCGGCATCGACTGGCAGCTCAAGAAGCAGGAATTCGAGGCGTATCTGAAGGAGGTCGAGGCCGGCAAGCAGGATCAGCTCTACGATCCGAGGCTCCGGCTCACCTCCGGACCGGGCTACAAGCCGGTGCGGCGCGAGGTGATCCCGCCGCCGCCGGCGGAGTGAGACGATCGCACAGTTGAATGGGCGGGCACGTTGTCCGCTGCCGCCGACAGGAACGCGTTCAGCTTGGGGCTGAGGAAGACGAGGCAGACGTAGAGATGACAAAGCCCATACTCATTGTCGGCGGTGGTCCGGCAGGACTGGCCGCCGCGCACGCGCTGGCCACGGTCGGCCAGAAGAGCATACTGGTCGAGAAGACGGACAAGCTCGGTGGCGCCCCCATCCATTCGGGCTACGCAAAGCTCGTACCGTCGGGCGAGTGGGCGTCGGATGCCATCGGCGGCATGGTGCGCCGGGTCGAGCACGATCACGCGAGCTTCGTCGAGCGCCACTTGTCGACGACCGTCAAGTCGTGCACGGGCGCGCCGGGCGGCTTCACGGTGGCTCTGTCGAACGGCAAGAGCGTGGAGGCCGGCTCCGTCGTGCTGGCCACGGGCTTCACCCACTTCGATTCCGTCAACAAGCCGGAGTGGGGTTTCGGCATGTTCCCTGACGTGGTGACGACCACGCAGGTCGAGCAGATGATCTCGTCCGGCAAGGGCGTGCACTGCCCCTCGGACGGGCGCAAGCCCAAGCGTGTGGCGATCCTGCTGTGCGTCGGCTCGAGAGATCGCCAGATCGGCCGCGAGTGGTGCTCCAAGATCTGCTGCACGGTCTCCGCCAACATGGCCATGGAGATCCGCGAGGAGCTGCCGGACTGCCACGTCTACATCTACTACATGGATATCCGCACCTTCGGGCTCTACGAGAGCGACTACTATTGGAAGAGCCAGGAAGAGTTCAAGGTCAAGTACATCAAGGCCCGCATCGCCGAGGTGACGAGCGACGGCAAGCAGCTCATCGTCAAGGGCGAGGACACGCTCGTGAAGCGGCCGATTACGATCCCCTTCGACATGGTCGTGCACGCCATCGGCATGGACCCCAACGTCGACAACATGACGCTGTCGGCGGTGTTCGGCGTCGACCTGCACCGGCACGGCTACATCGCCCGCAAGGATACCTACGGCATCATGGGGGCGACCTCGCGGCCGGGCGTGTTCGTGGCCGGGGCGGCGATCGGACCGGAGACCATCGACGACTCGATCGCCCAGGGCCATGCGGCTGCGATGAGTGCGCTGGCGGCGGCGCGGGGCGGCCTCGCCCAGGCGGCGGAGTAGGGTTGCGATGGCGAGCATCATCCGCTTCAGGTCTGGCGAGGTCGCGGAGCGGCCCGTGCTGCATTTGTCGGGTGACAAGCTCCGTCTCACGCTCGAGTCGCTCATTCACGCCGCCGAGGCGCAGGGCGGCGTCGAGCGCTTTGCCTCCGCTGTGAAGCTGAAGGCGGAGATCTTCCAGGATCGTCTTGCCCGGGGGCGGGCCCAGAGGCTCGAACTGTCGGACTTCGAGCAACTCGCCGCGACCATGGCGACGGTGCGCCGCCGCGTCGCGCGGGCGCTCGACGATCTCGGCTGGGCGAACGTGCGCACGGCTATTGCCGGTCTGCTCGACGGGGCCGAGGACACCACCACGGCGGATGTCCGCCAGGCGGCGTTCTGCAAGGTCTTCCCCGACGGGCGCGAGCATCGCTTCGTGCGCGATCTCGCCGCCGAGCTGCTGCACAACGTCTATCCCGAGCACTACCCGCTGATGCAGCGCTGGGTGTGGGACAACAAGGCGAACACCGGCGTGCTCCGCGAGATCTGGCACGATCCCGTCGCCGGCAGCAACGTCGACCACATGGTCATCGATGTGGCCGACCGCTACGAGACGTTCCTGGTGCTGCGCGAGGAACTGTCGCAGTTCCTCTCGGACAACGGCGTCTTCCGAGACATGCTCTGGTACGTCGATCTCGTCGTCGCCAAGGTGTACGGCGACTACATCAACGAGCAGGGCGGCTCCTACCTCAGGACCGATTTCGCCAGCGAGGCCGATCCCCTGGAGCACGCCCGCCGGATTCTCGGCCTCGACGGCGCCAGCCCGCGCACCGGGCGCTCGCGTTTCAAGACCATCGACGGCACGGCGCGCGCCGTCGCGCCGACCAAGCAGTTGAACTGAGAGGGGCGGAGAGCAGAATGCCCATCCACGAGAAATCCCTGATCCGCCCCGAGAACATCAAGACGCACGACAATCTCGTGATCGACGGCGTCAATGTCTCCGGGCACTGGTCTACGTTCATCGAGTCCCGCGTCATCACCGACTACAACGAGGACATGCAGGACGAGATCGCGGCGCTGCCGGGCGGTGAGAACATCCATCGCTGCTGGCAGTGCGGATCGTGCACCAACGCGTGTACTGTCAACGCCATCGAGGAGCGCTTCAATCCGCGCTACTGGATCTACCTGATCCGCTCCGGCATGGAACAGGAGCTCCTGCGCGACAAGGACATCATCTGGATGTGCGTGTCGTGCAACAAGTGCACCTACGTCTGCCCGCGCGACGTGGCGCCGGAAGGCGTCATGAAGGCGACGTCACACTGGCTGGAGCTCAAGGGCTATACGCCGAAGTCGCCATCCATGATCTTCGACGAGGTGTTCTCCGAGCAGGTCATCGCCCGGGGCAAGATCGAGGACACCGAGGTGCTGAAGGATTTCCTGCAGCGCACCAAGCAGCCGCTGCTGCAGGACTGGCTGAAGCAGATCGTCTGGCAGGTGGCGACGAAGCTGCCGATCGCCTGGGGCATCAAGTCCATGTGGGCGATGGTTTTCAAGCCCAAGACGAACAACTGGGGCAAGGCGCGCGCCGCGATCGAGGACTACATCCACGAGCAGGAGGCCAAGCACCGCACGGCGCTCAAGCTCGACAAGCCCCGCGCCGCCAATGACGATCGGCCGGGCCATCCCGCGCATCGCGCCGCCGCCGAGTAATCCAGGAGAGAGCACCCGACATGTCGGAGCCCAAGACGTATCAGAAGGTGGCCTACTACCCGGGCTGTGCGCTCGAGGGAACGGGGCACGCCTACAACCGCTCGACCAAGGCGCTCGGCAAGGCGCTCGGCCTCAAGCTCGACGAGGTCAAGAACTGGAACTGCTGCGGGGCGATGGAGGTCAAGAACATCGACCCCAAGATCCAGACGTACCTCTCCTCGCGCGTGCTTTCGATCGCCGCCAACGAGATGGGCCACGACGTCGTGATGGCGCCCTGCAACGGCTGCTATCACAACCTGAAGAAGGCCGAGTACGACCTGGCTAACGATCAGGAGAGCCGCGAGGTCGTCGAGCGCATCTCCACGAAGGCGGGGCATGCCACCTATAAGGCGGGCCAGGCCAAGACCATCCACGCCCTCGACTGGATCAAGGAGGCGATCGGCGAGGACGAGCTGCGCCGACGTACGAAGGAGCGGCTGAAGGGCCTCAAGGTCGCCAACTACTACGGCTGCATGTATACGCGCCCGCGGCACATCTTCCCGGAGAAGGACAAGGGCGCAGGCAGCGAGAGCACGTCGCAGCCGCACTTCATGGACGATCTGCTGGAAGCCGCCGGCGCCGAGAACGTCGATTTCGCGCTGAAGACGGCATGCTGCGGCGGCGCCCACACGCTCTCAGACAGCGACACCTCGACCAAGCTCGTGCTCAATATTCTGGAAGCCGCGGAGGCAGCGGGCGCCGACGTCATCGCGACGGAATGCCCGACCTGCCATTCGGGCCTGGAGATGCACCAGATCCGCGCCGAGAAGCGTCTCGGCCGCAAGACCAAGGTCAAGATCCTCTATTTCACGCAGATGCTCGGACTGGCGCTCGGGCTCGGGCCGCGGCAGGTCGGCATCCACGAGAACATCTCGAACTCCATGGACCTCTTGGTGGAGAAGCGGCTGACGTGACGTCTTTTCAGGAGATCGAGGCGCGCATCGACCAGCTCGGTGACAGCTTCGGGCGGCATATGGCCGCGCTTGCCGCTACGGCGGATGGTCCGGAGGCGACGGCCAGCTTCGCGGCGGAGGAGCTGCTGCGTCTCGGCGAGGCCTGTCTCGAGCTTTGGCTGCAGGCCCGCGGCGAGGAGCCGACGCAGGGGACGAAGGAAGGCTTCCGCCTGCTGGCGCTGCATCGCCAGGGGGCCAAGGGCGATCCGTCCTTCAATGCCTGCCGGGAAACCTGCCGCGAGCTTGCCTATCACTACAACCTCGTCACGACCGAGCCACGCCACCCCGAGACCGAGCGGCGCCTGAAGATGGCGACAATGGTGGCGCGCCATCTCTGCCTGTTCGTGTCCGGCAAGATGCAGGTGGCCGGCCTCGGGGAATTCTGCTGCTCGTCGCGTCCCTTGCGTTCGACCGGCGGTTGAGGATTAGATACGCGTCAAGACACTTCGCATGGAGGGACCTGATCATGCCCGTCGTCAAAGGCTGCAACCTGCCCGACGATCTTCTCTACGACGTCGACAATCACATCTGGTTCCGGGAGACCGGCGACGGCAAGGTGAGGCTCGGCATGACGACGATCGCCACGGCGATGGCTGGACAACTGGTCGCCTTCACGCCGAAGAAGGTCGGGCGCTCCGTCGATGCCGGCAAGAGCTGCGCCACGGTCGAGAGCGGCAAGTGGGTCGGCCCCGCCAAGTCGGCCGCCGGCGGCAAGGTCGCCGAGGTCAACCAGGAGCTCGTGTCCAATCCGAAGCTCGCCAATGACGACCCCTACGACAAGGGCTGGATGGTCATCATCGACCCGGAGGACTGGGCCGCCGTCAAGCCGAACCTGACGCCCGGGGCGCAGGTCGCGGCGAAGTACGAGGCCAAGATGGCCGCCGACGGCTTCGCCGGCTGCGCCTGAACACGCTGCGCTTAGGCGCAACCGGCACGCCGATCGCACGGGGTGACAGGGGCTCGCGCGGGAGCGTAGGATGGCGCGCCATCCACGCTCAACCGCGGGAGATCAGTCCTTGGCACGCATCGAGACCGTAGACGCCTTGCGAGCCCTTTATGCAGCGCCCCAGGAGCGTGCGCTCAGGAAGGAGCTCGGCTACCTCCACGCCCATCACAAGGCCTTCGTGGCGCTGGCGCCGTTCCTGGTCATCGCCACGCGCGGTCAGGACGGGTTGTGCGACGCCTCTCCGCGTGGTGACGAGCCCGGTTTCGTCGCCGTGCTCGACGATCACGGTCTGGCGATCCCGGATTGGCCGGGCAACAACCGGCTCGACACGCTCACAAACATTCTCACCGCCCCCGAGGTCGGGCTCATCTTCCTGGTGCCGGGCGTGCACGAGGTGTTGCGCGTCAATGGCCGTGCGGAGCTGCGCGACGACGAGGATCTGCGAGCGCGCTTCTCACGCCGCGGCCGCCTGCCCAAGCTGGTGATCCGGGTAACGGTGGCGCAGGCCTACCTGCATTGTGCCAAGGCGATCATGCGCGCGGGGCTGTGGAACGACGAGGCGAAGGTCGACCGCGCCGTGCTCCCGTCGATGAACGAGATGATGGTGGTGCAGACCGGCATCGGGGCGGGTGGCGAGACGCAGGAGCAGATGATGGAGCGCTTCCGCGGCATTCTCTACTGAGGCGGCGGCTCGACGCGCGGCGTGCGCCGGCGGAGCCGCGCCAGGGCGCGGCCGTCGATGATGATCAGCGCGAGCGCGATGACGCAGGCGCCGAGCGTGTCGCGGGGCGTCAGCACGTTGCCGAGCACGATCGCACCGAGCACGATCGGCGTCAGCGGCAGCAGCAGGGCCACGAGAAGCGCATTCGAGGCGCCGGCGCGCTTGACGAGCGTGAAGAAGCAGATCGACGCGGCGGCTGACGATAGGAACCCGAGTCCTAGAATGGCGCCGACCGAGCTCCAGGACGGCGGGGGAAGCCGCCAGGGTTGATCGATGGCGAGCGCCAGGGGCATGGCGACGGCGAGCCCGACGATGAGCTGGCAGACGGCAATGACGATCGGGTGATAGGCCGCCAGCGTGCGGGCGAAGTGGCCCGCGAGTGCGTAGCTGAGGGCTGCCCCGATCAGCGCCACCTTGGCCAGCAGCGTGGTGCCCGCTCCGGCGAAGGCGTCGGGCCCGACCAGGATGGCGACCCCGGCGATGCCGACCGCGACGCCAGCGAGCCTGCCGGCGGAGAGCCGCTCGTCGGAGGTGATCAGCGGCGCGAGCAGGAGGCTGAACAGCGGGGTGGTGGCATTGAGCACCGCGGCGAGGCCGCCGGTCGTGGTCTTCTGGCCGTAGACCGTCAGCGCGAAAGGCAGCAGCGAGTTGAGGAGCGAGAGAACCACGAACCCGCGCCAGGCGGCGGGGCTGGTCGGGAGGCGCAGGCGCAGCACGAGCGCCACCGCGAGCAGCGCGGCGCAGGCCGGCACGAAGCGGAACGCGACGATGGTCGCCAGCGGCAGCTCGCGCAGTGCCACTTCGATGAAGAAGTAGGCCGAGCCCCACAGCAGCGAGTGCAGGAGCAGGAGCCCCCATTCCGCCGAGCCCATCCGGACCGTGTGCGCGCTCACCTGTGCCCCCGTCGCCGCGACGAAGCGCATCTATCGCGGCATTGTCGCCAAAGGCAATCGTTGCGGGGTCGCGGGCGGGCGCGGGAGACTGTAGATTGCGCTGCCGACAGGATGACCGGCGCGGACATGCGCGCGGTGACGTGCAGGAGAATCTGGCATGCAGCAGCATTTCGCCTCGGACAACTACGCCGGCGTCTGTCCGGAGGCGATGGTCGCGTTCGCCAGAGCCAACGACACCGGGCACGAGCTCGCCTATGGCGAGGACAGTTGGACCCAGAAGGTCTGCGACCGCCTGCGCGAGCTGTTCGAGACGGATTGCGAGGTGTTCTTCGTCTTCAACGGCACGGCCGCCAACAGCCTGGCGCTGGCCTCGCTCTGCCAGTCGTATCATTCGGTGATCTGCCACGAGGTGGCCCACGTCGAGACCGACGAGTGCGGCGCGCCGGAGTTCTTCTCCAACGGCTCCAAGCTGATCATCGGCCGGGGCGAGGGGGGGAAGCTCACGCCCGACGGTCTCGAGGCAATCGTCACCAAGCGCAGCGACGTGCATTTTCCGAAGCCGAAAGCAGTGTCGCTGACGCAGGCGAGCGAGGTCGGCACGGTCTACTCGGTGGCCGAATTGCGCGCCATCGCCGCCATCGCCAAGCGGCGCGACCTCAAGATCCACATGGACGGCTCGCGTTTCGCCAATGCCGTGGCCTCGCTCGACGTGCATCCGTCGGAGATCACCTGGCGGGCCGGCGTCGACGTGCTCTGCTTCGGCGGCACCAAGAACGGTCTGCCCATGGGCGAGGCGGTCATCTTCTTCAAGCGGGAGCTGGCCGAGGACTTCGCCTATCGGGTCAAGCAGGCCGGCCAGCTCGCGTCCAAGATGCGCTTCGTCTCGGCGCCGTGGCTCGGGCTTCTGGAGGGCGGCGTGTGGCTCGCCAATGCGCGTCATGCCAACGCCATGGCGCAGCGGCTCGCCAGGGGGATCGCGGAGTTGCCGGGGTGCGCGCTGCTGTTCCCGGTCGAGGCCAATGCCGTCTTTGTCGAGCTGCCGGCCGCCGCGCAGGCGGCGCTGCGCGCCAAGGGCTGGCGCTTCTACACCTTCATCGGTGAAGGAGGCTGCCGGCTGATGTGCGCCTGGGATACGAAGCCCGAGACCGTGGATGCCTTCTTGCGCGATCTCGGCGCGGCACTCGCCGGCTGAGCGGGGCGAGGTTCACGCTGCCGCCGACGGGCGTCAGTGCGCGTCGCGGGCGCAGCGGAAGCCGATGTTGTGATGGCCAGCCGTGGCGCGCCGGGAGACGCCCTTGCCGCGCCATGTGTTGCGCAGCGTTGGCCGGCCGGTATCGGCGGCACCGCCGCGGGTAACGCGGTCGGCGAGGCGGTCGGGATGCTCGCGGCCGTCGTCCGCGCGATAGGGATAGGGTCGGGCGATGCTCGACGTCCACTGGTGCACATTGCCGGTGAGGTCGTGAATGCCCTCGGGTGTGGCGCCGGCGGGGCGTGCAGCGACGGGCACGGTCTCGCCCCAGCCCTGGCCGAAGCGCGCGCGTGTGGCATCGGGGGCGGCATCACCCCAGGGATAGCGCCTGGCGGTGGTGCCCCGGGCCGCGAATTCCCATTCGGCTTCGCTCGGCAGGCGTTTGCCGAGAGCGGCGCAGTAGGCGACGGACCCGTACCAGCTCGCCTCGACCACGGGATGGTCAGCGAACCCCGGATCGGCCCGCCACTCGCCGTTGCGGCGGCGAAGCCGGGCGTCGTCGTCGTCCCAGTCGAACAGGCGACGGCCCGCGCCGTCGACGAGACGGCCGGACCGCTGCAGGAAGGCGGCGAACTCGGCATTGGTGACGGGGCGGATATCGAGCCAGAACGGCGCAACAGTCACGGTATGAGCCGGGCGCTCGTCCGCGGGACCGTCGTCGCGGCCCATGGTGAAGGCGCCGCCGGCCAGTCGCACCATGTCCGAGGGGGAATCGGCGCTGGCGTGGCTGGCGTGGCAGACGAGCAAACAAAGCAGTAACGCGAGCGTCGTGCGGTGGGGCACCGGGCAGACCTCGTGTCGCGAACAGCCGCTGGCCGTCAGCCCTTGGCGTCGAGCATGGCCTTGACGAGCTTACCCGAGGCTAGAGCGCCGACGAAATCGCGGGCCTCGCACTGCTCCTCCATCTTCTCGAGGAGATCCTCGATGCGCTCCTCTTCGCTGTCCGTAAGGCTCATGCGCTCGGCGCGCTCGCCGAGGCGCTCGGCTGCGGTCTTGCAGTCGGAAATGCTGGGTGTCTGGGCGCTGGCGGCCGTGGTCGCCAGCATCAGCGCGACGGCGGTCGCGGTCACTACCTTGAGCATGGGAGTCTCCAGTCTCCGTAAGTGGCTTCAGGTTTTAGGTGGGAAGGCTACTTGATGCCGTCGAGGATCTTGCCCAGATCGGCCTTTTTCAAGGCCTTGAGGAAGTCCTCGAGCTCGCATTTGTCCTCGATCCTGTCGAGCACCTTCTTGATATCACCCGTCTTCTTGGCCTCGACCTTCTTGATGAGGTCCTTCATCAGGCTCTCGCAGGTCTCGGCGGGGGCCGGCTTCGGGGTCTCCGCCATGGCGGGCATTGCGAGGGGCACGGCGAGGGCCGCCGCAAGGGCAAGACTGCGAAACATGACGATGATCCTTCCGGGAAAGCCTGATCGGCGAATGACAACGCACATCTAGGTGTGGCTGAACAGCGTTCCAAGATGGCAGATCGAGATATTTCCTTATGGTGCGGGGCGGCAACAGCCCGGGTGTCGCCTCCGCCGCTGGCTCAGCCGCTGCCTCGGGCGCCGTCAGCGCCGGGGCCGTCGCGCAGCCGCATGAGGGCGGGGACAAGGTCGCGGTAATGCTCGATGATGGCGTCGGCAGGCAGGTCACGCATGGGGATCTCCGTATAGCCGAACGTGACGCCGACCACCGGGACGCCGGCGGATATGGCGGTTTGCACGTCCGTATCGCTGTCGCCCACCATGAGCGCCCGCTCGCGATGGCCGCCGGCTCGGGAGATGCAACCCAGGAGATGGTCGGGGTGCGGTTTGCATACCGGGAAGGTGTCGACGCCCGTGATGACGGTGAAGCGCTCCGCCAGTCCGAGTTCGTCGAGAAGCTGCCGGGCGAGCGCCTCGCGCTTGTTCGTGCAGACGGCGAGGCGAGCGCCTTGCGTCGCGAGCTCGGTCAGCGCCTCGGGCATGCCGGGAAAGGGGCGGCTCTCGACCGCGATGTTGGAGGCGTAGAATGCGAGAAAGGCCTGCCAGAGCCGCGTAACGTCGGTATCCGGCAGGTCGACGCCGTGCACGGCGAGCCCCGTTTCGATCATGCGGCGCGATCCGAAGCTGATGACGGGCCGCAATGCCTCTTCCCCGACGGCCGCGAGACCTTGCAACGCCAGGACGTGATTGGTGGCGCGAATGAGATCGGGTGCGGTATCGATGAGCGTGCCATCGAGGTCGAAAACGCAGGTCCAGCCGTCCATGATCCTCCCCACGGGCAAAGGATGGGGACGGCCTGCCTTGCATCGTGGCGGAGACCGTCCTAGACACATGCGGGAAGTCCTGCCGCCGAAGCAGCGGCAGCGCAAGCCATTTCCGGTACCAAAGAGAGCGTAGGAGGCGTCACGCCATGGACAAGCACATTCTGAGCTTCCTGAAGAAGCAGGCCTATATCGACGGCCAGTGGGTCGGTGAGCCGAAAATGCCGGTCCTGAACAAGGCCACCGGCGAGGAGATCGCCCGCGTGCCCGATCTTGGCGCGGCCGAGACGAAGCAGGCCATCGCCGCGGCCGAGGCGGCCTTCGCGACCTGGTCGAAGACGCTCGCCAAGGAGCGCTCGAACCTGCTCCGCCGCTGGTACAACCTCATCATGGAGAACGCCGACGCGCTGGCGGCGCTGTTGACCGCCGAGCAGGGCAAGCCACTCGCCGAGGCCAAGGGCGAGATCATCTACGGCGCCTCCTTCGTCGAGTTCTTCGCCGAAGAGGCCAAGCGGGTCTACGGCGAGACGATCCCGACGCACAAGGGCGACGCCCGCGTCGTCGTCGTGAAGCAGCCCATCGGTGTGGTCGGCGCCATCACGCCCTGGAACTTCCCGAATGCCATGATTACGCGCAAGGTGACGCCGGCGCTTGCTGCGGGCTGCACGGTCGTCTGCAAGCCGGCCGAAGATACACCCCTATCCGCCCTGGCGCTGGCCGAGCTGGCGCATCAGGCGGGTATCCCCAAGGGTGTGTTCAACGTCGTCACGACGGCCCGCCCCGAGATCGTCGGCGGCGAACTGACCTCGAGCCCGGTGGTGCGCGCTATCACGTTCACAGGCTCCACCGAGGTCGGCAAGCTGCTGATGCGCCAGTCGGCCGACACGGTGAAGAAGGTCTCGCTGGAGCTCGGCGGCAACGCGCCCTTCATCGTCTTCGACGATGCCGACCTCGAGAAGGCGGTTGCCGGCGCAATGATGTCGAAGTACCGCAACGCGGGCCAGACGTGCGTGTGCGCCAACCGTCTCTTCGTCCACGACAAGGTCTACGACACCTTCGCCGAGATGCTCGCTACCGAAGTCCGCAAGCTCAAGGTCGGCGCCGGCACGGAGGCCGGCGTCACGCAAGGGCCGCTGATCAACACGCAGGCGATCGAGAAGGTCGAGGAGCACGTCAAGGACGCCGTCGCCAAGGGCGCCAAGGTGCTCACGGGCGGCAAGCGTCACGAGCGCGGCGGCACCTTCTTCGAGCCGACCATCCTCGCCAACGTCACCCCGGACATGCGGGTCTCCCGCGAAGAGACGTTCGGTCCGGTGGCGCCGCTCTTCCGCTTCAAGACGGACGAGGAGGTCGTGAAGCTCGCGAACTCCACGGAGTATGGCCTCGCCTGCTATTTCTTCTCGCGCGACCTCGGCCGGGTCTGGCGGGTGGCGGAGGCGCTCGACTTCGGCATCATCGGCATCAACGAGGGCATCATCGGCTCCGAGGCCGTGCCGTTCGGCGGTGTGAAGGAATCGGGCCTCGGCCGCGAAGGCTCGCACCATGGCATGGAAGAGTTCCTGGAGATGAAATACATGCTGATGGGTGGCCTCTGAGCACCCTGCCGGCAACGGCCGACGTGTTGCCGTGAATCGACGGGCCGGCCGCCATTCGTGGTGGCCGGCCTTGCATTTTCCGGGCGAATGTATCACGTGACCCCGATGACGGAGCATTTCTGATGAGTTCGGACGACTTCAAGCGGGCCGCTGCGGCGCAGGCTGTGGAACTGGTCGAGGACGGCATGCGACTGGGCCTCGGCACCGGCTCGACGGCGGCGCATTTCGTCGATCTGCTGGGCGCCAGGGTGAAGGCCGGGCTCGACGTGCTTTGTGTTCCGACGTCGGAGGCGACACGCCGGCAGGCCGAGAGCCTGGGCATTCCGCTGACGACGCTCGACGAGACTCCCGCGCTCGACCTCACCGTGGATGGCGCCGACGAGCTCGACAGCGAGCTGAGGCTGATCAAAGGCGGCGGCGGCGCACTGCTGCGCGAGAAGATCGTGGCCATGGCGAGCGGCCGCGTCGTCATCATCGCCGACCACAGCAAGCATGTCGCGACGCTCGGCGCCTTTCCGCTGCCCGTCGAGGTCGTGCCGTTCGGATTGAAGGCGACCGAGAACCTGATCGAGGCGCTCGCAGCGGCGGTGGGGTGCCAGGGCGTGCTGACGCTGCGCGGCCTCGCGACGGGAGCCCCGTTCCTGACCGACGGCGGCCACTACATCCTCGATTGCGCCTTTGGCCGGATCGAGGACCCGGAAGGTCTCGCCGACGCGCTCGAGAGCATCCCGGGCGTCGTCGATCACGGGCTGTTCATAGGTATCGCCGATCTCGCCCTGGTGGCGGGACCGACGGGCGTCAGGACGCTGCAGTCTACGTGGGACGACACGGACACGTGAGTCCCTGGCCCAGGAGGATGGAGGTCCACATGATCGTTACTTCACAGATCGCCAGTCGGTCGGCCGCGTTCGCGCTCGCCGCCCTGTTGCTGTTGCTCGCGCCGCTGTCCGCCCAGGCACAGAAGGCCGCTCCCGATCCGGCCTCCACGGCGGCCGCCAAGGAGCTGATGGAGGTGACCGGCAGCGCCAAGATGTTCGACCTCGTCATGCAATCCATGATGGGGCAGATGGCGCGCGCCTACGGCCAGCAGAATCCGGGCCGGCAGGACGAAATTCGCGATGTCTTCGCTCTGATGGCCAAGCGGGCGAGCCAGCGCAAGCAGGAGGTCATCGACAAGATCGCCGCCATCTACGCCGAGGAGTTCACGGCGGCCGAGCTCAAGGAGATCTCCGCGTTCTACAAGTCCGGCGTCGGGGCCAAGTTCATCTCGAAGCAAGGTCTCATCACGCAGAAGTCCATGCGCATCGGCCAGGAATGGGGCATGCGCCTCGGCCGCGAGGTCGAGCAGGAGGCGCGTGAGGAAATGCGCAAGCGTGGCCTGAAGCTCTGAGCATCGCAAACGGCGCCTGCGCGCCCGAGGTTGCAGACACCGGCCCTGCAGCATCCGCTGTGGGGCCGGCTTGCTTTGAGGGGCGCATTCGGGCGAGAGTGGCGCCGCCCGGCCCGGCGCTGCCGGCGGCGCGGATCACAACAGGTTGGATGAGGGCATGAGCAGCTACGACTACGATCTCTTCGTCATCGGGGCGGGTTCGGGCGGCGTGCGCGCCGCGCGCATCGCCGCGGGCCACGGCGCCAGGGTCGCGATCGCGGAGGAATACCGTATCGGCGGCACGTGTGTGATCCGGGGCTGTGTGCCGAAGAAGCTGCTCGTCTACGCGAGCCGGTTCGCCGACGACTTCGAGGACGCCGCCGGCTTCGGCTGGACGGTGGGGCCGCGCTCCTTCGACTGGGCGACGCTGATCCGCAACAAGGACCGTGAGATCGACCGCCTGTCGGCGATCTATGCGCGGAACCTCGAGGCCTCCGGTGTCACCACCTTCACCTCGCGCGCGGAGTTCGTCGACCGGCATACGCTGCGCCTCAAGGCCGACGGCCGCACCGTGACGGCGCATCGCGTGCTCGTCGCGACAGGCGGGCGGCCGTTCGTGCCCGACATCCCCGGCGCCCAGCACGCCATCACCTCGAACGAGGCATTTCATCTGCCCGCCCTGCCGAAGTCGCTGGTCGTCGTCGGCGGCGGCTACATCGCGGTCGAGTTCGCGGGGATCTTCGCCGGGCTCGGTGCGGCCGTGACGCTGGTCTATCGCGGCACGCAGATCCTGCGCGGGTTCGACGACGACATGCGTGACGGCCTGGCAGAGGAGATGGTGCGCCGCGGCATCGACATCGTGGTCGAGACGGACGTGACGGGGATCGCCCCGGACGGCGCCGGCCGGTTCGTCGCGCGGCTCGGCAATGGTCGCGAGATCGCAGCGGACCAGGTGATGTATGCCACGGGTCGCGTGCCGCACACGACCGGTCTCGGTCTCGAGGCGGCCGGCGTCGAGCGGGGCTGGAACGGTCATGTGGTGGTGGATGAGCAGCAGCGCACCAACGTCGATACGATCTATGCCGTCGGTGACGTCTGCGACCGCGTGAACCTGACGCCCGTGGCGATCCGCGAGGGCCACGCTTTCGCCGACAGCGTGTACGGCCAGCGGCCCTGGCAGATCGATCACGACATGATCCCGACCGCGGTGTTCTCGACGCCGGAGATCGGCACGGTCGGCTGGACGGAAGCAGAAGCACGCGAGAAGTGCGCGCATGTCGATATCTACAAGGCACGCTTCCGGCCGATGCGTCACACCCTGTCGGGCCGCGAGGAACGCATGGTGATGAAGCTCATCGTCGACGCCGAAAGCGATCGGGTCGTCGGCTGCCACATCCTGGGTCCCGATGCCGGCGAGATCGTGCAGATGGCGGCGATCGCCATGCGCATGGGGGCCACGAAGGCGCAGTTCGACTCGACCATGGCGCTGCATCCCTCCGCGGCCGAAGAACTCGTGACGATGCGGCAGAAGTGGCAACCGCCGGCGGCGTGAGACGCCTCTAGCGAACCGCGAGGGACGATTCCCCGTGGTGTTCGCGCCACGTCAAGCCGGCAATCGGCTATTCCCCAGTATTGACCTCGTGTGCGGAGAATTTTTCCGGCTCACGAGGGAGAGAGATGCCGCGCGGTGAGTCGCGGCACGCGATGCTGCAAGGGGGACGCAGGACATGCGGACGATACACTTCGGCGCCATGCTGGCTCTCGCGGTCGGGCTGGTTCTGTCACCTGCCGGTGCACGGGAGGCCGCCGCGCAGCATACCGAGGGCAACGGCAAGATCCGCTTCGGCTTCTTCCTCAACGGCCAGAACACTGATCGCCACGTGCGCGAGACGCCGATCCTCGCCCCGGCGATCGTCACGGACGGCTCGGCATCGTCCAGCGGGCTCGGCGTCGGCGGCTCGCTCGGCTACGACTACGTCTTCGGCCACCGCTGGATGCTCGGCATCGAGGCGGACGTCTCCCTGCTCGACGTCGGCACGAACTATCTCGGCCGCTCCTACCGCGACGACTACTTCGCCACGGCGCGCGGCCGCTTCGGCGTCTACGTGAACCCGAACTGGCTGCTCTACACCACCGTCGGCATTGGCTGGCTTGGCAAGCAGTGGAAAGACCCGGTTCTCAGGGGCGATGAGAGCAAGACGCTGACGGGCGTCACGGTCGGGGGCGGGCTCGAGGTACGCTGGTATCACATGACGCTGTTCGCCGAGTACCTCTATGCAGATTTCGGACGCTGGTCGTTCACCGGTCCGACGAGCCGGCTCGCGCTCGATGTGGAGTCGCACGCGATCCGCGGCGGCGTGAAATTTGCCATCGGCTACGACTACCGCGACGACTACCTGCGCGATCCCTACAAATAGGGTGGCGCAAGCCGGGGTGGGTTGCGACCGGGGCCCCGTGCCGCTATCTCATGCAGACCTTTGACGGTGTGAGGTCGGGATGCATCGGCTCGCGGGACGGATCGCGCTTGTGACGGGAAGCGGGGCCGGCATTGGCCGGGCCATCGCCACGCTCTTTGCCCGGGAGGGCGCCCACGTCTACGTCACGGATGTCGACGAAGGTGCGGCCAGGACGGTTGCCGCGGACATCGTCGCCGCGGCGGGTGAGGCGACCGCGCTCGCCTGTGATGTGCGCGCGCCCGAGTCGATCAGGGCCATGCTCGGCGCCGTCGCGGCCGGCAGCGGACGCCTCGACATCCTCGTCAACAACGCCGGGCTCAACGTGCGCTCCGATTTCCGCCACATGGGCGATGACGACTGGCTGAAGATCCGCGAGACCAATCTCGACGGCGCGGTGCGCCTCGCCCGCGATGCGCTCGACCTGCTCAAGGTGTCCGGGAATGCCAGCATCATCAACATTTCTTCGATCATGGCGCGGCGTGGCCTGCGCCAGCTTGCCGCCTACTCCGTGACGAAGGGGGCCATCTCAGCGCTGACGCGGGCCCTGGCTGTGGAGTACGCGCCGTTCGGTGTGCGCGTGAACACGCTCGCGCCGGGCTTCGTCGATACGAACCTGACGAGCCGCTTCGTGCGCAATCCGCTGGTCCGCAAGGCCCTGCTCGACCAGACGCCGCTCGGCCGCTTCGGCACGCCGCAGGACATCGCCAATGCCGCCTTGTTCCTGGCCAGTGACGAGTCCGCCTTCATGACCGGATCGGAGCTGACGATCGACGGCGGCATGGCGGCAGGGCTCTAGCCCCGTGGCCCGGACCAGCCTGCTCGCCAAGCGTGCCCTGGACCTCGGGATCGTCGTGCTGGCGGCGCCCGTCATGGTTCCGGTGCTCGGTGTGCTGGCCGTGCTGGTGGCGCGCAAGCTCGGACGTCCCGTCTTCTTTCGCCAGACGCGGCCCGGGCGTGACGGGCGTCTCTTTTCGCTGGTCAAGTTCCGCACGATGACGGATGCGCGTGATGCGACCGGGGCGTTGTTGCCCGACGAGGCGCGCCTGACCGCGTTCGGACGCTGGTTGCGGGCCTCGAGCCTCGACGAGTTGCCGGAGCTCTGGAATGTGCTCAAGGGCGAGATGAGCCTCGTCGGCCCGCGGCCTCTGCTCGTCGAGTATCTGCCGCTCTACGCCCCGGAGCAGGCGCGGCGGCACGAGGTGCCGCCCGGCATCACCGGCTGGGCGCAGATCAATGGCCGCAACGCCTTGAGCTGGGAGGACAAGTTCAAGCTGGACGTGTGGTATGTGGACAATCGCAGTCTGCTGCTCGATCTGCGGATCCTCGCCCTGACGGGCTGGGCTGTGCTCTCGCGCAAGGGCATCTCGGCCGAAGGGCATGCCACGGCGCCTCGCTTTACCGGGACGCCCCCGCAGGACACCTCAGGGCGGCCCGAAAAGGAGCGCCCGCCGATCAAACCAATGTGATCCCCGCGCCAATCTCTTGGCACGATCCGCGTGCAGTAGACTGATACCCCGCATTGGCGCTGGTGCGTGCCAGCGCGCGCGGCGCCGGAATGAACAGCTCGATGGAGAGAGCCCCGATGGGTCCCCCAGGCATGCCGATCAAAGCCCTGCTGACGCTCGCCCTGCTCGCCATGGCCAGCGTGGCGGCACGCGCCGATACTTACGTGTTCGACAAGGGACACACATCCATCCGCTTCGCCTGGAACCATCTGGGCCTGTCCCGCCCGTCGGGCCGCTTCATGGACTTCGACGGCCGGCTCGAGTTCGACCCCACGCAACCCGAGAAGGGCCGCGTCGAGGTGACGATCAAGGTAGCCAGCGTGTGGACCGGTGTCGCGGCGCTGGATGATCACCTGAAGAAGGCGGACTATTTCGACGCCGAGCGCTTTCCCACGATCCACTTCAAGAGCACGGGTGTGCGCAAGACCGGCGACAAGACGGGTGAGGTGGCGGGCGACCTGACCATCATGGGCATCACGAAGCCCGTGACGTTGCAGGTCACGTGGAATTTCACGGGTCCCCATCCCCTGGCCAGTCTCAATCCGAAGTACAAGGGCGTCTTCGCCTCCGGCTTCTCGGCGCGCACGACGATCCGGCGCAGCGAATGGGGCATCAAGCGCTCGGTGCCGCTGGTCTCGGACGAGATCCTCATCGAGATCGAGACGGAGCTGAGCCGCAAGGAGGGCTGAGGGCGAGGCAGGGCGGTGCACGGCGGCGGCCTGCTGGCCGCGCCTGCGCCTCACGACGCCGGGCAGGTGCGAGCGTGCTAGCCGCTGGTCAAGGGCCGCCAGGCCCCGGTGAGGCCACGTCGCGCGTCTCGCTGACGAGTTGGTCGACGACCGCTTCCAGCGCCTGCTGGGGGTTCATCCCGGCGGCGACGGCCGCATCATGGCATGCGACCTGCCGGTCGGCGCTGGTGCCGCGCGCCACGATGGTGCGCACGTGAGCGACCTCGCGCGTGCAGCCGAGCGCGTCTGCGTCCTCCGCGACGAGCATCAGCAACTCGTCGATGAGCGCGCCCGCCGGCACCAGCTCACCCTTGCCAAAATCGAACATGCGGTCGGACAGGCCATAGCGCTGGGCGCGCCAGCGGTTCTCTTCCAGCAGGAAGACCGGATAGAGCCTCCAGCTCAGGTTCGTGCGCCGCAGCCGGTACAGCATGCGGCAGATGCAGATGAACAGCGCGGCGATGGCAATGCCGTCGTCGAGGCGCGGACAGACGTCCGTAATGCGCATCTCGAGGGTCGGGAAGCGCGCGGACGGCCGCAGATCCCACCAGATCTTGGTGGCGTCCTCGATGACGCCTGCCTTGACGAGGACATCGATGGTGCGCGTGTATTCGCTCCATCCGGAGAAGCGCCCCGGCAGGCCCGTGCGCGGCACTTCGCCGAAGATGGCGAGACGGAACGATTTGAGCCCGGTATTTTCGCCCTCCCAGAACGGTGACGAGGTCGAAAGCGCCAGCAGGTGGGGCAGGAAGTAGCGGGCCTGGTTCATCAGATCGATGCGCAGGTCGTCGTTCTCGATGCCGACGTGCACGTGCATGCCGCTGACGACCATGCGCCGGGCCACGCCCTGAAGGTCGCGGGCGAGGTCGTGATAGCGCGCCTTGTCGGTGTGCTGTAGGCGCGACCAGCGGGCAAACGGGTGCGTTGATGCGGCAATGGGCGCGAGGCCGTGGCTGCGGGCGACGTCGGCGACGGTGGTGCGCAGGTGTGCGAGCTCCGCCCGGGCGTCCTGGAGCGAGGAGCAGACGCGCGTGCCGACCTCGATCTGCGATTGTAGAAATTCGGGACTGACCTGGCCCGCAAGCGCGGCCTGACAGGCGCTGAGAAGTGTTGCGGGTGGTTCGGGCACGAGATCGCGGCTCGTCAGATCGACAAGGTGATACTCCTCCTCGATGCCAATCGTGAATTTCGGTTCTTTGAGCGACATGGTGGATTTGCCCCCGTCTCGACCGCGTCAGCGCGGTGTATCGCTGCGCAGGAAGGTGAAGACGAGGGTGTCCTGATACTGCTGGGTGACCCGGCAGCGGCCGTCGATGCGGGGCGCGGTTCCCTGGAGCATGACGATGCGGCCGCCTTCGAGCTCGCGTCCGCGCACGGCGTACTGGCGGATGCCGCAGCGGGCCGAGAAACGCCGCGCCGTGCCGATCCACTCGCCGTTCACGACGGTGCCGTCGTAGAGCAGTGTGCCGTTGACGACGTTCTGCGCCGCCATGCCGCTGCGTGGCAACTGATAGTAGAAGCTGCGGCGGTCCGCGTTGGCGACCAGCAGCATGACCGAGCCGTTGTGATCCCAGATCGTGCGCGCCGGCACGATGGGCGCGGCGGGCGGCGGCGTCGGAGGTCGCGGTTGCGCCGATGGGGCGCGGTCGTCGGGCCGCGAGGACGACGAGCCGCAGCCTCCCGAGGCGCAGTCCTGAGCGGCGACGCGGGCCGGGGACGCCGCCGCGAGGATAGCCAGCAGCAGGACCGCGAATGTCGCAGCCGCAGCCGCAGACAGCAGTGGGCGCGGTTGCGGGCCTGAGGCTGGGGTCATCGTCCCGCGCCAGTCTCGATCGGCAGCGCCGGATCGGCTCCCCACTCCGTCCAGGAGCCGTCGTAAACGGCGGAATTTGTCTGGCCGACGATGGCCAAGGCCAGGGAGAGGATCGAGGCCGTCACGCCCGACCCGCAGGTGGTGACCACGGGGCGCTTGATGTCGACGCCGGCCTTGCGCAGGACGTCGGCGAGCTGCGGCGCCGGCTTGAGCGTGCCGTCGCTGTTGAGCAGCTCGGTGTAGGGGAGGTTTCGGGAGTCGGGAATGTGCCCCGCACGCAGGCCCGCCCGAGGTTCGGGGGCGCTGCCCTCGAACCGCGCGGCGGCGCGGGCATCGAGGATCTGGCCGCCGCCGTTCTTGACGAGGCTCAGGACATCATCGCGGTCGCGGACCAGTTCGGCGTTGAGGCGCGGCGTGAAATGGCTCTGCGGACGCGCAGGCGGCGTCATGTCCTCGACGGCGCGACCCTCGGCCTTCCATTTCGGCAGGCCCCCATCGAGCACGGCCACGTCCTCGTGTCCCATCGTGCGGAAGGTCCACCATACGCGCGCGGCCGAGAACATGCCGACGCTGTCGTAGACGACGACGCGCATGCCGTCGCCGACACCCATGGCCTTCATGCGCGCGGCGAACTTGACCGTGGAGGGCAGCATGTGCGGCAGCGGATTGCTGCTGTCGGAAATCTCGTCGATGTCGAAGAAGACGGCGCCGGGTATGTGCTCGGCGAGATACTCGCGGTGTGGATCACGGGCGGCGGTCGGCAAGTGCCACGAGCCGTCGAGGACGATGAGATCGGGCGCGGTGAGATGCTCCGCGAGCCAGGTTGTGCTGACCAGGCATTTCCCGGCGATGTTGGGCATGGATGCGGTTTCCCCAGTTTCCAGTGACGACGGCCGGCCGCTGTGGCCGACACTCGGGTTCAGCTTGCCTCGGGATCGACGAAGACGGCCGGGACGTCGGGCGTGCGCTCGAGCCAGTCCGGAACCGGCAATCCCTTCGAGCGCAGGAAGGCAGGATTGAACAGCTTGGACTGATAGCGCGTGCCGTAGTCGCACAGGATGGTCACGATGGTGTGGCCGGGGCCGAGCGTCTTGGCGAGCCGGATCGCGCCGGCCACGTTGACACCGCTCGAGCCGCCGAGGCAGAGGCCTTCCTCGATCAGCAGATCGAAGACGATCCGGCAGACTTCCGCGTCGTCGATCAGGTACGACTCGTCCGGACGGAAGCCCTCGAGGTTGCCGGTGATGCGCCCCTGACCGATGCCTTCCGTGATCGAGGACCCCTCGGCCTTGAGCTCGCCGGTCGTGTAGTAGCTGTGCAGGGCGGCGCCGTGGGGGTCGGCCAGCGCGACTTTGATGTCGCTGCGCCGCTGCTTCAGTCCCATGGCGACGCCGACGAGCGTGCCGCCCGTGCCGACCGCGGAGACGAAGCCGTCCACCTTGCCGTCCGTATCGCGCCAGATCTCCTGCGCGGTCGTCTCGATGTGTGCCTGGCGGTTGGCGACATTGTCGAACTGGTTGGCCCAGATGGCGCCGTTCGCCTCGCGCGCCGCCAGCGTCTCGGCGAGGCGGGCGGAGTATTTCACATAGTTGTTGGGGTTCTTGTAGGGGACGGCCGGCACCTCGACCAACTCCGCACCCATGAGGCGCAGCGTATCCTTCTTCTCGATCGACTGCGTCTCGGGAATGACGATGACGGTACGAAAGCCCAGGGCATTGCCGAGAACCGTCAGGCCGATGCCGGTGTTGCCGGCGGTGCCTTCGACGATCACGCCGCCGGGGCGCAGCGCGTCGCGGCGCATGGCGTCCTGGATAATGTAGAGCGCGGCACGATCCTTGACGGATTGGCCGGGGTTCATGAACTCCGCCTTGCCAAGGATCGTGCATCCGGTTTCCTCGGATGCGCGCCGCAGACGGATGAGCGGAGTGTCGCCTACCGCTTCGATAATGCTCGCTGCACGGCGCACCACTCCGGCCTCCCTGCGTGCTCGTCTGTTCCTTGCCATCAAGGTTAGAGGCCGCGCCCCAGCGCCGCAAGACTGAACGCGGTCGCGCCTGTCCGCCCGGCTGTGCCGGCAGTGCGTCAGCTCAGCACACTGCTTTACCCTGCGTTAACCGCGATGCCGGAGAATGAGCCGGTATCAAGGGGTTCACAGGCCTCCCTCGCCGAGCGCCTGTCTTCATAGGTTAGGAATCATGAACATTCTTCGCAAGACGGGTCTTGCCTCGGCTGCTCTGGCAATGGCGTTCCTGGTGGGTGGCACGGCGCAGGCCGCCGACCTCCTCGGGCCGTCTATGAAGGACGGACCGGTCAGCTTCGCACCGCCGCCGCCCGCAGCCGGGCCGTGCTATTTCCGCGCTGATACGGGCTATGCCTCCTCGGTCGATCCCGAGGCGCGCTGGTGGGTCGCGGGCGAGACCAAGGTCACGCAGACCTCTCTGGAGAACAGCTGGTTCGTCGAGGCCGGCGTCGGCTGCGGCACGAGTGGGATCACCGGACGCGGCATCCGTGGCGAGTTGGTGCTCGGCTATCACGGACAGCGTCACTTCACGGGCGAGCCCCCGGTCATGGTCCCGCTCGATCCGATGCACGCCAACATCGAGTCTTACACGATGATGGTGAACGCCTATTTCGATCTCGGCACCTGGGGCCGCATCACGCCCTACGTCGGCGCCGGCATCGGCATGGCCTACAACCGCGTCGACAAGGTGTATTTCACCAACAATCCCGCGCTCACGGGCATCATCTCCGGCGATAGCGACCTGTCGTTCGCCTGGTCGCTGATGGCCGGCCTGAGCTTCCGCCTGACCGAGCGCGCCATCCTCGATGTCGGCTACCGCTACATGGATCTCGGCCGCGCCGCCTCGGGCCGGGCCGATGTCACGGGAACCTTCGTCAACCCGCGCGCCTACTTCGACGATCTCGGCTCGCACGAGGTCAAGGTTGGCCTGCGCTATCACTTCGGCGGCGGCAACGCCTGCTGTTCGGCCCCGACGTACGTGTCGGTGAAGTAGTCTCTCTCTCGCGTTTCCCTCCCACGACGGCGCGCCGCTCCCTGTAGGACCGGCGCGCCGTTGGCGTTTTCTATTGGCCCGTGTGAACGAGGAAGACGCGGACACCCCTTGTTCGAAGTGGTGCTGGTGGTCAAATATAGGGCGGCGGGTTCAAGGAGTGGGGAGGGGTGATGCCGAGGTCGAGATCCATCAGTCGCAGATCAGTGTTGTCGGCGTCTGCCGCCCTGGGCGTCGTGGGTTTGGCGGAGGGTCTGACGACAGCGCCTGCTCTCGCGCGTGCTGCGCTCAAGGGAACCCAGGCACCCGGCTATTTTCGCTTCAAGGTCGGCCGCTTCGAGGTCTCGGTGCTCAGCGACGGGAACCTGATCCTGCCGACGAGCATGCTCGCGACCAACGTGACCGAGGTCGAGCTGAAGGCCATGCTGAAGGCCTCTCTGCTCGATCCCGACCGCGTGATGTCCCACCTCAACGCCGCTATCATCAATACAGGCGATGCGCTGATCCTCGTCGATGTCGGGGCCGGGTTGAACTTCCAGGCGACGGCCGGAAAGCTGTCCGACAATCTCGTGGCCGCCGGCTACAAGCCTGACGATGTCGACCATGTCATTCTGACGCATGGCCACCCCGATCACATCTGGGGGTTGACCGACGAGCTCGACGGCAGCCTGCGTTTTCCCAAGGCCACCTTTCACATCGCCGAGGCGGAATGGGAGTTCTGGGCGACGGATGCGGCGGGCAAGCGCCTGCCGGCCGAGTTCCAGGGGTTCGCACTCGGGGCGCGGCGACAACTCGGCGCCATCGCGGCGCGCACAAAGCGGCTGAAGCCCGGCGTGGAGATCGTGCCGGGGGTGACGCTTCTCGGCACGCACGGCCATACGCCCGGTCATTGCAGCGTTGTCGTGTCCAACGGCCGCGAGAAGCTGCTGATCGCCGGCGATGCGATCACTCATGCTCAGGTTTCGTTCGAGCGCCCGGAGTGGCAGCCGCGCGCCGATATGGACGGAGCCGCGGGGGCGGCGACGCGAAAGAAGCTGCTGGACATGCTGGCGACGGACCGGATGGGCCTGCTCGGCTTCCATCTGCCGTTTCCGGGCGTGGGCCGGGTGACGCGTGTCGGCAACGCCTATCGCTGGCTGCCGGACCTCTGGCGCTGGCAGCTCTGATCCGGGTCGCGGATCAGGGCCACGCGGCCCTGACGCACTACCTGAAGCTGATGGTATCCACGGCCTGGGCGACCTTCGCATCCTGCCAGATGGCGGGGGCGGTCGGCGCGGAGGCGGCAGTACCGACGAGCGCGGGATCACCGCTGTTGTGCAATGCGATCGTTGTGCCCTGGCGCGGCTTGTCCAGGATCTGCGAACCGACGCGCGTCTGAACCTCGACGCGGCCCGCGAAGACAACGACGCTCAGCGCGCCATCGAGCACACCACCCCAGAAGTCGGTGCCGCGGACGGCGAGGTTCGCCGCGCGCGTGCGCACCTCGATCTTGCGGTCCGCGAGCCCGCCGAGCTTGCCGGTTGTGAAGCGGAACGCGCCTTTGAGAACAGCCAGGAACGAGCGGCCCCGCTGCGCTTTGGGATTATAGAGGTACTCGTCGATGACGATCTCGGCGCTTTCGCCGATGGTCAGCTCGGAGCCGTCCACGAAGACGAGCAGGGCTCGCGCTTTATCGCCGGTCTGGATGCGATCCTTGGGCGACAGGGTCATGCCGACGCGGGCGGGCACCGCCGGGGCGGTCGCCGAGAGGAGCTCGACCGGTCCCTGGATGCGCTTGATGGTGGCTACCGCAGGCCTCAGCGGGTCCGCCGACGCCAGACCCGGGGCCAGTGCCACGACTGCGGCGGCCAATACAACGATTAATCCGGCGATGAGGGAGGAGCGCATCCGTGTCCGATCCAATAGGCGCTGGGGGCGCAAGAGGTTTGCCGCCGGCCAGACTTCATCACGTGTCACCATCCCGATTGATTCCACGGGACTTGGCCAGATATATGTCCGAACAGCCGCCGTGGTAAGGGTCGGCGCTTGGATAACCGGGAGCATTGCGGCGTCTTTGCCACGATACGACTGGTGCACGGGTAGCACGCGGCGGGGGAGACGTGATATAGCTCGCGCCCGCAGCGGCGTCCGTGCGGCGCCGGTCCCTGGCTGCGTGCAGGCGCTTTACCCAAGGCGCGCGGGCGTGGTGGAATTGGTAGACACGCCAGATTTAGGTTCTGGTGGCCTTGGCCGTGGGGGTTCAAGTCCCTCCGCCCGCACCACTTCTTCCGGCATCTCGGTGCGGGAGTTGCGGCGCGGGTGGTGGGTGGTGCGTTGTTGGAGATTGAGGCAGGTTCTGGCAGGTCATGCAAATCACAGAGGCGAGTTCGGAAGGTTTGAGGCGAACGCTGAAGGTCGTGGTCGGCGCTAGCGAGCTCAATGACAAATTGGCGGCGCGGCTCGACCAGATGAAGGACACCGTGCGGCTCAAGGGCTTCCGGCAGGGCAAGGTGCCGCTTGCGCATCTGCGCAAGGTCTACGGCCGTTCGGTCATGGCCGAGGTCGTGGAGCAGACGCTGTCCGAGACGAGCCAGAAGGCTCTATCCGACCGCAACGAGCGTCCGGCGATGCAGCCGAAGATCGAGGTCACCGAGGATCGCCAGGAGATAGAGGCGATCATCGACGGCAAGGCCGATCTTGCCTACACCATGTCGTTCGAGGTGCTGCCCGACATCACGCTCGCGGATCTGGCGACGCTGACGCTCAAGCGTCCGGTGGCCGAGGTCAGCGACGAGGCGACGGAGAAGGCCCTGGCCGAGCTGGCCGAGCGCAACGTCACCTACACGGCTGCCGCCGACCGCGCCGCCCAGGATGGTGATCGCCTGACCATCGACTTCGTCGGCAGAATCGGCGACGAGGCCTTCGAAGGCGGCACCGGCGAGGACATGCAGCTCGTGCTCGGCGCCGGTGGCTTCATTCCCGGCTTCAGCGAGGGGCTGATCGGTGTGAAAGCCGGCGAGGAGCGCTCCGTGACCGCCAACTTCCCGGCGGAGTACCAGGAGCGGACACTAGCCGGCAAGGAAGCCGTGTTCGCGGTCAAGGTGAAAGAGGTCGCCGAGCCGAGCAAGCCGGCGGTGGACGACGATTTCGCCAAGACGCTCGGAGCCGAGGACCTGTCTGCCCTGCGCACCATGATCAAGGCGCGCCTCGGCGAGGAATACGAGCAGATCGGCCGTTCGAAGCTTAAGCGGCGCATGTTCGACGCTCTGGACAAGGCGCACACGTTCTCCCTGCCGCCGACCCTCGTCGACAACGAGTTCGAGGGCATCTGGAAGCAGGTGCAGGAAGAGCTGAAGCGCGCCAACCGCACACTGGCGGACGAGGGCAAGACCGAGGACGAGGCGCGCGCCGACTATCGTCGCATCGCCGAACGGCGTGTGCGGCTCGGGCTGGTGATCGCCGAGATCGCCGATCGCAACAAGCTCGAGGTCTCGAACGACGAGCTGCGCCGCGCCATGGTCGAGCAGGCCCGCCAGTTCCCGGGCCAGGAGCGCATGGTCTACGAGTACTACGAGAAGACGCCGGGCGCGCTCGCCGATCTGCGCGCCCCTCTGCTCGAGGAGAAGGTCGTCAACTTCGTCGTCGAGCTGGCGAAGGTCGAGGACGTTCCCGTCAGCGTCGAGGAGCTCGTCAAGCCCGACGAGGATGCCGATTGAGGCTGCGCGGCCCGAAGCGCGTCGCACCGCGACGCCTTCGCTCGTGCTGCCGGCGCCTGCCGGTCTCAGCCGCTGGCGTGCTGTGACGTGCGTGAGCCAGATCCCAACTTCGCGACAGTCCATCCCAGGGAGCCAATTTTCATGCGAGATCCGGTCGAACTCCTCACCAACACGCTGGTTCCGATGGTCGTCGAGCAGACCAATCGCGGCGAGCGGGCCTACGACATTTATTCGCGCCTGCTGAAGGAGCGCATCATCTTCGTGACCGGCCCGATCGAGGACCATATGGCGACGCTGGTGACGGCGCAGCTGCTGTTCCTCGAGTCCGAGAACCCGAAGAAAGAGATCGCCATGTACATCAACTCGCCGGGCGGCGTGGTGACGTCCGGCATGGCGATCTACGACACCATGCAGTTCATCAAGCCGCCGGTGGCGACGCTGTGCATCGGGCAGGCGGCGTCCATGGGCTCGCTCCTGCTGTGCTCTGGCGCCAAGGACATGCGCTTCGCGCTGCCCAACGCCCGCATCATGGTGCACCAGCCGTCCGGCGGCTTCTCGGGGCAGGCCAGCGACATCGAGCGCCACGCCGAGGACATCATCAAGATGAAGCGGCGCCTCAACGAGGTGTACGTGACGCACACCGGCCAGAGCTATGAGATGATCGAGAAGACCCTCGACCGCGACTACTTCATGACTGCCGACCAGGCCAAGGATTTCGGGCTGATCGACAGGGTTCTGACGAAGCGCGAGGAGGTCGAGGGCGCCGGGACGAAGGCCAAGGAGTGAGCGGTCGCGCAACGCGCGCCCCACAATCGCCCGAGATATCGTGGAAGACCGTCGCACCGCGACCGCGGCACCGCAGCGGACAGGGGGCTCATCGGCGGCCTAGGGATTTCTTGCCCTTAGTTGCAATCCCCCCTTGCCCTTGTGGCGCGGGTCACCCATGATTATCCACAGAGTGTGGCAATGGCGTCCCAGAGTGTGGCTCCCCGAGGTCTGTGCAGTGGGCGCCGGAGATCTGACCTTGATCTGGTGCGGGTAGGCATGCTGAGATCGCCTCAAAGGGATTCCGCGTAGCTCTGCCAGGGATCACCGTCATGGATCACTGGTCGTAAAGCCAGTTCGGCGGGGCGTCGACGGTTGGCCGCCCCAACAGCCCCCAGGTGCGGGCCCCACGGATCGCGCTTTGAACGCGACAGACGAGAGAGACGAATGGCTCAAGAGAAGAATACGCTTTATTGCTCCTTCTGCGGCAAGAGCCAGCATGAGGTTCGCAAGCTGATTGCGGGCCCGACGGTGTTCATCTGCGATGAATGCGTCGAGCTCTGCATGGATATCATCCGCGAAGAGAACAAGAATACCCTCGTCAAGTCCCGCGACGGCGTGCCGACGCCGGCGCAAATCTGCGAGGTACTGGATTCCTATGTGATCGGCCAGGGGCATGCCAAGCGCGTGCTCTCCGTTGCCGTGCACAACCATTACAAGCGGCTCAATCACGCGGCGAAGAACAATGACGTCGAACTGGCCAAGTCGAACATCCTGCTGGTGGGGCCGACGGGCTGCGGCAAGACGCTGCTCGCGCAGACGCTCGCGCGCATCCTCGACGTGCCGTTCACGATGGCCGACGCCACGACCCTCACAGAGGCCGGCTATGTCGGCGAGGACGTCGAGAACATCATCCTGAAGCTGTTGCAGAACGCCGACTACAACGTCGAGCGGGCGCAGCGCGGCATCGTTTATATCGACGAGGTCGACAAGATCAGCCGCAAGTCCGACAACCCGTCGATCACGCGGGACGTTTCGGGCGAAGGCGTGCAGCAGGCCCTGCTGAAGATCATGGAAGGCACGGTCGCCTCCGTGCCGCCGCAGGGCGGCCGCAAGCACCCGCAGCAGGAGTTCCTGCAGGTCGACACCACGAACATCCTGTTCATCTGCGGCGGTGCCTTCGCCGGCCTCGAGAAGATCATCTCGCGCCGGGGCAAGGGCACCTCGATCGGTTTCGGCGCCACGGTGGTGTCGCCGGAGGAGCGCCGGACCGGTGAGATCCTGCGCGAAGTCGAGCCGGAGGACCTGCTGAAGTTCGGCCTGATCCCCGAGTTCATCGGCCGTATGCCCGTGATCGCCACACTCGAGGATCTCGACGAGAGCGCGCTCGTGCAGATCCTGACCGAGCCCAAGAACGCGCTGGTCAAGCAGTACCAGCGGCTGTTCGAGATGGAGGATGTGCGGCTCACGATCTCTACCGAGGCGCTCAAATCGATCTCGCGCAAGGCCATCGAGCGCAAGACGGGCGCGCGCGGCCTGCGCTCGATCATGGAAGGCATCCTGCTCGATACCATGTACGAGCTGCCCAGCATGAAGGGCGTCGAGGAGGTCGTGATCGGTCCCGAGGTCGTCGAAGGGGGCGCGCGTCCCTTGCGCATCTATGCCGAGCGCGGCACCGAGGTCGAGTCGAGCGCCTGAGGACGTGCGCGGCTGGCCGCTCGCATGGCCGACGCGGCAGCGTATCGGCGTGCGCGGGTGTTGCGTCGGGGTAAGGCCGGTCGTCGTTGCTGCGTAGAGCGCGGCGGGCCGGAGGCGGAGGGGGTCCAGGGGTAGTTTGCCCTGATCGTCTTCGGGACTTGACGTCGCCACAGTGAAGGCCCACTTCTCCAAGCTTGTTGTTTGGCATATGCAAGTTGCGTGACTGTGCATCCGGTCGAGCCGCGCCTCTGGAGAGGGCGGACCATCGGGTGAGCTGGAATGCGGCATCTTCTGCCGAAGATTCAACAATCGACCGCCACAGGTCGCCACTAGCATCGTGCTGGGGCCTGGCAGGCGGAACGACCGGGAAGGATGACCATGAGCGAAGAAAAGCAGGGCAAGGGCAAGAGCGGCGCGGAGTTCTATCCCGTTCTTCCTTTGCGAGACATCGTCGTATTCCCCTACATGATCGTGCCGCTGTTCGTGGGGCGCGAGAAGTCGATCAATGCCCTCGAAGAGGTGATGCGCACGGATAAGCACATCCTCCTCGTGACGCAGAAGAACGCTGGCGACGACGACCCGGCGACCGACGCGATTTTCGGGGTGGGAACGCTCGCCTCGGTGCTGCAACTGCTGAAGCTTCCCGACGGCACGGTGAAGGTGCTGGTCGAGGGCGCGGCGCGCGCGCGCGTCGTGGGCTATCGCGACAACCCCGACTTCTTCGAGGCCCAGGCCGAGAAGATCGACGAGTCCGTCGGGCGATCCGATGAGATCGAGGCGCTGGCGCGCTCCGTCGTCTCGCAGTTCGACAGCTACGTGAAGCTCAACAAGAAGATCAGCCCCGAGGTGCTCGGCACGGTCAGCCAGATCGAGGACTACTCGAAGCTCGCCGACACCATCGCCTCGCATCTCGCCATCAAGATCGCCGACAAGCAGGAGGTGCTGGAGATCACCAGTGTCTCGGCGCGGCTGGAGCGCATCTTCGGCCTGATGGAGAGCGAGATCTCCGTGCTGCAGGTCGAGCGCAAGATCCGTTCGCGCGTCAAGCGGCAGATGGAGAAGACGCAGCGCGAGTACTATCTGAATGAGCAGATGAAGGCCATTCAGAAGGAACTCGGCGATTCAGACGAGCGCGACGACATCTCCGAGTTCGAGGAGAAGATCGAGAACACCAAGCTCTCGAAGGAGGCGCGCGAGAAGGCTCTGGCCGAACTGAAGAAGCTGCGGCAAATGAGCCCGATGTCGGCCGAGGCGACGGTGGTGCGCAACTACCTGGATTGGCTGCTGTCGATCCCGTGGGGCGTCAAGGGAAAAGTCAAGAAGGATCTGGCCGAGGCCCAGGAGGTTCTCGACAAGGAGCACTATGGCCTCGAGAAGGTGAAGGAGCGCATCCTCGAGTATCTCGCGGTGCAGGCGCGCACCAACAAGCTCAAGGGGCCCATCCTCTGCCTCGTCGGCCCTCCGGGTGTCGGCAAGACGTCGCTCGGCAAGTCGATCGCCAATGCCACGGGCCGCGAGTTCGTGCGCATGAGCCTCGGCGGCGTGCGTGACGAAGCCGAGGTCCGCGGTCATCGCCGCACCTACATCGGCTCCATGCCCGGCAAGATCATCCAGTCGATGAAGAAGGCCAAGCGGACCAATCCGCTGTTCCTTCTCGACGAGATCGACAAGATGGGGTCCGACTTCCGCGGCGATCCGGCCTCGGCCCTGCTCGAGGTGCTCGATCCCGAGCAGAACCACACGTTCAACGACCACTACCTCGAGGTGGACTACGACCTCTCTAACGTGATGTTCGTGACGACGGCGAACACGCTGAACATCCCGCCGGCCCTCATGGATCGGATGGAGATCATTCGGCTTGCCGGCTACACGGAGGACGAGAAGCTCGAGATCACCAAGCGCCACCTCATGCCCGGCCAGTTGCAGGCCCACGGGCTCGAGCCCGGCGAGCTGGAGGTCGAGGACGACGCCATGCTCGAGATGATCCGCCGCTACACGCGTGAGGCGGGCGTGCGCAGTCTCGAGCGCGAGGTGGCCAAGCTGGCCCGCAAGGCCGTCAAGGGTCTGATGACCTCCGACGCCAAGAAGATCGTCGTCACGAAGGCCGCGCTGGCCGAGTTCCTCGGTCCGCCCAAGTATCGCTTCGGCGAGGCGGAGTCCGAGGATCAGGTCGGCGTCGTCACCGGTCTGGCGTGGACCGAGGTCGGCGGCGAGCTGCTGACGATCGAAGGCGTCATGATGCCGGGCAAGGGCAAGATGTCCGTGACCGGCAACCTCCGCGAGGTCATGAAGGAGTCGATCCAGGCGGCCAATGCCTACGTGCGGTCGCGCTCGCACGACTTCGGCATTCGACCGGACATGTTCGAGAAGAAGGACATCCACGTGCACGTGCCGGAGGGGGCGACCCCTAAGGACGGGCCGTCGGCGGGCGTCGCCATGGTGACCGCCATCATCTCGGTGCTGACCGGCATTCCCGTCCGCAAGGACGTGGCGATGACGGGCGAGATCACGCTGCGTGGGCGCGTTCTTCCGATCGGCGGCCTCAAGGAGAAGCTTCTGGCAGCCCTCAGGGGCGGCATCAGGCGCGTGCTCATCCCCGAGGAGAACGTCAAGGACCTTGCGGAGATCCCGGAAGAGGTGAAGAACAAGCTCGACATCGTGCCGGTGTCGCGCATGGACGAGGTGCTCGTGGCGGCGCTGCTGCGCCCGCCGCAGGCGATGTCGTGGGAGGAGGCGACGGCCGGCAGCGACCCTGCTAAGCCGACGCCGGCCGGTGACAGCACTCCGCCGGGCGTGCGCGCGCACTGAGGCGCAGTCCAGCGCGCTTCTGGCGCACGACAAGAGAACAGACGCCGCCGTCGTGACACGACGGCGGCGTTTCTCGTTTGCGCGCCCGCCAGCGCGACACGTCACGACGCACTGTGATCACCATCTCTCGCGGTTGCGCGGAGGGAGAGATCCGACGGTCGCCAGATCCTTCCAGCCGGGGTGGGAGGCGGTCTGCAATGACCGCTCCAGGGATCGCCTCAGAGACTCCGGATGAGGTCCTTGCGGGGGCTGCAGAACGACATTCAATCGCCTCGGACCCCTGTGGAAGGCCCGAAAACAGCGGGGTTTTGCGCGTCTTTTGGCTTGACGCCCCCGTTCGTTTCGGCGTTGTTGTCCGCCTCTGAACAGAGGCAGAGGCGTCTCGCAGAGGCTCGAGACTTCATCAGCGGAAGAGGACTGCGAAAATGAGCAAGAAGGATCTGGTCGACGCTGTCGCGAAGGAGTGCGAGATCACGAAAGAGAAGGCGGGCGTGGCGGTCGATACGATCATCAACCACATCCAGCACGTGATGAAGAAGGGCGAGGAAGTTCGCATCCCGGGCTTCGGCACGTTCAAGGTGTCCAAGCGTGCGGCTCGCACCGCGCGCAACCCGCAGACGGGTGCAGAGATCAAGCTCAAGGCGGCCAAGGTGCCCAAGTTCCAGGCGTCGAAGACGCTCAAGGACCTGCTGAACTAAGTCGGCACTACGAATCTTCGTCCCCGGCGTCGAGCCGGAACGGGTCGCATGGCCGGGGACGCATGGGCGGTTAGCTCAGTGGTAGAGCACCTGGTTTACACCCAGGGTGTCGGAGGTTCGACCCCTTCACCGCCCACCAACGCAGGCGGCCTCCGTCACGCCGAACCTCGGGCCGTGCGGAGCGCCAGGCGGACGATTGTGAAGTGTCGCGCCCGCGATGCGCGCGACGCTTGACTTGAGGCGGTCCGTCGATTAGATGCAGCGTCTCGGGTGCGTCGTTCACGTCGCCTCGATGCGCGGGCGTAGCTCAGTTGGTTAGAGCGCCGGCCTGTCACGCCGGAGGCCGCGGGTTCAAGTCCCGTCGCTCGCGCCACTCACGACCTTCCAGACAATCGATGTGCCTCACGCAGCCGCCCTGGCGCGGCTGCGGCGCTGCGTCATCGCGCGCGCTGTGGTGATTTGTTCCGGATTTGACCGTGAACGGGGTGGACAAAGCGGCGGCTCTGTCGCATCAGAGTGCATGACGGACATGAGTGGTCCGCCCTGACGGGCTAAGGGTCATGAACCAGCTTCTGCTCGACTACCTCCCCATCGTGATCTTCCTCGGCGTCGCACTGGCCATCGGCATCGCGCTGATGGCGTCGGCATTCCTCATTGCGGTGCGCAATCCCGACCCCGAGAAGGTCTCCGCCTACGAGTGCGGCTTCAACGCGTTCGACGATGCGCGCATGAAGTTCGACGTGCGCTTCTACCTCGTGGCGATCCTCTTCATCATTTTCGACCTCGAGGTGGCCTTCCTGTTTCCGTGGGCGGTGGCCTTCAAGGACGTGGGCGCGGTCGGCTTCTGGTCCATGATGGTCTTTCTGGCGGTGCTCACGATCGGCTTCATCTACGAATGGCGGAAAGGGGCCCTGGAATGGGATTGATTATGCCCCCGGAGTTGCCGCGAGAGCAGCCGGGTGACGGTGCGTCCGCCGGCAAGGCGCCACGTGATCCCTATCTCGCGAGCATCTCGAACGAGCTGGCCGACAAGGGCTTCCTCGTCACCAGCACCGACGACCTCATCAACTGGGCGCGCACGGGCTCGCTGATGTGGATGACGTTCGGCCTGGCCTGCTGCGCGGTCGAGATGATGCAGGCCTCCATGCCACGCTACGACGTCGAGCGCTTCGGCTTCGCGCCGCGGGCGAGCCCGCGCCAGTCCGACGTGATGATCGTGGCGGGCACGCTCACCAACAAGATGGCTCCGGCGCTGCGCAAGGTCTACGACCAGATGCCCGAGCCGCGCTACGTCATCTCGATGGGAAGCTGCGCCAACGGCGGCGGCTACTATCACTATTCCTACGCGGTCGTGCGTGGTTGCGATCGCATCGTGCCGGTGGACGTCTACGTCCCCGGTTGTCCGCCGACGGCCGAGGCGCTCGTCTACGGCATCCTGCTGCTGCAGAGGAAGATCCGCCGGACCGGCACGATCGAGCGATGAGGTGCGCGGGCGGCAGAGCCCGGCCATGCAGAAGGCGGTCGTCGTCGCGCAGGCACGGGTACGCCGGTCTGCGAGGGCGGGGATGACGGTCCGGCAGCCGGCCGGGGGCAAGCGATTGAGGATCGGGGTCTGAAGTCATGGACGAGACGCTCAAGGATATGGGCGATCATCTGAGCGCCAAGTTCGGCGTTGCGCTGATCTCCTGGCGCGTACAGCGGGACGAGCTGACGCTCGAGGTCGAGCGCGACCAGATCTTCCAGGTTCTCCGCTTCCTGCGGGATGATCCGCGCTGCCGCTTCGAGTGCCTGATCGACATCTGCGGAGTCGATTGGCCCGAGCGCGAGAAGCGCTTCGATGTCGTCTATCACCTGCTGAGCCTGCGCCAGAACCAGCGAATCCGCGTCAAGGTCCAGACGGACGCCAAGACGCCGGTCGCCAGCGCGCTCAGTCTCTTTCCGGTCGCGAACTGGTTCGAGCGAGAGGCCTACGATCTCTACGGCATCCTGTTCTCGGGGCACCCCGATCTGCGGCGGCTGCTGACGGACTACGGCTTCCAGGGGCATCCGCTGCGCAAGGATTTCCCGCTGACGGGCTATGTCGAGGTCCGCTACGACGACGAGCAGAAGCGTGTGGTCTACGAGCCCGTCAAGTTGACGCAGGAGTTCCGCTCGTTCGACTTCATGAGCCCTTGGGAAGGCGCGCGCTACGAGTTGCCCGGTGACGAGAAGGCCAAGGACGGCGCAGGGGGCAACGCATGAAGGACAGCCTCGCTGCGGGTGCCCAGGCGCGCCTGAGCTTCCGCGTGCCGCCGAGCAAGACGGTGCCGCACCTCTATCCCGAGTCGGACGACTTCCGGGGCATGCCCGAGGTTCTCGCCACCGGCTTCATGGTGGGGTTGCTGGAATGGGCCTGCCTCGAGGTGCTGAAGCCGCATCTGGAGAGCGGCGAGGGCAGCCTCGGGACGCACATCGACGTGTCGCACAGCGCCCCGACACTGCCCGGCCAGACCGTGACGGTCGACGCCGAGGTGACCGCCATCAAGGGCCGGCGGGTCTCCTTCAGGGTGCGGGCGCACGACGGGCTCGACGTCATCGGCGAGGGGCGGCACGAGCGTGTCATCGTGTCGTGGGCTCGGTTCGATCGGAAGCTGGAGGAGCGAGCGACCGCCGCAGGTCTCTAGCGCCCGCTGCGGGCGGCGACCTCTGCGGCATGGTATGTGAGCGGGAAATGCCTGACGCCAGGATGAAGAAGCGATGAGCGAAGCCGAGATCCGCCAGTTCAACATCAACTTCGGGCCCCAGCATCCCGCGGCCCACGGCGTGCTGCGTCTGGTGCTCGAGCTCGACGGCGAGGTGGTGACCCGCGTCGATCCCCACATCGGCCTCCTGCATCGCGGCACCGAGAAGCTCATCGAGCACAAGACGTACCTGCAGGCGATCCCCTATTTCGACCGGCTCGACTATGTCGCGCCGATGAACCAGGAGCACGCCTTCTGCCTGGCGGCGGAGCGACTGCTCGGCATCACCGTGCCGCTGCGCGGCCAGCTCATCCGCGTGCTCTACTCCGAGATCGGCCGCCTGCTCTCGCATATCCTCAACGTCACCACCCAGGCCCTCGACGTCGGCGCGCTGACGCCGCCGCTGTGGGGCTTCGAGGAGCGCGAGAAGCTGATGGTGTTCTACGAGCGCGCCTCGGGCAGTCGCATGCACGCGGCCTATTTCCGCGTCGGTGGCGTGCATCAGGACCTGCCCGACGAGCTGGTCGCCGACATCGCGGCGTTCTGCGAGACGCATCCGAAGGTGCTCGACGATATCGAGGGGTTGCTGACCGAGAACCGGATTTTCAAGCAGCGCAACGTCGATATCGGCGTCGTGAGTCTCGACGAGGCGATGAGCTGGGGCATGTCGGGCGTCATGGTGCGCGGCGCCGGAGCAGCCTGGGACCTGCGGCGCGCCCAACCCTACGAATGCTATTCCGACCTCGAGTTCGATGTGCCCATCGGCAAGAACTCCGACTGCTTCGACCGCTACCTCATCCGCATGGCCGAGATGCGCCAGTCCGTGCGGATCATGAAGCAATGCTGCGAGCGGCTGCTCTCTCAGTCCGGCCGCGGTCCGCATTCTGCCGGCGAGGGCAAGGTCGTGCCGCCGAAGCGTGGCGAGATGAAACGGTCGATGGAGGCGCTCATCCATCATTTCAAGCTCTACACCGAAGGCTTCCACGTGCCTGAAGGCGAGGTGTACGCTGCCGTGGAGGCGCCAAAGGGCGAGTTCGGCGTCTATCTGGTGTCGGATGGATCGAACAAGCCCTATCGGTGCAAGATCCGTGCGCCCGGCTTTGCCCACCTGGCGGCGCTGGACTTCATGGGACGAGGACATCTGCTGGCGGACGTTTCCGCCATTATTGGCTCGCTCGATGTCGTTTTCGGGGAGATCGACCGATGACAACACAGACCATCACCTGGCTCCTCGCGGTGAGCGCCCTCGGTTGGGGGCTAAGCCTGTTCCTGTACCGCTGGTACGCCGAGGTGCAGGGATTGCCGATGGGCGCCATGCAGGAGGAGCAGCCGGTGGTGACGCGCGGCATCGGCCTGGTCGCCGTCGTCGTGGCGTTGCTGTTCGATCTCGTCGTCTTCAGCTTCGATCCGCCCCGCGGCCTCGGGCTGCTGCTCATCGGCATCGCCTTCGGGCTGCTGTGGACGCTGCTTCTCCGGGTCTACTCGCAGGTCTCGCTGTTTCTGGCGCCACTCGCCGCCCTGATCCTCGCCATCATGTGGATTGCCTGAGCCATGGCCGTACGCCGCCTTCACCCCGATCAGCCCAAGAGTTTCGCCTTCTCGTCCGAGAACCTCGCCTGGGCCGAGCAGACCATCGCCAAGTACCCGAGCGGCAAGCAGGCCTCGGCGGTCATTCCTCTGCTCTGGCGGGCGCAGGAGCAGGAGGGCTGGCTGACCGAGCCGGCCATCCGCGCGATCGGCGACATGCTGGGGATGCCGTATATCCGCGTCTACGAAGTGGCGACGTTCTACACGATGTTCCAGCTCGCGCCGGTCGGGAAAAAGGCCCACGTGCAGGTGTGCGGCACGACGCCCTGCATGCTGCGCGGCGCCGAGGACATCCGCAGCGTCTGCCAGCGCCGCATCCACAAGGAGCCGCACCACCTCTCGGCCGATGGGGATTTTTCGTGGGAGGAGGTCGAGTGCCTCGGCGCCTGTGTCAACGCGCCGCTCGTGCAGATCGGCAAGGACACCTACGAGGACCTGACGCCGGAATTGATGGAGAAGCTGCTCGATGGCTTCGCCAAGGGGACGCCGCCCAAGCCGGGTCCGCAGATCGATCGCCAGTTCGCGGCGCCGGTCGCAGGTCGCACGACGCTCAAGGGACCGGCCAAGGGCTGAGGAGAGGCAGGCATGCTCGCTGACAAGGATCGCATCTTCCAGAACCTCTACGGTCATGGCGACTGGCGTCTCGCCGGGGCCAGGGCGCGCGGCGGCTGGGACAACACCAAGGCCTTCATCGAGAAGGGCCATGACTGGGTGGTCAACGAGGTCAAGGCCTCGGGGCTGCGGGGACGGGGCGGCGCCGGCTTCCCGACGGGGCTCAAGTGGTCGTTCATGCCGAAGCAGTCGGATGGCCGGCCGAGCTATCTCGTGGTCAATGCCGACGAATCGGAGCCCGGCACCTGCAAGGATCGCGAGATCCTGCGGCACGATCCGCATCTGCTCGTCGAGGGGTGCCTGCTCGCCTCCTTCGCCATGCGGGCGAACACCTGCTTCATCTACGTGCGCGGCGAGTTCATCCGCGAGCGCGAGCGTCTGCAGGCGGCCGTCGACGAGGCCTACGAGGCGCGGCTCATCGGCAAGAACAACGTGCATGGCTGGGATTTCGACATCGTCGTGCATCACGGCGCCGGGGCCTACATCTGCGGCGAGGAGACCGCGCTGCTCGAAAGCCTCGAGGGCAAGAAGGGCCAGCCGCGCCTGAAGCCGCCGTTTCCCGCCAACTGCGGCCTCTACGGCGCACCGACCACGGTCAACAACGTGGAAAGCATCGCCGTGGTGCCCGATATCCTGCGGCGCGGCGCGACGTGGTTCGCCGGTCTCGGCAAGCCAAACAATACCGGCACCAAGCTCTTCTGCATTTCCGGTCACGTGGAGCGGCCGTGCACTGTCGAGGAGGAGATGGGCATCCCCTTGAAGGAGCTCATCGAGAAGCACTGCGGCGGTGTGCGCGGCGGCTGGAAGAACCTGCTGGCGGTCATCCCCGGCGGCTCTTCCGTGCCGTGCCTGCCGGGCGACGTCTGCACGGACATCACCATGGACTACGATGCGCTCGTCAAGGTCCGCTCCGGGCTCGGCACGGCGGCGGTGATCGTGATGGACAAGTCGACCGACATCATCCGCGCCATCGCGCGGCTGTCGTATTTCTACAAGCACGAGAGCTGCGGCCAGTGTACGCCCTGTCGCGAGGGAACCGGCTGGATGTGGCGGGTGCTGACCCGCATGGCGGACGGCCACGCCGAGCCGCGGGAGATCGATCTTCTGCTCGAGGTGACCAAGCAGGTCGAGGGACACACGATCTGTGCGCTGGGGGACGCCGCCGCCTGGCCGGTGCAGGGGCTGGTGCGACATTTCCGGCATGTGATCGAAGAGCGGATTGGGGCGACGGGCAAGCGACCACACGCCGCTGCGGCGGAATAGCGGTCGAGGGCAATGCAAGGGGCGTCGGCATGTGCGCGACGGTGCCGATGCTGCGGCACGCGGCCAAAGGACCACGTGCTGATCTCGATGGGGCAAATGGTGCGACGGCCCCTAGCATCTGTGGACGAGCACGTGTAGGAAACGTGTCGAGATTTGGGCGGCCACGGCAGACCTGCTACAACGCCGCGCGGCTCGCAGCTCGAGGAAGTCAATGGCGAAGCGACTGATCATCGACGGCCAGGAGATCGAGGTCGAGGACGGCATCACTCTTCTGCAAGCCTGCGAGCAGGCCGGAGTTGAAATCCCCCGCTTCTGCTACCACGAGCGCCTGTCGATCGCCGGCAACTGCCGCATGTGCCTGGTCGAGGTCGCCGGCATGCCGAAGCCTGTTGCCTCCTGCGCCATGGGCGTCAACGACCTCAGGCCCGGCAAGGACGGTGCGCCGCCCGCCATCATGACCCTGTCGCCGACCGTGAAGAAGGCGCGGGAAGGCGTGATGGAGTTCCTGCTCATCAATCACCCGCTCGATTGTCCTATCTGCGATCAGGGCGGGGAGTGCGACCTGCAGGACCAGGCCATGGGCTATGGGATCGGCGGCTCGCGCTACGACGAGAACAAGCGCGCCGTCGAGGACAAGTACCTCGGGCCGCTGATCAAGACGATGATGACCCGCTGCATCCACTGCACGCGGTGCGTTCGCTTCATGACCGAGGTGGCCGGCGTCGAGGAGCTGGGCGCGATCGGCCGTGGCGAGGACATGGAGATTACCACCTACCTCGAGCGCGGCCTGCTGTCGGAGCTGTCGGCCAACGTCATCGATCTCTGCCCGGTCGGCGCGCTGACGTCGCGGCCGTATGCTTTCGCGGCGCGGCCCTGGGAGTTGCGCAAGACCGAGAGCATCGACGTCATGGACGCTGTCGGCTCGGCCATCCGGGTGGATGCGCGCGGGCGTGAGGTGATGCGCATCCTGCCGCGCAACAACGACGTCGTGAACGAGGAATGGATCTCGGACAAGACGCGCTATGTCGCCGACGGGCTGAGGACGCAGCGGCTCGATCAGCCCTACGTGCGCCACGACGGCCGCCTGCGGCCCGCGTCATGGGACGAGGCGCTCGCCTTGGTTGGCGAGCGGCTCAAGGCGGCCGGCGGTGCACGATCCGGCTTCATCGCGGGAGATCTCGCCGGCGTCGAGGACATGTATGCCTTGCGCCAGCTCGCGCGCGGCCTCGGCTCGCCGCATGTGGATTGCCGCCCGGCCGGCTCCTGTCTCGATCCGCGACTCGGCCGTTCAAGCTATCTCTTCAACACGACCATCGCCGGCATCGAAGCTGCCGACGCGATCCTGCTCGTCGGCACCAATCCCCGGCGCGAGGCGGCGGTGCTCAATGCACGCATCCGCAAACGCTGGCGGCAGGGCGGCCTGAAAGTGGGGCTCGTCGGCCAGAAGGCCGATCTCACCTATCCCGTCGACTACCTCGGCGCCGGCCCGCAGACGCTCGCCGAGATCGCCGACGGCCGTCACAGCTTCTCAGCCGTTCTGAAGGAGGCGAAGCGGCCTCTGGTGATCGTCGGCGAGGCGGCGCTGAACCGTGCCGACGGGCGCGCCATCCTGGCCGCCACCGCCGGCATCGCCCTTGCGGCGGCCGCCGATGCCGAAGCCGGCTGGAGCGCCTTCAACGTGCTGCACACGGCCGCGTCGCGCGTCGGCGGGCTCGATCTCGGGTTCGTGCCGGCCGATAAGGGGCTCGACACCGCGGGGCAGGTGGCGGCTGCGGGGCGCGGCGACCTCGATGTCGTCTATCTGCTCGGCGTCGACGATCTCGCCATGGAGCGTTTCGGCAAGGCATTTGTCGTCTATCAGGGCACGCATGGCGATGCCGGCGCCCACCGTGCCGACGTCATCCTGCCGGGTGCGGCCTACACCGAAAAGAGCGCCATCTACGTGAACACCGAAGGGCGCGTGCAGATGACGGCCCAGGCCGTTTTCCCGCCGGGTGATGCGAAGCCGGATTGGTCGATCGTGCGGGCCTTGTCCGGCGCGCTCGGCCAGCCGCTGCCCTTCGACACCGAGGCGGCGCTGCGGCGCGCGCTGACGGCGGAGTTGCCGCATCTGGCGGAGGTCGATGAGATCGCGAACGGCGGGCTTGCAGGGGTGGAGGCGGCGGCCAAGACGGGCGGCGCGCTCGCCGGCGAGCCGTTCGCGGCTGCCATTGCGGACTACTACCTCACCAATCCGATCGCACGGGCGTCGCAGATCATGGCGGAGCTGAGCGCGCTGGTGAAATCCCAGGGGCAGGGGGCGACCGGGACTCATGGTTGAGCGGATCACAGCGTTCTGGACCGAGTACGGCACGGCGCTCTGGCAGTACTTCCTGCTGCCTGCCCTGGCGAGCGTGGCGCTGCTCGTGGGGTTGCTGGTTCTGATCGCCTACCTGCTCTATGCCGACCGCAAGATCTGGGCGGCGGTGCAGATGCGTCGCGGCCCCAACGTCGTCGGCCCGTTCGGCCTGCTGCAATCGTTCGCAGATCTGCTGAAGTTCGTACTGAAGGAGCCGATCATTCCGGCCGGCGCCGACAAGACGATCTTCCTGCTCGCGCCCCTTGCAAGCTCGGTCCTGGCGCTGGCGGCCTGGGCGGTCATTCCGGTGGCCGACGGCTGGGTGATCAGCGACATCAACGTCGGCATCCTCTACATCCTCGCCATCTCGTCGCTCGGCGTCTACGGCATCATCATGGGCGGCTGGGCGTCGAACTCGAAATACCCGTTCCTCGGCAGCCTGCGTTCGGCGGCCCAGATGGTGTCGTACGAGGTCTCCATCGGTTTTGTGATCATCACGGTGCTGCTGTGCGTCGGCTCGCTCAATCTGAGCGACATCGTCAAAGCCCAGCAGGGCAGCTATGGTTTCCTCAACTGGTTCTGGCTGCCGCTGTTCCCGATGTTCGTGATCTTCTTCATCTCGGCGCTGGCGGAGACCAACCGGCCGCCCTTCGATCTGCCGGAAGCGGAATCCGAGCTCGTCGCGGGCTTCATGGTGGAGTACTCGTCCACCCCGTATCTGCTGTTCATGCTCGGCGAGTACGTGGCGATCGTCACCATGTGCGCGCTGACGACCATCCTGTTCCTCGGCGGCTGGCTGCCGCCCTTCGACGTGGCGCCGTTCAACTGGCTGCCGGGCATCTTCTGGTTCGTGCTGAAGATCTGCATCGTCTTTTTCATGTTCTCGATGGTCAAGGCGTTCGTGCCGCGCTACCGGTACGACCAACTCATGCGCCTGGGCTGGAAAGTGTTCCTGCCGCTGTCGCTGTTCATGGTCGTCGTGGTGGCCGGTGTTCTGCATTTCGGAGGGCTGGCACCGTGAGCTTGGCGCTGAAGCTGGCACTGCTTTCCGTCGTGGCCGCGGTGGTCATGCTGTTCGTGATCGGCAAGATCGCGGCGAATGTCGAGAAGACCAACCCGACCGAGCAGGGGCGGCGGATCGCCGGGCTGCTGCGGATGGTCGCCTATGTCGACCTGATCATTATTCCCATCGTCGTCTACGTCGCCGTGCAGGCGGCGGGCCTTTGAGAGCAGCAGGTGAACCGATGAGCGTCGCCCAGGCCGTCAAGTCGCTCTTCCTGAAGGAGTTCGTCTCGGCGTTCTTCCTGTCGATGCGCTACATGTTCAAGCCGAAGGCGACCCTCAACTACCCCTTCGAGAAGGGACCGCTCAGCCCGCGCTTTCGCGGCGAGCATGCGTTGAGGCGCTATCCGAACGGCGAGGAGCGCTGCATCGCCTGCAAGCTGTGCGAGGCGATCTGTCCGGCGCAGGCGATCACCATCGAGGCCGGGCCGCGGCGCAACGACGGCACGCGACGCACGACCCGCTACGACATCGACATGGTCAAGTGCATCTACTGCGGGCTCTGTCAGGAGGCCTGCCCGGTCGACGCCATCGTCGAGGGGCCGAATTTCGAGTTCGCGACGGAAACGCGTGAGGAGCTGTACTACGACAAGGCTCGCCTCCTCGCCAACGGCGATCGCTGGGAGCGGCAGATCGCGAAGAACATGGCGCTCGACGCGAAGTATCGCTGAGAGGCCGGTGTCGCCGGGGCGCAAGCCGCCGGCACGGAACGAAGGGTACGCGGCCCGAGCCAGCGCCGGCCCCGATGGGGCGGCGGGCGAGGCGGCGGACCGATGCAAGCGCCCGCTCAGACCGGCCCGTCCGGACCGCCTGGGCGGACGTAAGGGATGGCCGGAGCGGCCGATGACACGGGGTGGCAGGACGAAATGGTCTTGACGGCGGCTTTCTTCTACCTGTTCGCCGGGTTGGCCGTGGCCTCCGGCATCATTGTGGTCCTCGCGCGCAATCCCGTGCATGCGGTGTTGTTCCTGATCCTGACCTTTTTCAACGCCGCGGGGCTGTTCGTGCTGCTGGGCGCGGAATTCCTGGCGATGCTGCTGATCGTCGTCTACGTCGGCGCGGTGGCCGTGCTCTTCCTGTTCGTGGTCATGATGCTGGACGTGGATTTCGCGGCGCTGCGGGCCGGCTTCATTCGCAACGCGCCGCTCGGTGCGCTCGTCGGCCTCGTGCTCGCGGCGGAGCTCGTGATGGTGGTCGGCGCCTGGGTCTTCAAGCCGGCGATCGTCGCAACCGTGAAGTCGTCGATACCCCCGGCCGGGGCGGGCATCTCCAATACCCGCGCGCTCGGGCGGATCATCTACACCGACTACATCTACTTCTTCCAGGCGGCGGGCCTCATCCTGCTCGTGGCCATGATCGGCGCCATCGTGCTGACGCTCCGGCACAAGGCGGGCGTCAAGCGCCAGTCGATCGCCGCACAAGTGGCGCGCCGTCCGGAAGACAGCATGGAGCTGGTCAAGGTGGCCCCCGGCGGCGCCGTGATGCCGAGCAACGAGCCGCGCAACTGAGGACCTGAGACGATGAGACGGTCGGGAGGGCTTGCCCCGTGGATCTATTGACGATTGGCCTCGGTCACTACCTGACGGTCGCGGCGCTGCTGTTCACGATTGGCATCTTCGGCATCTTCCTCAACCGGAAGAACGTGATCGTCATCCTGATGTCGGTCGAGCTCATGCTGCTGGCCGTCAACATCAATCTCGTGGCGTTCTCCGCCTTCCTCAATGATCTCGTCGGACAGGTGTTCGCGCTCTTCGTGCTTACCGTCGCGGCGGCGGAGGCGGCGATCGGCCTCGCCATCGTCGTCGTCTACTACCGCAACCGCGGCTCCATCGCCGTCGAAGACATCAACATGATGAAGGGCTGAGGGCGGATCTGACATGCTTTACCAGGCGATCCTGTTCCTGCCGTTGCTCGGCGCGCTGCTCGGCGGCTTTTTCGGGCGGCTCATGGGTCCGCGTCCGACGGAGATCGTCACGAGCTCGCTCGTCGGCATCGCCGCGGTGCTGTCGTGGATCGCGCTCTGGCGGGTCGGCTACGTCGGTGAGACGGCGCGCGAGCCGATCCTGCGCTGGGTGACGTCGGGCGAGCTGGACGTGATCTGGTCGATCCGCATCGATACGCTCACGGCGGTCATGCTGGTGGTGGTCAACACCGTGTCGGCGCTCGTGCACTTCTACTCGATCGGCTACATGCACGAGGATCCGCATCGCCCGCGCTTCTTCGCCTACCTGTCGCTGTTCACATTCGCCATGCTCTCGCTGGTGACGGCCAACAATTTCCTCCAGCTGTTCTTCGGCTGGGAGGGTGTCGGCCTCGCGTCCTACCTGCTGATCGGCTTCTGGTACGACAAGCCCGAAGCGAACGCGGCCGCCATCAAGGCGTTCGTCGTCAACCGGGTCGGTGATTTCGGCTTCGCACTCGGCATCTTCGCGATCTTCGCAGTGTTCGGCTCGATCGATTTCGACACGGTCTTCCTGGCGGCCAAGGCGCAGGCCGGCAAGACGATGCAGTTCCTGTCCTGGGAGCTGGACGTGATGACCGTCATCTGCCTGCTGCTCTTCATGGGCGCCATGGGCAAGTCGGCGCAGCTTCTGCTGCACACGTGGCTGCCGGATGCCATGGAGGGGCCGACGCCCGTTTCTGCGCTGATCCATGCCGCGACGATGGTGACGGCCGGCGTCTTCATGGTCGCCCGACTGTCGCCGATGTTCGAGCAGTCGCAGACGGCGCTGACCGTCATCACGGCCGTCGGCGCCGCCACGGCGTTCTTTGCTGCCACCGTCGGGCTCGTGCAGAACGACATCAAACGCGTCATCGCCTATTCGACGTGCTCGCAGCTCGGCTACATGTTCGCGGCGTGCGGCGTCGGGGCTTATGCGGCCGGCATATTCCATCTTTTCACGCATGCCTTCTTCAAGGCCCTGCTGTTCCTCGGCGCAGGCTCCGTGATCCACGCCATGCATCACGAGCAGGACATGCGCAACATGGGCGGCCTCGCCGGCAAGCTCCGGGCGACATGGCTCATGATGCTGGTCGGAACGCTGGCCCTGACCGGAGTCGGCATCCCCTACGTCATCGGTTTCGCCGGCTTCCACTCCAAGGATGCGATCATCGAAGCGACGTATGCGGCGACCAATCCCGTGGCGCGCACTGCCTTCTGGCTGCTCGTCGTCGCGGCCTTCCTGACGTCGTTCTATTCCTGGCGGCTGATGTTCATGACCTTCCACGGCAAGACGCGCGCCGAGCCCGAGGCTTACAAGCACGCGCACGAAAGCCCGCTGATCATGCTCGTGCCGCTCGGTGTGCTGGCGCTCGGCGCGATCGTGGCGGGCTTCGCCTTCAAGTACCGGTTCATCGGCGAGGGCTACAAGGGATTCTGGGACAAGGCGATTTTCGAGGGCGAGAGCAACCACATCATCGAGGCCATGCACCACGTGCCGAGCTGGGTCGGCGTCATGCCGTTTGCGGCTATGGCCGGCGGACTGGCGCTCGCCTACCTCTTCTACATGGTGGCGCCGTGGCTGCCGGGCGCGACCGCCAAGACGTTCCGGCCGATCTACCTGTTCCTCCTGAACAAGTGGTACTTCGACGAGCTCTACAACGCCATCTTCGTGAAGCCCGCCCGCTGGCTCGGTCGCGTGCTCTGGAAGGTGGGTGACGGGCGCATCATCGACGGCCTCGGCCCCAACGGCATCGCGGCCCGTGTGCTCGATGTGACCGGGCGGGTGGTCAAGCTTCAGAGCGGCTATGTCTATCACTACGCCTTCGCCATGCTGATCGGGCTCGCCGTCATCATCACCTACTTCATGTTCGCAGGTGGAGCGCCGAAATGAGCTTCGACTGGCCCATTCTCTCGGTCGTCACCTTCCTGCCGCTGGTCGGTGTGGCCTTCATCTGCTTCCTGCCGCGCGAGGCGGAGGGCAATGCGCGGTTCGCTGCGCTCTGGACGACGTTGCTGACCTTCGGCGTCTCGCTGCTGATCTGGTACGCCTTCGACAAGAAGAGCCCCGACTTCCAGTTCGTGGAGGATCGGGCCTGGATCGGCGGCACCATCAGGTACAAGATGGGGGTCGATGGCATCTCCATGCTGTTCGTCATCCTGACGACGTTCCTGATGCCGCTCTGCATCCTGGCGAGCTGGACGTCGGTGACCGAGCGCGTCAAGGAGTACATGATCGCCTTCCTGGTGCTGGAGACGCTGATGATCGGCGTGTTCTGCGCGCTCGATCTCGTGCTCTTCTACCTCTTCTTCGAGGCGGGCCTCATTCCGATGTTCCTCATCATCGGCGTGTGGGGTGGCGCCCGGCGCGTGTACGCCAGCTTCAAGTTCTTCCTCTACACGCTGCTCGGCAGCGTGCTGATGCTGATCGCCATGATGGCGATGTACTGGCAGGCGGGCACCACCGACATCGTGCAGCTCCTGGCCTACAAGTTCCCGGCGACGCCCTTGACCGTATTGGGCATCGAGATCGGGCGCGGTATGCAGACTCTGCTCTGGCTGGCCTTCTTTGCGTCGTTCGCTGTGAAACTGCCGATGTGGCCGGTGCACACCTGGCTGCCGGACGCGCACGTGGAGGCGCCGACGGCCGGCTCGGTGATCCTGGCCGGCATCCTGCTGAAGATGGGCGGCTACGGATTCCTGCGCTTCTCGCTGCCGATGTTCCCGCTCGCATCGGCCGATCTGGCGCCCTTCGTGTTCGCGCTGTCGGTGGTGGCGATCATCTACACCTCGCTCGTCGCCCTGGCGCAGGAGGACATCAAGAAGCTCATCGCCTATTCGTCGGTCGCACACATGGGCTTCGTGACGCTCGGCATCTTCTCGTTCAAGGTCCAGGGCGTCGAGGGCGGCATCTTCCAGATGCTCTCGCACGGCCTGGTGTCGGGTGCGCTGTTCCTGTGCGTCGGCGTGCTCTACGACCGCCTCCATACGCGCGAGATCGCAGCCTACGGCGGGCTCGTGCACCGGATGCCGATCTACGCCTTCTGCTTCATGGTCTTCACCATGGCGAATGTCGGCCTGCCCGGCACCAGCGGTTTCGTCGGCGAGTTCCTGACGCTGGTCGGCGCCTTCCGGGCGAACACCTGGGCGGCATTCCTGGCGACGACGGGCGTGGTGCTGTCGGCCGCCTACGCACTCTGGCTTTATCGGCGGGTCATCTACGGCAAGATCGAGAAGGCGGCGCTGCGCAGCATCACCGACGTGACGCCGCGGGAAATCGCCGTTCTAGCGCCGCTGGTGATCCTGGTGGTGCTGCTCGGGTTCTACCCCGCGCCGATCCTCGACGTGACCGCAACATCTGTGAAGAAGCTCGTGACCAATTTCGAGATGGCGGTCAGCGCCGGCTCGCGCGTTGGCATGCGGTGAAATGAAGGTCAGCGATGCAGATCTCGCACATCCTCCCCTTTAGCGCGCTGGCGCCCGAGCTGGTGATCGTCGTGGGCGCCATGGCGCTGCTGATGCTCGGCGTCTTTTCGCGGCGCGACATGGCGGAGACGATCACGTGGCTGGCGATGGCGGTGCTCGGCGTCGCTGCCGTGCTGCTGATCCGCCAGCACGGGGCCCCGCAGTCGGTCTTCTCCGGCGCCTTCGTGGTGGACGGCTTCGGCCGGTTCGTGAAGCTGGTGGTCGTGCTGTCGACGATCGGCGCGCTCGTCCTGTCGCTCGACTACTTCCGCCAGACGCGCGGCGGCGTATTCGAGTATCCGGTGCTCGTCCTGTTGTCGGTCGCCGGCATGATGATGATGGTCTCGGCGGGCAATCTCATCGCGCTTTATCTCGGCCTGGAGCTGCAGAGCCTGGCGCTCTACGTGCTGGCGGCCATTCGCCGGGATTCGCTGCGCTCGAGCGAGGCGGGCCTCAAGTACTTCGTGCTCGGCGCGCTGTCGTCGGGAATGCTGCTCTACGGCGCCTCGCTGATCTACGGTTTCACCGGCTCGACGGCGTTCGTCGACATCGCCGCCGCCGCCAAGACGGGCGGCCACAACATCGGGCTCGTGTTCGGCCTCGTGTTCCTGCTCGTCGGGCTCGCCTTCAAGATCTCGGCGGTGCCGTTCCACATGTGGACGCCGGACGTCTACGAGGGCGCGCCGACACCGGTCGCCGCGTTCTTCTCGGTGGCTCCGAAGGTGGCGGCCATGGCGCTGTTCATGCGCGTGGTGATGACGGCCTTCCCGAGCGTCGCACCGCAGTGGCAGCAGATCGTCTTCTTCCTGTCTGTCGCCTCGATGCTGCTCGGCGCCTTCGCGGCTATCGGGCAGACCAACATCAAACGCCTGATGGCCTATAGCTCCATCGGACACATGGGCTATGCGCTGGTCGGGCTGGCGACGGCGAGCCGCGAGGGCGTCACGGGCGTGCTGCTCTATCTCGCCGTCTACGTCGTGATGAGCCTCGGCGCCTTCGCCTGCATCCTGGCGATGCGACGCAATGATGGCATGGTCGAGGAGATCGACGAGCTCGCCGGCCTCTCGCGCACCAACCTGCCCCTCGCCTTCATGCTGGCCATGCTCATGTTCTCGCTCGCCGGCATTCCGCCGCTCGCCGGCTTTTTCGCCAAGTTCTATATCTTCATCGCGGCCGTGAAGGTCGGCTTCTATCCGCTGGCTGTGCTCGGCGTGCTCACCAGCGTCGTCGGCGCCTACTATTACCTGCGCATCATCAAGATCATGTTCTTCGACGAGCCGAAGGAGCCCTTCGAGCCGGTGCCGGCGAAGGTCTCGATGGTGGTCGGCGTGACCGGGGCCTTCGTGTTGCTGTTCGCGCTGATCGTCTCGCCATTGCTGTCGGCCGCCACCAGTGCCGCCAGGTCGCTGCTTTGAGTGTGAGCGATCGTCTGCCGGGCGCGACATGGCCCGGGGGTGTGCGGCTCCTCGTTCATGACGAGGTGACCTCGACAAACGAGGTTGCGATGGCGCTGGCGGCGCAAGGCGATGCCGGCGAGCTGTGGGTCCGCGCGGGGCGACAGAGCGCGGGCAAGGGGCGCAGCGGACGGATCTGGCAGTCCGTGGCCGGCAATCTCTTTGCGAGCCATCTCTTTCGCGTGCCGGCGCCGCTCATGGTCGCGCCGCAGATTCCCCTGCTGGCGGGCGTGGCCGTCATCGATGCGGTTCGCGATGTCAGCGCGGGACGGGACCTGGCCGAGCTGCAACTCAAATGGCCGAATGACATCCTCGTCGCGAACGCCAAGCTCGGCGGCATTCTCGTCGAGAGCATGGCGGAGCCGGGGGGGCGCGGTTTCGCGGCGGTCGTCGGGATCGGCCTCAATGTCGTGGGCCGGCCGGAGCTTGCCGCGGGGGGCGCCACCTCTCTAAAGGAGCATGGCATCGCCGCGTCGGCGGAGACTATGCTCACCTTGATTGCCCGGCGGCTCCAGGAGTGGCGCGGCCACTGGCGGCTCGGACAGGGCTTTGCAACGGTCCGGCAGGCGTGGCTCGAGAGGGGCATGGCGCGTGGCGTGGCGCTCTCCGTCAATGCCGGGGAGACGCGGTTGAGCGGCCGCTTCGCCGGGTTGGCGGAGGACGGCAGCCTATTGCTGGATGAGGGGCGGGGAGAGCCGCGGCGGGTGACGTACGGCGATGTGTCGCTCGGGATGGGCGCGGACCCCGCCACCTGAAGCACGGCGGCGCGCAATGACGGTGATGAGGTGTTAGGTGGCGGAACGGACTAAGGCACGGCACGACGCCGACGAGCTGGTTTACCTGCCGCTCGGGGGCGCCGGTGAGATCGGCATGAACGTCTACCTCTACGGCTGCGGTCCGGAGCAGCGGCGGCAATGGCTGATGGTGGACCTCGGCATCACCTTTCCCGAAGGTGAGTTCGATCCCGGCGTCGACGTGATCCTGCCGGACCTGCGCTTCATCGAGGAGGAGCGCCAGAACCTGCTCGGCATCGTGCTGACGCATGCCCATGAGGACCATTTCGGCGCGGTGCTCGATCTGTGGCCGCGTCTGAAGGTGCCGGTCTACGCCACGCCGTTCACCGTGGGCCTGCTCAAGGCCAAGATGGCCGAGAACGGTGTGCGGCTTCCGATACCGATCCACAAGCTGCCGATCGGCGGGCGTGTGACGCTCGGCCCGTTCGAGATCGAGCTGGTGACGATGGCGCATTCCATCCCCGAGCCGAATGCGCTGGCGATCCGTACCCCGCATGGCATGGTGCTGCACACCGGCGACTGGAAGATCGATGCGACGCCCGTCACGGGGCCGCCGACGGATTCCGCCCGCCTCGATGCGCTCGGGCGGGCGGGCATCGACGTTCTCGTGTGCGATTCGACCAACGCCATGCGGGAGGGCATCTCGCCGTCCGAGCGGGAGGTTGCGAGCACACTGGCGAAACTGGTGCGCGAGGCGCCGCGGCGCGTGGCCATCACCACGTTCGCCTCGAATGTCGGCCGCGTGCTGGCGGTGGCGGAGGCTGCGCGGGCCGCTGGGCGCCGGCTCGTCATCGCCGGACGTGCCATGCATCGCATCATCGAGGTGGCCAAGGAGACGGGGTATCTGCCGCGTTCGCTCGAGGTGCTCGACCAGCGCGAGTTCGAATATCAGGCGGCCCACGAGGTGGTGGCGCTGTGCACCGGCAGCCAAGGTGAGTCCCGCGCGGCCATGGCCCGCATCGCCGAGGGGACGCACCCCGATATCGCCCTCGGCAAGGATGATCTCGTGATCTTCTCGTCGCGCACGATCCCCGGCAATGAAAAGTCGGTCGGCAGGATCCAGAACCTGCTGACGCGGCGCGGCTGCCGCGTGCTGACGGACACCGACGGGCTCGTGCACGTGACGGGCCATCCGCGCCGCGAGGAGCTCAAGCGCATGTACGCGTGGTGCCGGCCGCGCGTGGCGATCCCGATGCACGGGGAAGCCCGCCACCTCGCTGCACATGCCGAGTTGGCGCGAGCGGCCGGCGTGCCGCATGTCGAGGTCGTGTACAACGGCGAGATGATCCGGCTGGCGCCCGGTACGCCGGAGCGCATCGACGAGGCGCCGTCGGGACGGCTCTTCCGCGATGGCCGGCTGATCGTTCCCTCGGGCGAGGGGCCGGTCAGGGAGCGCCGCCGCTTGGCGCTCGTCGGCATCGTCGTGGTGTCTCTGGTGCTGTCGCGGCAGGGCGAGGTGCTGGCGGAGCCGGAGGTGGCGTTCGACGGCGTTCCGAACGAGCTGGCGGACGGCGAGATGCTCGAGGATCGCGTGCTGGATGTCGTCGAGGGCACGCTCAAGGGCATCAAGCGCGAGCGCCGCCGCGATGCAGGCCTGGTGACGGAGGCCGTTCGCCGCGCTGCGCGGGCAGCGGTCGCCGAGGTCTGGGGCAAGAAACCCATCTGCAAGGTGCTGCTGACCCGTATTTGAGGCGGGACGCGGCAATATCCGCTACAAGATACCGCTTTGGCGGCCGGGCGCCGCTGGCCGATAGTGCGCACGGGGCAACCAGGACTGCGCGAGGAGCCACATGCTTGGACGTTTGAACCACGTCGCCATCGCCGTTCCCGACATGGCCAAGGCGGCGGCACTCTACCGCGAGACGCTGGGCGCCGAGGTGTCGGAGGCCGTGGCGCAGCCGGATCATGGCGTCACGACGGTCTTTATCACTCTACCGAACACCAAGATCGAGCTGCTCGAGCCGCTTGGCGCCAACTCGCCCATCGCGCGCTTCCTGGAGCGGAACCCCGAGGGTGGTATCCATCACGTCTGCTACGAGGTGGCGGACATCCGGGCGGCGCGCGACCAGCTCAAGGCGGGCGGCGCGCGGGTGCTGGGGGACGGGGAGCCGAAGATCGGCGCCCACGGCAAGCCCGTGCTGTTCCTCCATCCCAAGGATTTCCTGGGAACCCTGGTCGAGCTCGAGCAGGCCTGAGGGAGGACGCGGGCGTATGAGCATTGCCCTGGCGATTGCCATTTATATCGTGGTGTGGTGGATCACGCTGTTCGCGGTTCTGCCCTTCGGCGTGAGGACGCAGGGGGAGGCCGGCACGGTCGTCGATGGCACGCCGGCGAGCGCACCGCAGACGTTTCCCATCGGCCGCGTCGTGGTGATCAATACGCTCGTATCCGGCGTCATCTACGCCGCGGTCTTCCTGCTGCTTCGCAACCCGACGATGGCCACCATGGTCGACCGCTGGATCGGCATCGAGCTGTTCGGGGGCTGAGCAGGGCCGGATTTCGACAAAAAAAATGGGCCGTCATCGGCCCGATGCAATCTTTGTGCTTATATCTGCCCATCATATGCAGACACCACGCGGGCATGCACTGCCCGCACACGCTTGTGATGGGTATCCCCGGCCGGCGTTCTTGACAGCGCCGATCAGCGGATAGTGTCTCCCTAGACCTGGGCATCCACCGCTCGCTACTCCGAGCTACGGCCCTTTTTTTTCGACAGGGCGGAGTGTAACGGGATGGCGACAAGCTGTCATCCCTTACCTATGCTGCACTGCGGCAAATTCGAGGATATCCAGCGCTGCGCGGGCGGTCGCGACGGGCGGGATTGCCTCGCGTCGGGGAACTGGCTATTAGGCCAGGATGCCGCCCCCAGCGCATCGGACCGGGAGGATGGGCGTAGCTCCGGTCAATGCCCGCCATCGAGGCCCCGACATCATGCGATTGTCCCGATTTTTCCTGCCCGTTCTGCGCGAGACGCCGAAGGAGGCGGAGATCATTTCCCACCAGCTCATGCTGCGTGCGGGCATGGTGCGGCAAGCGAGCGCAGGCATCTATTCGTGGCTGCCCCTGGGGTATCGCGTGCTGCGCCGCATCGAGCAGATCGTGCGCGAGGAACAGGACCGCGCCGGCGCCATCGAGCTGTTGATGCCGACGATCCAGTCCGCCGAGATCTGGCGCGAGAGCGGGCGCTACGACGACTACGGCAAGGAAATGCTGCGCATACTCGACCGGCACGAGCGGGAGATGCTGTACGGGCCGACCAACGAGGAGCTCATCACCCAGATTTTCCGCGACAGCGTGAAGTCGTACAAGGATCTTCCGCGCAACCTCTATCACATCCAGTGGAAGTTCCGTGACGAGGTCCGCCCGCGTTTCGGCGTGATGCGCGGCCGCGAGTTCTTCATGAAGGACGCCTACTCGTTCGACCTCACGGTCGAGGCGGCCCGGCACGCCTACAACCGCATGTTCGTGTCGTACCTCAGAACGTTCGCGCGCATGGGGCTCAAGGCCATCCCGATGGCCGCCGATACCGGACCGATCGGCGGTGATCTCAGCCACGAGTTCATCATCCTGGCGGAAACCGGCGAAAGCCAGGTGTTCTGCGACCGGCAGATGGTCGAGAAGGCGCCGCCTTCGGCCGACATCGACTATGACAAGGACCTCTCGGCGATCGTCAAGGACTGGACGACGCCCTACGCGGCGACGGACGAGAAGCACGATGTCGCCCGCTTCGACAAGGATGTGCCGGCAGAGCGCCAAGTGTCGGCGCGCGGGATCGAGGTCGGCCATATTTTCTTCTTCGGCACCAAGTACTCAGAGTCGATGGGCTGTCGCGTCCAGGGTGCAGACGGGAAGATGATCACGGTGCAGATGGGCTCCTACGGCATCGGTGTATCGCGTCTCGTCGGCGCCATTATCGAGGCCAGCCACGATGCGGCTGGCATCATCTGGCCGATGAGCGTGGCGCCGTTCCATGTCGGGCTGATCAACCTCAAGTCCGGCGACGCGGCGACGGATGCGGCCTGTCAGACGATTTACGAGGCGCTCGCGCGGGCGGGCGTTTCGGTGCTCTACGACGATACCGACGAGCGGGCTGGCGCAAAGTTCACCAGCATGGATCTGATCGGGCTGCCGCTCCAGGTCGTCGTGGGTCCGAAGGGCCTGAAGAGCGGCGAGGTGGAGATCAAGGCGCGCCGCGCCGGGGCGCGCGAGACCGTCTCGCTCGAGGCGGCCATCGCGCGCGTCGTCTCGCAGGTGCAGTCCGAGCTGGCGGTGCGGTAGGCGCTTCAGGCGCGGGGGAGTGCCGCGGGCGCTGTCACAAGGGCGGTCGCAGCGCGGCGCCGCCAGAGGTGCGGGGACAGGTGCATGACGTCGACACGGACGATGCAGCAGCGCGCACGAGCCGAGCCGCTCGTGGAGACTCGGCCGTTTGCCGCCTTCGAATGGATGCTGGCGCTGCGCTATCTGCGCGCCCGGCGCAAGGAAGGCTTCATCTCGGTCATTGCCGGCTTTTCGTTCGTCGGCATCATGCTGGGCGTGGCGACGCTCATCATCGTCATGGCCGTGATGAATGGTTTCCGCAGCGAGCTCTTCGCCAAGATCCTCGGCCTCAACGGCCACATCATCGTCTACAAGGTCGGTGACGATTTCACCGACTACGCCGACATGAGCGCGCGCCTCGCCAAGGTACCCGGCGTCAAGCATGCCGTGCCGCTGATCGAGGGGCAGGTCATGATCTCCTCGCCCGTGCAGGCCTTCGGCGCGCTCGTGCGCGGCATTTCGGAAGCCGACCTCAAGAGGACGCCGCTGGTGGCGAAGAACGTGCGGTTCGGCACGCTCGACGGCTTCGCCAGCGGCGAGGGCATCGCCATCGGCATCCGCCTCGCCGACGCGCTGCGTGTGCGACTCGGTGACGGCGTCACGCTCGTGTCGCCGCGGGGCGCACGGACGCCATTCGGCGTGGCGCCGCGCATCAAGCGCTACAAGGTCGCGGCGATCTTCGAGCTGGGCATGTCCGAGTACGATCGCAGCATCGTCTACATGCCGCTCGGTGAGGCTCAGCGCTATTTCAATCATCCCGCCACGGTTCAGATGCTGGAGCTGGTGGTGGACGACCCCGAAAGGGTCGCGCAGATGGCGGCGCCGGTGAAGGCCGCGGCCGGTCCGAGCGCCATGATCACCGACTGGCGACAGCGCAACTCGAGTTTCTTCACCGTGCTCGAGGTCGAGCGCAACGTCATGTTCATCATCCTGTCGCTGATCGTGCTGGTGGCGGCGCTCAACATCATCTCCGGCATGATGATGCTGGTGAAGGACAAGGGGCGCGATATCGCCATCCTCCGCACGATGGGGGCGACGCGGGGCGCGGTGATGCGCGTGTTCCTCATCACCGGGGCCTCGATCGGCATCGTCGGCACGCTGGCGGGGCTCGTGCTCGGTGTCGTCTTCTGCCGCTACATCGAGGAGATCCGCCAGTTCGTGTCGATGCTGACGTCGACGAACATCTTCGATGCGTCCGTCTACTATCTCTCGCGCATGCCGGCCCAGATCAACGTGCGGGAGACCATCGGCATCGTCGTCATGGCGATGACGCTGTCGATCCTGGCGACGCTCTATCCGTCGTTGCGGGCGGCGCGGCTCGATCCCGTCGAAGCCTTGCGATACGAGTAGGTGGTCATGGACATGCGACCGGGCCCCGCCCTCGAGCTGCGCAATCTGGTGCGGACGTTCCGACAGGGGCCGCGCCGCATCGACGTGCTGGCCGGGGCCTCCGCCGTGCTCAACCCGGGCGAGGCGGTGGCACTGGTGGGGCCGTCGGGCGCCGGCAAGTCGACGCTGCTGCACGTGGCCGGACTGCTGGAGACGCCCGACAGCGGCGCCATTCTCATCGGCGGACGTGACTACGCCGGCCTCTCGGATGGCGAACGGACGCGCGTCAGGCGCACCGAGATGGGCTTCGTCTACCAGTTCCACCAGTTGCTGCCCGAATTCAGCGCGCTCGAGAACGTGGTCATCCCCCAGCTCATCAGGGGGCGGCGACGCCGCGACGCCGAGGCGCGGGCGCAGGACCTGCTCGGGCTGCTCGGGCTCGCCGAGCGGGTGCAACACCGACCGGCGGAGCTGTCGGGAGGCGAGCAGCAGCGCACGGCCATCGCCCGCGCACTCGCCAACCATCCCAAGCTGCTCCTCGCCGACGAGCCGACCGGCAATCTCGATCCGGCGACGGCCGACCTCGTGTTCGTGGAACTCGTTAACCTGATCCGCCAGGAGGGCGTGGCCGCGCTCATCGCCACGCACAACATGGAGCTGGCCCGCGGCATGGATCGCGTGCTGCGCCTCGAGGGCGGGCGCCTCAACGAGATCGATCCACGCAGTCTCGTGTGAGGGACATGCGAAAGCTGTCGAAAGGTGCCATCGCGGGGCCGTCAACGGGGTTTGCGGACGCCGCCGCGCACGCCATCCTGAAACCATGAGCCAAGCGATTCGAACCAGAGCCGCCGGTCGGGATGCACAGTCGCCCGCGCCGGCGTTCGTGCATCTCAGATGCCGGTCCGCGTACTCCCTGCTGGAGGGGGCGCTGCCCGTTGCGCGGCTGGCGAAACTGGCGACGGCGGACGCCATGCCGGCCTTGGCGCTCACCGATACCTCGAACCTCTTCGGCGCGCTTGAGTTCTCCGAGAAACTGGCCTCGGTTGGCATACAACCCATCATCGGCTGCACGCTGCAGATCGATTTCGAGGAGCGGGTCGAGGGGCCGCTCGCCGACATCAAGGGGCAGGGCGAGCCCGTGGCGCAGCTGGCCGGCGGGGTCGTGCTGCTGGCCAAGGATGCGACCGGCTACGCCAATCTGATGCGACTCTCGAGCGCCACATACCTCAGTCCCCGGGACAACGAGCCGCCTCACATCAAGCTGTCCACGCTCGCCGGTCTTGCCGAAGGGTTGATCGTGCTGACCGGAGGGCCGGACGGTCCGATCGACCGTGCGCTTCGCGACGGCCAGCACGAGAAGGCGCGCGAGCGGCTGAAGGCGCTGCACGACATCGCCGGCGACAGGCTCTACGTGGAGCTGCAACGTCACGGGCTGCCCGACGAGCGCCGCGTCGAGGCGGATCTGCTCGACATGGCCTACGCGGGCGAGCTGCCGATCGTTGCCACCAACGAGCCCTATTTCGCGACGGCCGAGGATTACGAGGCGCACGATGCACTGCTGTGCATCGCGGAGGGCGCCTATATCACGCAGGACGACCGCCGCCGCCTGACGCGCGAGCACTATTTCAAGACCCGGGCGGAAATGGCGGCGCTGTTCGCGGACCTGCCCGAGGCCGTGGCGGCGACAGTCGAGGTGGCGCAGCGTTGCGCGTTCCGCCCGCGCGGTCGCAAGCCGATCCTGCCGCAGTTCGTGCGCGCCGAGGCCGGCGAGAGCCCGGAGGCGGTGGGGGAGGCGGAAGCCGCGGAGCTGCGACGGCAGGCGGAAGACGGGTTGCGCCGTCGCCTGGAGCTGACCGGGCCTGCCGCCGGCATGAGCGAGGAGGACTACTGGAAACGGCTCGACTACGAGGTCGGCATCATCGCGCGTATGCGCTTTCCCGGCTATTTCCTGATCGTCTCCGACTTCATCAAGTGGGCCAAGGCTCAGGGCATTCCCGTCGGTCCGGGACGAGGCTCGGGCGCCGGTTCGCTCGTCGCCTATGCGCTCACCATCACGGATCTCGATCCGCTGCGGTTCGGCCTGCTGTTCGAGCGCTTCCTCAATCCCGAGCGCGTGTCGATGCCGGACTTCGACATCGATTTCTGCCAGGACCGGCGTGACGAGGTCATCCGCTACGTGCAGGAGCGCTACGGCGCCGACCGGGTGGCGCAGATCATCACCTACGGAAAGCTGATGGCCCGCGCGGTGTTGCGCGATGTCGGCCGTGTGCTCGGCATGTCGTACAATCGGGTCGATCAGCTCTGCAAGCTCGTGCCCAACAATCCGGCGAACCCGGTGACGCTCGCCGAAGCCATCGACGGCGAGCCGGCCCTCCAGGAGGCGCGCGACAACGATCCGATGGTGGCGCAGCTTCTGGTGACCGCCCAGAAGCTCGAGGGGCTCTACCGGCACGCCTCGACCCATGCCGCCGGTGTCGTCATCGGCGACCGGCCGCTCGAAGAGCTGGTGCCGCTCTATCGCGATCCCCGCTCGACCCTGCCCGCGACCCAGTTCAATCTGAAGTGGGTCGAGGCCGCTGGACTGGTGAAGTTCGATTTCCTCGGCCTGAAGACGCTGACGGTCATCCAGAAGGCCGTCGAGCTGGTCCGCGCCGGGGGGCACACCCTCGATCTCGAGCGCCTGGGGCTCGACGATGTCGCCTCCTACGAGCTGCTGTCACGGGCCGATACGGTCGGCGTGTTCCAGCTGGAAAGCACGGGCATGCGCGACAGCCTGCGCAAGCTGCGCCCGGACCGCTTCGAGGACATCATCGCCATGGTCGCGCTCTACCGGCCGGGTCCGATGGACAACATTCCCGTCTACATCGCCCGCAAGCACGGCCAGGAGGAGGTCGACTACCTGCACCCGATGCTGGAGCCGGTGCTGAAGGAGACCTACGGCGTCATCATCTACCAGGAGCAGGTCCAGCAGATCGCCCAGGTCATGGCCGGCTATACTCTCGGCCAGGCCGATATCCTGCGCCGCGCCATGGGCAAGAAAATCAAGGAGGAGATGGCCAAGGAGAAGAGCCGCTTCGTCGAGGGCGCCGTCGCCAATGGCGTCGACAAGGCCCAGGCGGAATTCATCTTCGAGCTGGTCGACAAGTTCGCGGGCTACGGCTTCAACAAGAGCCACGCGGCCGCCTACGCCCTGGTCGCCTACCATACCGCCTACCTCAAGGCCAACTTCCCCGTCGAGTTCCTGGCCGCTTCCATGACGCTCGACATGGGAAATACCGACAAGCTGCACATGTTCGCCCAGGAAGCGCGCAGGCTGGCAATTCCGGTGAAGCCGCCTTGCGTCAATGCCTCGGGCCGCGAGTTCCGGACGGAGGCCGGCGCCATCCGCTACTCGCTGGCCGCGCTGAAGAACATCGGCGTGCAGTCGGTGGACCATTTCGTTGCGACGCGCGGCGAGGGCGGCCCCTATCGCAGCCTGTCGGACTTCGCCCGCCGGCTCAATCCGAAGATGATCAACAAGCGCGCGGTGGAGACGCTGGCGGCGGCGGGCGCCTTCGACCAGCTCGAGCCGAACCGGGCGCTCGTGCATGCCAATGCCGACAGCATCATGGCACTGGCGCAACGCGTGACTGCGGATGCGGCGGCCGGGCAGAACGATCTGTTCGGCACCCCGAGCGCGCCACCCGAGCTCGAGCTCAAGCCGGAGCGTCCGTGGCTGCCGATGACGCAGCTCGAGCGGGAGCACGCGGCCGTCGGCTTCTTCCTGTCGGGCCACCCTCTCGATGCCTATCAGAGCCTCCTGGAGCGGCTGGGCGTCGTGACATACGTCGCCTTGGAGGCGCGCTGCGAGCGGGGCAGCATGCCCGCGCTCATGGCGGGCGTCGTCACGTCGCTCCGCGAGCGGCGAAGCAAATCGGGGAACGCCTATGCGTTCGTCGGCTTCTCGGACCCAAGCGGCCAGTTCGAGACTATCGTATTCTCCGAGGCCCTGACGGCGTCGCGCAAGCTGCTGGTGGCGGGTACGCCGGTGCTGCTGCGGGTCGAGGCGGAGCGCGACAGCGACGTGCTGAAACTGAGGGCACAGTCGATCGAAGCCCTGGATCAGGCCGCCAAGGGGGTTCAGCGCGGCCTGCGCGTCGTGCTCGATCCCGCGCGTGTGGCTGCTGGCCGGCAGGGGCTGGCCGAGCTGGCGCGCAACCTCTCAGGGGGTGGCCGGGGTGAGATCCGCCTCGTCTTGCCTCTGGCGGAGGCCGGCCGGGAGATCGAGTTTACCTTGCCCGGGCGCTTCGACGTCTCGCCCGCCGTGGCGGGGGCGCTGAGCGTCATCGAAGGGGTGCTCGGCGTCCAGGATCTCTAGGCGCTGAACGGGAGTCGGGACGCCTGCGAACGGGCGCCCGCCAGGGACGCAGGCGCTGGCTGAACGGCTGCCGGCGGCTGGCAATCCCTTGACATCCAGCCCCCGGACCGATAAGGCAGCCCCATTCCACACGCGGACAACGCGGCAGGCCCGGGCACCTCGGTGCACCCGGCGTTTGCTGCTCCGGTGGCCGTTGTCGTTCCGGCACGGTCTACAGTCCGCGGAGGTCAAACCGGAAATGGAGCAGTCCTCATGGCCTTGCCGCAATTCAGCATGCGCCAGCTTCTGGAAGCTGGCGTGCACTTCGGACACCAGAGCCACCGCTGGAACCCCAAGATGGGGCCTTTCATCTTCGGCTCGCGAAACAACATCCATATCATCGACTTGGCGCAGACCGTGCCGCTGCTGCATCAGGCGCTAGTGTCGGTCAGCGACGTCGTCGCCAAGGGCGGCCGCGTGCTGTTCGTCGGCACCAAGCGTCAGGCTTCCGATGCCATCGCGGATTCGGCCAAGCGCTGCGCCCAGTACTTCATCAACCACCGCTGGTTGGGTGGCACGCTGACGAACTGGAAGACGATCTCGCATTCGATCCGGCGACTGCGTGAGATCGACGAGCTGCTGACCACGTCAGCGCAGGGCTACACCAAGAAAGAGGTGCTGCAACTCACCCGCGAACGCGACAAGCTGCAGACGGCGCTCGGCGGCATCAAGGACATGGGCGGCCTGCCGAACATCCTGTTCGTGATCGACACGAACAAGGAGCAGATCGCCATCGCCGAGGCCCGCAAGCTGCACATCCCCATCATCGCCATCGTCGATACCAACTGCGATCCCGACGGCATCGATTTTCCCATTCCGGGCAACGACGACGCCGGTCGGGCCATCACGCTCTACTGCGACCTGATCTCGCAGGCCGCGATCGACGGGCTCGAGCGCTCGCAGCGCGACTCCGGCGTCGATCTCGGCGCCTCCGAGAGGCCGCCGGTCGAGGTCATTCCGGAGGCCGCGCCGGTGTCCGCCCTCAAGACGCTCGACGCGCCGCGCGGACAGCCCGACGATCTCAAGAAGATCGAGGGCATCCGGCCGAAGATGGAAGAGAAGCTGAACGACCTCGGCATCCACCACTACTGGCAACTCGCCGATCTCGACGAGGCCGGCTACGAGGAGCTGAACACGGCGCTCGGCCTCAAGGGCCGCATCACCCGCGAGGCCCTGGTTGCCAGCGCCAAGAAGCTCGCTGACGAGACAGCGGGCTGATGCGAGCCGCGTGAGGCCTGCGGGTCCACGAACGCAGCGAGGAGCGAGGGGCGCGCCGCGCGCCCCTCCCGAGATAGCGATTTTGGAGCGGATAACATGGCGACGATCACGGCGAGCATGGTCAAGGAGCTGCGCGACAAGACCGGCGCAGGCATGATGGATTGCAAGACGGCGCTGGGCGAGACGAATGGCGACATGGAAGCGGCCATCGACTGGCTGCGCAAGAAGGGCCTCTCTAAGGCCGCCAAGAAGGCCGGCCGCATCGCCGCCGAGGGTCTTGTCGGCGTTGCCGCCGACAAGACGCGCGCCGCGCTGGTCGAGGTGAACTCGGAAACGGATTTTGTCGCCCGCAACGCCCAGTTCCAGGAGCTGGTCGGCACGGCTGCGAAGATGGCGCTCGACACCAACAGCGATATCGATGCGCTGCTGGCGGCCAAGGTTCCGGGCGCCGGTGTGGCGCTCGCCGATCACGTGAGCACGCTGATCGCAACCATCGGCGAGAACATGACGGTGCGGCGCACCGCTGCGCTCGCGGTCGAGAAGGGCGTCGTCGGCAGCTATATGCACGCGCAGGCGGCTCCCGGGCTCGGCAAGATCGGCGTGATCGTGGCGCTGGAATCGACCGGAGACGCCGATAAGCTCGCCGAGGTGGGTCGCCAGCTCGCCATGCACATCGCGGCCGCGAGCCCGCTCGCCGTCACCGCGGACGAGCTCGACAAGGCGCTGATCGAGCGGGAGCGGCAGGTCTACCTCGAGCAGGCCAAGACGTCCGGCAAGCCGCAGGAGATCATCGAGAAGATGGTCGAAGGCCGCCTCAGGAAGGAGTTCTTCCAGCAGGCCGTGCTGCTGCAGCAGGTCTACGTCCACGACGGCAAGGAGACGGTTGAGAAGTCGCTCAAGGCGGCGGAGAAGAGCGTCGGCGGCCCGATCAAGGTCAAGGGCTTCTTCCGGTTCGCGCTCGGCGAGGGTGTCGAGAAAAAGGAGGAAGACTTTGCCGCCGAGGTGGCCGCTGCCGCCAAGGGCCGATAACCTCTGGCGCGGCGCAGGCCGGCTAGCGGCTGCTCGGCAGGGGCCGTCGCCGCAAGGCGCGGCACGGGAGGTCGGCGATGACAACGGCGGGTAAGGCGGCTCCTCTGAAGTACCGGCGGCTTCTCCTGAAGCTATCGGGAGAGGCACTGGTCGGCGACGGGGCCTATGGCATCGACATCGCCGTCGTGAACAGGCTGGCGAGCGAGGTCAAGGCGGCGATCGAGCACGGTGTGCAGATCGCCATCGTGATCGGCGGCGGCAACATCTTCCGAGGACTGGCCGGCGCCGCCAAGGGCATGGATCGCGCCACCGCCGACTACATGGGCATGCTGGCGACCGTCATGAACTCGCTGGCGTTCCACAACGCCCTTGAGCAGCAGGGCGTGGCGGCACGGGTGCTTTCGGCCATTCCGATGCCGACGGTCTGCGAGCCGTTCGTGCATGCGCGCGCGCTCAGCCATCTGGCCAAGGGGCGCGTGGTGATCTTCGCGGCCGGCACCGGCAACCCCTTCTTCACGACGGATACGACGGCGGCGCTCCGGGCGGCTGAGATGCACTGTGACGCCCTCCTGAAGGCGACGCAGGTCGACGGCGTCTACTCCGCCGACCCGAAACGCGTGGCCGATGCGAGGCGGTATGACGAGCTGACCTACGACGAGGTGCTCGCCAGGAACCTCCAGGTCATGGACGGCGCGGCCATTGCACTTGCCCGCGACAACGGACTTCCGGTAATTGTCTTTTCCATTCGTGAAGAAGGCGGGCTGCTCGGGATACTGCTGGGAACAGGGCGCTCGACGATCATTCGTTAGGCCGCGTGAGCCTCGCGGGGTCGCCGGCAACAGGGCGCCGGGGCGGGTGAGCGGTTGAGGTCGGGCGCGCCGGGCGGGCCCGGAAATTCGGCTCGACAGCCATGGCGGGCCCCGAGCGTGGGAGGATGACTGCGATGTCAGAAGCTGGGTTCGATATCAACGATCTCGACCGGCGCATGCGTGGCGCGCTGGGCGTGCTGAAGCAGGAACTCGTCGGCCTGCGCACCGGTCGCGCCAGCGCCAATCTGCTCGATCCCGTCGTGGTCTCGGTCTACGGCAGCAAAATGCCGCTCAATCAGGTTGCCACGGTCTCCACGCCCGACGCCCGCATGATCTCGGTGCAGGTCTGGGACAAGAGCCAAGTGCAGGCCGTCGAGAAGGCGATCCGGGAGGCCAATCTCGGGCTCAATCCCGTGGTCGAGGGCACGCTGCTGCGGCTGCCGATCCCCGAGCTCAACGCCGAGCGGCGCCAGGAGCTCGTGAAGCTTGCCCACAAGTACGCGGAGCATGCCAAGGTGTCCGTGCGAAACGTGCGGCGCGACGGCATGGACCTGCTGAAGCGGCTCGAGAAGGACGGCGACATGAGCAAGGACGAGCACCACAAGCTTTCGGCGCGCGTCCAGGAGCTCACGGACAAGCTCATCAAGGAGGTCGACCAGATGCTGGTGGCCAAGGAGCGCGAGATCAAGCAGGTCTAGCGAGTCTCGCCCCGCCGGCGTTCAGCCATGCCGGCCAGTCCCAGTGATGGAGCGGAGCCCAGCCGTCATCGTGAGCGAGCATCCCCCGACCAGCGGTCCCGATCAGAGCGAGCTCCGTGGCCCACGCCATATCGCCATCATCATGGATGGCAATGGCCGCTGGGCGAAGGCCCGCGGGCTGCCGCGTCTGATGGGGCACAACGCCGGCGTCGAAGCGGTCCGGCGTGCCGTCAAGGCGGCCATCGAGCTGCGTATCGGCTATCTGACGCTTTACAGCTTTTCCTCCGAGAACTGGTCGCGACCGGCGAGCGAGATCGACGAGTTGTTTTCGCTGATGCGGCGCTTCATCCGCCGGGATCTGGCGGATCTGCACCAGCAGAACGTGCGCATCCGCATCATCGGCGAGCGGAACAGCCTCGAGCCCGATCTGCTCGCGATGATCACCGAGAGCGAGTCCGTCACGGCGGACAACGACGGCCTGCAACTGGTCATCGCCTTCAATTACGGCGGTCGCAACGAGATCGTGCGCGCCGTGCAGGCGCTCGCCCGGGAGGTGGCGGCGGGCACCCTGGCCCCGGACGCGATCACTCCGGAGGCATTGGCGGCCCGGCTCGATACGCACGCCATTCCCGATCCCGACCTGCTCATCCGCACCAGCGGGGAAGAGCGTCTCTCGAACTTCCTGCTCTGGCAGTGCGCCTATACCGAGTTCATGTTCATGGCGGAGTACTGGCCGGATTTCTCGCGGGACCATCTTGAGCGGGCCATTGCCGCCTACCGGTCGCGCGACCGGCGGTTCGGGGGGCTTTCTGCGCGCTCGGCGGGCCAGAAATGACGCTGCAGGAGCCCGAGCCGGCGAGTGCTCCGCCGCGTGGTCCTCGCCTGTTCGGGCCGGAGCTGTGGGTGCGGCTCGCGTCCGCCCTCGTGATGGCGGCCGTCGCGCTCTTTCTGACGTGGTGGGGACGGCTACCGTTCGCGCTGCTGATCCTGGCGGTGTCGCTGGCGATGAGCTGGGAGTGGGCGCGGGTCGTGCGCGGCGAGGCTGCGGGACCGGCGTTCCTGACGCACATGCTGGCGGTGTCGGTGGCCATCGTCCTGGCAGGCTTCGATCTGGCGGTGCTGGGGCTGCTGGTGGCGGTGGTGGGCGCCATACTGGTCGCCCTGCAGTCGCTGGGGCGCGGCTCGCCGGCAGCCGCAGGAGGCGTTCTCTACGTGGCGGCGCCGGGCATCTCCATGATCTGGCTGCGCGCCGATCCCGAGTTCGGCTTCCTGGCCATCGTCTTCCTGTTCCTGGTGGTGTGGACGACCGATACGGGCGCCTACGCCGCCGGACGTCTGATCGGCGGGCCGCGCTTGTGGCCGCGGGTCTCGCCGAACAAGACGTGGTCGGGGCTCGGCGGCGGCATTCTTGCCGCCCTCGTCGTCAGTGTGCTCTTCGCCCGCTTTGTCATGGGGAGCGGAGCTGTTAGGCTGGCGCTCGTCGGCATCGCGCTGGCAGCGATCTCACAGGCCGGGGACCTGGCGGAATCGGCCTTGAAGCGTGGTTTCGGCGTCAAGGATTCGAGCGCGCTCATTCCCGGACACGGCGGATTCATGGACCGGCTGGATGGGCTGGTATTCGCGGCTGCCGCAGCGGCGCTCGTGGCCGTTCTCACGAATGTGCTGGCGCCGGGTCGGTCCCTGTTGCTTGGGTGGTAACCCGTTGCGTAGCTGAATGACGGCATGCCGCCGGGAGAGGCGCTATGAGGAGCGGGACACCGCAGCTCGACATCGAAGACGCTCCGGTCCGCGCGATCGGGGAGGGCGAGCTGCCGCGCCGCGTCTCCGTTCTCGGCGCGACCGGCTCCGTCGGCACCAGCACGCTCGATCTGCTGGCGTATCACAGCGCGCGCTTCGAGGTGGTCGCGCTCACGGCCCAGCGCAACGCCAAGGCTCTGGCCGAGGCCGCCAGGCGCCACCGCGCGGAGCATGCCGTCATCGGCGATCCCGATCACTATCTCGAGTTGAAGGAGCTGCTGGCCGGCTCTGGGACGACCGTCGCCGCGGGCCCCGCAGGGCTCGTCGAGGCGGCCGAGCGGCCAGCGGACTGCATCATGGCCGCCATCGTCGGTGCGGCAGGCCTGGAGCCGACATTCGCGGCCGCGGCGCAGGGAACGCGCGTGGCGCTCGCCAACAAGGAGTGCCTGGTGTCGGCCGGCTCGGTCTTCATGGAGGCCGTCGAGCAGGCGGGTGGCGAGCTCATTCCGGTGGATTCCGAGCATTCAGCCGTGTTGCAGTGCCTCGACCGGGGGGGCCGGGAGGCCATCGAGTGTGTGCATCTGACGGCCTCGGGCGGTCCGTTCCGCGCGTGGGAGCGAAGCCGGCTGGCGACGGCCACACCGGAGATGGCGACGCGGCACCCCAACTGGTCGATGGGCGCGAAGATCAGCGTCGATTCGGCGACGCTCATGAACAAGGGCCTCGAGCTGATCGAGGCAAAGCATCTGTTCGGCCTCGATCCCGGTCAACTCGGGGTGGTCGTGCATCCGCAGTCGGTCATCCACTGCCTCGTGAGCTATCTCGACGGCTCCGTCATGGCCCACATGAGCACGCCCGACATGACGACGCCGATCGCCGTCAGCCTGGCATGGCCCCGGCGCATGAGCACGCCGACCGATCGGCTCGACCTGGTGAAGCTCTCGACGCTGACGTTCGAGCGGCCCGACGAGCAGCGTTTCCCCAGCTTGCGGCTAGCTCGCGAGGCCATGGAACGCGGCGGCTCGGCGCCGGCAATTCTCAACGCAGCCAATGAGATAGCCGTCGAGCAGTTTCTCGCCGGCAAACTCGGCTTCCTCGATATTGCCGCACTTGTCGAGCAGACCTTGTGCGAGGCGGAGCGGCTCGGCTATCTCTGCGAGGTCACGGATCTCGCCGGTGTGCTCGAGGTGGACCGATCGGCCCGCTCTCTGGCGAGGTCCTGCGGGCAGATGGCCTGAACCCGGGAGGCTCGCCGCCCTGAACGGCGACAGCCGTCCGCTCCGGCCCGGCAAACGTTTCTTAGTATGAATTTCTCTTCGAGATCGGATCGGCAGCTTCGAATCTACCCGTTGTGGTAGTGATCTCCGGGGGCCTTGCCCCAACACCGTCCCGGATTGGCGTCCTCGCCACGGTCGTGCAGCGCAAACGAGACTGGTCGCACAATGCTCAACATCCTGACAGACATCGTTCTTTACACGGTGGTGCCGTTCCTCTTCGCACTGACGCTGGTCGTCTTCGTGCATGAGTTCGGCCACTTCATCGTGGCGCGCTGGTGCGGCGTCAAGGTCGACGCCTTCTCGATCGGGTTCGGCCGGGAGATCTGGGGCTTCCACGATAAGCACGGCACGCGCTGGCGCATCGCCTGGATCCCCCTCGGCGGCTACGTCAAGTTCGTGGACGACGACAACGCCGCCAGCGTGCCGACGCGCGAGCAGATCGCGAAGATGACGCCCGAGCAACGCGCCGGGTCGTTCCACGCCAAGTCGCTGCCGGCGCGGGCCGCCGTGGTTGCGGCCGGTCCGATCTTCAACTTTCTGTTTGCGATCCTCATCTTCGCCGCCATCTTCAGCATCGTTGGCGTGCAGACGACGGCGCCCCTGGTCGACAAGCTGGTCAAGGGCGGAGCCGCGGAGCAGGCCGGCCTCAAGCAAGGCGACCTGATCGTCGGCGTCGACGGCACGAAGATCACGACGTTCAACGAGCTGAAGCGCCTCGTCTCGGCCAGTGCCGGCCGGCAGATGGCCTTGAGCGTGAAGCGCGGCGAGCGTGTGATCACGGTGCAACTCACGCCGCAGTTGAAGGAGATCAAGGATCGCTTCGGCAACAAGATCAAGCTCGGGCTGATCGGGATCGAACGGACCGCCAAGCCGCAGGAGTGGGAGCTCAAGCGCTACGATCCACTGACGGCGGTGTGGCTCGGCACCAAGGAGTGCTATTTCGTTGTCGAGCGGACGCTATCCTATCTTGGGGATGTTGCGATGGGGCGCCAGTCCGGCGACCAGCTCTCAGGCCCGATCGGCATCGCCACCGCGACCCGCGACATGGCCAAGCTCGGCCTGGTCGCGCTCCTCAACATGATCGGGTTCCTGTCGGTGGCCCTCGGATTCGCCAACCTGCTGCCGATCCCGATCCTCGATGGCGGGCACCTCGTCTTCTACGCCTATGAGGGCATCCGCGGCCGTCCCTTGAACGAGCGCGCGCAGGAAATAGCCTTCAGAATCGGCTTCGTGATTCTGATCTGCCTTATGCTCATCGTCACCCGATTCGACGTCCTCAGGGTGTGGGACCGATGGACCGGTTGAATTCCTCTGCGGTGGGGCAAACTTGCCACTTCCAGAAGGCTTTCTGAATCGTTAAAACGAAGGCATTCGTGGTTCGTATTGCGAGCTCACGGAAGAGCCCGTTCGCCGCCGACGAACAGGGAAAAGAACTCGGGGGATCGGCAAACAGGGGCACGTATAGAATGCCTAAGTTCTGGACGACGTGCGTCAGGGGAGGGTGGGTAGCCCTTGGCGTTCTGCTCGGCTTGTCGGCGTTCAACGGCGTTCTCGCCGTGTCGCTGGCGGACAGGGCCGAAGCACAGACGGTCGTGATTCGGGACATCCGGGTCTCGGGCAACAGGCGTGTCGAGCCGGAGACGGTTCGCTCCTACCTTCAATTCAACATTGGTGACTCCTACAGCCCGGCGAAGGTCGACGGCTCCATCAAGGCGCTGTTCGCCACCGGCCTGTTCGCCGACGTGCGCATCGCGCGCCAGGGCAACGTCGTGCTCGTGCAGGTGATGGAGAACCCGGTCGTCAATCGGATCGCCTTCGAGGGCAACCGCGAGGTCGAGTCGACGACGCTGCAGACCGAGATCCAGCTCAAGCCGCGCGCCGTCTATACCCGCGCCAAAGTGATCGCCGACGTACAGCGCATCCTCGACGTCTATCGGCGTCAGGGCATGTACTCGGCCCACGTCGAGCCGAAGATCATTCAGCAGGGCTCGAACCGCGTCGATGTCGTGTTCGAGATCCGCGAGGGCTCTGCCACCAAGGTCAAGAGCATCAGCTTCATCGGCAATCGCGCCTTCACGGGCTCGCAGTTGCGCGACGTCATCACGACGACGCAGACCTCGCTGCTGAGCTTCCTGAAGCCGACGAATATCTACGACGCCGACCGCGTCGCTCTGGACCGTGAGTTGCTGCGCCAGTTCTACCTGAAGAACGGCTACGCCGATGCCACGGTCATCTCGGGCAATGCCCAGCTCGACCGTGACGGTAGCGGCTTCTTCATCACCTTCACGATCGAAGAGGGGCCGCTCTACAACTTCGGCGCGGTCAGCATCCAGAGTTCGCTGCGCTCTCTCGATACGGCGACCCTTCGCAGCGCTCTCCTGACGACGCAGGGCACGATCTTCAACGCCAGTCAGATCGAGAAGACGACCGAGAAGCTGACGCTCATGGTCGCCGAGCGCGGCTATGCCTTCGCGCGCGTCCGGCCGCGGGTGCAGCGTGACGCCGCAACCCGCACGATCGCCGTCACGTATGCAATCGACGAGGGGCCGCGCGTCTACATCGAGCGCATCAACGTCATCGGCAACACGCGGACACGCGACTACGTCATCCGTCGCGAGTTCCGGCTGGCCGAGGGCGATGCCTTCAACCCACTGATGGTGGATCGCGCCAAGAAGCGGCTGGAGGCCCTGGGCTTCTTCAAGAAGGTCACGATCAAGCGCAGCCATGGCACGGCGGCGGACCGCGTGGTCCTCTCGGTCTATGTCGAGGAGCAGTCCACGGGTGAGCTGTCGTTCGGTGCTGGCTACTCCACGAGCGAGGGCGTGATCGGCGATGTCAGCATCACTGAGCGCAACCTGCTGGGGCGGGGCCAGTTCCTGCGGCTGAAACTCGGCGGCAGCGCCGAACGCATCCAGGTGGATCTCAGCTTCACCGAGCCGCGCTTCCTCGACCAGAACCTGTCGGCGGGCTTCGATCTCTTCCACAAGGAAGTCGATAGCTCCAGCACATCGTCCTTCCGCAGCCGTAAGTCTGGCGGCGCCCTGCGCATCGGCTTCCCCGTTGCGGAGAACCTCTGGCTCGGTCTGAACTACACGCTGTCGCGCGACCAGCTCTACGATGTCCAGGACCTCGCGTCTCTGGCGGTCAAGGAGGCTGCGGGTACGGCTTGGACCTCGTCCGTGGGCTACTCCGTGGTCTACGACGCGCGCAACCATACGCGCACGCCGACGCGCGGCTTCTACTTCCTCGCTGCCCAGGATTTCGCTGGTGTTGGCGGTGACGTTCAGTATGTGCGCAGCTTGATCGAGATGCGCGCGTATTATCCGATCGCGAACAAGGTGACCCTCGTCGGCCGCGTCATCGGTGGGCACATCTTCGGTTGGGGTGGGGACGACGTTCGCCTGATCGACCTCTACTACAAGGGTGGCGAGACCATCCGCGGCTTCGACCGGTCGGGTCTCGGCCCGCGCGATCTGACGACGCGGGACGCGCTCGGCGGCTCGACGTTCTACGCCGCGACGGCCGAAATGCGCTTCCCCTTCCCGTTCCTTCCGGACGAGCTTGGGATCAGCGGCGCGGTGTTCGTGGACGCTGGCTCGCTGTTCGGTGCCGGTGCGGGTGCAAAGCGGCTCAATGCCGAGGGCAAGATCGTGCTCGCGGATGACGCCTCGCTGCGGTCCTCGGTGGGTGGCAGCATCCTCTGGAACTCGCCACTTGGTCCGTTGCGCGCCGACTTCGCCTACGTGATCACGAGCGAGAAGTACGACGACAAGCAGTTCTTCCGCTTCGGCGCCTCTACGAAGTTCTAAGGCGTGCGATCCGAGAAAGAGGGCCCGATGCGTCGGGCCCTTTTTTCGTGTCTGAAGGGCTAAACGGGGGCGAGCCGCCACTCGAAATCGGCCGCGGGGATGCGCAACGCTGTGTCCCGGTCGTGCGATTGGTGGTCGTTAGGCGCGACGGCGCGGGTCGAGTGGGCCGCGAGTTGGCGTCCGAGGCGCGTTCGCTGATTTGGGATCGCAGCGAGGGGACGCAGCCTCGGTGCCCCCCCGTGACGGCACGGGACATCGGCGGTCGGGCGCTGACATGGCCCAACCCGTCGAGCGTCGTGACGGGCGCCGCTCTTGCCATTGGCAGCGTCGGTGAGGGGCGCTGGTCCCCTGTATTTCCGGGGACGATGCGTGGTCGTGACGTCTTGGCGGATGCGATATGGAGGCCGTTGGGCTAGGGTATACGCATGCGGTCGCCGGTCACGGCGGCTTTGCGAGCGCACGCGCATCAAAGCCTGGATGTCGAGCGCTCGAAGCACGGTCTCGAGCAAGAGTGGATCGACCTGCACGGACGCGGCGTCCCTGCGACAGCGTGCCGGGCAACGACAGGTCAACGATGAAAGGTCACCTGGAGGATGGAGCATCCTGGGTTCTTTCGCCGGATGGGGCCCTTCGCTCTGGGCGACATGCTGCGAACCTGCGAGGCCGAGCTGACGACGCCTGACTTGGCGGACCGGCTCGTCCACGACATCCGTCCGCTGGCCGAGGCTGGTCCCGAGCATTTGGCGTTCTTCGAGAACCGCAAGTATGTCGATCAGTTGAAGGAGACGCGCGCGGGCGCGTGCTTCCTGGCGCCGCAGTTCGTGGATCGCCTGCCGCCGGGCGTGGCGGCCCTGGTGACGCGGACGCCCTATCGCTCCTATGCCCTGGCGCTGGCCCGCTTCTACCCTGAGGCAGCCCATCCGCGCGCGGCGGAATGCAGCGCGTCCGAAACTATCGGCGGGGTGCACGCCAGTGCCGAGATCGAGGACGGCGCGGTGATCGAGCCCGGCGCCGTCGTCGGGCGGGAGGCGCGGATCGGGCGGGGGAGCGTCATCGCGGCCGGAGCCGTGATCGGTTATCGCGTCTGCGTCGGGCGCAATAGCTTTGTCGGCCCCGGGGCGGTGCTCACCCATGCGCTGGTGGGCGACGGCGTGATCGTTCACGCCGGCGTCAAGGTGGGGCAGGACGGGTTCGGCTTCGCCATGGGGCCCGGTGGGCATCTCAAGGTGCCGCAGATCGGCCGCGTCATCATTCAGGACAAGGTGGAAATCGGCGCCAATTCCACGGTGGACCGGGGTGCGCTTAAGGATACGGTGATCGGTGAGGGCACCAAAATTGATAATCTCGTTCAAATCGGGCACAACGTCATGATCGGACGTCATTGCGTCATCGTCGGTCAAACCGGCATCTCCGGCTCGGTGACGATCGAGGATTATGTCGTGATGGGTGGACAGTCGGGTGCGGTTGGGCATATTCGCATCGGCAAGGGAGCCCAGATCGCTGGCGGCTGCCATGCGAAGAACGACGTGCCGCCCGGCGCCAAGATGGGCGGTACACCGGCGCGGCCCTTCCGGGAGTGGGCGCGCGAAGTAGCCGCGGTGCGGCAACTCGGCCTGCGCCATCGCGGGCGCACCGAGGACTAGAGGCGAACAGCAACGACAGGGGTCGTTGCGGTACGGAGCACGACGTTATGGCTGACGGCGCAAATGAAACGGAGCTCGGGACTGCGGACATCGGCAGGCTTCGCCAACTTCTGCCGCACCGTTATCCGTTCCTTCTCGTCGACAAGATCATCGACATGAAGGGCGACGAGTCGGCGATCGGCATCAAGAATGTGACGGCCAACGAGCCGTTCTTCCAGGGACATTTCCCCGACTTCCCGGTCATGCCGGGGGTGCTGATCATCGAAGGGCTCGCGCAGACCGCCGGCGCCTTGTGCATTGCCAGCCTCGGCACGAGCTACGTGCCGCAGCTCGTGTATTTCATGGGGATCGACAAGGCGAAATTCCGCAAGCCCGTCGTGCCTGGCGATCAGCTCCACTATCATGTTCGCAAGATCCGCAGCCGCGGACGCGCCTGGCGCTTCTACGGTGCGGCCCGCGTGGACGGCAAGGTCGCCGCCGAGGCGGAAGTCAGCGCTATGATCGTCGATACCGAAGACACCCGAGCATTCTTGGAACGGAATGGCTGAGAGCCTGATCCATGCGACGGCCGTTGTCGCGCCCGGCGCCACTCTCGGTGCGGGCGTGCGCATCGGCCCCTATTGCTGCGTCGGCGCGGAAGTGACGCTCGGCGACGGCTGCGAGCTCGTCTCGCATGTCGTGCTGGACGGCATCACGTCTGTCGGCCCGCGCACGCGCATTTTTCCGTTCGCCTCGATCGGTCATCAGCCGCAGGACCTGAAGTATCAGGGCGAGCGTTCGCGTCTCGCGATCGGTGCGGACTGCATCATCCGCGAAGGCGTCACGATGAACCCGGGGACGACCGGCGGCGGCATGGAGACGGTGGTCGGCGATGGCTGCGCCTTCCTCGCCAATTCACACGTGGGTCATGATTGCCACGTCGGCAACAACGTCATCTTCTCCAACAACGTCATGCTGGCGGGACACTGCACCGTCGGCGACTTCGCGATCATCGGCGGTGGCGCCGCCGTGATCCAGTTCGCGCGCGTCGGCGCCCACGCCTTCGTCGGCGGCATGTCGGGCCTGGAGAACGATCTCATCCCCTACGGGATGGCGATCGGCAACCGGGCGCATCTGTCCGGCCTCAATATCGTCGGCCTGCAACGGCGCGGCTTCTCTCGTGCCGATATCCACGATCTCCGGCGCGCCTATCGTCTGCTCTTCGCCAACGAGGGCACGCTCATGGAGCGCGTCGAGGATGTGGGCGTGGAGTTCGGCAGTCATCCCATCGTCGCGGAGATCCTCGCCTTCATCCGCGAGGGCGGCAAGCGGTCGCTCTGCACGCCGCAAGCCATGCACGAGAGCTGAGGGTGGCAGCGGGGCCGGGGACACCACTCGGCATTCTCGCAGGCGGCGGCGGGGTCCCCATTGAGCTGGCCGCCAATGCTGTGGCGCGTGGCCGCCGCGTGCACATCCTGGCCATCGTCGGTGAAGCCAGACAGGCGGAGATCGCCGCCTTTCCGCACACGTGGGTGCGCTGGGGCGCCATCGGGCACATTCTGCGCACGCTGAGGGATCAGGGTTGCCGCGAGCTGGTCATCGTCGGCAGCGTGCGCCGGCCCGACCTCGGCAAGCTCCGCCCCGACCTCGGCTTCGTCCTGAGCCTTCCCGTGCTGGTGCGGCTGCTGTTCGGCGGTGATGATTCCGTCCTGACCCGTGTGGTGCGCTTCTTCGAAGGCAAGGGCTTCGTGGTGCGTGGCGTTCACGAGATCGCACCCGATCTGCTGGTGGCCGCTGGTCCTCGCGGCACCCATCGCCCGCGCACCGGGGATCTGGCCGACATGCGCAAGGGCTTCGGCGTGGTCGGGGCGCTCGGCACGCTCGACGTCGGGCAGGCCGCTGTGGTCGCGCATGGCCGCGTCGTGGCGATCGAGGGCGCGGAGGGGACGGATCGCATGCTGGAGCGCGCCCGCCTGGTGCTGGCGCAAGCTCAGGGGCAAGACCCACGCCCTGAGGCGAGCGGTGTTCTCGTGAAGCGGCCGAAGCCCGGACAGGAGCTGCGGGTGGACATGCCGGCAATCGGTCCGCGCACCGTGGCGCTGGCGGGTGCGGCCGGGCTCGCCGGCATTGCGGTCGAGGCCGGCAAGGTGCTGATGGCCGAGCGGGACACGACCGTGGCCGCTGCCGAAGACCTCGGCCTTTTCGTTTCCGGCGTCGCCCATGAGGGCGCTGACGCGGCAGAACCCTGCGCTGCCCGCGACGAGCCGCGCGCGCTGGACGACCTCTCCGTGCTGACGCGCCGCCGCCTCGGCAAGGGCGCCATGCGAGACGTGCGCATGGGCCTCGAGACCGTGCGGCGCCTGCAACCCTTCGGGACGGGGCGGGCGGCTGTCGTCATGCGCGAGTATGTCGTGGCGGTCGAGGCCGCGGAAGGGACTCGCGCGCTGCTCGAGCGGTGCACGACGCTGCGCCAGTGGGGACGCATGGCCGCCGGTCGCCGGCTCGGCGTGCTGGTCGTGGCGAGCGACAGGGGCGGCGGGATCGCGCCGCCGCAGAGTGCCGACGAGGTCGTGGACATGGCGCGGCAGGTGGGGCTCGCCGGCGTGGTCTGGACGCCGGCCGCCGCGGATCTCGCCCCGGCCGCGATCGAGCGGGCTCGGGCGGCGGGCATGTTCCTCGCCATCGCATCGGCGGCCGCGCCCTGCGCGACGACGCACGGTGCGGGGGGATCGGAGCCGGACACGTGCTGAGGGATCGCATGGCCAGAAGTCAGGTGCGCCTCTTCGTGATCGCCGGTGAGCATTCCGGCGACGCGCTGGGCGGCAAGCTCATGGCCGCGATCAACGCGCGCCGCAAGGGCAGCGTGCGCTATCTCGGGGTCGGCGGCGACGCCATGGAAGCACAGGGGCTGGTCTCGCAGTTTCCGCTCGACGACGTCGCGGTGATGGGGCCGCTGGCGATCCTGAAGCGACTGCCGCGCATCCTGCGCCGGGTCTACCAGACGGTCGATGCCGTGATCGCCAGCGAGCCCGATGCGCTCGTCATCATCGACAGTCCCGAGTTTACCCATCCGATCGCCAAACGCGTCCGCCGTCGTGCGCCGGGCATACCCATCATCGACTACGTCAGCCCGTCGGTCTGGGCCTGGCGTCCCGGCCGGGCGCGTAAGATGCGGCCCTACGTCGATCATCTCCTGGCCTTGCTGCCGTTCGAGCCGGAGGCGCACCGTGCCCTGGGCGGGCCGGATTGCACCTATGTCGGCCACCCCCTGATCGAGCGCCTTGACTGGATCCGCGGCCTGGACGCCGCCGAGCTTGCCGGTCGGCTCGGGCTGACGCCGGGGCGTCCGGTGCTGGTGGTGCTGCCGGGCAGTCGTTCGAGCGAGGTGGCGCGCCTGATGCGTCCATTCGGCGAGGCCGTGCGGATTCTGTGCGCCGGGCCGAACCCGCCGGAGGTCCTCCTGCCGGTGGTCAGCGCGTCGCGCGGCACGGTGGAGGAGGCGTTGGCGCACTGGCCGCTGCGGCCCCATCTCGTCGAGGGCGAGGAGGACCGCTTCAAGGCCTTCCGGCTGGCCGATGCGGCGCTGGCGGCCTCCGGCACCGTGACGCTGGAGCTGGCGCTGGCGGGCACGCCGATGGCCGTCGCCTACGTGGTCGATCCCGTAGCGGCGCCGTTCCTGCGGCGGCTGATCACGGCAAACACCATTGTCCTCGCGAACCTCGTGCTGGGACGGAATGCGTTTCCCGAGCTCATCCAGGAGAGGTGCACGGGCGCACTGCTCGCAGAGACGCTGGCGCCGCTGCTTGCCGACACGCCTGAGCGGCAGGTGCAACTCCAGGCGCTGCGCGAGGTGCCCGACCGCATGGCAATCGCGCAAAGCCCGAGCGCGGCGGCGGCTGAAATCGTGCTGGCGCTGGCCGAGCGGGGGCGCGTGCCGGACCGGCCGGCCTGAACCGCGCGGCGCGGCACGCAAACGGCGCCCGCGAAGGGGCGCCGTGACGCAGTTCCAGGATCGTATCAGCCGGTCGACACGTCCCGACGGACGCGCGTCGCCCGGGAGCGCTCGCTTCCTAGCGCTTTGTGATGGGCGCGTAGTCCCGCTCGCCGGCGCCGATGTAGAGCTGGCGCGGGCGACCGATCTTCTGCTCGGGATCCTCGATCATCTCGTTCCACTGCGCGATCCAGCCGACCGTCCGCGCCACGGCGAAGAGCACCGTGAACATGTCCGTCGGGAAGCCCATCGCCCGGAGCGTGATGCCCGAGTAGAAGTCGATGTTCGGGTAGAGCTTCTTCTCGACGAAATACTCGTCCTGCAGCGCGATGCGCTCGAGCTCGAGGGCGACCTGGAGAAGCGGCTCGTTGCGAACACCGAGCGCGTCGAGCACTTCGTGGCAGGTCTTCTGCATGACCTTCGCGCGCGGGTCGTAGTTCTTGTAGACGCGGTGGCCGAAGCCCATCAGGCGGAAGGGATCGTCCTTGTCCTTGGCCTTGCGGATGTACTCGGGGATGCGATCGACCGAGCCGATCTCCTCGAGCATCTTGAGGGCTGCCTCGTTGGCGCCGCCATGCGCAGGCCCCCACAGGCAGGCGATGCCGGCGGCGATGCAGGCGAAGGGATTGGCGCCCGACGAGCCGGCGAGCCGGACCGTCGAGGTCGAGGCGTTCTGCTCGTGGTCGGCGTGCAGGATGAAGATGCGGTCCATGGCGCGCGAGACCACGGGGTCCACGGTGTAGGGCTCGCAGGGCACGGCGAAGCACATGTGCAGGAAGTTGCCGGCATAGTCGAGGTCGTTGCGCGGATAGATGAACGGCTGGCCGGCTGAATACTTGTAGGCCATGGCGGCGATGGTGGGCATCTTCGCCACCATGCGATGGCTGGCGATGAGCCGCTGGCGCGCGTCCGTGATGTCGGTCGAGTCGTGATAGAAGGCCGAGAGCGCGCCGACGACGCCGCACATGACGGCCATAGGATGGGCGTCGCGGCGGAAGCCGGTGAAGAACCGGGTCATCTGCTCGTGCACCATCGTGTGGCGCGTGATGGTGGTCGAGAATGCGTCGAACTGGGCCTTGGTCGGCAGCTCGCCCTCGAGCAGCAGATAGCAGGTCTCGAGGAAGTTGCCCTGCTCGGCAAGCTGGTCGATGGGATAGCCGCGATAGAGCAGGATGCCCTCGTCGCCGTCGATGTAGGTGATGCGCGACGTGCAGCTTGCCGTCGAGGTGAAGCCGGGATCGTAGGTGAAGCAGCCGGTGTCGCGATAGAGCCGCGAAACGTCGATGACGTTCGGCCCGATGGAGCCGGCGCGCATCGGCAAGGCCGTAGACGAATTGGCGATCAGGAGGGTCGCGTTGTCCGGCTGGCCCGACTTCTTGGCATTGCCACCATCACCCGTCATGAACCGCTCCCCTTCTCTGCATCACAGGCGTACGGAAACGTTCGGACGTCGCTCCGGTCGCCGGTCGGATTGGAACTGTCTCGAGGGCGCGCCACGCGGGCGGCCTCATCGCGTCGATGCCTGAGCACCTGCGAGCCTCTTGCGTAATACACATTTTGCAGTGCGGCAAGACGGCTTGTCGGTTAACCCGATCACGGGTGTGTGGCTCGCGCGCCGCCAAGCCGTCGAAAGGTGAATGGCGATCAGGCCGGACCCGCATGGTCGCGGATGCGGGCCAGGGCCTCGTCGCGGCCGAGGGCGACCATGACGTCGAACACCGGCGGCGATACCGTGCTCCCAGTGAGCGCCGCGCGCAGGGGCTGTGCAACCTTGCCGAGCTTGAGGGCGTGCGTTTCCGCGTAGGTGCGGGCGACGGCTTCCAGCGCGGCGGCTGACCACTGCGGCTCAGCCTCGATCGCCGCGAGGAGGCCCGGCAGCATCGCCCGCGCATCGCCGTCCAGGGCCTTGCGGGCCTTGTCGTCCAGAGTCAGCGGCCGCTCGGCGAAGAGATAAGCCGCACTCTGCACGAGGTCGGCCAGGGTCTTGGCGCGCTCCTTCAGTCCGGGCATGGAGAGCGTCAGGCGCGCCCAATGCGCGTCCGTGAGGCGGCTCGCCAGGGCCTTGCCGCCCTCGAGGCCCGGCAGGATGTCGCGGATGCGCGCGACGAGCACGTCATCGGCTGTCTGGCGCATGTAGTGGCCATTGAGATCGTTCAGCTTGGCGAAGTCGAAGCGCGCGGGACTGCGCCCGATGCCTTCGAGCTCAAACCAGGCGATGAGCTGTTCCGTGGAGAAGATTTCGTCGTCGCCGTGGCTCCAGCCGAGGCGCACGAGATAGTTGCGCAAGGCCTCGGGCAGGTAGCCCATGTCCCGATAGGCCTCGACGCCGAGCGCGCCATGACGCTTGGAGAGCTTGGCGCCGTCGGGGCCGTGGATCAGGGGAACGTGGGCGAAGACGGGCACGGGCCAATCCATGCCGTTGTAGATCTGCGTCTGCCGCGCGGCGTTCGTCAGGTGATCGACGCCGCGGATCACGTGTGTGACGCCCATGTCGTGATCGTCGACGACGACGGACAGATTGTACGTCGGCGTGCCGTCGCTGCGCAGGATGATGAGGTCGTCGAGGTCCTTGTTCTGGAAGACCACGCGGCCCTGCACACGATCCTCGATGACCGTCTCGCCCTCGCGGGGGCTCTTGACGCGGATGGCGGGCGCGACGCCGGGGGGCGCATCGGCGGGATCGCGGTCGCGCCAGCGGCCGTCATAGACCGGCGGGCGGCCTTCGGCGCGGGCGCGCTCGCGCATGTCCTCGAGTTCCTGCGGCGAGCAATAGCAAGGATAGGCGCGACCGGCGGCGACGAGCGCCTGGGCAACCTCCCGGTGCCGAGCGGCCCGGGCGAATTGGTAGACTGCGTCGCCGGACCACTCGAGCCCGAGCCAGCGCAGCCCGTCGATGATGGCCTCTACGGCCTCGGGGGTCGAGCGCTCCCGATCGGTGTCCTCGATGCGGAGCAGGAAGCGCCCGCCGGTGTGCTTGGCGTAGAGCCAGTTGAACAGCGCCGTGCGCGCCCCGCCGATATGCAGGAAGCCGGTCGGGGAGGGGGCAAAGCGCGTGACGACGGGTGCCGACGCGGCGGGATCTGGCGATGGGGAGGCCATGGGGCGTTCTTCGCAATGGTTGGCTGGCTGGGATTGGATGGCCATGTAGCACAGCGGTTGCGGCTGGGTAACCCCTGGTGCGCCAGGGCCATGAATGGCGCCCGCGCTCGCCGCCTGTCCTGTGCGGTGCCATGAGGCGCTTTGCCCGCGAGACTGGCATGCGCACGGGGCCAGCCGCCGCCGTGTTGCGCCTGATCGAGGCGGAACAGGCGAGCTGGTTCAACTGGGTGCCTGTCGCCTTCGGGGCCGGCGTCGGGCTCTATTTCCTGCTGCCGTTCGAGCCGACGCGCCTCGTCGCGGCCGCAGGCGTGATCGCGGCAGTGGTGCTGCGGCTCGTCTGGCGGCGCTCGTTCGTCGGCTGGTTGACGACGGCGGTCGTGCTCGCGGTGGCTCTTGGGTTTGGTGCCGCCAAGCTGCGCACGCTCAGGGTTGACGCCCCGATCCTCGCGCGGCCCATGACGAGCGCCGAGGTGACCGGCCGCATTCTTCGCGCCGAGCCCCGCCCGGCACACCGCGCCCGCCTGACACTCGCGGTGGAGGCGATCGCCGGCCTGCCAGCGGAGCGCCTGCCAGCGGAGCGCCTGCCGGCGATCGTGCGCGTGAGCGTCCCTGGCGATACCAAGGGGCTCAGTCCCGGCCAGCGGGTGCGCCTGCGGGCGACCCTGGCGCCGCCGCCGGAACCGACCCGGCCGGGGGGCTACGACTTCGCGCGCCGCGCCTACTTCGAGCGGCTGGGGGCCATCGGCTACGCGCGCCAACGGCCCGAGCCCCTGCCGCAGACGGGCGCGCCGACCCTGGCGCTCCGCGGCTGGGCGGCGGTGCAGGGCGTGCGGCAGGCCGTCGGAGAGCGCATCAGGGGCGCGCTGCCGGGCGTGCCCGGGGCCATCGCCGAGGCGTTGATCACCGGCGAGCGGGGAGGCCTGCCGGAGGAGACCACCAAGGCCTTCCGCGATTCCGGATTGTTGCACGTGCTGGCGATTTCGGGTCTGCACATGACGATCATGGCGGGGACCATCTTCCTGGTCGTGCGGTTTGCGCTCGCCCTGGTGCCTGGACTGGCGGTCGCCTGGCCCATCAAGAAGTGGGCGGCCGCTGTGGCGGCGCTTGGTGCGCTCGGCTACCTGCTGCTGTCCGGGGCCTCGTACTCGACCCAGCGCGCCTTCGTGATGATGCTCGTGATGCTGCTTGCGGTCCTGCTCGAGCGTCGGGCGCTGTCACTGAGGAACGTCGGGCTGGCGGCGCTGCTGCTCTTGGCGCTGTTTCCCGAGAGCCTGCTCGACATCAGCTTCCAGATGTCGTTCGCCGCAGTCGTCGCCCTGATCTCCGTCTATGAGACGTGGCGGCGCATGCGCCCGGTGGGGCGAGGAGACGGGCGGCGGGGGCCTCTCCGTCTCGCGGGTCTCTTCCTGGTCGGGATCATTGCGACCACGCTGATTGCCAGCCTGGCCGTGGCGCCGTTCGGGGCCTATCACTTCCACAAGAGCCAGCAATACGCCGTCATCGCCAATCTGATTGCGCTGCCGTTGGTCAATTTCGTGATCATGCCGATGGCGCTGCTGACGCTGCTGACGATCCCGCTGGGCCTGGAGGCAGGGCCGCTCTGGCTCATGGGGCGTGCGATCGAGGTCGTCGTCTGGTCCGCGCATTGGGTGGGCGGGCTGCCCGGTGCGGTCGCACTTGTTCCGGGGATGCCGGTCGAAGCGTTGCTCGTGATGATCGCCGGGGGGCTCTGGCTGGCGCTCTGGCAGCGCCGCTGGCGTCTGCTGGGGGTGCTGCCGGTGCTGCTCGGCGTGGTCCTGGCCCGCAGTCCCGATCGCGCCGATATCCTCGTCGGTCGCGACGGCCGCGCGGTCGCAGTGCGGGAGGGCGGCCGTCTCGCTGCACTGCCGATCCGCGGCCGCGCCTACGAGCTGACCCGCTGGCTCGAATTCGATGGCGATCCGCGTCCGGCCGCGGCGGCGTACGCGCTCCCGGCCTTTCGCTGCGATGCCGTCGCCTGCACGGCCCGGGTCAAGGGCCAACTGCTCTCGGTCGTGCGCCATCCCGCGGCGCTGGGCGAGGATTGTCAGCGGGCCGCGATCGTGCTGATGACGCTCCACCGGGCCTTGCCCTGTCCCGCGCCCCGGCTGGTCATCGACCTGCGCCGACTCGAGCGCCTGGGCGCCCACGCGATCTATGTGCGCTCCGACAGGCTGCAAGTCGTAACGGTGGCCGAGTGGCGGGGCGTGCGGCCGTGGTCCCAAGTAGAGCCGCGCGAGCTGCGCACATCGCCGCGAACGCCGCCCGCATCGCTACCCGCTCCGCCGCCGTCCGGCACGCCGGGCGTGGCTGGCCGAACCATCGAAGGCATTCCCGCCGCCGATCGCAGCAGCGGAGAACCGCCGCCCGCCCGTCCCGGAGCCGACGATGGGCCAACCGACGACCGCGACCACCTCGGCACGCGATAGGGTGAGTGAGGCGCTCAGTAGCGACGCACGAGACAGACGAGCCGCCCCTGGATACGCACCTGGTCCGGGCCGAAGATGCGCGTCTCGTAGCGGGGGTTCGCCGCCTCCAGCGCCACCGAGGCGCCGCGGCGGCGCAGCCGCTTGAGCGTGGCCTCCTCCTCCTCGACGATGGCGACGACGATGTCGCCGTTCTCGGCGGTGGAGGTGCGGCGTACGACGGCGATATCGCCGTCGAGGATGCCGGCCTCGATCATCGAGTCACCCTTGACCTCGAGGGCGAAATGCTCGCCAGCACCGAGCATGTCGGGTGAGAGCGTGATGTCGTCGCTATGATCCTGAATGGCGGAGATCGGCACGCCGGCAGCGATCCGGCCCATCAGCGGCACGGAGATGGCGCGGCCTTCGGGCGGGGCGGGAACGTGCCGGGGGGCGCTCGGGCCGCTCCCCTCGATGACACTTGGCGTGAAGCCGCGAGGGGCGGCGGGGGCGACACTCTCGGGAAGCTTCAGGACCTCCAGCGCGCGAGCCCGATTCGGCAGGCGACGGATGAAGCCGCGCTCCTCCAAGGCCATCACGAGGCGATGGATGCCGGATTTCGACTTGAGCTGAAGCTGCTCCTTCATCTCGTCGAACGATGGTGGAACGCCCGTCTCGCTGACGCGGCGATGGATGAAGAGCAGAAGCTCTTTCTGCTTGCTTGTGAGCATGTGTTCCCCGTGTGTCCGCGTTCCAGGTCGGCTTCACCGCACACAAATGGACAAAGCAAGAACAAAATAGGCATTTCCGTGCCCCGACGCAAGCCCCTTGGCCGCGGCGCGTGCCGATTTGTCGTTTTGCTCAGAAATCGAGGCGCAGGACGGGGACGGGTGTGCCTGCGGGGACTGCGGGCGCGCCGGCCGGGCGGACGAGCAGGCAGTCGGCCTCGGCGAGGGGCGAGAGCAGCGAGCTGTCCTGGGAGCGTACGGGGTGCACGGCGTTGCGACGCTCTGCACCCTCTGCGACGACCCGCGCCCGCATGTAGTGCTCGCGAGGTCCGTTGGCCGACAGCGGCACGGCCGTCGGGATGAGCTCGGTGCCATGCCTGCCGGCGGGCAGGCCGAGCAGGCGCGCGATCAGGGGCACGACGAACACGCGCGTACAGACCAGGGAGGACACGGGGTTGCCGGGCAGGCCAATGACTCGGCGGCGATCGAGGCGACCGTACATCAGCGGCTTGCCCGGGCGCATGGCGATCTTCCAGAAGCCGAGCTGCATGCCGGCCGCTGTGAGCACGGGACCCACGAGGTCGTGGTCTCCGACGGAGGCGCCGCCGATCGTGACGAGCACGTCGGCATCCGCGGCGGCGGCGACATGGGCCTCGAGGCTTTCCCGGTTGTCCCGGGCAATGCCCAGCAACTGCGCCTCGCCGCCGGCCTGCTCCACCATGGCGGCGACGCCGAGATGGTTGGAGGCATAGATCTGGCCGGGTGCCAGCGGCTCACCGGGGTGGCGCAGTTCGTCACCCGTGGCGAGCACCGCAACGCGCGGACGACGGCGCACGAGGACGTCGCCGCGGCCCATGGCGGCGGCCAGCGTCAGGCTCCGCGGCGCCAAGCGCGTCCCGGGGAGGAGGAGGGTCTGTCCAGCCTGGAAATCGTAGGCCTTTGGGCGGATGTGCTCGGGATCGGGCCTGGCGGAGGCGATGGTCACCCAGTCGCCGTCCCGCTCGGTGTCCTCCTGGATGATGATGGCGTCGGCGCCTTCGGGCAGGGGCGCGCCGGTGAAGATGCGAACGGCCTCGCCCGCGCCGACGCGGCCGTCGTAGGGATGGCCGGCGGCGGCGGCGGCGATCACCTTGAGGCGCGCGGGGAGCGCGGCCACGTCGGCGCTGCGCACGGCATAGCCGTCCATGGCGGACGCTGCGAACGGTGGCTGATCGAAGCCTGCCGTCAGCGTCTCCGCGAGGATGCGCTCCCTGCAGGCGGCAATGGGAAGGCGCTCGGTCTCCGTCGCCCCGCCGTCGGGCACGTCGCCCAGGATGCGCTCCAGCGCCTCGGCGACGGAAAGCGCGCTCATGAGGCGCCGCCGTCGCTGGCGGCTGCATCGTCGTCTGCGCGGTAATGGCCCGAGCGTCCGCCGCTCTTCTCGAGGACGCGGATCGCTTCGAGCGTCATGGCGCGATCGACGGCCTTCAGCATGTCATAGATGGTGAGGCAGGCGACCGACACGGCCGTCAGCGCCTCCATTTCGACGCCGGTCCTGCCGGTCACCCGGACCTCGGCCGTGACGGCCACGCCTGCGGGCTCGCGCTGCGGAACGAGGTCGACGGTCACCTTGGCGAGCGCCAGAGGATGGCAGAGCGGGATCAATTCGTGTGTCCGCTTGGCGGCCATGATGCCGGCGATCCGCGCCGTCGCGAGAACGTCGCCCTTGGCCGCCGTGCCGCTCTCGATGAGGTCGAGCGTCGCCGCCTGCATGCGCACGAAGCCGCCGGCGCGGGCAATGCGCGCGGTCACGGCCTTGGCGGAGACGTCGACCATGTGTGCCTCGCCCCGATCGTTGAGGTGCGAGAGGGCGGGGGGAGGAGCGTCGTCGCCGGGGGGCATCATGTCCGCGCCTCCGCGCTGGCGGGGATCGGCGCGGGTGAAAGCAGCTTGCGCGTGGCGGCGGTGACATCGGCGTGGCGCATCAGGCTCTCGCCCACGAGGAAGGTGGTGATGCCGGCCCGTGCAAGCCGCTGCATGTCCTCGTTGCCGGCAATCCCGCTTTCCCCGACCGTGAGGCTCGCCGCCGGCACCGACGGGGCCAGCCTCTCACAGGTCTCGAGCCGTGTCTCGAAGGTCTTGAGGCTGCGGTTGTTGATGCCGAGCAGCTTCGGCGACAGGCGCAGCGCGCGCGCAAGCTCGTCCTCGTCGTGCACCTCGACGAGCGTATCCATGCCGAGCTCGCCGGCGGCCGCCATCAGCTCGCCCGCCAGCGCGTCGTCGATGGCCGCCATGATGACGAGGATGCAGTCGGCCCCGAGCGCGCGGGCCTCGGCGACCTGATAGACGTCGAGCATGAAGTCCTTGCGCAGCACCGGCAGCGACGTGGCTGCGCGCGCTGCCGTGAGGAAGCCGGGCGCGCCCTGGAAGGAGGGGCCGTCCGTCAGCACCGAGAGGCACGTGGCGCCGCCGGCCTCGTAGGCGGCGGCGAGCGCGGGGGGATCGAAATCGGCCCGGATGAGGCCTTTCGACGGGCTCGCCTTCTTGATCTCGGCGATCAGGCCGAACTGGCCCTGGGCGCGCCGGGCCTGCAGCGCGTCGGCGAACGGGCGGACCGCCGGCGCGGCCTCGGCTGCCCGGCGGACGGCGGCATAGGGCCGCGCGGCCTTCGCCGAGGCGACCTCGTCGCGCTTGTAGGCCATGATCTTCTGGAGAACGTCCGCCATATCTCTCACGCGTTGCTGAGGGTCACGAGACGATCGAGCGCCGTCCGGGCGGCGCCGCCGTCGATGGCGCCCTCGGCCAGACGGGCGCCGGCAGCGAGGTCGGCCGCGCGTCCAGACACCACCAGCGCCGCCGCCGCATTGATCACGACGACATCGCGGAAGGGCCCCTTGGCACCCGCCAGCAGGGCGCGGATCGCTTCCGCGTTGGCGGCGGCATCGCCGCCCTTGAGGTCCGCCGCGCGCGCCGTCGGCAGGCCCGCCTCGGCTGGCGTCACGGTGAACGTGCGCACGGCCCCGCCCGCAAGCTCGGCGACATCGGTCGGCCCCGTGGTCGTGATCTCGTCGAGGCCGTCGCTGCCATGCACGACCCAGACGCGCTCGGCTCCGAGATTGCGCAGCACCTTGGTCAGCGGCTCGACCCAGTCCCGGGCGTAGACGCCGATCACCTGCCGCTTCGTGCCGGCCGGATTGGAGAGCGGGCCGAGCAGGTTGAAGATGGTGCGGATGGCGAGTTCCTGGCGCACCGGCACGACATGGCGCATGGCGGCATGATGGGCGGGGGCGAACATGAAGCCCACCCTGGCCTCGCGGATGCACTGGGCGACCCGCTCGGGCGGGATGTCGAGCTTGACGCCGAGCGCTGCCAGCACGTCGGCCGAGCCCGACTTCGACGAGACCGAGCGGTTGCCGTGCTTGGCGACCGGCACGCCGGCGCCGGCCGTCACCAGGGCGGCGGCCGTCGAGATGTTATAGGTGCCCTGGGCGTCGCCGCCCGTGCCGCAGGTGTCGATGGCATCGGCGGGCGCCTCGACGTGGACCGCCTTGGCTCGCATGACGCGCGCCGCGCCGGTGATCTCGTCGACCGTCTCGCCCTTGACCCTGAGGCCCATGAGCAGCGCGGCGATCTCGACCGGGCTGGCTCCGCCCGACATGATGCAGTCGAAGGCCGTCGCTGCGTCGTCGGCGCTGAGCGAGCCACCGCTGGCGATGGTCTCGATAAAGGGGCGTAGTCGCTTTTCGCTCGTCATGGGGTGGGGGCGTTCTCCTTCAGCCGACACCGAGGCGGGGTGAGGCGATGTTGCGGCGGCTCACGGGCAAACCGGCAAGCTCGAGAAAATTGGCGAGCATGGCGTGGCCGTGCTCGGAGGCGATGCTCTCGGGATGGAACTGCACGCCGTGGACGGGGTGACTGCGGTGCTGCAGGCCCATGATCAGGCCATCCTCGGTCCACGCCGTGACATCCAGGCAGTCGGGCAGGCTGGCGCGCTCGACGATGAGGGAATGATAGCGCGTCGCCTCGAAGCGGGGCGGCAGCCCGCGGAAGAGGCCGCGGCCCTCGTTGTGGATCACCGAGAGCTTGCCGTGCATGAGGTAGGGCGCGCGGATGACTTTGCCGCCGTAGGCCTGGCCGATGGCCTGATGGCCGAGACAGACGCCGAGGATCGGCACCTTGGGGCCGAGCTCGGCGATGATCTCAAGGCAGATGCCCGCTTCGTTCGGCGTGCACGGTCCCGGCGACAGCACGATCGCCGAAGGCTTCATGCGCGCCAGCTCCCTGGTCGTGACGGCGTCGTTGCGGATGACCTCGCAGGGCGCGCCGAGCTCGCCGAGGAAGTGCACGAGATTGTAGGTGAAGCTGTCGTAGTTATCGATGAGGACGAGCATCTGACTGACAACCTCTCGCCCGCGCCTCGGGCTTTGGTGCTGTGGCGGTGGACCGGCAGGCCGGCGCCGCGCTCACGAGCCCGTTCTGGCGAAGAAGCGGGCGGTTCTGCTTCATGTGTTACTCGGACCCGCCCACGCGTCAATGGGCATGGCCCGCGCGCCGTCTGTCCTGGCCCAGCGCTCGCCCTGCACCCCCGGGCCTCAAGCGAGGCGGCGCGGGCTCTGGAAATGGCGCAGTGTGCCGCTCGCCAGCGCCAGGTCGCGCCACGACGCATACGGGAACGTCAAGACGACGAGGCCTGCCGTCGGGAACTTGCGGGCAATCTCGGTCAGCGTCTCCTGGGGCCCCTCCGCGACGAGGCTCAAGGCGAGGCTCTGCATCTCCGGATTGTGGCCGACGATCATGGCATGCCGGACCGTGTCCGGCAGGGCCTTCAGTTGATCGACGAGCGCGGAAGGCTCGGCGAGGTAGAGGGCGTCGGAATAAGTGACGGAGGGGCGGCTCGGCAGGCCCTCGATCAGCAGGTCGAGCGTCTCACGCGTGCGCCGCGCGCTCGAGCAGAGCACGTGATCGGGAATAAGCGCCTTCCCGGCCAGAAAGGCGGCGATCAGCGGCATGGCCTTGCGGCCGCGTCCGGCGAGCGGTCGGTCGATGTCGGCCATGGCGGCATCGTTCCAGCTCGACTTGGCATGACGCAGCAAGGTGAGCGTCAGCAACGGGGGCGCCTCGCCGCCGACCGGCCCACTGGCGGACCGAGCCTTGGCTGTCCGCTTGCGCGCACCCGCTGGATTCGGCGTCTTTGCCGCGCGCTTTCCGGCAGCCGTCTTGGCGCCGCTGGCGGCTTCCTGTTTCCGCTGAATGACCTTGACCGGTGTCTTCTTGCCGGAGCGGGTGCCGCGCGTCCTCGTCATCGCCGCCCAGCCTTGCCGCGCGAGGCGAACTTGACGGCCTCCTCCGCGGCCCGGAACAGCGCGCGGGACTTGTGCAGGCATTCGTTCTGCTCGGCCTTCGGATCGGAATCCGCCACGATGCCGGCGCCCGCCTGCACGTACATGCGCCCGTCCTTGACGATGGCCGTGCGCAGGACGATGCAGGTGTCCATCTCGCCGTCCGCCGAGAAGTAGCCGACACAGCCGGCGTAGGGGCCTCGCTTGACGGCTTCGAGCTCGTCGATGATCTCCATGGCCCGCACCTTGGGAGCGCCCGAGAGCGTGCCGGCGGGAAGCCCGGCCATGAGCGCGTCGATCGAATCCCTCTGCGGGTCGAGCTGGCCGGTGACGGTCGAGGAGATGTGCATGACCTGGCTGTAGCGTTCGACGACGAAGCTCGCGTCGACCTTGACGCTGCCGATGGTCGCCACGCGGCCGACGTCGTTGCGTCCGAGGTCCAGCAGCATCAGGTGCTCGGCACGCTCCTTGGGATCGGCGAGCAGTTCCCGTTCGAGCGCGAGGTCGGCCTCCTGCGTCTGCCCCCGGGGGCGCGTGCCGGCCAGCGGCCGTATGGTGACCTCGCCACCACGCACGCGCACCAGGATTTCCGGGCTCGAGCCGACCAGGGCGAAATCGCCGAAGTCGAGATGGAACAGGAAGGGCGAGGGGTTCGTGCGGCGCAGCGCGCGATAGAGCGCGAAGGGCGACAGGGTGAAGGGGGCGGAAAAGCGCTGCGAGAGAACGACCTGGAAGATGTCGCCGGCCGCGATGTACTCCTTGCCGCGACGCACCATCTCCTCGTAGCCCTCGGGCGTCGTGTTCGAGGTCTGCTTGGGGTGCGGGGCGGCCTTGCTGGCAGGGGGAGGCGTGTGCGGCAGGGGCGCTTCGAGCGCGCCGACCACCTCGCCGAGCCGGCGTCGGGCCGCGGCATAGGCTTTGTCTGCGGTCTGGCGTGCGCGCGGGAAGACGGGCGTCACGACGGTCATTTCGTCTTTGAGCGCGTCGAAGATGACCATGACCGTCGGGCGGATGAGGATAGCGTCGGGCAGGCCGAGCGGATCGGGCTTCTCGGTCGGCAGCCGCTCGATCAGGCGCACCGTGTCGTAGGCCATGTAGCCGAAGATGCCGGAGGACATGGGCGGCAGTTCCGGCGGCAGGTCGATGCGCGATTCCGCGATGAGGGAGCGCAGCGCCTTGAGCGTACCTTCCTTGAGCCGCTTGAAGGCGGAGGGATCGCGAGCGGGCGAGCGGTTGATCTCGGCACGGTCGCCGAACGCGCGCCAGATGATGTCCGGCTGCAGGCCGATGATCGAGTAGCGCCCGCGCACCGCGCCGCCTTCGACGGATTCGAGGAGGAAGCTCATGGGGCGGTCGCGGCCGAGCTTGAGCATCGCCGAAACCGGCGTCTCGAGATCGGCGACGAGCCGCGTCCACACCACCGATGGCCGGCCGGCGTCGTAGGCCGCGCGAAATGCCTCGAGCGGCGGCTCGATCTCGACCCCGGCGCTTGCACGTCTTGCGCCCGTCATGGCGCCTCCCTTACTCACGAGCTTGCCCGATGCGCCGGCGCACTACTGCTGCGTCTGACCGACGGCGCGCCTGAGCGCAGCGGAATTGACGCTGACGCCGAACTGAGCCTGCAGACCGGCGAGGTAGCTGCCCATGAGGTCGCCACCGAGCTGGCGACGCAGAACGCCCGCGAGGCGATCGCGCCCCTCCTTGGTCAGAGGCTCCGGCGACTTGACGTCGACGACCTTCACGATCTGTCGCGATTTGCCGTCGGGGCTCTCGGCGACGGCGTGCTCACCCTTGGCGAGCGTGAAACCGCGGCCGATGGCGGCACGTGACAACGCGGGGTCCTGGGCTGTGCGCTTGATCGGCTTCGTGGTGCCGAGCGTGCCGCCGACCTCCTTGGCGATCGCCTCGAGCGTCGTGCCCTTCTTGATGCGCTCGAGCATCTTGTCGGCGTACTCGCGGATGCCCTTGCTGCGGGCAGCGGTGGACAACTCCGTGACAATCTGCGCCTTCACGGCGTCGAAGGGCTTTTCCTTGCTGGCGACGACGTTCATCACGTCGACCCAGGCGTAGCCGCCGTCGGGGAGATCGATGGCCTCACCCTCGACACCCTGCTTGCCGCCGAACGCGGACGCGAGCACGGCGGCGAGATTCTGCGGGGCGATGGCGCCCGGTGCGAGTGCCGGTGCACCGGCAGACGTCTTGCCCTGCATGTCGGTCTCGGCGACCTCGATGTAGCTCAGGCCGAATTTGGCCGCGACCTCCTTGAGCGTCTTGCCGGCGGCGCGCTCGTCCTCGACCTTGCCGTGCATACCCACGGCTTCCTGCTGGGCGCGCTCCTTGGCGAGCTTGGCGCGGACCGTGTCCTTGACCTCATCGAGCGTCTTCTGCTTGCCCGGCTCGATGGCCGTGACGCGCACGATCACGGTGGCGAAATCTCCCGCGATGGGAGGCGAGACCGCGTCCTTGGCCATCTTGAAGGCGGTCTCGGCGACCTTCTTGTCGACCATCGCCGACTTCGTCACCAGGCCGAGCGCCATATCCTTCTCGGTTCGCCCGAGCGCCTTGCCGACATCGGCGAAGCTCTTGCCCGCCTTAAGATCCTTGTAGGCGGCATCGGCCGCGGCACGATCGGTAAAGACGAGTTGCTCGATCTGGCGCTTCTCGGGTGTTCCATACTCGGCCTTGGTCGCCTCGTAGGCGTCCTTGATCTCCTGCTCGGTCACGGGCACGAGCTTGGTCAGGGCAGCGGCAGACGCCAGCAGCACGGCCACCTTGCGGAACTCCGGTGTCTTGTAGCGGGCCTTGTTGGCGTCGAAGTGCGCCTTGAGCTCGGCCTCGGTCGGAGGCTTCGGCGTGACGAGCTTCTGGGCGTCGAGCGTCAGGTAGGCGAGGACTCGGGTCTCCTCGGTGAACTTGTGCACGGTATCGACCAGGGATGTCGGCGCGGCGATGCCGCTCTCGATGGCCGTGGAGAGCTGCTGGCGCACCTCTTCCTCGCGCGCCCTGGCGACGAAGCCCGCCTCGGAGAGACCGAACTGGCGCAGCCGGGCATTATAGACGGCACGGTCGAACTTGCCGTCAGGGCCGGCGAAGCTCGGATCGTTGCGAATGTCCTCGGCGAGGGAGGTATCGGAGATCCGCAGGCCCAGCGCGCCGGCGTGGCTGTTCATGGCGGCACCGGCGATGAGCCGGCTCAGCACGCCCTGCGTGACGCCGAAGGCGACGGCCTGCTCCATGGTGAGGCGTCGGCCGATCTGCACGCTCAAGGCGTTGAGCTGCCGCTGCACGGCCTGCTGGAATTCCTCGGCGCTGATCTCCGTCTTGCCGACGGTCGCCACGGCGTTCGAGCCGACGCCGCGCGTGAAGTCGGGAATGCCCCAGACCGCAAAGCTCAGGATGAGCAGTGCGAACAAAGCCTTCACGAAGATGCTGCGCAGGCCGTTGCGAATTGAGTCGAGCATGTTCTGGTCCACCTCCAATGCGGGGGCCGGGGCCGGGATCGTTCGAGCCACAGCGAGCCGGCACCATTTCGCCGCATTGAGTGCTGTTGGAATTGCGCGTCTTGTTGCGGTCGCGCATCATAGGAATGTCGGTGCATGGGGGCAAGCGGCAGTGGGACGCGGCGCCCACGGTCACGTGCACCTGATCGTCAGTGAACAGCAGGGGATCGGGAATGGCTGGGATTCGCGCGCTCGTCGCCGGGAACTGGAAGATGAACGGGCTTGCCGGCGCACGCTCGGTTGCGGAGGCGGTTGCGCAAGGCGTGGCCGGCGGTGATCCCGGCGCGGACCTGCTGATCTGTCCGCCGGCGACGCTGATCGCCCCCCTGGCCCAAGCCTGCCAGGGCACCCGGGTGGCCATCGGTGGTCAGGATTGCCATCCGCTCGCCTCGGGTGCGCATACCGGCGACGTCGCGGCCGAGATGCTCAAGGACGCCGGGGCCAGCATGGTGATCGTCGGCCACTCCGAGCGCCGCAGCGATCACGGCGAGACCAGTGCCGAGGTTTGCCGCAAGGCCGAGGCGGCACACCGCGCCGGGCTGGCGGCCATCGTCTGCATCGGTGAGACCGAGGGGGAGCGGCGCGCCGGCCTGACCCTCGCGGTGGTGACGCGACAGCTCGCCGCTTCGCTGCCGGCGGGAACGACGGCGGACAATACGATCGTGGCCTACGAGCCGGTCTGGGCTATCGGCAGTGGCCTGACGCCGACGGCCGGCGACGTGGCCGAAGTGCATGCCCATCTGCGTCAGGCGCTGACGCAGCGCTGGCCGGCGCACGGTGGGCAGATCCGTCTGCTCTATGGTGGCTCGGTGAAGCCGCAGAATGCGCGCGAGCTGATGGCTGTCGCGAACGTGAATGGTGCGCTCGTCGGTGGCGCCAGTCTCAAGGCCGAGGATTTTCTCGGTATCGTCGCGGCCTATCGGGGCTGAGCGGCGCTCGCAACCGGGGATTGTCACTCGCTGCGCCGGAGGCGATACTGCCGGCACATCATTGGTCAGAATTGATAGTCATGCGGTTTCATCTCGTGCGGGCGGTCCTTGCCGTCGCAATCCCCCTGTTGATCCTGTCCTTCGGGCCGGCGCTGGCCGCGCCGCTCGACAAGGTCGCCTGCCAGAAACTGCGGGAAGAGCAGGCCGAACTCGTCAAGGGCGGGATCAAGGAGCAGATGGCCAAAGGGGCCGAATGGGCGAAAGCCAACCTGAAGCCCGATCAGATCTCCCAGATCAAGCGCTACATTACCGTCGAGGAGCAGATCGCGTTCCGCTGCCGCGAGAAGCCGGTGCCGGCCAAGGCCAAGGTGCCTGCCCAGCCCCCCGACCAGGCCGCGGGGAAGGCCAGGGCGGCGCCTAAAGCCGGCTTGAAGGCCAAGCCGAAGCCGAAGGCGAAGACTGCCCCGAAACCCAAGGTTGGCCCGAAACCCAAGGTTGGCCCGAAACCCAAGGTTGGCCCGAAACCCAAGGCTGCCAAGAATCCAAAGGCGGCGCCGAAACCCAAGGCGGCGCCGAAGAAGGCTGCGCCGAAAGTGAAGGCGGCCCCCAAGGTAAAACCGAAAGCTCAGGCGCCCAAGAAGCCCCCGACGAAGAGTGCTGAGCCGCCGCCGAAGACGCCGACTCCTGCGAAAAGGTCGCCGGCCGCCACAAGAGAATAGGCGGCTCGAGACGTGCGCAGGGGCTGCGGCATTGGCTTCCTCCCGCTGCGCTCTGGCCCTTTTCCTCGACTTGGTGTAAGGCATGCGCAACATGCTGCACCCGCCCCGTACGGCGCGGCCGCAATGATGCCCCATCGTAGGATCGCTTCGACATGGCCACGGTACTGCTCGTCATCCATCTGTTCATCGCCCTGGGTCTTGTCGGCGTCGTGCTGCTGCAACGCTCGGAGGGCGGCGCACTCGGCATCGGCGGCAGCGGCGGCGCCGGTGGCTTCCTGACGGGGCGCGGCACCGCGAACCTGCTCACCCGCGTGACGGCCATGCTGGCGGCCGCTTTCTTCGTCACCAGCATCCTGCTGACGATCCTGGCCCGCCAGGGACCCGGCTCCGTGCTGGATCGCACGCCGGCTGGCAAGGCTCCCGTGAGCAAGCCGGGCGCGCCCGCCGGCAAGGAAACGCCCCCGAAGGCGGGCGGCATCCTCGAGCGGCTGCAGAAGAAGACGCCCGAGCCCAAATAGGCACGGCAGTACCGTCCGACGGCGCGCGGCGCGGTCGGGCGGACCTGAGCCGGTGGAATTCTTGCCTCTCTCTCGCGACTTGCGGTGGATGGGCTGAGAATTCGCCTTCGAATCGCTGAGACAATGTGTATTCTGCAGGCCCATGGCGCGGTACATCTTCATTACCGGCGGCGTGGTCTCCTCGCTCGGCAAGGGCTTGGCCTCGGCTGCTCTCGGGGCCCTTCTGCAGGCACGTGGCTACAGCGTGCGCCTGCGGAAGCTCGACCCCTATCTCAACGTCGATCCGGGGACGATGAGCCCCTATCAGCATGGCGAGGTGTTCGTCACCGACGACGGTGCCGAGACCGATCTCGATCTCGGCCACTACGAGCGGTTCACCGGCGTGCCGGCCGGCAAGTCGGATAACGTCACGACCGGGCGCATCTATCAGGAGATCCTCGCCAAGGAGCGGCGGGGCGATTATCTCGGCGGCACCGTCCAGGTCATTCCCCACGTCACCGATGCCATCAAGCGCTTCGTCGTCTCGGGCAACGAGGGCATCGATTTCGTGCTGTGCGAGATCGGCGGCACGGTCGGCGACATCGAGGGATTGCCCTTCTTCGAAGCCATCCGCCAGCTCGGCAACGAGCTGCCGCGTGGCGACTCGGTGTTCATCCACCTGACGCTCATTCCCTTCATTCCCTCCGCCGGCGAGCTGAAGACGAAGCCGACGCAGCATTCGGTCAAGGAGCTGCGCTCGATCGGCATCCAGCCGGATATCCTGCTCTGCCGCTGCGATCGCGAGGTGCCTGCTTCCGAGCGGCGCAAGATCGCGCTCTTCTGCAACGTGCGCGAAAGCGCGGTCATTCAGGCGCTCGACGTCGCCTCGATTTACGACGTGCCGCTCGCCTACCATCGCGAGGGACTGGACCGGGAGGTGCTGGCGGCGTTCGGCATCGATGCCACGCCGGTCCCCGATCTCGGGCGCTGGGACGGCATCTCGCACGCCATCGCCAGCCCGGAAGGAGAGGTCTCCATTGCCATCGTCGGCAAGTACACGGGCCTCAAGGACGCCTACAAGTCGCTGATCGAGGCGCTGGTGCACGGCGGCATCGCCAATCGTGTGCGCGTGCGCCTGGAGTGGATCGAGAGCGAGGTCTTCGAGCGCGAGGACCCCGCGCCCTATCTCGAATCCGTCAACGGCATCCTCGTGCCGGGCGGCTTCGGCGAGCGGGGGGCCGAGGGCAAGATCCTGGCGGCCCGCTTCGCACGCACGCGCAACGTGCCTTACTTCGGCATCTGTTTCGGCATGCAGATGGCCGTTGTCGATGCCGCGCGTGATCTGGCGGGGCTGACGACGGCGAGTTCCACCGAGTTTGGTCCGGCGGACGTGCCGGTCGTCGGTCTCATGACGGAGTGGATGCGCGGCAACGAGCTGGAGCGGCGCCAGACGGATGGCAACCTCGGCGGCACCATGCGCCTCGGGGCCTATGACGCGGTGCTGTCTGAGGGCAGCCGCATCGCCGGCATCTACGGCTCGACGCGGATTTCGGAGCGCCATCGCCACCGTTACGAGGTGAACACCCGCTATCGCGAGGCGCTGGAGGCGGTGGGCCTGCGGTTTGCCGGCATGTCGCCGGATGGCCTGCTGCCGGAGACCATCGAGTATCCGGACCATCCCTGGTTCATCGGCGTACAGTTCCACCCGGAGCTGAAATCGCGCCCCTTCGATCCCCATCCACTCTTTGCGAGCTTCATCGCCGCGGCCGTCGAGCAGAGCCGGCTGGTGTAGCCGCGGCGGCGCAAAGCAGAAGGCTCCCCGCAAGCGTTGGCCTGCGAGGAGCCGTCGTGACGCATGCGGGTGCCGGCTTGCCCTTGTCGCGCGTGGTGAGGGCCGGCCGCGAAGCCCCCGTCAGCCTTCAGGACGCGCGCGCGGTCCGTGTGTAGCGCTTGCGCGCCTTGCTGCGGGTATGCGAATAGCGCTTCTTGCTGCGCCATTTGGAGGCGTAGCGCTTCTTGGAGCGCCACGTCGAGGCGTAACGCCCCTTGCTCCGCTTGGAGTAGGCATAGCGCTTCGAGCGGGACTTGGAGGCATAGCGCGTGGAGCGATGCCCGCACTTGTGGAAGCGATAGCGCGGCCCCGTATCGATGTGGATGTGGTGCATGCCGCAGCTGTAGGTGCCGACGCCGCCGTTGTGGTGCGACTTCAACCAAGCCGCAACGCGGCCGTACGTGCCGCGTGCCGGCACGAAGTCGACGGCGCGGCAGCTCGCGTGATAGCTCCGCTTGCCCGTTCCCGCGATGCGGGCGCCGGGGCGGTGGGTTGAGATGACCTTGACGGGGCCGAACTTGGCGCGGATTTGCGCCAGCCGCTCGCGCAGGGCGCCGGGCATGCAGGCTTCGGCCGGTGCGGGCGCGACGGCCAGGAGGCCGACGAACGCCAACAAGGTCACAAGCAGCTTGCGACCCAACCACAGTGAACTCGACATTGCATTCTCCTTGAACCCGCTCAGGTAGTGGTCTGGCGGCCTGAACCCCCTGGGCCAACCGGGGCGCGGGTCTACAGGAAAGATTTGGTCATTGCACGCCCAATGCGACAATTTGTGTCAACTGTGACACGGCTTAGTTCCGCGACTTAAGATGTTGTCTGAAGAATGGCGAGGCCGCGCTCTGGGACACCTGCTGGCGGTCGGGCAGCTCGGCTCTGTGGCCCCTTGTGGAAAACTTCGCTATTGCGGCCAATAGGTTAGCACTGCGTCAGTGCGTCCGGCGGCAGAACCCGGGGGTTTGCGGATACTGTGACAGCGTGCGCATCGACCGTTGGAAAAGGGCTTCCAACGGGCCTATGGTGCTGCGACAACTTTTCACGTGCCCGGCGCGCCGCTCACGGCGCCAATTGCGGCGAAGGCGCCTGGTCCCGCGCGGACCCGCCGCCATGGCCATGTCCAAGGACGGTTCAGGATGGAAGCGAACAGGCGCGTGTCGGTCGGCAAGGTCACCTTCGCCAACGAGCGGCCCATCGCGCTCTTCGCGGGCCCCTGCCAGATGGAGAGTCGCGCCCATGCGCTGGAGATGGCGACGGCGCTCAAGGAGATCTGCGCTAGGCTTGGCATCGGGCTCGTCTACAAGACGAGTTTCGACAAGGCGAACCGCACGAGTCTCAAGGGCGCGCGCGGTCTGGGGCTCGCCAAGGCGTTGCCTGTCTTCGCCGAGATCCGCGAGACCCTCGGGCTTCCCGTGGTCACCGATGTGCACGAGGCCGGGCAATGCCAGGCGATCGGCGAGGTCGTGGACGTGCTGCAGATTCCGGCTTTTCTCTGCCGCCAGACCGATCTGCTGATTGCAGCGGCGCGCACCGGCCGCGTCGTGAAGATCAAGAAGGGGCAGTTTCTCGCGCCATGGGACATGAAGAATGTCGTGGCCAAGGTCGTCGAGTCCGGTAACCCGAACGTCCTGCTGACCGAGCGGGGCGTCTCGTTCGGCTACAACACACTGGTGTCGGACATGCGGGCGTTGCCGATCATGGCGGAGACAGGCTGCCCGGTGATTTTCGACGCCACCCATTCGGTGCAGCAGCCGGGCGGGCAAGGCACGTCGTCGGGCGGAGATCGACGGTTCGTTCCGGTGCTCGCACGCGCTGCCGTGGCGGTCGGCGTGGCGGGTCTCTTCATCGAGACGCACGAGAACCCCGATCACGCGCCTTCGGATGGTCCGAACATGGTCCCGTTGAAGGACTTCGAAGGGCTGATCCGCGAGTTGATGGCGATCGACGGCATCGTCAAGACGGCCGGCCGGCCCGCCTGAAGGGGCCGTCGCCGCGGCTAGTTCGCCGGGCTCGGCCGTGAACTGTCGCGCGGTGCTGGCGTGGTGGTGCTCGGCTTGGCGCCGGGCCGCGCCGGCTTGCCTTCCGTGTCGATGGCCTTGAGGGCCGATTGCAGGCTGTCGGTGCGGCCGATGTAGACGCGCCTCTGGCGGCCGTAGCGGTGCACGCGCATCACGGGATCCATGCCCTGGGCGAGACGGACGTGGCCCTTCGCCCCGAGCGAGGTCGGCGCGGCTGCGGGGTGCGCGGCCTGGGCCTGCGGCAAGGCCAGGGCCAAGGCGAAAGCCACTCCCAAGAACGACTGGACGCGCATGCGCAGGTACTCCGGACAGCCTGACGATGCCGCCAGTCTCGCGCGGAGATATGAGCAAAGCGTTACGCGCTCTTAACGGTTGGCGGCGTGAGCCGCGACGTGCGGCCGTCCCAGCGCCAGACGTTGGACGGCGTGAGATGGGTTCCGCCCCACCATCTCTCCATGGCGGCATGCGCCAGATAGTCTTCCCGCCCCGCCACCACCTCCGATCCCAGCACGGTCAGGCGCAGCAGGCTGGCGTAATAGCACTGGCGATGCGGGAGGGGCAGGTCCGGCCGGAACGGTCCGTCGTGGAGACCGTCGATCAGCGGCGCCGGCAGGTCCGCCAGACGATCCAGCATGACGAAGAAGCTCCAATCTCCGAGAAATGGCGCGGGCTCCCTGCTTTGCAGCGCCGCGAAGAGCGCGCTGGGTGTGGCCGCGCCGGCCGTGCGCAGGAGCCGCAGGGTGCGCCGCTCGGTCAGGGAGAGGCCGTTGCGCAGGCCCGGCAACTCGTCGAGCCAGCGGGCGAGCGCCGGTCGCAGCGCGGGAAGCAACGAAAGATCCGCGTCAAGCAGGCCGGCTGTGGCCACGGGCGTGGGCTGGCGGACGGCGTCCCAGGCGCGCTGGGCGAGCGCCATGTGCGGCGCGCCGAGGCTCGAGCGCCGGGGGTGGTGTCCGGCGGGATCGGTCGGGGATGACGAGGCGTCCGGCCGCATCGGCGGTACGAGGTCGAGGCTCGCCGGCGGCGACGACAGGCGGGCCAGACCGTCCATGATCTGGAGGAGCTGCAACTGATCGTTGAGGTCATGATCGAGCCAGAGCTCGACGTGAGCGCCCGGCGCGAGGCGCGCGAGTGTTTCGTCGCGCCCGTCCAACTCGCCGAGGGGGTCACGTCCGGCATCGGGATAGGTATGCGAGAGATAGGCGGCGCGGATGCGGTTGAGTGTCGCCGCCTCATTCGTGAGAGGCACCGGTCCTTCGTAGAGGATGTCGCGCCAGGGCAGGACGCTGGCGTGCGGATAGGCGCGTGCGAGGACGCCGGCCGGTTGGTCGCCGCTCGTGATGATGAGAGTGCGGGCCACGGGCCTCCCTTTGCCGCCTGCGGGCTCAGCCGCGTCCCCGATAGCCCGGCACGCCCTGGTCGGGCAACCAGACGCCCTGCGGCAGCGCTCCGGACTGCCAGAACACGTCGATGGGCATGCCGCCGCGCGGATACCAGTAGCCGCCGATGCGCAGGTAGTGCGGCGCCAGCACAGCCCACAGCCGCTTGCCGATGGCCACAGTGCAGTCCTCGTGGAAGGCTCCGTGATTGCGGAAGGCGCCGAGGTAGAGCTTCAGGGACTTCGATTCGACCAACCACGCGTTGGGGACGTAGTCGATGACGATGTGCGCGAAGTCGGGCTGACCCGTGACGGGGCAGAGAGCCGTGAACTCAGGCGCGGTGAAGCGCGCGACGTAGAGCGTATCGGCATGCGGGTTGGCGACGCGGTCGAGGGATGCGTCGTCCGGCGAGGCCGGTAGCGGCGTCGGCTGTCCGAGCTTCGGGGCTTCGCCTTTTTGTGGCACGCGTGAGGACTCCTGGGTTGGTGGCACCGCGAGAGCGCGGTCGATGCCGTGGCGCATCGGGCCACGTCGCCGCCCGCTCAATATGTCAAAGCGGCCTTGATCGTCGCAAGCTCGCCGGCCGCATCGGCGTACGCCTCGTAGGATTGCCCGGCGCGCCCGTACCAATAGCGGCTGTTGGCCTCGTCGCCTTCGATCTTGTGCAGGCAGGCGTGAATCCAGCAGGCCGTCTTGTCGTCCTCGTAGCGCTGTACGATGGCGTGCGCCTCGGTCCAGTTTCCGGCGATGGCGTGCTCGACCGCTGTGACGAGCTCGTGGCGATTGTTCATCGTTTTGGGGCTCCGCACCGTCGAGCATAGCTGCGCCCTCGGACACGAGGGGCGCCTGAGCCGCCATTCTGGTCGAGCCGGGCGGAGCAGGCAATGCGCAGGCGTGGGGAAGGTTAGGCCAGCATGAGCATGATGAAGCGCAGGCCGCAAATGGCTCCGAGCCCGAGGCCCGCCCACAGCACGAGCCTGGAGTTGGCCCAGCGGGGCTTTCTGTCCGTCACGTCCAGAAACGAGAGGAAGGCCGCGTAGCCGAAGGCCGCGAGGCCGATCCCATAGGGAAGCAGGAAGACGGTATTGAAGGCGGTGAGCAGCACCTCGCTCAGGATGACGAGCCCGAGGCCGACCGCCAGGGTGAAGGACGGGGAACGGTCGGGGGATTGCTGCTCGAACTGGCTCATATCTCACTCCCACGACGCGGTCCCACGCGTGTCCGGCCGGGCGTCGGCGATGGCCGGATGCGACGGCGGAGCATCCTGTCACGGATCTCTCAAGTCCCGGTTAAGCGGGTGCCGCGGCAGGCCGACTCCGGTGCCGCGGCGATGGCGCCGGGCTTGTGCGAATGCAGCTTCGCAAACCCTGTCGGCAATCGCCGCCCTCTCTATGTCCCGCCGACGGGTCCGCCCCCCTCACGAGCGGACCGCCAAGCCTGCCAGCCACGCGCTCGCAGCTCGCAGGCCGGACAGGTGCCGCAGCCGTAGCCCCAGTCGTGCCTGTGGCTCCTGTCGCCGAGATAGCAGGAGTGGGTGTCCTCGAGGATGATCTGCACCAGGGGGGCGCCGCCAAGCGCCGCTGCCATAGCCCAGGTCCCGGCCTTGTCGACGAACATCAGCGGCGTCTCGATGTGCACGCTGCGATCCATGCCGAGCGAGAGCGACGTCGCGAGAGACTTGAGCGTCGCGTCGCGGCAGTCGGGATAGCCGGAGTAATCCGTTTCGCACATGCCCCCGACCAGCGTGTCGAGGCCCCGGCGATAGCCGAGCGCGGCGGCATAGGTGAAGAACAGGAGATTGCGGCCCGGCACGAACGTGCTCGGCAGCCCGCCGTCGGTGAAGGCGATGGCCGTGTCGCGCGTGAGGCTGGTTTCGCTGATCTGCCCGAGGGCCGGCAACGCCAGCACGTGGTCCGCCCCGAGCCGCGCGCGCCAGGCGGGAAAGGCCCCACCGAGCCGGTCGCGCACGCGCTCGCGCGCCGTCAGCTCGACGCGGTGACGCTGGCCGTAGTCGAAGCCGATGGTTTCCACCTTGGCGTAGCGCGTCAGTGCCCAGGCGAGGCAGACGGTCGAATCCTGGCCGCCGGAGAAGAGGACGAGAGCCGCAGGCTCAGAGGCTGGTGTCATGGCTGACAGTACCCGATCAGAAACGGACGATCATGCGGCCGATCACAAGCTCGACCGGCAACAGGCCGATGCCCCGATGGCTGTGCGGCAGGCGACTGTCGACGGAGTTATCGCGATTGTCGCCGAGCAGGAAGAGGTGGCGCGGCGGCACGATCACCTCGGGCGTCGAATCGAGCGGCCCGGTGTCGCCGGCCATTTCAAGGATCGTGTAGGAAACGCCGCCGGGTAGCGTCTCACGATAGCTGGCGACCTTGCGCGCGGGCTGGAGCGGGTCGCTGGCGGGTGGCAGGGGCGTGCGCGGGACAAGGCGGCCGTTGATCGAGAGCCGTCCGCCGACGAGCTGGACGCGATCACCGGGCAGGCCCACCACCCGCTTGACGTATTGGATCTTGTGATCGAACGGCGCACGGAACACGATGACGTCGCCGCGGCTCGGTTGCCAGTCGGGCCAGCGGCCGGAGATCGGCAGATCGAAGAGATCGAATGTGTTTCTGCTGTAGCCGTAGGCGACACGCGACACCATGAAGTGCTGGCCGGCCACGAGGGTCGGGACCATCGACGTCGATGGAGCGTAGTACGGCCGCAGGATTGGCCCGACGTTCGGCAGCAGGAGCAGGACGAGCACGACGAGCGAGGCGATCGCGCCCTTGCGCCGCCCCGACCAGGACGGACGGCGGGGCCGGGAGGTGCGATCGGATGCGGCGTCGATGGGGTGCGACATGAGGGAACCTGCGAGCGTTAGCAATGGCCGGGCCGCGGCTCTCCCGGTAGATACGGCCGCATGATGAGCCTTTCAGCGGCCTGCGCAAAGGGCTAAAAGGCCATCGCACACGCCCGCAGGACACGGAGCCAGACATGACCCAGATCATCGACGTTTACGGCCGGGAGATCCTCGACTCCCGTGGCAACCCCACGGTCGAGGTGGAGGTCGTCCTCGAGGACGGCAGTCTGGGTCGCGCGGCCGTCCCGTCGGGTGCATCGACGGGCGCGCACGAGGCCATCGAGCTGCGGGACGGCGGCAAGCGCTATCTGGGCAAGGGGGTGCGCAAGGCGGTCGAGGCCGTCGATGGCGAGATCTCGGACGCGCTCAGGGGCATGGATGGCGAGGATCAGCGCCGTATCGATGCGACGTTGATCGCCCTCGACGGCACGCCCAACAAAGCCCGGCTCGGCGCCAATGCCATCCTCGGCGTCTCGCTCGCCGTGGCGAAGGCGGCTGCGGAGGCGAGCGGCCTGCCGCTTTACCGTTACCTCGGCGGCGCGGCAGCTCACGTGCTGCCCGTGCCGATGATGAATATCGTCAACGGCGGCGCGCATGCCGACAATCCCATCGACATCCAGGAATTCATGATCATGCCGGTGGGGGCGGCAACGTGCGCGGATGCGATCCGCATGGGCGCGGAGATCTTCCACACCCTGCGCAAGGGCCTTTCGGAAGCCGGCCACGCCACGAACGTCGGCGACGAAGGTGGCTTCGCGCCCAACCTGAAGTCGGCCGACGAGGCGCTGGGCTTCATCATGACGTCCATCGAGAAGGCCGGTTACCGGCCGGGCCAGGACGTCGTTCTGGCGCTCGACTGCGCCGCCACGGAGTTCTTCAAGGACGGCCGCTACGACCTCGCGGGCGAGGGGCGCAAGCTCGACAGTGGCGGCATGGCCAAGTATCTCGCCGACCTCGTCAACCGCTATCCCATCGTGTCGATCGAGGACGGCATGGCCGAGGACGACTGGGCCGGCTGGAAGCAGCTCACCGACGAGATCGGCAACCGCTGCCAGCTCGTCGGTGACGACCTGTTCGTCACCAGCACGGCGCGGCTCTCGAAGGGCATCACCTCCGGCACCGCCAACGCCATTCTCGTCAAGGTCAACCAGATCGGCTCTCTGACGGAGACCCTCGACGCCGTCGCGATGGCCCAGCGCGCCCGCTATGCGGCCGTCATCTCGCACCGCTCCGGCGAGACCGAGGATGCGACGATCGCCGACCTCGCCGTGGCAACCAACGCCGGCCAGATCAAGACCGGCTCGCTGTCGCGCTCCGACCGGCTGGCCAAGTACAACCAGCTCATCCGCATCGAGGAGGAACTCGGCGACCAGGCGCGCTATCCAGGCCGCGACGTCATCCGCGCCTGAGCACGTGCACACCTGTTGCGACGGCCTTTACCCGCTCTTAACGGCTGTCTCGCTATGGTGAGGGGGTCACGCGTTGAGAGCACACGTTGAGCGTCAAGTTGAGCGTGCTGCGTAATCTCAAGTCAAAGGGCGGTCGCGGATGACAGGTTCCTGGCGGCTCAAGGTTCTGCTTACCAGCCTGGCCCTTCTCATCTATTTCGCCTCGCATATGTACCATGGTCGCCACGGCCTCGAGGCCAATTCTCGATTGAGCTTGCAGCTCAGAGTGCTCGATCGGGAATTGGGAAGCCTCGAGGCCGTGCGCACCGGGCTCGAGCGTGATGTGGCGCTCCTTTCACCCGACAAGCCGGACCCCGACATCGTCGATCAGATCGCACGCGACGTGCTGGGCCTGGTGCGCCCCGAGGATGTCGTGGTGGTGCACTAGCCATCGCCGCCGTGCGGCCTCCCGGACCTTGTCCACCGCGGGTTCTGAAAAGACTTGTCAGCCAAGCGCGCGCCGCTAGCATGCCGGTTCATGAGACGGTTGTGCTTAGCGCTTCTTCTCCTCGCCGGGCTGCATGCGAGTGTGGCCCTGGCGCGCACGATCACGCTTGCCACGCAGCGGGGCAAGCCGACGAGCACCAACGTCTATCATTCCTGGACGGCGCGCTGTGCCACGGCGCGGACGAAGGTCGTCATCGTGCGCTACCCCACGCATGGCCAAGTGAGCATCCAGGACGCCGAGGCCATCATCAGCCATGCCGATACGGGCAGTGTCGGACGCTGCAAGGGACGCAAGGTCAAGGGCAAGAAGGTGGTCTACGAGCCGTTCCCGGACTACTCCGGCGTGGATGCATTCACCATCCGCGTGACGTACGCCAACGGCGCGTCGGTCGTCGAGGTCGTCAACCTGCGGGTCGACTGACGACGGCCAGCCAACGGGGCAGTCGCGCCCCGGTGCGGCCTGTTGCCCGGCCCGGTTTTGGCCTGTCAAATGCTGGTTTTCGGGAAATGGTGGGCGCACAAGGATTCGAACCTTGGACCCGCTGATTAAGAGTCAGCTGCTCTACCAACTGAGCTATGCGCCCGGGTCACCAGAATGCAAGCGGGCCCGTAGGGGGCCCGCGGAGGCGTCCATGTAGCACCGACCTTGCCATATGTAAAGTGTCTCGCGAGGAGGGACGGCGGCCGGCGCACGCGAGGGGCGGGGACGCCGCACTGCCGGGCTCGTGTGATGCAAATCCGCCGGCCTGTGCTATGAGCCTTGCGCGAGGAGCGCCGCGGTCGGGTCAGCCAGCGAGGATGCCGCAATGCCAGTCAATGTCTCGTTCCTGCAGGAGTTGTTGACGACCGTTGCCGAGCGCGGACGCTCGCTGCTCGACATCTCGTTCGGCGGGGAGCGCAAGGAGAGCATCACCGATCAGATCGAGGCGCTGGTGGCGGGCGCCGGCGAGGCCTCGGGCGTCGCCAGGGCGCGCGAAATCCTCGACCGGTACAAGCGGCTGCCGTCGAAAGAGCGGGGCGAGTTCTTCGCCTTCATCGCGTCGCGCCTGCGGCCCGACCTGTCACGCGTGCGTGCGGCCGCGGAGGCCTTGGTCCAGGAGCCCGGCGAGGGGACGCTCGCGGAACTCGTCAAGGCCGTCGAGAGCCCGCGACAGGAATTCTTCCGCCGGCTCAACCTCGCGCCCGGTGCGACGGCCGAACTCGTGGCGATGCGCAAGGATCTGCTGGCGCGCGTCAACTCCGAGCCGTCGCTCGCCGCCGTGGACGCCGACCTCAAGCATCTGCTGACGTCGTGGTTCAATCGCGGCTTTCTCGTGCTGCGTCGGATCGACTGGAACACGCCCGCGGCCATCCTCGAGAAGATCATCCGCTACGAGGCGGTTCACGAGATCCACGGCTTCGACGACCTGCGCCGTCGCCTGGACCCCGTGGACCGACGCTGCTTTGCGTTCTTCCATCCGGCGCTGATCGATGAGCCGCTGATTTTCGTCGAGGTGGCGCTGACGTCGCAGGTGCCCGGCTCGATCCAGTTGCTGCTCGGCGAGGAGAGCAAGGCCGCCGACGGCGCGGAGCCGCCGACGACTGCGGTCTTCTATTCGATCTCCAACTGCCAGGAAGGCCTGCGCGGCATCTCGTTCGGCAGCTTCCTGATCAAGCAGGTGGTCGAGGAACTGGTGCGGGAGATCGACACGCTCAAGACGTTCGTCACCCTGTCGCCGGCGCCGAACTTCGCCCGCTGGCTCGACCGGGTGCTGGCGAACGGCAGCGATCCCGTCGCGAGCGAGGCGGATCGTGTCGCCCTTCAGGTGCTCAAGGACCCGGGTTGGGTCGACGAGATCGAGGACGAGAGCACAAAGGACACGCTGCTGGCCTTGGCGGCGCATTACTACCTGCGCGCGAAGACCAGCGATGGGCGGCCCATCGATCCCGTGGCGCGCTTCCACCTCGGCAACGGTGCGCGGCTCGAGCGCGTGAACTGGCTCGGTGACGTGTCGTCGAAGGGGCTCGGCGAAGCGCACGGCCTGATGGTCAACTATCGCTATGATCTCAAGGAGATCGAGCGCAATCACGAAGCCTATGCCAACGACGGCGTCATTGCCGCCTCGCGGGGGGTGCGCGCGCTGCTGCGCCCGGAGCCCAAGCCGCAGGGCCTGACAGTGTCCCGCGTGCCGGCGCCGGGGACCGTGAAGGCCATCGCGAGCGACCCCGAGCACAGGCAGGACACGGCAGCGCCGGCCGCCGCCTCCGAGCGCGGGCGACCGGACGAGGGCAGCGCCGCGTGAGGAGGGCCACGCCGCGCCTGGGCACACCGGCGGCCCGTCGCAGGCCGCGGCCGAGGATGCGCCATGTCCCGCACTGAGGCCGGCGCGCTCCAGGCCGTGTTGATCGCCGGACCAACAGCGAGCGGCAAGTCGGCACTGGCGGTCGAAATCGCGGCGGCGCGCAACGGCATCGTCATCAACGCCGACTCGATGCAGGTCTACCGCGAGCTGCGCATCGTGACGGCGCGTCCGAGCGCCGGGGACGAGGCGCTCGTGCCCCACCGGCTCTACGGGCACGTGTCGGCCGCACGCGCCTATTCCGTCGCCGCCTGGCTCGACGACGTGCGCCACGAACTGGCCGAGGCGCGGCGCGCCGGGCGTCTTGCGGTCATCGTCGGCGGCACCGGGCTCTACTTCAAAGCGCTGCTCGAAGGGCTCAGTCCCGTGCCGCCCATTCCCCCGGAGATCCGCAGCTCCTGGCGGGCGGCGCTGGCGCAGGACGGTGTCGCGAGGCTGCATGACGAGCTCGCACGGCGGGATGCAATCATGGCGGCGCGCCTGCGCCCCTCCGACGCCCAGCGCATCGTACGAGCGCTCGAGGTGGTCGAGGCGACCGGGCGCTCGCTGGCCGACTGGCAGGCGGTCGCGGGTGAGGGCGCCTTGGAGGCGGGCCTCACGGAGCGGCTTGTCGTGTCGCCGCCGCGCGCCGAGCTCTACGCGCGCATCGACCGGCGCTTCCAGGCCATGATCGAGGCGGGCGCACTGGCTGAAGTGGCGGCGCTGGCAGGGCTCGGGCTCCCTGCAGACCTCCCGGCGATGCGGGCGCTCGGTGTCCGCCCGCTCATGGCGCATCTTGCGGGCATACAGTCGCTCGAGCAGGCCATCGCGCAGGCGACGGCGGAGACGCGGCGCTATGCCAAACGGCAGCTTACATGGTTGAAACGCAATATGATTGCGTGGAAATGGCATGCTGCGCAATAATCGCTCTTGATTGCCGCGCCTGGCATGCCGTTTATGCCTAACTAACCATTGACCCATCATTATTGCCGGGGGTAGTGTGCGCTGCAGCATGGCGGCGTGGCGCCACTGTTCGCCCTGGGGCCGCTCATATCTGACGGAGTTGACTGCAATGGCACGCACGATGACGGGCGCGGAAATGGTCGTGAAGGCGCTCATCGACCAGGGGGTCGAGCACATTTTCGGTTATCCCGGCGGAGCGGTGCTGCCGATTTACGACGCATTGTTCCAGCAGGAGGACGTGCAGCACATCCTCGTGCGGCACGAGCAGGGCGCGACGCACGCCGCCGAAGGCTATGCCCGCTCGACCGGGAAGGTCGGCGTCGTGCTCGTCACGTCGGGTCCCGGCGCGACGAACGCCGTGACCGGTCTCACCGACGCGCTCATGGATTCGATCCCGCTGGTGTGCATCACCGGCCAGGTGCCGACGCACCTGATCGGCAACGACGCGTTCCAGGAGTGCGATACGGTCGGCATCACCCGCCCGTGCACCAAGCATAACTGGCTGGTGCGCAACATCCAGGACCTCCCGCGCATCCTGCACGAGGCCTTCTATGTGGCGAAGGCCGGACGCCCCGGTCCTGTGGTCGTCGACATCCCCAAGGACGTGCAGTTCGCCAGCGGCATCTACACCGGCCCGAAGGACATCAAGCACAAGACGTATCAGCCGCGCCTCAAGGCGGACCAGGGCCTGATCCGCGAGGCCGTTGACATGCTCGCCGCAGCGAAGCGGCCGGTGCTCTACACCGGCGGCGGCATCATCAATTCCGGCCCCAAGGCGAGCCAACTCCTGCGCGAGTTCGCCAAGCTGACCGGCTTCCCGGTGACCTCGACGCTGATGGGGCTCGGCGCCTATCCGGCCTCGGGCAGCCAGTGGCTCGGAATGCTCGGCATGCACGGCACCTATGAAGCGAACCTCACCATGCACGGCGCCGATCTCATCGTCTGCCTCGGCGCGCGCTTCGACGACCGCATCACCGGCCGGCTCGATGCCTTCTCGCCCGGCTCCAAGCGTATCCACGTCGATATCGATCCGTCCTCGATCAACAAGAACGTGCACGTGGACCTGCCGATCATCGGCGACATGGCGTACGTGCTCGAGGATCTCATCCGCGTCTGGAAGAGCCGCTCACCGGTGATCGACAAGGCGGCGCTGAAGGCGTGGTGGAGCCAGATCGACACCTGGCGCAAGCGCGACTGCCTGAAGTACACGCCGCGCAAGGACGTGATCATGCCGCAGTACGCGATCCAGCGGCTCTACGAGCTCACCAAGGACAAGGACGTCTACATCACGACCGAGGTCGGCCAGCACCAGATGTGGGCGGCCCAGTTCTATGGCTTCGAGGAGCCCAATCGCTGGATGACGTCGGGCGGCCTCGGCACGATGGGCTACGGCCTGCCGGCGGCGGTCGGCGTTCAGGTCGCGCATCCCAAGTCGACCGTCATCGACATCGCCGGCGAGGCGTCCGTGCTCATGACCATGCAGGAGATGTCGACGGCGGTGCAGTACGATCTGCCGATCAAGATCTTCATCCTCAACAACGAGTACATGGGCATGGTGCGCCAGTGGCAGGAGCTGCTGCATGGTGGCCGCTACTCTCACAGCTATTCGGAGGCCCTGCCGGATTTCGTCAAGCTGGCGGACGCCTACGGCGGCGTCGGCCTCAGGACCGACAAGCCCGAGGATCTCGACGGCGCCATCAAGGAAATGCTCAAGATCAAGAAGCCCGTGATCTTCGATTGCCGGGTCTCAAGGGAGGCGAACTGCTTCCCGATGATCCCGTCGGGCAAGGCCCACAACGAGATGCTGCTGGCGGACGAGGCGTCCGATGAGGACATCGCCAAGGCCATCTCCGAAGAAGGCAAGGTCCTGGTGTGACCACGACGGGGCCTGCCGAGGCGTTCGCGCGGGAGTGGCTCGAGGCGTGGAACAGCCACGATCTCGAGCGCATTCTCGCGCACTACGCCGAGGACGTGGAATTCCTCTCGCCCTTCGCGCGCCAGCGTGTGGGCAGCGGTCGCATCCGCGGCAAGGCGGCGCTGCGCGCCTACTGGGCCGCAGCACTGGCCAGCCAGCCGAACCTCGCCTTCGAGCTTCTGTGCGTCTATGCGGGGCACGACGCGCTCGCCATCCGCTACCGCAATCACCGCGGCCAGGAAGCCACCGAGGCGTTCGAGTTCGGGGGCGATGGGCTGGTGATCCGCTCGTCCGCCTGCTACGCGCCGGCCTGAGCCCCTGTCCCGACGTCGCCCGCAGAGGTCCGGATAAGTCCGGACTTGCGGAACGCTGCCCGGCACGCGATCCTCGCCAGCAATGGCATATCCATTCGCGGACGGAGCGCAGCAATGAAGGTCGGATTCATCGGACTGGGAACGATGGGCAAGGGCATGGTCGCCAATCTCGCCAAGGCGGGACACAGCCTCGTCGTGCATGATCTCACGAAGGCGGCGGCCGAGCCGTTCATCGCCAAAGGCGCCACATGGGCCGCCAGCCCGCGCGGGGTGGCCGAGGCGTCGGAGGTGGTGTTCACGTCTCTGCCCGGGCCGCCCGAGGTCGAGGCGGTGGCGCTCGGCGCCGACGGGATCGTGCAGGGCATGAAGCCCGCCACCGCCTACTTCGATCTCTCGACCAACGCTCCGAGTCTCGTGCGGCGCATCAGCGCCGCCTTCGCCGAGCGTGGCGCGCACATGCTCGATGCGCCCGTGAGCGGCGGGCCGAGGGGCGCGGCGTCCGGCAAGATGGCCATCTGGGTCGGCGGGGACAAGGCCATCTTCGACAGGTACAAGCCCGTTCTCGACGCCATGGGGGATCAGGTGCGCCACGTCGGCCCGATCGGCGCGGGCTCGGTGGCCAAGCTCGTGCACAACTGCGCCGGCTACACCATCCAGGCGGCGCTCGCCGAGGTGTTCACGATGGGCGTCAAGGGCGGAGTCGAGCCGCTGGCCCTGTGGGAGACGGTGCGCAGCGGCGCGATCGGTCGACGCCGCACACTCGACGCCATGGTCGATCAGTTCCTGCCCGGCAGCTACGACCCGCCGGCCTTCGCGCTGAAGCTCGCGCACAAGGACGTCTCGCTGGCGTCGGCGCTGGCGCGGGAGCTCGGCGTGCCCATGCGGCTGTCCAATCTGGCGCTCGAGGAGATGACGGAAGCGCTCGGGCGCGGCTGGGGCGGGCGGGATTCGCGGGTAAGCATGCAGCTCCAGTGCGAGCGCGCGGGCGTGGAGATCGCCGTGCCCCGCGAGCGCATCAAGGAAGCGCTCGAGCGCGATCCGCCGGCCAAGGATGATCCGAAGCGTTCGTGAGCGAGGGGGGATACGCGATGTTCGAGGCAGGTCTGCTCGATGGCAAGCGGATACTCGTCACTGGCGGCGGCACGGGCCTTGGCAAGGCGATGGCGCGACGCATGAGCGCGCTCGGCGCCAGCCTCGTGCTGTGCGGCCGGCGGGAGCAGGTTCTGAAGGAGGCCGCGGCCGAGATCAGCACCGAGACCGGCGGCGCCGTCGATGCCGTGCCATGCGACATCCGCGACGCCGGCGCGGTGTCGGCGCTCTTCGACGCGGCCGGGCGGATCGACGTGCTCGTCAACAACGCCGCGGCGAATTTCATTGCCGAGACGCACAAGCTGTCCCCGCGCGCGCTCGATACGCTGTTCGCGATCAACATGAACGGGCCGATGTACTGCACGGTCGAGGCCGGGCGGCGCTGGATCGAGGCCGGACAGCGCGGCGGCGTCATCCTGTCGATCCTCTCCACGGCGGTCGTGACGGGGCGCGCCTTCACGGTGCCGGCGATCATGGGCAAGGCCGGCATGCTGGCGATGACGCGCAGCCTCGCGGTGGAGTGGGGGCGCTATGGCATCCGCACGGTCGCGATCGGCCCCGGACCGTTTCCGACACCCGGCGCCTGGTCACGGTTGAGGCCCGGCAAGCGCGCCGACGGCGAAGGCCCCGAGCGCCATAATCCGGCCGGCCGCGTCGGTGAGCACATCGAGCTCGCCAACCTCGCCTGCTACCTGATCTCGGATCAGGCGAGCTACATCTCCGGCCAACTCGTCGCCATCGACGGCGGCGCCATGTTCCGCAGTTCCGGCGCTGAGGATCTGCTCGGCTGGAGCGCGGCGGACTGGGAGGCTGTGCGCCCGAAGAAGTAGCGACTCATCGAGGACCCGATTGAAAGCTCTCTGAAAGTTGTGGCACCGTCGGCCGTCCGTCGCAGCCCCCGAGGTATGGGACGGCGCCTGTGATCCGCAACAAGGGAGCCCCATCATGTCGGGACAGAAGTTTGAATCTGGCGTCGAGAGCAACCGTCGCGACGTGCTCAAGGGCATGGGGCTCGGCGTAGCCGCCGCATCGGTCGGCGGCGGCCTCTTCGCGGGCACGCCGGCCGTCGCACAGACGGCGCCGCCGGCTGACGACGTCATCATGAAGACGATTGCCAAGACCGGCGAGAAGGTCCCGGCCATCGGCCTCGGCACCTACCTGACCTTCGATACGCTCCCTGGCGAGAAGCGCGATCATCTCAAGGAGGTGATGCGTCAGTTCTGGGACGGCGGCGGGCGCGTGCTCGACACTTCGCCCCTCTACGGCACGAGCGAGATCAGCGTCGGTCACTTCGCCGAGGCGCTGAGCATCACGGACAAGCTGTTCGTCGCCAACAAGATCTGGTCGACCGGCGCCTACCTCGCCGACGACAGTCATGCCGAGCGCAGCTTTGCGCAGTCGCAGGAGCGGCTCTGGCGCAAGCAATTCGACGTCATGCAGGTGCACAGTCTGACCAATGTCGCCATCATCCTGCCGCTGCTCAAGGCCTGGAAGAAGGAGGGCCGCGTGCGTTTCGTCGGCGTCACGCACCACGAGCCGCCCTACTTCAACCTGCTGGCTGACGCCGTCGAGAAGGGCAAGCCGGACTTCGTGCAGGTCCGCTACAACATCTTCTACCGCCGGGCGGAGGAACGCATCCTGAAGGCCGCCGCCGATGTCGGCGCGGCCGTGCTGGTCAACATGCCGCTCGACAAGGCGCGCCTGCCGAAGCTGGTCGAGGGGCATAAGCTTCCGGACTTCGCCAAGGAGATCGGCGTCACCACGTGGTCGCAGTTCTTCCTGAAGTGGATCATCTCGCATCCGGCCGTGACCTGCGCCATCCCGGCGACCGCCAACCCCGCGCATGCCAAGGAGAACATGGGAGCCCTGCGGGGCCCGCTGCCCGATGCCGCCATGCGGGCGCGGATGGTCAAGCACATGGAGACGATTCCGGGCTTCGCCGACCTCGAGAAGGCGCGCCGCTATCCGGGCAAGCGCTACCCGGGCGTTATTGCCCGCGCACAGAAGAAATTGCGCGAGCGGGGCTGATCCAGTCGCAGTCAATGCGGCGGCGTTTCTGCGCGCCGCTCCAGATGCTGCGAAGCGGCGACGAGGCATGGGGGCAACCCGGTGCCTCGGTTGATTTTTGGGATGGGCTGTCCGATAGTCGCGTGCCGAAACTGGCAGAAGATTGGACGCCACCATGTATTTCCTCCGAGCGACGTGCCGAGGCGGCCGGGGTGGCTCGGTCTGGCTCCTCATGCTCGTGCTGGCACTGTCGGCCGGGCTGCTCGCCACGCCGGTGCGCAGTGCCGAGTTCGCGACCCGCGCCAAGCACGCGATCCTCATGGATGCCGACACCGGCGCGGTGCTGTTCGAGCGCGCCGCCAATGTGCCGGTGCCGCCCGCGAGCATGAGCAAGCTGATGACGCTGGCCGTCGTCTTCCGAGCGCTCAAGGACGGGCGGCTCAAGCCCGAGGACGAGTTTCTGATCAGCGAGAATGCCTGGCGTACCGGCGGAGCCCCCTCACGCACCTCCGCGATGCTCATCCCCATCAACACGAAGGTCCGGCTCGATCAGCTCCTGCAGGGCATCATCGTGCAGTCCGGCAACGACGCCTGCATCGCCATCGCCGAGGGCATGGCGGGGTCCGAGGCGGCTTTCGCCAAGATCATGGAGACGGAAGCACGCCGCATCGGACTGAAGACAGCGCGCTTCGGCAATTCCACGGGTCTGCCACACCCCGACAATCTCGTGTCGATGCGCGAGCTCGCCATGCTCGGCCGCTTCCTCATGCGCACCTACCCCGATTACTACAAGTATTTCGCGCAGAAGGAGTTCGTCTACCGGCGCCACCGCTTCATCAACCGCAACCCGCTCCTGTTCCTGGATATCGGGGCCGATGGCCTCAAGACCGGCTTCCTGTCGGAGTCGGGCTACGGCGTCGTCGGCTCGGCGAAGCAGGGCACACGGCGGCTGATCGTGGCCATGAACGGACTGGCCACCAAGGAGGATCGCAAGACCGAGGCGCGCAAACTGCTCGAGTGGGGCTTCCGCAGCTTCTCCGAGTTCAAGATTTTCGATGCCGGCGAGGTCGTCGGGCAGGCTCTCGTCTGGGGCGGGGAGAGAATGTACGTGCCCCTGACGGGGAACGGCGACATCAAGATCCTGTTGCCGCGCTTCAACCTGAAGCAGACGCTGAGCGCCAGCATCGTCTACCAGAGCCCTCTCAAGGCGCCGATCAAGAAGGGTGACCAGATTGCCGTACTGCGCGTCGTCACGTCGGCGCAGGCGACCAACGAGGTGCCGCTCTATGCCGCCGAGGACGTGCCGGCGGGTGGCTTCATGCGCAAGGGGCTGCACTCGCTCCTGCACCTCGCCTTCAAATGGGTGTTGTGATGACCGTCAGGCGGTCCCGGCGGGGGGCAAGGAGCCACGGAGGGGCGCTGTGGCTGCCCTGAGGCGCGGCCGGCTCATTACGCTGGAAGGGGGCGAAGGAACCGGCAAATCCACGCAGACGCGGCTTCTGGCCGAGCGCCTGCACGGCCTCGGGCACGAGGTCGTGACGACGCGCGAGCCGGGCGGCTCGCCCTTCGCCGAGCAGGTGCGCGCCTTCATCATCGCCGCCAGCACCGCGCCGCACGCGCCGATGGCGGAGGCGCTGTTGTTCCTGGCCGCTCGTGCCGATCATCTGGCCCAGCGCATCCGGCCGGCTCTGGAGCGCGGCGCTTTCGTTATCTGCGACCGCTTCACGGACTCGACGCTCGTCTATCAGGGGCTGGCCGGGGGCGTGCCGCCAGCCACCCTCGAAGCCCTCGACCGTCTCGTTGTCGGCGATGACCACCCCGACCTCACGCTCGTCCTCGATCTCGACCCGGTGGAGGGGCTGGCGCGCGCCCTGACGCGCTCCGGTGGCAAGCAGTTGGATGACCGCTACGAATCCCGCGAGATCGACTATCACCGGCGTTTGCGTGAGGGCTTCCTGACCATTGCCCGTTCAGAGCCCGCGCGCTGTGTGGTGGTCGATGCCTCCGAGAGCGAGCCCCGTGTGGCCTCGGCGATCTGGTCTGCCGTATCGGAGCGGCTGGCGGGAGCCTGGGTCTGATGGCGCGGGCACCCGCGGCGGCTGCGACAGAGCCCTTGCCCGAGGCGGATCGGCTGGAAGGCTTCCGGCATCCACGCGAGACCGTCGAGCTCGTCGGCCATCTCGAGGCGCAATCGCTGCTGGGGCATGCGCTGGCAAGCGGCCGCATCCACCACGCCTGGCTGCTGACCGGCCCGCGCGGCATCGGCAAGGCAACGCTGGCCTATAGGTTCGCCCGCTGCGCGCTGGCGCCACCCGCGCTGCGCGAGCCGGAGACGCTGTCGGTTACGGCGGACTGCCCGGCGCTGCATCAGGTCTCTGCTCTGTCGCATCCCGACCTGCTGGTGCTGCGGCGGCCTTACGACACCAAGGCCAAGCGCTTTGCCGGCAGCATCCCCGTCGACGAGGTGCGGCGGTTGCGCGCCTTCCTCGGACATCACGCCGGCGAGGGGGCCTGGCGGGTCGTCATCGTCGATCAGGCCGACGACATGAACGTCAATGCCGCCAATGCGCTGTTGAAGTCGCTGGAGGAGCCGCCGCCGCTCACGATCTTTCTGCTGATCTCGTCGGAGCCGGGCCGTCTGCTCGCGACCATCGCCTCGCGCTGCTGCACGCTGGAGCTGGCGCCGCTGGCGCCGGAGGAGCTGCGCAAGGCCGCGGTGCAGGCGCTCGAAGCAGCGGGACGGCCCACGCCTGAGGACGAGGAATGGCAGCGGCTCGTGGCCCTGGCGGATGGCAGCGTCCGCCGTCTGCTCAGCCTCGCGCAGACGGGCGGGCTCGAGCTCAGCGAGCGCATCGAGAAGATGCTCAGGGCCCTGCCCGAGGTCGATTGGGTGGCGGCCCACACGCTTGCCGATCGCCTGGCCCCCAATCAGGCGGAGCAGCAACTCGAAACCTTCTTCGCCCTGCTGCTGGACCGCCTGGCGCGTTTGATCCGGGCGCGGACGCTGGTTTCCCTCGCCGCCAGCCCCGATGCCGAGCTGGCGCGGACGCTCATTCGGCCGGAGACCCTTGCCACCTGGGCGGAGCTGTGGGAAACACTCGTCCGCGACAAGGCGGAGGTGATGCTCCTCAATCTTGATCGCAGGACGCTCGTTCTGGAGACGCTGGCGCGCCTGTCGGCGGCAGCGGCGAGCGGAAAATGACGGGCGGCGGTTGCGCGCCCAGACCGTCTCATGTGCTCTTTGGAGAGATGGCAGCCGATGAGCGGCGACCGCAGCTACTACATCACGACGCCGATCTATTATCCGAACGCCGAGCCGCACTTCGGGCACGCCTATACGTCCATCGCGTGTGACGTGCTGGCGCGGTTCAATCGGCTTGACGGCAAGCGCGTGCTGTTCCTGTCCGGCACTGACGATCACGGGCTGAAGATCAAGCAGAGCGCCGCCAAGGAAGGCATCACGCCGCAACAGCTCGTCGACAGGGTGTCGCCGCGCTTTGCGGAGCTGTTGGCAGCCTTCGACGTCACCAACGACGATTTCATTCGCACCAGCCAGCCCCGCCATCATCGCTCCGTGCAGGAGTTGTGGCGGCGGATGGCGGCGAACGGCGACATTTATCTCGACAGCTACGGCGGCTGGTACTCGGTCCGGCAGGAAGCCTACTTCAAGGAGAGCGAGACCACGGTCGGCCCGGACGGCGTGCGACGCGAGCCGCTCGGCTCTCCGGTCGAGTGGACCGAGGAGAAGACCTATCGCTTCCGGCTTTCGCGCTACCAGGAGCCGCTGCTGGCGTACTATGAGGCCAATCCCGATTTCATCGGACCGCCGGAGCGGCGCAACGAAGTGATGAGCTTCGTGAAGGGCGGCCTCGAGGATCTGTCGGTCTCGCGCGCGTCCCTCGATTGGGGCGTGCCGGTGCCGGGCGACCCGGACCATGTCATGTACGTGTGGGTCGATGCGCTGACCAACTACATCACCGGCGCCGGTTTCCCGGACGAGGCGGGCGAGCTCTACCGGACGTTCTGGCCCGCCGATGTGCACATGATCGGCAAGGACATCGTGCGCTTCCATTGCGTCTACTGGCCGGCGTTCCTCATGTCGGCCGGCGTGCCGCTGCCACGTCGCGTCTATGCGCACGGGCTGCTGCTGAGCCGCGGCGAGAAGATGTCTAAGTCCGTCGGCAACGTGGTCGAACCCTTCGAGATGATCCGCACCTACGGCGTCGACCAGATCCGCTACTTCGCCATGCGCGAAGTGCCCTTCGGGCAGGACGGTGGCTATACGCCGGAGGCGCTCGCCAACCGCATCAACGCCGATCTCGCCAACGACCTCGGCAATCTGGCGCAGCGCTCGCTGTCGATGATCGCCAAGAACTGTGGCGGCGTGGTGCCGACGCCCGGTGCCTTGACGGCGGCCGACCAGGAGATCCTGGCGGCGGCGGACGGCATGCTCGAAGCGGCGCGGGCCGCGTTCGCGCGTCAGGCCATCCACCGGGGTCTCGAGGCGGTCTGGAACGTGGTGGCCGACGCCAACCGTTATTTCGCGGCGGAGGAGCCCTGGGCCAAGCGTAAGACCGAGCCCAAGCGCATGGAGACGATCCTCTACGTCACCGCCGAAGTGCTGCGAGAGATCGCGATCCTGGCGCAGCCGATCACGCCGCGCGGGGCCGGCCGGCTGCTCGATCTGCTCGGCCAGACGGCAGAGGCGCGCACGTTCGCCAGCTTCGGCGAGGCCCGGCGGCTGGTGCCGGGCACGGCGTTGCCGGCGCCCACACCGGTATTTCCACGCTATGTGCCGCCTGAAGAGGCCGGCGCCTGATGCTCGTCGATCACCATTGTCATCTGGATTTCCCGGAGCTGGCTGCGGATCGCGCCGGTGTGCTGGCGCGCGCGCGCGCTGCCGGCGTCGGTCTCATGGTGACCATCTCGACGGCCATTCGCAATGCCGCGCCGCGGGAGATCGCCGAGGCGCACGAGGAGGTCTATTGCTCCGTCGGCACGCACCCCCATCGCGCGCACGAGGAGCTGGATGTGACGCTCGGAGAGTTGGTGGCGCTGACCGCGCATCCGAAGGTGGTCGCCGTCGGAGAGGCCGGCCTCGACTATTTCTATAAGAAGAGCCCGCCGGAGGCGCAGGAAGCCGGCTTTCGCCTGCACATCGCGGCGGCGCGGGAAAGCGGGCTGCCGCTGGTGATCCACACGCGCGACGCCGACGCCGATACGGCCCGCATCCTCGAGGAGGAGATGGCCATCGGCGCCTTCAAGGCGGTGCTGCACTGCTTCACGGGCGGCGAGGCGCTGGCGCGACGGGGCGTCGAGCTCGGCTGCTACGTGTCGTTCTCGGGCGTGGTGACGTTCAAGAAGTCCGAGGCTCTGCGAGCCATCGCCGCCGCGGTACCGCTCGATCGCCTGCTGGTGGAGACGGATGCGCCTTTTCTCGCGCCGGAGCCGATGCGCGGCAAGCGCAACGAGCCGGCCTTCGTCGCCCACACGGCGCGGCGCTTGGCGGCGGTTCGCGGCATGGACGCCGCGGCGTTCGCGGAGGCCACGACGGAGAATTTCTTCCGGTTGTTCTCGAAGGTGCCGCGATCGGCGCTGCCTAGCAGGTCCGCGACGGCATGACGCTGCGTCTGACCATTCTCGGCAGCGGCTCGTCGGGCGGTGTCCCGCGCCTCGGGAACCATTGGGGGGCCTGCGATCCGAGCAATCCGCGCAACAGGCGGTTGCGCTGCGCCTTGCTGGTGGAGCGGTTCTCGGATCGCGGCGCGACCCGGGTGCTGGTCGACTCCCCGCCCGATATCCGCGAGCAGCTTCTGGCGGCGCGCGTCGCCAAGCTCGACGCCGTGCTCTACACCCACGATCACGCCGACCATACCCACGGCATCGATGATCTGCGCGTGCTCGCCCATAACGCCAAGCGCCGCGTCGACGTCTATTTCGACGCGCCGACCCGCGACAGTCTCGTGGCGCGCTTCAACTATTGCTTCATGACGCCTCAGGGCAGCAGCTATCCGCCGATCCTCAAGGCCCACGATCTCGAGCCGGGCGTGGCGCTGACGATCGAGGGGGCAGGCGGGCCGATTCCCGTTCTGCCGATCCTCCAGCAGCACGGCGATGCCACCTCGCTCGGCTTCCGGTTCGGCCGCGCCGTCTACTCACCCGATATCAGCGACATTCCCGAGGCGAGCCTGCCGCACTTCACGGACATGGACGTGTGGATCGTCGATGCGCTGCGCTACCTGCCGCACCCCAGCCACTTCAGCGTCAAGGAGGCGTGTGCGTGGGTCGAGCGGTTGAAGCCGCGGCGCACGATCCTGACCCACCTGCACGTGGACCTCGATTACGCGGCCCTGCAGCGCGAGCTGCCGCCCGCCATCGAGCCGGCTTTCGACGGCTTGCAGATCACGCTGGACTGAGGCCGGCCGGCGCGCCAGCCGGCGCGGGTCAGGTGGCGGCGCGCTTGAAGCGAAAGAGCTCACCGCTGCTCTGGCACTGCGGATCGACGAGATCGAGAAACAGGGACGTGAGCTCGTGAGGCTCCGGCAGGGTCATGGGGTCCTCGCCCGGGAAGGCCTTGGCGCGCATGGCGGTGCGTGTCGGACCGGGGCTCAGCAGGTTCACCTTGACGTTGGTCTGCGCCACCTCTGCCGCATAGGTCTTGACCAGGGCCTCGAGCGCGGACTTGGACACGGAATAGGGGCCCCAGTAGGCGCGGCAGAGCTGCGCCGCGCCCGAGGTCACGAACACACCACGACCGGCATCGGAGCGGCGCAGCAGCGGGTCCAGCGAGCGGATCAGGCGCCAGTTGGCGTTGAGGTTGATGTCCATCACCTGTGTCCAGGCGTCGAGGGTGATGTGACCGAGCGGGGAGAGCGGCCCGAGCAGGCCGGCATTGGCGACGAGGATGTCGAGCTTGCCCCAGCGCTGGAAGAGGCTCGGCCCGAGCACGTCGATCTTGTCGCCGTCGGCGAGGTCGAGCGGCACCAGCGTAGCGGCGCCACCCACCTTGCGGATCTCGTCGTCGAGTTCTTCGAGCGCGCCCTTGGTGCGGGCCAGCAGAACCACGTGGCAGCCGTTGCGCGCAAGCTCGATGGCGACGGCCCGGCCGATGCCTCGCGAGGCGCCCGTGATGAGGGCGAGGCGCCCGTTCAGTCTTTCCTTGCGTGACATTGGCTACCGCCTGAGCAATCGCAGATGAACCTCCGCCTCTGCTAGCCGCTCTGGCGCGCCGCTGCAAGCCGGTATGTCGGCGACGGCCACGGCAAAGGCCACGCCATCCCCTGTATGATCGGGGGACGCCGTGGCCTTGATGACGGTGCGGACTACTTGGGCTGCGGCTCGCCTTCCTTGCGCTCGATCAGGCCCTTGGCGCCTTCCTTGGCCTTCTCGAGAGCCTTGCTGCCCATTTCCTTGGCCTTCTCGAGGGCCGGCTTGGCGGCTTCGATGGCCTTGCTGCCGGCGTCCTTGGCCTTCTCGACGTAGGGGCGGGCTCGCTCGCGCGCCTTCTCCGACAGCTCGATCATGCGCTCGGCGCTCTGGCCGGACAGCTCGCGTGTGCGCTTGATCAGCCGCGAGAACCAGCTTTGCGACGGGGCGAGATCGGCGGCCTTCAGGGACTGGATCGTGGCGATGAGATCGCGATGGTCCTTCTTGGCGGCGTCGCCGCTGATCGCCTCGGTCAGGCCGGTGAAGAGCACGAGCGGCGTGCAGGCCGTCACGACCTTCGTTCCCGTCTTGACCCACTTGGCGTTGGTGACCTGCGTCTCCTGGGCGAAATAGACCTTCTTGCCGTCCACCTGCTCGCGCAGGATCGCCCGGTCGATCACGGGCACGAAGTGACCGCCCAGCTGGGTCACAAGCTTGAACAGGGCGTTGTCGGGGTCCGGGAACTGCACGAAGAACGTGACGGCATCGTCATTCGCCAGGGCCTGACGGATGGCGTCCTCGGTGGACTTCGCATAGGTGATGCGCTTGGTCGTGCCGAGCCCCTGGGCGTCGATCCGCTGCAGGAAGCGGAACGTGGCGGCGCTGCCGCTGGCCTCCGGGGGCAGGATGAAGCGGAGCTTCGGGGCGTAGGCCGAGATCTCGCCGAACGTGCCGAGTTCCTTGTTGCGGGAGACGGCGAACACGCACTCGCGCACGTCGTCCGAGCGCACGATCTGCAGCGTGGGTTTGCCCGCGCCGAGCGCCCTCAGGCGGAACACGTCGAACTGGGCATAGCCGAGCTGGCGGGGATCACGCTCGACCCGCTCCATGTTCTCGAGCGAGCCGGCCGAGACCGTGCACTTGTGCTTGAACCTGGACTTGGTGAGCTGCGCCTCGAGGCGCGGGCAGAACGAGCCGTGATAGGCGCCCTTCTCACCGCCCGTATTGATCTGGTTGGCGAACGCTGAGGTGCTCGCCAGCAGTGTGATGGCGGCGAGGCCCATGGCCGGGTGACGATATCGCATGATACTCCTCTGGTCCCAAGTGATGTGTTGCGCCGGGTGCGCTCCTCCAGGGATGGTCGGATGGCACGTCGACGCGGGCGAAAGATGTCCGTCCACTCACACTGGAGAACGACCCCGTGTGGGCGGCTCACATGCACGCTTTCGCGCTCAATGGCCGAGAACGTAGAACGGAATTCTGGCGGTTTTGTAACAGATGAGCAGCAGGCGGAGCGAGCAGGATTTCCGCCTGTCCCCCGTCAGCGCACCTCGGCGAGGAACGAAAGCTGGCGCGGCGGCTCGCTGCCGGACTTGTCCTGCAGGCGCGTCGGATAATCGCCGGTGAAGCAGTGGTCGGTGAACTGGGGACTGCGCGGATCGCGCTTGTCGTAGCCCATCGCCGCGTAGAGCCCGTCGAGCGACAGGAAGCGCAGGGTCGTGGCGCCCATGAAAGCCCGCATCTCCTCGAGACTCATCTTGGCGGCCAGGAGATCCTCGGTGCGGGGCGTGTCGATGCCGTAGTGGTCGGAGTAGGCGATGGGCGGGCAGGCGATGCGCATGTGCACCTCACGCGCGCCGGCCTCGAACATCATCGATACGATTTTCTGCGAGGTGGTGCCACGCACGACGCTGTCATCGATGAGCACGACGCTGTTGCCTTTGACGGCCAGGGCGTTGGCGGAGTGCTTGAGCTTGACGCCGAGCTGGCGAATGCGCTGCTCCGGCTCAATGAAGGTGCGCCCGACGTAGTGGTTGCGGATGATGCCGAGCTCGAAAGGAATACCGGAGGCCTGCGAGAAGCCGATGGCGGCCGGCACGCCGGAATCGGGAATCGGGATGATGACGTCGGCGGGGGCAGGAGCCTCGCGCGCCAGCTCGATGCCGAGCTGCTTGCGGACGCCATAGACCGAGCGGCCGCCGACGATCGAATCGGGGCGGGCGAAATAGATGTACTCGAAGACGCATGGGCGCGCCGGGCGGCGCGGGAAGGGGCGATGCGATTCGATGCCGTCGGCGGTGATGATGACGACCTCGCCGTTTTCGACCTCGCGCAGGAACTTGGCGCCGACGATGTCCAGCGCACACGTTTCGGAGGCGAGAATGTAGGCCGAGTCGAGCTGGCCGATGACCAGCGGGCGGATGCCGATCGGATCGCGCGCGCCGATGATCATGCCGTCGGTGATGCCGACGAAGGCGTAGGCCCCGTCGATCTGGAGCAGGCCGTCGATCAGCCGCTCGACGATGCGCCGCTTCTGGGAGCGCGCCATGAGGTGCAGGAGGACCTCGGTGTCCGATGTCGCCTGGAAGATGGCGCCGGAGGCCGTGAGCTCGCGCCTGAGGGTCAAGGCGTTGGTCAGGTGGCCGTTGTGGGCGATGGCAAAGCCGCCCGTGTCGAGATCGGCGAAGAGCGGCTGCACGTTGCGCAGGATGGTCTCGCCCTGTGTCGAATAGCGGACATGGCCAATTGCACTGCGACCGTGCAGGCGCCGGATGACGTGCTCCTGGTTGAAGTTGTCGCCGACGAGGCCGAGGCGCCGCTCGGAATGGAATTGTTCGCCATCGAACGAAACGATGCCGGCAGCTTCCTGGCCGCGATGCTGCAAGGCGTGCAGGCCGAGCGCCGTCAATGCCGAGGCGTCCTCGTGACCGAACACGCCGAACACGCCGCACTCCTCGTGCAGTCGATCATCCTCGGCAGGCCACGTCTCGCTCAAAGCCTCGAAACCGCTGTGACCCGCCATGGTTGCCTCGTCCAGGTAGGAGGATGGCGCTCGCGAACCGACCGAGCAAGAGAGACGGTCACTGCCGACCGTCGTCTTTCGACCGTCATATATCCCGCGAGGCAAGCGGGCGCCAGTCCCGAATCACCAGCGATCCACGGCGGCGATACGCTCGGCGGGGCTGGTTAACGTCTGGTTGCAGGGCAACGGCCCGGATGCGGTTCGAGCCGTGCTCAGGGCCGGCGCTCGGGCGGGGCAGGCTCCTCCGGAGCTGCCGGCGTGCTCGGCTTGCCGGTCAGGGCCGGGATGCGGGGAAGCACGCCGCGTATGGCGCCGTCGATCTGCTTCCCGGTGGCATCGAGATAGGGCAGGGACTTGGAGTCCCGCACCCACTTCGGATGCAGCTTCGGATCGGGGAAGAAGTTGAGGAAGAACATGTAGGGGATGACGACCAGGACATAGCCGCGCGCCAGGCCGAACGCGAGACCGAGGATGCGGTCGATCATGCCGACCTGGCTGTCGAGCATGCTGTCCGAGATGCGCGCCGTGATCATGTGCACGATGAACAGCACAACGATGCCGACGACGATGCCGAGCACGATCGGCGGCAGGACGGGCGGCAAGCCCTTGAGATTCATGGCCTCCGCCAGGTTCATGGCGAGCTCTTTCTGGGTGCGCCAGATGAAGAAGCCGGCGAGAGCGCCAAGGATCCAGGACGTGATCGACAGGATCTCGCGGGTCAAGCCGCGATACATCGCGAGCAGGCCGGAGATCGCCATCAAGGCCAGCAGGGCGGCGTCCACGTACGTCAGAGGGCCGATCATAGAGAGCTTCCTCGGTTGCACCACAGCACGTCGCACCCTGGGCGCAAGCTCAGGACGCGCGGATCATCAATAGCGGATTTGCAGGCGGGACCAAAGCCGTATGGGCGTATCGGCGCGGCGCCCCGCAGCGGCGGCGCCATCATTCGACGGCTCCCAGACGAGCCGCGAGTTCGCGCAAGTGCCCTATACGCTCGAGTGAGACGGTGAGCGTGCCAGCCTCCACCACCCCCTGCTCGGGCATCACCACACGGCGGAAGCCGAGCTTCTGCGCCTCTTTCAGGCGGATCGCGGTGTGTCCGGCCGCCCTCACTGTTCCCGACAAGCCGATCTCCCCGAAGTAGAGCTCATCCATCGGCAGGGCAACGCCTGATAGTGACGAAAGAAGGGCGGCCGCCGCTGCGAGATCGGCCGCCGGCTCGGTGATCTTCAGCCCGCCGGCGACGTTGAGATAGACGTCGTGGCTGCCGAGGCGCACCCCACAACGCGCCTCGAGTACCGCAATGAGCATCGACAACCGGTTGGAATCCCAGCCGACGACCGCCCGCCTCGGCGTGCCGAGCGAGGATGGCGCCACCAGCGCCTGGATCTCGACGAGGATGGGCCGCGTGCCCTCCATGCCGGCGAAGACGGCCGAGCCGGGGCTCTCCTTGTCGCGGTCGCCGAGGAACAGCTCGGACGGATTGGCGACCTCACGCAGGCCGCTGCCGACCATCTCGAAGACGCCGATCTCGTCGGTGGCGCCGAAGCGGTTCTTGACGGCCCGCAGGATGCGGAATGGGTGCCCCCGGTCCCCCTCGAAATAGAGGACGGTATCGACCATGTGCTCGATGACCTTGGGGCCGGCGATCTGCCCGTCCTTGGTGACATGCCCGACGAGAACGAGTGTTGCGCCGCTCGTCTTGGCGTAGCCGATGAGCGCCTGGGCCGCCGCCCGCACCTGGCTCACCGTGCCGGGGGCCGCCTCGAGCGCATCGACCCACAGCGTCTGGACGGAATCGACGACGACCAGATCGGGCCGTGGTCCCTCGCCGAGCGTCGCCAGAATGGAGGCGAGATTGGTTTCCGCCGCGAGCGCCACCGGGGCCTCCGCGAGACCGAGCCGGAGCGCGCGCAAGCGCACCTGCGTCGTCGCCTCCTCGCCGGAGAAGTAGAGGCAGCGCCGGCCCTTGTTCGCGAGAGCGGCGGTCAATTGCAGGAGCAGGGTAGATTTGCCGATGCCGGGCTCGCCGCCGATCAGCAGGACCGAGGCGGGAACCAGGCCGCCGCCGGTGACGCGATCGAGTTCGGCGAGGCCGGTCGCCGTGCGGGCGGTCTCGGTATCCTTGCCCTGCAGAGTTTCGAGCTTCGCCGGCCGGCCCTTGGTGGCGCGCGCGAGCCCCGTGCCGGGCACGGAGGGGGCGGCGGTCTCCTCGACCATGGTGTTCCAGTCGCCGCAGCCCGGACACTTGCCGGCCCAGCGCGGCGAGACGGCCCCGCAGCTCTGACAGACGTAGGTCGACTTGGCGGCCTTGGCCATGATCGGATGCGGACCTCAGAGAGTGCGACGTGCGAGGCGTGGACCGAGCCGGGTCAACACCTCGTAGCAATTCGTGCGGGCGCGGCGCGCCATGTCGTCGATCGTCGTATGCGAGCCGAGCAACTCGGCAAAGGCGCCGCGGCAAGCGGCTGCCGCGGGCACGTCGGTAACGTCGAGCGTGATGAGATCCATCGAGACGCGCCCGACCCACGGGGCGGCATGGCCGCCGATCCGGGCCGTCAAGCCGGGCTCGTCGTTGGTGGTGCTGAGCGCGCGCAGAATGCCATCGGCATAGCCGGCCGCGACGGTGGCGATGCGCGAGGGGCGCGCGACCCTGTAGGTCTCGTTGTAGCCGATGGTCTCGCCCGCCGGTACCTCGCGCACCTGGAGGATGCGGGCCTCGAGGCGGACGACGGGACGCATCGGGTTGGGACCGGTCTCGATGACGTGGCCACCGTAAAGCGCAATTCCCGGACGCACGAGGTCGTAGCGATAGGCGCCGGCAAGCTGCGTTCCCGCGGAATTGCCGAGGGAGGCCGGTGCCGGCGGCAATTGCGCGCGCAGCGCGTCGAAGAGCTGGCGCTGGGCCTCGGTCTTGGGGTTCTCGATCTCCTCGCCGGACGCCAGATGGCTGAGGACGAGCTGGATGTCGAGCTGGTGCAGCAGCTCGGGGCTGGCGGCCAGCGCCGCGACCTCGGCCGGCGGCAGCCCCAGCCTGTTCATACCCGTATCGACATGGACGCCGGCCGGCGCGCCCCTGGGGCCGAGCGCCCGCACCCATTCCTCGATCTCGGCGCGGCTGCCGAGCGCCGGGCGCACGTCGGCGCCCTGCTCGCGCAACGCGGCGAAGCGCGGCGCGGCGCCGGCCAGCAGGCCATCGAGCACGTAGATAGTGGCGCGCGGCGCGAGGCCGGCCAGCCGCTCGGCCTCCGACAGCGCCGCGACGAAGAAGGTGGTGCAGCCGGCCCCCAGCAGCGCCGGCACGACGTTGACGAGGCCCAGACCGTAGGCGTCAGCCTTGACGACGCCGGCACAGTGCGCGGGTGCCGCATGCGAGGCCAGCCAGCGGTAGTTCGCCTGCAGGGCGGCCGTGTCGATCGACAACACGGCGCGCTCGCCGGGTGCCCGATCGTCGCGTGCACCAGCCTGTTCAGACGCGGCGTGCTGGCCGTTTCCGCTCACTCATGGCGCTCCGGCAGATAGTCCTCATGGGCGAGATTGCCGAAGCGGGTGTAGGCGCCCTCGAAGGACAGCGTGACCGTCCCGACGGGGCCATGGCGCTGCTTGGCGATGATGACCTCGGCCTTGCCGGTCACACGCGCGAACTCCTCCTGCCACTTCAGGAACTCCTCGACGTTGCTCTCGGCGGGCTTGCGCCGCTCCACGTAATACTCCTCGCGGAAGACGAACATGACGACGTCGGCATCCTGCTCGATCGAGCCGGACTCGCGCAAGTCGGCGAGCTGCGGACGCTTGTCGTCGCGCTGCTCGACGGCGCGTGAGAGCTGCGAGAGGGCGATGATGGGGATCTCCAGCTCCTTGGCGAGCGCCTTGAGGCCGGTCGTGATCTCGGTCACCTCCTGCACGCGGCCTTCACCAGCACGCCTGGAGCCGGAGAGGAGCTGCAGATAGTCCACGACGAGCACGTCGAGCCCTTTCTGACGCTTGTGCTTGCGCGCGCGGGCGGCGAGCTGGGCGACGGAGATGCCGCCGGTCTGGTCGATGAAGAGCGGCATGGCGGCCATTTCCTGGGCCTTCTGAGCGAGCCGGCGGAACCCCGTCTCGTCGATCATGCCGCGCCGGATCTGCTCGGATGGAATCTCCGTCTGCTCGGCGACGATACGCGTGGCCAGCTGCTCCGCCGACATTTCCAGCGAGAAGAAGCCGACGATGCCGCCCTCGAGGGTCTTGCTGGTACCGTTCGGCTGCTCCTCCGCCTTGAAGGCGCGCGCCACGTTGAAGGCGATGTTGGTGGCGAGGGCGGTTTTGCCCATGGACGGACGGCCGGCGAGAATGATCAAGTCGGAACGCTGCAACCCGCCCATGCGATTGTCGAGGTCCCGCAGGCCCGTGGCGATGCCGGACAGGCCGCCTTCACGCTGATAGGCGGCGCTGGCCATTTCCACCGCGTGCGTCAGTGCTGTGCCGAAGCTCAGGAACCCCTTGCCGTACTTCTCCGTCTCGGCGAGCGCGTAGAGGCGGTTCTCGGCCTCCTGGATCTGCGCCTCGGGGGGGTGGTCGATCGGGCTGTCGAAGGCCGTGTTGACGAGATCCTCGCCGATCAGGATGAGCTCGCGGCGGGTGAACAGATCGAGGATCGTGCGCCCGTATTCCTCGGCATTGATGATCGTGGTGGCGCTCGCCGCCAGACGCCCGAGGTACTGCGGCACCGTCAGGTTGGCGTCGATTGGCTCGGCGTTGTCGAAATAGGTCTTGACCGTGACCGGCGTCGCCGGCTTGCCGGCGTAGATGAGCTTGGCGATCGTCTCGAAGATCTGCTGGTGCAGGGGATCGAAGAAGTGGTGCGCCTGCAGGAACCCCGAGACCCGGTCGTGGGCCTCGTTGTTCACGAGAATGGCGCCGAGCAGGGCCTGCTCGGCTTCGATATTGTGGGGCGCCTGGCGGACCGGAAGGTCCTCGCCGGCGGCGATCTGCTTGAGACGCTCGGTCTGGAGAAGTGCTGTCTGTGCCATGGCGGGCAAGCTACCCGATTCCTCCCCTCGCCCGGGATCGCCGATTCGCTGCCGCGCGCGATCTTCCCCGCAATGCACACACCGAAAACTTAGCGCTTGGCTGTGGAGTTGAGGTCGCAGTCGGCCCTACTACTCGCCCGCCATGCGGTGCGCGCCGCCGTCGAGCAGGTCGAGCCCGGCCAGCCGGGCTTCCTCCCTGGCGATATAGGCGCGGGTCAGGGGCAGCGTGTCGATCCGTCTGGCAAGCTGGATCTGCAACACGACGAGATGCTGGTGCCGGAAGGCGACCTCCGAGCCGGCGAGGTAGAACTCCCACATGCGGCAGAACCGTTCGTCGCGGATGGCCGCGGCGCGCGACCAGTTGGCGAGGAAGCGCTCGCGCCAGTGCCGGAGCGTCTCGGCATAGTGGAGCCTGAGCACCTCGACGTCGGTGGTGAGCAGGCCCGAGCGCTCGATGGCTGGCATCACCTCGCTCAGCGCAGGGATGTAGCCGCCGGGGAAGATGTACTTGGCGATGAACGGATTCGTCACCGACGGGCTGTCGGAGCGGGCGATGGTGTGGACGAGAGCCACGCCGCTGTCCGACAGCAGGGCGCCGATTTGCTGGAAGTAGGTGTCGTAGTGGTTGATGCCGACGTGTTCGAGCATGCCGACGGAGACGATTCGATCGAACGTGCCGGTGACCTTGCGAAAGTCTTCGAGCGCGAAGTGCACGCGCCGCGCGAGGCCGGCGGCGTCAGCCCGCGCCTCGGCCAGACGAAGCTGCTCCGTGCTGAGCGTGATGCCGGTGACCGAGAGGCCGTAGTGCCGCGCAAGGTAGAGGGCGAGGCCGCCCCAGCCGCAGCCGATGTCGAGCACCGTCTGGCCGGGACCGAGCGCGAGCTTGGCGGCGATGTGGCGCTTTTTGGCCCGCTGCGCGTCCTCGAGACCGTCGCATCCCTCGGCGAAATATCCGCAAGAATACTGCCGGTCGGCGTCGAGGAAGAGAGCGTAGATGCTGGCGTCGATGTCGTAGTGATGGGCGACGTTGCGGCGCGCCCGGCGGAGGGTGTTGAGCTGCTGGAGACGGCGGCCGCTCTTGCGCACGCGGTCGAGGACGCCGGCCCAGCGCGGCAGCGGACCCGCGCCGAGATTGCCGACGAGACGGTCGAGGACGTCGTAGATGCGCCCGCCTTCGACGCTGAGGGTGCCGTCCATATAGGCTTCGCCCAGGACGAGCTGCGGGCTCAGCGCCAGACGGCGCTCGGTTCTGCGATCGTGGATGACGAGGGTGAGCGGTGGACCCGTGCCGTCGCCGAAGCTGTGCCGGCGGCCGCGCGCATCGACGACTTCGAGCCGGCCGGACCGTACGACGCTGGCGAACAACAGGCGAAGCGGTTGCCACATGACGAACGCCCCTGGCCGCTCCAAGTGTCGGCCTGACGAAGGTCAATCGGTTCCACCAACCCCTATTGGCGGAAAGCCTAGCAAACTGTGAGAGCTTTGCAAGCCGCGGCGGCTCCGTACCGACGGACGCACACGGAGCGCGGCGGGGCGTCGGCCGGCTCAGGCGGAGAGGTGGAGCACGACCTCGCGCACGTGGGGTCTGCGGCGGTGCTCGAAGAGATAGAGCCCCTGCCAGGTGCCGAGCAGCAGGCGGCCGCGGGCGGCGGGAATGGCGAGCGAGGTCTGTGTCAGCGCGGCCTTGATGTGGGCGGGCATGTCGTCCGCGCCCTCCTGGCGATGCACGAGATAGCTCATGCTCGGATCATCGGCCGCCGGCACGAGGCGGGCGAAGAAGGCCTGGAGATCGCGGCAGACGTCCGGATCGGCGTTCTCCTGGACGAGCAGCGAGCAGGAGGTATGCCGCACGAAGACCGTGAGCAGGGCGGCGTCCTCCGGATGTCGAGAAACGAAGTCCTGTGCCGGCCCGGTGAATTCGTAGAGCCCCGGCCCGGACGTCTCGATCGTCAGGATCGTCTGCGGCACGGCACGCTCACTCGAACAGGGTGTCGCCGCCGAGGTCGATGATCTGACGCGCCTTGATCAGGGCAAAGCGGCACGCCTCGTCGTGCGACGGGAAGCGGTCGGCGCGCACGAAGCGGTGAACCTTGCGCTCGCCGTCGACGAGACGCGAGATGACGCCGGCGACCTGGAACTGGCCTTCCTCGGGATAGGGGGCCGCCTCGATGGTGTGACCGTTGTACTCCTCGGTCACGCTCGGCCCGGCCACGGGCGCGGCCGCCTCCGAGCGTCCGAACAGGGCTCTCCAGAACGACATGTGACACGGCTCCGCCGGCAAGTGACTGCGTGTGAGTATAGGAGAACCCAGGCGAATGTGCGAGGGCGAGGCCCGCTCCGCCCTACTTGAGCATCAGCAGCACGGCCGCGACGGCGGAGACGAGCGGAATGCCGATGAAGATCGCCGCCTTGATGAGCAGGAAGCGGATCGCGTTGGTGGTGTCGGGGCTCTTGCTCAAGGGACGGCCTCCGACAGTTGCGGCCACTGCTGCGGCTGGGGTGCGTGACCCCTGTAGGACACCATCGTCATCCGGCGCAGAAGGCTAGTTATCCAGGAAGCTGCGGAGCTTTCGGCTGCGCGAGGGGTGCTTCAACTTGCGGAGCGCCTTGGCTTCGATCTGGCGGATGCGCTCGCGGGTGACGGAGAACTGCTGGCCGACTTCCTCGAGCGTGTGGTCGGTGTTCATGCCGATGCCGAAGCGCATGCGCAGCACGCGCTCCTCGCGCGGGGTGAGCGAGGCGAGCACGCGCGTGGTCGTCTCGCGCAGGTTCGACTGGATGGCGGCGTCGATCGGCAGCACGACGTTGCGATCTTCGATGAAATCGCCGAGGTGGCTGTCCTCCTCGTCGCCGATGGGCGTCTCGAGGCTGATCGGCTCCTTGGCGATCTTCAGCACCTTGCGCACCTTCTCGAGCGGCATGGCGAGCTTCTCGGCCAGCTCCTCGGGCGTCGGCTCGCGGCCGATCTCGTGCAGCATCTGGCGGCTCGTGCGCACGATCTTGTTGATCGTCTCGATCATGTGCACGGGAATGCGGATGGTACGCGCCTGATCGGCGATCGAGCGGGTGATCGCCTGCCGGATCCACCACGTCGCGTAGGTCGAGAACTTGTAGCCGCGGCGGTACTCGAACTTGTCGACCGCCTTCATCAGGCCGATGTTGCCTTCCTGGATGAGGTCCAGGAACTGCAGGCCGCGGTTCGTGTACTTTTTGGCAATCGAGATGACGAGGCGGAGGTTGGCTTCGACCATCTCCTTCTTGGCCTGCCGGGCTTCGCGCTCGCCCTTCTGCACGTTGCGCACGATGCGCCGGAATTCGGAAATCTCGAGGCCGGTCTCGGAGGCGAGATTGTGGATGTCCTCACGGATGCGCTCGATGGTGCGGCGCTCGTTCTTGGCGAAGTTCGCCCAGCCCTTGCCACCCGATTGCGCCATCTCCTCGAGCCAACCCTGGTCGAGTTCGTGGCCGTAGTACTCGGCGACGAACTTCTCGCGGGCGACGCCGTGTGAATCGGCGAGACGCATCAGCCGTCCCTCGAAACCGATCAAGCGCTTGTTGATGGCGTAGAGCTGCTCGACGAGGCTTTCGATGCGGTTGTTGTTGAGCGACAGGCTCTTGACGTCCGTGATGATCTCCTCGCGGAGCTTGTCGTAGGCCTTCTGCTGCTGCTTGGAGAGTTGCTCGCTGGCGAGCTGCATCTCGACGCGTTTGTCCTGCAGCTTCCGCAGCTTCTTGTAGGTGCCGGCGATGTTGTCGAAGGTCTCCAGCACCTTGGGCTTGAGCTCGGCTTCCATGGCGGCGAGAGACAGCGAGTTCTCGAACTCGTCCTCGTCTTCGCCCTCGCCTTCACCCGTCGCGGCGGCCTCGCCGTCGCCGGCGGGCGCGGCATCCTCAGTGGCGGCGCCGTTGGCGCCGGCGCCGGACTCCTGCGGCGCGGCCTTGGCCTCGGGCCCTTCGTAGGTCGCCTCGAGGTCGATGATGTCGCGCAGGAGGATCTTGCCCTCGTTCAGCTCGTCCCGCCAGATGATGATGGCCTGGAAGGTCAGCGGGCTCTCGCACAGGCCGGCGATCATGGCCTCGCGGCCGGCCTCGATGCGCTTGGCGATGGCGATTTCGCCCTCGCGGGAGAGCAGCTCGACCGAGCCCATCTCGCGCAGGTACATGCGGACGGGGTCGTCCGTCCGCTCGGTCGGCTCGCTGGTCCGCTCGGCGCGCGCCGGCAGCGACGCGGCGACGAGGGGACGGGCCTCGTCCTCGGCCTCGGCTTCCGGCTCCTCGGCTTCGTCGCGCTCCTCGTTCTCGACGACATTGATGCCCATGTCCGACAGCATGGACATGGTGTCCTCGATCTGCTCCGAGGTCACCTCCTCGGAGGGCAGCACCTCGTTGAGCTCGTCGTAGGTGACGTAGCCTCGCTGTTTCGCCGTCTTGATGAAGCGCTTGACTGCCGCATCCGAGAGATCGAGCAGGGGACTGTCCTGCGTCTCGGCGCTTGCCGGCTGCTGCTCCTCCGACTTCGTGGCGACGGGGGTCTTGCGGGTTGCGGAGCGGCTAGCGGCAGCGGCTTTTGCGTTCATGGTCCTTACCAAACTCGAAATGGCGATGACGGTCAGCGAGTCCCGGCGTTCACAGGCCGGGACGGCGAAGCGGTCTCATGAAGCGACGAACAGCGGACGCGACGGCGGGCAGGGAGGCGTAATCGGTCTCTTCGTCGGTCCGCGGACAAGTCTTGGTCATGAATCGGTTAACTCACCCTGAACCACGTAGTCCGCTGACCAGGCTGGCCAACGTCTCGCCTTGCGTCTGGTCGAGAGCATCGTCGTCCTCCGGGGCGAGTGCGGAAGCGCTCTCGTTTAGCAAGCGGGAGAGCTCGCGGATGCGGGCGTAGCTTTCCTCGCTCTGGTCTTCGTCCCAGCTTTGTTGAGCCGCCAGCAGCTCGCGTCTCAGGCCGGTCTCGCGTTCCTGCAGGGCGAACACGTGCCGCCAACCACGGATGACCTCGTCCCGCGAGGCTTCCGGATCGGCAAACCTGTCGCTGCGGTGCGACAATGCCTTGCTGGCGAGCTGGCTCACCCCGTCCAAACCCAACTTGCCGATTTGGTGAGAAACCATCTCGGTGTCAAGAGGGGATTGGTAGGCATGCAGGCGAAGCAATTCATCCCGCAGACGCCCTAAAGCCGCGCTGGCGAGGGGCAAAGCGGCGATTTCCTCCATGAACTCGTCGATCAGCCAGGGGTGCCGCATGAGGGTGACCATGAGCAGGGCCTCCCGCGGTGGGAACGTAATGTCGCAGGCGCTGGTCTGGGCCCTCAGTGAATTCGAGGCGCCCGCCGGCGGCGCGGCCGGGCGCACGCCCGGGCTCCGGCGTGGCGCGGGGTTCTGCTGGCGCTGGCGAACGCGCCAATCGATCTCGGTGTTGTTCGGCCGGCTTGCGGCGTCCTTGAAGGCGCGGCGGCCGTCACTGGTGGCAAGCGATTTGACGATCTGGAAGTTCCGCGTGCGCAGAGTCTGGCGGACCTCCGCAAGGTAATGGTCGCGCACGGTGCGGTCGGCGATGGTCTGAACCATGCTCAGGATGCGCTCGTCGCTGGCGGCCCGGGCCTCCGGCGTCGCCGTGCTCGCATCGCTTTCCTTGCGGAAGAGCACATCGATCAGTGGCAGCGCCCGGTCGAGCACGCCCTGAAACGCCGCGGCGCCATGCTGGCGCACGAGATCGTCGGGATCGAGCCCCTCGGGCAGGAATGCGAACTTGAGGGTCTGGCCGGGCTTGAGGTGGGGCAGGGCCGTTTCCAGCGCGCGGAAGGCCGCACGCCGTCCGGCCCCGTCCCCGTCGAAGCAGAGGATGGGTTCCGGGCAGAAGCGCCAGACTAGGGCGAGTTGCTCGGGTGTCAGCGCCGTGCCGAGGGGCGCCACCGCCTCGGGGAAGCCGGCCTGGGCAAGGCCGATGACGTCCATATAGCCTTCGACCACGACCACACGGGCGCGCTCGTGCGCCGGCCCGCGGGCCTTGGCGGCGTTGAAGAGCAGGGTGCCCTTGTGGAAAAGCGGTGTCTCGGGCGAGTTGAGATACTTGGGCTTGGCGTCGGCGGCGAGTGCGCGGCCACCGAAGCCCACGACCCGGTCACGGGCGTCCGTGATCGGGAAGATGAGCCGGTTGCGGAAGCGGTCGTAGGGCACGGGAATGTCGTCGCCGTGGATCAGCAAACCGCTTTCCGTCATGTCGCTGACCGAGAAGCCGAGCCCTGCCAGATGTTCCTTGAGCGCAGAGCGCCCGCCCGGGGCGTAGCCGATCCGGAAGCGGGCGAGAGTCTCGCGGGTAAGGCCGCGTCCTTCGCTGTAGGCGAGCGCCTCGCGCCCGGCTGGTCGCGTCAGTTGGTCCTGGAAATAGCGCGCGGCAGCGTCCGCAGCTTCGAGCAGGCGTGCCCGCCGGTCGGCCTGCTGGTGCTCGTGCGGGGTTGGGGTCGGCAAGCTGACGCCGGCCTCGGAAGCCAAGCGCTCGACGGCCTCGGGGAAAGCCAATCCCTCCGTTTTCATGACGAAGCGGAAGATATCGCCATGCTCACCGGTGGCGAAGCAATGGTAGAACCCCTTCTGATCGTTGACCGTGAAAGAGGGCGTCTTCTCGACCTTGAACGGCGAGAGGCCGATGAACTCGCGCCCCTGCCGCTTCAACTTCACGCGGCGGCCGACCACCTGGCTGACAGGCAGACGCGCGCGTATTTCGTCGAGCAGGGATGGCGGAAAGCGCATCGGGCCTCGGTCGTCAGATGGGGCGGCAGTGATCAGTGCGGCGAAAGCGCATCGCTGAACGACCCATCGCCGCGTGGGCCTGTGGGCCGGTCCATCGACAGGGTACGCCGGATCGCGCCGAAGTCACCGCGCCATTGTGACTGATTCGCCGAGCCCTCAGCGAATCGCCGCCGCCCCAGGCAAGGCCATCCCCGTTTTCCACAGCCGCCGGCCGGCTTCAGGCCGGGGGCACGTCGCCGCGTGGACGCGCCAGGAAGATCAGCAGCAGGCCCGAGCCGATGCCCATCGCATGTGAGGCGAGCACCTGCAGCTTGCCCGGCCAGAGCGCGCGCGCGACCAGCAGGTCGGAGGTGGAGAGAACGAGCGCGGCGAGCCCCACCGCCATGAGATAGGTCGGCCGACCATGCGCCCCGAGCCAGATGAGCAGCAGCCCCAGCATGAGATTGCGCAGGCCGAGCGAGGTGTTGAGCAGATGGGACGTGCTGCCGGGCACGCCGAGCCCGGAAAGGTCGATGGCCAGCTCTGGCACGAGCATGTGGCCGAGACCCGGCCCCACGACGCAGAATACGCCCATGGCGACGGCCAGCAGTCGGGCCTGGAAGAGATCGTCCTGCAGCCAGCTTGGCGAGGTCACGCCGATCTCCTTCGTCGCGGGTGGGCGAGGTGGGCGGATCGCCCCTATTTCAGCGCATCCTTCACAAGCGCACTCGCCTTGGTGAAGTCCATCTGGCCTTGATAGCGCTCTTTGAGAGCGGCCATGGTCCGGCCCATGTCCTTGAGGCCTTGCGCGCCGATTTCCGCCATGACCGCCTCGACCGCCGCGCGGGTCTCCGCCTCGCTCAACTGGCGGGGCAGGAACTCCTCGATGATCGTGATCTCTTCCTTTTCCTGCTCGGCGAGCTCGAGCCGCCCGGCGCCCTCGTAGGTCTCGACGGATTCGCGCCGCTGTTTGATCATTTTCGCGAGCACGTCGAGGATCTCGCCGTCGGTGATGCGCTCCTTGCCGCTCGAGCGGGCAGCGATGTCGCGGTCCTTGATCGCGGCCGTGACCAGACGCAGGGTGGACATGCGCCGCTTGTTCTGAGCCTTCATCGCCGACTTGAGGGCGTCGTTGATCCGCTCTCGCATGTGTCTCTCCGCTGCAGGGTTGCTCATTTAGGTGCGCCGGGGGTGAGGGTGCAACCCCAAATTCACCCGCCCCGAGCGCATTGACCCTCGTCGGCGCTTCTCATAGGGTGCGCGCCAACCGGCGCCCCGACCGGCGCCCCGACCGGACCCCCGAAACCGTCAGAGAATACGATCCGATGAGTTCCGATCCCTGGAGCGACGCACCGACCACGGCCCGCCTCGTGCTCGCCGATGGCACCGTGATCGAGGGGCAAGGCCTCGGCGCCACCGGCAGCGCCGTCGGAGAGCTGTGCTTCAACACGGCCATGACGGGCTATCAGGAGATCCTGACCGATCCGTCCTACGCCGGTCAGATCATCACGTTCACCTTTCCCCACATCGGCAACGTCGGCACCAATCTCGAGGATGGCGAGACCTCAAACCTTGCGGCGCGGACGGGCACGCGCGGTTGCGTGCTGAGGGCCCCGATCACGAGCCCGTCGAACTACCGCGCCAGCGAGCATCTGCATGCCTGGTTGCGCGCGCGCGGCATCATCGCCATCGCCGGCATCGATACGCGGGCGCTGACTGTGATGATCCGCGAAACCGGCATGTGCAACGCTGTCATCGCCCATGAACCCCGGGGCGCCTTCGATGTGGCCGCCCTGAAGGCGGAGGCCGCCGCCTGGCCGGGCCTCGTCGGCATGGACCTCGTGCCCGAGGTGACGACGGGCCAGAGCTACAGCTGGGACGAGACGACCTGGCGCTGGGGCGAGGGCTATGGCCGGCAGGCTGCGCCGGAGTTCCATGTCGTGGCGATCGACTACGGCCTGAAGCGCAATATCCTGCGCTGTCTGGCGGCGGCCGGCTGCCGCGTCACGGTGGTGCCGGCGACCGCGACGGCCGAGGACGTGCTGGCCCGCATGCCCGACGGCATTTTCCTCTCCAACGGCCCGGGCGATCCGGCGGCGACGGGCGTCTATGCGGTGCCCGAGATCCGCAGACTCGTGCAGTCCGGCAAGCCCATGTTCGGCATCTGCCTCGGACACCAGATGCTGGCGCTGGCGCTGGGAGCGCGCACGGAGAAGATGAAGCTCGGCCACCATGGCGCCAATCATCCCGTCAAGGATCACACCACCGGCAAGGTCGAGATCACCTCGATGAACCACGGCTTCGCGGTGGCTCGCGACTCCCTGCCCGACAGCGTCGAGGAGACGCACGTCTCGCTGTTCGACGGCAGCAACTGCGGCATTACCGTCAAGGGTCGCCCGATCTTCTCCGTGCAGTATCACCCGGAGGCGTCGCCCGGCCCGCAGGACAGCCATTATCTCTTCCACCGCTTCGTGGGCCTCATGCGCGACGCGAAGGCCTGAGCGGGACCTTAGGGCGCCAACAGCAGCAGAGGGGCTGATGCCAGTCGGAGCCAGGCGGACGGCAGGACGTGCGGCCGGCGGCCGGCTTCTGCTCGCGACGGCCGTCGCGCTGGCTCTCGCCCTGGTCGCGCCGTTGCGGGTGGCGGCCGAGACGACCTCCGCGCACGACATCGTGGCCGGCTGGAAGGGCGAGCATGCCCTGCTCGGCACGATCCTGAGGACCCGTGACGGGGCGCTGTTCCGCCCGGTACAGGGCGGCGGCGCGTCCGCTGAGGCTGCGCTCCTGGACTGGCTGGAGAGTGCCGCCGCACCTTTCATCCTGCTCGGCGAGGTGCACGACAATGCGGGACATCATCGCTTCCGTGCGGCGCTGATCGATGCGCTGGCGCGCCGGGGGGGCAATCGCAGCGCGCGTCCGGCTCTGGTTTTCGAGCAGATCCGCGCCGACAAGCAAGCCGTCCTGCGGGATTTCGCGGCCTCGGGGGGCGGCAGCGCCGAGGCGCTGATGACGCGGCTCGAGTGGGAGAAGAGCGGCTGGCCGGCGGCGGCGCTGTTCAAGCCGCTGTTCGTCACCGCCCTTGCGCGCGGGCTGTCGATCACGGCGGGTGACGTGCCGCGCGCCCGCATGCGCGAGATCGTGCGCAGTGGTGCCGCGATCCTGCCGGCGGAGGAGCGCACGGCGCTGCATCTCGACACGCCCCTGGCCAAGCCGCTTCGGGACGCGCTGCTCGACGAGTTGGAGGAGGGGCACTGCAAGCTGGTCGCGCGTGAGCGATTGACAGGGATGGTCCTCGCGCAGCGCTTGCGGGACGCCCATCTGGCGCGAGCGCTCGTCGCGGCCCGCCAGGGCGGCGCTCAAGCGATCCTGCTGGCCGGCAACGGGCATATCCGGCGGGATCGCGCGGTCCCCTGGTATCTCGCGCGCATGCAGCCGGACGCCCGCATCGTGATCGTCCAGTTGGCCGAGGTGGCCAGCGGGCGGAGCGAAGCCTCGGACTATGTGCCGCGTCAGCCGGACGGTTCACCGGCGGTGGATTTCGTGGTCTTCACCCCACGCACGACGCGGCCGGATCCGTGCGTCGCCTTGCGCGAACATTTCAAGCGACGGCGGTGACGATTGGGCGCGGCCGGTTCTCCGGCTTGTGATGTGGCGTTCACGGCGCGTCGTGGCAGAAGCGGCAATGGCCGGGCGCGGTCCGGCATGGGGGAGGGCAAGACGTGAAGACAGAGCTCTGGATGCTGATCGGCACCGTCGGCGTGTTGTTCGGTCTGTTGCTGGTGCAGTCGCTGGCCAACATGGCCACGTTCGGGATCGGGCCATCGGCGGGCAATCGCGAGGATATTCCGGTTGCTCATCCAGGGATCGCCGGACGCGCCGAGCGCGCTGTGCGCAACACGATCGAGGGCATGGCGCTGTTCGCGCCGCTGGTGCTCACCGCCGCCGTGGCCGGCATCTCGAACGCCAACACGATCCTTGGCGCCCAGATCTTCTTCGCCGCCCGGCTCGTCTACGCCATCGTCTATGTCGTCGGCGTGCCCTGGCTGCGGTCGGTGGTCTGGGGTGTCGGCATCCTCGGCCTCGGACTGCTGCTGATGGGCATCGTCGCGCGCTAGAGCGGCGCGCAGGCGGGGCATGCTGCCGTCGCCATCAAGCCGGTGCTGTCGCGATCTGGCGTCGGCGACGGTTGGACGTTGCCCGGAAAAGCAGCCAGGCCACGATCAGGATGTTGACGAGGTTCCAGGCGATGCCGTTGAGGAAGGCATAGGCGTAGGAGCCCGTCAGGTCGTAGATGGCGCCGGAGAGCCAGCCCCCCAGCGCCATGCCGCCGAGCGTCGCCATCAGCACCAGCCCGACCCGCGTGGCGGCCTCCTCGGGCGGGTAGTTCTCTCGCACGATGATGGCGTAGCTCGGTACCAGCCCACCCTGGAACAGCCCGAACAGCGCCGAGACCACGTAGAGCGAGGTCAGCCCGTCGGCGCGAAGGTACAGGATCAGCGCGATGCTCTGGAGGATCGAGCCGATCATCAGCGTTGCGAGGCCGCCGATGCGGTCCGAGAGCGCGCCGGACAACAGCCGGCTGATGATGCCGAACCCGAGCATCAGCGACAGCATCTCGGCGCCGCGGGCGACCCCGAAGCCCCGGTCGGCGCACAGCGCGACGATGTGGACCTGGGGCATCGACATGGCGACGCAACAGGCAATGCCGGCCAGGATCAGGAGAGCTTGCAGAACGCCCGGCGAGAGCCCGGCCGCGCGGTCGCTGGTCCACGGTGCGCTGCCGTGCAGGGCGGTTACGGGGCGTGGCGGACGGCGCCGCAAGAGCGCGGCGAGCGGCAACATGGTGAGCAGGCAGAACAGACCCACGCCGATATGGGTCGCGCGCCAGCCGGCGGTGGTGACGAATTGCTGCAGGATCGGCGGCCAGATGGTGCCGGCGAGGTAATTGCCGCTGGCGCAGATCGCGACGGCGATGCCGCGGTGGCGGCGGAACCAGAGCGAGATGTCGGCAATCAGCGGCCCGAAAGCGGCGGAGCTGCCGAAGAGCCCGATCAGGACGCCGTGGGCGAGGGCGAATTGCCAGACGTTCTGCGAAATGCCCGAGAGGACGTAGCCCGCGCCGATGGCGACGGCGCCGATGGCCAGCGGCACCGTGACGCCGTGGCGGTCCGCGAGTCGGCCCATGACGATGCCCCCGAGCCCGAAACCGATGGTCATGAGCATGTAGGGCAGGGCCGCGGCCGCGCGCGTCAACTGGAAGTCCTGCTCGATGGCCGGCAGGACGACGACGACCGACCACATGCCGACATTGCCGATCGAGGCGATCAGCACGGCGATGGCGAGGCGGGTCCAGGAATAGGCGCTGTCGGCTGGGTCGCTCTCGGAGAGCGCCGCTGGTCCTTGCGAGGGCTCGGGCACGAAGATTGGCTCCACTGGGCCACGTGTGGCGCAGGCCGCCACCCCTGCATGGTTCCTCCGGGTCTGGCAACCGGAATGTGGTGAGCGGGGACTTCAGTTGCGCGAGCGGGCGCAGCGGAAGCCGATGTAGACGGCGGGGAAATCGGCAGGCTTTTCGTAGAGAGCGTCGGCCTGCATCTGAGCCGTCCCGTACCACCAGGAGCCGCCGCGTGTGCGCTTGCGGCCGGCGACGTCGTGATCGACCCACTCCCAGACGTTGGCGCCCATGTCCCAGAGGCCGTTAACGCCCGGTGCCGTGCGCCGCACCGGCACGTGCCCGCGCCCCTGGCCCAACGCGGTCACCGGCACAGGCAACCGCCAGCCGTCGACGGCCTTCGGTGGTGCCTCGATGTGGTTGGCCCCGTCGGCGGTCTCGCCCGTGGGGAAGCGGTAGCGGCGATCCCACACGAACGGCGGCGGTGGCTGCGTGCGGCGCTCGGTGTAGGCGGCCAGCAGCCATTCCGCATCGCTCGGCAGGCGCAGGCCGGCCCAGGCGCAGTAGGCCTTGGCCTCGTGCCAGGTGACGTGCACTGCCGGCTCGTCGTCGTGTCCGGGCTTGCCGTAGGGCGCGCGCCACGACCAGCCGCTCATGCGCTCCCAGCCGGCGCGGTATTGGAAGCCGCCGCCCTCGCGCTCGGCCCTGGTGACGCGCCCCGTCGCCGCGACGAAACGACGGAACTGGCCGATCGTCACTTCGAAGCGATCGATGGCGAACCGCCGAGCGCCGCCATCGATCGGCGCGAGGTCATGCCCCGCGGGCGCCTCGGCCAAGGCGGCAGGCGTCGCGAGCGCCGCCACGGCGAGCAACGACAGCGCCCCGCGGAAGAGGTGCGATCCGGCGAAACGCGCCACGGCCGTCAAGCCCCGAACGTGAACTGCGAGCCGACCGTGGCGGCGACATAGGTTTCCGGCATCTCGCGCCGCAGTGTGTCGATGAAGCGCCAGCCCGTGCAATGCATGGGCACGACGACATCGGGTGCCAGCGCCTTCAACTCGCGCACTGTCTGGTCGATGTACTCCTGCGGCGCCGTCACGAGATGGAAGCCGCCGAGCACCGCATGCAGCTTGTCGACGCCGGAGACGGCCATGGCGGCCTTGATGGTGTTGATCAGCCCGACGTGCCCGCACGACGTGATGACGACGAGGCCGCGCCCCTGCACGATGTAGCAGGTGGCATGCTCGTCGGGATGCTGGTCCTGCACCAGGCGTCCCTGCCGCTCCGCCTCGGTGAAGTGATCGTAGTCGCCTTCGGCCACCATCGAGCCGCCCGACACCGTCTCGAACGAGTGACGCGGGATGAAGCCCGTCGTGAAGGCTCCTTCCAGCACCTGGGCGTGGGGGCAGCAGACCGGCATGACCCGGCGGGCGGTGAGGGCGACCCTGTCGATCGCCCCCCACGAGACGATCTCGTTGCCGGGCGCCTTGATCCACTTTTCGCGGAAGATGTCCTCGCCGCCCACATAGAGGGAGAGGTCGTAGGGCATGTGGTTGCGGAACTGGCTGACGAAGCCGTAGAGACCGCCGAAATGGTCGCGATGGCCGTGCGACAGGATGAGGCCGTCGATGCGCTTCGCATCGATGTCGAGCAGGTCGAAATTGCGGTTGACGATGTCGGGAGTGAAGCCGAAGTCCAGCATGTACTGGGCGCCGACACCATCCTTGCGCGACGAGAGATGCAGCGACAAGCCCCACTCGCAGGCGAGCGTCGAGAACTGTCGCCCCTTGATCTGGCGGGTATGCTCGATCTTCGCCAGGGCCGGATGCGGCACGTCGGGAATGAACCGTTCGTGGTGGGAATCCACCACGACGCGCACGGCCAATTGATCGACCGTCGGGGGCTTGAAAGCGGGAGCGGCGGCGGGGTTCTGCTGGATCATGGCGGGGTGTGGGCCTGACTGAGGGGGCGTTGCGCCGCGTTGGCCCGGTCCGGGGGGTGGGTCGGAGCCCGGTCCAGGGGGGCAGCGGTGGTGCGAGCTTAACCAAGCTTCCAGCGCCTGACCAGGGCGGCCGCAGGGGGGGAAACGTGGTGGGCAGGCGGCTCAGCGACGTCAATGGGCGTTGGCAGACGCGCCGCGATGCACTACCAGACACCGAGCCTCCAGGACCGAGGGACAAATCCATGCCGAAGCGTACCGATATCAAGTCGATCCTCATCATAGGAGCCGGTCCGATCGTCATCGGCCAGGCCTGCGAGTTCGACTACTCGGGGACTCAGGCGTGCAAGGCGCTCAAGCAGGAAGGCTACCGCATCATCCTGGTCAACTCGAACCCGGCCACGATCATGACCGATCCGGACATGGCCGACGCCACCTACGTCGAGCCGATCACGCCCGAGATCGTCGCCAAGATCATCGCCAAGGAGCGGCCCGACGCACTTCTGCCGACCATGGGCGGCCAGACCGCGCTCAACACGGCGCTCGAGCTCGAACGCCTGGGCGTGTTGCGTCAGTACGGCGTCGAGATGATCGGCGCCAAGGCGGATGTCATCGAGAAAGCTGAGGACCGGCAGTTGTTCCGCGACGCCATGGACCGCATCGGCCTGGAAAGCCCGCGCGCCGCCATCGCCTCGTCGCCTGCGATCAAGGACGCAGAAGGCAAGATCGTCGGCTACGACCGCGCCGCTGGCTTCCTGGAGGCGATGCGGGCGCTCGACACGATCGGCCTGCCGGCCATCATCCGCCCGGCCTATACGCTCGGCGGCACGGGTGGCGGCGTCGCCTACAACCGCGAGGAGTTCGAGCAGATCGCGCGCTCCGGCATCGACGCCTCGCCGGTCGGGCAGATCCTGATCGACGAGAGCCTGCTCGGCTGGAAAGAGTACGAAATGGAGGTCGTCCGCGATACGGACGACAACTGCATCATCATCTGCTCCATCGAGAACGTCGACCCGATGGGCGTGCATACGGGCGACTCCATCACGGTGGCGCCGGCGCTGACCCTGACCGACAAGGAATACCAGGTCATGCGCAACGCCTCGATCGCGGTCCTGCGCGAGATCGGCGTGGAAACCGGCGGCTCCAACGTGCAGTTCGCCGTCAACCCGGCCGACGGGCGCCTCGTCGTCATCGAGATGAACCCGCGCGTGTCCCGCTCCTCCGCACTCGCCTCGAAGGCCACGGGCTTCCCCATCGCCAAGGTCGCGGCGCGTCTCGCGGTCGGCTACACGCTGGATGAGCTCGAGAACGACATCACAGGCGGCGCGACGCCCGCCTCTTTCGAGCCGACCATCGATTACGTGGTCACCAAAATCCCGCGCTTCGCCTTCGAGAAGTTCCCCGGCGCCGAGCCCGTGCTGACCACCGCCATGAAGTCCGTCGGTGAGGTCATGGCCATCGGCCGGACGTTCGCGGAGAGCCTGCAGAAGGCGCTGCGCTCCATGGAGACGGGCCTGACGGGTCTCGACGACGTGGTGCTGGACGGGCTTGGCCACGGTGACGACAAGAACATCATCCGCGCGGCCATCGGTCGCCCGGCGCCCGACCGCCTGCTCAAGGTGGCGCAGGCGCTGCGTCTCGGCTTCGACCCCGAGCAGGTGCATCATTCCTGCAAGATCGACACCTGGTTCATCGAGCGCATCAAGGAGATCGTCGATACCGAGGAGAAGCTGAAGAGCCAGGGACTGCCGGCCAGCACCGAGGGGCTGCGCCAGCTCAAAGAGATGGGCTTCTCGGACGCCAGGCTCGCCAAGCTCACGGGCAAGAGCGAGGGCGAGATCCGCGCTGAGCGGCTCGCCCGGGGGATCCGCGCCTCCTACAAGCGCATCGACACGTGCGCCGCCGAGTTTGCCTCGCCGACGGCCTACATGTACTCGACCTACGAGCGTCCGCTGCCGGGACTGGCGAGCTGCGAATCCCAGCCGAGCGACCGCGAGAAGATCGTCATCCTCGGGGGCGGTCCGAACCGCATCGGCCAGGGCATCGAATTCGACTATTGCTGCTGTCACGCCTGCTTTGCACTGTCGCGCGCGGGCTTCGAGACCATCATGGTCAACTGCAACCCGGAGACCGTCTCGACCGACTACGATACCTCCGACCGGCTGTATTTCGAGCCGCTGACGGCGGAGGATGTGCTTGAGATCATCGACACGGAAGGGCGCAACGGCCGGGTGAAGGGCGTGATCGTGCAGTTCGGCGGCCAGACCCCGCTGAAGCTCGCGGAGGCCCTCGCGCAGGCCGGCGTGCCGATCCTCGGCACCTCGCCCGACGCCATCGACCTCGCCGAGGACCGGGATCGCTTCAAAGCCCTCATCACCCGGCTCGGGCTGCACCAGCCGGAGAGCGGCATCGCGCGCAGTCCCCAGGAGGCCCGTGCTGTGGCCGACCAGATCGGCTATCCCGTGGTCATCCGCCCGTCGTTCGTGCTCGGGGGGCGCGCCATGGAGATCGTGCACGATGGCGCCGAGGTCGACCGCTACGTGTCGCATCTTTCCGCGACGCTCGATCGCCCGAGTGAGCTGATCGTCTCGGCCCGTCGCCCGTTGCTTATCGACAGCTATCTGACGGACGCCGTCGAGGTCGATGTCGATTGCCTCTGCGATGGCAAGGAGACGTTCGTCGCCGGCATCATGGAGCACATCGAGGAGGCCGGCATCCATTCCGGCGACAGCGCCTGCTCGCTGCCGCCCTACTCGCTGTCGGCCGAGGTGATCGGCGAGTTGGAGCGCCAGTCGGAGGCGCTGGCCCGCGCCCTCAATGTCGTCGGGCTCATGAACGTACAGTTCGCCATCAAGGACCAGCAGGTCTACATCCTCGAGGTCAATCCGCGCGCCAGCCGTACCGTGCCGTTCGTCGCCAAGGTGATCGGCGTGCCGGTGGCCGGCATCGCCTCGCAGATCATGGCGGGCAAGCCGCTCACAGAGTTCAACCTCGTCAAGCGGCCGCTCAACCACGTCGCGGTCAAGGAGGCCGTCTTCCCGTTCGTGCGCTTCTCGGGGGTGGATCCAATTCTCGGCCCGGAGATGCGCTCGACCGGCGAGGTGATGGGCATCGATCGCGATTACGCGGTCGCGTTCGCCAAAAGCCAGCTCGGCGCCGGCCAGAAGCTGCCACAGAGCGGCACAGTGTTCGTTTCGGTCAAGGACCGGGACAAGGAGCGGATCGCGGCGCCCGTCCAGGAGCTGGCCGAAATGGGCTTCCGCGTCATCGCCACGCGCGGAACCAAGCGTTACCTCGACTCGCTCGGCATCGCCTGCGAGCAGGTGAACAAGGTTCTGGAGGGGCGGCCCCACGTCGTCGACGCTATGAAGAACGGGGAGGTGAGTCTCGTTTTCAATACAACCGAAGGTTCAGCAGCGCTCGCAGATAGCAAGGATATCCGGCGCACAGCCTTGCTCAACAATATTCCCTACTATACAACCCTTTCAGGGGCACTCGCGGTAACACGAGCGATAAAGGCCCTCAAGGCCGACATCCTCAAGGTGGCTCCATTGCAGAGCTATGCGTTCCGCGCTTCTTGAGGCGCAGGTCGCAGTGAGGCGGATGATCGGTCGGAAGTCTCTTCCGAGTGCATGCGTAAGCTGAACTAGCCCTGGCTGTGCAAGCCGGGGCACATCGGAGACGTTAGCCATGGCGATGGAAAAGGTGCCTATGACTGTCGAGGGCTTCAATGCGCTCGAGACAGAGCTGCATCGTTTGAAATCGGTGGAGCGTCCCCGCATCATTCAGGCCATCGCTGAGGCGCGCGCGCACGGAGATCTTTCCGAGAACGCCGAGTATCACGCGGCCAAGGAAGCGCAGGGGCTCAACGAGGGGCGCGTCGCCGAGCTCGAAGACAAGCTGTCGCGCGCGGACGTCATCGACACCTCGAAGCTCTCCGGCACCACGGTCAAGTTCGGCGCCACTGTGACGCTCGAGGACGAGGACACCGGCGAGAAGGCCAAGTACAAGCTCGTGGGTGAGTACGAGGCCGACGTCAAGCAGGGCAAGGTCTCGATCAGCTCGCCGATCGCACGGGCGCTCATCGGCAAGTCCAAGGGCGACACCGCCGAGGTGACGACGCCCAAGGGCCCGCGCTCCTACGAAGTGCTGAAAATCGAGTACAAGTAGTCCCTCGCTCAGCGCTCCGGCGCCGGCGCTGCGACGGGAACGCCCGCCTCGAACTTGGCGCGGCGGATGGTCAGGTGTGTCTTGACGGTGGCGACGTTCGGGGCCGCCGTCAGGGTGCCGATGACGAAATCCTGGAACGTCGTGAGGTCGCTCGCCACGCACTTCAGCAGGTAATCCATGTCTCCCGAGAGCATGTAGCACTCGCGCACGATCGGCCAGGTCAGGACGAGGTTCTCGAACGCCCGCAAATCGGCCTCGGACTGGGCATTGAGGCCGACCATTGCGAAGGCCGTCAGCGTATAGCCGACGGCCTTTTCGTCGAGCAACGCGAAGTAGCTCTGGATGATTCCTGCATCCTCCAGCGCCCGCACGCGACGCAGGCAGGGCGGCGGCGAGATGCCGACGCGGCGCGCCAGCTCGACGTTGGTCATGCGGGCATCGGCCTGAAGATGCTTCAGGATGCGCCAATCCGTAGCATCGAGGCGCGCATGCATGGGCGATAAGCGTTCCTTCAGGACGAGGCGTGGCGAGTCGGTCACGAGCTGTAGCGGGGACATCGTATACGATGCCGGACATTCCCGCCCGTGCCCTTCCCCGAGGTTGGGGCGGGCCCGAGACGTGCGAGCGACATTAGAGCGGGCGCAGGCGCGAGGGAAGCCGCGTCGCGCTCTCCCGGCACTCGCCAGCCCATGAGGAGGTCCGATGGCTCAGACGGCGCATGGCCCGAACGGCGCGGCAGGCACCGCGAGGCCGCTGGCGGGCGCGCGGGCGTGGCTGATCACCGACGGCAAGACCGGCATGGACGTGCAGGTGGCCGGCGTCGCCGAGGAGCTGGGCGTGCTGGCCGAGGTCAAGCGCGTCGATCCGAAGGGGCTCTGGCGCTTCGCCGCGCCCTGGGGGCCGGTGCAACCTTCCGACCGCCTGGGCAAGCCGGGCAGCGCTTTCATGCCGCCATGGCCCGACATCGCCATCGCCACGGGCCGGCTTTCCATCCCCTATATCCGCGCCATCCGCAAGGCGGCGGGGCCGAGGACCTTCACCGTGGTGCTGCAGGACCCAAAGACCGGACCGGACACGGCGGATCTCATCTGGGTGCCCGCGCATGACCGCCGTCGGGGGTTCAATGTCATCACCACGCTGACGGCGCCGCACAGCTTCACAGCCGAGCGGTTTGCCCGGCTGCGCCAATCGCCGCCGCCCGCCATCGCCGCGCTGCCGGCGCCACGCATCGCGGTCGTACTCGGCGGCAAGAATGCCGTCTATCGCTTCACCGAGGAGGACGACCAGCGCTTCGGCATGGCGCTGAAGTCGCTTGCCGCGCTCGGCGTCAGCTTCATGGTGACCCCCTCGCGCCGCACGCACAAGCGGCTTCTCGACGTGGTGACATGGGCGACCGCCGGCAGCCCGCGCATGATCTGGGACGGGAGTGGGGACAACCCCTATCCGGACTTCCTGGCGCAGGCCGACAGCCTCATCGTGACAGCCGACTCCGTCAACATGACGGGCGAGGCGACCGCCACCGGCCGTCCGGTGTACGTTTTCGCACCGAGCGGGGGATCGGCGAAATTCTCGCGCTTTCACGAGGCTTTGCACGCCTATGGCGCCACGCGGCCGCTTCCTGCGTCGTTTGAGCGGCTTGAGTCCTGGTCGTACGCCCCGCTACTCTCCGCGCACGTCATCGCTGCGGAGATCGAGCAGCGCTGGAGCAAGCGGCGCCAGGCGTTGCCGGGCCTGTTCCATGACGGCCGCAAGACTGCTCAGGACTGAACGATGGCGGCCCCGCCGGGCCGGGTCGACGGGGACAGTCGGACAGCGAAGGGGACCATGAGCATGGGTCATCTGAATATCGAGCGGCTCAAGGGGACGGTCCTGCTGCGGGACCCCTACGACTACATCGTCGTGCCGGGCTTCCTGTCGGAGGCCAGCATCAAGGCCATCAACGCGACCTATCCGCCGATCACCAAGGGCGGCAGCTTCCCCATCGAGAGCCTGGCGGAGAGCATGACGATCAAGGAGGTGATCGCGGAGCTCGACGGTCCGGTGTTCGAGGCGGCCGTCGCCGAGAAGTTCGGCGTGGACCTGACCGACCGGCCGAAGATGTACTCCCTCAGGGGCTATACCCGCGCCAAGGACGGGCAGATCCACACCGATTCCAAGGACAAGATCCTGACCGTTCTGCTCTACCTCAACGACGGCTGGGCGCACGAGGGCGGGCGGCTGCGCATCCTGCGCAATGGTCGCGACGTCGACGACTTCGCCGCGGAAGTGCCGCCCGACAACGGCACGCTGCTGATCTTCCGGCGCTCCGACACCTCCTGGCACGGCCATCACCCCTTCGAGGGGCCGCGCCGCTCGCTGCAGATGAACTGGATGACCAGCGAGGGCTCGAAAGGCTGGCATCGGGTCCGGCACAAGATATCGGCGGCCGTGAAGCGTCTGACGGCGGCCTGAGGCGGCGCCCCCGCCGGGTGTGGCGTCTTGGCGCTTTTCGCAATGACGCGAAAGTGACAATCTTTGGCGCGAGTTACGGTGTAAATGTGAGTCCCGGTGGCCAGCTGTGATGGGCAGCACGACCACTTCCTGACCCATTGATCTGATGTGCGCGCCTCGGTGACTCATGAGAGAACTCGGACTGGCCATCTACCCGGCCCCTCATGCTGGTGTCCTCGACTTCCTTGCCCTTGCCGCGGTCTGCTACGCCGGCCTGCTGACGATCTACTTCGGTATCGGAGGCCTGCTCCATTGGCTCAACGCGCGCCATCCTGAGCGCCGCATCCAATCCCGTCCGCAGAAAAACCAGATCGCCATGGAGATCCGCCAGAGTCTCCTGTCCCTCTCGACCATCGCCGTGTACGTGGCGGCCGGCGTGTTCGCCCAGGCCAAGGGCTGGACCATGGCGCCGATGGAGCTCGGCTGGCTCTCCGTGATCGGCATGGGGCTCGTGTCGCTGGTGCTCTACGACGCCTGGTTCTACTGGGGCCACCGGCTCATGCACACCGCGCCGCTCTACCGGTTTCACGCGCATCATCACAAGAGCATCGTGCCGACGCCCTGGTCGAACAACAGCGACAGCCTCGTCGGAGCCTTCGTCGAGCAATCCTACTTCCTCGTTATTCCCTTCCTCCTGCCGATCCCGCCGGACGTGCTGATCGCCCACAAGATCTACGATCAGATTTCCGGCATGGTGGGCCATGCCGGCCACGAGTACTTCGCCTCACCGATCGCGCGCCGCCCCTGGCCCATGGTCGCGACCACCTATCACGATCAGCACCACGGCTATTTTCGCTACAACTATGCAAACACCTTCACGTGGTGGGATCGCCTGATGGGCACGCTGCATCCGACTTATGACGACGTCGTGCGCAAGTTCGAGACGAGCGACGCGCGGACGCCCGATGGCGGCAGTCGGCCGACGGGCGGCGCATCGGGCTCCGGGCCTACGACGACGGCCTCCTGAGGGGCTTTGCGCCCCGAGGGCATTGCGTCAGGCCGCCTTGCCGCCGCCATCCCCGAGACCCTGCTGAGTCAGCCACGCTTCCAACGCCTCGGGCAGGCCGTCGAGCGGACGATAACCATTGCTCACCAGGGCATAGGCGCCGTTGCTCGGACCGACGAGGAGGCACGGAAAGCCGGAGATGCCGGCCTGCTGCGCCGTCAGGAAGTCGCGAAACGTCGTATTGCGGGCCTCCGCCGACAGCAGCGCCTGCTCGAAGTCGGCGGCATCCTCGCCATGGCTGGCGGCGATCTCGGCCAGGACACCGGCTTGCGTGACGTCACGGTTTTCCGCGTAGAAGGCGCGGCTGACGGAGGCGAGGAAGGCGAGGGCCTTGTCCGGTGCCCGCAGGCGCATGGTCACGACCGCCCGGCAGGCCGGCTCGGTATCGTAGACGAACCCCTCCCGCTCGAAGAAGGCGAAGTCGAACGGCTGGCCCGACGCTGCCGAGACCCGCGTCCAGGCCCCGCTGATCTTCTCCTTGTCCTCGGCGCGCATGGGGTGCGTATTGCCGGCCCGCAGCCCACCCATGACCACGCGCACCGGCAAGCGGCCGGCAAACTGCTGCGCCAGCGCGGCGATGACGGGGGAGAAGCCGTAGCACCACGAGCACATGGGGTCGGCGACGTAGAGGAAATGCGGTCCGCCCGTTTCGTCGCTCATGTCGCCAATCTCCTTTGACGGTGAAATCGGGGCTCAGTGCCGCAAATGCGTGATTGAGCCCGACCAGCCAATTGGATAGAAACGCCACAACTCCCACACAACAGCGCAAGCGAGGCTGTTTGCCCATGGCGAACCCGCAATACGTCTATCACATGCACAAGCTGTCGAAGGCCTACCCGGGCGGCAAGCAGGTGCTCAAGAACATTTCGCTGTCGTTCCTGCCCGGCGCAAAGATCGGCGTGGTGGGTCTCAACGGCTCGGGCAAGTCGACGCTGCTCAAGATCATGGCCGGCGCCATCGACGACTACATCGGCGAGGCCTGGGCCGCAGACGGCGTGACGGTGGGCTACCTGCCGCAGGAGCCCGAGCTCGACCCGGACAAGACCGTGCTCGAGAACGCCATGGAGGGCGTCGGCGAGAAGAAGGCGATCCTCGATCGCTACAACGAGCTGGCGGCCGACTATTCCGACGACACCGCCGAGGAGATGGCGCAGCTCCAGGACCAGATCGACAGCCAGAACCTCTGGGATCTCGAATCGCAGGTCGAGCAGGCGCTCGACGCCTTGCGCTGCCCGCCGGGCGATGCCGGCGTCACGAATCTCTCGGGCGGCGAGAAGCGGCGCGTGGCGCTCTGCAAGCTGCTGCTGGCAAAGCCGGACATTCTGCTGCTCGACGAGCCGACGAACCATCTCGACGCGGAATCCGTCGCCTGGCTCGAGCGCTTCCTGCGCGAGTACGCCGGTTGCATCATGCTCGTCACACACGATCGCTACTTCCTCGACAACATCACCGAGTGGACGCTCGAGCTCGATCGCGGCGAGGGCGTGCCCTACAAGGGCAACTACTCGAGCTGGCTCGCGCAGAAGGCGAAGCGGCTCGAGGTGGAGAAGGGGCAGGAGGAAGCGCGGCAGCGCACCCTCAAGCGAGAGCTCGAATGGATCCAGGCCAGCCCGCGCGCCCGGCAAGCCAAGTCGAAGGCGCGTATCCGGGCTTATGATGAGCTCGCCGCCCAGGCCGCCCGCGAGGACGCCGGCCGCGCCCAGATTCAGATCGCACCCGGCCCGCGCCTCGGCGACGTCGTCATCGAGGCCGAGGGGCTCACGAAGGGGTTCGGCGATCGACTGCTGATCGAGGGCCTCTCCTTCAAGCTGCCGCCGGGCGGGATCGTCGGCGTCATCGGCCCGAACGGCGCCGGCAAGAGCACGCTCTTCAAGATGCTGACCGGGCTCGAAGCGCCGGACGCCGGCAGCATCCGCATCGGTGATACCGTCAAGATCGCCTACGTCGACCAGTCGCGCGCCCATCTCGACGACAAGAAGACGGTCTGGGAGGAAATCTCGGGCGGCAACGACATCATCAAGCTTGGTGGCGTGCGTGAGGCGCCGTCGCGCGCCTACGTCGGCGCCTTCAACTTCAAGGGGGCCGATCAGCAGAAGAAGGTCGGTCTGCTCTCGGGCGGCGAGCGCAACCGCGTGCATCTGGCCAAGCTCCTGAAGGAGGGCGGCAACCTGCTGCTGCTCGACGAGCCGACCAACGATCTCGACACCGAGACGCTGTCGGCGCTGGAGGCGGCGCTCGAGGATTTCCCGGGCTGCGCCGTCATCATCAGCCACGATCGCTTCTTCCTGGACCGCCTGGCGACGCACATCCTGGCCTTCGAGGGCGACAGCCACGTGGAATGGTTCGAGGGCAATTTCGCCGATTACGAGGAGGACAAGAAGCGCCGCCTCGGCGATCAGGCCGTCGAGCCCCACCGCATCAAGTTCAAGAAGTTCGCGCGCTAGGAGCGGCAGGGTCGGCAGCCCGGCCCGGGGGCCTGCACGCGGAGGCAAACGCGCGTTAATGTTTCTAGGCTAACCTTCCTGTCTTTGGCACAGGGGGCGGCCCATGTTCCGCTTTCACGGAGTCTTGGGGCGAGAGGCGTTCGCAGCAGCGGCGGCGCTCCGGATCGGGCTTTTTCTCGGGGCGATCGTCGCGCTTCCGACGATCGTCGTCATTGTTCTCGCTCTCATTCCCGCTTTCTGGGGCGGCGATGGCCTCAGCGCCTTGGGCTTTATGAGCCTGGCGCCCTACGGATGGATCTACTTGAAGCCGCTCGTCTACTGGCTGTTCGTCTTTTCGTGGCTTGGAATTGGCGTGCGGCGCTTGCGCGATATCGGGCTTCCCGGACGGTTCGTGGCCATCCTTGTTGCGCTTTTCCTCGGAGCTGCCAGCCAGGGCCTCTGGGGTTTTCCGAGCATGGGCGTGTTCGGGAGTGCGGAATGGACGATGCCGTTCATCACCTTCGTCAGATACAAGCTGTTTGCCAAATACCTGATGCTTGCGGCGCTGGCCTGTATCGCCTTTCTCTGCCTCGTCGACAGCGATGCGAAGGGGCGTGGCATGGCCCGGTTCGGTGCCACGCCAGTCGCTGCCGCCTGCGTGCTCGTCGCCATCCTGGGCATGACGCTCGTGGGCTATGTCATGCTGCGCTGGGTCCACGGCATTGGCGAGCATCCCCGGACCGCCGCGGATTTTCACAATCTGAAAGCGGTTCTCGGCGCCATCCGGCCGCCCTTGATGATCGCCACCGCACTCCTGCCGCTGACGCTGCTGGCCATGCTGATCAAGGGGCGTGATGGCTCGAGCCCGGCGCTCGGTGCGCCTTCGGACGCTCCGGCAAGGCGCCGCCGGGCGGCCGCGCATGCGGACGGCGCGTTGGGGGCGGCCCCGCGCCCGGCGCAGTTCGGTCGGCGCAGTCGCTGAGATCGCCCGCGGCTCGACGCATCCGTCGCCAGTGACAAACGAACCTTAAGAGTTCCACGCTAGTCTACCTGTCGTATGTTCGGGGAGGCTTGTCGTGTTCCGGTTTCGAGGTGTTCTGTCGCGCCGTGACTATGCGATCGCGGCGCTGATCCGCATCGCGGTCTTCCTGGCGGTGACGTTCGCCTTTCCATTTCTACTCAAGACCTTCGTCTATTCCACGAACTGCCGGGGCGTCGGCGGAGCGTGTGGCGCACTGGCTCTGGTCGTCGCCATCTATCTGAAGCCCATCATCTATCTCGTCTTCGTTTATTCCTGGCTCGGGATCACCGTGCGCCGGCTGCGCGACGCCGGCTTGCCGGTGGCACTGGTCGGGGTGCTGGTCGTTCTGTTCTGGGCAGACGCCGCATTCGCCGTCGTATTCGGCTCGCCGTGGACGGTCGGCTTCGTGCTCGGCATCCTGAAGCTGGCGCTGCCGAAGTACCTGATCGCGGCCCTCATCTGCATCGTCTTCCTTTGCCTGGTCGATTCCGACGAGGACGGACGCGGGGCCTCGCGCTTCGGCGCTTTTGGTATGGGTGCGGCTGTCGTCTTGGGCGGTTTCGTGCTTGCGGCGATCGCGACCTACATCGCGATGCGAACAGGGTATTCTGGCATGCGCGGGCGGCGCGCCATGTCGGCTCTGGTGCAGGCGATGAAGTTCCGCGCCGCTCTCAATACACCCCTCGGAATCGCATTGACCCTTCTGCCCCTGACGCTGCTCGGCATGCTCATCACCAGCCGCAGTGGCGGCTCCTGGTGGCGCGGACCGGGCGAGGACCCAGCGGTCCCGCCAGGACCTGTAGCGCGGGCGCGCAGCCGACACGTGCCGCCGGCTGCCGGCCCCGCGATGCCGACGGGATTCGGACGTCGGCGCACCTGAGCGCGCTGCGTGCCTCAGCCGACGAACTCGTCGCGCCGGTAGCCTTGCAGGTAGAGCAGGGCGGTGAGGTCCGTGTGATTGATCTGCGCCGCCGCTTCAGCCGCCACGATGGGCTTGGCGCGATAGGCGACACCCAGGCCTGCGGCCCTGATCATGGCGAGGTCGTTGGCGCCGTCACCGACCGCCAGTGTCAAGCCGGCGGCGATGCCGCGCTCGGCGGCGAGGGCTGACAGCGTCTCGAGCTTCGCCTCGCGCCCCAGGATGGGCTCCTCGACCTCACCTGTCAGGCGACCCTTCTCGATGACGAGCCGATTGGCGCTGTTCATGTCGAAGCCGACGGCGGAGGCGACGCGCGAGGTGAAGTAGGTGAAGCCGCCAGAGACCAGCGCCGTGTAGGCCCCTGAGGCGCGCATCGTCGCCACGAGCGTGCGCGCACCCGGCATCACCTGTATGCGCTCGGCGAAGACGCGCGCCAGCTCGCTCTCCGCCAGACCGGCAAGCAGTCCCACGCGCTCGCGCAGCGCGGCCGCGAAATCGAGCTCGCCCCGCATGGCCCGCTCGGTGATGGCGGCAATGCGGGGCTTCAGCCCCATCATGTCGGCCATTTCGTCGATGCATTCCTGCTGAATGATGGTCGAGTCCATGTCGGCCACGAGCAAGCGCTTGCGCCGGCCGTCGCTGGACACCAGTGCAACATCGACGGGGCGCGTGCCGACGCTGGCGCGAGCCCTGGCGAGGGCGGATTGGCTGTCCGCCACCGACGCGCCGAGCGCCAGCTCGCAGGCTTCGCCCGGCGACAACCAGGTCAGCCGGCGCGAGTCGCAGTCGAGCCAACCCGCCACCTCGTCCACGACGAGCGGTGGGCTGCCCGCTGCGGTGATCAGCACAAGCACGGCGTTTCCGGTCGTCTGCAAGGTCCAGTCTCCCAAGGCGCAAGTCACGGCGGTCGCTCCGACGTCGCGGCGTCCGGTCGGCATTTCCGCAGGTCCGCTAGGCCTTAGCCAAGCGCCGGCGGATCGTCCAGCGTCTCTCGCACACCACAGGCCTTGTCTCGGAACGCTAGGCGTGCAGATATGAGCCCATACGGATGCTCGCGCGGAGCTGTACACGCTGGCGGGAGCTGAAACCACGCGAGGGCGAGGTCGCGCCATGCGCTACGACGACAAGGATCGCGAGAGCGAGAACGTAGAGGATCGCCGGCAGGAGCAGGGCAGCTCCTTCCCGGGCGGCCCCAGGGGTGGCATGCCGTTCCCCATGCCGGGTGGGCGAAAGGGCGGCATGAGCCTGATGACGATCCTGCTGGTCGTGGGCTTCATCCTGCTGACCGGCGGCGATCTCGGCACGGTCATTCGCACGATCTTCGGCGGAGGTCCGCCCGGTCTTCCCGGCGGACCGAGCATCCCGCAACAGCCGCGCTTCGATCCAGGCCCTGGGCGTCAGACGCAGGGGCCGGGCATGCCGCGCCGCAACCCGTTCGAGCTGCCGGGCTCCACACCCGACGCCACGACGCCACGGCCGGCCTCCGGCGACGATATGGCGCGCTTCGTGCGGCGTGTCCTGGCGGATACCGAGGATGTCTGGGACCGCGTTTTCCAGAGCGTGCGGCGTGAGTACCGCAAGCCGAAGCTCGTGCTGTTCACGGGCAGCATCCGCACCGGCTGCGGCACGGGTCTGGCGCAGATGGGGCCGTTCTACTGCCCGCTCGACCAGAAGATCTACATCGACCTCAGCTTCTACGAGGAGCTGAAACGACGCTTCCAGGCGCCGGGCGACTTTGCGCAAGCCTATGTCATCGCCCACGAGGTCGGGCATCACGTGCAGATGCTGCTCGGCATCGCGCAGGCCGTGCAGGAGCGCAAGGCACGCATGTCGCAGACAGAGGCCAATGCCCTGCAGGTGCGCATGGAACTTCAGGCGGATTGTTTCGCCGGGGTCTGGGCGCATCTCACCGATCAGCTTAAGCGACGGCTGGAGCCCGGTGACATCGAGGAAGGCCTCAACGCTGCGTCGGCGATCGGCGACGACATGATCCAGCGGCGAACCCAGGGGCACGTGGTCCCAGAGGCCTTTACGCATGGCTCGTCGGCGCAGCGGGTGCGCTGGTTCAAGCTCGGCTTCGACCAGGGCCGCATGCAGGCGTGCGACACGTTCAATATCGCCGATCCCTGATAAGCCAGACCCCCGAGGCGCACGTGCCTCGGGTGACGGCGCCCAGCGCCGGCGCGGCGGCTATTGCAGCGCGCCGCCGGCGAAGTTGGTGGGTGAGCAGGCGATGCCCTTCGCCGCCAGCGCGCGGCATGCGCGTCGGGCCGCGGCAGAATCCTTGAAGGGACCGGCCACGAGTTGGTAGGCCGGCGCGCCGGCAGCCCCCTGCGTCTGCACGTAGCGTGGCGACAGGGATCGCAGCACCTTGCCGTGGTTCTCGGTCAGCACGGCCCAGCTCAGCCGCAGCGCGTCGAGCGACGGTCCGGTATTCAGCCGAATGGCATACTGGCGCGGGCTCGGCTGCGGTTGCACCGAGCTGGTCTCGATCTTGAACCCTGGCACCGTGATGATCGGCCCGGTATCGGCCGGCGCCGTCAGCTCGGGCTTGAGCGCGGCTTCCCGCCTGGCCTTCGCCTCGTCCCGCGCGGCCTTGCGCGGATCGACCCTGGCGACAGGCTGGGCACGCGCCACGACGAGCTGTTCCTCAAGCGCGGCGACCTTCGCCTGCAGCGCTCGCTCCGCCGCCTGCCGTTGCGCCAACTGCGCCTTCAGGCCGGCCGTCTCGCTCCGCAGGGTCGTGACGGTCTGATCGAGCGCGGCCTGACGGGTCCTGGTCTGGGCCAGGGTGGCCTCCAGCGACGCCACGACGGGGCGCTGATCCGGCCATTTCACCAGGGAGACCGCGAGGGCCTCCGGCTTGACCAGCATCAGCGCCAGATAGCTGCCGGCAGCCAGGCCAAGCAGGCCCCAGATGCCGAGATAGAGCTTGCCGGCAGCGGAGCGCCGCGGCGATAGGGAGGCAAGCGGGGAGTCGGGAAGCAGATCGGACATGGAAGACGCCTCGCGTTTGCTCGTTAGGACGTTGACGGATAGAGCGAATCGCCCGTCATCTCGCTAAAATGCTGAAAGACCTGATCACTGAGGTCAAACTTGGCGACGACGCCGGCCGAGAGATATGTGGATAGCTTTTGGCGGCGTGGCGTCCGTGCAGGTGGCGAGTCACGCCGCGCTCGGCTAAGTAGTGCCGGGAAACTAGCAGAGCGACCGGCCAGCCGGGCCGACGGCCCACCCACAGGTTCGACCGGTCCAAGGGACGTGACATGAGCGAACGCTCGCTTCTCATCGTCGTTCTGGCTGCGGGCAAGGGCACGCGGATGCGCTCGACGCGTCCCAAAGTGCTGCACAGGATCGCCAATCTGTCGATGCTCGGACATGTGCTGTCGCGCTGCCAGGAGATCGGCGCCGCGCGCGTGGCCGTCGTCGTGGGGCCGGACATGGCCGACGTCGAGGCCGAGGCCGTCGCCCGCTTCCCCGGCGCCGCCATCTTCGTGCAACCCGATCAACTCGGCACGGCGGATGCGGTCAAGGCGGCCGGCCCGCTCATCGCTGGTCACGACGGCGATGTGCTCGTGCTCTATGCCGATACGCCGCTGCTGCGCACGGAAACGCTGGCGCGGCTGCGCACGCGCCTTGCCGGTGACAGCGATATCGTCGTGCTCGGGTTCGAGGCGGCGGACCCCGGCGGCTATGGACGCCTGCTGTGCGGGCCGGACGGCCGCCTGACGGCCATCCGTGAGGATAAGGAGGCTTCCGACGCGGAGCGCGCCGTGCGCCTGTGCAACTCGGGGGTCATGGGCTTCCGCGGCCGGCATCTGGCGGGCTTGCTGGCGCGCATCGGCAACGCGAACGCCAAAGGTGAGTACTATCTGACGGATGCCGTCGGCATTGCCAACGGTGACGGACTGACGGCGTCGGTCATCACCTGTGGCGAGGACGAGGTGCTCGGCGTCAACGACCGCACCCAGCTCGCCACAGCGGAGGCCATCTTCCAGTCCCGCGCCCGCCGCGCGGCCATGCTCGCGGGCGTGACGATGTGGGCGCCCGAGACGGTCTACCTCAGCTTCGACACGCAGCTCGGCCGCGACGTCGAGATCGAGCCCAACGTCGTCTTCGGCCCTGGCGTCACGGTTGAGGACGGGGCGGTCATCCGCGCCAATTGTCATTTCGAGAAGGCCCGGATAGGCCCCGGCGCCATCGTCGGTCCGTTCTCGCGGCTGCGGCCCGGCGCCGACATCGGGCCGGACGCGCACATCGGCAACTTCGTCGAGGTGAAGAACGCCACCGTCGAAAGCGGCGCCAAGGCCAATCACCTCAGCTACATCGGCGATGGCCGCGTCGGCTCGCGCGCCAACATCGGCGCCGGCACGATCTTCTGCAACTACGATGGCTTCGCCAAGCATCGCACGGACATCGGCGCGGGCGCCTTCGTCGGCTCCAACTCCTCGCTGGTGGCGCCCGTGAAGATCGGCGACGGCGCCTATATCGGCTCGGGCAGCGTCATCACCAAGGAGGTTGCCGCTGGCGACCTCGCCATATCGCGATCGCCACAGGTGGCCCATACCAAGTGGGCCGAGCGCTTCCGTCTGCGCATGCTGCGCCATCGCGACAAGAAGGGCTGAGGGGCGACGGCGGGGCATGCCATAGTTCGTAACATGGCGTGACTTGTGCCGGGACGTGCAACGCGGCTAGGTGCGAGACATCGTGCGGAGGGATTGACAAGCATGTGCGGTATCGTCGGCATCCTGGCTGAGCGCGCGGTCTCGACCGATCTGATCGACGCACTGCGCCGGCTCGAGTATCGCGGCTACGATTCGGCCGGCATCGCTACGGTCGAGAACGGAACGCTGGCGCGGCGGCGGGCCGAGGGCAAGCTGCGCAATCTCGAAACCGTCGTCGCCGGCAGTCCGCTGGGCGGGCACGCCGGCATCGGTCACACGCGCTGGGCGACACACGGTGCGCCGACGGAGCGCAACGCGCATCCGCATATGAGCGAGCACGTCAGCGTCGTCCACAACGGCATCATCGAGAATTTCCGGGCCTTGCGTGAGGAACTCATCGCCAAGGGCCACGCCTTCCAATCGGATACCGACACCGAGGCGGTCGTGCATCTCGTGACGGAGGAGATGCGCAGGGGCAAGGGTCCGGTGCCGGCGGTTGCGGCCGTGCTGCCGCGGCTCGAAGGCGCGTTCGCACTGGCCATGATCTTCGCGGGCGAGGACAACCTGATGATCGCGGCGCGCCGGGGTAGCCCGCTGGCGATCGGCCACGGCGACGGCGAGATGTATCTCGGGTCCGACGCCATCGCGCTGGCGCCCTTCACGCAGACCATCACGTATCTCGAGGAAGGCGATTGGGCCGTCATCCATCGCGACAGTGTCGAGATCCGGGACGAGACGGGCGCGGTCGTGGTGCGGCCACGGGTCAAGACGGCCGCCGGCAGCATGCTCGTCGACAAGGGCAATCACCGCCACTTCATGGCCAAGGAGATTCACGAGCAGCCGGAGGTGATCAGCCACACGCTGGCGGCCTACCTCGATCTGTCCCAGGGCAAAACGCGGTTTCCAGACCTCGGTGTCGACCTCTCGCGCATTTCGCGCGTTACGATCTCAGCCTGCGGCACCGCCTATTTTGCCGGCCTCGTCGGCAAGTACTGGCTCGAGCGGTATGCGCGCCTGCCGGTCGAGATCGACGTCGCCTCCGAGTTCCGCTACCGCGAGGCGCCGCTGCCGCAAGATGGCCTCGCACTGTTCATCTCGCAGTCCGGCGAGACGGCCGACACGCTGGCGGCGCTGCGCTACTGCAAGCAGCACGGCCAGCACATCGCCTCCGTCGTCAACGTGCGCACTTCCACCATCGCCCGCGAATCCGCTTCCGTGCTCCCGACGCTTGCAGGACCTGAGATTGGTGTCGCCTCCACCAAGGCCTTCACCTGCCAGCTAGCCGTGCTGGCCTGCCTTGCGATCGCGGCCGCCAAGGCGCGTGGCCACATCGATGCGCGCCAGGAAGGCGAGCTCGTGCAGCATCTCGCCGAGGTGCCGCGCCTCATCTCCACCGTGCTGCGGGACGAAGCACGCTACGAAACGCTGGCTCACACACTGTCGAAGGCGCGCGACGTCCTCTACCTCGGACGCGGCACCAGTTTCCCCATCGCGCTCGAAGGGGCCCTGAAGCTCAAGGAAATCTCCTATATCCACGCCGAGGGCTATGGTGCGGGCGAGCTCAAGCACGGCCCCATTGCGCTGATCGACGAGAACGTGCCCGTCGTCGTCGTGGCGCCGGAGGACGACCTCTTCGATAAGACCCTGTCGAACATGCAGGAGGTGGCCGCCCGTGGTGGCCAGGTGGTCCTGGTGAGCGACGCAGCGCCGTCCAGCGCGGGGTGTGGGCTCGTGGCGCACTTGCCGGTTCCGAAGGCGCATCCCTTCATTTCGCCGCTGCTCTACGCGGTGCCCATGCAGATGATCGCCTATCACACGGCGGTTCTGATGGGCACGGACGTCGATCAGCCGCGGAACCTCGCCAAGTCGGTAACTGTGGAATAGTCGTCGAGGCTGGGGATGAAGTCGGAAAGCCAGCCTAGGAATTGCCTCATTGGACGGGTTCTCTTAAGGTCCAGGCGTGAGGGAAGGACACCAGCACGGCCGCAGAGCGGTTCTGGCGTCGCCGGGGGTACGGAACGATGAGCCATCACGACCGTCGCGGACTGCTGTTTGCCGCGAGCCTCTTTGCAGCTGGAGCCGGCGTCTTGTCGGCGCCCGCCGACGTGGCCGCACGTGAGCCGAAGAAGCCCGCGCCAGCGGCCAAGCCCACTGCCAAGGCCAAGCCGGCTGCCGCGTCCGCATTGCAGGCCGGATTGAAGGCGCTCAAGGCCGGCAAGAACGTGCAGGCGATCAGCGCGTTCAATCAGGCCCTCGCCGGTGGCGCCCTGCCTCCTGCCGACCTCGCAAGAGCCCTTTATTCGCGCGGCGTCGCCTACCGGCGCACCGGCAAGTCCGCGCAGGCGATTTCCGACCTGACGAGCGCGCTGTGGATCAAGGGCGGGCTGACGGAGGGGGATCGCAAAGCGGCGATCGCCGTCCGCGCTGAAGCCTACAAGGCCGTGGGGCTCAAGGGTGAAGGCGATCCGGAGGTCGTGCGTTCGGCACCCGCGGCGCGCCCCGCAGTCACCCCGGCCGGCTGGCAAACCGAATTCAACGGCTCCGGCCGCCCCGCCACGCCGCAACCCGCGCGTGCGCCGGCACCGGCAGCACAGCCGAGCGGAAGCGGCACGACGATTTCACGCTTCTTTGGCGGCATCTTCGGATCGGCACAGCCACAGCCCGGGCCGACGACGTCGAGCATCACGCCGCGCCCAGCGCCGCGGCCCGTACCGCCCGCCGTGCCGAAGGCCGGTGATTGGGGCCGCAGCACCGAGATCAAGCCGGTCGCCACGAAGCAGGCGAGACTGATCGAGGAGCGCAAGCCCATCGCCAAAGGCCGGGCTGTGCACGAGGCGCAACTCGCGACGCTGCGCAGTCCGGGCGAGGCCCAGGCCCTGGCGTCGCGCATCCAGGCCCGGCACAAGCGGCTGCTCGGCACGATGCAACCCTCGATCGGGCAAACCGTGCTCGGCAACATGGGCACGTTCTATACGGTCAAGATCGGCCCGTTCGCCTCGCGCACCAAGGTTGCCCAATTCTGCAGCAAGATCAAATCAGCGGGCGACAGCATCGATTGCTTCCCGATCGGGAAGTAGCGCCAGTCTTCGCCGGCACGGCACGTGCACGCCTGCCTCTCGGCGCGGGGGCGCACGGGCAAGGCGCACAGGCGCGCCCTCGAACGGCCGCAGCCCGCTGGGACGAGACGACTTTGGTCGACTTGGACGAAAGCCATTCCACAGGCTATGGATGAGGTGTCCCGAGGGCGCTCGGCTCGCAATCCCGCGCCTTCGCCGGGCGCTGTCGTGCAGCGGTGCAGGGCGGGTGGTCATCGGGGTAGGCTGAGCGCGACATGATGGGCTATCCTCGGATATGCTACAACGTGGACGGAGCGTAAGGACGTGACAGCGCGATCCCTCTGCACTCGATGGAGCCCCGCCGACTCCGGCAGGTCGTGCGCAACACAGGGAGAGGCAGTCCCCTATGGACAACCCTGATGGCCAGCGCCCCGCTCCGCAGGGCGGCTCCGGGCTTGCCAACCTGACACGGCCACCCAAGCGCGGACGCTGGCATATCGGCGCCCGCCTCCGGAACTATTTTCTGACGGGTCTGGTCGTGGTGGGGCCCGTCGGGCTCACCATCCTGTTCATCTGGTTCGTCATCGACAGGGTCGACACCTGGGTCAAGCCGCTCTTGCACCGGTTGCTGCCGGCCGGCTGGTTGCCGGTGGACGCGCTGCCGTTCAACATCCCCGGCATCGGCCTCATCACCTCCATCATCGGGCTGATGATCATTGGGGCGCTGGCGGCCAACCTGCTGGGGCGGACGCTCATCAGCTTCGGCGAGTTGTTCGTCGGCCGCATGCCGATCGTGCGCAACGTCTACAGCGCGCTCAAGCAGCTGTTCGAATCCGTGCTGGCCACCGCCAACACCAGCGAGGCCTTCCAGAAGGTGGGGCTCATCGAGTTCCCGTCGAAGGGGGTGTGGTCTCTGGTCTTCGTCACGGCGGAGGTCGCCAAGGAGATCCAGGAGGTGACGCCGTCGAGCCAGGATCTTGTGACGGTGTTCGTGCCGACCGGCATCGTGCCGCCGACCGGCTTCGTCTCGTTCGTGCCGCGGGATCAGGTGAAGCTTCTGAGCATGACGGTCGAGGATGCCGCCAAAATCATCCTGTCGGGCGGCATGGTCGTGCCGGACGCGGAGAAGGCCGCGAAGGGGCGCAGCGAGCCCGGCAACGGCTGGCGCGTGCGCCAGCTCACGGCGCGCGGGGGGCAGCCGCCGGCGTAAGGGCTCCGGACCGCTCACGCGGCGCGGAACAGGCGCACCGCTTCGTCGCACTCGAACAGATAGAGCAGATGCCGCAGCGCCTCGCCGCGCGGCCCCTTGAGTTCGGGATCGCTCTCGAGGACGAGGCGGGCGTCGTCGCGCGCGGCTCCGAGAAGCTCCTCGAAGCCAGGCACCTCCGCCACCCGGAATTCCGGCGCGCCGCTCTGGCGTGCCCCCAGCACCTCGCCGCCGCCCCTGAGTTTGAGGTCCATCTCCGCGATGGCGAAACCGTCCTCGGTCTCGTGCATGGTCTCGAGGCGCTGGCGCGCCGTCTCTCCAAGGGGCGGCTGATAGAGGAGGATGCAGGACGAGGCGCGATCACCCCGCCCGACGCGACCGCGAAGCTGATGCAGTTGCGCGAGGCCGAAGCGTTCGGCGTGCTCGATCACCATGATCGTGGCATTCGGCACGTTGACGCCGACCTCGACGACGGTCGTGGCCACCAGAATCTTGAGGCGCCCCTCGGAGAAGGCCTGCATGGTCGCATCCTTGGCCGGCGCGCGCATTTGCCCGTGGAGCAGCCCGACGCAATCGCCGAACCGCTGGATGAGGTGGCCGTGGCGCTCCTCGGCCGCCGCAAGCTCGGTCGTATCCGACGTCTCGACGAGCGGGCAGATCCAGTAGATCTGCGCACCCTGCGCCAGCGCACGGCCGAGCCCGTCGATGACCTCCTCCAGGCGCTCGAGCGAGACGCGGCTGGTGACGACGGGCTTGCGGCCGGCTGGCTTCTCGGTCAGGCGGGAAACGTCGAGGTCGCCGTAGTGCGTCATGAGCAGCGTGCGCGGAATGGGGGTCGCCGTCATGACGAGGACGTTGGCGCCGCCGTCGCTCCCCTTGGACTGCAGGGCGAGGCGCTGATGAACGCCGAACCGGTGCTGCTCGTCGATGACCGCCAGGGCGAGATCGGGAAACACGACATCGGGCTGGAAGAGGGCGTGCGTGCCGATGAGGATGTCGATCTCGCCGCCCTCGAGACGTTCGAGCACCGCCTTGCGGGCGCGTCCCTTCTCGCGGCCGGTCAGCAGCCCGACGCGCAGGCCGGCCGCGCTGGCGAGTGGCGCGATCGTCTCGAGATGCTGGCGCGCCAGCACCTCGGTCGGCGCCATCAAGGCCGCCTGCGCGCCCCCCTCGATGGCGATGGCCATGGCCATGAGAGCCACCGCCGTCTTGCCCGAGCCGACGTCGCCCTGCAGCAGACGCAGCATGCGGCCGGGCGCGGCGATGTCGGCCTCGATCTCGCCAATGGCCTTCGCCTGCGAGTTGGTGAGCGCGAACGGCAGCGCCGCGGTCAGCCGCGCGCGAATGCGGCCGTCGCCCCGCAAGGCCCGCCCACGCTCCGCACGCTGGCTGCGGCGCACGAGGGCGAGGGCGAGCTGGCCGGCCAGCAACTCGTCATAGGCGAGCCGTTGCCAGTAAGGTCCGGTATTGGCGATGTCGGCGGGCGTCTCGGGCCGGTGCAGGCGATCCAGTGCGGACCGGAACTCCGGAAAGCCCCTGGCGGCGAGCCAGGCCGGCTCCTGCCACTCGGGCAGCGGCATGAGGGTCGAGAGGGCATGCCGGATCGCCTTGCGCAGCACCTTACCGGAGAGCCCGGCGGTCAGGGGATAGATCGGCTCGAGTGCGGGGAGGTCGGCCCGCGCCTCGGCGTCCACGATGTAGTCGGGGTGCGGCATCTGCAACTGTTCGCCATAGCGCTCGACCCGCCCGGAGACGTAGCGCACCTCGCCGACCGGGAGCTGCCGCTCGACGAAACGTGGCTCCGCCCGGAAGAACACGAGGTCGATGCGCCCGCTGTCGTCCTCGCAGGTCACACGGTAAGGGGCCTTGCTTGCGCTGCGCGGCGGCGCCTTGTGTTTCAGCACCCGCAGGCGCAAAGTCACGATCGTGCCCGCCACGGCTTCGGCCACCGACGGCTCACTGCGGCGATCGACGACGCCGGTCGGCAGATGCCACAAGAGGTCGAGCGCCCGTGGCTCGCTGACGCCCGGTGGCAGGCGCAGCGCCTTGCGCAGCAGCACGAGCAGCCGCGGGCCGATGCCCGGCAGGCTCTGTACCGAGACGAAGAAGGGGCTGAGGGCGGCGGGCCGCATCAGAGGCCGTCCTCGCGCAGCCGGCCCGTCTGTCGCCCAACCCTGGTGCGGCGGCTCGCGCGGGCGTTCGGGGCACCCGCGCCGCCAAGAGGGTACTGACAGGGCCGATATGCAGGGCTATATGTCATGCGCCGGGAAGGTGGACGCGGGCGTGCTGGACCGTCAAGCGTCTCGGTGAATTTTCGAACATGAGCCAGCGGGCCAACCGGCGAGAGACCATGAGCGATGACGTCGAGCGCCGCCGGCGTCGCGCCCTTTATCGGGCGTGCCATCGGGGCACCAAGGAGATGGATTGGATCCTCGGGCGCTTCGCCGAGGCCGAGGTGGCCGGCATGCCCGAGCAGACCCTGTCGGACTTCGAGCGGCTGCTGGCCTTGCCCGATCCGGACATCCAGAGCTGGGTTCTGGCGCCCGAGCGGCTCGAGATGAGCGAGCTGGCGCCGCTGATCGACAAGCTGCGCACCTTCCACGGGCTGTGAGGCCCTGCGAGAGCGAATGATGGCCGCTGATGCGCGCAGTGCCCGCGAATTCCTGCTGACCGGTGTCCCCGAGGGGCTCGATGCCCTGGTGCTCGCCCGCATCGCAGCGTCGGCCGGGCCCGAGGTCGGGGGAACCTCGCTCGTGCTGCACGTCGCGCGCGATGACCGCCGCCTCGAAGCCCTGCATCAGGCCCTGGCCTTTTTTGCACCGAAGCTGCGCGTCATCGCCTTTCCGGCCTGGGACACGGTTCCCTACGACCGCGTGACGCCGCAACCCGACATCGTTGCGCAGCGGATCAGCGCGCTCGCCCGCATGCTCGTGATCCGGCCGGAGCGCCCGACCATCGTGCTGACGACGGTGAGCGCCGTGCTCCAGCGCGTGCCGCCGCGTGACGCCATTCGCCGGGGCGTGCGCCAGGTCGCGCCCGGCCAGCGCCTCGACATGGCCCGCCTCGTCAGCCGGCTCGACCGCTCCGGCTACGTCCGCACCGGCAGCGTGATGGAGCCCGGCGAGTTCGCCGTGCGCGGCGGCATCCTCGACCTCTATCCCCCGGCGCGCTCGCAACCCGTGCGGCTCGATTTCTTCGGCGACACCCTCGAGAGCATCAAGAGCTTCGATGCCGAAACGCAGCGCACGCAGAGGCCGGTGCCCAAGCTGGTGCTGCTGCCCGTGAGCGAGCTCGCCTTCAACCCCGAGGCCGAGGCGCTGTTCCGGGCCCGCTATATCGAGCTGTTCGGCCCCGTGACCAGCGAGGACCCACTCTATGAAGCCGTCAGCCAGGGTCGCCGCTTCCCTGGTGCGGAACACTGGCTGCCGCTCTTCCACGAGACGCTGGAGACGCTGTTCGACTACCTGCCGGGTGCGGCACTGAGCTTCGATCACATGGGCGAGGAGGCCGTGCGCGACCGCCTGGAGCTCGTCGCCGACCATTACGAGGCCCGCGTGCAGTCCCAGGAGACGCTGGCCTTTGGCTCGCCGCCTTACAAGCCCGTGCCGACCAGCCTGATGTTCATCGAGCCCAAGGAGTGGGCGGAGCTTCTCGCCGCCCGTTACGTGCTGCGCTTCAGCCCGTTCGCCGAGGTCCCCGGCCGACCCACGGTGGCCGTCGTGCCGCAAGAAGGCCGCCTCAGTCGAAATTTCGCTGCGGATCGCGCGAGTGAGGGCGCCAACGTCTTCGACAGTGTCGCCGGCCACGTGCGCAGCCTTCAGGAGCGGGGACGGCGGGTGCTGATCGCCGCCTGGTCCAACGGCGCCCGCGAGCGTCTCGGCTCCCTGCTGGCCGGTCATGGCCTGGCGACGCTCGCCAAGGTCGAGAATTTCGACGAGGTAGAGGCCTTGCCGCCCGACAAGGTGGCGCTGGGCGTCCTCGGTCTCGAGCACGGCTTCGAGACGGCGAGCCTCGCCGTCATCGGCGAGCAGGACATTCTCGGCGACCGGCTGGTGCGGCCGCGCAAGATCCGCAAGAAGGCCAGCGACGTCCTGACCGAGGCCACGAGCCTTTCGGTCGGCGATCTCGTCGTGCACGCCGATCATGGCATCGGGCGCTTCTCGGGTCTGACGACGGTGACGGCGCTCGGCGCGCCGCACGACTGCCTGGAAATCGTCTATCACGGCGGCGACAAGCTGCTGTTGCCGGTCGAGAACATCGAGATGCTGTCGCGCTACGGCGCCGACGAAGGCTCGGCGCAGCTCGATCGTCTCGGCGGCTCGGCCTGGCAATCGCGTAAGGCGCGCTTGAAGAAGCGGCTGCGGGAGATCGCGGGCGAGCTTCTGAAGATCGCGGCACTGCGGCAGGTCCGCCAGGCGCCGGTCCTCGCGCCGGAGCCGGCGGCGGTGTCCGAGTTCGCGGCCCGCTTCGCCCACGAGGAGACCGAGGACCAGGACGCGGCGATCGCCGCCGTGCTCGACGATCTGCAATCGGGCCGACCGATGGATCGGCTGATCTGCGGCGATGTCGGCTTCGGCAAGACGGAGGTGGCGCTGCGCGCCGCCTTCGCTGCGGTGATGAGCGGCAAACAAGTGGCGGTGGTGGTGCCCACCACGCTGCTGGCCCGCCAGCACTACAAGACCTTCAGGGAGCGCTTCCGGGGGCTTCCCGTGCGCATCGCGCAAGCTTCGCGCCTGACCACGGCCAAGGAGCTGGCCGAGACCAAAGTCGCCATCCGAGAGGGGCGCGTGGACATCGTCGTCGGCACCCACGCGTTGCTCGGCAAGACCATCGCGTTCGCCGATCTCGGGTTGCTGATCATCGACGAGGAGCAGCATTTCGGCGTGCAGCACAAGGAGCGCCTGAAGCACCTGCGCGAGGATGTGCACGTGCTGACGCTGACGGCGACGCCCATACCGCGCACCTTGCAGTTGGCGCTGTCGGGCGTACGCGAGCTGTCGCTGATCACCACGCCGCCCGTCGACCGGCTGGCGGTACGCACGTTCGTGACGCCGTTCGATCCGGTGATCATCAAGGACGCGCTGATGCGCGAGCGCTTCCGTGGCGGCCAGACGTTCTACGTCGTGCCGCGCATTGCCGACCTCGAGGAGACGCGGGAGTTCCTGAGCGAGATCGTGCCGGATCTGCGTCTGGCGCAGGCACATGGTCAACTGGCGGCCAGCGAGCTGGAAGACGTCATGAGCGCCTTCTACGACGGCAAGTACGACATCCTGCTGTCGACGGCCATCGTGGAGTCCGGCCTCGACATACCCAACGCCAACACGCTGATCGTGCATCGCGCCGACATGTTCGGTCTCGCCCAGCTCTACCAGTTGCGCGGTCGCGTCGGGCGCTCGAAGACGCGCGCCTATGCCTATTTCACGACGCCTGCCAACATGCGCCTGACCGAGGGGGCGGAGAAACGCCTGAAGGTGTTGCAGTCGCTCGACACGCTTGGCGCCGGCTTCTCGCTGGCAAGCCACGATCTCGACATCCGCGGCGCCGGAAACCTGCTCGGCGAGGAGCAATCCGGCCATATCCGCGAGGTCGGTTTCGAGCTCTACCAATCCATGCTCGAGGAGACCATCGCTCAGCTCAAGGGCGGGGTCGAGGAGGGGCAGGACCAGTGGTCCCCGCAAATCGGCCTGGGCATGGCCATCCTGATCCCGGATACCTATGTCGCCGACCTGCCGCTCAGGCTCGGGCTCTATCGCCGCCTGTCCACGCTCACGACACGGTCCGATATCGAGGCCTTCGCGGACGAGCTCGTCGACCGCTTCGGCGCCCTGCCGCCCGAGGTCCAGCACCTGCTCGACGTGGTCGAGATCAAGGCGATCTGCAAGACGGCGAGCATTGCCCAGCTCGATGCCGGGCCGAAGGGAGCGGTCGTGCGCTTCCACAAGAACACCTTCGCGAACCCCGACGGGCTGGTCCGGCTCGCGGTCGCAAGCCGCGGCGCCATGAAGCTGCAACCGGACCACAAGGTGGTGCTGCGGGCCGACTGGGAGACCGATGCGCGCAAGATCGCCGGCGTGCGCAAGCTGGTGAAGCAACTGGCGGATACGGCCCAGGCGACGCCGTAAGGCGCGAGCACGGCGTCGGCGGTTTCGCGCGCCGGAGCCCGATCCGATCACAGCCCAAAGCAAACGGCCTGCGACGGTTCGCCGTCGCAGGCCGAATATCTGTGCTCGCGGCGCTGGGCCGCGGCTGTCAGGCGGCGAGTTTCTCGGCCTGCGCGAGCAAGGTGTCGAGCGTGTCTCGGCTGCCGGCGCCCATCACGGCGATGGCGCGCCTCTGCGCGGTCTGCCACACCGGGAAGGCATCGCGGATGACCTTGCGGCCCTTAGCCGTGAGGTGCAGCCCGCGCCCGCGGCGGCCTGCCGGCGGATCCATGATGATGTGCTCGAGGTTGAGCAGACGCTTGAGGTTGCGGCTGAGCGTGCTCTTCTCGATGTCGAGGTTGTAGCCGATTTCCGCGGCGGTCACACCGTCCTGCTGGGCGAGGGCGGTCAGCAGCGTGAACTGGCTGGCCGTGATGCCGAGCGGGCGCAGCGCGTCGTCGTAGACGCGCGTGACGATGCGACTCATGCGGCGAACACGCAGTGCGATGCAGGCGGCTGCGGCGTTGGTTGCGAGATCGCCGAGATCAGCCGTGGCACCTGCGCTCTCGACAGGCGCTCTTTCGATGATGTTCGTGTCTTCAGACATGGCAAGCCCCCCGGGATCAACACGGTTCATACAACCGTACTTGAGCCGATTCGAGGGGTTAGGCAATGTCCAATGGTGCATTGGCGGCCGGCAGCCGCACCGTTGCCGTGGCCATGGCGGCAATGCCCTCGCGGCGACCGGTGAAGCCCAGACCTTCGGTGGTCGTCGCTTTGATGCCGATGCGCTCGGGCGGCAGCCCGAGAACCGCGCCGATCGCCGCCTGCATGGCGGTGCGGTGCGGCCCGATGCGCGGCGCCTCGCAGAGGATCGTCAGGTCCACGTTGGCGATGATGCCGCCTCGACGCCGGACCCGCTCTGCGGCATCGGCGAGGAACAGGCGGGACGCGGCACCGGCCCATTGCGGGTCGCTTGGCGGGAAGTGCTGTCCGATGTCGCCGTCGGCGATGGCGCCGAGCACCGCGTCGGTCAACGCATGCAGCGCCACGTCGGCGTCGGAGTGTCCCTCGAGACCAGCCGAATGGGCGATGCGCACGCCTGCGAGCCAGACGTGATCGCCGGGACAGAAGCGATGCACGTCGAAACCGAGGCCGCTGCGGGTTTCCATCGTCGTCACTCCCTTCGCCGTCCGTTCGAGCAGCGCCAGGTCGTCGGACTGCGTCAGCTTGATGTTGCGCGGATCGCCGGCGACGATGGCGATCGGCACTTCGGCCCATTCGGCGATTGCGGCGTCGTCGGTGAAGGCCTGTGCAGCGCCCTGGGCGGCGCGGTGCGCCGCGAGGATGTCGGGGAAGCGGAACCCCTGGGGCGTCTGCGCCGCGAAGAGGCCCGCCCGATCGACAGTGCCGGCAACGAGGCCCGTGTCATCGCCCCGCTTCAAGGTGTCGGACACGGGCAGCGCGGGAATCGCGCCGGGATGGACAGCCAAGGCCGAGGTGACCCGGCGGATCAGTGCGGCGTCCGCCAGCGGCCGCGCCGCATCGTGGATGAGCACGAGATCGGGGGGCGTCGGCAGTGCCGCCAGCGCCTCGAGGCCGGCGAGCACGGAGGCCTGCCGCGTCGCCCCGCCCGTGACGGCCGGCAGCAGCGGTGCGGTGGAACCGGCGATGCAACTGGCGTAGAGCGCAGCATCGTCGGGGCTGATCGCGACCACGACCGTGCGGCAGCCCTCCGCCACGAACGCATCCAGGCTCCAGGCGAGCACGGGCCGCCCGGCCAGCAGCGCATATTGCTTGGGGCGTCCGCCGAGCACGCCTGCCCGCGTTCCGCGACCGGCGGCGACTATCAGCGCGGCAACGTTCACGCGACCTCCGAGCGTCGATATCGCAGATGGCGTTGCTTAGGCCCGTTCCTGCCCGAACGCAATGCTGTGAGCGGGTCCATGCTGCGGCGCAAAATCGCTTGCGCGAACCGGGCATGGTGGCTATCGTGAGCACGAAATAGGCACTTACGCCATATGCGCATTAATTAGGCAGCCATCGTGACCGAACGTACGTCCCGCCCGTCTTCCGCTCTCGCCATAGGTCCCGTGGAGGTTGCGAACCCCGTGCTTCTCGCGCCGATGTCGGGTGTCAGCGATCTGCCCTTTCGCACGCTCGCCCACAGGCACGGGGCCGGGCTGGTCGTTTCGGAGATGGTGGCGAGCGAGGAGCTGGTGCGCCAGCGCCGCGACGTGCTGCGACGGGCAGAGGCCGGCAGCATCCGCCCGTTTGTCATGCAACTCGCTGGCCGCGAGGCGCGCTGGATGGCGGAGGGGGCCCGCATCGCCGTCGATCTCGGCGCCGACGTCATCGACATCAACATGGGCTGCCCGGCGCGGGAGGTCACGGGAAAGCTTTCGGGCTCGGCCTTGATGCGCGATCTCGACCACGCGGAAAGCCTGATTGCCGCCACGGTCGCGGCCGTCGCGCAGCCCGTCACCCTCAAGATGCGCCTCGGCTGGGATCGCACGACGCTGAACGCGCCGGAGCTGGCACGGCGCGCCGAGAACGCCGGGGTCGTCGCCCTCACCGTCCATGGCCGCACACGCTGCGACTTCTTCAAGGGCTTGGCCGACTGGTCGGCGGTCGCCCCTGTCAAGCAGGCCGTCTCCATCCCCGTGTTCGTCAACGGCGATATCACCACGCTGTCCGAGGCGCGGGCCGCGCTGGCGGCGTCCGGGGCCGATGGCGTCATGATCGGGCGGGGGGCCTATGGCGCGCCGTGGCTGGCGGGCCGCATTGGCCGCGCTCTCGCGGGCGACGGCACGGCGGAGGACCCGGGGCTCGCCGAGCAGGCGCATATCGCTCATGAGCACGTGCTGATGATGCTGCACCACTACGGAACGGCCCTCGGGCTGCGCAACGCCCGCAAGCACATCGGCTGGTATCTGGCACGGGCGGGCGGCTGCCTGGAAACGCTGAAGTCCTGGCGGCGGCGGCTTTGCCAGGACGAACGCCCGAGTGCGGTCCTCGACGGGTTGCGCGAGTTCTATGGCCAGCGCCTGGAGGTGGCGACATGACGGCGCGACGCATGACCCGCACACCCATGAGCACGCGCCGCCACGTCCAGCACGATCTGCTGCTGTCGGCCTTGCCGCATCCCATCCTGCTGATCAGCGACGAGGGGCGCATCCTCTACGCCAACTCCGCGGCCGAATCCTTCCTTTCAGCCAGCCAGGCAGTGCTCAAGCGCCAGACCGTCGAGGAGCTCGTGTCGTTCGGCAGTCCGCTGCTCGCGCTGATCGATCAGGTCCGCCGCTCGGGCATATCCGTCAACGAGTATGGCGTCGATCTCGGCAGCCCTCGCATCGGCGCCCAGCGCCTGGTCGACATCTTCGCGGGTCCCCTGACCGAGCAGCCCGAGCTCATCGTCGTCATGCTTCAGCAGCGCTCCATGGCCCAGATGATCGAGCGCCAGCTCACGCATCGCGCGGCGGCGCGCTCCGTGTCGGGGCTGGCTGCCGTGCTCGCCCACGAGATCAAGAACCCGCTGTCGGGCATTCGCGGCGCCGCCCAACTGCTGGAACCGGGGCTGCAGGACGACGACAGGGCGCTGACACAACTCATCTGCAGCGAGACAGACCGCATCTGCACGCTCGTGGATCGCATGGAGGTGTTCGGCGACGAGCGCCCGCTCGAGACGGCGCCCCTCAACATCCATTCCGTGCTCGGTCATGTGAAGGCGCTGGCCGAGACCGGCTTCGGGCAGGGCGTGCGCATCAGTGAGGACTACGATCCCTCGCTGCCCCCCGTGCTCGGCCATCGCGACAAGCTCGTGCAGGCCTTCCTCAATCTGGTGAAGAACGCCGTCGAGGCCGTCGAGCAGGACAAGGATGGCGGGCGTGTCGTGCTCAAGACGGCTTTCCGGCCGGGTGTCCGCCTCTCGGTGCCCGGCTCCGAGCCGCGTGTCGGACTGCCGTTGATGATCCAGGTCGAGGACAACGGCCCAGGCATCCAGGACGGCATGATGCAGCACCTGTTCGATCCGTTCGTCACGACCAAGCGTACCGGGACCGGCCTCGGGCTGGCGCTGGTGGCCAAGATCATCAGTGACCACGGAGGCATCATCGAGTGTGAGAGCGAGCCGCGGCGTACGGTTTTCCGCGTGCTGCTGCCTCTTCACGACACACGCGGACAGGAGACTCGCTGAGCCATGGCGCAGGGCACCGTATTGATTGCGGACGACGACACGGCCATCCGCACCGTGCTGACGCAAGCGCTCGCCCGCTCCGGCTATTCGCCGCGCGCGACGGGCAACGCGGCAACGCTCTGGCGCTGGGTCTCGGAGGGCCAGGGTGATCTGGTCGTCACCGACGTCGTCATGCCCGACGAGAACGCGTTCGATCTCATCCCGCGCATCAAGCGGCTGCGCCCGGAGCTGCCTATCATCGTCATGAGCGCGCAGAATACACTGATGACCGCCATCACGGCCGCCGAGAAGGGGGCCTACGAGTATCTGCCGAAGCCGTTCGACCTCAACGAGCTCCTGGCCGTGGTCGGCCGCGCCCTGGCCGAGCCGAGCCGGCGCACCATGCGCTCCGTGCACGAGGTCGAGGGCGAAGACCTGCCGCTCGTCGGACGCTCCGCGCCCATGCAGGAGATCTATCGGGTCGTGGCGCGCCTGACGCAGACCGATCTCACGGTCATGATCACGGGCGAGTCCGGCACGGGCAAGGAACTGGTGGCGCGGGCGCTGCACGACTACGGCAAGCGGCGCACCGGGCCATTCGTTGCGGTCAACATGGCCGCCATTCCCCGAGAGCTGATCGAATCCGAGCTGTTCGGCCACGAGAAGGGCGCCTTCACCGGCGCACAGGCGCGCGCGCCCGGTCGTTTCGAGCAGGCGGAGGGCGGCACGCTCTTCCTCGACGAGATCGGCGACATGCCCATGGAGGCGCAGACCCGGCTGCTGCGCGTCCTGCAGGAGGGCGAGTACACGACCGTCGGCGGGCGCACGCCCATCCGCACCGACGTGCGCATCATCGCCGCCACCCACCGCGATCTGCGCACCCAGATCCAGCAGGGCCTGTTCCGCGAGGATCTCTTCTACCGGCTCAACGTCGTGCCCATGCGCCTTCCCCCCCTGCGGGAGCGGCTCGAGGACATCGGCGACCTCGTGCGTCACTTCCTGCGCCTGTCGTCGCGCGACGGGCTCGGCGCCAAGACCATTGATCAGGGGGCGCTGGAGCGCTTGAAGTCCTATCACTGGCCGGGCAACGTGCGCGAGCTGGAGAATCTGGTGCGGCGGCTGGTGGCACTGCATCCCCAGGATGCCATCACCGCCGAGCTCGTCGACACCGAGCTCGCCGAGGTGTCCAAGCGTCCCCACGAGGAGCGCGCCTCTGAGGCCCGCAGCCTGTCCGAGATGGTGGAGCAGCACCTCGGCGAGTACTTCGCGGCTTTCGGCAAGGAGCTGCCGCCGCCCGGGCTCTACGACCGCATCATCGCGGAGGTCGAACGCCCCCTGCTGCTCGCGGCGCTGGCGGCCACCCGCGGCAATCAGATCCGTGCTGCCGAGCTGCTCGGTCTCAACCGCAATACGCTGCGCAAGCGCATCCGCGATCTCAACATCGAGCTGTTCAAGACTCCCCACGTCTGAGCCATGCTCTGATCACGGTCAGCCGCAGCGCCCGACGAGCCTTGACGGTGCACAGGTGAATTCGCTACGGATAGGAAATTGTCGCGATCTTGCCACAGTCCCTTGTCTAGTTGTGGTTTCGCTGCTGCATGAAGTCGGGATCGCGCTGCCGCCTAGGTCAGAAGTCTGCTGGCCAGCGGCGAGGACGCAAGCGCCGAGGCCACACATGTGCCCGGTGCGACACGATTTTTGAGGGCAGCGTCCGATAATCCGCGAGACCATGGCCGGTGTGCCTGGTCCGTCTCATGGCAAGGACCTGAGCAGATCGCCCCCATGGTGGAGCTTCCGACCAAGATTACCGAGCGTCTGGCCACCGCTATCCGCACGGGTACGGTGCCCTTCGGCACGGACGGGCGGGGCTTCTGGATCGGCCTCGTCATCGTCGGGCTGTCGCTCGTCTCGGGGCTGGCGACCTACCTCATTCTGACCGGCCTGACCTCGATCGTGCCGACCGGCGAGGTGGTGTTCCTCGTCCTGCTGGTCAACGCCATCCTGGTCGTGGCGACCATCCTGGTCATCCTCTGGCAGGTCTGGGGGCTCTGGCAGTCGTGGAAGCGGAAGGCGGCCGGCTCGCGGCTGCACGTGCGCGTCGTGGCGCTGTTCACGGTCATCGCCGTCTTCCCGGCCATTCTCCTGGCGGTATTCGCGACGATCTCCTTCTCGCGGACGCTCGATACCTATTTCTCGGCGCGGACACGCGCGATCGTGCAGAACTCGCTCGACGTGGCCACGGCTTACGTGCACGAGCACGGCCGCGTCATCCGCAACGATGCGCTGAACATGGCGCGCGACATCGACGGCGCCCCGCCGGAGGTGCGGGACGATCCGAAGAACCTGAAGGCCATGCTGGTCGGCGGCTCCCTGCTGCGCGAGCTCGTCTTCTCCTATCTGATCGACGGCCAGGGCAGGATCCTCACCGTCGGCGTCGAGAACCCGCGCATTGCCTACGCGCCGCCGGCCCAGCAGGACATGCGGCAGGCGGCCAAGGGCCAGGTAGCGCTGCTCGTGCCCGGCAGCATCCCGCGCGTGGCGGCGATCACCAAGCTCGAGAGCCGGCCCGACACGTTCCTCTACATCGCGCGCGTGGTGGATCGCAAAGTGATCCGGCACCTTCAGCGCACGCAAGCGGGCGTTGCGGAGTACCACGCTCTCGATCGCCGCCGGGCCGGGGTCAAATTCGCTTATGGGCTGATCTACGTGGCCATCGCCTTGACGCTGATGCTGGCGGCGATCTGGATCGGCTTCTGGTTTGCCGGCCGGCTCGTCGACCCCGTGCGCCGGCTGATCGGGGCGGCGCAGCAGGTCTCGGAAGGCGATCTCGACGTTCGCGTGCCCGTGAAGCGCGGGGAGGGCGATCTGCGCCAGTTGTCGGTGACGTTCAACCACATGACCGGCCAGATCAAGAGCCAGCGCGATGACCTCGTGCGCACCAACGCCCAGCTCACCGAGAGGCGCCGGTTCATCGAGGCCGTCCTGTCCGGTGTCAGTGCCGGCGTCATCGGTCTCGACACCAGCGGTCGCATCACGCTGGTCAACCGCTCTGCGGAAACACTCCTGAACCTTCAGGGAGAGACGCTTGTCGGCCAGACGCTGGAGGAGGCCTTGCCGGATTTCGCCCGCGCCCTCGGGCCGGCCGAGGAGCAGGGGCGGCGCACGCCCGGGCTCGCGGAGATCAACAGCTATGTCGGCGACACCGAGCGGACGTTCGCCGTGCGCATGACGCGCGAGCAGGTCGGCGACGAGGATCACGGCTCCGTCATGACCTTCGACGACGTGACGGACCTCGTGGCCGCCCAGCGCACCGCCGCCTGGGCCGACGTGGCGCGGCGCATCGCCCACGAGATCAAGAACCCGCTCACGCCGATACAACTCTCGGCCGAGCGCCTCAAGCGCAAGTACAGCCGCGTGGTGATCGAGGACCGGGAAATCTTCGACAAGTGCACGGACACCATCATCCGGCAGGTGAGCGACGTCTCGCGCATGGTGGACGAGTTCTCGTCGTTCGCTCGAATGCCGAAGCCGGAGATGAAGACCGAGGATCTGCGCGAGGTCGTGCGCGAGCCGGTGTTCCTGTTCGTGATGAGCCATCCCGAGATCAAGTTCGACACGACGATGCCCGAGACGCCCGTGCATGTCTCGTGCGACCGGCGGCTGATCTCGCAGGCGATCACCAATCTGATCAAGAACGCGTGCGAGGCCGTCCAGGCGGTGGCCGAGAGCCGGACCGCCCCCGAGGGCTACAAGGGCCACATCGAGACGCGCATCACCATCGACGGCGAGCAGGCCATGATCGAGATCATAGACAACGGCTGCGGCTTGCCGCGACAGAACCGTGGTCGCTTGCTGGAGCCCTATGTGACGACGCGAGCCAAGGGAACGGGTCTCGGCCTCGCCATCGTCAACAAGGTGATCGAACAGCACGGCGGCACGCTCGGGCTCGATGATGCGAACCGCGACGGCACTGCGGGGGGGGCGCTGATGCGCATCCGCCTGCCTCTGGTGGAGCCGGAGGGCACCGCCGGCACAAACGAGGACGGGACGCGGCGCGCTGCCGCCGATCCCGCGAAGGCACTCATGCGACAGGCTGGAGAGTAGACGATGGCTAGGGACATCCTGATCGTCGACGACGAGGCGGACATTCGCGACCTCGTGGCCGGCATTCTGGAGGACGAGGGGCATACAACCCGACTGGCGCGCGACAGTGACGAGGCCCTCGGGGCCATCGAGCTGCGCCGTCCATCGCTGATCATCCTGGACATCTGGCTGCAGGGCAGCCGGCTGGACGGGCTCGAGCTGCTGTCCGTCATCAAGAAGCAGCATCCCGATCTGCCCGTTGTCATCATCTCCGGCCACGGCAACATCGAGACCGCCGTGACGGCCATCAAGCGCGGCGCCTACGACTACATCGAGAAGCCCTTCAAGGCCGACCGGCTCATTCTCGTGACGCTGCGCGCGCTCGAGGCCTCCCAACTCAGGCGGGAGAACCGCGAATTGAAGGAGCGGTCGGTTCACAGCTCCGAGATGGTCGGGCGCTCGAGCGCCATCAACCAACTGCGCAACGCCATCGACCGGGTGTCGCCGACGAACAGCCGCATCCTCATTCGCGGCGCCTCGGGCTCCGGCAAGGAGCTGGCGGCGCGCGTCACGCATGCGAAGTCGCAGCGCGCCAACGGTCCCTTCGTGGTCCTGAACGCGGCGGCCATGGCGCCCGACCGGGTCGAGGAGGAGCTGTTCGGCACGGAGGACCGCGCCGGCGGACCGCGCAAGGTCGGCGCGCTCGAGGAGGCGCATGGCGGCACGCTCTATATCGACGAGGTCGCCGATATGCCGCTCGAGACGCAGGGCAAGATCCTGCGGGTGCTCGTCGAGCAGAAGTTCCAGAGGCTCGGCGGCGGACCGAAGGTACACGTGGACGTCCGCATCATCTCGTCGACGAGCCGGGATCTCGAGCGGGAGATGACCGAAGGCCGCTTCCGCGAGGATCTCTACCATCGCCTCAACGTGGTGCCGTTGCGCATTCCGAGCCTGGCCGAGCGTCGCGACGACATTCCCGATCTCGTGCACTACTTCGTCGGGCAGGTTGCCGCCGCCTCTGGCCTGCCGCCGCGGCGGATCGGCGACGATGCCGTCGCCGTGCTGCAGGCGCATGACTGGCCCGGCAACGTGCGCGAGTTGCGCAACAATATCGAGCGCCTGCTGATCCTGGCCGGCGGCGATCCCGATGCCGTCATCACCTCGGACATGCTTCCCGACGAGATCGGCTCCTCCGTGCCGATCCCGGCCAACGGCGGGGCGGAGCACCTGATGTCCATGCCGCTGCGCGAGGCGCGAGAGGTCTTCGAGCGCGAATACCTGTTGGCTCAGATCGGCCGCTTCGGCGGCAACATCTCGCGCACGGCCGAGTTCGTCGGCATGGAGCGCTCCGCCTTGCACCGCAAGCTGCGGGCGCTGGGGGTCAGTTCCCAGGATCGCGGGGCCTAGGCCGCCGACGCTGACCCGCCGAAGCGCGGGCGCCGCCGGCAGTTAACGAAAAACGAACGTTGGCCGTTCCATCCTGGGGCGCGATCGGTCGAGATGGCGCTCCAGGCGATCCACTGGACGGCGTGCGCGCGTGCGATCGGTCGGAACCGGGAGTGCGATCCATGGCTCCGGGGCTCGCCACGGCGAAGCCACCGAAGTCGATCACACTCCGGAGCGTGACGAAGGTCCGGATAAGCTTCGGGCTCGGGATGGATCGGGCAGCGGGATCGACCAGCAATGAAGGTCATCATTTGCGGTGCCGGACAGGTTGGCGTCGGCATTGCCGAGCGTCTGTCCGCCGAGGGCAACGACGTCTCGCTCATCGACACGAGCCCGACCCTCGTGCAGCGCGTGAACGACCTGCTCGAGGTGCGCGCGCTCGTCGGCAACGGCGCGCATCCCGAGGTTCTGGAGCAGGCCGGCGCCCGCGAGGCGGACATGATCATCGCCGTGACCTTGCACGACGAGGTCAACATGGTCGCGTGCTCGGTCGCGCATTCGCTGTTCGAGATCCCCACCAGGATCGCGCGCGTGCGCTCCAACAGCTACCTCAAGAAGGAATGGGCCGGCCTGTTCTCGCGCGAGCATATGGCCATCGACGTCATCATCTCGCCGGAGATCGAGGTCGGCGAAATGGTGATGCGGCGGCTCGCGGTCCCCGGCGCCTTCGAGACGGTGAGCTTCGCCGATGGGCGCATCTCCGCGGTGGGCGTCGCCTGCGGAGCGGACTGCCCGATCGTCGATACGCCCCTGCGCCAGCTCGCGGAGCTGTTTCCGGACCTGCCCTCCGTCATCGTCGCCGTGGTGCGTCAGGGGCGGCTGTTCGTGCCGCATAGCGACGATCAGCTCATCGCCGGCGACGATGCCTACTTCATCACGCCGACCCCCCAGGTCAGCCGCACGTTGAAGATCTTCGGACACGACGAGCAGCGGGCGCGTCGCATCGTCATTGCCGGCGGCGGCAACATCGGCCTCTACGTCGCCCGCGAGATCGAGGCGCGGCACACCGACATGCGCGTGAAGATCGTCGAGGCCAACCGCCCGCGCGCCGAGTTTACCGCCGAGAGCCTGATGCGCACGGTCGTGCTCAACGGCAGCGCCATCTCCGAGGACGTGCTGCGGGAGGCCGATGTCGAGAGCGCCGACAGCTTCGTCGCGCTCACCAACGACGACCAGGTGAATGTTCTCGCCTCCGTTCTCGCCAAGCAGATGGGCTGCGAGCGCAGCCTTTGCCTCATCAACAACCAGGCCTACGCCAACATGGCGCGCGCGGTCGGGATCGACGCGCAGATCAATCCGCGCACGATCACCGTGTCGCGCATCCTCCAGCACGTCCGTCGCGGCCGCATCCGGGGCGTGCATTCCCTGCACAACGGCGCCGGGGAGCTCATCGAGGCCGAGGCGCTGGAGACGGCGCCCGTCGTCGGCAAGCCGATCCGCGAGCTCAAGCACTCCGAGGGGATCAGGTTCGGCGCCATCGTTCGCAACGGCACGGTCCTGCCGGCGACGGGCGCGACGACCATCGAGGCCCGCGATCGCGCCGTGCTGTTCGCCGCCGCCGGTCATATCCGCGAGGTCGAACAGATGTTCCGGGTCGGCCTCGAGTATTTCTGACCTGCCATCCTCCGGCGCTGCGATGGCGGGTTGCCGAGGCCTGCCGATCCGCGCTACTCCTGTCCCTCTCACGTGGCCCCGAACGGCCCCGCGTGAGCGGCAGCCGAGGCAAGCGGGAGCGGAGTTTCATGAGCCGGGTGATCTATGTCGACGGGCAATACGCCCCCTGGGGCGAGGCTTCGGTGCATGCCGAGGATCGCGGCTTCCAGTTCGGCGACGCCGTCTACGAGGTCTGCGAGGTCGCGAAGGGGCATCTCGTCGACGAGACACGCCACATCGCCCGCCTCGCGCGCTCGCTCAAGGAGCTGGACATGGCCATGCCCATGAGCGCCGCCGCCCTGGCGCGGGTCATGCGCGAGACGGTGCGCCGCAACCGTGTCCGCGACGGCATTCTCTACCTTCAGGTCTCCCGCGGCGTCGCACCGCGCGATTTCCTCTATTCCGGCAACGATAGCCTGTCGCCGACGCTCGTCTGTCTGGCGCGCAGCGTGTCCATGGCCAAGGTCGAGGCGCAGGCCGTCGTCGGCATCGCCGTCAAGACCATGCCGGACATCCGTTGGGGGCGTTGCGATATCAAGACCGTGATGCTGCTGCCGTCCGTGCTGGCCAAAGAGGCCGCCAAGGCCGAGGGCGGCAAGGAGGCCTGGCTCGTCGACCGCGACGGCAAGGTGACCGAAGGCGCCTCGAGCAACGCCTGGATCATCGATGCCGACGGCCGGCTCGTGACCCGTCAGGCGGATCGCGGCATTCTGCGGGGTGTAACCCGCACCACGGTCATCGACCTCCTCGGCCGCGAAGGCATGGAGCTCGTCGAGCGGCCCTTCAGCGTCGCCGAGGCCAAGCAGGCGCGCGAGGCCTTCATCACGTCAGCCACCAATACCGTGATGCCCGTGGTCCGGATTGACGAGACGACCATCGGCGACGGCAAGCCCGGTCCCTTCACGCGCAAGCTGCGGGCGGAATTCCATTCCGTGGCCGAGATCGCGCCCTGACCCCGTGGGCATCGCCGCCACCAGCAGGTCCGCCCGAAGCGCCTCATACGCGCCGTGAGGTGGCGTTTTCCGTCCTGCAATTATTCGGCGAAAGACCCCTACATATCCTGGTGTAAATTAGAACGCTTTGGTCTAAAGTTCCGTCTTCGTCGCCTTGGCCGTCACCAACGAACTGCAATGGACAAAAAGAATGGCAGCGGAACGCGCACAAAGCCTGCAGGATACGTTCCTCAATCATGTTCGCAGGAACAAGACGCCTCTCACCATCTTCCTGGTCAATGGTGTGAAGCTTCAGGGTATCGTCACCTGGTTCGACAACTTTTGCGTACTTCTTCGACGTGACGGTCATTCCCAGCTCGTCTACAAGCACGCGATCTCAACCATCATGCCCGGCCAGCCCGTCAATCTGATGGAGGGCGAGCAGGGCGACACCGCTACAGGATAAGAGCCTGGCCCAACGCAAGAATTCGAAGCGTACGCAGCGCCGCTCGCTGCCACGAGAGGCGCAACCGGAGAAGACGGGCGGGCGGCAAACGACGCGGGCGCTCGTGGTCGTGCCTTACGCCGCCGGAGCGCGGGCACGGCTCGCGCGCACGTCCGCCGCATCAGGGGGAGAGGCAACCCAGCGCGGGCTCGAGGACCGCCGCAGCGAGGCTATCGGTCTTGCGACGGCTATCGATCTCGAGGTCGTCGCCGCTCTGCTGGTTCCCCTGGCGACGCCGTCGCCGGCGACGCTGCTCGGCTCGGGCAAGGTGAAGGAGCTCGGCGACGACATTGCCGCGAGCGAAGTCGATCTCGTCATCGTCGATCAGGCGCTCACGCCCGGACAGCAGCGCAACCTGGAGCGCGCGTGGTCGGCCAAGGTCATCGACCGCACGGGCCTCATTCTCGAGATCTTCGGCCATCGGGCGCGCACCCGCGAGGGCCGGCTTCAGGTCGAGCTCGCGCATCTCACGTATCAGCGCAGCCGCCTTGTGCGGAGTTGGACGCATCTGGAGCGCCAGCGCGGCGGCTTCGGCTTCCTCGGCGGTCCCGGCGAGACGCAGATCGAAACCGACCGCCGGCTGCTGCAGGAGCGTATCGTCGCCATCCGCAAGGAGCTCGACGGCGTCGTGCGCACGCGCGAGCTGCACCGGATCGGGCGCCGTCGCGTGCCCTATCCCATCGTGGCCATCGTCGGCTACACCAACGCCGGCAAGTCGACCCTCTTCAACCGGCTCACCGGGGCAGACGTGCTAGCCATGGATCAGGTGTTCGCGACCCTCGATCCGACCATGCGGGAAGTGGCGCTGCCGAGTGGCCGCAAGATCATTCTGTCCGATACCGTCGGGTTCATCTCCGACCTGCCGACCAGTCTCGTCGCAGCCTTCCGGGCCACACTCGAGGAGGTTCTCGCCGCCGACCTGATCCTGCACGTGCGTGACATTGCCCATCCCGAGAGCGCTGCCCAGAAGGAGGATGTCGAGCGGGTTCTCGGCGAGCTCGGCGCGGGCAGTGCCGCGGACGGAAAGACACGGCTCGAGGTCTGGAACAAGATCGATACGCTCGCCGAAGCGCGTCGCAGCGAGGTGGAGCACGCCGCGCAACGTTCGGACGCGGCCCCGGTGCTGATCTCCGCGGCGACGGGGGAGGGGATCGAGCGCCTGCTCGCCGAGATCGAGCGCACGCTGTCGATGAGCGACGACATCCTCGTCATCGATGTGCCGGCCAGCGCCGGGCATTTGCGCCACTGGCTCTACGAGAATACCGAAGTGCTCGCGCGCGACGCCGGGGACGACGGGATCGAGCGCTTCCGCATCCGGCTCGAGCGCAGCAAGCGCGGGCGGCTCGAGGGGCGGCTCCAGGAGGCGGGACTGCGGCTCGGCGCAGCGAGTTCGAACTGAGCGGAGCCGCCGCGCCTGCCGGATCGATCAGCGGCTCGGCTCGCCGCGCTCTTCGCGCTTCACGTCGTTCCACAGCCCGTCCATCTCTTCGAGCGTCGACTGCTCCGGGGCTTTCCCGCGCTCACGCAAGAGAGCTTCCACGCGCCCGAAGCGGCGGCGGAACTTGGCGTTGGCACTACGCAGCGTCGCCTCCGGGTCGATCTTCAGGTGCCGGGCGACATTCGCCATGACAAACAGGAGATCGCCGTATTCCTCGGCGATGCGCTCGCGTGAGTGCGTGGGTGGTTTCGCATCGGCGGTCTCCGGGCGACGGGGATCCGCGGTCAGTGCGACCTCGGCCAGCTCATCCAGCTCCTCGCGCATCTTGTCGAAGACCGGGCCGAGGTGGGGCCAGTCGAAGCCGACGCGGGCGGCTTTGTCCTGCAACTTCACCGCTTGCGTCAGAGCCGGCAGCGTGGGGGGCACGCCCGCCAGCACGGAGGCTGCGCTCTCCTCCGTGGCCACGCCCGCCGCCGGTGCTGTCGTCCGGCGCGCCTGATCCTTGAGGCGACGCTCCTCGGCCTTGATACGTTCCCACCAGCCCTCGCTCGGTCCGGCCCGGCGCTCCTCGGCGCTGCCGAACACGTGCGGGTGGCGGCGGATCATCTTGTCGGTGATCGCGGCGACGACGTCGGCGAAGGCGAAAGCCCCGATCTCCTCCGCCATGCGGGCGTGGTAGACGACCTGCAGCAGGAGATCGCCGAGCTCGTCCTTGAGGTCGACGAGATCGTTGCGCTGGATCGCGTCGGCGACCTCGCAGGCCTCCTCAATCGTATATGGGGCGATCGTCGCGAACGTCTGCGCGAGATCCCACGGGCAACCGCTGCCGGGGGTCCTCAAAGCGGCCATCACGGCGAGCAGCGCCTCGAGGTCGCGGCCGGTCGGTGGGGAAGGGGGGGATGACATGGCGCTCCCGGCGATGACGGCCGTGCACGACGCGCCGCTGGTGTTGACAGACGCTATGGGCGTGAACCACGCCGAGCCTTGAGCGCTCGGAACGACCTCGATGGCAACGCTTCGCGCTTCCATCTCCATCGATCGCAGCTTTGCGCCCACAGGAGGGTGCGATTCACGACCTCGATGGCAGCGCTTCGCGCTTCCATCTCCATCGATCGCAGCCTTGCGCCCGCAGCAGGGTGCGCCCACAGCTCGATGGTGCGATCCATCTCCATCGATCGCAGCCTTGGCAGCGCGATTCACGACCTCGATGGCAGCGCTTCGCGCTTCCATCTCCATCGATCGCACCCTAGCGTGTCGCTTGCAAGTCCAAGGGAGCCGTGAGCAGGACCGATGATCCGAGTGAGCCCGACCATCAGCATCGACCCCGACGAGATCCAGGAGACGTTCATCCGAGCGGCAGGGCCGGGCGGGCAGAACGTCAACAAGGTCTCGACGGCGGTCCAGTTGCGGTTCGATGTCGCCGCCAGTCCGTCGCTGACGGAGCCCGTCCGTCGCCGCCTGATGGCGCTTGCGGGCCAGCGGCTCACGAAGGAGGGGGTGCTGGTGCTGACGGCCAACCAGTACCGGTCCCAGTCCCGCAATCGCGAGGACGCGCTGGCGCGGCTGGTGGAGCTGATCCGCGAGGCCGCGATCCCTCCGAAGCCGCGCATCGCCACCCGGCCGACGCGCTCGGGCGTCGAAAAGCGCCTCGAGGCCAAGAAGCAGCGCGGGCGGATCAAGTCGATGCGGCGTCAGCGTGCCGATGGCGAATGAGGCCCGGGCGAGGGACAGCTTGGCGGGGAGCGGGAGGCAAAGTGCCAGCTCGCCCGGCGAACTTGTGGTCGGATGGCTCGGCCGAGCCGCTGCGACGCCACCCGTATCCGCCGCACCCGCTATTCGCATAATATATATTATGGAAATACGCTGTATCTTCACGCGTGTTATCAGATCATTAACAGGCTTGATGGCCGGACGATCGGCCGCTCACACCGCACCTAGCGCTCGTACTTGTCGGCCACCAGACGATCGAGAAGCCGCACGCCCCAACCTGACGCCCAGCTCTGGCTGATTTCCGTCTTCGGGGAATCCATGGCCGTGCCCGCGACGTCCAGATGCGCCCAGTCCGTACCCTTGATGAAGCGCTGCAGGAACTGCGCGGCCGTGATCGCGCCGCCCCAGCGCCCACCGATGTTCTTCATGTCCGCGAAGCGCGACTCGAGCAGCTTGTCGTAGGCCGGTGCCAGGGGCATGCGCCAGACCTTCTCACCCGTCGCAAGCCCGGCGTCCGTCAGCTCGCCCGCGAGCCGGTCCGAATTCGAGAAGAGCCCGGCGTGCTCCTTCCCGAGTGCCACCATAATGGCGCCCGTCAGCGTCGCGAGGTTGACGATGAAGCGCGGCTTGAAGCGATCCTGGGCGTACCAGAGCAGGTCGGCGAGCACGAGCCTGCCTTCGGCATCGGTATTGATCACCTCGATCGTCTGGCCCGACATGGACGTGACGATGTCGCCGGGGCGCTGGGCGTTGCCGGACGGCATGTTCTCGACCAAACCGATGATGCCGATGGCGTTCACGTTGGCTTTGCGCTCGGCAAGCGCGCGCATGACACCGGCCACGGCGGCTGCCCCGCCCATGTCGCCCTTCATGTCCTCCATGCCGCCGGCCGGCTTGATCGAGATGCCGCCCGTATCGAAGCACACACCCTTGCCGACGAAGCAGACGGGCTTGGCGCGCTTCGACTTGGCGCCGTGCCATTCCATCACCACCACGCGCGAGGGCCGCGTGCTCCCCTGCCCCACGGCCAGCAGCGCCCGCATCTTGAGTGCGCTGAGCTTGTCCTCGTCGAGCACCTCGACCGAGAGCCCGCTCTCCGTCAGTGCGGCCATGCGCTCGGCGAATTCCTCGGGACCGAGCGCATTGGCGGGCTCGTTGACGAGATCGCGGGCGAGAAAGACGCCGTGGGCGATGCTGCGCCGGCTTTCGAAGTGCGCGGCGGCGGCGTCTGGATCGCTCGTGCGCACCACGAGGCGCTGAAGTCCGTTAGGGGCCGCGTCGTCGCCCTCGGGCTTGCGCGTGCGATAGCGATCGAACGTGTAGCTGCGCAGGAGAGCGCCGAAGGCGAGGTCGGCGGCCGTCTCGGCGGCATCGCGGCCGCCGCGGCCGGGCAGATCTGCCACCAGACAGGCCGCCGCAGCCTTGTGCCGCGCCAGTGCGCCGAAGGCCGCGCCACCGATGGAGATGACATCGTTCGTTGCAAGGTCGCCCGGCCGTCCCACGCCGACGACGACGAGCCGCCCCGTCGCCAGTCCAGGCACGGCCACGAGCTCCATGCTGGAGCGTGCGCGCCCCTTGAAGCCGGTGACGTCCGCCGCCTTGTAGAATGCCGGCTCGGCCTTGCCGATCAGCGCCTTGACGTGATCCGACAGATCCAGATCCTGGGCGCAGAGCACCGCAGTCGGCGTCTCTTCGGCAGCATCATAGGCAGCAAAGCTGATCTCGATCCGGGGCGTCATCGGGGTCATCCAGAGGTCAGAGGGGACAAGTCGCCGTCGCGGCAGGACCGGACGGGTAGCCGGGGCATGAACGTCGAAGGCGAGGCGCGCTGCTGGTCACATTATCGCGACAACCGCAAAGAGCAAGTGTATGAGCAGCGGTCGAAATTCAGACATGTTACGGTGGCACCTCACGTAGACGCGGATGGCGAGTCGGGGACGAGCCGCGCGCGCCGGCCGGCATGAGCGGGATCATAATGCGCCGGCAGCAGGGGGACGCTGGGACAGATGGGCATATTCAGCCGCTATGTCTTCCGCCAGGGCAGCGGGGCGATGCTGATGATCCTCCTGTCGTTGACGGGGATCGTGTGGATCGCCACTGCCCTGAAGCAGCTCAATCTCGTGACGGGTCAGGGCCAGGACGCCTGGATGTTCCTGCGCATGACCTTTCTCGCCCTGCCGAACCTGATGGCTCTGATCGCGCCGATCGCCCTGCTCATTGCGGTCATGCACACGCTCAACCGGCTCAACGGCGACAGTGAGCTGATCGTGCTGACGGCGGCGGGGGCGCCGACCTGGTTCGTGCTCAAGCCCCTGCTCTCGCTGGCGGCCATCGTGTCCCTGGCATTGTTCATCGCGCACCATCTGGTCATGCCGTGGAGCCTGCGCCTGTTGCGCGAGACCATCATCCAGATCCGCACCGATCTGATTTCCCAGGTGGTGCAGCCGGGCGCCTTCACGGCCGTCGAGTCGGACCTGACGTTCCATATCCGCGACCGCGGCTACCCCTCGGGCGAGCTGTTCGGCATCCTGATGCACGACGGCCGGGACAAGAAGCAGCGCATGTCCTATCTCGCCGAGCGCGGCCAGCTCGTGAAGGAAGGCAAGGGCGCCTACCTGGTCATGCTCGACGGTCACATCATCCGCCGCAGCGACGAGGCGGCGGCGCCGCAGATCATCGTCTTCAAGCGCTATGCCGTCGACCTCGCCCGCTTCGAGCAGAAGGACGACACGTTCCAGCTCAAGCCGCGCGAACGCTATCTGGCGGAGCTGCTCAATCCCAATCGCAGCGAGCCCAGCTACAGGTACATGAAGGGGCAGTACCGCTCCGAGCTGCATGAGCGGTTCGCCAGTCCGCTCTATCCGTTCGCCTTCGTCATGATTGTCGTCGCCTTCGTCGGCCAGGCGCAGACGACGCGACAGAACCGTGTGCAGATGGTCGTCCTAGGCTTCCTCGCCGCCGCCGGATGCCGGCTCCTGGGCCTGGCAGCAACCAACCTCGTGACCCTCAGGGCGGGGGCGGTGCCGCTGATGTATGCCGTGCCCCTCGGCGCGATCCTGATCTCCTCCGTCGTCATACAGTTGCGCATGCAGCCGGGGTTGTTGCGGCTCCGCCTGCCCCGGCGGCGCGCCACGACGGTGGCGGACGCATTCCGATCGCATCCCGGTGGGCCAGCCATGCGGGGGCCTAAGACGTGATCGCAGCCTTCGGCACGCTCGGACGCTACTTGGCGCGACGGTTCCTCATCACGATTCTCGGAACGTTCCTGCTTTGTCTGCTTCTGATCTTCATGATCGACTTCGTGGAGCTGCTGCGGCAATCCGGCAAGTTCGGCGCGGTGTCAGCGTTCAAATTGATCTACATGACCTTGCTGCGGTTGCCCGCCTACGCCGAGTTGACCCTGCCCTTCGCCGTGCTGGTGGGCAGCATCGCCGCGTTCCTGATCCTCTCGCGCAAATCCGAGCTCACCGTGATCCGGGCCGCCGGCGTCTCGGTCTGGCAGTTCATGCTGCCGGGACTGCTGGTGACGCTGGCTCTCGGCGTCATCGCGGTCACGCTCTACAACCCCATGGCGGCGTCTGCGCGCGCCAAGGCCGAGCGGCTCTTCGCCGAGGCGTTCGGCCGCCAGTCCTCGCTGCTGCGCACGTCCGGCGGCGGGGCCTGGCTGCGTCAGGACGGCGCGGATGGCCCCTCGGTGATCACGGCGGCGGCCGTCGCCGACAATGGCCTATCACTCACGGGCGTGATGGTCTTCCAATACGACGCGCGTCACCGCTTTCTCGAGCGGATCGATGCCAAGACCGCAAGGCTGAACCATGGCTACTGGGAGTTGCGCGACGTCTGGGTCACGCGCGACGGTGCGCCGCCGGAGCATTACAGTGTTTACGTGGTCAGCACCTATCTCACGCCGGAGCGCGTCCTGGACGCTCTGGGCTCCGTCATCTCGCTCTCCTTCTGGCAGTTGCCTGGACTGATCGAGATCGCTGAAAAAGCAGGGCTTCCGGCGGCACGCTACCGTGTTCAATACCAGCTTCTGCTGAGCCGCCCGGCGCTGCTACTGGTCATGGTTCTTTTGGGGGCGACTGTGTCCCTTCGGTCATTCCGGTTCGGCGGCATCCAGACTATGGTCGTGATCGGAATGGGGGCCGGATTCAGCTTTTTCCTACTTGCAGAGGTCGCACGCCAGATTGGTGTTGCCGGGTTGGCCCCGGCAGGGGTTGTGGCCTGGGTTCCGGCGCTTGTAGGATGCTGTGTCGCCTTGTGGGTGCTGGTGCACCAGGAGGATGGCTAGAGTGGTGCGTGGGGGAAGAGCGACGCGAGCGATGTGCCGCGGCCTGAAGGGCCTTGGCGTGCGCGAGCGTGCGTTCACAGCCGCACTCGGCGCCCGCCTCATCCTTGTGCTGCTGGTCTCGGCGCTGACCGTCGGTTTCGTCGGGCCAGCCTCGGCCGCCCGAGAGAAGGCGAGCGCCTTCCCGAAATCCAAGAGCGGCATCCTCGGCGCGCCCGTCCAGAAGCTCGATCAGACGCAGCCCCTCTATCTCCAGGGCGACGAACTCATCTACGACAACACCGGCAACCGCGTGATCGCGCGCGGCAATGTCGAGATCTACTACAACAACTACGTCCTGCTCGCAGACGAGGTGACCTACGACCGCCGCGCCAACACGCTGACGGCCGTCGGCAACGTCCGCATCAAGGAGCCGAACGGCGCCGTCGTCCAGGCCGACCGCATCACGCTCACGGACGACTTCCGCGACGGTTTCGTGCAATCGCTGCGCGTCGTCGCCAAGGACGATACGCGCATCGCCGCCCGCCGGGCCATCCGCCAGGAGGGGAGCAAGACCGTCTACGAGCGCGGCGTGTTCACGCCGTGCAAACCCTGCAAGACCGACCCGTCGCGGCCGGTGCTCTGGCGCATCAAGGCCCAGCGCATCATTCACGATCAGCCCGCGGCCTCGATCACGTATCAGGATGCGGCGTTCGAGCTGTTCGGCGTGCCGGTCATGTGGCTGCCCTACTTCAGCCATCCCGACCCTTCGGTGAAGCGGCGCTCCGGTTTCCTCGTGCCGGAGATCGGCACCTCGACAGACCTCGGCCTGACCATCCAGACGCCGTACTACTTCGCGCTGTCGCCGAACTACGACTTCCTGTTCAACCCGATGTACACGTCCAAACAGGGCATGCTCTGGCAGGGCGAATGGCGGCATCGGCTGGCCCGCGGCCAGTACACCATCAAGTTCGCCGGCATCGATCAGGACGACCGTGACGAGATCACCGCCACCACCAAGGGGCCACTGGAGCATCGCTGGCGCGGCAGCGTCGAGACGAAAGGCCAGCTCGCCATCGCCTCGTGGTGGAACCTCGGCTGGCACGTGACGCTCGAGAGCGACGACGCCTTCCGGCGGTTCTACAAGCTCGACAACATCCTGCAGACGGACCGCGTCAATACGATCTACATGACGGGCATCCGTGGCCGTAACTATTTCGGCGCCTATCTCTATCACTTCGGCGGGTTGCTGCTCGACGACACGAAGACGTCCAACTCCGAGGCGCGCGTCCATCCGGTCATCGACTACAACTACATCTTCGCGCGGCCCGTGGTCGGCGGCGAGTTGAAGTTCGACTCCAACGTCATGAGCCTGACGCGCGACGCCGGACCTGAGAGCAGCCGGGTCGTGGCGCAGTTCACGTGGCGTCGCCGCCTCATTGACGGGCTCGGACAGGTCTTCACGCCGTTCGCGCAGGTCCGCGGCGATGCCTACTACGTCGCCAATGCGCTCGATCCCGACACCGGGCTCGTCCATGGCCGTGAAACAATCACACGCGGCATGGCGACCGTCGCCATGACCTACCAGTACCCCCTGGTGATGCACACGAAGACCGCCACCCATATCGTCGAGCCGACGGCGCAGATCGTGGCGCGGCCGACCTGGGTGCCCAACAAGCGCGTGCCCAACGAGGATGCGCTGAGCCTCGTATTCGACGACACGCTGCTGTTCGACGTCGACAAATTCTCGGGCTACGATCGGATCGAGACGGGCACGCGCGCGAACGTCGGCATCCAGTACACGTTCCAGCTCAGGAGCGGCGCCTACATGCGCGCCGTTCTCGGTCAGAGCTATCAGATCTCCGACAGCACGCCATTCACGCCCGGTACCGGCCTCGAAACACGGCGCTCCGACTATGTCACGGGCCTCTACATCGCGCCCACGAGTTCCATGCGCTTCGTCGGCCAAGCGCGCTTCGACGAGCGCGACTTGGCCCTCAGGCGGTCCGACGTTTCAGCCTATGGCAGCTGGGGCCCGTTCACCGGCACCGTCACCTACTCCTATACCAAGGATGACCCGGTGGTCGGCCTGTTCTCGAGCCAGCAGGAGCTCGTGCAGACCGCCCAGATCAAGCTGACCGACCACTGGTACCTGCTCGGACAGCTCCGCTACGATCTCGACGCCCGCACGCGCCTGCAGGACACCATCGGCGTGAAATACGCGGACGAGTGCTTCGTCGTCTCCGTGAACTACTCCGAGACGTTCATCACCAATCCGACCCAGGATATCCGGCCGGATCGCTCGGTGATGCTCCGGTTCGAGCTCAAGCACCTCGGCGCCTACGGGTTCAAGAGCGATCCCGTGCAGAGCCAGATCAACACGCTCAATCAGCCGCCGAAGTTCTGACACTCCGCCCGCGGCTGGGCGCGGTGTGCGCCAACCGCGCCGGCGCTGGCGATGCCACGCTGCCGCCACGCTGCTGTGGAAAACCGAATCCCACAGATCGGCCAGATCGCTATGATGCACAATCGAATCCATTCATGAGGTCGCGCGCCACGTGATGTCCAAGCGAACCACCGGAATTTGTGCCCTTCTGGCAGGGATGCTGCTCGCGCCTGTAGCTGCAGCTCCGGTCTATGCAGCAAGCTGCGTGGCCGTGCCGAGCGTCAGCGGGGGCAAGCCCGCGACAGCCAAGAAGGGGGTGCGGAAGGACGAAGGCGGCGTCACGATCGTTGCTCTCGTCAACGACGAGCCGGTCACGCGATTCGATGTCGATCAGCGCATTTCGCTGATGATGCTCGGCGCCAGCGAGGTCAACCAGCGCCTGCGCGCCAAGCTCAAGTCGCCCGAAATCAATCAGCGCTTCCGCGCTTTTGCCATGAAGCGCAATCCGCGCTCGCAGGCCGAAGTGCAGGCGCTGCAGAAGGAGTTCGTCGAGGGATTGCGCCGCCAGACCCTGGCGGAGGTCCGCCCGAAGCTGCGGAAGATGGCCTTGCGCGAATTGATTGACGAGCGCCTCAAGGTGCAGGAGGCCAAGCGCCTCGGCATCAAGCCATCCGCCGCAGACGTCAAGAAGATCGTGCTCTCCATCGCCCAGCGCAACAAGCTCTCCGAGGAGCAGTTCGGCAAGGTGCTGGCCGGACAAGGCACCAGTCTCGCCGCGATGCGCATCAAGTTCCATGCCGACATCGCCTGGCGCGAGGTGGTGCGCCGCCGTTACGGACATCAGATCGCCGTCGGCGAGAAGGACATCGAGCGCATGCTCGCCAAGGACACGAGCCCGACCACCGCTCAGGTCGAGTTGCGCATCCAGAAGATCTCGCTGCTCTTGAGCGGACGCATCGACGATGCGCTCATGGCGCGCCGCTATTCGGAGGCCAACGCGCTGCGCCGCCGCTTCAAGGGCTGCAAGTCGATGCCCACCCTGGCGAAGGCCGTGCCCAACGCCAAGTTCGAGGATCTCGGCACGCGACCGGCGAGCGCTCTCAAGGACCCCGTCCGCACGCTGCTGCTGCAGGCCAAGGACGGTGAGATGATCCCGGCGCTGGTGGGCGATGGCGGGGTGGAGTTGTTTGTCGTGTGCAGCCGCAAGACGGTGAAGGGTGACGACAAGAAGCGCGAGGCCGCGGAAGATCAGCTCCGGCAGAGCGAGTTCAATCTGCTGGCCCGGCGCCATCTCATGTTTTTGCGCGAGCGTGGGGAATGCGAGTATCGTTGAGTTGCTGATGCGAGCTCAATCGGTGTATACGCCCGCAGCATGACCGCCAAGCCCCTGGCTCTCACCATCGGCGAACCGGCAGGGATCGGCCCGGACATCGCCATCATGGCGTGGTGCGAGCGCCGCGCCCTGTCGCTGCCGCCGTTCATCGTCTACGGCGACGCCGCGTGCCTGCGCGAGCGGGCGGTGCAGCTTGGTCTCGCCCTGGAGACGCGCGAGATCGAGGGACCGCCGGCGAGCGGCATGGGCCGCGGCACCGAGCTCGAGGTGATCGCCACGGGGCGCTGCGATGGCGGCGTCACGGCCGGCCAGCCTCGCGCCGAAACGGCCGGCATGGTGATCGCGGCCATTGAGCGGGCCGTCGCCGACCTCGCCGCCGGCCACGTCAGCGCCGTCGTCACCAATCCCATCGCCAAGGACGTGCTTTACAAGGCCGGATTCCGCCATCCCGGCCACACCGAGTTTCTGGCCGAGCTGGCGGCGCGCGAATGGCACATGCCGCAGCCGCGCTCGGTGATGATGCTCGCTTCCGAGGCGCTGCGCGTCGTGCCCCTGACCATCCACATTCCCATCGCAGACGTGCCCCGTGCGATCACGCGCGAGCTGATCGTCGAGACGATTGAGATCATGCACACAGCGCTCGTGCGCGATTTCGCCATTCCCGCGCCGCGCATCGCCGTCGCCGGTCTCAACCCGCACGCGGGCGAAGGCGGCAGCATAGGACGCGAGGAAGTCGAGGTCATCGCTCCGACCGTCGCCGAACTGCGCCAGCGCGGCCTCGCGCTGATCGGCCCGCGATCCGCCGACACCCTCTTTCACGCCGCGGCGCGGAGCACCTACGACGCGGTTCTCACGATGTATCACGACCAGGGGCTCATCCCGATCAAGATGCTCTCCTTCGATTCCGCCGTGAACGTCACGCTCGGCCTGCCGTTCGTGCGCACGTCTCCCGACCATGGCACCGCCTTCGACATCGCCGGCAGCGGACGGGCCTCCCCGAGCAGCCTCGTCGCGGCGCTGCGCCTCGCCGCGGCGCACGCCCGCCAGCGCGGCGGAAACGGTTGCATGTGAGCCCGCCAGCCGAGACCTCGACGGCCTTCGACGGCCTGCCGCCCCTGCGCCAGGTCATCGCCGAACTCGGCCTCACGGCCAAGCGCAGCCTCGGGCAGAATTTCATCCTCGATTTCAACGTCACGCGCCGCATCGCGCGGCTCGCCGGCCCCTTCGATGGCATGACCGTCGTCGAGATCGGGCCGGGACCCGGCGGACTGACCCGCGCCCTGCTCGCGGAGGGTGCGGGACGGGTCCTCGCTGTCGAGCGCGACGAGCGCTGCGCGCCCGCCCTCCACGCCATTGGCGCCCACTATCCCGGCCGGCTCGAGGTCGTCTTCGCCGACGCGCTGTCGATCGACTGGCGGAGCCGTGTTTCCGGACCCGTGCGCCTCGTGGCCAACCTCCCCTACAACGTCGCCACTCCCCTGCTCGCCAACTGGCTGGAGACCGAGCCTTGGCCGCCCTGGTACGACCGGCTCGTGCTGATGTTCCAGCAGGAGGTCGGCGAGCGGATCGTCGCGACGCCGCACACCAAGAGCTACGGCCGCATCTCCATCCTCGCGCAATGGCGCGCTGAGGCGCGTATCGTCATGCGCCTGCCCGCCCGCGCCTTCACGCCCGCGCCGAAGGTGGACTCCTGCCTGGTGGAAATCCGTCCCACCGCGCAACCGGAGCCCGGCATCAGCGTGGCAATGCTCTCCCGCGTGACCGCTGCGGCTTTCGGTCAGCGCCGCAAGATGCTGCGCTCGAGCCTCAAGACACTGACGCCCGACGTTGAGCCCCTGCTCGCTGCCGCCGGCATCGATCCCCAGGCCAGGGCCGAAGCCCTGTCTGTCGCCGATTTCGTGCGGCTCACCCACGAGGCGACACGGCTCGGCTGCACGCCCCGCTGAGGCGGGCGTCATTTTCTCGACCGTCTGGGGAGAAAGAGATCAGAGCTCGCTCTGCAGGCCCCGCACGAAGGCGCTCAGACCGGTCAGCCGGTTTCGCTTGGCCCGCTCGGCCGCGAGAATGGCGCGCAGGCGCATCAGGCTGTCCTGAATGTCCGAGTTGACGATGACGTAGTCGTACTCCGCCCAGTGGCTGATCTCGGCCGCAGCCGCGCTCATGCGTTCGGCCACCACCTCGGCGCTGTCCTGGGCGCGTTGGCTGAGGCGCGCGCGCAGCGTGGCGGCGCTGGGCGGCAGGATGAAAACCGTCACCGTGTCGGCGGCAAGCTGGCCGCGCAACTGCTGGGCGCCCTGCCAGTCGATGTCGAAGAGGATGTCCGCGCCCTTTTGCAGGGCGGCGAGAACCGGGGCCTTGGGGGTGCCGTAGCAATTGTTGAAGACGCGCGCCCACTCCAGGAACTTGCCCGCCGCGCGCATCGCCTCGAAGCGTTCCATGTCGAGAAAATCATAGTCTACGCCGTCCACCTCGCCGGGCCGCGGCGCGCGCGTCGTCGCGGACAACGACATGCTCAAGTCGGGCTCCGCAGCCAGCAACGCCTTCGAGAGCGTGGTCTTGCCCGCTCCGGACGGCGAGGACAGCACGAACAGCAGGCCACGGCGCGCAATGTCGATCGGCTCACTCAACGTTCTGCACCTGCTCGCGGAGTTGATCGATGACGGACTTGAGCTCGAGGCCGACCCGGGTCACCTCGGCGGAGGTCGACTTCGAGCAGAGCGTGTTGGCTTCCCGGTTGAACTCCTGGGCGAGGAAATCGAGCCGTCGCCCGACGGGCTCCCGGGCCGCCAGCAGCTCCGTTGCGGCCTCGCAATGCGCCCGCAGGCGTTGCACCTCTTCCTCGATGTCGGCCTTGGCGGCCAGCAGCACGGCTTCCTGATAGAGCCGATCCGGGTCCAGCGCGGGCGTGGCGTCCGTCAGGCGGGCGACGAGCGCGCGAAGACGCTCGCGGATGACTTCAGGCTGGCGCAGTGGCGACGCCTCCACGGTCTCGACGAGGTGGACGATGCGTGCGACGTGGTCCCGGATGAGGCCGACGAGACGCGCTCCTTCCTGGCGGCGCATCTCGACGACGCCGTCGAGTGCTGCGGCGAAGCCGGCAAGGATGGCTTGATTGCGCTGCTGTCGCTCACCGTCGGTTTCCTCGGTCTCGGCGTAGTCGAGGACGCCGCGGATCTGCAGCAGGCCTTCGACGCTATAGCTAGCGCCCGGCGCGCGTGCCCTCAGCCGCTCGGCGGCATCGAGCACCTGCCCGAGCACCTCCTCGTTCAGCCTGATGCTGGTAACGCCGGCCTCGCGCTTGACGTTGAGGAGACCTGCGATGCTGCCGCGGGTCAGCTTGCCGGCACACAGCTCCCGGATCTTCGGCTCGAGGTCTTCGAAGCCGGGGGGGAGGCGAAGCCGCACGTCGAGGCCGCGGCCGTTGACGCTCTTGATCTCCCAATGCCACGTCAGCCCGCCGGTGGACCCGTCGGAGCGTGCAAATCCTGTCATGCTGGCGACGGTCATGGCTGGCGCGTCGGACCCTGAGATTCGTTCGCCACACCATAGGACGCCTGTGCGGCAGAAGGAAGCCTCGGCACCCGTCGCTTGCTTTACCCAGCGCTTCTGCGGCCGCACGATCCCTAGTTGCGGCTGATGCGCGGCTTGCGGACGGGCAAGGGTACTTCCATCGTCTCCGGGCCACCGGCCTGACGAGCGGGCGGCGCTGCGACGGGAACGGCCGCTTTCGCGGGCGGCGATGGCGCGGGCGCAGGTGGCGCGAGTTGCGCCGCTGGCGGCGATACGGGAGCGGGCGGTGTCGGCACCGCGATTGGCGCGGGCTGCGGAGCTGGCGGCCTGGCCGCTGCCTGCTTCGCTGCGGCTTCCTTGGCCGCGGCCTCGCGGGCGCGCATCTCACGCACGAACTTGCGCCAGCGCACGACATTGGCGTTGTGCTGCGCCAGCGTCTCCGAGAACGCATGCCCGCCCGACCCGTCAGCGACGAAGAACAGCTCCTTCGTCGTGGCAGGGTTGAGCGTTGCCAGGATCGCGGCCCGACCCGGATTGCAAATCGGGGTCGGTGGCAGGCCCGGGATGTAATACGTGTTGTAGGGCGTGCGCTGCTCTTTCTGGCTCTTCAGGATGGGGTGTCCGAGCGAGCCCTTGCCGCCGACGATGCCATAGATGATGGTCGGGTCCGATTCGAGCCGCATGCCCTTGCGCAGGCGATTGATGAAGACCGCCGCAACGCGCTCGCGCTCGTCCGAGCGGCCCGTCTCCTTCTCCACGATCGAGGCGAGGATCAGCGCCTCCTCGAGCGACTTCAGCGGCAGGTCCGGCTTGCGCTCGGCCCAGGCCCTGGCGACGAACTTCCTGTGCTCCGCCGTCATGCGCGCGATCACATCCTTGCGGGTCATGCCGCGCGCGAACTTGTAGGTGTCGGGCAGGAGCGTGCCTTCGGGCGGGATCTCGCCGATGGTGCCCGTGAGACCGGTCATGGCGCGCAGGCGCTGCACGATCTGCTGACTCGTCAGCCCTTCGGGAATGGTGATCTTGTTCTGCACCGTGCGCCCTTCGACGAGGACGTCGAGAACCTGGCGCATGCTGGCGTGGGGACGGATCTCGTACTCGCCCGCTTTGAGTTGCACCTGCCGCTTGCGGTTGGCGATTCGGAAGTACAGGTGGCTCGCCACGAACAGGCGGCGGTCGCTGATCACGCCCTCCTTCTCGAGGCGCGAGGCGATCTCGTTGACGCCCTCACCGCGCGGGACGACGAAGATCGCCGACTGCGCCAGCGGTCCCGGCTGGTCGAACACGTGCTTCATGAAGGCGGCGCCGCCGCCGGCAGCGACCATGGCCAGCAGCAGCAGCGTGAAGATCGCGCTGAGACGGCGGACGACGGGTCCGAGCCACGTCGATTCCGAGCGAACCCTGCGTCCGCGTGGCGGCTCCGGCGCCCGCGCCGGCTCGAGGGCCTCGGAGGGGCTGCGCGGCATGGCGCCCAGTGCGGCTTGTCGATGCGGCCCACCATCATGCATCCGTTGGCTCATGCCCGGCTCCCAGTAAGGCTCTCTGTCGCGCGTGCGGTGGTTGATCACGTGACTCGATACCCTTTTCCACCTCCGAGCACCGAACTCTAAGGGGAAATATGGCAAAAGCTGGGGATGAGCCGGGTGTCCGACCAGGATGTCGCAGCGCCACGCGGCACCCGCCGGCACACCGTCGCCGTGCCGGCTTTGGCTCGTGGTTTCTGCGACCGTTGTCGGGTGTCGCTCAGTTGACCGCGCGCATGATCAACGACGCGTTCGTGCCGCCGAAGCCGAACGAATTGGACAAGACCGTATTGATCTCGCGCGTCTTGGCCTGCTTCGGCACGAGATCAATCGCCGTATCGACGGACGGATTGTCCAGGTTCAGCGTGGGCGGCGCGATGTTGTCGCGCATGGCCAGAACCGAGAAGATCGCCTCGACCGCTCCGGCCGCGCCGAGAAGATGTCCGATGGCGGACTTCGTCGACGACATGGCGAGCTTGCCGGCGGCGTTGCCGAACAACCGCTCCACGGCGCCGAGCTCGATCTCGTCGCCCATCGGCGTCGACGTGCCGTGGGCGTTGACGTAATCGATATCGCTCGCCTGGATGCCCGCCCGCTTCAGCGCCGCCTGCATGCAGCGGTAGGCACCGTCGCCCGTCTCGGCCGGCGCCGTGATGTGGAAGGCGTCGCCCGACATGCCGTAGCCGATGATCTCGGCGTAGATATGCGCGCCGCGTGCCTTGGCGTGCTCGTAGTCCTCGAGCACGACGATGCCTGCGCCTTCTCCCATGACGAAGCCATCACGGTCGCGATCGTAGGGCCGCGAGGCCTTCGTGGGCTGATCGTTGAAGCCGGTCGACAGCGCCCGGCAGGCCGCGAAGCCGGCGAGAGCGATGCGGCAGATGGGAGATTCCGTGCCACCGGCCACCATGACGTCGGCGTCGCCCAGCGCCACCAGCCGCGCGGCGTCGCCAATCGCGTGCGCACCCGTCGAACAGGCCGTCACAACCGCATGGTTGGGCCCCTTGAGGCCGTGCTTGATCGAGACGTAGCCCGAGGCGAGGTTGATGAGCCGACCGGGGATGAAGAACGGGCTCACACGCCGTGGCCCCTTCTCTTTGAGCAGGATCGACGTGTCGGCGATGCCGGACAATCCGCCGATGCCGGAGCCGATCAGAACGCCGGTGCTGGTGCGCTCGGCTTCCGTGCGCGGCGTCCAGCCGGAATCGGCCAACGCCTGATCCGCAGCAGCCATGGCGTAGACGATGAAATCGTCGACCTTGCGCTGCTCCTTGGGCTCCATCCAGTCGTCGGCGTTGAACGCCCCCGCACCGTCCTTGCCGCGCGGAATGAAGCAGGCGATCTGGCAGGCGATGTCGGAGACTTCGAACTCGGTGACCCTGCGGGCCCCGCTTTCGCCGGCCAGCAGCCGCTGCCACGACGCATCGACGCCACAGCCGAGCGGCGTGACCAGACCGAGACCTGTAATGACGACCCGTCGCATACGCTGTCCCCGCGCAACACCGGAACCGCGTGCTCTGCAATTGCCCGGACGGTCCCGCAGACTGAGATGGGGACCCTGCGCCATCGACCCGTTCCGGCGTTAGGCTGGAACGCGTCGTCAGACTGGCAGGGTCAGGAGCAGCGTCTCATTCGTGCGCTGCTCCGCCAACGTGCCCGAAGCTCAGGCAGCGTTGGCGTTCTTCTCGAGGAACTTGACGGCGTCGCCGACCGTCAGGATGTGCTCGGCGGCATCATCGGGGATCTCGCAGCCGAACTCTTCCTCGAACGCCATCACGAGCTCGACCGTATCCAGGCTGTCCGCGCCCAGATCGTCGATGAAACTGGCGTTGTCCGTCACCTTCTCGGCCTCGACGCCCAGGTGCTCTACGACGATCTTCTTCACGCGCTCTGCGACGTCGCTCATATCTCTCGCCTCGCCTTCACCAAGTCTCGTTATGTTGACGCATCCGCCGTCGAGCGGCGCATGCACGGTGCTACTCATTCATCACGTATCCGCCCGCAGAAGCCAGCGGATGATTCCAATCGAGTCCGCGCCTACCGAAACGCTCCGGCAGCGGAGGCGTGACATCGATCAAACCGGCTTTAGGCTCTGGTCGGTGATACCCGTCCCCCGAGCTCATGCAGCCCGACGCAGACCCCTATAGCTTGCGGCATTAACACACTTCACAAGCCTTGGCTAGCGGGCCCGAATGCCACTCACAGGAGCGTCCGATGGAAGCGGAAAGTGGCCTCCGAGCCCTCCTATACCATCAACATGCCGCCGTTGATATGGAGTGTCTGCCCAGTGATATAAGCTGCTTCATCACTTGCAAGATATACCGTTGCCGCGGCGATATCGGAAGGCTTTCCGAAGGCTGCGGCGGGGATCGCGGCGGCGATCGCCTGAGTCTGCTTCTCGTTGAGCGCGTCGGTCATCGGGGTGGCGATGAAGCCCGGCGCAATGCAGTTGGCCGTGATGCCCCGCGCGGCCACCTCGCGCGCGACGGATTTGGTCATGCCGACGAGCCCCGCCTTCGAGGCGGAGTAGTTGGCCTGGCCGGGATTGCCGAAGAAGCCGCTGATCGACGTGATGTTGACGATGCGGCCGTAGCGCCGGCGCATCATGTTGCGGATGCCCGCCCGCATGATCGTGAAGGCCGCCGTCAGATTGACCGCCAGGACCTGATCCCACTCCTCGTCGCTCATGCGCATGAAGAGGTTGTCCTTGGTGATGCCGGCATTGTTGACGATGATGTCCAGCTGACCGACGGCCGTCTCGGCCTCCGCCGCAAGCTTGGCGACGGCTGCGCGGTCGGAGAGGTTGCAGGGCAGCACGTGCACACGCTGGCCAAGCTCGCCCGCCAGCGCCTCCAACCGCTCGCGCCGGGTGCCCGAGATGGCCACGGTCGCCCCTTGCGCATGCAGCGCCTTGGCCACGGCCTCGCCGATGCCACCTGTGGCGCCGGTGACCAATGCCCCTTTTCCAGTCAACGAGAACATCGCGCGCTCCTCCACGTCCTGATTATTGTGTCAGGGCCTTGGCGACTGCCTCGGCCTCCTCCGGCGTGCCGACCGAAAGCGCGGTGAGCGCGCCCTCGATGCGCCGCGCGAGACCGGTCAGGACCTTGCCCGACCCGATTTCGCAGAGTTGCATGACGCCGTTCGCGGCCATGTAGGAGACGCACTCGCGCCAGCGCACCGTGCCGGTGACCTGCTCGACGAGGCGCGTCCTGATCTCTGCGGGATCGCTGATGGCAGCCGCCAGCACGTTGCTCACGACGGGGACGACGGGCGCCTTCATGGCGACGGCCGCCAGCGCCTCGGCCATGACGTCGGCGGCAGGTTGCATCAGCGCACAATGGAAGGGGGCGCTCACCGTCAGCGGCAGGAAGCGGCGCACGCCATGCTCCTTGGCGAGGCCGGCGGCCCTGTCGATCGCCGACTTGGCGCCACTGATGACGACCTGCCCGGGCTCGTTGTCGTTGGCGACCTGGCAGACCTCGCCCTGGCTCGCCGCCTCGGCCAGCTTGCGGCCGACGTCCACGCCGACGCCGAGGAGCGCCGCCATGGCGCCCTCCCCGACCGGAACCGCACGCTGCATGGCCTGCCCGCGGGTCTTGAGCAGCCGGGCCGCATCGGCGATCGAGAAGGTTCCGGCTGCGGCGAGGGCCGAATACTCGCCGAGCGAGTGCCCCGCCACGAACTTCGCGCGCTCCGCGACCTTGACGCCGAACTCCACCTCGAGCACGCGAACCGCGGCCAGCGATACGGCCATCAGGGCGGGTTGCGCATTCTCGGTCAGCGTCAGCGTGTCCTTGGGGCCCTCCCACATGATGCGCGAGAGCGGCTCGCCGAGGGCCGCATCCACCTCCTCGAAGACGGCGCGGGCCGACGCGAACCGCTCTGCGAGGGCGCGGCCCATGCCGACATCCTGGCTGCCCTGGCCCGGAAATACGAAAGCTGTGGTCATGTGGAGACAACCGAAATGGGGGTGAAATCACATCGACGGCCGACGCCGGGTCGGGCCGTCCGCTTCTCTGAGCAAGGGGCTAACCACCGCCTCCCCACCCCTGTCAAGCCCGACGACGCCGGGCTCGCGGCCCGCTGTGACAGGCGCAGGTCGGCTCGGAGCCGGCGATTGTGACGCAATTCCACTTGCCGGATGCGCCGAATTCCGTATAACTGGCGCGTTTTCTCCATCTCGGTCGAGGGCTGAACGGGGGGTCTCGGGATTCCCGAGGCGGGACATGTGTCCGGCTCCCGGTGTCTTCGCTCTTTCGAGTTGTCCTGTTGGGCCTTTCCTCCGCGTTCGCGGTCGACGGCTCAAAAGGGGCTATGCGCCGAGGGGGAGAGCCAGACAAAGGAAAGGTCGCTTCATGCCGCTTTACGAGCATGTCTTCCTGGCGCGCCAGGACGTCAGTCAGCAGCAGGTCGAAAGCCTCACCAAGGAGTTCCAGGGCATCCTGGAGGAAGGTGGCGGCACGGTCAGCAAGACCGAATACTGGGGCGTCAAGTCCCTCGCCTACAAGATCAAGAAGAACCGCAAAGCCCATTACACGCTGATGAACCTCGACTGCCCGCCGGCGGCCCTCGCCGAGATGGAGCGTCGCATGGGCTTGTCGACCGACATCATCCGCTTCCTGAGCGTGCGCGTCGAAGAGCACGAGACCGAGCCTTCCGCCATGATGCGCCGCAGCGATCGTGACGACCGCCGCGGCGGGCGCGGACGCGATGGCGACGAGGGCTTCCGTGGACGTGGCGGCCCGCGAGGCGACCGTCCCGGCGGTGGCTTCCGGGGTGATCGTGGCGACCGAGGAGATCGCGGCGACCGTGGCGGCCCGCCGCGCGGAGACCGTGGCGGCGAGCGCGGTGGTTTCCGGAGCGATCGTGGGGGCGACGAGCCCCGTGGGCGCGAATAGGGCTGAGGGAGAGTGACAATGACCGACGTATCTCAGCTGCCGACACGCCGCCCGTTCTATCGCCGCCGCAAGACCTGCCCCTTCTCCGGGGACAAGGCGCCGAAGATCGATTACAAGGACATTCGCCTCCTGCAGCGCTACATTTCCGAGCGCGGCAAGATCGTGCCGAGCCGCATTACGGCCGTCTCGGCCAAGAAGCAGCGCGAACTGGCCAAGGCCATCAAGCGCGCCCGCTTCCTCGGTCTGCTGCCCTACATTCTGAAGTAGGCGCGCAGAGACGCTCGACTGGGGCGGCAATCGCGCCGCCCCGCAGTCTTCTACGGGTTGGGGCCGGTCGTGTGCCGGGCCTCTAACCGCACCTTTGCGGGACAGCTACGCGGATGCAGTACTATCTTCTCATCGGCCTCGGCGCCGGACTGGCCTCGGCGGTGCTGTTCGCATCGGCGACGATTGGCCCATTGCCGACGCGCCTGCTGCTCTACGTCCTAGCCCCCCTGCCCATGTTCCTGGCCGGGCTGGGATGGGGCGCCGTCTCGGCCATCATCGCGGCCGTCACGGGCGCGTTCCTCGTCGGCGCCGCCGCCAATGCCATCGCCGGGCTCGCCTTCTTCATCTCCCAAGGCTTGCCGGTCGCCATTCTCTGCTACCTCGTGTACCTGAACCGGCCGGCCGCCTCGTCCGGCGACGGCATCGTCACGACCCAGCCCGCCGGCGTCGAGTGGTACCCCATCGGCCGGTTGGTGGCATGGGCCGCCGTCATGGCCGGAGCGCTCGCCATGATCGTCGTTCTCGTGCTCGGCAGCGACAGCGAGCAGCAGCTCAAAGTCATGCGCGAGGTCATCAAGAGGACGCTGACACAGGACTTGCCGGGCCTCGCACCAGCGAAGAAGCTAACTGATTCCGACATCGCCAACCTCGCCCGCATCTTCCTGACGGTGCTGCCCGGCGCCCTGGCCTCGTCCTGGCTGATCACGACGCTCCTCAATTTCTGGCTGGCCGGCCGCATCACGCGCGCTTCCGGCCGCCTGCCGCGCCCCTGGCCGGACATTGCCGGCATTGAGTTGCCGCCGGGCTTTTCACTGGCTCTCGCCGGCGCGCTGGCGCTGACCTTCCTGCCGGGCCTGCCCCGCCTCATCGGCAGCGGGTTTGCCGGCGCCTTCTTCCTGAGCTTCGCCATGCTCGGGCTCGCCGTCATCCATTACGCCTCGCGCAACCACGCCATGCGGCCGATGATCCTGGGCGCGACCTATTTCGCCGTGCTCTTTCTTTCGGGTTACGGGCTCATCGCCGTGGCGCTCGTCGGCCTCGCCGAAGGCATGCTCGGCCTACGCCAGAAATTCGGCGGTTCGCCGCCGCGCGGCCCCGGGGCTGCGCCTCCCGGCCCACCGACACATCGAAACACCCCCGAATGACAACCTTTGCAGATCCGGAGATGAGACTATGCAGGTGATCCTACTCGAGCGCATCGGCCGCCTCGGCCAGATGGGAGACGTCGTCAAGGTCAAGGACGGCTTCGCCCGCAACTACCTTCTGCCCCAGGGCAAGGCGCTCCGCGCCAACCCTGACAACCTCAAGCTCTTCGAGGGCCAGCGCGCCCAGCTCGAGGCCCGCAACCTCGAGGCCAAAGCGGAGGCCGAGGCCGTCGCGACCAAGCTCGAGGGCCAGTCCTTCGTCGTCATTCGTCAGGCCGGCGATACGGGTCAGCTCTATGGCTCCGTCTCCACGCGCGACATCGCCGAGGTCGTCACGGCCGGTGGCTTCTCCGTTGACCGCCAGCAGGTGCAGCTCGACCGCCCCATCAAGATGCTCGGCGTCAGTGAGGTCCGCGTGGCGCTGCATCCCGAGGTTTTGGTGAAGGTGGGCGTCAACGTCGCGCGTACCGAGGAGGAGGCCGCACGGCAGGCCCGCGGTGAGGACGTGACGGTCATCAAGGACGAGGCGCTGGAACTCGAGACCTACGATCCCGATGCCGAGTTCGACGAGGGGCCCTCTCGCGAGGACGAGCCAGCCGAGGGCGAGACGCCCGCTGGCGCCTGAGCGATCTGCGCCTGAGCGATCTGGGGCCGACTGGCTCAGCCTCTGATATGACGCCCCTGGCGCGCGTACGCGGGCCGGGGGCGTTCGTCATTTGGCGAGGTGTCAGCGGCGACCAGATCAGGCGGCCGCGGCGGAGCCGGCGTCAGGGGGATGCGCCCAGGCGCTTCAGGGCCTGTTGCGCGTAGGCGTGACCGGGCTGCAGGGCGAGCGCCTGCCGGTAGGCCTCGATGGCCAGATCGCGTCGGCGCAATTGCTCGTAGGCATAGCCACGATTGAGGTAGGCCAGCACGTTACGGCTGTCGATCTGCAGCGCGCTCTCGCAGTCCTCGAGCGCGAGATCGTAGCGCTTCAGTCCGATCAGCGCCGCAGCGCGATTGACGTAGGCTATGGCGGCGCGGGGATCGAGCCGAAGGGCCTGATCGGCATCGGCCAGGGCTTCCTCGAAGCGTTTGAGCCGTTCGAGCGCCCATGAGCGATTGATGTAGGGCCAGGCCTCGCGGGGCGTGCGCGCGATGACACCGGAGCAGCCCCTGACGATAGTGGGCCAGTCACCGCGGACCCGGCAGTCCGCCTCGTCGTCGGCGCGCGCCGGCGTGGTCGTCAGCAGCACAAGTGCGAGCAGCGCGGTCAGAACTTTTGCCATGCCTCACCCTCCTCACGCCTTTGCCGTACCGGGAGCCTCCCGCACAGAGACGTCTCGTGCGCTCAGGCGGCGGCCGTAACCAGGATCTCGACCAGCGTGTCGGCCTCGAGCTCGACACCGATGCACGCCCGCTGCGGCGGGTTTGAGGGATCGACCCACGCATCCCAGGCGCGGTTCATCTCGGGCTTGCGCGCCATGTCGGCGATGTAGACCGTCGCGCTCAGGATGCGCGATTTCGACGTGCCGGCTTCAGCCAGCGTCGCCTCGATGGCTGCGAGCGCGTCGCGGGTCTGCGCGAACATGTCGCCGGATTTGTTGGCGGCCGTCGCCACCGTGAAAACCAGGCCATCGTGGATGACGGCACGGCTGCGCGTGGCGACGGCGCCAGTCAAACGCTTGATCATGGTCTCAGTCCTCTTTTCGCGTACATCCGACCTCGCGCCCGCCGGTCCCGACCGTGCGCCCGTCGCCCGCGGCCGCGTCCTCGAACCGCGCGGGAACCTGCGGGCTGCGATCGACCGAGAGATGGAAGATGTCGAAGCGGTTGTAGTAGCCGACAACATCGTGGAACTGCTTGGGCTCCACACATTGCGCCACATCGATGTCGGCGTAAAGCACGCCTTCGTCCGCGCTGAGCGGCGTACCGACCACCGAGCCGCTGGGATCGAGCACCATCGAGACGCTGCGGGGCGACGCCTCGATGATCGCCATGATATCGGCGTCGGCCCCGGCGATGGCCTCCGCCATGCTCCGATCCGTGAAGCCGGAGGAGACGATGTTGAAGCACTTCGCCTCGAAGGCATGCGCGCCGGCTCGGATCTCGATCGCGCGCCTGAGATCGTAAGCCCCCTGCTCCGTCGGCGGGCGCGTCGGCCAGAACGGGGGATAGGTCGAGATGTGCACCTGCTCGCCCTCGGCCATCAGCGTGAAGCGCGACAGCGGGTTGGTGTTCTCGCCACAGATGAGCATGCCGACGCGGCCGATCTCCGTGTCGACGACGCGCAGGCCCCGGGCATCCCCGCTCGCCCAGATCAACTTCTCGAAGAAGGTCGGCACGAGCTTGCGATGATGATTGAGGATCGCGCCGGTCGGGCCGATGAGGACGTTGGAGTTCCAGATGCAGCCGACACTCGCCTTCGTCCCTTCGGTGAAGCCGAGGGATACGGTGATGGCGTTCTTGCGGGCCGCCGCCTGCAGGCGCTGCATCTCCGGCCCGTCGATCAGGATGGCTTCGGAGACGAGCCGCCGGAAGAAGTCATGGTTGTAGATGGGGGCGCGCACGGCCGCCCAGATTGGGAAGCCCGGCAGAAACGACTCCGGGAAGGCGACCAGCGCCGCGCCGTTGCGGGCTGCTTCGGCGATGAGGTCGACGGCCTTGTCGACCGTGCGCGCGGCATCGAGGAAGACGGACGCCACGTGGCAGCTCGCGGCCTTGAAGCGGGGGTACGCGACGGTCATCTGTGAGCCTTTCGATATGAAATGGCGAGGGGCATGCGCGGCCTCCTGCTAGCGCTGGGCATCGGCGACGGCGGTGCGCCGCCGCGCACTCCGACGGACCCGAGCCAGGGGCTGGCTGGCAGCCCACAGGGCGTTGAACAGGTTGCGCTGCATCATGGCGAATTCCGCGCTCTGGATGGTCATGGCGAAGTTCTCGCGCCGAGAGGAAATGACGGCGACGTGGTCGTCGTAGATGTAGGTGGTCATCGTGAACATGAAATCCGCGGGCGCATAGCGCGACTCCCGCAGGTCCGCTGCACTCGTCTGCCAGAGATCGTGAACCTCGGTCTCGGCCGAGCGGATCGCCCGCAGGAAGATGCCGCCGGCGATCCTGCGTCGTACGAAATCGTCCATCCACTCCCGCCCCGGCACCTCGTAGAGATCGCGCATCGACAGGATGCCGCAGACGCGCTTGTCGGCGCAGTCGAGCGTATCGTCGAGCACGCTCTTGATGCCTTCCGGCCCCTCGAAATAGCGCACGCGCGGCTTCGAGCGCGAGGTGTTGTGGAGCGAGCGCAGCTCCGGCAGCACCTCGAGCGCGCGCTTTCGGCGCTGCTCGATCAGCTCGACCAGATGCTCGGGGCGCTCGGCGACCACCAGCATGCTCTGGCCGGGCGCGCCCGGCGTCTGCGCGATGAGCCCGTGCTCGGCAAGCCTGGTGCAGACGTCGTAGGCGTTGGTGCGGCTGATGCCCGCCTTCTGCGCAACCTCCCGGACCGGGGCCTGGCCGAGTTCGAGCGCAGCGAGATAGAACCGGGCCTCCGTCTCGTTGAGGCCGAGCTCGACAAGGGCGCGTTCCAGTGACATGTCGCGGTCCGACCTCGGTGGGGCGTCGCCTGCTGCTGGCCCCGCGTGCGCAGGGCCGCCCGACGATGCCGGCAAACAGAAACGCCTGTCGTTCCACATATACTGTCTGCATAGTCCGACAGCAATATGTCCGTCAGAATGCCGAAATCAAAGGCAATTGTTGCTTGCTGTCGCACAACCAGTCCAGACGACTTGACAGCCCATGGAGGCCCCGTCAAGATCGCTCCCCGTCACCCCCGGAAGCTGTCGCACTCGAAGGAAAGGCTGCGTGATGGATGTGGTGCTGGCCCTCGCGGTCAACGGACTCGTCTGGGGACTCATCATCGCTCTCATCGCACTGGGTCTCTCCATCATCTTCGGCCTTCTCGACATCATCAATGTCGCGCATGGCGACTTCTTCATGCTCGGCACGGTAGGCGGCCTCGTCATCACGCAATCCACGGGCTCGTTCTGGCTGGCGCTGCTGATCGTGCCCCTGCTCGGCCTCGGGCTCGGCTATGCGCTCGAGCGCGTCGTCATCCGCCCGACGATCCGGGTGGCCTCGCTCACCATCGTCACGACATTCGGCCTGTCCATGGTGATGCAGGAGATGGTGCGCGCCAGCTACGGGCCGCAGCCGCGGCGCATGCCCGCCCCCGTCGAGGGCACCATCCCGCTTTTCGGCCTCGACTACGACGTTTACCGTCTCGTCGCAGCCGCCTTCGCGGTGATCGGCCTTTCGGCGTTCTTCCTGTTCCTCAGCCGCACGAAGCTCGGCACCTGGATCCGTGCCGTGCGCCACGATCCGGAAACGGCGACCGCCCTCGGCATCCCCGTTTCGCAGGTGGCGGCGTTCACCTTCGCGCTGGGCACGGCCATGGCCCTGCTCGGCGGCGTCATTGCGGCGCCCATCACCACGGTCGAGTTCCGCACCGGTGTGGACATCCTGCCGTTCTGCTTCATGGCGGTGGTCATCGGCGGCCTCGGCAACCTGCAGGGCACGGTGGCGGCCGCCATCCTGCTCGCTGTCCTCGAAGGCCTTGTCACCAGCTTCACCAACCCGACCGTCGCCCGCATCCTCTCGCTCGCCATAATGAGCGGCGTGCTGCTGCTGCGACCGCACGGCCTGTTCGCCGGGGCGACGCGATGACCAAGGCGACGTTCCAGCGGCTGGCCATACTGGTGCTGATCGCGGGGCTGCTGGCGGTGCCCATCGTGCTGCCGATGCTGGGCGCGAGCTTCTGGGTCAACGTCTGCGCGGAGATCCTGATCTGGTCGCTGCTCGCGGCCAGCGTCAACCTGCTGTTCGGCTACGTCGGACTGCTGTCGTTCGGCCAGGCGCTCTATTTCGGCTTCGGCATGTACGGCGTCGCCCTCTCGATCGCCCATTGGAGCGTCGGGTTCTGGACCGCACTCGCCATCGGGATCGCCGCAGCCACCGTGATGGCGGTCGTGGCGGGCGTCCTGGCGGTGCGCCTCACGTGGCACTACTTCGCGATCATCACCGTCGTCTTCTCGCTGATCTTCTATTTCGCCGCGATGAGCGCCAAGCCCCTCACGGGGGGCGACGACGGCACGCCATTCACGCTGCCCGTGCTGTTCAAATGGGGCGACTTCGAGCTGTCGCTCGCGGACCAGACCGTGCAGTACTACTTCATCGCCGCCATGACCGGGCTTTGCTACCTGCTGATGGCGCGCATCCTGGCGAGCCCCCTCGGCGTCGCCTTCCGGGCCGTGCGCGAGAACGACAGGCGGGCGGCGCTGATCGGCATCAACGTCTATCTCACGCGCCTGATCGCCTTCGTGATCGCAGGCGCTGTGGCCGGCCTCGCCGGCGCGATGTTCGCCTACTTCGGGCGCTATGCCTCGGCGTCCTTCATGTTCTACCACGTCTCGGGCGAGGCGGTGGTGTGGGCCATCGTGGGCGGCACGGCGAGCCTGCTCGGTCCCTTCTTCGGCACGGCCGCGCTCATCCTCTTCCGGGAGGTCGTGTCCACGATCTGGGAGCACTATCTGCTGGCCGTGGGCGCCATCGCCATCATCGTCGTCATGTTCGCGCCGCGGGGCCTTGCCGGGATCTGGCACGACGTGACGGGCCGGCTGTTCGGCGGCGGCGCACAGCCCGACGAGGCGCCCGCCGACACCACGTCCGCCGCGGCACGGAAGGCCTGACGCCATGGCCGCCCCCGCCCTCGACATTCGCGGCCTGACCAAGCGCTTCGGCGGCCTGCTGGCGGTGGACCAGGTGTCGCTGGAGCTGGCATCCGGGCCGCTCAACGCCATCATCGGCCCCAACGGCGCCGGCAAGACCACGCTCTTCAACCTGATCTCGGGCGAGCTCAAGGCCGACGCCGGCAGCGTCCTCTTCCATGGCCAGGAGATCCTCGGGCAGGCCCCGCATCGCATCGTGCGGCGGGGGATCTCGCGCACCTTGCAGATCAAGAGCGTGTTTCCGAACCTCACCGTCGCCGAGAATATCCGCGCGGCCGTGCTCGCGCACGAGGGGCTGCGCTCCGCCTGGCGCTCCGCACTGTCCTATCGCGCGGTCGAGAGCCGCATCGACGAGTTGCTGTCCGTGGTCGGCCTCGGCCCGCTCAGGGAGCGCATCGCCTCCACCTTGTCCTACGGCGACATCGCCCTGCTCGAGATGGCGCTGGCGCTGGCGAACGAGCCGCGCCTCCTGCTGCTGGACGAGCCGGTATGCGGCATGGGGCCCGAGGAGACCGAGAGAACGGTCATGCAGATCAAGGAGCTGTCGAAGTCGATCGACGTGCTGCTGATCGAGCACGACATGGAGGTCGTGTTCGCCATTGCCGACCGGATCGTGGTGATGGCGCAGGGCGGCGTGCTCGCCAGCGGGCAGCCGGCAGAGATCGCCGCCAACAAGGATGTGCAAGAGGCCTACCTCGGGTCTCCGGAGGATGAGCTGTGAGGGTCACGTGCTGACGGTCGAGAACCTGCATGCCCGCATCGGCAAGGTGCCCGTTCTGCGCGGCGTCTCGCTCAGCGTGCGTGAGGGCGAGACGGTGGCCTTGCTCGGGCGCAACGGCGTCGGCAAGACATCGACGCTGCGCGGCATCCTCGGCCTGCTGCCGGTGACGGAGGGCCGTGTCGGCTATCGCGGGCAGGACCTGCGGGCCTTGCGCGCCCACCGCATCGCCAGCACCGGCATCGGCTACGTGCCGCAGGGGCGCGGCATCTTCCCACTGTTGAGCGTGGAGGAAAACATGCTGCTCGGCCTCAGGCAGACGCCCGAAGCGGAGGTGCTGTCCGATGTCTTCACGCGTTTTCCCCGCCTCAAGGAACGTCTCGACCAGCCCGCCGGCACACTCTCGGGCGGCGAGCAGCAGATGCTCGCCATCGCCCGCTGCCTCGTCATGAAGCCAACCCTCATCATGCTCGACGAGCCGACGGAAGGCATCATGCCCCGCCTCGTCAGCGACATTCGCCGCCAGATCGCCGAGATCGCCCAACGCGGCATCTCCGTCCTGCTGGTCGAGCAGAACCTGCGGACGGCGCTGAGGCTCGCCTCCCGCGTCTATCTGATGGAGCGCGGGGTCATCGTGCACGAGGCCACGTCCGAGGCGTTGCGTGCCGATCCCACAACTATCCACCGCTACCTAGGCGTAGCCCTGTCCTGAGCGTAGCCAGAAGGAGACGACGATGACGAAGTCGACGAGTGGACCACGAAAGCCCAACGGCTCGCGCAAGCGCGCCAGTGACACCGTCACGACCGGGAAAACCGGATCGGCCGTGAAGTCGGGCATGAACCGGCGCAGCTTCCTCGCCCACGCGCTTGCCGGCGGTGCGGCGGCCGGCACGGCCTATCTCGGGCTCGGCCGGGACATGTACGCCTTCGCGCAAGCGAGCGGCCCCATCAAGATCGGCCACCACTGCGAGCTGACCGGGGGCTTCGCCTCCTGGGGCTACTGGCACGACAAGTGCGCCAAGGCCGCCGTCAAGGTGATCAACGAATCGGGCGGCATCGCCAAACGCAAGGTCGAGCTGCTGACAGAGGACACCGAATCCAACCCCGCGACCGGCGCCCGGAAGCTGCGCTCGCTCATCCAGCGCGGCGGTGCCTCCTTCATCACGGGCTCGGTGCACTCCGGCATCATGCTGGCGTCGATTCCCGTCGCGACCGAGCTCAAGACGGTCTACTTCTCGACTGGCGAGGCCACCGAGGCGACCGGCGCGAAGGGCACCCGCTACAGCTTCCGCACCGGCACCGACACCTACGCTCTGGCGGCGGCGGGTGCACCGTGGGCCTATCAGAACCTCGGCAAGACCTGGACCATCATCTCGCCGGACTATGCCTGGGGTCACAGCCACTACAAGGAGCACAAGGCCGTCATCGAGCGTCTCGGCGGCAAGGTGCATCCCCCCATCTTCGTCCCGCTCGACGCCAAGGATCTCGTGCCCTATCTGGCCAAGATCCCGCAGGACACGCAGGTGCTCTTCTCGGTGTTCTTCGGAGCGCTCTCCATCGCCTTCTATACCCAGGCCAAGAGCATGGGTCTGGAGAAGACCATGAAGATGTACTCGGTCTCGGGCACCGTCGAGGCCATCGCACCGGCCGACCTGAAGGGCGCCTGCGAAGGCGTCTACGTGGTCGAGAACTTCCCGCGCATGGTGAAGTACAAGGACGACAAGGCGCACCGCGACTTCATCAAGCTGCTCGGCACCGACGACGTGCACGCGCGCGAGGCCGGCTCCAAGCGGGTCAACGCCAAGAGCCATTCCTGGCAGAGCTACGAGAACATCTTCGCGTTGAAGCAGGCGATCGAGGCGTCCGGCTGGAAAACCAAGAAGGACGACAAGGGCGTGATCGAAGCGCTCGAGGGCTTGCAGATGCCGAACTCGGTCGGCCATCCCCAAGGCGCCAAGCTGCTCCGCAAGGAAGACCACAGCGGCATGATCGACTGCTACATCAGCCGGATCGAAAACAATGAGTTCCACGTCAAAAAGCGCGTCTCCAAGGAGGAGCTGATGGCCGAGCTCAAGCCGCGCTTCGACCTCTCGAAGAAGGCGCTCTGACCGTCGCGCGAAAACCCGGGGCGGCGCTTCACCGGCGCCCCCCCGGACCTCGCCTCCCGGCCCCCCTCAAACGGCGCCGGCAACGACCATCAGCGAATTTTTATCCCTCGTTTAGGATTTCCCTTTACATGGGGGGAGATTGACCCCATATGGGGCGCTCGCAAGGCGGACTCTGCTGGTTCTAGCACGCCTCGGAACAACGTTCTGGTGGAGGTCCCATGAAATGGACAAACACAGGTCTGCGGCGGCACTGATCCGCTCCCGTAAGCCCAACCATCCGGTCATCGGCCTCAGGCCCCATGCGGCCTATCGGGCAGCCCGATGGTTTCTCGATAATTTCCCTGGTGAAGTTGCGTACGCCTACAAGGCGAACGACAGCTCCTTTCTGCTTGGCGCGCTCTATGGCGCCGGCATCCGTCATTTCGATGTCGCATCGATGGCGGAGGTGGAGGCTGCGTCGCACATCAAGGGCGCGCATCTGCATTTCATGAACCCGGTGAAGCCGAGGCATGCCATTCGGCGCGCGTACTTCGAGTTCGGCGTGCGCACTTTCGCGCTCGACTGCGAGCAGGAACTTCGCAAGATCCTCGAGGAGACGGATCACGCGAAGGATCTGGCGCTGTGCGTGCGGATTGCACCGCCGGCCGGTAACGCCGTCATGCCGCTCAGCGGCAAGTACGGGGTCTCCGGCGCGGAGGCGGCAGAACTCCTGCGCACGACGCGTCAGGTGGCGGACGAACTCGGCGTCACGTTCCATGTCGGCTCGCAGACCACTGCGCCGGATGCCTACGTGCGTGCGCTCGAGATGGTCCACCGGCTCATCGTCGAGGCCGGGGTCGTGGTCGACATCGTCGATGTCGGCGGCGGCTTCCCGTCGCGCTACCTCGATTCCGAGCCGGCGCCGCTCAAGGCGTTCACCGATACCATCGCTCAAGCTGTCGAGCGCATGGCCATCGGCGAGCACTGCCGCATCTTCTGCGAGCCGGGTCGCGCGCTTGCGGCCGAGGCCGAGTCGCTGATCGTGAAGGTCGATGCCCGTCGCGGCAACGAGCTTTTCATCAATGACGGAGCCTACGGCGTGCTGTTCGACTCTGCCGTGTTCGGCGTGGCGCCTCCTGCGCGCCAGGTCGGGACCGAGCAGACCGGCGGCGGCAAGCTCGAGGCCTTCTCGTTGTGGGGTCCCACGTGCGACAGTTTCGATCGCATGAAGGGACCGTTCCTCCTGCCGGCCTCGATTGCGGAGGGGGACTACATCGAGTTCGGCAACGTCGGCGCCTACGGTCGCGTGCTGGCCAGCCGCTTCAACGGCTTCGGCAACTACGAGGAGGTCGTTCTGCTCGACGAGCCGATGACTTCGCTCTACGCCGAGACCAGCAACGTCACGCCGTTCCCCGGCGTGGTCCGCAACCACGGCTGAACGCGGCGGCGAGGTGCCCATGGTGACGAAACCGGCCCTCGCCTACGAGCCTGCCGAGAGAGCGTTCCTCGATCCGACCCGCGCAGATGCCCGTGACCCGGGCTCTGCGCGGGCGGTCGTGGTGCCGTTCGGGCTCGAGGCATCCGTGAGCTATGGCGGTGGCACCGCGGCGGGACCTGCGGCCCTCATCGCGGCGAGCCAGCAGCTCGAGCTGTTCGACGAGGAATTCTGGCGCGAGCCGTACCGCGATTATGGCGTGGCGACGCTGGTGGCGCCGACCATCGCCCAACCCATCGAGGCCGCGCTCCACCAGCTGTCCGATCTTGTCGAGCGGATCGTCGAGGACGGCCGTTTCCCACTGGTCATCGGGGGCGAGCACTCCCTGACGCCCGGCGCCATGGCGCCCTTCGCCGCCAGCTATCACGACCTCGTCGTTCTCCAGCTCGACGCTCACGCGGATCTGCGCGACGGCTACCTCGGCGAGCACAATTCCCATGCGGCTGCCATGCGGCGCGTGCTCGACCACGAGCACGTCGAGTTGATGGCGGTCGGCATCCGCGCGATCTCGGCCGAGGAGATCCCGTTCCTCGAGGCGAACCGGCATCGCATCCGGACCCACTGGGGCAAGGACCGCAGGCGCTGGGACATTCCGGCGATGCTGGCGCCGCTGGCGGGCCGGCGCGTCTACGTGACCGTGGACATCGACGCGCTCGACAGCGCCGTCATGCCGGCGACGGGGACGCCCGAGCCGGGCGGCCTGAGCTTCGACGACGCGCTCGACATCTTGCGCGAGGTCGGCCGCATCGCCAACGTCGTCGGCGCCGACATCGTCGAGCTCGCGCCGTTGCCGGGCCTGCATGCTCCCGATTTCACCGCGGCAAAGCTCGCCTACAAGCTGCTCTCCTATGTTCTCGCGCGACCGCCGGCGGCCTGAGATCAGCCTCACGTCCGCATCGAGAAGGGCGTGAAGTCGGTGTCGCGATCGTAGTAGTCCTCCTGCTCCGCGCGCTTCAGCGCCCCGACGATCTTGTAGGTGACCGGAGTCAGCACGATCTCGACCGTGGTTTTGGCCAGGAACTGCGCAACCATCACCGTCGGCAGCAGGTGGTCGGGAATGATTCCGGCGCCATAGAACGCCAGGGGATAGAACAGGGCCGAATCCACCGCCTCGCCGGCGATGGTGGAGCCGATGGTGCGGCTCCACAGATGCCGGCCGTTGGTCCACACCTTCATCTTGGCGAGGACGTAGGAGTTGACGAATTCGCCGCAGAAGTAGGCGAACATCGACGCGGCGGCGATGCGCCAGGTATTGCCGAAGGCGATCTCGTAGGCGGCCTGATTCTTCCAGTCCGGTGCCGGCGGCAGGGCCACCACCACAGTGGACATGATGGATGCGAAGATGAGGGCTCCGAAGCCCGCCCATATGACCTTGCGGGCGCGCGCGTAGCCGTAGACCTCCGTCAGGATGTCGCCGAACACGTAGGAGATCGGGAAGAACAGCACGCCGGCGCCGAAGGTCAGGGCGCCGAAGAGGGGCACATCGAGCTGCGCAATCTTCGCCGGCCCGATCAGGTTCGAGCAGACGAGTACCACGACGAACGCCACCATGACCAGGTCATAGTAGCGGTAGTGGCGCACTTTCGGCGCAGGAGATCCCTCGCTCATTCGCCCCCCAACCCGCTGCGTGCCGTTCCCTGCGGATCATGCACCGGGCTTTGCCGGAGGTCGAGCGCTAGCCTCGTCCCGTCAGCAACGCGCCCCTTCATCCTCGAGGCTCAGGACGGCGGCGACGGGAGTCTGGCGCTGGGCGTAGCGGCGGTGCGCCCCGCTCACGATAGAGATCTTACTGCGCAGGGGCATCGCCTTGACCACCTCCGCCGGGCGCGAGACGTAGAGCTCGGCGTGGAACATGCCTTCGCTCTCCTTGCCACCGGTATCGATACCCCCCTCGCTCAGCGCCGCGATGACCTTGCGCATCTCCGTCTCGTCCGCGAAGCGCCGCTGGGCAAAGGTGGCGCCGTCGAACTTCTCCGTGACCAGGCCCTGGCGCTCGAGCACGCGAGCGATGCCCTTGAAGCCGTACATGCGCAGTACGAACGAGGCGACCCAGGGTGGCTCACCATTGCTGCGGCAGGCCTCGAGCTGCTCGAAGGTGCGCTCGGTGATGTAGCCGACGCAGCCCGTCGAGATGACGAGATCGACTTCGGCGAGCAGCTTGCGATCGGCCGCCGTCGGCTCGTCGTTCTCGAGGTCGGCGATGATGCCATCGTCGATCAGCCCGACCGCCTTGGCGTAGGTGACGGCGGCCGCGGAGCTGTCCATGCCGATGATGCGCACGTCGTCGTTGGGCGGCCAGCTCGCGTAGAAGCGCCGATCGTAGGCGACCATTTCCTCGGTCGTGAGATCGGGCATGCGACGCGAGGCATAGCGGTCGTAGAGCATGGGGAAGCTCAGGCCGTATTTCAGCAGTGCCGCGTTGATGCCGTAGGAGCAGCCGATGTCGAGCACGGTGATGCGGCGGCCCAGCGCTTCCTTGCGCGCACGCACCAATTGCTCGAAGACAGGGCCGGCCACGTCGGGAATGACGTAGTCGAGCGCCCCCAGGGTCACGAAGTAGAGCCGCGGGTCGGGCTCGATGTAGATGCGGTCGAAATCGGCTTTCGGGGCTCCGAACGTTCGCGAATATGTCCTGGTCATCGTCCAATCCTGTCTTTGCGCAGCCGTTCAGCCACGGCAAAGCCATGGCCGGAACCGGCGGCATCGACGCAATCTGTGCGCCATCTGAGCTGTCCGCTGCCCAAATACGGGCAAGCTGCGCTGCGTGAGGCAACGCGCACGGACGGACGACCAGTTGCTCGAGGAACCGCGCAGATTACGACGCTTCCCGCAACCGGCCATGGGTGGCGGCACACGTCACTGCGGAGGTGCCGAACCCAGGTCTCAATGGTGGGCGGTACTGGGATTGAACCAGTGACCCCTCGCGTGTGAAGCGAGTGCTCTCCCGCTGAGCTAACCGCCCTCTGCCGCGCGTGGCTGGCGACATGAGGCCCCCAATAAACGGATCGGGGCGCTCCCTGTCAAGTTGGGCCGCCCCCGAGCCACCCCGACGTCCTTGGGACGCGCCGGCAGGCGCTGCCCCTGCTCCGCCCCCGAGCTAGTGAACCAGCCGAAAACTGGCGGCGATACGTTGCATCTCCCCCAGAAGTTGGGGCGCGCTCGTGCGCGGATAGAAGCCGACGATGCGGAAGTAGCCGCCGGCCTTGCCCTTCAGCAGCACCTGGTAGACGACGATCTCGACATTGGCGCGCTCGTCGCGCGCATGCGCCGTCAATTCCACGCCGTCGAGGCCGCCGATGCGCACGACCCGGCTCTCGATCACGCGCAGATCGCGTACCGTTTCGAGCTGGCTCATCGCCCGCTTCGCCGTTGCCTCGAGATCGACCACGGGCCGCTGGTCCAGCGACGGTGCCACGATCAACACGGGTTGCTCGGCACCCGCCGTCACGTCGCGTGGCTTGCCATCGATGGAGAAGAGTTTCGTCGTACCGAGCAGCGTCGCAACCTCGCGAAAGCGGCCGAGATACTCGAGCCGGTAGGTGGACTTGGCGGTTGCGCGGCTCGCCGTCACCCGCGCGCCTTCGAGCGCGCGCTCGAGTCCGCTGAGCGTCGCCGTGCCATCGTCGAGCAACCCCTCGGGCACGTTCACGCTGACGAGTGCCGTCACCCCCGCCTCCTCGATCAGCAACAGCAGCTTGGCGTAGCGCCCGGCGGCGGTTGTCTGGCGGGCGCGCAGGTAGATGTGCTTGCCCGGGCGAGTGAGCGTGCCGGGACGCACATCGACGATGCCACGCTTCGATAGCGCCTCGGACGTGAAGCCCGCGGCCATGCGCTCGTAGACCGATCCCGGGAACTCCGCGATGACGATCGAAACCCCGAGCGCCTCGTTGGTGAAGCCGCTGAAGAGCGGGGATGGCTCGTAGCCCGCTGGCAAGGGCAGTGCGACGCGACTGTTCGGCGCTTGCTGCAGGGGCTGGGCGCGGGCACCCCCCATCGTCAGGCACGACAGGGCGAACGCCAGGAAAAAGGCTTGCCACCTCATGTCGGAGACCTCATGCACTTCCATATTCGGAGCGCGGGCGCTGGCAGGCCCGCACTCCGGAGCACCTTACACCGGGTTTGTGGCAGCGAGCAGGACACGGGCGCTCATGACGCGAATTGACATCCAAGCCATCGCCGATCTCATCCGCCGCGTCGCCGAGGAAGAGGTGCTGCCCCGCTGGCGGAACCTTGCAGACGGCGACGTGACGCAGAAGGACGCGGCGGGCGATATCGTCACCGTGGCCGACCGGGCTGCCGAGCGGGCCTTGAGCGCGGCGCTCATCGCCAGCTATCCGACGACGCGCGCCATCGGCGAGGAGACCGTCGCCGAGCGCCCGGACCTGCTGGGATTGCTGGGCTCGTCCGAAACCGTGTGGGTGATCGATCCGATCGACGGTACACGCGCCTTCGCAAGCGGCAGCGCCCAGTTCGACGTCATGCTCGCGCTGGTGCGCGGCCCCGAGATCCTGGCGGGATGGATTTTCGCCCCGGTGGCGGGTGCGATGCACATGGCCGAGCGCGGCGCCGGCGCCTGGCGCCAGGACGCGGGCTCCCCCCTCGTCCGTCTGGCGCCAGAGCTGCCACGCGATCCGGCGAGCCTGCACGGTGTCTACGGCCGCAAGCGCCTGAGCCCCGAGGCCCGCAAGGCGCTCGAGCAGCGTGGCCGGGCCTTCGCCTCCCTGCGACCGGCGATCTCCGCTGGCCAGGACTATGCCCGGCTCGTCAGCGGCCACCGCCATTTCGCGCTCTTTCAGCAGACCTACCCGTGGGATCACCTGCCCGGCCTCGGCATCGCCCAGGAGGTCGGCTTCGTCCATGCCAAGCACGACGGGACGCCCTACCTGCCCGGCGACAGCGACGGCGGCCTGCTGATCGCCCCCGATCGCGACACCTGGCGGCTGTTGAAAGAGCGCCTGCTCGATTGAGCGTGGGACTCGATTGAGCCCGGGATTGGCTCAGCCGCGCGCCGGCCAGGGCACGCGCGACAGACAGCCGACGAGCCGGGCGATGCGCAGATCGTCGAATGCCGCCCACAGCCGCAGGATCACAGCGTCATCGTCCGGTCCGGCCTTGCCGCGATACCACCGGTGAAGCGCCTCGACGAGCGGCCCCAGGGCGGGCAGCAGCTCGCTCGTGCGCAGGTCGCCGGGCGTCCAGCCGAGCAGAAGGGCCGCCTTCGTGAAAGCCTCGTGATCCCCGGTCGTGCCGGCCAGCGCCTCCAGGCGCCCCAGACGCTCGAGGTCCTCGCGGGCGAGCTGCTGGCGGAAGACGCCGTCCGCACCCTCCGCTTGCTTCGTCAGCCGTTCGATGAGTTGCATGTCGCCTCCGTGTGTGGCCGAGGAACGATTGCATCCGGTCGGGTTCCAGCATATTCCAAATTGCGAATATGCGAACATGCGGAATACCGCAGTGCCGATGGCGAGGGAGGACTGACCACCATGACCGCGCTCAAGGACTTCTTATTGCAGAACCCGCCGTTGTCGCTTGCGCTCGGTGGGCTGGCCATCGGCTTTCTGTTCGGGTTCCTGGTCTATCGCACGAACTTCTGCACGATGGGCTCCATCTCGGACATGATGACGTTCGGCGACTATCGCCGCTTCCGGGCCTGGCTGCTCGCCGGCGCCACAGCCATGCTGGGGACTCAGCTTCTGCAGTATTATGGCGCGGTGTCGCTGACGCGCTCCATGTACCTCGGCGCCAACCTCAACTGGTTCGGCAATATCGTCGGCGGTCTCCTGTTCGGCTTCGGCATGGTCTTCGCCGGCGGCTGCGCCAGTCGCAACCTCGCACGTGCCGGCGGCGGCGACCTGCGATCCCTGCTCTCTCTCCTGGTCGTCGGGCTCTTCGCCTACATGGCGATCGGCGGATTGCTCGGTCCCATCCGCGCCACGCTCGAGCAATGGACGACATTGAGCCTGGCGCCCCTGAAATTGCCCTCACAGAGCCTCGGTGACGTGCTGTCCGTCGTCGCCGGGCTCTCCTCGCGGCAGGCGAGCCTGATCATGGGTTCCGTCATCGCTCTTCTGATGGCCCTCTACTGCTTCAAGGACGCCAGCTTCCGCAGCTCGCCCGTCCACGTCATCTCCGGGCTCGGCATCGGCCTCTGCGTAGTGCTCGGCTGGGGCCTGACCGGCCTCGCCTTCGACGAAATGGCGGAACGGCCGACTCAGCCCATCTCGCTCACCTACGTGCGCCCGACGGGCGACGCCATCGAATGGCTGCAACGTTTCACCGCGGCGCGCATGCCAGGCTTCGGCGTCGCCAGCGTGTTCGGCGCCATGCTCGGCGCCTTCATCGCCGCCATCTCGATGGGCCGCTTCCAGGTCACGACCTTCTCCGACAAGGGCGACACCCTGCGCAATCTGTTCGGCGCCATGCTCATGGGCATCGGCGGCGTGATGGCGCTCGGCTGCACGGTCGGACAGGCGATCACGGGCATTTCCACGCTCGCCATGGGCTCTTTCCTCACATTCGCCGCCATCGTCGTCGGCGGACGCTGGGGCATGAAGGTCTTCGAGCGCATCCTGCTCGGCGACGACTGAGCGGGCATCTTGCCCTCGCGCGAATTGCTCGGCAGTATGTCCGGACAACAGCGGGAGGGACGAGATGGCGGTCGGCACTGATGCGTGGGACGAGACATTCGACGTGGTCGTGGTCGGCTATGGGTTCGCCGGCGGCGCCGCGGCCATTTCAGCCCACGACGCTGGCGCGCGCGTCCTGTTGATCGAGAAGAACGTCGATCCCGGCGGCACCTCCATCTGTTCGGCCGGCGGCATCCGCATCGCCAAGGACGCCGGCGAGGCGCTCACCTATCTCGAGGCGACCAACGCCGACACGACGCCGCGCGAGACACTGAAGGCGCTCGCCGACGGCATGGCCACGATCACCCCATGGGTCGAGGGGCTTGCCAAGGCCGCCGGCGCGGAGACCATCGTGAGCTGGATGCCGGCCAACTACCCCTTCGAGGGGTATCGCACGTTCGGCTTCCTCTCCATCGCCGAGATCCCCGGCCACGACATTCTCACCGCCTACCCCAACGCGCGCGGTCTGAGAGGCGGCACGCGCTTCTTCACCGTCGTCGATCGCAATGTGCGCAAGCGCGACATCGAGGTGCGCTTCGCCTGCGCCGCCACACGCCTGATCAAGGGAGCTGAGAACCGCGTCGACGGCGTCGTAGTCCAGACGAAGGACGGCAGCACCCGGCGCATCCGCGCTCGCGGTGGTGTGGTCCTGGCCACCGGCGGCTTCGAGGGCTGCGACACCATGAAGGCGCAATACTGGCAGGGCAAGCCGGTGCTGCCGCAAGCCTACCGGCTCAATACCGGCGACGGCATCCGCATGGCGCAGCAGGCCGGCGCCGACCTCTGGCACATGTGGCACTATCACGGCAGCTACGGCATGCGCCACGAAGGCTACCCCTATGCCATCCGCCTCGTGAAGCTGCCCGACTGGATTCCCGGCGATACCGAGCCGGATTTCGAGATCCCCGCCTTTTTCCGGGCGAAGACCGACTACGCCATGCCCTGGATTGTCGTCGACAAGCTCGGGCGCCGCTACATGAACGAGTATCCGCCCTACGTGCAGGACACGGGGCACCGCGACATGGAGCCCTATGACGCCACGACCCAGCAGTATCTGCGCATCCCCTCGTGGCTGGTGATCGATCAGGAGGGACTGGATCGCGGCCAGCTCGGCCTTGCGACCTACAATGACCCCGAAGTCTCCTATGTCTGGAGCGCCGACAACAGCAAGGAGATCGAGAACGGGCTTCTGAAGCGCGCCGATACGCTGGCGGAGCTCGCGGGCATCATCGGCTGCGAGGCAGCCGAGCTCGAGGAGACCGTCGCGCGCTGGAACAGCTTCTGCGAGCGGGGGGACGATCCCGACTTCAGCCGCATGCCGAAGTCGCTCGTGGCGATCAAGTCGCCGCCCTACTACACGACGGAGCTCTGGCCCATGGTCGGCAACACCCAGGGCGGCCCCGTCCACGACGCGGCCTTCCGCATCCTCGATCCCTTCGGCGAGGTGATCCAGGGGCTCTACGAGGCAGGCGAGCTCGGCAGCGTTTTCGGCCACCTCTACCTGTCCGGGGGCAACCTCGCCGAATGCTTCGTCGGCGGGCGCATCGCCGCCACACATGCAGCCGCCCGCGCCAAAGCGAGCGCCTAGCCCATGACACGCTACGCCCTGGTGACCTTCGACGTCTACTCGGCCCTGTTCGACATCGCCGGCAGCCTGACGCCCCCGTTGCGGCGCCTGAGCGGGCTCGGCGAAGCGGAGGCCGCGGCGGCGTTCGCGCTCTGGCGCGCCAAGCAGCTCGAGCGCGCCGCCATTTCGACCGCGCTCGGCCTCGCGCATACGAGTTTCCGCGAGGCCACGCGCCAGGCGCTCGCCTACGTCGAGCGGCGCTACAAGCTCTCGCTCTCCGAGGAACAGCGTCGCGAGCTGGTCATGGCCTGGGACCGCCTCACACCGTGGCCGGAAGCCCCGGAGGTTCTGAAGACCCTCAAGGCGCGGGGCTACGCCCTGGCGATCCTCTCCAACGGCGACAGGGACATGCTGAAGGCCGTGGCGGACAGCCTGCCCGTCGCCTTCGATCACATCTTCTCGTGCGAGGAGGCCGGTCACTACAAGCCGCACCCCGAGATCTATGCGCTCCCCGTCCGCAAGCTCAATCTGGAGCGCACGCGCATTCTGCATGTCGCCGGCGGAAGCAGCGATGCGCTGGGCGCCGTGGCCGCCGGACTGCCCTGCTACTGGTCCAATCGCACTGGCGACGCCGTGCTCGACCCGGCCTTCGCTCCGACCTACGACCGCCCCGACCTCAGCGGTCTGCTCGAGATCCTGACCTGAGCCGGCCCGTCCAGCGACACACCCGGCCGCACCGGCACACACAGGCCGGCGCGACCATCGGTGACTGGACGCGGATCGTGGGATATGTCATGCGGCTGGGGCCGAGATGACCAGCAACAGGCGCTGCCGGGCTGCCGCCCGCTGCCAGCGCAGACGGTCGCGAGCCCAACCGAGAACGCCGGGCCGAAGAGCCCTCGAGGGAGAACGCCGATGTCCCATAAGCTCATTGCCCCGCATGGCGGCGGCGCGCTCAAGCCCTTGCTGGCGCCGAAGGAGGCGCGTGCGGAGGCGCTGAAGCATGCCGGAAAGCTGCGCAAGGTGCAGCTCTCTTCGCGCGAGGTCTCCGACCTGCTCATGCTGGGCATGGGCGCCTACACCCCGCTCGATGGCTTCATGGGGCATGACGACTGGCGCGGCACGGTCGTCGACATGCGGCTGAGCAACGGCGTCTTCTGGCCGATCCCCATCACGCTCTCGGTCGGTGAGGACGAGGCCGGCTCGATTGCGGTCGGCGACGAGGTCGCCCTGGTCGACGGCGAGACGCAAGAGACGCTCGGCGTCATGATGGTGCGCGAAAAGTACAGGATCGACAAGGCGCTGGAGTGCCAGCACGTTTTCCGCACCAATGACCCCAAGCATCCCGGCGTCGAGAAGGTCATGGGTCAGGGCGCGGTCAACCTGGCCGGACCGGTCGTGGCGCTCGGCGAGGGCGACTATCCCGCCAAGTACTCCGACCTCTATCTCCGCCCCGAGGAGTCCCGCGCCGAGTTCGCCCGCCGCGGCTGGAAGGACGTCGCCGCCTTCCAGACACGCAACCCCATGCATCGCAGCCACGAGCATCTCGTCAAGATTGCAGCCGAGGTCACGGACGGCGTCTTCATCCATCAGGTGCTCGGCAAGCTCAAGGCCGGCGACATCCCTGCGGACGTGCGCACCCGCGCCATCCAGGCGATGATCGACAACTACTTCAAGCCGAACACCGTCATCCAGGCCGGCTATCCCATCGAGATGCGCTATGCCGGCCCGCGCGAGGCGCTCATCCACGCGCTGATCCGCCAGAATTTCGGTTGCTCGTGGCTGATCGTCGGCCGCGATCATGCTGGCGTCGGCAGCTACTACGGCCCGTTCGACGCGCAGAAGATCTTCGACGAGCTGTGGGAAGGCGCCCTGCTCTGCCGCCCCCTCAAGATCGACGTCACCTTCTACTGCCGCAAGTGCATGGGCATGGCGACGGGCAAGACCTGCCCCCACGATGCCAGCGAGCAGGTGCAGATCTCCGGCACCGAGCAGCGGCGCATGCTGTCCGAAGGGTTGCCGATCCCGCCGGAGTTCTCGCGGCCGGAGGTCGTGCGGGTCTTGAGCGACTACTACCGCAGCGCCGGCGGCTGAGCAGGCGGCAGACACGACGTCATCCGTCCGGGGACACACCGTGCCGACGGATGACGCCTCTCGATGCCCGGTGGTCGCGCCCTGTCGCACAGGGCCCCATCTTGGATGATGTCCTTGCAAAAAGAGGCTCCCACCCCGGCCCGGCTCGATGCCCGCAGCATCCTGGCCATTCTCGGGCTCGGGCTGACCCAGATCATCGGCTGGGGCACCATCTTCACGCCCCTGTCGATCCTCGGGCGCACGATCGGTGCGGATCTCGGGCTCTCGCGCGAGTGGATCTTCGGCGGCCTGACCATCATGCTGATTTCCGGGGCGATGGTGGCTCCGCGGATCGGGCGGATCGTCGATCGGCATGGCGGGCGCTGGGTCATGGTGACGGGCTCGGTGGTCGCCTCTCTCACCATGGTGGCGATGCATTTTGCCACGGATCTCAAGTCATATGCGCTGGTCTGGGTGCTGGCGGGCATCGCCGCACCGATGATGCTCAACAACACCGGGCTGCCGTCGCTCGTCGCCGTGGTCGGGGAGAACGCCCGACGCGCCATCACGGCGCTGATGCTGTTCAGCGGGCTGGCCTCGACCGTCTTCCTGCCGACCTCGACGTATCTCAACGCCCTGGTCGGCTGGCGCGATACCTACCTGATCTTCGCCTGCCTGCACATCGTGGTGTGCCTGCCCATCCACGCCTGGGTGCTGCGACCGCGCCGCCTCGTGCCCGGCGCCACGCCAGCGCGCTCCAACCTGCCTCTGCACGGCTCGCTGCCGCCCGAGCGTCGCCGCACGGCGTTTTTCCTCCTGGCGATCTGGTCGTGCACGGAGGGGGTCATCACCTGGGGCGTCAACGTGCAGGTCATCGACATTCTCCGGGATTCCGGTCTGTCGGTCGCGGCTGCGGTGGGCGTGTGGACCATCGTCGGCCCGTGCCAGGCGATCGCACGGCTTGGCGAGCTCATCTCGGGCGGCCGGCACTCGATCCTTACGACGGCGCTGATCGCGACGCTGCTGGGCCCCGTCGCCTTCATCGTGCCGTTGCTGCTCGGTGTCTCCCTGCCCACGGCACTGACGCTCGCCGTGCTGTTCGGCTTCAGCCACGGGCTCTTCGTGATCGCCCGCAACACGCTGCCCTTGTTCCTGTTCGGCCCCAGGGAGTTCGGCACCTACATGGGCCTGCTGACGCTGCCGCAGAACCTCATGAATGCCGCGGCCCCTATCGTTGTCGCAGCCATCATCACCCATGTCGGCCCGCGCGGCGGCCTGTGGTTCGGCGCCGCCTCCATGGCTGCGGGCTTCATCGCGATGCTCGTGTTGAGCCGCTACTGCAGGGTCTACGCCCGCGACCTCGGCGACCGCGCGCGCTAGGCTGTCGATGCGCGCCGCAGCGCCACGACTACCCGCAGAGGTGGAGCCCGCGTCCCTGAGCCGGGCGGCCCCGACGGACGATGCCCGGGCTCTGCGACGACGATATCGCCTCGTTCCATCAACGATCCACTTGCTTCCCCCGTCATATTCGACCTATTGAATGGAAACGGCGCACGAGGCACTGTCAGCCTCGGGCGGCTAGGCGTATGCGCGACAGGTCTGCATGGGAGGGCAGGCGATGGAGCGACACCACGTGCTCGTGTGCTCGCCGGGTGCACTGCCCTGCGTGGACGAGAGCAACCGCAAGGCCTGTACGCTCATCCATGCCGTCGAGCCGAATTCACCGCAGCAGATTGCCGCATTGGCTGTAGCTGAACACAATTGTCAATTGGCCATGATCGCGCTTAGCTGGGACACCGCGTCCCGCTAAAACTGACCGGGCTAATCTTGGGGAGGACCGATGCTGTTCACCAATCCCTTCGCCGTGCTATCGGCGAGTGTACCACCCACTGTCATGCAGTGGTACGTCATCGCCATGATCCTGTGCGTCGTCGGCGGGACCATCTTCGACGTCCTGCACAAGGGCAGCGCGGCCTACTTCTTCAAGCACTGGCGCAAGTCCAAGACAAAGGGCGCCAAGCAGATCAGCGGCGGCGACATGGCGTCCATGGCGGTGCAAACCGTCGCGAGCGAAGTGCTGACGTCATCGGAGTTCTGCAATCCCCATCGCCGCGTGGCGCATCTGCTGACGATGTACGGCTTCATCCTGTTCATCGTCTCGACGATCGTGATGGTGTTCTCCTATCCGACCTCGCAGTCCGCCGGCATCTGGCCGCTGCTGTGGACGATCGGCGCCCTCATGGTCTGCGTCGGCGGCTACTGGTTCTGGTTCTTCATCCGCGTCGACGTTGCCGCCGAGGGCAGCTCTCCCTTCCGCCTGATGCGCGCCGACCTCTTCATTCTGTCCCTGCTGGGAACGACCACGTTCGGCCTGATCTGGGCCTACCTGCAGGCGAGTGGCTCGGCCGGCTGGTCGACGGTGTTCCTCGGCCTCTTCATTCTCGCCGCGACGATCCTGTTCGGCTCGGTCCCCTGGTCGAAGTTCTCGCACATGTTCTTCAAGCCTGCCGCAGCGTTCGAGAAGCGGGTTTCGAAGGCCAATGGCTTCGCTCAGAACCTGCCGACGTTGACGCGCGACGATCCTGAGCAACAGAAGCGACACTCGATGGAACTGCTGCAAAACGCCCCGATGAATATGGGACTTGGCATCAAGCGCGACGCACCCCGCCACTACTAAGCGATGCGCAGCGCGTTCCGTTCAAAGCGATAAGGAGCCGGCTCATGCCTACCTTCGTCTACATGACCAGATGCGACGGTTGCGGACACTGCGTCGACATCTGCCCGTCCGACATCATGCACATCGATAAGACCTATCGCCGTGCCTACAACATCGAGCCCAGCATGTGCTGGGAGTGCTACTCCTGCGTGAAGGCGTGTCCGCAGAACGCCATCGATGTGCGTGGGTATGCAGACTTCGCCCCGCTCGGCCACAGCGTCCGCGTCATTCGCGACGAGGAAAAGGGCACGATCGCCTGGAAGATCAAGTTCCGGAACGGCACCGAGAAGAACTTCCTCTCGCCCATCACGACCAAGCCCTGGGGCAAGGCCATCCCGCAGCTCGCCGACGTTCCCGGTCCTTCCCGGGAGATGCGCGACAGTGAGCTGCTGTACAACGAGCCGAAATATATCCGCATGGACGAAGGCGGTCTGCACACGCTGGAGTCTGCCGGTCTCAAGCTGAAAAAGGGCGTGTATTACTGATGGCTTACAAAACGATCGTCGAGGACGGCATCGACATACTCGTCGTCGGTGCGGGTCTGGGTGGCACAGGTGCCGCCTGGGAAGCCAGGTTCTGGGGGCAGGACAAGAAGATCGTCATCGCCGAGAAGGCGAACATCGATCGTTCCGGCGCCGTGGCCCAGGGTCTGTACGCCATCAACTGCTACATGGGCACGCGGTGGGGCGAGAACAAACCCGAGGACCACGTCCGCTACGCCCGCATCGATCTGATGGGGCTGGTGCGCGAGGACCTGCTGTTCGACATGGCCCGCCACGTCGACTCGACCGTGCACCAGTTCGAGGAGTGGGGCCTGCCGATCATGCGCGATCCGAAAACGGGGCGGTATCTCCGTGAAGGACGCTGGCAGGTCATGATCCACGGCGAGTCCTACAAGCCCATCGTGGCCGAGGCCGCCAAGAAGTCCGCCGACAAGGTCTTCAACCGCATCTGCGTCACGCACCTGCTGATGGACGAGGCGAAGGAGAACCGGGTCGCCGGCGCGGTCGGCTTCAACGTCCGTACGGGCAACTATCACGTCTTCAAGTCGAAGACCGTGATCTGCGGCGCGGGCGGCGCCTCCAACATCTTCAAGCCGCGCTCCGTCGGCGAAGGCTCCGGCCGTACGTGGTACGCGCCGTGGTCCTCCGCCTCTGCCTACGGTCTGATGATCGAGGCCGGAGCGAAGATGACGCAGATGGAAAACCGCATCGTGCTGGCCCGTTTCAAGGACGGCTACGGCCCGGTCGGCGCCTACTTCCTGCACCTGAAGACCTACACCCAGAACGCCTATGGCGAAGAGTTCGAATCGAAGTGGTTCCCCGAGCTGCAGAAGATGGTCGGCAAGGAATACCTCGATCCCGAGGTCTCGCATCTGACCCACAGGCCGATCCCGACCTGCCTGCGTAACCACGCTCTGATCAGCGAGGTCAACGCCGGCCGTGGTCCCATCCACATGGTGACCATGCACTCCTTCCAGGACCCGCATCTGGAAGAGGTCGGCTGGGAGAACTTCCTCGGCATGACCGTCGGCCAGGCCGTGCTGTGGGCCGCGACCGACGTCGATCCCAAGAACGAGAACCCGGAGCTGACGACGTCCGAACCCTACGTGATGGGCTCGCACGCCACCGGCAGCGGCGCCTGGTGCTCGGGTCCGGAGGACGTCTCTCCGCCCGAGTATTTCTGGGGCTACAACCGCATGACCACGATCGAGGGCCTGTTCGGCGCCGGCGACGCGGTGGGCGGCACGCCGCACGCCTTCTCGTCGGGCTCGTTCACCGAGGGCCGTCTCGCCGCGAAGGCCGCCTGCAAGTACATCGACGATGGCAAGGCCCAGGGGATCTACGTCTCCGAGGACCAGATCAGGCGCCGCAAGGACGAGATCTACAAGCCGTTGCAGCACTACAAGCTCTACCGCAACGAGATCGTCGCCGGCGACGTCAACCCGCACTACATCAATCCGAAGCAGGGCCTCGACCGCCTGCAGAAGCTGATGGACGAGTATTGCGGCGGCGTCACCGTCAACTACATGACGAACGAGAAGCTCCTGAATATCGGCCTCAAGAAGTTGAAGATCATGGAGGAGGACCTCCAGAGCTTGGCGGCCAAGGATATTCACGAGCTGCTGCGCGCGTGGGAGCTCAAGCACCGCCACCGCGCCGCTGAGTGCGTCATGCAGCACACCATGTTCCGCAAGGAAACGCGTTGGCCGGGCTACTACTACCGCGGCGACGCCATGAAGCTGGACGACGAGAACTGGCATGTGCTCACCGTGTCCCGGCGCGATCCGCGGACCGGCGAGTACACGATGGAGAAGGCCCCCTGCTATCACCTGGTCGGGGAGAACGAGTAGCGCCGGCGCGCCGGGCAGGGCTTCGTGCTAAAGCCCTGCCCGGCCGCACGGTCGAGATGCCGTTGCAAGAACTTCCGGTGCGCCCCTTGAGGGTTGGCAAGTCCGGCGCAGGGGAATGCGCGTGAATATCGTCGATATGCCTGACGCCGAGATTCAGGCCTTGGCCGAGCCGCTCTGGCGCGACCTCGTCAAATGCTCGAACGACGGCAAGTACGGAGAGTTCGTCAAGAACTTCGCCAAGGATCTGGCCGTCGCCATGAACCAGGTCGTGGTCGGTCACCAGTTCGCCAACAGCGAGCTGGCGAGGAACCTCGCAGAGGATGCCGACTTTCTCGGCGTCATCCGCCGTGGCGAGCATGTGACCGTCGTCTACCGGCAGCGGAGCACCAAAAAGCCGGGCGAGTGGCTCGGCCGCCTCGTGCTTGGCTATGAGGATGGCAAGGTCCGGATTTTCGGCGCCTCCATCTTTTGAGCAAACCGTTGAGGGTCCGACATGAGTGACACCGTCCGCGACGGCAAGTTCGTAGAGCTGATCTACCAGGTGAGCGACAAGAAGACCGGGCACGTGCTGACCGGTGTGGAATTTCCGCTCGGCTATGTGCACGGGCACAATGAGATCCTGGCTCCGTTCGTCCACCAGCAGCTCGAGGGCAAGTCGGCCGGCGACGTGATCGAGGTGCCCATCGATGGCAACCAGATCTACGGCCCCCGCGACGAAACGCTGGTGTTCACGGATCACATCGAGAACGTTCCCGAGGAGTACCGCAAGGTCGGCACCTCCATTCTCATGGAGAACGACAAGGGCCAGACGCGCAGCTTTCTGGTGACGCGGATGGACGACAAGTCTCTGACCGTCGACGGCAACAATCCGCTGTGCGGCCGGGAAGTCCTCTTCACGCTCGAGGTGCTGACCGTGCGCGACGCCACCGACGAGGAGACGAAGGCGGGCGGCGCCATTGTCGAAGGGGTTGACACCGGGTCGCTACGCATGAGACCGATTTGAGCAAGCACAGCGTTTGCAGCCTGAACACAGCGCCGGATGCGCTGCTTCACTAGTCTTCGTACCGCCGCTTGCGGCAGACAGAATACGGCAACGACAAGAGGTGATGAATGGCCGACGTAAAGCCCAACGCCAAGGTTCCCGACGGCAACGCCCGCTATTTCGTGACCCGGCAGATGAAGCCGACCGAAAAGGGCTTCGTCGGCTACGAGACGGTCTGGGAGCCCTTCCAGAAGGAAGTGCCCTATCAGACCCCGAAGCGCCCCTAGTCTGACGCCCCTCGGCTAGGACCGGGGGAGCCGTCCTTTGCGAATCGAGATGGCAGCGGCGGCGCTGCCATCTTCTCTTTGGCCTCGCGTCTCCAGGATGAGACGCGAGCCGGCCGCCGGCTCGCACGGGGTCAGGCGCGCAGGGTCCTTGACGGGGCTGGCAGAGGTCGTGCGGGATGATGCCGGCCGCGGCGCGCGTTCTGGCGTGCGCGCTGAGAGCGCCGACACGCGGCGACACCTTTCGCTCCTTTTCCACTTCCTGTCCGCTCCTGCTGCCTGCTCGCCCATAGCGCGCTCCCACCCTCGCCCTTTGCCGGCAGCACCAGTGACGATCCGCCACTTGGCGGCAGACCGGGCGCGTCCTATTCGCTGTCGCAGACGGCGCGGCGCGGCTGATGAGGGAAGCCCGGATCATGTTGATCGCACAAATCTCGGACACGCATCTTCTGGAGAAGGGTGAGGCAGCGGACTGGCGGCTCGCCTGCCTCAAACGCGCCGTCGACACGATCGCCGCCTTGTCGCCGGCCGCCGATCTGGTGATCCACACCGGTGACATCGCGCACAATGCCACCGCTGCCGAGTATGCCCTGGCGCGCGCCGAGCTTCAGCGCCTGACGATGCCTGTCCTTGCCACCGTCGGCAACCGGGACCGCCGCGAGGCCTTCCTTGCGGCCTTCTCGGGCCGCGACCTCATACCCGGCGGCCTCGCGCTGGCCCAGTATGGCGTGGTGGTCGACGGCGTGCGCATGCTCGCCATCGATTCCCTCGACGACACCCGCGGTTTCGGCACCTACCCGGCTGACCGACTCGCCGACCTCGAGCGCTGGCTGGCCCTCTCGCCGGACCTGCCGACCCTCGCCTTCATGCACCATCCCGTACTTGCCATCGCAGAGCTGGACGAGCCGCTGCAGTTCACGCACGCCAGCGAGGCGGCCGCGCTGGCCGCGCGGCTTGCCCGCATTCCCCGCCTTCTCGGCGTGCTCGCGGGCCACATCCATCGGCCGGCCACGGCCGAGCAGGCCGGTGTGCGCCTCTCGACCATGCCGGCCATCGCCACGGACCTGCGCAAGGGCAGCTATGCGCCCGATCTCGCTGATGTGCCGATCCTCCACCTGCACCGCTTGATGCCGGACGGGCTGCACACCGAGCCGCACGCAGCACGCCACGCGCCCGCGAACGACTGACCGCGCCAGTGCGCCAGTGCGCGCGTCGCCCAGGTTCTCGACCTCAGGCAGACGCTATAGCAGCCGGCCGCCCGCCAGCGTGATGCCGCCGAGCACGATCGCAGCGGCCAGCACGAGACAGACGACGGCCACGAGAGGCGAGCGCAGATCGGCCTCGTTCGCGTCCTCGTAGCCGCGTGCGGGCTTCCTGCCGGTGACCATCGGCCGGATCAGGTTCTCCTTCTTCCAGAAGAGGTAGATGAAGTTCGCTGCGATGTGCAGCACGACGACGACCAGGATCAGATCGAAGATCTGGTGATGCAGCGCCGTGATCCTGGCGACATTGTCACCAGCCAGCTTCACCAGCGGCCCCTCCGCCAGGGCGTCGTCGCTGGCAAAAAGGCCCGTCATGGCCTGCGCACCGACCAGAGCCAGGATGGCGATCACGACGCCGCCGCCAAGCGGGTTGTGCCCCAGGAAATGCCGCGGCCGGCCCAATGCGAAATCGCGCGCGTAGGCGAGCGCCGTCCACGGCGCCTTGACGAAGCTCGTGAAGCGCGCCGTCGAGCTGCCGACAAAGCCCCAGAGCACGCGATAGACGATCAGGATCAGGATGGAGTAACCGCAGATCTTGTGCCAGTAGAGATCGACGCCGCCGAACTCACGCGTGAAGTAGGCGGCGATGATCAGCGAAACGAGCGTCCAATGAAATAGCCGTGTCGGCACGTCCCACGCCGCCACCGTCGCCTCACCGGCCTCGGACGAGCCCGTGCCGTCCGCCTTCTTGTCGAGCGCCATGCTGTCCCTCCGGCGAGCGCCGCCGGCCCTGCGCCGGCAGACCATCCCTGCAGTGTTCGGAAGACTACCAGACAGCCCCCGCCGCCATCCAGCCGCGCGTACTCCATGCGGGTCAGCAGTAGGGACGATCACCGCAAATCGTCACTCGGTAGCCGAGCCGCGAATGCGGGAAGTAGTCCCACAGCGCATAGTGCTGGGTGCAGCGGTTGTCCCAGAAGGCGATGGAGTTCGCCTGCCAGCGGAAGCGACACTGGAACTCCGGCGTGCGGACGTGTTCGAAGAGCATGTCGAGCAGCGCCCGGCTCTCGCGCTCGCCCAGGCCATCGATGCGCGTGGTGAAGCCGTGATTGACGAACAGGCACTTGCGCCCGCTCTCGGGATGCGTGCGGACCACGGGATGCAGAGCCACGGGGAAGTCGTTGCGACCGTCGCGATCCTTGGGCTGCTGCTTGTAGAGCCCGGCGTGGACGCGCGCGGACTCGTGCCAGGCGCTGAGCGTCGCCAGATAGCCCTGCATGGACGGCGACAGCGCCTCGTAGGCCGCATACATGTTGGCGAACATCGTATCGCCGCCGCTCGGCGGCAGCTCGCGCATGTGCAGGATGGAGCCCATCGGCGGCTCCTCGTCGCACGAGACGTCGGAATGCCAGCGGTTGCCCGCGACCACCTTCGAGCTTTCGTCGGCGCGGATGACGATCACCTCGGGATGCCCCTCGGGCGCCGGAGCCGTCGGATGGATGTGCAGTTCACCGAACCGCCGGGCGAAGGACTTCTGCTGGTCGAGGTCGATGGCCTGGTCGCGGAAGAACACGACGAGATGTTCGACCAGAGCCGCACGAATGGCCGCGATTGCCGTGTCTGAGACCGGCCGGCTCAGATCTATGCCGTGGATCTCGGCGCCGATGACCGGGCTCAGCGGTTCGATCCGAAGATCGCTGTCGCGCATTCTTCCCCTCCCGAGACGGTTCGCGGTGTCGTGCGCGTGACAGGCGGCCAGCGCGCGAACCGAGTCTAATGGGTGCGGACAAATCCGGTCAACGGCCGGCGGCACGGCATGCGTTTACGTTCCGTAAACCAATCCGGCGGTAAGATTCTATTAACTTCCCACCCTCCCCGCCGATCGCTCCCGAGGCCCATCGTGCTGCCAACCACGTCCGCGCTCCACACCGTCAACAACGACACCGGCCGCACCGCCTATTGCGGCCCCTACGTCGTCTCCGCGGTCACGGGCTACTCCATCTCGCGCATCGAGGACGAGATCCGACGGGCGCGCGGCATGCCGGCCGGCAGCGAGCGCGTGGTCGAGGGCACCTACACCGAGGAGGTCGCGGCCGCTCTGCGCGTGTTCGGCTATCGCATGGATCTCGTCGCCCAGTTCATGGACCTCGAGCGCAAGGAGCGGCCGACCCTCTGGACGTGGATGCAGAAGCCGCGCAACGCCTGGGCGCATTACATCCTCGGCGTCCACAAAGGCCGCGTCGGTCACTGGATCCTCGTGAAGGGCGCCAAGCTCTGCGACACCTATACCGACGGCAAGTGGACGTTCGTCGTGGACAGTCCCCACAAGGGCGCCCGCCTCATGGAGGTGCATGCCGTCAGGAAGGACCTGGGCGTCTGAGGGATCGGCGGCACCAGCATTGGCGCCCAGCGCCATCATCTGAAAAGGGGCGCGAGAGCCGCCACCCACAGGGCGAGCGGGACAAAGCGCATGACGGCCGGAGTCTCCCCGCGGCGCGCGCTTCGCACCAGGAAGACGACGGTCGCGACGGCCAGCCCGCCAAGGATCAACAGCCCCGAAAAGAAGCCGCAGAGGCCGTCACCGCAACCGCGATTGAGGTGGTCCAGCAGCTTCATGGCCGGCAGCGGCAGGAGCGCCAGCGCACTGGCCACGACGGCATTGCGTGAACGCGATAGCATCGACACGCTCCTGCGCACTCATCTCGTCCACACGGGCAAGCTGCGACAGTCTAGGGCGGTGGGCCGGGCAGAGGCAATGTCTGCGGATGTCCATGTGTTGCATGTCGCACGGCTGACCCCCTTCTGCAAAATCTGCCCTTGTCCTTCGGGGCGCGCTCGCGGGGCGGCATGCAAGTCGCGGGTTTCGTTTCGCCCCCGAAGTGCCTAAGGTTGCAGATCGACGGACCGGCCAAAGCACAGGGGGCGGCGCTCATGGAGTATTTTATCCAGCAATTGATCAATGGCGTGACGCTCGGCTCCATCTATGGCCTGATCGCGATCGGCTACACGATGGTCTACGGCATCATCGGCATGATCAACTTCGCCCATGGCGATGTCTTCATGGTCGGAGCCTTCATCGCCCTCATCGCCGCCCTGGCTCTCGGCGTTGCCGCCAGCATGCCACTGGTGCTGATGCTCGCCGCGCTGCTGGTCGTCCTGATGACCTCCATGGCGCTGACGTCGGTGTGGGGCTGGGTGATCGAGCGCATCGCCTACCGCCCGCTCCGCGGCTCCTTCCGCCTGGCGCCGCTGATCACCGCCATCGGCATGTCGATCGTTCTGCAGAACTTCGTGCAGATCTCCCAGGGCGCCCGCTCCAAGCCCCTGCCCCCCGTCGTCACCGGCAGCTATAACATCGCCGAGAAGGACGGCTTCGTCGTCACGCTGTCGAACATCCAGATCCTCATCGTGGTTGTCACGGTGGCCCTGATGGCGCTTTTCACCTACGTCATCACCCGCACCTCGCTCGGCCGCGCCCAGCGCGCCTGCGAGCAGGACCGCACCATGGCCGCGCTGACTGGCATCGACGTCGACCGGACGATTTCCGTCACCTTCCTGATGGGGGCGGCGCTGGCGGCGGTGGCCGGCCTGATGTACCTGCTCTACTATCCCTACGTCGATTTCTTCATCGGCTTCATCGCCGGCATCAAGGCGTTCACGGCCGCGGTGCTCGGCGGCATCGGCTCCCTGCCCGGCGCCATGCTCGGCGGCCTCATCATCGGCCTCATCGAGACGTTCTGGTCCGCCTACTTCACGGTCGAGTACCGGGACGTGGCGGCGTTCTCGATCCTCATCATAGTCCTGATCTTCATGCCGTCCGGCCTGCTCGGCCGGCCGGAGGTCGAGAAGGTTTGAGCGGCATGAGCGCCAACAGCCCCTCCATCAAGGCCGCACCTGCGCGCACGGCAGGCTCCGCCCTGCGCGACACGCTGCTGGACGCCGGTATAGCCGGAGTGATCGCCCTGGTGCTGGCGATCCCGCTCCTGAGCCACCGCACCGTCCAGGGCGCGCAGTTCCTCGAGCTCGAGTCGCGCTGGGGCCTGGCCCTTGCGGCGGCCCTCGTGGTCTTCGTCGGACGCCTGCTGCTGCGGGCGCTGCTGTGGCGACAGCCCGGCGCCACGCCCTCCCGCACGCTCCGCGCGCTTCTGGCGCCGCTCGGCCAGCGCTTCGCCGTTGACAGCCGCTGGATCGGACCGGCGCTTGCCGGTCTCGCCGTGGTACTGCCGTTCTTCCTCGCCTCCAACCACCATATGCTCGACCTGTCGATCCTGGTTCTCACCTACGTCATGCTGGGCTGGGGGCTCAACATCGTGGTCGGTCTCGCGGGCCTGCTCGACCTCGGCTACGTCGCCTTCTATGCGGTCGGCGCCTACTCCTACGCGCTGCTCAGCACGCACTTCGGCTGGTCGTTCTGGATCTGCCTGCCGCTCGCCGGCGTCCTCGCGGCGTTCTGGGGCATCCTGCTGGGCTTCCCGGTCCTGCGGCTGCGCGGCGACTATCTGGCGATCGTCACGCTCGCCTTCGGCGAGATCATACGGATCGTCATCACCAACTGGCAGGATCTCACGGGCGGCCCGAACGGCATCACCGACATCCCGCAGCCGACGCTGTTCGGTCTGCGCTTCGCCGATCCCGACACGACAGAGGGCACCTTCGCCGCCTACTTCGGCCTGGCCTACTCGCCCGCGCATGCGATGATCTTCCTCTACTACATCATCCTGGCCTTGGCGCTTCTGACCAGCTTCGTGACCACGCGCTTGCGCCGCCAACCGATCGGGCGCGCCTGGGAAGCCCTGCGCGAGGACGAGATCGCCTGCCGCGCGCTCGGCATCAACACGACGACCACCAAGCTCGCCGCCTTCTCCATCGGCGCCATGTTCGGCGGTTTCGCCGGCTCGTTCTTCGCGACACGGCAGGAATCGATCTTTCCGGAATCCTTTGTGTTCATGGAAAGCGCGATGATCCTGGCCATCGTCGTGCTGGGCGGCATGGGCAGCCAGATCGGCATCGTGCTTTCGGCCATCGTCATGATCGGCGGCATCGAGATGCTGCGGAACCTCGATTTCCTCAAAGCCGTCTTCGGCCCCGAGTTCGACCCCGGCCAGTACCGCATGTTGATCTTCGGCTTCGCCATGGTGCTGATCATGATCTGGCGTCCGCGCGGCCTCATCTCGACACGTCAGCCTTCCGTGGTGCTCAAGGAGCGCAAATCGATCTCCGGCGACATGGTCCAGGAGGGCCACGGTTGATGGCGACGGCGGCCGACACCATTCTCTCGGTGGAGCACCTGTCGATGCGCTTTGGTGGCCTGCTCGCCGTCGATGACGTCTCCTTCGACGTGCGACGCGGCGACATCACTGCCGTCATCGGTCCCAACGGCGCCGGCAAGACCACCGTCTTCAACTGCATCACCGGCTTCTACCGTCCGACGACCGGCATGCTGACGCTGCGCCACGACGACGGCGCCAGCTTCCTGCTCGAGCGTCTCGACGATTGGCGCATCTCGCGCCAGGCCCGCATCGCCCGGACCTTCCAGAACATCCGCCTGTTCCCCGGGATGACCTGCCTTGAGAACCTGCTCATCGCCCAGCATGCACCGCTGATGGCGGCCTCGGTCTACGGCGTGGGTGGCCTTCTCGGCATGCCAGGCTTCCGCGCCGCCGAGCGCACGGCCATCGATACCGCCTGCCGGTGGCTCGAGAAGGTCGGACTGCTGGCGCGCGCCGACGATGCTGCGGGCGAGCTTCCCTACGGCGATCAGCGCCGGCTCGAGATCGCCCGCGCAATGTGCACGTCCCCCCTGCTCCTCTGCCTCGACGAGCCGGCCGCGGGGCTCAATCCGGCTGAAACGCAGGACCTCAACCGCCTGCTGCTGTCCATGCGCGCGGAGGGCAATCTCTCGATCCTGCTCATCGAGCACGACATGGGGGTCGTCATGGGCATCTCAGATCGCATCGTCGTGCTGGATCACGGCAAGAAGATCGCGGAAGGAACCCCCGAAGAGGTGCGCAGCAACGAGGCCGTCATCGCCGCCTACCTCGGCGTCGAGGAACCCGACGTCGATGCGGCAGAGCGCGAGATCGGCACATGAGCGCCAGCACCGACATCCTGCTCGCCGTCGAGGCGGTGGAGACCTTCTACGGCCGCGTGCAGGCGCTCCGCTCCGTCAGCCTCGAAGTGCGCCGCGGCGAGATCGTGACGCTGATCGGCGCCAATGGCGCCGGCAAGACCACGCTGATGATGACGATCTGCGGCAGCCCGCGCGCCACCAGCGGCCGCATCGTCTTCGATGGCCAGGACGTCACGCGCCTTGCCACCCACAGGATCATGCGTCTTGGCCTGGCGCAGTCGCCCGAGGGCCGCCGCATCTTCCCGCGCATGACGGTGCTCGAGAACCTCAAGATGGGCGCCATCCTCAACCCGGAGCCGGCCACGTTCGACAGCGACCTCGCCCGGGTGTATCGGCTCTTCCCGTTCCTGCAGGCCCGCGAAGGCCAGCGCGGCGGCACGCTCTCTGGCGGCGAGCAGCAGATGCTGGCCATTGCCCGCGCCCTGATGGGGCGGCCGAAACTGCTGTTGCTGGACGAGCCGTCCCTCGGGCTGGCACCGCTGATCGTGCGCCAGATCTTCCAGGTGATCCGCCAGCTCAACCAGGAGGAAGGCCTGACCGTGTTCCTCGTCGAGCAGAACGCCTTCCACGCGCTTCGCCTCGCGCATCGCGGCTACGTCATGGTCAACGGTCGCATCACGCTGAGCGGCACGGGTCAGGAGTTGCTGCATCGTCCTGAGGTGCGGGCCGCCTATCTCGAGGGGGGCGCATGAGCCTGATCTGGGAAAACTCGATCTGGCAGTACCTGATCCTGACGCTTCTGCTCGGTGGGGGGGCGGCCTGGATGGCCGGCCGGGGGCTGGCGCTCGTCTGGAAGCCGTTCCTGCGCGTGGCCTTCTACATGCTGCTGCTCGGCGCCGCGATCCGCTTTCTGCACTTCGCCCTGCTCGACGGCACCCTGCTCTCCCTCCACTACTACATCGTCGACACCGCGACACTGATCGTCGCCGCGGGGCTCGGTTTCCGCACGACCCGCGTGCAGCAGATGGCCCGGCAGTACTACTGGCTCTACGAGGCGACCAGTCCGCTGACCTGGCGGGAACGGAACACGGGGCGTTGAAAGCAGGCGACACTTCCGGCTTTTCACCGTGACAGCGCCCTCAAAGCAGGGTTCAATCCGGGCATCGGCCGGTCGACATCCGCCGCCCGAACGTCACACCCCTCGCGACCTTTCAATGGGAGCATGGCATGAAACGACTGACACTGGCGCTACTCGCGTTCGTCCTCGGCAGCGGCAGCGCGGCCGTTGCGCAGGACATTCACATCGGCCTCGGCGGTCCAATCTCGGGCGGCGAGGCGGCCTTCGGCGAACAGATGAGGGCCGGCGCCGAGGCAGCCGTCGCCGACATCAATGCCAAGGGCGGCATTCTCGGTCGCAAGGTCCGCCTCTTCGTCGAGGACGACGCCTGCGATCCGAAGCAGGCCACCTCCATCGCCCAGAAGTTCGTGGGCAACAAGGTCGTGTTCGTGGCCGGTCACTTCTGCTCGTCGAGCTCGATCCCAGCCTCCAAGGTCTACACCAAGGCTGGCATTCTGCAGATCACACCGGCCTCCACCAACCCGACCTTCACCGACAAGGGCTCGTGGAACACCTTCCGCACCTGCGGTCGCGACGACCAGCAGGGCACGCTCGCCGGCCGCTATATCGCCAAGACCTACAAGGGCAAGCGCGTCGCCATCCTGCACGACAAGACCACGTACGGTAAGGGGCTCGCCGACGAGACCCGCAAGGCCATGCGCAAGGCCGGCCTGAAGGAGACGCTGTACGAGGCCTACACCAAGGGCGACAAGGATTTCACGGCTCTCGTCTCCAAGATGAAGCAGCGCAAGATCGATGTCGTCTACGTCGGTGGCTATCACAGTGAGGCCGGCTCGATCCTGCGCACCATGCGCCAGCAGGGCATGACCTCGCAGCTCATCTCCGGTGACGCGCTGGCGACCGAGCAGTACTGGGGCATCACGGGCAAGGACGGCCAGGGCACCCTGATCACCTTCTCGCCGAAGGCCGAGAACCTGCCGGCCAACAAGGAGCTGGTGGCTCGCCTCAAGGCCGCGAAGAAGCCGGTCGAGGGCTACACGCTCTATACCTACGCTGCCATTCAGGCTTGGGCGCAGGCCGTCGCCAAGGCCAAGACGACGGACCCGAAGGTTGTCGCCAAGACCCTCAAGGCCGGCACGTGGCAGACCGCCATCGGCACCATCAAGTACGACAAGAAGGGCGATGTCGTGTCCGACCGTAACTACGTCTGGTACGTGTGGAAGGACGGCAAGTACGACGAGGTGAAATAAGCCTCTCCGAAACGACGTGCCCCGGCCTGTCGCACGACGGGCCGGGGCACGTGTTTGCGGGGCTGGGGTGGCCGGGCCGTGGGATGCGTCGACCGCTCAGCGGCCCTGGGATTCCGACACGCATTCGGTCGCGATCTGCCGCTCCATGCGCGCGAGATCGTCGGGCACGTCGAGACCGGCGCGCCGGATCTCGCTCAGGCGGCCGTGCACGCGCTCGTAGGCGTCACGCCACTCGATCTGGCGGTCTGCCGCTCGATTGACGAGCGCCGTCAGCTCGGCGCGCACTGTTTCCACTTTCATCCTGTACCTCCTTGGATTCCAGGCGATGCCGGCCGCGCCTCCACCCCCTGTCTTCGCCGCATGGGCATGGGTCCGGCCGTTCGTGCATCACCAGGAGGCAAGTATGCCTCCGCTTGCGTCTCTCAAGAGCCCCTGTGTTCAAAGCTCATTTCGTCGCCGAAAGAAATCTCACGTATGATCCCCGTTCCTCTCGGCATTGAGATCGCAGAGTGATTCTGATTTCGGGACACCGCGTCACGGCTCCCCGCAGGGGGCTCCGGGACGGCCCATTGACGGCGAGGTGGCGGCTCTGCGACGCTCGCCCGTCGCCAGGGAGCGCACCATGACCGCACGTCGCAACCTCATCACCGACGTTGCAGGCCTTCGGGTCGGCAATGCCGAGGACGCGCGGTTGCGCTCCGGGGTCACGGTGCTCCTGCCCGAAGCGCCCTGCGTCGCCGCGGTCGATGTGCGCGGGGGCGGGCCGGGCACGCGCGAGACGGACGCCATCGCGCTGGCCTCGACCGTCGAACGCGTCCACGCCATCGTGCTGTCGGGCGGCTCGGCGTTCGGCCTCGACGCCGCCACCGGCGCGCAGGCCTGGCTGCGCGGGCGCGGCATCGGCTTTGCGGTCGGCGGCGTCAAGGTGCCGATCGTGCCGCAGGCGATCCTGTTCGATCTCCTGAACGGCGGCGACAAGGCATGGGGGCGACGTCCGCCCTATCAGGACATGGCCTGGCAGGCGTGCGATGCGGCCGCCGCCGACTTCGCCCTCGGCACGGCCGGGGCCGGCTACGGTGCCACCACGGAGAACCTCAAGGGCGGGCTCGGGAGTGCCTCGCACATGACGCCCGAGGGCTTCACCGTCGGCGCCCTCGTCGCCGTCAACGCCATGGGACGGGTGACGATCGCCGACACACACCACTTCTGGGCGGCGCCCTTCGAGCGGGATCGCGAATTCGGCGGTCACGGCTGGCCGGCACGCTTGCCAGCCCCGCCCGAGCCTGCACTCAAGGGCGGCGTCCGCGCCAACACCACCATCGCCATCGTGGCGACGGATGCCACGCTCTCCCACGCAGGTGCCCAGCGCCTCGCGATGATGGCCCAGACCGGCCTCGCGCGGGCGATCCACCCGGTCCATGCCCCCCTCGATGGCGACACGGTCTTCGCCCTTGCCACGGCAAAGGCTGCCTGCGCCGACGAGCCGGCAACCCTCGCCCGCCTCGGCGCCCATGCGGCCGACACCCTGGCGCGCGCCGTCGCCCGCGCCGTCTATACGGCGACGGCCCTGCCCGATGGCCCGGCCGCCTACCGCGAGCGCTTTCCATGAGGCCCACCCGCACCACGCCCGAGCCGGCACGGCGGCTGCGCGCCATGGCCGTCGCGGCGGTGCTGGTGACGGCGGCGCTCGCCGGCCTGCTCGTCTACCAGGGACATGTCGAGCGGCAGGTTGCCGCCTGTCTCGCCGGCGGCGGTCAATGGGAAGGGCCATGGCGCGGCTGCCGGTCCATGCCGCGGCCGATCCTGCGGCGCGATCTGCATCGCGTCTAGGCGAAGCGTTCCACGCGATAGGGCGTCGCATCGGTGAAGGGCGTGGCCCCGGTCATCACCTCGGCGAGCAGGCGGGCGGAGACCGGCCCGAGCGTCAGCCCGAGATGCTGGTGTCCGCAGCACAACCACAGGCCCGGGACGCCAGGCAATGGGCCGATGGCCGGCAGCATGTCGGGAAAGCACGGCCGCGCCCCGAGCCAGGGGGTCGGCTCGATCGGACCGGCCAGCGGCAGGATCTCGCGGGCACGCGGCTCGGCCAGTGCGAGCTGGCGCGGGCTCGCCGGTGCGTCTCGCAGGGCGAACTCGGCGCCCGTCGTCAGGCGGATGCCCTGCGTCATCGGTGCCAGCACGTAGCCGTGCTCGACATCGATCACCGGGCGGCCGAGCCGCGTCGTGCCGGCCGGGCCATAGTGCCGGTGATAGCCGCGCTTTGCCGCCATCGGCAGGCGCTTGGCAAACCGTGCGAGGAAATCGGTGGACCAGGGTCCGAGCGCCACGACCACCTCGCGCGCCCGGATGGCCCCGCTCTCGCCCGCGATCTGCCAGCCCTCTCCATCTCGGGCGAGCGTCCGCGCGTCCGCACGCGCGACCCTGCCGCCGCCGGCCTCGAACTGCGCGCCATAGGCCTGTAACAGCCCCCGCGGATCGGTCACGGTGACGGGATCGGGCATATGGATGGCGCCCGCCAGCCGGTCCGTGACGAGCGACGGTTCCAGCGCCGCGAGGTCTGCTGTCTCCAGATGGCGGAAATTGACGCCGTAACGGCTATGCTCGTCGGCATCGGAGCGCAGCGCCTCGGCGAGCCGGGCCTCGCTGCGATAGAGCTTCAGGTATCCGGTCGGGCGCGCCATGGCTTCCACCCCGGCGGCGCGCATCAGCGCCATGTGCTCGTCGATGCAGCGCACGATGAGCGGCATCAGCGCCCGCGCGCTCGCCGCAGCGCGTTCGGGGGACGACGCCCGCCAATAGTGCCAGAGCCAGGGCGCGAGGCGCGGCAAGGCTGCGACATGATAATTGGCCTCCGTGCCCCGCTTCAACGCGTAGCGGACGAGCTTCGCCCAGGCGCGCGGGAACATGTAGGGCACGATGCCCTCGCGCTGGATGATGCCGGCGTTGCCGAACGAGGTTTCCTCGGCAATGCCCCGCCGGTCGGCCAGCACCACCGAGCGGCCGCGCTGCTGCAGGTGCAGGGCCACCGGGACGCCGACCGCGCCAGCGCCGAGCACCAGGACGTCGGCCCGCTCAGACATGCCCGTTCATCCCCGCGTCCCTGTTTCCCCAATACGGCGCCAAAGGCCCAAAACGCCTTGAAAGCACCCGCCGGCCGGTTGCTGCAAGTCCCGGCGTTTGCTACGCCAAGTCTCCACCGCGTCCAGGCGCCGACAGGATAGAGACATCACATGATCCCACGCTACAGCCGCCCCGAGATGGCCGCCATCTGGTCGCCGGAGACGCGTTTCCGCATCTGGTTCGAGATCGAGGCCCACGCCGCCAACGCCATGGCCGACCTCGGCATCGTGCCCAAGGAGGCGGCAGCGGCCGTCTGGGAGAAGGGCTCCAAGGCAACGTTCGACGTGGCCCGCATCGACGACATCGAGCGCGTCACCAAGCACGACGTCATCGCCTTCCTCACGCACCTCGCCGAGCTGGTGGGACCGGAAGCGCGTTTCGTGCACCAGGGCATGACGTCCTCGGACGTGCTCGACACCTGCCTCAACGTGCAGCTTGTGCGCGCCGCCGACATCCTGCTGGCCGGGATCGACCGCCTTCTCGCCGCCCTCAAGACGCGAGCCTTCGAGCACAAGGACACCGTCACCATCGGCCGCAGCCACGGCATCCACGCCGAGCCGACCACCTTCGGCATCAAGCTCGCCTTCGCCTATGCCGAGTTCGCCCGCGCGCGGGAGCGCATGGTGGCGGCGCGACGCGAGGTCGCGACCTGCGCCATTTCCGGCGCTGTCGGCACCTTCGCCAACATCGATCCCCGCGTCGAGGCCCATGTCGCGGCCAAGCTCGGCCTCGCGCCGGAGCCCGTCTCCACCCAGGTCATCCCGCGCGACCGGCACGCCATGTACTTCGCCACGCTCGGCGTCGTCGCCTCGTCGCTCGAGCGGCTCGCCATCGAGATCCGCCACCTCCAGCGCACCGAGGTGCTGGAAGCCGAGGAATTCTTCTCCGAGGGCCAGAAGGGCTCCTCCGCCATGCCGCACAAGCGCAATCCCGTGCTGACCGAGAACCTGACGGGTCTCGCGCGCATGGTGCGCGCCTACGCCCTGCCCGCTATGGAGAACGTCGCGCTCTGGCACGAGCGCGACATCTCGCATTCCTCCGTCGAGCGCATGATCGGCCCCGACGCCACGGTGACGCTGGATTTCGCGCTCAACCGGGCGGCCGGCGTCGTCGAGAAGCTGCTCGTCTATCCCGAGAACATGCGCCGGAACCTCGATCGGCTCGGCGGCCTCATCCATTCCCAGCGGGTGCTGCTGGCGCTCACCCAGAAGGGCGTCAGCCGCGAGGACAGCTATGCATGGGTGCAGCGCAACGCCATGCCCGTCTGGCGCGGAGAGGGTGACTTCCTCACCCTCCTCAAGGCCGACAAGGACGTGGCCGGCACGCTGACGGCGGGCGAGCTCGAGGCCCTCTTCGACCTCGGCTACCACACCCGGCACGTCGACACGATCTTCAGCCGGGTGTTCGGCTGACGGCCGGCGTCGGGCATCCGGCGTTTCACAGTGACTGATCGGCCGCGGTCGCCTTGATGGACGGGTGCGCCGACAGTCGCGCGAACCAGGCGGCGAGCTTCGGCCGGCCCGTGCACCAGTCCGTCGCGTCGGCGTGCGCCCGCCGTCCCCAGTCCAGTCCAGCATAGAGAATGATCTGCCCCATGTTGAGCGGACCGCTCCAGTAGGCATGATCCATCTGCCCTTCGAGCCAGTCGGCAACGCGCCGGGCGCGCTCGCTCTCGTGCTCGAGGATGATGGGGGACGATTGACCGGCCGGACGGCGCAACTCGCGGCCGAGAACCGCGATGCCATCGAGGAAGCTGCGCGCGCGGAACTCGAAGCGCGCGGGCACCCAGTCCTGCTCGGCGGGATCGCGGATCAAGCGCTCGCCGGGGGTGAGCCGGTCGAGATATGTCATGATCAGCTGGGAATCCTCGAAATCGCGCCCGTCGTCGAGGACCAGATACGGCACGCGACCCGAGGGATTGACGCCGTAGAAGGGGCTGCCGGCCACGCGCGTCTCTGCCGCGAGAACGTCGACCCTGTCCTTGAGCCCGCGCTCGAGGATGAGCACGCGGACGAGCCGTGCGTAGGGCGAGCCGGGTGTGACGTAGAGCTTCATGGGGGTCCTTTCGACGCTGGGCGTAAGGGAGGGGTTCGACGCACTCTGCCATGGCTGGGCGGCACCGACCAGACGCTGCAGGCGGCACGGGATCGCAAATTAGCACGGCCTTAGTCCTGATTCGGCCACGTCCTTGCTCTACCGATCCACCTCCATTATCCAAGCCCGGCCGTCCACTGAGGATGCCAACCGACACGTGGTTTCAAATCAGGAGCCCTTCATGCGCCTTGCGACCGCCCTTCTCGCCGCCTCCCTGACGGTCCTCGCCTGGCCGGCCACCGCGCAGAACAACCCGATCCGCTCCTTCCCCATCGGCGGCGACGTGCCCCGGCATCCCCAGATGATCACCGTCGGCTTCCGCTTTTCCGTGCCCGGCGACACCGGCTCGGCGGAGAAGCAGGGCGCGCTCGCCGAGGAGGGCCGCCGCGCCGTGTACATGCTCATGAGCAAGGAGTGCCAGATCCTGCTCGCCACCATCGCCACGACCTGCCGTCTCAAGCACGCCAACGTGCATACCAGCACCCGACCCGGCCGCGGCGACATGAAGGGGACCGTCGACATCCACGGGAACGCCTCCTACGAGGTCGAGCTGAAACCGGTCGAGCGCTGAGCCCAGGCGTTCCCTCAGTCCCCTGAGCGGCCCGTTTCGCGCCCCCGGGCCGCGACGCAAAGGCGCGTCGCGGGTTATCCCCAGCGCCCTATTTCCAGCGCATTGCGCTTCTAGCGTCATCGATGCTCAAATCGCTGCGTGCCGGTGGATCCCGCGAGGAGCCCGGCGCGTAACCGCTGCATGGTGACGATGACGCGCCTGAATGACACCTCTCGACGTCGGTTTCGCACCGCCGCAGGCGCCGCGGCTGTCCTTGTCGCGTGCCTCGCGCTCGGGCTGCCTGCGTTGGCGCAGAGCGGTGGCGATTGGACCCCCTTCGGTCGCACGCAGCAGCCGACGCCGGCCCGGCCCGTTTATCGCGCACCCGATCCAGCGCCCAGCCAGCCCGTGCGCCCCGCGCCTCCCGACAGTCGCCGCGCGCGCATCTGCCTGGAGCTCGAGCAGCGTATGGCGCAGGACTGGATGCGCGGCTCGCAGTCGCGCGAGCAGTTGCCGCGCATCGAATCGGAGATGCGGACCTTCGACCGCGCGTATCAGCAGTCCCAGGCGCAGCTCGATCGTGCCGACTGCTACGACTATTTCTTCTTTTCCAAGACGTTGCGGCGCACCCGACGGTGTCTCGAGTTGTCGCGGCGCGTCGAGGATGCGCGCCGCCGGCTGGCCGAGCTCGAGGCCCAGCGCCAGCAGATCCTGAGCGCCCAGAACAACCGTGGCCGCCAGGACGAAATCGTGCGTGAGCTGGCCCGGCACGGCTGCGGCCGCCAGTACCAGCAGGAGGCGGCCAAGCGCCAGCCTCAGAACCCCTTCTCCTTCTTCTGGCAGGACCAGGACGGCGCAGGACCGGGCTACGGACCCACTGGCCCCACGGGGCCGCTCCCCTTCGCCACCTACCGGACGCTCTGCGTCAGGACCTGTGACGGGTACTATTTCCCGGTGAGCTTCGCGACCCTGCCCAATCATTTCGAGCGGGACGAGCAGGTCTGCCAGTCCAAATGCGCGGCCCCGACGGAACTCTACTACTACCAGAACCCCGGCGCGTCGGTGGAGCAGATGATGTCCTATCGATCGCAGGAGCTCTACACCAAGCTGCCCGCCGCCTTCCGCTACCGCAAGGAGCTGGTGCGCGGCTGCTCGTGCAAGCCGGCCGAGTATGCGGGCGCCGATGGTACGCCCGGCAGCAAGCCGCAGAAGGACGCGCCCCCAGCGACGACGCCACCGCCGCCCGAGAAGAGCGATCGTCTCAGACGATTTGGCCGCTAGGAGCGGACTCGCGGTCTCGGGTGTGCTTTTTGCGCCTCGCTCAACCTGAAATTCAACGCGGTGCTGCGCTGGGCGGCGCGCGGAATCGCGCCCCCTCGACCATGCCCCGTCCGTTTGCGTTATCACATCAACTTATGGAAAGTGTTGCGTTTTTCGCCGCGCCCGAAAGTTGCAACCAGGTCCCGGCGGGCAAATCTACTACAAGTCCGCACACTGTAGACATGCCGCAAGTCCTTGCGCACCAACTCCGGAGCGCCATAATGCGCATGCGGGTTGTGGACGGTTGGTCGCAGCCGCGTGTGAATGTTGTCCTTGTCAGTCGTGTGTCAGGCGGTGCCGTGAGTAGCGGTTCAGCGTATGAACGGGAGGCCATGGCCTCCGCTGTGGTTCTGAAGCCCGTCGGTCTCGACGACTATTCGGCCGTACGCTACGTGCACTCGACCTCGCTGCGGCTGCAAGGGATGGCGTATCTCACAGAGGACGAGATCCAGGCCTTCACCGATTTCGTCTATTCCACGGAATACGTCGCGAGCCTCATGCAGGACAATCTCGTGGCCGCCTGGCTCGGCGATGAACTCGTCGGCACGGCCGGCTGGTGCCCCTCCGACAGCAATGGATCGGCCGCACGCATTCGCTCGGTGCACGTGCGCCCGCTGTTCACCGGCCTCGACATCGGGACCCGCCTCGTGCTCGACGCCGAGGACCGCGCTCGACGCGCCGGCTTCAGCGAGTTCAGCACCCGGGCCACACCGAATGCGGTCGGCTTCTTCAATGCTCTGGGCTACGAGGTGACGTCCTACGGCGTGCGCCAGCTCGCGAACGAGCACGGCCTGCCCGTCTCCTTCATGCGCAAGCAATCGCCGCCCCAGCTCGAGCCGGTCGAGCCGTCCGGCAAGGTGCAGCTCATCGTGCGCCATCCCGAGCCGCTGCAGATCTGAGCCGTCGCACGGGCCTCGGCCAACCCCTCAGTCTGCAAGCCGGCGGGCGACGCGCTCGCGCCCCATCAGCGGCAGCAGCAGGCGCATCTCCGGTCCCGCCTCCCGCCCCGTCAGCGCCAGCCGGAGGGGATGAAACAGCGCTTTGCCCTTGCGCCCGCTGCTCGCCTTGAGGCGCTCGGTCCACTCCCGCCACGTGTCCACCGTCCATGGCTCCTCGGGCAGCGCCTCGCGGGCCGCGGCCAGGAACTCCGGGTCCTCGCGCACCGGCGCACACTCGCCGGCCACCACCTGCCACCATCCCACGACGTCGGCAAAGCGCGAAAGGTTTCCCCGCACGGCCAGCCAGAACGCCTCCCCCTGCCCTATCCCTGCGGCCAGGAGGCGCTCGCGCACCGTCTCGAAGTCAGTGTGGTGCATCAGCTTTGCGTTCAAGGCCTCGAGCTCGGCGACGTCGAAGCGCACGGGCGCCCGCGAGATCTTGGAAAGGTCGAACCCAGCGGCCAGCGTCCGCAGGCTGTCGTGCGCCGTCACGGGGTCGGACGTCCCGATCGTGCCGACGTAGCTCAGCACGGCCATCGGCTCGAGCCCGGCCTCCCGGAATGCCCTGACCGAGAGCGAGCCGAACCGTTTCGACAGGGCCGAGCCGTCGGCACCGACCAGCAGGCTGTGATGGGCAAAGGCGGGCGGGTGCGCACCGAGGGCGCGGAAGATGTCCATCTGCACCGCCGTGTTGGTGACATGGTCCTCGCCGCGGATGACGTGCGTGACGCCGAAATCGACGTCGTCGACAACGCTGGTGAAGGTATAGAGGAACGAGCCGTCCGCGCGCACGAGAACGGGGTCCGAGAGCGAGGCGAGCGAGACCGCCTGTGGCCCGCGGATCAGATCGTCCCACCCGCCGCCACCGCTCGTCGACTGGCCCGACGGCGCCACATCGAGCTTGAAACGCCAGTGCGGTGTGCGTCCGTCGCGACGCAAGGCCTCCCGCTCCGCCTCGCTCAGGTTCAGGGCCGCGCGGTCATAGACCGGCGGAACGCCGCGCGCGAGTTGCAGCTTGCGTCGCCGCTCCAGCTCCGCCTCCGTCTCGAAGCAGGGATAGAGACGCCCCGCCGCGACCAGCTCCGCCATCACCGCCTCGTAGCGCGCGATGCGGTCGGACTGGCGCTCCTCGCGGGACCATGTGAGCCCGAGCCAGCGCAGATCCGCGCGGATGGCCTCCGCGAATTCCTCCCGCGACCGTGCGCGATCCGTATCGTCGAGCCTCAGCAAGAATGTGCCGCCCGCCTTGTGCTGGAACAGCCAGTTGAACAGCGCCGTGCGGATGTTGCCGACGTGCAGAAGGCCCGTCGGGCTCGGCGCGAAACGGACGACAGGGGATGCGCTCATGGGTGGGCACGCCGGCTCTCGATTGCGATCGGTCGAGCCGACACTAGAGCGTCATCGGCGTGGATGGAATGGCATTCACACGGGGGCGACACCGCAAATCACCCGCATAACCGCCGCGTTGAGGGGGCGGGTGCGGCCATCGCGGCAAACACCGGCACGGGCGGCCAGCTCAGGCGCGCACCACCGTGGCGAGTGCGCTCGCCACATCGCTCATGAACGCTTCGTCGGCGGTGCTGTAGACCATGGCCTCGCCGGCACTGGTGCGCACGTGCAGCGAGTAGACGTCGCCTCCGACCGGCCAGCACAGATCGGCTATGGCGACAACGGCAATCGAGCCGAACAGGACCGTGGCGATCATGAAGCGCGGCCGCCAGAGTTCGTGGAGGACGGGCACCGCGATCAGCAGCGCCAGCACCGCGAACACGGCGCCGGCCACAAGGTTGGCCTGCCGGTTGCTCACGGACACCGCGACGATCTCGAAGCTCTTGATGTCCCGGATGGCCAGGACCTTGCCGGCAAAGACCGCGCGCGTCTGCGATATGCGCACGTGCCTGCGCGCCAGGATGGGGACGCTCTCGTCGCTGACGGATGGCTCGACCATGACCCAGGACTCCCGGAAGCCCCCTTGCGGGACGGCCTGCAAGCTTGCCCTGTCAGACTTAGCATTTGGCTAACGCCGCTACCGCCTGCCGGTCGCACGGCTCAATCCGAGAGCGTCTCGCGGAACCTGTTGGTGATGGGATAGCGCCGGTCGCGTCCGAAGCTGCGCTCGGAAATCTTGACACCGGGGGCGGACTGGCGCCGCTTGTACTCGGCGATGTAGAGCAGCCGCTCAACCTTCTGAACGGTCAGCGGATCGTGCCCGCGCGCCAGGATCTCGGTCAGCGCCATCTCCCGTTCCACCAGACACTCGAGGATATCGTCGAGGACGTCATAGGGCGGCAGGGAGTCCTGGTCCTTCTGGTTCTCGCGCAGCTCGGCCGTCGGCGGCTTGGTCAGGATGCGCTCGGGGATGACCATGCCCGCCGGCCCGAGGGCACCGGTCGGACGGCTCCTATTGCGCCAGGCTGCCGTGGCGAAGACCTCGGTCTTGTAGAGGTCCTTGATCGGGTTGTAGCCCCCATTCATGTCGCCGTAGAGCGTCGCGTAGCCGACCGACATCTCCGATTTGTTGCCCGTCGTCAGGACCATGCTGCCGAGCTTGTTCGAGACGGCCATGAGCAGCGTGCCGCGGGTGCGCGACTGGATGTTCTCCTCGGTGATATCGGGCGCGCGGCCATGAAAGACCGGCCCGAGGCTGCCGAGGAAGCCTTCGACGGCCGGTGCGATTTCGACGATGTCGTAGCGCACGCCCAGGAGGCGCGCACAGGCGGCGGCGTCCTCCAGGCTCTCCGGCGAGGTGTAGCGGTAGGGCAGCATGATGCAATGCACCCGCTCCGCCCCCAAGGCATCGACCGCCAGCGCCGCCACCAGGGCCGAGTCGATGCCGCCGGACAGTCCGAGCACGACGCCGGGAAAGCGGTTCTTGTCGACGTAGTCCTTGAGACCGAGCCGGCAGGCGTTATAGGCGAGCGCCTCGTCGCTGTCCTCGATGACCGCCTTCGCCCCCTCATGGCAGCGCCAGCCGTCACCGTCGTTCTGCCAATGGGTGAGGACGACCGCCTCTTCCCAGGCCGGAAGCTGCACGGCGAGGCTGCAATCGCCATTCAGAGCGAACGACGCCCCGTCGAACACGAGTTCGTCCTGACCGCCGACCTGATTGACGTAGAGCAGCGGCAGCCCTGTCTCGGTGACGCGGGATACGGCGATGTTCAGCCGTACGTCGCGTTTGCGGATGTCGAACGGCGAGCCGTTCATCACGACCAGAAGCTCCGCGCCGCACTCCGCGAGGCACTCGCAGACCTCTTCCTTCCAGATGTCCTCGCAGACCGGCAAGCCGAGCTTGACGCCACGAAACAGCACAGGCCCCGGCAGCGGTCCCGGCTCGAATACCCGCTTCTCGTCGAACACACCGTAGTTCGGCAGGTCGACCTTGTAGCGGACCGCCTGCACCTGCCCATCGGCGAGCAGAACGGCGGCGTTGTAGACCTTGCCGCCGTCCGGCCAGATGGCGCCGACCAGAATGGCCGGCCGGCCGTCCCCCGTTGCCGCGGCGAACGCCTCGACGGCCGCGCGCGACGCCCGCGCGAAGGCCGGCTTCATGACCAGATCCTCCGGCGGATAGCCGGTGACGAAAAGCTCGCTCGTCACCAGCAGGTCGGCCTTCGCAGCGGCCGCCTCCTCGTGGGCGCGCGCCAGCCGCGCCATATTGCCGGGGATGTCACCGACAATGGGGTTGAGCTGGGCCGCAGCAATGGACAGCCGTTTCGCGGAGGTCTCGGTCATGGCCCAAGATTAGTTGCCGGGAATGCCGGTGGGAAGAGAGCGGACGACGGCGCGCCGAACGGTGCGCTGGTCATGCCGTGGCGGCAGGCTCGACGGAGGCGTTACGCTCCGCGATCTGGTCGAAGGCACGCTCGATCGCCTCGAACACCAGCATGGTCGAGGCGTGACGCGCCTTGTAGTCGCGAACGGGCTCGAGGATGGCGAGATCCTTCCAGCGTCCGCCGGGCGGCGGTCCGTTCTCCTTCAGCATGGCGCGCATGATCGCGGCCACCTCGCGCACCTCCGCGACCGTGGCGCCAACGACGTTGCGCGCCACGATGGAGGCGGAGGCTTGACCGAGCAGGCACGCCTTGACGACCTGACCGAACTCCACCACCCGCTCCCCGTCGAGTTTGATATCGACGGTGATGGTCGAGCCGCACAGCTTCGAGTGCGCCGTAGCCGTGGCATCCGGCGACGCCAGGCGCTGCAAGGCCGGGATATTGGCCGCGAGTTCGAGGATCCTCGAATTGTAGATCTCGTTGAGAGCGGTCATTGTCGGGCGCTGGTCCTCTTTCTTCCGTCGGCGAAGACACCGCTAATATAGGGCTTCCGCCCTCGCCTGAAACCCGATAATCGCTCACGACGCCTTGACCGCGCCGGCCCTGATGGGGCACGAGTGGACCCGGCCCCGCGGTGCTGCACCGGGCTGTTCCGTGTGCGCGCCAACGGGCTCGACCGCTTCCTGTGCCTGATCGCCAGGCATTGAGCGTGGACCACGAGGAGTTGCCCGCCATGGCAGAGTTGCCCGGCAAGCCCAAGCCACCGTCCGCCGCGGAGATCGAGGAAGGCCTGGCGTTCACGCCTCGCTTCGATCAGGCGGGCCTCATCGGCGCCATCGTGACCGACGCCGCCAGCGGCGCAGTGCTGATGTTCGCCTGGATGAATGCCGAGGCGCTGGCGCTCAGCCTCGACACGGGCATCGCCCATTTCTGGAGCCGCTCGCGCAAGTCCCTCTGGCGCAAGGGCGAGACGAGCGGCAACGAATTGCGCATTCTCGAAGCCCGGACCGACTGCGATCAGGATGCAATCTGGCTGCGGGTGGAAATCGCGGGCGCCGGCGCCGCCTGTCACACCGGCCGCACGAGTTGCTTCTACCGCCGTGTCGTTTCGACCCGGGGGACCCCGCCACGGCTGGCGCTGGTCGATGGGGCGTAGCGGGACCATCCCGCTGCGGATCTTCACCTGTCAAAAAATCTGCCACTTTTGCGGGGTTTTAATTCACTCCCGCTAGACTTCGTCTCCATGGTGCCGAGTGTCACTCGAGCGCCGCGCTGATCGGCACGCGCCTTGCTGGCGTGTCACCGATGAGGTGATGTCATGGAACGGGGCAAGATCGGACTGGCTCTGGGAGGCGGCGCGGCGCGCGGTTGGGCGCACATCGGCGTGCTCAGAGCTCTGGCGGCCAAGGGGATACATCCCGACATCGTGGTCGGAACATCCATTGGCGCCGTCGTCGGTGGCTGCTACTCCGCCGGACGGCTCGACGATCTCGAAGATTTCGCGCGCAGTCTCACGCGCCGCAAGGTGTTCGGCTTCCTCGACTTCAACTTTGCCGGCTCGGGCCTGATCAGTGGCCAGCGCCTGTGCAACACCCTCGAGAGCCATCTGGAAAGCGTGAACATCGAGGGCCTCGCCACCCGCTTTGCGGCCGTGGCCACGGAAATCGGCACCGGCCATGAGATCTGGGTCACGCAGGGCCGTCTGGTCGACGCCATGCGCGCGTCGTACGCGCTCCCCGGCATCTTCAAACCCGTCGCCATCAAGGGCCGCTGGCTGTTCGACGGCGCCCTCGTCAATCCGATCCCGGTCTCCGTCTGCCGTGCCCTCGGCGCCAGCATGGTGATCGCCGTCAATCTCAATTCCGACATGTGCGGCCGCGGCACCGTCGTGCCATTGCACGACAGCCCCGATCTCCCCCTGCCGCCCGCCGCCGAGGAGGCGCCGGCCGGCAAGCTGCGCAACGGCCGCGCCGCGCTGAAACTGCTGCATCGCCAGTTTTTCGGCCGCAACGACGCCGCGCCCGGCATCTCGCGCGTGATGGTCGAGGCTTTCAATATCGTCCAGGATCGGATCGCCCGCTCGCGCCTCGCCGGTGATCCGCCGGATATCGTGATCACGCCCCGCCTGCAGGGCACCGGCCTGTTCGATTTCCACCGCGCCGAAGACCTGATCGACCTCGGCCGCCGCGCCACGGAGCGCGAGCTCGACGAGATCGACCGCCTCGCCGAGGCGGCACGCCGCCCACGCGCCAGCCTGCACGCGGCCGGCCCCATCTGAGCCCCCGCTCCCGGGCCGGCCTCAGCCCGTGGCGATGTACTCGCGCATCGCCGCAGCCTCCATCTCGACCTCGGCGATGCGCTGCTTGACCACGTCGCCAATCGAGACGATGCCCACCAGAGCGCCATCCTCCACGACGGGCAGATGCCGGATCCGCCGCGAGGTCATCAGCGCCATGAGCTCGTCGATGGTGTCGCCTTCCCGGCAGGTCACCACGTCGCGCGTCATCACCGTCTCGATGGGCGAGCCCAGGCTGCTTGGCCCGCCGGACGCCAGCAGGCGCACGACGTCGCGCTCCGACAGGATGCCATGCAGCCGGCGATCCCCGTCGACGATCACGATCGATCCGACTTTGCGCGCAACGATCAGATTGACCACGTCGCTGACCGCCATATCGGGGGGGGCGGTCAGCACGAACCGGCCCTTTCCCTTCAGAATCGCAGCTACGTTCATTGCAAGGTTCCTCCCAAACATGCCGTTGGCAGGCTGATAGGCTCGTCGGACGCACGCCGACGGCCATCGCTCGTGAGCGGTTGCACGGGCTGCTGCGCCAGCCGGTGCCTGCGGGTGTCGCGCGTGCCGCTTTCAGGCCGGGGCAGGACGACTTCTGGAGGCCCCGCTCACGTCGGGGACGACCTCTCATCGACACATCGGACACCTGCACGGCCCGTGCGCGCTGTCCCGCGCTCATGATGAGGGGATCGGCGCGTGACGACAAGACCCCACCTGTGCACCGCGAAATGCCGCTTGTGCGTCTAACGCCCCTCCAGCGCGGGACCGGTCTGGCGGTCGAACAGACCGAAGCCGAGCAGGCCCGCGAGAAAGCCGCCAATGTGGGCTTCCCAGGCGATCGCGCCCCCCTCGGTCAACGCCTCGCCGAGCAGGGCTGCAACGAGGTTGAGAGCGATGAAGACGCCGGTGATCGTCATGACCTGACGGTCCTTGAGGGTATCGACGACGCTCACACGCGGCACCGAGCCGATATCCTCGGCGAGCTGGCGCGCGCCACCGAGCCGCATCGCTACGAAGAAAAAGCGGAAGGCGCCGGCCATCAGACCGGAGACGGCGCCGGACGCGCCCACCACGGGGCTGCGGCCGCCGACATGGAGCGCCCAGTAGCACGCGATCGCCACGAGCCCCGTGAAGATGGTGAAGCCCACCAGCCGCACCGTGCCAAGCCGCCGCGCCACCGCCCCACCGAAGGCCAGAAACCAGGCACCGTTGACGAACAGATGCGTCCAGTTGGCATGCACGAGCATGTGCGTCAGCAAGGACGTGTACGCAGCCCAGGGCGCGCCCGGCCACTGGGCCGCCTCGCCACTGAAACGCGCGGGTATGAAGGCCAAAGTCAACAGCACCCGCTCGTCGGCCGCCTCCCCCAGGAAACTGCGCCCGACATGCACGGCAAGCACCAGCCCCAGCATGGCGACGACGACGCCCGGCACGTTGAAAATCGGCTCTCTTGCCGTCACCAGACCCTCCGTTATCGGACGACACCGCCCGCGCACCGCCCTTGCCCGACCGACCGCAGCGCTCCCCCGACGGGGGCGCCGGGCCGCAGGGCCGGTGGCATGGAACCTGCTTTTTCCCTGCGAGCGGACCCAGCCGGCACGTCTGCGTTCCAAGCTGGAACACGCCGACGACGCCCTTTGAACGGTACGCACCGAAGCATCATTACCAAGCGGCGTCCAGACCCCACCCATGAAGCAGCGAACGAACCAGGTGCTCTTCTCCTACTGGAACGAAGTCCGAGCACATCGTCTGGCCCCGCGCCGGTTCGAGATCGAACCGGCGCAGATCGCCCACATTCTGCCCGAGACCTTCATCCTCGAGTGCATCGACCAGAACTGTTACCGTTTCCGCCTCGCCGGCACCCGCATCTGCGAGCACTTCGGGCGCGAGTTCCGGGGCAGCAACTTCCTCGACCTGTGGCAGGACATGGACCGCCTGATCCTGACCCGCCAGCTCGGCTCCATGGTGGACCAGGGCGCCGTCGGCATCCTCTCCTTCGAGCTCGAATCCGTGGATGGCCGCCGTGCCGGGTTCGAAGCCGTCCTGCTGCCGCTCCTGCACACGCAGCAGACGATCACGCGCTTCCTCGGCTCCATGAGCGCCATCGACCCCCCGGCCTGGCTTGGCACCGAACGCGTGAGCCGGCTGCGACTGCTGATGCATGAACTGGTCTGGCCGGACGGGCGGCCCCATTCCATCGTGCGCCGCATGGGAGCGACGGTCCCAACGGTCTCGCCGGAGGAAGCCGGCCGTCTCGTCCAGGTGGATCGGCGCAGGTTCCGGGTCTACGAAGGCGGTCTCTCCCGGCTCGACAGCGACCCCTCGGAGTAGTGGTTGCACAAACCGATACGACTACCGATTGCTTCGCTCAATCTTTTTACACCCTAACGTTGCGTCAGCGTCCCATCTTAGCACTTCATTAAGTAGGGACATTCATAGTTGTGGCACAGCGAAGGCGTGCCCAATCCATCTACCTGAGATTGCGTTCGCTCACGCATTTCGTCCCCAGCGTCAGCGATTAGGCAAAGCATGTCCGTCAGCATCCCGAGCTTCGCCCGCCGTCCCCAGACGTCGACTGCTCGCATCCTCGCCGACAGGCGCCGCCACAAGCGCATCCACATCACACTTCTCGGGCGCTTCATGCGCGAGAACCGGCACGAGTATCCCTGCAAACTTACGGACATTTCCGTAGGTGGGGCCTCGCTCATGTGCCCGACCGAGGTGGAGGTCGGCGAGCGCATCATCGCCTACTTCGACCAGATCGGTGGCATCGAGGGGTCCGTCGTCCGTCCCTTCGAGGGCGGGTTCGGCATGCGCCTCGCCGTCACCCAGCACAAACGCGAGAAGCTTGCGGCCCAGCTGACGTGGTTCATCAACCGCGAGATCCTCGACCCCACCGACGAGCGCCGCCACGAACGCGTCGTGCCGGATAACACCCATAGCCAGCTCAAGCTGGCGGAGGGCATCGTCATCGAAGTGCAGATCCTCGACATCTCGATCTCCGGCGCCTCCGTGGCCACCAGCGCCCGCCCACCGCTCGGCCAGGAAATCACGCTCGGCCGCCTGCGCGCCAAAGTCGTGCGCCATCACGACTACGGCATCGGCGTGCAGTTCATCGACATCCAGAACCCCGCGGCCTTGCGGCGCTACTTCGGCTGACGCCAACCGCTCAGCCATCCCGCGCACCCTGCACTCTGGCCGCTGCTGCCGTCCGACTGGAGCTGGGAACCACCGCAGAAGCGCCGGACAACACCGTACGCGCGCACCTTGGCCGGCTCAGTATGACAGGTGGTTCGCCAAGCCGATGTTCAGACTAAATTAAACCCTTCTGCCCTAGAGTATTAACAACTGTCCACTATAAGCACAACCGCAGCCTAGTATTGCACCGTGTAATGTCTTGAGGTCGCGTATGTCAGTCAAGTCGGCGTCACTGATTTGTCTTCTGGCACTAGTGCAGTCCACCGTCTCTGCGCGCGCCGATGACATCGCCCCCAAGAAATCGCGCGAGATGCGCGTGGCCCACGCCACGCTGCCGGTGCGTCACAGCCTGCAACTCCCATCGCCCAAAGCGTTCATGCGCATCTACGGGCAGGCCGAAGCTCCCTATGGCTACCTCCGCTTCTGCAGCCGCAATGCCGAGGAGTGCCGCCCCGCCGGCGCCGAGCTCGAGCGCGTCGAGGCCACGCCTGCCCGACTGAGCGCGCTCGACGCCATCAATCGTACCGTCAACCGCACGATCGAGCCGGCGACGGACAAGGAGCTCTACGGCGAGGTGGAGTACTGGACGCTGCCGGACGCACGCCGCAAGGGCGACTGCGAGGACTATGCCCTCCTGAAGCGCAAGATGCTGATCGCCCAGGGCTGGCCAACCAGTGCGCTGCTACTGACCGTCGTGCGGGATGAGGTTGGCGATGGTCATGCCGTCTTGACCGTGCGCACCCACCTCGGCGACTTCATTCTCGACAACAAGACTGACGACATCCGCCTATGGAGCAAGACGCCGTACAAGATGCTGATGCGGCAGTCCTTCATGAACCCGAACGTGTGGGTTTCGCTCGACCCGAACTGGCCTCAGAGCCCGTTGTCGATCGCGGGTGTCCGAAAGCGGCCATGATCTCCCGGCCAGCGGCGCGCAACGCTTCTGGCTGACGCGCGATGCACCCCCGCACACCTGCGGGTGGAGGCAAAGCGGTTCCGAGCCGCTTCAGGTCTGCGGCTTCAGTCCCTTGGCATAGCGCTGGGAATTGCGGACGTAGTTGGCCGCCGTGCGCAAAAGGCGCTCGACCTCGTCGTCCTTGAGTTGTCGAACCACTCGCCCGGGGGCCCCGACCACCAGCGACCGCGGCGGGATGACCTTGCCTTCCGGAATGAGCGAATGGGCGCCGACCAGTGAGCCCGCGCCGATCCGCGCGCCGTTGAGCACGATGGCGCCGATGCCGATCAGGCTGCCCGCCTCGACCGTGCAGCCGTGCAGCATCGCCATGTGGCCGACGGTGACATCGGCGTGCAGCGTCATCGGGAACCCCGGGTCCGTGTGGAGCACCGAGCCGTCCTGGATGTTGACGCGCTCGCACAAGTGGATGAGCTCGTTGTCGCCCCGCAGCACCGCGCCGAACCAGATGCTGGCATCCTGGTCGATGCGCACGTTGCCCATGACCGAGGCCGTCGGGGCCACCCAATAGCGGCCATCGCTCGGCGTCACGACGCGGCGATCGTCAAGCTGGTAGATCGTCATTGCTGCATTCCCTCGCTCTGCTCGGAGCGTCGGCTCCCGCCACGTCTCGACATCACCGGCAGCGCCGGTGCATCAGCGATCGCCTCGAACCGTCACACGCCCTCGAAATCGACCTCCAGGATCGGCATCTCGAAATAGAACGTCGTCTCTTCGTCCTCGTCGTCTCGCGTGATGGTGCCGATGAACTCGTCCTTGATGTAGACCTCGGCCATGTCGGTCTTCTTGCCGGCGGGCCTGACCTCGATGGTCGTCAGTCCAAAGCGCTGCTGCAGGAAGCGTTGCAGCCTGGGAATATCGTTGCGCACGGTGCTCTTTCTCCTGTCTGGGTAATTAATCTGGCGTCGGTCGGCCAGCCAGGGCGTTAGGCTCGGCGCCAGCGGCCCCGCGCCCTGCTGCATCGGTCTTGGCGCGCCCCCGCGATTGCCTCAGATTTCCGCGTCGGCCAGCGCCTCCGCCAGCATCTGATCCATCGACCGCCCGGGCTCCGGGCAGCCGGCCGGTCCGACGACGCGCGCAGGCACGCCGGCGACCGTGGTCTTGGCCGGCACATCCTTCAGGACGACGCTGCCCGCCGCGATACGGGAGCAGTCCCCGACCGAAATGTTGCCGAGCACCTTGGCGCCGGCGCCGATCATCACGTTCCTGCCGATCTTGGGATGCCGGTCGCCGACGGACTTGCCGCTGCCCCCGAGCGTGACGTTGTGCAGGAGCGAAGTATTGTCGCCGACGACTGCCGTCTCGCCGATGACCACGCCGCTCGCGTGATCGATCATGATGCCCTGGCCGATGCGCGCGGCCGGATGGATGTCGACCGAGAAGATGCGCGAACTCTGGCTCTGCAGGTAGAGGGCGAAGTCCCTCCGCCCGTGGTTCCACAGCACGTGGGCGAACCTGTGCGTGACCAGGGAATGGAAGCCCTTGAAGTAGAGCAGCGGCTCGATATAGCGGCTGCACGCCGGATCGCGATCGACGACGGCGGCAAGATCCGCCCGGAACATGCCGCTGATGGCCGGATGCGCCTCGAGAACATCCTGGAACGTCTGATTGATAAGGCCGGCGTCCACGTCGGAATGATTGAGCCGCTGCGCGAGTCGATGGCAGACCGCATCCTCGAGACGCGCGTGACTGAGCACGGTCGCAAAGATGAAACCGCCGAGCGCCGGCTCCGCCGCCATGGCGGCCTCGGCCTCGGCACGGATCGCCGTCCACATCGGATCGCACGAGGAAAGCGTGCTCTTCGCCTGGGCCAGTGCGCCGCCGTTAGGCATGTCGGGCTCCTTTCCTGTGGCCGATCCCGCATCGCCGGCTCCGTCCGCCGGCAGCTCATGCACGTTTCGGCCTGGACGCAGTCGCCTGCATCCGGGTGCCTGCCCCACGTAACAAGGGGCCTCGGCCTAAGTCAATCGTCCAACGCCGCCGTGGTTGCCGCCGCCTGCCTCACCGACCGGGCTTGCGCCGAGGCGCCCGCGGCGTGTACTCAAGCGCCGCAACTCCATGAAAAGGTATCACGAGATGGCAGAGACGTCTTCAACATCCCGTCCGGCGCCGGGCCGCTTGCGCACGGAGGACGAGGGAGCCGTTCGCTGGATCGTGATCGACAATCCCACGCGTATGAACGCCTTCACGGCCGACATGTGGCGCGCGCTGCCGCGCCTCATCCGGGCGGCAGAAGCCGATGCCGCCGTGCGCGTCGTCGTGTTTCGCGGCGAGGGCGAGCGCGCCTTCTCGGCGGGCGCCGACATCTCCGAGTTCGAGACGAACCGCGCCGGCGCCCAGGTTCGCGAGTATGACGAGCTCAACCACGAGGCCTTCGAGGTGCTTGCCGCCAGCTCCAAGCCGACCATCGCGATGATCCGCGGCTTCTGCATGGGCGGCGCGCTCGAGGTCGCCGCCTGTTGCGATCTGCGTATCGCTGCGGAAGGCTCGCAGTTCGCCATCCCCGCCGCCAAGCTCGGCATCGGCTACAATCCGCGCTGGGTGAAACCCCTGCTCGGCGTCGTCTCCGCGGCCGCCGCCAAGGAGTTGCTCTACACGGGACGGCGTTTCGACCACGACGAGGCCCGCGCCATGGGACTGCTCAACCGCGTCGTGCCGTCCGAGCGCCTGCGTGCCGCCGTGATGGAGACGGCCGCGGCCATCGCCGAGAACGCGCCACTCTCCGTGCTGGCCGCCAAGCGTTCCATCGACGAACTGGTCGCCAAGCCGGAGAACGCCGATTTCGCCGCCCTCGATGCGCTCGTCGAAGCCTGCTTCATGAGCGAGGACTACGCCGAGGGCCGCCGCGCCTTCCTGGAGAAGCGCAAGCCGAAATTCAGCGGGCGCTGAGGCGGGTCTCAGCCGAGGACGCGAGCCAGGAACTCGAGAATGCGTGCGTTCGCGAGCGCGGGCTGCTCGAAATGCACGAAGTGGCCGGCTTCCTCCGCGATCTCGATTTCGGGCGACGTGAAATAGTCGGGCAGCCGGTCGACCCACTCCACCTTGAGCACGGGATCGTGGCGCCCCCAGAGGAACCGCGAGGGCGCACTGACCTGGGGCATGGGCGGCGCCCCCTCCAGCATGAGCTGGCGTCGCAGGCGTGAGACGCCGACGTACCAGTCGAAGCCGCCCTGGAGGTTGCCCGGCCGCATGAAGTTGTCCACCCACTCCTCCAGCACGCCGTCGAAGGCGTGGGGATCGCGGGACCAGTGCGAAAGGAAGTGGCTGAGGTAGATGCGGCAGGCCTCGCGGCTCGAGCCGACCAGGGCGGCGGCGAAGTCCTTCTGGTGGAACTGCTGATACCAGGTCTCCGGCGCATGCGCGGGCTCGCCCCAGCGCTTGCCGATGCCGGGATAGGGGCAGTTGAAGAAGAAGAGCGCCGAGACCCGCTCCGGATAGGCCAGCGCAAACGTGTGTGCCACGGCTGCGCCGACATCGTGCGAGACGATGGCGAAGCGCGAGAGCCCGACGGCGTCGGCGAAATCGCGGAGATCGCGGGCCAGAAGCTGGGGTGGCGAGCCGCCCGTCGCGCGCGGGACCTTGGTTTCGGTCCGGCCGAAGCCTCGCAATTCCGGAGCCAGAACGTCGAACCGCTCCGCCAGCACCGGCAGGGTGTGTTGCCACGTCCGCGCGAATTCCGGCCAGCCGTGCAACAGCACCACCGGCTTTCCCCGCCCCGCCCGCACGTAGTGCACGCCAAGCTCGGGCGTATCGGCCGTCAGGCCCGTCCAATCCACGTCCATGCTCATCGCCTCGCCTCCGCGCCACGGCCACTGCGGCGCCGGGCTTGCCAAGTCTCGAGCATGAAACTATGACGCCCTGCGGCCTGCAAGCATGGCGACAGGCGTGCAGGCGACACCGGCCCGCCGATCGGCATCGCGGATGGCGACTGCCAGCGGCCGGCAACAGGCCTTTGCACCTCATGCCCGCTGACCACGAGCTCTTCCACGCAGAGCGCCATGCGCTGGGCTTGCTGCGCGTGGGCCAGGCAGGTTCCGTGCTGATGCTGGAGGCACTGACTGCGCCCGTCGCCCGGAGCCTCGCCACCGCCCTCGCCGCCATCGATCCGTGGCAGCGCATGGCCATTCCGGCCGACGATCTGCTGCGCTTCCTGCTGGATCACGACCCCGCCTGTCACCGCTTCGCAATCACTCTCGGGGGCCGGCTCGTCGGCGTCGTGGCCGTGCGCGACCCCTTCCTGCACGGTCCCTACCTCAACCTGCTGGCCGTCCTGCCGGACTGGCAGGGCCTCGGCATCGGGAGCGCCGTCCTCGCCTGGCTGGAAGCCCGATCGCGCGGCCGCCGCCGCAACCTCTTCCTCTGCGTCTCGACCCACAACCCGCGCGCCGCCGCGTTCTATCGCGCTCACGGCTACGTCGAGGTCGGCCTCATCGAAGGCCTCGCCCTCGACCTCTCCGACGAGTTGCTGATGCGCAAACGCCTGTGAGGCGCGGCAGCGGCTCAGGCGATCTCGAGGACGACGCGCCCGCGCACCTTGCCCGCCAGGATCTCCGGCGCCAGCGCCACGACATCCTTGAGCGGCCGCGTCACGGTCATGGCGTCCAGCCGGCTGCGATCGAGTTCGCGGGCGAGCCTCTGCCAGGCCTCGGTGCGCAACGGAAGGGGCGCCATCACGGAATCGATGCCCGCCAGCGTCACACCCCGCAGGATGAAGGGCGCGACCGAGCTGACAAGGTCCATGCCCTGCGCCAACCCGCAGGCCGCCACCGTGCCGCCGTAGCGCGTCATGGCGATGGCGTTGGCGAGCGTATGGCTCCCCGCGACATCGATGGCGCCGGCCCAGCGCTCGCGTCCAAGCGGCTTGGCGGGTCCGGCGAGATCGGCACGCGCGATGATCTCGCTGGCGCCGAGGCCCTCGAGATAGGCCTTTTCCTCAGGCCGGCCGGTCGAGGCGATCACCTGGTATCCGAGTTTCGACAGCAGGGCCACGGCGACGCTGCCGACACCGCCCGCCGCACCCGTCACCAGCACGGGACCGCTCCCTGGCACGACACCGTGCCGCTCCAGCGCCATCACGGCCAGCATGGCGGTATAGCCGGCGGTGCCGATCGCCATGGTCTGGGCGGGCGTGAACTCGGCAGGCTTCTTCACCAGCCAGTCGCCCTTGAGGCGCGCATAGCCCGCATAGCCGCCGTAGTGCGCCTCGCCGACGCCCCAGCCGTTGAGGATCACCTCGTCCCCGGGCCGAAAGCTGGCGTGCGTCGAGCTTTCCACGCGCCCGACCAGATCGATGCCGGGGATCATGGGATAGCGGCGCACCACCGGCGCCTTCCCCGTAATCGCCAGCCCGTCCTTGTAATTGATCGTGGAATGGCTGACGCGAACGACGACATCGCCTTCCATGAGATCGTCGAGCGTGAGTTGGGCCCAATCGAGCGACGGCCCGCCCTCGCCCTTCCGCACCATCAACGCCGAAAATGTGCTCATCTCTACCTCCTCGCGCGCTTTCCCACCCCTTAAGCGATAGACCGTGGCGAGTCGAGCCAGTCGCGGGGCGAGGCCGGAGCGGGCCGGCCAGCCGCTCGGCTCCGGGCATGCCGACGGGCGGAGCCGCGAGACGCGTATTGCAGGCAGGGCGAACCCGCGCTAAAAGCCTTGCTTCGCCCGCGGCCCTGCCGCAACGACCAAGCGGAGAGGTGCCAGAGTGGTCGATCGGGGCGGTCTCGAAAACCGTTGTGCGCGCGAGCGTACCGTGGGTTCGAATCCCACCCTCTCCGCCAGTTCGCCTCCTTGACCAGCGTCGGGTCGCTCGACCGCCCGCCGGGGCGTCCACGGCGCACCCCGTGCTCAGGCGCGCGCCGCACGGCCGTTCTCGCCATGGCGCCACGGACGCGCTCTAGCTCCTGCGCAGCGCCTCGGTGGCCGGCTTGTCGATCGTCCCGTCGTCCCGCAGCACAACCTTGTAGTCGCGCTCGGCGGCCGCCCGGCTGATCAGCTCGCTGCGCACATCCGCCTGGACCTTGTCGAGGTCGCGTTGCAGGGGTTCCCCATAGCCCCCACCGCCGGGCATCTCGATCACCAGCCGGTCGCCGGCCTCGACGACCTGGAAGCCCTTGCCCTTGAGCTGGCGCCCCGCGGCGGTGCTGAGGCGTCCCGCAGCACCCGAGAGCCCGCCCTCGCGCCCGCGCGGCGGGTTCTTGATGCGCTCGAAGACGGCGTGGATGCCGTAAGGCACAGGCTCGCGATTGCCGATCACCATGACCTGACCGATGCCGCCGCGCTGCCGGCCGGCGCCACCCGAATCCTGCCGGTAGTCCTTGCGCCAGACCACCAGTGGCGTGATGGTTTCCGTGATCTCCACCGGCACCGTCTTGACGCCACTGGGAAACGGCGTCGCCGACAGACCGTCGAGCGTCGGGCGCGCGCCGGCACCGCCCGAGTGGAAGCTGATGATGGTGAATGCCGTGCCGTCCTGCCCGGTGATGCCGGGGCCAGCCGCCAGACGTACGTTCCACAGGTTCGAGGTTCCCTCCGCCGGCACATGGCCCGGCATCGCCTGGTGCAGGCAGCCGAACACCACGTCGGGCAGCATGTGACCGATCGTCGAGCGGGCGACGACCGCGGACGGGGGTTGCGCGTTCATGATGGCGCGCTCCGGGGCCGAGACGGTCACCGTATCGAGCGTGCCCGTGTTGTTGGGGATCGAAGGTGCGGCGACGCACTTGACCGCGAAAGCCGTATACGCCTCCGTGTAGCACATCGGGCAGTTGATGCCGTAGGACGAGGCCCCCGACGAGCCGGCGTAATCGACATGCACCTTGCCGTTGGCGATGGTCAGGGCCGCCTTGAGGTCGATCGGCGCATCATAGCCGTCGATCCGCATGTGATAGCGCCATGTGCCCTGCGGCAGCTTGTTGATCGCGGCCGTCATGCCGGCATGGCTCTGCGTGATGATGTAGTCGCCGAGCTGATCGAGGTCGCGCAATCCGTACTCGTCCATCATCGCCAGCAGCCGATCCGCGCCGCGCTGGTTGCAGGCGACGAGGGCATAGATGTCGCCCTCCACCTGGACCGGTTCGCGCACGTTGTGGCGGATGAGCTTGAGCAGCCACTCGTTCACCCGCCCCCCGCTGATGAGGGGCACGATCGGAATGAAGCATCCCTCGTGGAAGATCTGGCGGCCGTCCGGCGACATGCCGATGCCGCCGATGTCGACGACGTGCGTCGTGCTGGCGAACAGCGCCACCATGCGCTCGTCGATGAAGGTCGGCGTGACCATCGTGAGGTCGTGCAGGTGCCCTGTGCCCTTCCAGGGATCGTTCGTGATGTAGACGTCGCCCGGGCGCATCGTCTCGGCCGGAAACTCGGCCAGGAAGTGCTTGACCGAGCGCGCCATGGAGTTGACGTGTCCGGCCGTGCCGGTGACGGCCTGGGCCAGCATGCGGCCGCCAACGTCGAAGATACCGGCCGATATGTCCCCGGCTTCGCGCGCCGACGTGCTGAAGGAGGTGCGGATCAGCGTCTGCGCCTGCTCCTCGACGACCGACAGCAGCCTGTTCCACATCACCTGCAGGCGTATGTTGTGCATCTCTGACATGTCGTTGCCCGCTCCTATTGGCCGCTGCCGCTGCGCTGCAAGATCAAGTGGCCGCCGCTGCTCACCCGCACCTCGAAGCGGGCCGGCACCAGCGTCGCCGTCTCCGCTTCCACGATCACGGCGGGACCGTCGATGCGGGCTCCGCGGGGAAGCCTGTCGCGGTCGTAGACGCCGGCCGCGACGCTCTCGCCCGTGCCTGGATCGAACACGCGCCGGGTCCCGACGGGAGGACCGGCGGCGACGACCGGCGGCAGGTCCATGAAGCGCACCTCGGGCTGGCGGGTTGCCAGCGTCAGCGACCAGGTCAGCGCTTCGACGCCGAGATCGGGCACGGTGCGCGCAAACAGCTTGGCATACTGCGCCTCGAACAGGCGCCGCAGCTCCTTGTCGGCATCGGCCCCGAGCCCCTCCGGTGGCAGCTTGACGGAAATCTCGTAGCCCTGCCCGCGATAGCGCATGAAGGCCTCGCGCGTCTCCGTAAGCGGCGCGTCGGGCGCACCGAGCCGCACCACGGCCTCCGCCTCGGCGCGCATCTGCGCAAACATCGCCGCAACGCTCGCCGCGTCGAATTCGTCGAGCCGCATCACGCGCGTGCGCACGACCTCGTAAGAGATCGGCGCCAGCAGGAAGCCGTGCGCCGAGCCGACGCCGGCGCCGACGGGCACGATAATCCGGTCGATGCCGAGCTTTTCCGCCAGCCGCGCGCAGTGCAGCGGCGCCGCGCCGCCCATGGCGATCAACGTCCGGTCGGCGACGTCCTTGCCGTTCTCGACAGCGTGCACGCGCGCCGCGCTCGCCATCGTCTCGTCCACGATTTCGGCGATGCCCGCGGCTGCGACCTGCACCTCGAGCCCGAGCGGCTCGCCGATCACCGCCCTGATCGCCGCCGCCGCGCGTCCGGCGTCGAGCAGGATCTTGCCGTTGGCGAAGTTGCGGGGATCGATCCTGTCGAGCACGACATCGCCATCGGTGACGGTCGGCGCGCTGCCGCCGCGCGCGTAGCAGGCCGGCCCCGGCATCGAGCCGGCACTCTGCGGCCCGACCGTGATACGGCCGAGTTCGTCGAGCCTCGCAATCGAGCCGCCGCCGGCGCCGATCTCGACCATCTCGATGACGGGAATGCGCACGGGCAAGCCGCTGCCCTTGAGGAAGCGGTACTGACGCGCCACCTCGAAGGTGCGGCCGTTCTGCGGCACGAGATCGTCGATCAGCGTCAACTTGGCGGTGGTCCCGCCCATGTCGAAGGACAGCGCGTGGCGGATGCCGCACTCCGCAGCGATACGCTGCGCGAAGATGACGCCGCCGGCAGGGCCTGACTCGATCAGTCGGATCGGCTCGGCAATGGCTGTCTCGAGGGTGGTGATGCCGCCGCTCGACATCATCATCAGCAGCGGACAGGTCAGCCCGCTGGCGGCGAGGCCCTGCCCGAGCCGCTTCAGATAGCCCTCCATCAGCGGCTGCACGTAGGCATTGGCGCACGTCGTCGAGGTCCGCTCGTACTCGCGGATCTCCGGACACACCCGCGAGGACAGTGTGATCGACAGCCCCGGCAGGCGCGCTTTCAGAATGGCCGCCACGCGCTGCTCGTGGGCAGGGTTGATGTAGCTGTGCAGGAAGCAGATCGCCACGGACTCGATGCTGGCCGCCTCGAGCTTGCCGACGAGCGCATCGACGGAGGTCTCGTCGAGCGGCAACAGCACGCTGCCATCCGCCGCCATCCGCTCCCTCACCGTGAGACGGAGCTCGCGGGGGACCAGGGGCGCCGGGCGCTCCATGTAGAGGTCGTACTGCTCGAAGCGGTGCTCGTGCGCAATCTCCAGCGTATCGCGGAAGCCGTCCGTCGCGATCAGCGCGGTGCGCGCGCCTTTGCGCTCGATCAGCGCATTGGTGGCGAGCGTGGTGCCGTGGATGACGAGCTTGACGCTGTCGGGCTGCACGCCGGCCTCCGCGAGCAGGCTCCTGGCGCCATCGAGTACGCCTTGTTCCGGCGCCTCGGGTGTCGTCAGCACCTTGGTGGACCATTGGCGTCCGTTTCCGTCCAGGACGAGGTCCGTAAAGGTGCCACCGATGTCAACGGCAAGTCTCATGGCTTGGCTTCCGGCTGAGAGTGGGGAGTGGGCGAGGCTGGCGTGCCACCGTCGTTCGAGGCCGGCCGAGCCGCAGGACCCGGCCATGACAAGCCGGAGAGACCGGCGTTACACCTCGGCGGCGGCGATGTTCGTGCGTGTCCCGTGCGTGAGTTGCGTGCGGCGGGGACTGGTGTCCGCCCGCACCCTGTGAGACCGACATAATGGGGGACACACCGCCATTTGCCAAACGGATCGGTCTCGGCTGGGCGCGACCGAACGCCCGCGGCAAGGGACAGGACGGGCGAGCGGCACGACAGGTTCGCTTCCCTCGCGGCCGATCACACTCTAGCTTCAGCCGGTGCTACAGCCGACGCCAACACCACCCCGGGAGGACCACCGCGATGAAGATCAAGCGTATCGAGCACATCGCCATCGCCCTGAAGAACATGGACACCGTCAAGGATCTGCTCGTCAATAAGCTCGGCATCCCCATGGAGTACGAGGAGCATCTGCCGCGCCACGCAACGACGCTCGCCATGTTTCCGGTCGGCGAGACGTATCTGGAGCTGCTGCAATCGGAGAAGCCCGACAGCGGCACGAACAAGTGGATCGCAGAGCGCGGCGAAGGCCTCTTCCACATCTGCCTCGAGGTCGAGGACATCGACGCCGCGATGCGCGAGCTGGCGGGCAAGGGCATCCGCTTCCAGACCCCCGAGCCGATGATCGGGCACGGCAACTGCCGCATCGTCTTCATGGACCCGGCGACGACTGGCGGCCTCGTCATCGAGCTTGCCGAGCAACCGAAGGACGGCCATGGCTCGCACGCCGCAACGGGATGACCCGCCGCAGCGTCAGCGCCCGGCAATAAGCGCCTTCAGCTTGCTCAGCTTGATCTTCTCGTCCTCCTTGAACGCGATCGTCTTGGCGAACTGCCCCTGCGCGTCCATCAGGAACATCGTCGCCGTGTGATTGATGGTGTAGCCGGCCTTCGTCGGCACCTTCTCGTAGAAGACCCGGTACGCCTTGACGATCCGCTCCGTCTCCGCCGCCGTCCCCACGAGGCCGATGATCCGCTTGTCGAAGCTCGCCAGATAGCTCTTGAGCAGCGCCGGCGTATCGCGGTCGGGATCGACCGTCACGAACAGGAAGCGCATCTTGTCCGCATCGGGCCCGAGCCGGGTCATCATGTTGGCCACCTCCAGCATGGTCGTCGGGCACACGTCGGGGCACTGCGTGAACCCGAAGAAGACCGCGAACGGCTTGCCGAGCAGATCGCGCTCGCTCAGCCGCTTGCCGTCCTGGGTGGTCATCGTGAAAGGCCCGCCGACCAGCGCCTTGTAGCTCGCGGTCGAGCGCAGCGGGTTGCCCGTGCCGAGAACGAGCAGTGTCGCCACGGCGGCGACGACGGCGGCGGCCGTCACGACCGCCGCCAGCCTGGCTTTCGAGACGGCCATCAGTGCTTCCCGTGATGACTGCCGGGCTTCTTGCCCATGGCGCCGACACGGTAGCTCACCTTCACCGTTCCCGCCGACTTGAAGACGAGCGTCCCTTCGACCACCTCACCTTCCTTGAGCGGCGCCTTCAGCTCCATGAACATCACGTGGTAGCCACCGGGCTTCAGCGTCACCTTGGCGCCGGGCTTGATCTCGAGCCCCTGCGGCAGCTCCCGCATCCTCATGATGTCGCCGACGACGGCCATTTCGTGGATCTCGATGCGGCCGGAGCGCACGAACGAGCCACCGACGAGAAAGTCGCTGCTCTTGCCGGTGTTCTCGATCACCATGAAGCCGCCGGCGACCTTCGCCCCGCCGGGCGTGGCGCGGGACCACGGTGCAGAGATCTTGAGCGGGCCGATCTTGTACTCCTGGGCGCTGGCGGGCATCGGTGCAAGCAGGGCGAGGCCCGTCACCACCAGGGCGGCGGCGAACGAGGCGAGGCGACGGGTCGAGCGTGATCTGGTCATGAGTGACGTATCCTGTATCTCGGGCCGTGGCTCGTCGCGGGCGTGGAGCATACCCTCCAGCGGCACGCGCGAGCGTCGGCGCATATGGTCGGCGATGAAGACGTCGGTTAGGCGTGCAGGACCGCCGGCGGCGCGCGCGCCTGCCAGGAATGCGACGCCATCAGGCGGCCAACAGGCCCCTGCGCACCCGGCTGCATGCGGCTGTCGCCGACCGCCGGCAGCACCAGAGACGGCGGCTCCGCGAGCACGGCGACTGTCGGCAGCGCGAAGGCGCAGAGCCCGTCCTCACCCGACGAGCGCTCCTCGCGTGGCGCCCCATCGGGCCCGAGCGTGACGAGCTTCATGCCGCCCGACGTGCAGATGACGACCTGCGGCAGCCCCCCTGGCTCGCTGGGCGCGGCCAGCATGTAGCCGGCGGGCACGACCGAGCGGATCGCGAGCGCGATCAGGATCAGCCATGTCTGCCATGCGTGCCGTTTCACGGGGGGCGACCTCTCGGTTCGCCTCATCCTGCAAAGGTTGGGCGCTCCCCACCACGTGCGATTTGACGCGGCCACGCTCACCCGGAGCGCGCGGGAGGTCTGCGACGTTCGCTCCACTCGTCACACTGCGGACGATGAGCTAGGCTTTACGTGAGGGAGACCGTCGTCGTGCGCTACCGGCTGACAGCTTGCGTCATTGCCATCGCCTTTCTGGCGCGCGCCCTCGTTGCGCCCGGCTACATGCTGGCCCCCGCCACCGATGGCAGCGGCACCTTCCAGGTGGTCATCTGTACCGGCCAGGGCATGCGCACGATTACCGTCGATGCCGATGGCCAACCCGTCAAGGCACCCGACCGCACCGTCGCCGGCCACGACTGCCCTTGTGGGGCACCCCCAGTCGCCGTGCTCGCGTCGCCGCCCTGCCTTCCCGTGCCGTCGCGCTTGGCGCTCCGTGTCCACGCGCTGGAGCCCACGGCAGCGCTGATCGAGTACTACGCGGGCTTCCGCCTCGCCCGCGGTCCACCTCGTCCAGCTGCGATCTGATCCTTTCAGCGCACGCGTGATCGCGCTCCCTGCCGGGGGGCGACGGCGGCGCGTGCCGTGCAGATCACCAGACAAGACGAGCAAATCCCATGTCTTTCAGAACACCGAGCCCGCTCGGGCTGCGCCTGCGCGCGCAATCGCGCCCTATCATCTTCGCCACGGCTCTCTCCTTCGGAGCCGTCCTTCTCAGCTTCCCGGTTCGTGCTGGCGAGCACAGCCACACCATGGCCGGCGACGCCATGCCGCCCGGCATGATGATGATGTCACCGCCCCCTGTCGGCGTACCGGGCGCTTCCATGCCCGCCCCCGGCAAGACCGTTGCCATGTTCACGAACCGCTGGCTCCACCTCGACGGGACCAAGGCCGGCACCAAGGACGTCTCGCCGGAGTGGGTCGTGCTCAACGGCTTCAACCCGAACCGTCCGCCCGTCCAGTATCGGCGCGTGCCGACTTCGGCCACCATCCACGTGCAGGGCTTCGGCCTGACGCACGGTCTGACGCCCTGGCTCAGTGTCAACGTGGCCGGCGCCTACATCACCAAGGCGACGCGGGTCACCACGTTCCGGGGACCCGCAGGGACGTCAGTGCTGGGTCAGCGGACGGACTCCACGGAAGGGTTCGGTGACACCGCTCTCGGCGCCGCTGTCCGGCTCTGGCAGGGGCATGGCCATCGGTTGCATGCAGGTCTCTCCCTCAGCCTGCCGACCGGCTCCATCACAGCGCGAATCCGGCCGCTCATGCCGACCGGCGCCATCGGCAATGCACGTGCCGGCTACTCGCTTCAGATCGGCACCGGGACCTACGATCTGCTGCCGGCCCTGACCTTCACAGGCAAGCAGGGTCGCCTCGGCTACGGCGCCGCCTACCGCGGCCGCATCGCTCTCCAGGACGAGAACAGCGAAGGCTACCGCTGGGGTGACATGCACATGGCCACCGCCTGGCTCTCCTATGACGTGACGCGCACGCTCACCGGTTCGTTGCGCATCGAGGCGACCACGCGCGACGCCATCGACGGGCGTGACGTCACCATCGCCGGTCCGGGTGTCGGCGCCAATCCTCTCAACACCGGCGGAGACCGCATCGACGCCTACGTCGGTGCCAACCTGCGCGGACAGGTGCCCGGACTCGGGATGGCGCGGATCGGCACGGAATTCGGCGTGCCACTCTACGAGCGCGCCAACGGCATCCATCTCGTACGTCAGTGGTCATTCCAGTTGACCGGTGGACTGAGCTTCTGAGCCGTCGGCGTGCCGCGTGCACGCCGGCAACATCTCGCCGTCCGGCCGTCGAGGTCGGACGGCCTACACCCCCGAAAGGAAACTCCCATGCGACTTCTCCGACTTGTTGCCTTCGCCTGCCTCGCGATCCTCGTGACCGCCCTCCCGGCGCGGGCCGCCGAGCGCGGTGCTCTGTTCGTCAACCTCACCTCCGACGACGCCCATCGCGCCCGCATGGCCCTCGTCTTCTCGCAGAAGCAGCAGGAGCGCGGGCACAGCATCACCATCTTCCTCAACGACCGCGCCGTACGGGTCGGCGACAGGACGAAGCGCAAATTCAAGGAGCATCAGAGCTATATCGCGGCGATCCTCAAGAAGGGTGGAACCGTCCTCATCTGCCCGATGTGCATGAAGCATTATCGGGTCGGACGCGCCGCACTCGTCGACGGCCTCAAGGTCGGAAGCCCCGAACTCACCGGCGCGGCCCTGTTCGCCGCAGGAACCAAGACGCTCACCTGGTAGAAACCTTGGCGGGGGGCGAGCGGCGGGCACCGATGCCCGCATCGCGCCCCGCCGTCTCCCCCGACAACACGGTTCCCAGGGCCATAAGCGGCGCATCACGCACCCCATCCCTGACGGCACATTCGGAATCGCCGTGGTGGCTCAGATGGCGGCGGGGCTGGCGCTGTGCGATAGGCGTGATCGCGCTCGGCTCGGCGCGTGCGTCTGGATGCCATCGCGCAGCTCGCAGATCCTGCGACGTGGCGCATGAGGCTCGACAGCCGGCCACTTGGCCAATAGCGTCGAGACCGTGTTGCGCGTCTGCCTTCACCCTTCATCGCGAGCCCCACCTTGAGCACTCCGCACGCCTCCCCCTTGCCCGCCCCTGGCCGCCTGTGGGCCATCATTTTCTCCGCCGGCCTGATCATCGCCGTCACGATCGGGCTGCGTCAGTCCGCGGGCCTCTACATCGTGCCCGTGACCAAGGGGCTCGGCACCGGCCTCGCGCCTTTTTCGACCTCGATGGCCCTCGCGAACCTGCTCTGGGGGGCGACGGGAATCCTGTTCGGCGCCATTGCCGACCGCTACGGGGCTGGACGGGTCACCGCGCTGGGCATCGGCCTGATGATGCTCGGCTATTACGTGATGTACGCCGCGAGATCCGGCGGCGACCTGTTGTGGAGCGGCGTCGCCATCGGCGTCGGCGTCGGCGCCTGCGGCATGACCATCATGACCGGCGTCATCGGACGTGCCGCGCCCCCGGAGCGGCGCACGCAGGCGCTGGCGACCATGGGCATGGCGAGCGGCCTCGGCAATTTCATCGCATTTCCCTACACGCACCTGCTCATGGAAACCCTCGGCTGGCAGCAAAGCCTCCTCGCGATCGTCGCCACGCTCGCCTGTCTCCTGCCGTGCGCCTGGCTGATCAGCGGCAAGCCCGGCACCGTCCCCGGGGTCAAGCCGCAAACGCTGCGCGAGGCCTTCCGCGAGGCCATGCGCCTGCCGAGCTACTGGCTGCTGATCGCCGGGTTCTTCGTCTGCGGCTTCCACGTCGCGTTCTACGCGGTGCATCTGCCGGCCTACGTCGCCGACCGCGGCTTGCCGGCCTGGGTCGCCGTCTGGGCGCTGACGGCTGTCGGCGTCGCCAACATCATCGGCACGTATCTGTCGGGCCAGTCCGCCAAGTACATCGAGAAGCGCCGCGGCTTGAGCCTGATCTATTTCGCGCGCTGCTTCGTCTTCCTCGCCCTGCTCTTCCTGCCGGTCGACGGCCCCACCATCATCGTGCTCAGCGCTCTGCTCGGCTTCTTCTGGCTGGCGACAGTGCCGCTCACCAGTGGACTGGTCGCAACTTTTTTCGGGACCAATTGGTTGTCGATGCTGTTCGGCTTCGTTTTCCTATCACATCAGCTCGGCTCGTTCCTCGGGGTCTGGATGGCCGGTGTGTTGTTCGACGCGACGAAGTCCTACGATGTGATGTGGTGGATCTCGATCGGGCTCGGTCTGTTCGCCGCGCTTATCCATTGGCCCATCGTCGAGCGGCCAGTGGCGCGCCTCGCCACCGAACGCTCGGCCTAGGCCCGGCGCACGGGAGCCGGCATCGTCACAGACGGTTGATGGGAACGCCCTGGGGCGTGAGGCGCGGCGCGACGGGCGATGCCGCGTGGTGGTGGACACGGGAGAGACAGGATCCCAAGGCGAGACCCTGCCCCCATGCCGCCCTCTTGCCTGCCGCCCGGACCACCGAGAGTGGCCCCTCGGCCCCACTGGTCTGCAACGGCAGACACGTCACATTGTGTGCGGTTCTGGCGTCATGTCATCCCCCATTTGGGGGATGACATGACGAGAATCCGTGCGCTGACCCGGAAAAAATGCATGAAACTGCAAATCTGCGAAGGTGCGCTTGCGTATGGCTACAACCCTCGGTCCTGGGCCGCGATCACCACCATCTCCAGCAGGACCCCCGGCCCGAGATCGGCGACGCCGATGCCGGCGCGCGCCGGCAGGTGCTCTGCCCCGAGCCAGCGCTTCCACACCTCGTTGAAGCCGTCCTTCAGCGAGAGGTCCGGAAAATAGATCGTGGCCTGCAGCACGCGCGTCAGGTCGGAGCCATGCGCCTTGAGTAAGGTGTCGAGCTGGCGCATGACGTCGTCGGCCTGCCCTTTGATGTCCTGCGAGAGGTCCTCCGCCACGAGCCCCGCGAGATAGAGCGTGCCGTTGTGGGCGACGACCTCGTGGAGGATGCCGCCATAGCTGGCGCTGCGCTTGATCATGTTCCGCTCCCTCTCATCCGACTGCGCACGGTGCGACAGCCCGCATCATCCCTCGATCGGCGCGACCAGGAAAGCCCTTGTTGGCGATGCCCGCGATACGTGCCGGCCCACCGCTGGGTTCGCAGCCGTGCGCCGCGGATTCTGACCTCTCCCCAAGCCGGGCATTCGCGTCTAGCCTGTCGCGGCCGCTCCCAGATCCTGGGAGGATCGGCGCCGAGCAACCGGACAACAGCGCCCATCATCCTGCGAGCGCGCGGAGCACAGCCATGATCAGAGACCAGGCCCGCCTCGATGAACTCCTCGCCCGCATCCGCCGTTTCGTGCGCGAGGTCGCCATCCCCAACGAGGCCCGGGTCGAGCGGGAGGATCACGTCGGCGACGACCTCCTCGCCGCCATGCGCGGGATCGGCAGCTTCGGCTGGAGCATTCCCGAGAGCTATGGCGGCAGCGGCTTGACGACGGAGGAGCTGGCGCTGGCGTTCATGGAGTTGACCCAGTGCTCCGTCGCCTTCCGGGTCGTCGGCGCGCAGAACGCCGGCATCGGCTCGGAGTGCATCATCCGCGACGGCACGGAGGAGCAGAAGCAGCGCTACCTGCCACGCCTTGCGAGCGGCGAGATTCTCGGCTGCCTCGCCCTCACCGAGGAGAGCGCAGGCTCCGACGCGACCGCCATCCAGACGCGCGCCAGACAGCTCCCCGACGGCGACTACGTCATCACCGGCCGCAAGCGCTACATCACATTGGCGCCGATTGCCGATCTCTTCGCCGTCTTCGCGCGCACCGACGACAGCGAGCGCGGCGCAGCCGGTGTCTCTGCCTTCCTGATCGAGCGCGGCACATCCGGCCTCTCCACCAGCGGCTCCACGCCCAAGATGGGCCAGGAGGGCGCCCCCATCGGCGAGGTCCATCTCGAGGACTGCCGCGTACCGGCAAGCGCCATCATCGGCCTCGTACCAGGGCAAGGCTTCCGCACGGTGATGAAGGCGCTAAACAAACAGCGCGTCAATCTCGCGGCCCTGTCGACCGGACCTGCCATCCGCATGCTGGACGAAGCCGTCGTCTACGCCCGCGAGCGCCATCAGTCCGGGCGCCCCATCGCCGAGTTCCAGCTCGTGCAGGCCATGCTCGCCGAATGCAAGGTGGAGATCGAGGCGACCCGTGCGCTCATTCTCGAAACGGCCCGCAAGCGCGATCGGGGCGAGGACGTCACCATGGACGTCTCCATCTGCAAGTATCAGGCGACGGAGATGTGCTGCCGCGTCGCCGATCGCGTCGTGCAGATCTTCGGCGGCCAGGGCTACGTCAAGGAACGCGGCATCGAGCGCTTCTACCGCGACGTGCGCGCCGCACGCATCTACGAGGGAACGAGCCAGATCCACCTGCTCAACATCGCCAGGCATCTCCTGCGGAGCGCGCCGGCGCGGCACGACGTCTGAGCGCCAGCGCGCCGCATCCATCGCGCCAAAAGCCGCGCGCCCGCCAGCGCCACCGCACGCCCAGCACCGGCCAGCCGTCCTCAGCCGCGGAAGGCAGCGATCCCCGTCAGCTCGCGGCCCTGGATGAGCGCGAGAATGCTCGGCGCACCGTCGGGAATGGTGAGCATGCGCACGTCGCGCGCCAGTTGCTCCAGGCCAAGCTCCGTGCTGAGCCCCATGGCGCCGTGGATGCGCATGGCCAGCGCGATGGCGCGGTCGCAGGAGTCCACGGCATAGCGCTTGGCCATGGCGGCGAGGCCGTTCGTACGCTCGCCGCGATCGAGGGCGGCCAGCGCGTTGTAGCAGACGAGCCGGCTTGCCGTGATCAGCGTCTCCATCTCCGCGAGATCGTTCTGGATGAGCTGGAAGGCGCCGAGCGGCCGGCCGAACTGCTTGCGGATGCCGGCATACTCGCGCGCCGCGTCGAGCGCCTTCTGCGCGAGATTGACCGCCGTCAGCCCGATGAGGGGTCGGTTGGTGTTCCAGGCGAGCGTGTGGATCTTCTGCGCATCACCATCCTCGCCGCACAGATTCTGCCGGGGCACGCGCACGTCGTTGAACACGACCTCTCCGAGATGGGACTGGCGCAGGCCGATGGTCTGGATTTCGCGCGTCTCGAAGGGGCTTTCCTGCCGATCCACGAGGACCCGCACCACCTTGCCCGCGCTGTCGCGGCAGGTCACGTTCATGACGTCGCAGACCGGCGCGTTGGAGATCCACATCTTGCGGCCGGTGAGCACGAGCCAGTCGCCGTCCTCGACCACCCGCGTCGTCACCTCGCGAGGGTTCGAGCCGACGTCGGGCTCCGTGATGGCCGAACAGCAAATCCTCTGGCAGCTCAGCAGATCCGGCAGGAACCGCTCGCGCTGCTCCTCGTTGCACCCGTAGTAGAACCGCATCGTCGTCGCCTCGTGCGGCTGCAGCATGAGCGCGAGGTTGGCCGGGATATGCTCGTGGATCAGGCCGTAGTCGAGCGCGCGCATCGCAGTACCGCCGGCGTCCTCTGGAATCCGCGCGCCGGGAATGCCGAGATCGGCCGCAGCCTGCATGATCTTCAGCACTTCCGACTTGGGCAGAGCGCGATCGGCCGGATTGGCCTTGAGCACCGGCTCGATGCGGGTCTCGACCATGCGCTTTGCAGCGTCCACCATCATGGCCTGCTCTTCGCTCAACGTGAAATCCATGCCCTTGCGTCCTGCTTCCTAGCGTGGCTCGTGCTCACGGACGGCTGTCCGCGTCTTTGCTGCAGATAGCAAAAGGTCCGTACCGCCGTAAACGGCGCGGACCGTCGCGCTCGTCCTGGCGATGGCCGGGCGGGGACGTATGCGCAACAGCAAAACCGGTCGCAATCCGCTGTTTGGCGTGCTCTACTGCGCCACGACGTTGTTGCGCTTCCGCCGGGCCTCGTTCGAGGAGCCGGTGGAGCAATTGCGCATGTCCGGAGCAATTCGGCGACGCTTGCAAGCAGAGGATGAAAATGACGACCTTCAACGCCTTCCGCGTCCATACCATCGACGGCAAACCGGTCTGCCGCATCGAGCGCCTGTCGCTCGACGATCTCGACCCCGGCGACGTGACCATCAAAGTCGCCTATTCGACGGTGAACTACAAGGATGCCATGGCCGGCCGCGGCATCGGCAAGAACGTGCGCACCGATCGTCCGTGCGTCACGGGTATCGACCTGTCCGGCACCGTCGTGTCGTCGAAGGACAAGCGGTTCAAGGAGGGCGACGGCGTACTCGTCACCAACTACAAGCTCGGCACTTACCAGGACGGCGGCTATGCGGAATATGCGCGCGTGCCGGCCGACTGGATCGTGCCCCTGCCGAAGGGCCTCAACCTGCGCGAGGCGATGGAGCTCGGGACCTCCGGGCTGACTGCCGGCCTGGCGCTCGACCGGCTCGAGAAGGCCGGGCTGAAGCCAGAGGACGGCCCCGTCGCCGTGACCGGCGCCTCCGGTGGCGTCGGCAGCCTCGCCGTCGACATCTTCTCCTCCCGCGGCTTCTCCGTAACGGCGATCTCCGGCAAGGCCGAGCAGGTCGGCTTTCTCAAGCAGATCGGCGCCAGTTCCGTCATGCCCCGCCAGGAGCTCACATCTGGCAAGGAGGTTCTCGGCCCCATGACGTTCGCCGCCGCTCTGGACAACGTCGGTGGTCCGATCCTCGACCGCCTGCTTGCACGCACCATGGAGTTCGGCAAGGTGGCCGTGTGCGGCATGGCCGTGGGCTTCGAGTTGCAGACGACCGTGCTGCCGTTCGTGCTGCGCTCGGTTGATGTTCTCGGCGTCAACGTCTCGCGCACGCTCAAGATGGCGGAGCGCGTCCGGCTCTGGCAGCGCCTGGGCTCCGATTTGAAGCCGCGCCATCTCGATGCCATCACGCGCATGGTGAAGCTCGAGGAGATCGACGCGACCTTCGACAAGTTCATCGACGGCTCGACCGTCGGGCACTACGTCGTCGAAATCTCGCCCACCTGATAGACGGCCCCCTGAAACGAAGGAGAGCCGGCGCTGTCCCGCCGGCTCTCTTTTTTTGTCGTGTCACTGCCGCAGACCGCCAGAAGCAGTCCGTGCGCCTGGCTCACGCCCCGTTGTGCTTCAGGCCCGCCAGCACCTTCGGCGGTGACATCGGCAGCGAGCTGAAGCGAATACCCGTCGCACCATGGATGGCGTTGGCGACTGCCGCGCTCGTCGGCACGATCGGCACCTCGGCGACGCCACGCACGCCTTGCGGGTGCTTTTCGTTGGGGATCTCGAGGATGACGGTGTCGATCATGGGCAGGTCGGACGTCACGGGGATGCGGTAGTCGAGGAAGCCGGGATTATCGACCTTGCCGTTCTTGTCGTAGACATACTCCTCGTTGAGCGCCCAGCCGATGCCCTGCACGACGCCGCCCTGGAGCTGCCCTTCCACATAGGCCGGATGGATGGCGCGGCCGGCGTCCTGGATCGCCGTGTAGCGCAGGACCGTCACCTTGCCGGTCTCGGGATCGACCTCGACGTCGCAGATCTGCGTGGCGAAGGCACCGGAGGCCCCCGTGGTGGTGAGCGCCGACCGGGCCGTGATCGGGCCACCGGTGGCGTTCGCCTTGGCGGCGATCTCGGCTAGCGACATCGGCGGGAATTCGCCGGCATTGGGGCCGGCCGGCCGCGCGAAGCCGTTGTCCCAGACGACCGCCTCGGGATCGATCTTCCAGATCATCGCCGCCCGCTGGCGCAGGATGGCGATCACGTCCTTGGCGGCTTGCGTCACCACCATGCCGGCCGCGAAGGTGACGCGGCTGCCGCCGGTCACAGCGCTGAAGGCGACGGTGTTGGTATCGCCGATCATCGCCTGCACCTTCGAATGGTGCACCCCGAGCAACTCGGCGGCGATGTTGGCCATCGAGGCGCGCGAGCCGCCGATGTCCGGGTGACCGGTCACGACGACGACGGACCCATCCTCCGTGATGGTCACCTGCGCACTCGATTCACCGCCGTTGTTGAACCAGAACCCGCTCGCCACGCCGCGCCCCTGGTTGGGACCGAGCGGCGCCTTGTAGTGCGGATGCTCCAGCGCGGCCTTGAGGGATTCGACATACCCCATGCGGCCGTATGTGGCGCCATAGGCCGCCTTGGTCCCCTCCTTCGCGGCGTTCTTCAGTCGGAACTCCAGCGGACACATCTTGATGGCCGCCGCCACCTCGTCGAGAACGCATTCGACCGGATAGGCCCCGATCGGAGCCCCCGGCGCGCGATAGGCCGTCGCCTTCGGACGATTGCACAGCACGTCGTAGCCGACCGAGAGGACGTTCTCGAGATCGTACGGCGCGAAGGCACACCCCGCCGCGCCGCGGATGGGCGCGCCCGGCAGCGAGCCGGCTTGCAGATAATACGTCGCCTGCGCGGCCGTGATCTTGCCGTCCCTGGTTGCGCCGATCTTGACGGTGCTCTTCGAGCCCGAGGTCGGCCCCGAAGCGCGGAAGACCTCCTCGCGCGACATGGCCATCTTGACGGGCCGCCCCGACTTACGGGCGAGCGCCAGCGCCAGCGGCTCCAGGTAGACGATGGTCTTGCCGCCGAAGCCGCCACCGATCTCGGCGGGAATGGAACGCAGGTTGTTCTGCGAGATGCCGAGCAGGTGCGCGCACATCGCCCGCACCATGAAGTGGCCCTGCGTGCTGCTCCAGATCGTCGCCTTGCCGTCCTTGGTGAACTCCCCGAGGCAGGCGTGCGGCTCGATATAGCCCTGATGAACCGGCTTGGTGGTGAAACTGCGCTCGACGACGACATCAGCCTTGGCGAAGCCGGCCTCGATGTCGCCAAGCTTGTGCTCGAGCCGGGCGACGACGTTCGACGGCTTGCCCGAGGTGTCGCCCGGCGCCCGCACGTGATCGTGCAGGATCGGCGCGTCCGGCTTCATCGCATCGTCGATCTCGATCGCCCAGGGCAGCACCTCGTAATCGACCTCGATGAGCTTGCAGGCCTTGGCGGCGAGGCGTGCGCTCGTGGCGGCGACAGCGGCGACCGGATGGCCGGCGAAGAGCGCCTTGTCGCGGGCCATGACGTTGCGGCTCATCCAGCGCATGTCCTGGATGCCGACGACGACCGGCTTGTCGAGCGGGAAAAAGACGAAATCGTCGGCCGTCACCACGGCTTTGACGCCGGGAAGCGCCAGGGCCTTGTCGACGTTGATGGATTTGATGCGCGCATGCGGATGCGGGCTGCGCAGCACCTTGCCCCAGAGCATTCCGGGCAGCGAGAAATCGGCGCCATACGTGGCCCGGCCGGTGACCTTGTCGTCACCATCCGGCCGGATGGTACGCTTGCCAATCCACTTGTTGTCCGCAGCTTCGGTCATTGCAGCCCTTCCCGTTGGGTGTTCGTGTCGGGCCGCATGAGAGCTTGTCTTGACTACTTTTTCAAGGGTCTGGACGAAGATCGCGCGACTTGGCCGGCAAGCCGCCCTTGCGAGAGGCGCGCACACGCGAGCCCGCGGCTGCCAGACAGGCTCAAACGGCGCTTGCCGCCGCCCGCTGGGCGACATAGAGCCGCGCGGCCGCGACGATGGCGTCCACGAGATCGGCGCGCGTCGCCCGCCGCCCCGCGGCAGCCCCGGTCAGCACGAGGCCAGACGCCGCCGCGACGGCCCGGAGCCGTGCCGTATCGCGCACCTGCTCGAGCTTGCCGCGCAGAACCCCCTCGCCGTGGCGGCGCAGGAGATTGACGGCGTGGAGGTCGGCCGGCTGGCTGCCCCGCACACCGGCGCGTACCCGACGCGTTGACGCAGGCGTTTCCGGCGTCGCCTCTCCAGCCGGCACCTCGAGACTGGTGATGGCCTCGCCGAGCCGGCGCGCGAACGACGCGTTGCGGCGCGCCTCCTCGGCGATCACCTCGAGCAGCCGTTCCAGCACGGCCAGCGTACGCTCTGGCGAGGTCATCAGGCGGCCTCCGTCGCCAGGCACTCCGGCAGCTCCAGCACGGCATCGACGAGGCGGGAGACGTGATCCGTCGCCCGCGTGAATTTTGAGGCGAGCGAGCCCGCCGGTTCCCGGAAATCGAGCGCCGTCGCCAGGGCCTGGGTCGCGGGTATCCGCACATCCAGGCTGGGGAACTGCTCGGCGAGCGCGGCGATGATCCCCTCCGCCCGGCGATCCTGCCCGGACACGCGGTTCGGCACCGTGCGGAACGGCGTCTGCGCGACCTCCGCGAGCCGGCCCGCCAGCCAGCCGACGTTGTCCTCGGCGGTGCGATCGGGAATATAGGGGATCAGCGCGAGGTCGGCGGCCTTGAGGGCGCCCCACACGAGTTGCGACAGGCCCGGCGCACAGTCGATCACGACGCGGTCGTAGCATCCGTCGAAGCTGCGGATCATCAGGCGCATGCGCTCCTGCATACGCAGGAACAGATCGCTGATCTGATAGTGATGCGACTGCTGGGCAATGATCAGCTTGGTCTCGCACTCGTCGAGATCATGCGTGCTCGGCATGATGTCCAGGATCGGCGCCTTGCCGTCGGGGAGAACGACATCGCCGATGCCGTGCGTGACGTAGTCCATCGCCTCGAAGGGAGCGTCGTTAGCCATCTGCCGCAAGAGCCACGCATTGGTCCGCCTGGAGGCCCGCGCCTCGCTCCAGCGCGCGTGGCCCATCATGACGATGGAGGTCGAAGCCTGCGCATCGAGATCGATCAGCAGCACGCGCTGGCGCGCCAGAACCGCCAGCCCGTAGGCCAGCATGACGGAAACGGTCGTCTTGCCGACCCCGCCACGGCGGTTCGACACGGCAATGAACTGTGTCACGACGAGCCTCGACGCCCAATTGAGAGCCTGCACCCTTAGCGGCTCGAATAAAGCATGGTTCTAGTTTGAGATGAATTTGTCCCGCATTGCGTAGTTAAGAAAAAATGACGTGATATCAATATGTTTGCCTGCCGACAATGCGTGTGCGCCGAAAGGGCGTCCAGCCGGCTGGCCGGCCGCTGGTCGAGCCTCCAGCGAGCCCCGCGCCGACCTCGCTCCGTCCTGCGCGAACCGGCGACCTGAACCCTTGTCGACCGTTCCCGGGACCGACCACTGTGGGGCGCGAACCGTATGGGGGTGGAACGGCAGATCGCAGGTTGACGGAGGCCCGGCCAACCCGCACTGTCGCCGAGTGGGCCGGCCGTGCAAGGTCCGGGGCCACCTCACCGCCCTCAGCCGAAAGCGACGCCTCTGCCCCGCCTCCCTGCCCTCCTGGCCGCGCGCCTGCCGTTCTACTACGGCTGGATCATCGTCGCCTGCGTCTGCTGCGCCGGCTTCGCACGCCAGGGCCCGGCCGTCGCCACGCTCTCCATTTTCATCTCGCCCATGACGGCGGAGTTTGGCTGGTCACGTACGGCGATCTCGGGCGCCGTTTCGCTCGGCGGCCTGCTGGCAGCCTTTGGCTCGCCCCTCCTCGGGCCGATCCTCGACCGGCGCGGGGCGCGGCTCATGCTGTGCAGCGCGGTGCTCGTCACCGGCACGGCCGTCATGGCGCTCTCGCAGACGTCGTCGCTGGTCATGTTCTACGTGCTCTTCTGCCTGGCGCGCATGACCTTTGCCGGCCCGTTCGAACTCGGCATCTACGGCGCGCTCGCGAACTGGTTCGTCGAACGCCGGCCGCTCGCCACCTCGATCGTAACACTGGCGCAGATGTCGGGGCTCGTCGCCATGCCGCTGATCGCGCACGTGGCGATGCTGCATCACGGCTGGCGCGCGGGCTGGCTCGTCGTCGGCGCCGTCGTGCTCGTGGTCGGCTTCGTGCCGAACTGGCTGATGATGGTGCGCCGGCCCGAGGACATGGGGCTCGTGCCCGATCGCCGGCAGACCGACAACGGCGCGGACAGCAGGCCTGCGCCGCCACCCGAGCCCGCCTTCACCCGCGCCGAAGCGATGCGCACCCCGACCTTCTGGCTGTTGAGCCTCTTCACCGCGTTGATCTTCCCGGTCCAGGCCGGTGTCAGCCTGCACCAGGCCCCCCACCTCATCGAACGCGGCCTCGATCCAACCGTCGCCGCTACCGTCATCAGCGCCTTCTCTCTGACGTCGGCGATTTCGGGACTCGCGTTTGGGGTCATCGCGCGGCGGCTGCCGACGGCGCTTCTGCTGGCGCTCTCGGGTGGCTTGCTGGGTGGCGGCGCCGGCCTCATGATCGGCGTGCTCGCCGCACCACACGCCTACCTCGCGGCTGTCGTCTTCGGCCTGGGCATGGGCGGCGTCCTGACCATCCTGCCCGTCGCCTGGGCGGACTATTTCGGCCGCAGCAGCTTCGGCGCCATCCGCGGCGCAGCCCTCACCGTCCAGGTCCTGTCGCAGGCCTGCGGCCCGGTTCTCTCGGGCGTGCTGCGGGATTGGACGGGGGACTACACGCTCTCCCTGCAATGCTTTGCCGCGCTCGGCGGACTGAGCATCCTTGCGGCCCTGCTGACCCGCACGCCGGCACCCCCCGCGGCCGCGGCCTCGCCGTCCCGACCGCCCGCACACTAAATCCGAGCGGCGGTGCGCGACTCACGCCGGCGAGGCCCACTCGGCCACCCGCGCAACCATTCGGTTCGGCAAATTGCCGTTGCCGGGGCGACGACAGACTGCCGCACGTCGCCCTGCCCGTTCTCCAGATCCCACCCGATCGGCCGAAGCATGGCGGACCTGCGACATTCCCGGCTCAATTGATGAAGGATCATTCACGATTTGGACAACTCAGGACTACTCTTGCGGCGACTTGGGCGTTGCCTTCGTATATTTTTCGGTTTTACTTATATTGCACATGCGCATCACTGTGACATCGCCGCCAATCCAAGTTTGTCCGGTCTTTTGCATTTCGGACATCTCGAATTATTGCTGCGCCGCACAAACGTTTTTTCTTGGCAGACGCCACATCACCTTTCTATTCTTGTCGACAGGTGGCGTGATCCCCAGCCACCAGAACCGTCGGCTAAGTCCGGCAAAGGAGGCATCGATGGAACTCAGGATGAGGATGAGCGTGCTTGCCGCGATCATGTCCTTCGGATTCCTCGCTGCAATCGTGCTCGGGATGATCTGAGACGGTCCTGCGTAGAGCCGCCCGGAGAGAGGCGGCCTCACCCCAAGACAGGATGTGGGCCATAGAGCCCCAACGCGATACAAGCTAAAGTCGCAAGACAGCCGGGGACGCGGAGCAGCAAGCTCCGCGTCCTTTCCGTTCTTGGGGCTCGTATCAGCCGGGGCGCGTCGTCGCCATGCGCACGAGCTTGAGCGCCAGCAGCACCCAGGGCGTGGCGTGCATGAGCAGGTCGAAAATGTCGATCGGCTTGCGCAGCGTGCCGGCGGCAAGCATCTTCAGCTTTTCCCACAGATGCGGCTCCGGCACGAACGGCGCGAGGCCGAGCGTCAGCGCCAGGCCGACCAGCATCCACAGCGGCATCGTATCCAGCCAGCGCATGGCCTGCCTCCTTCTTTTCCGCCGAGAACGTCAGCGCTTGAACGTGTAGCCGAGAACCGCGCCCGCCAATGGCACGAGCAGCCGGTCGAACTTCAGCGGAATCTGCGCAATCAGGCTCGGCAGGAAAACGATCAGGGCCGCACCGATCAGCGACAGCACCAGCGCCCAGGCCAGCGCCGTACTCGACGGACGCCCGACATCCTTGAGAACCTCCGCTCCGATCAAGCCGACGATCCACACGATGATGGCGAACAGCACAGCCATCACGAAGATCTTGGGGTCGCCACCGATCGGCACATGCCGGGCGATCATCGGCGCCAGGAACCACCCGGCAACCAGTTGCAGCAGGATCAAAACGAGCCTTCCGAGCATCTTCCCCCCTCCGGGCGCATCTTGCGGGATGCCGCCCCCTCCTGCACCGGCTTCTCCCGACCACCGGTGATTGCACCACGTCCCACCACACAATAGCATGTTCGGCGAGCCTCGGCGCGGCGGACAGCGCGCCGACAGTCAACCGCGGGAGACACGTGATGAGCGCACAGACGGCACGACGCGCAGAGGTTGGCCGTGTGCGTCGGCCGATCCGCGAGGACTGGCTCGAGGAAGCGGCCTATCGCGCCCATTATCTCGCTGCCACCAAGTTGCCCGACGACGTACGCGTCGCATTCGATCGCATCTACCGGCGTGAGACAGAGGAGCTGACGCGCGAGGTGATGGGGGCCATCATCGAGAACTACAAGGTGGCCGAGGTGGACCATCGCCCGATCTGCGCCGATGTCGGCGTCTCCCGGCTCTACGTCGTGCTCGGCAACGAGGCTGAAATCGAGGGCGGCCTCGTTGCGCTCGAGCGTGCCGTGCGCCGGGCGACCGTCCGCGTGACCAAGGATCTGGCGCTGCGCTCCAACCGTGCGCACCCGATCAACCGGCGCAATCCCGGCAACAATCTCGGCCTCTTCGCGCCCAATATCGAGTATCGCGTCGAGCCCGACATGGACGACATCGAGCTCATCGCCGTGCACAAGGGCGGCGCCTTCGGCTCCGATTTCCGCATGCTGGTCGACGGCGACGGCGTGGCCGGCGTCAAGAAGGGCGTGCTCGACGCCATCGCCGAGTTCGGCCGGCGCGGCCTCACCTGCCCGCCCGTGATGATCGGCGTCGGCATCGGCGGCACCAAGGATCAGGCCTTCGCCATCGCCAAGCAGGCCGCCGTGCTCCGCCCCGTCGGCGATCGCCACCCCGAGCCGGAAATCGCGGCCCTCGAGGATGAGATCTACGAGCTTGCCAACTCCCTCGGGCTCGGCGCCATGGGCTATCCCGGCACAGGCGGCTATGCCATCGATGCCCACGTCGAGATCGCCTACACCCATAGCGCGCTGACGCCGCTCGGCATCCACCAGCTCTGCCAGGCGGCCCGGCGCGGCGTCGTTCGCGTCGACGGCTCCGGAGAGATCAGCGAGCGCGCCGTGCCATCGTGGTTCTCGGCGTACTCGCGCCGGCTCGGCATCGAATAGGAGGGAACGGTCATGGCCACGCACCGCCTCAAGATCCCGCTCACCCTCGAGGACGTCGCACCGCTGCGCATCGGCGACATGGTCTATCTCGACGGTCTCGTGCACACCGGGCGCGGGCTGCTTTACGAGCACGTCATCGACAAGGGCAACGTGCCCCCGATCGACCTCGCCGCACTCTCCAACGTACAGATGCACGCCGCGCCGGCCGGCCAGGAGGAGAACGTACCCGGCGGCTACCGGATCTCGTCCATCCAGGCGACCGCCAGCTTCCGGTACTGGAAATGGGTGCCGGACTACGTCCGCCGCTTCGGCATCCGCGCGGTCATCGGCAAGGGCGGCATGGACGAGAGCATCTACCGCGAGGTCTTCGCGAAGACTGGCACGGTATTTCTCACGACCGTCGGCTACGGCATCGCCGCGCTCTACGGGCGAGCCATCAAGTCCGTCGAGGCCGTGCACTGGAAGGACGAACTAGGCCTGCCCGAGGCGCTCTGGGTCATCCGCGTCGAGAACTTCGGCCCCTTCATCGTCGATGGCGACATCACCGGCGCGAGCCTCGCCTCGAAAGCCATTGCCGCCGTCAATCCGAAGTTCAAGGAGGCCTACGCCAAGCTGCCGCAACACATCCTCAAGCGCATCGGCGAGATCACGCAGGACCTCGAGCACGAGGTCATCGCCGGCGCGCCCGGCTGCCCGATGCCGGACGACGATCCCGGGCCGACTGGGAGCCGCTGAGCGCGTCCTCAGAGCCTCTCGATGCGCTCGAGGCAGCGGACAATTTCCGCCTCGCTCACGAAGCAGTGCGCGGACAGGCGCGCGAGCTCGGGAAGGCGGCGCGCCTCGGCGTCCCATGGCGCATGCTCCGGCAGCGAGACGCCGATCCGGATGCCCTCGGCCGCCAATGCGGCGCGAATTTCGGACGCGCTCCGCCGGGCATGCCTGAAGGTGACGAGGCCGGCCTGCTCGCGGCCGAGATCGGTGACCTCGATGCCCGGCATTGCGGCGAGCCCGGATCGCAGCAGGCCGGCAAGCGCGAAAATCCGCTCGCGAATGCCGGATATGCCGAGCGCCAGCGCGTAATCGACGGCGGCACCGAGCCCGAGACGCAAGCCCGGCGCATGCTCGAAGCTCTCGTAGCGCCGGGCATCCTCGCGGAATGCGAAACCCCCGCCTCGCCGCCATGTTGCCGACCACTGATCGGCCACCGCCGGCCGGAAGAGCCGCTCGCTGCCCGGCCGCGCGTACAGGAAACCGGTGCCCCGCGGCCCTCTCAGCCATTTGCGGCCTGCGCCTGTCAGGAAATCACAACCGACCTCGCCGACATCGACGGGAATGTGGCCGACGGCCTGGGTTGCATCGACGAGATAGGGGATGGCGTGCGCGCGGGCCAACCGGCCGACTGCGGCAGCGGGTTCGACCAGTCCGCCGTTGGTCGGGATCCAGCTCAACGCCAAGAGCTTGACGCGCGCATCGATCCGCGCGCCCAGCGCCTCCACGTCGACAGCGCCGTAGCGGTCGGCGGGCATGACCTCGATGGCCGCTCCCGAGCGGGCCGCGATGTCGGCCAGCGCGATGGCGTTCGAGCCGTACTCCGCCCCCGCGATGAGCAGGCGGTCGCCGGGCGCGAACGCCAGACCATAGACGATCCGTTGCCAGCCGACGGTGGCGCTCTCGGTCAGCGCAATGCTCCCCGCGGGCGCGCCGAGCAGGCGAGCGAGCGAGTCATAGACCGCCGCCAACGCCGCCGCGCGCCGCGCCATCGCCTCGTGGGCGCCGAGTTCGGCCTCGAGCGCGAGGTGCGCCTGCAGCGCCGCCACGACCGGTGCCGGCATCAGCGACGCCCCAGCCGAGTTCAGATGGATACCGTGGCCGACGCCCGGCGTCTCGCGTCGCAATCGCTCCACATCGAGCGCAGCCGCCATCAGGCCGCCTCCGCCGCCGCGGCCTTCGGATCGTAATTGAGGATCGGCGCCAGCCAGCGCTCGGCCTCCTCGACCGGCCACCCCTTGCGCCGGGCATAGTCCTCGACCTGATCGCGCTCGACCTTGCCGACGCCGAAATAGTGGCTCTCGGGATGCGAGAAATAGAGGCCGGAGACCGAGGCGCCCGGCTGCATGGCGAAGCTTTCCGTCAGATGTATGCTGGCCTTGTGCTCCGCATCGAGCAGGCGGAAGAGCGTGGCCTTCTCGGTGTGATCGGGTTGGGCGGGATAGCCAGGCGCGGGTCGTATTCCCTGGTACTTCTCCGCGATCAGCTCGTCGCCAGTCAGGCTCTCGTCCGGGGCAAAACCCCAGAACTCCATGCGGACCCGCTGATGCAGGCGCTCGGCGAAGGCTTCCGCCAGGCGATCGGCAAGCGCCTTCAGCATGATGCGGCCGTAGTCGTCGTGGCTCTTCACATGACGCTCCATGGCCTCGCTCTCGCCGAGCCCGGCGGTAACGGCAAAGCCGCCGATGTAGTCCGCCAGCCCGCTCTCCTTCGGTGCGATGAAGTCGGCGAGCGCGGTATGGGCGCGATCACGCCGGTGGTCGCGGGCGATCTGCTGGCGCAGCGTATGGAGCGTCGCGATGGCCCGCTCGCGATCCTCGTCAGCGTAGATCTCGATGTCCTCGTGGCCGACGGCGTTGGCCGGCCAAAAGCCGATGACGGCACGCGCCGTCAGCCACTTCTCCTCGATGATGCGCTCCAGCATCGCCTCGGCATCGGCGAACAGGCTGCGGGCGGCCTCGCCCACCTTGTCGTCCTGGAGGATGCGCGGGTAGCGGCCGGCCAGCTCCCAGGTCGAGAAGAAGGGCGTCCAGTCGATGTAGCGCGCGAGCTCGCCGAGATCGTAGCTCCCGAAAGCACGCGTCCCCAGGAAGGTCGGACGCGGCGGCGTATAGCCGTCCCAGTCGATGGCATAGCGGTTCGCCCGGGAGGCGGCGATGGAGATGCGCGATTTGCGCGCCTGGGCGGCCAGATGACTGACCCGCACCTTCTCGTAGTCCTGCTGGATGTCGTTGACGTAGGCCTCGCGATCCGTCGGCGACAGCAGTTTCGACACGACGCCGACAGCGCGGCTCGCGTCGGTCACGTAGATCGCCTGCCCCCGGCCATAGTTGGGCGAGATCTTCACCGCGGTATGCACCCGGCTCGTCGTCGCGCCGCCGATCAGGAGCGGGATGTCGAAGCCGTCGCGCTCCATCTCGGCTGCCACGTGGCACATCTCGTCCAGCGACGGTGTGATGAGGCCGGAAAGTCCGATGATGTCGGCCTCGCGCGCCTTGGCCTCGGCCAGGATCTTCTGCGCGGGCACCATGACGCCGAGATCGATCACCTCGTAGTTGTTGCACTGGAGCACGACGCCGACGATGTTCTTGCCGATGTCGTGCACGTCGCCCTTGACGGTTGCCATGACGATGCGACCGGCCGCCGGCGCATCGACGAGCCCGAGGCGCTGCTTTTCCTCTTCCATGAAGGGTTGCAGATAGGCGACGGCCTGCTTCATCACGCGCGCCGACTTGACGACCTGCGGCAGGAACATCTTGCCCTCGCCGAAGAGGTCGCCGACCACGTTCATGCCGTCCATGAGCGGGCCCTCGATGACGTGCAGCGGTCGCTCGGCGGCCAGACGCGCCTCCTCCGTGTCGACCTCGATGTAATCGGCGATGCCGTGCACGAGCGCGTACGTCAGCCGCTCGCCGACCGCCTTCTCCCGCCAGGAGAGATCCTGCGTCGCCCGCTTCATGCCGCCGCCCTTGTAGCGCGCGGCTGCTTCGAGCAGGCGGTCGGTGGCGTCCGCGCGCCGGTTCAGGATGACGTCTTCCACGAGCTCGCGCAGCTCCGGCTCGATATCGTCGTAGAGCGTGATCTGCCCGGCATTGACGATGGCCATGTCGAGGCCGGCCTGGATCGCGTGATAGAGGAAGACCGAGTGCATCGCCTGACGCACCGTCTCGTTGCCGCGGAAGGCGAACGAGAGATTGGACACGCCGCCCGAGACGTGCGCGAAGGGGAGTGTCTGCTTGATGCGGCGGGTCGCCTCGATGAAGTCGAGCGCGTAGGTGTTGTGCTCCTCGATGCCGGTGGCGACCGCGAAGATGTTCGGATCGAAGATGATGTCCTCGGCGGGAAAGCCCACCTCCTCGACGAGAAGCCTGTAGGCGCGCTCGCAGATCTCAACCTTGCGGTTGGCGGTGTCCGCCTGCCCCGTTTCGTCGAAGGCCATGACCACCACGGCCGCGCCGTAGCGCAGCACCTTGCGCGCCTGCTCCAGAAACGGCCCCTCGCCCTCCTTCAGTGAGATGGAGTTGACGATCGCCTTGCCCTGCACGCACTTGAGGCCGGCCTCGATGATCTCCCACTTGGAGCTGTCGATCATCACGGGCACGCGGGCGATATCGGGCTCGCTGGCGATGAGATTGAGGAACGTGGTCATTGCGGCGACGCCGTCGAGCAGTCCCTCGTCCATGTTGACGTCGAGGATTGACGCTCCGTTCTCGACCTGCTCGCGCGCAATGGCAAGGCACGCCGCGTAGTCGCCCTCCGCGACCAGCTTGCGGAACTTGGCCGAGCCGGTGACGTTGGTGCGCTCACCGATGTTGATGAATTGCTGGGCGGCGGTCTTGCTCATGACTGGTTCCGACTTTCTCGTTCAGCTTGGGGGGCGACGGCGTCTCAGCCGTGCACGAAGGGCTCGAGGCCGGAGAGCCGCATCCGCCGGGGCACCTCGGGCACGACGCGGGGCTTGAAGCGCGCCACGTGCTCGGCGATGTGGCGGATGTGATCCGGCGTCGAGCCGCAACAGCCGCCGACGATGTTGACGAGGCCTTCCTTCGCCCAGTCCTCGATCAGACAGGACATCTCGTGCGGCGTCTGGTCGTACTCGCCAAGCTCGTTCGGCAGGCCAGCGTTGGGATAGGCCGAGACGAGCGTATCGGCGACGGCGGCAATCTCCGCCACGGCCGGCCGCAGGTGCTCGGCGCCGAAAGCGCAATTCAAGCCGATGGCGAACGGCTTGAGGTGCCGCATCGAGTACCAGAACGCCTCGGGCGTCTGCCCGGAGAGATTCCGCCCGGACAGGTCCGTGATGGTCCCGGAGACGATGATCGGCAGCTCGACACCGGTCTCGTCGAAGGCCTCGAGCACGCCGACGCCGGCAGCCTTGGCATTAAGGGTGTCGAACACGGTCTCGATCAGCATGATATCGGCGCCCGCCTCGATGAGGGCGCGGGCCTGCTCCCTGTACGCCTCCCGCAACTCGTCGAACGAGACGTTGCGGAAACCGGGATTGTTCACGTCGGGCGAGATCGACGCGGTGCGATTGGTCGGACCGATGGCGCCGGCGACAAAGCGGGGCTTCGCGGGCGTCCTGGCGGCCGCGTCGTCCGCCGCCTCTCGCGCCAGCCGCGCCGCCGCGACGTTCATCTCGAAGGCGAGCTGTTCCATGCCGTAGTCGGCGAGCGAGATGCGCTGGGCGTTGAAGGTATTCGTGCAGACGATGTCGCTGCCGGCCTCGAGATACTCGGCATGGATGTCGCGGATGACGTCCGGCTGCGTCAGCACGAGCAGGTCGTTGTTGCCCTTGAGGTCGTGCGACCAGTCCTTGAACCGCTCGCCGCGGAAATCCGCCTCCTCCAGCTTGCAGCGCTGGATCATCGTGCCCATGGCGCCGTCCAGCACCAGGATGCGGGCGCGAGCCGCGGCGACCAGTGCCTCGGTGCGGGGACGTTTCGTCATGCTGATCAGCTCCTTCGCAGCGCAGCCGGAACACCCGGCCCGCTCATCGATGTGGTGGTCCTGCGCGTCGCTCTGCCGTCAGGCCGCCGCCTGCGCGTCCGGCGCCGGCACCGGCCGCAACCCGAGAAGATGGCAGATGGCGTAGACGAGATCGGCCCGGTTGAGCGTGTAGAAGTGGAACTCGCGCACGCCATGGTCGACGAGGTCCATGACCTGCTCCGCGGCAATCGTCGCCGCCACCAGCCGCGTCGTCTCCGGGTCGCTGTCGAGTCCCTCGAAGCGCTTCTTCACTCCCTCCGGCATGGTGGCGCCGCAACGCTGCGCGAAGCTCGCGACCTGCGCAAAGTTGTGGATCGGCACGATGCCCGGCGTGATCGGCGCGGTGACGCCGCGGGCCCGCGCCTTGTCCATGAAGCGATAGAAGTGGGCGTTGTCGAAGAAGAACTGCGTGACCGCGCGATCGGCCCCGGCGTCGAACTTGGCTTTGAGATTGTCGATATCGGAGCCAAGCGTCGGGCTCTCCGGATGCTTCTCGGGATAGCAGCCGACCGTCACCTCGAAATCGGCGATGCGCTTGATGCCGGCCACCAGCTCGGCGGCATTGCGATAGCCTCCGGGGTGCGGCTCGTAGCGCGCGCCGGGTCCGGCCGGCGGATCGCCCCTGAGCGCCACGATGTGACGAACGCCGATCTGGTGATAGGCGTGGATGACCTCGTCCACCTCCGCCCGCGTCGCCTGCACACACGTCAGGTGCGCTGCCGGCACCAGCCGCGTCTCCTTGAGAATCCGCGAAACGGTCGCGTGCGTGCGCTCACGCGTCGAGCCGCCGGCCCCGTAGGTCACCGACACGAACTGCGGAGCAAGAGGCTCCAGGCGGCGAATGGCCTGCCAGAGCGACTCCTCCATCTTCGCCGACTTCGGCGGAAAGAACTCGAACGACACCCGGATCGGCTGCGCGCCGCTGTCCAACGTTGCCATCATGTGGCTCCCATTTCCAAATGCCTCTTGGCCTGATTGCGGGCTCCCGGCTGCTCGGGCCGGGACGCCAGCCAGATCGACACCGTCAGCCGCTCCTGTGCGTCTTCCCCCGGCGGCGACAAGTGCCGGACCCCCAGCGTCGTCAGGCCCGCCTGCCGCAGCCAATCGTTCACCTGCTGCTCCGCGAAACCAAGCCGCTGGTGGGCAAACTCCTCGCGCAGAAACTCGAGCTGATGGCGGGCGAAATCGACGATCAGCAGCCGCCCGGCTGGCGCCAGAAGGCGGCAGGCCTCCGCCACGGCGCGCCCGGGGTCGTCCAGGAAGTGCAGCACCTGATGGATCACGACGGCGCCGGCGCAGCCGTCCGCCAGCGGCAGGTTGTAGAGATCCCCCTGGCGCACCTGGCAGTGCGCGTGGCCAGCGTGCTCGAGACGATCGCGCGCGTACGCCAGCATCGCCTGATTGATGTCGAGACCGACACCACGGCGCACGCGATCCGCAAAGAGCTCAAGCACGCGTCCCGTGCCGGTGCCGAGATCGACCAGCAGCTCGAACGGGCCATCCCCCAACGCCTCGCGCATGGCCGTTTCCACGGCAGCCTCGGAGACGTGCATGGCCCGAATGCGATCCCACTCCGCGGCGTGCGTGCGGAAATAGGCCTGCGCCATGTCCGCTCGCTCGCGCTTCACGGCTTCGGCCCGCTCGCGGTCGCGCACCCGCTCGGGATCACCGGCCGAGACGTGATCCGTCAGCAGGCGCCGCACACCATCCGCCGCCCCCCCGTCCGCGAGGCGGAAATAGACCCAGGTCCCCTCGCGGAAGCGTTCGATCAGCCCGGCCTCATTGAGCAGCCGCAGGTGGCGGCTGATGCGCGGCTGGCTCTGGCCGAGAATGCGCGTGAGATCCTTGACGTTGAGCTCTCCGCCATCGAGCAGCATGAGGATGCGCAGGCGCGTCGGCTCGGCCGCTGCGCGCAGCGCCGTCAGAATGGCCGCCGTCTCCAGTTGTGCCGGCATCGTGCTCCTCGCTCGAGTGGACGCACCATATAAAGATATCTTTATGTGTCAAGCACGCAGATGCCCGCGCAGGGTTAACGGGACCGCAATCCCCAGCGGATATGGTCTGCCCACGACACACCGACGCCGGGGACCAGCAGAGATGAACCGTACGGGATTCGACAGGATCGAGCCGGCCGAGCCGGCGCAGGCATTCCCCATCAGGCTGTCGCAGCGATGGAGCCCCACGTCGACACTCGTTATGGCAGCCCTGACCGTGCCGCTGGCGCTCGGCTGTCTCTTCGTACCGCTCTATCTCGCGATTGCAGGCGCCTTCCAGGCTGAGCCCCTGTCCCGGCTGACCAGCGACCCCGTCTATAGCCTCACCCTGGTCACTGCGCTGGCGCTGGCAACCTATCTGGCCGTCATGGCCCTCAGCTCGCTGTTCGGCCGCGTCGGGCGCTCGCGCATTCTGGAGATCCGCGCGGGCCACATCGAGGTGCAGGACCGCAGCCTGTTCGGCCAACGCTCCTGGCAGTCGCCTGTCGCGAGCTTCACCGGGATTGCCCACCATATGCGGGCGACGCTGTCCGGCACGCGCCACGAGATCGTCCTCGTCAGCCCCGATCCGAACCGCTCCCTCCTGCTGTTCGCGGGTGAGCGCGTGAGCCAGGACACCATGCAGCGTTACGCCCGTCTACTCGATCTGCCGGTGGTTCCGGCCAAGACCCTCTACCCGGCCTTCCGTCCGTGGGGCCGCATGCGCAGCCTGGGCGCGCTCGCGACACGCTCCTGAGCGGCATGTCAGGACCCCGCCTTCGCCCGCCGCGCGAACTCGGCCCGCGCCCTCGCGAAATCCTCGGACACCCAGTTGACCAGTTGCAGGTCGCTTTCGACGGCGCTGAGGGCCAGATCCTGGCTGTGAGCCGCAACCTCGATCGAGCGCTTCACCATGCGCGTCGCCACCTGCGGCCGCGCCGCCAGATGCTCCGCCATGGCCAACCCCCGCGCGAGTGCGCCGCCGTCCTCGGTCACCTCGTCGAGGAACCCATGCCCGAGCGCCGCGCTGGCCGTCCACGTCTCGCCGAGCAACAGCAGCCGGCGCGTCGGCTGCAGCCCGACGAGACGCAGGATGCGCGGCACCGAATGCCAGGCCATGTTGAGGCCGATGCCGACCTCGGGCGTGGCGAACCGCGCTGACCGCCCGGCCACCCTGAAGTCGCAGAAGGCGGCCAACGCCACACCACCGCCGAAACACGCCCCCTCGATCGCGGCGATCGTCACAGGCTCGATCGCGGTCCAGGCCCGGGCGAGGCGCGGACCATGGGCGGCCACCTCCCGCCGCTCGGGAATGCTCATCCGCTCCAGCCGCTGCCACGTCTCGTCCTTGAGATCCATGCCGCCGCTGAAGACACGCTCCGCCCCCACGAGCACCACGGCCGCAACGTCGCTGGCCCGCTCGAAACGCCGCGCGATCGCGCACAGGTCGTCCATGACGGCGAACGACAGCGCGTTGGCGCTGCCCTTGCGGTCGAAGCGCACGATGGCAATGGCACCGTGCTGCTCGACCGTCACGCTCCCCGAGCCAAGCCCCTCGCTCATGGGCCGATCTCGCGCGGCGGCACCTTCGGTGCTGCGCGTGGATCACGCGGCCGCCACGTCCCGCGATCGACGGCTCCAAGAAAGCGCTCGACCATCAGATTGAAGAGGTCCGGCTCCTCGTGATTGATGACGTGGCCAGAGCCGGGCAGCACCATGAGTTGCGCCGTCGGCATCAGCCGCTTCATGAACAGGTTTACGTCGAGGCAGGGCTCGTCCTCGTCGCCGATCATGAGCAGAACCGGCGCCGTGACGGCCTTGAGCTTGTCCTCGAGATCGTAGAGCGAGGGGCGCCCACCCTGGATGCGGCGCATGGTCTTGGCCGAGGCCTGGGCGTCGTGCTCGGCCATGTGATCGACGGAGATCCGCCAGCCGATCGGATCCTTCCCGAGCAGTTGGACCCGCGTCGGGCCACGCCCCGCCCCCTCCGCGTCGATCCGCCCGGCCGAGGCCATGCGCTGGGCGTTGGCCAGCGTCTCCTTGAGATAAGCTTCGCGATGCACGCGGGAGGCCCCCGCTCCAGCTCCTGCCGCGACAGCCGCGATGATCCGGTTGGGATAGTGGATCGCCAGCTGCAGCGCGGTGTATCCGCCCATGCTGAGGCCGACCACGTGAGCCTTGGCGATGTTCAGGTGATCGAGCACCGCGATGGCGTCGCGATTGGCGATGTCCTGGCCGTAGGCGGCCTCGTCCTCCGGCGCGTCCGAGCCGGGATAGCCCCGATTGGAGAAGGTGATGCAGCGCCAGCCGCGCGACAGATGTCGCATCTGGTTCTGCCAGCTCCTGTGATCACCCGCGAACTCGTGCAGAAACAGGATCGGCACACCGCTCCCGGCTTCTTCAAAATGGAGGCGGACCCCTTCCGATACGGCATGCGGCATGACACGACCTTTCCCGGGCTCGAGATTTCACTTGCGTATGCGAGCAATGATGCCCGCTCGCGGCGACCGGCGCCAGACCACTTGGCGTGCGGAAAGGGCGCGCAGGCCATACGATTGCCCGATTGGCACTGCATCACCTGTGCAACGGCCGCCGACCGATAGCTGGCCTCGCGCCGAGAGCATTTGACGATCCAGGCCGCCGCGGTCAAAGTTGGCCGCGCTGCCGACGCGGCCGGGCTCCATGCGCCCGGCGCCCCCCCCATGCTGCTGGACAGAGGCGGCTGGACAGGCGGCGGAAACGATATCAGGTCCAGGGAGAGGGCCACATGATGATGAACACTGTGCTTGCCCGACGCTCGACCGCCACCCCGGCCAGCCGGACGCGGGGACTGCTGACGACCCTGGTGGCCATGGCCGGGCTGTTCGCGGCAACACTCGTGACGAGCCAACCGGCGCAGGCCTCTTCCGACCCGCCGGCGCAGTTCATGCGTCAGGTCGCACGTGAGATGCTCGCGGCTGCCAACACCCGCTCTGTCGATGCCCTCGCTGCCGTAATCCGCAAATACGCGGACGTGCCGACCATCGGCCTCTTCTCCCTCGGCCAGTATGCCGCCCGGCTGCCGCACAAGGATCGCCCCGCCTATTACAACGGCATGGTGCGCTTCATGGCCCGCTATGCCACCGAGCAGCAGCCGAAGTACCCGGTCGCGCGCGCGCAGATCCTCGGCCGCAGCTATCCCGATTCCAACGGGATCGCCGTCGACAGCCGTATCACGCTGCGCGATGGCTCCACGTACGACGTCCGCTGGCTCGTGGTGAAGCGGGCGAGCGGCTACAAGGTGCGCGATGCCCAGGTGATGGGCTTCTGGCTGACGCCGTTCCAGCGCAGCATGTTCCAGAGCCACATCGACGAGAAGGGCGGCAGCGTGCGCGCGCTGCTGCTGGCGCTGAGCCGCTTCTAGACCGCCTCGGCGCGGATGCCCACGGATCGCCCAGGCGACGTCCGGCTGCCTTTCGATCCTGGCGGCAAGGCGGGTGACGCGCGGATCGTCTTCATCGGCACAGTCGAGACCCCCTGGGCGACGCTTGCCGACTGTCCGCGCAATCTCAGGATCGCCCGCGAGCGCGGCCTGCCCGCCCGCCTCCATCTCGCCCCGCCCTACCGGCCGGGCTTGCTGGGGCTCGAGGCGGTCAGCCACGTCCTCGTGCTCTATTGGATGCACCACGCGCGTCGCGACCTGATCCGCCAGCAGCCCCGCCACGTCGACTCGTCGCGCGGCATCTTCTCTCTGCGCTCTCCCAACCGGCCGAACCCGATCTCAGTGGCAGTCGCCCGCATCCTCGGCATCGACGCCGACGCCGGCATCGTCGAGATCGACGCGATCGATTGCCTCGACGGCACGCCGCTCGTCGACCTCAAGCCGTACTATGCCAGCACCGACTCCGTGCCTGATGCGACGGCGTCCTGAACCCGTTTGCGCCGCCGCCACCGCCGCGCCCGCCTAGCGCTTGCCGGCGTTGCTCGACGAGCGCCAGCTCGGATTGAACAGCGGGATCGAGCCGCCGATGAACGCCCGGGCGTCGTAGTACTTCAGCTCCGCCTCGAAGCCGACCTCCGGGGCCTTGGATGGCCACAGCCGGTCGAGAACACCCCATTCGTTGTCCTCCGCCACCTCGAGCATCAGTTTGAAGCGATAGCGGCCGAGCTCGCGGATCACCTGCATGACCTTCTCGTCGCCCTGCGTATAGAAAAGAACCGTCTCGGAGCGGCTCGTCCGGCCGGCGAGTGCGATCGGGGCGAACGGCTTGAGGGCGCCGCTGCGCTTGCGCTCGGGGCTCCAGCGGCCGAGGTCGGCGGCATAGAAGCGCTTGGTATTGCCGCTCTTGGTATCGGTCACGAGCAGGTACATGGCCAGGATCGTGCCGGTTCTGGCCCCCTCATTGGCGACGGTGATCGGCACCTCGACCACCTCGAAGTTCGTATTCTGGCCGGGCGAGGAGAAATGGATGACCGGCGGCACGAACACCCGCACGTCAGCCTTCTTCAGCGACGTCTCCCAGAGGCTGTAGGCGGAAAAGATCAACGCGATGGCCGAAACGACGGCCGCGATACGGTTGGCACTGACGCTCGCCGCACTTTCGCGCGCCACCTCGTTTGGGTCCCTGAAATCGCCGCTGCCGCGGACCTGCTGAGGTGTGCCCATGGTTCGATCCTCCCCGTCGTCCTGTCCTGGGCGCACTCTGATGACGGACTATGACGGTGATGAGGCTGACGGCCCGGAAGGAACCTTACCCTCAGAGGGTCGGCTTGGCGAGACCCGGCTCGCTCGTCCGGCCGGCGACCTCGGCCTCCTGCTCCAGCGCCTCGGCGAGTTTCGCGCGCGCCACTTCGGCCTCGCGCTGGCGCGCCCACATGGAGGCGTAGAGACCGCCCGTGGCGACGAGCTCGGCGTGCCGCCCCTGCTCCACGATGCGCCCGCCATCGAGAACGATGATGAGGTCCGCCCCGATGATCGTTGAGAGCCGATGGGCGATGACGAGTGTCGTGCGGTCGCGCGCCACGCCTTCGAGCGCCGTCTGAATTTCGCGCTCTGTGTGACTGTCGAGGGCGCTGGTCGCCTCGTCGAGCACGAGGATCGGGGGACCTTTCAGAATGGTGCGCGCGATGGCCACGCGCTGCTTCTCGCCGCCCGACAGCTTCAGGCCGCGCTCGCCCACCATGCTCTTGTAGCCATCCGGCAGCGAGCGGATGAAGCCGTCGATCTGCGCCATGCGCGCCGCCGCGTGAACCTCTTCGTCCGAGGCCTCGGGCCGACCATAGCGAATGTTGTAGAGGATCGTGTCGTTGAACAGCACGGTGTCCTGCGGCACGATGCCGATGGCCGCCCGCAGGCTCTCCTGTGTCACCTCGCGGATGTCCTGGCCGTCGATCGTCACCCGCCCGCCGGTCGTCTCGTAGAAGCGGAACAGAAGGCGGCTGATGGTGGACTTGCCGGCGCCGGACGGGCCAACGATGGCGACCATGCGCCCGGCGCCGACCTCGAAGCTCAGGTCCTTGAGGATCGGGCGATCCGCGCTGTAGCCGAATTGCACATGCTCGAAGCGCACGATGCCGTCGCTCACCGTCAACGGCCGCGCGTCCGCACCGTCCACCACCTCCGGCGCCTCGTCGAGCAGCGCGAACATCGTCTCGAGATCGACGAGACCCTGGCGGATCTCGCGGTAGATCATGCCCATGATGTTCAAGGGCACGTAGAGCTGGATGAGCAGAGCGTTGACCAGGACGAAGTCACCGACCGTGTGGGTGCCGGCCAGCACGCCCCGCGCCGCGACGATCATGACCGCGACGAGACCGAGTGTGAAGATGAGCGCCTGCCCGCCATTGAGGACGCCGAGCGAGAAGTACGTGCGGATCGAGGCCTTCTCGTAGCGCGCCATGGAGGCATCGAACCGCCGGGCCTCGAGCGTCTCGTTGCCGAAGTACTTCACCGTCTCGAAGTTGAGCAGGCTGTCCACGGCCTTGGTGCTGGCCTCGTTGTCGCTCTCGTTGAGCTCACGGCGGATGCCGAGCCGCCATTCGCTGGCGGCGATCGAGAACCAGATGTAGGCCGCCACCATCGCGAGAACGATCAGCGCCAGCATGGCCCCGAAAACGTAGACGAGCAGCGCCATGATGAGCACCAGCTCGATGAGCGTCGGCAGCATATTGAGCGCGCCCATGCGCACGATCAGCTCGACGGCGTTGGTGCCGCGCTGCACCACGCGATTGAGCCCGCCGGTGCGCCGCTCGATGTGGAAGCGCAGCGACAGCCGGTGCAGATGCTCGAAGGTCCGTGTCGTCAGTTGGCGCGCCGCATTGGCCGTCACCTGCGTGAAAAGCACATCGCGCACCTGCGTCAGCGCCGACATGAGGAAACGCCCGGCGCCGTAGGCGAGGATCATCAGCACGATGGCCGTCGCGGCGTCGCGGGCGGCAATGCCGGTGGCACCCGGCGCCTTTGCAGCAGCCGCCAGCCAATCGATTGCCGCCTTGTAGGCCAGCGGCACCGCAACGGTCACCAGCTTGGCGATCACGAGCAGAACCAGCGCCACCACAACCCGCAGCCTGAGATCGCTGCGCCCCGCCGGCCAGGCGAAGGGAAGCAGGCCCCGGATCACGTTGACATGGGACGCCCGCCGGCGAACCCCGACGTTCGGATCGGTCCCAGTCCTGGCAGCGTCGGCTTTGAAGATGCGTTGCATCATGCGGAAGCTATGGCCTTGCCTTGTGAACGCGGGTGGCGGGAGCGAGTGCCAACCATGCCGACGCCCAATAGCGGCACGGGCGCGAAGCGCGGCATGTCACGCCCCGCCGGCATATGGGCCGGGCGACTGGCGATCGGCGTGGCATGTTGCACGGGCCGCTCGCCCTCCGCACTGCGTCAAACCGCGAACCGCGGCACCTCAGCGCCCCTTGCGCGGCACCCGGATGCGCTGTCCCGGTTGAATGGCAGCCGCGCGCCCCAGACGCTTCCGGTTGGCGCGGCGTATGACGGCAAAATACCGGCCCTTGCCGTAATAGCGCCGGGAGATCCGCCATAGACTATCGCCACGTCGCACCTTGTGCCATCTCGCATGTCGCGAGCCCCGCGCGCCGACCTTGCGTCGCGCCGCCCAGCGGATCACGCGGCGACGGTGCTCGTAGGTCGTACGGCGCGATGCCGGCGCGGCGCGCTGGGCGGGTTTGGTCGCCCTGGTGCGGGCGCGTGGCGCGGGCCGTTTCGCGGGAAGCGCGGCCGGCTGCCGCTTGAGCGCTGGATTCGCCGCACTCGTGCGCGGCGCGGGCGCCTGTTGCGGCTCAGCCACCGCCACGCGCTTGCGCTTGGCCTTGTCCGCCTCCGCGCGCCGGCGCGCGGCCTCGGCGACCTTGCGCGCATCCTCTTCAGCCTGCTTGGCGAGCGCGGCCCGCCTGGCCTCGTCGGCCGCCTTGCGCGCGGCGTCCGCGGCCCGCTTCACCTCCGCCTGACGGCGCGCGGCTTCGGCCACCCGTCGTGCCTCGGCCTCCTCGCGCGCCTTTTCCGCAGCCTGGCGCGCCGCCGCCTCGCGGCGTGCGGCCTCTGCGCGCTTCTGTGCCTCCGACAGTCGCTCGCGCTCCGCCACGCGCCGCGACGCCTCGGCCTGCCGTCGCTCCTCCTCCGCTGCGCGGCGTGCCTCGGCCTCGCGACGTGCCGCCTCGGCGAGGCGCTTTTCTTCCGCCTCACGGTGCGCCCGCTCGGCCGCTCGCTTCTGCTCAGCCTCACGCCGTGCGACCTCGGCGAGGCGCTTCTCCTCGGCCTCGCGGCGGGCACGGTCGGCGGCCTCCCGGTCGGCCGCCTCACGGCGCGCCGCCTCGGCAGCCTTGCGCGCCGCCTCACTCGTCCGACGGGCTTCCTCAGTGGCACGGCGCGCCCTTGCCTCCGCCTCGCGCCGGGCGTCTTCGGTCTCCTTGAGCGCAAGACGGCGCGCCGCATCGGGCGCAACGGCGGTCGAGGGAGCCTGGGGCGGGCGCGGCACGCCGTCACCACGGGCGACCTTGGGCAGAGCAGCGCCCGGCAAGCCCGACGGCGCCACCGCTAGGCCGCGCATGATCATCTGGAAGTCGGCGTCTGCCCGGCCCAGCCAATCGGAGACGGCACCCGGCGGCAGCCGCCCTCGTGTGGACGGCCCAACGGACAGATGCGCCATGATGCGCGCATACTCGCGTCGCGACGAGTCGAACCAGCTCTGGATGGCCCCCAGCGGCGCCTCGCTCAGTGGCGGACGCGCGGGCGCGCGATCCTGTCCTTCGCGCACGGCCGGTGCCTGGGCCAAGCGACGTCGTTCGCTGGCAGACATGTCCGGCTTGCCGCCTCCGAGCACCTCGCTGAAACGCTCCGTGCCCGCCTGCGCGAGCTCTTCCGCGCGCCGGCGCATGTCAACGCCCGGCCTGGCGCTCGTATCGCCAGCCGTGAGCCGCACCCGGTCCGTCGCCGGCGTCGTGTCGCCCCCGGCTGTCGGCGCAGCCGCCACCGGGAGCAGCGCGCGCCCGCCATCGAACGTGCGATGGAGCTGCCAGGCGCCGCCGCTATAGGCACCCAGCGCCAGTGTCAACGCGACCAAGAACCAACCGCCACTCATCGCCGACGTCCTTTCCCGGCACGCCACCGTCCGCGCCTCGAGACGACCATATGAGGGATCATCCCTCGCCGTCACCAGGGACACCGCGCGGCTCGGAGCCAAAACGCACCCCACTAAGCACATCTGGCCGGACACGCCAACCGTCGCACCTGCGCCTGTTGCGCCCGAGTCACCCCACGGGCTCCCACACGCTGCCACGGGAATGCTATAGTTGGTCGCGAAATTGGGCCTGCCCTGGGCGCTCGGACGCGTGGGCGGGGCACGGCATTGCCGGTCGCCGCGCTGCATAGGCGCATGCACGGATGCGGTGTGCCTGTCCCGCGCGGGCCCGCATCCAGCGAAACGATCGGCACATCAAAAGGCGTCGCGAGAAGACAGTCGAAAGTAGCGAATGAACACGATCCACTCCTCTCCCCCTGGACATACGAGCATCCGCAACATCTGCGTCTTCTGTGGCTCGGGACCGGGCAGGAACCCCGCCTACGAGGCGGCCGCGAACGTACTCGGCAGAGCCATGGCGGCGGCCGGCATCGGGCTCGTCTACGGCGGCGGCAGCCTCGGCCTCATGGGCGTCGTCGCCCGCAGCGTGCTCGGCGCCGGCGGGCGCGTCACCGGCATCATCCCTTCCTTCCTGTCCGACCGCGAGATGATGCTGCGCGACGTCGACGAACTCATCGTCACAGAGGATATGCACCAGCGGAAGCGCCTCATGTTCGATCGCTCCGACGCGTTCGTGGCTCTGCCCGGCGGCATCGGCACGCTGGAGGAGCTTGTCGAGCAGCTCACCTGGGAGCAACTCGGACAACACAAGAAGCCGATCGTGCTGGCGAGCATCGATGGGTTCTGGTCGCCCCTGGTGGCGCTGCTGGATCACATGCGGTCGGAAGCCTTCATCCGCCCCGATCTCGACGTCCGCTACACGATCGTGCACACCGCGGAGGCGATCGTGCCGGCGGTCCTCGGCGTGGGCGCCAGCTCTGCGCCGGCCTCCGTCGACGGCGCGCGCGACATCATACCCAAACTCTGACGACGCACCGGAGGATCCGGTCATGAGCCCCTTTCTCGACGAGAAGCGCCGCAACGAGCATCGGCTGCGGAACCTCACGCACTCCGTGCTGCTGATCGGCGGCATCGGCGCGTTGCTGGCCTTTTGCGCCTGGCTCATCTGGGGCTGGCCCGGCGTCGCCGGAGCTTTCGTCCTGTCGCTGGCGCTGTTCGCGTTCGCCCCGAGCGTTCCCGCTGATACCGTCATGCGCATGTACGGGGCGCGGCGCGTCGATCCTCGCCACGGCGGACAGCTCGCCCGCCTCGTCGAGTTCCTCGCCGACCGCGCCGAGCTGCCGGCCCATCCCAAGCTCTACGTGGTGCCGAGCATGACGCTCAACGCCTTTGCCACGGGGCGGCCGGACGCCGCCGCCATCGCCCTGACCGAGGGCCTTCTGCGCCGCCTGGACATGCGCGAGGTCGCCGGCGTGATCGCGCACGAGATCAGCCACATCCGCAATAACGACCTGAGGATCATGGGTCTTGCCGACACCATGAGCCGCATCACGCAGATGCTCTCCTATGTCGCGGTTTTCCTGGTCCTGCTCAACCTTCCGGGCATCTTCACAGGGGAGCTGATGGTCCCCTGGCTCGCCATCGTTCTGCTCTACCTGGCGCCGACGCTGTCGAGCCTGCTTCAACTCGGTCTGTCACGAGCCCGCGAGTATGACGCCGATCTGGAAGGGGCCATGCTGACCGGCGATCCCGTGGGCCTTGCCTCGGCCCTGCGCCAGCTGGAGCGGTATCAGGGCAATTTCTGGGAGGATCTGATCTTTCCCGGCATGCGCCGGATTCCCCAGCCGTCCCTGCTGCGCTCCCACCCGACCACGGCCGAGCGAATCGCCCGCCTCATGTCGTTGAAGCGCGCGTCCGAACTCGCCCCCTTCGAGATCCCCGAGCAGCCGATGGTCTCCCTGGTCGGCTTCGGCCCCATCCAGATGCGGCCACGTTACCGCTGGACGGGGGTCTGGTACTGATCCGGCGGGGCGGCGGCCACAATTTTCACCAGATTGCGGGTCAGCACTGACGATAAAGCACCGTGCACACAGGACCGCTCCGCGGCGGACCATGTGCGCCGGCAAACACGCCACGCCGGGCCAACAAAGACGAGAGAAAACGCATGTGGTACGTGACATCGAGGCTGCCGCGCTTTGCGGCAGTGGTCCTCGCCCTGATGCTGGCCATAGCATTGCCACCCTCGAGCGCGAGCGCTCAGGACGTGGACATGGAGGTCTTCTACCGCGAGCTCGCGCCCCATGGGCAGTGGTTCGACCATCCCCGCTGGGGCTCGGTGTGGTCGCCCTACGAGGACGACCGGGAGTGGCGGCCCTACACCCGCGGGCATTGGGTGTGGACCGAGGAGCACGGCTGGTACTGGAATTCCGAGGAGCCCTACGGCTGGGCCACCTATCATTACGGCCGCTGGGCGCTCGACGACGAATACGGCTGGATCTGGGTGCCGGACACCGTGTGGGGACCCGCCTGGGTCGCCTGGCGGCGCAGCGACAGTTACGTGGGCTGGGCGCCGTTGCCGCCCGAAGCGCGCTGGCATCCCGTGCGCGGCCTCATGTTTGCCTCGAGCTACTATGCGGCGCCCCGCTATACGCCCGTGTGGTGCTTCCTGCCGACCCGCTACATGTCCCATTACGGCAGCGTGCACCGGCTGGTGCTGCCGCCGGGCCGCAACTCCGGCATCCTCCGCAGGACGACCTACGTCACGCGCTATAGCCGCGTGAACGGCATCATCGTCAACCGCGGCCTCGATGTCCGGTTCGTCGGACGTGCCACGGGCCGCCCGGTCGTGCCGCTCCGCATCGTCGGCGTCACCTCGCCGAGGGCCCACGGGCGTGCGCCATCGGGTTCCCGCACGATCCGCGTCTACCGTCCGGCTATCGCGCGTCCGCGCGGCCAGTGGCGGCCGACCCGCACGATCCCCCGTCACCAGTTGGACCGAGCGCGCATGCCGTGGTCCGGCCAGCGTCGTCCCGACGGCGGCCCGCGCTCGCCGCAACACGGCGGCCCGCCGATCCAGGGCGTCGTCCCGCCAGCCGTGTTGCCACCGGGCGTCTCGCCGCGACCGCGCACACCGACGGGCGTGCAGCCCGGCTTCGCGCCGCCGCGTCCGCCACAGGGGGGGCAGCCTCCCGTACAGCGCGTCCGGCCGCCGCGCGTGGCGCCCACGCCGGCACCCGGCGTGATCCCGCCCCGGCCCGCCACCGCCCCACGGCCGGTGCCGCACCGCATCCGCCCCGTGCCGACGCCCCCGCCGCACTCCGGCCGGCCGGTCGGACGTCCGCCAACAGCGTCCCCCACGGCCCGTCCGCGTCCGCCGCAGGGGCAGCCGGGAGCCCGCCTGCCGGCACAAGGCCGCCCGAGCCCGCAGGGCCGCCCGCCGCAGGGCCAGCCGCGCCAGGCCCGCCCGCCGCAAGGCCAGCAGCGCCCGGCAGGCCAGCGCCGCCCGCCGCAGAAGGGGCCGGACCAGCAGCAGCTCCGCTGATCGGCTGCGACGCAGCAGATACCAGTGATGGGCCGGCCCACCCGGCCCATCACGCTCCCCCGGCCGCCGCCTCGCCATTGCCTTTCCGGTCGCCAGCCCCTATTGCGACGTCATGAGCCACCCGGAAGGTCCTCTACCAGGCGACACGCACCGGCCCGAGGCTGCCAGCCTCGTGGCACGCCTCGTCGCAGGCGAGCGGCGGGCCATCGCCCAGGCCATCACCGAGCTCGAGCGCGACGGCTCCAGCGCCCCTGCCCTGCTCGCCGCCATGCAGCCCCACCTCGGCCGCGCCCTCGTGATCGGCGTCACCGGGCCTCCGGGCGCCGGCAAATCCACCCTGGTCGACGCCTTCACACGTCACGTGCGCAACGCCGGCCGGAGCGTCGGCATCCTCGCGGTCGACCCGTCGAGCCCCGTGTCGGGCGGCTCGATCCTCGGCGACCGCATCCGCATGTCGAGCGCCCGCGACGACGACCTGGTCTTCATGCGCTCGCTCGCCAGTGGCGGTCATCTCGGCGGGCTGTCACCGGCCGCCGTGCGAGCCATCGACGTGCTCGATGCAGCCGGCAAGGAGCTCGTCATTCTCGAGACCGTCGGCACAGGTCAATCGGAGATCGACATCGCCGAGATTGCCGACGTCCGGGTCGTGCTGGCGGCGCCGGGCCTCGGCGACGACATCCAGGCCATGAAATCGGGCCTGCTCGAGATCGCCGACATCCTCGTCGTCAACAAGGCCGATCGCGAGGGCGCGGACGAGACGGTCCGGCATCTCGTCGGCGCCATGGCCACGCGCTCCGGCGCCAGCGCAGGTACGCCGGTGGCCGTCCTCGCCACGGTCGCGCTGACCGGTAAGGGCATCCCCGCGCTGGCCAGCGAGATCGACAGGATCGCCGAAAGCCGGATTGCCGTGCCGCCACGCGAACGGCGCCGGCGGCGCGCCCGCTACATCCTGGCGCGTGCCACCGCCGAGCTGATCACGAGACGGCTGAAGTCCGGCAAGGGTGCCGAGCTGGAGGCCGTCTGCGACGGCCTGCTCGGCGGCACCATCGGCCTTGGCGAGGCGGCGCGCCGCCTCCTCGATGGCTGATCACACGTCGCCGCAACGAATCCGTTAGGGGCATGCGACGGGCATGCGCCCCAAATCGGCCCCCTTAAGCTCCATCCTTCCAATGCCCTGCCCATGCAGCGGCACTGCGACCATGCACGATCACCAGCGGCGGCGGCGGCGGCGGTCCCAGTCGTCGCTGGGTGCAGCCAACGTCGGCAGGTGGCGCCGGCGGGAGTCGTGCCTGAACTTCCGGCATCGATACTTGAGCGGGCTCGTCTCGAGGGGGCGCGCGATGAGCTTGAGCGTGCCGCTGAGCGATTCCGTGGTCAGGAACCCCGCCCTCAGGAAGTACTCGAGGCGCGACTGCAATGCACGGTCGCGCGGCCCGCGCCAGCGGTCCGGCATGCACGCCCACGGCAGCGTCAGATTGCTGCCCAGACCGCGCCGCGTAAGCAGATAGGTCAGGGGATGCATGCCCTTCTCGGCGAGCGGCTGGCAGCGATGATCGTAGGTCCCGGTGAGACCGGCGTCACTCAGAGGCTTCTCCAGCAGCGTCTCGTAATAGGCGACGGCGGCGTGTCCGGCCCGGTCGCGCAGCGACTCGTCGCACATATCCTCCTGCATGTTCTGGAGAGCGAGCTGGAATTGATCCCGCAGGCCCGCGTGCGTTGCATCCGTCAGGCCAAGCTTCTGCAAGGATCGCTCGAAGGTGACGGTCGGGCTCGTGCCGGAGCTGCCGAACATGAAGATGCCTGCTGCCAGCAGCACCCCGAATGCCGCGATCACCACCACCAGCAACGTGCCATAGGACGTTTCGTCCGCGTTCTCCGGCTCGTCCTGACTGTTTGATTTCCGCCCGAATTCCATCGTGAATGAACCCCACATTTACGATGGCGGGAGACTACGACGGATGCGGAAACAATCCCTGAAAGTGCGGCGTGGACACCGCTTCGCAGCCAAAGCGCCACCGGTTGTGGTGAACACACCACCACCGCGCCGCCCACTTCGGGACACCGGGGCATGCGCGGTGTGCGCCACCAGCCCGCTCCGCTCCGTCAGGGACGCCACGCGCAGGCCGCCCTCAGGCGCTGGCCTGCTTCAAGCGGCCGGTGGCACCCATCAGCTTGTACGTGATCGAATCGATCAGCGCCTCGAAGCTGGCGTCGATGATGTTGGGCGACACGCCGACCGTCGACCAGCGTTCGCCGGTACTCCTGTCGTAGGTCTCGACCAGCACGCGCGTCACCGCCTCCGTGCCGCCGGTCAGGATGCGCACGCGATAATCGACGAGCTCGAGAGCGGCGATGTGCTCCTGGTATCTGCCGAGATCCTTGCGCAACGCGCGGTCGAGCGCGTTGACCGGCCCGTTGCCTTCCGCCACCGACCATACCGGCTCGTCCTGGCAATCGACGAAGACCTTGACGGTCGCCTCGGACACCGTGACCAGCTCGCCCTTCGCGTTGTGCCGCTTCTCCACCATGACGCGGAAGCTGTCCACGGTGAAGAAGGCCGGCACCTCGCCGAGCAGCCGGCGCGCCAGCAGCTCGAAGGAGGCGTCCGCCCCCTCGTAGGCGTAGCCGCCGGCCTCGCGCACCTTCACTTCCTCGAGCAGGCGGACGACGCGCGGATCGTCCTTCGAGACGTCGATGCCGACGCGCTCCAGCTCCGATAGGATGTTCGACTTGCCCGCCTGGTTGGAAACGAGCACCCGGCGGCGATTGCCGACGCTCTCCGGTGGCACGTGCTCGTAGGTGCTCGGGTCCTTGAGGATCGCAGAGGCGTGGATGCCGGCCTTGGTCGCGAAGGCGGATTCGCCGACATAGGGCGCCTGGCGATTGGGGGCGCGGTTCAGGATCTCGTCGAGGACGCGGCTGGCGTGCGTCAGCTTGCGCAGCCGATCCGGCGTGACCGAGATGTCGAAGTGGTCGGCGAACTCCGACTTCAGCATCAGCGTCGGGATGATGGAGGTGAGGTTCGCATTGCCGCAACGCTCGCCGAGGCCGTTGAGCGTGCCCTGGATCTGCCGGCACCCGGCCCTGACTGCCGCCAGTGTATTCGCCACGGCGTTCTCGGTGTCGTTGTGGGTGTGGATGCCGAGGTGCGAGCCCGGCACGAGTTTGCTCGTCTCCCGCACGATGCGCTCGACCTCGTCGGGCAGCGTGCCGCCGTTGGTGTCGCACAGCACGACCCAGCGCGCGCCCGACTCATAGGCCGCGCGTGCCACTGCGAGCGCGTGCGCCGGGTTCGCCTTATAGCCGTCGAAGAAGTGTTCGCAGTCGATCATGCTCTCGCGGCCTGAGGCGACAATGGCCTCGACGGACTGGGCCACGGAGGCGACGTTCTCCTCCTCCGAGATGGCGAGCGCCACACGGACATGGAAGTCCCAGGCCTTGGCGACGAGGCAGACGGCCTCGGCCGAGCACTGCACCAGCGCCTGAAATCCCGGATCGTTGGAGATCGAGCGTCCGGCGCGCTTGGTCATGCCGAAGGCCGTCAGCCGCGCATGCGCGAGCGTCGGCCGTTCGGCGAAGAACGCCGTGTCGGTGTCGTTGGCGCCGGGATAGCCGCCCTCGATGTAGTCGACGCCGAGCTCGTCGAGCGTTCGAGCGATGAGGCGCTTGTCGGCGACGGAGAAGTCGACGCCCGTGGTTTGGGCGCCATCGCGCAGCGTCGTGTCGAACAGGTAGAGGTGTTCCTTGGCCATGGCTCTCACAGGTATCCGAGCAGATGCAGCGTCACCAGGAGGGCGAGCACCACGACGAAAATCTTGACGGCGAGATAGTAGCGACGATGCCCCGGGAACGGCGGCTCGGCGTTAGGGTCCTTGCGGTCGCTCATGCCAGTCCTCCGCGCTTGCCTGATCCGCCCTCGCCGTCGCGGCCGAGGCTGCCGGCATCGAGCCCCGGCCCCATCGGACCGGGGGCGATCACGTGGCCGATGCCGAGGATGTGGCCGTCGGGATCGCGAATGTCGAAATCGCGGCAGCCGTAGTCGGATGTCTCGATGTCGCGGGCAACGCTGACGCCGCTACGCTGCACCTCCGCGAGCATGGCATCGGCATCGGCGACGTAGAGGTAGGCGGACCAGTACTGCTGGCGCGGCGGCGCACTGCCGTCGCGCGACTGGTCGAGCGCGATGGTCACGTGTCCGCGCTGTACGATGGCGAACACCGGCGGCGCGCCCCAGGTGCCATGCGACGCGAATCCAAGCACGTCACAATAGAAGGCCTCGCTCGCCTTGACGTCGCGGACCTGCAGGACAGGCATGGCGCGGAGCATCCGGCCGGCGGCGGGGGCGCTCATCGCTTTACCTCCCAGGTCGTCTCGATCTCGCCCGTCGCTGGGTTCTTGGTGTCCTTGAGCTGGATGCCCATCGCCGCCAGCTCGTCGCGGATGCGGTCGGACTCGGCCCAGTTCTTGGCCTTGCGCGCGGCGAGCCGCGCGGTGATGCGGGAGGCGACCTCGCTGTGATCGATCGCCTGCGCTTCGAATCCCGGATCGAGCTCGGCGACCGTCTCTTCGCCGTACAAGCCGAGAAGCGACATCGTCGCCTTCAGCTTAGGACGCACGTCGGCGTTGCGCGCCGCCGACTTCATGAGCCCGTGCAGGATGGAGATGGCGCTCGGCGTATTGAGATCGTCGCTGAGGGCGCCGACGACCTCGTCGTGCGGCGTCTCGCCGACAGGCACCTGATGCAGCAGCTCGGCCACGTCCCACAGCGTCTGGCGTGCCTGCACGAGCCGCTCCGCCGTCCAGTCTATCGGCTGACGGTAGTGCGTGCCGAGCATCGCCAGACGGATGACCCGGCCGTGCCACTGGTTGGCGCCGAAATCCTTGGTGTCGAGCAGTTGGTGGATCGTCACGAAGTTGCCGAGCGACTTCGACATCTTCTCGCCTTCGACCTGCAGGAAGCCGTTGTGCATCCACACATTGGCCATCACCGGAGTGTCATGGGCGCAGCGCGACTGCGCGATCTCGTTCTCGTGGTGCGGGAAAACGAGGTCGATACCGCCGCCGTGGATGTCGAACATCTCGCCGAGATAGCGCCTGGACATCGCCGAGCACTCGATGTGCCAGCCGGGACGGCCACGCCCCCACGGGCTTTCCCAGCCCGGCAGGCTGGCGTCCGACGGCTTCCAGAGCACGCTGTCGGCGGGGTTCTTCTTGTAGGGCGCCACCTCGACCCGAGCGCCCGCGATCATGTCCTCCAGCGAGCGGCGCGAGAGCTGGCCGTAATCGGGCACCGCCGAGGTATCGAGCAGCACGTGCCCTTCCGCCGCGTAGGCGCAGCCCTTGGCGATGAGCGTCTCGATCATCGCGATCATCTGGGCGATGTTCTCGGTCGCGCGCGGCTCGTGGGTCGGCTCCAGCACGCCGAGCGCGGCAATGTCCTTGTGGAACTGCTCGGTCGTCCGGGAGGTCACCCGGGCGATGGCCGCGTTGAGCGGCAGGTCGGGATGATCCTGTGCCGCCCGCGCATTGATCTTGTCATCCACGTCCGTGATGTTGCGCACGTAGGTGACGTGCTCGGCCCCGTAGAGGTGCCGCAGCAGGCGGAACAGCACGTCGAAGACGATGATCGGCCGGGCGTTGCCGATGTGCGCGTAGTCGTAGACGGTCGGCCCGCACACGTACATGCGCACGTTCGCCGGATCGATCGGCCGGAACTCTTCCTTCGTGCGTGTCAGCGTGTTGTAGAGCGTCAACGGCACAGCGGGCTCTCCTTGGCCTGCCGGCGCAGCGCGTTCTGTGATGTCGAGAAAAAGGGAACGGCCGCGCGCCAGCGTTTGAGCTAGGCGTCGATAATAATGCCGCAACAGATGTTGACGGCGTGTTTACGAGACGAGCGGTCCATGGCGCGGCTTATGCGGTGTTTGTCTTGGGCGGTCAAGCGTGGTGTTCCTCAACGGTTGCGCAGGAATGCCGCGGCGACGAGCCCGACCACGAGTACGAGGAGGGCGAGCGAGACCGCGCCGAGCGAGGCGTTGCTGTCGTTTGCGGCCACGACGGCGAGCCCCGCGAAGCCGACGACGCCGACGCCCGTCGCCAGCAGGATGCGATCACGCAGGCGCGCACCCCGGTAGAAGATGCCGGCGCAAAACGTCAGCACAACGATGGCCATGCCGACGAAATCGAGCACATGCATGCCGCCCCCCGCCTTCCCTTACGTCCCTGTCGGTCGAACCCGCCGGGCAGCCTCGTCCTGAGCAGAGTTGACCCGGCCGCCCAAACCTCTCGTATACTGGCGACACGCGCAACAAGAGCCCTGATCCATGGTCACCATCGTCGACAAGCGCACCCGCCACCCCGAGAAAGCGGGCAAGCCCGATACCCCGGTCCAGCGCAAGCCCGCCTGGATCCGCGTCAAGGCACCCGGCTCGCCGGTCTATGCCGAGACGCGGCGCATCGTGCGCGAGCAGAAGCTCCATACCGTCTGCGAGGAGGCTGGCTGCCCCAACGTCGGCGAGTGCTGGTCGAAGCGCCACGCCACCATGATGATCATGGGTGACGTCTGCACGCGCGCCTGCGCCTTCTGTAACGTGGCGACCGGCATCCCCGCGCCCCTGGACCCCGGCGAGCCCGAGCGCGTCGCGGAGGCGGTCGCCCAGCTCGGCCTTGCACACGTGGTTGTCACGTCGGTGGACCGCGACGATCTCGCGGACGGGGGTGCGGCGCATTTTGCAGCCGTGATCACCGCCATCCGCAGGCAGACGCCTGCGACCACCATCGAGGTTCTGACGCCGGATTTTCTCCGGAAGCCCGACCATGCCCTCGCCGAGGTCATCGCGGCGGGTCCCGACGTCTTCAATCACAACCTGGAGACGGTGCCCTCGCTCTATCTGCGCATCCGGCCCGGTGCGCGCTACTTCCACTCCCTCCGCCTTCTGCAGCGCGCCAAGGAGCTTTCGCCTGAGATCTTCACCAAGTCCGGCATTATGGTCGGGCTCGGCGAGAGCCGGGACGAGATCCTGCAGGTCATGGACGACATGCGCTCCGCGGGCATCGACTTCCTGACCATCGGGCAATACCTGCAACCGACGCGCAAGCACGCCGAGGTCCGGCGCTTCATGCCGCCAGAGGAATTCGCCGGCCTGGAGCGGATGGCATATGCGAAGGGTTTCCTGATGGTGTCGGCGAGCCCGCTGACGCGCTCGTCCCATCATGCCGGAGAGGATTTCGCGCGCCTCAAGGCCGCACGCCTCGCCCGCCGGGAGAGCGAGGCGCGCTAGCCGCCCCATGCACCGCATCCGCATCATCGGCGGCCCCGGCTCGGGCAAGTCGACGCTGGCGCGGGCGCTCGCCGCCCGTCTCGACCTGCCGGTGATCCACATGGATGCCGAATTCTGGCAGCCCGGCTGGCGTCCACCCGCGCCCGAGGCATGGCGTCGGCGGATCGCCGCCCGCGCCGCAGAACCGGCCTGGATCATGGAGGGCGACTACAGCCGCGTGCACGACCTCACGATACCCCCGGCGGAGGCCGTCGTCTGGCTCGACCTGCCGCGACGCCTCTACCTGTCGCGCGCCCTGATGCGTCTGGTGCGATACTGGGGCCGGCAGCGCCCGGACATGGCGCCGGGGTGCCCGGAGCGCTTCGACTGGGAGTTCCTGCGCCACTGGGTGTGGACCTATCCGAAACGGCGGGCGGCGACGGTTGCGGCCATAGACCGCCTTCGCAGCACGAAGCGCATCGTCGTATTGAGGTCTCCGGCCGGGGTTCGTACGTTCGTCGCGGGCCTGCCCGGCTCGTTGACGGCCGAACCAGGGGATTGAGCAGGGTCATGCCATCGTTCGAGACGAAGACACGCGTCCCCTACTCGCCGCGCCAGATGTACGACCTCGTTGCCGACGTCGAGCGCTATCCCGAGTTCCTGCCGCTCTGTCAGGCGCTGCGGGTGCGCAGCCGCGAGCAGAACGATGAGGGCCAGGTCGTGCTCGTCGCCGACATGACCGTCGCCTACAAGGTGATCAACGAGACTTTCACCAGCGAGGTGCGGCTCGACCCCGCCCGCCCTGCCGTCGATGTCTCCTACCTGGACGGCCCCTTCCACCACCTTGAGAACCGCTGGCTGTTCCGCCCGCTGCCCGGCGGCTCCGAGATCGACTTCTTCATTTCCTACGAGTTCCGCTCGCGCCTGCTCGGGGTCGTCATGGGCGCGATGTTCGACCAGGCCTTCCGCCGCTTCGCGGAGGCGTTCGAGGCGAGAGCCCGCGAGGTCTATGGACCGCCGGCCGTGGCCGCCTCTGGCAGCGGGCAGCCGGACACGCGCTGATCGGCGCCACCGTGCGCCCCGACGGAGGTCCCAGTCAGCCGGCCAGACCTGGCGCGGGCCGCGCCCCGGCGAGCGCCACGACGGCGTCATGGGTCGACAGGAACACCTGCCCCGGGCTCAGCCGAGAGAGAAAGTGCGTGCGCTGCAATCGCTCGTAGACCATGAGCTTGACGGCCGCCAGATGCAACGTCACGCCACCGGCCCGCAACCGCTCGATCAGCCGCTCCAGCGTCTCGAGCGCACTCGCGTCGATGACGTTGACCGATGTGCAGATGATCACCACGTCCTTGATGTCCGGCTGCTTGGCTACGATCCGCAGCACGTTGTCCTCGAGGAATGCAGCATTCGCGAAGTAGAGGCTCTCGTCGATGCGCAGCAGCAGCAGCCCGTCGTAGGTCGTGGTCTCGTAGCGCTGGACGCTGCGGAAGATCTCGCTGGTGCCGATCCGCCCGACGATGGCGATGTGCGGGCGGCTCGTGCGCCACAGATGCAGCACCAGCGACACGATGATGCCGCAGACGATCCCCTTGACGACGCCGAGCCCGAGCACGGCCACGAACGTCACGAGATAGCTGAAACCATCGGCCTTGCTGAAGGCCCAGGCGCGCCGCAGCACGCCGAAATCGATGAGCCCGAGCACCGCCACCATGATGATCGAGGCGAGGACGGCTTGCGGCAGATGGAAGAGCAGCGGCGTCAGGAACAGCAGCGCCACGAGGACGATCGAGAGCGTCACCAGCGACGACACCAGCGTATTGGCGCCCGAGGCGAAATTGACCACCGAGCGCGAGAAGCTGCCCGTGACGGGATAGCCGCCCGTAAAGGCCGCGCCGGCGTTCGCCAATCCCAGGCCGACCAGCTCGCGGTTCGGCTCGATGGTCTGACGGCGGGCGCCTGCGAGCGACTTGCCGACCGAGACGCTCTCGATGAAGCCGACGAGCACGATGAGGATGGCGGCCGGCAGCAGTCGCTCCATCGTCGCGAGGTCGATCGAGGGCCACGTCACCGACGGCAGCCCGCGCGGTATCTCACCGACGACCTTGAGGCCGGCAGTCTCCGCAAGGGCGAAACCCCAGGCCACGAGGATGCCGATGACCGCCACCACCAGGGGCATGGCCTTCGGCAAGTGCATGAGGTAGGGACCCGCTCGCCGCCAGAGCCGTGAGAGGGCGGTTGCTATCTGCACCCTCAGCAGCAGCACGAGGAGGGTGAAGGCGGCGATCGCCAGGGCGATCAGATTGGTGTTCGCCAGACCAAGCGCCACATGCTTGACGATCGTCGGGATGGACTCGGTGACGGGGACGTCGAGGCCGAGCACATGCTTCAACTGACTGAAGATGATGATGATGCCGGAGGCGCTCATGAAGCCCGCAATCACCGGATGGCTCATGAAATTCACGAGCGAGCCGGCCCTGAGCGCGCCCAGGATAAGACACAAGACCGCGCACATGAGCGAGAGCGTCAGCGCCAGCCCCATGTATTCCGGCGTGCCGATCGGTGCGAGCGGCTGCAGCGCACTCGCCACCATCAGAGACAGGATCGCCGTGGGGCCGACGGCCAGAACCCGGCTCGTGCCGAACGCGGCGTACAGCAGCGGCGGCAGGAGGCTGGCGTAGAGGCCGGCCGAGGCCGGCAGGCCGACCAGCAGCGCATAGGCCATCGCCTGTGGGATGAGCAGGATGGCGACGACGACACCGGCCGTGACGTCACCCGTGATCCACTCGCGCTTGTAGCCCGCGAGCATGGCTTTGAACGGCATCCAGTCGCCAAGCTGCGCGCCTGCCGACCGTGCTCCCCGCCAAATCCGCTGTGCCGCCCCGCCAGGGGGCGCGGACGTCGGCGCGCTCACGCCCGCCGGAACCTCGCCTGCGACCGACGGCGTACGTGCCTCGCCTGCGCCATCTGCGCTCATACGCTGCAGCCCTCAACCCGCGGCATTTCCCCCCGGCGCGCCTCACGTCCCGCGCGCACCGGCTCGTCCCTCGGACTTCTCTGGTCCAGGGTCACGAAAGAGGCGCGGATCATCTTCGGAGAACGCGCCTGACGCAAGCATTTGCGACAGGATGTCCCGATATTGGTGCCGATACGGGCCGGAGCAACAATTTAAGATTGGGACGGAGCGTTGACTCAGCGCACAGAGTGCCGCTCGCGCGATACGGGCTCGGCGACATGGTTTCGTCACATGCCTCTGGAAATCCTCCGAGGCTTGGCCTATGTTAAAGGCCATGATGCAATGCTCGCAATGAGCATATGAAACACCCGACCGGCTCTGTCGGTTTTCTTCAGGCCCACTTAATGCTCACCTCGCGCATTTTATTGGCCCGTCCCGGAGGACACCATGGACACGCTCCACGTCGAGACGACACGTCCGGGTAAGGAGCGGCGCCACGCCCCCTTGCCTCCCCCAAAGCTCGAATTCACGCCGGCAATCGCGCGCGAGATGGCCGAGATGTACGAGCGCGTGAAGGCGACCATCACGCCGATGGAGTGGCCGCACTATGCGCCGCTGATCAAGGCCATCAACGACCTCAAGCGGGTCCGCAATGCCGTCATCCTGGCGCACAACTACATGACGCCGGAGATCTTCCATTGCGTCGGAGACTTCAAGGGCGACAGCCTGCAACTCGCCAAGGAAGCCACGCGCACGGAAGCCGACGTGATCGTGCAGGCCGGCGTGCACTTCATGGCCGAGACCTCGAAGCTGCTCAATCCGGACAAGACCGTCCTCATTCCCGACCTCGAGGCCGGCTGCTCGCTCGCCTCGTCGATCACGGCCGAGGACGTGCGCATGCTGCGTTCGGCCTATCCGGGCGTCCCCGTGGTGACCTACGTCAACACCTCCGCCGAGGTGAAGGCGGAGTGCGATATCTGCTGCACGTCCGCCAATGCGGTGAAGGTGGTGGAGAGCCTCGGCGTGCCGCGTGTACTGCTGATCCCCGACGAGTTCCTGGCCAAGTACGTGCAGACCAAGACCAAGGTCGAGATCATCACCTGGAAGGGCCACTGCGAGGTGCACGAGCGCTTCACTGCCGAGGAGCTCGGCGCCTTCCGCGCGGCCAATCCTGGCCTCAAGATCATCGCTCACCCGGAATGTCCGCCGGAGGTCATCAAGGCGTCCGACTTCACGGGCTCGACCGCCGGCATGATCGACTGGGTGAAGACGAAGAAGCCCCAGAAGGTCATGCTCGTGACGGAGTGCTCGATGAGCGCCAACGTGGCGGCGGAGACGCCGGGCGTCGAGTTCATCCGGCCGTGCAATCTCTGCCCGCACATGAAGCGGATCACGCTGGAGAAGATTCTCGACAGCCTCGTCCACATGCGCCACGAGGTCACCGTCGATCCCGTGGTCGCAGAGAAGGCCAGGCGCGCCGTCGAGCGCATGGTCAACCTGACGAACTGAGCCGCTGACAGCTCGTTGCGAGGCGCCGGCATCACGTCGGCGCCTCGTGCGTCTTGCATGAGCGCCGGGAGGCGCAAGGCCATGGCGACCTCGCGGACGACCTCGGGCGGCATCGTCATCGTCGGCGCGGGCCTCGCGGGTCTCTTCACGGCGCTGAAGCTGTCGCCCCTGCCCGTCACCGTGCTCTCGCCCGTGCCTCTCGGCGAAGGAGCCTCCAGCACCTGGGCCCAGGGCGGAATTGCCGCCGCCGTCGGCGAAGGCGACACCACCGAGGCGCACGCGATCGACACCATAGCGGCCGGCGCCGGAATCGTCGATGAAGAGATCGCCCGCATGGTCGCCGGCGAGGCGCCCGAGCGCATCCGCGACCTCCTCCGCTACGGCGTACCCTTCGACCGCGACCTCGAGGGCCATTTCGTGCTGTCGCGCGAGGCGGCGCATTCGGCCAAGCGGGTCGTGCGCGTTTCCGGCGACCGCGCGGGCGCGGCCATCATGCAGGCACTCATCGCCACCGTACGCCAGACGCCGTCGATCCGCGTCCTCGAGGGCTGGCAGGCCTGGGAGTTCACCTCTGCCGGTGAGTACACCCTGCCGCCGCCCGACGGCGGGCCGTCATCGCCGGGCGCTCACCTGAGGGTGCGCATCCACAACGGGCGCGAGCGGCACCGCACCACCGCGCTCGACGCTACGGCCGTGGTTCTCGCCACTGGCGGCATTGGACAGCTCTATGCGGTGACGACCAATCCCGCGAACAGCTGCGGGCAAGGCGTGGCGATGGCCGCACGAGCCGGTGCCGTGATCGCCGATGCCGAGTTCGTGCAATTTCATCCGACCGCCATCGACGTCGGCGCCGACCCGGCGCCGCTCGCCAGCGAGGCCCTGCGCGGGGAAGGCGCCGTGCTCGTCAACGCGGCCGGTCACCGGTTCATGCGCGACGCCCACCCCGACGCCGAGCTCGGGCCTCGCGATGTCGTGGCGCGCGCCGTCTTCCGCGAAATCCAGGCCGGGCGTGGCGCCTTCCTGGATTGCCGCACCGCAATCGGCAAGCATTTCCCGACCGCCTTCCCGACGATCTACGCGCACTGCCGGAAGGCCGGCATCGATCCGGCAACCGACCTCATTCCCGTGGCGCCGGCCGAGCATTTCCACATGGGTGGCGTGGCGACCGACCGGCACGGACGATCCTCTGTCCCAGGGCTCTGGGCCGTCGGCGAGGTCGCCTCGACCGGCCTCCATGGCGCCAATCGGCTGGCGTCCAACTCGCTGCTCGAGGCCGTGGTCTTCGGCGCGCGTGTCGCCGCCGACTTAGCCCGGGAGGTGAAGCGTGTCCGCGCGGTGGATATGACAGAGGTCGAGTCAACCGCGCGTGACAGCACGGCCTCGACCACGCCCGCCGACGTGGCGGCCGCCGTTGCGGCCGTGCGGCGCACGATGACGGACCTCGTTGGGGTCGAGCGCTCGGCGGCGAGCCTGTCGCGCGCGGTGCGCGCCCTTGACGACATCGCGCGGACCGCACCGTCCGATCCGGGCCTCTCGGCGATGCTGGTCACCGCCGAGGTCATCACCGCCGCGGCACTCGCCCGACACGAGAGCCGCGGCGGACACTACCGCACCGACTTTCCCGAGCCGCGGCCCGCACTGGCGCAGCGCAGCCGCCTGACGCTGCCGGACGTGGAGACCATCAAGCGCGCCACGCTCACCCGCCCCATCGCAGAGGAGCCGTCGTCATGAGCCGAGCCAGCCCGCGCCCACCCTTCGACGCGAGCCTGCCCGCCCCCCTCGTCGAGACCGCCATCATGGCGGCGCTTGCAGAGGATCTCGGCCTCGCGGGCGACGTCACAACGGACGCCTGCATTCCGGCGATGGCCCGCGCGAGCGCCGTCATCGCCACGCGCAAACCGGGCGTCATCGCCGGACTAACGCTCGCCGAGGCGGCCTTCCGGCAACTCGATCCCGAGGTCTCCTTCTCCGTTGCGATCGCAGACGGGCAGCGGGCCGCCGCAAATGCCGTGGTAGCCCGCATCGAAGGCCGGGCGCGCGCCATCCTCACCGCCGAGCGCGTGGCACTCAACTTTCTCGGGCGGCTCTCCGGGGTCGCCACCTTGACGCGCGCCTATGCCGACGCCGTCGCGGGAACGAAGGCGCACATCATTGATACGCGCAAGACCACGCCGGGCCTGCGAGCCCTGGAGAAATACGCCGTCCGCGCCGGTGGTGGCATGAATCACCGCGTCGGCCTGTTCGACGCCGTGCTGATCAAGGATAACCATATTGCCGTTGCGGGCGGCATCGGCCACGCCATTGCCGCGGCCCGGGCTCGCTCCGGCCACATGGTCAAGATCGAGATCGAGGTCGATACTCTGGACCAACTCGCCGAGGTGCTGCGCCATTCTGTAGACGCAGTTCTGCTCGACAACATGACCGTTCCACAATTGACGGAGGCCGTGAAGCTCGTGGCTGGCCGCATCATCACCGAGGCATCCGGCGGCGTGTCCCTTTCGACGGTACGGGCCATTGCGGAAACCGGCGTCGATCTCATCTCCGCGGGCGCGCTCACGCACTCGGCGCCCGTCCTCGACCTCGGCCTGGACATCGACATCACCGGCCCGTGAAGCTATGCTCTCTGCCGAACGGACAAGGAACAGCCTGGGGCTCTGGCGCGCGCGGCAGCGGGCCAGGCGGGGGCGCTAAACAGGCTTAGACCAGTTCATGTACCTAGTGATCAGCTTGGTCTGCCTTGCGCTATTGGGAACCGGATTCTTTTTCTGGGGCCGCCGCATCGCGCGCCAGAAGAACCGCGATCCCCTGCTCTGGGGCGCCGTCAGCGCCCTCGTGCCGTTCGTCGGGATCAGCGTGCTCTCGGCGCTCAAGTCCAAGCGCCCGCCCCCGCGGACCCGCCCCGTGCCGAGCGACAGTGTCACCGACATCGCCCCCGGCGGCGCGACGCCACCGGCGGCCATCGAGGACCGCTGGCGCTTCCTCACGCTCTACGATCCCGACGTCATCTCCGCCATCAGCGAGGTCGCGCCGCTCGGACCGCGCGCCATCCAGGAATTGCGCGACGCCTATTTCATGACCGAGGACAAGCGCTACCTGCGGCTGATCGTCGATCGCATCCTGCAACAGGGGGCAGGCGGCGGTCTTGGCCAGCCCATCGCGAGCGCGCATGGCCAGCCGCGCCCCGATGCGGCTCTACATCAGCGTCCGGCCGGACTTGGCGCTAATGGCGAGCAGCCGCCGAGGCCGCCTCACGCGGCGCGTGCGCCTGGGCCTGTTATCCATCATCCGCCACCCCCGGATGCCCGCCGCCCTCACGCGCAGCCCCACGCTCACCACGCACCGCCCGCAGCGGCACACCCCGGCCATGCCATGGCTCCGCAGCAGGTCGCTCCGCCGCCACAGGCCTACGGCCGCCCCGATCGGCCGGGCAACGCCGAACCGCCTCGCCAGGCGCCGCCGCCGCCCGATGGACGCCGCGCCATGCCGCAGCACGGTGCCAATGGCGCGGGCAATGGCATGGCCATGGGACGTGGGCCCGCCCAGCCCCAGCGCGCGCCCGCGCCACCTCCGGCCCAACCCCACGCCTACGTCAATGGCGCCACGCCACCAGTCGCACGCGCGCACCCGGTGCAGGAGGCGCATCCGCATGGCGGAGCGCGCGGGCGCCCCGCCTACGCCCCCCAAGACGTCCCGGAGACGGCGCCGCCCCGTCGCATGGAGGAGGCAGTCGACGCGGGCGCGCCACCGCGGCGGCACCATCAACCCGCGACGCATGAGAGCGTCCGCCCCCCACGGGAGAATGGTGCAGCGCCCCCGCCAGGCGAGGACACGCCCACCGACAACCGGCTTCAGCACGCGCCGGACACGCGGCCCTTCTCGGCGATTTTCGATTCTGTCGGGGCTGTCGGTGAACCGGGCACTGCCGCCGCGCGCGACGGACAAGCGTCCGGGGCCGCGCCCGCCGACACGACGACGCCGAAACGGAGCATTCCGCGCCACACGACCGTCACGGCCGACGATCTGCCCGACGCCCGCTTCATCGAGACCTATGCCGGCATCCATCTATTCGAGCTCAGGGACGGCCGGGTCTACGTGGACAAATATCTGGCGGTCACGAGCCTCGAACAGGCCCGCCGGGCGGTCGATTACATCGTGTCGAAACGCTGATCGTCAGTGGCCGACACACTGTGGCCGCAACACCGCGCTTGTCTGCGAGCGTCGTCGGCCCCAGATCATCATCCGACAGCGGGCGCACTGACCGTGCCCCCCTCTCGAGAGCGCCGGCGCATCCACAGACGAGCGGGACCATGCCATGCTGACGTACATCGCCATCTGGGGACTGGTCGCACTGGGCAGTGCCGTGCTCGGCCTCATCCTGGCGGTGGCCAAGCGCCGCGATCACTCGGCCTGGGCGGCCTGGTGCTTCATCCTGCCGCCGCTGCTGCTCGTGTTGCTGGTCCTGCCGAAAAATGCCGGCCCGCGCCCGCGCCGCCCTTCCCTCGACGAAGAGGACCGGCAGGAGGCGGCGAAGGAGTGGTATTGACGGCGCTCGGTCAGCGGCCGCGCCGCGCCCGCCTGCGTCTCGCCAAGTCCGCCCGGCTCCCCAGCCTCGACAGCCGGCGTGATGCCGCCCGGTTGCCGCGCGCACCGACGGGCTCAGGCCGTGCCTGACCCCGCCTTGTTGCCGCCGAGCCGCTCCCGGGCCGCAGCCTGTCCGGCGGCCAGCCGCGCAACCGGCACGCGGAACGGCGAGCACGACACATAGTCGAGAGCGGCGCCATGGCAGAAGGCGACGGACTGCGGATCGCCGCCATGCTCGCCGCAGATGCCAACCTTGAGCCCGGGCCGCGCAGCACGTCCGCGCTCCGTGCCGAGACGCACCAGCTCCCCGACGCCCACCTCGTCGATCGACACGAACGGATCGATGTCGAAGATGCGCTGCGCCTCGTAGCTCGCCAGGATCGGGGCGGCATCGTCGCGCGACAGCCCCAGCACCGTCTGCGTCAGGTCGTTCGTGCCGAAGGAGAAGAACTCGGCCGAGCGGGCGATCTCGGCCGCTTGCAGCGCGGCGCGCGGCAGCTCGATCATGGTGCCGACCTGATAGGTCAGGCGACGGCCGGTCTCGCGCGAGACCGTCTCGGCGACGTGGTCGATGACGCCACGCAGGATCTCGAGCTCCCTGGCATAGGCGATGAGCGGCACCATGACCTCGGGCGTCACCGCCTTGCCGGTGCGCCCCTCGACCTCGGCCGCAGCCTCGAAGATGGCGCGGGCCTGCATCTCCGTGATCTCGGGGTAGCGCAACGCCAGACGGCAGCCGCGGAACCCGAGCATCGGGTTGAACTCCTTGAGCTCCGAGATGCGCTGGCGCACCCGGTCAAGCGGCACGCCCAGCGCCTTGGCGACCCCCGCCATCTCCTCGTCGTCGTGCGGCAGGAATTCGTGCAACGGCGGGTCGAGCAGGCGGATGGTCACCGGCAGACCCGCCATGATCTCGAAGATCTCGATGAAGTCCTTGCGTTGCATCGGCAGGATCTTGTCGAGCGCGGCCCGCCGCCCCTGCTCGCTTTCCGCCAGGATCATCTCGCGCATGGCGAGGATGCGATCCGCCTCGAAGAACATGTGTTCCGTGCGGCAAAGACCGATGCCCTCCGCGCCGAACTCGCGCGCCTGCCGCGCATCCCGGGGCGTATCGGCGTTCGTACGCACGCCCAGCCGGCGCGTCGCGTCGGCCCAGCTCATGATCGTTGCGAAATCGCCGGAAAGCTCCGGCTGGCGCATCGCCACCTTGCCCTTGAGCACTTGCCCGGTGGCGCCGTCGATGGTGATGACGTCGCCCTTGCGCAGCACCTGCCCGCCGGTCGTCATGGTGCCCGCCGCGTAATCGATGCGGATCATGCCTGCGCCGGAGACGCAGGGCCGCCCCATGCCACGCGCCACCACGGCCGCATGGCTGGTCATGCCGCCGCGCGTCGTCAGGATGCCGGTGGCGGCGTGCATGCCGTGGATGTCCTCGGGGCTCGTCTCGATCCGCACGAGCACCACCGCGCGCCCGGCCGCCTTGAGCTGCTCGGCCTCGTCGGAATCGAAAACGATCTCCCCCTGCGCGGCGCCGGGCGAGGCCGGCAGCCCCGTGGCGATCACCTGTCGCTCAGCATCGGGGTCGAGGGTCGGGTGCAGGAGCTGATTGAGCCCCTCGGCATCGAGGCGCAGCAACGCCTCGTCGCGCGTGATCAGCCCTTCGTTGGCCATGTCCACCGCGATCTTGATCGCGGCCTGCACGGTCCTCTTGCCCGAGCGCGTCTGCAGGATCCACAGCTTGCCGTGCTGGATCGTGAACTCGACATCCTGCATGTCGCGATAGTGGGTCTCGAGCCGGTCGAATACTCTGGCGAGGCTCTCGTAAACGTCGGGCATCAGCGCCTCGAGCGAAGGATTGTCGTCGCCGGCCTCGCGGCGGGCGACTTCCGTCAGGCT